>NZ_CP014470.1:0-2770466 GCF_003991075.1 Thiomicrospira sp. S5 | reverse complement strand
GGTCACCCCAGACAACGACATGCCGGTGGCGGTCGATGACACAGTGACGTTAAATGAAGATGCTGTGATTACGGGGCAAATGGATGCGACGGATGTGGATCTACCGTTAGGTGAGAACCTAACATTCAGCACGACTGCCGATGTGGAAGGTTTGACTTTTAATAGTGATGGTTCTTATACCTTTGATGCATCTAGTTATGACGATTTAGATCAGGGTGAAACACAACAGATTATTATTCCTGTGACGGTTACAGACGATCAAGGGGCAACAGCTGATGCAACATTGACCATTAACGTGGAAGGTTTGAACAATGATCTGACCTATGTTTCTGAAGCGGCCAGCTACCATAATGTTGTTGGCTATTTTGAAGTCGATGAAAATGGCCTCCCCGTCGGAGAGGGAACAGTTGTTATTGATAACCAAAATGGTATGACAGGCGGTACTCACTTGGCCGATTTGGACCCAAGTAAAGAGTACGGTTTCTTTATCATTTCGAATGCGGCGAGTGACGTTAGCGGAAATAGCACGATTACATTTGATGTATCGGGCGATACCCCTGTATTGCTAATTGATGGTGCTGAAACGACGCAACCTGTTTACTATGATACGCCGTCTTTTAATCCAGATGGAAAAGATCATTTCATCTTGGAAAATGATGGACAGGGCGGAACGACCATATCAATTGAAGATTTGAATTTAGGGGATGCAGACTTTAATGATATTGTTATGCACACAAATTTTGAACTTCAAAATAAAATTGATGTGACAGCGGATTTAGCGGCTTCGAGTGATACAGGTGACAGTTCTACCGACGATTTGACGAAGGATAATACGCCTTTGATTACAGGGATGACCGAATCAGGAGCCTCTGTAGTGATTACAGATTCGTCCGATAATGTTGTCGGTCAGGGTGTGGCAGACCAATATGGAAATTATTCTATAACGACCACTGCGCTACCGGATGGCGAGCAGACGTTAACCGTGACGGCAACCGATGTGAATGGAAATGAAGCCGTAACGACTCAAACCGTCACAATCGATACAGTCGCTGAAGCCGGCGTGGTGACGGTGAACAGCATTACCGACGATGATGTGGTGAATGCAACCGAAAGTGGTCAGATCATCACCGTTTCGGGTACGGCAACGGGTGGTGACATCAGTTCGGGTGATCTGGTCTTCATGACGATTAATGGAACCGATTATTCAACCAGTGTCGATGGCGACGGAAATTGGCATGTCGATGTGAGTGGTGCTGATTTGGCCAGCGATACGGCTTTTGACGTTAATGTGGTATCGAACGATGCGGCCGGTAACAGCGTGACGACCACTGGAAATTCAACGCATACCGTTGATACCCAGGCCTGGGCACATATCGATGTATTGACTATTTCGCCCGACAATGTGATCAGTTCGTCGGAGCTTTCACAGAATATTCCAGTAATCGGTTATGTTAAATGGGATGCGAAGCCTGGTGATCCAATCAAATTGTATTTGGATGGAGAAATGATTGCCGAAGGTACGGTTTCCAGTGACACAAATAACCAAGGTTTCTACACCTTTAGCATTGATGTTCCAGGTTCTGTTCTGGCCCAAACTGATCAAATCATACCGGAATTGACAGCTGTCGTCACTGCGACAGATTCAGCCGGTAATTCTTTCACAGCCAGTACCACGGAAGTATATGGTGTTGATACCGAAGCAACGCCGGGTACGGTCACCATTGATAGTGTGACCGGCGACAACGCAGTGGACACGGATGAAAGTACTCAAATGGTCCCTATTTCAGGAACCGCCAATGGTGGAGACATCCAAGCCGGTGATGAAGTGACCATTACCGTCAATGATCAGGAATATTCCACAACGGTTGGCAGCGATGGGCGTTGGAGTATTGATGTCAGCGGAAGCGATTTGGTCGCTGATGCGGACTTGACGATCACTGCAAATGTGCTTTCTTCGGATGCATATGGTAACCAAGTGGAGAGCGAAGGCAGTCGAACGTACGATCTAATCGAAAACACCGCTCCGGATGCCCAGGATGACGGTACGATTTCATCTTCTTTGTTCTTTGGTCTACAGGGTGAATACTTTGGTACCAATACGCAGTTGTCCAATATTTCTCAGTTTAGGGAGTTGGTTGAGAACAACACGCCGGATGCGACCTTTAAAGCCCAAAATATTGATTACCAATATGGTTCGGGCGACGTTGGGCGTGGCACCAACCTGCAAACTTTCCTGGGAAGTGATGCTGATAGCTTGAGCAACGATCCGGGTAATACGTCAGATGCGGGTATCCATTTGTATGGATCGATTTATCTTGAAGCTGGCACCTACAACTTTAAAGTCAATGCCGACGATGGTTATCAGATCATGATTGACGGTAATGCGGTGGCTGAAGTCGACTATAACCAGTCTTCGACAACTCAAACGCACGCCGCCTTCACCATCACGGAAAGCGGTTACCACTCCATTGATATGATTTGGTGGGATCAAGGCGGCAGCTATGTCTTCCAGCCTGAGTTAAGCTCGGATGGTGGTCATACCTATTCGACGTTGGATCCGTCCAGTCTACTGTCTTCAGAAAATGCGTCAGATGGACTGATCGTCGCTGAAGATAATACTTTGGAGATTGCGCCAGAGCAATTGTTGGCGAATGATTCGGACGCCGATGGCGATACCTTGTCCATTACGGATGTCAGTAATGCCCAAAACGGCCAAGTGGTGTTAAACGGAGATGGTTCCGTGACCTTTACACCGGCACCGGACTTCTTTGGAACAGCATCGTTTGATTACACCATCAGTGATGGAAATGGCGGGACGGATACCGCAACAGTAACCGTCAATGTCTTGCCGGTTAATGATGTGCCGGTGGCCCATGATGAAACGGTTGAGATGGACTTTGAAGCCGCTTCATTGAACCCCGGTTCTGGAGACGGAAGTACGACAACATCGATTACGACAAATGTCGTGATTGCGTTGGATATCTCCGGCAGTATGGACAGTGATAACCGTCTTGAATTGGCGAAAGATGCACTGGAAAACATGATCAATGCTTATGATGGCCAAGGCAGTGTTAATGTAAAACTGGTGACCTTCAATTCGTCTGGCGAAGTGCAGACCAATACTCAAAGTGAAGTTTGGATGACCGCGGAAGAAGCGATCAATGTCATTGAAAGCTTGGATGCGAATGGTTACACCAATTACGAAGACGCGGTATACGAGACGTATCATAATTATTCCGAACCGCAAGCGGATCAAACAGTCGCCTACTTTATCTCCGATGGCGAACCGACAACTGAACGGTCCGGCGATGGCGATTACGATTACTTGAGCTCGTGGGCGCAAGATGGTTGGAATGCTTTCGTCGGCCAGTATGTGGACAGCTTGAATGTCGTGGCCTTAGGTGATGGTATTTCGGACTTGTCTTACCTGGAAACCTTAGCCGGTGCCGGCAACGATGTTTCAGAGGTCATTGAAGTGCGAAACGCATCCGAACTGGATGAGGCATTAACCCCTGCCGGAACCACTTTGTCCGTGACCGGTGACCTGACGGATAATGTCACGGATCAGGAAGGTGATGTGTCCTTTACGTCCATCAGTGTTGGAGGTGTGACTTACACCGCATCCGACTTTGCAAACGGACAGACCATTGCATTGGATGGCGATGGTCAATTAAGTGTCGATTTTGCAAACGGAACCTATACCTACTCTGCTTCGGCTTCCGAATTTGATTCGGATGTTGTCAAAACCTTTACGGTCAATGCGCAGGATGAAGATGGGGCGACGGTCAGCTTTAATGTCAATATTGACGTCAATGTTGACGATCAGGCTTCCGCGCCGAACCTGTCATTGAACATCGGTGATGCGGTTGAAGTTCAGGAGCCGGTTTCGAACCAAAATGTCTGGCAAGGGTTTGATAGCAAATCGGATGTCATTACCAATCCGACTTACTCAACTACGAACCATAATCATTGGAAAGATTTCTCGGATGCCAATGATCAAATCGACATCGGGAATAAATCAAACCAATGGATTAAAACAGAGGGTGGGGATGATGCCGTTTACATCGGCAACGATGACAATGGTGGAATCAACACTGGCGACGGTGATGATCGTGTCCTGATTGGTGACGACGCCAACGCGACCATTGAATTGGAAGGCGGGAACGATCAGCTGGATATCCGCGGGGACGCCGATTACATCAATGCCGGCAGCGGCAACGATCAAGTCCACATTGGAGACGATGCCACGGGTACGGTTGAACTTGGTGCGGGCGATGATGAACTGAATATCGGCGATGATTCCGACTACATCAATGCCGGTGAGGGCAATGACCGAGTCTACATCGGTGATGAAGTTAAAGGTACCATCGATATGGGCAGCGGGAACGATTACCTGTTTGTCGGTGGTCGACTGAATGGTTATATCTACGGTCAATCCGGTACCGATTCCTTGGTTCTGGACCATTATTCCTTGGCCGACTATCAAAATAATGTCGATGGCTTACGCTGGAAAGTGAACGGTTTTGAAAACATTCTGTTTGGAGATGGAGAGGTCATCGGTGACAGCAGTGCTTTCGCTTCCGGAGAAGCGACTTCATACCACTATGCATTGGACGTCTCGGCGAGTCTGACCGATCAGGACGGTTCCGAAACCTTATCGGACGTTACCATTAACGGTTTGCCTGCGGACAATTCCGTCAGCTTGCAAGGCACGGGTGTGTTCGACAATGGCGACGGAACCTATCGTATTGAATTGCAGGAAGACGGTTCCATTGCCGATGACGTCACTATGGTGTCTTCGCGTGAATTGACCGAATCGGAACTGTCGGATGTGCATGCCGCGGTCACTGCGACGGAAGCCGCCGGTGGCGATACGGCGACCACTGAAGTCAATGAAGACGAGGTACACTTCCTGTATGGTGACGATAATGAAGCCGAGCACTTTGTCATCAATGACGAGGCTCAAAGCGTCGAAATCGAAAACTTCGATATCGAACACGATACCTTGGACTTGAGCGAAGTCATCGACGATACACCGGTGGATGCCGACGACCTAAGCAATTATCTGAATATGATTGATAATGGCGACGGCACCACGACAGTCAATATCGATTCTGATGGTGACGGAGACTCTAGTACCGGTGAGCAGACACAGGTAGTGCTGGATACTTATGTCGACACGAACACCGACTTGAACATTCAAATTGACGATCAGAACATCGATTATCAAAATGAGTGATATAAGGCACCGTCAGGTGCCTTTTTTATTCGAATTTCAGGAACTAGGTTGTCAGCAAAAACTTAATTCGTTGTTTCATTTTTTTGATAATATGATTTTTCATAAAACTGCGTAGGTTCGTTTGTTATGTCTCAGACCCGGTCTGTCAAAAATCCGATTTATATTCAGGATGATTTATCGGACATCAAGTTGCTTTGTGAAGAAGGTTCCTTATCGGTATTCACCGCCAAGCAAACTTCTGAAAGTGGAGACAGCAAACAAACCGTGCGGGTGTTGACGGACATTCACAACCACTATGCACTGAAGCGCGAAAAAGACCTTCTGCATTATCTCAACAAATTTTCAGACGATTTTCCCAAGTTCAACGAAATCCGAAAGGAAGGCTTCAGTTACCTGAAATTTTTCGATTTCGTCGGTAAAAAAAGCTTAAAAGACGTTGTTAAGAAAAAAGGCGTTTTGTCACCGGAAGAAGCCAAAAAACTTCTGGAACACATGGTTTCCGCACTTGATAAGGTGCACGGCGTCGGGTTTGTGCACACGCGCATCCGCCCGGAAAACATCATCGCCGGAAAAGACCATTATTATCTGGTCGACTGGGGCGGCGCGATTCCCGCCTTGTCATCGTTTGAAACCGAAGTCCTGCTCGGCGACCAAAAATATTGCCCGCCGGAACGTTTAAACGGTGAATACGATGCCGCTGGCGACATTTATCTTTTGGGGTGTGTTCTGTATTTTGCCTTGACCGGCAAACACATTTATCGCCTGAATAAGGTGGAACATTACTTCGACCAATTGTATGCCCATGCGTTTCATACGCCGCGTAAGCTGAATGCGCTGCCGGTGTTTTGGCGACAATTGATTGTCTGGATGACGCAAAAATCGCCCAAAGATCGACCAGGCCTGGTCGATTTACAACAATGGTTGAAAGATGAAAGTGTGCCGAAAGAAATCCGTCAACAAAAACCGGAAACCGTTAAAGGCTTTCCGGAAGACAGTTTGGCGGTTCTGGCCGACTCGCATTATCTGTACGCGTTGTTCAAAAAGGCCACATTGCACGATGCTTCCGGCGACGTTGAATCGGCCTTTAATCTCTATGAAACCTGCGCTTTCCGAGGCTATACCCGAGCGGAAAACAACCTCGGGCTGATGTATGAAAAAGGGAAAGTCGTGCGTCAGTCTTACATCAAAGCAATGAATATGTTTTATCAGGCTTATGAAAAGGGTAACCCTTATGGCGCTTACAATCTGGGCTATATTTTTGAAAAAGGCTGGGGTGTCGACGTTAATTTAGCCAAAGCGTATCAGCTTTATAAATACGCCGCCATGCGCGGTCATCTTGCGGCGCAGAACCGGTTGGGAGAATGTTACCTGGACGGCAAAGGGGTGGATGTCGACGTGGTTCAGGCTCGTTTTTGGTTCGGCATGGCGGCGCACTACGGCAATGAGATGGCCTCTCAAAATATCCGTCGGCTACTGACCGAAACTCGCCGCGCGGTCTGACATCAAAGGCCGGTGTCGGATGTTGCTTTCGGCTTGTCGCCGGTTTTGAATAAAGCGCTGTTCTCTTTTAAATCCGCCGTCAGGCGTTTCAACCATTGATTCAAGACCGGCATTTCGTGATGGGTGATTTCCAGTACATCCGCCAAACGGTAAGACGATAATGGATAACCGGCACTCATACAGGCCGCTTTAATCAAAAATAAGCGCTCTTCCTGGCGAAATTCCGAGTTGGGAATGAAGTATGTGCATTTCGCCAATAAAGTCGCCTTGAGGATGGGTTCCCAGTAGCTGGACGGGACTTTTTTGCGTTGCAGTAATTCTTTATCCGGTTCATTGGTTTGCAGAGCCATCAAGAGTTCGCCCAATGAATAGGTGCCCATGAAGTCCAGCGCAATGTCGCGGGCATGGGGCGGCAGCTCATGAAGCAAGGCTTGCTCGAATTCGTTTTCGATTAAAGGCATGGAAAAAGTCTTGTATAATGCAAAAAGTTTAAATCAATAAGCCTATTTTACCAATTCACAACTCGGTAAGATAACTTTAAACAATAACGTCAAATCAAGCCGAATAGACTAAAACCAACCTACTGAAGACAGGTCATTATGAGCCAGCACCCTCTTGCACAATACTTAGATGCCGTGCCCGATTTCCCGAAGCAGGGTATCTTGTTTCAAGATATTTCACCGTTGTTGAAAACCCATTTCAAGGAAACCATCGACGCCATGTCCGGCCTTTTTACCGGAGCGGAATGGGCCGAAGTCGATTACCTGGTCGGCATCGAATCTCGCGGGTTTATTTTCGCCTCTGCGCTGGCCTATAAGCACGATAAAGGTTTTATCAAAGTGCGCAAGCCGGGCAAATTGCCGAATGTGCATTCTTCAATGGAGTACGGTTTGGAATACGGCTCCGATAAGCTGGAAATGCAAAAAGGCGATGGCAAAAAAGTGTTTTTATTCGATGACCTGGTCGCGACCGGCGGCTCTTTGCAAGCCACGATGAAACTGTGTGAGCAGGTCGGTTATGAAGTGATCGGTATCGGTTGTCTGGTGGACTTGAAAGCCCTGAACAGCTTCGAATACAACGGTATGAAAGCCCGCTCATTGATTCAGTTTGACGACTGACGTTCCTCTATTTCAAGCCACTCTAAATATGAAAAACGCCCAGGCCTGGGCGTTTTTTGTATGGGGCGAAAAGACGTGAAAAGCCGCGACGTGAAAAACCGCTATGGGTGGGCGCGTTAGAGTTCGGATTTGGCGCGTGCAATCGCCGCCTTAACCTGTTCCGGTGCCGTGCCGCCCAAATGGTTTCGAGCCGACACCGATCCTTCCAACGTCAATACCTCAAAGACATCATCCGTGATGCTGCCGTGGAAGCCTTGCAAGGTTTCCAGCGACATTTCCGATAAATCCTGCCCGGTTTTCAAACCATGCGCCACGGCCAGCCCGACCACTTCGTGCGCATCGCGGAACGGCAAACCTTTATTGACCAGATAATCCGCCAAATCGGTGGCGGTTGAGAAGCCGCGTTTGGCCGCCTCATAGGTCACGTCACGATTGACGATAATGGCCGGCACCATGTCGGCAAACGCTCGCAAGCTGCCGCGTACGGTATCGACGGTGTCGAACAAGGGTTCCTTGTCTTCCT
Organism: Thiomicrospira sp. S5; assembly: GCF_003991075.1. NCBI lineage: Bacteria > Pseudomonadati > Pseudomonadota > Gammaproteobacteria > Thiotrichales > Piscirickettsiaceae > Thiomicrospira > Thiomicrospira sp. S5. The sequence goes on along the minus strand of NZ_CP014470.1, from coordinate 2,762,086 downwards.
GATTGTCCTTGTTGTACGCCAGCGGTTGGGATTTCATCAGCGTCAGCAAGCTGATCAGGTGGCCGTAAACGCGACCGGTTTTGCCGCGCACCAGCTCCGGTACATCCGGGTTTTTCTTTTGCGGCATGATCGACGAACCGGTACAGAATCGATCCGGCAAATCGATGAAATTGAATTGCGCAGACGACCACAGCACTAGTTCTTCCGAAAAACGCGATAAATGCATCAGGAAGGTGGCGGCAAAAGCCGTGAACTCGATGGCGAAATCGCGGTCGGAGACACCGTCCAAGGAATTTTGCGAAATCCGTTCGAAGCCCAGCAATTCGGCGGTCATCTCGCGGTCAATCGGGTAGGTGGTGCCGGCCAGTGCCGCGGAGCCCAACGGCATGGTGTTGACGCGCTTGCGGCAGTCTTCCAAACGTTCGACGTCACGTTTAATCATTTCAAACCAGGCCATCATATGGTGGCCGAAAGTGACCGGCTGGGCGGTTTGCAAGTGGGTAAAGCCCGGCATAATGGTGTCGGCTTCTTTTTCCGCCAGAGACAGGATGCCGTGTTGTAAACGCGTCATTTCCGGCAGAATGGCATCAATCTCGTCTCGGATATAAAGGCGGATGTCGGTGGCGACCTGGTCGTTGCGGGAACGGCCGGTGTGCAATTTCTTACCGGTGATGCCGATCAGGTCGGTCAAACGCGCCTCGATATTCATGTGAATGTCTTCTTGCTTGATCGACCACTCCATTTTGCCGCTTTCGATGTCGGCCTGAACCTGCCCGAGTCCCTGGATAATGTCTTCCCGCTCCTGTTCGGTCAGCAGGCCGACTTTGCATAACATGGTGGCATGAGCAATCGACCCTTGGATGTCCTGACGGTACATGCGTTTGTCGAATTGAATCGAGGCGGTGAACTCTTCGACGAAGGCGTCGGTGGCTTCACTGAAACGGGCACTGGACAGTTTTTCTTGGTTGTGTTGATTGCTCATAGTCTTTTCTTTGCGATATGCGTTTTAAAGGTTCAAATCTCTGAATGTATTTGGCGCCTATTATAAAGATTTCTGAGCGCACTTGCGGCACTCAATTTGCCTCACGACGGTCGCTGCCTCTCGTGGTGTGGAGGCGCCCACCGATTTTGCGCGTTTTCGGTGGCTTGGTGGGCGGTATCAGAAGGGTCGAATAGGTCGCTAAAGCGGCTATCGTCCGGGCATGGCGTCCAGGCGTAACGGGTTACCCATCTTTTCATAGGCCTGATTCAGATGTTTATGAATCAAGGTGGTGTAGAGTTCGATATTGGCAATACCGACGATGTTCGCGGCTACTTTTTGCCCCTGACCGTCGATGAAAATCACCGTCGGCGTCAGGTCGGCCTTGTAGCGACGTGCCAGTTCATCTTTGCGAATCGGTTGGCCGTTCACGTCGGGGATCGGTTGGTGTTCGTCGATGCTCAAATAGCGCATGAACACCACTTTGCCGTCATAATCACCGCCCAAGGCCATGGGGTCGAGCACTTCTTCGCGCAGGATGTGGCAGAATTCACACCATTCGGCCCCGACGGTCAGCATAATCGGCAGATTGCGTTCCCGTGCCTCAGCGGCCAGCGCTTGCAGGTTGGTCAGTTCTTTCAGCTTCGAATTCGCGGCGTAACCGGAGGCATTGGCCGCTTTATCGCAGCCGGCCAGAAACAGAATGGCCGTCAGCGCTGTGGCCAGTAATTTCAAATTCAAATTGCTTCTCCTTCCTCGCCAAAGCCAGGCATTTACTCAGACCCCCATTTTATCGAAAAAACGACCGTCATTTTGAGTAAAATGGGGAACAATCATGCACAAAAACCGACTGTTTTCAGGGAAATTAATCGATTGAAAACGTTGTGCGACCATTCATATTCAATTTTCGGAAGGATCCATGAAGAAAACCCTCAGAATCGCAACGCGAAAAAGCCCGCTGGCCATGTGGCAGGCCGAATTTGTCAAAGCCGAACTCGAAAAGGCGCATCCCGGATTGACCGTGGAATTGCTGCCGATGTCGACCAAGGGCGACAAGATTCTCGACGTGCCGTTGGCGAAAATCGGCGGGAAAGGGCTGTTCACCAAGGAACTGGAAGATCGCATGATTGCGGGGGAAGCCGATATCGCCGTGCATTCGATGAAAGACGTGCCGATGGAATTGCCGGAAGGGTTTGCGTTGGGCGCCATTTTGGAGCGTCACGAACCGACCGATGCCTTTGTGTCCAATCATTATGAACGTTTTGACGATTTACCGCAGGGCGCGGTTTTGGGGACGTCCAGCCTGCGCCGCAAAGCGCAGTTGATGGCCGCTCGTCCCGATTTGGTGGTCAAGGATTTGCGCGGCAATGTCGGCACGCGTCTGGGCAAGTTGGATGCCGGTGAATACGATGCCATCGTTTTGGCCACTTCCGGTTTGAAGCGTTTGGAGCTGGATGAGCGAATTCGTCACGAATTGGCGCCGGAAACCTGTTTGCCGGCCGTGTCGCAAGGCACCTTGGGCATTGAATATTTTGAAAAAGAGGACGATGTTTTGGCCTTGATTCAAGTGCTGAACCATCGTGACACCGAAATCCGCACCCGTGCGGAACGGGCCATGAACCACCGTTTGGAAGGTGGGTGTCAGGTGCCGATCGGTGTGTACGCCGAGTTGGAAGGCGACGAGATTTATTTGCGCGGCCTAGTCGGTGCGTTGGACGGTTCCGAAATCATCCGTGCCGAAGCCACCGGGCCGCAAACCGACCCGGAAACCTTGGGTGTCGGCGTGGCGGAAGATTTGCTGGCACAAGGCGCCGGCGCCATCTTGCAAGAAGTGTATGGTCAAGCCTGATGCGTTGACGCTGTTCAACACCCGGCCTCAGCACCAAGCGGCGCATTTGACGCGTTTGGCGGAACATGCCGGGGTTGAAGTGCTGGCGTGCCCGACCATCGAAATCGAACCGCAAGCTCTTCCTGAGTCCGCGGCCACCTGTTTTAAGCGGTTTGATAAAATCGTATTTGTCAGCCGCAATGCGGTGTCGGTGTTGCAGCAATTGTTTCAAGCGAAAGGCTTGGCTTCGCCGCCGTTTGGTGAATCGGCGCAGTGTTTCGCCATCGGTCAGGCCACGCAACAGGCGTTGCAGGCACAAGGTTGGCCGTTAGCCTCTCTGGACATCAAGCGGTTTGTCAGCGAGGACTTACTGGCCACCGAAGCGTTACAGGATTTGCAGGGGCAACGTTGTCTTATCGTGAAAGGCGAAGGCGGCCGCCCGACCTTGAAGGTCGGTTTGGAGAACGCCGGAGCGGATGTTGAAGAATGGTTGATTTATCGTCGTCGCCCGGCCGCATTGTGTGCCCAGGCCTGGTCGAAATTTCAATCGGCCGCGCATCCGGTCGTGCTGGCTAGCAGTTTGCAGGCCTGGTCGAATTTAGTGGCGATGGTCACGGAAACCGAGACCGACTCCCGGGAAACGAATTCGAAAAACGCCCAGGCCTGGTTGTTTTTACAAGATATTATTGTGTTCAGTGAGCGTATTGAAAGTGCGATTCGTGAACAAGGTTGGCGGGGTCGAATTTTTGTGGTGCCCCAACAAAGTGATGACGGCGTACTGAGCGCGCTGAAACAGATCTCAATGCAGAGTTAATGCGGCAAAGCCGTAAAAGGATACGATTATGGTAGCTTCTGAAGAACCGATTACCCCAAAAGCCGATCAGCGCGTGCTTGACGGGGAAGTGGTGAACGGTGGTCACGCCAAATCCGAACAGAAAAATCGCCAAACCTCGTCCGATGACGACAAGCCATTAAAAGCCAAACGCGATTGGTCCGGCTGGTGGCCGCAAACCTTCATGCAGAAAATGGCGTTATTACTCGTGCTGCTGTTGGTTGGCATCATCACCTATCTGGCGATGAAAACCAATCAGCAGGACTGGCAGATTGAAAAAATCAATCAATTGCAAAGCGAAGTCGGCCAGTTGAAAACCGAAACCAAAACCCTCAAAAGCAGTCAGAACGAATTGAAAGAGGCGCTGACCGCGAAACTGGCCTCACCGGAAAATCAACCGGCCATCAGTCAAGCGGATGTTGACGCGGTGAAAACCGAATTGGAAACTTTTAAGACCAATGTGCAGGATAAGTTAGCCGAGGTAACCGAGCAGTTAAAAGGCATGTCGCAGCAGGCTGGTGAGGCCACCCAAAAGCTGGGCGAAGCCGTCAAGCCGTCACCGGAGCTTCAGGCCAAGGCTGAAGCCTTGGGCGATGAAATGAAAAACCAATTGCAGCAAATGGGGCAACAGTTGTCCGAACTGTTCGATTTCAAACAAGAACAGCAAGAACGCAACGAATGGCAAAAACAACAGGATTCCAAGCTGGAAAACGCCACGGAAACGGCGGCTTCGGCGGTGGAACCGTTGTCGGCGCAGCAAATTCGTCAGTGGGCGTTGGAAGTCAATACTCAATGGCTGTTGACTGGCAATGTCGCGCAAACCCGTCACCACTTGCTGGCGTTGGAAAAAGCGGTTGGCGCCAGTGCCATGGACGGCAAAAACGATTTCATCCGTCGTATCGGTCAGGATTTGGCGCGCATCGATGCCAGACCATCTCAGTCAAGTGTGGATGCCCAGCCGGTGATGGAGGCACTTCGTGAGCAGATTCGAAACCTGCCGCCCGCGAAAAAGGTTTCACATGAAACACCGATCGAAACACCGGACACAACGGCTGAAACCTCCGAAACGGCCACCGATTCGGCTTGGCAGAAGTTGCAGACCAAACTGGAAGCCTTGTTTTCGGTGCGCAAACGTGAATCGGCGGAACAGCTGACGCAAGTGGAAAGTCTGATGATGCATGATGTGTTGATTCAGCGTGGATTGCTGTTGGCTGACCGTGTGCAATGGGCGCTGGATTCGGAGTCAAAACCGCTGTTGGATAAAGCGATTCAAGCGCTTAATGACTTTATGGCCGCGCATTTTCCGGAACAGGCCGAGTCGGTGAAAACGACCTTGGCGCCGTTGCAGCAAATCGATTTTGAGCCGAGACAACCACTGGACATTGCGGAAGGGGCATAACCGATGATTTCACGGATTTTGAAATGGTCGATTTTTCTGGTCATTGCCACCGGTTTGACCGCTTTGGCGTTGAACGACAACGGCCAAGTGTCGATGGTGTGGCACGATTGGGTCATCGAAACCAGTCTGACATTCGCTTTGGCGGCCGCCGTCATCGGGTTCAGTGCTTTGTATCTTCTGATGCGTTTGGTCATCAATCTGTGGCATTTTCCGGCCTATTGGCGTAATCGCCGTCAACTGAAGCGTTACAGTAAAGCCGAAAGTTCCATGGCAAAAGGGATGATTGCCTTGGAGTACGGTGATTGGCAGTTGGCGGAAAAACAGTTGGTTAAAATGGCCAAGCATTCCGATTCCGGTTTGGTGCATTATCTGACCGCCGCCAAAATGGCGCATAACCAGCAGGCGTTCAGCCGTCGAGACCAATACCTGGCCGAAGCGCGCCAACGTTTTCCAAGCGATAGTGTGACCATCGGTTTGGTGGAGGCACGTTTGTTAATGGATTCGGAACCGGATGTGTCGTTGGTGATTTTGAACGAATTGCATCAACAAAGCCCTAAAAACAAGACTATTCTGGCCGAGTACGCGCATTTGTTGGTGAAGCAGGAATATTGGTCGCGCCTGGAAGAGATTCTTGGCGAGGTCAAGCGGTTCAGAGCCCTCGATAAAGCGGAAATTCAGTCCCTGGAAGTGCAACTGCTGGCCGGTAAGGTTGCCCGTGCGGAAAACCCGGAGGCCCTGGAACAACTTTGGCAATCGCTTTCTGGGCGTCAGCAATTGAAACCGGCGATTTTGGCGGAATTTGTGGAGCAGCGCATGGGCTGGGGCAAAGAGCAAGGCCTAGCCGAACTCATCGCTAAAAGTGTATCCAAACAATGGGATGATCGTCTGGCGTACCAATACGGCCGCATCGAATTGGGTCCAGCCTACGAGCGCCTGAAAAAAGCCGAAAAATGGTTGTCGAACCAGCCCGATAATCCGGTTTTGTTACTGACGTTAGGGCGTTTGGCTTGCATGAGCCAGTTGTGGGGTCAGGCACGACACTATTTTCAGGAAAGCTTGAAATTACAGCCGGAACTGGAAACCTTCCACGCGCTGGCCAAATGTTATGAGTCGGAAGGGCTGGAAACCCAGGCGGCGTTGACGTATAAAGAAGCCATTCTGCAATTGGAAAAGAAAGGCTGATTAAGCCGTTTCGGAATCGGATGATGCCGGTTTTTCCGGGGTTTCTTCGGCTTCGGTTTGATGCATCCGTTCAATGGCCAACGCCGTCAATTCCTTGATGTTTTGGGTGTCGTAATTGTAGGTGGCGTAACCGATTTGCACGTCGAACTTATACCTATCCTCACCGTCTTCGCGGTCCTGCGCGAAGCGCTTCCGCAATACTTGTGACATGACCGGCACTTCTTGTTCGGTCATTTCCGGCATGATAATCAAAAATAAACGTTCGCCGATGCGAAATGGCATGTCAATATTTCGGGTATGTTCATTGATGGTTTCGGCAAATAGATGGATTTGTTCAGCGGTATCGGGGTTTTTTTCGGCTTGCTTGGACTCGACTTTGAGTAGTTTGATGACTAAGATCGAAAAAGGTCGATGATAGCGATCGGAGCGGTACACCTCAAATTGCAAGGCTTCCTTGAATCGATCCTGGTGAAAAAATCCAGTCTGGTGTTCTGTCACCATTAAAGCATCGAGTTTGATATACATGGATTTAAGTGTTTGGATGTTTTCGGTAATTAATTGGTCGATTAAATCAATTTCAGCGATTTTTTGCTCTTTACGTTCCCAGGTAATGTTATCTTCTTCCATGCGAATGCCGTGCATGCGTTCAGTCAGATTTTGAATGGGTTCGATAAAATCTGTTGTCAGTGCTCGGGTCATCATATAGACACCAATAATAAAAAAACTGAACATAAAAAGAATGAAGAATGCCCATAGGCTTCCAAACACCAGTAACGGGCTGGAAAGCGGAAGTTGGAATAGTAGAGTGCCTAAGTAGCGTCCCTGTTTTGCTAGAATATTGCAGGTGTCACATCCCGGTTGGAAATAGATGGGCAGCCCGCCATTGACTTCGGCCGATAGAATATCCAATTGGTGCGTCAATTGGTTGGCCTGCTTGGCCGCCTTGAGGTTTTGTTGTTGGGTGTCCGTTAATGCCAGGGGGGCGTTACGAATGTCGGAAGCCGGAATGAAGTTAAAGTCGTTTTGCAGGTTTTTGCGCTGTATTTGGGCTAAAATGATGTCGGCTTGCTCGGCCGGATTCTCGGCGGCGGCCAAACCGGAGAAGGTTTGCTGTAACCGATCCGGCAAGTTCGAAACGGTTTTGTGGTAAACGACCGCGACAAAAGTGCCGCTGACCAGCGTTGTGATGGTCAAAGAGGCCAATAAGGCGAAGATCGAGACCCACATGAACTTTTTGAATGCGAAGACCCGAAAACCCACGGGGTGCGTCTTGCGTTGGTTCATAGACTCATTCCTATATGCTTGATATTTCTATCCTACGCTCTTATATGGGAGCACTCAAGATTTAATTGAGCGATTATTTAAGCAATATAACGAATGAACGATGTCAATCAGACGGATAAAAATGGACATGTTTAACGCTTACATCATACGCCTCGCCATCGCCCTAATTGCGGCGGTTCTCGCTTTGCCTGCCAGTGCACAAACCAGTACGCCAGTGCAAATACAATCGGACCTCCCGGATTATGACGTGGTCAAACCGATTCTCGAAAAACGCTGCATTGTGTGCCATGGTTGTTACGATGCGCCTTGCCAGCTTAAGTTGTCTTCTTACACCGGTGTGGCACGGGGAGGCAGCAAGGAAAAAGTGTATGACGGCGAACGCATTACCGCGGCCCAGCCCTCCCGACTGTTCATGGACGCGCAAACCATTCAGGAGTGGCGCGAAAAAGGGTTCTATTCACTGATTACCCAGCAGCAGGACGGCGAACCGTCGGTGCTTTATCGGATGCTACAGCTGAAAGACGAGCACCCGCAACCGGTGACCGGGCGTTTGCCGAGTAGCTATACTTTGGGCTTGAATCGTGAAGACGTTTGCCCGAAAGCCGATGAATTCGATGACTTCGCCTTGAATCACCCGAATTGGGGCATGCCGTATGCCATGCCGAATTTGCCGCGTGATGAATATCTGACGTTGCTGAACTGGGCCAAATACGGCGCGCTGGGAACCTTGGAAGATCTGGATTCGGTGGAACTGTCCGAGCAAGCCAGTTTCTATGAAAAATATCTCAATATCGATACCTTCAAACACCGTTTGATGGCACGCTATATTTACGAACACCTGTTTTTGGCGCATTTACACTTTGCCGATAATTCACCGCGCACCTTTTACCAGTTGGTGCGTTCCAAAACCCCGCCGGGGGTGCCGATTGAAGTGATTCACACCACGCGCCCGTATGATGACCCGGGCGTGGACCGGGTGTATTACCGGTTGCGTGCGGTCAAATCGAGTATCGTCGACAAAGACCATCTGGTGTATCACGTCGATGGCGATACTTACAAAAAGTACCAGGCCTGGTTTATTTTCCCGGATTATCAAATCAAAAAATTGCCCGGCTACGACCCGAAAACTTCGGCCAACCCGTTTAAAATTTTTGCCGACATGCCGGCAGACGGTCGATATCGTTTCCTGCTCGATCAGGCACAATTCATAATAGAAGGCTTTATTAAAGGGCCGGTGTGTCGTGGGCAAGTGGCTCTCAACGTGATTGAAGAACAATTCTGGGTGATGTTTTTCGACCCGGATGTGGATGTCGTCAGCAACGATACCGAATTTCTCGCCCAGCAAGCCGGTAATCTGGCTTTGCCTTCCGCCGAAGGCGTGGAAACTTTCCGAATGCTGGCCACGGCCACCACGTATCAAAACAAACAGCGTCTCTATCTGGATGCCAAACAGAAACTGTTGCACTCCAAGAAAGAACGGAAGATCAAGCACGGGTTCAATATGATTTGGGACGGCGACGGTCATAACCGTAATGCGTTGTTGACTGTTTTCCGGAATCAGGATTCCGCCACGGTATTGAAAGGCTTCCACGGTAAAGTGCCGAAAACCGCCTGGGTAATTGATTACCCGTTGCTGGAACGTATCCAGTATTTGTTGGTGTCCGGTTTTGATGTCTATGGAAATGTCGGTCATCAGCTGAATACCCGGCTTTACATGGATTTTCTGCGTATGGAAGGGGAAAACAATTTCCTGAGCTTCCTGCCGGAAGACACTCGTGAAAAGCTGCGCAACTACTGGTATCGCAAAACCTCGGAAGAAAGCATCAAAACCGATTTAACACCGACGAAAACCGGTATTGATTATGTGACAAAGCACCCGAAACAGGAATTTTTCGATCGTGTGGTGCAGTTGGAGCAGTTCCGTGATGTGTTGAATTCCGATCCGATTAATCGTCCGAAAATGCCGTTCAAAGACGGTGACCCGGATGCCCGAATCCAGAATTTCCTGCAGCAGCTGGCTGACTTGAAAGGCGAGAAAATCGAAGGGTGGCCGGAAGTGTCGTTCCTCAGGGTGACACGATACAACGGTGACGAATCTTGGTACACACTGTTTCTGAATCGCGGTTATTACAATGTGTCGTCCCTGCTGTTCGACAAATACAATCGGGCGCCGAAGGAGAATTCGGTCACGGTGGTGGAAGGCCTGCAGACCAGTTATCCGGGGATGTTTTTCGATTTGGGCGAGCAGGACGTGAATGTTTTCCTGGCGCTGGCGTCCCGCGTGAAGGACAAGTCGCAACTGCAACGCTGGGTGAAAGCGTATGGCGTGCGCCGTACCGCACCGGCGTTTTGGGATTTCTCCGACGACTTGCTGTTTTATCAACAGAAAGCGGAACCGGTGACCTGGGGCATTTTCGATTTGAACCGTTATCTGAACGACTGACTGAAAAAGATTGGCATAAAAACCGTTTTCGGACTTAAGTTTTAGTCAGCTCAGCCGATAACGTTTTTGAACCCATCTATTTTCAAGGAGGCTCGAATGGATGTTTCGGCCAACGGCGCGGTGAACGCGGCGATGCAACAGCAACAGGTTTACGCTCAGCAGGAAGCGCAGATTTCCATGTTGAAGAAAGCGATGGACGTACAAACCCAGGGCGCACTGTCCTTGATTGAATCTTTGCCGACTCCGGCGCCATCCACGCAAGGACTGCCGCCAAATCTAGGCAATAATATCAATGTGACCGTCTGATTCAGATCACGAATTGCCCAAACAAAAAAACCGCCAGGCCTGGCGGTTTTTTATTTTCGGGCATTTAAAAACGTCCGTCAGTCAATCGGGAAAATGTAGTTCATCCAAGACGCCATGCGTAACAGCACTTTCCGGATAATGGACAAGTCCTCGAATTTATCCGAGTAAACCGCCGCTTGAGCGTAAGAACCGCCAGGTAGCTGATCGCGGTATTCCGCAAACGCCGGGTCGGTGATTTTCAGTTTGACCGGCACCATGCCGCTGATACGATTGTTATCCGTCAACAAAACACCATTGGGTTGCATCTGGCCTTCCGCCATATAAGGTTGGACCCCGAAGACTTTGGCCTTGAAGACACGGCCGGGAATGGCATCAAACGCCACTTCGGCCTCGAAGCCGGGCTTCACGCGCATCAGGTTGTTTTGTCGGAACCAACCGACGAATAAATCCTGCTGCTGGGTAATGAATACCATCACCGGTCGCAGCGGAATCGGCACCGCAATCATGCCCGGTTTCAGGAAAAGCTGTGTCACGGAACCATCGGTCGGTGCGCGGACAATGGTTTGATCCAAGTCGAACTCAGCCTTGGCCAGTTCGGCCTGCAAGGCATCCACCCGTGACTGGGTCTGGTCGACGTCCAATTGGCGGCCCAGGTTTTTACGCATCATTTCCTGATAACGTCCCAGGTTCTTTTTCGCTTCCTTCAGTCTGGCCGTGAGTTCGTCCACTTTGTCCTGGAAGGGCTTTGGGTCGATTTTAAACAAAACATCCCCGGCTTTGAGCGGTGTGTTCGGCTCGACCGGCACGTCAATGACACGGCCTCTCACTGTCGGCGAGATGGGCGTGGCGTAAAAATATTCCCGAGCTTGGCTGGAATAAGGATGGCTGTAGTTCATAACACCGTAAATGCCGCCTAGCAAAAAGGCACCACCGAGTGCGGCGGTCGGCACCGTCCATTTGTTGACGGGCACTCTGAAAAGCTTGAAAAGTACGATGCAAATCGCGGTATAGGTCAGGATGAGTAACATGTCCATCAGTCTTGACCTCCGTTGGCGGTGTCGCCTTTCAGGCTACGCACTTCATTTTGCAAGGCGCTGAGTTCAGATTGCAGTTGCGCCAGGCTGGCTTCGTTCGGATTGGAAGCGGGTGTGTTGGACTGAAAGCCCCAGCCGCGTTCTTCCCGGTAAGTCATGGCCCAAATCCATAAAAACGGCCAGAGAACATGCAGCATAAACAGGCTCACCCAGCCGGCGGCTTCGATGGCATCCTGGTGGGGGTGGTTGCGTTTTTTTGCGATTTTATAGGGGATGTCGTGAATGGCGATGATGCCGTAAAAAAGTACGACGACCACGAAAAACAGCAGAAACAGTGAAAAATAATTTAAAAACTCGTGCATGAGGTATCCAAAGTGCTTATTTAAAAACGATTACGATTTATGCTTATTTTATACGAAACCGAAAGGCTGAAAAGAAACTTATTATTGAGTTGTTGAGCCGCATGCATTGAGGTGACATGCGGCTGAGCATTTGACCGTATGCATTCAGGTGTCCGACAGCAACGCCAACGTCTGTTGAGCAATTTCTTTTTCCTCATCGGTGGGAATCACCCAGGCCGGAATCCGGCTGGTTGGTCGGGTGATGCAGCTTTCGCCCTGGGCTTTGACATTGGCGACCGGGTCGATTTCAAACCCAAACGCCTTGGAAAAATCATTGACCACGCGGTAGCGGATTTTATCGGCATGTTCGCCGATGCCGCCGGTAAACACGATGGCATCCAAATCGTCCATAATCGCCATGTAACTGCCCGCCACTTTAATCAAACGGTAGATGAAAATCTTCAGCGCCAGCCCGGCGTTTTCGTCACCGGCGTAGGCCATTTGCATCAATTCACGCATATCGTTCTGCCCGGCCAGCCCCAATAATCCGCTTTCTTTATTGAGCAGATGGTCGACCTGTTCGGCGGTGTAACCCAGTTCGCGCATCATATACAGCGGAATCGACGGGTCGAGATCACCGCAGCGCGTGCCCATGACCAAGCCCTCCAACGGCGTGAACCCCATGCTGGTGTCCATGCTTTTACCGTACTGGATGGCACAGACGCTGGCACCGTTACCGAGGTGCATGGAGATGATATTGAGTTGGTTTAGCGGCTTGCCGAGCAGAGTCGCGGCGCGTTTGGCAATGTATTGGTGCGAGGTACCGTGAAAGCCGTAGCGGCGAATCAGATGGTCGTCGTAAAGGTGTTTGGGAATGGCGTAGTGGTATACATAGGCCGGCATGCTCTGGTGAAAGGCGGTGTCGAAGACCGCCGTTTGCACCAGGCCTGGGTGTTTTTCGGCCAATAGCCGCATCGGGGCCAGATTGGCGGGGTTGTGCAACGGTGCCAGTTCCGACAACCGGTCGATGGTGTCCATGACCGACTCGGTAACGATGACCGGTTGTTGGAAATCCTCGCCGCCGTGGACCACGCGGTGGCCGACGGCATCGCAGTCGCCAAGATGTTCAATCAGGCCTTGCTGTTGCAGTTCGCTTTCCACCTGGCGTAACGCGAATGCCACGTCGCGTTCCGGTGTTTCGCCGATGTGTTCCACCAAACCGTGCGCGATTTGGTGAGAGTCTTCGCCATTGAACAGACTGTATTTCATCGAGGAGCTGCCGGCATTCAAAACCAATATCTTCATGATGTCGTCCTCATTGGTCGTTGGCTTGTGCCTGAATGGCAGTGATGGCGACGGTGTTGACGATGTCGGCCACACTGCAGCCCCGACTCAAGTCGTTGACCGGTTTGCGCAGTCCTTGCAGTACCGGGCCGATGGCGATGGCGCCGGAGGCGCGTTGCACGGCTTTATAGGTGTTGTTGCCGGTATTGAGGTCCGGGAAGATGAACACGGTGGCTTGTCCGGCCACGTCGCTGTCGGGCATTTTCTGTCGGGCGACGGTTGGGTCGATGGCGGCGTCGTATTGCAAAGGCCCTTCCAGCAGCAGGTCTGGTCGTTTTTGATGTGCCAGTTGGGTGGCCTGCCGAACCTTATCAACCTCGGAACCGTGGCCGGATTCCCCGGTGGAGTAGGATAACAGCGCCACTTTCGGGTCGATGCCGAAATGCCGTGCGGTGTCTGCGGAACCGATGGCGATTTCCGCCAGCTGTTCGGCCGTCGGGTTTTGGTTGACGGCACAGTCACCGTAGACCAGCACACGGGTATCGAAACACATGAAAAACACGCTGGACACCAGCGAGGTATCCGGTTGGGTTTTGATGATTTGCAGGGCGGGGCGCACCGTGTCCGCCGTGGTATGGGTGGCGCCGGAGACCATGCCGTCGGCATAGCCGAGATGCACCATCATGGTGGCGAAATAGCTCACATGGGAGATGGAATCTTTCGCCAAATCCTGGGTCATGCCTTTGTGTTGGCGCATTTCAAACAGTTGGTCGATGAAATGCGATTTCCAGGGGCTGGTTTCCGGGTCGATGATTTGCGCGCCCTCCAGGTTCAGGCCGAGTAAATTGGCTTGATAGAGCACTTCGTCCGGGCGCCCGAGCAGAATCGGGTTAACGACCTTACGCTGTAACAGCACGTCGCAGGCGCGCAGAATGCGTTCGTCCGACGCTTCGGGTAATACGATGGTTTTGAGGCGCTGACGCGCTGTTTCGAACAGGCGGTATTCGAACATGATGGGGGTGGTGATGTCGCGGCTGTGGTCGCTGGCGCGTTGCAGGATGCGTTCCATCAGGCTGTCGCGGTCGACATGACGGTCGAACAACCCGAGCGCCAGATGGGTTTTACGGCTGTTGTTGGCGTTGAGTTTGGCACGCACACGGCCGACGCCCATCGCCGACGGATAGGTGTCGGTCTGAACGGAGATAATGGGCAGGTCACGTCCTTCGAAATTGATGATTAGGTCCTGAATCACCGGCTTGGGCACCAGTCCGCCGGTGAGCAGAATCCCGGCGATATTGGGCATGTTGCGCGCAAACAGGCTCATGACGGACGCGATGAGAATGTCGCTGCGATCGCCCGGCACCACAATCAAATCGCCTTCATTGACGCGCGGCAGATAGTTTTCGATGGTCATGGCCGCGACGATGGGCGCTTTCACCAAGCGGTTCCAGCCCTGTTTCTTGGGCGTCAAGAATTTGCCGTGTAAGGCATCGGCGACTTCTTTGATGGTCGGGGTGTTGAGGTCGTCCAGTTCCGGCAGGTAAAAGACCGGCAGGCCTGGGTGTTTTTTGAAGTCTTCACTGTCGTCGTGTAAGGCCGGTGCCATGCGGTTGATGAAAAACGCAAACGGGTCATGGTCGGCACTGGCGTGCAATTCCATCTCGATTTCGGTTTCGATCTCGGAGCGGGTTTTGTCCTGTCCGTTCAGCACCGGCACGTAAGGGCTGTTGAAGTGTTTCGCCAGCGCCAGGTTGATGTCGAACTCGATGCCGCTGGCGTGGCGGGTCATCTCCATGCCGTGCACCAGCACGAAATCGTATTCCTGTTGCAGGGTCTGGTATTGCGCCACCAGTTGTTCGAAGAGTTCGTGCTTATGGCCGTCGCTGAGTTTCTGGGTCGCCTCCGATAATGTCACGCCCGTCATTTGCGCCATGGGAATGTTGAGTTGGAAGAAGTCGTGGATAAAGCGACTGTCCGGGTCGTCCGCCTCGCTGACCAGCGGGCGGAAAAAGGCGATTTTTTCAAACCGTTGTCGCAGCAGAGACATCAAACCGAGTGAAACAAGCAAACTGCCGGCGTGGCGCTCGCGGGGGGCAATGAAGAGACTGTTGGGTTCCATACCGAATTCGTTTATAAAAGCTGGTTGAATTATATGCAAGCTTAACACTTGCGTATGTAATTTCCATTAAAATAATGGTTTTCCATCGACAGGCGCCGATTATTTTGCAGTTTACCCAACCCGTTCCGCTCAGTTTATATGTGCATTACCCCTGGTGTATCCAAAAATGCCCCTATTGCGATTTTAACTCGCATACCTCGAATAATTTGGATGCAGATCAAGAAGCCGCTTATCTCGACGCACTGATTCGGCAACTGGAACAGACCTTGCCGATGGTTTGGGGGCGGCCGATTCAGTCGATATTTTTCGGCGGCGGTACGCCGAGTTTAATGTCCGAAGCCGGGCTGGACAGTTTTTTATCTCGCGCCAGAGCCTTGTTGGGGTTTCAACCGGACATTGAAATCACCTTGGAAGCCAATCCCGGCACGGTCGATTTTGAAAAGTTCGCCGGGTTTCGTCAAGCCGGTGTAAACCGTTTGTCGATGGGCATTCAAAGTTTTGACGACGAAAAGTTACACGCCCTGGGACGAATTCACTCGGCCGATGAAGCCTATCGCGCCGTGGAAGCGGCCAAAAGCGCCGGGTTCGACAACTTCAATCTCGACTTGATGTTTGCGTTGCCGAATCAAAATCTGGAACAGGCTTTGCACGATGTCGACACCGCCATTGGGTTGCAGCCGCCACATTTATCGCATTATCAACTCACGCTCGAGCCTAACACCCCGTTTTATAAGCAACCGCCGGAATTACCGGAAGACGACCAGGCCTGGGAGATGCAGCTGGCGTGTCAGCAACGTTTGGCGGAGGCCGGCTATCATCATTACGAAGTGTCGGCCTATGCGCAAAACGGCCAGGCCTGCCGCCACAACCTGAATTATTGGCAATTCGGCGACTATATCGGGTTGGGTGCGGGCGCGCACGGCAAAATCACCGACCCGCCGCAAGGGGTGATTTGGCGCACCCAAATGCCGGCCTCGCCGGGCGGCTATATGAACATGATGGCCGAGGGCAAAACCGGGCGGCTGGAAAACGTGGGCGACAGCGATGCCGTATTTGAGTTCATGCTCAATGCGATGCGTTTGCAGGATGGCTTCGAGTTAAGTTTGTTTACTTTGCGCACCGGCCTGCCATTGCATACAATTGAGCCCATCTTGCAGGATTTGGCGGACAAAGGCTGGTTGACGCTTGACGGTGAAACGGTGCGGCTGACCCGCACCGGCCAAACCTATTTAAACGACGTGTTGCAGGCATTTTTATAACGCCGCCCAGGTCGTAACGGAAGAGGAAAGATTATGGAATCCAAAAAAGACCCATTACCGCATGCCACTCCGGAAGATGCCGCCGGGATTGAAGAGGCGTTAAATCCGGAAAAACGAGTGTATTCCGACGACCATGTGTGCCCGATCAAAGAGGCGCGCATGGCGAAAAAACGCCGCCCACCTGCGCATCCGGCTGTGAAATGGACCAGTCGTTTGGTAATGGGCTTGGCGGTGATTCCCATCATTGTGGTGTTGGCCTTCATCGGTGCCATCACCTTTATGGATTTCAACCAGTACAAAACCACCATCGAAAGTGAATTTCAGGCTCGCACCGGTTATCCGTTAAACATCGAAGGCGAGCTGGATGTCTCGGTCTGGCCGTTTGCGTTGGAAGCCAGTCAGGTGGCGATGCAGGACAAAACCGATCCAGAGCGCCCAGACCTGGCGAAAATCGACAGTATTCAGGTGGAGTTCTCCCTGTGGGATTTGTTTGTGAATCGCAAGCTGGACATTCTCGGGGTGGAACTGGAAGGCGCGCATTTGTACCTCGAAACCGACAAGAACGGGCGCAGCAACTGGCACGGCATGCCGATGCTGTCGCATTTTCTGCCGGAACCGAAAGCGACTTTTCGAACCGTCGCTTATCAACCGGTGGTGAACAGTGCGGAAAACCGCCAGGGCAATCCGCCGAGTTTCCACTGGCGTTTGAACAGTTTCGTGTCGCAAAACGCCGTGCTGGAATGGCGTAATGAAGAAAACGGCCATACCTTCCTGCTAGACGATTTCGACCTGATGGCGTTCGATATCGCGCCGGACGAACCGTTCAAATTGCTGACCAATTTCGCCTATCAAACTAATGTGGTCAAAAGCCGTTTCCACGTCAATCTATCGACCGAATTGACGGTGAATGAAGCCTTGAAGCAATGGCAATTGGCCGATTGGAACGGCAATATCCGTATGATTCTGCCGAAAGACACAAAAGTGCCGGAAGTGCGGGTCGAAACCACCGGCAAGACGTTTAAGCTGGACATGGAACAGAAAACGTTCCACGTGGAGCAGGCGAAACTGGGCTCGCTGAAAACCCAAATCGAAACTTCCTTGCAAGGCCAGTATGGCGCGCATCCACAAACTCAAGGTGAGGTGAAGGCCGAGCACATTCGTTTGCGCAAATGGTTCCGCCATTCCGGCATCGAGTACCCACATTTCGTCAACCGTAAGGTCTTGAGAGATGTGTCGGCGGCGTTCCGTTGGAAACAGACGGCGCGTCAGTTGAATATCGACGATTTGGAGATGCTGGTGGACGGCGCCAAAATCGCCGGTCACATTCAACGCCGAGAGCAGGCCGGACGACCGGATCAATACCGTTTTGACATTGCGGTGTCCGAATTGGACATGGACCAATACGAAGCCTATGTGAATCCGCCGCCGAAAAAACGGCGCTCTGCGGAAACGGCGGCTCAGCCCAAGCCAACCGCACCGGTTCAAACCGCCTCGGGTAAAAAGCCGGAAACCTATCTGCCGATTGCCTTGCCGGTCAATACCTTGAAAGAGCTCGATGCCGAAGGGCGCTTGACCATCGGGCAATTGAAGGCTTGGCAGATGGTGTTCACCCACTTCGATTTGACCCTGGCGGCGAAGGACGGCCAGTTGAAACTGGCGCCGTTAAACGCCGATTTGTACCAAGGCAAGCTGCGTTCCGAGCTGGCTGTGGACGTCACCGGCAAAACTCCGGCATATGACTGGAAGGGCACGATGAACGCGATTCAGCTGAAACCGTTCCTGGCCGACGGTTGGCAGTATCACCAGTTGGATGGCGCTTACAGTGGCGGCTTTGATTTGCAGACGCGCGGCGTCAACAGTTACTTGCTGCGCCAGAATATGAACGGGCGCATCACGGCTAAGGTGAGCGACGGCGCCTTTGTGGGCATGGATTTGAACAAGTTATTGGCCGGGCAGAAAACCCAGCCGCAGGACGCCACGCAGTTCAGTCAATTGAGTCTGACGGGAAATATTCAGAAAGGCATTCTGAAAACCAAGGACTTCAAGGTGAAAAGCCGGCGTTTTTCCGCCACGGGGCTGGGGTCATTGGAATTGACCTCGACTTTGCTCGACAGCACTTTGTACACGGTGTATCAGAACCCGCCGAAGTCGTTACGGTCCTTGAAGGGCATGAAAGTGCCGGTCTATTTGAAAGGGCCGCTGGATCAATTGAAATGGTCGGTGGACATGAAGGCTTTATTGAACAATCCGGATAACCAGCAGAAGCTGCTGCAAGGCTTGCAGCAGCTATTTCAATCCTGATTCGTTGTATTGACAAAAGTCACCAGGCCTGGTGGTTTTTTAGGGTTTACAAGCGTTTGTGCCCAATGGGCACTTGTTGTGATTAAGTCTTGCGCTCGAAAATCAAATCCCATACGCCGTGACCGAGTTTATGACCGCGTTGCTCGAATTTGGTCAAAGGGCGGTAATCCGGGCGCGGCGTGAACTGACCTTCTCCGGCAGTGTTGCTGTAATCCGGTGCCGCACTCATCACTTCCATCATTTGCTCGGCATAATCCTCCCAGTCGGTCGCCATGTGGAAATGGCCGCCGGGTTTGAGGTGTTGGGCAATGGTTTGCGCAAATTCCGCCTGCAGGATACGGCGTTTTTTGTGTTTTTTCTTGTGCCAAGGGTCGGGAAAGAACAGATACACCGCCGACAGGCTGTCTTTAGGAATCTGTTTATTCAACACTTCCACCGCGTCGTCGTTGAAAACACGCACATTGGTGAGGCCCTTTTCCTGAACCAGTTTCAACAAGGCGCCGACGCCGGGGCGGTGCACTTCAATGCCGATGTAATTGTTTTCCGGGTGCGCTTCCGCCATGGCTGCCAGACTGGTGCCCATGCCGAAACCGATTTCGACAATGGTCGGCGCATCGCGCCCGAACAGCTCGGTGAGGTCTAAGAGTTTATCTTCCAGTTCCAGTCCATAGCTTGGCCACATGGCGTCCAGCGCGTTTTGTTGTGCCTTGGAAAGGCGCCCTTGGCGTAAGACAAAGCTTTTGATGCGGCGTTTTTCGGCCGGGATGTCCGCCGGCATTTCCGACGACGGTTGGGTTTGGGTGGTTTCGGTTGTTTTTTCGGTCATGGGGTTTAGTACAATATGTGGGCCGCTTGATTACCCTGCGGGGAATCTCGCTGCCCTAGTGTTTAAATTTTTGACTTGAGAGCTTTGCATGAGTGGGGCGCGATAGAAAAATGAGATAAAATTTTTCTGAATTAGGCGGAAAACGAAGCTAATAGCTGGCTATTAACGAGTTTTTCAACGACATTCAGGGAAATTTTAGCCATTTTTATCCGTTCATCCACCTCGTGCAAAGCTCTCTTATTATAACGGAAAAGCGAATTGGATAAACGACAGGCAATGACCGAACCTTCTTTTTCACAGGCCTTGCTGGATTGGTTCGATGTTTCGGGCCGCCATGATTTGCCTTGGCAGCAGGACAAAACCCCTTATCGGGTCTGGGTGTCGGAAATCATGTTGCAGCAAACTCAGGTGCAAACGGTTATTCCGTATTACGAGCGATTTATGGCCTCTTTCCCAACGGTCGAAGCCTTGGCCCAATCTACGGAAGAAGCGGTGTTGGCGCATTGGTCTGGGCTGGGGTATTACGCCCGGGGGCGCAATTTGCTGAAAGCGGCGAAAGTGGTGGTGGATGAATTGGGGGGTGTCTTTCCGTCGGATTTGGAAGGCATGATGGCCTTGCCGGGCATTGGCCGTTCCACAGCGGGTGCGATTCTGTCGATTGCCTGTGGGCAGCGGCATCCGATTTTGGACGGTAACGTCAAACGGGTGCTGTGCCGTTACGATGCGGTGGAAAGCTGGTCGGGTGAAAAGCAAACCGAAGCCAAACTTTGGCAGCGGGCCGAGGCACTGACTCCAGAGACACGATTCGAAGATTACACCCAGGCGATTATGGATTTGGGAGCGACCTTATGCACCCGCAGCAAGCCGAAGTGTGATGTGTGTCCGGTCAGCGAAAACTGCCAGGCCTGGCAGCAAGGCCGCGTCACCGAGTTTCCATATTCCAAGCCGAAAACCGAAAAGCCGACGCGAGAGGTGGCGATGTTGCTGTTTCGGAAGCCGTCCGGTGATATTTTATTGGAAAAACGTCCTGCAAACGGTATTTGGGGCGGGCTTTGGAGCCTGCCGGAATCGCCGGAACCGGCGGTACAAAACCTGATAAAAAACAAGGTTGAAACCGTCTGTGAGGGCGCAGGGGATTTGGTAAAATGGCCCCTTCTGAAACACACTTTCAGTCATTATCACCTGATGATTCAACCGATTCTGGTGGACCGGGTGCGCTCGACCGATCTGGAGGGCGAATGGCTGCCGGTGGCGGAAGCCTTGACGCGAGGCGTGCCGGCACCGATTCGAAAACTCATCAAACAACTGGAGAGTCACAATGGCGAGAATGGTTAACTGTGTCAAAATGGGCGAAGAAATGGAAGGCTTGGACTTCCCACCTTTTCCGGGCGAATTGGGACAAAAGGTGTTTGATAATGTGTCTAAAGAGGCCTGGAAACAATGGTTGGCACAACAGACGATTTTGATTAACGAATACCGTTTGTCCAGCCTGGACCCGAAAGCGCAAAACTTTCTGAAAGACGAGATGCAGAAATTCCTGTTCGGCGGTGAAGACATCGACATGCCGGACGAGTTCAACGCCGTTGATTAACGGGGCCCTCACTTTTGGCACTGATGTAGAAGCCTATGCGATGGCGATTTGTTCGGTATTATCGGTGAAACTTATCATTGGGATAGAGACGATTGATTCGGCCGGAAATCCGCCTGTGCTAAAATGAAAATGGGTGCCGGAAAAGGCGGAAACAGCTTGCCGGGCACCGATTTTCAGCGATTAAAATAGAGATAATCATGTCGCAATTAGTGGATATCTATATCGGCCGTCAGCCGATTTTCGACGCGTCCGTGCGCGTTCATGCCTATGAACTGTTGTTCCGTTCCGGTTCCGAAGACAACCATGCCCGCATTCTCGGTGGCGACCATGCCACGGCTCAGGTGATGATGAACCTGTTCGGCGACATGGGGTTTCAGGAAGTGGTCGGCCGTCATAAAGCTTTTATCAATTTCACCGAAGGGTTGTTGCTGAGTGAGAACAAGCCTTTTTTCCCACCGAAGCAAATCGCCATTGAGGTGCTGGAAAACGTCCATGTAACGCCTAAGATTATCGAGGCCTTGAACGCTTTGCGTGCGAAAGGGTATGAGGTGGCGCTGGATGATTACATTTTCAATCCGAAATTGGCCGAACTGGAAGCCTGTGCGGATATCATCAAGGTCGATATCCTACAAGTCGGGCCCAAGAAAATGCTGGAACACGTGGGCCGCCTGAAAGAAAAAGGCATTCGTTTGTTGGCCGAAAAGGTCGAGACCCGTGAGCAATTCGAATTCTGTCAAAAAATCGGTTTCGATTATTTTCAGGGTTATTTCTTTTCCAAGCCCAAAATTCTGCAAGGGCGCAGTCTGCCGTCCAATAAGCTGTCGACCATGAAGCTGTTGGCCAATGTCTATGATCCGGACATTGATATGGCAATCCTCAGCAACATCATCCGTCAGGATGTGGCGCTGAGCCAGAAGTTGTTACGCTTTGTGGCGACAGCGGGCGGCAATCACACGATTACGTCGATTCACGATGCGGTGCTGCGCTTCGGCCTGAAGCGTTTGCAAAGCTGGTCGAGTATGATGGTGTTGTCGGGCGTGGATGACAAGCCGCGCGAGCTGTTCCACACGTCTTTGATTCGTGCCAAGTTCTGCGAACTGGTCGGTGAACAGGTGGGAGACTTTTCCAAGGACAGCTATTTTACTGTGGGGCTTTTCTCGACGTTGGATGCGGTGATGGACGCGTCTCTGGAGGAGTTGCTGGCGCAATTGAACTTCGACCCGAAAATCAAACAGGCACTGGTGGCCTCTCACGGTTCTCTAGGCGTCGCATTGGCGGCAGTCAAGGGGATGGAGCAAGGCCGAACCGATTTCGAGCTTCCTGAAGGCCTGACGCCCTCAGAGCTGTCGAAACTGTATCTGGAAGCGATGGAGTTCGCCAATAAGGTCGATTTGGGTTAATTGGCAGGGCTCATCGTTTGAATCATAAAAAACCGCCACACCCTAAAGAGTATAAAGGCCTGGCGGTTTTTTGGTTTTACAGAACCGGGGCGTCGTAGCCCTCGGGTTCATCCGAATAGACGCAGACATTCCAATCGGCGACCAATCCCGTTTCGGCTTGGCATTGGGTTTCGAAAAACTCGACGATTTCCCGGCGCTGACAATGCGCTTCGAAACTGGGCATGTCGCGCCAGATTTCGTTAAACGCGATTGGCATGCTTTTCCCGTCGGCAAAGGGGCTTTGAATTTGACGGGTGACGCGATACTGCAAACAACCGTCTTCACGCAAGGTATTGGGCTCCAATGCCTGGAGCACTTTGAACAGCGCGGATGCCTGTCCCGGCTTCGGTTGGAATTGCGCAATGCAATAAACGCGTTGAGACATTTTCGGGTTCCTTTCTGGTGGCCGTGGCGTTTTAACCGTGGTATTTCGGACTCAGCTCGGTGACCGCTTGAATGAAAGCGCCGGCGTGTTCCGGGTTGACTTCCGGGTGGATGCCGTGGCCCAAGTTGAAAACATGCCCTGTGCCATGACCGTATTTTTCTAAAATGGTCGCCACTTCTTCGCGAATTCGCGCTGGAGAGGCGTAAAGAATGCTTGGGTCCATATTGCCTTGCAAAGCGACTTTGTCGCCGACACGGGCGCGAGCGTCGTCGATGTCGGTGGTCCAATCCAGGCCTAGAGCATCACAACCGGTTTCGGCCATTTTCTCCAGCCATTGCCCGCCGCCTTTGGTGAACAGGATGACCGGCACTTTGCGACCGTCGTTTTCACGTTTCAAACCGTCGACGATTTTCGCCATATAGCGCAGCGAGAATTCCTGATAGTCGCGTGGCGTCAGAACGCCGCCCCAGGTGTCGAAAATCTGTACCGCTTGGGCACCGGCTTCGATTTGCGCATTCAAATAAGCGATGACGGAGTCCGCCAGGACATCCAGAATGTGATGCAAGGTGGCGGGTTCGTCGTACATCATCGCTTTGATTTTAGAATAGGTTTTACTGGAGCCGCCTTCGACCATGTAAGTGGCCAGCGTCCAAGGGCTACCGGAGAAGCCAATGAGCGGCACGCGACCGTCCAAGGCTTTGCGGATGGTGCTGACCGCATCCATGACGTAGCCCAGATCGGAGCCCATATCCGGCACAAACAGCTTTTTCGCATCCGACAAGGAACGCACCGGCTTATCGAAAATCGGCCCTTCACCGGTGGCAAAACGCAATTCCAACCCCATGGCATCCGGAATGGTGAGGATGTCGGAAAAGAGGATGGCGGCATCCAGCGGGAAACGCTCCAATGGCTGCAGGGTCACTTCACAGGCCAGTTCCTTGTTACGGCACAAGTCCATAAAGGAACCGGCTTCCTTGCGGGTTTCGCGATATTCTGGCAGATAACGACCGGCTTGACGCATCATCCACACGGGGGTGCGATCCACGGGTTCTTTTAAAAGTGCGCGTAAAAAACGGTCGTTTTGTAGTTCCGCCATCGGAAGTCCTTTTTGTGTCATTTGAATCGAAAGGGCTATTTTAACGGCGAGACGCCCAAATGTCACAAAAAAACCGGTTTTCAATCCGTTTAGGAATCAAAGTGTTAGCGAAAGGGTTGGAAAAAGGCCAAGACCCCTAGAGCGAGCGCTCGAAAGCGCCGAGCCGGGGTTATTCGTTAACCGGGTTCAGGCGGTCGATGGCAAAGGGAGAACGCACCTTGACGAACATGGAACCACCGTACAGGAATCCGAACCCGCGGGCTTCGATTACTTTGCCTTCCAGTGTTTTCAGTCTGTCGTAATCGAAGCGCTCCCAGTCGGCTTTGCGGATGCGGATGCCGGTGGTGTCCATGTTGAGGATGTAATTGTTGGAGCTTTTATCGACCTTGACGATTTTGCCTTTGAAGATGTGATAGCCCTCGTCTTCGGTGTTGATTTCCGAAGAGGGGGCAATCGGATAATGCAGGTCTGGCCGTTTTTCCGCCAAACTCCACAGTGCAATCTTGGCTTCCCGAGCGGTTTTTTCCGCCTGGTAATAGCACTTTTGGTGTTTCATGTTAGGCGGCTCCGATTTCGCCAATACCAGGCCGCTTTCCAGCATCAGTTTTTGCAGATTGACGATGCGACCGTCCTGCTTGATGTACAGGTGGGCGTAATTGCGGTAGAAATCGTCGATTTTCAGTTCATCGTATTCCACGCCGACTTGCAAATCGTGGTTGGCCAGCAGTTGATTGAGTTTGGTTTGCGATTCTTTCGCGAACGGTTGGCCGCGGGTATAGAATTTTTGTTTTTTCTGGATTTGTGGCGCCTCGATGCCAATGAGACGGAACTCATTGTTTTGAATGATGATGGTATCACCACTCAAGGCAAAGCTGGCCTTGACCCAGACATCGATTTTCTGAGGGGCACAGTCGTCGGCCTGAGACGCAAAAGCAATGGGCAGCAGGCAGAGCGGTAGCCATTTAGCACAGGATTTCAAAGCGGCAATCGATAATTTCATCATAGGAGTCGGTGTCTTGGGTTGAACTGGATGAGAAAGATTGTAGCAAAGGCCAAGCCAAGAGCGTGAAGAAAATCGAAGGGGCGTCAGGGAATCGTAGAAATAAAAAAGGCCGTTTGAAACGGCCTTTTTCAGGATATTTTGTTTTGCAACAAAATAACAGTGTGAAGTGCTTACTTGCGCATACCGTATTTTTGACGGAATTTTTCAACACGTCCTTCTGTATCGACCAGTGATTGCTTACCAGTGAAGAAAGGATGTGAAGCACTAGAAACTTCGATACGAACTAGTGGGTATTCTTTGCCGTCTAAAGTAATGGTGTCGCCAGAAGTTTTTTCAATCGTAGAACGAGTTAAAAAGGTTTCACCAGTCGAGATGTCCTGGAAAACCACTTCATTGTATTCTGGATGAATGCCTGCTTGCATGATGACGGTCCATTTTATTTATGCAGTGCTCAATTTGTCTTTTTCGTTTGGCCGATTCATTGTCTTTGGCATGGAAACCAAAACAAATTGTCAGGGCACAGACAAAGCTGATACACCACTATGTTTAAAAAAAGAAAGCGAAATTATAGAACTAAAAAACAAAATTGCAAGTAAAAACCGCATTTAATGGATGAAATACTTGCAATTTTTCGGTTTTGGTTCGGCTCGCTCTTCGGATTGTCGGCGGGAAGCGGCTTAGCGCTTCATCGCCGTGAACAGTTCGTCGTTGGTTTTGGTGACCTTCATTTGGTCGATCAACGTCTCGATGGCATCCACCTCGTTGTTGAGTCCTTGCAGGAAGCGACGCAGAATCCAAATGTTCTGATACTCTTCCGGTGTGGTGAGCAACTCTTCCTTACGCGTACCGGACTTCTCGATGTTGATGGCCGGGAAGGTGCGTTTTTCGGCGATGCTGCGTGATAGATGCAGTTCCATGTTACCGGTGCCTTTGAACTCTTCGAAGATGACTTCGTCCATTTTCGAACCGGTGTCCACCAACGCCGTGGCGATGATGGTCAGGGAGCCGCCTTCTTCGATATTACGCGCGGCACCGAAGAAACGTTTCGGGCGGTGCAAGGCGTTAGCATCCACCCCACCGGTCAAAATCTTGCCGGAAGACGGCACGACCGTGTTGTAAGCACGCGCCAAACGGGTGATGGAGTCCAGCAGAATGACCACGTCGGTTTTATGTTCGACCAAACGCTTGGCTTTTTCGATGACCATTTCCGCAACCTGAACGTGGCGGGTAGCCGGCTCGTCAAAGGTGGAAGAAATGACTTCGCCCTTAACGGTACGCTGCATTTCGGTCACCTCTTCCGGACGTTCGTCGATCAATAGCACGATCAAATAGGCTTCCGGGTGGTTTTCGGCGATGGATTGCGCAATTTGTTGCAGAATCACGGTTTTACCGGATTTCGGTGGCGCCACAATCAAACCACGCTGCCCTTTACCAAACGGTGCGGCAATGTCGATGATACGGGTGGTGATGTCTTCCGTGCTGCCGTTGCCCAGCTCCATTTTCAAACGCTCTTGCGCGTGTAATGGGGTCAGGTTTTCGAAGGCGATTTTCTTACGGGCGACATCCGGGTCTTCGAAGTTGATTTTTTCAACTTTCAACAAGGCAAAATAGCGTTCGCCGTCTTTCGGTGGGCGAATTTTGCCTTGAATGGTATCCCCTTTACGCAGACCGAAGCGACGAATCTGGCTCGGTGAGACGTAAAGATCGTCCGGCCCGGCCAAGTAAGAACCGTCGCCGGAACGCAGGAAGCCGAAGCCATCCGGTAGGATTTCAAGCACCCCTTCACCGTAAATGTCTTCACCGCTTTTGGCATGCGCTTTCAGAATGGCGAAAATGATGTCTTGTTTTTTCAGACGGGCCAGGTTTTCCAGGCCTTTTTCCGCGGCGATGTCCAGCAAAGCGGCCGCAGACATTTTTTTAAGATCGTTTAAGTTCATATGGTTATAACTGTCTTTGAGTAAGGTTGAACGGGGTAGTTGGAAGTTTAAATGTTTGGGGGATGATCGAGTGATTGTGAATCTAAGCCGCCCATTGACGTCGGGCGGCTTTGAACGGGAAGTCCGTGAAGTTATAGGTTACCGTCTAAGAATGCACACAGTTGAGACTTAGAAAGCGCGCCGACTTGAGTGGCGTCCACTTCACCGTTTTTGAACAGAACCAGTGTCGGAATACCGCGCACGCCATATTTTGGCGGTGTCGCTGGGTTTTCGTCGATGTTCAATTTAGCGACTTTGATTTTCCCTGCGTATTCACCGGCAACCTCGTCCAAAATTGGCGCGATCATTTTACAAGGACCACACCATTCGGCCCAGAAATCCACCAAAACAGGAACGTCGGACTGTAGTACTTCACTGTCAAAGTTTGCATCAGAGGTTGCAATCATGTTGTCACTCATTAGGTAACTCCTTACGTTTTAAGTATCTCGATTTTGATGCTTACACGCATCCCCAATTGGTTGTGGAGAAAGTCGTATGGGAAGCTATCGGGGTCGAGATAAGAATTATCATCCAAGTCTTTATTTGGGTTTTCCGTTGCGGCGGAACCCGTTTATGTATGCGTTGGATGAAGATTGAATTTTTGAAATTTGGATAATTATTACATTGTTTCCGTTTTCAATGCAAGCAAAATCTGAAATGTTTTTCATTTGGCGATTGGCGGGG
Organism: Thiomicrospira sp. S5; assembly: GCF_003991075.1. Taxonomy (NCBI): domain Bacteria; kingdom Pseudomonadati; phylum Pseudomonadota; class Gammaproteobacteria; order Thiotrichales; family Piscirickettsiaceae; genus Thiomicrospira; species Thiomicrospira sp. S5. The sequence goes on along the minus strand of NZ_CP014470.1, from coordinate 2,734,495 downwards.
GTGAATAAAAGATGCTGAAAGCGCCAAAATCCCTTAGGATATGCGCATTACCTGTCCCTTTTCACGATTGATACGATTTTGGTTTTCGACTTTAGTTTTTATGGATATTTCACACATATTAAATGATTTAAATGACGCCCAGCGAGAAGCGGTGACGGTGGATGACCGTCATGCCTTGATTCTCGCCGGCGCCGGCAGTGGTAAAACCCGGGTGCTGGTGCATCGCATCGCTTGGTTGACGGAGGTGATGGGCTTTTCGGCCTATAACATTCTGGCCGTGACCTTCACCAATAAAGCCGCCAGCGAAATGCGCGGTCGGGTGGAAGCGTTGATCGGCAATCAGTCGCAAGGCATTACCATGGGCACGTTTCACGGCATTGCCTATCGTTTGCTGCGCACCCATTATCAGGAAGCCGGGTTGCCGCAAGCCTTTCAGATTCTGGATGCCGATGACCAAAAACGTGTGATCAAGCGGTTATTGAAAGCGTTGGAACTGGACGAAGCGCAATGGCCGCATAAACAGGTGCAGGCGTTTATCAACGGTGAGAAAGAAGAAGGTCGCCGTCCGCATCATATTGACGCCGGGCACAATCCGTATGTGCGTAAGATGGTGCAGATTTATCAAGCTTACGAGGAACAGTGCAAACGGGCAGGCCTGGTGGATTTTGCCGAATTGCTGCTGCGCGCCCACGAACTGTGGCTGAAGAATCCGCAAGTGTTGGCGCATTACCAAAATCGTTACCGTCATATTCTGGTGGACGAATTTCAAGACACCAATACCTTGCAATACGCCTGGTTGCGGGTGTTGGCGGGCGCCACGGGCAAATTGTTTATCGTCGGTGACGACGACCAGTCTATTTACGGTTGGCGTGGGGCGAAAATCGAAAACATCCGCCGTTTCGACGAGGATTTTTCCGATGTGAAAACCGTTCGCCTGGAGCAGAACTACCGTTCCACTAATGTGATTTTGAAAGCCGCCAATGCGTTGATTGCGCACAACCAGGACCGGATGGGGAAAAACCTTTGGAGTGCCGGCGAAGACGGCGAGCCGATTCAAATTTACGAAGCCTTCAACGAGCAGGATGAAGCGCGCTATATCTGTAATCAGATTGAAGCCTGGTGCGAGCAGGGCGGTAGCCGTTCGGAAATTGCGGTGTTGTATCGTTCCAACGCCCAGTCGCGCGTGATGGAGCAGGCGCTGTTGCAAGCGCAGATTCCCTATCGGGTGTATGGCGGCTTGCGGTTTTACGATCGCGCTGAAATCAAAGATGTGCTGGCTTATCTGCGCTTGTTGATCAGTCGCGAAGACGATGCCGCCTTCGAACGGGTGTATAACCACCCGCCGCGCGGCATCGGCAATAAAACCGCCGATCAAATCCGCGAAGTGGCGCGGATGGAAGAAATTTCGCTTTGGCAAGCGGCCAATCAGTTGGTGGAAGCCGGTTTGACGGCGCGTGCCAAGACCTCGGTCAATGGTTTTTTGACCTTGATTGAAGCATTGGATCAAAGCACCGACGGACTCGATTTACAGGATCAGGTCATGCAGGTGGTGTCGCGCTCCGGCTTGCAGCTGCATTTTGAAAAGGACACCTCCGAGCAAGGCCAAAGCCGTTTGGAAAACATCGACGAGTTGATTAATGCCGTCAGTCAGTTTAAGCCGATGCGGACTCATGAAAGCGTGGCGGACTTACCGAGCGATGCGTTTGACGAACCGAATTTCGATAATCCGTTGGCGGAATTTCTGGCGCAAGCGGCCTTGGAAGCCGGAGAACAACAGGCGGACCATTGGGAGTCGTCGGTGCAGTTGATGACGCTGCATGCCGCCAAGGGCCTGGAGTTCCCGTTGGTGTTTATGATTGGCTTGGAGGAAGGGTTGTTCCCGTCTCAACAATCGCAGGAAGACCCGTATCGGTTGGAAGAAGAGCGTCGACTGGCCTATGTCGGCATTACGCGGGCGGAAAAACAGTTGATGATTTCCTACGCGAACCGCCGCCGGATGCACGGCTCGGAGTTTTATCCGTTGCCGTCGCGTTTTTTGAAAGAGGTCCCTGAAGACTGTGTGCAGCATGTGCGTTTGAAAGGGTCCACGCATGCCACGACCGCCGGTTACGGAGGGTATGGCGGAGGAGCTGCGGCGTCGCTGAATGAAAGCGGTTACCAAGTCGGTGAACGGGTGTTTCATCAGAAGTTCGGGGAGGGCATGGTGTTGGCGACTGAAGGTGCCGGTGACCATGCGCGCATTCAGGTGAATTTCAATCATGCCGGCACCAAATGGCTGGTCGCGGCCTTTGCCAAGCTGGAGAAGTTGTGATGTTTCGAGTGGAAGAACTCGCCATTGACGCCTTGCTGGCTCCGGTATCTTTTACACTGGCCGAGCAGGAGGTCTTGATGGTGTCCGGCGTGTCCGGCTCCGGCAAATCGCTTTTATTGCGAGCCTTGGCCGATTTGGAGCCGCATTCCGGCCAGGCCTGGTTGAATGCCGAGAAACAGTCGGTGTTTCCGCCGCCGGTGTGGCGTCGTCAAGTGATGTGGTTTCCGGCCGAAACCGCTTGGTGGGACGATTCGGTTGAAGCACATTACCCGGATGCTGTGACCGAGAAGGATTCGGATTGGTTGGTTTCCGGTTTGGCCGCGCTGGGATTGCCGAAGTCGATTTTAAAACAACCGGTCACGGCCTTATCGAGCGGCGAAAAACAGCGATTGGCTTTGTTGCGGGGCTTGGCGTTCCAGCCGAAAGTGTTGTTGTTGGATGAGGTGACGGCGAACCTGGATCCGGACTCCACCTTGGCGGTTGAGGTATTGGTTCAATCTTATTTGGCCGAACAGCAAGCCTGCGCGGTGTGGGTCTCGCATGACCCGGCGCAGGCGGAACGACTCGCGTCCCAGCAGTTGGTGTTGTCGAAAGGCTCGACGACGCTCTAAGCTTTAATATGGATTGACGTAAAACGCGAATCGGATTTGACGGAATTATTTGTCGAAGTATTTATCCAGCTCCTCGTACAGAATCTCCATATACATTAATTTCGGTCCGCCACCCATGACGACCGCCATCATCGCGGCTTCCAGCATTTCTTCCTTGGTGGCCTTGGCCTCGACGCAATCCTTGGCGTGGACGGCGATACACCAAGCGCACTGGAAGGCGATGGCCAGCGATAACAGAATCAAATGTTTGCTTTTGGCATCCATCGCGCCGTCCTTCTCGGCGATTTTGATAAAGGCGCTGAACTCTTTGAGTTGGTCCGGCATATCCTGCATCAAGCGACCCATCAATTGTCCGGTTTCTTGCAATCTTTCCATGGATTCTCTCTCCTCTTGTTGCCGCTTTTTCAGGGTGCTGAAAAAGAGGGCAAGTAGTTTTACTTAGACAGACAGTTCAAATCTTACCGCAAAAGCGTTTGGGTGTGTCTCGGTTTTTGGATGAAATTTTTTTGACTCGTCGCTTGCGGCATACAAAGCGTTCGGATGAGGTTCGGAAATAAAAATGGTCAGGGTGTTTGTCCCAATTTTTGGTTTAAAATAATGGCATGACAGACGATAAACGCCTCATTTCAAGCGCACAAATCGAATGGACGCCGGAGCAGGTGCCTAAAGCGACGCATTTCGATGATATCTATTATTCGGTCAGCGATGGCTTGGCCGAATCCGATTACGTGTTTGTGCAGCAAAACCAACTGCCGGAACGGTTTGCCGCTTTGCGGGCAGGCGAGGTCTTCACGGTGGCGGAAACCGGTTTCGGTACCGGGTTGAATTTTTTGCAAACACTGCGTGCCTGGTTTGAATGTGCGCCGAAAAGCGCCGAACTGCAATTTATTTCATTTGAAAAGTTTCCTTTGAGCGTTGAAGACCTTGCAAAAGCCCATGGCGCGTTTGCGGAATTAGGGACGCTGTCACAAGAATTATGTGCGGTTTATCCGCTCCGGTTGCCGGGTTGGCATGAAATGTCGTTATTTGACGGAAAAGTGCGTTTAATTGTTTGGTTCGGCGATGTTTTGCTGGGGTTGCCTGAATTTGAGTGCTCGGTGGACGCCTGGTTTTTGGACGGTTTTGCGCCGAGTAAAAACCCGGATATGTGGCAACCGGCTCTCTATACGCAGATGGCGCGCTTGAGTCATGTTCAAACCACGTTTGCCACCTTTACAGCCGTTGGCGAGGTGCGCCGTGGGTTGCAAAAGGCTGGGTTCGCGGTGGAAAAAATGCCCGGTTTTGGACGCAAACGGGAAATGTGTCGGGGGCAATTGTCGCAAGAGCGTGCTTTCTCATCGAAGGCGCCCTGGTTTGCGTCGCCGGATCCGAGCAAATCAGTCAAGCAGCGCGCTGTGGTCATTGGTGCCGGGCTGGCCGGCGCAACGGTGGCACGCCAATTGGCGGAGCAGGGCTGGAAGGTCAGTGTGTTGGAGGCGGGGGCGCAACCGGGGCAACAGGCGTCCGGCAACCTGGCCGGCGCGATTCACCCCTTGGTGACCGCGGATTGGAATCTACGCAGTCAGTTTTATTTGAGAGGTTTCGAGACCACTTTGAAATGGCTCGAGCCTTGGCTCGACAATCGCCAAATCATCGGTGAACTCAACGGACTGATGCAGTTGGCGGTGACCGATACGTTGGATAAACGTCTAAAAGACAGTTTGCAACGGGTTGGCCTGCCACCGGAATTTGCGGTTTGGTGTGATGCCGAACAGGCCAGTGCGCGAATCGGTCAAACAACGGAATTTGAAGGGTTGTTCTTTCCAAAAGGTGGTTGGGTGCGCCCGTCGACGGTGGTGGACACCTGTTTGGCGCATGAAAACATCGAATTGCGTTTGCATGAGACGGTGACGGATTTGGTGAAAAATGACCAGGCCTGGTCAATTGTGACGAATCAGACCCAGCACGAATCTGAAGTGGTGGTGGTGGCCACGGGTGCTTTGGATGAAGCGTTGAACCGTCAGTTGGGGTTGCCGATTCGCCCGGTGAAGGGGCAGGTCAGTCATTTGCCAGGGACGGCTATCCAGGCACCGTTGCATTGCACTGTGACGCACCGGGGCTATACGGTCACGGGCAATTTGGGGGAGGATGCACCTTATGAGGGGGTGACCGGAGCCACGTTTGAAGCGCCGGATACAGCCACGGAGCTGTCGGAAGCGGCGCAATCGGAAAACCGTGAGATGGTTGTGGAAGCTTTGCCGAACTGGTGGAATCACGAAGCCGGGCTGCATGGCAAAATCGGTTTTCGCCCGACGACGCCGGATCACCTGCCGTTGATTGGCGCGGTGCCGCCGCCGGAATGGATGGCGGACGCTTATTTGTCGCAACCGCATAGCCAAGTTCCACATCGTTATCCGCCGCAGCGGTATCAAACCGGGCTGTTTGTCAGTAACGGCCATGGTGCGCGGGGCTTGATGTCGGTTTTTCTCGGTGCGGAAATCATCGGGCGGATGGTCGCCGGTGAAATGGCCGTCATGCCCCAGCATCTCTACCACGCGGTACACCCTTCGCGCTTTGCGATTCGAGCTTGGCGAAGCGGTAAAAAGTCATACTAATTCACTTCTATCTCTACGTTAAATCGAGTATCATGATGGCCGTCAGTTGCATAAAAAATAATGTTAATAATTTAAAACAAGTGGTTGTTATTATGAAAAAAGCACTCTTTCTATTTGTGTTGTCAGTGTGGGGTTTGTCCGGTTGTACGCAATCGATGGTAAATGAAAATGAAGCGTCTCTAAAAAAGGTCGCGCCATCGTGGATTGTGTCCACTCAGGATGAAGACAGTGAATATTTATACGCCAAAGGCCAAGCGCCTTTGGATGAAGGTCAGGCCGACGCGACCGAGCAGGCCAAAGCCAGTGCCAAACAAAATTTGGCGGCCTTGGTGAATGGCCGGATGCAGACAATGCCGTCCACCAAGCAAATCGCGGTCGAAGAAGAAACGCCGTTTGAAAGCAAGTTGCGGAAAGCCATTCGCGCCGAAGTGAAGGGCTATCAAATTACCGTGCCGGATGCGGACACCGTTTATGTCGATGACGAAGCGAATACGGTATTTGCGTTGGCGAAAATTCCGAAAGCCGCCATTGACGACGCAATGATGGAGCGTTTGCAGGCTTTGGATAATCAGTTGACGGATTATCTGCACGTGAGTGGCAAAGGGTCCAAATTGAACCAATTGCTGTCGATTTTGCCGGCCATGCCGACGATTGAAGCGCGCGCGGACCTGAAAGCGCATTTGGAAAACTTTAAGGGTGAGTCTATTACCTTACCGCACGACCAATTGGCGGAATTACTACAGAAGCGTATGAACACTTTGGTGGATCAAATCGTCATCAATCTGGATGCCAGTACTCAGGAAACGGCGGCTTTTGAAACCGCTTTCCGTAAAGCATTGGCATCGGAAGGCTTCAATATGACGGCGAGAAAGCCGGATTTGACCTTCAAGTATTTCATCGAAGCGAGTGAGTCGAAAGAAGAGACCCTGTACAAAGTCAGTTTGATCGGTGATTTGGAAATGATCAATGACCTGGGGGTCACGGTGGCGACGGTGAGTAACGAATACCAAGGTATGAACGAAATGAAACCGGAGGCGACTGGCGCCGCTCTGATGGCGTTTGCCGACGAAGCGACCGATACCATCGTCAAGACATCGGTCGACTATATGAATAAGGTCAATCAACTGAATTACAATCGCTAAGGGTGTGATGACATGAAAAAACTGTGGCTGGTGTTGCTGGTGGTCGTGTTTGCGGTTTTGGCCGTGATGTTCGATTGGTTTGGCAGTCGTGATGTGGCGCAGAGCGGTGTCGAGGCGACACAGGGTGCGGTGGATAAAATTCAGGAGACGGGAGATGCCATCTCCCAGACCATTCAACAATTAAATGAAACGAAAAAGGAAGCGAATTAAATGATGTTATGGAAGCGGTTGCGTAAAAGCATTTTGGTTGCTGGATTGATTGGCTTGTCTTCAACGGCGGTTGCCGCCATTGATGGAAATGCCGGGTTGGATTTGTCTTTATCCAATGACACCGCTAATGTCGGTCTGTATTCTTTGCGTGAGACACCGCAGGAACTGACCAACCTCGGCATCGATTTCATGTTCAACAATGATGGCGACCGTGTGTTGGACCTGTTCGGCAGCATTGCCCGCAAAGGTTTGATGGGCAACCAAAACCTGGAGTTGGGCCTGAAAGGCAAAGTCTTCTATCTGGATGAAGATAAGGACGGCAACAATGGCTATGGCCTGATGTTGGGGGCCTTGGGGCGCTATTGGTTACCGACGACTGTACCGTCGGCGATTGCGGCGGAGTATATCTATGCGCCGTCTATCGTCACCTTCGGTGATGCCGACAACGCTTACGAGTTCAATGTCCGTGCCGAAATGCGCATTCTGCCAAGCGCGGTGGCGTACATCGGCTTCCGCCAGTTCCAGGTGAAATTCCCGAAAACCGGCTATCATGAAGTGGATGGCAATGCCCATATCGGTGTGCGCATCGCTTTCTATTAAACGCATCGTATAAGCATGTTTGGAAAGGGCCTTCGGGCCCTTTTTTGTTGCCCTTAACGATTTTTGACAAAAGGTTTCGGCAAGGGAAAGATCTGGAGGTGTGAAATGGTCGTGCCTCGGGTTTGGAATTGAGTAAAATAATCACATGAAACCTACAAGCGATCTGTTTGCCACGTCTTACTTCTTTCCGCTGTTGGCGCTTTCTCTGCTAACAGGGATTGGCTTCGTCTTCTGGCAGAACTACGAAGAACATCAACAGGTCAGTCAAGAAATCGCGTTGGAAGATGCACGGAATTTTTCCATTTCCGTGGTCGAGTTCCGAAATTATTACGCGAAAAAAATTCTACCTTCTCTGGTGAAGCGCGGTGTGCCGGTCATGCATGATTTCGAAAATCATCCAGACGGCGCGGCACCCTTGCCAGCCACCTTTGCCAAGGATTTTGGGCGTTATCTATCGTCGGATGGCGACGGTTATAAAGTGAAACTTTACAGCGACCAACCCTTTGTCTGGAGTCAGGACAGTCAGCACTTGGATGCATTCGAGGCCGATGCTATGGCGTATTTACGCCAACACCCCGACCAGCCGTATTGGAAAATTGTGCATCAGGACGGTCGTAAGGTGTTGCGCTATGCTCGCGCGGATGTTTTGAAAGAGAGTTGCGTCGGGTGCCATAATACCTATCCGGGCACCCCGAAAACCGATTGGAAAGCCGGTGATGTACGCGGTGTTTTGGAGGTGCAGCGACCGCTGAGTTATGGGGTGGCGGATGAGAAGCACGCTTGGCGGTCTTTCCTGTTCATGGTCGGTTTGGCGCTGATTACCCTGTTCCTGCTGGCGGTGATGATGCGTCGTTTGAAACTGTCTTTGCGTGAGTCTCGTCAGCTGCTGGAAGAGCAATCCGCTGCTAACGAACAGCTGAATACCGAAGCCGGTCATCGGCGCCAGTTGACCGAAGAACTGGTGATGAGCCAAAACAAAACCCGCGCGGTCATGAACTCCGTGACCGATGTGATTATCGTCATCGATTCCAAGGGGATTGTCATTGAGGTCAATCGCGCGATTGAAAAGATGTTCGGCTATGCAATGGATGACATTCTGGGGCAGAATATCAGTGTCTTGATGCCGAATCCGTATCGTGATGCACATGACGGTTATCTCGAGACCTATTTGAAAACGCGTCAGAAGAACGTCATCGGTCGCACCCGTCGGGTGGAAGGGATGAAGAAGTCCGGCGAGTGTTTTCCGGTTGATTTGTCGGTCAGTGAAGTGCAACTCAACGACACTGTGGTCTTCACCGGCGTGATTCGGGATATCACCGAGCAGGTCGCGGTGGAGGAAACCATGGCGCAAGCACGGGATCAAGCCATTCAGTCGGCTCAGTTGAAATCGGAATTCCTCGCCAATATGAGTCACGAAATTCGAACGCCGATGAATGGCGTGATGGGGATGACCAGTCTCTTGCTGGATACGCCCTTGTCCAAAGAACAACGCGCCTTGGCGGAGACGGTGTCATCCAGCGCCTCGGCGTTGTTGCAGATTATCAACGATATCCTCGACTTCTCGAAAATCGAAGCCGGAAAATTAAAGGTGCATGCCGAACCTTGTGCGCTCTTGCCGACCATTGAAGGTGCCATGAGCGTGGTGGCGGATTTGGCCTTCGCTAAAGGGTTGCGGTTCGATTATTTTGTCGACCCGGCTTTGCCGGATCAGGTGTTGATGGACGATGTGCGGGTCCGTCAGGTACTGGTCAATTTGTTGGGTAACGCGATTAAGTTCACCGATCTCGGCTATGTGGTCTTACGGGTGTATGCACAGGAACGGAAAAACCAACCGGAATTGGTATTTGAAGTCGAAGATACCGGCATCGGAATTGCCGAAGAGGCTCAGGCCCGTTTGTTCAAGGCGTTTTCGCAAGTGGATGGTTCCACCACCCGTTTGCACGGCGGGACCGGCTTGGGGTTGGCCATTTCACAGCAGTTGGTGAGTTTGATGGGAGGACGTATCCGGCTGAGCAGTCAAGTTGGTCAAGGTTCACATTTCTTTTTCTGTCTGCCCCTGAAACCGGTCGGAAAAGAGGCCTGCTTGGAAGCCTTCGCCAATCCGATGCGGGGCATTTTCCTCTCGGATGCCGATCGAGTGACCGATTTGATCGTTCAGCAAATGGCCGATTTGAATTTCGAATTGACGCCTTTTGATACGTTTGACGCGTTTTACGAGGCGATTGAACAGTCAGCGCCTGAAACCTTGATTGGGGTCGATGTATCGAGGCTGGAAGACGTTTTTCCCGATAAGGCCGTTCGCGTGCAAAAAATGCAGGCCTTGATTGATACGGGGCGTCAATTGATATGGAACGTGACCCGACAGCAGCGTCAGGATTCAGCCTATCACCCATATCTGGAAAGCGACCAGGCCTATTGCCTGATGAAGCCGGTGAAAATTTCCTTTTTGCATCGTAATGCCCATCTGATTGAATCGGGGGAACTGGATAAAGTGGAGCGTGAAATTTATCACAGCCTCGAACCGGACGACAATAGCGCGGAATCGGACTCATCCGCACCTTCCGGCGAACAACGCATTTTGCTGGTGGAAGACAATGTCGTGAACCAAAAGCTGGCGTTGGCGATTCTGGCGAAAGCCGGTTACGAAGCCGATTTGGCCGCCAATGGTCAGGAAGCACTGGACAGGCTGCAGTCCGCCACTTATGATTTAATATTGATGGATTGTCAAATGCCGGTCAAAGACGGTTATCAAGCCACGCGTGAGATTCGCGCATTGGAAACAACCACCGGCACGCATATCCCGATTATCGCCATGACCGCGAACGCGATGAAAGGCGATGATGAAAAATGTTACGCCGTCGGCATGGACGATTATATGACCAAGCCGATCAATCCGAAGAAGCTGGCGGAAAAAGTGGCGTTTTATTTGAAACCGCACGATTAACTCAACCCCGTAACGTAATAGGTACACGACACCATGGCATCACACGACGCAACACTGAAAAAAATCGGACTCCTGATTATCGGAGACGAAGTGTTGTCCGGCAAACGGCAAGATAAGCATCTGGTGCAGGCCAACAGCCTATTGCGCCCGAGAGGCTTGGCGATTTCCTGGGTGCGGATTTTAGGGGATGAGCCGCGATTTCTGACCGAAACCTTAAAGGAAACCTTTGCCGGTGGTGACATCGTATTTTCGTTCGGCGGAATTGGCGCGACACCGGATGATCGCACCCGTCAGTCGGCCGCCAAAGCGTTGGGGGTTCCGATCGAACGCCACCCGGATGCGGTTCGGGAAATTGAAGCCCAATTCGGAGAAGAGGCTTATCCGCAGCGTATTCACATGGGCGAATACCCGCAAGGCGCCAGCATTATTCCGAACGCTTATAACCGGGTGCCGGGCTTTTCGATTCAAGACCACCACTTTATGCCGGGGTTCCCGATGATGGCGAAGCCCATGATGGAATGGGTGCTGAACACCTATTATGCCGAGATGACATTCGAACCAAAAGTCGAGAAGACCATCCGTTTGATGGACGGTCAGGAATCGGAATGGATTACCTTTATGGAAGATTTCGAGGCGCGTTTTCCCGATTTGCGCCTGTTCAGCCTGCCGAGTATTTCGTCCAGCGGGGAGCGCACCATTGAGTTGGGTGTGGAAGGCTTTGAAGCGCAGGCCGAAGCCGGGTTGCGCGTTTTGATTGCCGAAGCGGAAAAACGTCGCGCGACGTTTGAGGTCCTTTGAAACCGCGTACCACCGATGTGCTGGTGCTGGGCGCCGGCGCAGCCGGTTTGATGTGCGCGGCCACCGCCGGTTATCGTGGCCGCCGGGTCGAGGTGCTGGATCATGCGCCGAAAGCGGCCGCCAAAATTCGCATTTCCGGCGGCGGAAAATGCAACTTCACCAATCTGACGGTTCGTCCGGACCATTATCTGTGCGGGAACCCGCATTTCGTTAAAAGTGCTTTGGCGCGTTATCAACCGCAGGATTTCATCGACTTGGTCGACCGCCATGGCTTGGTGTATGAAACGCGCGAGCTGGGCAAATTATTCTGCCAGAATCGCGCGGGGGATTTGATTCAAATCCTGCGCACTGAGTGCGATTGGGCTGGTGTCGAATTTCAACTGAATACGCGAGTCGAAAAAGTCGAAGCCTTGGAGGAGTCGTATCAACCATTGCGGTTTCGTGTTGTCACCAATCATGAAGTCATCGAGTGTGAGTCGCTGGTGGTGGCGACGGGTGGCTTGTCGTTTCCGAAGTTGAAAGCCAGTGGGTTCGGTTATCGCTTGGCGGAACAATTCGGTTTGGCGGTGACCGAAAAACGCCCAGGCCTGGTGCCTTTGGTGTTTGACGGCAAGCTGCGTGATTTTTGTGCCGCAATGGCCGGGGTGTCACTGGATGTGACCATCCGTAATCAAGACGGCACGCAATCCTTTTCAGAAGCGTTATTGTTTACCCATCAAGGCATCAGCGGCCCGGGTGTTTTGCAGATTTCCAATTACTGGCGGCCGGGCGAAGCGATTCGGGTGGACTTGTTGCCCGGTACGGATGTCGCCGAGGCCTTGTTGCAATTGAAACGTGACAATGCCGGGCTGAAAAAGTGGTTGAACGGTTTCTGGTCCAAGAAATTCACCCAGGCCTGGTTGGAAAAATACCCTTTGCCCGAACCGCTGGCGGAACTGCCCGACGAACGCTTGCGGCAGTATGCCGAACAACTCACCGCTTGGACGCTTTACCCGTCGGACACCGCCGGTTACGATAAGGCGGAAGTCACACTGGGCGGCATCGACACAAATGCAATTTCCTCGAAAACGCTGGAGGTCAAAACCACGCCGGGGCTGTATTTTATCGGAGAGGTGCTGGACGTGACCGGTCAGCTGGGTGGATATAATTTTCAGTGGGCTTGGGCGTCCGGCTTCGCCGCCGGGCAATCGGCTTGACCAAGAGAAGGGCTCAATGCCGTATAATAGCGTTATTCAGAAACCCAAACGAGAGCGAACAACCGTTTTATGAACCTACTTAATCTACCTGAAGACACGCGTGCGCCTTTTTCCAAAACCGTTCAGACGTTGATTCAAAAGCATAAAATCGACCCGAACGAAATTTTTATGAATGTGCTGGAAAGTGAAGAAGCGCCGGAAATGAACTACTGGATGATGAAGGTGTTGATTCAGGAGCATTTCGTGTCGCCGCAACAGGAAGTGGCCAAGGACGCAGCGGGCGAAACCGTCAAACCCTTGCAAGCGGCGTGTTTGTTGAATAATGTCGGCGCGCTGGCGGCGTTGTTGGAAGCCAACGCCTTTCAGGGCGGCGTGACCGACCGTGAATTTCAATTGGCGGCGCGGATTGCCTCCCGTCAGGAAGATCAAGGCGCGCTGGGCGTGATTATGAAATACGCGCAGGAGGTCGGTCATTTGGAAACCTTTATGCGTGAATTGCAGGATGCGCCCATTCAATAAACTTGAATAAGCCAGTCAGTTAAGTTTACTCTTTGCCTGTGGCGTACAAAGCCTTATAGTTAGAGCATACTCCCCAATTTAATGTTCAATTTAACTTAAGGTGAAGCACAATGACGTTACGTTTACCCTTCCTGTTTATTTCCGCCACTTTGATCGCCACCGGTGCGCAGGCGTTTGAAGACATTCCCCATCAACAAAACAACGCTTATGTTTGGGATTCCTACGGCAATATCGTCCGTGATCGAGACGGTAATTGCGTGAGAACCATCCATTGGAAAGAAGACACTGTACCTTGCGGCGGCGAACCGAAAGCCGTGGTCAATGCCGAAGCGCCGATGCCGAAAAAAGCCGAACCGGTCGCCGAGTCCGCTAAAGCGGTTGAAGAACCGGTTGTCGAAGAAGTGGCCGCTGCGGTTGCCGTGGTGGAAGTCGCCAAGCCGGCCGATTTCAACGGCTTTTTCAAAACCGACAGTTTTGACCTGACCGACGAAGCCAAATCCAAGCTGGATGGTTATGCCGAATATTTGCAAGCCAACCCGGACACGACTTTGCAAATTCGTGGTTTTACCGACAGCCATGGTTCCGCGGCCTATAACCAGAAGTTATCGCAAAAGCGTGCGGATTCCGTTAAAAACTATCTGGAAAGCAAAGATGTGGATGCAAAACGCATGGAATCGATTGGCGAGGGTGAAAAATATCCAGTGGCCGATAACGCTACGTCCGCTGGACGCGCCAAAAACCGCCGTGTCGAGTTGACGGTCACCGAATAATTCGCGAACGATCTTCCTTTTTAAGCGGCGAAAGCCGCTTTTTTTGGGTGTTAATAATAGCTAATTACTATTGTTTTATTAAAAACAATTAATTTTACTTAATTAAAGAATCTTTCTACAATAAGAACCGTATTCAAAAGGAATTCATTTTTTAAGCTGTTGTAGTGCGATAAGATAAGAACTGCAATCACTAAACCAAGGAGAAAAAGATGTCTCAAGCTATGGAAAATCGTGAAGGAAAGACGGTCCCAAGTGTGGTCTGGCCAACGCGTCAGAATAACGAATGGGTAAACATTAACAGTGATGATATTTTCAAAGGTCGTACGGTTGTCGTCTTCTCGCTTCCGGGCGCCTTTACCCCAACATGTTCTTCAACTCACTTGCCTCGCTACAACGAGCTTGCACCGGTATTCTTTGAAAACGGTGTCGACGAAATCGTTTGTCTGTCCGTCAACGATACCTTCGTTATGAATGAATGGGCGAAGGACCAAGAGTCTAACAACGTGACCTTGATTCCGGACGGGAACGGTGAGTTCACCGAAGGCATGGGCATGTTGGTCGATAAAAACGACCTTGGTTTCGGTAAACGTTCATGGCGTTATTCCATGTTGGTGAAAGACGGTGTCGTTGAGAAAATGTTCATCGAGCCGAATGTACCGGGCGACCCATTTGAAGTCTCCGATGCCGATACCATGCTGAACTACATCAACCCGAACGCACAAGCGGCGAAAGTGGCGACGATTTTCACCAAGCCGGGCTGTCCTTTCTGTGCCAAAGCGAAAGCGGCAATGGAAGATGCCGGCATCGAGTATGAAGAAATCGGTATTTCCAATCACGGTGTGACGTCGCGTACGCTTCGTGCGGTGGCGAATGCGGATACGGTTCCGCAAATCTTCATCGAAGGTGAATACATCGGTGGTTCCGATGACCTTGAAACCTATTTGGCCAAATAATCCAAACAGGTAGATGGATGCAAAAAACCACCAGGCCTGGTGGTTTTTGCCTTTTAAGGCCCGGAAAGCCTTATAACAGAATTATAAGAATGCCTATTTATGGATTCGAATAGATAGACATTTTTTCAGGAAGAGGAAAACGCAAAATGCAATATGATTACGATTTGATCGCCATCGGTGGCGGTAGCGGCGGCTTGTCTGTCGTGGAGCGCGCCGTCGAGTACGGTAAGAAGTGTGCCGTGGTGGAAGCCAAAAAAATGGGCGGAACCTGTGTGAACATCGGGTGCGTGCCTAAGAAAGTAATGTGGTTTGGTGCTCATATTGCAGAAGCGCTCCGTGACGCGCCGGATTTCGGGTTCCACGTGGAACGCAAAGGGTTCGACTGGGCGGAATTGGTGAAACGTCGTGAAAACTACATTTCCAATATCACCACCTGGTACGGCGGTTACATGAAGGATTTGGGCATTGACGTCCTGGAAGGTTGGGGTAGCTTTGTCGATGCGCACACTGTGTCGGTGGACGGAAAACTTGTTACCGCCGAAACCATTGTGATTGCGCCGGGTGGCACCCCGCTGATTCCGAATGAAACCGAAAACGCCGAATTGGGCATTACGTCGGACGGCTTTTTCGCCCTGCAGGAGCAGCCGAAAAAAGTGGCGGTCATCGGCAGCGGTTACATCGCCGTGGAAATTGCCGGGGTCTTGCAGGCGCTGGGCACCGACACCACCTTAATCAGCCGTAAGGATTTGGTGTTGCGCGGTTTTGACGATATGGTGCGTGAAACCTTGACCGATGCGATGATTGAAAGCGGTATTCATAAGGAATACCACTTCAAGGTCAAGAAGTTGATCAAAGCCGACGACGGGACCTTGATTGTCGAATCGGAAGATGGCCAGCACTTGGAAGGCTTTGACGAAGTCATCTGGGCCGTCGGGCGTCAGACCTTGACCGAGCCGTTGGCGTTGGACAAGGTCGGTTTGGAAGTCAATGGCCGTGGGTTTATCGACGTCAACGACTATCACCAGACCAATGTGCCGAATATCTACGCCATCGGTGATGTGACCGGTCAGGCGCAGTTGACGCCGGTCGCCATCCGCGCCGGACGTTATTTGGCGGAACGGTTGTATAACAATCAGCCGGAATTGAAAATGGATTTGTCCAAAGTCCCGACGGTGGTGTTTTCGCATCCGCCGGTCGGAACGATTGGGCTGGCCGAACATGATGCACGCCGTGAATACGGTCACGACAATGTTCAGGTCTATTCATCGGTGTTTACACCGATGCGTTATGCCTTTACCGGTCATCAGATCAAAACAGCCTTGAAGTTGGTTTGTGTCGGTGAAGAGCAGAAAGTGGTCGGCATTCACATCGTCGGTGACGGCGCGGATGAAATGCTGCAAGGATTCGCGGTGGCCGTGCAAATGGGCGCGACCAAAGCGGATTTGGATGCGACCATCGCCATTCACCCGAGTTCCTCGGAAGAATTGGTGACCATGCGTCCAATGATTTTGAAGTAGTTTCCCCTTAAGTTACGTTTTGGGCATGCCTTAGAGCATGCCTTTTTTATGCCCGTCTTTCAGGTTCCTTCTCTGAGCCTTGAAATCGCTATTGCGTCTGCCCGTCGGTTTCCGGTAAGCTAAAACGATTCTCTTGATTCTTTGAGGCCTGTTATGTCGACGTCTTCACCTGCCTGGGAAAGCCATTGCCCGGTCATTCAACACACCACTCATCCGCATGACTTCGGTCAGGGGCAATTGCAACGGGCTGAAAAACGTGCCTGGAGTGTGGCCTTTTTAACCTTGGTGGTGATGGTGGCGGAAGTCGTGGCCGGTTTGCTGACCGGGTCCATGGCGCTGTTGGCGGACGGCATTCACATGGGCGGGCACGCGATAGCATTGGGTCTGGCCGCCGGCGCCTATTTTCTGGCGCGGCGCTATGCGCAAGACCGGCGATTGAGTTTCGGCAGCGGCAAAATTAAAGACTTGGCAGCCTACACCAGTGCCTTACTGCTGGGGGTATCGTCGATTTGGTTGGTGGTGGAATCGGTGCATCGACTGTTGGCGCCGGAACCGCTTTATGCGTTTGAAGCCATGGTGGTTGCGATCATCGGTTTGGTGGTCAATGTGGCGTCGATTTTCATCTTGTCAGGGGCGCATGAGCATCATCACGATCATGGGCATGGTCACGAACACCACCATCACCCTGAAGCCGATAATAATATCAAAGCGGCATTATTTCATGTCATGGCCGATGCGGTCACTTCGGTGGCGGCCATCGCCGGTTTGGCGGCGGCTTGGTTGTGGGGCTGGCAGTGGCTGGACCCGGCCATTGCCTTGCTGGCCGCGGTGTTGATTGTGCGTTGGTCGTGGGGCTTGCTGAAAAATACCGGCGCGATTCTGTTGGATGCCGAAGCACCGACGGAATTGCGGGAGCGTATCCGTCAGCGTTTGGAATCCCTGCCGGAAACCAAAGTGCTGGATCTGCACCTGTGGTCGGTCGGGCAGGGTTCCTGGACGCTGGTCGCATCAGTGGTCAGCCATCATGATGCCTCGCCCAATCAGTACAAAGCCGCTTTGGCCGATATGGACGGCTTGCATCATCCGATTATCGAAGTGCATCTATGTCATTGCTGTGAAGAAAGCCAGGCCTGACGGTGTCGCACTTGAGTGCGCTTATGACGGCGGAGCTTCGTCCGGTGAGATGCGCTGCAGCGTGCCGAGGTTGGTCACCGCCGTATCCGGCCCGGTGAGTGTATAGTGCATGGTCATGCCTTTGGCCATGCCTTCCAGGTAAGTGACGAGCACGGTTTTATCGCGGACTTCGTAACGCACTTTTTCCACGATGCCGTTGGCTTCGGTTTCACTGTCCCGAAAGGTGATGACCATGTCGGCATGACCGGTCAGTTGCCAGGTGCCGGCCAAGGGGCCGGGGTTGGAGTGAGACGTGCAGGCGATGAGGCTGAAGACGAATAAGCTCAGGATCAAACCGATGAAAGTCGTACGCATGGGAATGCCTCCATAAACGGTTGCGGTCATACTAATACACCGGCACCAACGAATAGCCTTGCGCTTGCCAGCCCATTACCGATAGAAACCCGGAGCGCACCGGTACGATGCCCGGGAGCAAAGTCTCGTTGTCCACATTGAAATAGGCCGTCGCGGTCGAGCAGGCTTCCATCTTCACGCCGATGTCTTTCAAGCGGGCAATCTGATCGGCAATGCCTTTCAGGGTGTCGCCGTATTCCATTTCAATGTTGTCGGCCGGTTCGGTGGTAATGAACTGCACCGCCGATGAAATAAAGATAATTCGAAGGTGCGGTTTCACCTTCTCTTTTAGCAGATTGTTGTAATTGGATTCAATCCCTTTTAAGTAAGATAGCATGACATTTGGATTAGCTTTACGCACATCGTACAGGGTGTAAATCTCGGAAATGCCTTTCAAAGCGGCTTGATTGTTGAGGTTAGCGTCTCCGGCTTGGGCCGACAGTGAATGAAAACTCAACAAACTCAATACTGAACCGATCAACAATGTTTTAAGGGTTTGAGAGGGGGAAGACATGACTTTTCTCCTATGAAACAGGTTTGTTCAAAACCATTTCATTGTAGTCATGGCGTGTAGCCATAATGCGAAAGAATCGTGCAATCAGTGTTTGCTAATTCGATTTTCGACCAGGCCTGGCAAAAAAGGGGAATAAAGAAAGCCTCACCCCAAACGGGTTGATTTGGAGTGAGGGGACACGATTTAGAACTTGTAGTCCAGTGTGGCACCAATGGTGCGAGGTGGTAATACATTCTGCGTGATGCCGTTATTATCGGTCACAGCATATTCATCCGTTAAGTTGTTCACATAAGCCCGGATAGTCGCTTTTTTCCAACGATAATTGGCATAGAGGTTTACAAAGGTGTAATCACCGACGATATTGGTGTCGTCGGCCGCTCCCGCTTCATTATCCAAATCATCGTAGAACTGACCGACGTGTTGACCGTTGATGCCTGCGCTGAAGCGTTCAGTAAAGTCGTGATTCACCCCAATGTTGAAGGTGTTGTTGGCGGCGAATGGTAACTCATTGCCTTCCCAGCTCGGGTTGGCATCGAATTGATCGACACGGGTATTCAATAAACCGGCGTTGGCGTAGACTTCCGTTTGCGGCGTTACTAAAGCACGCGCTTCGATTTCCAGGCCGTAAGTGGTGGCTTTATCCACATTGGCAATTCCAGCCCCGGTTGTGCCGTCTCCGAAAGTAACGCCTGAACTGGCATAGGCCTGATAATCAGTATAGTCATTATAGAAAATGTTCATGTTCAAAGAAGCGCGTTGGTTGAAAAATTGGTTTTTGGAACTCATTTCAACCGCCGTGACGTATTCCGGATCATATTCGTAAGCCGTTTGGTTTGAGGTTGGGGTTCGGTTATTACGGTCCCACCCAAGACCGCCCGGGGTATAACCTTGGCGCACATCAAGGCCGAGAACGTGATCGGCATTGAAGGTATAGCGCATACCGACTTTTGGTAATAGGTACGTTTTGTCCAAATCATTGTCATCTAGCCCGGTGTAGTTGCCGAGCCACTTCGCATCTCGGGTTTGGGATTCATTTTCAATCCGCCCGCCGAAAATTACATCGAATTTTTCCGTCAATGCATATTCACCTTCCCCGAACAGCGATAACGTTTGGGTTTCGGTTTTGCCCTTGAAAAGGTCGCTTTTATAATCATCGGTGTTGTCTTCGACATAATAAATATGAATGTCCTGGTCGTCTTTGATGGCTGACGCACCAATCATCCCGCTCAGTTTACTGGCGCCCGGCAGGAAGTTCACGCGTCCTTCCAGGTTGATACTGCTTTGATCCCAGTCGTCCATTTTGAAGGAGCGGCTTTCCTGATTGTGATAGTAACCGCTTTTGAATTGGGTGTAGGAAGCGATAAACGTGGTTTCAGTATGGGCATCGATTTCATAATTGATGTTGGTGATAAAAGTATCCATGGTGGTATCGCCGATACGGTGGTTGACGGCGTAATTTCCGGAATCATCATCCATCGGCGCTTCATAGTTTTTGTCGCCGCTGATGACCGAGTCGATATAAGGGCCTTTTTGGGCTTGATGCTGAATGTCGAATCGGGCCGAAAAGCGATCGTTGTCTTCAGGCTGCCACAGTAATTTGGCTTTGATGTCCTGATGCTCGACGTCGTTTGGGTTTTCGTTGTAATCAAGGTTCGGATTATTGTCGATGTACTTGATGAAGCTTTCGCCTTTAATCAAACTGGCACTCAAACGGTAAGCCAAATCGCTGTTAAGTGGCCCGGAAACCATGCCCGCGGCTTGGTATAGGTTGCGTCCATTCGCTTGTTGCATGCCGACCCGGACAGCGGCTTCGTCTTCAAAAGTCGGGTCTTTGGTTTTGATGACAATGGCACCACCGATGGCGGCACGCCCTTGAGTTGTCGATTGCGGGCCGCGCAGCACCTCGATTTGCTCCAGGTCCCAGATACTGTTGTCGAGCACATTCCCGCCGGTCCAGATTTGTCCGACGCCATCGATGACGGTGCTGGTACGTGGACGAGTGGCGCCGACCCAGCTATATGAGGATTTCCCCCCACCATTACCGTCCACACCCCGAATATTGGCGATCCCGCCATAACCGCCGACGGTGACGTTCGGCACCTCTTGAACCATGTCCAGCACGGTCTTTTTGTTTTCTTCTTCAATTTGCGCGTCGGTGAAGATGGTGGTGCCGGTGATGGTCTGCATCTCGGTTCGCTCCATTTTTTCACCCTGTACGGTAATGGCTTGAAGCTGGGTCGTTTCCGCGAAAGAAGGGGTTGAGTACAGTAGGGCGGCCGGCAAGCTGGCCAATGCTAATCGCTGTGCGAAAATCAGTGGTTTCAAGGTCAGCTTGGGAAGGGTGCTTTCGCTCATAATTAAAGGTCTCCAAAGTCGGTTTTTGGCCCGGAAAGGGGCAATGTGTTTTCATTGATTTTTTGTGAGAAACGATATGTTAATGATAATCATTGTTGAATACAAGTAAAATTATATTGGATATTGATTATTGTTTATATAAAATAGTCGGCACGATTTTGACGTGTCTGAAAAGGCGGTTTTTGCACCGACCTTTCAACCGATTTTGAAATGGACAAGACAGGATGACCGAATTGATACCTTTCGCGATGGGGCTGGCCGGAGTTGGCTGCACGTTGTTTTATTTAGCCTCGAAAAACCAAACACTTTTATCTCGCTCGTTGCCATCTTTTCCGGGCAAGCTGGCGGGCGCATTATGTTTGGTTCTCAGTTTGTGGTTGTTCGGTTCAAGCATGCAGCCGGCCGCAGGCGTATTCGTATTCAGTACCTGGGTGATGGTCTTATTGACTTTATTGCCGGTATTAGGTGGCTTTGTCGGTCTTAAAAGGAGTGGGCATGATGGTTGAAACACGACCTTTTCAAAATGATTGGATAGCTAAAACCTTAGCTGGCGTCTTGTTGGGCTTTACGCTCGGTGTCGGCATTAGCGGACTTTTCATGGCTTTTTCAGGAGACATTTTGGCCAGTGTGAAGGTGCAGCTTGCTATGTGGATTGTCACGCCCGTTTGGTTAGTGGTTATCAGTGCGAGTTATGCTTTTCGAAACGGTTGGCAAGCCTGGTTATGGTTAGGCCTGGTCAATTTTCTGGTATTCGGTCTCTTCTTTGGGCTGCACCTGCTTTAATTTTTGAAATAGGAAATTTGTATGCGAACAGAGGTTCTTCGTTCTTATAAGACGCTTCATACCTGGACGGGAATCGTGTCGGGGTTGGCGTTGTTCATCGCTTTTTATGCTGGTGCTTTGACCATGTTCAAAGACCCTATTTCCCGTTGGGCTTCCGCGCCGGAAGCCAGCCCTAAAACGATACTGTTATCGCAAGCGAATCCGTTGATTGCTCAGACGTTGGAAAATCATCCTCAAGCCAAACGGGATATACGTCTGTATTTAAGTGAAACCGAACCTGGCAAAGGTGAATTACGCTTTCAACAACCGGATCCAGATGCAGATGAACACAATCATCTGGCGTATCATCATTATGTGGTGGCCCGCAATGAAGCAGGCCAGGCGCAGGTGCAGGAAGCCTACCCGACTCAACTGGCGGAATTTATCGACACACTGCATCGCGTGGTCGGGTTGCCTTTCGATACCGATGCCAATCGTTGGTTCATGGGCGTTGTGGCCTTGATTTACAGCGTGGCATTGGTGTCGGGGTTGATTATTTTTCTTCCAAATCTGGTCAAAAGCTTTTTTGCATTACGGCTGGACCGCAAACCACGACGAAAATGGTTGGATGCGCATAATGTGGTCGGGATTACCAGCTTGCCATTTCATTTGGTGATTGTCTTCACGTCGGTGGTATTCGCTTATCACGATGGTATTTACGGCGTCCAGAATGAGGTGATTCACGAAGGCAAACTTCGAGAGGCTTTTCAAGCGGGCCGGCCAACACCGGCCACCGGTCAATCCACCGACCCTAACCAGATGTTGAGTCCGAGCGAGTTGGTGGCTCGGGCACAAGCGCTTTCACCGACATTCAAGCCGGAGTCCTTGCAATATGTCGGAGTCAACAGTCCGAGAGCGGTGGTCCGGGTCTGGGGGTATGACGAGACGGCGGTTTCCCCCCGAGCGATGGGTGGTTTCGCGCCGATGAACCCATATACGGGAGAGGTATTGGCGATGGAATATTTCCCAGGGCGACAAGCTGCGGCCTCAACGACTTTGAGTAGCTTTTTCGCTTTGCACTTTGGCGCTTATGGCGGAACGCCTGTGCAATGGATTTATTTTTTCTTGGGGCTAGCCGGCGCTTGGTTATTTTATAGCGGGAATTTGCTGTGGTTGGAAAATCGGCGCAAAGTACAACGTAAACAGGAACCGGTGCCAACGCAACGGCGCGATGTGGTTTGGCTTGCCGCCATTACGGTTGGGGTTTGCCTGGGTGCGATGTCCGGCATTTCCGCGATGATGGTCGCCGGAAAATGGCTGCAGGGGCAGGTAGCGGATTTGACGACCTGGTACCAATGGGTGTATTACGCAGTTTTTTTTGCAAACATTGCTTGGGCCTTTGGGCGTGGAGCGGCCAAGGCTTCGGTTGATTTGCTTCGGCTGGCGGCCGTGACCACGTTTGCGATTCCGTTGACGACGCTGGTGGCATGGCTGTGGCCATCGCTTGGTATTTGGGCCGATATTCACGCCGATACTTTGAGTGTGGATGCGGTGGCGTTGCTGGGAGCCGTTTGCTTCTGGTGGATGGCGCGAATAACCGCTAAACGGGTTTATGGCGGAGAGCCGGACAGTGTTTGGTCCGTCAAGCAAAAGGCGGAATCGAAAAATTACCAGGCCTGGTCAAAATTGTAAATCGGCGATGCTGTTGAGGGTGTGGGCGTTTTCGGGTAAGAGGGCTTCATCGCTGGGTTTGTATTTCCCGGTGCGCACCAGGCTGGCTTGCAGGTCGGCGTCAATCGCGCCTTGTACGTCGCCGATGACGTCGTCGCCAATCATCAAACATTCTGCCGGCTGAAATCCGGTGGAGGCCACCACCTGTTCGAAAAAGGCCCGATTTGGTTTGCCCATAATAATGGCTTCGACGCCGCTGGCCCATTCCAGCGCATGAATGAACACGCCGGCATCGAGTTTGAACCCTTCGGCATCCTTGTAATATTTGTTCTTGCCGATGCCGATTAACGGAAAACCGGCTTCCACCAAGTTAAAGGCTTGGTTGAGGGTGTGATAATTCAAGCCGTCTTGGGCATCGCCCAACAGTACGCAATTGGGGTCGGTTTGGTCGATGTCGGTGAATTCAGTTTTCAGATTCGGGTGAATCAGGCAATAAGGCCGCAGTTGCTGCTGTTGAATATACGCTTTGGCGGCTCTTGGCGCGGTGAACAATTCCGATGGCGAAAAGTCGAACCCGAGAGTGTGCAGCTGTTGCAGAATCATGTCCGACGATTGACTGGCGGTATTGGTGACGAAACGCAGAGTGTAACCTTGTTCGCGCGCGCGGCGGATGGCGTCGACGGCGCCCGGAATGGCTTGGGTGCCGATGTACAGCACGCCGCTGAGGTCGAACAGAATGGCTTTGAGTGCGGGCGAAAATCGAGCGGTCATAGACACCTCCGGTTGGATGGTTTCTCCAAGTTTTTATGGTACCAAAGTGTCCACTATAAAAAAGTTTTTTACTGCTATTTCAAAGCATTGTCATGATTTTTTCTTGAAAAAAATGTCATTTTCATTAACCTGTTAAAATTGTTCCGATTCTTTTTTAATACGATTGTTTACGTAATTCAAGGCATTTCTCAAAGGCGAGAGCACCGATAAGGTATCCATTGGTTGATAAGCCGTTTTGGCTTTCATAGGAGGCAAGCATGCGTCACTCGACTGTCTTGGCCGACAAGGAAGTTCGTGCTGGTACTTTGGTTTCCGGCCGCTTAGGAAAAGCGGCGGATTTTCTCGAATCTCAACTGGCGAAAGCCGGTCTCACCGTGAACGGTTCCAACCCCTGGGATCCGCAAATCCATAATGCCCAAACCTACTGGCGGGTGTTGCGCGACGGCACGCTCGGGGCCGGGGAAAGTTACATGGATCACTGGTGGGACTGCGAGCAACTGGACGAAATGATTACCCGCGCCATGACCGCCAAACTGGACGAATCCTTGACCGGGCGCTGGGTGTTCATCAAACATTGGTTGATGGCGCGTTTGACGAATATGCAATCGGAAAAGCGCGCCTATCAAGTTGGCGAGCAGCATTATGACGTCGGCAATGACCTCTACGAAGCCATGCTGGACCCGACGATGGCCTATTCCTGCGGTTATTGGAAAAACGCCGACAGCCTGCATCAGGCCCAAGAAGCCAAGTTGGATTTGATTTGTCAGAAACTGGAGTTGCAATCCAATGAAACGGTGCTCGACATCGGGTGCGGTTGGGGCAGTTTCGCCGAATTGGCGGCGCGCAAATATGGGGTGCACGTCACCGGATTGACCATTTCGCGTGAACAGCAACAGCTGGCCGAACAACGCTGCAAAGACTTGCCGGTGCAAATCGAACTCAAAGACTACCGTAAGATGGAAGGCACGTTCGATAAGCTGGTGTCCATCGGCATGTTCGAACACGTCGGGCAGAAGAATTATGACACCTACATGCGCACCGCTTACGATCTGATGAAAGACGACGGGATTTTCGTACTGCACACCATCGGCAGCGACAAGTCGTTTTACGTCACCAATCCGTGGATTCACAAATACATTTTCCCGAACGGTTCCATTCCGTCGTTGGCGCAAATCAATAAGGCGGCGGAGCCTTATTTTGTGGTGGAAGACGTGCACAATTTCGGGCCGGATTACGACCGCACCTTGATGGCGTGGCAACGCAATTTCGACCAGGCCTGGCCGGATTTGCAAGACCGTTACGACAGCCGTTTTTATCGGATGTGGAATTATTACCTGAAAATTTCCGCCGGGGCTTTCCGAAGCCGTTCCTTACAGCTTTATCAAGTGGTGCTGCGTAAACGTCTGACGCCGCTGGATCCCTATCACAGCAAACGCTGAAGAAGGTTGGAGCCTAATCGGTCTCAAACATGACGGATGTCGATTGGCTCTCGGCGCTTTGCCGTGGATGAGTCATGGTAATGGAAATAAAGGGCCTCGGACCGGCGGAGCCAGTCGGTTAGATGCCGTTTGGCGTTGCCGACGGCCTCTTCCAATGTTTGGCCTTGCGACAGCCCGGTGGCGATGGCGGATGAAAATACGCAGCCGGTACCGTGGGTGTGGGTGGTGGCCACGCGCGGGCTGGAAAAGTGTTTGGGTTTCGATTCGGGGTTAAGACCGCGGTTGGGTTGAATCAGAATATCAGTTGCCATGTCGGTGTCGTTGCTGTGGCCTCCTTTGAGGACGGCGGCTTGAACCCCCATCTCACACAACGCCTTTTCGATTTCAACCAGATCGTCTACCGGCGTTTCCGGCGCACGGTTCAACAGGTGATTCAACTCCGGTAAATTGGGGGTGATGACGTCGGCCAGCGGAAACAGCTTTTCCACCAAGGTACTGACGGCGTCAGCCGCCAGCAATGGGTGGCCGCTGGAGCTGACCAGTACCGTATCCAGCACCACTGCGTTAGGTGGATGGCGTTGCAACGTTGCGGCCACTACCTCAATCAATTCCGCATTGGCGAGCATGCCGATTTTGACGGCGTCGATTTGCACATCCTCGAACAAAGCCCGCAATTGGTGATGTAACGTCTCCGCCGATAAGGCTTCCACCTGCTGTACGCCCAGTGAATTTTGTGCCGTGATTGCGGTAATGGCACTGAAACCGTAACCGCCCAAGGCGTGGATGGTTTTCAGATCGGCTTGAATGCCGGCACCGCCGTAAGGGTCGGAACCCGCAATGGTCAAAACGGTTGGTGTGGTGGGGCGCATACAGGTTTATTCCTTATCGAAAGGTTGTCTCGTCATTGGGCCTTTTAGACCAGGCCTGGTAGTTTTCGGCAAACCGGGTTTGCAGGGTGTTGAGGTGCTCGGCGCAGCCAGCTTGATGCAATTGTAACCCTTGAATCATCGCCACGCCATTCGCACCTGCCTGCACCACGGGCCCGAGTTGTTCCAACCCAATGCCACCGATGGCGACCACCGGCATTGGCAGCGAACGGCTCCAATGGGTTAGATTGTCCAGCCCGACCGCCGGATAGTCGAGTTGTTTGCTTTGGGTGCCGAAAATCGGGCCGATGGCGAGATACGACGGTTGCAACGGCAAGGCGGTTTCGATTTCCGACGGATTATGGGTGCTGACGCCAAGCCGTAAACCGGCTTGAAACAGGGATTGAGCATCGGCGGTGTGCAAATCTTCTTGGCCGAGATGCACGCCGTAAGCGCCCAGTTCGATAGCGATTTGCCAGTAATCGTTAATGAACAGACGGGCATTGTAGGTTTCCGCCAAGCGTACGGTGGCGGCGAGTTCTTGGCCCAACGCCTCGCCCTGCAAATCCTTAATACGAATTTGCAGAGTGGTGATGCCGTTTTGGAACAGCAAAGCGGCGTCTTCGGCGCGGCTGACCAACGGATAAAGCCCCAGCGGTTGTTCGGGCGTTTGGCAAGAAGGAAACTGCATTTTGACCAGGCCTGCTTTCATTAAGATGACACTAGAACGACACTAGAACGACACTAGGTCGGAGAGTTTTCTTGATGCCAGAAAGGCGTGCCGACCACCGGAGTGGACGGCGCCGCCAAGTTGCGTTCCGGCATGGTGCCGGCCTGGCGGCCGTAAAAACCGGCTTCCACCGCCGCTTTAAACGCGCGGGCCATCTTTTCCGGTTGCGGCGACAGCGCCACGGCGGAATTGAGTAAAACACCGTCGTAACCCATTTCCAGCGCCTGAACCGCATGGGACGGTTTGCCGATACCGGCATCCACAATCAGGTTCAACTCCGGAAAGCGTTCCCGCAGTATGCTCAGGTTGTAAGGGTTCATCAGCCCTTTGCCCGAGCCGATGGGCGAGCCCCACGGCATGAGAATCCGGCAACCGGCATCGACCAGTTTTTGCGCCAGCACCAAATCGTCGGTGGTGTAAGGGAAGACCTCGAAACCGTCCTTGACCAGCGCTTCCGCGGCTTTGACCAGTTCGAAAGGGTCGGGTTGCAGTGTGTATTGGTCGCCGATGACTTCCAGTTTCACCCAGTGGGTCTGAAAGACTTCGCGGGCCATTTGCGCGGTGGTAATCGCTTCTTTGGCGGAGTGACAACCGGCGGTATTCGGCAAGACCTTGACGTTCAGGTCTTGAATTCGCTGCCAGAAATCCTGACCGGCCGCATCGCCCGCCGCCTGACGGCGCAGGGAAACCGTGACGATTTCCGAACCGGAAGCGTGCACGGAGGCTTGCATTGCCTGAGGTGATGAATACAGGGCGGAGCCGATCAACAAGCGGCTGTTCAGGGTTTCGCCGCCGATGTGCCAAGTCATGTCGTTTTGCGTGGAAGGGGTGTGTGTTGAAGTTGTTTGTGCCGGCATATCAACCTCCTTGCATCGGCGCGACGATTTCAATGCGGTCGCCGTCTTGTAAAGCCGTCTCGCGGTACTGGCCGCGCGGAACGAAGGTTTCGTTGACCGCCACGGCAAATTGGTTCGGCTGGTAGCCGAGTTGTTCCAGTAACGCTTGCAAATTCGGCAGAGTGTCGAAAGCCTGCGGTTGATCGTTAATCAAAAGAGTCATAGTCGTTTCCTATTCTGTGCGTTTTGGCCGTCGGAATCATTAAGCCGCATCGGCGGTGGCAAAACCGCTTTCCATCAATGCCTGTTCCACCACCGCGGGCGTCAGGAGATAACCGTGACGATACAGGCCGTTGATTCGAGTGACTTGTGGTTCATGACGAATCGACGGTAGGTTATCGTCCAATGCCGGGCGGCAGTTGGTCAGGCTGTTGACGATGCGCGCTTCGCCGAAACCGGGGTGCAAGCTGTAGGCCGCCGACAGCAGTTCCAGACTGGAACGTACCGACATGGGGCTCATGTCCTCGCTTTCGATTTCGGTGGCGCCGATGACGTAACGGTGCGGCGTATCGGCGGACGGGCGCGGTACGATGTAAATGCGGTAACGCGGGTGCATTAAGCGCACCGGTCGGGTCAGCTTGACATCGGGGGCGTCCAACCAGAAGACTTCGCCGCGTACGCCGCGCAAGTCGGTGACCTCTTTTTTGGCACCGAGCCCTCGGGTGTCGAATGCCCAATCGAATGTGAAGGGATTCGAACCGACGTGAATGCATCCGTCTTTCAGGTCAGTGACTTCGGCGTGGGTGTGCCAAATGACCTCCGGGTGTTCGCGCAGATAGCTTCGGCTTCGATCCATAAAGCGTTGGGCATTGACCTGGCCTTCGCTCGGCAGAAAAAAGCCACGCGAATGATGGCTTAAATCCGGTTCCAGTCGCTGAAGGGCATTTGGGTCCAGTGCTTGAATCGATTCGGCCGAATCGGGCGATTTGGCTTTGGCGCGCAACTGCGCCATAAACCGTTCCAATTCCGCCATGTCCGCCGGGTGAGCGGTGATGACGCTACCGGCCTGTTGCAGGGCGTCGGGAATGCTGAGTTGCTCGAGCAGGCCTGGCCAGATTTGGATGGAACGCTGTCCGAGATCGAAAATATCCGATTCGGCGGTTTCCAGTTCCGCAAAGGGCGCCAACATGCCGGCGGCCACTCGTGCGGCGGCGTTTTCCGATTCATCGGAATCCTTTTCGAACAAGGTCACGCGGTGCCCTTGCGCCAACAGTTTCAGCGCCAGCACCCGGCCGACGAGGCCGGCCCCGGCGATGCCGAGGTGTTGCTTGGTGACGTGTTTCATGACGACCTCTGCTTAGCTGGATAAAGTGATGTCTTCGACATTCACATAGACTTCGCTGCCGTTGTCCTTGAAGGTTTGCGACATTTCCGCCATGCCTTGCTCCACCGCTTTTTGGTGAGACAGGCCTTGTTGTTCGGCGTAGTCTCGCACTTCCTGCGAGATTTTCATCGAGCAGAATTTCGGCCCGCACATGGAGCAGAAATGCGCCACTTTGGCGGAATCACGCGGCAGGGTTTCGTCGTGGAAGGCGCGTGCCTTTTCCGGGTCGAGTCCGAGGTTGAACTGGTCTTCCCAGCGGAATTCGAATCGGGCTTTGGAAAGGGCATCATCACGTGCACGCGCTCCGGGGTGCCCCTTGGCGACGTCGGCGGCGTGGGCGGCCAGTTTGTACGTGATGAGGCCTTCCTTGACGTCGTCGCGATTTGGCAAGCCCAGGTGCTCTTTCGGGGTGACGTAACACAGCATGGCGGTGCCGAACCAGCCGATCATGGCGGCGCCGATGCCGGACGTGATGTGGTCGTAACCCGGTGCAATGTCAGTGGTCAAAGGCCCCAGCGTGTAGAAAGGTGCTTCGTGGCAATATTCCAATTGCTTGTCCATGTTTTCCTTGATCATGTGCATCGGTACGTGGCCCGGGCCTTCGATAATGACCTGGACATCGTGTTTCCAGGCGATTTTCGTCAATTCGCCAAGAGTTTCGAGTTCCGCCAGTTGCGCTTCGTCGTTGGCATCCGCCAGTGAGCCAGGGCGCAAGCCGTCTCCCAGTGAGAAGGAAACGTCGTATTGCTTCATGACTTCGCAGATGTCTTCGAAATGGGTGTAAAGGAAGCTTTCCTGATGGTGTGCGATACACCATTTCGCCATAATCGAGCCGCCGCGGGAAACGATGCCGGTGACGCGTTTGGTGGTCATCGGTACGTAACGCAGCAAGACACCGGCGTGGATGGTGAAGTAGTCCACACCTTGTTCGGCCTGTTCGATGAGGGTGTCGCGGAAAATTTCCCAGGTCAGGTCTTCGGCGACGCCGTTGACCTTTTCCAGTGCCTGATAAATCGGTACCGTGCCGATGGGCACGGGTGAGTTGCGCAGAATCCAGTCGCGGGTGGTGTGGATGTTTTTGCCGGTGGACAGGTCCATAACGGTATCGGCGCCCCAGCGGGTGGACCAGACCATTTTTTCGACTTCTTCGGCAATCGACGAGGTGGTGGCGGAGTTGCCGATATTAGCGTTGACCTTCACCAGAAAGTTGCGCCCGATAATCATCGGTTCGGATTCCGGGTGGTTGATGTTGCACGGAATGACGGCGCGTCCGGCGGCGACTTCGTCGCGCACGAATTCCGGTGTGATGTCTTCCGGCAGATTGGCACCGAAATGTTCGCCTTTCAATCGGTGTTCGCGCTCGGCGTCGTTGAGGTAACGACGGGTGAGTTCACGGCGCTGATTTTCGCGGATGGCGATGAACTCCATTTCCGGCGTGATAATGCCTTGGCGGGCATAATGCAGTTGGGTCACGTTTTGTCCGGATTTGGCGCGCAACGGTTGACGCATCAAGCTGGAGGCGCCGGCAATGGCGGTTTCCATTTGGCTACGGTTGCTGTAACCGTTGTCCTTCGGGTCAATGATACGACCGTCATAGGCTTCCGTATCCTGGCGTGCTTCAATCCAAGGTTTGCGGATGGCGGGAATGCCTTGGGCGACGTCTATCTCGATGGTCGGGTCGGTATAAGGGCCGGAGGTATCGTACACGGTGACGGTCTCACCGTTGGTGAGTTGGATGGCACGCATCGGCACACGGATGTCCGGGTGGATGTCGCCGGGGATATAGGTTTTTTGGGAGGCCGGTAACGGCTCTCGGGTCAGAATGTCATTGGACGCCGGCAGGGCGTGTTTAAATGCAGTCATGTTTTCCTCGCTTTTGTTGCGTTCAAAGGGGGAAAAACACAGCGTAATCAGACGTGAAACCGTCACAGCAAAAGCCGTTTCAGCAGACACGATTCAACAAGATGTTTTTGCTCGGAGCGAGGTCGGAAGCCGGAACCGGCCGGTCGGACAATTGCTTTGGCGACACGGGTGCGATTCGGGCAGTCCGACGCAGGTTCCAAAGCAATCAAAGGGCGCACGTCCGCCAAAGCGGTCGTTCCCAAAGAAATCTTCTCTTCCCTACGCTGGCTTTAACCAGATCAAGTTCAACGGGCCCGACAGCCGGGAAAAGCGATTTGCTCTTTCCACTCAGTCGTCTCAGCACTTAGGTGTGCACCCCGAGAGATGAAACGCCATTGTATCAGAAGCGAATGCAAATGCGAGTGAAATTAAAAATTCCTTTTTAATCATGTGGTTAAACGTTATTGCACAAAGTCCGGGGGTGTGGATAATGGAGACGTATTATAAAAGTGACTCATAATAAAAAAAGTTTAAGAGGAAGGATGTAAATGGGGACGATTGTTGCGACCTCGCTGCATACGGTGGCAGCGGTTTTGTGGGTGGGTGGTATTTTCCTGGCTTATCGGGTGCTGCGGCCGGCGGCGATGGCACTGGAACCGCCACAGCGTTTGACGCTGTGGGCCGATGTGTTCGGACGTTTTTTCCCATGGGTGTGGGGTTTTATCGTTCTGTTGGTGATTTCCGGTTATTGGGATTGGATGACGCGCTTCGGTGATTTGACCGCCGTACCGTTGTACTTGCATGCCATGCAGTGGGTGGGTTGGCTGATGATCGGTTTGTTCGCCTGGTTGTATTTCGGCCCCTTCAAAACCTTTCGAAACCATGTAAAGGCGGGGCAGTTTGCCGAAGCCGGACAGGTGATGAACGCTAAAATGCGTCCGGTGATTGCCATCAACCTGGCGTTGGGCGTGTTGGAAGCGGTGATTGGCGCTTCCGGGCCTTATTGGGGATAAGGGCGTGTTTGACAAAAAATACCCAGGCCTGGGTATTTTTTAATATCGTTATGATTTTATTGGCACTTTGTAATACGCCTGATAACCGGATAAAAATTTTCTTAAAACAAGCGATTTGAAAAGGCTTGAAAACCCGTTATAGTGTTACTCAGTTGAGATTAATTACGTAGTTTGGAGTCGAAAGATTTATGTCGATTCGTCGTTATCAGAATCATACCCCCAGTCTTGACGAAAGCGCCTGGGTCGATCCTTCCGCGGTGGTCATCGGGCAATGTTCCCTGGCCGAGGACGTCGGTATCTGGCCCAATGCGACCTTGCGCGGTGATGTCAACGCCATTGAAATCGGGCCTCGCAGTAATATTCAAGACGGCACCGTTTGCCACACCACGCATGATTCGCCCATCACGAAAGGGTCGCGTTGCATTGTCGGTGCTGATGTGACGGTGGGGCATAATGCGGTCTTGCATGGCTGTATCATCGAGGACGAATGTTTGATTGGCATGGGCGCGGTGGTGCTGGACAATGCGGTGGTGCAAAAACACGTGCTGGTCGGGGCGAACAGTTTGGTACCGGCCGGTAAGGTGCTGGAGTCCGGCTATTTGTATGTCGGGTCTCCGGTGAAGAAGCTGCGGCCGTTGACCGATGACGAAAAAGCGTTTTTCAAATATTCCGCCGAACATTATGTGAAGTTGAAAAACGATTTCCAACAGGCGGGCTGCGACGAACTCTGAATCATGAATGCATCCCTGAATGGTAAATTAGGTCATCCGAATGCTTGGCGGGCCGACCTTGGTGTCTATTTCCGTTATATCGTCATGGGATGGCTGGTGGTCATTCTGCTGGCGGCCATTCAGCTCGATTTTCTGTATGAAGCGCCTTTCCGCCCTCGTTTTTTAATCATTCCCAGTTTAGTGGGCATGGTGGCTGGTTTTTTCATCGCCCGTCAACGCATTCTCAGTGACGAAGTGCGCGCCAAGAACATGACGTTCGCATCTCTGGTGGAAATGGCTGAAGAAGCCGCCTATCTTCAAAACCTTGATCGCAGTTATCGCTATATCTCATCCGCCATTACCGACATGACCGGTTATGACGTCAAAACCTTTTACCAAACCCCGAACCTGTTTGCCGACCTGGTGTACGAAGAGGACTTTCCTAAATGGTTGTCTTATGAAAAATCGGTCGCGGCCGGTCGAACGCCGGATGCGATTGAAGTGCGCTTGACCACCAAACATAAAGGGCTGATTTGGGTGCGTCATGTCACCCGCCCGATTTTCGACGGCAAAAAAATCATCGGCTACAGCTCGACCAATGCCGAGATTACCGACCAGGTGAATCAAGCGACGGCCATGAAGGAATTGGCGTTGAAAGATCCTTTGACCGGTTTGCCGAACCGTCGACACCTCAGCTCGGAGGCCGACCGTTTGCTGAAAAAAGGCTCGGATTTCTGTCTGGTGATGATGGATCTCGACCGTTTTAAGACCATCAATGACTCGCTGGGCCATTCGGTTGGCGACTTGATGCTGAAAAAGGTGCGTGACCGTCTGGAGTTGATCGCGCCTTACGGGTCGCTGATTTCCCGATTCGGGGGTGACGAATTTGTGGTGATTCTGCCGGAAGTGGCCGACGAAAAGAAAGTGGAAGGTTTGATTGAAAGCTTCCTGAGTGCGGTGGAAAGGCCGATGAAGTTGAACGGTCTGAATTTGCATGTCTCGGCATCGTTTGGCTGGGTGTTTGCCCCAGAAGACGGCCGGGATGTCGAGACCTTGATTCGTTATGCCGATGCCGCCATGCACATGGCGAAACAGAAACAAGGGGTTTCCTGTTTACGTTACGCCGGGCATGTGGACGATCACCATCAACGTTTGTTGCTTCTGGAAAACCGTTTGCGAAAAGCGGTCGAAGAGCGCCGTATCAAGCCGTTTTATCAGCCATTGTTCTGTGCTCGGTCTGGCCAGCTGATGGGGGTGGAGTGTCTGGCGCGCTGGCATGACGAAGAGTTGGGCTGGGTGTCGCCGGATGAGTTCATTCCATTGGCGGAAACGGCGAACCTGATCGGCAAACTCGGCGACTCCATTTTGGAGCATGCCATTATCGTCGCGCAGGCGTTGCACCAAAACTGCGATCAAAAAGACGTGTATTTTTCGGTCAATGCGTCGCCGTATCAATTATCGGAAATCGGTTTTGTTGACAATATGAAAGCCTTGCTGGAACGGCACCAGCTGCCGCCGAGGTTGTTGAAAATCGAAGTGACCGAGTCGCTGTTCATTGGCGGTAACCTACAAGCCATCAATGTCTTGACCGAGCTGCGTAACCTGGGTGTCGGAGTGGCGTTGGACGATTTCGGGACCGGCTATTCGGCCTTTGCCGTTTTGAAAGAAGGGTGCATCGATATGCTGAAAGTCGATAAATCCTTTGTGCAGAACATCGCTGAAAACGACCAGGAAAAAGCCTTGATGACGGAAATCATCCAGATGGCGCATATCATGAATTTACAAGTAGTGGCCGAAGGGGTGGAAACCGAGGAGCAAAAAGCAGTGTTGGTCGGGGCGGAGTGCGATATCCTGCAGGGTTACCTGCTGGCCAAACCGATGTCGGAAGCGGATTTTTGCCCGTATATGAATTGTAACGGGCTGAAAGAAGAACGCGATTAAGCGTTCATTAAACGCCGCACTTCGTTGATAACGCTGGCGGTTTCCGGGCGGACGCCGCGCCATAGATAAAACGCTTCGGCCGCCTGGCCGACCAGCATGCCCAGTCCGTCTCGTGTTCTGCATTCCGGTTGCAAGTCTTTCGCCCAATCCATAAACACGGTCGGTTCCGTGCCGTACATCATGTCGTACACCAAACTGTCTGCCCCAACGACGTCTCCGTTTACCGGCGGCAACTTACCTTCCAGACTGGCCGAGGTGCCGTTGATAATGATGTCGTAACCGCCGGGCGGGCAAGGAATGTTTTCCCAGCCGCTGGCGGTGATGGGAATGTCGGTATCGAAGCGCTGCCCCAGAACTTCGGCACGCTTGGCAGTGCGATTGGCAATATGCACCAGGCCTGGCCGTTTTTCCAGAATGGGTTGCAGTACGCCTTGCACGGCGCCGCCGGCGCCGAGAATCAAAACCTGCTTGCCTTCAAACGGGCAGGCGGCATTGATCTCAATGTCCATCACCAAGCCGACGCCGTCGGTGTTGTCGCCGAGGGTTTTACCGTCTTGAAATTGAAAGGTGTTGACTGCATGGGCCACCTGCGCGCGTTCCGTCAGTTCATCGGCGTATTCGAAAGCATCCAGTTTATAGGGCACGGTAATATTGAGGCCTTTATATCCCTGGGCTTTTAAGTCCGCCATGGCCCACTGAAAAGTGGTGTCTTCGGTATCGACGCGAATGGCTTCGTACACCAAGTCTTGATGGGTTTGCTCGGCAAACAGCCGGTGAATCAACGGGGATTTGGAGTGGGCGATGGGGTCGCCCACCACGGCGTAATAATCGGTCATAAGCAATCGGTCATCCGTTCGGTTCAGTGGCAGTGATTATTTTTCCGCCAGCCATTGCGCGGCCACTTTGGCGTAATAGGTCAAAATGCCGTCGGCACCGGCGCGCTTGCAGCTCAGTAGGGTTTCCAACACGACTTCACGTTCATTGATCCAACCGTTCAATGCGGCGGCTTTCAGCATGGCGTATTCGCCGCTGACGTGATACACGAATGTCGGGGCTTTGAATTCCTGCTTGACGCGGTAAACGATGTCCAGATATGGAACCCCCGGCTTCACCATGACCATGTCGGCCCCTTCATTAATGTCCATGGCCACTTCATGTAACGCTTCGTCGCTGTTGGCCGGATCCATCTGGTAGGTTTTTTTGTCGGCTTTCCCGAGGTTGCCCGCCGAGCCGACAGCATCGCGGAAAGGCCCGTAGTAAGCCGACGCGTATTTGGCGGAATAGGCCATGATGCGGGTGTGGATGTGCCCGTGTTCTTCCAGCAGTTCGCGAATTTCGATGATACGGCCGTCCATCATGTCGGACGGGGCGACGACATCGGCGCCGGCTTCCGCATGGGAAAGCGCCTGTTTCATCAAAACGTCGATGGTGTCGTCGTTCAATACGTAACCGTCTTCGTCGATGATGCCGTCTTGGCCATGCGTGGTATAAGGGTCCAGCGCGACGTCCGTCATGACGCCCATTTCCGGTACGGCTTCTTTAACGGCACGAACCGCGCGTTGCACCAAACCATCTGGGTTATAAGCTTCGGTGGCTTCCAGTGTTTTGGTGTCCGGGTTCGGTACCGGGAAAAGGGCAATCATCGGAATGCCGAGTTCAAATAATGCTTGAGCTTCCAAGATTAAAAGGTCTATACTCAATCGCTCGATATCCGGCATGGATTTGACCGGTTCCCGTTGGTTATGGCCTTCAATCACGAACATCGGATAGATAAGATCCTGAGTGGTGAGGACATTTTCACTCATCAGGCGGCGTGAAAAAGCGTCTTTACGCATACGGCGCATACGCGTGATCGGGAACTGACGTTCGATCATGGAGAACTCCTGCTCATTAAAGGGTGACTCGAAATGATACTCCTGTCGGTTGAAAAAATAAAGCCAGCGCCGATTGAGAGGGCGTTCCGGCTGATGGAGTGATAAGGAAACGCCATGTTAGACAATTTTGAATACACCTTTTTCGACGAACCAATTGCCAAACGTTTTTGCGAGGCCGTTGAGGGACAGGGTTTAACCGCTCAAATCGCTCGTGAAGAGGAAGGTAACGGTGAAGTGTCGTTTTCGGTGTCGATTGACGGTGAGTTGAGCGATGCGGTGGCCGAAGAATTGGAAACCCTGTATTCCGATTTGCTGTTCGGCGATCAGGCCGCGCAAATTGAAGGCAATGAAGAAGGGGCGGTGGCGGATGCTTGTGGGGTTCAGATCAAACTCGCGTCGGGCGAGTTCACCACCGTCGCGATTCACCCGACCATTATGAATAAGATTCTTTCGGTATTGAGCATCGACGAAGTGCAAAAGTGCCTGGCGCAAGTGGCCGAAGACATTGAAAATCCGAAAGCCGGACCGATTTGTCGACGTGAAAATCTGCCCGGACTTTGAAAAAGCATAGAATTTCGCCAGCGGCCCATAAAAAAATTATATAAGCAAATCCTAATTTTTCGGGGGCGAAAAGGTTGCAGTCAAAAGCCATAAAACATATTATTACACGTTAGCAAAACTGTGCTTGGCTATGCTTGTGCAGTCGAGCACATAGATATATAAGCTACTATAAATGGTTAAACTCTTGAATCTGAGGCGTTTTTTACTTAAATGCCAATCAAGGAGCAATAAATGACAGATAAAATCGTTGAAAAGGTTGCAGTTCAGTCTGATGATAGCCGCAACCAAGGCCGTCGTGCCTTCCTAAAGGGAAGCGCGGCCGTTGCAGGGGGCGTTCTGTTTACGAAAGCCGCTTCTGCAGCTGAGGCTGGTAAATATGATCCTGCGAAAGCGGTTGCGCCTTACGCTGGAAAAGAAGAAATTACACAGGTGCTTGAAGATGGCCCGGCCCGTAAGTCTCTAGGGTTTGGTGTTCGTAAGTACCCATACGGGATGCCTTCTCCATACGAGAAAGAAGTTCAGCGTCGTACATTGGAATGGTTGACGCCGGATTCCATGGCTTCCATCACGATGACTCCGCTACAGAGCTTGAACGGTATCATCACGCCTAACGGCCTTCACTTTGAACGTTTCCACGGTGGTGTACCGACCATCGATCCAGCTAACCACCGTTTGGTTATCCACGGTTTGGTTGAGCGCCCATTGATCTTCACGGTTGATGACTTGAAGCGTTTCCCGTCGATCTCCCGTATTCACTTCATCGAATGTCCTGCGAACGGCGCGATGGAATGGAAAGGGGTTCAGTTGAACTCGGTTCAATGGACACACGGTATGATGTCTTGTGTGGAATACACAGGTGTTCGTCTGTCTGACCTGTTGAAAGAAGCCGGTATCAAGCCAGAAGGTAAGTGGTTGATTCCTGAAGGGGCTGACGCCGCTGGTTTGACTCGCTCGATTCCAATCGATTTGGCGATGGATGACTGTTTCGTAGCTTACGCTCAGAACGGTGAAGCGCTACGTCGTGAACAAGGTTACCCAATCCGTTTGGTTGTGCCTGGTTGTGAAGCGAACATGTGGGTTAAATACCTACGTCGTATCCAAGTACATGATGTACCAGCTCAACACCGTGAAGAAACTTCTAAATACACTGAATTGATGCCGGATGGTACCGCTCAGCGTTTCTCTTGGTACATGGAAGCCAACTCGGTTATCACTTACCCATCACCTGACTTCAAGATGCAAGGACCTGGTAAATACTTCGTCCGTGGTCTGGCTTGGTCTGGTCGCGGTAAAGTTTCCCACGTTGATGTTTCGTTCGACGGCGGTAAAAACTGGAAAGAAGCACACTTCACTTCACCGGTTCTGGACAAAGCTTGGACTCGTTTCGAAGTTGAGTGGGACTGGGATGGTTCTGAAGCCTTTATGATGAGCCGTGTAACCGATGAAACCGGTTACGTTCAGCCACCTATGCCTCAAATGCGTAAATTGGAAGGTACGAACAACGTTTACCACCGTACAGCGATGGTTACTTGGCGTATTCACGCTTGGGATAACGGCAAAAACGGAGGTATGATTGAAAATGTTCAGTACTAAGAAAACAATCCTAGCCGGTGCGGTTGCATTGGTTGCGGCCAGCACGGCTTATGCAATGAGTGGCAACTCCGGTAGCAACAGCGGTGACGCTGGTAAAATCGACGGTAAATACGCTGCTAACTACGTTGAAATCATCAAAGAAAATGATGGTAAATACCTAGATGCGAAAGTCATCGAAGCGATTTTGGGTAAAGATGCGACTTACGGTCGTGCTGGTTTGGAAGGGAAACTAGACCCGAACAACCCTTACTCGTTTGAAGTTGACGACAGCATCGACGGTGGTAACCACGGTAACGCTCAATGTAAAGTTCCGGCGGCCTTCGTTGAAGTTCACGAAAGCGTTGCGAAAAACTACTATGACGACGGTAGCTTTGTGGCTTATGGATTCGGTACGCCGATTTCCGAAGCGGCCATGTCTAAGTGGAACATCGTTGTAGACGGTGACGGTAACGGCTTGCCGGATGCTTCTGTCGGTATGACAGTTGAAGAAGGTGCGCGTGTTTACGTACAGTTTTGTGCAATGTGTCACGGTGAATTCGGTGAAGGTGCGAAAGGTTACCTACCACTAGCGGTAGATGAAAACCTGGTGACTTCCGATTTCCGTGATCCAGCGCCGATGAAGACCGTTGGTAACTACTGGCCGTATGCGGTAACCTTCTTCGACTATGTTCGTCGTACAATGCCTTTCTGGACGCCAAATGCACCGTTCATCGGTGATGCAGGTTACATGGGTATTACCGGTTACATCATGCAGTCGAACTACATTCCAATCGGTATCGACGAAAACGGTGACCCGATTGAGCTTGAAGATGATGCTTTCTACAACGCTGATTTGTTGATGAAGCAAAACAAGTTCATGAAGAACCAAGGTAACTTCTTCTGTGACCACCGTCCGGTTGTTCATAACGAACGTTGCATGAAAGACTGTCCTGACTACATGGTTGGTGACGGTAAAGGTAATGTTCAAAACTACGTACAAGCACGTCGCCTACCTGACGGAACGCCTCAGTATAACGTTCCTCAGCGTATGCACGAAGACCCACCAGGTGTTGGTCACGCAGGTATGTAATCTGATGTCGGACTTCGTCTGACACTAAGATGAAAAAGCCCGCTTTTTAGCGGGCTTTTTTATTGCGTCTTTTAGCGCATAAAGCCTTTAAAAACAAAGGGTTTTATGCCTTAAAAAATGCTTTTTCCGCTTGCTATCCCATTAAATTCCAGTAGAATATAGCGTTCTTCCCACAAAGAAATAACGAAGTTTTTATGGCGTTGATTGACCCGTTTAACCGCAAAATCGAATACTTAAGAGTTTCTGTGACCGATAAGTGCAATTATCGGTGCGGTTACTGCATGCCGGAACAGGGTGCGCACCCGGAAGGGCGTCACACTGAATACCTGGATTTCGACGAGCTGGCTCGCATTATCAAAGCCTTTGTTGAATTGGGTGTCACTAAGGTACGCCTGACCGGCGGTGAACCGTTGGTACGAAAAGGGCTGGCGGATTTCGTTTCCGACATCAGTCCTTATGAGGGTTTGAAAGAGATTGCGCTTTCGACCAACGCACACCATTTGGCCAAGCATGCCGTGGCATTGAAAGAAGCCGGCGTGACACGCGCCAACATTTCCATCGATTCCTTGAAGCCGGATCTCTTTCATCAAATCACCCGAGGCGGCGATTTGCAGAAAGTGCTGGCCGGTGTGGACGCTGGGCTGGAAGCCGGGTTGAACCCAATTAAATTCAATATGGTGGTCATGAAAGGCACCAATGACGGTGAAATCGAGTCTATGGTCGATTACGGTATCGAAAAGGGCGTGGAAGTACGCTTTATCGAAACCATGCCGATTGGTGAAGCGGGCATTAGCCTGATGGACCAGCATTATCCGATGGATAAAATCATGGCGCGCATCAAAGCGCATGTCGGCACCGATTTGATTCCGTCCACAGGTAAAAGCCACGACGGCCCCTCCAAAAATTTCTGGATTAAAGGGACCGATACCCGCGTAGGCGTGATTTCGGCGGTCTCCCAGCATTTTTGTGAGTCTTGTAACCGAGTGCGCTTAACGGCGCGTGGCGTACTGGCGCTATGCTTGGGGCAGGAAGATTCAGTCGATTTACGCACGCCGATCCGTGACGGCATTTCAGATGACGAACTCAAGCAATTGATTGTTAAAGCCATGGAAAAGAAACCGGAACGTCACTTCTTCAATGAAAACGTTCATAACATCGAATTCAGACAAATGGTCTCGTTAGGCGGCTGAGCCGTCGGCATTTTAGGAGTAAGATTATGTTAGAGATTTTGTACTTCGCCAGCTTTCGCGAAACGCTTGGTAAAAGTCAGGAACAGCTACCGTTGGAGTCTTATAAGACGGTAGATTGCGTGTTGAATGCACTGGCGGAACGCGGTGAAATTTGGCAACAGGCGTTGAAGGATAACCTTAACCTGCAAATTGCAGTCAATCATGATGTCGCTGACCGTAAAACCGAGTTGAAACCCGGTGACGAAGTGGCGTTTTTCCCACCGGTGACGGGAGGCTGAGTTGAACGATTTTCCGTTTGTTCGAATCCAGACCGAAGATTTCGACCTCACCGAAGAGATTAACGCCATTCGTGCCGGGCACAAGGACATCGGTGCCGTGGTGTCCTTTACCGGAACGGTTCGTGACATCAATGAAGGCGATGATATTTCCGTTCTGGAGTTGGAACATTATCCGGGCATGACGGAAAAAGCGCTGGAAAAAATTCGTCTGGAAGCGCACGATCGCTGGCCGTTGCAGAGCAGTTTGATCATTCACCGCATCGGTCAGATGATGCCCTGCGATCAGATCGTGCTGGTAGCGGTGACTTCCCGTCATCGAGAAGCCGCTTTCGAGGCGGCACATTTTATTATGGATTACCTCAAAACCAATGCACCTTTCTGGAAAAAAGAGACGTTCCCGAATGGCGAAACCCGTTGGGTGGATGCACGGGTTTCCGATAAGGAAGCCGAGCAGCGTTGGTTGCAATAACCTTTTTTAACGAACATACTATCTGTCAGATTTCCCCGCCGAAGCGGGGATTTTTTTAAGAGAAAACACCATGAAGACATTTGATGAAGCGCTGTCGTATCTTGTCAGCCAAGCCAAGAAAACCCGTCAAACCGAAACCGTAGCCATTGCCGAGGCCATGGGGCGCGTGCTGGCCGAGCCGGTCGTGTCCGACGTGATGGTGCCACCGCATGACAACAGCGAAATGGACGGTTATGCCATTGACCGTATGGACTTGACTCACGAAGACACTTTCCGAGTCAGTCAGCGCATTCCGGCCGGCGCCACGCCGGAACCGCTGGAAGTCGGCACGGTCGCGCGCATCTTTACCGGCGCACCGATTCCAAAAGGCGCCAATGCCGTCATCATGCAAGAAGAGACGGAGATGGTTGGTGACAAGGTACGGATTACCGCCAAATCCACCAGGCCTGGTCAAAGTATCCGTAAGACCGGCGAGGACATTGAAGCCGGTACCGCGATTTTGGAAAAAGGTCACCGTTTGCGTTCGCAGGATTTAGGATTGATTGCCTCCATCGGCATTGACGAAGTCACCGTGTACCGACCACTTAAAATCGCCACCTTTACGACGGGCGATGAATTGCTGGAACCGGGTGAAGCGCCACAGCTGGGTAAAATCTTCAATGCCAACCGTTATGTGTTGACGGGGGCCTTACCGAAATTAGGCTTTGAGCTGATTGATCTGGGGCGTGTCAAAGACACCTTGGAGGAAACCATTGACGTTATGAAGCAAGCGGCGCAAGTCGCCGATGTGGTCATGACAACCGGTGGGGTTTCTGTCGGGGAAGAAGATCACATTAAACCGGCAATCGAGTCGCTGGGTTCCTTAGAGATGTGGAAAGTGAAAATGAAGCCTGGGAAACCCCTGGCTTTCGGTCAGGTTCAAGGCACTCCGTTTATCGGTTTGCCGGGCAACCCGGTGTCGGCCTTTGCGACCTTCAACTTGTTCGCTCGCCCGTATTTGATGCGGATGCAGGGTGTAAAAAACATTTGTATCACGCCGATTTGGTTGGAAGCCGATTTCGATTGGCCGAACGCCAATTTCCGCCGTGAGTTTGCTCGTGCCCGGATTACGGTTCCGGAAGGCGAACAGAAAACCGTGGTGCAGGTGTACCCGAAACAAGGTTCCGGTGTATTGACCTCAACGGTTTGGGCGGAAGGTTTTGTGGTGATTCCCGAAGATCAAACGGTCGCCAAAGGCGATCGAGTCAAATTCTATCCGTTCGCGGAAATGGTTTAACAAATAACAGGGGACGGAGATGTCGAAAGAACTCGAATTAACGCATTTGGACGCCAAAGGTCAGGCGCGTATGGTGGATGTCAGTGAAAAGGACAATACGGTGCGGGAAGCACGTGCCATGGCAGTCATTAAGATGTTACCGGAAACCTTGCAGATGATTCTGGAAGGCAAGCATAAGAAAGGCGACGTCATGGCCACGGCCCGCATTGCCGGCATTATGGCAGCCAAACGCACGCCGGATTTGATTCCGATGTGTCATCCGTTGATGCTGACCTCGGTCAAAGTGGAACTGATTCCCGACGAAGAGAAGAGTTGCGTGGAAATTTACGCTACGTGCAAGTTGGTCGGTCAGACCGGGGTGGAAATGGAAGCCCTGACCGCGGCTTCGACGGCGGCTTTAACGTTATACGACATGTGTAAAGCCGTCGATAAAGGCATGGTGATCGATCAGGTGCAGTTATTGGAAAAGAAAGGCGGTAAGAGCGGCCATTGGAAAAAAGAAACTTAAGCCGGTTGGCTTAAGTTCTCTTCGATTATTACTGGATGCTCGGTCCATATTGCAGTGCATCCGGTCCTTCTTCATCATAAAGCACTTCCAGGCCTTTATCCGGGTAGAACCAGTGCTCGAGGCCATCGGATTGCTTTTCAACGCGTTGAGGCTGACCGAAGCGCATTTCAATCGCACGTTTGGTCAGGTTCTTTCTTGGAATCAGTGTCACTAGCTTAATGGGCTTCGCCATCAATTTTTCGATGTTTTCACTGTTCGGGGTGACCTGGCGATTGCCTGTTTGCGTTACAGTGGTTTGAACGCCTTGTGAGTAATAGCGGTCCAGTTCCTCTTTAGATACATCCAAGCTTAGGGCCACGGCACCACGAATGGTGGCGATGTTCATGGATGGAAAGTAGACTTCCGCCGCTTTACCGGACTCATCCTTTTTCGAGAAAATTTTCACTTCCACATCGTTACCAAACAGCTTTTTGGCATCGTTGGGCGTACTTTGGTTCAGTACCAAACCGAGGGCTTCAAGCTGGTTGGCTTGGTTGTAATGGCTGTTCCACGGTAGCAGTTTGTCCGACACTTCTTCGCGGTTAGGCGGAATCAGAATGAACACCGCCGTCAGACCGACGGCGGCCAGCAAGACAATCAGAAAAGTCGGAAAACGGCGTTGTTTGCTTTGACTCATGATTGATCGCTTTCCGAAGAAGACATGTGTTTTTGGCCTTCGTGACGGACTTCATCATCGCCTTCCCCTAACTCGGCGTTGGCGTCGTCACCGCGCGGCAGAAATTTTTCGATTTTCGGGTCGATAATCCCTTTACCGGCATCGTACACCGAAATCCCGGTTTGCATGAAGGTAATCAATACCGCCACGAAAATCACGACGGCGGCAAAGCGTATGGTGATGATTTCGCCCAGGTTGGTTTGTGAGCCTTCATCCGAAAAGTCATTCATCGAGAAGCCGCCCGGAAACACCAAATCGATCAGTAGGTAGACCGCGACCATCAAAATGGCAATGGCGTAGCTGAGCAACAGGATACGGCAGCGGCGCCAAGCCAGCTCCCAGT
Source organism: Thiomicrospira sp. S5 (assembly GCF_003991075.1). Classification (NCBI taxonomy): domain Bacteria; kingdom Pseudomonadati; phylum Pseudomonadota; class Gammaproteobacteria; order Thiotrichales; family Piscirickettsiaceae; genus Thiomicrospira; species Thiomicrospira sp. S5. The sequence continues at coordinate 2,690,093 of NZ_CP014470.1, read as the reverse complement.
GCGCCGAAACGAACCAGGAACCGCGTTCACGTACCTCTTTTCGGTGGCGGTAAATATAGGCAATCACCAGACTCGAAATCACCGGCACCGCGAGGAGCATGGGGGTGCTGCCGATTTCCAAGACAATCATCGAAATGAACAAGTGGGTGATGATGATGTTGATGTTGAAAATGTGGTGTGGGTTTTTGGCTAGATGCGTTTCTTCAGGGGTTACTTGATAATGCATTTTATCGTGTCTCTTAGAGTGTGAAGATCAATCCGCCGGTCGTGTATCGACCGGATTAAAAGGCATCGAGATACTGTTGCAGGAACGCAGATACCTTGTCGTTTTCGGCTTCAACGGCGGACAGGTCCGCTGTCAATCCGTCGGTGATGCCGTCTTTGCCTTTGTCTTCCAGTACCAGGCATAAAGGAGGCAGTTCGGTGGCACCGATGTTCGCGGAACTGCCCTTGAGAGTATGGGCGTGCAGTCTCAGTCCGTCGGCATCGCCGTTCGCAATGGCCTGTTTGATATTCGACAGGGTGGCGGGTGCGACGTCCAGATAGCTTTGCAAAATGTCCTTCAAGTCATCTCCGATGACTTCCTTGAGCATTTCCAAATTGTCGGTATCCACAGGTTGAGACATGCCAATTCCTTTTGCGAAAGCCTTATTATAGCCCATTAAGGGGCGTTGTGACTTTTAAGATATTGTTGAAACTCGTCCGCCGGCATGGGCTTGCCGAACTTAAAGCCCTGGAAAACGTCACAGTTTTTGTTCTGTAAGAAGGAAACATGGAATTCGTCTTCAATCCCTTCGGCCACCACTTTCAACTTCAAGCTTTCCGCCATTGCCAAAACGGTTCGGACAATGGCCTGACCTTCCTGGGTTTCCAGGTTTTTGATAAAGGAGCGGTCGATTTTTATGGCGTCGATCGGAAAGCTGTGCAGATACGCCAGAGAGGAATACCCGGTACCGAAGTCGTCGATGGACAGTGTAACCCCCATGGCTTTCAAGCCTTTGAGAATACTGATGTTATGGTCGGCGTTGCTCATGGCCAGACTTTCGGTGATCTCCAAATCCAGATACTGCGCCGGTAGCGGGGAGTTTTGCAAGACGCTTTGAACGTCTTTCATCAGGTTGGAACTGGAGAACTGTCGGCCGGACAGGTTGATGCCGATGTGAATTTCATAGCCGTCGGCATGCCATTTTTCTGCTTCCTGCACGGCGCTTTGCAGAACGTATTGACCGATTTCGACAATCATCCCGTTGTTTTCCGCGATGGGGATAAAGACCGCGGGTGACACCAGACCTTCGGACGGATGGTGCCAGCGCACCAGGGCTTCGGCCCCGTAAGGTTTCAGGGTCTGGCCGTCCACTTGCGGTTGGAAATAGACTTCGATTTCATTGCGATCCAAGGCTTTGCGCAAATCGTTTTCCAGCAACAACTGTTCTTTGGATTCCGCGTTCATATCGGTTTGGTAGAACAGGAATTGGTTGCCGCCTTGCTGCTTGGCTTCGCTGCGGGCGATGTTGGCATGGGCGATGAGTTCGCTGGCTTTGGTGCCGTCCTGACGGATGATACTCACCCCGATGGAGAAGGTGATGAACAGCTCTTGATTGCGGATGGTGAAGGCTTTGGAAATGTCGTGAAAAATTCGGCTCAAGGATAAGTTCAGTTCTTGTGCGTCTTCGGCGTTCTTGATTAGGATGGCGAATTCGTCACTGCCCAGTCGGGCGACGAAATCGTCTTCGCGCGTGACTTTTTTCAAGCGTTGCGCCACGGTGCGAAGTAAAGCATCGCCGTTTTCCTGACCAAGGTTGTCGTTGATTTTCTTGAAACGGTCGATGTCGAGGATGACGGTGGCGCTGAATTTTTTCGGATTGGCTTCCTTGATGAAGCTCGCCAGTGTCTTGCTGAAAAAGGAACGGTTCGCCAAATCGGTCAATTTATCGTGGCTGGCCTGGTAATCGATCAGGGTTTCGGCTTTGTGCAGGCGGCTGATGTCCTGCGCCGAACCGGTGATTTTCAATATCTCGCCGTCCTGGTCGAAGCTGACTTCCCCCAGACAGTCGATGTGTGACATGGAGCCGTCGTGATGCAACACCCGGAAGCTGACTTGAATGTCGTTGTAGCCTTGAGTCGCGTCGGCAATCGCCTGTTGAATCAACGGCAGGTCTTTGGGGATGATGTTGGAGAAAAACTGTTCCAGTGTGACATCGGCTTGATTCGGGATGCCGAATAATTCAAACGCCGAACTGGAGCCGGTCACTCGATCCGAGGCGGCATCCCATTCCCAGTATCCGAGCTTGGCCAACTTTTGAGCGTAAATCAACTGAGACTGGCTCATGCGAAGCTGGTCTTCAATCAGCGACGATTTGATGGCGTATTTCACGCGCTGGCTCAGCAACGACCAGTTGATGGGTTTGGTGATAAAGTCGGTAGCACCGATGTCGAAGGCCTGGTCGATGGAACTGATGTCGTCCAGCGCGGTCAGCATCAGAATCGGCACGGCGCGGTCTTTTTCGTAGTTACGAATCGCTTCGGTGGCGGCATAGCCGTCCATGACCGGCATCATCACGTCCATCAGAATCAGGTCTGGCGCTTCTTTGATGAACAGTGAAAAACCGTCTTGACCGTTGTTGGCTTCAATCACGCGAAAACCGGATTTCGACAACACCTTACTTAAGGTCAGGCGGGTGACATCATCGTCCTCGACCACCAGAATAAGAGCCGATTCCTGTTTGTTCGTTTGTAGGTCCGAGAGCACCATCCGAAGTCCGTTTTCTGGAGTTATTATGAATTCTAGTGTAGCCGCTTTTTGGGGAAATGAAAACCTTTATCCCCTGGATGAAATGCGGTTTTTACGGGATGGGAAAACGCGGGGAAAGTTAATTCTCCAGCCAGAAGGTCACCGGCCCGTCGTTGGTCAGCGAAACCTGCATGTCGGCGCCGAAGCGGCCGGTCTGCGGTGGGCGGTAAGCTTCGGTGATTTCTTGAACGAATTGCTCAAACAGCGCTTCGGCTTGCGCTGGTGGGGCTGAAGTGTGGAAGCTGGGGCGTAAGCCTTTACGGGTGTCCGCCGGTAACGTGAATTGCGGCACCAGTAATACGTCGCCGCCTTCGCCTTGCTGGGTTTGCTGCACATTGAGGTTCATCTTGTCGTTGTCGTCGGCAAACACACGATAATGCAGCAGTTTGTGCGCCATGCGTTTCAAGGACTCGGCGTCATCGTGGGGCTGGAATCCACACAAAACCGCCAGGCCTGGTGAAATCTGCCCAATGACCTCGCCGCCGACGCGGACTTCGGCTTGGGTAACGCGTTGCAATAAACAAATCATAGGGGCTTCACGGCAGGGTTACGCATCGAGCTCAATGCTCTGATAGGTTCGGTTGGTCGCTTCCACCAACTGTTCGGCGATTTCCGGCTCGAAAGCGGAATGTCCGGCGTGGTCGCACACAATCAAATCCGCTTTCGGCATGGCTTCCGCCAGGGCATAGGCTTGATTGAACGGGCAGACCATGTCATAGCGCCCTTGCACGATGGTGGTCGGAATCGTTTGAATGTAACCGATATTATCGAGAATCTGGTTGGGTTCGATAAACGCATGGTGGCGGAAATAGTGGCATTCGATGCGCGCCATGGCCAGCGCGTGGAAAGGGTCTCCGAAGTGGTCGACCAGATCGGCGTCGGTTTTCAAGGTCGAGGTGCGCCCCTCCCAAATCGACCAGGCTTCGGCGGCGCTCATGCGGGCGATTTCGTTTTCACTGGTCAGCAATTCGTAATAGGCTTCTATCATGTCGTCGCGCTTGTCTTCCGGAACCGGCGCGATGAAATCCCGCCAATAATCCGGGTAAAAACGGTCGGCGCCTTGCTGATAAAACCAGCGGGTGTCTTCGTCGCGGCACAGGAAAATGCCGCGCAGAATCATTGCCAGCACCCGTTCCGGATAGGCTTCCGCATACAACAAGCTCAAGGTTGAGCCCCAGGAACCGCCGAACAGCACCCAACGGTCGATATTGAGGTGACGACGAATTTTTTCGATGTCCTCAATCAGATGGGCGGTGGTGTTGTTGGTCAGGCAAGCATGGGGGCGGGATTTGCCGCAACCGCGCTGGTCGAACAGAATGATACGGTAATGGTCCGGGTGGAAAAAGCGCCGTTGTGTCGGTGAACAACCGCCACCCGGTCCACCGTGAATAAACAGCACCGGCAAGCCGAGCGGGCTCCCGCTTTCTTCAACGTGCAAGGTATGGGTGTTGTCCACCTGCAAGCTGTGTTCGGCGTAAGGTTTGAGGTTCGGGTAGAGTAGATGTTCCAAATTCATGCTAGTGTAGTGTCCTAGATTTTTTGACATTTTAGCGAGTCAGGAAAACGTTCTCTGCTAGGCGCGGCCCGCAGTGAATGGTGTGCCCTTTACAAGGGACTACACTACTGATTTTAGCGGAACCGGAAAAAAGAGGGAAATAAAAAACGCCCAGGCCTGGGCGTTTTTGGAAAAGCGGAGTCGGGCGGGGCGGGCGGTTAGCCTTTGCCGCGGCCTGCTTTTTTACGTTCGTTTTCCGTCAACAGTTTTTTACGGATACGAACGCTGTTTGGCGTGACTTCGACCAGTTCGTCGTCGTCGATGAATTCCAACGCCTGTTCCAGCGAGAAACGAATCGGCGGCGTCAAGGTCAGAGCTTCGTCGGTCCCGGCGGCACGCATGTTGGTCAGCTGCTTACCTTTCAGCGGGTTGACCGTCAAGTCGTTGGCGCGGCTGTGCAGACCGATGATCATGCCTTCGTAAACCTCTTCACCGTGGCCGATGTAAAGACGACCGCGGTCTTGCAGGTTGAACAAGGCGAAGGCCAAAGCTTTCCCTTGCCCCAGAGAGATCAACACGCCGTTGTTGCGCTCGCCCAGCGTACCGGCGAATTTCGGTCCGTAATGCGAGAAGCTGGAGAAAATCAAACCGTTCCCTTGGGTGGCGGTCATGAATTCGGTACGGAAGCCGATCAATCCTCGTGATGGGATGATGAAGTCGATACGCACGCGGCCGTGTCCGTCTGGAACCATGTCTTGCATTTCGGCTTTACGCTCACCCAGTTTTTCCATAATGGAACCTTGCGCTTCTTCCGGAATGTCCACCGTCAGGTTTTCATAAGGTTCCATAATTTCGCCGTTTTCTTCTTTGAAGATTACTTCCGGACGGGAAATCCCCATCTCGAAGCCTTCGCGACGCATGGTTTCGATCAGAACCGACAAGTGCAGTTCACCACGACCGGAAACACGGAATTTGTTGGCGTCTTCGGTGTCTTCGACACGCAAGGCCACGTTGGTCAACAGTTCTTTGTCCAGACGCTCGCGGATTTGGCGAGAGGTCAACAATTTACCGTCCTGACCGACGAATGGCGAGTCGTTGACCTGGAAGGTCATGCTCACGGTCGGCTCGTCCACCGTCAACGGCGGCAGGGCTTCAACGTGGTTCGGATCACATAAGGTGTCGGAAATGTTCAATGGGTCCAACCCGGTAAAGGCCACGATGTCACCGGCGTGCGCCTCGTCCACGCTGACACGTTCCAAACCGTGATACCCGAAGATTTCACCGACTTTGCCTTTACGCTCTTTGCCTTCGGCATCGATGATGGTGACAGCCATGCCGACTTCCACGGAACCGCGCTTGATACGGCCGGTGCCGATCACGCCTTTATAAGTGTCATAGTCCAGAGAGATACATTGCAACTGGAAAGGCCCGCCCAAATCAACGTCCGGTGCCGGGACTTTTTGAGTGATGATTTCGAAGATCGGTGTCATGTCGCCTTCACGAACGTCTTCATCCAGACCGGCGAAACCGTTCAGACCGGAAGCGTAAATCACGTCGAAGTCCATTTGCTCGTCGGTGGCGCCCAAACGGTCGAACAAGTCGAACGTTTGATCCAATACCCAGTCCGGACGTGCGCCCGGACGGTCGATTTTGTTGATGACCACAATCGGCTTCAAACCTTGTTTCAAGGCTTTTTCGGTTACGAAACGCGTTTGCGGCATCGGCCCTTCCACAGAGTCCACCAACAACAGGACCGAGTCCACCATCGACAAAATACGTTCCACTTCACCACCGAAGTCGGCGTGACCCGGGGTGTCCACGATGTTGATGCGGTAGTCGTTCCAGTTAACCGCCGTGTTTTTCGACAGGATGGTGATCCCACGTTCCTTTTCCAGATCATTGGAGTCCATAACACGGTCGCCCATGTCTTTACGGATTTCGTCAAACGTGCCGGATTGCCGTAGAAGCTGGTCTACCAGGGTGGTTTTACCGTGGTCAACGTGCGCAATGATGGCAATGTTGCGAATATGATCTGTACTCATGGAGGGACTCTCTTAACTTTCAAAAAAAGCGTATTATACTGAAAAGGCAGGACGAGTTTGTGTAATCTGCTGAAATGATTGGAAAATATCACCAATTGCGGCTGTGAAACCGCTCTCGGGGGAAAAGAGCGGTTGGCAAGTGAAATGCGCGGGCCGAAAAATCGGCCGGAAACGCCTACATTTGCTGTGAATTCGGTTATTGACCAGGCCTGGTCGAATCCGTTGTTTGGTTCTGATTTTGCGCCTTTTCCAGACGGATGTAACTTTGCAGAATTCCGTACGCCATCGTGCCGAGCAATAGGCCGAGCAGCGCAAAGAGCCCGGCGATTTTGCCTTCGCCGATCATCGCCGGAATGGTACCGGGGCAGGAGGCAGTCATCCCCCAGCCAATGCCGAACAGCATGGCGCCGATCATCAAGCCTTTCTGATAGGGTTTTTTCACGAAGTCCACTTCCGCGCCGGTGGCGATAGCGCGCACTTTGAAGCGTTTGAGCAAAAACACCCCGACCATCGCAATCGCCACGGCGGTAACGATGACAATCATCAACTGAAAGTCCTCGAACAGGAACATCTTGGCGTGGTAATCGTAAGTGGTCGCCCCGGCGTGGCTCATCAGAAAGCCGAAGGTGATGCCCATCAGAAAACCGAAAATGTTGTTGCGGTACACATACATGAACGAGATGATGTACAGGCGGATGCTTTTCAAAGGTGGCATTTTATGTTCCATCATCGACTCCTTAGGTTCCGAACAGCAGGTGCGTGGTCACAAACGCACTCATAAAGAAAATCACACCCGCCAATAGGCTCGGCGGGTTCAGCATGGCGCCGCCCACCAGAGCGTGCCCGGTGGTGCAAGCCCCGGCCAAACGTGCGCCGAAGCCCAGCAACGCGCCGCCGAAAATCAGCCAGATGGCTTTCCCAGCCAGCGTTTGCGGCAGGATGTCGTTATACATCCCCATGTCAAAACTGAAATGCCACGGCTCCGGCGCTTGCAGCGCGCTCAACAGCCCGCCGATGGGAATGCCCAGCAGGAACCACAAACGCGAATTGTTGATGTTTTTGTATTCGCCGGTGCGGAAATACTCCACCCGTTTGAACATCATGCCGCAGAAATTACCGTAACCGGTTGAGCAGCCGGCGGGTTTCCCCATTAACCAGAAGTGGAAAACCACAAACAATCCCATCGAGATGCCGGCAATCCACGCGCTCCAAACAATGACTTCCATCGCTTATCCTAGAATAAATTCGTTTGATTGGACATATTTTCAAAGAATGTTCCAAGCGAGTCAAAGAGAGGTTTTTTGCGTGCGGATAAAATTAATTTATGATGCATTAAGAATGTAAATAGTTGTTGTTTTAATATGGAAAAACGACCAGGCCTGGGCGTTTTTTCCATTCAAAACGGCGTGTTTCAGCGGGTGGGGCGTTGGAAGTTTTTACGGGCCTCGGCGACTTTTGGGCGGCTGATGCAGGCTTCCACATGGTTGTTGATGAGGCCCATGGCTTCCATAAAGGCATACACGGTGGTCGGCCCCACGAATTTCCAGCCCATTTTCTTCAAGGCTTTCGACAAAGCCACCGATTCCGGTGAGGTGGTGACGCTTTGCGGCGGCGGCAAAGTGGCTTCGTCCGGTTCGTATTGCCAGAAAAACGCCGCCAACGAACCGTGTTGCGCCACCAGTTCCTGCGCACGCTGGGCGTTGTTGATGACGGCTTCGATTTTGCCGCGATGCCGCACGATGCCCGCATCCTGTAACAGGCGCTGCACATCCTGTTCGGTGAATTGGGCGACCTTGTGGAAGTCGAAGTGGTCGAAGGCGCGGCGAAAGTTTTCGCGCTTATCGAGAATGGTGCGCCAACTCAAACCGGATTGAAAACTTTCCAGACATAGCTTTTCAAACAAACGAATGTCGTCCGCCACCGGAAAGCCCCATTCCCGGTCGTGGTAATCGAAAAACGCTTCCACCTGGCCGCACCAGGCGCAACGCGGCAGATTGTCCGGGCCGGGAACGGTCTGGCTCATGGAATATCCTTTTTTACTTAATTGATTCAAATTGTGCAGCGATTAAATCGATAGTATTTTACCGTACAACATCAGGCTAAGAAAACGAAACAAAACCGCACTTAATTTTGGGAGAGCAAAATGGCATTACGCAACAGTCAAATCGCCTACGGCACGGTGGCGAAAACCCTGCATTGGGCAACGGCGCTTTTATTTCTGCTGGCCTATGTGGCCGTCTATTATCGGCAGTGGTTTACCGAACGGGATACGCCGGAAAACATCATCGCCATCCAACTGCATTTTTCAATCGGTATCAGCATCGGGGTGATTTTGATTTTACGTCTGCTTTGGGTGATGTATGACCGTAAACCCGATCCGGTTCCCGGTTCCGCTTTTGCACATTTGGCCGCCAAATCCGGGCACTGGCTGCTGTATTTGATGATTGCGGTGATGGTGGTGACCGGCTATATGGGCACCGGCGCCAACACGCAATTCTTCTATTTGTTTGAGATTCCAAAATTCTCTGATACCTGGTTGTATACGAATGTGATTGAAGAATACTGGTTCGGCATCACCTTTAAAGAGTTTGAGAAACCGTTCGATTTTATTCATAAGGATATTGGCGGCGCACTGTTAGTGTGGATGCTGATTCTGGGTCACGCTCTGGCCGCGTTGTATCATCATTATGTGAAAAAAGACAATACGTTGAAGCGTATGACAACGCTGAAAAGTTGAATGAAATCGACTAGAGTATTCGTAAGCGATCATGGCATCGTTAAATCAGAAAAGGCCGCGCGATGAGCGGCTTTTTTACTGGATTTTTGTGTTGTTGGTTTATTGAGTGAATCCATGAATATTAAAGAATTTTCCCTGCAAGTCGGGGTCTGTCCGCATACCATCCGGTTTTATGAAAAAAACGGCGTGCTGTCGTCAGTGCAACGTTTGGCGAATGGTCACCGTCATTTCACCGACAAAGATGTCCGTTGGATGGAATTTGTACTGCGCCTCAAGCATACCGGCATGCCGTTGGATAAAATCCGTCACTATGCGGCGTTGAGGGAGCAAGGTAAAGACACCGTCGCACAGCGTCAGGTCCTGCTTGAAGAGCATGCGAAAGACCTGTCCGAAAACATTGAACAGTTGCGTAGGCACCTGCAAAAACTCAATGACAAAATTGATTTGTACAAGCAAGACCTTGTGGATTGAATTCCAGCTTACCCGCCCAAAAAATAGTGTTCTATTAACGTTTTAATCACGCTTTATTTTCGCTTGACGTAGAGTTAACTCTAAGTTGTAGACTGCTTGTGAACCCGACATCAGGAGCTTCACGATGCCAGTCAAACCATCCATTCATGCCGTTACATTCAGTCGGCGTCATTTCATTCAATTGTCTGCACTGGGCTGCGCATTCAGCGGCTCCGTTTCGTCTGTTCTCGCAGCCGAAAAAACCATTATTTCAAAACAGAAAGGAGAACAAACCATGACAACAACCGATACCGAACGCTTTCAACGCGGGCTTAAAAAACTGAAAGAAATCGACGGCCAAGCCGGCGAAAATGTTATCCGCTCTTTGCAACAAGTAGCGCCCGATTTGGCGCGTTATACGATTGAATATCCCTTCGGAGACGTTTACAGCCGCCACGGTTTGGGTTTGAAATCACGAGAAATTGCCACCGTCGCCGCCTTAACGGCGATGGGAAATGCGGCCCCTCAGCTCAAAGTGCACATTCATGCCGCGCTGAACGTGGGTTGTACGGTGACTGAGGTTATGGAAATCATTATCCAAATGTCGGTGTACGCCGGTTTTCCGGCCGCCTTGAATGGTGCCTTTGCGGCCGAAGAAGTGTTTTTGGAACGCGGGTTGATTGAAAAGCCATCGTCGGAGACGTGAGCCTTAAAAATATTTCAAATGCGAAGATTAATCCAGTGGTGGCGATGAAATCACATGCTGGCTTAAAACATGCAAATCCCGCCAGGCCTGGCCGAATTCGGATGTGTCGAACACCGCCATCATTCCGGCGTGGGCTTTCAGGCTGTCGGCGGCGTGCAGGCCGTTTTGTACCAACGTGACGCACTCGGTTTGCACTTGGATGCGTAACGTTTCGTCGGGCGTCTGGCCGTGCTCACAGGCTTGCCAAACCGCATCGGCCAAGGCATACAATTGCGTGCGGGCATTTTCAATTTGGGTTTGGGCTTGCTCAATGCATTGTTGAATGGCCGGTTGCTCCGCCAGCACGCCGTCTTGGCCGTAAACGGTTTTGTGTTGCGCAAAGGCTTGAAAGGCCTCCAAAGCATGTTGGGCGATGCCGACGGCGACACTGCCAAAGGTCACGCTGGCGAGGGTTTCCAGCGGGCAATGAAAAATCGGGTCATTCAAAACGGGGGGCTCCGCCAGCGAAAAGGTGAAATCGCGTGGTACGGTCACCTTTTCCACGCTGAAATCGTGGCTGCCGGTGGCTTTCATGCCAAAGGCCGACCAGGTCGAATGCACCGTGACTTTGGCGGCGGGAACGGCAATGGCGAGAATGTCTTCGGTGTCGTCCACTTTGCAATTGGCGGTAAACCAACTGGCATGGTGTGCGCCGCTGGCATAAGCCCAGCGGCCGGAGGCTTCAAAACCGTTTTTCATACAACCGTTTTCTACGGTTTTCGCCAGGCCTGACGGCATGCCGGACCCGGCAATGACTGCATTTTCCGGTTCAAAGATTTCCCGCGCCGCCGCTTCCGCCATAAAGCCGGAAAATAACCCGCCGCCCGTGCCGATCATCACCAGCCAACCGGTGGCTCCGTCCGCGTAAGCGATTCGCTCAAACACCTTCAAGGCCGTCGGCAAGTCGGTCGCTTCGCCCTGATAGCATTCGGGAATAAACAGGCGGAAAAGGCGCTGTTCGAATAAAGCGGCTAAAACCGCATCGGTGAGATGCCCCAGTTTTTCCGCGGTGGCGGCCTCGGCGCGAATCAGCGGTAAAATCGTTTCCAGTTGTTGGAGTCGGTTATCGGTTTTTGGCAGCATGGCGAGGCTCCGTTGCGTGTCTGTTGTCTTGGACGACTGAGTGTTGGTTATCATATGAATATGGTATAACAGTTACCAGAACAATACCGTTGCGAGGGGAAGATGTTTGCAATTTATAATATCCAGGGCCGTTCGTTTCGTAACAGTCTGGAAGAATTAAAACGTGTGAAACAACCGTCACCGGCTGAAAAGATGGATTTTCAGCAAGATGTCGGTAAAGACGAAACCTTGATTGTGCAGGGAACGCCGGACAACGGTGGATTGGCTTCCAAAGGTGTCAACGCCTATCAAAAGATGATTGAATCCAACCATCGTGAGCCGGTGTTGCACGTCAATCAAATTATGGGGCATCCGGTGGTGACGATTCCCATCGACACGCCCATTGAAACCGCCTTTCGGTTTTTTCAAAAACACAGTTACACCCAATTGCCGGTGATTGATGAAAAACACTTTCTGGTGGGGATGCTCACGCTGCTGGATTTAATGCACATTATTTCAACCGATGGCGAACGCGTGTTCAGCCTGCCGGAAAAAAGCATTGAAGACGTCATGATTAAAGAGGTGATTACCGCCGATCCGGTGACGGATATTCGCCGTGTCGCCAAAGTGATGGCGGATTATGGTTTGACGGCGCTGCCGGTCGTTAATGAAAAAGATGCCATTGTCGGCATTGTCACTCGCACCGATCTGATTAAAACCATTGCCACCGACCCGCCGCTCAGCCTTTGGACCTGATTGAATAAGCTTTGGTTAAATGGCAACCAATAGGCCGGTTTGGCCAGTGCGTTTTGCGGTTAATTCAATCTTATTTCGGTGCGCTTTCATTGCGGTTGCGCCATAGTTTGGACACCGCTTTGTCGCTGCCGAGAAACGCCACCACCAAGCAAATCAAACCGATCACGGAAAACAGAATCACCGGAAACATGCCCGCAATCTGGTTGGCGAGAATGGAAAAGTACAAACCGACAACGCCCAGCGTGATAAACAAAAAGCCCATTATCTTTAACACCTTGCGGTGCGACGGACTGTATTCATAATGCCCATCCGCGTTTTCCAATGGATTGAGAATGGGGGAGAAGAGTTTTAGCAATAAATTTTTCATGAGGTTGAGTTTAACGATTCGTGTAAAGCATGTCGATTGATTTTATTCGGCCATGTTATTTTTTGACAAGAGTTGCCATCCGTCGTAAGCGTTTTATTTTAGAGAATAAGTGGTCTCGCCCGCTTTTTTACGAGCGATGACGACAATATCGTCCACTTCTTGATAAGCGCTTTGAATCCCTTTTTCACTGGTAAAGGTTTCCGTTTTGTAGGCAATACGGTGCCGGACTTCTTGTACGATGTAGTCGTCAAAATCAATATTCACAATGTGATTAACCGAAGGCAACGCCAGCGCATTTCTAATTTTGATGGTTTTTAGAAGGTGCGGTGGTTCCTGGTTATCAAATGTTTGGATTGTGTAATGGATGGTCATTTGAGCATGCCTTGCTTGATTTCAAAGGATTCACTTTAAATGATGGGTCGCTTGGTGTCGAATTTTATAGAATGGTTCAAACGTAATGGTTATTTTTAAGTATTTTAGGTTCAAAAGGTTGATTTGATGAATAAACGACAGATAGATAATGAGAGATTAAAAGAGCTGTTGAGTCATCCTGTTTTTTTGATGCATGACACAAATACTAAAGTCATTCGAGCCCAGCTTTTTTTTCTAAGTGTTGTTTCGATTATTTTGGTTTGTTCGCAAATAAAAATTGGAGAAGGCTCTTCAATATTGGGGATAAAGTTAAAAGGGTTAACATCGGAGCACATTTATATTCTATTGCTGTTACTTTTAGTCTATCAGTTAGTGCATTTTGTTTGGGCGTCAAGTGAGTCCTTTATGGAGTGGAGGTTGAGGCAAACGGCTCTTGATACTGGCGGTTTGGGACGTGGTGGACTTGAAATTAAAGAACGTGACATTTCAGGCGAGGTGAGACAAACAACCATTTATGCTTTTCTACTGAATTCAACGCAATATTCTCTTAAGAGGCTGCAAGACAACATCAATGTATTAACCGAAGAAAATGCAGAAAAAACATATAAAGAAATTGAAAATGAAGTCAAAAACTTAGAAGATTCGATTAACCATAAGCGCCTTGATGAAGCAATGTGGCGCTTTGATAATTGGTTTCTTATGTTTTGTAAATTTCAAAACTGGAGATGGCTGATTCTCGAGTTTTCACTTCCTGTAATTTTAGCCGTTTCAGGTATATCGTTACTTTTATTAAAGTTAGTGACTTTTTAATCAGTTCGCAAAATCCTCAGGGTCATACCCCAAATTCGGTGCCAGCCATTTCTCCGTTTCTTCGATGCTCCAGCCTTTGCGGTGGGCGTAGTCTTCCACTTGGTCGCGGCCGAGTGAGCCGACGCCGAAGTAGCGGCTTTCCGGATGCGCGAAGTAGGTGCCGGAAACGGCGGCCGTCGGCGTCATGGCAAAGCTTTCGGTAATGTCCAGCCCGATGGTTTCGTCCGGTTTCAGCAGTTCCCAAAGGGTGCCTTTTTCGGTGTGGTCCGGGCAGGCCGGATAACCGGCGGCGGGGCGAATGCCTTGGTAACGTTCTTTAATCAGGTCTTCGTTGTCGAGGTTTTCGTCCGGCGCGTAGCCCCAATCGTCTTTACGCACGATTTCATGCAGGGTTTCGGCAAAGGCTTCGGCAAAGCGGTCGGCCAGGGCTTTGAGCATAATGGCGTGATAGTCATCGTGGTCTTTTTCAAAGCGTTCCACGTGCTCGTCAATGCCGATGCCGGCGGTGACGGCGAAGAAACCGATGTAGTCCGGCACGCGGCTTTCCTTGCTGGCGATGAAGTCCGACAGGCAGTTGTTGGCACCGCCGCGTTTTTTCTCGGCCTGCTGGCGCAAGTGATGGAAAGTGTGCAGCACTTGGTTGCGGCTTTCGTCGGCATAAACCTCAATGTCGTCGCCAACACGGTTGGCCGGATAGAAACCGTACACGGCTTTGGCGGTGAGCCATTTTTCGTCGATGATTTGCTTGAGCATGGTTTGGGCGTCGGCAAACACTTTGCGGGCTTCTTCGCCGACGACCTTGTCGTCGAGAATGCGCGGGTATTTTCCGTGTAATTCCCAGGCCTGGAAGAAAGGCGACCAGTCAAAACGTTCCACCAATTTTTCCAGCGGGAAGTTGTCCAGCACTTTGCGGCCGAGGAATGTTGGCCGCACGGGGGTGAATTCCTGCCAGGCCTGGTCGGTTAAGGCGGGGTTGGTGCGTGTTTGTTTGATTGGGATACGCTTGACCTGCTGGGCGCGGGCTTTGCGTTCTTCGCGAACCTGTTGGTATTCGGCGCGGATTTTGGCGGCGAAATCGACTTTCAAATCGTTGGAAATGAGGCTTTGCGCCACGCCGACGGCACGGGAGGCGTCTTTGACGTACACCACCGGGTGGTCGTATTGCGGTTCGATTTTCACCGCAGTATGCGCTTTGGACGTGGTGGCGCCGCCGATGAGCAACGGCAAGTCCATGCCGCGTTCTTTCATCAGTTTGGCGACATTGACCATTTCTTCCAGCGACGGCGTAATCAGGCCGGACAGCCCGATGACATTGGCGCCTTGTTCGACGGCGGTGTCGAGAATCTTCTCGGCGGGCACCATCACACCTAAATCAATCACTTCGAAATTATTACACTGCAACACCACGCCGACGATGTTTTTGCCGATGTCGTGAACGTCGCCTTTGACCGTGGCCATGACGATTTTACCGTTGGCCTGGCCTTCGGTTTTGGCGGCCAGCAGATAGGGGTCCAGATAGGCGACGGCGCGTTTCATGACGCGGGCGGATTTGACCACTTGCGGCAGGAACATTTTTCCGGAGCCGAACAGGTCGCCGACCACGTTCATGCCGTCCATCAGCGGGCCTTCGATGACGTGCAGACCGGAGCCGAGTTTTTGGTAGGCTTCTTCGGTGTCGGCTTCGATGTAGTCGGTAATGCCTTTGACCAGCGCGTGTTCCAGACGTTTTTCCACGCTTTGTTCACGCCAGGCGGTGTCGGCGACTTTGCTGGCGGCTTGGCCGTCGCCACGGAATTCTTCGGCCACTTCCAATAAACGTTCGCCGGCTTCCGGGTCTTTATTGAGGATGACGTCTTCCACGGCTTGACGGAGTTTTTCCGGCAGATCGTCGTAAATCGCCATTTGCCCGGCGTTGACGATGCCCATGTCCATGCCTTCTTTGATGGCGTAATAGAGGAACACGGAGTGGATGGCTTCGCGCACCGGGTTGTTGCCGCGGAAGGAGAAGGACACGTTGGACACCCCGCCGGAAATTTTGGCGTGTGGCAAATTGGCTTTAATCCAGGTGACGGCGTTGATGAAATCGAGGCCGTAGTTGTTGTGTTCTTCGATGCCGGTGGCGACGGCGAAAATGTTCGGGTCGAAAATAATGTCCTGCGGCGGGAAGCCGACTTTTTGGGTCAGGACGTCGTAGGAACGTTTACAGATTTCGATTTTGCGTTCCAAGGTGTCGGCCTGGCCGGTTTCGTCAAAGGCCATGACAATCGCCGCCGCGCCGTATTGTTTGACCAGTTTGGCCTGGCGGATAAAAGCGTCTTCGCCTTCTTTCAGGGAAATGGAGTTGACCACGCCTTTGCCCTGGATGCATTTCAAACCGGCTTCAATTACCTCCCATTTTGAGGAGTCGATCATGATCGGCACGCGGGAGGCTTCCGGTTCGGAGGCCAGCAGATTGAGGAATTTGACCATGCAGGCTTTGGCGTCCAACATGCCTTCGTCCATATTGACGTCGATAATCTGTGCGCCGTCTTCCACTTGCTTGACGGCGATGTCGATGGCTTCGCCGTAGTTTTCCTCGATAATCAGGCGTTTGAACTTGGCGGAACCGGTGACGTTATTACGTTCGCCGACATTGACGAACAGGGAGTCTTCGTCGATGTTCAGCGGCTCCAGACCGGACAAACGGCAGGCCGGGGCGATTTCCGGCAAGGCGCGGGTGGTGTGGCGCAAGGCGACATCGGCCATGGCTTTGACGTGATCCGGCGTGGTGCCGCAGCAACCGCCGATGATGTTAATCCAACCTTTTTCTGCCCAAACGGCGATTTCCGCCGCCATTTGTTCCGGGGTTTCGTCGTATTCGCCGAATTCGTTCGGCAGACCGGCGTTGGGGTGAACGGATACGTAGGTTTCGCACACGCGGCTGAGTTCGGCCACGTAAGGGCGAAGTTCTTCCGGCCCCAAGGCGCAGTTCAAGCCGACCGATAGCGGTTGTGCGTGGGCAACGGCATTATAAAAGGCTTCGGTCGTCTGGCCGGAAAGGGTTCGGCCGGAAGCATCGGTGATGGTGCCGGACAGCATAATCGGCACTTCGTAACCGACAGCGGCTTCCACTTCTTTCACTGCGAAAATGGCGGCCTTGGCGTTCAAGGTATCGAAAATGGTTTCAATCAGAATGACGTCCGCGCCGCCTTCCAGCAGGCCGTGCGTGGCTTGTGTATAAGCGGTGACCAGTTCGTCGAAATCGGTGTTGCGTTTGCCGGGGTCGTTAACGTCCGGCGAAATGGAGGCCGTGCGGTTGGTTGGCCCCAAGACACCGGCGACGAAACGCGGCTGGCCGTCGTTCTGTTCGGCCAAGTCGCAGGCTTCGCGCGCCACTTGCGCGGCGGCGATGTTCAGCTCGGTGACGATGTCCTGCATGTCGTAATCGGCCTGCGCGATGGTGGTGGCGTTAAAGGAGTTGGTTTCGACAATATCGACACCGCGATTCAGGAACGACAAATGGATGTCACGAATCAGATGCGGCTGGGTCATGGCCAGAATGTCGTTGTTGCCTTTGATGTCCATGTGGTAGTCGGCAAAACGTTCGCCACGGAAGTCGTCTTCACTGAGCTGCAAGGATTGCACCATTGTCCCCATGGCACCGTCGAGGATGACAATGCGTTCCGCCAAAAGCGATTTGAGTTGTGAAATCCGAGTTGCGCGATCCGTCATAGATAAAACCATTCTGTCTGTCAAAAATATAAGAACCGTGTATTTTAACTCAATAAGCCATTGACATCAGGCGTAATTTTGGCGGGTGAAACCTTGAGTAAAAATGCCCAGGCCTGGTGGTTTTCGGGTTTTCGAAGGCGGGCATCACGCGGAACGATAGAACATTCACTTGCCGGGAATCGTCGGTTAAGATAACGGTATGAATATCGACCCAACTTCCACAACAACCAAATCGCCCTCGGCACCGCAAAACGCGCAAAAAGCACAAAAAGTGGTGGGGCGCTTTGCGCCGACGCCCAGCGGACCGTTGCATTTCGGTTCTTTGATTGCGGCGACGGCGAGTTATTTGAATGCCAAGTCGCAGGGCGGTGAGTGGCGTTTGCGGATTGACGATATCGATGGGCCACGCGTGGCGCCCGGCGCGTGTGAAAGCATTGTCAAAACACTGGAAGCTTATGGTTTTGAATGGGACGGGCCGGAAATCTATCAGTCCGAACGGGGTGCGATTTACCAACAGGCTTTGGATGCGTTGAACGAATCGGGGCGATTGTATGTGTGCGGTTGTAGCCGCAAGCAGTTGCAGAAACGGCAACCGGAAACACCGTGGTTATACGATGCTTATTGTCGCCACGACGCCGTGAAACCCAATGTTGAGGCCATGCAGCCGGAAGCTGCCTGGCGCTTCCAACCGGATGGCGGGCGTTTATGTTTTGACGATGCCGTGCAAGGGCCGCAGTGTTTGGAAGTGGCCGCCGAGTTGGGCGATTTTGTGGTCAAACGGGCGGACGGCGTGATCGGTTACCATCTGGCCTGCGCGGTAGACGATATTGAAATGGGCATGACCGAAGTGGTGCGGGGGGCGGATTTGCTCACCAGCAGCTTTGCCCAACAATCCATTATGCTGGCGTTAGGGCACGAGCCGCCGCATTATGCGCATCACCCCTTGGTGACCAATCGCGAAGGCATTAAACTCAGCAAAAAAAGTCGTGCCCCGGCCATTCGAAAAGACGAGGCCGCCGAAACCCTGCGCGCCGCCCTGACATTTTTGAACCATTCTCCACCGAAAGAACTCAACACCCTGATTCCGCTTTGGGATTGGGCGGTGGAGAACTGGCGGTTATCAAAGGTCAAAGATGCCGCTTCATAAAAGACCGGATTACAAGGTTAGGCACAATCATCGGAAATGACCAGGCCTGGCCATTTCCCGTGATTGTCATTTCGTTAAAACGCCACCGACAGTTTGTTTCGTCCGTTTTCCTTGGATTGGTAGAGGGCTTTGTCGGCTTTGCTGATGGCGTCGTCGAGGGTGTCGCCGGAGTAGGTGACGCCTTGGCTGATGGTGAAGCTCACGCCGGTTTGGTTTTCGGATTCGGTTTCGATGGTTTGACGCAGGGTTTCGCAGAGGGATTCGATTTCGCTGGTGTCCTCCACCTGACCGAACACGCAGAATTCTTCGCCACCGAAGCGGGCGACCAAGTAGTCGGAGAAGGTGTCTTGGATGCAATTGGCGGTGAAGATAATCGCTTCATCGCCCTTTTGATGCCCGTAGGTGTCGTTGACGTTTTTGAAGTGGTCGATGTCACCCATCAGGGTGAAGAAATACTGGCCTTGGGCTTTGATGTCGGTGAAGAGTTCGTCGCCTTTTTGGAAGAAAAAGCGGCGATTGTAAAGCCCGGTAAGGCCGTCGGTTTGGGAAATGTGTTCGATTTCCTTGAAGGTTTCGGCCTGTTCGATGTTCTGGTTGACGCGGACATAGAATTCTTCGGGGGTGAAGTTGGTGTTGAAGAAGTCGTTGACGCCGTATTTCATCAATTTGATAGCGGAGGAGATGTTTTCGCTGTCTTCACAGGAAATAATCGGCAGCTGGCTTTGCGAATAACGGTTGCGGATGTTTTTGGTGAAGTCGAAGGTGTTGTTGTTGATGACGTTTTGCGCGCTGTCCAGCAGAATCAGGCTGGGCAAGGCTTCTTTCAGGTCGGTAGTCATTTCCGAGCAGTTTTCGTACAGGCGCACCTGAAAACGGTGGTTGCGCAGCATACCGAGCAATTTGGAGCTGTAGCGCGAGCCGGAACTGAGCATCCACACCATGCGTTGGGCATTTTTGTACAGTCGGTCGGTAATCTGCACCGCATAGCGGATGGAGGACAGACTGTCTTTGATGACGTAGTCCGCGACCTTGAGGCGGAACATTTCTTCGCGGGTTTCTTCCTTATACGAGGCGGTGAGCACCACAGTGGTGATGTGGTGGTGTTTTAAATATTCGATGACTTCGCCATTGTAGGAGTCGGGTAACTGCAAATCGCTTAAACAGACGGCGACCTCGATTCCGCTTTCAATCAAGTCTTTAGCTTCCGCCAGCGAGTGGCAGGTGTGGATGGTCAGCGGTGTCAGTTTTTGAAGTTCGGTTTTCAATAAACTCGCCATTGAGGGTTGATCCTCAATGATCAGGAAACATTCGTTCGTCATGGTGGTTGAGTGCAAAAGTTGTTTAATATCATTATTGTATTTGTGCGTATGAAACCTTACATGATTTTTTTGTGACGGGGTAAGTTTTTTTGAATAAATAACCACTTTGAGTGTGACTATTTGATTAAGGCGTTGTTTCGGGGCCGCTTTTAAGGCCGATTGGTGATATACTTCGCAAAAAATCATTTATTAAACACCTTCTACAAAGAAGGGAGTGATTTTGACATTTCTATTTTTGAATGCCCTGGATAACCCTGAATGCTCTGCGATGTTTTTCCCGACCGCTACCAAACGCAGCTGGACGAAAAAGTTGACCGTTTAACGGCGTTATTGCCAAAATCCGAACCGATGACGGTGTTTGCGTCCCGCCCGGCCAATTACCGTGCCCGTGCTGAATTCCGCGTGTGGCATGAAGGTGACCGCACTGATTACATCATGTTCAATCCCGACACCAAGGAAAAGGTGGCGATTGAATCCTGTCCGATGGCGCTGGAAAGCATTGCCAATTTAATGCCGCGCCTGATGGCGGAAATCGTGCGGCAGCCTGCCTTGCGGACCAAGTTGTTTCAAGTCGATTTTCTGGCGACCTTGAGTGGCGAAATGCTGGTGACGTTGATTTACCGCCGGCCGCTACAGCAAAAAAACGGGGATCAGACGGAAACCGACCAGGCCTGGCTGGAAGCGGCACAAGCCCTGCGCAAAACCTTACCGATTACCCACATCATTGGCCGGGCACGCAAACAAAAAGTGTGTTTGGATCAGGACTTCGTCATCGAACGTTTGGAGGTGGACGGGCAGTCGTTTGTTTACCAGCAGGTGGAAAACAGTTTTACCCAGCCGAACGCGGAAATGGCGCAAAACATGTTGCATTGGGCGCGCAAAATGGCGGCTCTCGCCAACCCGGACCAATCCAATGATTTGATTGAGTTGTATTGCGGTAACGGGCATTTTTCGATTGCATTGGCGTCGCATTTCAATCAGGTGCTGGCGACGGAGATTTCTAAAACCTCGGTGGCTTCGGCGGAATTTAATATTGACGCGAACCGCACGGACAATGTGCGGGTTGTGAAAATGGCGGCGGAGGAAATTTCTGCCGCACTGGAAGGGCAACGAACCTTCTTTCGTCTTAAGGATGTGGATTTGAAATCATACGATTTCAATACCATTTTCGTGGACCCGCCGCGGTCCGGTCTGGACGATTTGACGCGCAAAATGGTGACGGAGTTCGAGCATATTCTGTACATCTCCTGCAACCCGGACACCCTTGCGCGGGATTTAGCGGACATTGGCCGTACACATGACGTGGTCGAAACCGCTCTGTTTGATCAATTCCCTTACACCCATCATATTGAAAGCGGTGTATATCTAAAAAGGAAAGCCAAATGATACTAGCTTGGATAGGTGCATTACTGATTGGTGTGAGTCTGGGGCTGCTCGGTTCCGGCGGCTCCATTTTGACCGTGCCGGTACTGATTTACCTGGTGGGGCAAGACCCGAAAGTGGCGATTGCCGGTTCCTTGATGATTGTCGGGATTATCAGTGTCTTCTCCGCTCTGCCTTATGCACGCCAAGGCTTGGTGAAATGGCGAACTGTGGTGGTGTTTGGTTTGCCGGGCATGCTGGGGGCTTATCTGGGTGCTTATGGTGCGCATTATGTGTCCAATGCGGTGCAGATGTTGATTTTCTCGGCCTTGTTGCTGACGGCGGCGTATTTGATGTTCCGCCCGGTCAAGCTCGAAGACGAAGGGCCGACACAGGAACGTGCGCTTTATAAAATCGCGATTGACGGTTTGTTGGTCGGCGGGGTGACCGGTTTGGTCGGTGTCGGTGGCGGCTTTCTGATTATTCCGGCGTTGGTGTTGCTGGGCGGTTTGTCGATGCGCCTGGCGGTCGGCACCAGCTTGGTGATCATTGCCGCCAAGTCGTTTGTCGGTTTTTACGAATATCTAAATGTGTTGAGTGCCTTGCAGCTAAGCATCGATTGGCATATTATCGGGTTGTTCTCGCTTATCGGGATTGTCGGTGGTTGGTTGGGCCACAAGGTCAGTAGTCGCGTTGATCAGGCCTTGTTGAAGAAAATCTTTTCGGTGTTCCTGGTGTTAATCGGGGTGTTTATCCTGTACAAAAACCTGCCGAATCTGTTGTGATGTGATACGGGCATCGGCGCAATAAAATACGTTCGATGTCGGAAATATTAAATGTTACAATAAGGTAACATTTTATTGAGGGCGCTTCCTTTGGTCTGGAATGCTCATCTGGACAATTCGGTTAAGATTATTGATGGACTAAAGCTTACTTGGACGACGCTGGTCGGTTTGTCGATGTGGGCGCTGTCTGTATCTGCTTGGTCGGCGGAGTTATCGTTTCAAGTGGATAACGACATCGTTTATGGCACCGACCGGCAGTACACCGGGGGCTTGAATGTCCGCTGGACGGACGAAAACGGCATTGGTCTAGTGAACTGGCTGATTGACCCGATTGAAAAAGCCGCGCTGCCCAAAAAGGATCAACGGCTTTTTCAGCAAACCGACCAACTGGAACTCTCCACTCAAATTTTCACTCTGGAAAAACGCACCGAATCGGGCTTGGAAAGTGCCGGGAACACCGCTTGGACACACTTCGATTGGCGACGATTCTATCATTACGACCGTCATCAATCCTTACTCAGTTTCAGTGTCGGCTGGTTAGGACCGGCCAGTGGCGGGCGCGAAATCCAAGACGGCATCCATTCCGTTATCGGCAATTCGAATGGCTCGGGTTGGGACAATCAATTGCCCGATCAGCCGACCTTGCAAATCGGTTTCGATAACCAGTATTTTCTGTTCGACCCGCAACTGGAACCGCACTTTCAGATGTATCGCTCCTTCTCCGCCATTGTAGGTTCACCGGAAACCGCGTTGAATGCCGGTGTGGGCGCTTATTACGGCGACGGTGCGCGGCCGGTGATGAGCTTCAATACTTTTAATCATGTGATGAATACCGGCAAGGGCTTTGGTTGGTTTGTGTTTGCTGATATCTCAGCTCAATATCAAATCTATAATGTTTTGCGTGACGGTCGTTTGTTTACCGAGGATGACACCGGTTTGAAACTGGCCAATGAAGTGATTCCATCCGGACAATACGGCGGGGCCATGACGTGGAATGGCTTCTATGTGCTGTTTGCCGGTTCGGTGTTCGGACAATTTTATCGCGATCAGCCCGAGGAAGCCTTTCGTTTCGCTTCCTTGGTGGTCGGGTTCGAGCTCTAACAGTTTCGATTTATTTCAGCGTTGATTCGTAGCGCTTCAAGCCACCGTTCAATAAACCGTCTTGCACAATGAAAATCACCAGGCCTGGCGATTTTAACTGTTTCTGCACCACCAGACCTTCCGGTTTCCCTGCCGGTTTTTCCAGCGTTAACAGTGGCGGCCAAGCCGAAAAACGGGGTTTGCCGTTCCAAACGTGCACCTGATAGCGGTTCGGTACTTCATTGACCGGGCCGGACAGCAGATAAAGCTGGGTGTCGTCGGCCACCATGTCTCGAATCCCTAGACCGTTTAAATTCACCAACCGCAGTTTTGGGTCGGTCAGTTCAAAAGTGTTTGCTTCCAAATCCAGCTTCAATACGGCGGCGAGGTTGCCGCGAAACACCGGGCCGCGAAAACCGACGTAGAGATGTTGTTTCGTGACGGCGAGGCCTTCAATGTCGATGCCGTTTTCTTTGCTCGGCAAAGCGGTGAAGGGGGCGAGCATTTTGTTATTTTGAATAATGGGCATAAGCGAACGTTTTCGGGTGGCGGTGACCTCTAGTGCTTCATTGAGGCGAATTTGAAAGAGCACATTGCGGGACGGTTCGTCATGAATGGGGGTGAGGCGTTTCAGGTTCTTTTTGTCCGAAGCGCCGGGTTTGATTTTTTTGCGCTTTTTGGAATGGGAGCCGATGGCGTACAGATACGGTTTTCGCCAGGCCAGGCCTTCCAGGTCAAGTTCATCGGGCGTGTCGGTCAAGGTGATTTTGCCGGAGGGTTCGGCGTGGTAGACGCCGTTTCGTTTCGGCAGGATTTGAAGGGAGGTGCCTTCGTCGGTGGCTAAGGCCATAAAGCGGTCGGTGATGACCAGACCGCTGATATTGTCCGGGTCAATCGACAGTTGGCCTTGGATTTGAGGCGTATCCGCCCAGGCTTTTAAACTGATGAGGATAAAGCTGAAGACAACCAGTAATTGACCGATGTGCGTGATGCGCATTAGCGTAATCCTTTTTTCGCAAGATAACGGTGGGTGTTCTGCACGGCGCGTTTTTCATTGCGGTCGTTCCAGGCTTGGCCGACGGTCTTGCGCATCAGGCCTTCGATGCTGCGGGTCCATAAGAGGTTTTTCAGCATGGTGGCGAGGTTTTTCGGGCGACGCGGAAAGGCGCGTAATGCCATGGAAAAACTCAGTTCTTCGTATTCGATGTAATGCCACCAGCCGGGGGGAATATACAGAATGTCGCCGTGGTTCAATTCGGTTTCATAACCTTCCAGGTATTGCAGCGCCGGGTATTTTTCGAGGTCCGGTGTGCGGTAGTTGACGTCGAACAGACTGCTGAATGAAAAAGGCACTTTGTACATGAATGGCGTCTGGTCGGGCGGAAACAGCATGACCTTCTTTTTGCCGCCGAAATGACACAGGAAAATGTCCGCCAAATCGATGTCGTAGTGCATTTGCACTTTGGCGCCGGTGCCGCCCATGAACAACACCGGCAGTTTGCGAAAAAACGGCAGGCCAATGTCCGGGTAGTCGAAATCCTGGGTCAGTTCCGGTACTTCTTGCAGGATGTTGTAAAAAAACAGGCGCAAATCGTTTTCGCCGGCTTGCAGTCTGTCCAGGTAGTCGGCCAACGGCATTTGTGCGGCGGGGGCATGTTGGTGCTTGCGGTCTTTGGAGGGTTGGCTGTCGTATAACGGCACGATGCGATCACCGGCCACGTCTTTGAAATAGTCGATGGACCACTTTTGGCGGGCGGGCCAGTCGTCGGTGAGGTGTTCGAATTTAACGGGCATCTCCGGCTGTTTGAAGCGGGTGAGGAAGTCGTTTTTCGACAGGGTATCAACGGTGGTAATTGAACGTAGGCTTTTCATGACGGATCGGATGTTGTTGTCAATGCAGACAGTATAGCGGAAACCGGCGGGGCGGCGTAATGGTGTCGGGCGGAAAAATGATGTGGCGCAAAGACAAAAACGGCCAGGCCTGGCCGTTTTCGGTGTGGCTGCGGTTTATTCTTTGATGAAACGCAGGTAGTTGTCCATGATGTGCAATTGCTGGCCCGGCTGGCCGGAGAAGCCCAGCATTTCCGCTTTGGACAGGATTTTACCGAACAGGACTTCTTCTTCGTGTTGTTCGGCAATGAACCATTCGATGAAATTGAAAGTGGTGTAATCCTTGATGTCGAAGGCCGCATTGGCGATGTCGTGAATCATGGCGGTGACTTTCAATTCGTGCTGGTAAGCTGCGTTGATGACGTCCATCAGATTGTCGAAGCTGTTCGGCGGGGCCGGAATGGCTTCCAACGTCACCGGTGCACTGCACTCGGCCATGTAATCGAAAATCTTATCCATGTGGGTGCGTTCTTCCAGACTGTGGCCGCGGAAAAACTGGGCGGAGCCTTCCAGTCCGTGGTCTTCGCACCAGGCACTTAATTGCAGATAAATATTGGATGCATAGAATTCGGCATTGACCTGCTTGTTGAGCAGGTTGGCAATTTCAGGTTTTAACATGATGCTCTCTCCCGGTTTTTCGATATTGTTTTGAATGCGTTACGTTTTTCATTCTAGATAAGTGTGGATACGAACGCAAATCGAAAAACATTAACTTATTGATTTTTCAATGATTTAATCTTTTCAAGATTCATTATCATTCTTTTTACTTTTTCCGTGCCCGCCTTCGCTGAGGTGGGTGACGTCGGACAGGTCTTCGCCTTCCAGCTTATACGCCTGTGCGAAACCGCGCACATACCCGGCGGAAAGCGGGGCCAATTCAAACAGGTGGAAATCTTCCAGCGGCTTAAGCATCTGGATGATCTCACCGAATTTCTCTTCCAATTTATCCATCGTGCTTTCCCACTCGGCGGCTGAGCGTTGAATGTGTTTAGCCGTGGTTTTCAGGGTGGCGCGTTTGCGGGCGAACAGGTGTTTGGCGTCGTTTTCGGGTTCGATGAACAGCAAGCTGGCTTGCGGGTCTTCCATCAGGTTAAAGGTGTGGTTGGACAGTTCCGAGATGTAAACGTAAAAACGGCCGTCGTGACGCATGACCGGAGCATAACTGGCTTCCGGTTCCGCCGCTTTATTGATGGTGGCCATGACCACGCTTTGGTGGCTATCGATGAATTGGTTGAATTCATTGTAGATGTTGCTTAACGGTTTCTTTGTTTCTGTGCTCATCGTCTTCTCCGCATTAAATTTTGATTGTCGCTTAGTGACGCGTCAGCCTTGCCTGATGGACATTGTGCAATCAGTCGTCTGAAAAATCACTCAAATTTTTTATCAATTTCATCTTGACAGTTCGCTAATTATAAAGAGAATGAAAATAGTTATCAATAATATCTTCTATTTCATTAATGGTTTTATACATTTTGGAGTTTTGTTTAGCATGAATCGAACTGTAACTTATAACCGTCTTCTGGCGGTAGCTTTGAACATTGTATGGCTTCCTGCTTCAGTTGCTTGGGCAGAAGAGGCCTCTTCCGCATCAGATAATGCTCGGTTGGAAGCCGTTCAAGTGACGACGGCAACAAAAACTGAACGGCGTTTGGATGAGGTTCCTGTGCAGACTACAGTTGTCTCACGAAAAGAAATTGAAAAATTCCATGCTCAAAACTTAGCAGAAGCCTTGAAGTATGTGCCGGGTATTCAATTGAAACCTATTCTAGGCAAAAACGGAAAAGGTGTCTGGATGCAGGGCTTTGATCCGGAACGTGTTCTGATTCTGGTGGACGGTAATCCTGTATCGCCGAGTACCGGCTCGACGGTGGATGTCACTCAGGTGGCGATTGGCGATGTGGAGCGTATTGAAATTATTAAAGGCGCCACATCAGCCCTTTATGGCACTTCAGCCATGGGAGGTGTGGTTAATGTGATTACTCGTTCTCCAACTTCGGACTTGCATTTTTCAGCGGATGTTTCCGGTGGAAACTGGGGCGATGAAAGCGAGCGTCATAATCCTGTAGCGAAGAAAAAAGGCAACTTTGAGGTGTCGACTAAGCAAGATAATTGGTACGGACAGTTGGTGGCGGACTTGAATTTATCCGACGGTTATCAAGCGATTAAAGACAACGATGCTGTGCAAGGCTGGTATGGCCATAAAAACACTTATTCGGGTAAGTTTCAATACGAGTTTGATAACGATTTAAAAGTCACTTTGATGCCTCGTTATTACGATGAAGATGCCGCAACCAAAACCAGTTCCGGCAGTGTGCAGCGTGATTTGACTGAAACCAAATTCCTGTCTGGTGTTGTTGAACAGAAGCTCGATAATGATTGGCAGTGGAAAGTACGCGCCATGTGGGAAGGGTATGAAAACGAAGCTAAAAAAACCATCCATCGTAAAACCGACTCCAGTCATTCGGAAGTGGCCGCTCAGTTGGATATTCCCTTGGCAGGTGTTCACTTTGTTTCAATCGGTGCGGAGCTGAAGCGGGATACGATGGATGTTAAAAACCTGACGGCTGACACGCAGGAAGTCGATAACAAACAAAAAGATTCCACACAGGTTTTTGCACAGGACAGTTGGTTTGTGACGCCAAACTTAGAGGTTTTGCCGGGTGTTCGACTGGATAACGATTCGCGCTATGGAACCCATGTGTCACCGATGTTGAATGCCATGTACAGCCGACAGGACTGGTTGCCAGGGCGGGTCAATATTCGGGCCGGCGTGGGTAATGGCTATCGGACACCGAATTTGAAAGAGTTGTATTACGTGTTCGATCAAAGTGCTCACTATTATATGGTCATGGGTAATGAGGATTTGAAGCCGGAAGAATCGATTAGTTATCAGCTGGGTCTTGAGTGGGCATTTTCCAACCAAGGCAGTATTGAAGTCAGTGCGTTTCATAACGACATCACAAACCTGATTGACACGGCCTTTACAGGCCAAATGGTGGGACCAGTTGCGGTTTATCAATATCAAAATATCGACCGTGCTATGACCCAGGGCGGTGAAGTGGTGTTTCGTTCGGCTTTAGGTCCTTATTTCCACTTGGATGCCAGTTATTACTATGTGAATGCGCGTGATGAAGAAACAAAAAAACGATTGGTTAATCGTCCAGAGCATGAAGTGAAAGTCGGACTCGATACTTACGTTACCAATGATGCCACTTTCACTGTGCAGATGAACTACCAGTCCGATGAGTATGTTGACACTTCCAATGACACGAGCTCGCCTGGTTATACGACATGGGACATGATTCTGAATTACGACATTGATAAAAGTTGGCAAACGTATGTGGGAGTCAACAATTTAACTGATGAGCAAACGGATTTCAGTGGTACTGATTTAAGACCGGAAGAAGGTCGTTATTACTATCTTGGGTTACGCTATCAATATACAAAATAAAGAGGGTTGATTTTCTCGGGCAGGGTTTCGGGAAAATGAATGTTTAGGAGAGACATTATGATGGATTATTCACAACTGAATCAACAGAAAAATGAGTTGCTCAATTCTGATAAACCGCCAAGAGCGCGGGAAGCCGCCAAGCGGCTGGGCGTTAGTGAAGCGGAATACGTGGCGTTATCCTGTGGTGACACCTCGGTGATGTTGGATAAAGATGCCTTCGTCTCGATTTTGCAGGCGTTGCAGCGTGCCGGCGAAGTTATGGCGTTGACGCGCAATGATGCGGTGGTGCTGGAACATCACGGCGTTTATCGCAATCCGGTAATTAAGCACAGTCATGTGATTTTTACCGATCCGGACATGGATTTGCGTTTGAAAGTGACGGCTTGGAAATACGGTTTCGCGGTGGATGAAAACGGGCGTCGGAGTTTGCAATTTTTCGATGTCTATGGCCAGGCCGCCCACAAAATCTACATGACCGACGCGTCCGACCAGACGGTTTACGACGCTTTGGTGGCGGAATATCGCACGGAGGACGGTTTTGAGCAGATGAGTGTTCGCACCAAACCGTCTTCCGAGCCGTCGGTCATGCCGAAAGTGGAAACCGAGGCCATTCAAAAAGATTGGCAAGCGTTGGAAAACGCGCACCACGTCAATGCCTTGTTGAAAGCTTACGGTCTGACGCGGCCGCAGGCTTATCGTCACTTGGGCGACAGTGCCATGGCCCTGCAGAAGGATGCCTTGAAATCGTTGCTTGAGCAAGCCGCCGAGGAAAGTTGGCCGTTATTGATGTTCGTGCCAAATGGCAGTGCTACTCAGATTCACAATGGCACGGTGCATAAGTTGATGGAAATGGGCCCCTGGTTCAATGTATTGGATCCCAAGTTCAATATGCACGCCAACCTGGAACAGGTGACCGAGGCCTGGCTGGTCTACAAGCAAACCGACGTCAAGCCGGTGGCTTCATTGGAGTTGTTTGATGCCGATGATAAGGCGGTGATGATGGTGTATTTGCATACCGAAGCACGCTCACCCCAGATGACTAAGCGCTGGGAAAGCTTTTTGAAATCCTTGAAATTGGAAGAGGTGGCGGTATGAAACCACGAATGTTCTCGCGTGTGGCAATGGCGGAAAACCGCCAGGCCTGGCCATTTTTGGTATTGGGTGGCGTGTTCGCCGCTTACGCCATGTTGGCTTTGTTGTGGTTGATGAGCGGCACCGCGCATGCGGCCGAAAAACCGCGGGTGGTGGCGATTGACGGTTCCATTTCCGAAATCGTTTATGCGTTGGGAAGGGGCGATTGGATGGTGGGGCGTGACATCACCACCACTTACCCAGAAGACGCGGCCAAACTGCCAAGTGTCGGTTACATGCGTCAGTTGTCGGCGGAAGGGATTTTGTCGCTAAAGCCGACGCTGGTGTTGGCGACGAAAGATGCCAAACCGCAAAATGTCCTGACCCGCTTGCAAGACGCCGGGGTGCATGTTGAAATCATCGAGAACGTCTATACGCCGGACGGTGTGGAGGCGAAAATCGAACAGATTGCGAAAGTGCTCGACGCTCAGGACGCTGGCAAGAAATTGGCCGAACAAGTTCGACAATCGGTGAATCAAGCGAAAGTCTTTGCGGAAAACGCCATTCAGCAACAAGGTAAATCGGCCAAAGCGATTTTCGTGCTCAATGTGCGCGGCGGGAACATGATGGTCGCCGGAAAGCACAGCCGGGCGGACAAGATGATGCAATTGGCCGGTATCGAGAACCCGGCAGCCGAACAGTTCAACGGTTACAAGCCGCTGACGGCGGAAGCGGCAATACAGTATAATCCGGATTATCTGCTGACCATGCAACACGGTGTGGGATCGGTCGGTGGCAAGGAAGCCATTCTCAATACCCCGGCGATTCGGATGACCCAGGCCGGGAAAAACGGTCGACTGCTGGTGATGGACGACAGCTTTTTAACGTTTGGCCCACGGCTCGGCGAAGCGATTGAATCCTTAGTGAAACAGGTTTATGTGGCGAACTAACGTGAACGATTCTAACAAAACAACGGTACGACTGGGCCGGGAGGCGACATGCGGTTAACGCATTCGCCGCTACTGGCGTTGTCGATTCTGGCGCTCATCACCTTATTGGTGAGTCTGTATTCCCTCAGCGTGGGGGCGATTTCGATTGATACGGCCCAAGTCTTGTCGGCTTTGTTTGGCGCGGATGTCGCCATGCAGACTGACTTGGTGGTTAATGAAATCCGTTTGCCGCGTTTGTTGCTGGGCATTCTGGTTGGAGCAGGCCTGGCGGTTTCCGGTGCGGCCATGCAAGGCCTGTTTCGCAACCCGTTGGCGGACCCCGGTTTGGTGGGGGTGTCCAGCGGTGCGGCTTTAGCCGCGGTGACAGTGATTGTCCTCGGCAGCTCCTTTCTGAGTCAGTGGGTGGTCTTTTGGGGCTTTTTCGCCTTGCCGTTCGCAGCGTTTCTTGGGGGCCTGTTTGTCACCTGGCTGATTTACCGCGTGGCGACCAAAAACGGCCGTACCGATGTCGGCTTGATGCTGTTGACGGGGATTGCCATCAACGCCATTGCCGGTTCCGCCACCGGCATTCTGACCTACTTCGCGACGGATGAAGAACTGCGCACCCTGACGTTCTGGACCATGGGCTCCATCGCCAGCGCTTCCTGGCAGGATTTGGCGGTCGCCACCGTACCGATTTTGGTGGCGGTGCTTTTGTTGCCGTATTTCGCTCGTCCGCTGAACGCCTTTTTGATGGGCGAAGCGGTGACGTCGCACATGGGCTTCAATGTGAAACAATTGAAGTGGGGCGTCATCGCTCTCACCGCCTTATCAGTCGGCGCGGCGGTGTCGGTCAGTGGCGTGATCGGTTTCGTTGGCCTGGTGGCGCCGCACATCGTACGCTTGATTTTGGGGCCGGATCACCGTTGGGTGTTGCCCGGCAGTGCTTTGGTCGGCGCGATTTTGGTGGTGGCGTCGGATATGTTCGCGCGCACGGTTTTGTCGCCGGCGGAACTGCCGATTGGCATCGTGATGTCCGCCATTGGTGGGCCTTTCTTCCTATGGTTGTTGATTCAGCGCCGCTCGCGCGTTGGGTTTTAAAGGACGATTATGCTGATTACCGAACATTTAAACATTGCTTTGCAAGGACAGTCGATTCTCAAACACATCGATTTGATGATCGAACCCGGCTCCATCGTATCGATTTTGGGGCCGAACGGCGCGGGGAAATCCACCTTGATGAAAAGCCTGAGCGGCGACATTCCGGACGGCTTGCATCAAGTCACGCTGGAAGGGCGGCCATTAAAGGAATATTCGGTGCCGGAACTCGCCAATTATCGGGCGGTCATGCCGCAATCGGTTCAATTGGACTTTCCGTTTCTGGTGTCGGAAGTCATTGAAATGAGTTTACTCACCGCGGTGTCGCATTACGAACGCGCCGCTTATGTTGAACGCGCCTTGGCGATGTTCGATGTGACCCATTTGAAAGACCGCAATTATCTGACGCTGTCCGGCGGTGAGCAGCAACGCGTGCAATTGGCGCGGGTTATTGCCCAGATCACCCATAAAGCCGACGACCGCAATCGTTATCTGTTTCTGGACGAATGCACGTCCAGTCTGGATTTGGCGCATCAGCATCAGGTGTTTGAAGTGGTGACCGAGGTGGTGAAAACGCATCGCATCGCCGCGATTATGGTGTTGCACGATTTGAATCTGGCCTCACAGTATTCGGACCGTCTGGTGTTGATGAACCAGGGAGAAATCGTCAGTCAGGGAACGGTGGATGAGGTATTGCAGGAAGAACGCATCACCGATGTCTATGGTTATCCGGTGAAAGTCACCCCCCACCCGAAAGGCTGGCCGATGGTGATCCCGGCTTAACCCGGCAGGCCGTCGGATCTGGGGTGGGTAAGCCAAGTGTGATAACGCCACCAATAGCCGATAAAGGCGCCTGTCCAAAGTAATCCCGCCAGTATGTACAGCCCGTTTTGCATCTCCGGAAACGCCGGAATCACGAGGCCGCGAATCAGCGTGGCGGCGGTAATCAGTACGACGCCCATTTTCAGCCAACCGAGCCGGGTGAGCGGTCGGCCAGTGTGAATGTGGCTGACAACCATTAAAACGATAAAGTAAGCTAGCCCCAGTGCACCCATGGTGAGAAAATGTCGGAAATGAGCGGACATTTGAACGTTTGCTTGTAACGTATCCCATCCCATAAGGCCGTATCCGGCACCAAATAACGTCAATAGAATCATAATCGGCCAAACCGTCGGGAATTTGAGAATGAAGGTGTCGGTTCGGAAAAAATCATTCAAAGTGTTGAACAGAGCAGCCATAACCGCCAAATTCAACCAGGCCTGGGCGGAATTGCCGGGAAACAACAGTTCCGTTAAAGTTGCGACCGAAAGGCTGAATATGGCCAGATTATAAGCGGGTGGTCTGGCCATAAAGCGGTCATCAATGTGTTCCTGCTGAAACCATTCGTTAATGGATTGGGTGGCGATGCGACGCACGGCGACCAAAACCAAAATCATAAACGCACCGACGGAGGCTTGCAGGACGGCGAAACTGGACAGCGGAATCCATTTGGCTTCGGCGGCAAAAAACAGGGCCTGACAGAAAACGATTAATCCGTAGGCGAGCGCAAGCCCCCATTGACGCTTCAGAGGGTCTGTGAGAATCGGTTTTCCGACCAGCCAAAGCACGTAAGGTAGAAAAGCCAGATGAATAATGGCGACGCCATAGACACCAATGACATCGATTCCCCAAAAAGCCAGGCGTCCGGCCAGCCAGAGTGCGACGAGTCCGAATAAGGTTCGGCCGTTCACGGGCGGTGTGCCTTCGAAAAACTCCGGCACGGCCGTCATGATGAAGGCGGCCATCATGCCGGAAGTCACCCCGAACAAAAGTTCATAAATATGCCAATTCAGCGGCGAAGACGGAAACGACACCGGCCACCAGCCGGTCCAGAACGCTACCCACAGGAAGACATTGATGCTCAGCACCCAGGGAATCAACCAGAAAAATGGCCGAAAACCGTAGGCGAAAACCGCTTTGGGATGGTTTGCCGGTCCGGTCAGGCTGGTGAGTAAATCATTGAAGCGGGAAGAGGAAAGCCAGTTCATACGGTTTGTTTCCCTCGCTGGGTTATGTTGAGTTCAAAGGTGTCGATAATGCACGGATCGGCCAGCAATTGACGCAGTTCGTTGTGGATGTCGTGATCGGTGCGTTTGGTCAAGGGTGTGGTCAGTTCGATTTGGCGGACGATGCGACCTGGTGAATGACCCAGGACCAGTATGCGGTGACTGAGTTTAATGGCTTCCGTTAAATCGTGAGTGACGAACAGAACCGATAGGTTATGTTGGGTGACTTGCTCAATCAGAATCGATTGCAGTTCTTGTTTTAAGCCAATGTCGAGCGCGGAAAAGGGTTCGTCCAAAAACAGAATTTCCGGTTTCAGCACCAGGGCACGGGCAAAAGAGACGCGTTGGCGCATGCCGCCGCTGAGGTCTTTCGGGAACTTGTCCAGATCGCTGATTTTCAAACCGAACTCCAATGCGATGCGACGCGCTTTTTCATAACGTTCTTGGCGCGAAACACCGCGGGCTTTCAAGCCGAAAGCGATGTTGTCTAAAGTGGTTTTCCAAGGCAGTAAACGGGCTTCCTGAAAGGCAAAGGCCTGGGAGGCAAATGCATTGTCAATGCGGCCGTTTTCCACTTCCAATAAGCCGCTGCAAAGATGCAATAGAGTGGTTTTGCCACCGCCGCTGGGGCCGACAATCGAAACCACTTCGCCCTGCTGTAACGAGAAGTGGATGTCGGCCAGAATGTCGGTTGGGCCGAAGCGGTGGCTGAGGTGGGATACGTTCAGTTGCGCCATTGTTCCACCTCTCGTTTAATCGGTTCCAGCAACAAATATTCGACGACCAGTAATACCAGCACCATCACGGTAATCAACGCCATGGCATCGGCAGAGTTGAAATGGCTGCGAGCCACCGCCAGGTCCGCACCGATGCCGTCCGGTGTGGTGAGTAGTTCGGCCATGACGACAATTTTCCAACTCATGCCCAAAGCCGAAATCCAAGCCGGAAATACATAGGAAAACAGGTGCGGAAATACCAGGTCGGTGAGTTTCATCCAAAACGGCGGCTGAAAGCTGTCGCTCATTTCCAATAAATCGCCTTCCAGTGTCCGTGTGCCTTGTAATGCGCCGATGAAGATAATCGGGAAGGCAGCGATGACGACGGTGAAAATGACGCTTTCATCGGTCATGCCGAACCAGAGCATCGCCAAGACAATCCAGGCAATCGGTGGG
Source organism: Thiomicrospira sp. S5 (assembly GCF_003991075.1). Classification (NCBI taxonomy): domain Bacteria; kingdom Pseudomonadati; phylum Pseudomonadota; class Gammaproteobacteria; order Thiotrichales; family Piscirickettsiaceae; genus Thiomicrospira; species Thiomicrospira sp. S5. The sequence goes on along the minus strand of NZ_CP014470.1, from coordinate 2,655,406 downwards.
ACGCCCATGATAATGGTAATCAAAGGGCGGCTCATCATCGCGGCCGTTACAAAAGTGCCGGCGAGCATGCCCAGCGATGTGCCCAGCAATAAGGCGATGCCAAAGCCCCAAAGGGCGCGTTGAACGGTAATCCAAAGCGACTGCCAAAGTTCGGGCGACTGCAGCATTTGCCACAGGGTGAGAAGTGTTTCTTTCGGAGAAGGCAGAATCAGACTGCCGTTGAATTGATGGCCGAGATCCCAAAGGGCCAGAAACAGAAAGATACTTGCCAGTGCGCCCCAACCGCTCCATAGGTAACGGGGAAATTCTTTTAAGATTTGTGCAAATGCGTTCATGATGCGGCTTTCGTAACAGGAATGGCGAAAATATTAGCATACCTGTAAACGTGGGTAGATGTCATTTAAAAACTAAATAGGTGGAGTATAACAATCTTAATGATAATAATTATTGTTTATAGTTGTGTTGTATAATAGAATGCTGATATTGGTTAGGCGACCGATTTTTCGGCGCCATTGACATTCAAACCGAATAAACCCCATTTCAGGCATCGTTCGCGAATTAAAAGGAATTGATGAGGTTGGTCTGCCTGGTGAAAGTTAAATTAGGAAGCAAAATGAAACTGAAAGAACAGACGATTTTACTTTCTTCAGCCATGTGGGCGGCGTATGCGGCCCCGGTGTGGGCTGAAGAACGCTCAAAGGCCGAGACAAAGCTTGAAACCGTGGTCATTTCCGCGACGAAAACCGAAAAGTCGATTGATAAAGTCACGGCGTCGGTGGATGTTATTACCCAGGACGACATCGAAAAGATGGGTGCCATCACCTTGAAAGACGTGTTCCAAAATACACCAGGCCTGGTGCTGCAATATGGCACTTTCCCGTCCGGCAGTTCGACATCGAAAAGTTCGGTGAATATTCGCGGCCTGGGCACGACCGGGACGCTTTGGTTGTTGGATGGACGCCGGCTGGCGGGCGAGGTCAGTAACCCATATGATATGGATCGTTTTCCGGCCTCTATGATTGAACGTATTGAAATCGTCAAAGGGCCCATGTCGGCACTGTATGGCGCGGATGCCGTCGGCGGGGTTATCAATATCATCACCAAACGGCCGGATGACAAGTTTGTGGCGGATGTGAGTGTGTCCGGCGGTGCCAATGCGGAAGGTGAAGGCTCCAATAAACAGGTCAGTGCCAATGTGCGCGGCGGTATTGGCGATTTTCGTGGTAAATTCTTTATGTCGGTCACCGATTCCGGCGCGTACTATGAGCAGGAACAGACCGATACCACCGTTACCGGAAACCAGGTCAAGCCGTCCACGCGCCCGGCGCCTCTGAATAATATTCAGGACAGTTACGACGTTGATGTCAGTTATCGTGAGAACGCGACCGTCAAGACGGTGGGTGGTCGAGGCGAATATGATATCTCCAGCGATTTGACGGTGGGGGCGGAAGTGTATTGGATGGACGAAGAACGCGACGGTTCGTATCGCGGCACCTATCATCCGACGGCATACACCATGATGGGCAACCGGGTGCCGGCTTATGACGTACCGGTGAACTCCAAAGACGAAAACGAACGTTATGATATGGCGGTGGATGCCCAGTATTTCGTCAACGACGATTTGGACATCGATTTCCGTGTTTATCGCTCTTATTACACCAAACGCAATACCACGACGTTGCAGCACTATCAGGATTTCGGTTATGCCAGCAAATCGGCGTCGGCTTCCAATGGGATGAATGCCAATGTGGACGTCACCTCTTATGAATTGAGCTCGAATTGGGCACCGGTGGAGAATCATTTATTGACCGGCGGGGTCGAATATCGTCAGGAAAAGCGTGAAGCGACCGTCTTCACTCAATCCAACGATATGGACACGCGCCGAGTGTCGTCCCAAGCGATTTATCTGCAGGACGATTTTACCCTGGGCGATACCTGGTCTTTGACCGTCGGTGGACGCTATGATCAGTATGACCAGGCCGCTTACACCGACCAAAATGGTCTGGACCATGACAGTTCAACCGATTCCGAAAGCACTTTCCGCGTTGGCGTTTTGAAAAACTTTCATCCGCTCTTGAATGCGCGAGTGAATGTGGCGCAAGGTTTCCGGGTACCGGATATTCGCGAACTTTATATCCAAAAGCAAACCCCGGGCGGCTTGTTGCTGGGGGCGCAGACGGTGGACGCCGCACAAGGCAAGGACGCTTATGACTTGAAGCCGGAAAAAACCTTAAGTTATGAGTTGGGGATCAATGGTGCCACCAGTGAGTTCTCATACAGCGTCACGGCCTTCCTGAACCAGATAAACGATAAAATCCAGCAGGTGAGCGTGGCTGGAAACATGACGGATTATTATACTTTCCAGAATGTGAGCGATGCCGAAACCAAAGGGATGGAATTGAATCTCGGTTACCAGTTCCTGAACAATTTAAAAGGACGTTTTTTCTGGACCGAGTTACGTACCGAAAACAAAGATACCGGTAAGCAATTGGAGTTTAACCCGGATCGAGTCGTTGAATTGGGCTTGGATTGGGACGTCACCAGCCGTTTCCGATTGGGCGCTTATGCCGTCTATACCGGCGAACAATATTACGTTGAAGACACTCAGGGCCATTACACCGACCCTTATACCTTGACGAATTTGACCGGCGGTTACCGATTCGGTGAAAACAAACAAATCGATTTGTACGGCGGCATCAACAACGTGTTTGACCAAAAAGTCGATAAAGTCATCGGTTCCAATGTCGGTACCTATTACTTTGCCGGCGTGCGAGTGGGCTTTTAACCTCTGCATTGATGATAAACACGCCGGCGAAGCATGTCGCCGGCTTATTGAAAAGGAGCAAAACATATGATGTTCAAAAGCTGGGTGCTTTGGCCGCTTACTGTATTATTGATGGCGGCTTCCATGATGACGATGGCTGCAGAAAAATTGCCGAAGCTGGTGTTGTCCGGCCCCTTCGCCGGGGTGTCCAACCCTTTAATTCACATGGTAGAAACCGGCGCCTTAAAAGAGTTTGCCGAGGTGGTGGAATTTAAACCCTGGAACGGTGCGGATCAGTTGAAGTTGATGGCGTTGGGCAAAGGGAATTTTCAAGCCGATTTCATTGCCATGCCTTCCAATGTGGCCGCTAACCTCTATAACCGTGGGGTGGACCTGAAACTGATGAATATCTCGGTGTGGGGCATTTTATGGATGGTGTCACGTGATGATAGTCTCAAGACCTTGGCCGATTTCAAAGGCAAGGAAATTGCCATGCCGTTTCGCGGTGATATGCCGGATATTCTGTTTGAGCAACTGGTGAAAGCGGAAGGCTTGGACCCTAAAAAAGATTTTAAACTGCGTTATACGCCGCACCCATTGGATGCGATGCAGTTGTTGATCATGCGTCGGGTGGATCACGCTCTCTTGCCGGAGCCGGCCATTTCCATGGCATTACGGAAAACGAAATCGTTTCCCATCAGTGTGATTGCGCCCGATCTGTATCGCAGTGTCGATTTGCAGGCGGAGTGGGGCCGGGTATTTAAGCGCAAAGCGCAGGTTCCCGAAGCCGGGATGACGGCAATGCCAAGTGTGCTTGATAATCCAGCGTTGCTGAAACGGTTTAATGAAGCCTACACCGAGTCCATGCAATGGTGTCTGGACAATCCGAAAGCGGCGGGTGAGATGGTGGCGAAACACATTGCGCTGCTGACGCCGGAAGCGGTAGCGGATTCAATTGAGATCACGAAGTTTGACGTGGTGCCGGCTTTACAGGCGAAAGCGGAGTTGGAGTTTTTTTACCGGCAGTTGATGCAAAATTTACCAGACCTGGTCGGGGGCAAGTTGCCGGATAACGGCTTCTACTACACGCCTTAACGCCAGTTTTCATTTCATATCTTTTTTGCCATCCGAATCAGGATGGCGTCACTTCAATTTCGATGTGCGACAGCTTTTCCTGCAATAGTTGGGGCGAGCTATTTTCGACGGTTCTCAATGGTTTATTGAACACGGTGCAACTGGAACGCGCGGCGTGACAGAGCGCTTGGTTCGGACAGTCGTCCGGGCAAAAGACTTCGTCGGCTTGCTGAACGGCGTCGCAGACCGCTTCAATCCGGTCGCTTTCGGGGGTGATGAGTTCGCCGTGATAATGTTGCACGATGGCTTTATAGGCTTTGACCAGTTCCGGCGATGCGCCGACATAGGCGATTTTTCGTCCGTTGAGGTTTGGCGGTTGTTGGCTGTCCAGCACGTGCAGGTAATCTTCTTCCAAGGCTTGATATTGCGCCTTTAATTCCGCAATGGTGTGTTTCGCGGCCTGCAATTCCTGTTTCAATCGACGGTTTTCGCTCAACAGGTGTTTGGGTTGATTGGGGTGTGTCGGGAAAACGTGCGTGTTTGTCATGGTGAATCACCTCGCTTTTCAATCTGTCATGCGGGCTGGAGATTACGGTCTCAGGCCCAGGTTAGGAATAGATGGATATAGTAGTAGAGCACCACATAAAACAACATGAAGACTCCTTTAAACCATTGTGAAGGTTAAAAAATGAGTAGCGTGAGGAGCGCTACTCTAAGCGGAGGAGCAAGAAAAATTTAAGCCGGCAAAGCTTAGGAGAGAGATAGGTGAATGCCGGCTTAAAAACGGTTGACTCAGGTTTATTTGACCTGTGCCATGTATTGTTTTAAACGGCCTTGGTTCATCGCGAACCCGGCTTCTAGGGTGTCGGCTTGTTTCATGGCATCGTCTTTGTTGACGGCTTGTCCGACCTGAATGACGCCGACCATCGCCATGGATTTATGCGGCAGACAGTAATAAATATTGACGCCTTCCTGTTCGAATTTGACTTTACCGCCATCGAATCCGACTTCCCATTTCGAGCCGTCCGGCGTGACTTCGGAAACCGCATTATGACCGGTGTCCGTGGCAACGAAGTTCACGGTATCGCCCGGTGCGATTTTCAAATAACCCGGTTCAAACACCATAATGCCGTCGGTGCCGGCGTTGAGCATTTTCACTTCGTGTTCGGCGGCGTGCACCATGGAGGCGGTGGTTAAAAGCGCCGTACCGACACAAAGTTTTAAAAAGAGATTGCGTGTCATGTGTCTTCCTCTTGAATCAAAGACGTGGTTGAAAAGGTGAAAACGGTGTCTCGGATGACCTCGTTTTCGTGATTTGAAATAAATAGTATCATTAATGATAATTGTTATCAATATTATTTAATAAAAAATGACGCTCAATTGTTTGGGTGGGACAGAAAACCGGGGTTGGCTATGAAAAAAACCGCCAGGTCTGGCGGTTTTGAAGACTAAAGTTCGGGTGCATCCATTGGGGACTTGGCGGGTTCACCAATGAAATACCCTTGCGCGAAGTCGATGTCGAGGCGTTTCACGGCGTCGAGAATGTCGGCACTGCTGACGAATTCGGCAATGGTTTGGATGTCTTTTTTCTTGGCGAAGGAGACGATGGATTCGACGATGTCGTAGGCGTCCTGGTTTTCCGCCAGTTGCTTGATCAGTGAGCCGTCGATTTTGATGAAGTCGGCGTGCAGTTTTAGCAGGTTCTCGAAATTGGCGTAACCGGCACCAAAATCGTCGATGGCGATTTTACAGCCGAGCCCTCGCAGTTGGTCGATGAACTTTTCCACCTTGATGAAGTCGGTGATTTCTTCGGACTCGAGAATTTCCAGGGTAATGCGTTCCGGATGGCTGAACTGCTCAACGTGTTTGAGCAGGTAATCGACGTAATCCGGATTGGTCATGTCGGTGGCGGAAATATTGATGGAAAAAGCTTGCTCGGAACGCTTAAAGGCTTGGAAAGCCTTGGCGACGACCCGTTTCGACAGTATCGGGTATTTTTTTGTCTGCTGGGAGACTTCCAAAAAGAAAAACGGTGAAATCACCTTGTCGTCCGGTTCGAGCATACGCACCAGGGCTTCGTGTTTCTCGATGCGGCCGCTACGCAAATTTAAAATCGGCTGAAAGAAGGTGGTAATGCGGTCTTCCAGTAAGGCCTGGTTCAATTTTTCCGACCACATGAGGTTGTCGGCACGCTGTTGATAGGTGTCAATGGCCGGCGAATACACCAAGACGTCTTGGTGGGTGTTTTTAGCGTGACGCATCGCCACTTCCAGTGAGTTCAGCAGGTTTTCCTTCGGCTCGAAACTCAGGGCCAGGGTTTGGTTGATGTAGATGTCCTGCGACTGCACCGTGATTTTATGGTTCGACAAGCGGTTTCGCAGTTGAATCATCTGCTGCTCGAAGCGCTGGGCATCCGGTTCCTCCGAGGTCAGCACCAATTGGTCGGAACCGAGGTGATAGACGCGGGTGTCGAGTGGTTTGTAGAGGAAAAGGTGCAGCAGCGTGCTGATAAGCATCTGGTCGCCGAACTGGTGGCCGAAATACTCGTTGACCTGCTTGAAGTTGTCCAAATCGAACAACGCCAGTTGCGGGTGTTCCAGGGTTTCAATCGCTTCCAGCAAGGCCACGCGGTTCGGAATGTTGAGCAGCCGCGACGTTTTGACGGCGGTTTCCAAGTCCATCTGTTTGGTGATGAGCCCGGTGACTTCGTGACGGATGGCGAGGTATTCGATGAATCGGCCCTGGTCGTCCACCAGCGGCACCAAGGTCATTTCCACATAGTAGGGTTCGCCGTTTTTCTTCCGGTTTTTCAAGGTGCCTTTCCAGACCCGGTTGGACTGGATGGTCTGCCACATTTCCTTGAAGACATTGGTCGGCGTATCCGGATGGCGCAGGATGTTGTGGGGTTGGCCGATGAGTTCGTCGCGGGAGTAACCGGTGAGTTTCAACAGGTTATTGTTGACGTAGGTGATATTGCCGTATTGATCCGAGCGGGAAATGAGGTTGCTCTGATCCAGGGCATTGTTCATCTGGTCGTTGATCTGCTGCGTCGCTTTCGCCTGGGCTTTATAGGCGAGGAAATCGGTCAGGTCTTCGAGGAAACCGTAGTATTCGATGACGCGGCCTTGGTCGTCTCGGATGATTTGGGTGTAATCCTTGATCCAAATCCAGCGGTCGTCCTGTGTCTTCAGGCGATAAGGTGCGTGGACAATGCTTTCCAAGCCTTTTTCAGCGGCCTCGGTCAGTTCGTCGATGACCAGTTGTTTGTCTTCCGGGTGGACGATGTCGGCGTATTGAACCTTTCCTGTCGTCCAGTCCGAGACGGCGTAGCCCAACAGGCGATCTGCGGCTTCCGAAGCATAGATGACCGGCCAGTTTTCGGTGTTCTGCCATCGAAAAAACGCATAGGGCGCTTGATTCAGATAGGCTTCGAAACTCAGTGGTGACATGGAAGGTTCCAGTAAGGGCAGCCTTGTCGTTTAGGCCGCATTCAATTAGCTAATGCAGGCATTTTATCCCATGCCATGGGTAGAGTAAAATAATCCGCTTTAAACATAAGGGTTTGCGGGGTTTTAACGCAGTAAGCCGACGACACCTTGTTGAGTGGAATTCGCGCTAAGTTTACCCACAGGGTAAAAGTGAGGGTGTAAAATAACCACCAGATTAAATTGTTACTTATTTGCAAAACTTACAGACCGTTTTATCATGTCCGACACCGAAACAACGCCAACCGAATCCGCCCCGAAAAAAGCCAAAAAGGATTGGATTAAACCGCCCAAGTCCATTTTGAAACTGGTCGGGCGCGCCATTGCGCAATACCAGATGATACGCGAAGGCGACCGCATTTTATTGGGGCTGTCGGGCGGCAAGGATTCATTGGCGTTGTTGGTGATTCTCAAGCATTTGCAGCGCCATTCGCCCATTAAATTCGAGTTGGCGGCCTGCACCATCGACCCGGAAATCCCGGGGTTCGATCCGTCGCCATTGAAAGAGTGGGTCGCGTCGATGGAAATTCCCTATTTTTATGAGTCCGAAGATTTGGTGGCTTTAGCCGACGCGCACATGAAAGGCAATTCCTTTTGCAGCTTCTGTGCGCGCCAGAAGCGCGGCAAGCTTTACACCGTTTGCCGACGCGAAGGCTATAACGTTTTGGCCTTGGCGCAGCATCTGGACGATTTGGCGGAGAGTTTGTTGATGTCGGCGTTCAATGCCGGGGAGTTGCGCACCATGAAAGCGCATTACCTCAATAATGAAAAAGACATCCGTATTATCCGGCCGCTGGTGCGGGTACGCGAAAACCAAACACGGGATTTTTCCGAATCCGCCGGTTTGCCGATTATCCCCGATAACTGCCCGGCCTGTTACGCCAAACCGCAGGAGCGACAGCGCATGAAAGAATTGCTGCTGGAGCAGGAAAAACACAACAAGCACCTGTACGCCAACCTTTGGCACGCCATGCAACCGCTGGTGGCGGACGACAACCATGCCGGGTTGGCGCAGTTAACGGATGAAGAAGAGGGCTGACGATGGCGGAGACTCGAAAACAGGATTGGCGTGGCCGGTTGTTTATCGGCCTGTTACGGTTTTTCGCTTGGTGGCCCTTGCGCGTCAATCATGCGATGGGCACTGCCATCGGTTACCTGCTATGGTGGCTGCCGAATTCGCCGAAACGCATCTCTGCCATTAATCTGAAAATCGCCTTTCCAGACGCGTCCGAAGCCGAACACCGCGCCTTGCTGAAGCAAAGTCTCATTGAGTTGGGCAAAACCACCACGGAGCTGGGTCCGCTGTGGTTGTGGCCAAATCAAAAGGTGCTGAATCTGATCCAGGAGGTGGACGGCGAAGAGCTGGTGCAAGCGGCGTTTGATAAAGGCAAAGGCGTGATTGTGCTGTCGCCGCACATCGGTGCTTGGGAAGCGATGGGTTTTTACTGGTCGAGCAAATACCCGATTACCAGCTTGTATCGTCCGCCGAATTTACCGTCGATTGAAACCTTTATGCGCGAGGTGCGGGAAAGAGGCAGTGCCAAGTTGGTGCCCACCGATTTGTCGGGCGTGAAGGCGTTGCGTAAGGCCTTGAACCAGAATGAAATGGTCGGCATTCTGCCCGATCAGGATCCGGGCAAAAGCGGCGGCGTTTATGCGCCGTTTTTCGGGCACCCGGCGCGGACCATGGTGTTGGTGTCGCGCTTGGCGGCTAAAGCACAGTGCGATGTATTGTTCACCTTTGCCGAGCGGTTGCCGAAAGGGCGCGGTTATCGTCTCAATATTCTGCCCGCCGAGGCGGCAGTGGCCGACCGTGACGAACAAACGGCGGCCGAGGCCTTGAATCGCGGCGTGGAGGTCTGCGCTCGGCGCGTTCCGGCGCAGTATCAGTGGAACTACAAACGCTACAAGCATCCGCCGGAAGGCGTGGTGGATGTTTACAAAAAATAGCCAGGCCTGGGCGTTTTGTTGAATGCGGGCGACAGCCAAGAGGAGGGTAAGGATGCGACTCTTTTTAGCGATTCCAGTCGATGCGGCTTGTGCAGAACAGCTCAAAACGCGGCTGGCGGCGTTTCAAGCCCGCCCGGAAATGGCGGCGATGAAATGGGCACCGCCGCTGAACTGGCATTTAACCTTGTCGTTTCTCGGTGAGGTGTCGGACGCGGACTATCAGGCGATTCGGCAGTCGATGTCGGAGTGGTTCGCGGAAGGCATGAGCTATTTTGACGCCGACCTGCTGACGTTGGGCGGTTTTCCCAACCCCAAACCGGCCCTTTCTGGGTGGCGAAGCTGGATGCGACCTTGATGATGCAATCGTTGGTTCGGGAAATCGACGATCATTTGAGACCGTTGGGCTTTGCCAAACGCAAACATGCGTTTCGTCCGCACATCACACTGGGTAAATGGAAAGGCGCATCCGAAGATTTTCCGATAATCGACGAGCCGTTGGAGCCGATTCAATTGCGGGTGGACCGCTTAAACCTTTACCAGAGCGTCTTGACGCCATCTTCGCCACCGGAATATCGCCTTTTAAATAGCCTACCTTTAGAGACCTATTGAACCTACTAGCGTTGTGATGTCTGTCAGGAGGACGTTTTCTGTCCTTTATTGACCGTCAGTACCAGCACGCCGGCAATCACCAGCGAAATGCCAATGGCGTGATAGATGCTGAAAGGTTCGCTCAGCAACCAAACTGCCAAACCAATGGTGACGATAGGGCCTAAAGTGCCGATGATGCCGGTTTGCGCCGGCCCGATCAGCGCTATGGCTTCGGCAATCATAAAACTGGGAATGACGGTGCTGAAAATCGCCAGCAGAATCAGCCACAACCAGGCCATGGGCGTGACGTTCAACTGCTCGAAACCGATGAGTCCGGCAAAATACGCCAGCACGAACAGGCTGGAGACACTCATCGCCAAACTGGTAAACCAGAGACTGCCGACCTGATGAATGATCTTTTTGCTGATAAGCACATAGAACGAGAAACTCAGCGCCGCCAAAAACACCAGCAAGGTGCCCAGCCACGTATCGTCGCTTCCCAGTTTTTCGGCCAAAGATTGTTCCTGATGAAACACCAGCCAAAGGCCGCCGTAGGTAATCAGCAGTGACAGGAAAATTTTGCGCGTGATGGGCGTCTTGAAAAACAAGGCGCCGAGCACGGCCACCAGAATCGGATAAGTGAATAGCGTGAGGCGCTCCAATTGCGCGGAAATCATTTCCAAACCTTTCAAGTCCAGCCAGGACGACAGAAAATACCCGATAAAGCCAAGAAAGAAAATCCAGCCGAATTTTTCCCAACGGTTGTCCGGGTGACGGCCCGGCGTTCGCGCCAGCCAAACTAGAATGGCTAGGTAAATCGGCAGGGCAATCGCCATGCGTAACATCAACACACTGTCGGTGTTCAGGCCTTCGGCATACGCCAGCTTGATGAGAATGGACTTCAGCGAAAACAGGGCCGTGCCGAAGACGGCGAGAAAAAATCCGAACCAGAGCGGCGACTGGGCAAGCGGCCGCATCATGACGCGGATTTGGTGGCGATCAGCCAGGCATAACGGTGGGATTCATCGCCGTCCGCCAGCCAGCCTTCGCCTTGAATGTCGACCTTGAAATTCGACCAGGCCTGGCCGTTTTCGGTTAACTTGACCAGTTCACCCGGGGCCAGATAAAAATCCGGATTCTGCGGGCCATTGGCTTGCACCGGGCTTAAAAAGGTTTGCACAAACACTTTTCCGCCCGGTTTGAGAGCCTGGGCGATTTGTGGCCAGAGTGAACGGTTCAGGTAACGGCTGAGGATGATGACGTCGTACTGTTGGTACGGAAACAGCATCTGGTCGAAATCGCTGATGGTACAGTGAATTGGCAGGCGATGCACGGCGGCCCAGTTATTGAGGTGCGTCAGAGCCACATCGGAAATGTCCCAGGCATCCACCGTCAAGCCGCACTGTGCCATCAGGCGGGCATTGCCGCCCAAACCGCAGGCCAAATCCAGTGCGCGGCCTTTCAGGGGCAGTTTTTTGAGATGCTGCTGTAATACCCAGGCCGGGCGAACCGGCTGTTTCGGGTCCGATTCGGCGTATTTGCGATCCCATTTTTTGGCGGTTTCCGACATCATTTTCTCCAGAAAGACGCCGTGAACAGCACCAGTAACGTAAAGATTTCCAAGCGGCCCAGCAGCATCGCAAAGGTCAGAATCCATTTAGCCGGATCGGATAAGCTTTGGTAGTTGGCCGAGGCCTGACCAAGCGCCGGGCCGAGGTTATTGATGGTGGCCGCCACGGTGGAGAAGGCGGTAATCTGGTCGAGCCCGAGCGCCATCAGCAGCAGCATGATGATAATGAACGACACCACGTACAGCGAAAAGAAGCCCCAGACCGCGGCGATGACTCGATCCGGAATCGCTTTGCCGTGCAGTTTTACCGGCATTAAAGCATTGGGGTGCAGTAACCGGCGAATCTCACGGCTGCCCTGTTTGGCGAGCAGGATGAAACGGATGACTTTCATCCCCCCCGCGGTGGAACCGGCCGAACCGCCGATAAACGTCATCATAATCAGCATTACCGGCACAAACGCGGGCCAGACGGTGAAGTCGGTGTTGGCGAAACCGGTGGTGGTGGCAATCGAGACTGTCTGGAAAGCGCCGTAACGTAGGGCGTCTTCCCAAGATAAATAGACCTCGCGGTACAGCAGATAACCGCTGCTGATCAGGATGCCGATGACAATCAACAGCGCATAGATTTTGAATTCCGGATCGCCGAAATAAGGGCGGGCCGAGAGATTTCGGAAAGCGGAAAAGTGCAAAGCGAAGTTGATGCCGGCCAGGAACATGAAGAACATGGCAATCAGTTCGATTTCGACGCTGTCGAAATGGCCGATGCTGGCGTCATGCGTCGAGAAACCGCCGATGGCGACGGTGGAAAAACTGTGCGCGAAGGCGTCGAACCAGTCCATGCCCGCCAACCAGTATCCTAAGGCACACGCCAGCGTGAGTCCCAGATAGATGTACCACAGCGCTTTGGCCGTTTCGGAAATGCGCGGTGCGAGTTTGGTGTCCTTCATCGGACCGGGCATTTCGGCCCGATAGAGCTGCATTCCCCCGATGCCGAGCATCGGCAGGATGGCGACGGCTAGGACGATAATCCCCATGCCACCCAGCCATTGCAGCTGCTGGCGATACCAGAGCATGGAGTGCGGTAAGGCGTCGAGGCCATTGATAACCGTGGCCCCGGTGGTGGTCAAGCCGGAAAAGGATTCGAAAATGGCGTCGGTCAAGGAAATGTAGATATTGGACGCGAAATACATCGGAATCGCCCCGGCAAAGCCGAGCACCGTCCAGAACATTACCACTATCAAAAAGCCGTCGCGGATTTTTAGGTCATGGCGCTCGTGTCGGTTCGGCAGCCACAGTAACAACCCAAGTGAAAAAAGTCCCAGGCCTGAGAAGGCGAAATCCGACGAGCCGCCGTCGTGGTAAATCAGCGAAATGATGAACGGCGGAATCAGCGTTAAGCTGAACACCATCAACAGGATTCCGAGAACTTTTAAAATGATTTTGGTGTGCATAACCTATCCGAATCTCATCTTGATTAGAACCAGGTCTTTTTTTCTTTCGGCGTGAAGAGTTCGGTGACTTCGGCCGCCTGACTCGGGTCGTTCAGGAAGAGAATCACGTGGTCTTCCGCCTCGATGGTCAGGTCGCGATGCGAAAAGTGCACGGCGTTTTCGCGCACGATGCAACCGATGGTGATGCTGCTCGGCCATTGAATGTCACCGATGGTTTTGCCGATGAGTTCCGACGAGTTTTCACTGCCGTGGACAATGACTTCCATGGCTTCCGCCGCACCGCGGCGAAGGGTGAAGGCCTTGACCGTATCGCCCTGGCGCATGAAGTGCAGCAGGCGGCTGGTGGTGATTTGGTCGGCGGAGATGGCGACGTCGATGCTGTTGAGTTGAATCAAATCGACGTAGGATTGGTTGTTGACTAGCGCGATGACGCGGCGCACGCCGAGTTTTTTCGCCAACATGCCGGAAATGATATTGGCTTCGTCGGAGTTGGTCAGCGCCAGGAACAAATCGATTTCGTCGATGTTTTCTTCGATCAATAAGGATTTGTCGGCCACGTCGCCGCGGATGACGATGGCGTGCTTCAGTTGTTCCGAAATTTGCCGGGCCTGGGTGATGTTATGGTCGATGATTTTGACCTGATGTTGTTTTTCCAGTTCTTTGGCCAGGTTGAATCCGATGTTGCCCCCGCCGGCAATCATGATGTTGCGCGAGGGTCGCAATTTGTGACGTCGTAGCTCCTGAACGATTTTGGGGATATTGAAGGGTTCGGCCAGGAAGAACACTTCGTCGCCGACCTGAATGGTGACGTCGCCGGTCGGGATGACGATTTCATCGCGGCGATAGATGGCGACGATGCGATGTTGCACGTCATCCGGCATGTATTGTTTGATTTCGCGGATTTTTTTGCCGACTATCATGCCGCCGGAATAGGCGCGAATCGCCACCAGTCGTACTTTACCATCGGCAAAATCCACCACTTGCAGGGAACCGGGGTATTCAATCAGCTGCAAAATATAGTCTTTTACTAGAGTTTCAGGGCTGATTAGTACATCAATCGGGATGGCGTTGGTGTTCTGATAACGGTCAAACAGTTCGGGGTGGTTCAGGTAGCTGGGGCTGCGAACCCGGGCGATTTTGGTCGGCGTTTTGTACATGATGTGCGCCAACTGACAGGCCACGATGTTGGTGTCGTCCACTTGAGTGGCGGCGATGAGCATATCGGCTTCTTCCAACCCTGCCTGTACTAGAACGTCGGGGTTGGAGGCGTGGCCGTCGACGGTCCGGATGTCGAGACGGTCCTGCAGTCGCTGAAGGTGGGTGCGGTCAAGGTCAACGACCGTGACGTCATTGTTTTCGGTGGCGAGTAGCTCGGCCAGAGAGGTTCCAACTTGTCCTGCGCCAAGAATAATAATGTTCATATGACGTTATCTAAATTGTGCCCGCAGCCTCGTGGGCGGGCTTTGCAATTACACCGCATACTTTTGGCCTGCGGTAGATTTGGGGTGTTTGGTTGCTATTCTACGCCGGATTGACGCGGAAATTAACCTTTATTACGCTTTATTCTCCGCCCGATGCGACCAGTCGCATTATTTGGGGTTTTTCGGATCGATGTTGAGAGCCTTGAGCTTGCGATACAGGTTCGTCCGCTCCACGCCCGACAAGCGAGCGGTTTCAGTGACGTTACCACCGGTTTCGCGCAGTAGCTGGCTCAAATAAGCGGCTTCGAAGCGTTCCTTGGCCTGCTTGAGATTGACCGAGGTATCGATCCCGCTCATCGAGACGTCTTCACTGCGTTTGCTGCTTTCCAGTGCACGGCGGATTTCGTCATCGGTCACTTCGCCTTCGCCGAGAATCAGCAGTCGTTGAATCAGATTTTGCAATTCGCGATAATTGCCCGGCCAACTGTACTGGCGCAGTACATTGATGGCGCCGACATCGAATTCACGATATTCCAGTCCTTCGTGGGTGAGGAAATAGTCCAGGAAATAATCGATCAAGTCGGGAATGTCTTCGGTGTGTTGTCGTAAGGACGGCACATCCAGCGGCATGACATTGAGGCGTTGTAGTAAATCTTCTCGGAACTGGTTGTTTTTGGCCATGTCTTCCAGCCCGCCTTTGGTCAGTGCGATGATACGCATGTCGACGGCAATTTTCTTATTGGAACCCGGGCGGATGAATGCGCCGTCGAACATCAGTTGGGCCAGGAAATTCTGGCCTTTGGTGCTGAGTTGTTCCAAGTCGGAAATCATCAGGGTGCCGCCGGTGGCGTGAATCAGTTCGCCCGGAGACGTACCGGTGTCGGTTTCTTCGCCTAAAATCAAGGTTTCCTGGTCGTCGAAATCGGCACCGTGGATTTGGAAGAAGGTGTTTTCCTTGCGATCGCTGAGTTTGTGAATGGCCTCCGCGACGCGATGTTTACCGGTTCCCGGTTCGCCTTTCACCAGGATCGGCATGGAATATTTCGCCAAACGCTTGATGGAGTCGCGCAGCTCGGCGATGAGTTTGCTCTTACCGACCGGCAAAATCTGGTCGGGCAGTTTTTGTTTCAGGTGACGGTTTTCGTGGTGCAGTTGCAGGTGCTCCATCGCCCGTTCGGCGGTAATCAGTAGTTTGGCGAGCGACAGGGGCTTTTCCAGGTAATCGTAGGCGCCGAGTTTGGTGGCTTCAATCGCGGTTTCAATGGTGCCGTGTCCTGACATCATAATGACGCAACTGTGTTGCAGGACGTTTTCTTCGATCATTTCCTTCAGCAGGGAAATTCCATCGATGTCAGGCATCCAGATGTCGAGAAAAATCAAGTCGGGCGCCATGTCCCGCCAGATGGTTTGGGCTTGTTGACCGTTGGCGGCCACCATAACGTCGTAACCTTCTTCGGAAAAAATTTCTTCCATCAGGTTACGGATGTCTTTTTCATCATCAACGATTAAGAGTTTACCGGGTTTCATAGATGTGTTCGATTTCGATCTTTACGTGCTCGTGTCCGTTAAAAGGGCCGATGGTTTCGGTTCGTTCAATTCGTTCAGATTCGGTTGCGGTAACTGTACCAAAAAGCATGTACCTTGTTCAGGTTCTGATTCTACCCGAATTTGTCCCTGGTGTTCATCGACAATTTTCTTGACGATGGCCAAGCCGAGTCCGGTGCCCTTGGGTTTGTCCGTGGAATAAGGCTCGAAAATCCAGTTTCGGGCTTTCTCCGGAATGCCGGGACCGTTGTCGCAAATTGCCAATTCGACCTGCTGGTTTTCATAGCCAGTGCTGACTTTGATCTGGGTGTCGGGCCGGTCTTCACAGGCTTCAATGGCGTTTTTGATGAGATTGTGCAGCAGTTGTCGCAGTTTGGAGGCGTCGGCGGTGATAACCGGACAATCCGGGTCGATATCGTAACTGACTTTCCAGGTGACTTTCGGGGTCTGGTACATGCTGACCACATCTTTCACCAGAGTGTTGAGATTGACTTGATGCAGTTCGATTTCCGGTGTGTCGGCGTATTCGGTGAAGGCTTGCACCAGGTTTTGCATGGTGGTGACTTGCTCGATGATCGTGTCGGTCATGCGGTTCAGCAGTTTCTGATCCGCCTTTTCGAGTTTGTCGGACAGTTTGTAGTTCAAACGTTCCGCCGAGAGTTGAATCGGCGTCAGCGGGTTTTTGATTTCATGGGCCAGGCGTTGGGCGACATCGCTCCAGGCAGCATGCAATTGAGCTTGGACCAGCTGGGTGATGTCTTCGATGACGATGACGAAGCCGCCGATTTTTTGGTCGAGGCTCGGCAGGGTGGAGCCGTGTACCAGCAGGATTTTTTGACCTTCTTTGCAGTCGAAGGTGAATTGTTCGCTCCAGGGTTTCGATTCGCTTTTGAATAACGGGAAAATCGCGTCGAAAAACGGCTTGAGGCGCTGGGTGTCCGGTTGTTTGAGGACTTCGTCCAAGGGTTTGCCGAGTTGACGGAACAAATCGGTGTTGAGAATGCTGTTGGTGGCGTCGTTGATGGTTTTCAGGCGCAGGTTCATGTCGAAGGTGATGACCCCGCTGTTGAGGTTTTTGATAATCGCCTGCAGGTAAAGTTTCTGCATTTCGGTTTGTTGGTGTCCGAACTTGATGTCGTTACGCGCTTTGGCGATTTGCTGAATCATATCGTTGAAAGACTCGATGAGCTGCCCCATTTCGTCGTCTTGAATGACTGGCATCGAAATGGCGTAATCCCCCTTTGCCACCGCCTTGGTGCCTTTTGCCAGGGTTCGAATCGGGCGGGTCATGTTTTGGATGGTTTGGATGGTGAACAGTACCGCGCTGATTAAGGTCAGCAAGAGAACCATGCTCAAAATCACGGTGAAACTGGTTTTCAGGGGGCCTTTCAAATAGGACAGTTCCTGATATTGGCCGGCGGAAACGCGTACGGTATTGGCTAAAGCCGTGAGCTGTTCCGGGATTGGGAACACGGCTTGCAAGGCGTAGAGTTTGTTGTTCTGAATGTCGGTGACCGGCAACATGATGCGAATCACTTGATAGGCACTGTTCAAACCGGCTTTGGTTTCCACTGCGGCGTAACTGATTTTTTTACGAATTTGTTGGAACAGACGTAACTCCGGCGATTTAGGCAGGATGTTAACGTTTTCCTGGCTGCTGTAGGCGATGAGTTGACCGTCGCTACGGTACAGTGACACTTCACGGGTGTTGAGTTGTTCTCCGATTTGGTTCAGTGTCAGCACTGGGGTAATAAACAAGGTGTCCTGATTCATGGCAAGCGCTTTCTGCGTGGCATTGAGGTTGCGGCGGGTTTGGTCATCGAGCGTGATTTGCACCAGTTTGACCGCGTTTTCCAGGGCCGTTTCGGTTTTGACGTCGAACCATTGATCGATGCCCTGATGCACAAAGCTCATTGAAAAATAGAAAATGATGGCCAAGGGGATGCCAAGAATTAAGCTGAGTATTCCGGTCAGGCGCGCGGTAATTTTGGAGCCGGGCACGCGGTTGCGGTAATTGTTGCGCAGCTTCAGCAGGGTGCGCACCAGCATGGTCAACAGCCAAACCATCCCGAAAAAGGAGACCAATAGAAGGGTGGAGTAGGTTTGCGCGAATTGCGCGGCATTCTGCAGAATCTGACTCATCACAATCAAGGCGATGAGCACCAGACTGGAAAGCAGGATCAACCAACCGTATTGTTTGATGAATCTGGAATGTTTCAGCGATAACATGCGCTCGGTTCCGTCCTGGTTTCCTGTTCGAGTGTTCGTTTATAGCCAGCTTTTCGGCGATTGGATTTCGATACTACGCCAGTCGCTGTCCAATTGCCAGTCCGACGACCATAACGTATCAATAATCAAGGGCGTCGGCAATTGCCATTGGTCGAGCGAAATCCGCATTTTGACGGCATAGAGCGTGTCCGGATGCAGGTCCGCCAAATCGGCGATGCGGAAGTTGGATAAGGTGCCGAGTGTTTTCATGGCTTCTTTCAAACTGTCGAAACTCTGAACCTTTTGGTTCCGTTTGTTGGCAATGACATAGGTACGATTGTAGCCGATGTATTGCAACTCGGTCCGGTAGACGATTTGCGTTCGGTTTCGGGAGAAAGGGATGCCCAATAACGTGCGGATCTCGTTCAGCTCGATTTCGGTGGTGAAAGTCAGTGGGATTTCATGGTGGATGGCGCTGAGCACTTTGGGTGGAAAGTGGAATTTGGCACTGGCATCCACCACCAATTGCTGGTCTTCCTGATAGTCGTTGAGATACAGAATGTGAATGCCGGGGGTGTCCGCCGCGACCGAACAAGAGAGGAGAAAGCCCAGGCCGGCAAATCCGAGTGTGGATATGGCGCGTTGCCAAGTTGTCATATCGCTTTACTCCATCTCTATTGTGGTCATTCGGACGAGATTTTTTCAATCAAACAATAATAGAATCCGTCCATTCCGTCCAGGCCTGGCAGAATCTGGCGTCCGGGGGTGCCCTCAATGGTCAGGCCCCAGTCGGCTTCGATGGGGATTTCCCGGGCATCGTCGGTGGCTTGCAAAAAAGCGCTCATCTGGTTGCGGTTTTCATCCGGCAGCACCGAACAGGTGGCATACAGCAAACGTCCGCGGGGCTTTAATAACGGCCAAAGCGCTTTGAGAATGGCGGCTTGCGTCGTCACCAGAGCGTCGATGTCTTCCGGCGTGCGGTGCCATTTGATGTCCGGATGGCGGCGGATGATGCCGGTGGCGGAACAAGGCGCGTCCAGCAAAATTTTATCGAACGCGGCGCCATTCCACCAGTCGTCGGGTTGTGCGGCATCCCCGACGTCCAAATCGGCATGCAAATCGAGACGGAACAGGTTTTCCGACAGGCGTTCCATGCGTTCCGGTTCTTTTTCCAGCGCGAATACGTTGGCCTGGTCGTCGCTCAGTTCCAGCAAATGGGTGGTTTTCCCACCGGGCGCGGCGCAGGCGTCCAAAATATGTTCGCCCGCTTGCGGGGCCAATAAGGTGCCGGCTTGTTGGGCGGCGGCGTCTTGCACGCTGAACCCGCCGTCGTCGTAGCTGGGGAGGCGGGTGACATCCTGGCTTTGGGTGAGCACTACGCCGAACGGTGCCTTCGGGTGGGCGCTGGCGTCAATTTCGTTATCGGCCAGGCTGGCTAGGAAGGCCTCGCGGGTTTGCACGCGTGGGTTCACGCGTAACGTCAAGGGGGCCGGTTCGTTATTGGCGGCGAGAATCTGTTCCCAATGCTCCGGGTAGGCTTTGCGCATGGCTTTGGTGAACCATTGCGGGTGGGCGAAACGATAGGCCGGTTTTTTGTCGACTTCCGCGCAAATCGCGTCTTTTTCACGCAAAAACGATCGCAAAACGCCGTTGACCAGACCGCGCGCCCAAGGTTTTTTCAACGATTTGGTGAGGTTGACGGTTTCCGATACCGCCGCGTGTTCGGGGGTATCCATATACAGAATTTGATAGAGTCCGAGCAAAATCAACTGGTTGACGTCTTCGTCCTTGGCTTTGAGCGGTTTTTTGAGCAAATGGCTGCGAATCGCTTCCAGGCGTTCCTGCCAGCGCAGGGTGCCGAAGACCAGGTTTTGGGCAAAAGCGCGTTCACGCCGGTCGTCGAATTGGGCCAATCCTTCGGCCAGTGCTTGGCTTAAGGAGCGACCTTGTTCAATGACGGTGAGGCAGATTTTCAGGGCGATGTAGCGACTGTTGACGGCCATGGCTTATCGCGCCTGTTCCGTGCCCAGCCTCTGCCCGGTCAGTTGGCGTGCTTGGGCAAAATCATAGGCGGCCATGGCTTTTTTGCCGGCCGGTTGTAGTTGTTCTAGGATGAGCGATCCTTTTCCGGTGGCGACCTCAACACCGTCTTTGGTAACGGAAATCATCAGGCCTGGTGGTTTTTCGGAAATCGTTTCCTGGCCCATTTTTGCGCGCCAAAGTCGCAGCGGTTGACCGTCGTATTGGGTAAAGGCCACCGGCCAGGGGTTAAAGGCCTGAATCAGGCGCACCAGCGTGTCGGCCGGTTGTGACCAGTCGATTTCCGCTTCGGCTTTATTGAGTTTCTCGGCGTAGGTGGCCTCGGCGTCGTTTTGCTTGACGGGATTCAAGCGCTCGGCCTGTAAATCGTCCAAGGTTTGCATCAGCGCGTCGCAGCCGAGTTGGCTGAGGCGGTCGTGCAAGGTTTGGGCGGTGTCGTCCGCCGCAATCGGGGTTTTCAGAATGGTGAGCATGTCGCCGGTGTCCAGACCGACATCCATTTGCATAATGGTCACGCCGGTTTCGGCGTCGCCCATCTGGATGGCGCGTTGAATCGGCGCCGCGCCGCGCCAGCGCGGCAATAAGGACGCATGGATATTGAAGCAACCGTAGGTCGGCATGTCCAGCACGGTTTTCGGCAGAATCAGGCCATAGGCCACCACCACCATGACGTCGGCGTTCAGAGCCTTGAGTTCGGCTTGTGCGTCGGGGTCTTTGAGCGAGACCGGTTGATACACCGGCAGGTCGTGTTGTTGCGCCAGCTGTTTGACCGGGCTGGCCGTCAGTTTACGGCCGCGGCCCGCCGGACGATCCGGCTGGGTGTAAACCGCCACTACCTCATGTGGGGAGTCCAGCAGGCGTTGTAACGGCGGCACGGAAAAATCCGGCGTGCCGGCGAAAATGATGCGAAGCGGTTGAGTGGGCGAAGATAGCGTCATGCGTCGGCCTGTTGTTGCGCGAGTTCTTTTTTGTATTTTTGCAGGGCTCGGGTGCGTTTCAAACCGGATAGGTGGTCGATAAAGAGCTTGCCGTTCAAATGATCGATTTCATGTTGAATGCACACCGCCAACAAGTCGTTGGCTTCGAACTCGACCCGCTTGCCATCGCGGTTTAGGCCGCGTACCAGTATCTCGGACGGGCGATTGACCTTGGCGTAGACGCCCGGAATCGATAAACAGCCTTCTTCCCAGGTGATTTTACCGGCACTTTTGACCACTTCCGGGTTCAGGAGTGCAATCGGCTGATCTTTGGTTTCGGAAATGTCCACGACAATCAAACGTTGTTGTACCGCCACTTGCGGCGCGGCCAGGCCGATGCCCGGGGCGTCGTACATGGTGTAGAACATGTCGTCGATGAGTTTGTCGAGTTCGTCGGTCATTTCCGGAATCGGTTGGCAGACGTCCCGAAGGCCTTCGTCCGGATAGAGAACAATATCGAGTTTATCCATAATACAAGGTATACTTTTTGAAATTTGAAAAAATGACCTTAAATTATAGCGGATTGTTGTCTTTATGTCTGATTTAGACCGTTTAACATCTTGGCTGACTTTACATTTTGCGCGTATCAACGCGAAACAGTTGTCGGAAATTGACGCTTTTTTCGGCAGCTTGGAACAGGCGGTTTCCGCGCCGGAATCGGCTTGGCGTGGGGCCCAGGTGTTGAAAGAGAAACAATTGGACCGGTTGTTTGAGCCAGGCCTGGCCGAAAAGGTCACTCAGGCGTTGGAATGGGTCGAGCAGCCGAATCAGCATCTATTGACCCTGGCGAGTGATGATTACCCGCCGTTATTGAAGCAGATTCCCGATCCGCCGCCGGTATTGTATGTGCGTGGAAACCGAACGCTGTTGTCCGACCCGCAGTTGGCGATAGTGGGCAGCCGTAATGCGTCCAAGCAGGGGCGGTTGACAGCGGAAGACTTTGCTCAGTATTTGGCCAGCGTGGGGTTGACCATTACCAGTGGTTTGGCGTCTGGCATTGATAAAGCGGCGCATGAAGGTGCTTTGAAAGCACAAACTAAAGCGGGCGGGCCGCAAGGCACGACCATCGCGGTGGTGGCGACCGGGTTGGATCGAGTGTATCCGGCCGCGAATCGCGAACTGGCGCATCGGGTGGCCGAAACCGGTGCCATAGTGTCGGAATACCCGCTGGGCACGCAGCCTTTGGCACATTTTTTTCCGCAGCGTAACCGCATTATTTCCGGGTTGAGTTTGGGCACTTTGGTGGTGGAGGCGGCTTTGAAAAGCGGTTCCCTGATTACGGCGCGCACCGCCTCGGAACAAGGGCGGGAAGTGTTTGCGGTACCCGGTTCCATCAATAATCCGCAGGTGAAAGGCTGTCATCAATTAATTCGTCAAGGCGCGAAACTGGTGGAGTCCGGTCAGGATATTCTCGAAGAACTGTCACCCATGTTGCAACCTTCGCTGTTCGCCGAAGAGGCCTTTTCAAGCTCTGCAACGGAATCTTCGGCGCCGAAAAATGATGTTAAAAAAGGCTTGTTGAAGTTCATTGAGTTCGAGCCCATCGGTTTGGACGAGTTGGCGGTGCTGAGTAAATTGCCGGTATCGGACATTCAAAGCCAGTTGTTGATGTTGGAATTGAGCGGCGACATTGAAGCCTTGTCCGCCGGGCGCTGGCGACGTTTGCGTTAAGCCGGTCGCTTGAGTTTGCGGGTCAGGCAACGGACTTGACGCCCGCCGTCGAGGTAGGTGAGTTCATCGAAGCTCAATTTATTGGCCATCATAATGCCCCGGCCGTGGTTGTCCATGGCCCGTTCCAGCGAGAATTCCAGATAGTTTTCAAAATCGAACCCATTCCCCATATCGGTGATGGTGACCACCAGGGTTTTGTCATCATGTCGTAAATTGACGGCCACGAACTTGCGGCGGTTTTCCGGTAACGCCAGCCGCCGGTTGATTTCCTCCGACAGTTGACTGTCGCGAATCAATTGGGTTTTTTCATCATAGGTGATGCCCAGATTACCGTGTTCGACCGCATTGACCATCAATTCCAGAAAGCCGATGCCGATGCTGTTGGGGTCGGTGGTCAACAAGGCGATGAAGCTCGACAGGTGTTTGGCTTCATCGATGGTGCGTACCTCGAAACGACCGTCGGTAATCAGGGGGAACGCCTTATGGATGCCTTTGAGGGTGGTGAGGATATCCTTATGATTTTGGAAGTCTTTTAGCGCGGCATTGACAACCGAAATCAAGGTTTCCTTGGTAATTGGTTTGATTAGGTAGTAGAATGCGCCAGCATTAATCCCGCGTTGAATTTCCGCTTCACTATTGGCGGTGGTTTGCAGGATAAAGGGAATTTTTTTGTACTCGGCGTGCTGTTTGAGCTCTTCGAGCAATTGGATGCCGTCTTTATTGGGCATCAGGTAGTCGGAAATGATGCAGTGGAAAAAGTCGTGCGGTTTCTGACGGATGAGTTGTGATGCCTCTTCGCCGTCGTTGGCCAGGAATAGGTTGAAGTCCTCGTTTTTGAGGAAACTTTGGAGCAGTTTTTGACTGACCAGGTCGTCTTCAACGATCAGCAGGTTGGCTTTGTTCATGGTACAGGCCTTGAATCTGAGTCCTTGTCCGGTTGGCGAATATAACTTAAATGGCACTTCAATCGCTTTTAGCTTAACACTTTTCGGGTGAAATCGACCAGCGATAAATCGGTCGTATTTAGACGTAGTGATAAATAAGAGTTTGAGAACATTCAAATAAAAGATTGCAATTATTAGGCTTTTTTTGCACTCTTAAAAAAATAACGTGACTGAAAACAGAGAAAAAATATGACGAATTTGGTGATAGTGGAGTCTCCCGCTAAAGCTAAGACAATTGAGAAATATCTGGGCAAAGGCTTTACCGTCCGCTCCAGTTATGGCCATATCCGTGACATCCAGAAAAAAGGGATGGGCATCGATATCGAGAACGGTTTTCTGCCGAATTATGAAATTTCACCGGACAAGAAAAAAACCGTCACCGAATTGCGCAAATTGACTAAAGACGCGGAAGCGGTCTGGCTGGCGACGGATGAGGACCGCGAGGGGGAGGCGATTGCCTGGCACCTTGCGGAAGCCTTAAAACTGGATGTCAGCAGCACCAAGCGTATCGTGTTTCATGAAATCACCAAGACGGCCATCCAGAAAGCGATTGCCGAACCGCGTACGGTGGACATGGACTTGGTAGAAGCTCAGCAGGCCCGACGTATTCTGGATCGTATCGTGGGCTTTGAGCTCTCGCCGATTTTATGGAAGAAGATTCGGACCGGCTTGTCGGCTGGGCGAGTGCAATCGGTCGCAGTGCGCCTGATTGTCGAACGTGAACGTGAGATCGATGCCTTTGAATCGGATTTCGTTTACCGTCTGGCGGGTGAGTTGACGATTTTGGACGACAATCAGCAGGCCGTTGGAACGGTTGAGGTCAAGCGCAGCGCCGCTTTCAAAACCGAGGACGAAGCGAAAGCCTACCTGGAGCAGGTGAAGCTGGCCGCATTGTCGGTCGGGCAATTGGAAGAAAAACCGGCCAAGAAATCGCCGAAAGCGCCGTTCACCACGTCGACCTTGCAGCAGGAAGCGTCCTCAAAGCTCGGTTTTTCGGTCAAACAGACCATGATGATTGCACAACGTCTGTACGAATCCGGGAAAATCACCTATATGCGTACCGATTCGGTCAACCTGTCCGAAGAGGCGATTTCCAAAGCACAGCAGACGATTACCGGCGACTACGGCGCAGATTATTCCATGCCGCGTCGTTACAAGACCAAAAACGCCGACGCCCAGGAAGCGCATGAGGCGATTCGTCCGACCGATTTTTCCGTGAAAGACGTGACGGGCGAACGTAATGAACAGCGTTTGTATCAGTTGATTTGGCGCCGTGCGATTGCTTCGCAAATGGCAGATGCGCAACTGAAACGGACTAATGTGGATATTCAAATTTCCAACCTGCCGGATGAAAAGCTGACGGCGAAAGGTGAAGTGATTACCTTCGACGGTTTTTTGAAAGTCTATAACCTGGACGATGACGCCAAAGAAGGTCAGCTGCCGCCGTTGAGCATCGGCCAGGCGTTGGCGTTGGGACAACTGTCGGTTCGCCAGAGCTTTTCCCGTCCACCGGCGCGTTATAACGAAGCCAGTCTGGTCCGCACCTTGGAAGAAATGGGCATCGGGCGGCCGTCGACTTACGCGCCGACCATTGACACCATCCAGCAGCGTGGTTATGTGGTGAAAGAAGACCGCGAAGGCCGTCAACGCGATTATCGACAATTGACCTTGTCGGCGGATGGCATCGTGGCGGAAGATTTGACTGAAACCACCGGTACCGAGAAAAACAAATTGTTCCCGACCGACATTGCTGGCATTGTCACCGACTTTTTGGTGAAGCATTTCGGCGATGTGCTGGATTACCAGTTCACCGCTTTGGTGGAGTCCGAATTCGATACCATCGCGCAGGGCAAAGAGTCCTGGCAGGAAATGCTCACCAAGTTTTACCAGCAGTTCCATCCGCGTGTCGATGCGGCGGAAGACGTATCGCGTGAAGAGGCCGGGCAATCCCGCGCTTTGGGAACCGATCCGAAAACCGGTAAGCCGATGTTCGTTAAAATCGGTCGTTTCGGGCCTTACGTGCAATTGGGCGATGGCGAGAACGACGAAAAGCCGACGTTTGCCAGTTTGATGCCGGGCCAGAAAATGGACACCTTGAAGCTGGAAGAGGCCTTGGAATTGTTCAAGCTGCCGCGAGAGGTCGGTGAAATGCCGGAATCCTTCTCGGCCAAAGCGGTGGACGGAACCGAATTTTCGGTGGAAAAAGGGCAGATGTTGATTGCCAAGCAAGGGCCTTTCGGTCCCTATTTGGAATACGGCCCGAAACAATATGCGCCCATCAAAGGCTTCGATCCGCTAAGCATTACGTTGGAAGACGCCGCCGCTTTGGTGGAAGCGAAAATCCAGGCCGAAGCGGATAAAATTGTGAAGGTCTTCCCGGACACGGATGTGAAAATCCTGAAAGGTCGCTGGGGGCCGTATATCACCGATGTGTCGACCAAAAAGAACGCCAAAATTCAAAAAGACGAAGATGCGTTGGCATTGACCTTGGAAGAGTGTCAAAAACGTCTGGACGAAGCGCCGGAACCGAAAAAACGGGGCCGTGGCGGTGCGAAAAAAGCACCGGCGAAAAAGGCCTCGGCAAAGAAAACCACCACCAAGAAAACGGCGACGAAAAAAACCACCGCCAAGAAGGCGCCGGCCAAAAAGACGACCAAGACCACGGCCCAAAAATAGCCGCTCCGAATAGAGCCGTTTCCCATGGCTCCGTTCGGTTCGTTTAAATATCCAAAACCGACCAGGCCTGGTCGGTTTTGGTGTTTTTACGGCCGGGGTTTTCGCGTCCGGCTCGCCGATGGTGATGACGGCCGTTAAAACGATTATGGGATGAAACTCTGGAAGAGTGTTAGGAATCTTCCGATTGTGGTGTCGATTACAGTAAAATACCCTCATTAATTTTCAAGCGTAACGAAGAGAATAAAAGAGCATGAAGCAACAGGTTGCAGAAATTTTGTCGCAGGTGATTGAGCAGTTGAAACAGGACGGTGTGCTGGAAGCCGATGCCCAGCCTCGCTTGACGGTCGAAAACACCCGAGACAAATCGCACGGCGATTTTGCGACCAACCTGGCGATGATGCTCACCAAACTGGTCGGCAAGCCGCCGCGAGACGTGGCGCAGATGATTATCGACCGTCTACCGGCATCCGATTTCGTCGAAAAAGTCGAAATCGCCGGACCGGGCTTCATTAATTTCTTCGTGCAGGACGCCGCCAAGTTCGATGTGGTCGAAACCGTGTTGAAAGACGCGGACGCCTACGGCCAATGCAACGTCGGTCAAGGGCGTTCGGTGCTGGTGGAATATGTGTCCGCTAACCCGACCGGGCCGTTGCACGTCGGTCATGGTCGTGGCGCGGCCTACGGGGCTTGCGTGGCGAATTTGCTGTCGGTGGCCGGCTTCAATGTCGCCAAAGAATATTACGTCAACGACGCCGGACGCCAAATGGATATCCTGGCGGCCTCTACCTGGTTGCGTTATTTGCAAGCCTGCGGTGAAGAGTTGACCTTCCCGAGTAACGGTTATCAGGGCGATTACATCAATGAAATCGCCCAGACGGTGAAAGACGCAGACGGCGACCGTTATCGCCGTGCGGCCGAGGAGGCCTTTGCCGGTGTGCCGGCCGATGAAGGCGCGGCGGAAGATGGTGACAAAGAAAAGCACATTGACGGCTTGATCCAAAACGCGAAAACCTTGTTAGGGGAAGACGATTATCGCGCGGTGTTCGAAGTGGCGTTGAACCGCATTCTCGGCGACATTCGCGACGACTTGTCGGAGTTCGGTGTCGAGTTCGATAACTGGTTCTCGGAGCGCTCTTTGATGGATTCCGGCGTGATTGACGCCGCCATCGAAAAATTGCAGCAAGCCGGTAAGATTTACGAACAGAACGGCGCCTTGTGGTTCCGTTCCACCGATTACGGTGACGAAAAAGACCGTGTGGTGGTGCGTGAAAACGGCTTGAAAACCTATTTTGCGTCCGACATCGCCTACCACTTCAATAAGTTGGAACGTGGCTTTGATGTGTTGATTGATATTTGGGGCGCGGATCACCACGGTTATGTGCCACGGGTCAAAGCGGCCATGCAGGCGCTGGACACCAATCCGGAAGCGCTGGAAGTCTTGTTGGTACAATTCGCGATTCTGTATCGCGGCGGCGAGAAGTTGGCGATGTCGACCCGTTCCGGTCAGTTTGTGACCTTACGTGAATTGCGTGACGAAGTCGGCTCGGATGCGGCGCGTTTCTTCTATGTGCAGCGTAAGTCGGAACAGCACATGGATTTCGATTTGGACTTGGCAAAATCGCAGTCCAATGAGAACCCGGTGTATTACATTCAGTACGCCCACGCTCGGATTTGTCAGGTCATGGCCTCCTCCGAGGAGCGCGGTTACACTTATGACCAATCCGCAGGCCTGGCCAATTTATCGCAATTGACCTCGGAAGCGGAAGCCGACTTGGCGACGCAATTGGCCAAGTATCCGGAAATCATCGGCCGGGCGGCTCAGGTCTATGAACCACACCAAATCGCCTATTATTTGAAAGATTTGGCGCACGGATTGCATTCTTACTATAACGCCACGCCGTTTATCGTCGAAGAAGCCGACGTTCGAAACGCGCGTTTGACGTTGATTCTGGCGGTGCGCCAGGTATTGCGGAACGGTTTGGCCCTATTGGGGGTTTCCGCGCCGGAAAAAATGTAAGTAGCATGCCTGCATTTTTGCGAACGACGACAGGATAAACGGTTATGAGGCAATACACCCGGGATTATCGTCATGGTCACAGTCAGCCGCGTCAGACGTATCAACGGAAATCCCAGATGATCGAACCGGAAACGGAAGCACCGCAAAGTTCGTCGCGATGGGTGTGGGGTCTGGCCTTGTTGCTGTCCTTGGCGCTGTTTGGCGGATTTTTCGTGGTGCAACATTTCGCGCACCATGGCGTGAAATCAACGCCCCTGGCCGCTGAAACGGCGGAGTCGGTGATGGAGACGGTATTGGTTGAAGATGCGGCAAATACCACCGTGGACGTAGCGGATAACACCACTGAGGACGAGCCGAAAAAACCGCTGGTGGTGGAAAGCCTGCCGATGGCGAAAGCACAAGCCGAGGCGGAAAAACCGCTGCAATATACCTTTTACGATGGCTTGGCGAAAACCGAAGTGGTGGTGGACGTCGAGCCGATTTCCGTGAAGTTGAATGCGCCTTATTTTATTCAGGCCGGCACCTTCGGGTCGCGAGATGTGGCGGAGAAGGAGCAAGCGCGTTTGAAGTCGCACGGTCAGGAACTGACGATTTCCACCGTCACTTGGAAGGGGCGGGTGTATTATCGTCTTCGAGTCGGGCCTTATGACGACCGCTTGGAAATGAACAAAAAACGCAATGAACTGCGTTCGCTCGGTGTCGATACCTTGTTGATTAAATCCCGTTCAAAAAACGATACCGCCGGGTAATTCCGGTAATTGTCATTCCGGTGGTTTTCAGCAAGATGCTTTTCTTGTCAGTCTTGTGGAGTGTCTTCTAAATCCCGTTCGGTGACCACTTGATTACGGCCTAGCGTTTTGGCTTTGTAGAGAGCGTCATCGGCGCGTTTAATCCATTCTTCAATCGTTTCCTGTGCTTCTCCGCGATAAGCCGCGACGCCGAATGAGGCGGTGATTTGCCCGAGGTTTTTTTCCGAATCCTTGCGTTTCAGTTTGGCGTTTTCAATGTCATGACGAATCGTCTCCGCACGTTGTTCGGCCTGTTCGATGTCTGTGTGGGACAGTAGGATGGCGAATTCTTCACCGCCGTAACGGCACAGGGTTTCGGTGTCGCCCTTGGTTTTTTTCATCAGATTGGCGTAGTAACGCAGGACACTGTCGCCCACCAAGTGGCCGAAGCTGTCGTTGAAGCGTTTGAAGTGGTCGATGTCGGTGAGAATCAACACCAGCTGTTCCGGGGATTCCTGCATCTCGTCGACCAGATCGCGAATCGCGTTATTAAAGGCTTTTCGGTTGCCGATTTCGGTCAGTTCGTCGGTGAGGGTTTCGGCTCTGGCTTCGATGAGTTCTTGGCGCAGGCGCAGGATTTCATCGTTGCTGTCCATCATTTCACGATGAAATTCCTCGCTGGATTTTTTCATCGATGACGCGGTATTGAGAACCGAGTGGGTCAGTTCTTTCAGTGTCTCGGCGTCCATATCCTGTGTGGACAGGGTGTTGGTGTAATGGTCGAGTTCTTGCGTATGCTGCTCGAGTTTATCGCTCCAGGCATTCATGCGCTTGACGACGAGATTGATCAGGCGCTTGAAAGCTCGGTCGAAATCGTTGCCGCTGTCATCGTCGGCAAAGTATTCGTCGTAAAGGCGACGGCCTAAACGGTCGTTGTAACCGAAAGGATCCTGTAAGGCATTGTCCATTTCCTGACGGAATTTAGGATGGTCCCCTTTGTAGTACTGATACCAGATGAAGTAATTGAGCGGGGTCGGATTGATGCCTTGTTCTTCGAAGATATCAATGAGCTGAACGAAAATGCGTTGAGCTTTTTCGGGGGCGTCTTTAATGTCTAGCAACATCCTGAAATTCCTACCAATCAACTTTGTGGTTTGAAAAGCGTTTGCTTATGCCTGAAGGGTCATTTTACACCAGAATTCCCGCCGGGTTCATAGAAAAAAAGGGACGGATGGAGTATAGTAATTTTTACATATTTGCGGTCAAAACGCCGAGGAGAAAAGCATGATCAACCCGAAACAAATTGAGTCGCTGGTGGACAGCATCAGCGGCATTTTACCGCCAGGTCTGGGTGAATTGCCCGAAAATGCCAAGCAGAATTTGAAGCAAACGCTGGCGAGTGCATTTGAGAAAATGGATTTGGTCTCGCGTCAGGAGTTTGAGATTCAAGCGGGCGTCTTGGCAAAAACCCGCGCCAAATTGGAGGCGCTGGAAAAGCAGGTGGCTGAGCTGGAAGCAAAACAATCGGTGGATTCTTAGTCGAATGTCGGTGACGGGCCAATACGCCACATTGTTATCCCGCGGTTTGTCCGGTGTGCAGGCGCCGGAAGTGCAAATCGAGGTGCATGCCACGAATGGCTTGCCGAGTTTATCGATTGTCGGTTTGCCGGAAGCCTCGGTTAAGGAAAGTAAAGACCGTGTGCGCAGCGCCGTGATGAGCGCCGGCTTTCAGTTGCCACCCAAGCGGATGACCATCAACCTAGCGCCGGCCGATATTCCTAAGCAAGGGGGACGTTACGATTTACCGATTGCTTTGGGTATTCTAGTGGCGACGGGCCAATTGATTCCGGTGCGCGATCTGAACCGCATCGAATGGTTTGGCGAGGTGGGATTGAATGGAGCTTTGCGCCCCGTTCCCGGGATTTTACCGGCCGTGATGCAAGCGGCGCAGGCCGGCCGAACGGTGGTGGTACCCATGGCGAATCTGGCCGAAGCCAGTTTGGTGAAAGGTGCGCAAGTGTTTGGGGCGGAGAACTTGCTGTCGGTGGCCCGTTATTTGGTGGATGAAACCGCGACATTGGTTGAACCGGAAGCGGTGGCCTTTACCGGCGCGTCTTATGCCGAAGATATGGCCGATATCCGTGGTCAGCAGCAGGCGAAACGATTGCTGGAAGTCTGTGCCAGCGGGGGACATTCCTTGTTGATGGTCGGCCCGCCCGGCTCGGGTAAAAGTATGCTGGCGTCGCGTTTGGTGACCTTGTTACCGGATTTACCCCTGGAACACGCCATCGAGGTGGCGTCCGTGCATTCGGTTGCCGGTAAGGAGGTGGCCGTCGAGCGTTTCCAGCAGCGGCAACTGGTTCAGCCACATCATACCGCCACGGCCGCAGCGATGGTCGGGGGCGGTTCGGGCTCGAACCCAAAACCGGGTGCTGTGTCGTTGGCGCATCGCTCCATTCTGTTTTTAGACGAATTACCGGAATTTAATCGAACCGTACTGGAAGCCTTGCGAGAACCGTTGGAAACCGGTCATGTCGAGATTGCCCGGGTGAATCAACAGGTGACCTATCCGGCCCGGGTGCAACTGGTGTGTGCGATGAATCCAACGCCGTCCGGTTTTTTCCCCGATGATGCTCTGGGACGCTGCTGTTAACTACAAAATTATTTGATAATTACAAAATTAAATGAGAATCTACAAAATTAAATGATAATGAAGTTTCTTTCAAGGCAGTAAAAGTAACAAACTTCAAATATTCTCTTTTGATTCTTAACTGTGTTTTTATGTATTAATGGATGTTATTAAACTTTTAGGTAAAGGACTGTCTATAAAGTTGTTTCAAAATAATCTCCTGCCATGAAATTTCTGAATACAAGCAATTTGCTTGTATTGAATACAAGCGTTTTGCTTGTATTGAACGCAAGCGTTTTGCTTGCGAAATGCTTTTTGCCTGTTTATAAGGGTGTTTTAGGTAAAGGAGAAAGTTTGAGTGGTGGGGGCTTTTACTCTTAAAAATTTTGCAGAACAGTGTCAACCTGACAAGTTTTATCGGCTTGATATTATTAGGGGTGTTTCATTCGAAAAAACTTACGACCCTACGATGCCCTTCCAGTCAGTCATTGTTAATTTTTCTTGTTATTCCAGTGAATATCAGTCACTCGACAAAATAAGATCCATTCCAGCTAAAGACATTTTCAAATCTAAGTACATCGACAAAAAAGCCAATCTTTCCATTAATGTCGATGTCACCAATCTCATTTTTTTAAAACCTGGCACCGTCTGGAGAAATGGCGCCTCAATGTGGGAGTCGACTGAATTAACCAATGTCTGCATCAATCAATCTGAATCAAGTATGGTTTCTTCTTATAGTGAAAGTAAACTTGGAACTAAAATGCCCTTCCTCTATGGTAGAAAAAATGTCCAGTTTCTGAAATTTCCCAATTCAAAAGTCAAGGACAAGACGATCACTGTTTTGATCCCTACCACTGAAATCATCCGTTATTATTTTTCGGGTTCAACCTATTTCACGAGAGAGTTGTTTAATGGTGCGCTGAAAAGCTTTAATAACTCTGGTGAAGCCACTAGACTTTTCTTTAAATATGAGTTCGATGAAGCTGACGAAAGCGTTTATATTTGGTTAAAAAGGAATTGTTTCGATTCGGATGCTTTCATGATTGCCCGCGGTTTGGCTGATGAAGTCGCAATGAATGCAATGAGCTATATCTACGCTTCTCTGGTACATGCAAAAACAAATTTTAAGACTAAGGATGGCGACATAATTCCAGAAGTCTGCCCAAGAACAAGTCTTCCATTCTCCGGAGCAACCAATCTTGAAGTTCTGGGGCAGTGGCTACCACGAAAAGATGGTGAAACGAAATTCACAGAATATATGGTCAGAACTATCGAGGATTGCGATCACCCACTACCCTTCAAGAAAATCAGAATTGAATCGGTTGATTCTTATCAATCCAGTGGAGAGGTTAATGAGGATGAAGATCCGAAGCCATCAAAGCCAAGAAGAAAACGTGATGAAGATAGTGATCCTAGGCCACCAAACTATACCGAGGGCGAAAGGCCGACCGATGGTATTGCTCCTGAAGAGTTGAAGTTCATGATGCAGCGGTTCAG
Source organism: Thiomicrospira sp. S5 (assembly GCF_003991075.1). NCBI lineage: Bacteria > Pseudomonadati > Pseudomonadota > Gammaproteobacteria > Thiotrichales > Piscirickettsiaceae > Thiomicrospira > Thiomicrospira sp. S5. Next base: position 2,622,171 of record NZ_CP014470.1, on the reverse strand, counting down.
CCACCTAGAGGATGTTCAGGTTGAAAAGGTCGAGAAGGTATCTGAAAAGGAAAAGCAAAGCTATTATCAGCAGGAAAAAGAATCCAATTCAGATGATGGAAGTACTTTGCCTGGCGACTACCGAAAAGATAACGACCTTCAGCCTTGGAATAACAGGGCGATAGATTCTGAACCAATCCCTATCTCCGAAAGGTTAGTCACGGTATCCAATGCGGTGGCAACTGTTCTTGAAAAGGAGACTGGTTGGTTTGCTGAGGCGTTACCTGTCAATTGTGTCGATGATACCTTACCTTTTGGACTTTACAGTTTTGAGCGGCCGGCAGGTAAAAATGCTCGATATGATTGGAATATGGTTGGAGAAAGAAATCGGAGAGCCTTGTTTTTAGCAATCTCGAATCAAAGTGGCCAAACGGTTTACTTGTTGGAGATTGAAGGCAAAGGAGAGGTCAGTTTTTCGTTGTTTCTCTTTAGAGCAGATCAATATGAGTGCCTTGATTATTTCGGCAGTGCCCGGTCGTTGATGTTTGAGATAGCAGATTCTTCAGGCTCTAAGATTAAAGACGGGATCCTGGAGGACTTTGTTGTGACTAGTATGAGGCATACCGAAAGCGATAATGATAGCTTTGTGGATCGGTTGCATCGTGCTATTGATGGGGTGTTTAAAGACGATGAGGATACCTAAATATGATTAGGAGATGGTTTGATGCCGGCTAAAGAGATTGCTATCGCAGCTTTGATTGCAACCAGCGGTGTTACGGATGCTGAGTCACCTAAAGAAAAAATCCTATTTGGCGGTGATATGGCTCTAGTCGCTACCGAGCGTTGTGTCGCGGACGGTCGGGATATTTATAAAGGGTTTACTCTTATATCTGATTATCAGGATGGGTATTTTAAGGTTAATTGTCAGATATTGGAAACAACTACGGGTGATTATTATGCGTCCAAGGGAGTGTATTATGAGTATTCGGAGAATTTGGATACTTTGATTGAGTTGTTTAAGGAGCGTGGGAAATAATAATTTTTAAGGCAATTTTATTGGCAAACTGGCCATTAAGAGAAGAGTGGTTGATAAAAATATAAACACACTCCAAAGACGATTGAGGGATGGTCAGCATACAATCTTGATGTCCAAACGAATGGTTGATAAGTCGGCTTTAGTTTTTGATGCTATCAAATAATATGAAGAGCATATTGCAGTGATGCATATTGATTTGCGTAAGGTAAACTCCTTTTTCGAAGTTGTCACGAACCTTGTTGGCGATTATTTACAAGAGGAAGGCTTGAAAAAATCCAGGCAGAGAACTGTTGACGGCGGCTCTTTTAATAAAAACCATGAGTTCAATTGTTGATCGTGAAGAAGTAGATGGTAAATAAGTCCTTTTGTTCATTGAAGAGTTTCAGAAGTTGCCAGAATTTGAAGATATGGTTGTATCTGAAAGTGATGTTGACGAAGTTGGGAAGTCACTAAGCCCAGGACGAGTTTTTTGCGCAGATTAAGGGTGTTAGTTCAAAATAAACGAAATATAATTTTGTTTGTATCTGGAAATGAAGCCCGCTTAATGAACTTGTTTACTGAGTATCACGCACCTTTTTATAAGGCAGCTTTACCATTAACGATTGAAAGTGGTCTTAAAGTGCCAATATAGCCTTGGGTTTTGCTTCTTAAGCCCCTAAATACTTATATTGCTCCAGAAAAATTTAAGTAATTGATAAGAGGGTTGACGAGATCTAAAGAGAAAAACCTAAGTACGAAAAAGAGTTGATACCCCCAAAAAAACTTTTAAACACTTGAGCAGTCATCAAATATCATTATTATCAGGTGGGCCTATACTTTAAAGGTGCTCTCCCATATGGGCCACTTTAATTTGTTTTTTTGTTAAATGATCATAAGTTTTCAGGCCAAAATATACACGAACTTTCTTTAAATGAGGTAATGAACAGTCTCTGTCATTAGTATCAATTTTTAAATGGTACTCGCAACTGATTTCGTCATACTCTGGGATATGATTTTGGCCACAATTGACTTCGGCTCCTGAACAACTTTTTGGAAATTTAAATGGTGGGGGTTTATTGGCCCCTTGCCTAGAGCAGGCAAGGTGTTTTTTTATACCTATGGAATTAGTAAGGTCACGTATTATGATCAGGTCGGCTTCATTTTGATTAGAGGCATTTGATATCTTATAATATGATTGATTTAGTGTGTTTAAAGCATGTGAAAACATGGCTTTGTAATCTTCATATCTTCCTTGTTTAACAGTATGTAATGTTCCTTCTATGTCGGAGTGAAACTCTAAATTTTCATAATTCTGTTTTGACCAAGAAATAAATTCTTCACTACCGTTGTGGTTTTGGGCGATAAAGTCAGAATTTTGATCTAATGTTGCTCGCCAAGAAAAAGTGTGAAAATGGCGACAAATCTGCGGCCAAAAGTAAGTTTTGTCTTGTGTAAAAGCGTAGTGGCGAGGAAAGGTTAATGTTTGGTTCTGTATTGAAGAAATAATAACACTAGAGTCTTTATATTTGATTTGATATGGCGTGATGATTTTTTCCAACTCTGCTAGCAAAAAAGAGAATTTAGTAAAATCATTATCAACAATTTGATAGATTTCATCCTGCAATGCATTCGTTGTATTATCGCCAATATAATCAATAAAATCATAGGGTGATTCCACTGTAATATTATCAGATTTTTTATAATCTTCAATAGCTTGCGAGAGAGAAGAAATTATTTGCGTTAGCTTATCTTCAGATGTATTCTCGTCAAGGGCCCCAAGACTGTAACGAGTTATGTATACATATGCAATAACCAAAATTAGTGTCCTATTGATTTAATCCTAAATCGGATACTTCCTTGCCTGTCATTAGAGTTTTAACATCATATGCTTGTTGGTCAAAAAAACCATCGGGCCACGATGATAGTTCTCCTTTACTTCCAATATTAATTTTCTCTACGTTACTTGCAGCTTTGTTATTGCCTGAAACAAAAAAAACCGAAAAATCCTCGCCTAAGTAATCGTCATCTAACCTGGCAGCAACTCTAATACCATTTAACAAGTGATCACTATGTGTTTCTATTATGACTTGTACTCCTGCAAGAGCAGATTTAGCGATTAACCTTCCGAGGTAACTTTGCCCTTTTGGGTGCAAGTGAGCCTCTGGGTTTTCGATAATGACCAGCCCCCCAGGTTTTGTTAATAATAAAGCGCAAACAATACTTAAAGAGTAACTCAAGCCAAATCCCATATTAATGGGTTTAGTTTTTTCAGAACCGTAGGCTTGAAATTGGGCGTGACTAATACCCGCATTGGTGACTATATGTGATTCAAAGTTAAATCCAGGTGAAATTTCAGACATCCATTTAACTATATTTCTTCTGATACTAGGACCTTCATTATTATCTAAAATTCTTTTATCTTTTAAGTCCAAACGAGCCCCTACATTATCTAGTTGGGTTAAGACTTGATATGTATATTCACCTTTAGGGCCCAGCCAGTTTGATATAGTTTGATCGTGGCTATTCTCTAGATATACTCTGGGACCGAATCGTTCGGCTTGTAAAAATTGAAAGCCTTTATCCGAAAAATAATTTTGATAGAGGTCTTCTTTGTTTACAGTCATTGATTGGTTGTGCAAGTAGTTTTTAATTAAGTCTGATGTTTCGTCACTGCTTTCTTCACCCCAAGAGCACTCTTGGTCGTTGAATTTTAAGGTTATTTTCAAGTAATTTTCATTTTTATTTGCATAAGCAGAAAAAATATCTCGAATGCTTCCAAGTTCGACAAGGTTATTATTGAGAGCTACTTCAGTTTGGAATCGACTTTGAAATGGAACAGCTAAAGCTTGAATTGCGGTACTTTTACCGACTGAGTTATTGCCGCAAAAAACGCTTAAGTTATTTAAGATAAATTTTTGTTCTTTATAACACTTAAAGTTTTTTAAAATTATTTCTGTAATCATTTTGTTACCGGAACTGAAAGAGGTCTAATGTAAATTTCACAGCCTGTTGTATTCTTTAGAATGTTTGCAATAGCTTCAAATCTATAAAGAACCGTTGCTTTCTTGCCTGTTGATGTCGATAAGGAATACTCTAATCCACGATCTGAATCGTTGTATGATTCACTTGTCCATTCAGCATATTTTTGACTATCATTTTTGATGGCAAGATAAAGCTCCTCTACAAAAGAATCTCTATTTTGTTTGATTTGTTCTTTTTGTGTGTTATCAGCATGTGCAAATAAAGTGACTAAGACTTCAAAAAGAGGTTTACTAATTGGTTCTTTTCTAATTGCCCCTCTTACTTTTTTAAAAGCATCATTTCCAAAAATTTCGTGACAGAGTTTGAGACTTGATTCAAATTTTGATGTAAGAGATATAATAGTTGGGGACTCTGATACATAATCTTCTTCTCCATCAGTTTTTTTTATTTTTTGAAAGTCTTGTCTATTAATCCATACCATTGCTTGGGATAAGTAATCGGAATATTTAATGGTATCAAATGATTTATACCCGAATATAATAAAAGCCAAGCCACTTAAGCATAACTCTAGATCCTTTTGTCTTTTAGGGTTTACGGTGTTTGTAGTTGCCTCAAGAAAGGTCGCTGAGGATGCTAGGAACTTTAAGTAGTAAACACTATTACCAAAGTTGATTGCAGAACGAATTTCTTGTTCACTAAGTTTCACACCATAAGTATTGATTCTGTGGAATAGCTCGATAATAAAGCGATTTGAACTACCTGATTCATCGATTTCGTCATTTATGTCAATTACATAAGCGGTAATTTCATATTCATTAATTAGGCGAGTGAGCTTTCTATCAAATTCTTTAAATGACTTTCCATCGGCTTCCATGACCGGCGATTCTTTTTCTAACTTCAGTTGAAAGTCACCCTTCATAAAGTCCTGTATAGTTGTTAAACGCTGTAGGCCATCAATTACAGCCCAGTCATCATTTTTGCGTTCTCCAAAATAAAAAATCGGCAATGGTAAACCCATTAAAATAGATTCTATTAATTTGGATTTTCTTTTGGAATCCCAAATTCGATCCTTTCGTTGATATTCAGGTTGAATTTCAATCTCCCCGTATTTAAGTCTTTCATATAATAAAGATAAACTTGGGGTTTGGCGTCGAATATTTGGGACGCTTAATTCTGATGATGGTTTTGTAGTGTCTTCATCGTCGTCTAAGCTATTGATACTATCAGAGGTGTTTCCATCATCAATTCCTGTAATGGAAGATAAATCAACTAAGTCAGATAAGTCAACATCCTTGTTTAAAACATCTTCATCGTGTAGGTCGAATTCATTTTGATTTGTATCTATTCGTATTGAGGTTGCTTGCACGGCATCATTAATATAATCGAATCTTTCAATTAGTTCTGAAAGGTTAGTATCTATCAATACCCCTGGGGAAGCTAAGTGTAGTTGATCTACTTCAGAGTGAAGTTTCGATGAAATGTTTGCAAGTTCTCTTGCTAACCAGATTTGGCTAAATTTTTTCTGAGCTACTATGGATGCTTTAACACTTCGTTGTTCTTTTGCTGGTAACTCTTGTATTTCACCGTAAGAGTGTTGTGTTTCTTGTCTAAGAATCAAATGTTTTCGGCGTTCAAACTTGAAATACTGAATAGAGGGTAAGTTGCAAAAAATAGTTTCTGGGTGATGGCGGCTACTATAAGAGCCTTGTAAGGCTTGCTCTACACTGCAATAGCCATTTTTTGTTAACTCCAAAAATATAGTTTGAATCTCTTTAAAATTACGGTTGTAAGTTTTATTGGAGTCTTTTTGTTTTACGATGTATTTACCATCGTTGATATTCCAAGACTCAATTACAATATCTGGGGTCATGGGGTTTATTGCTTGGAGTTCCATGCCTACTAAATTTTCAATATCTAAAATGACGTCTTCAAAGTTGGTATACATTTCTAATTCTCGTGAGTGACACTATTTTAAGGTTGTATTCTTCTATCTTTTCAACATACCTTTGTTAAAAGTTCAGTATTTACATTTTCAGGTATTTCATAAGAGTTAGACTTTAAAAAACTCGCAACCTGTTCCGCAATTCGTTCTGCCAAAATAACAGGAACTCCGTTACTAATAGTTTTAAATTTATCGGTCAGAGTCATATCAAAGGGGAGACTGTACTCATCGGGAACAGATTGTATTCTCATGACTTCTCTCACAGATAAACGTCGTGGTAACCATGGGTGAAGATGAACTTCATTATTGCCATAAGCCGCCGTAGGACTGTATCGCCACCTGTGTAACCGTTTAAAACTTTTTCTCGAAACATCCCCTTCTTTTATCTGGTGAAATTTTTCACTGAAGGCCCGAAAGGTATCATCTTGGTTTGGTAGGTTGTTGATTGATTCATTAAATACTGATGCGCCTACTGTTAAACGTTCAGGCAACGTTGACGATAATTTTGGCGTCTTTCCATATGGACTTAGGTTAGGCCATTCAAAAAGTGTTTTGGCTCCAACGAAGCGACTGTCAACCGGCCAATCAAACCAATTTAACCTAGTTGACAAAGCCTTGGTTGAAAAATTTGAAGTCAGGGAGATGTTATTAAGGGCTTGAATATGTTGGCAAAAAGTCACTCCTTTTTTTTCCATTAAGGAATCCTTTCTAAAGCCAATGAAAAAAACACGTTCTCTATCTTGTGGGACACCAAATTCAAGCGCATTTAGCAAATTGAGATCAAAATAATAATCCTTCGATACCTTTTTCATTAAGCTAAACAGGTAATTTCGATGTTTTGTTTTTTGGATAAGTCCTTTGACATTCTCAAGAACAAAGAACTCTGGCTTTAATTCCAAAATTACGTCAATGTATATACCAGTTAATTTGCCATTTTCACCTTCAGAGCCCTTATGTTTTCCGCCATTAGAAAAGTCAGGGCATGGCGGTCCTCCGATAACTCCAAAATTGCCATTTCTAAGTAAATTATTTGGAGTATTTCGTTTGATCTCTGAATAAGAAATGTTAGTAATTGAACCCTGTTTAATATTCAATTCATTCTCAGTTAATCCGTATAATGAGTTCATTCCATACTTAAACCCTGTTAAGTATGCGGGGTTAAATTCATTATGCCATACAGAGTCAAAGCCGACATTCCTAAACCCAATATCTAGTAGCCCAGCTCCAGTAAAAAAAGACAGTAACTTATACGTCAAAATGAATTCCTTATTAACCTCTTACGTGCAAATGATTATACAGGGTTTTGTTTTGCGATAATGGTTCCATGCTTAGTTGGACTATTTTAACATTGTCTGGCCATAACGTCGCGTAGTGATTCAAGGGTGTCAATTTGTATTGCTTTATTCTGCCTTGAGGGTTAAGAGTTGGAGGTATCGTTTGTTTTAAAGTAGTAATTCATAAATTTTTTAATCTGTTGGGGATTAGTTTTTTTCTTTAATCGTCTCTCGAAAAAATCAACAATATTCGATTTTTCTTCGTCGCACGCGAAATATTTGTATTGCTTGATATGAAAAAACAGCACATCAGTTACCCAAAACGGAAACTCCAAATAAGGTGTTTTAATCAAGTGGGTTGACGTATTGGTTGCTTTGCATACTTTTATAAATCCCTCTGGCCAATCCTGTAATAAGCAATAAATCATGATTAACCCGGTTCGCCGTAAATTAATATTAAGCCTTTCCGGTTCTACATTTCGGCCAATCAATTCTCGGTGGTATATTTGCTGTAAACCTAAGTCTTGACGTAAGTGCATAAACAGTTTTTCACCCTTTGGGCTGCACACCAAAAACGATAACAAACGCCGGATGCCCTCAAAATACAGGTTTGAATAGTTAAACTCCAAATCTCCGGCATGACCATACCCGAGAGAGGACTGCAAAAGATTGATGCGATTGATTTCATATTCATCGCTAGAGGTAGGAACAAATTCGGTCTCGCGCAAATCAAAACCACATTTTGAGCAGTGAACGATATCAAGCGGGTGGTAAAGAACTTCCTCTTCATGTTTTTGTAGTCGTTTCAAATCAATTGGGCTGTGGCACTTAGGGCATCGATCATGTAACTGTACGGAATGGTATGGGCAGGCTGTCATAAACCCTAATCGCCAGTGCTTTCGAAAATAAGGCCTGTCACCGTCTTCTGCCAGACAGCAAGGGCAGTATTGCAAGCTAAATAACTTTTTCCCTGTCTGTCTTATGCCAATAGGCATTACCCATTTGACCTGGTTTGTCTTCCCAGTCTGGTTGTAAAAATACTCGCAGGAGCCATAAAACGGTAAGCGCCGGATTTGTGTTTCATTCAGTCCTGTTCTTTCAAGAATGGACGACATTCTTTTCTCGTTTAAGAATACATCAAGATCACTTTTCCAAGACTCCACATCTTTGGTAATCAGGGTCGCTAATTGAGTTGGCTTCATTCCATACAACAAAGCATTTCGGGCAATCCAAGATGTCATCAGTTCATCTTTAAATGGTGGGTCAAGAATGTACCGTCTCATATCTAACGCATCCGTTTGAGCAAGTCCTTTCGTTTCGACGCCGGTACCAAGTTCAAGTCTCCGAAAACCGATTCATCAATGGAAGGCAAGTCATGACGAATTGCGTATACGGCCAAACGTTTGATGATTAAAATCAACTCGCCAATCAAGCCTTCACTTAAATAATGCAGCTGTTCAATAAATGGCTTTTTGTATAGAAAGGATGGTTCCGGCAGAGGAAGCCTTGTTTCAATGGTAGCAATTAATTGGGCGAAAGCCTTACGGTTTTCTTTGGAATCAAACGCCCATCGTTCCAGCACTTCTACCTGAAACCGGTTCGCCATTTGTGAGTCTACCTGTATTGCGTGAAAAGCATCCTCAATGCCGGCACCGACAATTGGAATCCTTAAAGCGTTACTCAAGTCCTTAATGCTATTGAGGAAGCCTTTTTGAGCATTGTAGGAGCCGGCGATGATGTGTTGGATTTCATCAATAATCAACATCCGGGTTTCCCGTGCGTTCATAGCTCGAATAATTTTCTGGCGCTTGACCTCCAGGCTGTCGTTCTTCGCGTAAGGCACAATCATTTCTTCTAACACCCGGATTAGAAAAGCGTTTTCATCCGGTTTGGCCGGAGCTGAGATAAAGACAACCGGCTGGCGATTTGTATAGTCTTCTTCATCCGTCGTCAAAGGGTAGCGGTTGGCAAAGCGCTTCAGGATTTGTGTCTTGCCATTATTGCTGTCACCGACAATTAATAGATTCGGCATTCGTTCGACTTTCGGATAAGAGATGAAGTCTTCCATCCGTTCAAGAATTTGTTGTGCTCTTGGGTACCCAATCCATTTGTCGAGATTGATGTATTCGATGCGCTCCTCTTTTGGCGCATCTAATAAATCAAACGCCTTGTCTAACAAGTGATTGTATTGACTCATTGTTCAATGTCCTCAAATGGTTGGATGTCGTCAAAATCCTCATCGTCAATACTCTCAATTGAAGGAGTCAGTATTGAACCTATGCTGTAATCATCTCCAGTTTGGGTTGCTAGAGAAGGAATAGACTCTTTTTGTCGGATGGCTTCTTTTTGTTTGGCGCGCCGGACATGCTTGGTTTCTTTTTTGGCCTGCTCAGTCAGCCGTTTCAATCGGGCTCGGGCTTCGAATATAGCCTCTTCATCCGCTTTTTGTGAAGGATTAGCTTCTTTCGCACGGCGTTTCAGCTCTCTCAACTCCCAAAGTGAAATCGCCGGGTGACTGGTGTCACGGTACGGTACCACGACATAGGACTCCATATCTGGATCGTAAAAGAAAACCGAGCTCAAATCCCGCGGGTCATAGCGCACAATGAACTTTTGAACGTTCTTTCGCGTTTTGTCCGGTTGCTTAATCCATTTACGTAATACATCATGAAAGTAGTCAATGCCGAATAACTGGATGCCATATTTCTGGACACTTCTTTCTACGTAGGGCAGAAAATCAATCTTCAACTTAAGTGGATTGTCGACTTTTGGCGGGATGCCCCTTCCTAACTGTTTACCATCGCCGAGAATGCCTTGTTTATACTTTTGGAGAGGTGACATGCCGATTTCGGAATGCCTCTCGAGATGGTAATGATTCACTAAAAATTCGGTGAAGTATTGTTCAAATTCCGATAATGTAAAAATAGCATTTCCAGCAGAATCGTATTCCTTTTTGTCTTGAATGTTGGATTTAGTGGTGCCTGGTAACGTATGAAGCTCAGCATCATTAAATGTCTTGAATGATCGTTCAACATGAGGCCCATAACGGGGTGTTCTTGCTGGCCTTTTGGTCATGCTGATCTGATAGGTATCACATGCTTTTTTTAGTGAATTACTGTGAAATTCTTTACCGTTATCGGTATGGATGACATCCATAATTCCGAAGGCAGGCCAATCTCCTTTAACGTCATGATCAAGTAGCCATTGCTTTTTATCGAGAATAGCATGAGCTAAGCAAAGTCCAGTCAGAAGGGTGTTTGGTTTTTCCAATGAAATATAGAAGCCAACGACCATTCGACTGTAAACATCGATTGCCAAGGTTATGATTGGGCGCCCTATATCAAGACGGTACTCGTCATCGACAATAGTTAAGTCCATGGGTGTGTGGTCAATTTGTACTACAGCCAGAGGTTTGTCTATTCTTGGAAACTTTCCGGTTATGGGCCTGAAGTTTTCACGACCTTTTCGGCCTTCTCTTTTGGTGGCGACTTCCGATGCACTAAGTTGTGAAATACGAACTCTAAGAGTGTTGATATGAGGTGTAGAAAGTAGTTCGAGACCAGGTTGTTTTCGTTCTTTGTTAATTTCAAAAATCTCTAATGCTAAGTCACGATAAATATTTGTCACTCTGGGTTGAATCGGGCTTAGATAAACTCCAATGTATTTCTGTATTAACTCTTCAACTTCAGGCTGCAAGCGACCATATTCTTTTCGTTTTTTTCTGAGTAGGGATAACGGATTTCCGTTTGATTTTTTGTATTTTTGTAACTGTTTGTAAGCCGTCGGTTCGGAGATGCCTAGTTTGCTGGCGACTTCTTGGAGTTTTGCCCGTCTTTCAACTTCATCGTTAACCTGCATGACTTGATTAAACAGCATGGCTTTATTGTTGGCCTTAATCCAGTCTTCGTCCGGAATGGTTAACAGTTCTGTTGCGGGGATAACCTCAATAGGCTTTTCGGGGTCGGCCGGTTGAGATGATAATTCAGAAATATGTAACTTTTTAACGGTACCTGTAAACGAGCTGCGGACAGATACGTGCTCCAGGTCAAGCACTCCGATTACCCTGTAGCGTGAGTTACCATGAAATACTTCGGCGCCGATTTCAAAATGGGTTTCACTCATTGTTTTCATCCTTGGAATATTCAGGTTTTACCCAGATTAATTGATTCATGTTGAGCGGGGTTGATAAGTCGGTGGTGACTAGTTGGTTTGCGACGGCATACCAGAGTGTATTTAGGAACTCTGCTTGCTCCATTTCATCGGTTGAACAAAGAGCTAATAGTTCGTTGATTGGGGTTGGTTGACCTCTGGATAAAATCTTTTGAATGGTCGCAAGTTGGTATTTTTCGAATGGGCGGTTTTTGTAGGGGAGGAGAAAGGTGACGTTTTGTAAGAATGGGGAGAGAATCTCTTGTTCAGTCCATATCCTAAATCGTGTGTTGGGTTCTGATTTTAATTCCCGTATAGCAGCTTTAAACTTTGGTTTTAGTTTTTCCCAGTCTTTTTTGAGGTCGCTCCTGTACTTCACCTCGATATACAGCAATCTTCCATCTTTAAACTTAATCAAAATATCAGGCGTATAATGTCTTTTTTTACCATCATGAATGAATTCAAATCGCCTTGGCTGAGTTTTGAATTTTTCAATTTGGTCATCAAACTCACATAGCAGAAGCGCTTTGCGTTCAAGGCCAGATTCAAAGTGAGTATATTCATCACTTTTATTACTGTGTACATGGCCGGTAATGTTACGATAACTTAATGGAATTTTTCTGGCTGGCATGGCAAGCATTCTCATTTATTATTGTAGGATTTTTGGTTTCTGTACTATCTTTTAACTCAGATTATCAATTAATTTTGTAGAAAATGGCATTTTTACTCCCGATATTATCATTTAATTTTGTATTTGACAGCTGCTCCGACACGCCAGAGCAAATCAGTCGTTATCGCCAGAAGATTTCCGGGCCTTTGCTGGATCGCATTGATTGCCATTTGGAAGTGCCACCGGTGGATTTTGAGGCCTTAAGCGGTAAGCCGGAAGCGGGCGCTGAAACCAGTGCGCGAATTCGGGCAAGAGTCGAGCAATGTCAGGCTTTGCAGTATGACCGTCAAGGTTGCTTAAATACCGCGCTGACCTCTAAGCAGTTGGAGGCGCTGGTAGTATTAGATTCCGATTCCAAGCAGCTTTTGGAACAAGCGATGAATCGTTTGGGGCTTTCAGCACGTGGGTACCACCGAATTTTAAGAGTGGCCAGAACTCTGGCCGACATGATAGGGCAAGAGGCTGTGCAAACGGCCCAGCTGGCCGAAGCGATTTCTTACCGCAGCATGGACAAAACGCAATAAATGACCGAATCGATTTATTTAACGGCGCTAATCGTCGGATTGTTGGGCGGCGTCCATTGCTTAGGCATGTGCGGCGGCGTGGTGGGGGCTTTGACGTTCAACCTGAAGCCGGAAGTGCAACTGAGTTGGTGGCGCATGTTACCGTATCAATTAAGCTATAACCTGGGACGTATCAGCAGTTATGTTTTGATTGGCGCCTTGTTCGGCTTTCTCGGCAGTTCCTTGGTGTCGCTGGCGACATTCTTGCCGTTGCAACAAACCCTGCAAGTCGTGGCCGGGGTGTTTATGGTGGTGCTTGGCTTGTATTTAGGCGGTTGGTGGAACGGTCTAGTGGTCATTGAAAAAAGCGGCCAGGGTATTTGGAAGCGGTTGGCGCCGTTGACGCAGAAAATGATACCGATTCGCACAATTGGCCAGGCCTGGTTGTATGGCATGGTGTGGGGTTGGTTGCCGTGCGGTTTGGTCTACAGTATGTTGATTATGGCATTGAGTGCCGGTGGCGCGTTGGAAGGCGGTTTGGTGATGCTGGCGTTTGGTTTGGGTACTTTGCCGAATCTCTTGTTGATGGGTACCTTTGTGTTTTTCTTCACCCGACTGGCGAGGAATAACCTGGTACGTAAAGTGGCTGGAGGTTTAGTGATGGTGATGGGGTTCGGGCAACTGTATTTAGCCTACAGCGTTCAAGTGGCCTAGCTTTTTGACCAGAAACTGACGCTCATAAAAAAAGCCCCGATTCGGGGCTTTTTTTATGACGTTGTCGGACTATTCGTCGGTATGTTCTTCTTCCGCTTCGATGAAGCTGTACTTAATGCCCAACTCGTCAAGCAGGTGGCCGGTTCCCGCCAGAATACGATATTTGGCGTTTAACTGGTCTGCTTCATTGGTGATCAATGTCCGCATGGCTGAAATGTATTCGTTTTCGGTGTTGAGCAAATCGAGTAGGGAACGGCGCCCCAAACTGAATTGTTTACGGTAACCGAGCAGGGTTTCATGCGTCAGTTTGATGTGCTGGTTGACGTATTCCAACTGATTGCCGATGTATTCGTTGGCGTTCCAGGCGTAGCGAAGGTTTTCAATGATCTGGCGGCGGGTATTGTTACGGATTTCCGTCGCTTGATGGTATTGGCTGGACGTCTGTTTACGGGTGGCGGCATCGCGTCCACCGTTGTAAAGGTTATAAGACATGACGACCATGGCCTGTAGGTTATTGTTTTCGCCTTCAATCCCGTCAATATTATGGTCCAGTCGTTGCCCTACTTCCAAATCAATTTTCGGATAATAGTTTTTTCCGGACGCTTCGTATTGCATGCGTGCCTCGGCGATGTCGGCATTGGCCGATTTCATCGTTGGGTGATCCAATAATGCGGTATTGGTGGCCTCATCGATGTTTTTCGGCATCTTGGCTCGGAAAGAGGGTTTAATCAAATCGTTGTCCGGCTGACGCCCTAAAATACGACGGAATTTGGCGCGGGCGTCGTAGAAGTTGTTTTCCGCCGCGCCGTAATTTGATTGCGCCAATGCAAGACGTGCTTGGGCTTGGTCAACTTCCACTTGGTTACCGATGCCGGCTTCGGCACGCTTTTTAATCTGGTCGAAGATTTTCAAGTGAGTGTCCAGGTTGCTTTGCGCCAAGTCCAAAAGCTCTTGTTCTTTCAGCAGATTGACATAGGCCTGAGCCATTTCCAAGGCAATGTCGTTGGCCTTGGCAATGGTTTTGTAAGCCTGAGCATCCAAACGGTATTTCTGACGGGCGACTTCGTCTTGGGTGCCAAAGCCTTCGAAGAGGTTTTGGGTCAGCAAGATTTGCGCTTCGCGCCGCATCAGCCCGTCGCCTTGGTTGTTTAGACCTGGTTTGTCGACTTCCTCATATCCGTAGCCGGCGTAAATGTCGAGCTTTGGATAATAACCGCCTTGAGCGCCTCTGACTTCGGCTTCAATCGCGCGGTAACCTTTGACTTCCTGACGGAAGTCCGGGTTGTGGATGATGGCGTCTTCAATCGCTTCCTTGATGGTAATCGCTTGAATTTGCGGGGATAGGCTCATGAGTACCACACTGAGAGCCGATATCCGAATAGAGTGTTTATATTTCTGGATCATAGTCGTCATTCTTTATCTTTTTTAAGTTTAAAGTGCATTATTTTTCAATTGGGCCAATTCTGGAGTTTGATCACCAGATTCAAACGGTCCTTGGCTTCTAGTTTTTCAAGAATACTGTGCATATGTGCTTTGACCGTGCGTTCACTGATATGCATAAGCTCGGCAATCTCTTGATTGGTTTTGCCGAGCAGTACCGACTCCGCTGTTTCGATTTCGCGGTCCGACAGTTGCTCTTTCCAAGAGGTGTCTTTCCGGTTTACCGGGTTGGAAACGGCTTGAATCAGGGACTGCATCACGCCTTGCCCCAACCAGATATTACCCGCCAAAACGGTCTCGACCGCTTGGTTGATGCGTTCTGTTTGGGCAAAGGTGTTCAAGTAGCCTTTGATGCCTTTTTGGAACCATTGCACGCCTTCTTGTGGCGACGGCATATTGGAAAACAATATGACGGTAAAGCCATGGCGAAGCATGGTTTCAATTTTTTGTTGTTCCGTTTCCGACTCGGGCAACTGCACGAGCAAAAGCGCCGAATCGGTGCTGTATTCCGCTTGGTCAATGTCCAGTGTATACAGAATCTTTTTGGTCAAGTCGGTGGCCTGCGACCAATTCTTTAACGCATGCGGATCTTGTACATAGAGTAGCAACTGCTTCATGAGAGTCTCTGGCCTCATTCATTCTTATATTTTTTAGGTTTCTGACTTCTTAGGATTCTCTTAAAGCCAAATCTTTTGCTTTGATAATCGGTTTCATCAGGTATTCCAAAATCGTATGTTTGCCGACGACAACGTCAACGGTTGCGGTCATGCCCGGTAACAGATAAAGCGGGTCTTTTTCGGTTCCTAGATAGTTCTTGTCCGTTTTGATTCGTGCGATGTAGAAGCTGTTGCCTTCTTCATCCTGAATGGTATCGGCGGAGATTTTTTCCACCGTGCCTTCCAAGCCGCCGTAAATCGCAAAATCATAGGCCGTGAATTTCACCTTGGCCTTTAGGCCCGGGTAAACAAAGCCGATGTCGGCGGGCAGAATTTTGGTTTCCAGAACCAGAGAGTCATCACGTGGAACGATTTTGACGATGTCGCTTCCCGGTTGCACCACTTCGCCGATGGTGGTGACCAGCAATTCGCTGATGGTGCCGTTAACCGGTGAAGTGATGTTGGTTCGACGCACCCGGTCTTCCAGCGCGGTTTTCGAGCTTTCCAATTGTGCGAGTTTGGCGAGTACCGTATTCAATTCCTGCTGGGCGTCGTTGCGGAATTTTTGTTCGGCTTCTTTACGCTTATTGATGGATTCCTCGATAATCGACTTGAGTCGGGGAATCGAGTTTTCCGTGGTCTGCAATTTGGAGTAAGCTTCGGTGGCTTCACGTTGTGTTTTAAGTAAGTCGACTTCGGAGGCAATGCCGTCTTTGACCAGCGGCTGCATGATTTCGATTTCTTTTTTCAACAAGTCATAGGACTTGGAAAGTTGTGTGAATTGGTTGTAGGCTTCTTGCAAGTCGGACCGGTTCTGTTTGATTTTTTCCGCCAGGATGTGTTTGGTGGTTTCCAAGTGTTGCAATTGATTTTCATACAGTTGCTGTTCCCGCTCGAACATCTTGATGACCTCTGGGTCGTCGGTCCGAGGCTCCAGTTTGAACTCTTTACCGAACGCCTGGGCAGACAAACGGGCGGCTTGAGCCTGCAAATCATAGAGTTGCGACTCGGTTTCGTCGTAGGAACTCGAGAACTGGGTATTGTCGAGCTTGAGCAAAATCTGGTCTTTCTGAACAGCATCGCCGGAGTGGACGAAAATATTTTCAACAATGCCGCCTTCCAGATTCTGCACGACTTGGATTTTAGTGGACGGCACGACTTTGCCTTCGCCACGAACGATTTTGTCGAGTTCGGCATAATTGGCCCAGATAATCAGCCAGATGATGACCAAAAACATCACCCAGACAATCATTTGTGACTTGATGGTCGGCTTTTCCAGCGCGGCCTGACTCAAGCTCGACATGAACGCCAAATCCGCATCGGATACCTGCGGCGGATGATTCTGTGAATGGTTACGTTGCTTTTCTGTCATGTTAATTTTGCTTGTTTATACGCCCTGTTTTCAGAGCCTCCAGTACGCTCGCTTTCGAACCGTCGGCGATGACTTTTCCGTTGTCCATGACGATTAACCGGTCCACCAGTTGCAAGAGACTCATTTTGTGGGTCACGACAATGCTGGTGTTTTTGATGGTGCCTTTTTTCAAACGGTCAATCATGGTTTGTTCGGTTTTGGCATCCATTGCATTGGTCGGTTCGTCGAACAGGTAAATCGGGCTTTGCAGCAATAAAGCTCGAGCCACGCCGATGCTTTGGCGCTGTCCGCCGGACAGTGAACTGCCGCCTTCGTTGATTTTCAAACTGTAACCGGAAGGATGGGTTTTAATGAAATCGTCCACGCCTGCCAGACGGGCGGCTTTCAGAATTTGGTCGTCTTCGACATAGGGAGCGCGATAGGCAATGTTTTCGCGCACATCACCACTGAACAGCGTGACGTCCTGAGGTACGTAATTGATGTTGCGTCGCAATTCGGCCGGATCGAGCTGGGTGATGTCGATGCCGTCAATCAGGATGGAACCGGAGTCCGGGTGGTAAAACCCTAAAATCAGCTTTTCGATGGTGGATTTGCCCGAGCCGATGCGTCCGATAATGCCGACTTTTTCACCAGGCTCGATTTTAAATGAGACGTTGTTCAGTGCCTGTTTGCTTTCGCCCGGATAAGTGAAGGAGACGTCAACGAACTCGATGCTGCCGTCAAACACCGGGTGTTGGATGAAGCGTTTTTCCAACGGGCGTTCGATTTCTTTTTTCATTAATTCGTTCAAGGAATCCAACGCCGTTTTGGTCTGGTGGTAAGAGGACGTCAGGTTGGCGAACTGTCCCATGGGGCCAATGGCACGCTGGCTTAGCATTACCGCGGCAATCAGGCCACCCATGGTCATGTCACCGTCTTTGATGAAATACACGCCGGCCAGAATCACCAGGACGGTACTCATTTGTTGCAGGAACCCGGTCATACGTCCGATAGAGCTTTGCAGCATTTTGGATTTCAAACTGGCGCGGGCGATTTCCCCGACGGCTTGTTCCCATTTCCATTGGGAGTGGGCTTCCACCCCTAAGGATTTAATGGTTTCGATTGCGGTCAGGGTTTCAATCAGAACCGCGTTTTTTTGTGCGGAAGCTTCATAGGTGGCTTCGACGCTTTTACGAATCGGCCCTTTCATCAACAGGCTGTATATCAGGATGAAAGCGATGATGGCGATCGGCACCAGAACGATGGTGCCGGCAATGTAGAAGATGACCAGTAGGAAAATAATCACGAAGGGCAAATCGACCAGAGAGGCGATGGTGCCGGAGGTGAAAAAGTTGCGGATGCTGTCGAATTCTTTCAGGTTGTTTGCGAAGGCACCGATGGAACCTTGCCGGTTGGCCATGGTCAGCCCCAAGGTTTGTTCGAAGAGTTTGGACGACATGATGACGTCGCTTTTCTTGCCGGCGATTTCCAGGAAGTACGACCGCAGGAATTTCAGCAAGATGTCGAACATGTAGACGACACTGATCCCGATGGCCAGCACCCATAACGATTCCACGGCATTATTGGGGACGATGCGGTCGTAGACGTTCATGACGAACAAAGGGTTGGCCAGCACGAACAGGTTGATGATGACCGAGGCAATCAGAACGTCGCGGTAAATGCCTTTGTTTTCCCAGAAGGTGTGCCAGAACCAGTGGCCTTTGTTGGCGTGTACCAGGTTTTCTTTTTTGGAGGCCTGTTGGAATTTTTCGGTGAAATAAACCGCGTAGCCCAGATAATCTTCATTCAGTTTGTCGAGTGAGACGTGTCGACGACCGTCCGGGGCTTCCGATAGAATGATGGTGGCTTGTTCGGTTTCGTAGTCTATCTTTTCCAGCAGGCAGGCCTGGTTGTTTTTCAATGTCAGGATACAGGGCAGCACCAGATTCGGAATGTCCGTCAAGGCGCGTTGTTTGAAACTTGCGATAATGTTGGCGCGTTCCGCGGCACGGATGAACAATTCCGGGGTCAGGCGTTCCTTGTCGGCAATGGGTAAGCCCGACAACAGCGCATCTTTGGAGAAAGGGCGACGGTTGAGTTTGGTGTAAAGCACCAAACAATCCAGTAGCGGGTCTTTGAAATCGACGCCATTCGTTGCTTGCGAGGCCTGGTTTTGCTCCGGGGCCACGCGCGCTTCTTCCGCTGGTGTGTTCGTCGTCTGTTGTGAGGTTTTGTCTACCACGTTAATTTAAGGTTCCTGTACCCAAGTCTATTCCGGATTATAGATAAGTTATTCGTTTTGAATAGAGTATAGTTTTTTTACTTAATTTGCCATCAAAATCGTTGATTATAAAGGTTTTGGTGCACCATAGTAATATCCTTGGAAGTGCTGGATTCCCAGTTCGTTGAATGCGGAAATCTGCGCTTCGTTTTCCACCGACATGGCGATGATCTGAATATCCAGACTGTGACACATTTCACACAAGCTGGAAACGTAGTTTTGAGTCTGTTCGTCCCTCTCGATAGCTTTGGTGAAAGCGGCGTCCAGCTTGATGTAGTTTGGCCGCAACTCCTGCAGGTAGTTCATATTGGTGAAGTGACTGCCGAAGTGGTCGATGCCGAACGAGAAAGACAGGTTTTTCAGTTTTTCGATTAACGGCCAGGTCTGGGCTTTATTGTGACTGATCATGGTTTCGGTCATTTCGAACGCCAGCGTATTCGGGCGCACACCTTTTAGAATGGTCAACAACCATTGCTGGAAAGTGTCGTTTTCAATCACCGATTCGGTCAGGTTGATGGCCAGACAGCCCAAGTCGGATTGAGGACGTTTTTGCAGGTGCTGCAAGGCCAGCTCGATGACCAGGCGGTCAATGCTTTCCATCAGGTTCAATTCCGCGACGGCCGGCATGAAGTAGCCAGCTGAATGGATGTGTCCATTGGTGTCTTTCAAACGAATCAATAATTCCTGATCGTGTACCTGGCGATTGGCATCGTAAGCGGATTGCTGGAAAAGCACAAAACGCTGTTCGTTGATGGCGGACGTTAAAATGTCGTTCCAGGCCTCGCCGTGTTGGTCAACCTCGTTTTCTTCGTGGCCGTAGAAACACACACCGAGTTGCTTATCGTGTCCCTCGGAAATGGCGAAATCGAGCCTGGACAGTAGTTGGCCGCGCTGGTCGCCCGGTTGGTAATCCACCAGGCCTGCCAACAGCGTTACCGGGGCATCATCCGCTTTGAGTTCCGCCAGAATTTCCGGCAAGCTGGCTTGTACCGCTTCCGCTGGGGCTTTAACGTTTTTGCCGGCCAGTGAAGGGAGGACAGCAATCAATTCGGTGCCGTTCAAACGGGCATACAGCGCTTCCTTGCTGTGGAGTTCGGCGCGCATTTTATCGGCCAGCATTTTGACCAGTTTATCCCCGATCAGATAACCGAAACGGTCGTTCAATTCTTTCAAGCCGTCGATGCGCAATAGAAAAATTGCTCCGGCCGTGGCTTCGGTCTGGTCATCCAGCAGGGCATCGACATTCATTTCGAAGTGCAGGCGGTTACTCATGCCGGTCACGCTGTCCTGATACGCCATTTTTTGCAGTTTTTCGGCGTTTTGGGCATCGCGCTCGAACACTTCTTTCATTTTATGGACCATGGCGTTCATCGCGGAAACGACCCGCTTAAATTCGATGGTGGAGGGCAAGGTGTCTTGTAACAGGTATTCTTTTCGGACGATGGCTTCGGCTTGTTTCTCCATTTTCTTCAGCGGTTTCAGCATCACTTTCAGGGCATAAATGGCCAGGCCTGTCGCAATCAGGGTAGCCAAACCGAACCAGATCAATAGGTTAATGGCGGTTTTCCACAGTTCGATGTAGGCGTAGCCGGGATGGCTTTGCACGGTCAGGGTGCCCACCGGAATCCAGCCGGATTGAATCAGAGCGGTGGCATCGGGCGCTTTGATGGAAATCAGCTGGATGAACCACTGCGGAATGCCTTCGATTTTTTGCGGGTTGGCGCGTTCGTATATAAGTTGCTCGTCGACATCAATCAGGGTGATGTGGGAGTAATAACCACGGTCAAAAACAGCATTGATCATGGTTTCCATGCTGGATGGGTCTTCCGGGTCGGCGACCGAGCTTAAGGATAAGCCGAGTGATGTGGCGGTGTCTTGAGCGTGTGATTGTAGCTGCGCTTCCAAAAAAGAACGGGTGTTGTTCAGGTTGAGTAAGAAGGTACCCAGCAAGACGATCACCAGCATGGAGGCGATAAAAATAATCATCTGTTTACTTAAGCTCATGAATCTTTCCTTTTTTGAAGGCCGTTTGCATTCAGTTTGTTTTTCGGAGAAGGGGGTAATAATTTCATCGCATCTTCTCCAGCAGTGAGTTCCAGTTTTTCAATTTATCGGTGCCGCCATCGACGGACTTTCCTTTGCCACGTTGTTTCGACAGCCAGAGGCCGTCACCGTTGAAGCTGTATATCGGAATCAAGTCACGGCGTTGGCTGGCTTTCATGATGCGGTCGTTGATATTGTCGAGTACCAGCGGTTCCGATTTGGGGGTTTTGAAATAGGTTAACACCATGTGGGCCTGTTTCAGGCGGATGGCTTTAACGTAAGTCAGGTAGAGCTTTTCTTCCGGAACGCCCATCGCCTTGAGCGTGAAGTATTTGGCAATGACGAAATCTTCACAGTCACCGGCATCGGTGCCCAGAAATTCGGTGGGCGTGGCCCAGTAGTCGTCCTGTTTCCAATGTTTTTTATCGGTGGTGAAGGTAGCGCCATTGAAGAAATCGTTCACCCGTTGCAGTTTGAGTCGCTCCGGCTTGTTGATGTTGTTTTCCACCAGTTTTTGCCAGGCCTCAAGGCGGCGGGCGGCCAGAGGGCCGTATTTTTCTTTGGCTTTTTCGATTTCGGCCGGGGTGATGACGGTTGGCGATGTGGAGGGAGCGGCCCAAGACAAGCTCATAATGCCGAAGATAATGGGAATTATCAGCTTGAATCTGGGCAGCATTGCAATCCTATCGTCCGGAAAACGGAAGCTATTGTTGATAGCGGTTATAGTGCTTCATTTTCTCCGGAAGTTCAAGCTTGGCGCCTTTTGGAATCAAGCGCTTATCCATGATCTTGAACTCGATTCGACGGTTTTTCTGGCGACCGGCTGCGGTGGCATTCGAAGCCACTGGACTGGCTTCCCCCTGACCGTCAAGGAGAATCACGTTGTCCGGATAATTGAAGTTTTTCACCAGGTAATGCTTGGTCGAATTGGCACGATTCCAGGACAGCTTGATGTTGCTGGCCGCGCTGCCTTGGCTATCCGTGTAACCGGTAATCAACACGATTTCATTGCTGTCCAGCGCACGCAGACGGCTGATGTCCTTATCGAGAATCGGCTTCTGGTCGGCGCGGATTTCATAAGAACCGGTGTTGAACACGATGTTCGTGACCACCAGCGTTTCCGGTTTACAGCCGTATTTGTTGACGATACTGCCAGGCGGCGAATTCGGGCATTGGTCTTCCTGGTCGATGACGCCATCGCCGTCGGCATCGTTGTTCACCTTACAGCCGACTTTGTCGACTTTGGTGCCCAAAGGGGTGCCCGGACACTGATCTTGGCTATCCAGTACCTTGTCCTTATCGGCATCGCCTTCACAGCCCAGGAAGTTGACCTTGATGCCTTTCGGTGTATTCGGGCATTGGTCGGTACGATCGTAGACACCGTCACCGTCGGAATCCAGTTCACAACCCAGCTCATTGACCTTATAACCGAATTCGGTATTCGGACATTGATCGAGTTGGTCCGGTACGCCGTCCTGGTCAAGGTCCTTGTAATAGGTTTTGACTTGCTTGGAGGCGTCTTCATCCTGTTCGATGGTGGTGATGGCGTGCGGTGTTTCATCGGAAGATTGAGTGTCTTCGGCCAAAGCGTGTGACATCCAGAGTGCCGACGCCAACGTCAGATAAAACGCGGTGGAAAGATGGAATTTCATGGTGTTGTGCAACCTTTAATGAATTTTTATTATTTCGTATTTTTCAGGATTTTATCGTAAAGCCTGCGTAAAAAAAAGGGTAAAAGAAGTTCAAAAAAGCCTGGGTTGTTCCAGGTCAATTTTTGGTTAGAGTGCTGTGTTTAACGCTTCTTTTAAAGCTTGGTCCGATAATGTCAGCGGATTGCCCAGCATGCTACCGGAACGGCAGTTTTGTAATATCGGGGCCAGGTTGTCCTTCGTCAGTCCGTAATGGCTTAAACCGTCCGGGCTATAGGTCGCCGCCAGTCGGTTTAAATTGTCGATTAAATCTTGCAGCTGCTCAGGTTGGTTGTCGGCACTGGAACCGTACAGGATCGCAATCGCGGCGTACTTCGCCAAAACGGCAGGAGCATGCGGTTCATTCGACGCTTGCAAGGCTTCAATGTTGGCTTGGGTGATGGGGGCGAGTAGCCGCGCGCAAACCGCTCCGTGCGGGGCTTCGAAGAAAGCGCCGGTCGGTCCGGCCAGTCCGTGCACGGCACCGAGTCCGGCATTCGCTAAGGTGATCCCTGATAGACTGGCCGCCAGCATCAAGTTTCCGTAAGCGGTTTGGCGCTCAGTTTTCGAACCGTTTTTGATGGTCTCGAAAGCGCCTTTAAATAAGGTCATGCCCTGCCAGGCCAGGGCATCGGTAATGGGGTTGGCTTTCAGCGTGGTGTAGGATTCCAGTAGCTGAGTGAAAGCGTCCAGCCCGGTGGTGTAGAGGACGTTTTGGGGGCAGGTTTGTAGAAAGCTGGGGTCCAGCCAAACGTCTTGGGCGAGCAGCTTTTCACTGCGAAAGGATTTTTTAAATTCGCCCAGGCGTGACAAGACCGCATTTTTGGTGGTTTCACTGCCGGTGCCGGCGGTAGTGGGCATGGCAATAAAGGGTAGGGTGTCGCCCTCCAAAGACCGTCCTTTGCCCACACCTTCCAGATAATCCATTACCGAGGTGCGGCTAGGAATCAAGCCGGCTACGGCTTTAGCGGCGTCGAGCACGCTGCCGCCGCCCACCCCCAATACGGCTTGTGCATGGTCAGGGCAGGCCTGGACGATTTCATCCACCAGTTCCGGTGAAGGTTCGCCGGAGACCGTGAAGGCCGACACGCGGATGTTTTCGGCTTGCAATTGTCGAATCAAGTCATCGGCATATTCGCCAGGCCTGGTCAAAAACCGCCCGGAAATCAACACCACAGATTGGAAGCCCTGTTCGGCGATAGCGGCGGCGAATTGGTCGCGTAAACCCCAGCCAAAACGAATTTTCGGAAGGTTGGCGATTTGAAAGTCGGCGATCATGGCGTTGTCCTGTTTATCCGGGGTTTAACATGGCTTTAAGGTTGTCCAAATGGGCGTTGCCGGTGATTTTTTGCTCTTCGGGCGATAATTCCACACCGGGTTTGCCTTCCCACTGTAACAATTCCGACGGCAGTTCTTCCAGGAAACGGCTCGGTTCGCACTTGGTTTCCTCGCCGTATTTCTTGCGTTTCTTGGCGTAGGTCATGGTCAGGCTGCGCTTGGCACGGGTGATGCCGACGTAGGCTAAGCGACGTTCTTCTTCCAAGCCGGGCGATTCCAAATTCTGTTTGTGGGGCAGTAATTCCTCTTCCATACCGATGAGGAATACATGCGGGAACTCCAGCCCTTTGGAGGCATGCAGGGTCATCAAGGTGACCATATTGGGTTCGGTGTCTTCCTCGTTGCGCTCCATCATGTCCATCAACGTCATGTGGGCGACGATTTTTTCCAACTTGAGTTCGTCGCCGTCCTCTTCGAATGCCTTGTCGATGATGCGCTCAATCCACAGCAACAGGTCGCGCACGTTTTCAATGCGTTTTTCGGCCGCGCGTGGCGTGTTGCTGGTTTCGTGCAGCCAGTTATCGTATTCCAGTTTTTCAATCAATTGGCGTACGAAAGAGGTGACTTCCTTGCCTTGCAAGGCATCGGCTTCCTGTGCCCAAGACAACAATAGGTTGCCGAAATGCTGCACCCGTTGCAACGCTTTGTCGCTCAGGACGGTGCTGAGGCCGAGTTCCTGAGTGGCGTCAAACAGGCTGACGTCACGCTTGGTGGCGTACCCGGCCAGCTTTTCCAACGTGGAAGCGCCGATTTCGCGGCGCGGCGTATTGACGATGCGCAGGAAGGCGGCATCGTCGTCCGGGTTGACGATGAGTTTCAGGTAACTCATGACGTCTTTGATTTCCGCCTTGTCGAAAAAGGATTGGCCGCCGGACAGCTTGTACGGAATGTTCTGTTCACGCAGGGCGCGTTCGAACAGACGCGATTGGAAGTTGCCGCGATAAAGGATGGCGTAATCCTTGAATTGGGTTTTGTGCTTGAATTTGTGCACGATGATTTCGGAAATCACCCGTTCCGCTTCGTGGTTTTCGTCGTTGCAGGCCAGTACGCGCAGCATGTCACCCATGCCCATTTCCGACCACAGCGATTTTTCGAACACGTGCGGGTTGTTGGCAATCAAGGCGTTGGCCGCTTGCAGGATGCGGTTGCTGGAACGGTAGTTCTGTTCCAGCTTGATGACTTCCAGACTCGGGAAATCTTCTTTCAATAACACCAGGTTTTCCGGCTGGGCACCGCGCCAGGCGTAGATGGATTGGTCGTCGTCGCCCACCACCGTGAATTTGGCGCGCACGCCGACCAATTGTTTGACCAGTTCGTATTGTGCGGCGTTGGTGTCCTGGTATTCGTCCACCAGCAAATAACGCACCCGGTTTTGCCATTTATCGAGAATGTCCGGGTTGTCATTGAATAATCGCACCGGCAGCCCGATCAAGTCGTCGAAATCCACTGAATTATAGGCGTGCAATTGCTTTTGGTAATAGTCGTAGAGAATGGCGCGGGCCTGTTGCAGGTTGTCTTCCGCCAACTCCAGCGCCTGTTGCGGGTTGATGTGGGCGTTTTTCCAATTGGAAATGTCCCATTGCACGCCGTCCAGTTCTTCTTCGCTGAGCTGCTGCTTTTTCATCAGCTCCTTGAGAATCTGTTTGGTGTCGGTGGCGTCCATAATCGAAAAGTTCGATTTGTACCCCAGCGCCTTGTATTCCTGGCGAATGATATTCAAGCCGAGGTTGTGGAAGGTCGATACGTTCAAGCCCTTGCTCGGGTCGTTTTTCAACAGCTTGCTGACCCGCTCTTTCATCTCTTTCGCCGCCTTGTTGGTGAAGGTCAGGGCGTAGATGTGATGCGGTTGAACGTCGTGCTTGCGAATCAAGTGCGCGATTTTTTCGGTGATGACGCGTGTTTTGCCCGAACCGGCCCCGGCCAAAACCAATGCTGGGGTTTCCACGTGCATGACGCCTTTTAATTGTCTGTCGTTCAATCCAAACATCGGGGAAAATCGATTCTCGTGCCGTAAAAAAGATACAATATGATACCAGAATGCCGCTGCGTGCTCGGGTGAGAAATGCGCTCGGCGCGGATAATTTTTTGCAAAGCGTTTCCGAAAGTCATCGCCGTGGCGAGCGCTGAAATCGGGACAAAGATGGATAACCGGAATGAGTAGCATCGAACAGCTCAAGCAAGACATTGTTTTTGAAACGGAATTGAAAGGCAAGCCCCTGACGTTTCACACCACTTGGGGCATTTTCAGCCCGCGGGAAATTGACGCCGGGACCTTGTTGCTTTTAAAACACCTCGATTTGCAACCGCAGGAAACCGCGCTGGACATCGGTTGCGGTTACGGCCCGATTGGATTGGCCATTGCCGCTAATGCCAGCGGTGAGGTGCATATGGTGGACAAGGATTTTGTCGCCGTGGACTACGCGAATCAAAACGCGCAACGCAACGGTTTAACGCACGCCAAGGCTTATTTGTCGAACGGCTTGAGCGCTGTGCCGCAGGACTTGCAGTTCACCACGGTGGTGTCGAACATTCCGGCCAAAGTCGGTAAAGAAATGCTCAGCATTCTGTTACACGACGTGCATCGGCAGTTGGCACCGGGCGGTCAATTTGTGGTGGTGACCATCAACGGCTTGCGACAATACATGAAGCGCAATTTCATGGAGGTGTTCGGCAACTATGACAAGGTCAAGCAAGGTAAGGATTACACCATTTCGCGTTGCGTGAAATCGTCCTAATTCATCAATACCATCGGGCGCTCTGCTAATATCCCTTGGTTTGATGGCTTTATTTTTAATGCATTACCGATACAATCAACAGCAGACTTAACGAAAATAGGTTTTACCATGAAAAAAATTACTCTTTGGTTGTCGATGATGACCTTTACCTTTTTTGCCACCATGCAGACCGCGGAAGCGAAGCGTTTCGGTGGTGGTAGCAGTTTTGGGTATTCCAAAAAAGTGGCGCCGAAGCAATACAATTCCACGTCCAAACCGGCGTCTAAACCCTCGGCGGCCAATACCACGACGGCTGCGGGGACGAAAACGTCCGGCGCTTCGCGGTTTTTAGGGCCGTTGGCCGGCATTGCAGCGGGTGGCTTGTTAGCGGCCATGTTGTTCGGTGACGGCTTCGAGGGGATTCAGTTATTGGATATTTTGCTGATTGCGTTCCTGGCCTTTATTTTGTTTAGCCTGTTTCGCCGCCGTGCCGGCGCGCATCAAACCGCTTATTCCGGTCACCGCGGACAAGAACCGTCGTCTTATGACGCAACTTCGTCGCCCTACCAAACCCGTGAAGCCGCCACCATGGACTATTCGTCGCACACCCGTCAAACCGGTGAAAGCATCATCGGTTCCGGGCTGTCGGATGATGCCGAGCCGGTGCAGGTGAAGCCGGACTGGTTCGATGAAGCGCGTTTTATCGAAGACGCCCGGTCGCATTTCGTTGCAGTGCAAAAGGCTTGGGATGCCTTGGATGCCAAAGAATTGCAGGATTACTGCACGCCGGAACTTTATAACGCCTTGAAGGTGGAGATGGCGCAATTGCAAGTGGGCACAAACCATACCGAAGTGGATGAGTTGAATGCCGATATCGCCGATTTGGCGATTGATGGCGATTACTTCATCGTCAGCGTACGCTTCAGCGGCTTTATCAAAGAAGAGGCCGACGGCTTTGCCCATGCCTTCAATGAAATCTGGCACATTCGCCGTCTGGCGGAAGGGCGTGGGCCTTGGCAAATCGCTGGGATTCAACAGAACGATCTTTAAATGCCGTGGCGTAACCCCTTGAAAAATTAATGGGTTTGCCAAAAATGGCGCCATTGAGTATAGTGGCACGGAATCTTATTGAGGAGGAAAATAAGGTGTCGGGATGGAATCTTGTAAAACGCCCAGGCCTGGTGGTAATCGGGTTATTGGTGTTGCTATTGAGCGCTTGCTCCAAACCACCGGTGGAACTGACTTCGGTGAAGATCGTCGATAATCTGGATCGCGGCTCAGGCAACTTCGACCGCATGTTGCAGATTTGTTTTACCGAACCGTTACGCGCCGATTATTATCACCATGCGGTGCTGATTTCCAATCAAGGGTTTAAGATCGAGGGTGGCAGTATGTTGCGCCCTTTGGCGTCCGATCCGGATAATAAGTGCCAATTGCGCAACCTCTATAATTATGTCGGCAAAAATTCGCCGCCGGGCGTACGTGAAATGATTAAAGAATTCATGGTGCCGGGCAATGTGAATCAGGTGTTGATTCAGATTTATGACGAGCAGCCGACCGGTAATGAACTGCCGATTGAAGAAAAGTTGTTTCGAAATATTTAACGACCAATGACCTCTCGTTTGCGTTTGGAAGTCTAATTTAAAAAACCGCCAGGCCTGGCGGTTTTTGTTTTTTGAGAGAAGCCCATGTCCGACCCGCTTTACCCGACCGATTTACACGCTTTGGCCTATGTGGATGGCCTGCCACCGGCGCGTGCCGTCCTGAAAGCCGACCCGGCCGATTTCGTGGTGGAAGAACAACTGGCTTATACTTTGAGTGGCGAAGGCGAGCATCTCTGGGTGTGGGTGGAAAAAACCGGTCAGAACACGGATTGGGTGGCGAAGCAGTTGGCGAAATGGGCCGGTATTGCGCCGAAAAACGTCGGTGTGGCCGGGAAGAAAGACCGCCAAGCCGTGACCTATCAATGGATGAGTTTGCATCTGCCGGGGCAAGCCGACCCGGCGCTTGACGCCTTGTCGGTTCCCGGCGTGCGCATTTTGAAACAGCAGCGCCATCACCGTAAACTGCAAACCGGCGGCCTGTCGGGTAATCGTTTTACGCTGACACTGCGACAGGTGGCGGGCGATAAAGCGGCGTTGGAGGCACGTTTGCAACGCATTCGTGAGCAGGGCGTGCCGAATTATTTTGGTGAACAACGCTTTGGTAACGGGTTTCAGAACCTGCCGAAAGCCACGCAGTTGTTTCAGGGACAGCTTAAGGCGCCGAAGCGCCATCAAAAAAGCCTGTACATTTCCGCGGCGCGTTCCTGGATATTCAATGAAATTCTCAGCCGTCGAATTGAACAAGGCTGTTGGAATCGCGCCTTGCCGGGCGATGTGTTTCAGTTGCAAGGGTCGCAAAAATGGTTTGCCGATGACGGCGATCCGTCGCTGGCGGAACGCGTTGAATCCATGGATTTACACCCCACCGGGGCGTTGACCGGACGCGGGGTTTTGCCGACGCAAGGCGAGGCGTTTCAGCTGGAACAAACGGTGATGGCGCGACATCCGATTTGGCAGGCCGGTTTGGAAAAACTTGGGTTGAAGCAGGAGCGCCGTGCTCTGCGGGTGTGGCCGAAAGCATTGACCTGGCAATGGCCGGATGCGGAAACGCTGAGCGTGTCGTTCGAATTGCCGGCTGGCAGCTACGCGACCATGGTGGTGCGGGAGCTGGTGCAGTTGGAAACCGATTCGGGCAGTTGAACCGGTTCCGCTTTCAATGCGGGCACTATTTTTTGTTACTTTTTACTTTTTGTATAAGTCGTTCGGATCGATGAGTGGATTGGTCAGGATTTCCGCTTCGCTGTCGTGTATGGCGGTATAGAAACAACTTTTGCGTCCGGTGTGGCAAGCGGGCCCGGTTTGGTCGACCAACAGCAGGATGGCATCGCCGTCGCAATCGAAACGCAATTCTTTTAAAACCTGAATCTGACCGGATTCTTCGCCCTTGCGCCAATAGGCCTGACGCGAACGCGACCAATAACAGACACGCCCGGTTTTCAAGGTTTCCTGTAAAGACGCTTCATTCATCCAAGCCATCATCAACACGTCTTTGGTATCGAACTGTTGAGCAATGGCCGGAATAAGCCCATCTTCGTTGTATTTGACTTGCTGCTTGACCGTGTCCCAATCGAACGTATCGCCTTGGCGGGCTTTTTCCAATTGCTTGAAGGTGGGCGCGCTGTTCGGTGTTTCGGTCGATTTCATGACGTGTCCTTAACGTTTGCGCTTCGCTGCGGCAAAGGCCTGTGCGAACGGGTTGTTGGAGATTTCTTCTTTGACCGGCTCCGGTTTCTTGACCTTGACCTGCGATTTACGGCCGCGCAACAGCATGGCTTTGAACAGCTCGGCGGTCGCCTGGGCATCGGCCAAGGCGTCGTGGGCATCTCCCGGGAACGGCTGGCCCATGATTTTTTCATAAGCGTCGGTCAATTTCGGGGTCTTGTAGAACCAGTACATTTTTTCCGATTGCCAGCGCAGCGCGCCGACCAAATCTTTCGACAGCTCCGCCACATCCAGCCAGTCGTTATAGTCCAGCTCGAACGTCAGCATTTTCTTTTCCGAGCTTTTCTGCAGATAGGCGAAGTCGGATTCGGTGCTGTACGCCAGCACCGTGTCGGCTTCCGCCAAGGCCGTATGAATCTGTTCCCAGGCTTCGGTCAGATAAGGCGCATCCTGAACCATCTCGGTACAGATGTTGTGCTTATCGTTTTCCGGAATGTCGTAACCCGGGTTAATCAGTTGGTTCATCACTTCGTTGCCGTCCAAGTCACAGATGGACACCTGGATGATGTCGGCATTGTCTTTGGTGCAAATGTCGGTGGCTTCGATGTCGATGCACACCACTTTGCGCCCTTTGATGGCCTGGTCATGTTCTTTCAGCTTGAACAGGGCGTCGTTACGGCGCTCCTGAATCAGGTTGATGACTTCGGAGCGGGTGAATTCGTTGATGAGGTCGGTCAGTTTGACGCGCAGTTTCTTGACCGATTTGCTCAATGCCTTGCGCACCTCTTCATCGTCACTGGCTTTTTCAATTAGCTGTTTGACGGTGAGGGTCTCATTGCCCACCACCATTTGGTCGAGAATGACGTCGACAATTTTGGCGGTGTCGAATTGATGATCTTCCAAAGGCGGAATGCGCAACGTCGCGCTGATCAGGGCTTTTTCCCCTTTGGCCGGGGAAGCAATCACTTGGATGCCTTTAATGTCGAGTCCGTCGGAAGCCGCTACGGCGACAATGTATTCTTTAATCGGCTGATTGCGTTTATCGATGAAGATCAGTTGGGCGTTGCTCATAATGAAAAATAGGCGTTTTTTAAAAAATGACCGTCATTTTAGCAGGTTGTGGCTTGGGGTGGATGAAAAGTGGTCGGCTTGGCGGATTTCCGGCCAGAAAAACACTCTGACGAAAATTCAGGTTTTTTTGGTGCGATTTGAAACTTTTTGGTGATTTTAATGAAATTTGCCCTCACGGTAGCTGGTATTGTGGAGGTGATAAATATATTTAATTTGTTGAAAATAAAATATTTATTGTATGTTGGTGTTAATTTCTCTTAGGGTGTCATCATAAGCAATCTTTGAAGAGAGGTTCTTTTTTGGGGCAGATTTCCTGTCTCAAACATCTTGAAGGGAGCGGTTATGACTCGCAGTTGGCAGGACATCCTGACAGGTACCATCGAAACGCGCCACTGGTTGCATCGCAACCCGGAGTTGACCTGGGAGGAAGAAAAAACCGCTGACTTCATTCGTGAACGTCTCTCGTCTTTAAATATCCCTTGGCGCGTCTGCGCCACCCACGGTACGGTCGCGACCTTAGCGCCTCAGGCCCGCGGACCGCATCGTGCGTTCCGCGCCGATATGGATGCCTTGCCCATTGAAGAGGCGTCCGGCGTCGATTATGTTTCCTGTCAAACCGGCAAAATGCATGCCTGCGGTCATGACGGCCACACCGCCGCGCTCTTGGCGTGTGCGGAATGGTTTAAGCAGCACGAAACGGTGTTACCCGGCCCGGTCTCACTGGTGTTTCAACCGGCTGAAGAAGGCGGTCACGGTGCCAAAAAAATGATCGAAGACGGCGCTTTGGACGGTGTGGAAGAAATTTTCGGCTGGCATAACTGGCCGGCCATCGAATTTGGCCAGGCCTGCTGTCCGGACGGCGCGGTGATGTCCGGCAACGGCACCTTTGAAATTCATTTAAAAGGTCGGGGCGGGCACGCCTCCCAACCGGAAGCGGCACGAGACCCGGTATTGGCCGCCGCGGCCGTCACCTTGAACCTGCAACAAATCGTCAGCCGCCGTTTGCCGCCGCAAGCGGATGCCGTGGTCAGCGTGACTTCCATTGACGCCATCAGCAATGTCACCGTGATTCCGGAAAACGTCACCTTGGCGGGCAGCATCCGCTTGTCCAGCCCGCAATGGCGCGTTCCCATCAACCAAGCGATTCGGGAAATCGCCGAGCAGACCGCGGCGAGCTACGGCGTTGTCGCCGAGGTCATCACTCGGCCACGTTATGAAGCCACTCTGAATCATCCACCATCCGCCGACGCGGTGCGACGCGTGCTTGAAACCGAATTGGGGCCGGCTTACCCGGCCCAAAACATCATGATGCCGCTCATGGCATCGGAAGACTTCAGTTATTACTTGAATGAAATTCCAGGGGCTTTTGCGCTGATCGGCATGGCCGAAGGTGCGGAAGGCGATCGGCGGTTTGATAAGCCGTGCCATAGCCCCGAATATGTGTTTAATGACCGTGTTTTGGAAACGGTCGTTAAAGTGTTCAGTCGTTTGGCGGGCGCCCCCGTCCCCGGTTAAGGCCGGAAGTGTTTTGAGGCCCTTGTGCGGGTCAGGACTGCTGGTTCGTGCAAAGACCTCTTAGTTATTGAAGGAGAGGAAGATGGATTGGTTTGAACGTTATGAATCGGATATTCGTGCCTATGCACGCGCGTATCCAGCTGTGTTCGTTAAGGCGGAAAACGCCATCCAGACGGATGAGAACGGTAAGGAATACATTGATTTCTACGCCGGGGCGGGGGTATTGAATTTCGGGCATAACCATCCGAAACTCAAGGCCGCGATTTTGAAATACATTGAAGCGGATGGCGTGTTGCACAGTCTGGACATGATGACCGGCGCCAAGCGTGACTTCATTCAAGGGTTTGTGGAAACCATTCTGCAACCGCGTGGCATGGATTACAAATTGCAGTTCATGGGACCGACGGGGACCAATGCGGTGGAAGCGGCGTTGAAATTGGCGCGTAAAGTCACCGGCCGCAGTCAGGTGGTGGCCTTTACGCAAGGGTTCCACGGCATGACGTTGGGAGCGTTGGCCTGCACCGCCAATGAAGTGTTCCGCAATGTGTCCGGCGTTTCGTTGGATAACGTCATGCACTGGCCGTTCGAAACCCATGAAGGCGGTGGGCTGGAGAGTTTGGAAACCTTGGCGGCCATGTACCGCAACACCTCCAGCGGGTTGGATAAACCGGCGGCGTTTATTGTCGAACCGATTCAGGCGGAAGGCGGTGTGAACGTGGCCAGCGAAGCTTGGCTCCAAGCCTTGCAGTCCTTGGCGAAAGAAACCGGCGCCTTGCTGATTCTCGACGACATCCAAGCCGGTTGTGGCCGGACCGGGCAGTATTTCAGTTTCGAAGGCATGGGCCTGGAACCGGACATCGTGACGCTTGCCAAGGGCATCGGCGGTTTGGGCACGCCCATGGCGATGAATTTGGTGAAACCGGAGCACGATAAGCACTGGAAGCCGGGCGAGCACACCGGCACCTTCCGCGGGCAGAACCTGTCTTTTGTCGCCGGGCGTGAAGCCTTGCGCTTTTTCGAAGACGATGCGCTGATGTCGGGAACCCGTGCCAAAGGCGATACCATGCGTCGCACACTGGAAGCCATTGCGACAAAATACCAAGGTAAGGGGTTCAGTGTTCGCGGCAAAGGCATGATGCAAGCGCTGGACGTTCAGGACGGCGCTTTGGCGAAGGCCATTGCACAGGATTGTTTTGAACACGGTATGTTATTCGGTCCCTGCGGAGTTGGGGGCCAGGTATTGAAACTGATTCCACCTTTGACCATTCCAACGGAGGAGCTGGACGCGGGATTGGGCATCTTGACTCAGGCGGTTGACCGCCAAGTGGAGGCGATGCAATGAGAGAACGCGATGACATGACTTTTCCTTTTTCGGAGTACGAGCGCCGGATTCATGAATTGAGACAGCGGATGGAAAAGCGCCTGCTGGATGCGGTGATTATTTCCGACCCCGAAAACCTGATGTATTTGACCGATTACCAAACCACCGGTTATTCCTTTTTCCAGGCGCTGGTGGTGCCGTTGGAATCGGAACCGTTTATGGTGACGCGAAAATTGGAGGAATCCAACGTCATCGCCCGGACTTGGGTTGAAGTGACTCGGCCTTACCCCGACACCGGCGACGCGATTCAGATGTTGATTTCAGCCTTGGTCGAGTTCGGGTTGGCGGGAAAATCCATCGGTTATGAACGAAATTCTTATTTCTTCCCCGCCTATCACCAGGATACCTTTCACACCACTTTCACCAAAAGTCGCCTGATGGACTGTTTCGGCATTGTTGAACAAGGGCGGGTGTGTAAATCCAGTTATGAGTTGGACGTGATGCGCAAGGCGGCCTTAGCTACCAAAGCCGGGATGCAAGCCGGAATTGACGCCTGTGCGCCGGGCGTGACCGAGAATGAAATCGGTGCGGCCATCAGCCAAGGCATGTTTGCCGCCGGTGGCGAGATTCCCGCGGTCATGCCGTATGTGACTTCCGGGCCGCGCACCATGATCGGCCACGCCTCTTGGGAAGGGCGTGAAGTCCAACCGGGCGAGCATGTGTTTTTGGAAGTGGCGGGCTCTTACCGACGCTACCACACCGCCATGATGCGCACCGTGATGTGTGGTGATTTGCCGGACAGCATGTATAAAGCGCAGGAGATCATGAAAACCGCCTTGCTGCACACGCGTAAAATGCTGCGGCCCGGCATGACGGTGTCGGATGTGGATAACATGATTCGTAACATTATTTCCGACAACGAAATCGGTGCCAAGCTGATTACCCGTTCCGGTTACTCCATCGGTATCGCTTTTCCGCCGAGTTGGGATGAAGGCTATATTCTCAGCCTGTTCCAAGGCGACAGTTCGGTGTTGGAGCCGGGCATGACGTTCCACGTCATTCCATGGATGTGGGGCATCGACGGTGATAAAACCTGCGGGATTTCCGATACCTTTTACATCACCGAAGACGGTTGCGGCTCGTTCTTCGACGACGTACCGCAGGACTTCACCGTCAAACCGGACCAGGGCAAAGTGCAGGCCGCCAATGAAAAGATTCCGCAACCGCCCAGCCCAGTCGGCGGTAAGAAAGATAAAAAAGTCAAAAAACGCAAAGCGTCCGGCGACAGCTAAGGAGAAGGATTATGTTTACTGCAACCAACCCGACGACGGGCGAAGTGATTCACCAGTACCCAACGCACACGTCGGAAGAAGTTTCGACGGTGATTGACGATGCCCAAACGGCTTTCCAGGCCTGGCGAAAAACCACCTTTGCCGAACGCGCGGCCTTGCTGAATAAAGTGGCCGATTTAATGGCCGAGGACGAAGAACGCCTGGCGCGTTTGATGACCGTGGAAATGGGCAAGCCGATTCGCGAAGCCTACGGCGAAGTGCAAAAAGCCGCTTGGTGTGCGCGCCATTACGCCGAGCAGGCTGAGGGCTATTTGGCACCTCAGGAGCTGGCGTCGGATGCCAGTTTGAGTTATGTGCAACACTTGCCCTTAGGGCCTTTGTTGGGAATTTTGCCGTGGAACGCGCCCTTTTGGCTGGCGTTTCGTTTCTGTGCCCCGGCCTTGATGGCGGGCAATACCTGCTTGATGAAGCATGATTCGCATGTTCCGGCTTGCGCCGAAGCCATCGGTGAATTGTTCGTCAAGGCGGGTGCGCCGAAAGGGCTGATGCAAAATCTACGGCTGCACAACGACCAGGTGGCGCAAGTCATTACCCATCCGGCGGTGCAGGCTGTGTCCTTGACCGGCTCCAGTTTTGCCGGCAGTCAGGTGGCGTCGTTGGCCGCCCAACACATCAAACCGGCCGTGTTGGAGTTGGGCGGTTCCGACCCGAGTCTGGTATTGGCGGACGCCGACATCGAAAAAGCCGCGGAAGTGCTGGCGCTGTCGCGCATTATCAATGCCGGACAATCCTGCATCGCCGCGAAGCGAATCATCGTTGAAGCGCCGGTCTATGAAGCGTTTATCGACGCCTTTCATCAGCATCTCGCCAAATTGAAAATGGGCGATCCGGCCGAGGAAAGCACACAAGTGGGGCCGATTGCGCGGGAAGATTTGCGTGAAGGCTTGCATCGTCAAGTCACCACCACCGTCGAACAGGGCGGGCGCTGTTTGCTGGGCGGTGAAATGCCGGTCGGCAAAGGTTTTTTCTATCCGGTGACCTTGTTGGTGGATGTAACGCCGGAAATGCAGGCGTCCTGTGAAGAAACCTTCGGCCCCATCGCTGTGGTGATGAAGGCCGAATCGGAAGCGGAGGCGATGCGTATCGCCAACGATACCCAGTATGGTTTGGCCGCTTCGATTTGGACGGCGGACGCCGCCAAAGCGCAACGCATGGCATCGGACATCGAAGCCGGGCAAGTGGCGATCAACGGCATTGTGAAAACCGACCCGCGTTTGCCGAGCGGCGGCATCAAGCGTTCCGGTTATGGACGCGAGTTGGGGCCGCATGGCATTTTGGAATTCGTCAATGTGCAGCAAGTCTGGGTGGGGCCGGCCAAAACGTAATAATGCGACGCTTTTAAAGTTGATGCTTTTCGAACAGCTTTGGTGCTGTTCGATTCACCAAGGCGGCAAATCCCTGCAATAGGCGACGTCGTTTGTTCGGAAGGTGCTCAACGTAAAGGGCGGTGTATTCAATCTGCGGTTGACCGCCGCGCATGCGTTTGAATTGTGCCGCGCCGGAGCTGAGGTTCATCATTTTGCCACTTTCGTAGGTGTGCTTTAACAGCACCGCCATCAATAAACGATAGAGTCCGAGCGATTTCGGCAAACGGGTGTCGTAGCCGAGAATCGGCGTGGTGATGATGTCGCGTTGGGTGAATAGCCCCATGGCGGCCACCACTTGACCGGACGAATCCCGAAATGTATGAAAATCCACCAGACCTGACTTGTGCAGATGGTAGAGAAAATCGGCACTGAATTGCGGATTGTGAATCGAATGCTTGTCGATGAACAGTTGCGTGAAAATCCGTTCGATGTCGGCGAAATCGTCGTATTCCAATTCCGAAGCCGGCGCATATTGCAAAATGGTTTTGCGCAGTAGGCGTTGGTCGTTTTTGCAATTATTGCGTTTCCACCAGTCGGTGTTTTCATTGTCGAACAGATACACCTGCCGGGCCGGAATCAATAACCACCCTTGGGCTGTCAGTCGGCGCATCATGTCGCCGTCGGTGCGGGCGTTCAGCGAGCGCAGACTCAAACTGTGGTCGGGGTAGCGTTGGGTCAGGTCGGCGACCAAGTTCTGTAAGGTGGCTTCCGACCAATTCGGCACCAAGTTGGTGGACACCAACCAGTTGTTCAGCGACACCGTTTGATTGATTTTGGCGTGTTTTAACGCCAGGCTGCCGAGTCCGATGGCGCCCTTCAAGGCTGTTTCCAGAAACACATTGTTCAATAACCCCAATTCGTCCCGGGCATAGGAAATGTAAGCCGTGTAGGGCGAACAGACATAGCTGTTGTCGTATTCCTCCTGGTTGACGGTGACGGGCACCCAATCTTCGTCAATCTTTTTCAGCGTCAAACGGGTGGTGACATTGCGAATCGCCTGATGCACGCCGCCAGCGGCTTGAATGGCTTCGAGATAGCGGTGCGTGGCCGACTGGCCAAAGGCTTTGGCGGCCGTCGGGTATGTTGAACCGTATACGGGGTTATGCGTCAAGGCATCCGTTCCTTGTTGAATCATTATTCGGCGTGGTGGCTGTACACATGCACCCCGCCGTAAATGGCGGAACGGTCCTGGCGCGTCCAGTCGCGATTGGCTTGGGAGTTGGTTTTCCAATGAGCCAAAAGCGCTCCCGGCAATTTATCTTCCAGCGGCGAAGTTTCGCCGGCGGTGCGAAATACCACTTTGGCCCCCGGCATGGCGGTACGGTTTACTTCTTCCCAGAGTTCGGCCAACTGGGTTTCATCCATCCAATCCTGAGCGTCCAGAAACAGATAAGCGTTCAAACTGTTGGCCGGCATGGCTTTCAAACGTTCGGTCATGGATTGATGGTGCACCTGAATGCGGTCGATGTTCTGCTTTAAATCCTCGAAATAGGTCTGCTTGAGATAACGTGGCACCGCTTGACGGTGTTTGATGTCGTATTCGCGGTTAAAGGCCTGCCAGGCGAAATAATTGTCTTCCAACGGGAAATCGCAAGCCAGTCGTCGGGCGCGTTCTTTCAGCAGGTCGTGCATGCCATGCTGCGCCTGTTTGGATTCCTTGTCCATTTCGTCGAACTGCGCCGGGGGAATGCCCAAGCTGTACATCACCACGGCACGGTTGCAGAGAAATTTCATCAAACGGGTGTCGAACACCGGTGCAACGTGTTCGTCGAACAAGCGTTGCTGTTCCTCGGGCGTGCGGGCCAGCATGACCTGACGGATGTCGTAACCGAGGCGTTTGCTGACCCAGTGAATCGACCCGATAAAGCGCCCCAGCAACCCGTGGCGGTAAAAGCCGTCGGTGAAGTATTCGATGCGACGTGGTCCCCAGAAGGTTTCGCGGCCTTCCCAGTAGTCGATGGTCTTCTCGTCCAGATGCGGTTTGATGTGGATTTCATAGGCATCCAGGTTTTTGGAACGGTCGGCGCGGCCGAAAAAGTCGAAAAAGGATTCATGATCCGGCAGGTGTTTCAGGGCGGCCTTTTTCAACTTGATGAGCGCGATGTGGGCTTCGTTCAAGTCCACCACCGTAATTGAATTGGGTTCCACGGTCAGGTAATTGAGTGCATTGCATCCCCCGGACGAGATGGTGAACACCCGTGAGTGTTGGTCCAGTTCCAAGGCGCGAATATCGACTTCCGGGTCTTCCCAGATTTGCGGGTAGACCAGGCGGTCGAACCATTTGGTGAACAGGCGGTCGAGAAAGCCTTTGCGGGTGAACAAATGGGTGTTGTTGACGGCGGAGTTGAGTAAATCCTTGGTGGCCGGTTGAGTGGTCGCAGGTGTGGTCATGGTCTCGTGTGCTCATTTTTTGAATATTCCGGCTATGCTAGCCCGAAAAAATGACGCCAGAGTGACCGTAATGTAAAACTTATTTGATGAAAATATGACCGTTTTTCAATGGGTTTCAATCCGCGTTGCTTGTTGAAAAAATGACCAGGCCTGGTGGTTTTTGGCGCGGGGTTGAGACAGGCGCGGAACTCCTATTTTATTGCATAGTGTGGCTGAACCGCTTTGTTAAAATTTACTTAAACGGATCCGTAGAATCCGCTCGAATCAAACGAACTTAAGGAGTCGTTGGAATTTTATGAAACGCAAACCTTCCCTCTGGTTGACGGCCGCTTTGTCGATGGCTGCATCGACCGCTTTCGCGTCAGGCTCGCAGGACGCTTACGTCGCCAGTTTTGAAACCTATGCTAAAGAAGTGCAAGCCTTGCAAGGCGACCATTCGGCCGATAACGCCATTCAAACTTACGCCCAGGAAGTGGCCGCCGTTGAAAAACGGGCCGGTTACATCGGCGATGAACTGCCGATTCCGAAAGCCACCAAAGTCATGGACGGTGTGTATACGGTGGTGGGCAGCTTTATCTGGGGCACGCGCGAGAACTTCGGTTTGAACAACAACCTCAGCGCAATCATCTTCCCGGATGGTGTCTTTGTCTATAATGCCGGGCCGAACGAGGCCGTGGCTTACAGCTTTCATCA
The DNA here is from genome assembly GCF_003991075.1 of Thiomicrospira sp. S5. Lineage (NCBI taxonomy): Bacteria > Pseudomonadati > Pseudomonadota > Gammaproteobacteria > Thiotrichales > Piscirickettsiaceae > Thiomicrospira > Thiomicrospira sp. S5. The sequence continues at coordinate 2,582,456 of NZ_CP014470.1, read as the reverse complement.
ACAAATTAAACGGTTGACCGACAAGCCGGTGAAATGGCTTGCGGTGGAGAATGACCAAGGTCATGCCTATTTGGGTGCCAGTTATTGGTGGGATGTGGGCGTGAAAAATCTCTACTCGGAAAAAACCGCCAATGAACGGTGGCACCGCAAATTTGCCGGCAATAAAGAACGCTATGCCGCCGGGCGCGGGCGGGCCATTACCGAACCGGCTTACGATGTCACCGACTATTTCACCACTTTTGACGGCAAAAAAACCGTGGATGTCGGTGGCGGTGAAACTGTGGAGCTGATTAATTTCGGCGGCGGTCATACGCCGAGCATGACGGGCATGTATGTGCCGTCGAAAAATCTGCTGTTCACCGGCGACCTCGGCTTCAACGAACGCCTGCCGGGATTGTTGCACGACAGTCATTACAAAGACTGGATGGCGTCGTTTGATAAGATGGTCTCGATGGTGCCGGATGATGTGGTGGTGGTGCCCGGTCACGGCACACCGACCGATCTGGCGACGTTAAAACGTCAAACCTACGATTATTTTGCGTATCTGGAAGAACAGGTGCGGGCCATTGTCGACGCGGGCGGTTCTCTGGAAGAGGTGGATGCCATCGACCAATCGCACTATCAGGATCGTCCGGTCTTCGAACAGTTGGCCAAGCCCAATGCCCGTCATATGTATGAAGAGATGATGTTGGAAAAATCGAAAAACTGAGTCGGTTCACCGACGTTTCAAAAGCATTCAAACCGCCAGGCCTGGCGGTTCTTGTGTTTTCAGGGCGTAAAACTTGTCCGGCATCAACTTTTGCGTCGGCCGCACTTTACCTGAGAACGAAAATCCTTAGCATGACATCAAAACCGCTGAGGAGGCGAAAGATGAAATCCGCAACACAGGCTCACTTGAAGCCTTATGGCCTGAAACGTTATTGGTTACTTTTTTTTGCGTGTTTGCTGGTGGCCCGTCCGGCCATTGCCGCCGAAAGCATGGGCGACAGTGTGGCGACGAATTACGCCCAGCCGAACCAGCCCATCAGCCCCAACAAAATGGCGTAACGCACGCCTTTTCCCGTCACCACCAACACCACAAACCAAACGAATCTAACCCGCATCACCCCGGCCACCAAGGTCAAGGCATCGCCAAAAATCGGCGCCCAAGCCAGCAACAGCGACCAGGTACCATAGCGCTGAAACCAGTGCTGGGTTTTGGCTAAGGCTTCGGGTTTGACCGGAAACCAGCGGCGGTCTTGAAAATGCAGTAGGTATCGCCCTAAGCCGTAATTCACCATGGACCCCAAGCTGTTACCGGCGGTGGCCCACACCCAAAGCATGAACGGGTCTTTTCCGGCGGCGGCCAAACCCACCAACAGCACTTCCGACCCGGCCGGAAACAAGGTTGCGGCCAGAAACGATAAAGCAAAGAGTGATAAATAAGCGTCCATCTTGGGCGACGGAATGCTATTTCGGACTCAGGCGATAGATTTTGCCCGAATCCGTCGCCACATACAGGTGGCCTTGTGTATCTTGTGCCAGGCTGCGGATGCGTTGGTTCAAGTCTTTCAATAAGCGGTGTTCCGCGATGGCTTTGCCTTCTGGTGACAGCACCACCTGGTTCAAATGCCGCAGCACCAAGGAACCGGCAAACAGGTTGCCGCGCCATTGCGGAAACGCATCGCCGTCGTACAGTAACAGGCTGCTCGGTGCGATGGACGGAATGTAGACCTTCACCGGCTCAATCATCCCGGTTTGATGCGGTTTGCCCACCGGTTCGCCGCTGCCGTATTCCTTGCCGCGGGAGACAATCGGCCAACCGTAATTCTGGCCCTTCTGGATGAGGTTGATTTCGTCGCCGCCACGTGGACCGTGTTCGATTTCCCAAAGGCGTTGATGTTGGACGTCATAAGCCAAGCCTTGCGGGTTGCGGTGACCGTAACTCCAGATTTCCGGCAAGGTGCCGGCCTGGCCGACAAACGGGTTGTCCTTCGGAATGTCGCCATCGAGCATCAGGCGCAGAATGGAACCGGCGTGATTGTCCTGCTGTTGCGCTTTATGACGACGCCCGCGGTCGCCGACGCTGAAAAACACATGGCCGCGATGGTCAAAAGCAATGCGGCTGCCGAAATGGATGTTGCGGTATGATTCGGATTTGGTGACCATCAAGTCTTCCCAGTTCACCAGTTCGTCGCCTTGGATTTTGGCACGGGCCAAGGCGGTGATGGCGGTGGTCGGCAGCGGTTTGCTGTAAGTGAAATAGATCCAACCGGTTTGCTTGAAATCGGGTGACGGTTTGACGTCCAGCAAGCCGCCTTGACCGGTGTCATACACAAACGGCACGCCTTTCAACCAGGTGATGTCACCATTGCGGACATCCAGTATGCCTGCCTTGCCGGCGCGTTGGGTGAAAATCAATCGGTTGTCGTCCAGAAACGCCATGCCCCATGGAATGCCCAAGCCTTTGACCACTTCGGTGACGTTAAATTCAGCTGAATCGGCCTGCGCGGGCAAACTGCTCCATCCAAGGCAAAGCGCCAGTAAGCCGTTCAGCCATAGTGTCCGTATTTTTCGTAACCTCATCCGCGGCCTCCAACCGTTTTCGTCCGGTCAGTTTAGAACCCTTGTCACGGCTTTGCAACGATTCGAGTCCGTTTCAACATTTTTTGTGCAATCGGTTTGAATGCGCTTTAAACCCAGCGTCGGACACGCTGTTGGTAACGCCGATAACGCTGGCCAAAGCGTTCCTGAAAACGTTCTTCCAAGGCGTGGAGGTGACAACGATCCAGCCACAGCACAAAAGCGGCGACCAGCAACCAAGCGCTCCAGTGGTTTCCGGTCAGCCAGGCTTCGCCGACTAAAATCAAGGTGGCGCCGAGGTGAAACGGATGGCGAACATGTTTGAATATGCCCAGCGTCACCAGTTCGCCGTCATATTGGTTGAGCCAGGAGCGGCCGGTGCTTTGTTTGTAAAAACGCGCGCCGCACCCCAGCAACCCCAGACCAAGGATCAGCGGGATGAAACCGAACCCGACGTAGGCAGACAGGGCGGGGGAGAAATAAACATGCGACACGGCGATTAAGCCGGCCACGGTTGTGAAAGCGGTTAACAGCGTGGTGGGCATATCAGTTCCTTTGGTAATTTCGAATCGCAAACACGGTTTGAAAGCCGAGTTTGCGGTACAGCGGTTCGCCCATGGACGACGCTTGCAACACCATATGACGGTGATTGTGGCGATGACGTTGCATTAAAAACGCCATCATTTCCCGTGCCAAGCCGCGTCCGCGAAAACAGGGTTGAACGCCCATTTGATGCACGCCGACGGTGGCGCCGGTGCTCAAGGTCAAAGCGGAGGCCGCAGCGTGACGACCTTGCCAGGCCAGCCAGAGTTCAATTTGGTCATCCCATAGCAGGCGCTGGATGACCGAAAGGTCGATCTCGTATTGAAAGGCCGCGGACGCCACCGCCACCCATTTCTGTGCATCCCGGTCGGAAGTGACTTGCCGGATGACAAGCGTTTCGTCCAAGGATTTTTCTGTCGTTTGGGTGAGATCCAAATTCATGGCGGTTTGCGGGAATCGCATGTCAAAGCCATTTGCAATCAGCGCGCTTTCCAATGGCCGCGTGTCCTGATGCGCGGCTTCCCAAATCGGGACGATCGGGTTGGGGCTCAGCGCCGCCAGCGATTCGGCGGCGGTATCCGGCGAAAACTCGGCCATGGAGCCTTCCATCCAAGCGCGGTAAGGCCATTGATTGCAAATCTGAAAATCCGCCAGGCCTGGTCGATTGTCGGATTTGGCACCCATGCGCCGCCATAATTCGGTCAGGTTTTGCAAATTGATTTGTGAAGCGAACACTCTGTCGGACATGGTTTATTCCTTGTTGATAAGAATGACGCCAACCAATAAGGCGACGATGCCCAGCCATCGACTGGGCGTTAACGGTTTTTGCGGCATATCGAACCAGCCGAAATGGCTGGCGATGACCGCCATGAGTAATTGGCCGCTCAAGGCGAAGGCCATCATCTGGCCGATGCCCATTTTCGGAATCAGAAAATAGAACATCGAAATCGCAAAGGCGCTCAGCACACCACCGGAAAACCACAAATACCACGGTACGGCGCGGACGGCTTCCCAACTCGGATACTCCCGTGTGGTCACCAACACCGACAGGCCAATCACCATCAAGCTGGCGGCAAACGCCACCACCGTGGCCAGAAACGGGTTCTTCAGCCAGACGCCCAGCTGGGCATTCAAGCCCGCTTGAGCGGCAATGGCGGCGCCGGAAAAAAATGCGATGAGCGATAAACTGTTCATGGGCCAAGCATAAAGGACTTGGCCCACCGGTTTCATTTACATAGGTTGATGAAAACGCAATTAATTCAGTTTTTTGCGGATGCGGCTCAGTTGAGTGGGGGTGATGCCCAAATGGGAGGCGATGTGATATTGCGGAATGCGTTCGCTCATGTCGGCAAAATCGGTCAGGAAGCGCTGATAACGCTGAGTGGCGTTTTCCTGGATGATTTCCACTTCGCGGGCGTCTTTGGCCAGCAGCCAGTTTTTTTCCAGATAAGCGATTTGGAAGACCATCAAATCCTGGGATTGGAACAACAGTTGGCGATAGGCGGCGAAATCAATCAACAGCACCTCGGAGGCTTCCAAAGCCTCGAAGGCGAATTGAGACGGCGTCTCGGTCAGTAACGCCGCCATGGAACCGGGGAACATGCCTTCGTCGAAAAAGTGTTTGTTGTATTCCCGGCCGTCGGTATCAAGTGCATAGACCCGAAAGAGTCCTCTGTAGACGAAAGCAAAAGAAGTCGGGCGTTCGCCGGTGGCATAGAGGGTTTCGCCTTTGGCGAGCGTTCGTGTCGTGCAGAGCGCTCGCAACCGCTGCCAGGTCGCTTCTGAAATCGGCGCATAACTTTCCAGCCGGGCTTTTAAAGCGGCCAGTTTGGGTTCGATGTCATTGTGATGTGAGGTCACGATGGGTCCTTTTCTCGTTGTCGCCAAAAGCCAGTCGAATTTATTATACGAACCTCAAATGTAAAAGAATGTTTTTTCATTCGTGGTAGAGTTTATTCTGTAAAAGCCTCTTTATTTGGAGAGATGAACATGAACTATATTACGTTTGATACCGCGGTGGGACGGATGCGTTTGATTGGTGATTCGCAAGGCATTCGAGAATTGCATTTGAAAGCGGACGAAACCCCGTTTGCACCACTGGAAGATTGGCGCGAAAGCGATGAATGGCTAGCGGATGCTGTGCAGCAATTACAGGCTTATGCCGAAGGCAAACTGCAACGATTCGATGTTCGGCTCAATCCGCAGGGAACCGATTTTCAGAAGCGGGTTTGGCAGGCTCTGTCGGAGATTCCGTTCGGTGAAGTACGCTCTTATAAAGACATCGCCGTTGCCATCGGTAACCCGAAAGCGGTTCGAGCCGTCGGTGGTGCCAACGGCAAAAACCCGATTCCGGTGATTGTGCCGTGCCACCGCGTCATCGGCGCCGATGGCTCCCTGACCGGTTTCAGCTCGGGGTTGCCGTTGAAAAAACGGCTGTTGGCACTCGAAGGCATTTGACAGGCTCGAATTGCGTTCCGGTTGGAACCTGGATTCAGGTATTTTTAACCCTTTGCAAGTTCTTTGGCCAGTTCAATCAAGTGGCCGTCCGGGTCTTGCAGAATGGCGACTTCGAAATTCCACGGCTTGACCTCCGGTTCGGCACGAATGGTGGCACCTGCGGCCACCGCCGCCTCGAAAGCGGATTTGACCGAATCCGGTTCCAGAGTAATCTGACTGGCAATGGGCTGGTTTGGGTGAGCGTGCTGATAAGGTTGTCTGATAATTTGTTCGGCAAGCTCATGGGCGCAAAAAGCCAGTGTGGTATCTCCGGTTTCCATTTCGGCATAATCGCCGCCTTCGTGTAAAAAGCGCGGTTCGATACCGAAAGCTTTTTGATAAAAATCCATCGACCGTTTGACGTCTTCGACGTACAAAATGCTATAGCTTAATTTCATGTGTCTCTCCTGTGCTGAGTTCAAATGGAGTGTACGCCATCCCGAAAAGAAAGGATTGTACGTTTGGGACATGTCATCATTTCACGTCTGGTTTAACCAATCTCTTGGTGTGAGTCCGGTCAGATGCTTGACGTCTCGATTCATGTGAGCTTGATCGTAATAACCGGCTTCCAGCGTTGCTTCAAGTAAAGCATCTCCCTGTTGTAAACGTTCATTCAAACGATTGAAGCGTTGCACCTTGCCATAAAAGCGTGGTGGGTAACCGAAAGCATGTGTGAACAGGCGGTGGAAGTGGCGTCTCGAAATGTGGAGATGGTCGGCGAGCTGTTGAATATTGCCTTCGGCGGCTTGGGCGAAATAGGTCAGCCGACGATGGTTGTCCGAGGTTAAACGAGAAGTGCTGTTTAACAGCGCGGTGGAAAGCCGCTCTGCAAAGGCGGGTAAGTCAAGTTCCGGAGTGGAAAGCTGTGCTTTAAGAGAATTCGAAAATGGGAACAGCTCATTTAAGTCGCAACGCTGGTTGGTGAGCGGCTGCATGGGCATGGCTGTCAATAAACTCAAAGCACCGGGACGGAAGCGGACGCCGAAGAAGGTTTTGCTTCCAATCACTCGAACACTTTGAGCCTCGGTCATGCTGCCGATGAGAAAGGCGTCGGTCGTGTGCTCCGTACGTTCAAAAATCCAGTCTTGGCAACCATCCGGCACAATCAACTGGGCCTGAGTGTGCATTTCCGCTTGCCAGAAGCAATCCACTACTTGAGATAAGGCGAGCGGTGGTAGCTGTTCTTGATACATATTTGGCGCTTCCGAATCAACGGAAAATCAATCTTTCCACTTGATCGAGCAGCCCATGCTGGGAATTTGTTCGGCGGGGCCTTGTCCGGTTTCGGCGACTTGAATCATCGCGTCCAACAGGTCGCGCTTAACGTCTTCCGGCGCGGTTTCCTTGCGCGAGGCATCCAGGCGACCGCGGTACTGTAAGCCCAGATCGGCGTTGTAACCGAAAAAGTCCGGGGTGCAGACCGCGCCGTAGGCTTTAGCCACTTCTTGCGTTTCGTCCATGACATACGGAAACGGAAAATTGAATGTTTCGGCGATGCGTTTCATATTGTCGAAAGAATCCTCAGCGTATTCCGTCGGGTCGTTCGACATAATGGCGATGCTGTTGAGGCCGTAGTCGTCGCGCAGAATGCGGGCGTCATTCGCCAAGCGCGTCTGGATGGCTTTGACATAAGGACAGTGGTTGCAGATGAACATCACCAACAGGCCGTTCGGCCCTTTGGCTTTTTCCAGCGTCCAGTTCTGACCGTCCACGCCAGGCAGGTTGAAATCAATTGCCGGTTGTCCGAAATCGCACACCGGTGTGGTTAAACTGACCATAATATTTCCTTATTTTTTGTCGGATGCAAGTTAAAATGGGGCCTGTGAATAATTATAGGAGAGATTTACACGAGATGGATACACGGCTAAAAATTTTATCTCATTTTTTCTTCGTGTCCCACTCGTGCAAAGCTCTCATAGAAAATTAAATCTTAAAGAACCATTGGGAGAAAACAATTGAAAAGTTTGATGGATTATATCGAAGCGGCCAAGCAAGTGATTCAAGAAGTGTCTCAGGAAGACGGTCGTGCGTTGGTTGAAAAGGGTGTGAAGGTCCTGGACGTGCGTGAGCCGGGCGAATACCTGGCGGGCGCGATTAACGGCGCGATTAATGTGCCGAGAGGCGTTTTGGAACCGGCGGCGGATTTGAATTACCCGGGCGCGAATCCGGCACTGCGCGACCATCGTGATGACGCCTGGTTGGTGGTGTGTAAATCCGGCGGACGTGCGGCATTGGCGACTCAAACCTTATCCGAAATGGGCTTTAAGAATGTGACCAACCTGGTTGGCGGCATGGACGGCTGGCAAGCGGCCGGTTTCCCGATGGCGGTTCCGTCGGACGAAAATATGACGGTGGTTTTGAAAGAGCCTTGCCGTATCGACTGAATGACGCTTGAATGTCGATAGTGAAAACCCACCAGGCCTGGTGGGTTTTTTGTATCTGCCCCCCGGTTTTTTCGGCCTGACGCAGAATCCTGCCCCCGTGGTCAGGGTTTTAGGTAAACTACTTCCGGTACGGGAATTGCTAGTGATTTCTGCTTATCAATAGACGACTCAATAGAACATGTAATTCAGGAGGAATGCATTAGGATGTTCTTCAATAATAAATATAAAACGCTTTATCAAAAGCAAGAAGAGGAACTGAAGCGCTTAAAGAATGAAAACCTGGCGCTGACGGAACAATTGGAACAGTTGCACACATCATCGATTCAAGTCACCGACGCGCCCGCTTTTGATCCCGAACAAGCCCGCCAGCTGGATTTATGCAATAAAGTCTTTTATTCGATGCGGTTTTTTGCCGATTCCCTGCAAGGGTTTCAGGGCGGTTTGCTGCAGCAAGGTCAAGTGTTGATGGACGGACGTGACAGCATTAAAGCGTCCACCCAATTATCGGCGACGACGCGCGACCGGGTGGATAACATTCACTCCAAATCGACAAATCTGGCTGAGCTGATGTATCAGGCAGCGTCGGCGTCGGAAGAACTTGGCAACCGTGCGGTGGAGATTGATGGCATCATTTCGATGATTACCGAGATTTCCGAACAAACCAATCTGTTGGCGTTGAATGCGGCCATTGAAGCGGCGCGCGCGGGAGAAGCCGGGCGCGGGTTTGCGGTGGTGGCGGACGAGGTACGAAACCTGTCACAAAAGACCGCGACCGCCACGCGGGACATTTCACGTTTGGTGACGCTGATTCAGAAAGAAATCGGCCATTCCCGTGAGCAAATGAACGATGCTCGGGAAGAAATGACCCAACTGAATACCTTCAGTGAACAGTCGACCCAGGCTTTGTCCGAATTGATTGGCCGCAATGAAGACATGAGCGGGGTGATTGCTTCCAGTGCCTTGCGCAGCTTTACTAACAAGGTCAAGCTGGATCATTTGCTTTATAAAATGCGGGTGTATCAGTATTTGATGGGGTCATTGCCGGAAGAATCTCTGCAATTGACCGAGCACACTGATTGTGCCTTGGGGCAATGGTATTACGAGGGTGAAGGGGTTCAGTGTTACTCGCAACTGGATGGCTACGCGGATTTGGCGACACCGCATGAAGAGGTGCATCTGCAAGCTTGCTATGTGGTGGAAGCCTATCAAAATGGCGATTTCGAATTAATGGAATTGGCGTTGCAGAAAATGGAAGCGGCCAGTACCTTGGTGCAGGAGTGTTTGGAGCGAATGGTGACGGACGCAGAAAGTCGTCCGGATATTTTGTGTTTGCACTAATCAGCGCGATGCAGTCGTTTAGACAAATAAAAAACCCGCCGAAGCGGGTTTTTTTATGAGACCGTCAAAGGGCTAGCCGATGACGGATAGGCATTAGCCTTTTGCGGCGGTGTACAACTCGGAAACTTTATTCCAGTTCACCACATCCCACCAAGCTTGCATGTAAGCCGGACGCAGGTTTTGGTAACGCAGGTAGTAAGCGTGTTCCCAAACGTCCAAACCTAGGATTGGCGTACCTTTGACTTCGGCAACGTCCATCAACGGGTTGTCTTGGTTTGGTGTGGAAGAGATTTCCAATTTGCCGTCGGCGGACACCGTCAACCAAGCCCAACCGGAGCCGAAGCGCGTAGCACCGGCGGTGTTGAATTTTTCTTTCATGGCGTCCAAGCTACCGAAAGTGGCGTTGATGTCGTCGGCCAAAGCGCCGTTTGGCGCCCCCATGCTGTCGCCGGTCATTACTTCCCAGAAGAAAGAGTGGTTCCAGTGACCACCACCGTTGTTACGAACCGCAGGTGAAATCGAACCGGCATTGGCGATCAATTCGTCCAATGACTTGTCTTCGTTTTCGGTGCCGGCGATGGCGTTGTTCAGGTTGGTGATGTAAGTGTTATGGTGTTTGGTGTGGTGGATTTCCATGGTACGGGCATCGATGGAAACTTCCAAAGCGTCGTAATCATAAGGTAAATCTGGAAGAGTGAAAGCCATATTTGCATTCCTTTAAGTTTAATCGTTGAAACGGTTTGAAATTCGTACGTGATGTCGGTTCGCTCTGCGAAGAAATGTCGCGAGAGAAACCGAATAGGTTGTGTCGTTCTATTTTAACGAGAAAACCGGAATTATCAATACCCGACTGAAACAATCGGGTATTTAAACGGATGGTCGGGAATTGCGGGGTTGGTTGTCGTGAACCGGTTTAAAAAATATTGTCGAGATGCTCCGGCGGCGCGGGCATGTCACCCATCTTTTCCACTTCGGACGGTGGCATCTGCATGAAATAGCCTTTGCTTTCGATCGACAGGCGCACTTCTTCCGCATCCACTCGAGCCATTTTACGCTCGGCGGTCAGTTCAAAATCGATGACATGGGTGGGTTCGCCAAACATTACCAGCAATTCGTTCGGCAGTTTTTCCAGTCCGTCTTCTTTGGGGACGAACAGATAAAGTTCTTCTTTTTTCGGGCTTTTGAAAGCGGATAGGGTTAATGACATCGGCATGTCCTTTATTGAAAACGGGTGACTGTAAAATCGCGCTATTTTAACAAAATCTTCTTTTAAAGCGAGCTGGATTCTCAGGGAGCCTCTGGTTGAGTCCGTTTGGATTCTGGCAACGCCAACTTTTCGCCTTCAAGGCATTATTTTGAAGTGCCATCTGGATACCTCGAAAAATGATAACGCAGAAGTCGGAAATTTGGCTAAGCCCCTTCGGGCGAGGCTTAAAGCCCTCTTCTTCGTGGTTGTGCTCTTGGCCTTAGAATGACTAGGTTCGGCGAGCCACGCCTAGAATAAGCGGGCTTTAAGTCACGCAGAATTTCAAACGGACTCAATCAGAGGTTCCGTTGTTAAATTCTTGACCTCAAGGGGGAATTTCTTTATTCTTACCGGCTGTTTTCACTTCCGATCAATTAAAAATGGGAAAGGTTATGACGGGCAATAAAGTAGTTGTACTGGGCGGAACCGGTTTTGTCGGGCGTTCCGTTGTGAACGAATTATCAAAAAACGGCTATGAGATTTCCGTCGTGGTTCGACGTCCGGAGCGTTTCCGTGAGTTTTTGCTTTTTCCAAAGACCCGTTTGGTGCAACTGGACAGTTTGCTACAGACCGATGGTTTAAAAGCCATTCTGAAAGGGGCGGATATTGTGGTCAATCTGACCGCAGACATGACCGCTAAGACCGAGGCCGTGGTCGACAAGGAATTGGTTCAGGTCAATCAGCAAATCAAAAAAGCGGTTGAGTCCGCTGGCGTGAAGCGTGTGCTGTCGCTTTCCCAAATCGGCGCCGATGCAGGGAATGCCCGTCATGACTGGTTGTATAAGCTGGGTGAAGCGGATGCGATTATGCATACGATCGCATCGGCGAAAGTGACCATCTTGCGTGCCGGTCTATTGCTGGGCGACGGTGATGAAGTTACCAGCCGCTTCAAGGCGCAATTGGAATGGTTGCCGGTGTTGCCGGTCGCCAATGCCGGGCGTGCGGTGCAGCCGCTATCGGTCAAGGATTTTGCCAAGGCGTTGGTCATGTGTATTGATGATAAAGCCGCGTTCGGTGCGAAAATCGAATTGGTCGGTGAAGAGCGCATGACCCTGAAAGATTTGGCGGGTCTGGTGCGAGACATGATGATGAAAGAAGATGCCATTGTTTTGCCGATGTGTTCCTTGAATGCGCGTTTTATGAGCACCTTAGGGCCTTTGGCGCCTTTCCGTTCCGTGTCCAAGGTGCAGTTGCAGCTGATGCAGTCGGATTTAACGTCGGAAAACGATTTTGAAACGCGTTTCGGCTTCATGCCGACCAGTGTCGACCATACGCTGGCGCCTTATATCGCGCCGAGCAACTTGCGCGAGCGTTATCACTTTTATCGTCAGGAAGCGGGTCGAGACGCCGACGAATTGGTGTGATCCGGTTCTGAACCCTTTCAAGAAAAGCCGTCATTCGACGGCTTTTTTGTTTTATGATGAGTGCAGGATTGAATGTAATGAGGACACTATGGAAACCTATCTAGTCGGCGGAGCAGTGCGAGATGCGTTACTCGGTATTCCGGTCTATGACCACGATTGGGTGGTGGTGGGCGCGACGCCGTCGGCTATGCTGGCACAAGGTTTCGATCAGGTCGGCAAGGATTTTCCGGTGTTTCTGCATCCCAAAACCAAAGAAGAATATGCTCTGGCCCGAATGGAGCGCAAAGTGGGGCAGGGGTATCACGGTTTTGAGATGTCGTATGATCCGACGGTGACGCTGGATGAGGACTTGATCCGTCGAGATTTGACCATTAATGCGATGGCGCAGGATTCAGACGGGACGATTATCGATCCTTATGGCGGGCAGAAAGATTTAGAGGATAAGGTGTTGCGTCATGTGTCGGATGCCTTTGAAGAAGATCCATTACGGGTGTTGCGTGTGGCGCGTTTTGCCGCCAAATTGGCACCTTTCGATTTCACACTGGCGCCGGAAACCGCGGAGCTGATGCAACGCATGTCAGCGTCGGGTGAATTGTCGGCTTTGACGCCGGAACGGGTCTGGCAAGAAGTGGTCAAAGCCTTGAATACCGACACGCCGAGCGTGTTTTTTGAGACGCTGGAACTGGTCGATGCGCTGGCGGTTTTGTTTCCGGAGTTAAACGCCTTGCACGGCGTGACCCAGCCGGAAAAATATCACCCGGAAGGCGATGTGTGGATTCATACCATGATGGTGCTGGATGCCTCGGCTCAACTGTCGGACGACTTGTCGGTACGGCTCGGCGCCTTGTTGCACGATTTGGGCAAAGGCGTGACGCCGCCGGAGTTTTGGCCGAAACATCACGGCCATGAGCAGGCAGGCGTGCCGTTGGTAAAAGCCTTTTGCGAACGCTATCGTGTGCCGAAAAAACAGCAGCAGTTTGCGGAAAAAGTGACCGAGTTCCACGGCTTGATTCATAAAGGGCTGGACAGCGACGGCCGCCCGGCACTGAAGCCGAAAACGTATCTGAAAGCGTTGACCGCTTGCGGAGCGCTGAAGGATTTGGCGACCTTTGAAAAGCTGTTGACCGCTTGCGAAGCCGATGCCAAAGGACGCTTGGGATTTGAGCAGAAACCGTATCCTCAGAAACCATTTTGGTTGGCGTTGGCGCAGGCCGCCAACCGGGTCGACAATCAAGCCATACTCGCGACTGGCGTGCAAGGTGCCGACATCGGCCGGGCGATTGATGCGGAAAGACACCACTTAATTCAGGATTTTATTTCTGGGCAAGATGCGGTAAGCTGATTCCTGTCTGAATTGATAATCATTTTTATTGTTCGTTTTGACTGGTTTTTACTGTTTAGGTTGAATTGTTTCAAAACCACCAGGCCTGGTGGTTTTTCGATATGAGGATGACTTCTTGAGTGCATTGAGACTCACACGTTACGCGACCTATGTGTCGGTTTTCGTGGCGTTGGTATTGCTGGTGACAAAAGCGTTTGCCTGGTGGGAAACTCGTTCCGTCGGTGTTTTGGCGTCCATGCTGGATTCGGCCGTGGATGTGGTGGCCTCGATGATGATTTTATTCGCGGTGCACGTCGCGCAAATGCCGGCCGACAACGAACACCGGCTCGGGCACGGTAAGGCGGAACCCTTGGCGTCTCTGGCGCAAAGTGTGTTCATTGCCGGTTCGGCCTTGTACCTGGTGTTGCACGCGTTGGACCGGTTGTTTTTTCCGGAAGCGGTGCGCGAGGCCGATTTGGGGGTTTGGGTGATGTTGTTTTCCATGGCGCTCACGTTGGCGTTGGTGATGTTTCAGCGTTATGTGATTCGCAAAACCCACTCCACCGCCATTGAATCCGATTCGCTGCATTATCTGTCCGATTTGGGGGCCAATTTCGCCGTAATGGTGGGCTTGTTGCTGTCGGCCTGGCTGTGGGTGGATGCGACGTTAGGGTTGCTGATCGGGCTTTGGATCGGTTGGCAAGCGGTGAAGCTGGCGGTGGCGTCGGGTAATCAGTTGTTGGACCGCGAGTTGCCGGACAGCATGCGCGACGAAATTCGCGATATTGTGTTGAGCCATCCGCAGGTACGCGGGTTTAATGATTTACGGACTTTCCGTTCCGGGCCGACGGTGTTTATTCAGTTGGATTTGGAGCTGGATGACCATCTTTCGTTATGGATGGGGCATCAAATCGCCGAAGAGGTGACGGAAAAGCTACGCCGCAATTTCGATAATGCCGATGTGATGATTCATCAGGAGCCGGTCAGCTTCCGAAACAAGCCGGGGCATCATCAATGGGAAGTGGAGTCGAAATCGTAAAAAACGGGGTTGAAAGTGAAAACCGACCAGGCCTGGCCGGTTTTGCAATGCCGGTTACAGTGCTTTGGTGAAGCTGAAAGCACCGCGGATTTGGCCTTTTGAGTAGCCGACCGCTTGATCGTCCGGATAGTATTCGCTGATGGCTTTTTTGACGGCCGGTTGTACGTCCGTGCCGTGGCAGTTCAAACAGACCGCCGCCGTCGGGATGGCTTTCATGTAACGGTATTGTTTTTCACCGTTCATGATGATGACTTGTGAAAATTCCATTTCTTTAATCGGCTTCCCTTCCGCTAGTTGGGTGTCAAAACGTTCCAGAACAGTTTTTTCCCAAGCGTCCGGTTTGGCGTTCACGGCACGTGGCTTCAAGCTGACACGGTTGATTTTCCAGCCGCTTTTCTGAGTTAGGTCATGTGCGATTTGTGGCGCTTTGGTGTGGCAGACGTCAATCGAGTTCACCGGGCCGCCTTCTTTCATGCTTTTCATCAGGGCCGGTTTCAACTGGCTCATGTAATCCTTGACCAGGCCGCGCGCTTCGGCTTCGCTAGGCTGGTTGGCTTGAGCGGTCAAAGCCACTCCCGTGAGCAATGCAATGCTGAGTACTGACTTTTTCATACCTATCTCTCCTATAAAAAATAAGGTTATTGAAAATAATAATCTCTTAATAAATTCTATTTATATATAGAGTGGGTGCAAGCCCTGGCGTCGCGATTTTTTGAATGACCAGTGATTAGTATTTTTTATTGAGACGATGTCGCATGGGTTACGTATTTCAAAATGGATACATTATAATCTGGACTCTTGTTTGCTTAAGAAATCCGGCAAGCCCTGTGTGGTGGGCGTGAATGTCGAGGATGAAAGAGGACTTCATGGCGGTATTACAGAAACTGAAAACAATGCGAAAAGGGTTGGTGCCGTTATTGATTGTGCTGGGCGCAATCGCCTTATTTGCGATTTTAAAAATGACCAAGCCGGCCCAACCGCCGGTGCAGGTGCAGCAGAAAGTCTGGCCGGTGACGGCGATGACGGTGCAGGCCGAGACGCTGGCGCCGGTGATTTCGTTGTACGGTACCGTGGAATCCAATGCGTTGGTGACGGCGGCGGCACCGGTGGCCGGTGTGGTTGCCAGCTTGCCGGTGAAAGAGGGGCAGGCGTTTCAAAAAGGTGACCCCTTGGTGGCGTTGGCGCAAGCCGATATTGAATTGCCGTATCAAATTGCTAAGGCGGATGTGGCGGATACCGAAGCCGAATTGCGCATTCAGGGGTTGTTGTATGAAGCGAATCGCAAGCGGTTGGATAAGGAAAAGCGCGTTTTGAAAATCAAACAAGATGATGTGAAGCGCAACGGGCAACTGATTAAAAAAGATTTGGTGTCCAAATCGACATTGGATGCTTCCAAAGAGGCGATGGTGCGACAGGAATACACCGTTGTGGGGGCGCAATTGGCGGTGGAAGAAAATAAAGCCAAAGTGGCACAGTTGGAAGCGCGCTTGGAAAAGGCCAAGGCCAATTTGGCGCAGGCCGAAATCAACCGTGAGCGCGGTAACGTTATTGCGCCTTACGATGGCCGGATAGCGAAAGTCTCGGTGGCGGAAGGCGACCGAGTCGCGGCCAATGCCGCAATGGTCTCTTTCTACGGTTTGGATTCACTGGAATTGCGGGCCAAGATTCCGGGGTTCCAGTTGGATAAAGTCTACGATGCCATCGAAGACGGCATTACGTTGGCAGCGGAGCTGAAACTCAATGGCCATGCTTATAAACTGCCATTGAAGCGTCTGGCGGGAGAAGCGACGCCAAGCGGGTTGGATGCCTTCTTTGCGGTACCGGCCACGGCCAAAACCGCCAGGCCTGGTGATTTGTGGCAAGTGAATCTGTACGGTCAGCCGGTGCCGAATGTGATGGCGGTGCCTTATTCTGCGTTGTACGGTGCCGACCGTGTCTACACCGTCGTTGACGGGCAGTTGAAAAGCGTGACGATTCAAAACGTCGGCGAAGTCATGGTGGACGGTCAGGTTTGGGCGATGGTGCGCGGCGATTTGCCGGATGGTGCTCAGGTCGCCACCACGCATTTACCGAATGCCATCAATGGCCTGAAAGTATCGGTGGTGGAATAGATGTCTCACATTGTTCGTCCGGACCAGCACCCGCAAGATTACGAGGGATATCATCCCGAAAAAACGTCGTTTAAATCTCATGGTTTCATCGGGCTTTTCGCCCGCCATAAAGTGGCCCCCAATCTGATGATGATGGTCATGATTCTGTTGGGCTTGGTGGCACTGATGAAGCTCAATGTGCAATTTTTCCCGAATTTCGAACTCGATTATGCCACGGTCAAGGTGGTTTGGCCGGGCGCGAATGCCGAGGATGTGGAAACTTCCATTACCGACCCGATCGAGCGCGTCATTCGCAATATCGACAACTTGGATGAAATGACGTCCACCTCGGCGCTGGGGATTTCGTCGATTACGTTGAAGTTCAAGGAAGGCACCAATATGATCGAGGCGGTCGATCAGGTGAAGCAGAAGATCGATGAATTGCGTAATCTGCCGCAGGACTCCGAAACCCCGATGATTAGTCGGGTGATTCGTTATGAAATGGTGGCGCGTTTGTTGTTGATCAGCGATAACGGCGATTTGAAAGAATTGCGTCACTTGGCACGGCAGTTTGAGCGTCAGTTGCTGGATCAAGGCATTGATAAGGTCGATTACGTCGGCATGCCGGAAGAGGAAATGGCGGTGGAAGTGCCGCAACAGGCGTTGGAGAATTACGGTCTGACGTTGCAGGATGTGTCGAATCAGTTGGCGGGCATGAGTCGCGATTTTCCGGCCGGTTCGGTGGGGGACGACGACAGTGTGCGCGATTTGCGGGCCATCAAACAGGGACGCAATGAAGTGGACTTCGAACGGTTGCCGTTGGTGGTGTCCGATACCCAGAATGTGCTGTTGGGCGACATCGCCAATATCGAGCGCCGTCCGAAAAAGAATGCGTCCATCATTATGGTGGAGGGGCATCCGGCGATTGAGATGAAACTGCAACGCGCCGAATCCGGCGATACGCTGAAATCATCGAAAATCATGCAGGACTGGCTGGCGAAAACCGAGCCGACCTTGCCGAGCGGCATTCAGTTGAAAGTTTACGATGAAATATGGGCGCTGGTGAACGAGCGGATCATGCTGTTGTTGAACAACGGTGTGGGCGGTTTGATTCTGGTAATCCTGATTCTGTATTTGTTTATGAACGGCCGGGTCGCCTTCTGGGTGGCGGTCGGGATTCCGATTTCCTTTATGGCGACGCTGATGATCATGTATCTGCTGGGCGGCAGCATCAACATGATCAGTCTGTTCGCGTTGATTATGGCCTTGGGGATTATTGTCGATGATGCCATTGTGGTCGGTGAAGACGCGCTGGCCCATTATGAAATGGGCGAGCCGGCGCTGGAAGCGGCTGAAGGCGGCGCGCATCGGATGCTGGCGCCGGTGACGGCGTCGTCCATCACCACGGTGGCGGCGTTTGTGCCTTTGATGTTGATCGGGGCGGAAATCGGGAACATTCTGTTTGCGATTCCGCTGGTCATTATCGCGGTGATTATGGCGTCTTTGCTGGAGAGTTTCGCGGTGTTGCCGGGGCATTTGCGCCATGCATTCAAAAACATCAAACCGCCGGAAGAAGGGTCGGTTCGTTATCGGCTGGACAACGCCATCGATCATTTCCGGGAAGTGCAGTTCCGTCGTTTGACGCGTTGGGTATTGTCGCACCGTGCCATTACCTTGGCGTCGACATTGGCGTTGATGATTTTTGCCATCGGTCTTTTGGCCGGAGGGCGAATTGCCTTTGTGTTTTTCCCGTCGCCGGAATCGACCCGTTTGCTGGCGGATGTGCGTTTTGTCGCGGGCACGCCGCCGGAAGTGACGACGCGTTACGTTGATCAGCTTTATCAAGCCTTGCTGGAAACCGAAAAAACCTTGGAGCCGGGCATTGTCAAAACGGCGGTGGTGCATCATAACGAAACCAATAACGGCGAGACTGGAGCCAACTTCGGGGGCATTAATATCGAGCTGGTGGAATCCGACCAACGTGAAACCCGAAATGCCGAGTTCATCCAGATGTGGCATGAAAAAGCCGGAAAAGTCCCAGGCCTGGACGTTTTGTCGATTGAAGCGCCACGTAACGGACCGCCTGGCAGCGACATCGATATTCGTTTGTGGGGCGCGGAGCCGGGCGTGTTGAAACAGGCGTCTCTGGATTTACAGCAGGTGTTGTCGCAAATTCCCGGTGTATCGGGGGTGAAGGACGATTTGCCGTACGGGCGGGATCAGCTGGTGTATGAATTGACGCCGCAAGGTCAGGCGTTGGGCTTTACCTATGCCTCGCTTGGGCAGCAACTTGCGGATGCGTTTTCCGGGCGGTTGGCGCAAATTTTCACCGATGGCGAAGATGAAGTGGAGGTGCGGGTGCAGTATCCGCGCGACGAACAGGCCAAACTGGCCACGCTCGGCAGCATGCAGGTGATGACGCCGGACGGGCAAAGTGTGCCGCTGAGTTCGGTGGCGAAATGGAAAAACCAGCAAGGCTTTGATGCCGTGCGTCATGTGGACGGCCGTTTGACCATTACCGTCAAGGCGGAAGTGGATAAGAGCGTCAATAACGCCAATCGTATTTTAGCCCAGCTTCAGGAAACGACCTTGAAGGCGTTGGTGGCGCAATACGGATTGAGTTATTCACTGGAAGGTCAGAGCGCCAATCAGGCGGAAACCATCGGCGATATGAAAATCGGGCTGCTGATCGGCTTGGCGACCATTTACATTGTGCTGGCCTGGGTGTTTGCGTCCTATGGCTGGCCGTTGGTGGTGATGATGGCGATTCCGTTCGGCTTGATCGGGGCGATTATGGGGCATTGGGTGCTGGGCATCGATATGACAATTCTGTCGTTGTTCGGTTTCTTCGGTTTGTCCGGCATCGTGGTCAACGATTCTATTATCTTGGTGAGTTTCTACAAACGGCTTCGTGAAGAGGGGATGGCGATTAATCAGGCGTTGGAGGAAGCGGTGGTGCAACGGGTGCGCGCGGTATTCTTAACCTCTTTGACCACCATTGCCGGTTTGACGCCGTTGCTGTTTGAAACCTCCTTGCAGGCGCAATTCCTGATTCCGATGGCAGCGTCCATTGCCTTCGGGTTGATGTTCTCGACCTTATTGATTCTGTTGGTGATTCCGGCGACCTTGTCGCTGTATGAAAATTTCCACGACCGGTTACAGGCCAGGAAGCAGGCCGCTGAAGCGGCCTAAATAATCTTATTCTAAGGTCAGGGTTACTCGCCTTGGAACCCAGGGTTCCAAGGGTGGTCGCAACGGATCAGGCCGTCTTCGATCGGCGGGGTTTCAATCGGGCCGCCGAAGGCTTTCCAGGCATTGAACCCGCCGGCGAGATTAATCACATTCGTATAGCCCATCTGCTTCATGGTGTAAGCGGCCAGTGCGCCGCGTCCACCGGCCTGGCAGAAAATGATCCAAGGCTGGTTCAGATCCGACAGTTCGGATTCGTGCCCTTCAAAGCACATGTCGCATTTGGGTTCCAGAATGCCTCTGGGGATATGAAGTGACATGGGGATGGTGCCGTCGAGGTATTCCGCCGCTTCGCGGACATCGAGGGTTTTGTAACCTTGCGCCTGGTAGTCTTCAACCTGGTCGCAAGTGATTTCATCAATATTGGCTTTGGCCGTTTTTACGAGGTCTTTCAGTCTAAGTGGCATAGCGAACTCCTTGTCTGGAAAGGGAAAACGTCAAGCCATTCCGATTCTAGCATAGATTTTGAGGAATTTATTTCATCCTGCCGTTGCCTTTCATAAAACCTTCAAATAATGCGTGAAAATGAAAAGCATCATATACCCCGAGCGGCTTGAACCGCTGTTTTCGATTTGATTTTCATCAGGATAATCGCGAAAAAATCCAATTTTTCCCAGTGGTTATTTCACGATAGAAAGATAAGAAAACTTGATGATTTTGTCATTTTGAGAGAAAATGTTCGTCCAATTTTGCACTTGTCGCTTTCAAAATGGGTCAAAAAGGCCAAAAAATTAAAGTGGATAAGACACCGAATTTTTATAACTTGAGGGAAGTTGCCAATGTCAACTCGTAGAGAACTAGCCAATGCGATCCGTGTGTTGAGCATGGATGCCGTCCAAAAAGCCAAGTCTGGTCACCCAGGCGCGCCGATGGGGATGGCTGATATCGCCGAAGTCCTGTGGAATGACCACATGAAATTCAACCCGACTAATGCAAACTGGGCCGATCGCGATCGTTTTGTTTTGTCGAACGGTCACGGCTCCATGCTGATTTATTCGTTGTTGCATTTGACTGGGTTCGACCTAGGAATGGAAGACATCAAGCAGTTCCGTCAATTGCATGCGAAAACCGCAGGTCACCCGGAATACGGTTATGCCGACGGTATCGAAACCACGACCGGGCCGTTGGGGCAAGGGATCACCAACGCGGTTGGTATGGCGATTGCCGAGCGTACTTTGGCGGCGCAATTCAACAAACAAAACCACGACATCGTTAACCACTACACGTATGTCTTCATGGGTGACGGTTGTTTGATGGAAGGCCTGTCTCATGAATCAGCGGCTATGGCTGGGACTTTGGGTCTCGGTAAGCTGGTTGCTTTCTGGGATGACAACGATATTTCCATCGACGGTCACATCTCCGACTGGATGGAACGTGACGTTGCCGGACGTTTCGAATCGTATGACTGGCACGTCATTCGCGACGTTGACGGTCATGATGCCGACGCGATTGATAAAGCGATCCGTGAAGCCAAGTCCGTTAACGACAAGCCTTCTTTGATTTGTACACGTACGACAATCGGTTTCGGTTCTCCGAACCTGTGCGGTACCCACGATTGTCACGGCGCTCCATTGGGTGACGAAGAAATCAAATTGACGCGTGAAAACCTGGGCTGGGAATACGAGCCGTTTGTGATTCCGGAAGAAGTTTACGAAGGTTGGGATCATAAAGAGCAAGGTGCGAAAGACGAAGCCGAGTGGAACGCTAAGTTTGAAGCTTACCGCGCTGAATACCCAGAGTTGGCGGCGGAATTCGAACGTCGTATGGCGGGTGAATTGCCGGCGAACTTTGAAATGGAAATGGATAAGTTCATCGCAAAAACACAAGACGAAATGCCAAATATCGCCTCTCGTAAAGCGTCTCAAAACGCAATCGAAGCCATGGGGCCATTGTTGCCGGAAATGTTCGGCGGGTCGGCTGACTTGACCGGGTCTAACCTGACCAACTGGTCCGGTACGGTGAAAGTGAATCATGCGAATCCAAACGGTAACTACCTGTCTTGGGGTGTGCGTGAATTCGGTATGGCACACATGATGAACGGGATGGTTCTGCACGGCGGCTTCAAAGTCTACGGCGGTACTTTCTTCATGTTCATGGAATTCATGCGTAATGCTTTGCGTATGTCCGCCTTGATGAAAATCGGTACGATTTATGTCTTCACGCACGATTCCATCGGTTTGGGTGAAGATGGTCCGACACACCAACCGGTCGAGCAAATGGCGACCATGCGTGTGATTCCAAACTTCCAAACTTGGCGTGCGTGCGACGCGGTTGAGTCTGCGGTTGCGTGGAAACTGGCGGTTATGCGCGGTGACGCGCCGACAGCTTTGGTCTTCTCTCGTCAAAACTTGACGCCGATGGAACGTACGGCCGAGCAAGTGAAGAACATCGAGAAGGGTGGTTACATCCTGAAAGATTGTGACGGTACGCCGGACATCATCTTCATCGCGACCGGTTCTGAAGTTGGTTTGGCGGTTGAGTCCGCTGAAGCGATGGACGCGAAAGTCCGTGTGGTTTCCATGCCGTCTACCGATGCCTTTGACGAGCAGGATCAAGCCTACCGTGATTCCGTGTTGATCCCAGGCGTTAAGCGTGTTGCGATCGAAGCCGGTGTGGCCGAGTCTTGGTACAAGTATGTTGGCTTGGACGGTGATTGCGTTTGCATGAAGTCCTTCGGTGAGTCTGCACCAGCCGGTGAATTGTTCAAAGAGTTCGGCTTCACTGTTGAGAACGTGGTGGCGACGGCGAACAAGGTACTTGGTAAATAACCCATTTCATTTTTTACCAGGCCTGGCCGGTTTACCGGTTGGGTCTGGCGTATTTTAGGAGTAAATAAGAATGACAGTTAAAGTTGGTATTAACGGTTTTGGCCGTATCGGTCGTATGGCGTTTCGTGCGGCTGCAAAAGACTTCAAAAACATTGAAGTAGTTGCCATCAACGATTTGTTGGACCCTGAATATTTGGCATACATGCTGAAGTACGATTCCGTACACGGTCGTTTCGACGGTGACGTCGAAGTGAAAGACGGTAACTTGGTTGTGAACGGTAAAACCATCCGCATCACCGCTGAACGTAACCCGGCTGACCTTAAGTGGGACGAAGTGGGTGCCGACCTGGTCATCGAATGTACTGGTTTCTTCCTGACCGAAGAAACGTGTCAAGCGCACATCGACGCCGGTGCGAAGAAAGTGGTTCAGTCTGCGCCTTCTAAAGATCACACGCCAATGTTCGTTTACGGTGTTAACCACAACGAATACGCGGGTCAAGCGATTGTTTCTGCCGCTTCTTGTACCACAAACGGTTTGGCGCCGGTTGCAAAAGTATTGAACGACAACTTCGGTATCAAACGTGGTTTGATGTCGACTGTTCACGCGGCGACCGCCACTCAGAAAACCGTTGACGGTCCTTCCATGAAAGACTGGCGCGGTGGTCGCGGTATCCTTGAGAACATCATCCCATCTTCAACCGGTGCGGCGAAAGCGGTTGGTAAAGTATTGCCGGCGTTGAACGGCAAGTTGACGGGTATGGCTTTCCGTGTACCGACATCTGACGTTTCCGTTGTTGACTTGACGGTTGAGTTGGAAAAAGAAGCGTCTTACGACGACATCTGTGCGGCGATGAAAAAAGCGTCTGAAGGTGAGTTGGCAGGCGTTCTGGGTTACACCGAAGAAGCGAATGTTTCGACTGACTTCCGTGGTGACTCTCACCCATCCATCTTCGACGCGAAAGCCGGTATCGCTTTGGATCCGACCTTCGTTAAGATCGTTGCTTGGTATGATAACGAGTATGGTTACACTTGTAACATGATGCGCGTTGTTGAGCACGTTGGAACGCACTAAGCGTTTCCGGTGATCGCAAAGGCCGGGTTGTTTGATCCGGTCTTTGATTGATTTTTCTTGTCGGTATTGGCTCAGTGCCGAAAAGAAAAATGAATTTTTAACAATCGAATGCGCTTTTCCATTGTGAAAAGTGTTTTTAAACTTTAAAAAAAGGACTGAGTATGTCTGTAATTAAAATGTCTGACTTGGACTTGGCTGGAAAGCGAGTATTGATCCGTGAAGATTTGAACGTTCCGGTTAAGGATGGGAAAGTGACCTCCGATGCACGTATCCGTGCCTCTTTGCCAACCATTAAAATGGCGGCTGAAGCCGGTGCGAAAGTCATGTTGATGTCTCACTTGGGGCGTCCGACCGAAGGTGAGTACGCGGAAGAATTTTCGTTGGCGCCGGTCGCGGCCGACTTGTCTGCAAAGCTAGGCAAAGAAGTGCGTTTGGTTAAAGACTACCTGGACGGTGGTTTCGACATTGCGGAAGGCGAAGTCGTATTGTTGGAAAACGTGCGTTTCAATGTCGGAGAAAAGAAAAACGACGAAGCGTTGTCTCAAAAATACGCGGCTTTGTGTGACGTTTACGTCATGGATGCTTTCGGTACGGCTCACCGTGCGCAAGCGTCTACACACGGTGCGGGCGCTTTCGCCGGTACCGCATGTGCTGGTCCTTTGTTGGCGGCCGAATTGGACGCTCTTGGTAAGGCTTTGAATAACCCGGCGCGTCCGATGGTGGCGATTGTGGGTGGTTCCAAAGTATCCACTAAGTTGACGGTGTTGGAATCTTTGTCTGAAAAAGTCGACCAATTGGTAGTGGGTGGCGGTATTGCCAATACCTTCATCGAAGCGGCTGGCTACAATGTTGGTAAGTCTTTGTCTGAAAGCGACTTGGTCCCGACCTGTAAAAAATTGAACGAAATCATGGAAGGGCGTGGCGCGGCCATTCCTTTGGCTTCTGACGTGGTTTGCGGGAAAGAATTCTCCGAATCGGCTGCGGCCGAAACCAAAGCGGTTGCGGATGTCGCCGACGATGACATGATTTTCGATATCGGTCCGGATTCAGCGGCTGAATTGGCGAACATCATCAAAAACGCCGGAACGGTTGTTTGGAACGGCCCGGTTGGTGTCTTTGAATTCGATCAGTTCGGTGAAGGCACCAAAGCGATTTCCATGGCGATTGCCGAATCGTCAGCGTTCTCCATCGCGGGTGGTGGTGATACCTTGGCGGCGATCGACAAGTATGACATCGCGGATAAAGTCTCTTATATCTCAACCGGCGGCGGTGCTTTCCTAGAGTTCTTGGAAGGCAAAAAACTACCGGCTGTTGAAATGTTGGAAAAAGCGGCGCAAAAATAAGCCGAAAATCTTTTAGGCCAAGCAAAGCCGCTTGGCCTTTTTATGTTACTTAACTATTAACCATTCATTGACGTTTCGTAATTGAAAGGTGAGAGGATGCCTCGGTAAATGAATTTCGATTCGGGAACGATTCCCGATCAGGGAAGTTTATTTCGCGAGTCATCTTGCTTTCTGTCGAACCGCAATGAGACCGTTTGAGGGATGAAAAAGTTTATGGCATCGAGTTTAAGAAGAACAAAAATCGTTGCGACCTTAGGGCCGGCTACGGATCGTGAAGGCGAACTGGAGCGTATGATCCAGTGCGGCGTGGATGTTGTGCGCATCAATATGTCGCACGGCAACGCCGAAGATCACATTCAGCGCGCTAAAAAAGTCCGCGAATTGTCCGCCAAAATGGACCGAGAAGTTGGTGTTTTGGTGGATTTGCAAGGGCCGAAGATTCGTATTGCACGTTTCTCCGAAGGCAGTATTTACCTGGAGCCGGGCGACAAGTTTGCATTGGATAATGATGTGGACCCAATGGCCGGTAACCAGAAAGAAGTCGGCTTGACATACAAAAGCCTGCCATACGACGTCAAAGCCGGCGACCGCTTATTGCTGGACGACGGACGTGTGGTGCTGGACGTGGAAAGCGTCGAAGGCGAACGTGTTAATTGTGTTGTTGTTGTGGGCGGTAAGCTGTCGAACAACAAAGGCATTAATCTATTGGGCGGTGGTTTGTCTGCGTCGGCCCTGACCGAAAAAGATAAAGAAGATATTTTGACGGCCGCTGAAATCCAATGTGATTATTTGGCACTGTCCTTCCCGAGAAGTGCTGAAGATGTCGAGTATTGCCGTTCCCTGGCGGAAAAAGCCGGTTTAGTGTGCAGTATTGTCTCGAAAGTCGAGCGCGCCGAAGCCGTCAATGACGACTTCACCTTGGACAGCATCATTCTGGCTTCCGACGTCATCATGATCGCTCGTGGCGACTTGGGTGTCGAAGTCGGTGACGCTCAATTGCCGGCTCTGCAGAAGAAAATGATCAAGCGCGCGCGTCAGTTGAACCGTATTACCATCACCGCGACGCAGATGATGGAAACCATGATCGAAAACGCGATTCCGACGCGTGCGGAAGTCTTCGACGTCGCGAACGCGGTCATGGACGGAACCGATGCGGTGATGTTGTCGGGTGAGACGGCGACAGGGCATTCGCCAAGTCTGGTCATCAAAACCATGTCGGACATCGCGCATGAAGCCGAGAAATCACGCAGTGCGCGTGAGTCAACGCACCGTATCGATGAATCCTTTACGGCGATTGACGAGACCATCGCCATGGCGGCGATGTATGCGGCGAACCATTTCGGCGTGAAGTGCATCGCGGCCTTGACCGAATCCGGTAATACACCGTTGCTGATGTCTCGCATTAGTTCCGGGATTCCGATCATTGCCTTGACGCCGCACTTGGAAACACGCCGTAAAGTGACGCTTTACCGCGGCGTTTACCCGACCAGTGTCGATTACAGCGACTTGTCGGATGATGAAGTCAAAAACGAAATTTTGGATGAGTTGAAGCAGAAAGGTGTGGCGAAAACGGGTGACTTGATTATCGTGACCCGTGGTCAATCCCGTGGATTGATGGGCGGCACCAACCAGATGGAAATCGTTAAAATTCCATAAGATAAAACAATAGAAAACGTTAAAAACCAAAACTTTATTAAGCTTTTTAAAGAAAAGAAAGCTTGTTAGAATACATCGATTGATTTTTTAAACTAATAGAGGAGTCTCGCACATGGCGATGATTACACTTCGTGAACTAATGGACTACGCGGCAGAAAACAACTTCGGTATGCCGGCGTTTAACGTAAACAACATGGAACAAGTACGTGCAATCATGCGTGCGGCGGATAAATGTAACTCGCCAGTTATCCTGCAGGGTTCTGCGGGTGCGCGTAAGTATGCCGGTGAGCCAATGTTGCGCCACCTAATCGAAGGTGCGGTTGAAATGTTCCCGCATATTCCGGTTGTTATGCACCAGGATCACGGTTCTGATGAAGGTGTTTGTTTGCGCGCGATTCAGTCTGGCTTCACTTCCGTTATGATGGACGGTTCTTTGATGTCTGACATGAAGACTCCAGCGTCTTATGAATATAACCGTGACATCACGGCGGCCGTTGTTAAAATGGCACACGCAGGTGGTGTTACCGTTGAGGGTGAGCTAGGGTGTCTAGGGTCTCTTGAAACCGGTATGATGGGTGAAGAAGACGGTCACGGTTCCGATGAGAAGCTTGACGCAGACGCTTTGTTGACCGATCCGGAAGAAGCGGCACAGTTCGTTAAAGAAACCAATGTTGACTGTTTGGCCGTTGCTGTTGGTACGTCTCACGGTGCTTACAAGTTTACGTCTAAGCCTTCCGATGACGTGCTACGTATCGACCGTATCAAAGAAATTCACGAGCGTATCCCTGACACGCATATCGTTATGCACGGTTCTTCTTCTGTACCGGAAGAGTGGTTGGAAATCATCAACAACTACGGTGGTGACATGGGCCAAACTTACGGTGTACCAGTGGATGCAATCGTTGAAGGCATCAAATACGGTGTGCGTAAAGTAAACATCGATACGGATTTGCGTATGGCTTCTACCGGTGCGGTACGTCGTCACCTGGAAGAAAACAAATCAAACTTCGACCCTCGTAAGTTCTTGAAAGCGGCTGAAGATGCCATGATGGGTATCTGTGAAGCGCGTTTCGAAGCGTTCGGTTGTGCCGGTCACGCCGATAAGATCAAGTCTCTTGGTCTGGAAGAAATGCAAGCTCGCTATGCAAGCGGTTCTTTGGATCAGCGCGTTAAGTAATCGACGCTCTGGATTCAAATCCGAGAAAGCCCGGCCTTGGTCGGGCTTTTTTTATGTCGGTTAAAAAGTGAAAGGAGGTCAGCCATGTGTATCGGAATTGGGTTGGCATTAGCGTTTTTGCTGTGGTTCTACAGTGATGCGCTGTTATCGGAATACGGTTTGACGGAACAGATTGGTGCGACGTCTATTGTCGTGGCCGATCATTGGGGAATCGTTTGGGCACTGTGGCCGCTGGCGTTGCTGTTTATGGTGCTCGGTGGGGTAATGGTCTTGCTGTTCTTGAAGGTTCGAAGAAGGTTGGTAGAAGGACGTTAAAGCTGTCCTTGGTAGCCATGATAAGGTGTGTGGACGCATGGATAAGGAACCAGCGATTGCAGGTCGGTGAAGTTTTCCGGGTCGGCGTTGTCTGATAAGTCGTTGAGTACAATTAAGGCAATCGGCTGTTTGGCTGCCTCCAAGGCTCGGATTGTCAGTAGGGCGTGATTCAGGCAGCCAAGCTTATTGCCAACGACGAGAACAACCGGTAACCCTAGGCGTTGAATCAAATCCAGATTGTCAGCGTCGGGCGTGAGCGGTGAATAAAGCCCTCCTGCACCCTCCACCAGTCGAAACCGGTCTTGTGGTGCCTGGCAAGCTTCGACCAGCTCGTTTAGCCGAATATCAGCACCCGCTTGCGCAATGGCGCGAGCCGGTGAAATCGGGGGTTCAAAACGATAAGGGCAAACTGTTTCCAAGTCGTCGGGGGTTTGGCTGGCACTGTGCACCGAGTCGGCGTCTTCCGATAGCAGGCGACCGTCCGGTTGCGGAAGGCAGCCGGACGCAATCGGCTTTCTGGGCGAAATGACCAGGCCTGGTCGTTTTTGCAATAGGTATTCGGCGATGCGGCAGGTGGAGTAAGACTTACCGATTTCCGTGTCGGTACCGGTGATGAAGAAACCGTTCGGCGTGGCCGAGTCGGTTGCATTCAAAAAGGTATCGACAGTGGGAAGCAGTTCGTCGAACATAAATGAGCCTTTGCGGTTAGGAGTTTTCCATCAGGCGTGCCTGAGCTTCTTGGTATTTTTCCAGGGTCATGTCGACGACTTCTTGTGGTAACTCCGGGCCTGGTGCGGCTTTGTTCCAATCCAGGGATTCCAAGTAATCGCGAATGTATTGCTTATCGAAGCTGTCCGGATTTTTGCTGACTTGATAGGTTTTGGCCGGCCAGAAACGTGAGCTGTCCGGCGTCAGGGCTTCGTCGATCAAATGAATGATGCCGTTTTCGTCTTCCCCGAACTCGAATTTGGTGTCGGCGATGATGATGCCGCGCTCTAAAGCGAATTCCGCCGCCATTTGATACAGCGCCAAACTGTACTGTTTGACTTGGCGGGCTTTGTCTTCTCCGATCAGTTTCACCACTTCTTCGTAAGAGATGTTTTCATCGTGTTCACCGATTTCCGCTTTAGTGGACGGCGTGAACAGCGGTTCCGGTAATTGTTCGGCTTTTTTTAAACCGGCCGGTAATTCGATGCCGCAAACGGTTTGATTTTTCTTGTATTCCTTCCAGCCGGAGCCGACCAAGTAACCGCGCACAATGGCTTCCACCGGTAGAGGTTTCAATTTACGCACCACCATGCCGCGGCCGTCCAGTTGTTTCAGTTCCTCGGGTGTGAGGATGTCGGCCAATTGAACGTCGTCCGCCATTTGGTTCGGCAGAATGTCGGTGGCCTTGTTCATCCAGAACTGAGCGGTTTCCGTCAGGATTCGGCCTTTTCCTGGAATCGGCGTTGGCAGCACCACGTCGAAAGCGGAAATGCGGTCGGTGGTGACGATCAGCAGGTGACGGTCGTCCACGTCGTAGAGGTCACGAACTTTCCCTTTGTTGATTAGGGGCAGGCTGGTCAGGTTTGACTCGTAAAGTGGTTGCATAAGCGTTCTTCCAGTTTATTTTTTCAAATTCTCTTCCAACTGCTGTCGGTCGGTGTACGGCAGTTTCAAGTGGCCGTAGCGGATGATGATGACGGCAAAGGCGATCATTAGCATGGTCGCGGCCACGGCAATCATCTGCCACTCGGTGAGGTTTTTCATGTCCAGAATCAGGTAACGCGCCAGGGCGATGATGGCGATGTACATCGGAAACCGAATCGGCAGTTTGCCGGAGTCCAGATAAATGGCGACCATCGCCAGTACTTCCAGATAAAGGAAAAGCAACAGCAAATCGCCCAGGGTGACCTTCATGTTCTGCACCATGACGATCACTTCCTGAATGCCGGCGATGATGGTGGCCAGCGCAATGATAATCAGCCCGATGACTTCGGTGATGCGAATGCTGCGTTTTAGTGATTTTAAAGCCGGGAAGTGATCCATGACATCTCCTCGTGACGCATGTGGTTGTGTCGTGGTTATCCGTTAAGGGATAACCGTTGTCTTTTGTGGGTGATTTTATCCCAAATCAACGGAATTATCAGAGAGTTTTGCATGGCGGTTTTTTGGCTGTCAAGCGGTTCGACATTTTTCGTAAAATCAAACGATTGGCCAGGCCTGGTAAGATAATGTTTTCTTTTTTAAAATCGGCGAGTCTGGTAAAATGCCCGCAATTTCAATTTCATTCTCAAAAGGATTACGACATGGCTAAGAAAGAAAACTGGATTGCGCCATCGATTTTGTCGGCTGATTTTGCCCAACTTGGAACGGACGTTAAAGACGTTATTGCCTCCGGTGCGGATGTGGTGCACTTCGATGTAATGGATAACCATTATGTGCCAAACCTGACCATTGGGCCGCTGGTGTGCGAGTCTTTGAAAAAATTCATGGACAACGAAGGCGTGAAAGCGCCGATCGACGTGCACTTGATGGTGAAGCCGGTGGATCGCATTATTCCAGATTTTGCCAGCGCCGGTGCGGATTACATCACCTTCCACCCGGAAGCGTCCGAGCACATCGACCGCTCTTTGCAGTTGATTAAAGGGGAAGGCTGTAAAGCCGGTTTGGTTTTTAACCCGGCCACGTCTTTGAGCTACTTGGAGCACGTCATGGACAAAATCGATATGATTTTGATCATGTCGGTGAACCCTGGCTTCGGCGGGCAAGCGTTTATTCCGGAGGCGTTGGAAAAATTGAAAGCCGCACGCAAACTGATCGACGAGTCCGGTCGTGATATCCGTTTGGAAATCGACGGTGGTGTAAAAGTGGAAAACATCGCGGAAGTCGCGGCGGCCGGTTGTGATACCTTCGTATCCGGCTCCGGCATTTTCGGCAAAGCCAACGCTGGCGATGCCAACCGTTATGACACGGTCATCCAACAGATGCGTGATGAATTGGCTAAAGCGTAATTTATTAGCCCAACATCACGGATAGCGCGGTACGGAACGCCAGCCCTGTCTGGCGTTTTGTCGTTTTAAGCGCCCCTTATTTTTCGGGATGCGTGAAACCGTGCTGTAAAACAATAACAATTCGAATTATTTGGAAACCTCAATGAGCCAACAGAAAATTAAACCGGGCTTCATCCTGATCGATTTGGATGGGACTTTGATTGACAGTGTGCCGGATCTGGCCTACTGCGTAGATGAAATGATGAAACAACTGGACATGCCTGTTCGCGGTGAAGACGCGGTGCGTGACTGGGTTGGAAATGGCGTGCAGCGTTTGACCGAACGCGCGCTGATTAACTCGGTGGACGGCATGCCGGAACCGGAATTGATGGAAAAAGCCTATCCGATTTTCCTGGATTTGTATAAAGACAACACTTCCAAGCGCAGTTGTGTGTATGAAGGCGTTGTGGAAGGCATCGAGTGGATGAAAGCACAAGGTTATCGTGTGGCCTGTGTGACCAACAAGGCTGAAGCTTTTACGGTTCCGCTATTGAAAGACAAAGGCCTTTACGATTACTTTGAAGTCGTGGTGTCAGGTGATACCTGTGAAGAGAAAAAACCGCATCCGATGCCGTTGCTGCACGCCGCGGAGCAATTGGGTGTGGCACCGGAAAACGCCTTGATGATCGGTGATTCCAAGTCCGACGTGAAAGCGGCACGCGCCGCTGGTTTTCACATTTTCTGCATGACTTACGGTTATAATCATGGGGAAGATATTCGAAACTACGAGCCGGATGCGGTGATGGATTCCTTTATGGAATTGCCGAACTATCTGGAAGCCAAATAATCTGAACCGACACGCGTTTGAAACGATGAAGCACCGACTGCTTGAACTGTATCGCTACCTGAAAGCCTTTTTCCTGGTGTTGACCAAGCCGTTCTGGTGCTCGTTTTCCGGATTGTATCGAACCTATTTATTTAAAAAGCTCGAAAGAGCCGAACGTTCAAATCAAAAAGAGTCAGCTATCAATGAGTGATGCCCACTTCCGCAACTTATCTCAGCAGGGCTATAAAACCGCACCGGTGATGCGGACGATCTTATCCGATTACGACACACCCTTGAGTGTCTATCATAAGGTTGCCGCTCAGCCCCAAACCTACCTTCTGGAATCGGTGCAGGGCGGAGATAAGTGGGGCCGCTACTCGATTATCGGGCTGCCGTGCCGCAAGCGATTAGAAGTCAGTGGTCATCAAATCACCCTGTTCGATGGCGATGATGCGGTTGAGCAGCAGGTGTCCGATGATCCGCTGGCGTGGATTGAAGCCTATCAAGCCCGTTATCAGGTGTTCCCGCAGGCCGGTTTGCCGGCGTTCACCGGTGGCTTGGTCGGGTATTTCGGCTACGATACGGTGCGTTATGTCGAAGAGCGTTTGCGTGACAGCGAACCGGCGCAGGATGACATTCAGGCACCGGATATTCAATTGTTGGTGTCCGAAGAAATCGTGGTGTTCGATAACCTCAGCGGTCAGGTGCATGTCATTGTGCATGCCGATTTGTCGCAGGACAACGCCTATTCCCAAGCGGAAGCTCGCATCGAAGAAATCGTCGCCATGATCAACCAGCCGATGCCGGTGCCGAACGACGTGCCGCGCGATTTCATTCCGGAAGAAGCCGACTTCCAATCCAGCTTCGGCGAAGGGCCTTTCAAAGACGCCGTGGCGAAAATCAAAGAGTACATTTTATCCGGCGACGCCATGCAGATTGTCATTTCACAGCAGATGTCGATTGATTATGGCGCCGCACCGATTGATTTGTACCGCGCCTTGCGTTATCTGAATCCGTCGCCGTATATGTTCTTTTTGGATTTCGGTGATCTGCAAGTGGTCGGTTCGTCGCCGGAAATTCTGGTACGCTTGGAAGACAACACCGTCACGGTGCGGCCGATTGCCGGTACGCGCCGTCGTGGTGTGACGCCGGAAAAAGACAAAGAATTGGAAATCGATTTGCTGTCCGACCCGAAAGAGGTGGCCGAACATTTGATGCTGATCGATTTGGGTCGTAACGATGTCGGACGGATTTCCGATATCGGTTCGGTGGAATTGACCGAAAAAATGGTGGTGGAACGCTATTCGCACGTCATGCACATCGTCTCCAATGTCAACGGTCGCGCCAAAGCGGGGATGACGCCCATCGACGTGTTGCGCGCTACCTTCCCGGCGGGCACCGTGTCCGGCGCGCCGAAAATTCGCGCCATGGAAATCATCGATGAGTTGGAACCGGTCAAGCGCGGCATTTATGCCGGTGCGGTCGGTTACCTGGGCTGGCACGGCAATATGGACACCGCCATCGCAATTCGTACGGCGGTGATTAAAGATCAACGTCTGTTCGTGCAGGCTGGTGCCGGTATCGTCGCCGATTCGGTGCCGCAATCCGAATGGGACGAAACCATGAATAAAGGCCGCGCCATCTTTAAGGCGGTGGAATTCGTTTCCAAAGGGCTGAAAACCGACAATCCCGATGTCGGACATCGATAGTGTCGAAGGCAGAATAAATTATGTTGTTGATGATTGATAATTACGATTCGTTTACCTATAACCTGGTGCAATACTTCGGTGAACTCGGCCAGCATGTCGATGTGCATCGCAACGACCAGATCAATTTGGAAACGATCGAGACATTGCACCCGGATTATCTGGTGATTTCTCCAGGCCCGTGTACACCGAACGAAGCCGGTATTTCGGTGGAAGCAATTAAACACTTCGCCGGTAAGGTGCCGATTTTAGGCGTTTGCCTCGGGCACCAAAGTATCGGTCAGGCCTTTGGCGGGAACATCGTTCGCGCTAAGGAAGTCATGCACGGCAAGACCTCGCCGGTGTACCATCACAATATCGGCGTGTTCAATGGGTTACCGAATCCGGTGGAAACCACGCGTTACCATTCGCTGGTGATTGATCAAGCCACCTTGCCGGATTGTCTGGAAATCACCGCCTGGACTCAGGACGAACAAGGCCAGATGGATGAAATCATGGGCGTGCGTCACAGGACGTTACCGATTGAAGGGGTACAGTTTCATCCGGAATCGATTTTGACGGAGCAGGGTCATGCGATGTTGAAAAATTTTCTCGAACAAAAGGATCAGAAGTCGGCCTGAAAACCAGGACGATGGGGGTGAGTTATGCAGTTGAAAGAGGCATTAGAACGTTTATTGGATCGTCAGGATCTGTCTTCCGAGCAAATGATTTCCATGATGCGGTACATCATGTCCGGCGAAGCCAGCCCCGCTCAAATCGGCGCCTTTTTAATGGCCCTGAGAATGAAAGGCGAATCCATTGATGAAATCGCCGCGGCCGCACAAGTGATGCGCGAACTGGCAACGCCGGTGCATGTTTCCGATAAAACCCACCTTGTGGATACCTGCGGCACCGGCGGCGACGGCGCCAATACCTTCAATATCTCCACCGCTTCCGCCTTTGTGGTGGCCGCCGCCGGCGGCAAGGTCGCCAAGCACGGTAACCGTTCCATTTCCAGTAAGTCCGGCAGTGCAGACGTGTTGGAAGCCGCCGAAGCCAATCTGAATCTGAATGCCGAACAAGTCGCTGAATGCGTCGAATCCGTCGGTGTTGGCTTTATGTTTGCGCCGCTGCACCACAGTGCCATGAAGCACATGGTCAATGTCCGTAAGGAAATCGGGGTGCGCACGGTGTTCAATCTACTAGGGCCGTTGACCAATCCGGCCGAAGCACCGGCCCAAGTGCTGGGCGTGTACGACAAAGCGTTGTTGAGACCCTTTGCCGAAGTGTTGCAAAAATTGGGCGCGCAGCACGTAATGGTGGTGCACGCCGATGACGGTTTGGATGAAATCAGCATCGCCAGCCTGACTCAGGTGGCCGAATTGAAAAACGGTGAAATCACCGAATGGACCATCGACCCTTACGATTATGATATGGATCATCCGGATTTGGCCGACTTGGCGGTGGATTCGGCACAGGACAGTTTGAACATCATTCATGCGGTGTTCGCCAACGATCATAGCGCGGCGGAAGATATTGTGTGTCTGAACGCCGGCGCAGCCATTTACGTGGCCGGAATGGCGCCGTCCTACCAGGAAGGCGTTGAGCGCGCGAAACTGGTGATTGCCGAAGGCAAAGCCCGTCAGAAACTGAACGAATTCATTCAAAAAACCCAAAGCTTCTTATAAGCGCCTTTAAACGAAAACGCCCAGGCCTGGCCGGTTTTATGATGACCGTTCGCGGCCGATGTGCGGTTCGGATCGCATTGAAGGCGCCAGAGAAACCGATAAAAAGAATACAGTAAGAATAGAACCTATGAGCCAGACACCGGACATCCTGAAAAAAATCATTTTACGCAAGCTTGAAGAAATCCAAGCCGGTTGCGACCGCATTCCGCTTCGGGAAATGAAGCAAAAAGCCTTGATGATGACCACTTCGCCGACACGAGGCTTTGCCGATGCGATGCAAGCCAAGTTGGATGCCGGTCAGTCGGCGGTGATTGCCGAAATCAAAAAAGCTTCGCCGAGCAAAGGCGTGTTGCGCGACCCGTTCAACCCGGTGGAGATTGCCCAGAGTTATGCCGAACACGGCGCAGCCTGTTTGTCGGTGTTGACCGACCAGGATTTTTTCCAGGGATCGAATGCCTATTTGCAGCAAGTGCATGAAGCGGTGGATTTGCCGATTATCCGTAAAGATTTCATCGTTGACGATTATCAGGTGTACGAAGCGCGTGTCATTGGCGCCGACTGTATCTTGTTGATTGCCGCCGCCATCGGCGATGCCCAGATGTATGAACTGACCGAAACCGCGCTGCAACTTGGGTTGGACGTTCTGGTGGAAGTGCACAATGAAGCGGAAATGGAACGGGCGTTGCGTTTGCCGCTGCCGATGATCGGCATCAATAATCGCGACCTGCACACCTTTGATGTGTCGCTGGACACCACCATCCGCATGTTGGAGATGATCCCGGATGATCGCATCGTGATTACCGAAAGCGGAATTTTGGGGCCGGACGATGTGCAAACCATGCGCGACCATCAGGTCAACAGTTTCTTGGTGGGCGAGGCCTTTATGCGCGCTGAAAATCCGGGCGAAAAACTGGCGGAATTGTTCCGTTGACCCCCTTTCAGGCGGTGCCGTCCGGGACCGCCAAATACGTCATGAAAAATTTATGAATTTTCCGATAAAAAGCTTGCAACTTTTTGAAAAAGCGGAATAATACGCTCTTCCTTTTTCACACAGAAACCTTCAGTTCGCTGCGCGAATCTTTAGGCAACAGAAAGAAAAATGGTTATTGCCTCACGTGCCTGTTGCACGTGGCTGGGATTTACTGAACTCAGCCTTTGTTCAGTAAATTATATTTAATCATTCATCCGGGCCGCATGCCTCCTTTGGCCGGGTGTTTTAATAAGGTACTCCTTACATGCCTCATTCAGAAAACGTACTGGTCACAAGTAACGACCATTTTGAAGTGATTGAAAAAACTGCGGTCATCAATGACTCCTGGCCGACACATGACCAGGCCATCGAAGATCAGACGCTGGATCATTTTATTTGCCGTGACGGCAAGACCTTTGCCGGCACACATTTGATTGCCGATTTTTGGGGGGCATCGCGCCTCGACGATTTGGAATTGATGGAAAAAGCCCTGCGTGAAGGGGTTGAAAAAGCCAAAGCGACGTTGCTGCATATTCATTTGCATCACTTTACACCGAACGGCGGCATTTCCGGTGTGGCGGTGTTGGCCGAATCGCACATCAGTGTACACAGCTGGCCGGAACGTAACTATGCCGCTTTCGACGTCTTTATGTGTGGCGATTCCGAGCCGGAAAAAGCCATCGAAGTTTTGAAAGCGGCCTTTACGCCGGAAAGAGTCGGGCTGGAAAATATTCTCAGGGGGGAAGTGACGGATGCCTAAAAACGCTCAAACCTATTTGGAAACCCTTTATCCGAGTTGGGGGCAACAGTTCGTAATGGATGAAGTGTTGTTTGAAGTCGATACCGGTCACCAGCATCTGGTGATTTTCAACAACGCCCAATGGGGTACCGTGATGGCATTGGACGGCGTGATTCAAACCACCGAGAAGGATGAGTTTATTTACCATGAAATGATGACGCACGTGCCGATGTTGGCGCACGGTGCCGCCAAAAAAGTGCTGATCATCGGTGGCGGTGACGGCGGCATCTTGCGTGAAGTCTTGAAACACGACACGGTCGAGTCGGTCACCCAGGTGGAAATCGATCAACAGGTCATTGATATGTGTGTGCAATATTTGCCGAACCATTCGGCCGGCGCTTTTTCGAACCCAAAAGCGAATATCGTGATTGCCGACGGCGTGGATTTCGTGACCGAGTGCACTGAAAAATTCGATGTCATCATTTCCGATTCCACCGACCCGATTGGGCCGGGTGAAGTGTTGTTCACCTCGCGTTTTTACCAGGGCATCCAAAACTGCCTAAACGATGGTGGGGTGTTTGTGGCGCAGAACGGCGTGAGCTTTATGCAAACCGATGAAGTGACCACCACTTACAAACGCTTGTCGCCGCTGTTTGCCGAAGCGACGTTTTATTCGGCAGCGGTGCCGACCTATGTGGGCGGCATAATGACCTTCGCTTGGGCGACGGATCGTACCGATTTGAACACGCAAAGCGTGGCCGTTTTGCAGCAGCGTTACGACGCCGCCAATTTGAATACCTGTTTTTACACACCGGCGTTACACGCCGGCGCTTTTGCCCTGCCGAAATACGTGCAGGACGCCATGGTTTAACGTTGGTTAAACCGATTTTATGACTCGGCCCGCGGGCCATTAGGAGATAAAACAGACCTTGAACACAGACGCACTTGTCCAACATTTTGCGGAACAAACGCACCCGGATGAACTCGAACAATTCGACCGCTCGACGCTGAGCCAGTTGTTGAAGGAACACGAGACGCCATTTTTGGTGCTGGACTTGCAGGAAGTCGAATACCAGTATCACGCTTTGCAAAACGCTTTGCCGGGCGTGTCGCTTTTTTACGCCATTAAATCCCTGGCGCATCCGGCGGTGATTCGCCGTTTGAAAAAACTCGGCGGCCAGTTCGACCTGGCCACGGCGGGCGAAGTGGATTTGGTAAAAGGTCTGGGCGTGGCCGGCGAACAGTGCATTCACACCCATCCGATTAAAAAGGATAAGGAAATCCGTCACGCGCTGGAATTTGGTTGCCGGCGGTTTGTGGTGGATAACCCGGCCGAAGTGATTAAGTTTGTGCCTTATAAAGACGACGTGGAATTGATCATTCGCGTCAGTTTCCGCAGTCAGGACGCCACGGTTGACTTGTCCCGCAAGTTCGGTTGTGCCTTGGAAGAATTGCCAGGCCTGGTGGATTTGGCGATGAGTAATGGCATGACCGTGTCCGGCTTGTCTTTTCACGTGGGGTCGCAATCTTTGTCGCCGTTTGCGCAAGTCAATGCGATTCAGGCGTCGTTGGCGGCGATGAAGGAAATGGCGCATGTGTCCTGGAAGTGGTTGGACATCGGCGGCAGTTTCCCGGTGTCTTATCAAGGGCCGGTGATGCCGATTGACGATTTCTGTGCACCGATTCGCGAGGCTTTGTTGGACGTGCCGGAGGGGATTGAAGTCTTCGCCGAGCCGGGGCGGTTTATTTCCGCGCCGTCGATGATCGAAGTCCTGCGCATTGTCGGTAAAGCCAAACGCGGTGCGCGGACTTGGTATTATCTGGATGACGGTGTTTACGGTGCCTTGAGTGGGCAGATGTATGACCATGCGCAATATCCGATTACTCCGTTAAAACCGTTCGACCCGACCGGCGATTTCTTCCCGAGCGTGTTGGCAGGACCGACGTGTGACAGTGTGGACGTCATCGACGAAGACATTGAATTGCCGGATTTGGCGGTGGGCGATGTGCTGGTGGCGAAACAAATGGGGGCTTACACCATTGCGTCCGCCTCGGAATTTAACTATTATCCTAAACCCAAAGTGGTGGTGGTCGAAGATTTGATCGAACACCCGGAAGACGAATCGTAAACATTCCAGGAGGATTTATGGCCACAGTAGTGAAATGGCAGGGCGGCATGGCCTTTAAAGGCACAACCGAAAGCGGGCACGACGTCCTGATGGACGCGGCGCCGGAAGTCGGTGGTGACAACAAAGGCGCTCGTCCGATGGAAATGGTACTGCTGGGGCTGGGCGGTTGTACCAGCATCGATGTGATGATGATGTTGCAGAAAAGCCAGCAGGACGTCACCGATTGCGAAGTGGAAATCGCTTCCGAACGTTCCGATTCCATTCCCAAGGTGTTCACCAAGATTCATGTTCACTTCAAGGTGAGCGGACATGGCTTGAACCCGAAGAAGGTCGAGCGGGCCGTGAACCTATCGGCGGAAAAATACTGCTCGGTGTCGAAAATGCTCGAGCATTCCGTTGAGATGAGTCACGACTTCGAAATCATTGAGGTGTAAAGTTGGGGGTTGCGCGGCTGCCGCGCACCCGAAACGCATAACCGTTCTTTAAAAACGCCCAGGCCTGGGCGTTTTTTCGTTTCAGCCCTCTGACAAAATCAATCCAGTTCCGCCACTTTTTTCAAGACGGTCAAGAACGCCTGGCAGGCTTCGATGGAAGCGGTTTCGTCCATGGTGTGATAACCGGTGGTCGGAATCTGCAAGGTGGTGCCGTGCACCAGACCGTTGGCATTGGCCGTGATGCGGCCCAGCTCTGTGCGCCCGATGCTTTGTTTCGGCTGACCGTTCAACTTGGCCTGTTGATTGAGTTGCTCGATGTATTCGTCCTTGAAGCCGTAAGGAATGTCCAGTTCGTAACAGAGTTGCGCCAGTTGCCGGGTGGCTTCCGCATTGAACTCGGCGTTTTCGTCACGGTTTCGCAACACCACCAACTGTTTATCCGCTTCAGTTCGGTTTTTGTACGGACTGGTGTCGAGCACATAAAGCTGGTTGGTGGGGTTGCCGAAACGGCGAAACCATTCCAGTAGGTAGCGCCAGCTCCCGCCGGACTCTTCTTCCGCGGTGAAAAACGCCGTACCTTGGTATCCCAGGCTGAAC
This sequence comes from Thiomicrospira sp. S5, assembly GCF_003991075.1. NCBI lineage: Bacteria > Pseudomonadati > Pseudomonadota > Gammaproteobacteria > Thiotrichales > Piscirickettsiaceae > Thiomicrospira > Thiomicrospira sp. S5. The sequence goes on along the minus strand of NZ_CP014470.1, from coordinate 2,542,450 downwards.
AGGTGCACCAGCATGGCGGCGGTGAGCACGTTATCGAGCTGACCGGACAGCAGGCCTTGTTGAATTTTCAATTTGTCCTGAAAGCCGACTGGCGTGCCGGCGACCAAATGTTCCAAGCCATTCACTTCAAAAATCAGGTTGTTGCGGAATTCACAGATATAAGCGTTATCGATAGTGCCGGAACCGCGGTAGGCGCCCGACCAGGGTTCATACGCCAGTACCGGCGTGTTTTCGAAGCGGTTCATCAGCGTCATTTTCAGCTCGTCACTGACATCGTTGCCGTGCAAAGTGGTCATGCGTCCGGCGATAAAAGCGGCGAATTGGAATTCGTTGGGGCCGGTGCAAATCAATCCGTGGCGATCGATGTGGCTGGACAAAAAGGTGCTGTCAGGCCGTTCGCCCTGAGCGACTAATAGGCCTTCATACCAGGTGACTCGTGCACCGCGCTCTTCCAGTTCGCGTTGCAGAACGCGGAAAAAAGAATGTTCAGCGCCGACCACACTGGGTTGACGAATCAGGGATTTGAGTAGATCGATAAACTCGTTGAAGCTGTCCATGGGCGGGGTCTCAAATGGAAAATCAGAGGGTTTTTCCAACCATTTTAAGGGAAGTTTTACCCGAACGTCATCGTTTTTGAACGATTTTTAAACGGGTTCAGCCGCCGTTGAGTTTGAGTCAGCGTTTAGGCGTTTTGGATGGCGGATTGTACGGCGGTTTTGACCGCCTGAGTCAGCCCGTTTGTCAGTTGGTTCAGCTGCGCTTGCGGGATGTTATACGCGGGCATGGTATAAATCAGTTGGCCGAAAGGGCGTACCCAAATACCGTTTTCAATGCCGACGGCTTGGATGTGAGGGCCTAAGTCGCCGCGTTCCAGTTCAATGACGCCGATGGCGCCGAGCACACGGGTATCGGCGATGCCGTCTTGCGTTTTCAGCGGTAACAAGGTGTCATTGAAGTGGTCTTCAATGCGTTGAATGTTGTCTTGCCAAGGTGAATCCAGCAGGACATCGATGTTGGCGATGGCAGCGCGGCAGGCCAGCGGGTTGCCCATAAAGGTCGGGCCGTGGGCGAGGATGCCCGGCTGGCCTTGGCTGATGGTGTCGCTGATGTCGGTGGTGGCGAGCGTGGCGGCGAGCGTGATGTGTCCGCCGGTAAGGGTTTTGCCGAGCGCCATGATGTCCGGGCGGATGTTGGCCCATTCGCAGGCGAAAAGCTTACCGGTTCGGCCGAAGCCGGTGGCGATTTCGTCGGCAATCAGCAGGACATTGAATTCGTCGCACAAGCCGCGCAGTTGGCGTAGGAAGTCCGGGCGGTAAAAGCGCATGCCGCCGGCGCCTTGCACAATCGGTTCGATGGTGACGGCGGCGATGTCGTCATGGTGCTGTTCCAGAAGCTGGCGAACGGCGGCAATGTCGCTGTCGTCGGAATTGATATCGAAGCCCATTTGCGGGGCGGGGGCGAAGAAATGTTGTGGCAACACTTGTGCAAACAAACTGTGCATGCCGTTGACCGGGTCGCAGATGGCCATGGTGGCGAAGGTGTCGCCGTGGTAGCCGTGTTCGAAACTGAGCAGTTTGTTTTTATTCGGTTGCTCACGGCTGATCCAGTATTGCATGGCCATTTTGATGGCGACTTCCATCGCGACGGAACCGGAATCGACCAGAAAGACTTTTTCCAATCCCTCCGGCGTCAGTTTGACCAGGCGTTTGGCGAGCTCGATGGCGGGTTCGTGGGTGAAACCGCCGAACATGATGTGCGGCATGGTGTCGATTTGCTCGTGCATGGCTTGCTGGATTTTCGGGTGGTTGTAACCGTGCATGGCGGCCCACCAGGAGCTCATGCCGTCGACCAGCTCGGTGCCGTCCGCCAAGGTGATGATTGAACCCTGGGTTTTGGCGACGCCGATGGCCGGAATGTCGGCGGGCATTTTGGCGTAAGGATGCCAGATGTGGTTTTGGTCGAAATCCAGGAGTGTTGGCCAGTCCGTCATAAGTGCCCCGTTCGGTTGTGGGTGAAAATTGCAATCGGTCAGACGGGCATTATACAAATCCCGTCGTTGGAAATCGAACTCTGCTCGAATATCGAAATTGACCAGGCCTGGTCAAAACCTTAATCGTCCAGGCCTGGCGAGTTTTGCCAATTCAAGGCGTTGAGCGCCGTTTGAAAAGAGGTTTCCGGTTCGGCCGTCAAATGCAGGTGTTCGCCGGTGACCGGATGCGTGAAGATGAGGTCGGTGGCGGCGAGGTAAAGTCGGTGCTGTCCCAGCCAATCGTGAAAGAAATGGTTATGGTGACGGTCGCCGTATTGCACGTCACCGATGATTGGGTGGCTGATGTGGTTGAGGTGACGGCGAAGTTGATGCTTGCGGCCGGTCTGCGGTATGAGTTTCAAGAGTGAGTAACGCTGGTGGTCGTAACGGCCCATCCGGTGTGTGACTTCCGCGATGGCGAGGCGCTGAAACCGGGTGACGGCTTCTTGAGGCGGTTTGTCCTGGCGAGCGTGCTTGTCGGCGATTTTATCGAGCTTATGTTTCAGGGCATGATCGATTTCGCCGCTTTCAGGTGCCCAGCCGCGGCAAATGGCTTGGTAATGTTTTGCAATCTGGTGGGCTTCGAATTGTTCGCCCATGCGTTGGGCGGTGTCGCGGTCCAGTGCAAACAGTAACAGACCGGAGGTGGCTTTATCCAAACGATGCAGGGTGTGAACAGGTTGGCCGATGGCATCTCGCGTCATTTGCAAGGCGAAACGGGTTTCGTGTTTATCGATGGGGGAGCGGTGTACCAATAGCCCGGCCGGTTTGTGGATGGCGACCAAATGGTCATCCTGATAGATAATTTTGAATTGGTCGAGCTGACAGTCGGTATGCATAATAATAAGTGGCGGTGCCATCCAGTTTCGGTTTCACAGTGGTTGCATATTGTAAACAAAACCCTGTGCTGAAATAAGAGGCGATGTATTTGTGCACATATATAAAGGAGCAAAACATGATGATATTCAAACGATTAGCTGATTTAGGTGGTTGGGTTGCGTTGGGATTGTTTGCCGGGATGGCGCCGGTTCAAGCGGCGGATGTGGTGACGACCAAGAACATTGGTTTGGAATTGGCGAACCAGATTGCCATGGCGAGTGTGGAGGCTTGCCGTAAAGACGGTTATCAGGTCAGCGCCGTGGTGGTCGATCGCAACGGCAATTTACGTTCGGCCATGCGCGATGATTTGGCCGCGCGATTTACATTGCAAATCGCTCAGGAAAAAGCGAATATGGTGGTGATGTCCGGATTGAAATCCGGCGAGTTTCGAAAACTGCGAGCGGATATTCGTCCGGAGCTGAATCACATTGATGGTTTGATTGTCATGGAAGGTGGTGTGCCGATTACGGCGGCCGGTGCGCGAATCGGGGCGATTGGCGTCAGCGGTGCACCGGGCGGTGACAAGGATGAGGTCTGTGCCATGAATGCACTGGAATCGGTTCAGGATCGGTTGGATTTCGCGGAGTAAAACACAGGAGTCATTATGCGGAAGCTGGCTTGTTTAATAGGGGGGGTTGGTGATGGCGTTGTCCATGTCGGCGAAGGCCGAGTTGATTGAGGTGCAAAGCGAAAATGATTTTCAACAGACGGTGACGAAGCTGAAAAGCGCCATTGAAGTGGAAGGGATGACGATTTTCGCCACCGTTGATCATGCGGCGGGTGCGCAAAAGGTCGATTTGTTTTTAGCGCCGAATACCATGGTGATGTTCGGTAATCCGAAAGTCGGTACCAAGCTGATGCAGTGTGATGCGCAAGTCGGTATTGAGTTGCCGTTGAAAATGCTGGTGACGCAAGACCTGAATCATAAGGTTTGGGTGACTTACGAAAATCCGGAGGCTTTGGCGAAGCGGTTTGACTTGTCGAAATGTCAGTCAACTTTAAGTAAGGTGGCGGATGTGTTGCAATCCTTGGCGTCGGTGGCCGGAAAATCGGAATAAATCTTTCGTAACAAGGACTTGAAATGGTAGGGCAGGTGTTTTTAAATGAAGCCTCGCTTTTATGCGGTTGGGTAAGGGGTGAATTGAATCCGAAATTGTCGCGGTTCATCGTTGAAAAACACAGTCAAAATCGGCAAAAAAAGGCCTTCCGGAGAAAATAGAAAAATTCCGGTTTTTTTCTTGACACCCAGTATTTTTCCTTTAAAATACGCCCATCAATTTGATTGGGAGGGTTTCCCGAGCGGCCAAAGGGGGCAGACTGTAAATCTGCTGGCTATGCCTTCAGTAGTTCGAATCTACTACCCTCCACCATTTTCAATTGAGTTTTACATTATGCGGGTATCGTATATTGGCTATTACCTCGGCCTTCCAAGCCGATGAGGGGGGTTCGATTCCCCCTACCCGCTCCAATTCAAGGCTCTCTTTGTTGGTCTGCACGAAGGTGGATTAATGGCGAGGGCCTTTTTAATATTTGCTCTCATAGCTCAGTAGGTAGAGCGCATCCATGGTAAGGATGAGGTCACCAGTTCGATCCTGGTTGAGAGCTCCATTTTTCATTTAACTATAGGCGGGCGTGCCTTTAGAGGTTTGTCGCTGTTTTAACGGAGTTTGCATCATGGCAAAGGAAAAGTTTGAACGTAGTAAGCCGCACGTAAACGTTGGTACGATTGGTCACGTTGACCATGGTAAGACAACTCTTACAGCGGCTCTAACAATCGTACAAGGTAAGAAGTTTGGTGGGGAGTCAAAAGACTATTCCGCTATCGATAACGCACCGGAAGAAAGAGAGCGTGGTATCACGATCTCTACGGCTCACGTAGAATACGAATCAGAAACGCGTCACTACGCGCACGTAGACTGCCCAGGGCATGCCGACTATGTTAAAAACATGATTACCGGTGCCGCTCAAATGGACGGTGCGATCCTAGTTTGTTCTGCCGCAGATGGCCCAATGCCACAAACACGTGAGCACATCCTTCTATCTCGTCAGGTAGGTGTACCGTACATCGTAGTATTCCTAAACAAAGCCGACATGGTTGACGACGAAGAGCTTCTAGAATTGGTTGAAATGGAAGTGCGTGAACTTCTAGATACCTACGATTTCCCAGGTGATGACACGCCAGTTATCATGGGCTCTGCGCTTAAAGCCATCGAAGGTGACCAATCTGAAATCGGTGAACCAGCGATCGGTCGCTTGGTTGAGGCGTTGGATACTTACATCCCAACACCAGAGCGTGACACTGACAAGCCATTCTTGATGCCAGTAGAAGACATCTTCTCCATCCAAGGTCGTGGTACGGTTGCCACCGGTCGTGTTGAAACAGGTGTTGTAAAAGTTGGTGAAGAAATCGAAATCGTCGGTATTCGCCCAACCACTACTACAACGGTTACTGGTGTTGAAATGTTCCGTAAGCTTCTGGATCAAGGTGAAGCTGGTGACAACGTAGGTATCCTATTGCGTGGTACTAAGCGTGAAGACATCGAACGTGGTCAAGTATTGGCGCACAAAGGTACGGTTACACCGCATACCAAGTTCGAAGCCGAAGTTTATGTACTATCCAAAGACGAAGGTGGTCGTCACACACCATTCTTCCAAGGTTACCGTCCACAGTTCTACTTCCGTACAACGGACGTAACAGGTGCGTGTGAATTACCAGCCGGAACTGAAATGGTTATGCCTGGTGATAACGTACAAATGACTGTAGAGTTGATTGCGCCAATCGCAATGAACGAAGGTCTGCGCTTCGCAATTCGTGAAGGTGGACGTACAGTTGGTGCAGGTGTTGTAGCTAAAATTATTGAATAATAATAGCGGCTACTTGCTAAACAAAAAAAGGGGATGTATAATCCCCTTTTTTTTCGAAAGCCGAAATTAAATGTTTTCGGTTACAGGGGTATAGCTCCAATTGGTAGAGCACCGGATTCCAAATCCGGGTGTTGGGGGTTCGAATCCCTCTACCCCTGCCATATTTTATAGCGGCTTGTCGGTTGGACAGGTCGTTTTTATTTCAGAATATAGTTAATTATATGAGTCAAAAAGCAGAAAATCACTCAAGTGCCAAGGCGATGGAAACGATGAAGGTGCTCGTTTCGCTTGCATTGCTTTTGTTGAGTTTAGCCGGTTATTACATTTATTCGGATGTCCATGCTGTAGTAAGAGTGCTTGGGTTGATTGGTGGTCTTGTTGTCGCCGGTTTGGTTTTTTATCAGTCTGAGAAAGGTAAGGCGTGGTTCAGTTATCTTTCTCATGCGCAGAAAGAAGTGAAGCAAGTGATTTGGCCAACGCGGCAGGAAACGGTTCAGATGACCCTGATTGTTTTTGTGGTGGTGATTCTGATGAGTATTTTCTTGTGGCTGGTGGATATGTTCTTTTTGTGGGCTGTTCAAATCTTAACAGGACAAGGTGGTTAGTATGGCTCAGAGATGGTATGTCGTTCATGCGTATTCAGGGTATGAAAACAAAGTTAAGAAGAGCTTAGCGGAATACGTTGAACGTGCGGGCTTGGAAGATAGCTTTGGGCAGATTCTCGTGCCTTCGGAAGAAGTGGTTGAAATTCGAGAAGGCAAGAAACGTACGTCTGAGCGCAAGTTCTTCCCGGGCTATGTTCTGGTTCAAATGGAAATGAATGAGGAAACCTGGCATTTGGTTAAGAGTGTTCCTCAGGTGATGGGCTTTATTGGCGGAACCTCGGACCGTCCGGCACCAATCACACAAAAAGAAGTCGACCGTATTCTTCAGAAAGTGGAAGACGGTGTGGATAAGCCGAAGCCAAAAGTGATTTACGAACCTGGCGAAATGGTTCGTGTTATCGATGGTCCTTTCAATGACTTTGAAGCGGTTGTTGAAGAAGTGGATTACGATAAAAACAAGCTACAGGTGTCTGTGCTTATTTTCGGGCGTTCCACGCCGGTTGAGCTTGAGTTTACTCAGGTCGAAAAGAATTAATGTCCGGCGCTGGAAGGCGCTGGAGTTTTTAACCCTGGGAAGTCGAAAGACGTTATACCCACAAGGAGAAGAAAATGGCTAAGAAGATTGAAGCCTATATCAAGTTGCAGGTCCCTGCCGGGAATGCAAACCCAAGTCCGCCGGTTGGTCCTGCTTTGGGTCAGCATGGTGTGAACATCATGGAGTTCTGTAAAGCGTTTAACGCACAGACTCAATCCCTTGAGAAAAACTTGCCGGTTCCGGTTGTTATCACTGTGTATAACGATCGTAGCTTTACGTTCATTACCAAAACGCCTCCTGCGTCTATTCTGTTGAAGAAAGCCGCTGGTGTCGCTAAGGGTTCCGGTGTGCCTAACATGGATAAGGTTGGGACGGTAACGCGCGCGCAGTTGGAAGAAATTGCGAACGCTAAAATGGCCGATTTGAATGCGAACGATTTGGATGCTGCAGTGAAAATCATTGCCGGTTCCGCTCGTAGCATGGGCTTGAATGTAGAGGGGTAATCGAACATGGCAAAGTTGACAAAAAAACAAAAGCTTTACGCTGAAAAAGTTGATGCCCTAAAAGCTTATGATGCTTTGGAAGGTTTCTCATTGGTATCCGAGTTGGCGACGTCTAAGTTCGTTGAGTCGGTAGATGTTTCCATTAAGTTGGGTATCGATCCACGTAAATCCGATCAGGTTGTGCGTGGTGCGACAGTAATGCCAAACGGAACGGGTAAAGATGTGCGTGTCGCAGTCTTTACGGGTGAGGGAAATGCCGAAGCGGCGAAAGAAGCTGGTGCGGATTTCGTTGGTATGGATGAATTAGCGGCTGAAATCAAAGGCGGTATGATGGATTTCGACGTGGTTATTGCGTCCCCTGATGCGATGCGTGTCGTTGGTATGTTGGGTCAGGTTTTGGGGCCAAGAGGCTTGATGCCAAACCCGAAAACCGGAACCGTTACGCCTGATGTTGTGAGTGCAATCAAAAACGCTAAGTCCGGTCAGGTTCGTTTCCGTGCCGACAAAGCCGGTATCGTTCATGCATCCATCGGTAAAGTGGATTTTGCGCCTGAAAAATTGAAAGAAAATTTGAATGCGTTGATTGAAGATCTAAACAAGGCTAAGCCAGCCGCTGCGAAAGGGACTTACATGAAAAAAGTCAGTGTTTCCAGCACAATGGGACCAGGCTTGGTTATTGATCAGTCAACACTGTAAGAATTTCTGTGTAATGCAGAAGTGCGAATTGGGACTCCTTAAGTTAAGCGAGTGCCCATCGCAGACCGTAGGCGAATGTGAAGCACATTCTTAATAGATTTAAGCCTACGTAGATGGAGGAGTTTGGTTTTTGACCAAACTGTTTTGGAGGTTATATGGCACTCAAAATCGAAGATAAAAAAGCCGTTGTTGAAGAAGTTTCCGCGATTGCTGCGGAAGCGGGTTCATTGGTTGCGGCTGAATATCGCGGATTGACTGTTGAGCAATTAACCGAACTTCGTTCTAAAGCGCGCGAAGCCAATGTATCGATCCGAGTTGTGAAAAATACATTGATTCGCCGTGCTGTTGCCGGTACGAAATTTGAAGACATGGCCGAAACCTTTTCCGGCCCGTTGATTTTTGCCTTCTCTGGTGAAGAGCTAGGGAATGCAGCGCGTGTTTTCAAAGATTTTGCTAAGACGAATGAAGCTTTGGTTGTTAAGTCACTATCTATTGGTGATGGTGTTCTGGATGCCAGTCAGTTGTCTGCTATCGCAGCGCTACCGACTTACGACGAAGCCTTGAGCAAATTGTTGTATGTCATGAAAGAGCCTGTGGCTAAATTGGCTCGCGGTCTTGTTGCTGTTAAAGAGCAAAAAGAAGAAGCGGCCTAATCGCTTGATTCGAAATTATTAATTTAAGGAAATAAAAATGGCTATTACAAAAGAAGATATTTTAGAAGCTGTTGCTAACATGTCAGTAATGGAAGTTGTTGAACTTGTTGAAGCAATGGAAGAAAAATTCGGTGTATCTGCAGCAGCGGTTGCAGTTGCTGGTCCAGCAGGTGAAGCTGGTGGTGCGGCAGAAGAGAAAACAGAATTTGATGTTGTTCTTACTGGCGCTGGCGACAACAAAGTTGCAGCAATCAAAGCCGTTCGTGGCGCAACAGGTCTTGGTCTTAAAGAAGCCAAAGAAGCTGTTGAGAACGCTCCGTTCACGCTTAAAGAAGGTGTTTCTAAAGAAGAAGCTGAAACACTGGCTAACGAGCTTAAAGAAGCTGGAATTGAAGTCGAAGTTAAGTAAGACTTTCAATTCCGCTCTTGTAGCATGAAAAATGGCTGGCGCATTGCGTCGGCCTTTTGTTGTTTATAGTAGTGTGTAAAAGTGTAATCAATAGAATGGCTGTTTCAGTCGGCTGTTATTACAGTTTTGTGCATTTTTTGGGAAGAGTTCTCTTCCTTTAATTTAGTCGAATGTTGGGGTAATTGATGGCCTATTCTTTAACTGAAAAGAAACGTATTCGTAAAGATTTTGCGACACGACCTTCTATTCTAGAAGTTCCATATCTTCTTTCTTTGCAAAAAGAGTCTTTCAAAGAGTTTTTGCAGATTGATAAGAAGCCACTTGAAAGAGATCCGGTAGGTTTGCATGCTGCCTTTTCTTCTGTCTTTCCGATTAATGGTGTTGCCGGAACGGCGGACTTGGAATACGTCAGTTACACCATGGGTCAGCCTGAGTTTGATGTAAAAGAATGTAAGCAGCGCGGTGTGACTTATTCCTCGCCACTACGCGTTAAGATGCGTTTAGTGCTGTTTGATAAGGATGCACCGGCCGGTAAGCGCCCTGTAAAAGACGTTAAAGAACAAGAAGTGTATCTGGGTGACGTTCCGTTGATGACGGAAAACGGGACTTTTGTTATTAACGGTACCGAACGTGTTATCGTGACACAATTGCACCGTTCGCCTGGCGTAATTTTCGACAGTGACCGTGGTAAGTCTCACTCCTCCGGTAAAGTCTTGTTCAATGCGCGCATCATTCCGTATCGTGGTTCCTGGTTGGATTTTGAATTCGATCACAACGATTGTGTGTTCGTTCGTATCGACCGTCGTCGTAAATTGCCGGTTTCGGTTATTTTCCGCGCAATGGGCTTCTCGACCGAAGAAGTGTTGGATACCTTCTTTGATCATTCTGAGATTTCTTATAAGTCCGGCAAGTATGTGATGAAGTTTGAACCGGAGCAGTTGAAAGGCCAAACGGCCGCATTCGACATTACTGACGGTAAAGAAGTGTATGTGAAGGCCGGTAAGAAAATCACGGCCCGTACCATCAAGCAGCTGCAAGAAGCGAAAGTTAAAACCATTGTGGTGCCGGACGAGTTCTTGGTCGGTAAGGTATTGTCCGCCGGTATTATGAACCAAGAAACCGGTGAATTGGTTGCGCGTGCGAATGAAGTCATGACGGCAGACCTGGTCGAAAACATCAAAGCGATTAAAGGCTTGTCCTTCAAGGTTCTGTTCATCGATGACTTGGAAAACGGTGCCTATATTTCCGATACGCTGAACTTGGATACAACCACCTCACAGTTGGAAGCGCAGATTGAAATCTATCGTATGATGCGTCCAGGTGAACCGCCTACGAAAGAATCTTCTGAAGCCTTGTTTAACAGCCTGTTCTTCGATGATTCACGTTATGACTTGTCTTCAGTCGGGCGTATGAAGTTGAACCGTCGTTTGGGTCGTAAAGACAACGACGGTAGTCTGGTGCTTGAGAATCAAGACATTGTCGATGTGGTTAAAGAGTTGTTGAACATCCGTAACGGTTTGAGCACCATCGATGATATCGATACGTTGGGTAATCGTCGTATTCGTGCTGTTGGTGAAATGGCCGAAAATGCTTTCCGTGTTGGTTTGGTGCGTGTGGAGCGTGCCGTTAAAGAACGTTTGAACCAAGCGGAAACCGATGGTTTGTTGCCTCAAGATCTTATTAATGCCAAGCCTGTTTCGGCGGCCATTAAAGAGTTCTTCGGTTCCAGCCAATTGTCTCAGTTTATGGATCAGGTGAACCCATTGTCCGAAGTCACGCATAAGCGTCGTGTTTCGGCATTGGGGCCTGGTGGTCTGACGCGTGAACGTGCCGGCTTTGAGGTTCGTGACGTTCACCCTACTCACTATGGTCGTGTGTGTCCAATTGAAACGCCTGAAGGGCCAAACATCGGTTTGATCAACACCTTGGCGATTTACGCGAAAACCAACAAGTATGGTTTCTTGGAAACGCCATATCGCAAAGTGGTTGACGGTCAAGTCACCGATGAAGTGGAATACGTTTCAGCCATCGACGAAGCGCAATTTGTCATCGCGCAGGCCAGTGCCGCAACCGATGATAAAAACAACTTGATGGATGAGTTGGTTACGGCGAGACATAAGAACGAAACCATTTTGGCGTCATCAAAAGACGTGGATTACATGGACGTTTCGCCGAAGCAAATCGTTTCGGTCGCGGCTTCACTGATTCCATTCCTAGAGCACGATGATGCGAACCGTGCTTTGATGGGCTCGAACATGCAACGTCAGGCCGTGCCGACTTTGCGTGCGGATAAGCCATTGGTTGGAACCGGGATTGAAAAAACCGTTGCGATTGACTCCGGTGTGACTGTGATTGCAAACCGTGGCGGTGAAGTGGTTTCTGCCGATGCGGCGCGTATTGTGGTGCGTGCGAATCAGGACGAAATTGCCGTGGGTGAAACCGGTGTGGATATCTATAACCTGATTAAATATCAGCGCTCCAACCAAAATACCTGTATCAATCAGAAGCCGATTGTGAAAGCGGGTGATACGGTTTCACGCGGTGATGTATTGGCGGATGGTCCTTCCACCGATTTGGGTGAGTTGGCGATTGGTCAAAACATGCGTATCGCATTCATGCCTTGGAATGGGTATAACTTCGAGGATTCTATTCTGGTTTCCGAACGAGTGGTTCAGGAAGATCGTTATACGTCCATTCACATCGAAGAGTTGACCTGTTTAGCGCGTGACACCAAGCTTGGGCCGGAAGAAGTGACGTCGGATATTCCGAATGTTGGTGAAGCCGCACTGTCTCGTCTGGATGAGTCCGGTATCGTGTATGTCGGTGCTGAAGTCAAACAAGGCGATATCCTGGTCGGTAAAGTGACGCCGAAAGGCGAGACGCAGTTGACGCCGGAAGAAAAGCTTCTGCGTGCGATTTTCGGTGAAAAAGCCTCTGATGTTAAAGATACCTCTTTGCGTGTTGGTAAAGGCGTTGAAGGGACGGTTATCGACGTTCAAGTCTTCACACGTGAAGGTGTTAAGAAAGATGCCCGTGCAATGGCGATCCAAGAGGACGAGTTGCAACATGTTCGTAAAGACATCGATGAGCAATATAAGATTCTTGAAGTCGACACTTTGAACCGTATCGAGCAAATGTTGGTCGGTCAAAAGCTGGTTGACGGTAAAACGGTAACTGCTGAAATGTTGGCGGACTTGCCAAGCCAGAAATGGTTCGGTCTGAACTTGAAAGATGAAGAATTGGTCAACCATTTGGAAGCACTTGAAAAGCAACTGGTGCTGAAAAAAGAAGAATTGAACAATGCATTCGAAGAGAAAAAGAAAAAACTGACGCAAGGCGATGATTTGCAGCCGGGTGTTTCCAAAATGGTGAAAGTGTACGTTGCGGTTAAGCGTCGTATTCAGCCAGGGGATAAAATGGCCGGTCGTCACGGAAACAAGGGTGTTATCTCCCGAATCTGTCCTGTGGAAGATATGCCTTACGATGAAACCGGTCGTCCGGTGGACATCTGCTTGAACCCTCTGGGGGTTCCGTCACGTATGAACGTGGGTCAGATTCTGGAAACTCACCTCGGTTTGGCTGCGGCAGGCCTGGGCGAAAAGATCAATGCCATGTTGGAGCAGCAAGCCGACATTAAGGAATTGAAAGGTTTCTTGCATAAGGTCTATAACGAAACACAAGGTCAAAGCGTGGACTTTGATAGTTTGAGCGATGCTGAAATTATTGAGTTGGCCGGTAACCTGCGTAAAGGTGTGCCAATGGCTTCGCCAGTCTTTGATGGTGCTTCGGAAGATCAAATTAAAGCATTGTTGCGCTTGGCCGATCTGCCGGAGTCCGGTCAGATGACGTTGTTTGACGGAATTTCCGGACAGAAGTTCGATCGCCCGGTCACGGTTGGTTACATGTATTACTTGAAACTGAACCACTTGGTCGACGATAAGATGCATGCGCGTTCAACCGGGCCTTATAGCCTGGTAACTCAGCAACCATTGGGTGGTAAAGCTCAGTTCGGTGGGCAGCGTTTCGGTGAAATGGAAGTATGGGCACTGGAAGCCTACGGTGCCGCCTTTACCTTGCAAGAAATGTTGACGGTGAAATCGGATGACTTGAACGGCCGTACCAAAATGTATAAGAACATTGTCGATGGTAACGAGTATATGGAACCTGGTATTCCAGAGTCGTTTAGCGTATTGCGCAAAGAAATTCGCGCTTTGGGTATTGATATTGAGTTGGAGCAAGAATAATGAAAGATTTGTTAGGATTTCTGAAAAAACAAAATGTATCGAACGAGTTCGATACGATTAAAGTTACACTTGCTTCACCGGAAAAGATTCGTTCTTGGTCTTATGGCGAAGTCAAAAAGCCGGAAACCATCAACTACCGTACATTCAAGCCGGAAAGAGACGGGCTTTTCTGTGCCAAGATTTTTGGTCCGATCCGTGATTACGAATGCTTGTGTGGTAAATATAAGCGCCTGAAGCATCGCGGTGTTATTTGTGAGAAATGTGGTGTTGAAGTCACACAATCCAAAGTACGTCGTGAGCGTATGGGGCACATCGATTTGGCGACTTCCGTTGCTCATATCTGGTTCTTGAAGTCATTGCCATCCCGCATCGGTTTGATGTTGGACATGACATTGAAAGAAATTGAAGCGGTGTTGTATTTTGAAGCATTCATGGTTGTGGATCCTGGTTTGACGCCATTGGAACCATGGCAGCTTTTGAGCGAAGAAGAATACCTGGACGCTATGGATGAGTATGGCGATGAGTTTGAAGCGCAAATGGGTGCTGAAGCCATTAAGAAAATGCTTCAGTCCATCGATTTGGATGCCGAGGCGACGCGCCTGCGTGAAGAAATGGATGCCACCAGCTCTGAAACCAAACAGAAAAAGATTTCGAAGCGTTTGAAGTTGATCGATTCCTTCATTCAATCCGGCAATAAGCCGGAGTGGATGATTCTGGACGTGCTGCCTGTATTGCCGCCAGAGTTGAGACCGTTGGTACCTTTGGACGGTGGTCGTTTCGCGACTTCCGACTTGAATGACTTGTACCGTCGTGTGATTAACCGTAATAACCGTTTGAAGCGCCTGTTGGATTTGATGGCGCCGGACATTATCGTTCGTAACGAAAAACGTATGCTTCAAGAATCGGTTGATTCTATGTTGGATAACGGTCGTCGCGGTCGTGCGGTAACCGGTACGAATAAGCGCCAGTTGAAGTCTTTGGCCGACATGATCAAAGGGAAACAAGGGCGTTTCCGTCAAAACCTGCTTGGTAAGCGTGTTGACTATTCCGGTCGTTCGGTCATCGTTGTTGGGCCGTCTTTGCGTCTGCATCAGTGTGGTCTACCGAAGAAAATGGCGTTGGAACTGTTCAAGCCATTTATTTTCAGTAAATTGCAAAAACGTGGTCTGGCAACGACTATCAAAGCGGCTAAGAAAATGGTCGAACAAGGTTTGCCGGAAGTTTGGGATGTTCTGGACGAAGTCATTCGCGAACACCCGGTTCTGCTCAACCGTGCTCCAACGCTGCATAGATTGGGGATTCAGGCTTTCGAACCGGTTTTGATTGAAGGTAAAGCGATTAACTTGCACCCATTGGTGTGTTCGGCCTTTAATGCCGACTTCGATGGTGACCAAATGGCCGTGCACGTACCATTGTCTTTGGAAGCTCAGTTGGAAGCGCGTACATTGATGATGTCAACGAATAACTTGCTGTCACCTGCCAATGGTGACCCGATTATTGTGCCATCACAGGACGTTGTATTGGGCTTGTATTACATTACCCGTGAAAGCGTGAATGCGATTGGCGAAGGGAAAGCTTTCTCCAACTGGATGGAAGTTCAAAGAGCGCTTGAAGCGGATGCCGTTCACGTGCATACCAAAATCAAACTGAAGGTGGAAGAAACCGTCATTGATGATGCCGGTGTCGAGTCGGTGAAAAAAGGCTTGATTGACACTACGGCGGGCCGTGCGTTGCTGCTCAGCATTCTACCGAAGGGATTAAGTTTTGACTTGTTGAACTTGAACCTGACGAAAAAGAATATCTCGAAAGCATTGAATACTTGCTACCGTTTGTTGGGACCGAAGGAAACCGTTATCTTCGCTGACCAATTGATGTATGCCGGTTTCAAATGGTCAACTTTGGCGGGTCTGTCGTTCTGTTCGGATGATATGTTGATTCCGGATGATAAGGCTTCGATTATCGAACGCGCTGACGATCAGGTCGCGGAAATTCAAAAGCAGTTCGCACAAGGTTTGGTCACCGAAGGTGAACGTTACAACAAGGTTGTTGATATTTGGTCGCATACGAATGAGTTGGTCACCAAGTCGATGATGGACGAGTTGCAGTTCGAAACGGTAAAAGATTCGGAAGGTAAGGACGTTCAGCAAACTTCCTTTAACTCCGTCTATATGATGGCGGACTCCGGGGCGCGTGGTTCCGTTGCTCAGATGCGTCAGTTGGGTGGTATGCGTGGCTTGATGGCGAAGCCGGATGGTTCGATCATCGAAACACCGATTACGGCCAACTTCCGCGAAGGTCTGAACGTTCTGCAATACTTTATTTCGACACACGGTGCACGTAAAGGTTTGGCCGATACCGCTCTGAAAACCGCGAACTCGGGTTATTTGACACGACGCTTGGTGGATGTTGCCCAGGATGTGGTAGTGACCGAAGCGGACTGTGGAACCGAGGCGGGTATCATCATGACGCCGCATGTTGAAGGTGGTGAAGTCGTTGAGGAATTGAAAGAACGTATCCTTGGACGTGTGGTCGCCGAAGACGTAGTTGGCATGGATGGCAATGTGATTGTCGAGAATGGTACTTTGTTGGATGAACGCCTAGTCAAGTTGATTGACGAGTCAGGTGTGGATTCTGTAAAAGTCCGTTCCCCAATTACCTGTGAAACCAAGTTTGGTATCTGTCAAAAATGTTATGGACGTGATTTGGCCAGAGGGCATATGGTGAACTTGGGTGAAGCGGTTGGTGTTATGGCTGCACAGTCCATCGGTGAACCGGGCACTCAGTTGACCATGCGTACTTTCCATATTGGTGGTACCGCATCGGCGTCTACGGCTCAGAGCCAGGTTGAAGTCAAGCACGAAGGTAAGGTGAAGTTTGATAATCTGAAAACCGTGCAAAACTCAGAGAAACAAGTGGTGGTCACGTCACGTTCCGGCGAAATCTCCATTTTGGATTCCATGGGGCGTGAAAAAGAGCGCTATAAAATTCCATACGGTTCTGTACTGAACGTGGAAGATGGTGCAGATGCGTCTTCTGGAAAAGTATTGGCGACCTGGGATGCGCATACGCATCCGGTCATCACGGAAGCAGAAGGTGTGATTCAATTTGGGAACTTTGAAGGTGCCGTTGAAGAGCATACCGACGAGTTGACCGGTTTGACCACGCACGTTGTTAAGAGTGCTAAGGAAAGATCTTCAGCCAGCAAAGAAGTCAGACCGTATATTCAGTTGGTTGATGATGCCGGTGAGGTTGTGCCTTTCCCGGGAACGCAAACCCCAGCTATCTATTATTTGCCAGAAAACTCGATTGTGGTAGTGAATCAAGCGGATAAAGTGGGTGCCGGTGATATCTTGGCCAGAATTCCACAGGAATCCTCCAAGACAAAAGACATCACGGGTGGTTTGCCTCGCGTTGCCGATTTGTTCGAAGCGCGTGTGCCGAAAGAACCGGCCATTATGGCGGAGGTTTCCGGTGTAGTTGGTTTCGGTAAGGAAACTAAAGGTAAGCAGCGCTTGGTCATTACGCAAGACAGTGGCGAGCAGCATGAAACGTTGATTCCGAAATGGCGTTCAGTCGATGTATTTGAAGGTGAGCGTGTTGAAAAAGGGGATGTCATTGTTGACGGTAATCCAAATCCTCACGACATTCTTCGATTGCTTGGTGTTGAACAGTTGACGAAGTATATCGTTGATGAAGTGCAGGACGTTTATCGTCTGCAAGGTGTTCGCATCAATGACAAGCATATCGAAACGGTTGTTCGTCAAATGCTGCGCAAAGTTGAGATCAGAACATCGGGTGATACCGGTTTGATCAAAGGTGAGCAGGCTGAGTTTGCAAGAGTGCTCGAGTTGAATGAATCGGCGATGACTGAAGGAAATGTAGAAGCCAGTTTCCAACGTGTATTGTTGGGTATTACGAAGGCTTCTTTGGCGACGGAATCCTTTATTTCGGCCGCTTCTTTCCAAGAGACGACGCGCGTTTTGACCGAGGCCGCTGTCAGCGGTAAGGAAGATAAGCTGGTCGGCTTGAAAGAAAACGTTATTGTTGGTCGATTGATTCCTGCGGGTACGGGCTTTGCCTATCACCAGGCTCGAAGAGCGGCCAATGAAAAAACGCAACAAGAGTTGACGGCTTTCATGGATGCTCAGGATGATGAAGCGGTGCAACCAGAGATGGTTGACGAAGAATCGTCTGTAACAGAAGTGTCGGAATAAGTTTGAAATTCATTGAATAAATTCATGAACTTATACTTGACAATGTAACGTGGGATCTCTAAAATCCCACAACCTTATTCGTGGCGTTTTTATGCTGCGATAATTTTTGATAATTTAAGATGTTTTAAAAGTCTTAATATGGAGTGAGAAGTAATGGCTACTATTAACCAGTTGGTGCGTAAGCCGCGTAAGGATAAAGCGAAAAAATCAAACGTCCCTGCGTTGGAGGCCTGTCCTCAACGTCGTGGTGTCTGTACGCGCGTTTATACAACAACCCCTAAAAAGCCTAACTCTGCCCTACGTAAAGTTGCACGTGTGCGCTTGACTAACGGATATGAAGTTTCTAGTTATATCGGTGGTGAAGGTCACAATCTGCAAGAACACTCCGTGATTCTAATTCGCGGTGGTCGTGTAAAAGACTTACCTGGTGTGCGTTATCATACCGTTCGTGGTTCCCTGGACTGCGCGGGCGTTGATGGTCGTAAACAAGGTCGTTCTAAGTACGGTGCGAAGCGTCCTAAGGGGTAAGCCCTTAAACATACGTTTTGCAATTGTTTAGTGTAAATTTATACCGGAAGAGTAAGAATGGCAAGAAGAAGAGAAATACCTAAAAGACAAGTATTACCGGATCCTAAGTTCGGTGATACCACTTTAACCAAATTTGTAAACATGATTATGGTGAGCGGTAAAAAAGCCGTTGCTGAAAAGATTGTTTATGACGCACTGGATATCGTGGTTGAAAGAAAAAAAGGCGGAGAGCATGCTGGGCTTTTAAGAGAAGCATTGGAAAATGTTGGACCAATGGTTGAAGTAAAGTCTCGCCGAGTAGGTGGTGCTACCTACCAAGTTCCAGTTGAAGTAAGACCGGAACGTAAAACAGCTTTGGCAATGAGATGGGTTGTTGAAGCGGCCAGAAAGCGCAGTGAAAAAGGCATGATGTTGCGTCTGGCGGGTGAGTTATCGGACGCTTTGGAAAATCGCGGCTCAGCGATTAAGAAGAAAGAAGATACCCACCGAATGGCGGAAGCAAACAAAGCTTTCTCGCATTTCCGCTGGTAATCTAAATTGGGCCCGTAAGTGGGCCTTTATTATTTATATTCTGACAAAAGGTTTATTAAAGTGGCACGTAAAACTCCCTTAGATAGATACCGTAACATTGGTATTATGGCGCATATTGATGCTGGTAAAACAACAACGACCGAGCGTATTTTGTTTTACACAGGTGTTTCTCATAAAATAGGTGAAACTCATGACGGTGGCGCAGCCATGGACTGGATGGAACAAGAGCAGGAAAGAGGGATTACAATCACTTCCGCTGCCACGACCACTTTCTGGAGTGGTATGGCTCAACAATACCCTGAACACCGCATTAATATCATCGATACTCCGGGTCACGTTGACTTCACGATTGAAGTAGAGCGTTCTTTGCGAGTGTTGGATGGCGCGGTCACCTGTTTCTGTTCAGTTGGTGGGGTTGAGCCTCAGTCTGAAACAGTTTGGCGTCAAGCGGATAAGTATGGCGTGCCACGTATGGGCTTTGTCAATAAAATGGACCGTTCCGGGGCAAACTTTTTCAACGTTGTTGAGCAAGTTAAGACTCGCTTGGGTGCCATGCCGGTTCCGATGCAATTGCCAATCGGTGCAGAAGACGACTTTAACGGCGTTATTGATCTGGTCAAAATGAAAGCGATTTACTGGAAAGAAGAAAACATGGGGATGGAATTTACCTATGAAGATATTCCAGCAGAGTTGCAGGATCAGGCAGAAGAATACCGTGAAGCCTTGATTGAAGCGGCGGCCGAATCGTCTGAAGAGTTGATGGATAAGTATTTGGAAGAAGGTGAGCTTTCCGAAGAGGAAATTAAAGCCGGTATTCGTCAGCGTTGTATTGATGTCGAAATCGTTCCAATGTTCTGTGGAACCGCCTTTAAAAACAAAGGGGTTCAAGCCCTTTTGGATGCGGTTATCGATTATATGCCTGCGCCATCTGACGTGCCTGCGATTGAAGGTGAATTGGAAAATGGCGAAAAAGCGACTCGTAAGTCTTCCGATGATGAGCCGTTCGCGGCTCTGGCCTTTAAAATTATGACAGACCCTTATGTAGGGACTTTGACGTTCTTCCGTGTTTATTCTGGTGTTTTGGCAGCTGGTAGTCCGGTTTTCAATACTGTTAAGACCAAGCGCGAACGTGTGGGCCGTATCTTGCAAATGCATGCGAACTCTCGTGAAGAAATCAAAGAAGTGCGTGCTGGCGATATCGCTTGTGCCGTAGGTTTGAAAGATACAACGACTGGTGACACTCTGTGTGATCCGGATAATAAGATTATCCTTGAACGTATGGAGTTTCCAGAGCCTGTTATTTCGATCGCTGTTGAGCCGAAAACCAAAGCAGACCAAGAGAAAATGGGTATTGCCTTGCAGAAGTTGGCGGCAGAAGATCCATCTTTCCGCGTGCATACAGACGAGGAAACTGGTCAGACAATTATGGCTGGTATGGGTGAGTTGCACTTGGATATCCTGGTCGATCGTATGAAACGAGAGTTTAATGTAGAAGCGAATGTTGGTGCCCCGCAGGTTTCTTATCGTGAGACGATTAAATCATCGGTTGAAGCTGAAGGTAAATTTGTGCGTCAGTCTGGTGGTCGTGGTCAATACGGTCATGTCGTATTGAGAATCGAGCCTCAGGAAGCCGGCGAAGGTTTCGAATTCGTCAACGAAATCGTTGGTGGTGTGGTTCCAAGAGAATACATTCCTGCGGTTGAAAAAGGTTGTCAGGAACAGCTTGAGAACGGTGTTATTGCAGGTTACCCAATGGTTGATGTTAAGGTTAGCCTGTTTGACGGTTCTTACCATGATGTTGACTCGAATGAAACTGCCTTCCGTGTTGCAGCCAGTATGGGGATTAAAAACGGGGTGGTTAAAGCCAATCCTGTGATTCTTGAGCCAATGATGGCGGTTGAAGTGACTACTCCTGAAGAGTATATGGGCGATGTTATGGGTGATTTGAACCGCCGCCGTGGCTTGGTTCAAAGCATGGAAGATATTCCAACTGGTAAAAAGTTGAAGGCGGAAGTGCCTTTGGCGGAAATGTTTGGTTATGCGACTCAGTTGCGTTCTTTGACGCAAGGGCGTGCTTCTTATAGCATGGTGTTTGATAAGTACTCTGATGCGCCTGCCAATATTCAGGAAGAGATCATTGCTAAGGCCAAAAAAGGCGAATAATTTAACGTATTTAATTTAATAGGACTTTAAAAATGGCAAAGGAAAAGTTTGAACGTAGTAAGCCGCACGTAAACGTTGGTACGATTGGTCACGTTGACCATGGTAAGACAACTCTTACAGCGGCTCTAACAATCGTACAAGGTAAGAAGTTTGGTGGGGAGTCAAAAGACTATTCCGCTATCGATAACGCACCGGAAGAAAGAGAGCGTGGTATCACGATCTCTACGGCTCACGTAGAATACGAATCAGAAACGCGTCACTACGCGCACGTAGACTGCCCAGGGCATGCCGACTATGTTAAAAACATGATTACCGGTGCCGCTCAAATGGACGGTGCGATCCTAGTTTGTTCTGCCGCAGATGGCCCAATGCCACAAACACGTGAGCACATCCTTCTATCTCGTCAGGTAGGTGTACCGTACATCGTAGTATTCCTAAACAAAGCCGACATGGTTGACGACGAAGAGCTTCTAGAATTGGTTGAAATGGAAGTGCGTGAACTTCTAGATACCTACGATTTCCCAGGTGATGACACGCCAGTTATCATGGGCTCTGCGCTTAAAGCCATCGAAGGTGACCAATCTGAAATCGGTGAACCAGCGATCGGTCGCTTGGTTGAGGCGTTGGATACTTACATCCCAACACCAGAGCGTGACACTGACAAGCCATTCTTGATGCCAGTAGAAGACATCTTCTCCATCCAAGGTCGTGGTACGGTTGCCACCGGTCGTGTTGAAACAGGTGTTGTAAAAGTTGGTGAAGAAATCGAAATCGTCGGTATTCGCCCAACCACTACTACAACGGTTACTGGTGTTGAAATGTTCCGTAAGCTTCTGGATCAAGGTGAAGCTGGTGACAACGTAGGTATCCTATTGCGTGGTACTAAGCGTGAAGACATCGAACGTGGTCAAGTATTGGCGCACAAAGGTACGGTTACACCGCATACCAAGTTCGAAGCCGAAGTTTATGTACTATCCAAAGACGAAGGTGGTCGTCACACACCATTCTTCCAAGGTTACCGTCCACAGTTCTACTTCCGTACAACGGACGTAACAGGTGCGTGTGAATTACCAGCCGGAACTGAAATGGTTATGCCTGGTGATAACGTACAAATGACTGTAGAGTTGATTGCGCCAATCGCAATGAACGAAGGTCTGCGCTTCGCAATTCGTGAAGGTGGACGTACAGTTGGTGCAGGTGTTGTAGCTAAAATTATTGAATAATAAAATTTAATTCAGGCAGTTGAATAATTGCTTGATATTAAATTGGATTATTGTTACAATCCGCATCCTTAGTGAGCAGTGGCCTGTTTATTACACCACTGCTTTTCTTTTTTTGTAATATGAGAAAAAGATGTTATGGCGACTCAAAATATTCGAATTCGCTTGAAGGCATTTGACCATCGTTTGATTGATCAGTCTGCCCGTGAGATCACGGAAACTGCAAAAAGAACCGGTGCTCAAGTTAAGGGTCCAATCCCTATGCCTACTCGAAAAGAGCGTTTTACAGTACTGATTTCTCCGCATGTTAATAAAGATGCCAGGGATCAATATGAAATTCGTACGCACAAGCGTTTGCTAGACATTGTCGATCCAACGGATAAAACCGTTGACGCATTGATGAAGTTGGATTTGGCAGCAGGTGTGGACGTTCAGCTGGAGCTAAGATAAGGTTTTATCTTGGTTGGCATTAGCCATCAATCGTAATGGTTAATGAGTAAATAATAATGAGGTAACGATATGGGTATTGGTGTTGTAGGTACCAAAATTGGTATGACTCGTATTTTTAACGAGGATGGTGTATCGACTCCAGTGACGGTTGTTGAGGTAACTCCAAACCGTGTTACACAGATCAAAAATGACTTGTCTGACGGTTATGATGCTGTTCAGGTAACATTTGGTTCTAAGCACGCAGGTCGTGTGAATAAGCCAACGGCAGGGCATTTTGCAAAAGCCGGTGTTGAAGCTGGTGTTGGTCTGTGGGAGTTTAGATTGGAAGATGTTTCAGAAGCGGAAGGTCTTGAGCCTGGTTCTGAAATCACAGTAGAGAAATTTTCAGAAGTCTCTTTGGTGGACGTTACCGGCACAACAAAAGGTAAAGGTTTCCAAGGTGGTGTAAAGCGTCATAACTTTAGAATGCAAGACGCGACTCACGGTAACTCTATTTCTCACCGCGCTCCTGGTTCGATTGGTCAAAACCAGACTCCTGGACGAGTCTTTAAAGGTAAGAAAATGGCTGGTCACATGGGTAATGTCAAGCAAACTACTCAGAATTTAGAGTTGGTGAAGGTTGATGTTGAAAATTCATTGCTAATGATTAAAGGTGCTTTGCCAGGTGCAAAAGGCAGCACAGTAATTGTTCGCAAGGCAATTAAGTAAGGTGGGCACGATGGATTTGAAATTAATAGAGTTAGCCAGTGGAAAAGAAGCAGGGGCCGTCAAGGTTTCTGATGACGTTTTCGGTGTTGAATTTAATGAATCTCTTGTTCACCAGGTTGTAAATGCTTATATGGCTGGTGCCCGTTCAGGCACAAAAGGTCAGAAGAACCGTTCAGCCGTAAGTGGTGGTGGTGCGAAGCCGTGGGCTCAAAAAGGCTCCGGTCGCGCTCGTGCCGGTACAACTCGCAGCCCAGTGTGGGTTGGTGGCGGTCGTGCCTTCCCGGGACACAATCGCGATTTTTCACAAAAAGTGAACAAGAAAATGTATCGCGGTGCCATGAAATCAATTTTTTCTGAGTTGGTTCGCACAGATCGATTGGTTGTTGTGGATGACTTTAAAGTTGAAGCGCCAAAGACAAAAGAATTTGTTGCTAAGTTGGCCACGCTTGATTTGAAAGATGCTTTGGTTATCACGGAAGGTTTTGATGAGTACCTATATCTTTCTGCACGTAATTTGTATCATGCAGATGTTTGTGATGTGGCTTCCATTGACCCGGTCAGCTTGGTTGGATTTAAGTCAATTGTCGTAACGCAAGGTGCCGTTAAGCAGCTTGAGGAGAAGTTAGGATGAGTAAAGAACGTTTGCTGAAAGTATTAGTGGCTCCTCATGTTTCAGAGAAATCTGCGTTGATGGCGGATTCTTCTGAGCAATATGTGTTTAAAGTCATGCCAGGTGCGACAAAGCCTGAAGTTAAACAAGCCGTAGAAGAATTGTTTGATGTTAAGGTTCAGTCGGTCAATGTGATCAATATTAAAGGCAAGACAAAAGTCTTTAGAGGCCGGGTAGGGAAACGTAATGGTTTGCGTAAAGCGATCGTTCGTTTGGTGCCGGGTCAAGAAATTGACTTTGTTGGCGCAGAATAAGAGAGGTTGTCATGGCAATTATTAAGAAATCAAAACCTACTTCGCCTGGCCGTCGTTTTGTTGTAAGTGTTGTTGAGCCGGACTTGCATAAAGGCAAGCCGCATGCAGCCCTGCTTGAAAAGAAATCGAAATCAGGTGGTAGAAACTCGAATGGACGAATTACTGTAAGACACCAAGGTGGTGGTCACAAGCAGCATTATCGTCAAGTAGACTTTAAGCGTAACAAAGATGGTGTTGCAGCTGTTGTTGAACGTTTAGAATATGATCCAAACCGTACAGCGCACATAGCTTTGTTGAAGTACGCGGATGGTGAGAGACGTTATATTCTAGCGCCTAGACATGTTAAAGCGGGTGATGCAATTGAATCTGGTGAGCATGTTTCAATTAAAGCGGGTAATGCGCTACCATTGAGAAATATTCCGGTCGGTACCATTGTGCATGCCCTAGAAATGAGACCTGGTAAAGGTGCTCAAATTGCACGTAGTGCGGGTGCCTATGCACAGATCGCAGGCCGAGATGGTGCTTATGTTTTGGTTAAGCTTCGTTCCGGTGAGATGCGTAAGATTCTGGCAGACTGCCGCGCAACAATCGGCGAGGTTGGAAACCAAGAGCACTCCCTGAGAAAGCTTGGTAAAGCGGGTGCAAAACGTTGGAAAGGTGTTAGACCGACGGTTCGTGGTGTGGCCATGAACCCAGTAGATCACCCTCATGGTGGTGGTGAAGGTCGTACTTCTGGTGGTCGTAACCCTGTTACGCCATGGGGTGTTCCGACGAAAGGTAAGAAAACTCGTAGTAATAAGCGTACAGATAAAATGATCGTACGCCGTAGAAACAAATAAGGAAGGACCCTATGCCACGTTCAGTTAAAAAAGGACCTTTTGTAGATCATCACTTGTTGAAGAAAGTGATCGAGGCACAAGAATCTGGTAATAAACGTCCAATAAAAACATGGTCAAGAAGATCAATGATTCTTCCTGATATGATTGGTTTGACGATTGCAGTTCATAACGGTAAAGAGCATATCCCGGTTTATGTTTCAGAAAACATGGTCGGTCATAAGCTTGGTGAATTTTCGATGACGCGTACTTATCGCGGTCATGCAGCAGACAAGAAATCTAGATAAGGAGAAATATTATGCAAGTAAGTGCTACTCATAGATTTGCCCGCATTTCTCCTCAGAAAGCGCGTCTGGTTGCAGATCTGATTCGCGGTAAAGATGTTGAAACCGCTGTAAATATTTTGGCTTTCAGCGACAAAAAAGCTTCTCAATTGATTGGGAAGGTTTTGAACTCGGCGATTGCAAATGCTGAAAACAATGAAGGTGCGGATATTGACGAGTTGAAGGTGACGGAAGCTTATGTCAATGAAGGTCCTATCATGAAGCGTATGCGCGCACGAGCAAAAGGTCGTGGAAATCGAATCTTAAAACGCATCAGTCATATCACTGTGACTGTTGGCGATAAGTAAGGAGAGTCAGAATGGGACAAAAAGTTCATCCGGTTGGGATCCGTCTAGGGATTACAAGAGATTGGAACGCACGCTGGTACGCAGATAGCAAAAACTATTCTGATTTTCTTATCAGTGATGTAGAAATTCGTAAAGAATTGCATGAAAAATTGAAGCACGCTTCAGTTAGCCAAATCAACATCGAACGTGTGGCTAACGGTGTGCGTGTTACGGTACATACGGCCAGACCTGGTGTTGTTATCGGTAAGAAAGGTGAAGATATTGAGAAGCTTAAGCAAGCATTGATTGCGAAAACAGGCTTACCGGTCAATATCAATATCGAAGAAATCAAGAAGCCGGAATTGGATGCAAAATTGGTTGCGGAGAGTATTGCTCAGCAACTTGAAAAACGTATTCAGTTCCGTCGCGCGATGAAACGTGCGGTCAGCAATGCAATGCGTTTGGGTGCTGAAGGTATCAAGGTAAACGTTTCCGGACGTTTGAATGGTGCTGAAATTGCACGTGCCGAATGGTACCGAGAAGGTCGTGTGCCATTGCATACATTGCGTGCGGACATCGACTATGCCACTTTCGAAGCGGACACCACTTACGGAAAAATTGGGGTAAAAGTTTGGATCTTTAAAGGTGAAAAACTGGAAAAAATCTCAATGGTAAATGATGACAAGAAGCAGTCGAAAGGCAAGAAAGGCCGTAAATAAGGGGAATAGTTGTTATGTTAATGCCAAAACGTACAAAATTCAGAAAAGTACATAAAGGACGTAACCGCGGTCTTGCAAATGTCGGTAACAAAATCAGCTTTGGTGAGTTTGGTCTGAAAGCGATGGAACGTGGGCGTATGACCTCACGTCAAATCGAGGCTGCTCGTCGAGTGATGACGCGTAAAGTAAAGCGTGGTGCAAAAATTTGGATTCGCGTTTTCCCGGATAAGCCAATTACCAATAAGCCGCTTGAAGTGCGTATGGGTAAAGGTAAGGGTAGTGTTGAATACTGGGTTGCTCAGGTTCAACCAGGACGTGTCCTTTATGAAATGCAAGGTGTGGATGAAGCTGTTGCGCGCGAAGCCTTCGAATTGGCTGCGGCAAAGCTACCATTTAAAACACAATTTGTTACAAGAACGGTGATGTGATTATGACTGCAGAATTGAAAGAAAAGTCTGTAGAAGAACTGAGAAAAGATTTGTTGGATCTTCTGCAAGAACAGTTTAACTTGAGAATGCAACATGCAACAGGCCAGTTGTCAAATACTGCTCAACTACGTACTGTGCGTCGTTCCGTTGCTCGAGTTAAAACCATCATTCGTGAAAAAGTGAGTAAATAAGAATGGCTGGTATGGAAAAGAAAGCACGTACAATGCAAGGTGTAGTGGTCAGCAATGGCATGGACAAGTCAATCGTTGTGTTGACGGATCGTTATATCAAGCACCCTAAGTATAAAAAATTCGTGAGAAAGTCCACAAAGGTTATGGCGCATGACGCAGATAATGCTTGTGGTGTTGGGGATCGAGTCACTATTTCTGAGTGCACTCCAATTTCCAAAAGAAAGTCTTGGTCTTTGGTATCAGTAGACGAAAAAGCGAAGCTGTAATTAACAGTAGACTTTTGAGTATTATTTGATATAATTGCCCAAATTTTTTACCGTCTTACCAACCAAGCCTGTGATGGGAACTAGTTGTTTTGGCGGTTTTTGTGTTATTTAAATTTTATGGATGGAGTTCCATCATGATTCAAATGCAAACTGTGCTTGATGTTGCTGACAACAGTGGCGCGCGTAAAGTTCAATGTATCAAAGTGTTGGGCGGTTCCAAGCGTCGTTACGCAAGTGTTGGTGATGTTATTAAAGTAGCTGTGAAAGAAGCGGCTCCGCGTGGAAAGGTCAAAAAAGGTGACGTTTTTGATGCGGTTGTAGTGCGTACGGCGCAAGGTGTAAGACGTCCAGATGGTTCTAAGATCAAATTCGACGGGAATGCGGCAGTAATCCTGAACTCGAAACTTGAGCCGATTGGCACGCGTATTTTTGGCCCAGTAACACGTGAGCTTCGTAACGATAAATTTATGAAAATCGTTTCGTTGGCTCCAGAAGTTTTATAAGGAACGGATAATGAATCGTCTAAAAAAAGGTGATGAGGTTATCGTTATTGCTGGTAAAGATAAGGGTAAACGTGGCTCTGTTTCCCTTGTTATGCAAAATGGTAAGCTAATAGTAGATGGAATTAATTTGGCAAAGAAGCACGTTAAGCCTAACCCTATGACGGGAGAGCAAGGTGGTATCGTTTCAAAAGAAATGCCAATTGATGCTTCTAATGTTGCTTTATACAATCCTGAAACAAAGAAAGCAGACCGAGTCGGTGTTCGAGAAGAAGACGGTGTTAAAAAACGTTTCTTCAAGTCTAACGGCAATTTGGTAGACGCTTAAGTAGGTTGAGATATGGCAAGATTACAAAAAATTTATAACGACCAAGTTGTCCCTGCCCTGGTGGAGAAATTTGGTTATAAGTCTGTAATGCAGGCTCCTAAGTTGTCGAAGATTACGATTAATATGGGTGTTGGTGAAGCGATTGCTGACAAAAAAGTATTGGATAATGCTGTGTCAGACATGGAAGCTATTACCGGCCAAAAAGCAGTTCGTACATTGGCTCGTCGTTCAGTTGCAAGCTTTAAAGTGCGTGACGGTTATCCGTTGGGCTGTAAAGTAACGTTGCGTGGCGCCAGAATGTATGAGTTTTTGGATCGACTGATTAATGTTGCTTTACCTCGAGTCAGAGACTTTCAAGGTGTGAAAGCGAACGCTTTTGACGGTCGTGGTAACTACAATCTAGGTATCAAAGAGCAGATCATTTTCCCAGAGATTGAGTTTGAGAAGGTTGATAAGATCCGAGGTATGGACATCAGCTTTACGACGACTGCGTCGACGAATGATGAAGCGAAAGCTCTTTTAGAAGCCTTTAATTTCCCATTTAAGAAGTAAGGTAGAGGTTTCCCATGGCAAAGCAATCAATGATTGAAAGAGAAAAGAAAAGAGCAAAGACAGTTGCTAAATATGCAGCCAAAAGAGCGGAGTTGAAAAAAGCTTCGGTTGATATGTCTTTGAGCTTTGAAGAGCGTATGGATGCAATGGAAAAACTGGCGAAGCTACCACGAAATGCATCGCCTGTAAGACAGCAAAATCGTTGTCGTTTGACAGGGCGCCCGCACGGTGTTTATAGAAAGTTTGGATTGTCACGTAACATGCTAAGAGAATTAGCCATGCAAGGTGATGTACCTGGTTTAAGAAAAGCAAGTTGGTAAGGATAAATATTTATGAGTATGTCTGATCCAATAGCTGATATGCTAACTCGTATTCGCAATGGCCAAATTGCTGGTCATGCAAATGTTGTTATGCCTTCTTCCAAAGTTAAGGTTGCAGTTGCAAAAGTTTTGGCTGGTGAAGGGTATGTTAGCGCATACAGCGTAAGTGATAAGAACGGTAAGTCAGAATTGTCGGTCGATTTGAAGTATTTCGAAGGTAAGCCGGTTATTGAAATGTTGAAGCGTGTAAGCCGGCCAGGTTTGCGTGTTTATAAAAACAAAAATGAGTTGCCGAAAGTAATTGGTGGTTTAGGGGTGGCCGTTGTGTCGACTTCTAAAGGAATTATGTCTGATCGTGATGCCCGCACAGCTGGTATCGGCGGTGAGATTATTTGTTACGTAGCGTAAGGGGAGATCACAATGTCTAGAATTGCAAAGTCTCCTATCACGGTACCATCAGGTGTGGAAGTCTCTGTTCAGGGTTCCGATGTGTCGGTCAAGGGTTCGAAAGGTGCACTTTCAAACACGTTCAACCCAATGGTGGCAATCTCACTGGAAGATGGTGTGGTGACCGTTGCTCCTAAGAGCAACAGTAAAAATGCATGGGCTCAAGCTGGAACGGTAAGATCCATTATCAATAACATGGTTGTCGGTGTTTCTGAAGGTTTTGAGAAAAAACTGCAACTGGTTGGTGTTGGTTACCGTGCTCAAGCTCAAGGAAAAGTTTTGAACCTGACGCTTGGTTTTTCTCATCCGGTCAATCATGAGTTGCCAGAAGGCATTACTGTTGAGACGCCAAGCCAAACGGAAATCGTAGTGAAAGGTGCAGATAAGCAAGTTGTTGGACAAGTTGCTGCTGAAATCCGTGGTTATCGTCCGCCAGAGCCTTATAAAGGCAAAGGTGTTAAGTACGCGGATGAATATATCTTGCGCAAAGAAGCTAAGAAAAAATAAAGGTTGGGATTATACATGGATAAGAAAGCTACCCGACTACGTAGAGCGAAAAAAACGCGAGCAAAATTGGCTTCACAGGATAAAGCACGTCTTTGTGTGCACAGAACTCCTAAGCACATTTATGCTCAGATTATCTCATCAGATGGTTCATCTGTTGTTGCTTCAAGCTCTACAGTCCAAGCAGAAATTAAAAAGCAAGTTGCCTTTGGTGGAAACAAAGAAGCAGCGAAGCTTGTTGGTAAGTCAATAGCGGAAAAAGCTAAGGCTGCGGGCATTGAGTCTGTTGCATTTGACCGTTCTGGTTTTAAATATCATGGTCGTGTTCAAGTTCTAGCAGATTCTGCTCGAGAAAACGGTCTTCAGTTTTAAAAGAAGGGATAACAATGTCTTCAAAAGAATTACAAGAAGGTCAAGACGGACTTATTGAAAAATTGGTTTCAGTTCGCCGAGTTGCAAAAGTTGTGAAAGGTGGACGTGTCTTCGGTTTTTCAGCACTAACCGTTGTTGGTGATGGTGAGGGTCGTGTTGGCTACGGAAGTGGTAAGGCAAACGAAGTTCCAGTTGCGATTAAGAAGGCAATGGAAAAAGCGCGCCGTAACATGAAAGATGTCCACCTGAATGGCGGTACATTGCAATATCCGATCAATTTCAAGCAAGGTGCAGCCAACATCGTATTGCTACCGGCTTCTGACGGTACTGGAATCATCGCCGGTGGTGCGATGCGTGCCGTACTGGAAGCTGCGGGCGTTAAAGATGTCTTGGCAAAGTGTGTTGGAACAACACGTCCAGTAAACGTGGTTCGTTCAACTGTTAATGCTTTGACTGGAATGAGTAGCCCGGAATCAATTGCGGCCAAGCGCGGTAAGTCCGTCGAAGAAATTTTAGGTGAATAAAATGTCAGATAAGAAATTAGTCAATGTTACTTTGGTTAAAAGCACAATCGGACGACTGCCTGCTCATAAAGCGTGTGTTGCAGGACTTGGGTTACGAAAAATGCACCAAACTGTAGCGGTTGTTGATACTCCTGAAAACAGAGGGATGATCAATAAAGTTTCCTATTTGCTTAAAGTAGAGGAAGCATAATATGCATTTAAATACTTTAAAGCCAGCTGAAGGCGCAAAGAAACTTGCTAAACGTAAAGGTCGCGGTCAAGGTTCCGGCAACGGTAAAATGGCTGGACGCGGGCATAAAGGTCAAAAATCACGTTCCGGCGGTATGCCAAAAATCGGTTTTGAAGGTGGTCAAATGCCTTTGCAACGTCGCTTGCCAAAGGTTGGATTTACCTCTCGCAAGGCTGCGTTTACAGCTGAAATCCGTTTGGATACACTGTCTTCAGTGGATTCAGATGTCATTGATCTGCAAGCATTGAAAGCCGCGGATTTGGTTTCAGATAAAATCAAAACCGTTAAAGTGATTAATAGTGGTGAATTGACAAAAGCTGTCAAACTGTCTGGTTTGAAGGTTACAGCTGGCGCCAAGGCTGCTATTGAAGCTGCTGGTGGATCCGTAGAAGCTTGATTATGAAAAGTCAGTCAATTGAAAATTCAGGTGCAAGTGGTCTGAGTCAAAAAATCTTTTTTGTCTTAGGAGCCCTAATCGTTTATCGACTAGGGACTCATATTCCGGTCCCTTTGATTGATCCAGTTGCGCTGGCTGCGATGTTTGAGCAGCAGAAGGGCACAATCCTGGACATGTTCAACATGTTCTCAGGTGGCGCTTTGGAGCGACTGTCCATTCTGGCTCTCGGAATCATGCCTTATATTTCGGCTTCGATCATTATGCAATTGCTGACGGTTGTTTCTCCGACGCTTGAGCAGTTGAAGAAAGACGGTGAGGCTGGTCGGCGCAAAATTACTCAATACACTCGCTACGGGACGGTGGTTTTGGCTACCTTCCAAGCATTGGGTGTTGCCATCGCCTTGGAGTCCCAAAATATTAATGGGATGTCCGTCGTGGTAGAACCAGGTTTCTTGTTTAAGGTTATCGCAGTCACAACGCTGGTCAGCGGCACCATTTTCTTGATGTGGCTGGGTGAGCAAATTACTGAACGAGGTATCGGGAACGGTATTTCCTTGATCATTTTTGCAGGTATCGTTGCAGGATTGCCATCGGCACTTGGTGGAACGTTTGAACAAGTCAATACCGGTGCCATGCATGCGATTACCGCATTTGTCCTTTTGGGGCTGGTGTTTTTGGTGATTGCATTCGTTGTCTTCGTCGAGAGAGGCCAAAGACGCATTCCGATTCATTATGCGCAGCGCATGAGAGGTCGAAAGCTATATGGCGGTCAAGAAGGGCATTTGCCATTGAAATTAAACATGGCGGGTGTGATTCCACCGATTTTTGCATCAAGCATTATTCTATTTCCTGCAACCCTAGGCGGTTGGTTTGGAACAGCTGAAAATATGGGGTGGTTGAAAGATATTGCAACGACAATGTCGCCTGGCCAGCCTTTGTATATTTTATTTTATGCAATGGCCATTATTTTCTTCTGTTTCTTCTATACAGCCATCGTTTTTAATCCAAACGAAACGGCGGATAACCTGAGAAAATCAGGGGCTTATATCCCAGGAATCAGACCAGGTCAACAAACGGCTCGTCGCATTGACACGATTATGAGTCGACTAACTTTGGCAGGTGCGATTTACATCACGCTTGTATGTTTGTTGCCTGAATTTTTAATTTTGTATTGGAATGTTCCTTTTTATTTTGGTGGAACATCATTGCTGATTATCGTTATCGTGGTTATGGATTTTATGACAAACATCCAGGCCCATATGCAATCAGGTCAATACGAAAGTATGATGAGAAAAGCTAACTTAAAAGGGCGGTAATTTTAATTGACTAAAAATTAAGATTGCTACTAGTAATTAATCCTAGAAATGAGTATAATCGCTCGTTTTTCGGTAGATGGATAGTTAAGGAGCGCAAAATGGCTCGTATTGCCGGCGTAAACATTCCAGTTAACAAACATATCGTTATTGGATTGAGATCGATCTACGGTGTTGGACAGACAACAGCGCAAAATATTTGTGCGAGCACAAAAATTGATCCAACAACGAAAGTTCGTGAACTAACTGAAGAACAGTTAGAAGCACTTCGTTCCGAAGTGACTAAGTACAAAATCGAAGGTGATCTTCGTCGTGATGTGACCATGAACATCAAACGTTTGATGGATATGGGTTGCTACAGAGGAATTCGTCACCGTAGAAGTCTTCCGTTGCGAGGACAACGTACCAAAAATAATGCTCGCACTCGTAAAGGGCCTAAAAAGCCTATTAAGCGTTAAGCATAAATTTAGAGATTAGATATGGCAAAAGCAAATTCACGTGTTAAGAAGAAAGCAAAACAAGTCGTAACGGACGCCGTTGCGCATGTTCACGCTACTTTTAATAACACCATCGTGACGATTACGGATCGCCAAGGTAATGCACTTTGCTGGGCCACTTCCGGTGGAAGTGGTTTCCGCGGTTCTCGTAAGAGTACACCTTTCGCAGCCCAGGTCGCCGCAGAGCGCGCTGGCCAAATGGCTACGGAATATGGTGTTAAAAATATGGATGTTATGGTTAAAGGTCCTGGACCCGGCCGTGATTCAGCTGTTAGAGGATTGAACAGTGTTGGTTTTAAAATTACATCGATCTCCGATGTGACACCAATCCCGCATAACGGTTGCCGTCCGCCTAAAAAACGTCGCGTTTAATATTCAGAGGTAGAAGATGGCTAGATATATTGGTCCAAAATGTAAACTATCACGTCGTGAAGGAACTGATCTATTTTTGAAGAGCGGTGTTCGTAGCATCGAATCAAAATGTAAAATTGATCAGTTGCCAGGTCAGCATGGAGCCGGCCGCAAACGTGTGACTGAATATGGTTTACAGTTAAGAGAAAAACAAAAAGTACGTCGTATTTACGGAGTTCTAGAGAAGAAATTCCGTTTGTACTATAAAGAAGCCGACCGTCGTAAAGGGTCAACCGGTGTAAACCTTCTGCAATTGCTTGAAAGCAGATTGGATAACGTCGTTTACCGTATGGGGTTTGCCTCGACTCGTGCAGAAGCAAGACAATTGGTTTCGCATAAAGCGATTCATGTTAACGGTCAATCAGTAAACATCCCTTCTTACGAAGTGTCTGCTGGTGACGTTGTGAGCATTAGAGAGAAGTCTCGTAGCCAATCTCGTATTGCAACTGCACTTGAGTTGAGTAATCAAGCTGGCAATGTAAGCTGGGTAGAAGTTGATCCTTCTAAATTTGAAGGTGTATTCAAATCTGTACCGGATCGTTCAGACTTATCTGCGGATATTTCAGAAAACCTAATTGTCGAGCTTTACTCTAAGTAACCCTTTGAAACGGAGATAACTTCTAATGCAAGAGATGTTAGAGCAGCTACTAACTCCACGTTTAGTAGATATTAAAACGGTTGGCGGTTTTAATAGCCGTGTAACTCTTGAGCCTCTAGAGCGTGGTTTTGGGCATACTCTAGGGAATGCTTTAAGAAGAATCTTATTATCTTCAATGCCGGGTGCGGCGATTGTTGAAGCTCAGATTGACGGTGTGTTGCACGAGTATTCGGCAATCGAAGGGGTTCGCGAAGATGTTTTGGAAATCTTGCTGAACTTGAAAGAGGTTGCTATTAAATTGAATGAAACCTCGGAAGCCGAATTGACCTTGTCGAAAAAAGGGCCAGCGGTCGTAACAGCAGGTGACATTCAGTTGAATCATGATACTGAAATCATGAACCCAGACTTGATCATCGCTCACTTGAGCGAAGGCGCCGAACTTTCCATGAAACTGAAAGTGGAAAAAGGCATCGGGTACCGTGCAGCGGTTCAAACGGATGAATCCGAATCAGCGAATATCGGTGTTCTGAAATTGGATGCCAGTTTCAGCCCTGTTAAAACCGTTAGCTATGAAGTTCAAAACGCTCGTGTTGAGCAAAGAACGGACTTGGATAAGCTGATTTTGAATGTCGTGACTGATGGAACTTTGGATCCGGAAGATGCGATCAAACAAGCGGCAACGGTGTTGCATTATCAACTGATTGCGTTTGTGGATTTGAAGCACAAAGAGATTGTGGTTCAGGAAGAAGAAGAGAACGAATTCGATCCAATCTTCTTGCAGCCGGTAGACGATTTGGAGTTAACGGTTCGTTCTGCAAACTGCTTGAAAGCCGAACAAATCTACTACATTGGTGATTTGGTTCAGCGTGCCGAGTCCAGCTTGTTGAAGACACCGAATTTAGGTAAAAAATCGTTACAAGAAATCAAAGACGTTCTTGCGCAAAGAGGTCTTGGTTTGGGTACAAAACTTGAAAACTGGCCGCCATCAAGCCTGGTGAGTAAAGAGTCAGCATAATTTAAAGGAAAGCTACCATGCGTCATCGTAAAAGTGGTCGTAAATTAAATCGTAATAGCTCACATCGTAAAGCGATGTTCAGAAACATGTCTGCGTCTTTGATCGAACATGAAGTGATCAAAACGACTGTGGCTAAAGCGAAAGAATTGCGTGGTGTTGCCGAACCGCTAATCACATTAGCGAAGCAAGACAGCGTTCACAACCGTCGTGTCGCTTTTTCACGTTTACGTGATAAAGCTGCAGTCGGTAAACTTTTTTCAGAATTGGGTCCTCGTTATGAGTCTCGTCCGGGTGGGTACATTCGCATTTTGAAATGCGGATTCCGTCCGGGAGACAATGCGCCGATGGCCTATGTTGAATTGGTTGACCGCCCTCAAGCGGAAGCAGCCGAGTCTTCTGAAGACTAAGTTCTAAGCCAGCGAAAGCTGGCTTTTTTATGTCCTGCTTTTTTGATACACATTGTCATTTAGCGGATGCTAATTTTTCGTCCGACTTCCTTAGCCAGTGTCTGGCATCTCAATCACGCCCATCATCAGCTCAAAAACACTATTATCTCGCGGTTTCCACTTCATCTGAAGACTGGTTGAAAACCGTGGAACTAGGCCGTCAATATCCACACGTTTTTCCAGCCATTGGATTGCATCCATGGTTTGTCCAGGACGGTTATCTTCAGCAACTGTCAGCCCTAGATGATTTTTTGTCAGTACACCGTGATGCGATTTTTGCCATCGGTGAAATCGGATTGGATAAAGGGGCCGGTCGGCCTTCCATGGTGTGGCAAGAAGCGGTTTTTGAGCATCAGATTCAACTGGCGGAGCGTTATGATTTACCGGTTTCAATTCATTGCACCAAAGCGTTTAATCCAATGTTGACGCGTTTACGTGATTCAAACGTGGCGGGCGTCATGCATGGATTTGCGGGCGGTGCAGTGATGGCCAAGCAATTTGTTGAAGCCGGAATGCTGATAGGTGTCAATTCGGTGTTATTGAATGAAAATGCTCGTCGGTATCATGAGCTCGTTCAGGCCATTGGGTTGGACGCGTTGGTCTTGGAGTCGGATGCCCCTTTTGGTCAGAATCTTCCGGTTTCAAACCCGCTGGCAGGTCTGGGCGCTTTATCGGTTAAAATAGCCGCATTATTGCAGGTGAGTGAAGAAACAGTGTTGGAGCACAGCTGCGAGAATGCCAAACGATTATTTTTAAAGGGCAGAGATGGAAGCATTATTTGAACGAAGCCGTCTGGTGTTTGACGATGAGGGGATTGAACGCTTGAAAGGCAGTCATGTCCTGGTGGCCGGTGTGGGCGGTGTTGGTGGGTTTGTTATTGAAGCCTTAGCGAGAGCAGGGGTTGGGCGGCTGACGATTGTCGATCACGACCAGGTCTCACCGTCGAATTTGAACCGTCAGATCATCGCGCTGGAATCAACCTTAGGGAAAAATAAGGCACTGGTCATGCAGGCGCGTATTCAGGATATTAATCCGGAGTGTGAGGTAGTGACGATTCAGCGTTTTTTAAAGCCGGACGATATGGACGAATTACTGCAGAGTGATTTTGATTATGTGGTCGATGCCATCGATAGCCTGAATTGTAAAGTGGCGTTGGTGGCAACGGCTTTCCAAAAAGGTTTCAAAGTGGTTTCGAGTATGGGGGCCGGGCGGCGGGTTGACCCGTCAAAAATTCAGATTACCGATGTGTCGAAGACCCATACATGCGGTCTAGCGCGTAATATGCGGCAGCGCTTGAAAAAACAACGCATTCATAAAGGAATCACGGTGGTCTTTTCGACCGAACTTCCCAAAGACCCGGGGCCGATGGAAGAAATTGAAGGCGCACGCGGGCGAGTGGTGAATGGGACAGCCAGTTACATGCCTGGCCTCTTCGGTTTAATGCTGGCCGGGGTGGTGATCAAGGATTTGGCCGGTTAATTCAGCAGCGGATACAGCCCGGCTTTATTGACGAGGTGTCCTGCCTTACGTATCAGGCCATTGCGCTGATAAAATTGCAGTTCGCGGCGAACAATCGGTTGGATGTCGTTTTGATTCATTCCGGCTTTGACGTCGGGTGAATATAGCAGCTTCAACATGATGTAATCCAAGCCGGTCAGTAGGTCGATGCGACTTTTATCGTTGGCGATGCTGGGGTTGACCCAGTCCGAATCATTCGGCAGTCCCATGACTTGTGTAATTTCCTCCACGATGCAGGCAGGTAGTAGGCCTCGACTCATGGCATGGTCTACCGGAATGATGATGGCGGCGTGAAC
This sequence comes from Thiomicrospira sp. S5, assembly GCF_003991075.1. Lineage (NCBI taxonomy): Bacteria > Pseudomonadati > Pseudomonadota > Gammaproteobacteria > Thiotrichales > Piscirickettsiaceae > Thiomicrospira > Thiomicrospira sp. S5. Next base: position 2,504,977 of record NZ_CP014470.1, on the reverse strand, counting down.
GATTTCGTGTTGTTTGTTCAGGTGGTAAGTTCCCATGCAGTGACTTTCCCGGGACAAGTTTTTCACATCCGAAGGGGCGAAGGTATCAATGGCCATTTGGTAGTAACGGTCCTTGGTGAAAATGATTTTGAAGTTTGCCGGGTGGACGGTATTGCTGTTTTGAATCGGATGTTTCGTGATGTTCTTCAGTTGTGCGAGATGGGCGTCGGTCAGGCGAGTGACCAAGTCGTTTTTCGGAAGAAAGTAATACTGGTATTGGTAGTAGATGGGCTGTTGCCATTTGATGACTCGGCCATCCGTTTGACGGTATTCATTTTTCAGCGCGATTTCCGAAAAGGCTTTTTCAATGTAAGCGGGGGACTGCCAGTCGTTTGTCAGGCTATTGGCCCAAGTGGCGGCCGTGATAGACGTTAGCGTGATCACGAGCCAGATGGATCGAAGCGGTGTACTCAACATGGTGTTGCCCTCCCTGGACAAAGTTAAAAACCACCAGGCCTGGTGGTTTTAGCCGCTTCTACGCCGGCCGGCGTCGAGAATTTTTTTCAAATAATGGCCGGTGTAGGAGTGTTTGTTTTTCGCCACGTCTTCCGGTGTCCCGGTGGCGATGATCTCACCGCCTCCAGACCCGCCTTCGGGTCCGAGGTCCACAATCCAATCCGCTGTTTTGATCACGTCCAAATTGTGTTCGATAATGACAATGGTATTGCCTTGGTCGCGCAGATTTTGAATGACTTTCAATAATAGCTCAATGTCGTGGAAATGCAAGCCGGTTGTCGGTTCATCCAAAATGTAAAGGGTGTTGCCGGTATCGCGTTTTGACAGTTCCTTTGCCAATTTGACGCGCTGGGCTTCACCGCCGGAGAGGGTGGTCGCGCTCTGTCCGAGTTTGATGTAACCGAGCCCGACTTCCATCAGCATTTGTAATTTACGGGCAATCACCGGAATGGCATCGAAAAACGCCCGGGCATCTTCCACCGTCATTTCCAGAATTTCATGAATGTTTTTGCCTTTGTAATCCACTTGCAGGGTTTCACGGTTATAGCGCGCGCCGTGACAGACGTCGCACGCCACGTACACATCCGGCAGGAAGTGCATTTCCACTTTCAAAACGCCGTCACCCTGGCAGGCTTCACAGCGACCGCCCTTGACGTTGAAGCTGAAACGGCCGGGCGTGTAGCCACGGGTTCTCGATTCCGGCGTGGCGGCTAACAATTCACGGATCGGTGTAAACAACCCTGTGTAAGTCGCCGGGTTGGAACGTGGGGTGCGGCCAATCGGGCTTTGGTCGATGTTGACCACCTTGTCAAAATGCTCCAGTCCGGAAACCTTGTCATAAGCGGCCGGTTCCAATGCCGCTTTATTCAGTTGGTTGGCCGTGATCTTATAGAGAGTCTCGTTAATCAGTGTCGACTTGCCGGAACCGGATACACCGGTGATGCAGGTCAGCAAACCGGCCGGGATTTCCAAATCCACGTTTTTCAGGTTGTTGCCTGAGGCACCTTGGATTTTCAAGGTTTTGTTTTTGGTGCGCGGCAGGCGTTGTTCCGGAATGTGAATGGCGCGTTCACCGGTCAGGTATTGACCGGTCAGCGACGCTTTGGTGGCCATGATTTCATCCGGTGAACCTTGCGCCATGATGCGCCCGCCGTGGACGCCGGCGCCCGGACCGATGTCCAATACGTAATCGGCGGCGCGGATGGCATCTTCGTCGTGTTCGACCACGATGACGGTATTCCCCAAATCTCGGAGGTGGTTCAGGGTATTCAACAGTCGGTCGTTGTCGCGCTGGTGCAGCCCGATGGAGGGCTCGTCCAGCACGTACATGACGCCAACCAGGCCGGCACCGATCTGACTGGCCAGGCGGATACGTTGCGCTTCGCCGCCGGATAAGGTGTCGGCACTTCGGTTCAGGGTCAGGTAGTTGAGGCCGACGTTGACCAAAAAGGACAAGCGGTCATGCACTTCTTTGATGATTTTTTCGGCAATCTGGCCTTTGGTGCCGTCCAGCTTCAGGTCTGTGAAAAAGGTGTGGAGTTCGCCAATCGGCTGTTCAGTCAATTCCGGCAGGGTTTTTTCGGTGACGAATACATTTCGCGCCGCCTCGTTAAGCCGGGTGCCGTGGCAACTGCTGCACAAATGCGACACACGGAATTTTTCCAGTTCGTCACGCACCGCTTTGCTGTCGGTCTCCGCATAGCGACGCTCCATGTTCGGAATGACACCTTCAAAGCGACGGGTGTCGGAATAGCGGCCATGCGGCAACGGCAGTTTTTCTTTGCCGGAGCCGTAAAGCACGATGTCTTGGTGTTTTTTATCCAGTTCGGTCCAAGGCGTTTCCATATCGAATGCATAGTGGTCGGCCACGGCTTTGAGAATGTCATAGTAGTATTTATGGCGGCGATCCCAACCCCGGATAGCGCCACCCGCCAAGCTTAAATCCGGGTGCATAATGACGCGTGCCGGATCGAAGGTTTGTTTAACGCCGAGACCGTCACAGGTCGGGCAGGCGCCGTGTGGATTGTTGAATGAGAAGATGCGTGGTTCCAATTCCGGCACCGAGTAGCCGCAGTGCGGGCAGGAAAAGCGTTCTGAAAACAGCAATTGGAAATCATCGTCTTCATCCATCGGCAGTACTTGGGCAATACCATCGGCCAGGTGCAGCGCGGTTTCAAAAGATTCGGCCAGGCGTTGTTTGATGTCCGAGCGGATTTTGAAGCGATCGACGACGACTTCGATGTCGTGTTTGAATTTTTTATCCAGCTCGATGCCGCCGTCCAATTCCAGCAGTTTACCGTCAATGCGGGCGCGCACATAGCCCTGCGCTTGCAGCTCGTCCAGCAGGTTTTGGTGGGAACCTTTCTTGCCGCGCACTACCGGCGCGACCAGTAAACACTTCGTGCCTTCCGGCAGTTCCAACGTGTGGTCGACCATCTGGCTGACGGTTTGCGCCACCAAATCACAATGGTGTGTCGGGCAACGCGGCGTGCCGGCCCGTGCATACAACAAACGCAGATAGTCATAGATTTCGGTGACGGTGCCGACGGTGGAACGGGGATTGTGGGAGGTGGATTTTTGCTCGATGGAAATCGCTGGCGATAGCCCTTCGATGTGGTCGATGTCGGGTTTTTCCATGACCGACAAAAATTGACGGGCATAGGCGGACAGCGATTCCACATAACGACGTTGCCCTTCGGCGTAAATGGTGTCGAAGGCTAGAGAGGATTTTCCGGAACCGGACAGGCCGGTGATGACAATCAGCTTGTCGCGGGGAAGCGCAATGTCGATGTTTTTCAAATTGTGCGTGCGTGCGCCACGAACGATAATCTCTTCTAGCATGTAAAATCCGCCTGCGGTTGAATCAAAGCAAAAGCGTTATTATAGCAAATTTCACATGGCCGCACCCCTTTGCGGGGTTGGAAAAAACCTTTTAAAACGTATCGTTACGAATCGTGACCACGCCGGAAATGGTCAGTCGAAGATCGGTTTGTCCGGCTTCCATGACCGGAGCCGATTCCGCTTTCATGGCGGAAAGGGCTAGGGTACGGGGTTGGCGATAAATAGTGGGCGGCATCGGATTGTCGATGTGGGTTTCGGTAATATTGAACGCTTCTTTGCCAAAGGCGCGAGCGATTTGTTTGGCTTTGTCCCGATAAGCCTGAATGCCTTGTTTCAGCAGGCGTTCCATGACGCGTTTCTGTTGCTGGCGGGAAACCGAGAACTGCATGCCGTTGTAGCTGAGCAGGCTTTGCAGCTCCGTCAGGATTTTCGCCAGGCCTGGCGAATTTTGGGTTTCGATGCTCAGCGTTTGTTGGCCGCGCCAGGTTTGGATGTTTTGGTCTTTGTCATAGACCGGGTGAATTCGGTAACCGCCGGTCTGTACGCGTAAGCCCTGTGTGCGGTCAATCAGGCGTTTGGCGTGTTGCATTTGTTGGTTGACCTCGCGAGCGACGGTCTCCGGGTCGCTGTCTTGAGCGCGGGCGATGAACTGCACGGTGACTTGATCGTTGCTGACGGTTTCCGAAACGGTTTCGGCAAAGCTGATGCGGTTGAAGCGGTTGGCATCTTCATCGGCCCAGGCCTGGCCGAAAGCGAACAGGGAAAGGGTCACGGCAAGCAGGATCGAAAGTATTGAGTTCATCTTGAGGCTCCTTTTTCCGCCAAGCGGAACAATGCTATAATGCGTGCTATTTTTGAAAAACCATGGAACGGCCGGGCTGGCCGCCAACAACGATAAATGACAGGATACCATAAATGTCTGAAATGAGCCGTCGCATGAGCCCGACGGAAAGGCGCGCCGCTTTTTCCGTTGCCGGAATCTTCTCCACCCGAATGCTGGGTCTGTTTATGATTTTCCCGGTGTTCGCCTTGTTCGCGCACGAAGAGTTCGAAGGGGTGACCGCAACCCAAATCGGGATTGCGATGGGGATTTACGGTTTAACGCAGGCATTTTTGCAGATTCCGTACGGCATGTTGTCGGACCGGTTCGGCCGGAAGCCGCTGATCATTCTGGGCATGTTGGTGTTTATGGTCGGTTCGATCGTGTGTGCGTTGGCCGATTCCATCGAAATGATGATCGTCGGGCGGGCGTTGCAAGGCATGGGCGCCGTGGCCGCGGTTCTGATGGCGACGGTGGCGGATTTGGTGTCGGAACAATTCCGGTTGCGTGCTATGTCGATTGTCGGCATGACCATCGGCTTGTCGTTTACGGTTTCGTTGGTCGCCGGCCCAATGTTGGGCGAGCTGTTTGGTGTGCGCGGAATTTTCTGGGCCATAGCAGGCCTGGCTGTTTTGGGGGTTCTGTTGGTCATTTTTATGGTGCCGAAAATTTCCAACCAAACCTTTCAACGTGAAGCCGAAGCCGACCCGAGCCAGTTCAAAGATGTGATTAAAAACCCACAATTATTGCGTTTGGACATCGGGGTGTTTGTTCTGCATGCCATCTTGACGGCGATGTTTATCGCCGTGCCGTTCTTGATTCGCGATACCGCCGGCTTGGATTCGTTGCACCACTGGGAGTTGTATTTGCCGGTGATGCTGCTGTCATTTGCCTTGATGGTGCCGTTCATTATCCAGGCGGAGTCGAAAGGCCGGATGAAGCCGATTTTCGTCGGTGCGGTGCTGACGGTGAGCTTGATGCAATTGGCGTTGTTGTATGGCGCGGAAGGTTTCTGGTCGATGTTCGTGATTCTGCTGGTGTTTTTCACGGCGTTTAACTTACTGGAAGCGAGTCTTCCGTCTTTGGTGGTGAAATTGTCGCCGGCGGATAAGAAAGGCACGGCCAGTGGTGTCTATTCCAGCAGCCAGTTTTTAGGCGCGGCCTGTGGCGGTGCCTTGGGTGGCTGGTTCTACCAATTGTATGGTATGGATGGCCTGTTTTTGTTTACCGCCGGAATGGGGCTGGTTTGGTTTGCCGTCGCCGCGACGATGGTGAAGCCGTTGCCGTTGAGCATCGCGTCGGTTCCGTTTACCGGTGTGTTGAGTGAGGCGGATCGCGACGCTTATACCGCCAAGCTGTTGTCTTACGATGGTGTGCATGAGGTGGTGTTCATGCCGGACGATCAGCGGGTCTACTTTAAGGTGGACCGCACTCGAATTGATGAAGCGGGCCTGATTGACTACCTTGAAAAAGGCCTTGCGTAAGTTATATCTTTTTTACGTCAAACAGGGTATGATTTCCCGATTAAAGGATGAAAGAATTTTTTGGAGTAAAGTATGGCGCGTGGAGTAAATAAAGTCATTTTGGTTGGTACCCTGGGGCGTGACCCTGAGGTGAAATACGCTGCAAACGGTAATGCGATTGCCAACCTGAATGTCGCCACTTCCGAGCAATGGACGGATAAGGCGTCCGGTCAGAAACAGGAAAAAACCGAATGGCACCGTGTGGTGATTTTCGGTAAATTGGCGGAAATTGCCGGGCAATATCTGACCAAAGGCTCACAAGTGTATTTGGAAGGCAAATTGCAAACGCGTAAATGGCAGGACCAAAATACCGGGCAAGATCGTTACTCCACGGAAGTTGTCATCGACTTTAACGGGCAAATGCAGATGTTGGGCGGCGGGAGCCGTCAGTCGGATGCCCCTTACGATAACGGCTTCGGTGCACAAGGCGCGCCACAGATGACACAACCGAATGCCATGGGCGGTAACCCAATGGGGGGTGCACCGCAACAGCAAGCCGCACAGCCGAGCTACGGGCAACAGACGCCTCAACAGGGTTTTGGTGGTGGTCAGCAGCCAAATAATCCGGCTCCGGCGCAACAGGTTCCGGCTTATACCGCCAATGACTTTGACGATGATGATGTGCCGTTCTGACCTTTACCTGTTAAGCTATTGTAAAGTTTAGCCGGTTAAGTTGTTGTTAAATATTATTTAAAGTTAAAGTGCCTAACAAATATTATGTTAGGTATTTTTTTAAGTTATTATTGTAAGTATTACGTTAAAAAATGTTAATGGTGGTGGCTTGAAGATTTCAATTCAAAGCTTTGTGATGGATAATGGTGAGCGTTATTGCCTTTTGGTTGATGCTAACTCAAGCGTGCCCTTGTTTTATCCAAATTTATTTGTAACAACTCAAGTGAGAAACGCCTCCTTGTCTTTCGCTTCCATGGAAAGTGCTTTGTCATCAATATCTGTTTTGCTGAAATTTTGTGATGAGCATGAGATTGATTTGGTTGAAAGGCTTAGGTCAGGCGTTTTTTTAAAATTGAATGAGGTTGATGCATTAGCCGATTACTGTCAGTTCAACCTTTCAAGCAAAGTTGCTGCAAATAAAGTAACAAGTCTAGCCAAGGCGAGAAAGCCAAGGGTTGCTAACGAAACGGTTTACAGAAGGCTTTCGGTGATAGCAAAGTATTTAGAATGGTTAGGGACTTTGTTGAGCGTTAGTGGTGCTGTGGATCAGAAAAAACTGGGCGCTTTAGTTAAAAAAATTCGTTCACGGCGACCGGTAAAAAAAGGTCGTAATCAGTCATTGGTTGAAAAAGGGTTGTCTGATGAGCAAGTGGATTTGTTGTTTGAGGTTTTTCGTCCGGAATCGGATTTAAATCCTTTTGAGGGTAAGTCAACGAAGGTACGTAATCGACTAATGTTTTTGATGTTGCATTATCTGGGAATAAGGATGGGTGAGCTGCTTTCAATAAAGGTTAAGGACGTTGACTTCTCTAATAACCAAATAGTGATTGCAAGACGTGCGGATGAGAAATCAGATCCGAGGGTCGATCAGCCTTTAGTTAAGACAATGGACAGGAGAATTCCGCTTAAAGAGAGTCTTGCAGCCGAGATTCATAACTACGTGATGAATTATCGTAGAAAAGAGATGTCAGCAAGAAAACACGAATACTTGTTCGTTGTTCATAAGCCGGGTCCAACATCTGGGCAACCTGTTTCAAAAGCGACCTATAACAAGGTGATGACCACTGTTAAGGCTTTGTCGCCTAAACTCATTGATTTCACTGGTCATGCATTGCGCCACAAATGGAATGAACGCTTTTCACAGTTAATGGATTCTATGGATGAATCGCCTGATGAGGTTCAGCAAGAGCAGCTTCGTTCATGGTTAATGGGCTGGAAGCAAGGTTCAGGTACTGCGGCGCATTACAATCAGCGTTGCATCAAAAATAAAGCTAACGAAGCATTTCTTAAACTACAAACAGGAATTGAAAAGTAGATGGAAAATAAGTTGAGAAAGCTTTCAGCGAGTGATTCTGGAGAAAATGAATTTACTTCTAAACCAGGTTATAAGATTTTATTTGATGATACTGTGTGGCATTTAGATAAGAACCGTTCGGTAGGTTTTGAAAAAATAAGATCTTTATTAGGCAGCAATGATGTTTTTGAATCTTTTAAATGTGTAATGCAATTTTATGCGAAAAACTATTCATCTTCTCATTGTGTCAATATGCATACACACTTTACATCTTTTCTAAAAGAGAGTTCACAAAATAATATTGATACCAATGCACTAATTAATTTTAGGCATCTGCTGGGGCGTGAAAGAGAATATATTTTAGGTTCTCTCGCAGGCTTCCTCAAAAAATGGCATGAACTCGGGTATGAAGGAGTTTCTGATGAGGTTGTGGATTTGCTGGATTCATGGCGTTTAAAAGGAAATGTTAAAGGCGATGTAGTTAAACGGTTAGACCCTGAGCAAGGTCCACTAACAGATATAGAGCTGCAAAACATTAATGAAGCAGCGGCAAGTTTGTACGAAGAAAATAATATAACAATTGATCAGTTTGCAATGGTTCGTTTGCTAAGTGCGACCGGTCGGCGCCCTATTCAGCTTTCTCACATGAAACTGAAAGATATTATGCATGGAAGTAACAAAAACCAAGGCTTCGCTTATGTATTAAATATCCCGAGAGCAAAACAGCGTGGCGTTGGTTTTAGAGAGTCATTTAAGCAAATGCAAGTTACCGAAGATTTATGGCGCATTCTTGATTTGCAGCGTTCAAATGTTATTTCAAAGTTTGAAGATAAGTTTGGGAAGATGGGTGACAAAGTGATTCTGGAACTCCCTGTTTTTCCGGATTACAAACCCTTAAAGAAATGCAGTGAGGCCAATCAACTCGTTAATGATTTAGCCTTGGATGTTTTGCATTGTGAACGAGCTGAGTTTTCCAAAGCTGCGGAAGCCGTTGTTCAAAAAGCCGAGGTTATGTCAGAAAGAACAGGTAGGCTTATAAATATCAATGCACAGCGCTTTAGATATTCGGTGGGAACCCGTGCGGCTAGAGAAGGTTATGGAACACTTATTATTGCTGAGCTGCTTGACCATACTGACACGCAGAACGCTCAAGTTTATGTGGAAAATGTCCCTGAATATGCACGAAGAATAAATGATAAAGTCGGTCACCTGCTTGTCCCTTATGCTAATGCATTTAGGGGCATCATCGTTGATGACGAGGGTGAAGCTCGAAGAGGAAAAGACTCCTCTAGTCGTATAAGGTTAAATCCGCATGAGAATGTGGGAACATGTGGTAGTTATGATTTTTGTGGTTCCAGAGTGCCAATACCTTGCTATACATGCAATCACTTTCAGCCTTGGTTGGAAGCCCCTCATGAAAAGGTTTTGCAAGAGTTAATTGAAGAGCGTGAAAGAGTTTATCAACAAACAAATGACCTTGCCATTGCCGCTGCTAATGATAGAGCAATCATTGCAGTAACTGAAGTAGTCGCGCTCTGTAATGAGCGCAGAGAGGCAATGAATCATGGCTGAAATACTTCACTTTACGCCCAAAAAAGAACTTGATGCGGCACGGAATTTAAAGCAGTTTATAAGCTTGTGCAAGAATCAGTTAACTGTTTTCGGTGCGGATTTGCATTGGGATGATTGGAAATGGCCTAAAGCGGCTAATTTCACCAAGGTCGGGGTTAAGTCTAGGAGCGTAAATCCTGATTCTGATTTGTTGGCGCCAGAGTTTATAGGGTTTGCTAAAGCCTACTTTCGTTATCAACAAGGTCATAAACCAACAGTAGCCAAAAATGAAATGCGAGCGTTAAGAACTATAGAACAAGCACTTTTAAAGCTCAATGGTTCGGCAGATATTTCTAAGATTTCGATTTCAGTGTTAGGTGAAGCTGCGGTGGTTGCTCGGCAGTCTTATGAAAAAACGGCCGCCTATCATGCTGGCCGGGAAATTGAACGACTAGCTAAGTTTGTCAGTGACAAAAACCTAGTTCCAGAAAAGTTGGATTCATGGAAAAACCCGATAAAGCGAGCCAATGATCGAGTCAACACGGGCCAGAAAGCTAAATCAGACCGAGAAAAGAAACTTCCATCCTCGGATGTGCTTGAAGCGATGGCGGAGATATTTGCATCCAACCCTGATAACCCTAGAGATATTTTTACATCATCAGTGTTTGCGATGCTTATGTGTGCTCCATCACGAATAGCAGAAATCTTGCTTTTACCTGTGGACTGCGAAGTGGAAGAAAAGGATGGCCAGGGTGATATTCAGTATGGGTGGCGTTTTTATTCTGGAAAGGGCTTTGGTGGTGATATTAAGTGGATACCAAAAGTAATGGTACCGATAGCCAAAGAGTCGATTGCAAGAATAAAATCATTAACAGAACCCGCACGTTATTTAGCTAAATGGATTGAAGGTAACCCTCGAAGTTTCTATCCGCACAGGGGATGCCCAAAAGTTAATTCAAATACAAAATTAACAGCAATTGAAGCAGCAATGGCTTTAGGGTTTGTTGCTAGAGATAAGAATTCCGCCCAAACCTCATTATCGGGAATGAAGTTGAAAATATATGATTTCAGCTATAGCTTAAGTGAGCTTTGGAATGATTATGTGATGCTGCGACAACCGGAGGGTTTTTCGTGGCTGTCGAAAGAACAAGACATTAAGTACAGCAATGCTCTTTTTTGTATGACGAGAAATCTACTCCATGATCAAAGAGGAAATTCGCCGGTTATTCTTTGGGCTCCGACTAACAATGTGTTCAATAACGACTTGTCTCCAAGGGCCTCATTAAACAAAGATGTGCATAAAAGCATTTTTGATCGCTATGGCTATAAAGATGCTCAAGGTAATAGGTTAAAAGCGACATCGCATCAAATGCGCCACCTCTTATCTACCATAGCCGAACGCGGTGGTATGGCACAGGACGAGTTAGCTAAATGGGCAGGGCGTGCTGACGCAAAACAAAACCGTGTTTATAACCAAATGAGTGAATTTGAAATGGTTGTACGTGCCGAGCAGTTCGACCCATCCAAATCATTATTTGGCCCTGTTGGTGAAGCTAAAAAGCATATCCCTGTCACAATTCAAGAGTTCAATACCCTGGAAAAAGGCACAGCGCATGTCACCGAGTATGGTTTCTGCGTCCATGACTATACTATCTCGCCTTGTGATAAGTACCGTGATTGCTTGAACTGCGCCGAGCAGGTATGCGTTAAGGGTGAGGAAGAGAAGCTGCGCCGAATAAAAGCTCAGCTGGCGGAAGTTGAAGAGCAGTTTAAAGCTTCTGAAAGGGCTATCCAAAAAGGTTTAGCCGGTGCAGATCGCTGGTATGAGTATCATCTTCACACCCTTACCCACTTGAGGCAATTGGTTGAAATTCTTGAAGACCCTAACGTATCTGACGGCTCGTTGATTAAGCTTGCTAACGACAAATCTTTTTCACAAACGAATCGAGTGTTGCGAAACAAACATGGTGAAAACAGGTTAAAACAAGACCAGCAGAAACTAGCTGAGCAAGCAAAAGTACGGCTAGGAGGTGGCCTTGGCTAAGCACTTATCAAAAAGGGATATTGAAGCGGTTGTTAACCATATTCTTGGCTGGGGTGATGATAAGCTCACTTGGAATGCCGTTCTGGATACGATTGAGCCGTTAATTGGCTTCAGACCGACACGTCAGACACTCTATGCAAACCAAGATATTCGAGATGCTTTTAAGTCCAGGAAAACAGGAATTAGGCAGCGTGGTCAGGATAAGCCAAAGCCCAGCAATCTGAGTGTGGCTGCAGAACGTATTGCTCATCTTCGAGCAGAAAATGACATGCTCAAGCAAAAAAATGCAGCATTGTTGGAGCAGTTTGTTAGATGGCAATACAACGCGTATAAGTACGGCTTAACAGAGCAAAATCTGAATGAACCTATGCCAGAAATTGATAGGGAAAGGACTGATTGAGTTGATGGAGATAAATGTGAGCCAAGGTAACGAAGACTCTATTTTAAACGGCTTATCTGATAGTGAAGCTCTGAATGTTTTGGCAAAGAGCTATGTCCTTAGCTGTTAAAAAATATATATTGAGCAAATACCCCCGGGGTTTTCGTTACGGAGTATATATTGTAGAGTTGCTTTCGTTATTAATGTTGAGGTTTGTTTATGTACACATTTGAATGAAAAAAAGCCCTAGTATTTAGGGCTTTTGTTCTTCACGCATTTCCTCTTAGATATCCCGGCTCGTCCAAGGACCATCCTGTGATGGTGGGGCAGTCACCTTTGCTGTTCCAAAGTCCGTATGTGATCTGACTTAGTTAATGATTATAAGTGTTTTTGTCAGAAATTGCAGTCTAGTTATTTTTTATGAGTAAATTCGTAGTGGTGGTTTGAATAGCCACTAAAAGCCTAGAAACTTTTTAACCTCATTCTTTACTGCTTCTCGTATTCAACCGGTAAAAGTTGATTGTTAGAAGAATGATGTCGTAAAACATTTCGATGTAATCAAAAATGTCTTGGCGTGCTTCATTCTGGTTTGTGTATATCTTTCGCTTGATACGTTCTCGATTCAATAGTTGGGAAGGAATTTTCTACCACCGCATTGTCGTGACAACCGCCTCTGGCCATGCTGGCTTCTAAATTATGGGGCTTTAAAAAATGGCTCCAGTTATGACTGGTGTATTTGGTTACCTTGGTTATTTTGGGTTGTATCGACCAGCCAGTGATTCGTCAAGAAAACAGGTCAATTTCTACCGCTAGGTACAACCAATTTTCGTGAGTTCGGATATGAGTAGTATCCGTAACCTAGGATTGATTAAGCACTTTTGAGTTAAAATTGTAGTAGTCAGGCAAAAAAATACAGCTTTGTTAGAGCAATTTGTAGTTTGGCAGTACAATACTTATAAGTACGGACTAACAACACAAAGTCTTAATGAACCTTTGCCCATCATTGATAGATAAAAAACTCAATAATAAAAAGTTGAGTATTAAATTTTCAGAAAAACATTCTAAAAATTGGGTATTACATTCTAAAAATTTTATTTATTAAATTTTAAGTATCTCAACTGGAAATAATTTCGTGATCACTTTAGGTAGTTCTTTTTCTAAAATTAAATCAAGTAAAACAAGAAATCTATTAAGAGGATTGATTGGAGAAAATGATAAATATAAAGTCAATAAAACTTTATCGAAGTTAAGAAAGTTTTCTTCATCATCTGATTTCATTAGTTCAGTGAGTGTTTTGAGAAGCAGTGACTTGTTCCAAGATAATGGGATTTATAGAGATTTTTCGAATCGATTTTTAAGGCAGACCGAGGCTGTAAACAAAGGGGTATATTTCCCTGTAGAGATGATATTAAGAGGTATTAACCACAATAAAAAAGAACTGTTGAAAGCATTAGACGAATATCGAGCCTTGTTTGTATTAATACAGCGAGAAGATATGAGTAATGCGATTAAATTAGTGGACTCATTAATTGAAAAAAAATATTTATCTCTCACGCTGGTAAAAGTACTATTTTTTATCAAAAACAATATTGATGATAAAGAGAATAAGTCTAAAGCTTCCCAGGTTGATGAGATTCTAACTAAGACAGAGATTGGTAATATTAGCTACCTTGAAAATGCCATAAGGGAGTTAATAAACCCTAGAACAGAATACTTAAATATTCATCAGCGAATTACAGACCATGTAAGTGAATATTCAACGAGTATGGTTGCAAAAAGCTTTATTTATCCTGTTCCAAAAACTAGAAATATATTTGAAAAAACGGTCAGTGGCTACTATGAACTGTCATTGTTGGACAGTTTTTTTTATGCGGTGAGGGTATTTCAATCAATTCCTACGATGTTTGATGATTATTCCGTTCAGCTTGATTCAAGCTTAATTGAAGCTTATCTGAAGCTCTCAGGAATAAGGGTTAGCGATTTCACCATTCTAAGCACGCATAACGAGATTCCTAACTTTTTCAAAGAGTCGTTTTTGTTAATGGAATTGGATGAATGTTTTGAGTATAGAACCGTTCATTGTGCTCTATATAATAAAAATCAGAATAAGTTTTCTGAAATAGGTTCTTTTGAGTCTGCATTGCTTAATGGTTATTTTAAAGAAATAGAAAATTTAAAAGATTTGAGTTTCGTTGAGAATAGTACAGCGAACATTAAAAAGTTTAACTCTAAAGGTTGTTGCCTCTTGGAGAATTCAACCGCTTTAGTGTATGTGCTCAATAAGTTGAATGGCGATATAACTGGTCAAGAGTATGAGTTTGTCAGGTTAATGTCATTTACAAAAAATATAGGGTTGATTTGTCCGCAATCATATCTTATTAAAATCACTAGTAATGCTATATCTGATGAGCTGAGATTAGTGTCTTCTTGCCTTTCTGTAATCTCTGATAAAAATGATATATCCGAACACGATTTGCGCTCAACAATTGAAGAGATTGCTGAGACAAAAGGTGAAGATCTGTTAGGTTTAATTCAGCGTTTATACGCTATTTCGCCTTCAGTATCAGAGCATTTAATTCAAGTTTGTGATCAAAATTTTATCAGTACTTTATTTGAGCTAACTGAAAAACCGATTAAAGCGACAGAGACTAGAATAAATATTTTGGAGTGGTATGGAAATGAAACTGGAGATGATCTTTCAATAGAACGAGCTCGTAACTTAAGAGTTGAATTACAAATTAGCAAACACAGAGATACCATCGATGACTCAAGGATTTATGCGGACCCGTTTAAATTTACTCAATGGGTTACAGACAATGTTTTAGATGAAATTATTCTGATTTTAGAAAAAGCTGATAGTGCAAAAATTTTGGCAAGTTTTAATAAAGTTGATTGGAGTGCTGTAGGTACCTCTTTAAATCATGTTGAGCAGATTGGGTATCATCTGCTTAGAAGTTACAATGAATTTTGTGAAAACAAACTTTTTGGTGTTTCTTCATACTTGGGGCGAAGAATTCGACATGGTACATTTAAAGGCACAGCTCTGAAGGAAGTTAAAGATATTGCTGATAATCCAAAATATTTGGAATTATTTAAATGTAGAGATTTTGAAATAAAGTTTTATGATTGGCTTGGTGAATATGAAGGTATGCTTAACCGATTAAAAAAGGAATATTTGCATATAAATGATAAAGCTCATAAGAATGGATTAATCTTTCCTGGACTAGATACTCACTCTAAGCTTACGAGCGCAAATAATATGTATAGAGAAGTTTGCACAGCATACTACAACAATGAAAATGTAACGAATATTCCGTATTTAATTTTGGATTTTTGTTGGCGCTTTATTGAAGAAGACCTAACAAAAATTAAATCATTTTTAGATGAGCAAAAATCCAGAAACGGACATTTTTGTTATGACTTAAAGTCCTTCAATGGGGAGACTAGAAAGCTTTCTTATGACTTTAAACAAGAAGTTAACTCTATAACCGCAGACAAGTTTAGAACAATCTCATCGTGGTTTAATAAACCTTCTTATGCAACTCTTTCAGTAAAAACTGACTTACTGTTTAATGCTGTAATTGAGGAAGTGAAGGAGTCGGTTGTTGGTTTTAATCCAACTATAGTTTTAAAAGGAAATCTATATTATTTAAATGGTGTGGATTCTTTTGTGGTTTATGATGCTTTATTTATATTGATTAGTAATGCAGCAGAAAATGGAAAAAGGGGTGGAACCATCCAACTTGTTACCGATGAAAACAGGGAAGGGCAGTGTATAAAAATAACTATTGTCTCGGAAGTTGATAGTGATGCAGACTTAGCTAAAGCCAAAGGTGAAATTGAATCTAAAATGGCCTCCTCTGATGATTCGGAGTTCCAAGACGCTCATATAGTTGAAAGTGGTTCGGGCATAAAAAAATTGAAGTTGCTTGAAAAAGCAGGTGATATTGGGAACGTGGAGTATGGTTTTGATCAGTCAAACAGGACTATTTCGGCATCATTTGATTTTTATGTGAGCTATGTTTCATGAATATACTAGTGGTGGAAGACGATTGCTTCAAATATACACGCATTGAAAAATTAATAAGAAACGAAAAACCATCAAGTTTTATTGATTTCTTTGGTAATGCACGAGAAGCTGTTTTATTTATTAAAAAGAATAACCCCGATAAAATTATTTTAGATATGTCTTTACCTAGTCATCCTCAAAAGAAAGGTGAAGGTAGTGGCTTGCCCTTGCCAAAAGGCGGAATGGAAGTGATTCTTACTTTACGTAGGATTGGAAAGTATTCTATTCCCATAGCCATTTTGACTCAATATGAAGATATAGAAATTAATGATGAATATTATAGTGTAGCGGATGCCAAAGAAATCATTGTCGAGCGATATGGTATTAAGAATCTAACAGTTGCGCTCTACGATAATGATTCATCTGACTGGGAAGTAATTATAAAAGAGTTTTTGAGTAAATAACATGAATATACTGTTGGTAGAAGATGATGATAAGAAAGCAGAAAAGATAGCGGATTTTATTAAGCAAAATGAGTCAATTGATAATCCATGTATTGATCGAAAATGTAATCTAGTCGAAGCTAGAAGAGCCATACACTCAACACAATATGATTTGATTATTTTTGATTTTTATTTACCTAATACTGCCAGTGATGGTGCTGAGGCAATTGATGTTTCATCCGATTTGGTTGGAGAGTTTTCAAACAGTAAGAATTATGTTGTTGAAGCAATAGCGATAACTCAATATGACACATCAGAACTTGAGAGTACGATTAAGTTCTCACGCCATGATGTTTCCGTTGTTCACTTCTCGGAAGATTCTGACGAATGGAAAAGGGCTTTAGAAAAAAAGTTTTCTAAAATTGTTAATAAGACTAAATATGATTTTTTATTATTTTGTGCTCTCCAAGAGGAAAGGAATGCCTATGCAGACGCTGATTGTGAGTTGGGGGGCTTAGCACAAATAAAAGGCTTGGATTGTCAAAAGGTTACTATCGATGGTAAGTATGGGTTATGTATAGTTCCGCCGCAAATGGGACTGGTTTCAATGGGAATTGTTGCGGCAAAGGCAATGGATTATTTTCAGCCTGAAATTGTAGCAATGAGTGGCATCTGCGCTGGAGTAAAAGATGAAGTTAACATGTTAGATGTAGTTGTAGGTAATTATGTGTGGGACTATTCGGCTGGTAAAATGACAGAAGATTCTTTTAAGCCAGAGCCGTATCAATCGATGATTGCAACTGACTTGGTAACGTTTTTGCGCCAAGAAATTGAAAAAGGCCAAGTGCTAAAAAGTATGAAAAGAGATTTGTTTGTTACAGAGCTTAAAAACTCTGGAGCTAAGTTAGCACCTATTGCATCAGGCCCATATGTTCTTGCTGATCAAGATAGAGTTGAAGAAATACAAGGGTTTCATAGAAAAGTGGCTGGTATAGAAATGGAAATGAGCGCGTTTTATAGAGCTGCGGAGCAGTCCATGTGTTCGCCGAAGTACTTTGGGGCTAAATCTGTAGTTGATTTAGGAGATAAAAATAAGGACGATAGCTTTCATGGTGTTGGTTGTAGGTTATCGGCGAGGTTCGTTGTTGACATCTTAAGAGGTTTTTTTGATAGGTAGATATTTTGTTTAAAAATGACCTTCTTTTTAAACCCTTCTTTCAAGAAATTAACTATAAAATTAGAATTCTATAGTGCCTTTTGTCAAGATTTTAAATTCTTCAGGTTTGATTTTAAATCTTCTTAGTATCTGCTTTTTATTGATTTACCCTGTTATGTCCACTGCAGCGAATATCATAATTTGTAGAGCAGTTTTGGTGAAATAGAATGGCTAAAAGCTAGGAAAGGTACCTAAATAAGTTAAAAAACAATCTTGTTCTTGATAAAGAAGGTGCTAATTACCGTAAAAAGGTGCTTTTTATCAGAAACTAAGATTGTTTACGGAATAGCCTTTGATTCCAGATTGGGTAAGGTATGATTTATGTGGGCTTGTAAGATTAAGAAAAAACTGTAAAATTGTGTCTACAACTCTCCCCTAGTGGGGTCATTAAATTGACTTCCGCATGGGACGGAAAAACCGCCAATCGGCGGTTTTTTCATTTATGGTGTCTTGTGAGAAGAGCTCTTCCTTGTGATTGTTTTTGCTTAGCGATTAACCTCTTTAAGGTGAGGCATCTTGTCGAACTCTCAAAAATTCGTCAGTGATGAAAATGTCTAAATTTATTTCATCATGCATGTTTTTAGTTTGTGTTTATTTAAACAGTTGACAGTTCAAATTGATTAGTAAATAATTGATTCAACTCCAATCCGTGAGAATCATTTCGTAAAGATCAAGCTACGCAACTTGTTCAATGAAATTGACGGACCAAGGCTTAAGGGGCGAACTTAGGTCATCTAATAATTATTCCTTATAATGCGCCGGGGCTCTAGAGTAACCTATAACTAGAAGCAGGCTGTATATAGATTCCCTTTTCAAAGTATTATCTTTTTTCGATCATTCATGTTCGGCAAAAAATCGATGAAATTTGTTACAGATTGCATTTGTATTTTGCTGCATATGTATATTGAGAATTTTCTTAATTTACAATGCATCGAAAACTCTAGCAATTGAGCTAGAGTCAATCCGTGCTTATTGAAAGCGACGGTTTTCTTTCTTTTAGGGAACTTGTATTTTACAAGCAGGTTGATGACGATTAATCTGAGTATAAGTATTAATTGATGTGTGACGACTCTCACTAAAAAGTTAATTTTCATAAAATTTATATAGAAAATTTTACAAAATAATTAACTAACTATAATTAAATTTATTTTTATCAATAACATATTATGAATTAGGTACTTTTAACCATTTTAATGGGGTGATGCTTGTCTAACCGGTTGTTATAAAAGGGCCTTTTTAGGCCCTTTTTTGTTTCTGCAGAATGATGGTGTTTTTTTGTTTAATGCTTTGCTGGATTGGCCGATACCTTCTATAGAGGTGTCTAGGATGAATAAAATGGAAATTAGCCCAGCGTTAAGATATTTCTTTAAGAAGTTGGAGCGTAAGTCGGAAGAGTTGCGCCAGGTTCACCTTCTGGAGAAAGACTTGAAAAAAACCGTGCCGTTCGACGAGGTGGAGCGGTTTGCGCGCTCGATTATGACTCAGAATATTTTCATTTACACCGTCGGTGTGAATGGCAAGCGGGAATCGACCATTTTGACGAAGGCGATGTTCAGTATCAATAAAGTGGTGCGTATCTATTACAGTACCAGCTTTGATGAGAGTCAGCAGGGGTTCTTGCGGTTGAGCCCGGATGTCGATCAGCAGTTGATTCTGGTGGAGCGTTTGCATGGCTTCCGGCCAAAGCCGGAATTGCTGTACGCTAGTAAAGACGAGTGTCACGTGATTCGATTTTTCGTTAACTGGCTGTTACGCCGAATCGATTGGGATAAAACCAAAATCGATAATCTGGATTTGTATAAACGCTTTGTGGATATTGAACGCAAGGAACTGGAAGAAGCGATAGCCGCGGAAGAAGCCGAGCGCGAGCACCACGAATTGCAGCGCACCCTAGACAAACATTTTGGCAGCAACAATAAGCATAAAATGCCGTCGCGTTTGCGTCAGTAATTCAGTGGTTGCGGTTAACGGCTAAGTCGGCCAGTGACAATAAAGCGGTTTTTAGCGGTGAATCCGCCAAGTCTTCCAAAGCCGCTTTGGCTTTGTCCGCTTCGGATTGCGCTACGCTTTGAGTAAATGCTAAAGCGCCGGAATTTTGAATAATGTCGGTGACTTCCTGAAGCAACGCAATGCCGTCGGTTTCGATGGCGCGGCGAACCAGCGCTTTTTCATCCTCGGAACCGTTTTCCAGAATGTAAATCAACGGTAAGGTCGGCTTGCCTTCGGCTAAATCGTCCCCCAGGTTCTTCCCCAGTTCATCGGCATCCGCCATGTAATCCAGTGCATCATCGATTAATTGGAAAGCGGCTCCCAAGTGGCGCCCGTAAGCGGCAAAACCTTCTTCCAGATTCGGTTTGTTCGCCAGAACCGGCCCGAGCAGGGTGGCGGCTTCAAAGAGTTTGGCCGTTTTGCGGTGGATGACTTCCATATAGCGTTCAGTGGTGGTGTCGGCGTCGTGGCAGTTCAGCAGTTGCAATACCTCACCTTCGGCGATGACGTTGGTGGTTTCCGACATGATTTCCATGACACGCATCAGACCGGGTTCCACCATCATTTCGAACGAGCGTGAATAAAGAAAATCCCCCACCAATACGCTGGCGGCATTGCCCCAGACTTCATTGGCGGTCTTGTTGCCGCGACGGGTTTCGGATTCGTCCACCACGTCGTCGTGCAGTAGCGTGGAAGTGTGAATGAATTCGATGACGGCGGCCAAGGTCAAGTGATCTTGGCCGTCGTAGTCGCAGGCGCGAGCGGACAATAATACCAATAACGGTCTTAAACGCTTTCCGCCACTGTTGACGATGTAATGGCCAATTTGGTTGATAAGCACGACATCGGAA
The DNA here is from genome assembly GCF_003991075.1 of Thiomicrospira sp. S5. Lineage (NCBI taxonomy): Bacteria > Pseudomonadati > Pseudomonadota > Gammaproteobacteria > Thiotrichales > Piscirickettsiaceae > Thiomicrospira > Thiomicrospira sp. S5. The sequence goes on along the minus strand of NZ_CP014470.1, from coordinate 2,484,850 downwards.
GCCAGGCGAGACAGAATCAATTGGTCGGTGGCCTGGATGTCGGACTGGATAAGTTGTCGGATTTCAGAAAGCGTCATGTATTTTGTTGTATGTGTTACTTGTTAGTCTCAGAGAGGCAAAGTTTAGTATGAAACGGACGGGAAGCAAAGTTATAAATCGGTTTTTTCGGTAATCCGTAGGTCAGCCGGGATATTTAAAAAGTGTTTGAAATTATTTTATAAATTATTTCCGATATGGGGTTTGACCTCTAATATAAAAGGTTATATAATCCCGCCTTTGCCGTTACTGACGGCGTGAATAACAGAATAAATGAATATTTGAAACCGGGAGTTTCCAAGAATGTATGCGGTAATTAAAACCGGTGGTAAGCAATATCGTGTTCGTGAAGGTCAGGTTCTACGTGTTGAATCCCTAAATGCAAACGAAGGGGATAAAGTAGAATTCGATCAGGTCATGATGGTTGGTGAAGGTGCAGACGTTAAAGTAGGTGCGCCTCTTGTTGAAGGTGCCAAAGTTGCGGCAACCGTTACAGCAAACGGTCGTGGTAAGAAAGTGACAATCATCAAGTTCCGTCGTCGTAAGAACAGATCACGTTCTAAGCAAGGCCATCGTCAAAATTATACGGAAGTTGAAATCACAGGAATTTCAGCGTAATTTCGGACTGATTCAGTCAGTTTTGAATTAGATTAATACAATCTGAGTTGTTTCTGAGTAGGGAGCAGACAGATTAACAGGAGATGTCACCATGGCTCATAAAAAGGCTGCAGGTAGTACTAAAAACGGTCGCGACTCTAATGCTCAGCGACTAGGCGTTAAGCGTTTTGGTGGTGAGCAAGTTCTAGCGGGAAGCATTATCGTTCGTCAACGTGGTACTAAGTTCCACGCCGGTGATAATGTTGGTCGCGGCAAGGATGACACTTTGTTTGCAAAAGCGACGGGTGAAGTTGCTTTCGTTACCAAAGGTAAGCCTCAACGTACTTACGTAACAATTAAAGCCGACTGATTCCAGTCTGCCAAAATTGTTGACAGAAAGCCCCGCGAGTCGGGGCTTTTTTATTTCTAGGTTAAGGTGATTGGCTGGGCTAAAATAAACAGCATTATCTCGCTCGGTGCGCCTTAGGACAGACACATTAGGATTTCAAATCATGCAATTTGTTGATGAAGCCAATATTCGGGTAGTGGCCGGTCGCGGTGGAAACGGCGTGGCCAGTTTTCGGCGTGAAAAATACATTCCGTTCGGCGGGCCGAACGGTGGTGACGGCGGAGATGGCGGCAGTATTTACTTGATTGCCGATCGCAACATCAACACCTTGATTGATTTCCGTTATACCCGGGACTATAAAGCCCAGAACGGCCAGGCCGGAATGGGGCAGCAAAAGACCGGTCGAGCCGGGGAAGACCTGATTATTCCGGTCCCGGTCGGCACCATCGTGCGCGACTTGGATACGCAAGAAGTGATTGGCGACCTGGTTGAGCACGATCAGGTGTTGCTGGTAGCCAAGGGTGGCCGCCACGGTCTAGGGAATGTGCATTTCAAAAGCAGTACCAACCGTACGCCACGTCAATGTACCCCGGGTGAACCGGGTGATGAGCGTAACCTTGGGCTGGAGTTGTCGGTGTTGGCGGATGTCGGTTTGCTGGGGTTGCCGAATGCGGGTAAGTCCAGTCTGATTACCGCCGTCTCCGCCGCACGTCCGAAGGTCGCGAATTATCCGTTTACCACGCTTTACCCGAATTTGGGGGTGGTGCGGGTCTCGCCGGAATCCAGTTTTGTCATTGCCGATATCCCGGGGCTGATTGAAGGCGCATCGGAAGGCGCGGGGTTGGGTGTGCAGTTCTTGAAGCATCTGTCGCGAACCGGTTTGTTGTTGCATGTGGTCGATATCGCCCCGATTGACGATTCCGATCCGGTTGAATCGGTGCGCGTCATCGAAAAAGAGCTGGAAAAGTACAGTGAGGCTTTGGCTGGAAAAGAGCGTTGGTTGGTGCTGAATAAAACCGATCTGCTACCCGAAGAAGACGCCAGCGAACTGTGCAACGATATTATCGAGCAGCTGGGGTGGCAAGGACCGGTGTATGCGATTTCGGCCGTGAATCGAACCGGCACCGAAGCGTTGATGAAAGAGATTGCCTACGGGTTGGAGCAAAATCGTTTGAAAGCCTTGGAAGAAGGCGACGAAGAGTCATAGAAAATGGTCACACGTTCAAACATTCACACAAAATCGCGCCGCTGGGTGGTGAAAATCGGCAGCGCTTTGCTGACCAACGACGGTAAAGGCCTGAATCAGGCCGCGTTGGCGAATTGGGTGTCGCAGATGGTGCAGCTGAAAGAGCAGGGTATCGAGCTGGTGATTGTGTCTTCCGGTGCGGTTGCGGAAGGGATGCAGCGTTTGGGTTGGACCAAGCGGCCGTCCGAAATCAATGAGTTGCAGGCCGCCGCCGCAGTCGGGCAGATGGGGTTGGTGCAGGCTTATGAATCCGAGTTTGCGAAAAATGGTATCCGCACCGCGCAGATTCTGATGACGCACGATGACCTGTCGAATCGTGCCCGTTACCTCAATGCCTCCAATACCATTCAAACTCTGTTGGAGCACCATGTGGTGCCGATTATCAACGAAAACGATACTGTCGTGACCGATGAGATTCGTTTTGGCGATAACGATACCTTGGCCGCTCTGACCGCGAACCTGGTGTCGGCAGATGTGTTGGTGATTCTGACCGACCAAAACGGATTGTATAACGATAATCCGCGCACCAATCCACACGCTACGCTGATTTCGGAAGCGGAAGTCAGCCGTAAAGATATCGAAGCCATGGCCAGTCCGGAAGGCGGAAGTCTCGGAAAAGGTGGTATGTACACCAAAGTGATGGCGGCGAAACGCGCGGCGCGTTCGGGGACGGCGACGTTTATTGCGTCGGGTCGGGAAGAGAATATTTTGCCGCGGTTGCAGGCCGGAGAGAATCTTGGCACCTTGTTGATTCCGGATTTGGAGCCTTTAACCGCACGTAAGCGCTGGTTGGCCGGGCATCTTCAGGCCAAAGGGCAGTTGGTGTTGGACGACGGCGCGGTAAAAGCGTTGCAATCTTCCGGCCGAAGCTTGTTGCCGATCGGTGTCAAAGCGATCGACGGCGAATTTCAGCGCGGTGAGATGGTGATTTGCGTCAATGAAAAAAACCAGGAAGTGGCGCGGGGGTTGGTCAATTATCCTTATCATGAGGCCGAGAAAATCATCGGTCATCCATCATCGGACATTACCGATTTGCTTGGCTATTCGGAAGGCGAGTTTTTAATTCATTGCGATAATCTGGTCCTAGTGGATTAAGCCGCCATTCACATTCGGTCGAAATATCTCTTCTCATAAAAACGCCCAGGCCTGGGCGTTTTTTGTTTTTTACGGAAATTTTCCGCTCCATTCCTTGAAAAAAAAATAACTGCCCCCATAAGGCTTGACAGTGACAAACCGATTTATAAAATAATTAGCACTCTATATGGTAGAGTGCTAATTATTGAAAACTTAGTAATCTAGTACCCTCATTTATCAAATGTTTAGGAGAATCCTATGAAAATTAAACCGTTGCATGACCGTGTGGTCGTTCGTCAAGTTGAAGAGCAAAAAGAAACGGCCGGTGGCATTCTGCTACCTGGTTCCGCTCAAGAAAAAGAAAACATGGGCGAAGTGGTCGCTGTTGGGCCTGGTAAGGCCGCCGATAATGGTTCCATTATCGCGATGACGGTCAAGGTTGGCGACAAAGTGATGTTCGGTCAATATTCCGGTCAGGAAGTGAAAGACGAAGACGGGCAAGCTTTGAAAGTGATGCGTGAAGACGACATCATCGCAATCGTTGAGTAATTTAAGCATTATTGAAACGTTTTAATAGAAGGATTTGAAAGATGGCAAAAGACGTAAGATTGGGCCTAGACGCCCGCGAAAAAATGGTAGAAGGGATCAATGTCCTGGCGGATGCGGTTAAAGTAACCTTGGGGCCAAAAGGCCGTAACGTGGTTCTTGAAAAATCATTCGGTGCCCCAACCGTCACCAAAGATGGTGTCTCCGTTGCACGTGAAATCGAATTGGAAGACAAGTTCATGAACATGGGTGCGCAAATGGTGAAGGAAGTTTCTTCTCAAACCAACGACGTGGCCGGTGATGGTACCACCACGGCGACCGTTTTGGCACAGTCCATCGTTCGTGAAGGGATGAAATCGGTTGCGGCCGGTATGAACCCGATGGATTTGAACCGTGGTATCCACAAAGCAGTGGAAGCGGTTGTTGAAGAAATTCAAAAAATGTCCGTACCGTGTACGACAACCGATTCGATTGCACAGGTTGGAACTATCTCGGCCAACTCCGATGCGTCGGTTGGTAAGATGATCGCCGATGCCATGGAAAAAGTATCGACCGAAGGTGTGATCACCGTTGAAGAAGGTTCTTCATTGCACGACGAACTGGTTGTGGTTGAGGGGATGGAATTCGATCGCGGTTACCTATCACCTTACTTTGTGACCAATCAGGAAAAAATGGTTGCGGAGCTGGAAAACCCATACATCCTGCTACACGACAAAAAAATCTCCAACATCCGTGATTTGTTGCCTACCTTGGAAGCGGTTTCCAAAGCCGGTCGTCCATTATTGATCATTGCGGAAGACGTTGATGGTGAAGCCTTGGCGACATTGGTTATCAACAACATGCGCGGTATCGTGAAAGCCACGGCCATCAAAGCGCCTGGCTTCGGTGAGCGTCGTAAAGCCATGCTTCAGGATATGGCGGTCTTGACCGGTGGTACCGTGATTTCCGAAGAAGTCGGTTTGACCTTAGACAACGTGACTTTGGACATGTTGGGTGAAACCAAGTCTGCGGTCGTTGGTAAAGACAGCACGAAGTTGATCGACGGTGCCGGTTCAAAAGAAGACATCGATGCACGTTGTGCGCAAATCCGCTCTCAAGTGGAAAACACCACATCCGATTACGATAAAGAGAAGCTGCAAGAACGTTTGGCGAAATTGTCCGGCGGTGTTGCGGTGATCAAGCTAGGTGCCGCGACTGAAGTCGAAATGAAAGAGAAGAAAGATCGTGTTGACGATGCGCTTCACGCGACTCGTGCCGCGGTTCAAGAAGGGATCGTAGCCGGTGGTGGTGTGGCCTTGGTTCGCGCCCGTTCTAAAGTGAAAGTGAAAGGTGATAACGACGAGCAACAAGTCGGTATCGAAATCGCTTTGCGTGCTATGGAAGAACCAATGCGTCAAATCGCGGCCAACTGTGGTCTGGAAGGTTCCGTTATCGTCAATAAAGTAATGGAATCCGACGGAAACATGGGCTTCGATGCCGCTTCTGAAACCTATGTCGATATGCTGGAAGCCGGTATCATCGATCCGGCGAAAGTCACGCGTTCGGCCTTGCAAAACGCCGCTTCCGTAGCTGGTTTGGTCTTGACGACCGGTGCGGCGATTGCCGATCTGCCTGCGAAAGACGGTGGTGCAGCCGATGCGGCGGCGGCAGCGGCCGGAATGGGAGGCATGGGCGGCATGATGTAATTTTTCGCCTAGGGCGTTCAAATTTCAGCGATAACCGCGTTGGGTTTGAACTTCCAGTGCTCATGGACTTAAATGTCCACGGTGCGCTGGTTTCAAATCCGTCTTGTTCTCATCTAAAATTTTGTACCGCCTAGGCTGAAAAATCATTTCAGCTCATTCTCAAAGGTCAGCTTATGCTGGCCTTTTTTATTGGGGGCGCATCGATAAGTCGTTTAGGCGCGTCGAATCCCCCGAGTTTTCACCAAAAAAATTTAAGAGCCCGCTTTGTGCGGGCTTTTTTGTGCCTGCCATTTGGCTTGGGTTTTTGAAGAATTGGCCAGGCCTGGGGTTTTGTTTGAAAGGGCGTTATGCTTTGAAAGCGAAAATGCTAAAATATTAATCTAATCACTTTGTAACAAAATAAACCGGCATCTGTGCCGAATGGTTGAAACATGGAAAACGCAACAGTCAAAATAGGAATCGTTGGTGGAACCGGGTATACCGGGGTGGAATTATTGCGCTTGCTGGCCAGTCACCCGAATGCGGAGGTGGTGGCGATCACCTCGCGAAGCGAAGCGGGCATGCCGGTAGCGGAGTTGTTTCCGAATCTGCGCGGTCACTATGATTTGGCGTTTTCCGAGCCGTCGCCGGAAGTTTTGAAAGGTTGTGATGTCGTGTTCTTCGCCACCCCGCACGGCGTGGCAATGAGTATGGCCAAGGAGTTGATGGCGGCCGGTGTGAAAATCATCGATTTGGCGGCGGACTTCCGGATTGAAGACATGCAGGCCTGGTCAAAATGGTATGGCATGGAACATGCCTGTCCGGATGTGATGCCGCAAGTGGCCTACGGTTTGCCGGAGCTGTTCCGGGCCGATATTCAGCAAGCCAAGGTAATTGCCAACCCAGGTTGCTATCCGACCAGTATTTTGCTGGGTGCCGTTCCGTTTTTGAAAGCCGGTTTGGTCAAGCTGGACGGCATTATTGCCGATGGTAAGTCCGGCGTCAGTGGTGCCGGGCGGGGAGCGAACGTCGCCATGCTGGGGGCGGAAATGAGCGAAAGCTTTAAGGCTTATGGCGCGGCCGGGCATCGTCACTTGCCGGAAATGTTGGAAAAATTACATCAGCAAGCCGGCGCCCCGGTGGATTTGACCTTTGTACCGCATCTGGTGCCGATGGTGCGCGGGATGGAGTCCAGTATTTACATGACCTTGACGCAAGACGTGTCTCAAGCCGAACTGCAATCGGTGTTGGAAGCGGCTTACGCCGATGAGCCTTTTGTGGATGTGATGCCGGCGGGGAGTTTGCCGGAAACACGGATGGTGAAAGGCTCCAATATGTGCCGTTTGGCGGTGTATCGTCCGGAAGGCGGTAATAAAGTGGTGGTGTCTTCCGTGATCGACAATCTGGTGAAAGGTGCGGCCGGGCAAGCGGTTCAGAATATGAATGTGCTGTGTCATTTACCGGAAACCAGCGGATTGCAACAGGTAGCATTGATGCCTTGAATCCGGCCCTTCGCGGTGGCGATGATTTACTGACGATGCCGCGGGCTTTTGTTACAATTAAACTTTGCGATAAAGTAGGAGGCGATCATGTCTGAAATGCCTACCCCGGTTAACTTCACCGAAGCGGCTGCGTCAAAAGTCAGTGGCCTGATTGAGGATGAAGGCAACCCGGATTTGAAATTACGAGTTTACATCACCGGCGGCGGTTGCTCCGGTTTCCAGTACGGTTTTACGTTTGACGAATCTCAAGCGGAAGACGACACGGTGGTTGAGAAAGAGGGCGTCAAATTAATGATTGACCCGATGAGTTTTCAGTACCTTGTCGGCGCGAAAATCGATTACCTTGAAGATCTTCAAGGCGCACGATTTGTCATCGAGAACCCGAATGCCACCACAACCTGTGGCTGCGGTTCATCGTTCAGTGTTTAAAATTCGATAAACACTTTATTTAACGGCACGATTATTCTCCGGTCATCCCGGCTTGTGGTCGTGTCCGAAATCATTTTCTAGGGTAAATTATGGAATACATTCCTGGTCTGGCAGGCGTGCCTGCAACAGAGTCTGAAATTTCTTATATCGACGGTCAAAAGGGCATTCTGACCTACCGTGGTTACAACATCATGGAACTGGCGGAATACTCTTCCTTCGAGGAAACCACGCTTTTGTTGCTGTTTGGCAATCTGCCGACGGCCGGTGAATTGGCGGATTTCGAAAATCAGCTCCGTAATGCCCGCCGCGTGAAATACAATCTGCGCGAGATTATGAAGAATCTGCCGGCTACGACGCATCCGATGCACATGCTGCAAGTCGCGGTGGCCAGTTTGGCCAGCTTTTACCCCAGTACTGAGTACATGAAGGGCGGGACGGAAAACCAGGCTTATATCAATGAAGTGACGGTGAACATCATTTCCCACATGGGCACCCTGGTCGCGATGTGGGAGCACATGCGCAACGGTTACGATCCAATTGAGCCGCGTAAGGATTTGACCTACGCGGAAAACTTCCTGTACATGGTGACGGGCGAAGAGCCGGATAAGGATTGGGCGCGGCTGTTGGATGCCTGTTTGATTCTGCACGCCGAGCACACCATCAATGCGTCGACCTTTACCACCATGGTAACCGGTTCGACCTTGGCGAATCCGTGCTCGGTTATTTCCTCGGCGATTGCGTCTTTGTCCGGTCCGTTGCACGGTGGTGCCAATCAAAAAGTCATCGAAATGCTGGATGAAATCGGTTCGCCGGAAAACGCGCGTCCTTACATTGAAAAGCGTCTGGCGGAAAAGAAAGTGATTTGGGGCATGGGGCACCGTGAATACAAAACCAAGGACCCGCGGGCTACGATTCTGCAAAAATTGTCTTCCGAATTGTTGCAGAAGAAGAACGATGCGGGTTCCCTGAGCCAGGCGTTTGCCACGGCGATGGAGGTGGAAAAGGTCTGTGAAGAGTTGTTGAGCCATAAAGGTGTTTACCCGAACGTCGATTTTTATTCCGGCATTCTGTACAAGGAAATGGGCTTTGACGCCGGTTTGTTCACGCCGATTTTTGCAGTGGCGCGTTCTGCTGGCTGGATGGCGCACTGGCGTGAGCAGCTGCAGAATAACAAAATCTTCCGTCCGACACAGATTTACACCGGTGCCGGCAATTCCTGCTATTTGCCGATGGAAAAACGCGGCGAATCCCATGCGCGGGAAGCCGCTGAGTAATTCGAAACGTGTTTCCGTTTAAAAAAGCCGCTCATTGAGCGGCTTTTTTATTGGTCAAAATCACCAGGCCTGGTGATATTTATACTTAACAACGCATGTGATGTTAAGCGTGCCAGATACCGCCCAATATCGAATCGCGTTTGGCGCCGGTAATGCTGACCAGCGGAATGGCGCGGTTCAATAAGCGCTGTTGAGCGAGCCAGGCGCACATCATCGCTTCCATAGCATGGGGGTGAATGCCATAATCGGCGGTGGTTTTAACCGGATAGCTCAGGCTGTTTTGCAAGCGGTTCAGTAAGGTTTGGTTTTCGGCACCGCCGCCGCAAATCAGCACTTCTGTCGGGGGCTCGGGCAAGGTTTTCAGCCCTTGAATCAGTGTCTCGACGGTGAGTTGGTTGAGTGTCGATAACAGGGCTTTCGGGGTTGGTTGTTCGGAACTGAAAGAGGCCAATTGCCGATTCAACCAGGCCTGGTTGAAATAGTCCTTTCCGGTGGTTTTGGGAGCCGGTTGGGCAAAGTAGTCGTCCGTCAAAAGCTGCGCCAGTAATCGGTTGTCCGGTTCGGTTTGTGCCGCCAATTGCCCATTGGCATCGTAGTCGCATCCAAAATGCTGGCGGCAGATGTCATCCATTAAACCATTACCTGGCCCGGTGTCGAAACCAAGGGTGTCACTTGGCGACAGGTAGCTGATATTGGCGATGCCGCCGATATTGATGACCGCCAGACGTTCAGCGTGCGCAAACAGTGTGCGATGGAACGCTGGGGCCAGCGGCGCACCTTGGCCGCCGTTGGCGAGGTCGTCGATGCGAAAATCGGCCACGGTGGTCACAGCAGTGTGTTTGGCAATAAAGGCCGGGTGGCCGATTTGCAAGCTCATCGGAATGTCCGGTGCATGGAAAACAGTTTGGCCGTGGCTGCCGATGGCGGTTACGGTTTTCGATGCTGTGCCGGTTTGTTCCAGTAGCGCTTGGGTGGCTTGGGTGAACTGCATGGCCACATCGTGTTCCAGTTGGCACAGGCTTTTTAAACTGGCTTGCGGTTGTTCGTTGAGTTGATTTAAGGCTTGTTGTAAGGCTTGCGGGTAAGGATAGGTCAGAAAGCCTTTTAGGGCGATGTTGCCGTCTGAGAATTCGACCAAGGCCGCATCGATGCCATCGAGACTGGTGCCGGACATCAGTCCGATGTAGAGACCATCCACCGGACGGTCACCGGCGTTATTCAAAATTGGACACCAACTGGGTGTGCGGGTTGAGGCGGTCCATCTGGGCCGTCATCAAACCGGCGTATTGATCGAAACGGGCGCGGTACTGTTTCGGTACTGGGCCGGCGTCCGGGAATTTGACTTTCAATGGATCCACGTGACGGCCGCTTTTGCGGAATTCATAGTGCAAATGCGGGCCCGAAGCCAAGCCGGTTTGACCGATGTAGCCGATGGTATCGCCTTGACGTACCCAGTCGCCTTTTTTGTATTTGCCGAATTTGGACATGTGGGCATAAACAGTGGTGTATTTTCCGGCATGCTTGACGAAAATCACGCGGCCATAACTGCGGCTCCAAGCCCGTTTGACGATTTGGCCGTCACCGGTGACGTGAATCGGGGTGCCGATCGGTCCGCCGTAATCCACACCGCGGTGAGCACGCCATTTTTTCAAAACAGGGTGGTAGCGTTTGGGTTTGTAGCGGGAGGTGATGCGTACATAATCCACGGGGTTGCGCAAGAAGGCTTTGCGTAGATTTCGGCGGTTTTCATCGTAATAGCCCACTTTTTCATCGTTGGCGTCTCGTAATAAAAAGGCGGTATGGCGTTCGTTACCGGCGGTGGTGACTTCGGCGGCGAGAATGTCGCCGTCACCGATGTATTGTCCATTGATGAAATGTTTTTCGTAGATGACTTTGAACGGGTCGCCTGGGCGTAGCTGGCGAATGAAGTCGATTTCCCACGAAAAGATATCGGCCAGATTCATAATGGTTTTGGCGCTGAGTCCGGCTTCGGTGCCGCTCAGGTAAAACGAATGTTGGATGGTGCCGGCGGCTGTTTCCACTTTGGTTTCCACCGGATGTTCGATTTTTTGAATTAAAAAATCATCGTTGTCCTGGCGGATTAACTGGTAGTGGGTGGCATCGTGTTTCGGGTAGAGGATTTTCTGCAACTGGTTCTGCTGGTCGGTCCAGATATCCAAGGCATCGCCGACGCGCAATTGCGTCAACCATTCACCGTGTTGGGTGGTAGCGATTTTAAAACTGGTGCCGGCCGGAATGCCGAGGGCGTCGAGTGCTTGCGACAGGCTGCCGTTTTTCTGAATGGTGACATGGTGTTTATGCCAGCCGTTATCGGGCGTTTTGTCGGTGAGGTTAGCGGTATCCGTGAGCGGCGGAAGAGGGAGTCGCTGCTTCTCCGCCGGTTGGGAGGCGGTGGCGAACTGCACGACAAACAAGAAAATCAGTGTCAGTAACAGTATAAAATGTAAGCTTGCTTTTAACTGGTTCACTAGTCTTTCTAAGTGTTTGTAAATCGGTTGAAAAACCGATTCAATACCTGCTCTAAAAATGCGTTAAGCCTGATTATACCTGAACAAAAACCGTAAATACTAGCCTTAATCATGAAGAAAGCTTTCCAGTTCAGGTATTTTTAAACCATTTAAGCTTGATTTAGCCGACTTCGACTTCAATGTCGCAGCCGTAATCCGTTGGGTTTGCGCTAATGAACGAGTGCTTGTTCACGTTACACCAGCTGCGGATGTCCTTTTCGGCGCCGGGATCGGTGCATTCGATAATCAGGCGTTCGCCGGATGATGACTGGCGAACGCTTTGCTGCAATTTAATCACCGGCATTGGGCATTTGAGGCCTTTTGCGTCAATCCGCTGTGCTTCGGGCATTTTTTTATCCAATAAGTTGTTATAATTAGCGGTATTTTACGTCAGAAAGGCCGGGGTTTTGCGTAAATTGTGATGCGGTGGCTAGGTGCCATCAAAACACGGACGTGGCCTCGGTGATTCAAACCCATTACACAGTATCAAACAGACAGGGAAACAAAGTGTCTAACAACGCGGCAACGGATATTTCAACTTTTCAAGGGTTGATCCAAACCCTTCAAGCCTTCTGGGCAGAGCAAGGTTGCGTCATTATGCAACCGTACGACAACGAAATGGGAGCGGGAACCTTCCATCCATCCACCTTTCTAAAAGCCGTCGGCCCGGAGCCATGGCGTGCGGCCTATGTTCAGCCATGCCGCCGTCCAACCGACGGTCGCTACGGTGAAAACCCGAACCGTTTGCAGCATTATTATCAGTTTCAGGTGATGTTGAAGCCGTCGCCGGATAATATTCAGGAACTGTATCTGGAATCGTTGAAAACCCTTGGCATCGACCCGTTGGAACATGATATTCGTTTTGTGGAAGACAACTGGGAGTCGCCAACCTTGGGGGCTTGGGGCTTGGGCTGGGAAGTTTGGATGAACGGGATGGAAGTGACCCAGTTCACCTATTTCCAACAAGTCGGCGGCTTGGAATGCCGTCCGGTGACCGGTGAAATCACTTACGGTCTGGAGCGCATCGCCATGTACCTGCAAGGCGTCAACAGTGTGTACGACCTGACTTGGGTGAACGGGCCGGAAGGCAAAGTTACTTATGGGGATGTGTTCCATCAAAACGAAGTGGAAATGTCGACCTATAACTTCGAAAAAGCCGATACCGAAATTTTGTTCCGTACCTTTGACGAATGCGAGACCGTGTTCGGAAAACTGGTGGCGGACAAGCTGCCTTTGCCGGCTTACGAGCAGGTATTGAAAGCGTCGCATGCCTTTAACCTATTGGATGCGCGTCATGCCATCAGTGTGACGGAGCGTGCCCGCTTTATCGGGCGAGTGCGTAACATGGCGAAGCAAATCGCCGAAGCCTATTATGAAGGACGAGAAGCGCTTGGCTTCCCTCTGGTCAAAGAGGGAGGGCAATAAGATGACCATGGATATGAAGACAACGGATTTTTTAGTTGAAATCGGAACCGAAGAACTGCCGCCGAAGGCCTTGAAAACCCTTTCGAAAGCGTTTGTGGACGGTGTCAAATCTGGTTTGGATGAAGCGGAACTGCGTTATGAATCCGCGCTCGGCTACGCGGCACCGCGCCGTTTGGCGGTGCGGGTGCAAGGTTTGCAGGCCCGTCAGGAAGATAAGACCGTCGAACGCAAAGGGCCGGCCAAGAAAGCGGCCTTTGATGCGGACGGAAATCCGACCAAAGCGCTGCAAGGCTTTGCGCGAGGCTGCGGTGCCGATGTCGCCGACCTGTCGGAATTGGAAACCGATAAAGGCATTTGGATGGTCTACTATCTGGAGCAGAAAGGCCAAGCGGCCGCCGATTTGTTGCCGGAGATTGTGAATCAAGCCTTGGCGAAATTGCCGATTCCGAAGCGCATGCGCTGGGGCAGCTCCGATGTGGAATTCGTCCGTCCAGTCCACTGGGCGTTGATGTTGCTGGATGATGCGGTGGTGCCGGCCACGGTATTGGGGCACAAAACGTCGAACGTGACGCACGGCCACCGTTTTCATGCGCCGCAAGCGATTGAAATCGCCAGGCCTGGTGATTACTTGACCGTGTTGCGTGAACAAGGCTATGTCGAAGCCGATTTCGACGCGCGCCAGGAACGCATTCGTCAACAAGTCATCGCCGCGGCCGAGTCGGTCAATGGCGTAGCGGAAATTGATGAAAGCCTGTTGGAAGAAGTCGCGGCCCTGAATGAATGGCCGACCGCGGTGGTGGGCGACTTTGACGAAAGTTTCCTGAATGTACCGTCGGAAGCCTTGATTTCGGCGATGAAAGGGCACCAGAAATATTTCCATATTCTCGATGCAAACGGTCGCTTGATGGCGAAATTCATTACCTTGTCGAACATCGAAAGTTCCAATCCGGAGTCGGTGAAGAAAGGGAATGAGCGCGTGATTCGTCCGCGTTTGTCGGATGCCAAATTCTTCTGGGATCAAGACCGTAAACAGCCGTTGGACGACTTCCTGCCGCGTTTGAAAACCGTGGTGTTCCAACAAAAGCTCGGTACCTTGTACGACAAGGTCGAGCGTTTGGAAACGCTGGTGGTGAAAATCGGCAAGCCGTTGGGTGAGGAGTCGCAGATTCTGGAACGCGCGGCGCGTTTGTCGAAATGCGACTTGATGAGCGAAATGGTGGGTGAGTTCCCGGATCTGCAAGGCGTGATGGGACGCTATTACGCTCAGGCGCAAAATGAAAACGCTTTGGTTTCGGAAGCGATTGATGGTCAGTATCAGCCGCGCTTTGCCGGGGATGCTTTGCCGGAATCGGCGGTGTCTCAAGCCTTGGCGATTGCCGATAAGCTGGATACGATTACCGGTATTTACGGCATCGGTCAGGTGCCGACCGGGGATAAGGACCCGTTCGCCTTGCGTCGTTCCGCTTTAGGCTTGATGCGCATCATTATCGAAAAAGAGCTCGATTTGGATTTGCGTTTGTTGATTCAATTCAGCTTGGATTTGCATTCTGAAATCACCGCTTCCGAGACATTGGTGGATGAAATTTACGATTTCATCGTCAGCCGTTTGAAAGCCTATTACGCGGCCAAAGGAGTGTCCTCTGAACAATTTGAAGCGGTCCGTGTTTGTGCGCCGGCCCATCCGTTGGATTTCGGCAAGCGTATTGATGCGGTCTGTCAGTTCAGCGATATGGAGGGTGCGGAGAGTTTGAGTGCGGCCAACAAACGTATCTCCAACATTCTCAAAAAATACGACGGCGACTTGCCGGAGGAAGTCGATACCACGCTGTTTGAAGAAGCGGCTGAAAAGGCGCTGTTCGAGGCGTTGGATGCGTTGCGTGAAACAGTCAGCAGCCAGATTGCCGGACGCGATTATGCGGCGGCCATGGCCTTACTGGCGACCATTCGTCAACCGGTGGACGCTTTCTTCGATCAGGTCATGGTGATGGCCGATTCGGAAGCGGTTAAGCAGAACCGTTTGGCGCTGTTGAATCAAATTTATCAACTGTTCTTACAGGTGGCGGATATCTCGCGTCTGTAAGCCCTTGTGTGTATTGAAAAACGGGCTCGCAGTCTTTGGCTGTCGGGTCCGTTTTGTTTTAAGGCGTCTGAAAAGACGAATGAAAATAACCAGGCCTGGTCATTGTTATGATTGGGCGTTTGTTAGGAAAATCGCATGAAATTGATTGTATTGGATCGCGATGGCGTGGTGAATGAGGATTCGGATGCTTACATCAAGCATCCGGATGAATGGCATCCGGTGCCAGGCAGCTTGGAAGCCATTGCAAAACTGAAGCAAGCGGGTTGGACGGTGGCGGTGGCCACCAATCAGTCCGGGGTTCGGCGCGGTTATTATTCACGCGAGACGCTTCACGCCATGCATATGAAATTTGTGGCGTTGCTGGCAGAGCAGGACGCGGAAGTGGACTGGATCAGCTATTCGCCTTATGTCGCGGAAGACGACTCGCCGTGCCGTAAACCGGGAACGGGCATGTTGCAGGCCATTGAAAATCGTTTTGGCGTGTCCTTGGCGGGGCAACCGATGGTGGGCGATACCTTGGCAGATATTGCCGTGGCAAAGGCCAAAGGCATGACGCCCTATCTGGTGAAAACCGGAAAAGGTCCACGAACCTTGGCGACACAAGACCCTTTGTTGTCGGGTGTTCCGGTTTACGACAATTTATTGACGGTGGTGGAGGTTTTGCTATGAGCGCGCTGAAAAAGGGATTCTACGGATTTCGGTCGATTTTGTTCGCAATCGGGCAAGTGGTGTCGGTCATCCTGTTTTCAGTAGTGGGCCAGCTGTTGCGGCCCTTCTCGAACCGCGCCCGTTACCAGTTTATCCACTACTGGGCTCGATTCTGTATTTGGTGGTTGAAGGTGACTTGTGGTGTCTCCTATCGACTGCACGGTCGCGAGCATCTGGACTTCTCAAAAACTGGTTTGGTTCTTGCTAGACATGAGTCGACATGGGAAACCTTGGCTTTTCAGGAAATTTTCCCACGACAAACATTCGTATTGAAAAAAGAACTGTTGCGGATTCCATTCTTTGGGTGGGGACTGGCTTTGCTGGACCCGATTTCGATTGACCGGAATGCCGGAAGACAGGCGATCAAACAAGTGGTGAGCGATGGTGTGGCGCGCCTCCACAATGATGTTTGGGTGGTGATTTTTCCGGAAGGAACCCGTATGACATCCGGCCAGCCCGGCAAGATCAAGCCGGGCGGCGCCTTGCTGGCGCAAAAGGCCGATGCGCCGGTGTATTTGGTGGCGCATAATGCGGGGCGCTTTTGGCCCAAAAACAGCTTTGTCAAATATCCCGGTATTGTGGATATTCATATCAGCCCGCCGTTGGAGACTGCAGATCTGACGGTGGCCGAAATCAACCAGAAAATAGAGGAATGGTTTTTAGCGCACTCTGACATTCAGCACGACAACTCAACCGATAAGAAGAGTGATAAGAGTGAGGTGCGCTGAAACGAAACGATAAATGAGTAAACTGGCAACCTTCATTGGCGTCTTTTTCGGAAGTCTGATCGTACTTCTGAGCATGGTCGATTTTGAAAAAGGCCAGTTGCTGTCTGCCTTCTTCAATTTTCAAGGGTTGCTGGTCGTTCTGGGCGGCACCTTCGCTGCCACGCTCATCAACTATCCGCTCTCTCAAATGGGGTGCTTCTTCCGCGGCATCGGCAAGGTGTTCGCATCCGAACCGGAATCGGAAAACGAAGCCATCGAACAAATCGTTTACCTCAGTCACATTGCGCAAAGCAAAGGCGTGTTGGCGCTGGAAAAGGAAATCGAGTTGATTTCGGATTCCTTCCTGCGCTTTGCGCTGTCGGAAATGATGGTCTATCGGGATAAAGAACACCTCGCCACCAGTTTGGAAAACCACTTGAACGCCATGCGGTTGCGACACCTCAATTGCCAGGATGTGTTTAACAATATGGCGTCTTACGCGCCCGCCTTCGGGATGATGGGAACGGTGATGGGGCTGATTATGATGATGACCTCGCAAGTGGGCGGAGATGCCGGCACCTATACGCCCGGGCAGTCCGACGATATGTTGAATAACTTGTTGCAAGGCATGGGCTTGGCGTTGGTGACGACGTTCTATGGCGTTTTGTTCGCCAACTTCGTGTTTATTCCGATTGCCGGTAAGTTGAAGGTGTTGTCAGACGCGGAAGCGCTGAAAAACGAAATTCTGATGTACGGGGTGTTGGGACTGAAAAACGAACAGCCGCCGTTGTTATTGCGTGAAAGCCTGACCGCTTTCGTCAATGAAAAAAACAAAGAGCGGTTGGAGCTGACGCTCAGGTAACGGAGGCGTGACATGAAATCGGAAGCCATCGTTCAAGCGGAGGAAGTGCGCGCGACTCAGCGCATGAAACGCAACCAGGCCTGGCAGATTGTGTTCATCGCTCTGTTTACCTCTCTGCTGGCGTTTTTTGTCTTGATTATTACCATGGTGGAATTGGAAGGTTCCAAGCCCAAACGTGATTATCAACGCCTGGTCAATAATCTTTATCAGGATTCCGTGCATTTGAAAAAACAATTGGGTCTGGAATGGCTGCACGTTGAAAACACCCTATCGAAAGGGGTTCGCTTTACCCTGGACGAATCGGATTTGGCTAAGCAAGACCTGTTCGCGCCCGCACGGGCCAGAGTGAATCCGCGTTACCTCCCTTACATTAATCGTTTTGTGTTGTTTTTAGATGAGTTGGATTTACCCACCTATGGGCAACGTCATCAAAAACTGGTCAATAGCATTTTACGACCGGATGAAAAATTCCAAGTCACCATTCGAGTAGAGGGGCATACCGATGCCAGCCCCTTGGCGAAAACCGCTTTGTATCGCAGTAACTTCGAGCTGAGCACGTTTCGGGCTTATGCCATTATGAGTTTGTTGAGGCTGTATACCGGCCTGCCCGACCATTTTTTCGCCATTGCCGGTTATGGCAGTTTTCGGCCAGTGACGAACAACCCGTTGGAGCCGGCAAACCGGCGGGTGGAAATCTATCTGGTGCCGCAATTGGTTCCGGTTGAGGAGGGACCATGAGTGCGCAGGCGTTGAAAGCACGCAGCTCCTGGCTGTTTTCGTTCGGGGATGTGATTACCTTGTTAATCACCTTCTTCATTATGATGATTGTCCTGAATAAAGGCGAAATCACGCGGGTGCAAAAATGGACCGAGATGCAGTTGGATTTGGCTTATGCCGACTTGAAGGAACAGATGGCCGGTGCGCAAGCCATTACGTTGGCGCGCAAAACCAACGGCATCTTGATCAATATCGATCAGAACGGCGCTTATGTCAAAGGTGGTTTTGAGCCTTCCGAGTCTTTGAAAGATGAACTGACCCGTTTAGGTCAAGCGTTGGGCGGTTTGCCGCTTTTTAAGCTCAGTCTCGCGGATATGCCGAAAAAGGTGGTGGAGTACGCCGAGGCGGACCACATGAAATGGCGAGCCGAAATTTCGGTGGAAGGGCATTCCGATAACGACAAGATCGACCCGAATTCCGCCCTGCGGAATAACTGGTTCTTGAGCACCATGCGGGCGCAGAATGTGATGCGTTTGCTGTACGAAAACAGCGATTTGTCACCGAGGTTGTTCGGCATCGCCGGTTATGGAGAGTTTCGCCCGATTGCTTCCAATGACACGCCGGCAGGCAAGGCCATGAATCGTCGGGTACAGATTTTGGTGGCCGCCAATTTTGAAAAGGATGATTGGACGGACGAATAAAGCCCACGAAGGCTTATGCCTTTGGCGGCAATTGCCAATCAATCGGGGCTTGCTGGTGTTGCGTTAAATAGTGGTTGGCACGGGAAAAAGGCCGACTGCCGAAAAAGCCGCGATAGGCGGAGAGCGGTGACGGGTGCGGGCTTTTTAAAATCAAATGACGTTGCGGGTCGATGAAGCGCCCTTTCTTTTGCGCGTAAGCACCCCACAAGATAAACACCAAATGTTCGCGTTGCGTCGCCAGAGCATGAATGATGGCATCGGTAAACTGCTCCCAGCCGCGATTTTGGTGAGCATTGGGTTGGCCGGCTTCCACAGTGAGGACGGCGTTGAGCAGTAAGACGCCCTGATCGGCCCAGGGTTGTAAATAGCCGCAATGCTGGTTGTCGACATTGAGGTCGTCTTGCAACTCTTTATTAATGTTCAGCAGCGATTTTGGCAAGGGCTGGACGTCTGGCAAGACCGAAAAACTTAAACCGTGGGCGTGGCCGATGGTCGGGTAAGGGTCTTGTCCGAGAATCACGACTTTGACTTTGTCAAACGGTGTGCTGTTCAAGGCGTTGAACCACTGACTGCCTTTTGGAAGAATGCGTTTTCCTTGGGCTTTTTCGGCGGTCAAAAACGCCTTTAACTCTTGCATATAGGGTTGGTCGAATTCCTGACCGACCACGGCCAGCCAAGATGGGTCGAGTTGGATGTTCTGCTGCGGCATTGAGCTTCTCTGGTTTAAAACGGGTTAAGCGAATGAGTTTAACAGCCTGAATCGCACCGGCTAAGGTGATAAGCGGGCAATGTGCCAGGCCTGGTCGTTTTCGTCGGAGTGCGCGAAACGAAAACGGTCATGCAAACGGCTTGGGCGGCCTTGCCAGAACTCGAAATAGGTCGGAGTCAGACGATAGCCGCCCCAGTGCTCGGGGCAGGGAATTTCGCCTAAATGTTCTTCGGCCGCGATTTCCATGTTCTGTTCCAACGTTTTGCGGCCCGGCACTTCGGTACTCTGCTGAGAAATCAGCGCGGCCAGTTGACTGTCTCGCGGGCGGGATTTGAAATAGGCTTCCGACGCCTCACGGGGAATTTTTTCCATGCGGCCTTCAATGCGTACCTGGCGATCGAGTTCCGGCCAGAAAAACAACAGCGCGCCTTTCGGATTGTCGGCGATTTGCTGGCCTTTGTCGCTTTCATAATGAGTGTAAAAAACCAAACCGTCTTTCCCAAAGGCTTTCAATAGTACGATGCGGCTATGCGGCTGGCCGGTTTTATCCACTGTAGACAGGCTCATGGCGGTGGGGTCTTGCGCCATGCGTTCGTAGGCGAAATCCATCCACTCGGAAAACTGTTGGAAAGGGTCGAGATGCAAATCGGCGTGGTTGAGTGTGGCAAACTCATATTGACGGCGTTCGTCGTGATAGTCTCGATTGGGCATTGGTTCGGTTCTCGTTTGAATCCATAGAATATTAGGGTTAATATAACTCAACTGAAAAATACTTACCACATGACTTACCACTTAGGAGTTCCCTTACGTGAGCGAAAATTACAATGCGTCCGAAATCGAGGTTTTAACAGGTCTGGATCCGGTCCGGAAACGACCGGGGATGTATACCGACACCACGCGCCCCAACCACTTGGCGCAGGAGGTCATCGATAACAGTGTGGACGAGGCTTTGGCTGGCCATGCTTCGGAAATCACGGTGACGCATTTCGCGGACGGTTCCATTATGGTGGAAGACAACGGCCGGGGGATGCCGGTGGATATTCACCCCGAAGAGGGCGTGCCGGGCGTGGAAGTGATTCTGACCAAGCTGCATGCCGGCGGCAAATTTTCCAATAAGGCCTATCAATTTTCCGGCGGGTTGCACGGGGTTGGGGTTTCGGTGGTGAACGCCCTGTCGAAACGGGTGGAAATCCAAATCAAGCGTGGTGGTCAGCAGCACCAGATTGCGTTTGAAAACGGCGAGTTGGTTGAACCGCTGGAAGTCATCGGTAAAGTCGGTAAGAAAAACACCGGCACCGCTTTGCGTTTTTGGCCGGACGCGGCGTTTTTCGACACGCCGAAGTATGCCTTGACCAAATTGAAGCATTTACTGCGTGCCAAAGCGGTTCTCAGTCCGGGGCTGAAAGTGACTTTCGTCGATGAACCGAGTCAGGAAAAAACCGAATGGCAATACGACGACGGTTTGCGAGATTACTTGAATCAAGCGCTGGAGGGGGTGGAACGCCTGCCGTTGGAAGGGTTTGTCGGTGAATCGCATAACGAGAATGAAGGGGTGGCTTGGGCCATTACCTGGTTGGCGGAGCCGTCCGAAAACTTGTTGGAAAGTTACGTGAACTTGATCCCCACGCCGCAGGGCGGAACGCACGTGAATGGGCTGCGTGCCGGTGCGACGGATGCGATTCGCGAGTTTTGCGAATTCCGAAATTTGCTACCGCGTGGGGTGAAATTGACACCGGAAGATGTTTGGCAGAATGTGGCGTTTGTACTGTCAGCCAAAGTGCGCGAACCGCAGTTTGCCGGACAGACCAAAGAGCGTTTGTCGTCGCGTGAATGCGTGCCGTTTATTTCCGGCGTGGTGAAAGACAGCTTGAGTTTATGGCTGAACCAGCACACCGATGTGGCGGAAAAGATTGCCGAAATTGTCATCAATAATGCCAATAACCGCAATAAGAAAGCCAAGAAAATCACCCGTAAGAAAATTACCTCCGGCCCTGCGCTCCCCGGTAAATTGGCTGATTGTACCGAGTCGGACTTGAACCGCACCGAATTGTTTTTAGTGGAGGGGGATTCTGCTGGCGGCTCCGCCAAGCAAGCGCGTGATAAGAATTTCCAGGCCATTATGCCGTTGCGTGGCAAGATTTTGAATACCTGGGAGGTCGATTCGGAGCAGGTGTTGGCCTCGGCGGAAATTCATGACATCAGTGTCGCGATCGGTGTGGACCCGGGGGCGGAAGACTTGACCAGTCTGCGTTACGGGAAAATTTGCATTCTGGCGGATGCCGACTCGGATGGGGCTCATATTGCGACCTTGATTTGTGCGCTGTTTGTCAAACACTTCCCGAAACTGGTGGAGAACGGCCATGTCTACGTGGCCATGCCGCCGTTGTATCGGGTCGATGTCGGCAAACAGGTGTTTTATGCTTTGGACGAAGCCGAAAAAACCGGCATTCTGGATCGTGTCGAATCGGAAAGAATCCCTGGCAAAGTACAGGTGACCCGTTTCAAAGGCTTGGGCGAAATGAATCCGAAGCAGCTGCGGGAAACCACGATGATGCCGGAGACACGTCGTTTGATTCAGCTGAGCCTGGATGCAGAGACTTCCGTGTTGGTTATGGATAAGTTGTTGGCCAAAAAACGCTCCTCGGACCGTAAGGCGTGGCTGGAAGAAAAGGGTGATTTGGCGGAAGTGGTGTAATTTCCCTGTATTCGACAGGTAAATTACTTTTACATTCGAAAAGCTTTTTAATATCATGGGGCTTACACAATAATAAGGTGGTAAGCATTCTGTGAAAACGCCTATCCAGTCATCTCTCGTTCATCGTCTGTTTGCAGAGTTGGAAACACTCTTTTCGTCGAATGGCATCATTCTGATTTTGGTGATTTTGCTCACCATCACCATGAATGCGGTCAGTTTTGTCAGTATTAAGTGGCTGCAAACCGAATGGGCGGATGAATACAGCCTGTACGAAGCCAAAGATAAGCTGTATTTCGACCTTTATCGTGAGTCGGGTTACGGCGGATTTATCCATCACTTCAAAAACACCGTTCTCAGAAACGATGAGGTTCCCCTCAAGCTCCTTTCCGATAATTATCAAGCGATTACCCAAAACCTGACGGCACTGCAAAACATGGCGACGTCGCCGGAAGAAAAGCGTTTAATTCGTCAAATCGAAGAAACGTTTCAGGAGTATTGGGAAAAGCTGCCGATTCTGGAACAAGCGGTGCGCGAAAACTGGTCGGCGGAGAAAACCGATCGTCTGGTGAAGGTCAGTGAACGAGCTGCACTACAGGCGCTGGACGAGCTGGTAAAGGTGAATCAGCAGTTGTTTAATGCCTCCTTTGATAAGAATCAGGCCTTGATCGACAATGTCCGTTTTTACCAAACGCTTTCCTTGACGGTGCTGTTATTGCTGAGCTTGCTGTTGCTGTTGTTCTTAAAGCGTAAAGCAGGCCTGGTCAAAAAAGTGCAATCCCTGCAAAAAGAAATTCTCTGCTATGAAAATCTGTACGAGGGTACCTTGGACAGTATGGTCGACGCCTGCATTATCACGGATGCGACCGGTATTATCGAGAACTTCAATGAAATCACGCTGCAAACGTTCGGGTATGAGTCCCATGAGTTGATGGGGCAGCGAATTGAGATTCTGATTCCGGAAGGCGAGCATAAACAGCACCATGCCGACTATATGAAGTCGGCTTCCATGCGTAAAAAAGTGTTGTTCAAGGGGCGGGAGTTGAAGGCGCAGAAGAAAGACGGTTCGGAAATCTCGGTTGAAATTACGGTGACGCCGCTCAGCGTGAACGGGCAGTTGAAGTTTGTTGGCATCATTCACGACATCACGGACCGAATGAAGTTGATGGAGCAGTTGGGTGCTGTGTTGCTACAGTTGCGTAATGAAGCCACCAAGGATTACCTGACGGGGCTGATGAATCGCAAAGCGTTTTTCGAGCATGCCGAAAAAGTTTGGAGTTTGGCCAAGCGGAATCATGAACCCTTGTGTATGTTGATGCTGGACATCGATTTATTCAAGGAAATCAACGATACCTATGGGCATAATTCCGGTGATCGTGTGTTGAAAGGCTTGGCGGAGTTGTTCGAACATGAGTGTCGCAAGGAAGATTTGATTTGCCGTTACGGTGGCGAAGAGTTTTTGATTTTGCTGGAAAGCCAGCCCGCTAAAGGTGCGATGGAATTCGCCAATCGGATCCGCCAAGCGGTGGAAGTGGCGGAAATGGACATTGGAGAAGGCGTTAAGATTCAAATTACGGTCAGCATCGGTTTGGTGGCGGTGGAATGTGACGAAATTCCTTCCATGGAAGAAATGATTTCCTTGGCGGATAAACTGTTGTATCAAGCCAAAACCAACGGTCGTAACCAAGTGGCGGAAAATATCTTGCACAACTGATTGTCTTTTTCATCAGAAGTCGCCAAAATAAAATTTTCGTAATCGATTCGTTGTCGTAGGGCTTATGTCGGATTTACTGTCTTATTCTCCCATTTCATTAACACCGTTGATTTTAACGGGGTTGATTCTGCTGAGTTACTTTGTCCTGAACTGGTTTTTGAAACGGGTGATCACGTCGCTGGGGCACTTAAAGAACGTACCGCCCGCCCGCCACGCACAAGTGTATAAATATTTTCGGGTGGTGTTGATTATCCTGACGGCGGTAATGCTGTTGCTGGCCTGGGGGATTGATTATCGTGGTTTGGTGGTAGTGGCCTCGTCGATTCTGGCGATGCTGGCGGTCGCGTTGGTCGCGCAATGGTCGATTTTGAGTAACATCACCGCGGGTGTGTTGATTTTCTTCAGCTTTCCGGTGCGTATCGGCGATAAAATGGAAATTATCGATGGCGCTTCGACCGTTATCGGTGAGATTGTGGAGATTAATTTGTTTCAAATCATTTTGCGTGACGATGACGGCAAGATGGTGTCCTATCCTAATAATCTGTTACTGCAAAAAGCGGTGCGCAAGCTTCAAAAGGACGATGTGTCGCCCGGCGCCAAGCCGGTGCGAATGAAAGAACGTTTGAAATCCGATTGAGGTTTAACTGTTGGCTTTGCGGTGCAGTTGTCGCCCGAGTTCTTTCAGGCGTTCCTTGTAGGCAAGGAAGTCTTCGATAATGTCGAAATCCCGTTTGGCCAATTCTTCAAATTCAATCGTTAAAAAATAGCCGTTAGCAGTGTTGTGGCTGCTGCGTACGTGCCCGAATAACGTCATTTGGTTGAAGCGTTCCAATGCCGGCAGTTCAAAAATGACTTCCAAACGTGTACCGACGGAGGCATTTTTGGAAGATTCAACCGCCACGCCTTTGATGGAAATTTCTTTTAAGCGCCCTTGAACGGTTACCGTATGCCCTTTGATGGTGGCGTTGCGGTCCGCCGAGGCAGACAGCGAATTAAATAGCATTTGGTTTGTATCTCCCTAATCCAAACGGTGGTGATAATTGATGTATTCCGTAATCACCGATTGCATGTAATCTGAAATATCGGTGAATTCGACACCGATTAAATATTGCTGTCCACGAATGTGCGTGCTGTGAGCGGTGACGCCTTCCAGTTTGATTTCAGAGCGCCCGATACTCGGCAGCTGGAACTGAACGGAAACCTTATCGCCTTCGTTTAGTTCTTCATTGGACAGGATGCCGACACCCAAAATCGATAAGTCCAACATTTTTGCGTCCGAGCTTCCGGACTCGGTGGTCAATTTTACAGGCCTTTCCGTCGAAATACGTTCGGCTCTTCGTTGTTCAGCAGTATACAGCATAGCGTTCCATCAGGGTTTCGGGTTGGTTTTAGTTTTATCGTTATATTAACTATGATAAATTAACTTCTATTGAATGGAAAACTTAAAATGTGGAGCGAATATGCTTTTTTCCGTGGAAGTGGATAATATCAAGTGCGGCGGTTGTGCGCACTCAATCGAATCGAAGCTGTCTGAAATGGACGGTATTTCTCAGGTAACCGTAGAGGTTGAAGCAGGCCTGGTCACTTTCGAGTCGGAAGACGACACTCCCGTGGAAGCCGTCAAGGGTAAGTTATCGAGTATGGGCTACCCGGAAAAAGGCTCAATGGAAGGCGTGGGTGCGATGGGTGCGAAAGCCAAATCCTATGTTTCCTGTGCCATCGGCAAAATGTCTCAGGAGTGAATCATCACTTTCCCTCCCTGCATGAATTCAACCCAAATCCATAAAACCAATAAAAGAGGCACGGATGAGCCAACAGATGATTAACTATGAAGGCATCGAGCAACAGTCGGTTGCTCAGTTTACGGAAAAGGCGTATTTGGATTACGCCATGTATGTCATTCTGGACAGAGCCTTGCCGCATATCGGTGACGGCTTGAAACCGGTGCAACGACGAATCATCTACGCCATGTCGGAATTGGGTTTGAAAGCGTCCGCCAAGTACAAAAAATCGGCGAGAACGGTCGGGGACGTGCTGGGTAAATTCCACCCGCATGGCGATTCCGCTTGTTATGAAGCCATGGTGCTGATGGCGCAAGATTTTTCCTTTCGTTACCCGTTGGTGGACGGTCAAGGGAACTGGGGGTCGGTCGACGACCCGAAATCCTTTGCCGCCATGCGTTATACCGAAGCCAAATTGTCGAAGTTCAGTCAGTTGCTGCTGGAGGAGACGGGGCAAGGCACGGTGGATTGGGTTCCGAACTTCGATGGGAGTATGGACGAGCCGAGTGTCCTGCCGTCTCGTGTGCCGCATGTGTTGTTGAACGGGACGTCCGGTATTGCTGTGGGGATGGCGACCGACATCCCGCCGCATAACCTGCGTGAAGTCGTCAATGCCTGTGTGGCCTTGCTGGAAGATAAAAGTCTCACGCATGAGGCCTTGTGTGAAATTTTGCCGGGACCGGATTATCCGAACCGCGCGTTGATCATCACGCCGAAGGCGGAGCGACTGCGCTTATATGAAACCGGCAGTGGTTCGATTCGTCAGCGCGCGCATTATTACGTTGAAGACGGCGTGAATGTCGTCGTCGATGCCTTGCCGTTCCAAGTTTCCGGCGCCAAAGTGCTGGAACAAATCGCTTCGCAGATGCGTGCCAAAAAATTACCGATGGTGGTCGATTTACGGGACGAGTCGGACCACGAAAATCCGATTCGTCTGGTCATCGAGTTGCGCTCCAAGCGCATTGATGTCGATGCGGCCATGTTGCATTTGTTCGCGACGACCGATTTGGAAAGAAGTTATCGCGTCAACTTGAATGTCATCGGTTTGAATGGCCGTCCGCAGGTTAAAAGTTTGAAAGACATGTTGTCGGAATGGTTGGTGTTCCGGACGGAAACGGTTCGCCGACGTTTGCAGTATCGTCTTGATAAGGTCTTGGCCCGCTTGCACATTCTGGAAGGTCTGTTGGTGGCTTTCCTGAACATCGACGAAGTCATCGCCATTATCCGTGAAGAAGACAAGCCTAAGCCGGTGTTGATGGAACGTTTCGGTTTGACCGATTTGCAGGCCGAAGCGGTGCTGGAATTGAAATTGCGGCATTTGGCGCGTTTGGAAGAAATGAAAATTCGCGGCGAGCAGGAAGAGCTGGAAGCCGAACGCCAAAAAATCGAAAAAACTCTTGGCAGTGCGGCACGCATGAAAACGTTGGTCAAAAAAGAACTGTTGGCCGATGCTGAAACCTATGGCGACGATCGTCGTTCACCACTGGAAGAAGCGTCTCAGGCACAAGCCATGAGCGAGCAGGATTTACTGCCGTCCGAGGCCATTACCGTGGTGTTGTCGGAAAACGGTTGGGTTCGTGCTGCTAAAGGACATGATATTGAAGGTGAGTCCTTAGGGTATAAATCGGGGGACAGCTTCTGTTCGCAAGCCAGCGGCCAAAGCCGCCAAATGGCGGTGTTTATGGACAGTACCGGCCGAGCTTACAGCTTAGCGGCGCACAGTTTGCCGTCGGCCAGAAGTCATGGTGAACCTTTGACGGGGCGCTTGAACCCTTCCGCCGGTGCCAGTTTCAAACAGGTATTGCTCGGTCAGCCGAAGGAACAGTATATTTTGGCCAGTTCGTCCGGTTACGGTTTCATCACGGAGTTGGAGAACCTTTATTCGAAAAACAAAGCCGGTAAAGCGGCCATCAGTTTGCCGAAGGGAAGTGAGTTGTTGAAACCGGCGAAAGTATCGGAGTCTGATTGGGTCGTGGTGGTGACCGATGAACCGCGGATGCTGGTGTTTGAGATGTCGGAGCTGCCGTTATTGGCGAAAGGGAAGGGGAATAAACTGATTCAGATGCCGAAAGGCACGTCGGTACAGGCGGTTTTTGCCTTCCAGTCCGGTCAAAAAATTGAAATCGTTGCCGGTAAGTACGCGAAAGAGTTCGGACCGACGGCGATTGAAGAAGCATTTTCAAATCGTGCGAAGCGCGGCGTGACGCTGCCTCGCACCCTGAAAAAGGTAACGGCGATTCGCTTAGCGGAATAAGTTTGACAGTTTTTGGTATCCTTGTTGCTTAAACGAGTTTAGATTAATTTAAGACTGTCAAAAAAGTAGCCATTATGATTTCAAAACCTTTTTCAATACTTGTCATCCTGGGTAGCATGATCGGGGGCTTCCTGATGGCGGGCGGCTCGTTGATTTCGCTGTGGCACCCGGCGGAATTGGTGATTATCCTCGGCTTGGGCTTGGGGGTCTTTTTCGGTTCTACGCCGGTGTATGTCTGGTTGAAGACGTTTACCTATATCGGTCGCTACTTTGGTGGTGGGCGCGTCAATAAAAAAATCTATATTGAAGTGTTGGGTCTATTGGACGAACTGTCGCGTTTGGCACGTTCCCAAGGCTTGCTGGCTTTGGAAAATCATGTGGTTTCGCCGGAAAACAGCTCGATTTTCGCCAAGTATCCATTGGTGCTGAAGCACAAGGAATTGAAAAAATTTGTGGTCGACAATTTCAGTTATCTGCTGTTGAATCCACCGCAATCGTTGAATTTTGAAAATTACCTGCACGACCAGATCGAAGACATTATGCAGTCGATGATGGAAGTGCCGAAAGCCACCGGCAAAATTGCCAATTTGATGCCCGGTTTCGGGATTATCGCCGCCGTTATGGGGGTGATTTTGACGATGAACCTGTTGGGGGGCGACATGGATGTAGCCGCCATCGGTAACTCCATTGGGGCGGCGTTGGTCGGTACCCTGACAGGGATTTTCGTGGCGTTTGCCGCGATTGCACCGTTTACGCATTCGGTCGAGGTGATGATTCGCCAAGATAAGGCGATTTTCATTGTCGTGGCCTCGTATTTGACGGCCTTTGCTCATGGCGTCTCACCGAGTATGGCGATGGAAATCGGTCGTCAGCGTGTGCCGCCGGAATTTGAAGTACCGCGTGAAGGGTAAGTTCGATGTCTAAACGCAAACGTCACGAAGAGTGTCCGGAAGAGGGCGGGGCCTGGGAAATTGCCCTGGCCGATTTGATGACCACCTTGATGGTTTTCTTCTTGGTGATGTGGCTGACGTCGATTGTCGACCCGAGCAAACGAAAGGCATTTGTCGATGCCTTGATTGGCGAAGGGGCCGGCGGGGAAAATATTTCCGCCGAAGAAACCAATATGCAGAGCGTGACGCCGATCGAAAGCCTAAAACCGCCAATCAGTACTCAGGAAATTGAAGAAGCGATGTCCAAAGTCGACCCGAAAGACATTGATGTCGAAGACACGCCGGAATACACCAAAATCACCTTGAGATCGGATAGCTTCTTTGAAAGTGGGCGTGCCACCATCAATGACAAAACGCGCGAGCAGTTGGAAAAGCTGGGGGAGACCTTGGCGGGTCGCGGTCAGAAGTTGAGCATTACCGGTTATACCGACAGTATTCCGATTGAGAACCTGCAATTCCCATCCAACTGGGAACTTTCTGCCGCTCGGGCGGCGACGGTTGCCAGGACCTTCATCTATATGGGGGTGGATCCGGCCTTGATTACCATTGAAGGGAAAGCCGATAACGATCCGGTCGCGCCGAATTCAACCCCTTACGGCCGTTCCTTGAATCGTCGCGTCATTATTCTGGTGAACAAGCAGGCGGAGAAACAAGATACGCCGACCAATAAACCGGCATTCGATTTACGTAATCGACAGTGATGTCAGGTTAATTGCGGCAGGTTTTGCAGTCCGGATCCTTAGGGAGATTAAGGGTTCGGAACTGCATGGTGTGCGCGTCCATAATCATCAGTTTGCCCATTAAGGTGGGCAACGTCAGCAGTACCTTAATCGCTTCAATGGCTTGCATGGAGCCAACCATTCCCACCACCGGCGCTAAAACGCCGTTCTGACTGCAGGTCAATTCCTGACCTTGCTCTTCCTTATATAAACACTGATAACAAGGTGTCTCCGTCTGGCGGAAATCGTAGGTGGTGAGTTGACCTTCCCAACGGATGGCCGCGCCGGATACCAACGGCACGCCGTGGCGCCGGCATTGACGATTCAAGGCGAAACGGCTTTCAAAATTGTCGGTGCAATCGAGCACTACATCCGCCGTTGCGACCAAATCGGCCAATTCGGCTTCCGTGAGTTTGGTGGCAACGGTCGAAATTTCAATGTGGCGATTCAAGGCTTGAAGGTTGGCTTTGGCTGACGCCACCTTGTCCTGACCGATATTGGCTTCACGATGAATCACCTGACGTTGCAGATTGGAGTCATCGACTTGATCGAAATCCACGAGTGTCAGTTTCCCGACGCCGGCGGAAGCCAGGTAAAGCGCCGCGGGCGAACCTAAACCGCCTAGGCCGAAAATGACGGCATGCGATTGGGTCAGGGTCAGTTGCCCGTCGTAATCGACATCCGATAACAAAATCTGACGGCTGTAGCGGGACAATTCCGCATCGTTGAGTTCGGTTTTATCGGAGGTCATAGTCGTGCTTCCTGTTTCGATTTCGGTTTATTTTAACAAGTTTCGTTGGCGGCTGTTTTCGGCCATTGACCGAAGGTCACGCGCGGTTGGCCACCGTAGTCGCGACGGGTTTCGATGGATTCAAAACCATGTTGGCGGAATAAGGCCTGTACCGCGTCGGCCTGGTCGTAACCGTGTTCAAACATGAGCCAGCCGTTTGGCTTCAGGTGCCGGCCCGCCTGTTGCAGAATCTGGGTGATGTCGTCCAGTCCGGTCTCCCCGGAAGTGAGCGCCGTCAAGGGTTCGAAGCGCACATCGCCTTGGGAAAGATGCGGGTCATCCTCACGAATGTAAGGCGGGTTGGAAACGATCAGCTCAAAGCGTTCCCCGGCCAGAGGTTCGAACCAGCTGCCTGAGCAAAAACGAATGTCGAGGTCGAGGCGTTGAGCATTTTCTTTGGCGACGGCCAAGGCCTGGGGGCTGAAGTCAACGGCGGTGACGCGACAATTCGGGCCGCTGGCCGCCAGAGCACAGGCAATTGCGCCGGAACCGGTGCCCAAATCCAAAACCGACCAGGCCTGGTCGGTTTCCGGGTTTCCTGCCGCTAAGGTTTCCAGCGCGGTTTCGACCAGTATCTCGGTGTCGGGGCGGGGAATTAAGGTCGCTTCGGTGACTTTGAAAGGCAGTCCCCAGAACTCGCGGGTTTGCAGAATGTGGGCGACTGGCGTGCCCGCTTGACGTTGGGTCACGTCGTCGAAAAATTGTTGGCTTTGAGTCTCGGTCAGAAGCGCTTCCGGCCAGGTGTATAGATAGGTGCGGTTACGGCCGATGGCATTCGCCAGCAGCAGTTCCGCATCCAGGTCGATGGAGTCGGAACCGCTGGTGCTGAGCATTTGTTTGGCGTTTGACAGGGCTTGTGCAATGGTCAGGGCCGTCATTCCGAATCCTTTTCGCGGTTAGGCGTCGTCGCTGAGCGCGGCCAGCTGCTCGGCCTGGTATTCGTTGATGAGCGGGTCGATGACTTGCTCCAAACCGCCTTGCATGACTTCGTCCAGTTTATACAGCGTGAGGTTGACGCGATGATCCGTCACCCGGCCTTGCGGATAGTTGTAGGTGCGAATACGCTCCGAACGGTCGCCGCTGCCGACCAGGCTTTTACGTTCCTGGGCAATTTCCTTGTCGTGGGCGCGCTGACGTTCGTCCATGATGCGCGCGGCCAGTAACGACATGGCTCGGGCGCGGTTTTTATGTTGCGAGCGTTCGTCCTGGCACTCCACCACCGTGCCGGTGGGCAAGTGGGTGATGCGGATGGCGGAGTCGGTTTTGTTGACGTGCTGACCACCAGCGCCGGAAGCGCGGAAGGTATCCACTTTCAAGTCGGCCGGGTTCAGTTCGATTTGTTCCACGTCCGGCGCTTCGGCCATGATGACCACGGTGGCGGCGGAGGTGTGAACGCGCCCCTGGGTTTCGGTCGCGGGTACCCGTTGCACGCGGTGCGCGCCGGACTCGAACTTCAGGCGCGAATAGGCGCCGTCGCCGATGATGCGGGCGATGATTTCCTTATAACCGCCGTGCTCGCCTTCCTGGGCATTGATGATTTCCACTTGCCAGCGCATGTTTTCGGCATAACGGCTGTACATGCGGAAGAGGTCGCCGGCGAAAATCGCCGCTTCGTCACCGCCGGTGCCGGCACGGATTTCCAAAAAGATATTGGCGTCATCGTTCGGGTCCTTCGGCAGCAGCATTTTTTGCAGTTCGGTTTCCAGGGTTTCCTGAGTTTTCTCCAGGCCTGGCAGTTCTTCCTGTCCCATTTCTTTCAGGTCGGGATCGCCGGACTTGATCATGTCTTTGGCTTCTTGCAGGTCGGCATCGTTTTCGATGAACCGATTGAAGGTTTCGACCACGGGAGTGAGTTGGGAATGTTCTTTGGTCAGCTGGCGGAACTTATCCTGGTTGCCGATGATTTCCGGGTCGGACAACAGGTGGTTGACTTCGTCGAGGCGTTCAACCAGGTTTTCGAGTTTGCTGCGTATGGAATCTTTCATGGGTTCGAGTGTCTCGTTTGCAATTTGGAAAGGGTTGTCGAATCGAGCGGGCGACGCTAAGCGCGGGAGCCGGAGTTGGAATCGTCGGATTGTTCGGACAACAGGATTTGAGCCGCGGCGTCCACCACTTCTTTTTGGCCGTTCAGGCCGGCTTGGTGTAAGTTGCTGGTGGGCGTGTGCAGAATTTTGTTGGTCAATTGGTTGGCCAATTTGGTCATCAGTTCTTTCGGGTCGCCACCGTGTTCCAAGTGGTGCAGGGCTTCGGACAGGACTTGGTCTTTCAAACCGTGGGCATGGTTGCGATAGGATTGGATAATCGGGCTGACCTGTTGGGTGGCCTGATATTGCATCATGAAGCTTTCGGCTTGCAGTTCGACGATTTCTTCCGCTTCCAGTGCGGCGTCTTTACGGGAACGTTTGTTCTCTTCGATGATTTCTTGCAGATCGTCGACCGTATACAGATAGGTGTCGCTGAAGTCGCCCACGGAAGGTTCGATGTCGCGTGGAACGGCAATGTCGACCATGAAAATCGGTTTGTTGCGGCGCTGTTTGAGCGCGGCACCGACCATGTCCTTTTTCAAAATCGGTTCCGGGCTGGCGGTGGAGGTGATGATCATGTCGGCTTCATGCAAGTGGTCGGTGATTTCCGACAGGCTGATGGCGTAACCGCCTAGGCTTTCGGTCAACTGATGCGCTTTGCTAAGCGTGCGGTTGGCGATGATCAGTTTGCCGATGCGGCTTTCCTTGAGGTGGCGCGCCACCAGTTCGGTGGTTTCACCGGCGCCGATCAATAACGCGGTTTGCTGCGACAAGTCGCCGAAGAATTGTTTCGACAGTGCCACCGCGGAAAAGGCGACCGAAACCGGGCTGGAACCGATGGCGGTGTCGGTGCGCACTTGTTTGGCGGTTTTGAATACATACTGGAACAGACTGTCGAGTGTCTGATGCACGGTTTCGGATTTGTGCGCCAGATTATAGGCGTCTTTGATTTGGCCGAGAATCTGCGGCTCGCCGAGAACCAGTGAATTCAGCCCGCTGGAAACACGCATCATGTGTTTGATGGCATCCAGGTCGGCGTATTCGTAAAGGAAGTCGTCGATGCTTTGCGGTTCGAGCTGGAAGTAGTTGTGTAACCAGTCTCGCAGGCATTGAGGCGTGTCGGCTTTTAACGTGGTGTAGATCTCGGTGCGATTGCAGGTCGAAAGAATCACGCTTTCATTGGCAAGACCCTCGGCTCTCAACTTAGCCAGTGCGTCCTGCACTTCGTCGGGTGAAAAAGAGACTTTTTCACGAATATCAACAGGCGCCGTTTCATGGTTCACGCCTAAGACTAATAGTTTCATAGGGAGTCGATTTAGCCAACAGGGAAAATAATGCAATCAAAGAGGCGTAATTTTGCTAAATTATGGGTCTAATTGCAAGTTTTGAAAGCGTTTTCCGCGATTAAGCCGAAAAGCCAGGCTCGTTTCATCGTTAAAACGGTGAGATTGTGTTATAAATAGAGCTTCCAATGCGTAGAAACGCGGTTCAATTTTCTTTTCAAACGGAGATCAGGTGCCAAGTTTGATTCATAAAACAATACGAAAAAGCTGGGTGTGGGGCGTGTGTTTGGCTGGGGTTTTCCAGTTGACGGCTTGCAGTCAGTTCCCGAAAGAAGAGGCGACGGCGCCTGAGAGTACGCCGGTTGAACAACCCACGGAAGAGACGGCCCAAACACCTGAGGCCGAGGCGGAAGTCCCGCCGGTCAAGGTACCGTCCGCCGAGATGGAACCGGAAACCATGTATAAGATCATGGTAGGGGAAATGCTTGTTCAGAAAGGGCAACGGGCGAGCGCCTTCGGAGTCTTGTATCCGGTGGCGAAGAAAACCCGTGACCCAGGCCTGGCGGAAAGGGTCTTTCAATTGTCGATGGCAACTTATGACCTGAATGCCATTCAGGAAGCGGCGAAACTGTGGCGCGATGTCTCGCCGGACAAGGTCATGGCCTGGAAGGCGTCGTATCTGATTTCGGTGCGGGAAGGCAAAGTGGGCGAGGCACTGGAGTTCTGGCAACGTTATCGTGCCTTATCGGACGTGAGTTTGGAGCAGGACTTGATTGCAACGGCGATTCGAGTGACCCAAGCGGCGCAACCGACCTACGGTCTGGAGTTCCTATCCGGTTTGAAAGACTTGTACCCGGATGAACCGGCCGCGGTGTTCGGCTTGGGGTCGGCGGCGGAAGGCTATCGGGTCTACGATGTGGCGATTTCCAATCTGGAAGACGCCAGCGAACGTTATAAAAAGCGTTGGAAACAGAACGAGGACGACTTCACGGCGGAAAAATTGTATCGCGAGTCCAACCATTTGTTGGCCAATGCCTATTTGAAATCCAATCAAGCCTTGCTGGGCTTGAAACGTCTGTCGCCGTATATTAACGAAAACACCGATGACTGGCTGATGCAGGAACGCTTTGCGCGCTTGGAAGTGAAGGCCGGGTATTTTGATGAGGCGGAAAAACGCTATCTGCGCATTGTCGAAAACGAACCGAAAGCCTATACCTCGAAATTGTCGGTGGCTTTGTTGCGTTTGGAGCGTGATGATTATGCCGGTGCGGATAGTCTGTTGAAGGATTTGCAGGGAATCCCGCAATATCGTTCAACGGCCAACTATTACCTAGGGTTGTCGGCACAGGAACAAGGGCAACTTGAAGACGCCATTTCGTATTATAAGCGCATCAACACCTCCGATTACTTGGTGGATGCCAAACTGCACATCGCCGAGATTGAGTTTTCCAAAATCGGTCTGGAGCGCACCATCGAGAATCTGGAAGCGATTCAGTCCGACCAGCCGGAAGATCAGGTGAAGATCCTGCGCGGCAAGGCGATTTTCTACAACATTGCCGGTGAAAAGCAGAAAGCTATTGACGAATATCAACAAGCCATCGATATTGACGATCAGAGAGCCGACCTTTATTTGATGCAGTCGATGTTGTATTACGATCTCAAACAGTTCGATGCTTATGAAGAGAATTTGGAAAAAGCCCTGGCCATCAATCCGAATGATGTTGATGCCTTGAATGCGCTGGGTTACTTCTTTGTGGAGCAGGGGCGTGATTTGGATCGCGCCCAGCAGTTGCTGGACAAGGCTTTGGCGCTGGCGCCAAATCGTTTTTATGTGCTCGACAGCCGGGGCTGGCTTGCCTATCAGCAAGGCGATTATGAAACCGCCGAAGTCTATTTGAAGCAGGCGTTGGCGATTCAGATGGACGGCGAAGTTCTATTACACCTGATTCAGACCGAATGGAAGCTCGGCAAAAAAGATGTCGCCGCCGAGCTTTGGAATGCACATCATGAGAAGTTTCCGGAGAACGAAGCCCTGCAACAGATTTTGCAGAAGTTGTCCTCCGAATAAACGGGGCGCGAATCGCGCTTCGCTCGGAAAAGTCGTTTTACGGTTTTGTGAAACTTTTTCTGAAAAAGGGCTTGATTTGCGGTAGGGAACATGGATAATACGCACCTGTCTTTTATGACAGCGATAAACAGTTGGGCTATCGCCAAGCGGTAAGGCAACGGGTTTTGATCCCGTCATGCGCAGGTTCGAATCCTGCTAGCCCAGCCATTATCCTATCCCGAATTCTTCAAATCATTTTTTTCCTGGTTTTTCGCCATAGGAGTCGCCTTTCAATGGCTTACAAAAATGTCCGATTATTTGCCGGAAACGCAAATGTTAGCCTAGCCGAGAACATCTCCTCCTCTATCGACATTCCCCTTGGAAAAGCAGACGTTGGTCGTTTCAGCGACGGCGAGATCATGGTTCAAATCAATGAATCCGTACGCGGTAAAGACGTGTATGTCTTGCAACCGACCTGTACGCCGGAGCCTGCCGTCAATCTGATGGAGCTGCTGGTGATGATCGATGCCCTGAAACGCGCCTCCGCCAAACGTATCACCGCTGTGGTGCCGTATTACGGTTTTGCGCGTCAGGATCGTCGTCCGCACTCGGCCCGTGTTCCGATTACCGCGCGTTTGGCGGCGGACATGATTACCGTGGCGGGCGCCGACCGTTTGATTACGGTCGACTTGCATGCCGACCAGATTCAAGGCTTTTTCGACATTCCAGTGGACAATATTTACGGTTCGCCGACGTTGGTCGACGATATGCGCGCTTCCGGACACATCGCCGCCGACAATATGATGGTGGTGTCTCCGGACATGGGCGGTGTGGTTCGTGCCCGTGCCGTGGCGAAAGCGTTGGGCTGCGACATGGCGATTATCGATAAACGTCGCCCGAAAGCCAATGTCGCGCAAATCATGAACATCATCGGTGACGTCGAAGGGCGTGACTGTATTCTGGTGGACGACATGGTCGATACCGCCGGTACCTTGTGTAAAGCCGCGCAGGCTTTGAAAGATCACGGGGCCAAGAGTGTGACCGCTTATGTGGTGCATGCGGTTTTGTCCGGCCCGGCGGTTGAAAACATCAATAACTCCTGCCTGACCGAGTTGGTGGTGACGGATACCATTCCGTTGTCCGCCGCCGGCATGGCGTCTGAAAAAGTCCGCCGCGTCAGCATCGCTCCGGTGCTGGGTGAAACCATCCGACGCGTGCATCAGGAAGAATCTGTTTCCGAATTGATGCCGATTCGCTAAAAACCACCAGGCCTGGTGGTTTTTCCATCTAATACTTTGTTTTTTCTCAGTTTCCGCTTTAAGTTTCAACAAAATTCAGTATAATACCGCTCTTTGTTTCTGTGCTTGGTCGCGAGCATGGAGTGTTTGAGGCGTTTGTCCTCTTAAATAACGGGCTAAATGCCCGATTGAATGGAGTAATGAAAATGAGTCAAGTATGGACTGCAGAACTTCGTACTGAAGAAGGGAAAGGTGCGAGCCGCCGCCTTCGTCATGCGGGGAAAGTACCTGCCATCATTTATGGTGGGGAACAGGAAGCGAAGTCAATCGCATTGGAAAGCCGTGTTGTTGAACACGCTTTGAACGACATTGATTTGTACAACACGGTTTTGACCATCGAAGGTGCCGGTGACGCTGAAAGTTGCGTTATCAAAGACCTGCAACGTCATCCTGCGACTGGATTTGTCTCTCACATCGACTTTCAACGTGCGTCGGATTCTTCTCGCATCGTTAAGCGTGTACCATTGAAGTTTGTTGGTCAAGCGTCTGCACCTGGTGTGAAAATGGGTGGCTTGATGTCATTCATGCAATCCAGCGTTGAAGTGTCTTGTTTGACAAAAGATCTTCCTACGGCTATCGAAGTCGACGTTTCCGGTTTGGAAGCCGGGACAAACTTGCGTTTGTCTCAATTGGCGTTACCTGAAGGTGTGAAGCTAACCGCTTTGGCACACGGTAACACGGACTATGACCAAGCGGTTGTTGGTATCGGTAAAGTAAAACGTTAATTTTTAACGTTATTTGTTCGAAAGCCCGCATATGTCATCTGTAAAGCTCATTGTTGGTCTTGGTAATCCGGGACAACAGTACGTACAGACCCGACATAATGCGGGTTTTTGGTTTGTGGAGGACGTTGCCCGTCAATACGGTGTGCAATTTCGTCCAGAAACCAAATTTTTAGGCGAAGCGGCTCGCGTGCAATCGTCCGGATTGGATGTCTGGTTGTTGAAACCGATGACCTACATGAATCGCAGTGGTCAATCCATTCAGGCCCTGGCCAAGTTCTACAAAATCGCTCCGGAAGAAATTCTGGTGGTGCATGACGAGTTGGATTTGGAACCGGGCGTGGCGCGCTTGAAAAAAGGTGGCGGCCACGGTGGGCATAACGGCTTGCGCGACACCATTGCCGCACTGGGCACAAAAGAATTTCAGCGCTTGCGTTTGGGAATCGGCCACCCCGGAGACAGCAAACAAGTCGTGGATTACGTGCTTAAGGCGCCGTCGAAATCCGAGCAGGCCGCCATCGAAACGGCCATTGACGAAGCCGGGCGGGTCTTGCCGGAAGTGTTGGGCGGTGAGATGGAAAAAGCCATGAATCAGTTGCACACCGCAACCTGATTCAACAGACAACAGCATTCAAATCAGATTAATTACAGTTAACTTTGGGTTCAGGAGACAAACATGGGAATTAAGTGCGGAATTGTGGGGTTACCGAATGTCGGAAAATCAACCTTATTTAATGCGCTGACCAACGCCGGTATCGAATCGGCCAACTATCCGTTCTGTACGATTGAGCCCAATGTCGGCGTGGTGCCGGTGCCGGATGAGCGTGAACAGGCACTGGCCGAAATCGTCAACCCGGAGCGCGTATTGTCCGCCACGGTCGATTTCATGGATATCGCCGGTTTGGTGGAAGGGGCTTCCAAAGGGGAAGGCTTGGGGAATAAGTTCCTAGCCAACATTCGTGAAACCGACGCCATCGTTCAAGTGGTACGTTGCTTCGAAAACGACGACATCGTCCATGTGGCCGGTAAAGTCAATCCATTGGCCGATATCGAAATCATCAATATGGAATTGACCTTGGCGGATATGGAGTCGTTGGAAAAAGCCGCCGAAAAACAGCGAAAGCTCGGCAAAAGCGGCAATAAAGAAGCCCAAACCAAACAAGCTTTATTCGAACGTGTATTGGCGGAAATCGAAGACGGAAAATTGGTGCGTTTGGTGGAGATGACCGACGACGAAAAAGTGATGTTGCGTGACCTGCATCTGTTGACCATCAAGCCGATGATGTACATTGCCAACGTCAATGAAGACGGTTTTGAAAACAATACCATGCTGGACGACGTTCGTGCCTTGGCGGCGGAACAAGGTGCGATCGTGGTGCCGGTCTGTGCGGAAATCGAAGCCGAAATCGCCGAATTGGACGATGATGAAAAAGCCGACTTCCTGCAAGAAATGGGCTTGGAAGAACCCGGGTTGAACCGCGTGATTCGCGCGGCTTATGAACTGTTGGGCTTGCAAACTTATTTCACCGCCGGCGTAAAAGAGGTGCGCGCTTGGACCGTCAAAAAAGGCGCGACCGCGCCGCAAGCCGCGGGCGTTATCCACACCGACTTTGAAAAAGGTTTTATCCGTGCCGAAGTCACCGCCTACAACGATTTTATCGAATACAAAGGTGATTCCGGTGCCAAGGCGGCGGGCAAGCAACGCTTGGAAGGAAAAGAGTACATCGTCCAGGATGGCGATGTCATGCACTTCCGTTTCAACGTCTAAAATCGCCAGGCCTGGCGATTTTGGCAAAAGCTTCATAAAAGTGTCAACTGGCGGTTGACATGGCGTCTAAAAATTCTATAATACGCCAATCTTTTTTGGCTACATAGCTCAGCTGGTTAGAGCACATCACTCATAATGATGGGGTCCCAGGTTCAAATCCCGGTGTAGCCACCATATTCAAGAATTAAGCCGTTTTATACGGCTTTTTTTTCGTCCTCTGAAACGTAAAATCAATAAGTTACGTCTTTTTACAATCTTTTATGTTTGATTTATTCACTCGCAGCAAAAAAAATTGTGAGTAAAATTGTGAGTAAAATTCTTGTTATTTACTCATTCAAACGGATTTTACTCACAGATGCCTTTAACAGATGTTCAAATTAAAGCTTTAAAGCCGCAGGAAAAACGATATTTAAAACCCGATGGAGAAGGGTTGAACCTTGCTGTTAGCCCCAAAGGGCGGAAGTCCTGGGTCTTTCGTTATCGATTTAATGATAAGGCAGATATGCTCACCTTAGGCCAATATGGAGCGCGTTCAGGTCAGCTCACTATTAAAAAAGCTCGCATGGCAAAAGACAATGCCAAACTTTTAATTGAACGAGGGGTTGACCCTAAGCCATATAAAACTGAGCTTTTAACTTCCGATGTTATTGAAGCTGTTGATCAAAAGAAGAAAGCTGAACGCGTGTCGAAGGTTCAGAAAATAACATTTGAAGATCTATATGATGAGTACTGTCGATTTAA
This sequence comes from Thiomicrospira sp. S5, assembly GCF_003991075.1. Lineage (NCBI taxonomy): Bacteria > Pseudomonadati > Pseudomonadota > Gammaproteobacteria > Thiotrichales > Piscirickettsiaceae > Thiomicrospira > Thiomicrospira sp. S5. Next base: position 2,444,913 of record NZ_CP014470.1, on the reverse strand, counting down.
AACGACCTCCTTTGGGGGTCGTAAACCTGCTTGGGAGTACGGAACACTGAAAAAGCATAATGAGCGGTTTCAGAAGTATGTTCTTCCTATGCTTTCTGACAGAATCGTTAGCGATCTTACCGAAGATGATCTTGAACAGTGTTTGATAGTTGTTCAGGAGCATGGCGCTTTGGTGAGTCGAAATAAGATACGAACCGTTTTTAATGGAATGTTTGATTATGCAAAGGGTAAAAAATATATAACTCGAAACATCGCCAAGTACATTTCAGACTCTCTATTTGTTAAGCATCAAGAGACGCATTATAAGCACGTTACGACAGAACTGGAGCTTAAGGGGGTTGTTCGCGCAATCGATAAAATGTCGGCCTCATATGAGGTAAAACAATGTATAAAGCTTGGGCTGTTGATATTTGCCAGGCCTTCGGAAGTTTCTCAGTTGAAATGGGCTCATGTTGATTTTGATGAAGGGGTTATTTCTAAACCCGCTAGTGAAATGAAGAAAGATCGTGACCATGTCATTCCGCTTAGTCGACAGGCAAAATCTATTTTAGAGGATATATGGCCATTAACAGGTCATACAGAGTTTGTTTTTTACTCTCCCTATGGCAGCACTGGCAAGCCAGTAAGTACAAATTCATTATCGAACTCATTAAGGCGAAATGGTATTGATCAAATTCATCCGCATGGTTTTAGGCATACCGCTTCAACAATACTGAATGAAATGGGGTTTGACCAAGATGCGATTGAGTTACAGTTAAGTCATGTTATTGGTGGTGTCAGGGGTGTTTATAATAAAGCTCAAAAGCTCTCCGAGAGAAGTCATATGATGCAAGTCTGGTCAGATTATATTGAAAAGTTAATTTGAATTAAAAGGCCTTACCGTGTCGGCTCTTTTTTAAGCCCCATTTTTATGGGGCTTTTTTATATCTGTATTCTCGTTAAGATTCAATGTTTAAAAAAAACAAGATACACAATGTTTTTTGTTAGTAAACCCAGCAGTATGTTGCTCATAAAACAAGATAATTCTCCTGAAACCAAAAATTCAATATGAAATACAAAGTTTTAAGGAAATGTAATGAGACTTATCAGAATTAAGGAAGTGATGAATTTAACTGGCATTAGCCGCGCCTATGTATACGTGTTAGCGCAAAAAGGGGAATTTCCTGCACCAGTGAAGCTGACGGAGCGTTCTTCAGCTTGGGTTGAGGAGGAGGTGAAGCAATGGATTGAAAATCGGATTCAAGAGCGTAATAAAGTGCATAGCGATTTAGGAAAAGAATGATTTTTCATGGCAGGATTTCGTTCCAAAAGGGAGAGGTTGACAGGGCGGAAAGAGACCGGTCGCTTTTTAGCGCTGCCTCATGCTGTTATCCAGAGCGAAGCTTTCGAGAGCCTCAGTGGTAATTCGATAAAACTCCTTGTCCAGCTCGCCTCTCAGTACAAAGGTAGAAACAATGGCCAATTGACTGCTAGCTTCGCTGTGCTTAAGGAAAAAGGTTGGAAGTCAAAAACCACTTTAGCTAGATGTATTCAGGAGCTGATTGATGCAGGGTTTATCGTTAAAACGCGTCAAGGTTCATACCCCAAAACATTAAGTCTCTATGCGATCACATGGCAGGTTTTGGATGATGACTTGAATGGGGTCTATGATGGAGAAATTTCGGCTTTAGTTGGGAGGCGTTTGAGTGTTTTTAAAAAATAATTCCTATGTCCAGTTTTTGAACACTATAAGTCCAATAACTGGACTTATAAAGTTAAAAAATTACACCCCAGGTCCAATAATTGGACTTGTTTGAACGGTATTTTTATTTTCTAAGTCCACTTTCTGGACACGATATATATACCATTGGGGCGGAACGAAAATGCAGGGTGGTTAGGCTCAGTTAAATATGAAACCTTAATGAGATTGAAAAAATATAATCTCGTTGAGAATTTTATTTTTAAAAACAATAAGATATGTTGTTTTTTCTTTACAGTTTAAGTTTGAGGTTCTATTATTAAAAATAGCTTTTCAAAAGTTGAAAGTTGGTTGTGATTCAGGCCTGCCTGGAACAACTTCATATTTAATTTTTTGAATAATTAAAAAGCTATTGGATGATATAGGAGGGATAAGTGACAACTCTTGAAGATTTAATCAAAGGAACAGGTGTTGGTAATTACGTAGGCCTTGTTTACGGCGTTTTAACGGTTTTAATGTCAGCTTTTTTCTTGAATATTCAGTGGGATCAATATCAACAAAACGTACAACGCTCAGCGTTATTGATTTCTAAAGAGTATGGGATTTCGCTGGAATCTTCTAATGGTGTGATTTGTCACCAAGGGATTTTGCACTATAAAGCCATTGGTTTAGTGCCTTCTTATTCAGCATTTTCTCCCAATATACAATGTTCCTCCGATGCTTTTAAATCCATGACAGAAAACCCAGCAATAGAGAGGATCCATGTTGGAATGATTTTTTTATTTTTTGGGATCATTTCAATAGGACTTTCAACAGCTCGTATATTTGATAGTGAGAATAAACTTAGTTTAAGTGAGCGACCCCGAAATTAAACCGAGGGTTTAGAAGTCATAGCGTTTACACGGATATGGAGATCATCTTATGGGAATTTTTTCGGGAGCTTACCCAGTAGGAAAGGTTAAGTGGGAAAGGGTAGAAGGGTTAGGTGCAATTAAAATGGATTTGTATAGAACGAAAATAGTTGGTGGCTGGCTTGTTACTTTTTCCGCGGGAAATGCCGCTACCGGATCCGGTTCTGGTGGGTTAACTTTTATTAGTGATCCCGAGCATAGTTGGGATGGAAGTTCCTTGAACCTGGAAGAAGTGAAGTAAAGAAATATATAGTTTGTTACTGTCGAAGGGTGTTTTCTATCGCCCTTAATTTTCTTTCGTAACCCCCCTAGAAATGAAAAAACCGCCGTTAGGCGGTTTTTTCGCCCCAGGCGAACCACAGTTTAATGATCTTCACTAGGGGAGAGTTGTAATCATAATTCTACGTGTTTCTTTCTGGTTTGCAATAAAGAGAGTCTTAATTTTCACTACGCAATTCAAGCGCAATACGGTTTTTGGAGATGGAAGCGATTTCATCACAAAGGCTTGTTAAGTATTTCAGCGTCGCATTTCAATTAGATAGAAAAAATTTGCAAGATTACCAATAAAAACTGAATAAAAACCGGCCAATCTTATTTATTGATCTGAAATATAGTTCCTTTTAGAGAAGGTTAAAAAAGATTCTTGCTGTCCTTTTTATGAATTGGCACCTTGCTGTCCATTATAAGAATCAGAATCTTGTTGTCCTTATTGTAAATGGCGGTTTGGCGTCCTGATTGTAAAACCATTGTAAAACAGAGTCTTGTCGTCCTTATTGTGAAAATACGATTTTTGGGGTTTTTAGTGAATTTTTGATTGCAGTAGGGACAGCAAGAGTTTGGAGTCCCCAGTTATTAAGTGGAAAAAAATAGGAGGTTTTATGCATTTAAAAAATATCGAGCTTATGCGCGAAGCTTTGAAATCCGAATATGGAGATATTGAAACCCGAGCAAATATGTTGAGTGAACTTTTTTGGGAGCATCGAAGTGACATGGTAGAAAATAAGGTTAGTGAACAGCTCCCTTTGCTAGGCTGTCGTGTTCATAAGTCAAATGGTGCGTTAAGAATGAATTGGTTCTATTACCGGTTTTACAAAGACAGTTCACAAAAGACGCGGCGAACAAATATACATATTAAAAAAGGCCAAAAATCGAATATGTATTCTCTCGACAAGCTGTTTGCAAAATGTTTATCGAATGAGAAGGATTTGGTTAAACACGTTGAGACAGAGTTTGCGAAATTACGCGAACGCTTAAAGGTTATTCAAAATATTAAACGAAATTTAACGCTGTACGAAAAGGCATTGGGTCGGGTTAATTAGAAGGGGTTCATAATGGGTGCGGTTCAGGTTCAAAGGGTAAGTCTATAAGAGGCAGACATTGATTTATTTGTTAGTGTTAATAAAACGACCGTTTTATTAACACTCTTCTCGCCAATCAAAATTTCTTCCAAAACGCTTGTTTTAATGTTAATAAATTACGATAATAAATCTATGTAAATAAAAGGTACCTTTTATGTTTATAGGGTATGCACGCGTCAGTACACAGGATCAAAACTTGGAGCTTCAACTGGATGCTTTAGAGAAAGCAGGTTGTGAGCAAACTTTCCAGGAAAAAATCACCGGCAAGAATAAAGACCGGCCTGAACTCAATATTTGTTTAAAGACGTTGAGAGCGGGGGATGTTTTGGTCGTATGGAAGTTAGACCGGCTTGCTCGTTCCCTCAAAGATCTCGTTGAGATTATTTCTGAACTTGAATCAAAAGAGATTGGGTTTAAGTCATTAACCGAGTCAATCGACACCACCTCTCCTGGTGGGAAATTAATTTTCCATATTTTTGGTGCCTTGTCAGAATTTGAGCATAGTCTGATTAGAGAAAGAACCCTTGAAGGGCTTAAAGCGGCAAGAGCTAGAGGGCGCAAAGGTGGCAGGAAACCAGCGATGAATCGTTCTGATGTCCAAAAGGCGGCCGCTATGCTTAAAGATCCTCTGATCACCAAAACCGAAGTGGCAAAACATTTCGGAGTTAGTCGGCTGACATTAAATAAATCCCTTAATAGAGAGGGGTATGATGGACTCCCGGTGAGAAACAGTCATATATAACACTGCGTATTTTTGATAATATTCACTCTTCACCTGATTAAAGGAACAAAATGGATCACAGCGTTCACAACAAACTTGTCTCATTTATCTGGAGTATCGCCGACGATTGCCTGCGCGATGTCTATGTGCGCGGTAAATATCGCGATGTGATATTGCCGATGGTGGTGTTACGCCGTCTCGACACTTTGCTGGAACCGACCAAACAGGCGGTGTTAGCCGAAGTTCAATTCCAAAAAGAAGAAATGGACGCGGTGGAGCTAGACAATGCGCCTTTGCGCGAGGCATCGGGTTATGTGTTTTACAACACCTCAAAATGGACACTTAAAAGCCTGTTTAGCACGGCCACCAATAACCAACAGATTCTATTGGCGAATTTTGAAGAGTATTTGGCGGGCTTTAGCGACAACGTCAAAGAAATCGTTGATCGCTTCAAGCTCAAATCCCAAGTGCGCCATATGGCAAGCAAGGATGTGTTGCTCGATGTACTGGAAAAATTTGTTTCGCCCTATATCAACCTAACCCCTAATGAAGTGGAAGACCCGGACGGCAATAAAATGCCCGCGCTGACCAATCTGGGCATGGGCTATGTATTTGAAGAGCTGATTCGCAAGTTCAACGAAGAAAACAATGAAGAAGCCGGTGAACACTTTACCCCGCGCGAAGTGATTGACCTGATGACGCATTTGGTGTTTGACCCGATTAAAAACAATCTGCCACTTACGCTCACGGTCTATGACCCCGCTTGTGGTAGCGGCGGCATGTTGACCGAAGCACAAAACTTTATCGAACAGAAATACCCAAGCGATAACCGCGATATTTATCTCTACGGTAAAGAGATCAACGACGAAACCTACGCCATTTGTAAATCCGACATGATGATCAAGGGCAATAACCCGGAAAACATCAAAGTCGGCTCCACCCTGTCCACCGATGAATTTGCCGGCAACAAGTTTGACTTTATGCTCTCCAATCCGCCTTACGGCAAAAGCTGGGCGTCGGATCAGAAATCGATTAAAGACGGCAAAGAGGTGGTGGATTCGCGTTTTAAAATTCAGTTGGCCAACTATTGGGGCGAAGTGGAAGACGCCGATGCCACACCCCGATCCAGCGATGGCCAGTTATTGTTTTTAATGGAAATGGTCAGCAAAATGAAAGACCCGGCCAATAGTGCGTTGGGGTCACGCATTGCCTCGGTGCACAATGGTTCCAGCTTGTTTACCGGCGATGCGGGAAGTGGCGAAAGTAATATCCGCCGTTATATTATCGAAAACGATATGCTGGATGCGATTGTGCAACTGCCCAATAACCTGTTTTACAACACCGGCATTACCACCTACATTTGGTTGCTCAATAACAACAAGCCCGAAAACCGCAAAGGCCAAGTGCAGCTCATTGACGCCAGTTTGCTCTATCGTAAATTGCGCAAAAACCTCGGCAATAAAAACTGCGAATTTGCTCCGGAACATATTCAGCAGATTGTGCAAACCTATCTCGATGGCACCAGCGTCGAACGGCAAAAAGACGTCAATAACGATCCGACTGGATTGGCGAGCCAAGTCTTTAATAACACCGACTTTGGTTATTACAAAGTCACCATCGAGCGCCCGGATCGTCGCAGTGCCCAGTTCAGTGCCGAACGCATTGCCGACTTGCGTTTTGACAAAAGCCTGCTCGAACCCATGCAATCGGTGTACGCCACCTATGGCGACGCGGTGTATCAACCCAACTTTTTAACCGAAAAGGCCGACGAGATTATCAAAGCGCTCGAAGAGCAACAAATCGAACTCAATGCCAAACAACGCAAAAACCTGCTTAACCACCAGGCCTGGTTAAAGCAACGTGATCTACTGCAAACCGCAGAAGTGTTAATGAACAAAATTGGCACCGAACAAAGTGATGACTTTAATGCCTTTAGTGAGCAGGTCAATCAAGTCATTAAAGCGGAAAACATCAAACTCAGCGCCACCGAGAAAAAAGCGATTCTTAATGCGGTCAGTTGGTACAACGACGCGGCTGAAAAAGTGATTAAAAAGCTCGAAAAACTCAGCGGTGACAAGCTGGAATCCCTACTGGCGCGATTAGGGTGTTCTGAAGCCGATTTGCCGGATTACGGCTATTACCCGACCGCAAAAAAAGGCGAATTTATCACCTATGAATCCAGCAGTGATTTACGCGACAGCGAGTCCATCCCGCTCAGTCAATCGATTCACGACTACTTTTTGGCGGAAGTGAAACCCCATGTGGACGAAGCGTGGATTCATCTCGATTCAGTCAAAATCGGTTATGAAATCAGCTTTAACAAATACTTCTATCAGCATAAACCGCTCAGAAGTCTGGAAGAGGTTGCGCAAGAAATGATCGAGCTGGAACAACAAGCCGAAGGGCTGATAGCCGATATTCTCGGTGTTTCGGTGAAAAAAGTGCAGGGAGGGTGAATGAACCACAGAGACACTAAGACACAGAGGGATTTAAGCCTTTATCCAAAATATGAATCCTATAAAGATTCGGGTGTTGAGTGGTTGGGAGAAATTCCTGAAGAATGGAGCATTAAGCCAGGGTTGGTTGCTCTTTCTGAAAATAAGCGAAGTAATAAAGGTATGAAAGAAGATACCGTTCTATCTCTTAGCTATGGAAAAATAATAATTAAACCAAAAGAAAAATTAGTCGGCTTGGTTCCAGAGTCATTTGAGACATATCAGATTGTTCATCCTGAAGACATTATTATCCGTTGTACAGATTTACAGAATGACCAGACAAGTTTGAGGACTGGTCACTCGGATAATACCGGTATTATCACTAGTGCCTATTTGAATCTTAATGTTAAAGACGGATTCAATTCTCGTTTTATTCACTACTATTTGCATTCTCTAGACACCAGTAAGGCGCTTTACAAATTAGGAAGCGGACTGCGACAAAATCTAAGTTTTTTAGATTTTAAGAGATTACCAATTCTTGAAGTTGATCAGAGTGAGCAACGGCTAATCGTAGATTTCCTTGATCAAAAAACAGCGCAAATTGATCAAGCGGTGGCGATTAAGGAAAAGCAAATCGCCCTGCTCAAAGAGCGCAAACAAATCTTAATTCAAAACGCCGTCACCCAAGGCCTCAACCCCAATGCCCCAATGAAAGACAGCGGCATTGACTGGATCGGCCAAATCCCACAGCATTGGGGAGTTAAGCCGTCACGTTATATCTTTAGAGTAGTTAATAGACGTGATCGAAAAGGTAGTGAAATTAAGTATTCGGTAACCCAATTAAGAGGGTTGGTTCCAACAGAAGAAATGTTAGAAAACTCTACTCAGGCCGTATCATTTGATAGTTTTCAACTTTGCCATGAAAACGACATGGTTTTGAATAAATATAAAGCTCATTTAGGCGTTTTTTGGAGAGCCCCAGCTAGAGGTATAATCACAAATAATTACACTGTTTTTGCGCCTCAAAAAGGAGTTGTTACCAAGTTTTTTGAGCATCTTTACCATACACCGGTTTATCAAGATATTTTCAGAACGATTGTATATGGAGTAACTGAGGGAATGATGCCTTTATACACCAATGACTTTTATGACATGAATTCTGTTGTACCTCCTGAAGATGAACAAATAGAAATCGTAGAACACATCGAAACCCAATCCCAAAAAATCGATCAAGCGATAGCCTTGCAACAGCAACAAATCGATAAACTCAAAGAATACAAAACCACGCTGATTAACAGCGCCGTGACCGGCAAAATCAAAGTTGAAGCATGAGTGTAGAAGAATTTAACAAGCACCAGCAAGATGTGAGAACCCGAACGGACTCCTTTACAAAAGCGATATTTGTTTTATCCGGCGGTGCGCTCTCGATTTCGATAGGTCTTTTTTTGAGTAGCAAGTCTCAGCTTTCAGCAGATTTAGTGTTTTACCTACAGTTTTCATGGGGGTTATTGGCCACTACGATTTTAAGCTTGGTAGTCATGTTATTTTTAATCATTGCTAGAGATTATCGATTTGGTGAGCGGTGGCGGTTATATTTGGATGGAAAGCTTGAAGGTCGGCCTGAAAACCATGCTCCTTGGGATCGAGTGATTTGGTTATTAGGTATTATTTCATTGGTTTCTTTTGTATTGGGGTTTGGTTTGCTGGTTTACTCTGCAATAACGTTTTTGGAGGTGGCTAAGTAGTGGGTGTTTTCAATTTAGAGATAATAAGCCTTACCCATAAATATTTGACAGCATGTATGAATGTAACTAAACTTACATTCAACACACCCGCCATGCCTATGACTTGTTCGCAAGTTACGCACAAATCGAGCGGGTTTTTTGTTTTTGGGCCTTTCAAAAACGTATCTTTTTGTCATTCTTCATCTCTTTCGGGGGCTTTATGAGAGCTTTCGACAAGCCTGCTATCAATGTAGATCAACAACTCCAAACATTAGAAGAGCGCGGGTTAGAGATCCAAAATAAAGAAAAAGCAAAACTGTTTCTGCAAGCTGTCGGCTTCTTTCGTTTAAGCGCTTATATGCGTCCTTACCAAATTCCCAATAATCCTGATCATTTATTTAAGCCGAATTCAACTTTTAGGCAAATTACTCGAACCTATGAATTTGACCGTAAACTTCGTCTTTTAGTAATGGCGGCAATTGAACGGGTTGAAGTATCCGTTCGCGCTGTGGTTGGTAACTATATGGGGCCGAAATATGACAGTTCGCATTGGTACCTTGATCGGACCTTATTTAAAAAATATTACGCTTATTACCGATTGCTTCAAACGATAGACCACAAGCAAAGTAAAGCCGTAACTGATTACGAAAAAGAGTGTCGGCGAATTGATAAGGCGAGAGATAAAACGCCTGAACAAAAGTTACTTTTGAAAGCAAACCGAGCCAGAGAGAATTATGCGCGGCACTATCCTTTAACTTATTTTGAACCAGATCTAATGCCGGGCTGGGCCATGTTAGAGGAGTTGACCTTGGGCGATCTTTCGCATCTCTATGCAGGGTTGGCTAAGGATGGAGATAAAAAAGAAATAGCCAAAGCCTTGGGGTTATCGATGCCTTTGTTGGAGTCTTGGTTGAAAACCCTGACAAGTGTTCGAAATATTTGCGCCCATCATAGTCGGCTTTGGAATAGAGAATTGGGTATGAAACCGGAATTACCGAAAAGGTCAGAGGTTAAATGGCCAACGTATTTTCGTCAGCCTAAAGAACATATGAGAACCGCAGTTGTTGTGAGTATTCTGCAGCATTTTATGACGCACATTAGTCCGCATGATGGTTGGCTTGAACAATTGTTTGAACTTTTGGAACAATTCCCAGAAATTGATCAACAAATGATGGGATTTCCTGAGAACTGGAAAAATGATCCCTTTTGGGGTATGGATACAGAGTAATAAGGATTAATTATGGTTAGCCAAACCAATGAACAAGCGTTGGAAGCTTCAATTGAAAAGGCCCTAACCGGTCAATGTCAGGAAGAAGTTAAGTCGGGTGTTGCTGAGAGTCCTGGCGAATATATTGGGCATAACGGCTTTAAAGTAGGGCGGCCGTCAGATTTTAATGCCCAATATGCTTTGGATGAGCATTGGTTTTGGCAATTTTTACAGAACAGCCAGGCTGAAGAACTGGAAAGAGTTCAAAAAAATAACCCGAACGATTGGCAGCGTAAAATTTTGGAGCGCTTTGACCGCCTAGCTAAAAAACACGGCATTTTGCATTTGCTGAAAAAGGGGTTAAGTGTTGATGATGCACACTTTAACCTGATGTATCCACTGCCCCTGGCAAGCAGTAGTGAAAAAGTAAAATTGGACTTCCAGTCTAATATTTTCAGTGTTACTCGTCAGCTTCGTTATTCTTTGGTAAATCCGTTGCAAGAGATTGATATGGTGCTGTTTATTAACGGTATTCCTATCGTTACGCTAGAGTTAAAGAACGCTTGGACCGGACAAACCGCGCGCTATCATGGGCAAAAACAGTATCGCAAGGATCGGGATACTACGCAGCCGTTATTACAGTTTGCTCGTTGTTTGGTGCATATGACCGTGGATACTGATGAAGTCTATATGACCACGAAGTTAAGTGGCAAAAGCACCTTCTTCTTACCGTTTAACAAGGGGCATAATCAAGGCCAGGGAAATCCGCCGAATCCTACTGGGCATAAAACCGATTATCTGTGGAAAGAGGTTTTTACCAAGGAGAGTCTGGCGAACCTGATTCAGCACTTTGTCCGTTTGGATGGTTCAAGTAAAGAGCCGCTGAATAAGCGCACGTTATTTTTCCCGCGCTACCATCAAATGGATGTGGTGCGCCGTTTAATTCAAGATGTTTCAAAAAATGGCGTGGGGCAAACCTATTTGATTCAGCATTCAGCCGGTTCGGGGAAGTCCAACTCGATTACCTGGGCCGCTTATCAGCTTATTGAGGCTTATCCAGAAAGCAATGATGTCCCTGGGGCTAAAGGTCTTGAACAACCGCTTTTTGATTCGGTGATTGTGGTTACAGATCGTCGTATTCTGGATAAACAGCTTAAGGATAATATCAAAGACTTTTCAGAGGTCAAAAACATTGTCGCTCATGCCAATAAGTCTGCCGATTTAAAAAGCGCTTTGGAAAACGGTAAAAAGATTATTATCACCACGATTCAGAAGTTCCCATTTATTGTGGATGGCATCAGTGATCTCAGTGAGAAGAGATTTGCGGTGATTATCGATGAGGCGCATAGCTCGCAAAGTGGGACAGCGCATAGCAAAATGAATCAGGCGATGGGTTCTGATGAAGAAGAGGACGCGCAAGACAAGATTCTGCAGGCGATGCGAAATCGAAAAATGCGTGGCAATGCTTCTTATCTAGCTTTTACCGCAACACCCAAAAACACTACCCTGGAGAAGTTCGGGCAAAAACAACCTGATGGCTCGTTTATACCATTTCATCTTTATTCGATGAAGCAAGCCATTGAGGAGGGGTTTATTCTGGATGTGTTAGCGAATTACACCACCTATAAGTCTTATTACGAGATTCAAAAATCGATCGCCGAAAACCCGAAATTTGATACGGCGAAAGCGCAGAAGAAGCTGCGCGCTTATGTTGAGCGTAGCCAGCAGACCATCGATACCAAAGCAGAGATCATGCTGGATCATTTTGTGAATCAGGTTGTGAACACCAAAAAGCTTAAAGGCAAAGCGAAAGGAATGGTCATTACTCAAAACATTGAGGCGGCGATTCGCTACTTTAAGTCCATCCAACGAATGCTGGAGCACAGAGGCAATCCATTTAAAGCGATGATTGCCTTTTCTGGAACCAAAGAAGTGGACGGTATCGAGTACACAGAAACCGAAATGAATGGCTTTTCCGATAACGATACCAAGGATAAGTTTGATACCGATGAATATCGCCTTCTGGTGGTGGCAAATAAGTATTTGACTGGATTTGACCAGCCAAAACTGACGGCTATGTATGTCGATAAAAAATTACAGGGCGTGTTGGCTGTGCAAGCACTGTCTCGGCTTAATCGTTCTGCGCCCAAATATGGCAAGAAAACCGAAGACTTGTTTGTTCTGGATTTCTTTAACGGCACTGATGATATTAAGAAAGCGTTTGATCCCTTCTATACGGCCACATCTCTGAGTGAAGCGACCGATGTAAATGTCCTGAATGATTTGAAAGATGAAATGGGAGATGTCGGTGTCTATGAATGGCAAGAGGTTGAAGAGTTTGTTCGCCGATATTTTGATGGCGAGGATGCGCAGTCCTTAAGTCCGTTGATTGATACTGCGGCGGAACGTTTTGAGCATGAACTGGCGCTTGAAAAAGAAGAGCAGGCGGATTTTAAAATTAAAGCGAAACAGTTTGTCAAAATTTACGGACAGATGGCTTCGATTATGCCGTACGAAAATGCCATTTGGGAAAAGCTGTTCTGGTTCTTGAAGTTCTTAATTCCTAAATTGAAGATTGCTGACCCGGAAGCGGATCAGCTCGATGCACTCCTTGATTCGGTTGATTTAAGCTCTTACGGACTTGAACGCGTCAAACTGAACCAGTCGATTGGTTTGGATGCTGAGGCCACGGAATTAGAGCCGCAGAACCCGAACCCCCGTGGTGCCCATGGAGAAAGGGATGAAAACCCGCTGGATGAGATTATTCGTGATTTTAATGAACGCTGGTTCCAGGGCTGGAGTGCAACACCGGAAGAGCAGCGCGTAAAATTCATCAACATTGCTGACAGCATAAAGGCGCATCCAGATTTTGAAAACAAATATCAAAATGAACCTGACCCTCATCATCGAGAGTTGGTGTTCGAAAAAATGCTTAAGGAGGTCATGTTACAGCGCCGGAAAGATGAACTTGAGCTTTACAAGCTTTTTGCCAGCGATCCGGCTTTTAAAGCTTCCTGGACTTCTAGTATGCAGCAGGTCGTCGCAAGGTAAAGTCAGAGAGCTTAATGTTTTAGGTAGGAATTATTACTTCTTTAATTGTTGAGGTATTTATGAAAGCGAACTTGAAGCCTGTATTGTTTTTATTTGCCGTAATTGGTTTTTTAAGCGGTTGTTCAGTTAGTCAGGTGATTGACGAAAATAACCCTGATGAAAGGGTAAATGGTTATAAAGTAACTGTATCAGACTACTCTAAAATTAAAGCTGATGATGTAAACCTGAAGTTTGAAGTGGCTCAAAATGCGCCCGTTGGTGAATTTGATTGGAAAGATGTGCAGAGCAGTGCAATTGACTTAATCAAAGAGAAAGGTATTAAGATTTCCGATGATGGAAAGCCGGTTACGGTTGTGTTTGACGGATTCGTTGGGTGGGATAGAAGCCAGTTTCCTGCAAGGAAAAGTTTTGGTTCTGGAATCGCTGGAGGCTCTGTTCTTGCCGCAGGTGGCAGTATATTACAAGGTGTTGCCGCTTCTTTGATTGAATCACAAGTAACTTATGAAGCGGATAAGAATAAAAAAGCAGAGCTAGTTTGTGACTCGGACTGTGTTCCTGAGGCCGGTTTTTCTGTTTTGTCTGAAGGTTATGAAAGCAATGTAAATCTCATGCATTCACAAGGCTTTGCCAATTATGTTTCGATGACGGAAAAAATGGTAGCACGTGGGATTGCGGATTTGTTTGAACCATTAGCGAATAAAGAGCGGTAAAAAGTCGCTAACACTAAGGTAGCCTTAGTCTCACAGTCGTTTTGTACTAAGGCTAAAAACTATTCATGGTTTGTTTTTAATTATTCAAAAAATAGATAGAGAAACTCTAAAGCGCCTGTAAATAAAGGATTGTTGACAGAATTTTTTTTATTCAGTAAACTATTCACTTATCTATTCACACTTTATCCGGCGTTGAGTATGTCCAGTCATTTAGAAGCCATCCAGCAGGCACTTAGGTATGACAATCTGAGTTCGTCCGCCATTGCAAAAACAACCGGTTTGAGCCAACCTACCGTTAGTCGTGCTTTGAAAAAACTGCCGGTCGTTAAGTTAGGTGCTGGGCGCGGAACTTTGTTTGCCTGGGTTGAGGCGCAAGAGCCTGAACCTTTATATGAAGTCGATGAAACCGGCAGCGTTTTTCATTTGGGTGACCTCTACCGTCAGCCGGAGAATCGAACCTTGCTGGTTCGGGAAAAAAGTCACATCGCTTATGACGGCTTACCATTTTATTTTTATGATGCTGTACCCTCTGGCTTTTTAGGCGCGATTCACCTGAAACAGATCGTTGAAAAGGACCAACGGCTGACGACGAAAAGCCAGGACTGGTCAGATTTACAAATTTGGCACTATATGACGCATTATGGTGAAGACCTGACGGGGAGTTTGGTCCTGGGAAGCCGAATGGCGCAATTGGCGTCAACGAAAACTTATCCAGTGGTGGGAAGAGAGGATTATTCTGGAATCGCTGGGGCAATCAACCGCTCTCCCGATAACATGGGGTCTTCTATCGCGGGCGAACAACCTAAGTTCACTGTGTACGATGGAAATCATCACTTAATCGTTAAGTATTCACCAAGGTTTTCGGAAGATAATCCTGTCGCAATGCGGCACCGTGATCTTATGGTTTGTGAGCACTTGGCATTGAACACCTTGCGCGCAAATGGCGTGAAAGCTTCTGAAGCCGCCTTGTACCAAGATGACCGTCTTTACCTAGAGGTGAAACGTTTTGACCGAAACGGGTTGTATGGGCGCAAAGGGTTAGCTTCATTGAAAGTCATTGATGCCGAGTATGCGGGGGTTAATGGTGCTTGGCCGCAGATTGCACAAGCCTTATTGCGACAGAAGATTCTGACGGAGAAAGATGTGTATGATGTGGAAGTCGCTTATGCCTTTGGACGTTATATTGCTAATTCCGATATGCATAACGGAAACTTTTCGTTTTTTATGGAACGTTTAGAGTTGGTGGGTGCCACACCTGTGTATGACATGCTGCCAATGGCGTATATGCCTGTGCAAGGCGAGTTACGAACCCCGGAATTAACGGCACCGCGTTTTATCGAGGTGTCGAATGATGCAAAGGATAGGGCATTTGCTATAGCGGTTGAGTTTTGGAATCACGTGATGGCGCATGATCTTATTTCAAGTGATTTTAAGAAAGCGGTTAAACCATTTTTTGAAAGTCTAATAAGAAAAGAGGGCGGGTAATGAGGTTTACATTTCGCTTTGTGACATTGATGTTCGCTTTAGCATTTATGCTGTCTGGCTGCTCGGAAACCATGATAAAAAAGGGACAAGACCGTTTTTATGACATGACAATCCTAGTTTCCAATTATGAGAGGATCAAGGTGGGTCATGTGAATCTTAAGCTTGAAGTGGTTAATGGTGACCCGCAAGGGCTGTTTGACTGGGATGTAGTTGGTAAGAATGTGAAGGATGGTCTTGAGAATAAAGGTATCAAAGTCAGTGATGAAGGTATACCTGTAACTCTGCGCCTCAATGATTTTGTCTCTATTAACCGGCCGAGACCTGGAAGCGGGGTTGGTACAGGTATTTCAGGCGGCACGGTTTTGGGGCTGGGGGGTTCTATTGCTCAAGGGGTCACTGCTTCCTTGGCTGAAAGCGCAATTACTAATTCTATCCAGAAAGAAAAGTCTGAAGAGATGATAGCAAATGGCCCGGTTCTGTGTGATACGTCAAGCTGCTCAACAAGTACAAGTTTTACGATCTTGTCAGCAGGGTATGAAAGCAATATTTCAATTACGGGATCTATTGGCCTTTCAAACCCGATATGGACAGCAGAAACTTATAACGCGAAAGCTATCGTTGAGATGTTTGAGCCGGCAAAGTAAAGTCTTGTAAAAAACTTATGTGAGTAAAGGTGTGAGTAAAATTGATACCCCCTTATTTATCTATTTGTTATTTAAATTATGTTTGTGGCCGGTGTAGCCACCACTTATTCCAAAAGCCCGCTTTCTTGCGGGCTTTTTTATTTCTAGTTGTATCACGTTATATAAAATAAATTTTATCTTGTTGTAAGTTACTTTCAGTTACCATTCATGAACTGGATAGTTTTAACGTAATGGTGTGTATGAAACGGTTTTTGAGTGTATGGGTTTTCCTAGTGGTATCTTCTTCAGTGCAAGCCTTTACAGAGGCGTGTCAGTTGGTGGCGCAGATGGCGGGGCCGGATTATCAGGCCAAGCCGAACCGTTTCGGTTCCCTGACGGCGCCTGAAGATATGCCGAAGTCGGTTGAAGCGTCTTTTATCGAGCGCAATGGGGGCTGGTTTATTTATCAAGCCTCAAAAGATTGGTTTGATGTGGACCATTGCGGCCCTAAAGCGCAAACGGTGGGCTCGACGACTTATGAGTTTGTGCCGGTGTTGCTGAATCGTCGCAGTGGTTCGAATGCGGTGGTAAACGGCGTGTTTCTGATTAAAACCTACCGCGAAGAGCATATTGGCCAAATCGCCGAACTCTATGGTTTCAAGATGGTGACGCCGCTGCCCAACCGGTTCACGGCGGTGTTTGATGTGAAGCCGCAAGTCTCTTATGATAAGCTGATTGAAACCTTGGACCGCGACCGCGACGTGGAGTTTGCGGTGCCGTTGTTGAGTGAGCCGCATTACCGTCCGCGTTAAACGGACAATACCGAATCCGCCCAGGCCTGGGCGTTTTTTATCGAAGCTGAATATCGAACAATTGTTCGCTGGTTTGACTGACCAGTTCTTCCGATAATTCTTGTTTCAGGGCGTCCAGCGCCGCATGCACTTCCGGCGCGGTCGTCTGTGAGGCTTCTTTCATTAATTCGAAAAATCGATTGGGCAAGACCTTGTCCTTCAAATACACCGCTGCGGTTTGCTCTCCCAATGTAATGAAAAAACTGAACGACAGGTTGGCGTAAGGGTTCCAGCGTGCGTCGGCAATCTTGCGGTCGACAAAGTAAGCGCCTTGTGTCGGTGCCCGCGTTAAAAATTCAATGGCGTCTTTAACGCCGGGGCCGGGATGGCCGGTGAGAATTGAAAGGGGTTCTCGCGGCAAAGGCGCGTCTGGCGTGAGAACCGATGCGGCGGCCTGTATCGCCTTGAAGCCGATGGCGGCCCCGGCAATATTGGCCAGTCCGTGGTATTTTCGAATGTCGTCAAAGGTGATGTGGAACACATCGTTTCGATCTTGAATGATGACCGTGTCTAACATAGTTGTCTCGCTTGAAATGAAAAGTGCCGGATAACCGGCACTGAAAATGGCATTAGAATCCGATGGTCAAGCCGACCTTGAAGTTACGTCCCGGCTGAATCAGCGGATTGGTCTTACTTTTCGGATAGTTGATGTTTTCCGGTACGGTCGGCATGGAGTAGCTGACATCAAAGATGTTTTCGATGCCGAATCGCAAGTCGGTGTCTTTGAAGTACTGTCCGAAGAAAATCCCCGGATTCACACCCGTGTAGAAGTTGAACACCATGTAACCGGCGCGTTCGCGTTCGATGGATTTGTCGACCACGTCGTTGTCGGTTGCCCATTCGGTGGTGCCTTCAAAGTAATATTGGTACTGACTGGCCGCATCGTAGCGCAAGCTGGCGAAACCGTTCAGCGGCATGATTTGCGGTAACGGTTCGTTGCTGACGGTGTCACGCCCTTCAATCCAGCTGATGTTGGTCATGGCGGTGACTTCGCGAGTCGGTTTCCAGGTGATGTCAAACTCCACCCCATTGATGGTGGCTTTACCGACGTTTTGGATTTGCTTGGCCGGGTTGCCGTTGTAGGTGGTATCGGCTGTGGTAATCAGGTTGTCGAAGTCACTGCGGAATGCGGTCAGGTTGGCGCGGACGGTTCGGCTGTGGAAACGTGTCCCGATTTCATAGGTGATACCGGTTTCCGGTTTGATGTCCGGGTTTGGAATGCGGAAGTCGGAGTACACGCCTGTGCCCACGGCGGACACCTCGGTTGTCGACGGCGCTCGGAAAGAGGTGTTGACGTTCCCGACCAAGTCAAAGTTTGAGTTCAGCATGTAAATCGCGCCGATGCCGCCGGTTGGTTGGGTGTTTTCGGTGTCACCGGCATCGTCGAACAAGGCTTTGGTCGTCGGGTCGGTGATGTAGTCGGTGTCCAGGCCGGTTTTCACATAGTCATAACGCAAACTGCCCGATAAGGTCAAACGGTCGGTGGTATCCCACTCCTGTAGCATGAAGACCCCAACGTTCTGTTGGTAGGATTTCGGGCTGGTTTTCTTTTTCGGACCGCCTTTGACGCGTTGCTCCGATGAGTCACGGCACTCGTCATACCAATCCAAACCGTAGGTCGACACCACAGGCGCCGATGACCAAGGTGCTACGGCAATCAAACGTCCGCCATAGGTCACCGGACCGTTGACGTAGCTGTCAACATAGGTCGATGGGTTATTGGTGTTTGGAACAACGTGCACATGCGTGTACAGTTCGCGGCGGTATAAAGAGGCTTCCACCGATTCCACCCAGGCGTTATCGAATTCGCCTTTATAGCCCAAAGAGACATAATCTTCGCGCATTGGATCTTCGCGCATTTCACGTTGCAGTTGTCCGGGTTCGTTACCGGCGCCCGGTGCGGCGAATTGTCCGCCGGCACGGCCACGGGTGACGTCTGCCGACTTGGCAATCACTTCAACACGTTGGCCTTCTGTGAAGGTGTAGCCGATACGAGCATCGTAGTTTTGTACGTTGTAGTCGGAGTTCGGAATCGTTCCTTCCGGCGACTCGTAATCCTCGGCGTTGCGCGCATTCAGTCCTAACAATACATCGAAACCGTCCCCGGCACCGGCCAGTTGCAAGCGTCCGGCGTAACCGTTATTGACACTTTGGTATTCCATGTCCACCAAGGAGTTGGTCAATTTAAATGGCGCCATCACGTCGCCTTCCGCACGTTTGGTGGTGACGTTAATGACACCGCCGAAGGAGTCGGTTCCGTAAAGGGAAGACGCCGGGCCGCGAATGACTTCGACGCGCTCAACTTGGTTCGGGTCCAATAACAAGTATTCCAAGGTGTTTCGGCCGCGGAAACGGTCACCGTTGATGAACAGTGGGGCACGGAAATTCTGGGTGCTGAAACCGCGAATCACGATTTGGCCGGACAACATACCGTCCGGTGCCATGGAAACGCCCGGCAATTCATTCATCAGAGTGGTCAAGTTGGTGGCTTGGCGCGTCTGGATGGCTTCATTGTCCACCACCGAAACTGACTTGGTCACGCTTTCCAGCGTTTGCTCGCTTCGGTTGGCCGAGACCTTGACGCTCGGAATCACAGTGGATGATTTTTCCGTTGTCTGTTTTGTGTCCTCAGCGGCGAGCAGGCCTGGTGAAAATAGGGCAGAAGTCGCCAAAATTGCACTGGCAGCTGTCCATTTTTGTTTTGCCATGATAGAAAAACCTTGTTATATTATCGAAAGAATTGATAATAGTATTGCAATTGATAACCAATATCAATTATATTTTTTGTAGGGAAATTAAAAATGTTTCATTTTGGATCTCCGGCCACGTCCGGTGTCTGGCGATTTTTATGGGGCGCGTGGCTAGTCGTGTTGGCCCTGTCGGTACAGGCGGAACCGGTTGTGTTTACCGACCAGCAACAACGCGACATTGCCTTGGAGCATCCGGCGCAAAAAGTGGTGATGATTCCGATTCCCGGTGCGGGGATGGCGATTTCGGTTGACCGGAATGCGCAACGGTTGACGGCGATTCACCCGTCGGCCAAAGCGGCGATTGAAGAAAGTCTGATGGGAAAAATGTTCCCGAAGAGTTTAGCGCTTCCGACCGATGCAGTCGGGCAAGGCTTTATGCCGAATGTGGAAACGATTTTGCAGCAACAGCCGGACCTCGTGTTTCAGTGGGGCACCATGGGTGAAGATGTGGTGGCACCATTAGAAAATGCCGGTTTGAATGTGGCCCTGATGAATTACGGTAAAGAAAACGATGTCATTCGCTGGTTTGAGATGATGGGGCAGGCTTTCGGTCAGCAGGAACGGGTGGCGTCTTTATTGAAATGGCGCGCGGATGTGCGTCAGGATGTGGCGACCAAAATGGCATCCGTGCCGTTGGAATCCAAGCCGAGAACCCTGTATTTTTTGCGGTTTCAGTCGCAGAAACGGGTAGCGGGTCCGGCCAGTTATAACGACTTTTCCATCGGCTTGGCCGGTGGGCAAAATGTCGTGACCGGCGGCAATTTCAAAGAAGTCAATGTCGAGCAGGTCTTGGTGTGGGACCCGGAAGTGATTCTACTCAATAATTTTGAAACCGATTTAACCCCGCAGGACATTTACCAGCACCCGATTTTATCGGCCACCTCGGCCGCCATTCATAAGCGGGTGTATAAAATGCCGATGGGCGGCGCGCGCTGGGACCCGCCAGGCCAGGAATCGCCGTTGATGTGGATGTGGCTGGCGAATATCTTGCAGCCGGACGTGGCCGATTATGACTTGAAAACGGAAATGAAACAGGCCTATCGACGGTTATACGATTACGAATTGACGGATGCCGACATCGCCGACATCCTGCAGGCCGACGCCAATGCAGGCAGCGCGGGCTATGACGGGAGAGCGCCATGAGTTGGGTGGAAAAGCACCGTCGTCAAACCCTGCTGATGTGGCTGTTGTTGCTGGCGTGCCTCGTGTTGATGGTGGTTTCCTTGGGCGTGGGGCGGTTAGCGGTGCCGTTTCATCAGATTCCGGCGATTTTACTGGATAACCTTTGGCCGATGGACGGTTCCTGGAGCGCGGTTCAAGAGCGTGTCGTGGAACTGGTACGCGGCCCACGTATTTTGATGGCCGTGGTGGTCGGTGCCGGGCTGGCAGTGGCCGGGGCCAGCTTGCAAGGCGTGTTTCGAAACCCGTTGGTTGGCCCGGATATTATCGGGGTGTCTTCCGGTGCGGCCTTCGGAGGCGCTTTAGCGATTTGGTTGTTCGACAGCAGTGTGATGACGGTTTTATTGGCTTTCGTGTTTGGTTTGGCGGCCATGGTGATCGTGTCGCTCATCAGCCGGGTCGGTGGACAAAGCCCGATGTTATTGCTGGTGTTGTCCGGTGTCGTCACGGGCGCGTTTTTCAGCGCCTTGGTGTCGCTGATTACCTATCTGGCCGATCCGGAGGACCGATTGCCGGCCATTGTCTATTGGCTGCTGGGCAGTTTCGCTTCGGCCAATTATGACCGGGTTTGGATCGTGTTGGTGCCGACCTTGATCGGTTCTCTGGTGATTTTCGGCATGCGCTATCGCATCAATATCCTGTCGCTCGGAAATGAAGAGGCGCAGGCGCTGGGCGTAAAAGTGGAAAAAGCCCGTTGGTTGATTTTGATTATGGTGGCCTTGATTGCCTCGGCGACGGTGGCGGTGGCGGGTGTCATCGGCTGGGTCGGGCTGGTGGTGCCGCATTTCGCTCGGATGCTTGTGGGGGCGGATCACCGTCTGTTGATTCCGGCATCCGCCATCATCGGTGCGGGCTATTTGGTGATTATCGATACCTTGGCACGCAGCGCGACTACCTCAGAAATTCCGCTCGGTGTATTGACCGCGTTGGTGGGGGCGCCGCTCTTTGTTTGGCTGCTGCGAAAAACGCAGGCGGGAGGTTGGCGCAATGCTTAAGTTGGACAACGCCGGTTTTTACTACGGTCAGAAAAACTGGGTGTTCCGGCGCCACAGTTTCGAAATCGAACCGGGTGAAATCGTAGCGATTCTCGGGCCGAACGGACGGGGCAAAACGAGCCTTCTGAAATCCATTATCGGGTTGCAATCCTTGTCGGAAGGGCAGGTGTCGGTATCCGGTGAAATCGGTTACGTGCCGCAAAGCACCGACATGATGTTCGAGTATCGCGTGCTGGATGTCGTCGTAATGGGCCGGGCCCGTCATATCGGGTTTTTCGCGTCGCCCAGCCGGGAAGATTACCAAATGGCGCATCAAGTGTTGCAGGAGCTGGAAATCGACGACTTCGCCGAGCGATCGTTCAGCCAGTTATCGGGCGGGGAGCGTCAGTTGGTTTTGATTGCGCGAGCGATTGTGTCGGAGTGCGACATCATTGCCTTGGATGAACCGGCTTCGGCCTTGGATTTTCACAATCAGGACAAGGTGTTACAAACCTTGAAACGGATGGCCAAAGAACGCCGCTTGACGATTTTATTCACCACTCATTATCCACAGCATGCCTTGTATCTGGCGGATCAGGTGCTGTTGATGTTCGATACCGAAGCCTATCGCTTCGGCCCGGTCAGTGACTTGATGCAAGACCACGTCTTGTCGGAACTGTATAACATGCCGATTCACCGCACCACGCTCGACTACGGAGAAGGCCGTGTCGAAACCGTGGTGCCGGTGTTCGGTGCGGAGAAACCTGCATGAAACCGATTTTATATGTCATGAGCCTGCCCAATCAGGGGCAAGCATTTTGGGGGCAACCCGAATTCAAAGAGCGCGTGGTGGTCGTGGAGCAGTACGGTTTGGCGGACATTGAGTGGCACAATTACAGTGGCGTCATCGTTTCCATGCACAGTGACCAGCGCTGGTTGCAGGCCTTGTCGGACCGTATCGCCGATTTTATGAAACAAGGCGGCTGTTTCGTGTTCCAAGGCCATATCGCCTATCCGTTTTTACCGGAATTGCAACGCTTTACGCCGATGCCGTCTCCGACACTGGAAGATTTTGCGGTACAGTCGTGTGAACCGCATCCGGTGTTCGCCGGGTTTGAGGCGACATCCTTCAATTGCCGTAAAGGCGTCGCCGGTTTTTGGGGGCGGGGCGCTAATCCGGCGCCGCCCGGCAGCCGCATTCTGAGCACCATGGGGCAAGGCGCTTATCCGGTGGATTGGGAGTGGACTTACGGGGACGGCAAACTTTTTATGCATGGTGGAAACGATTTGTGGACCAATCGTGAGTCGATGGCGGAAAACACCCAATTGTTCCGTCAATTATTGGATTGGATTCAGGAGGTTGAACAATGAAAATCGGCGCACTCGACGGTGGCACCTCATACCATTACGTGGCTTTGCATCAACCGCCGTTCAATCAATATATTGATCGAACCATTTATTTACCCGAATTGGCCGAGGCCGACTTGGACGACTTGGATGTGGTGATTGTCACCTGTCGCAGTCATCCGGAACAATTACGCCGCAATGCCGACAAGTTGCAAGCGTTCCTGGCACAAGGCAAGACCTTGATGATTATGGGCGAAACCGAACCGCAGACCTGGATGCCGGGCATCGAACAGGAAGCGGTACCGCTGAATTACTGGTGGTGGCTGGAGCCGGACGGCGAATTCGATCTGGAAGTGGCGTCCCCCGACCATTCGATTTGGCAATATTTGTCTTTGGCGGATATGACATGGCATTACCACGGCCTGTTGAACCCGCCGGAAACCGCCACGCCGTTGTTGGTGCATAAAGAGACCGGACAAGCGGTGCTTTGGACGGACGACCATTTTCATGGCGGGCGCGTGTTGGTCACTTCACTGGACCCGTTCTTTCACCACGGCAGTCATTTTATGCCAGCCACCACGCGTTTCCTGCACGGTTTTTTCCAGTGGCTTAAAGCTTGAAAAACGCCCAGGCCTGGGCGTTTTGGTTGGAAAGGCTTTGCGGTTACAGAACGAACGTCAAGCCGCTGATCAAAGCGATAATGAAAATGCCGAGGTTTAAGTCGGCGAACTCCCGTTTCACCAGTTTAAGTGCCACATACACCAGAAAACCGGCGGCAATCCCGGTGGTGATGGAATAGGTCAGCGGCATCAGCAGGACGATCAGAAAGATGGCCGCATTGGTCGCCAGATCACTTTCTTGGAATGCGACTTTGCGCAACTCGCCAAACATCAGAATCCCCACAATCACCAGAATCGGATAGATGGCGTTTGCCGGTAAGGCCTGAAACAACGGCAACATAAAGAGCGTCAAAATAAACAGCCCGGCGGTGACGACGGCCGTCAATCCGGTGCGCCCGCCTTGTTCCACCCCGGCGGCGGATTCGATAAAGGCGGCAATCGGCGTGACGCCGAGCAAACTGCTGCCTGCGGTGGCAATCGCATCGGTTTTCAAGGTTTTCTCCAGCGAGGCATCGTTTTTGGTTTGTTCCTGAAACAGATGGGCTCGGGTACCGATGCCGGTCAGGCTGCCGAGGGTGTCGAACATGGTGGTGATGAGAAAAATCAGTATCACCGGCAGTAACGACAGTGAAAACGCCGAGACGATGTCGAGCTCAAATGCGATGGGTTCAATCGAGGCCGGCCAGCTGAATAGGGTGGTCGGAGTTTCGGCAATGCCGACAGTCCAGCCGACAATTGACGTGATGACAATGGAAAACACAAAGGCACCGGTGACTTTATAGGCGTACAACACCAACGCCACGAAAAAACCGAAAATGCCCAGCAACACCGCCGGGGAGGAAAAGTCGCCTAATGTGACCAGAGTGGCATCGCTGTTGGTAATGACGCCCATTTGCTCCAATCCAATAAACGCAATGAAACCACCGATGCCCGCACTGATGGCGCGCCGTAAATCGATGGGAATCGAATACATGATCCAGGCACGGAAAGGCGTGAACGACAGAATGATAAACAGCACGCCGGACAGAAACACCACGCCCAAGGCCGTTTGCCAGGGAATTTGCATGCCCAGTACCAAACCATAAGCGAAATAGGCATTCAGTCCCATGCCGACACTCATGGCAATCGGCGTATTCGACCAAAGGCCATTCATCAGCGTTGCGAGAATGGTGATGAGCGCGGTAGCGGTGATGACGGCTTCCATTGGCAAACCGGCGGCACTGAGAATGTAGCCATTCACCGGAACGATGTAGAGCATGGTCAAAAAGGTGGTGAGTCCGGCGATGAACTCGGTGCGGACAGTGGTGTTGTGCTGTTGCAGGTGAAACATCGTGTGCCCTCCGTTAGCGAAAACGCCTTAACTAAATTGTGTACTGATGGTTCAGGTCTTTTTCAAAATCAGGTAGAGTCCCGTCAAGCCGAATAAGGCTTGTAACCAAGGCAACCAGGCCGGATTCAACCAACCGAATTGCGCCAAGACGGCCGGGAAAACCGCAGGAATCAACAAGAGGGCGCCGATAAAGCGGTTGCGTTGCGCTTTGCTTTGTTTGGCCATTTGTTGTTCCAGCTGTTCAATCTGTTTGGACTGCTGATTGAAGTCGGCTTGCGACAGTTTTTGCAGGCTATTGTGCAGCAGGCCGGGCAGATGCGGGGCTTGTTCAATCCAGTAAGGCAAGTTGGCTTGGGTGTTTTTAACCAGGCTTTTCAGACCGACGCGCTCTTGCATCCAATCTTCCAGAAACGGTTTGGCGGTGTCCCACAAGTCGAGTTCGTCGTCGAGTTGGCGCCCCAAGCCTTCAATGTTCAATAGAGTCTTCTGTAACAGCACCAATTGCGGCTGCACTTCCATGCCGAAACGGCGCGCGGTTTGGAACAGGCGCATCAGGAACAAGCCGAAAGAAATTTCTTTTAAGGGACGGTCCCAAATCGGTTCGCAGACCGACCGAATCGCCGACTCCAATTCGTTGACGCGGGTGTCTGCGGGTACCCATTCCGACTCGATGTGCAGTTCCGACACCCGCAAGTAATCGCGGTTGAAGAACGCGAGGAAGTTTTCGGCCAGATAACGCTGGTCTTCCGGGTTTAGGGTGCCCATAATACCGAAGTCGATGGCGGCATAACGGCCGTCCGGCAAGACGAAAATATTGCCGGGGTGCATGTCGGCGTGGAAGAAGTTGTGCTTGAACACCTGGGTGAAAAAGATGGTGACGCCTTTGGCGGATAAGTCGGTCAGGTCGATTCCGGCTTCAATCAACTGGTCGACTTCGGAAATGCGGATGCCGCGGATGCGTTCCATGGTCATGACGTTGTCGTTGGTGTGCGACCAGTAAACCTCGGGGACATAGAGGAGGTCGGAATTTTCGAAGTTACGGCGCAGTTGCGAGGCATTGGAGGCTTCGCGCATCATGTCCAGTTCGTCGAGAATGGTTTTCTCGAACTCTTCCACCACTTCCACCGGGTGCAGACGCTTGGTTTCCTTGACCGCCGCTTCCAGCAAACCGGCGAGGGATTTCATAATGGCGACGTCTTGTTCGATGACGGGTTTGATGTCCGGACGGACGACCTTGACGACCACTTCGGTACCGTCGTAGAGGCTGGCTGCATGCACCTGCGCGATGGAAGCCGAGGCCATGGGTTTGGGATCGAAACTGGCGTAAGCGTCTTCAATGGAGCGTTTCAAGCCGCGTTCGATGATGGCGATGGAGTGCTGTTCGTCGAAAGGCGGGCAATCGTCTTGCAATTTACGCAGTTCGGCACCGATGTCTTCCGGCAGTAAATCCTTTCGAGTGGACAGAGCCTGCCCCAGTTTGATGAAAATCGGACCGAGTTCCTCCAGCGCCAAACGGATGCGCTCGCCGCGAGAGCCTTTCGACGAAGGTCGCCAGTTCCACGGCAGGAGTTTATTCAGGAGCAATAGCCAAGCGTATTTGCTGTGGCTGAGCACCATTTTGTCGATTTGGTAATGGGTCAATACTCGGTTGATGCGAATCAAACGCGCCACTTGGCGCAACGGGCGTTGGAAGAAATTCATGAAAGGGTGTCACTCAAAGCTTGAAGGCGTTTTTCGAGGGCGTCAACGGCCTGGGTTGTGTGTTGTACATCGCGTTTGAAGCGTTGAATTTGCGGCGCGGTCGGCAGGAGTTCGATTTCGAATTGCAAATACTCCCGCAGGGTGTCGCCGGCTTTGCGTTTGGCGCTTTCAACACTTTTACGGCCTTCTCGAACGGTGCTGCCGATTTTGAACGCCACCAGGTCGCCGGTGATTTTCGAGAGTTGTTCTTCCCAGTCGATATTCAGCGACTGTACGCCTCGGATGAAATCGGCGGCCAGGGCTTCGTCACCGCTGGCCTCGTAGTTCGGTTGGCGGCCAATCCAGTCGAGGCTGGTGAGCTGAATGTGCGCGTCCGGCGCACCCATCAGGTGGTTTTGCACCGAGAAAGCGCCTAGGTTATCGCCATCAATTTGGTAAATCAGGAAAAAGGTCTGGCCCAGGTCGGTGAAAGTGAGTTGAACGACCTTTTCATCGCAAGGCGCAAGGGCTTGGCCTTGCATGTCATCGAGCTGAACCGCTTGATTCAATAGGGTTTCAAACAGCTTGGAAAGCGCGGTTTTGACCAGGCCTGGCGATTTTTCAGTGGTTGCTTCGTCGTGTCGGTTGTCCATTTCCATGCGTTTTCCTGTTCTGGCGCGTTCAGTATTTCCAGCCGCGGTGTAGGGCGACAATGCCGTTCGACATGTTCAGATATTCCACCTTGTCGAATCCGGTGTCCAGCATCATTTGTTTGAGGGTTTCCTGATCCGGATGCATGCGGATGGATTCGGCCAGGTATTGATAGCTGGCTTCGTCGTCGGCGATGAATTTACCCATTTTCGGCAGGATGTTGAAGGAATAGAAATCATAGGCCTTCGCCAGCATCGGTTGGGTGACCTTGGAGAATTCCAACACCATCAATTGGCCGCCGGGTTTCAGCACGCGGCAGATTTCCGCCAGGGCTTTGTCCTTGTTGGTGACGTTGCGTAGGCCGAAGGAGATGGTGACCAGGTCGAAGGTGTTGTCCGGGTAGGTCAAGGCCTCAGCATTGGTGATGGTGTAATCGACATTGCCGATAATGCCGTCGTTGGTCAGGCGGTCACGCCCGACACGGACCATGCTTTCGTTGATGTCGGCCAGCACCACGCGGCCGGTTTTGCCGACGCGCTTGGCAAAGGCTTTGGTCAAATCGCCGGTGCCGCCGGCCAGGTCCAACACCGCTTGACCCGGGCGGATGCCGCTGAGCTCGATGGTGTGGCGTTTCCACAGGCGGTGGATGCCGAGCGACATGACGTCGTTCATGATGTCGTAGTTACCGGCGACGGAATCGAACACGCCTTTGACTTTTTTGACCTTCTCGTCCAACGGCACTTCAGTGAAGCCGAAATCGATGGTTTTTTTCTCGGTGTGTGTGCTCATCATCCTATCCTAGTGCTGTCTTGATGGTGTTTGGTTCGTTGCCGGTTTCGTTACAGTAATTGGTTTAAATCGGTCGGTGGCATGTCCGGATGTTTGTGGCCGGCTTTCTGTAGACGTTGCAGGTAATCCTGCCAGTAGTCGTCGTAATGGCGCCCGAGTTCGTACAAGCGTTCCCAGGTGTAGATGCCAGTGTCATGACCGTCGTCGAAGTGCAGTTTAACACCATAGTTGCCCACGGGGGTAATGCCTTCGATATTGACGTTGCGTTTGCCGACCTGCAACACTTCCTGCCCGGGGGCATGGCCAGTGACTTCGGCCGACTGCGAATAGACCCGCAGGTATTCGCAGGGCAGTTCGAACACCTCGCCGGTGTCGAACGTCACCACCAGTTGCCGTGATTTTTGTTGCAGTTTGATGTCCGTTGGGATGGCCATAGGCTTCTCTCGTCGTTTCGAGTTGTCAGATTCCTTAATCTTACAAAATGTATTGCGACAAGTCTTGGTCTTGTGACAGATCGCCGAGGCGTTCGTTGACGAAGGCCTGGTCGATGACGATTTTTTGTCCATCGTTGTCCGGTGCGCTGAAAGACACTTCTTCCAGCAGGTGTTCCATCACCGTGTGCAGACGACGCGCGCCGATGTTTTCGGTGCTTTCGTTGACGTGGTAAGCGATTTCCGCCAGACGTTGGATGCCGTCATCGGTGAATTCGATATTGACCCCTTCGGTTTGCAATAGGGCGATGGCCTGGGTGGTCAGGGCAGCTTTCGGTTCGGTCAGAATGCGGATAAAATCCTCCACTTTCAGGGATTTCAGCTCGACGCGAATCGGCAAGCGGCCTTGCAGCTCCGGAATCAAATCCGACGGCTTCGATAAGTGGAAGGCACCGGAGGCGATGAACAGAATGTGGTCGGTTTTAATCATGCCGTATTTGGTGGAAACGGTGGAACCTTCAATCAACGGAAGCAGGTCACGCTGCACGCCTTCACGAGATACGTCGCCGCCGGAAGCTTCCTGACGTTTGGCGACCTTGTCGATTTCGTCGATGAACACGATACCGTTCTGTTCCACGTTTTCGATGGCTTTGGCCTTCATGTCGTCCTGGTCAATCAGACGCTGGGCTTCTTCTTCGGTCAGCAACTTCATCGCTTGTTTGATCGGCAGTTTGCGTTTTTGTTTTTTGCCTTGGTTCAGCCCCTGGAACATTTCCTGAAGCTGATTGGTCATTTCTTCCATGCCGGGCGCGCCCATGATTTCGACATGCGCCGGCGCGGCGTTCAGGTCGATTTCAATTTCTTTGTCATCTAAGTCGCCTTCGCGCAGACGTTTGCGGAATTTCTGGCGCGTTTCGGACATATTGCCGTAACTTTCATCTTCGTGACCGCGTGCCGGTGGCAACAAAATATCGAGGATGCGTTCTTCGGCCAGGTCTTCGGCTTTGCGTTGCACGTCTTTCATCGCTTGTTCACGATGCAGCTTGATGGCGTTTTCCGCCAGATCCTTGATGATGGAATCGACTTCGCGCCCCACGTAACCCACTTCGGTGTATTTGGTGGCTTCGACTTTGATGAAGGGCGCATTCGCCAATTTGGCCAAGCGGCGGGCGATTTCGGTTTTCCCCACCCCGGTCGGTCCGATCATCAGAATGTTTTTCGGCGTGACTTCCTGACGCAATTCTTCGGGCAATTGCGCGCGGCGCCAGCGATTTCGCAGGGCGATGGCCACCGATTTTTTGGCTTCGGATTGGCCGACAATGTGGTGATCGAGTGCGTGGACAATTTCCTTAGGTGTCATCATCTTTAGCGGGTTTCCTTCGGTTCTGTTTTGCATTCGGAAGCGATTCCGAATTGCTGATGTTCATGGAATTCGTTTATTATAAAGGAATTGATGGACCGATTGATAAACGAATGAGGCCGGACACGACCAAACACCATGACTAATTCCTTACGATTTTCCAAAATGCACGGTTTGGGCAATGACTTTATGGTCATTGATGCGACACGCGACAAAATCGAGCTGACGACCGACGAAATCCGTTTTTGGGCCAACCGGCATTTCGGCGTGGGGTTTGACCAGTTGTTGATGGTGGAACCAGCCACGACGCCGGGGGTGGATTTCCGTTACCGTATTTTCAATGCCGACGGTTCGGAGGTGCAGCAGTGCGGTAATGGCGCGCGTTGTTTCGCGCGTTTTGTGTACGACAAAGGGTTGACGGACAAAACCGAAATTCAAGTGGAAACCGCATCCGGCCTAATCGTGTTGTACATCACCGACGACGGTGGGGTGCGGGTCAATATGGGCGCGCCGAGCTTCTTGCCGGAAACCTTGCCGTTCGACATTCCGGTGGAATCGGAACAATATGAATTGGAAGTGGACGGTGAACGGTTTGAAATCGGCGCGGTGTCGATGGGCAATCCGCACGCCGTCTTGCGAGTGACTGATGTGGTGTCCGCGCCGGTGGCGGTGTTGGGCGAGAAAATCGAATCGCATCCCTTGTTTCCAGAACGCGTCAATGTCGGTTTTGCCGAGCGGGTGGACGATGCACACATCAAATTGCGGGTGTACGAACGCGGCGCGGCGGAAACGTTGGCCTGCGGCACCGGCGCTTGTGCGGCCATGGTGGTGTTGCGCCGCCTGGAGGAAGTCGGCGATGCGGTGACGATTTCATTACCGGGTGGCGACTTGCTGGTGGAATGGGATGGCAACCCGGAGAGTCCGGTGTGGATGACCGGACCGGCGGTGTTTGTGTTTGAAGGTGAAATCGAAAGAGGGGTGCCAGGGCGAGTGTAATGCCCTAAATAAAATGCCTATCAGCGAGTCAAGAAAATGTCGTCTGCTAGGCACATCCCGCTGTAAATGGCCCGCCCTTTGCAAGGGAGGTAACAACGCAGAGGGCGTTTTCTTGGCTCGCCCGAAGGGAAGCCCTCAAATTTCCCAATTCTGCGTTGCAGTTCTTGACAAGGGAACGCCATTGCCTGCAAACTGCGCCTTGACTTGAAAAATTTGAGGAGCTTCTGAAATGATCATTTTATTTAGGACATTACACTTGTGTCGAGTCTGTTAAACGACATTCATGCGGAAGATGTTGCAAATTATCTGAACCGTAACCGAGAGTTCTTTCATGTTTTTCCCAATCTGCTGAATGAGTTGAGCATTCCGCACCCCAAGAACGGACAGGAAGTGTCGCTGTTGGAACGTCAGGTATTTCAGTTGCGGGAACAGCGCGATTCGTTGCAAGTGGAGGTGGACACTCTTAAGGACATCGCCGGTGAAAACGGCGTGTTGCTGCATAAAGTGTACGATTTTTCCTATGCGCTGATGGCGACGGAAACCGAGCAGGCGGCGGTGGACGAAGTGTATCGCGTTATGCACGAGTTGTTCGAGGTGGAAGAAGTCACGATGATTTCCTGGGATGTGCCCAAGCAAATCGTCAACGGCTTGCATCAACTCGGGTTCTCCCAGGCCTGGTCGAATTCGTTGAAAGAGACTTTGCAGCCCAATAAGCCGGTGTGCGGATTATTGGAAGATACCTGGCAACGCGGTTTGTTTCATACCGACCAGCCGATGCAGTCGGTGTGCGTGATTCCGCTGGGTCGGGACCGTGTTTGGGGGGCGCTGGCGCTGGGAGCCACCACCGACCGTTTCAGTCCGGATTTGGGAACGTATTTCCTGAAAGTCATGGGGCAGATGGTGACGGCGCGTTTGCAACGTTTGTTTTAATACGCTTTTGAGCCACTTCGCTTTCTTTTCAAAACGCCCAGGCCTGGGCGTTTTTTGTTTCAACCTGCTGTTTAAAGACGCCCGAGTTCGGCTTTGAGGTCGGAAAGGGTGTTTTGTTCCATTTGAATGCTGGCTTCCCAGATGGCCGGGCTTTGGCTGTGGGAGGCGAGTTCTTGAATGTTGCTGAGGCGTTTTTCGGTGTTGGCGATGAGCTTGTTGAGGACGATGCGTTCGATTTCGTGCAGTTGCGGGGATGTTTTATAGCCTCCCTCTGGTTCAGCGACATTTTGCGGCGGGTATTTTTCGCCTTTTCCGGTGGCGAGCCATTCCACCGTGACACCGGATTGATTGGCGATGGCAATCAAACGTTCCAAGTTGGGAGTGGATTCGCCATTGAGGTATTTTCGCAACGCCGTTTCCGATAATTGACAACTGCGTGCAAATGAACGCACGCTCTGGAAGGCAATCAACTCTTTTAAACGCAAAGCAAAATCCCTGGCTATGTTTTTCAGGCCTG
Organism: Thiomicrospira sp. S5; assembly: GCF_003991075.1. Lineage (NCBI taxonomy): Bacteria > Pseudomonadati > Pseudomonadota > Gammaproteobacteria > Thiotrichales > Piscirickettsiaceae > Thiomicrospira > Thiomicrospira sp. S5. The sequence continues at coordinate 2,412,605 of NZ_CP014470.1, read as the reverse complement.
AATAATGGCCTATGGTCTGCACGTGGCCATCCATTAGTCGCGTAACCTATCGAGTCGAAAAGTGTTTTTCGGCGTCGTGTCCAGTTTTAAAGAACAAATGCGTTTTTTTGAGTTGCATATCCGTTTTTTTGCGCGTAATATACACTTTGGAATAAGAATAATTACGAACAAGGCTTTAAAATAACACAACACCGTATAGGAATTTTACCATGAAGCTTTATTAAATAAAGCTTCTTAACCCTAATGAACGTAGGTTTTTGTTTTTAAACCAGTTTTCTGGAGGTGTGTGCGTGTCTCAAAAAAGGGCAAGCTATGATTCACCATATCAGCCGGTTGCACTATGACAGTCTAGCCGGGCAAGTGGAAGCGGCGCGCAATGTGGTGGCGTCGCATGTCAATTGGTTGGCGTCACGCTCGGTCTGTTTAAACCCCGATGAATTGCGAACCTATTCGACCCATGTACCGTTTGACGAGTGGTACGATTCGTTGGCGCATCTGGGATTGTCACGAACCGAAGAATACCGCAAGTTGGGTGAGTTGCGGGACCGTATGATGCGACACCATGCCGAGCTGGAAAGTGCGGTTCAGGACGGGCAGTGGCACCAACGTTTCTTTTTGCTTCACCAGCATTTTTTCGATTTGCTCACCGAATTCTGTCAGAACTTTCATATGGTGTTCAATATGTACGATTACCTGACGCATTTGCCGAACCGAAAATTGTTTGACCTGATGGTTGATAAAGGACATATGAAGGGCGCGTTGGTTATGGCGGACGTGGATCACTTTAAACGTATTAATGATCAGCACGGTCATGACATGGGTGATCAGGTGCTGGAACAGATCAGTCGTTTTTTCTTGAACGAATTGAAGTCGGGTGAAGTCATTGCACGCTATGGCGGCGAGGAATTCATTTTTTACTTTCCGGCCATGGCGCCGGATTGCGCTCAGGATAAAATCGAACGCATTCGGGAAGGGGTTCAGACACTCGATTTCGGGGATTGTCGTCAAACCTGTTCATTCGGCATCAGCCAGGTCGATGGTGAGTGCGTGCCTTATAAGCAGGCTTTGTGTCGCGCCGACAAGGCCTTGTATCACGCCAAAAACACCGGGCGCAACCGCACGGTGGTGTATGAAGTCGAGTGGGGGAATCGTCCGGTTTAACGTTACCTTTCCTATCCCAATTTAAGCCAGACCTGGCAATAATTCTTTAAGGCCGTTCGCCAGCATTTGGAACGCAATCGCCGTTAACACCATCCCCATGATTTTCGACACGATGTTCATCCCTGTCACGCCCAACTTTCGACTGATGGGGCCGGCAAAGTAAAGCACCAGCCAGAACAGTAAGCCGATGCCCACGGCGACCAGAGAAATGATGAAACGGTCTTCGAAGGTCGGGAATTTTTGCGTCGCCAGAATCAGGGTGGTAATGGCTCCGGGACCGGCGATAATCGGAATGGCCATTGGCACCACTGCAATAGAGTCTTTTGTTTGCGCTTCCTCATGTTCTTCCGGCGAGTGGGTCATGGCGTCGGTTTTGCTGCGCAGCATCGACAGCCCCAGCAGGGCGATGATGACACCGCCCGCCACTTCCAGTCCCGGCGGGGTGACGCCGAAGGCTTTTAACAGTAAACTGCCGACCCAGGTGACAACCAGCATAATGACGGTAATGGCAATTGCGGTTTGTCGTGCTATGGCTTGTTTTTCGGCTTCGGTGCGGTTGGCGGTCAGTCCGGCGAAAATCGCCAGGTTGCCTGCCGGGTTCGTCACGGTGAGCATGGTGATGGCAAAGGTGATTAAGTGTTCCATTAACGCAGTCCCGTAGGTTAAAAGTTTTCTGTATTGTACTGAATTTTCATTACTGTTTTGAAGTGTTATTGGTTCGTGAGTCGGCTGAGAATGAACAGCATTGACGGGTTCCTTGAATCAGCTCTTCAACAGGTATTTCAAGAGCTTCCGCCAGTTGGAATAACGTGGTAATGGTTGGTTGTCTCAATCCTCGTTCTAGGAGTGAAATATAGGTTCGGTCCAGATTGGCATCCAAAGCCAACTTTTGCTGAGAGACGTTCTTTTCCATGCGAATTTGCTTGAGCGTGTGGGCAAAAGCGTCGATTAAGGTCATGTGGTGAAGTCTCGTTTGTGGGTCATAGAGAACTAGTATGGAAAAATGATGACAATAGTCGACAGACTATAGTCACAATTGGCGAAAATATGGTTTAATAGGGTTGGTTCGTAAATAGACTTATAAAAAGAATAAAGAGTATGGTAATGATTTATCGGATTGGGCAATTGCTATATGAAGATTTACAAAAGCAGGCAGATCTTATACAACAAGTCATGACGTTTCATGTAGGTTGTTTAAGTGAGAGTATCGCTTCGACCGAGCGTTTAAAAGCATGTTTCCTAAACCGGGATTATGAATGCTGGGCGGACGATTTACGGCAACATGGTTTTTCCGATTATCAGGAATTCATGCGTTTAGAGAGTTTGCGTGACCTACTTGCAAACGAAACGTTTGTTGCCCATCCGTGTACGGTTCCCCATGAACGATTTCTGACGCTGCATCAAGAGTTTTACGACATTTTGCAGCGCTTTCATTCGAATATCCATTTGGTGCTTAATTTAAGTGATTATTTAACCCAGCTACCGAATCGTAAACTTTTTGAAATGATGATGGATAAACGTCGTTTAAACGGCGTTCTGGCGATGGCGGACATTGATCGGTTTAAACGTATTAATGATGGGTTCGGTCACCCGGCAGGGGATGATGTCCTGTCTTTTTTAGGCCAAACTTTTCGAAAAGCGGTGCGAAAAGGGGATGTGGTGGCTCGGTATGGCGGGGAGGAATTTCTATTTTATTTGCCGGATATAACCTTGGACGATGCGGAAATTGTTTTTGAAAAACTGCGTCACGAGGTAGCGGTTTCATCGCCCTTAACGGCGTTTCCAATTACCTGCTCTTTCGGTTTGGCTGAGGTGCAAAACAACTCTTTTGAGCAAACGATTGCTGGCGTGGATAAAGCTTTGTATGTGGCTAAAAAAGGAGGTCGAAACCGAGTGGCGGTACTTTCATCCCTATGAATATTTGTTGATGAGTTGAGTGTGGAAAGCGTTAAAATAAAGGCAATTTATTCTAAAAGAGCCAAAAATTTTGAGTGATTTTAAGCAATTCATCAAACATCTGCAGCGATTGAATAAATCCGCGCACACGGTGAGCAATTATCAACGCGACTTGATGGGGTTGTTGGTGTTTTATCGCGGGGATTTTTTGCAGGAACCGTTGGATGAACACACCTTGAAAAATGACCAGGCCTGGGCGTTTCTGGAAGCATTTAACGACTGGCGCGATATTTCGACCGAAGCGATTCAGGCGTTTGTGGCGTTTCGCATGGAGCAAGGCATTGCCGCCCGAACGTTGGCGCGTCAGTTGTCGGCGGTGCGCTCGTTCTATGATTTCCTGCTGGAAGAAGGTCGCGTCGGTCATAATCCGGCCAAGGGGGTCAAAGCGCCGAAGCAACCCAAGCCTCTGCCGAAAAGCTTAGATGTGGATTTAACCCGTCAGTTATTGGAGCAGCCGCTGGAGACTTGGCAGGATGTACGCGATCAAGCCGTTTTTGAACTGTTGTATTCCGGCGGCTTGCGGGTCTCCGAACTGGTGGAGCTGGATTTGTCGCCAGGCCTGGACAATTTGCACGACGGTTGGGTGCGCGTGCTGGGTAAAGGGCAAAAAGAACGGGATGCTCCGGTGGGCGCGCAAGCGCAAAAAGCCATTCAACACTGGTTGTCGATTCGAGCGGATTATGCCAAACCCGACGAAAAAGCGGTTTTCGTGAACCGTTTCGGCAAACGTTTGGGGGTGCGCTCCATTCAAAAACAACTGGACGAACGCACCTTGAAAGCGGGCCTGCCGACCAAGATGTCGCCGCATAGATTACGGCACGCCTGTGCGACGCATGTGTTAGAATCTAGCGGGGATTTACGGGCGGTGCAGGAAATGCTCGGCCATGCCAATTTATCCACCACACAGATTTACACCAAACTGGATTTGCAGCATCTGGCGACGGTTTACGACCAAGCGCATCCGAGAGCGAAAAAGAAACCTTAAACGGTTTTGGCGCTCTGAACAGCAGCCAAATTCAGTCAAGCGAATGGAAAGAAGACGATGAGTGAACAGACTTTTCACGGAACCACGATTTTATGCGCCAAACGCGATGGCCAGATGGTCATTGGCGGCGACGGCCAAGTGACACTGGGGCACGTTGTGATGAAAGGCAATGCCCGCAAAGTGCGCCGCCTGTACAACGGTAAAATCCTGTCCGGTTTTGCCGGCGCGACGGCCGATGCGTTCACCTTGTTCGAACGCTTTGAAGGCAAGTTGCAGACGCACAACGGCCAGTTGATGCGCGCTGCCGTGGAAATGGCCAAAGACTGGCGCACCGACCGCGCGTTGCGCAAGTTGGAAGCCATGATGCTGGTGGCGGATGCCGATAACATGCTGTTGATTTCCGGTACCGGTGATGTCATCGAACCAGCGCACGACTTCATCGCCATCGGTTCCGGCGGTAACTATGCGCATTCCGCGGCTCAGGCCTTGATGCAAAACACCGAATTGTCAGCGCGTGACGTGGTGGAGAAATCCCTCAACATCGCGGCCGATTTATGTATTTACACCAATCACAATCTCACGATTGAAACCTTGGAAAAAGAGGATTGAACCATGAGTGTTACGCCTGAAACATCGGAAAACGCCCAGGCCTGCCCGCCGGAAACGCAGGGAAAAAGCGAAAAATACTTTGAAAGTTTTCTATGGAATAGCCGGTTTGTGGTGCTGTTCGCGGTCATCGCCAGTTTGTTGATGGCGTTCGGTATTTTTTACATGACCTCGATTGATGTCTACTACACCTTGGCGCATTTGACGCATTATCATGAATTGACCGATATGGAACGCGCCGAGCTGAAATCGCAAACCGTCGCTCATGTGGTCGGTTCGGTGGACGGCTTCCTGCTGGGAGCGATTATGTTGATCTTCTCGTTGGGCTTGTATGAGCTCTTCATCTCCAAAATCGACGAAGCCGAAGGCGCCAAAAGTGCCAGCAAGATTTTGATGATCAAGTCGTTGGACGACTTGAAAGACAAACTGGCGAAAGTCATTTTGTTGATTCTGATTGTCATGTTCTTTGAACAGGCTCTGTTCTTAAAACCGACGGCCCCGCTGGAGTTACTGTATTACTCATTGGCGATTATGTTGGTGGCCTTGGCATTGTACCTCTCGCATAAAGCCTATGCGCATTAAATCACGACCGCATTAGCCTTAATTGGCATCAACAAAAAAACATAATTCAAAAACCGCCAGGCCTGGCGGTTTTTTTGTATTTGAAAGGGCTGGTTTGAGCTCAGGGGCGAGCTAATGCAAACCTATCTCGTGTGGTGGAGTAGAGGTCGCCGCCGAGTTTGCCGATGGCATCGAGTTGGTCGGCTTGTATCATGCCGTCTTGAACAATGGCGTCGTCGATGAAAATATTGACCACGTCGAGCAGGATCAGCGTGCCGCCGGTGGGTTTGTCGGAAATCGGCAGCAGTTCGCGCAGCTTGCATTCGTAGCGCACCGGCGCGTTGGCGACGCTTTTGGCGCGGACTTTTTCGCTGTTGCAAGCCGGAATGCCGGCGGCGGTGAATTCACTGGTTTCCGGTGGCAGGGCGGCGCAGGAGGCATTCATTTTGTCGGCCATCTCAGCGCTGACGATATTGACCACCGCTTCGCCGGTTTCTTTCAGGTTTCGTAGCGTGTCTTTTTCTTGTTGGGTGTGCGGCATCACGTGGGTGATGGTGAGCACCGGCGGATTGACGCTGGCGACGCTGAAAAATGAATAAGGGGCGATGTTATCGATGCCTTGCGCGCTGAGCGTGCTAATCCAGGCGATTGGGCGCGGGATAATGCCGCCGACCAGCATTTTATAGATTTGCAATGGTTCCAGTTGGGCGATGTCGTGATGCATGTGTGTTCCTTATTCTGATGCGTTGGGTTCGGGCGCTTTGGGTTTGGGGAACCAGTCCGAACTTTTCCCTGTCCAGTAGTAGGCCGTCAGGCCAATCCATTCTTTCCAAGCCGGTTCCAATGATTTCAAATGGTCGAAGAAGTCCAAGTCGATTTTTCGGTATTCGTCGCTGTTGGAGCGGAAATCGACCGGATAAGCGATGACGTTGATGCCCTGTTTGTTGGCAATGCCGACGGCGCGGGGCATGTGAAAGGCGGAGGTAATCAGCAGGTAGTGCCCGTCTGGATTCGGTAGCAACGGGTGGACATTGCGAAAGTTCTCATAGGTGTTGCGCGAGTCGGATTCGATAATGATTCGACCCGGCGCAATATCCAGCGCCGTGAGTAACTGGCGAGCCAGCCCACCTTCTTTTTCCGATTGGTTTTGCAGTTGGAGCGAACCGCTGCCGCCGGTGAAAATGACGGGAGCTTCCGGATAACGGGTGGCGAGTTTTTTGGTGGCGATGTAGCGATCGCCGCCCAAACCGAGTTCCGGGGTTTGCCAGCTTAAACTGCGTTTTAAGTCTTCGCCGCCGCCCAGGACCAGAATGCCGTCGATTTTGGCCGGCATGGGGTTGGGGATGGTGAAGCGTTTTTCCAGTGGCTGAATTAATAGGTCGCCGACTGGGAAGGCTAAAATAATCAATGCGATCAGGCCGGTGGGCAATAGGATTTTTTTGGCGGTTCGGATTTGATTGAACAGCAGGAAAAGGGTGCCGATAATCATCAAAATGATCATCAGGTTGCTTGGACTGAGAAGTGCCCAGGCGATTTTGGAGAGAACGAAAAAAATGTGATCCATGGTTTAAGCTTGCGGCAGTTCGTTGGCTAAAATGGTTTGGTTGCGCCCGTTTTCTTTGGCGGCATACACCGCTTTGTCGGCTTGGGCAATGATGTCTTCGAAACGCTCACCGTTGTCCGGGTAACCGGCCAGGCCGATGCTCAAAGTGAAGGGCAGAATGCCGATGCTGGACCAATCCGCGGTTTCAAATGCCTGGTGCAGTTTTTCGGCGATGACTTCGGTGCCTTCCAATTCGGTGTTGGGGAAAATGATGACGAACTCTTCGCCGCCCCAGCGATAGATGTAATCGGTGCTGCGAATGGCTTGCTGAAGAAGCTGGCTGCCGAAGACGATGGCTTCGTCGCCTTTTTGGTGGCCGTGCATGTCATTGATGTTTTTGAAGTCGTCGAAATCCACAACGGCGAGGCTCATTGGCGTTTTGTTGCGTTTGGACAGCGCCAAGTGGCGTTGTGCCTGATTTTCGCCTTCTCGCCGGTTCGGCAACTGGGTGAGGAAGTCATTGGCCGCCAACGCTTCCAGCTGGAACTGAAGTTGTTTGCGTTCGGTGATGTTCTGCACCATGCCCACCATGCGGAGTGGTTTGCCGTCATCATCGCGTTGGCAGACTTTACCGCGATCATGCACCCACAGATAGTGACCGTTTCGGTTGCGGAGGCGGTATTCCACTTCGTAAACACCGCGCAAGCCTTGGTGATAATCCTGCATGACCTGCATGACCATTTGCAGGTCGTCCGGGTGGACATTGCGGGTCCAGGTCTCAATCACGGGGTCCATTTCGTTCGGGCCGTAGCCGAGCATTTTTTTCAGTTGAGGACCGAAAAATACATGGCCGGTATCGACTTCCCATTCCCAGAGGCCGTCCGACGCTTCATTGAGCGCAAACCAGATGCTGTTCTCTTTGGTTTGCAGGTCTTTTTCCAACGCCAGGCGTTTATTGACGTCGCGCGCGATGGATAGAAAATAGGTTTGGCCTTGGTGTTCGAAGTGGGTGGTGTTGATTTCGACCGCAATTTCGCCGCCGTTTTTATGAAGATGGCGACCGACGAAGGTATAGGTTTTGTGGGCTTGGATGACCTGGGCGATTTCATCCCATTGTGATTGGCCGACGACGTCTTTTTGTAACGAAAGGACCGAGTGGTTGAGCACTTCCTCTTTTTCGAAACCGAGGTCTTCATAAGCGGCGCGATTGCACCAGAGAATATTGGACGTTTCCGGCTCAAGCAGATAAACGCCATCGGCCATGTTGTTGAACAGTACGTCGAGATCCGGTTGGTTCTTCAGGGTTGTCATTTATTGTGGCCTATAAATGTCCACTCCTTGTTCGTTTGAATGCGGTGCGCATCGATAAACGTCAGAAGAAGTTCCTTGTTGTCAGGGTTGCGTAATTTTATTTAGGATTATTATTTTTATATATCAATATGATATACGATATGAATCGAACATGAACCGTAATATTTCCCCTTTTCTCTTGAAAAGACTTTTTTTGTCCATATCTTTAAATTAGTTTAATAATCCTTGCAGGTGAATGGCTTAGGCAAGGTTAGTTTAAGGAGATTTTTAAGAATGATGGATAAGTTTACTTCTCAATTTCAGTCCATCCTGGGACAAGCACAATCCATTGCTCTGGGGTTGGGTAACCAGTTCATCGAACCGGTGCATATTCTCTCTGCGCTCCTGGCGGAGCAAACGTCATTGTTGCAGCTGGCCGGTGCGGATGTGGCGAAGCTAAAAGCCTCGGTGGATGAAAAACTGCCAGGCCTGCCGAAAGTGTCCGGACACGGTGGCGATGTGCAATTGTCGCAAAACAGCGGACGTGTGTTGAACTTGATGGATCAGTTGGCGCAAAAGCGTGGTGATGCTTACATTGCCAGTGAATTATTTTATTTAGCCGCTTTGCAGTCCAATGACTCGATTAAGGATTTGCTGAAGCAGGCCGGTGCCACGGAACAGAATATCGAAGCGGCCATTGACCAAGTAAGAGGAGGCGAAACCGTGCAGGACCCGAATGCGGAAGAAAACAGACAAGCATTGGATAAATACACTTTGGATTTAACCGAGCGTGCGCGCAGCGGTAAGCTGGACCCGGTAATCGGTCGGGATGACGAGATTCGTCGTGCCGTTCAGGTGTTGCAACGCCGTACCAAAAACAACCCGGTGTTAATCGGGGAGCCGGGGGTTGGTAAAACCGCCATTGTGGAAGGCTTGGCACAACGGATTGTGAACGGTGAAGTCCCGGAAGGTCTGAAAAATAAAAAACTGCTGTCGTTGGACTTGGCCGGTTTGCTGGCGGGTGCCAAATATCGCGGTGAGTTCGAAGAACGCCTGAAAGCTTTGTTGAAGGATCTGGAAAAACAGGAAGGCTCCGTCATTCTGTTTATCGACGAAATCCATACCATGGTCGGTGCCGGGAAAACCGAAGGGTCGATGGACGCCGGAAACATGTTGAAACCGGCGCTGGCCCGTGGGGAATTACACTGTATCGGCGCCACCACTCTGGACGAATACCGTGAAAATATCGAAAAAGACGCCGCGCTGGAACGTCGTTTTCAAAAAGTGATTGTGGATGAACCGAGCGAAGAAGACACCATTGCGATTTTACGTGGTCTGAAAGAGCGTTACGAAGTGCATCACGGCGTGGCGATTACCGACCCGGCGATTATCGCCGCGGCGCATTTGTCGCAACGTTACATCACCGACCGACAATTGCCGGATAAGGCCATCGACTTGATTGATGAAGCCGCGTCGCGCATCCGTATGGAAATCGACTCTAAGCCGGAAGAGATGGATAAACTCGACCGTCGCTTGATTCAGTTGAAAATCGAACGTGAAGCCCTGAAAAAAGAAAAAGACGAAGCGTCTAAAAAACGCTTGACTGTCTTGCAGGAATCCATCGACGAGATGGAAAAAGAATACGCTGATCTCGAAGAAATCTGGAAAAAAGACAAGGCCGCCTTGCAAGGCGCCAAGCAGTATAAAGAAGAACTTGATAAAGCCCGTATCGAAATGGAGGCCGCGCACCGTGAAGGGAACCTGGGCCGCATGTCCGAGTTGCAATACGGCGTGATTCCGGATTTGGAAGCCAAAATCAAAGCGGCGGAAGAAGCGGAAAACGAAGCGGAAGGTCAGGTGCATCTATTGCGCAATAAAGTCTCTGAGGAAGAAATTGCCGAAGTGGTGGCGCGTTGGACCGGCATTCCGATTTCCAGAATGCTGGAAGGCGAGCGTGATAAGTTGCTGCGTATGGAAGAAGCGCTGGGCGCGAAAGTCATCGGGCAACAGGAAGCCGTGTCGGCCGTGTCGGATGCTATTCGCCGTTCCCGCGCCGGTTTGTCGGATCCGAACCGTCCGAACGGTTCTTTCCTGTTCCTGGGGCCGACCGGGGTCGGGAAAACCGAGTTGACCAAAGCCTTGGCCGATTTCCTGTTCGACACCCAAGACGCCATTGTGCGTTTGGACATGTCGGAGTTTATGGAGAAGCACTCCGTGGCCCGCTTGATTGGGGCGCCTCCGGGGTATGTTGGTTATGAACAGGGCGGTTATTTGACCGAAGCGGTGCGCCGCAAACCTTATTCGGTTATTTTGCTGGATGAGGTGGAAAAAGCGCACCCGGATGTGTTCAATATCCTGCTGCAAGTGTTGGACGATGGTCGTTTGACCGATGGACAAGGGCGTACGGTGGATTTCAAAAACACAGTGATTGTGATGACGTCCAACTTGGGGTCGCACATCATTCAGGAAAAAGCCGCCACCGCAACCTACGATGAAATGAAGCAGGATGTCATGGAAGTGGTCGGCAGCCATTTCCGTCCGGAATTCATTAACCGGATCGATGACATTGTCGTGTTCCACCCATTGGATCAGGCGCAAATTCGTGCGATTGCCGATATTCAGTTGAACCACTTGCGTGCGCGTTTGGCGGACAACGAGTTGCAATTGGAAATCGCCGGCAGTGTACTGGATAAAATCGGCGAAGCCGGTTTCGATCCGGTCTATGGCGCGCGACCTTTGAAACGAGCGGTGCAACAATTGGTGGAAAACCCGTTGGCGCAACGTTTGTTGAAAGGCGAGTTCGCCGCGGGCGACACCGTTCATGTCGGATTGACGGATGGTGAAATCGATTTTCATTAATCGAAGCCCGACCCGTGACGGGTAAGCCGATGAGTGCCTTGTTGAGGTGAGGAAGGCACCTTATGTGGCCGCCGGAAAAGAATTTTTCCGGCGGTTTTTTTATGTCCGAATTTCCTTGAAAACCGCCAGGCCTGGCGGTTTTTGAGTATTTTGAAGCCCTGCGTTTGCATGGTCTTTGGCGGCTGATATGAATGGCGAGTGTGATTAAATTGACTTTTAGCGCGCAATAAATAAAATGATAATTGTTATCATTAACTTTTTTGGGGAGTGAGACAATGAACCGAACCGTTGAACCGAATGCACGGGTCTCCATCGACTTGGATTGGGACAAATTATTGGAATTGATGCAGAGTGGTGCCTTGTGCGGTGCGGACATTCATGTGTCCGACCCGGAATCCAAGGCGTTGATTCAGCAAGCCTGTTTGAAAAGCTGTGTGCAGAAAGTCTGTACCGGTTGCGACATGAGTGATCTGTGTGGCGTGGAAGCCTGCTCATCGGGTCAGTCGATGGGCAAACAGGTGGTGACCACGCATCCGTTCAATCTTTAAACAACCGTGCCTTGAGATAAATGCCAGCGCTGTTGCCGGCCAGAGCCGCCAGCGCCCATAACCAGCCATGTAAACTGCCGGAACCAATGCCGCTGAAAAAAGCGCCGATGTTGCAGCCAAATGCGATGACCGAACCGTACCCCATAATAAACCCGCCGATAATCGCCATCAGGTGCGGTTTGAGCGTGAACTGGGTCGCTTCTTGACGAGCCGAGCGCGCCAGTAAGGTGACCAGCAATGCGCCACTAATCAATCCCAGCGTGGTCAGACTGACGGTGTCTTCCAATAACGGCGCTTCCTGTCGGCTGAAATGGGTGATGCCGTAAGACCAAAACGACCAGTCCAGCGGTAATTGCAGTGCGTCGCTGATTTTCAACCCCCAATAAGGAAAGACATTGGCAATCGACCAAGGTTGGCCGCTGAGGATGAGTAAAAACGCATTCAGCAGCGCCAAAACCAAACCGGCTTTCAGCCAAGGATGCCAATCGGTGATTTTCCAAAAAGCCGAGGTATTGAGACGTGACAGTTCATCAAAATGATTCTTTTCCTTTAAGATCGCCAGCCAGTACAGCACACCGATAAAGCCCAGTTGCAATATCAAGCCTTGTATTAAACCGAAGGATTGCAGCATCGAAACCGGTTGCAGTGCCGGTACGGCGCGCCAGAATTCACTGTGGTAAGCGGCCAGCGTACCGCCGACCAGCAGAAAGAAAAAACTGGTCAGCGATAACGGTTGTAATTGCCCCATTTTGTTGAAGGTGCCGGAGGTGCAGCCGTTGGCCAGCTGCATGCCGATGCCGAATAGGAAGGCACCGGCGACTACGGAAAGGCTTAATGGCTGTACGAACCCTTGTAACGCTAGCCCGTTAAATTCCCCCAGGCTCAAAAGCAGAAAAAACAACACACTGGTGAACGCCAGCATCCATAATACCGCGCGAACGCCGAGGGTGCGCCCTTGTGTTAACAGTTGATGCGAACAGGTGCGGAAGCCGAATTGGAAATAGTTCAAACTGGCACCCAGCAGGGCACCAACCAGGAATAAAGATAAGTGGTTTTCCGATAACCAGAGGCTGACCGCCAGTAAAGGCAGTAATAACCACCAGACGGCAGCTTTGGGTAATGGCGTGAGGGCAAGTGTGCGTAGCATGTATTTGTCTTCTAAATCGTGATTTTAGAAGGCATTATAGAGGCGGAGGAGGCGGTAAAAAAATCATTCTTTTATATGTTGGCATTGCGTTTGGTTATGAAAAATATTGCTAATATGCTGATGTGCTAATATGCGCTGTGGAGTGGTTGGCCGCACAGTCCCTTGCGCGACTTGACCAAATTGTCCAAATTGCTTAAGCAACGTTCGGTACATTGAATTGAATGGAGTTGAAACTGCATCAAGGGTTGATGCAGGACTTCCTTGTCGGCAAAGAGGAGGCTGGCGTTTAAGTTTTAACCGGCCGTTGCGCGGACAACGGCTTGTTCGGCCGCGTCCAGATTGTCGACGCTGATGTCCAGGTTCTTCAAGCGCCCGTCTTTGATGTTGTAGATAAAACCGTGCACCGCTAGCGAATGACCTTTTTTCCAGGCTTTCCGTACCGCCGGAACATGGCAGATATTACGCACCTGCTCCGCGACATTGATTTCACACAAACGATTGACACGCTCTTCATAAGGCAACGCATCCAGCTCGGTTTGCTTGCGTTGGTAGTATTTTCGAATCGGGCGCACCCAATGGTCAATCAAGCTGGGGTTGCCTTCTTCCATCGAGGCGATGACCCCGCCGCAGCCGTAATGACCATTGACGATAATGTGTTTGACCTTCAGGATTTCGACGGCGTATTGGATGACCGACAGCACATTCATGTCACTGGAGTTCACCAGATTGGCGATGTTGCGGTGTACGAAAATCGTGCCGGGGTCCATTTTGACCAGTTGGTTGGCGGGCACGCGGCTATCGGAGCAGCCAATCCACAAATATTCGGGTTTTTGTTGGTGGGAGAGGGTTTCGAAGAAATGAGGGCGTTCGGCATTCACTTCGTCCACCCATTCGAGGTTGTTTTGTAACAGTTGTTCAATCGGGCTGTTACATTGACATTCATTGCACATAATTATCCTTTTTGGAGAAGTCTTTGGTCGTGGTTAAGACAATATCAAGCTTCTTCAAAAAATAGAATTATACCGATAATATCCGGTAACGGATAAAAACTGATGTGAATTTATCGCGGGAGAACCGTCAAAACCAAGGATGGTTACTTGGTGGGGACGCTTTCGAGCTTTGTGATCTTCCGAGTAAATAGGCGGCTTTCAGTGCATTGGCGGTGTTGGTATCCCAGTCAAGCTGGTGCTTTTGGGCGATTTCCTGTAGATACGCATCCGATCCGATTTGCTGGTAGCGTTCAAGAAAGGTTTCAACCGGCATGGGCAGCTCTATTTCAGCGGAATCAATACGAGAGTCGAAATGAATGACTTCGACCTCGCTCGACTCCAGCATCTCAAATTTATAAGAGATGACGTCCAGTTGATTCTGTTGGGCGATTCGACTGGGGAGCTGTTGTAAAAACAGGTCGATATCATCAATATAAGGGGGTAAATCGACATCTGATTCATAGCAGAAGGTTTCGCCCCGAAAATCAAATGTCGAACGCACTTTCATGGTTGATTTCATAGAAATTTCCGAGTGCTTTTAGTTTGTCAGCTTCATAAAGACTTGCGGTAATTGCTCCGGTAGTTTATCCACATGGTCAATCACCGTATATTGATTGCCGAAGATGTCCGAGACATATTCATCTGCATTCGGGTCAAGCGTGATGCAGTAGGAATAAATGCCTTGTCCCTGCAATTCTTCAACCGCCTTATGGGTATCCTGAATCAATGTTTGCGGGTCTTTTGAATCAATGTCCGCCGGTTCCCCATCGGTTAACACCAGCATTAATTTTTTCTCCGCTTTTTGCGCTTCAAGATAATGTGCGGCATGACGCATGGCCGCGCCCATTCGGGTCGAAAAGGACGCTTCCAATCCGGCAATCCGTGCTTTCACGTCATCGGTATAGCCTTCCGAATAGCCTTTGATGTGTTGGTAACGGACTTCATGACGGGTATCGGAACAGAAACCGGCAATTGCAAATTTATCGCCTAACTGCTCAACGGTCCAGGCGGTAATCGCCAAAGCTTCCTCGGAAAGTTCCAACAACGTCTGGCCCGTTTCCGGATTACGTTCATTCAACGATTGAGAGGTATCCACCAAAAGCATGACCGCAATATTGCGACTGTCGGTGGTATGGCTGTAGTTGATGCGTGGATCGGGAGCGGACCCGCTTTTGAAATCGATGATGGAGCGAATCGCCACGTCCAGATCCAACTCTTCGCCTTCTTCTTGAAAACGAATACGCTTTTTGTTTTGCGGCTTAAGCATTTCAATCATTTTTTTCAGACGATTGGCCAAGTCGCTGTGTTTTTCCATTAAGCGATCGATTTTACTGGCTTGCCCGGATGGATGCAGACGCTCGTAAACGGTGGTCCAGTCGGGGCGATAGCCTTCGGAGATATAATCCCATTCATCGTAATGACGCGGTGGAAGCCCACCTTCATTGTCGATTTTCGGCTCTTCGTTCTCATACTCGTTCGGCATGATTTCGTCTGACTCATCATACTCTTCGTAGTAGAACCAGATATAACGGTTATCGTCACGGTAAGACACTTCGGTATCGTCAAAGAATACCGTTGGTTGGCTGTCCGAAGACTGCTTACGGGTTTTGACATAGAAGTCGATACCCAAATCGGCCATATCGGCAGTGGTCGACTCTTCACCTTTTTCAGCCATGATTGTATGGAAACGCTCACGGAAACTTTCCAACAATTCATTCTGAGGGTCAAAGTTCTCATCCAACAAGGCGCGAGACATACGCGTTGCACGATAGCGCAGACACGACATTTTCTGGTCGTCGCACGCACCTTTTTCAGGGTAAGGGTGCAAGGATAAAAACAATTTTTTCAGACCTGGGTAACGCTGAATCGCCAAGTGTTCGACGCGACAGTCTTCAAACACCGAGATAAATAATTGCATATGGGGGGCATAGTTATCCGCCATCAGTTGTCCGGACCACTTTTTATGCGCCATCATATGTGCCACCGTGGCTCGATAGCGGTCGGTACCCGACACGCCATTTTCTTCGTCATAAACATCCGGTACCGCAATGATGTCATCATCCAGATAAGGTACCGGTTTACGTAATTGGTCAAAAGCCGTCGCAAAAGTTTGGAAAGGCAAATCGCAGTCCCACATGCATTCTTTCAACATGTCCATATGACGTTCAACGTCTTTGAACGTGGTGCCTTTGCGTTCTCGGGTAATAATGCTTTTGGCGTCATGCGACTCCAATTTAAAGTAAGCAATCTGTTCTTCCGGCGCATTCAGGTAATTGCGCGCCCCGTAATCGATGAAGTTACGGATACCGTTTAGACACAGTTTGGAAATCAGTTGTGGCATGGACTCTAAAAGCGGAACCATGCCGGGACTTTCATAAAGTGAATGGTGCCCATGAATCACGGTTTGAGTTTTTTCGACATACTCGTCAATGATTTGTAGATACAGCTCTAAGTCTTCAATGCGGTCGATGCGTCGGCAAACATGCCCAAGCGTTGATAAAAACGGAATCAAGGCCTTTTTATTGGGGCTTCGTGCCAGCAGATAGCTGTAATCGGCCACCATTTTATTGGTGCCCTGACCAAAGTGAGAGGCGATGTCCGGCATCACTTCCATAAACACCAACACCGGTTCAACGCCTTGGCCGATTTTACAGAGGAAGTTCGCTCCTTCTAAATAGGCCTCGACCCCTTGTGGCGATAATTTGGACACGGCATCGTTTAATAAATCGGGGAACAGCTCGACCGCTTTCGGAAATTTACAGGTAAATTTGTCCTGATATTCAGCAAATAATTCTTCATTCATACATAAACATCTCGTTCAGTTGAAAGTATCTCTTCTAAAAAGAGAAATCATAAGTTTGGTTCGCCGAATTTTCGTGCTGAGCAAGGCGAGAATAAGGGAGTGTATAAGTCATACACGACCGTTTCTAACGAAGCGCAGCGCGAAAATTCGGATGAAACAATTTATGATTAGCCGAAAATCATTTCAATTGCGTTATCCAGCGTTTGGCGAATGTCTGTATCATCGGTAATCGGACGTACCAACGCCATTTTACACGCTTCGACAGGGGTAATGCCTTGGTTGATCAGGGTGGCCGCATAGACCATCAAACGGGTAGAAATCCCTTCGTCCAGACCATGACCTTTCAGGTTACGCGCTGTTTCACCGATTTGAACCAGCTTCTTCGCGGTGGCCTCGTCAACGCCACCTTCTTTTTGCAGAATGTGTGCTTCGACGTCTGGCGCGGCATAATCAAAGTCCATGGCACAGAAACGTTGTTTGGTCGATTGTTTCAGGTCTTTCATCAACGATTGATAACCCGGGTTGTAGGAAATGACCAATTGGAAATCCGGGTGGGCTTTAATCAGCTCGCCTTTTTTATCCAAAGACAGTTCACGGCGATGGTCAGTCAAGGCGTGGATGACCACCATGGTATCTTGACGGGCTTCGACAATTTCATCCAGGTAGCAGATGGCGCCGTAGCGTGCGGCCATGGTGAGTGGACCATCGACCCAGCGAGTGCCTTCAGCGTCTAACAGGTAACGACCAACCAAGTCCGCTGCAGTAATGTCTTCGTTACAGGAAACGGTAATGATGGGTTTCCCCAGTTTCCAAGCCATGTGTTCAACAAAGCGAGATTTACCACAGCCGGTTGGGCCTTTGACCATGACTGGCAAGCGCGCTGCATAAGCGGCTTCATAAAGTTCAATCTCGTTTGACTGCGCATCGTAAAAAGGTTCGTTGTCGATTTTGTACTGTGAAATATCCATCTGAGTTCCCCGAAAACTTTGATTGATAATAAAAAAGAAGTTATTTGAGCTTGATAAACCACCAGGCCTGGTGGTTTTTAAGCGAATTTAAGTGTTGATAAAATCATTTTGGTTTAATGTCTATGAAAGTAAAACGCTAAACGAAAAGGATTTGAATTTGAGTGATTGGGTAAAAAAACCTCAGCCTAAAGCTGAGGTTTTTAAGTATCCATTCAAATTGATGGGTAAAGTTGCTTGAAGCACACACAGTACCTCAAGCGGCTTTAACATCAATTACTTGTGGACACCCAATTTTTCTCTCCAGCCTGGGAAGATTTTGTCTGCATCGCTTGGGAAAGATTCGAATGCACGAGCAAATTCTGGATGCTCTTTAGCGTATTCGATTGGGTCTGCACCCGTTTTCCAGCACTCGTATGCTTGACCCAGTGACGTACCACCAGCAGCAGGAGAATCGATGTGACCGAAGGAACCACCACCACAAGTGTTGATGACGTTACCGTGACCTAGGTTTTCGAAGAAACCAGGTAGACGTAGTGCGTTCATACCACCAGAGATGATTGGTGTAGTCGGCTTCATGCCGTACCACTTCTGATAGAAGTAGTGACCTTGACACTCGTCACGCTCAAGCATGTAAGCCAATACGCGCTCATCACCGTGACCTTCCATTTTACCGTAACCCATCGTGCCTGTGTGGATACCAGAAGCACCCATTAGGCGAGCTAACTTCATGTAGCATAGTGGATCCATACCCATAGGAGACTTATAAGAAGTCAAGGCACCGTGACCAGCGCGGTGGAAGTGTAGGTATGTATCTGGGAAGTTACGACGAGCCGTGGTGACACCCGCTGGACCGGTTACGAAACCGTCAACCAGGAAAGCAACGTGTTTTTCGTTACCGTACTTGGCGAATTCACCTAGGATGTACTCACCACGCTTGATCATTTCTTCGTGGAAGTCAGCCGTTACGTTTGCAGAGAAAAGCTTCGCTTCACCTGTTTCTTGTTGTGCACGATCCATTGTCTCCGCAACCATCGGAATAACCGTTTCCATTGGGCAGAAAGGTTGGTTAGCTTGTGGTTCATCGTTTTTGATGAAGTCACCACCCAACCAGAAGTCATAACACGCCTTAGCGAATGGCTCAGGACGTAGACCTAGTTTAGGCTTGATGATGGTACCTGCGATGTAACCACCGTCAACTTCTGGGCGACCGAGTACTTTCCATAGGTCGGAAATGTCAGTGGCCGGGCCGTCGAATTTCTTAACCATTTGCTCTGGCACCAAGAAGTCCAACATACGAAGACCTTCGTGGTCACCCATGCCTTGGTTGTTCCCTAGGATCAAAGACCACATGTGAGATACGTTGTAGTGACCATCGATTAGGTTTGGATCGAATAGATCGACTGGGTAAGCGATCTTCATCAGACCACCTTTGTCACCAAAGGCCGCTTCGTCAACTTCATATACTAAAGCATCAACACCACGAGTGAAGTCATCAGTAGTAGAGACTTCAACGTTAGTACCGGTTGAAGACTCAGCAGCAACGTGAGCAGCAACTTCTAGGAAACCATAACCAGCGGCAGGTTTTAGACGGTATGCAACGAGAAGGTGATTACCGTCAGCAATCAATTTTTCTTCAGATAGAGTTAAGTCAGCGTAACGATTCGACTGATCCATTGTTTTTACCTCTTTTTTGGGGCGAACCTCAAAGGCGGCCTCCCCTTAATTTTTGTTGAATCATTTAGTTAAACAATCCAACCCCGAAAACTTGAAGGGTCATTATAGAGAATGGATGGATAACTTCAAATCAATAATTTTGATTAAAAGTATAGATATAAGACTATGCAAAATGATGTTTTGCCAAGACGTAAAGCAATAGTTTGGCTATTTGATCGGCTTGCAATCAATGGGTTTTAATTGAGTGAACGGCTAGCGGAATTTATTAAAGGCCAGTTCGCTGAGTTTTTCGCCTTCTTTTTTCAGCAGTTCAATCAGCTTTTCGGCCGCAATCGACAGAACCTTACCTTTGGGGTAAGCGAGATACCAGTGACGGTTGATCGGAAACCCTTTGACATTCAGGATGGCGATTTTGCCCTGGTTGATTTCTTCCATCAGGGTCGGCACGGATGCGACGGTAATGCCGAGGTTTTGCAACAAGCCCAAGCGAATCGGTTCATTGCCCCCCAGTACCATTTTGATATTGGGTTGAAAGTCGAAGTCTTCGAAAACTTTTTCGATTTGCGCGCGAATGCCGGAACCGGTTTCCCGCATTAAAAACGGTTCGTCCACCAGATCCTGAATGGAAAGCTGTTTACCGACCAGAGGATGGTTGCTGTTCGCGACGAAAGCCAAGGGGTTGACGGACAGCTGCGAGGATTCGACATTGAGGTCCTCCGGCGGTTGGCCGAGCAGGTAAAAGTCATCCTTGTTCTGATTGATACGTTCCAGCAGACTCTCTTTGTTTCCCACGCGCATAATGACGGTGACGTCCGGGTAAGCTTGGGTGAATTCGTGAATGACTTTCGGTACAAAATACTGGGCAGTGGAAATGACCGTCAGCTTGACGCTGCCGCCGGAAAAACCTTTCAGGTGATTGATTTTCTGCTCGGCGATGGAAAGTTGTTGCAGGATGTTGTTCGCCGCTTCGTACAAGGCTTGGCCGGCTTCCGTCAAGTGTACTTTGCGCCCGATTTGTTCGAATAATGGCGCTTCAAGGATGTCGGAGAGTTTTTTGACCTGCATGGAAACGGTCGGCTGCGTCAGGTGCAACTCTTCCGCCGCTTTGGAAAAGCTGTTGTGCCGCGCGATGCTTTCAAATACCTGCAGTTGACGGAGCGTGGCATTGCGCGCCAACAGCGAAATTTTTTCAGGCATGACACTCCTTTATGTTCAGTCTATACCGTTATATACAATTCGTTATGATTTGCTTTAACGGGTGTCGGACATGACCAGTAGTTTATTGATGTCCACGGATTTCAGGAAGTCCAAAAACGCCACGGCCGGTGGCATCAGAACCTTATCTTGCATCTTGGCGATGTACCAATCCCGGCTGAGCGGGAAGCCTTGCACATCTAAGACTGTTAAATGACCGTATTTGGCTTCAATGCGAACCGCATGGCGGGGAATAACAGAAATCCCCAGGCCTGCCATGACGCCCTGTTTGATCGATTCGGTGCTGCCCAGCTCCATATAAGGTTGGATCACATAGTTTTCCTGTGCTAAGCGCTCTTCCAATGCAATGCGAATGCCGGAACCGCTTTCGCGCATCAGGAATTTCTCGTTGACGATTTCGCTTAATGGAATTTGCTTGTGTTTTGCCAGCGGATGGTTGGGCGGGGCCACCATGACCAGTTCGTTTTTGAAGAACGGGAAGGCTTCCATTTTCAATTCCGCCGGAACACGCCCCATGACCGTTAAATGGTATTGGTTCTGTTTCAGTTCGTCCAAAATCCGGCGTCGATTGACGACGGTGATGGATGGCGTGACGTCCGGATATTTATTCAAAAACGCTTTTAGCACATAAGGGATGAAATACTTGGCCGGGGTGACAACCGCCAGCTTGAGTTCACCTTCTATGCTGTCTTGTTCATTACGAATGTAAGCCGTGAGATCCTTCAGTTCGCCGAGTATGTTGGTGCAGGTTTTGAACATGTGTTCGCCGGCAGATGTCAGGTAAAGTTTTTTGCCGATGACCTCGATGAGTTTGACATCGTTGTTTTCTTCCAAACGTTTAACCTGTACCGAAACGGCCGGCTGTGACAAGTTGAGTTCTTCAGCCGCTTTGGTATAGCTTAAATGCCGGGAAACCGCTTCGAAAATTCGGATTTGTTGGGCGGTGATATGGAGATTATGCATTTTATTTCTCGGAAGGTGAAAAAATAAGCTATTGAAAGAAAAGAATTTTTTGTTCAATCATAACCCTTTGTTTATAGATTGTATAACAAAGACTGAGTTTTAGGCCAGAGTAATTTGGATAAGATACGAACCACTGGAAACGCAAGCGTCTAACCACGTAGCAACATGAAGCGTTTTTTCAGACTCTTTTCACAACTAACTTTTATAACAAAGAGGTAAAAGATGGCTAAGACTTATAACGCCGGTGTAAAAGAATACCGCGAAACGTATTGGATGCCTGATTATGAGCCGAAAGACTCAGATTTTCTAGCATGTTTTAAAGTAGTCCCACAAGATGGTGTACCACGTGAAGAAGTGGCCGCTGCGGTAGCCGCGGAATCTTCAACAGGGACTTGGACCACTGTATGGACTGACTTGTTGACCGATTTGGATCACTACAAAGGTCGTGCTTACAAAATTGAAGACGTCCCAGGTGACGATTCTGCTTTCTACGCGTTCATCGCTTACCCAATCGACTTGTTCGAAGAAGGGTCTGTTGTAAACGTATTCACATCTTTGGTTGGTAACGTATTCGGCTTTAAAGCACTGCGTGCTTTGCGCTTGGAAGACGTTCGTGTTCCGCTTGCATACGTGATGACTTGTGGTGGACCACCACACGGTATCCAAGTTGAGCGTGACAAGATGGATAAATACGGTCGCCCGATGTTGGGTTGTACCATCAAGCCTAAGCTTGGTTTGTCTGCGAAAAACTATGGCCGTGCCGTATATGAATGTTTGCGTGGTGGTCTTGACTTCACGAAAGATGACGAGAACATCAACTCTCAACCGTTCATGCGCTGGCGTGACCGTTTCTTGTTCTGTCAAGAAGCGATTGAAAAGTCAGAAGCGGAAACCGGTGAGCGTAAAGGTCACTACCTGAACGTTACCGCTCCAACACCTGAAGAAATGTATAAGCGTGCGGAATTCGCAAAAGAAATCGGTTCTCCGATCATCATGCACGATTACCTAACCGGTGGTTTCACAGCGAACACAGGTTTGGCGAACTGGTGTCGTGATAACGGCGTATTGCTTCACATTCACCGCGCAATGCACGGTGTAATCGACCGTAACCCTCACCACGGTATCCACTTCCGTGTGTTGGCGAAAGCACTTCGTCTATCCGGTGGTGACCATCTTCACTCCGGTACCGTTGTTGGTAAATTGGAAGGTGACCGTGAAGCGACTCTTGGTTGGATCGATCTTATGCGTGACAGCTACATTGAAGAAGATCGTTCACGCGGCATCATGTTCGACCAGGACTTCGGTGCAATGCCTGGTGTTCTTCCGGTTGCTTCCGGTGGTATCCACGTATGGCACATGCCGGCCTTGGTTTCCATCTTCGGTGATGACTCCGTTCTTCAGTTCGGTGGTGGTACTTTGGGTCACCCATGGGGTAACGCAGCGGGTGCGGCCGCAAACCGTGTGGCTCTTGAAGCGTGTGTTCAAGCACGTAACGAAGGTAAGGAAGTCGAGAAAGTCGGTAAGGAAATCCTTACTGAAGCGGCTAAGCACAGCCCAGAACTTAAAATCGCGATGGAAACATGGAAAGAAATTAAGTTCGAATTCGATACTGTTGACAAACTAGACGTTTCTCACAAGTAATCGATTGTTAAATTCAGGAGAAAAAACATGAGTACAGTACAAGATTATCCTTCACGTCTTTCTGATCCAGCATCGCGTAAGGCAGAAACCTTTTCATACCTGCCGAAGATGTCTGATGAGCAAATCAGATCGCAAGTAGAGTACATCATCAGCAAGGGTTGGAACCCGGCTGTTGAGCACACTGAGCCAGAAAACGCTTTCTCTTACTTCTGGTATATGTGGAAGCTTCCAATGTTCGGTGAAACCTCTGCGGATGCCGTTTTGGAAGAAGTAAACGCGTGTATCAAAGCCAACCCAAACAACCACGTTCGTTTGATTGGTTATGACAACTATGCGCAGTCTCAAGGTGCCAACATGCTAGTTAAGCGTGGTGACATGTAATTTATACGCGCAGCTCGCTCCCTAAAGCTTCCAGCTCTGCGTTGGGAAATGGTCACCTACTGTTCGTAGGCTCACATTTCCTGCCTTGACCTGAAAACTTTATGGGGCAATCTGAGCGGTAAATTTACTGCCATAAAATCGCGGTTTAGATTTTTGTTTGAATCGCGTCCGTTTCCCTTAGCCAAAAGCGACGGGAGGCGGCTATCGAATTCCGGTGGTTGCAAGCTTCGTTTTGCAGCCGCCAACCTTGTTTACCCGGGCAGTCTCATACCTCACTGTTCGGGTAACGGCCAGCTAGCCCCGAAACTAGCTGGTTTTCAATTTATTTAGTTGTGCTCATTTCAACAAGTGACCACACCTAAATATTTTGAGAGCTTTGCACGAGATGGATGCACGAATAAAAATGGCTAAAATTTCCCTGAATGTCGTTGAAAAACTGGCGAATAGCTCGCTATTCGCTGCGTTTTCCGCCTAATTCAGAAAAATTTTATCTCATTTTTCTATCGCGCCCCACTCATGCAAAGCTCTCATTTTGAATGATGACTTGCCAACGGAGAAATAACATGTCGGAAATTAATGCCTTAGATCCTAGCCAATACATGATTAAAGACGAACCGTTTTACCGTCCGGTATCGGATGAAATCGAATTGTTCGAGTCCGGATATGCCTCCCGAATGCCAATTATGTTGAAAGGTCCGACGGGGTGCGGTAAGTCGCGTTTTGTGGAATATATGGCGCACAAGCTCGGTAAGCCGTTAATCACGGTGGCGTGTAACGAAGACATGACCGCCTCCGATTTGGTCGGGCGTTACCTGATCGATATCAACGGGACCAAATGGCAGGATGGTCCTTTGACTGTCGCCGCACGTATCGGCGCCATCTGCTATCTGGATGAGGTGGTTGAAGCCCGTCAGGACACCACGGTTGTGATTCACCCCTTGACGGACCATCGTCGTGTGCTGCCATTGGACAAAAAAGGTGAGCTGGTCGAAGCCCACCCGGATTTCCAATTGGTGATTTCCTATAACCCGGGTTATCAGTCGATGATGAAAGACTTGAAACAATCCACCAAGCAGCGTTTCGGTGGGTTCAAGTTCGACTATCCGGAAGAAGCGGTGGAAGCCGACATCGTTGCCAAAGAAGCGGGCATTGATCAAGCCACGGCCGAGAAGCTGGTTCAAATCGCGCAACGTTCCCGTAACCTGAAAGGGCACGGTCTGGATGAAGGGATTTCCACCCGTCTATTGGTGTACGCCGCGCAGTTAATTAACAAGGGTGTTGATCCGAAGAAAGCCTGTACGATGGCTTTGATTACGCCATTGACCGACGACGATGACATTTTGGATACCCTCTTGACCACAGTCGATACTTTCTTTGAATAAACCCTTTGAATAAATCAAAAGTGGCCAGGCCTGGGTGTTTTGACCAGGCCTGGGAGAAAGGTCTAAACGACGGAATAACAAGAGAGAATCGATATGAGTTTTGATATGCAGGAAGTCAAGGAATCCTTGATTGAAAGCGTTCCTCAATTAGAGGAAATGCTGGATTCATTGATTCAAGAGGCTTCACACCACATGTCGGAGGCGTCGCGTCAGACCTGGTTGCAAAATGCCCAGGGGATTGCGTACCTCGGTAAAGGGCAACAGATTGTCATCAGTTATCTGGAAGCCGTGCCGCAAGTTGTGTCGCAGGTCGAAGATGAAATCCTGGATGACGTTCTGGAAACGGTGATGAAATTGTCGTCGGTGACATCCGGTGAAGTGGTGGCTTTGACATTGGATTCGTTGCCGTTGGTCGCGGAAAGAACCGGCGATATCGACCTGCTGAGACAATACTTGGCGCTGATTTACCAATTGGGCTCCAAAACCCCGCGTGGTTTGAGACCGATGCTGGGCATCATCGACGATTTGATGTCGAAGCTGACCGTCTCCGGCTTGCGACGCTGGGCGCAATGGGGGGCGCAAGCACACGCCCGTAATTTCCAGGCGCAGATGGATTATTTCGGTTTGCAATCGGAAGATTCCAAAGCGGTGTTCCAGCAGCAGCGTAAAGGCTCGCTGTTCATCGATTTTCATCGTCCGATCAACTTCTATTTGCGAGCGTTTTGGGCGCGCGATTTCTTCATTCGCCCGGCGGCGTCGGATTTCGATGATTTCAAACCGTTCTATGAAAACATGGCCATGCACTTGCCGGATGCCTTGAACGATTTGGGCGACATCAAAGGGGCGGAATTGTATCGTGCCATGGCCGCGCATATGGCGTCGCATTTGATGTACACCTCGGCCGCGATTTCGATGGAACAGTTAAACCCGCAACAGATGTTCTTCATCGAACTGATTGAGGACGCGCGCGTTGAATACAATGCCATCAAACAGTTCCCGGGCTTGAAAAAACTGTGGATGAAAGTGGCCAAAGCCGGAATGGAAGCGGCGGAACTGCCGGAAAATACCACGGCGTATCGCTTGGAACAGTTGGCTTTTGCGTTGATGGATAAAGAATACCCGTTTGACGATGAGCCGTTGACGATGGTGGTGGACCAGTTCCACGATCAGGTCGAAGACAACCTGGAAAACGAAAAATGGTCTTGGGATTTGGGGATGACTTTGTATAACGTCCTGAACCAAGCCATGAGCAAATGGGAATCCTTGACCGACATCAGCCGGATGCGCTTCCCGTATCGTGACGACAACCGTTTGGTGTGGGCGTCCGACGAATGGGGCGAAATGGATGGCACCGGTGCAGGGCACCAAGAAACCGTACGCAAGCACGTGTCGGTCATGGAAATGGTCAATGAAATCGATTCCGAACTGCAAGACGTTGACCATGATGAAGTTTGGGTGTTGAATTCAGAATTCTTCCCGTATGAAGACAACGGCGTTTCCTTTAACGATATGGAAGGTGTCGATCCGGTGTCCGACCCGGTTCATTACCATGAATGGGATTACCGGGTGCAGTTGAATCGCCCGAATTGGGTCACCTTGTACGAACACCGTGCCAAGAAGGGCGATCCGGAATTGTATGACCGAATTCTGGAACAGAACAAAGGCATCGCACATCGCATCAAGCAAATCGTCGATAAATTGCAAGCCGTTGGTTTGCAGCGTATCCGCCGAATCGAAGATGGGGATGAACTGGATTTGAACGCCTGTGTGGAAGCGATTACTGCCTTGCGCATGGGACAGGAACCGGATCCGCGCATCACCATGAAAAACGTGATTCGCAGCCGGGAAGTGTCGGTGGTGATTCTGCTGGATTTATCCGAATCCACCAATGAATATGTCACCGGTGAAGACAAAACGGTACTGGAAGTGACGCAGGAAGCCGCGATTTTGGTGTCCCACGCCATTAATGGTATCGGTGACCAGTTTGCGGTCCACGGCTTCTCGTCCGACGGGCGTCATGATGTTCAGTACACACGTTTCAAACAGTTCGAAGAGCCGTTTGATGCCGATGTACACGCCAAACTGGCCGGTATGCAAGGCGGTTTGTCAACCCGTATGGGCGCCGCGATGCGTCACGCCGGGGCGTATCTGGAAAGACAATCCAGTAAACAAAAATTGTTGTTGGTGATTACCGACGGTGAACCGGCCGACATCGACGAAAAAGACAGTCAGTATTTGAAGCAGGACGCGAAAAAGGCGGTTGAAGAGTTGCAAACCAAAGGGGTGTACTCTTATTGTTTGACCATCGATCAGTTTGCCGACAAATATGTGCAGCAGATTTTCGGTCAGAACCGCTATGCGATTGTCGATAACGTCTTGCGTTTGCCGGAAAAATTGCCGACACTGTTCGCCAACCTAACCACATAATAAAAGAAAAGGGGCTGTCATGGACGCTCAACAATTTTTAACCGCCGTGTCGGCGTTGTCGGATGACGAATTTCAGAAAGTTCTTAATGGCTCGACTTTAGTCGTCGTTCAGGATCGGGAGTTGCGTCTTGGTAAAACCGATGATGCCTTCGTGATTTATGAATTGGGTGAAGATCCGTTCGATACGGTAGCGTCGCTGAAACAATACCTGATCGATAACGTCGAAGATTTGTTGCGGGATTATTATCAGTTCAACCCGATTAGCAAAGAGTTCTTTCAGGCACGCTTGCGCGAGTTGATGCTTGAGCATGGCGAAGCGGCATTCGCGGCACAACCGAATAACTTGCCGGAAAAAGCCGTGTTTGTCGAACAGGGCGAACTGGTATGTGAAGGGCAGGAAAGTCCACGCTTCAAATACGGTTTGTATTTACGATTGGATGAAGCCATGCCGGCGGTGGCCGTGAGCAACAAAGTTAAAAACTGGTTGCAATCCGGTTCCGCTTACGGCGACTACATCAGTGTCAATGTGTGCCGTTTCAGCGCATTTTAAGTTTCGTTAATCCACATCCTGGTCGGCATCATCTTCGATGCCGTCCAATTTCTTCACTTTTTTGAAGGCCTTTTTGACCGCTTTTTCGATGCGGGCTTGAATTTCCAAGTGTTCCTGTCCGGACATGTAAAACGACATATCGATATCGTGACGAATGTAACGGGGAGCGATACGGTTCAGGGCAATGCAGGCCATGTCAGCCAGCTGGTTATCCGTCAGGCCGGAATTACGGTAGTTTTCTTGAATAAAGTTGAACACCGGTCTTTCGTAGTAGTTATGAACGGTTTCTAAAGCAGACATCATCACTCTCCTTCATGAGCGGATCTTAAAGCGGAACTTTGCCGCCATCGGCTTTAACTATACCGAAATTCCAGGCATAAAAAAAGCACTCCGCAGAGTGCTTTCCCATCACCTCAATTCGCAAAGGAGGCTATCAGCTAATCGCTTCGCGTTTGATGGCACGGTGACCGATGTCGGTACGATGGTATTCGTCCTGCCATTTGATTTTGGTCACGGCTTCATAGGCTTTTTGCTGCGCTTCGGTAACGTTTTCACCCAATGCGGTGACGCAAAGCACGCGCCCACCGGAGGTGACCACTTCGCCTTGGTCGTTGGTGGCGGTGCCGGCATGGAACACTTTGGTGTCAACGCCGTTGGCCTCGTCGATGCCTTTAATGACGTCGCCTTTACGGTAGCTGTCCGGGTAGCCTCCGGCGGCTAACACCACACCTAAGGCCGCGCGAGAATCCCATTTGGCGGATACGGTGTCCAGCTTTTTATCCAAGGCGGCCAGGCACAGTTCTTCCAAGTTCGATTGCAAACGCATCATAATCGGTTGGGTTTCCGGATCGCCGAAACGGCAGTTGAATTCCAGGACTTTCGGAGTACCGTCGGCGGTGACCATCACGCCGGCATATAGGAAGCCGGTGTAAGGCAAACCGTCTTTCGCCATGCCTTCGATGGTCGGGCGGATGACGTCGGCCATAATGCGGTCATGGATTTTACGGGTCACGACCGGCGCCGGTGTGTAAGCGCCCATGCCGCCGGTGTTCGGACCGGTGTCGCCATTGTCGCGTGCCTTGTGGTCCTGAGAGGTCGCCATCGGCAGGATGTGTTCGCCGTCGGCCATGACGATGAAGCTGGCTTCTTCGCCTTCCAGAAATTCTTCGATGACCACGCGGGCACCGGCGTCGCCGAATTTATTGCCGGCCAGCATGTCTTCGACCGCCGCGATTGCTTCGGCTTCGGTGTCGGCCAAGATGACCCCTTTACCGGCCGCCAAACCGTCGGCTTTCACCACAATCGGTGCGCCCATTTTTTCAATGTAGGCGACGGCGGGCGGTATTTCGGTAAAGACTTCATAAGCCGCGGTCGGAATTTGGTGCTTGGCCAGGAAGTCTTTCGAGAAGGCTTTGGAACCTTCCAACTGAGCGGCACCTTTGGATGGGCCAAAACACTTCAAGCCGGCGGCTTCAAAGGCATCGACCACGCCAAGCACCAGCGGGACTTCCGGGCCGACGATGGTGAGTTCGACTTGGTTGTTTTGGGCAAAATCGACCAGGCCTGGTAAATCTTCCACTGCAATCGCAACGTTTTTCAGTTTCGGTTCCAGAGCGGTTCCGGCATTGCCCGGCGCGACGAAAACGGTTTCGACGTTTTCCGACTGAGCCGTTTTCCATGCCAAAGCATGCTCACGACCGCCGCTTCCAATCACTAATACATTCATTTGTCTTGTTTCTCTTTGTTTAACCACGAAGACATAAAGTCACGAAGTTTTTGATTAACCCTAAAGGAAAATTAAGTTTAGTCTGTAAGAGTAATGAGCGCTTTGCTCAAGTTCAAGGCGGGAAAATGACCCGAAGCGCAGCCTATATAAAGTAGGTGAGCATCGGAAGCATTTTCTCAACGCCGAAATTGAGCAAATAAGCCATTACGGTTTACATCAATGTTTAAAGTGGCGCATACCGGTGAACACCATCGCAATACCGTGTTCGTCCGCCGCATCAATGACCTCTTGGTCGCGCATGGAACCGCCCGGGTGAATCACTGCGGTGATACCGGCTTCGGCGGCCGCGTCGATGCCATCGCGGAACGGGAAGAACGCATCGGAGGCCATGACGGAGCCCGGGACTTCCAATCCTTCGTCGGCGGCTTTGATGCCGGCGATTTTAGCGGAGTAAACACGGCTCATTTGGCCCGCACCCACCCCAATGGTCATGCCGTCTTTTACATAGACGATGGCATTGGATTTCACGTATTTCGCGACTTTCCAGGCGAACTGCAAATCGGCCATTTCTTTTTCAGTCGGCGCGCGTTTGGTGACGACTTTCAAATCGCTTTCGGCGACCGTGCCCAAATCGCGGTCTTGTACCAGCAAGCCGCCGGTGACGCGTTTGTAATCGTAAGCCGGTTGCTGATCGCCTAATTCACCACACACCAGGAGGCGAACGTTTTGTTTGCTGGAAACCGCTTGTTTGGCTTCGTCGGACACGCTTGGCGCGATAATGACTTCCACGAATTGACGGTCGACAATCGCTTGAGCCGTCTCGGCGTCCAATTCGCGGTTAAAGGCGATGATGCCGCCGAAAGCGGACGTCGGGTCGGTTTTGTAAGCGCGGTCATAAGCTTCGAATACGCTGTTACCGATGGAAACACCGCATGGATTGGCGTGTTTCACGATGACGCAAGCGGTGTCGTCGAAGGTTTTGACCAATTCCAGTGCCGCGTCGGTATCGGCGATGTTGTTGAAGGACAACGCCTTACCTTGCAATTGTTCCGCTGTGGAAACCGACGCTTCGCTGGCGTTGCGCTCGGTGTAGAACGCCGCCGATTGGTGCGGGTTTTCGCCGTAGCGCATGGATTGTTTTTTCACATACTGGGTGTTGTAAGTACGTGGGAAGGTATCGGCTTCGTCTTCACTGAACATTTTGCCGAAGTAATTTGAAATGGCACCGTCGTAGCGCGCGGTTTGTTCGAAGGTTTTGATGGCCAAATCGAAACGGGTGGCGTGCGCCAGTTGACCGTTGTTGGCTTGCATTTCGGACAAGATGCGGTCGTAGTCGGCCGGGTCGGTGACGACGGCGACGTCTTTGTGGTTCTTCGCGGCGGAACGCAACATGGTCGGGCCGCCGATGTCGATGTTTTCAATGGCATCTTCCAAGCTGCAATCCGGCTTGGCCACGGTGGCTTCAAACGGATAGAGATTCACCACCACCATATCGATCGGGTCGATACCGTGTTCAGCCATCACCGCGTCGTCCGTGCCGCGACGCCCCAATAGCCCGCCATGGATTTTCGGGTGCAGGGTTTTGACGCGGCCGTCCATCATTTCCGGAAACCCGGTGTATTGAGAGACTTCCGTCACCGGTAAACCGGCTTCGGACAGCGCTTTGTAGGTTCCACCGGTGGACAGGATGGCGACGTTCATGTCGGTGAGGGCTTTGGCAAACTCAAGAATGCCGGTTTTGTCTGAAACGCTAATGAGGGCGCGACGAACAGGTTTCATAAAATGGAAATCTCCAGAAAGTTAGTTTTAAATGTTTTTAATGGTTAATGACTGTTTTGCCCAGGCCTGGTGCTTTTGGCTTTTCGTCAGGCCTGGGTGATTTTGTATTGTTGTATCTTTTTTCTCAGGGTATTGCGGTTGATGCCTAAAATTTCCGCCGAGCGGGTCTGGTTGAACTCGGTCTTATGGAGGACGAATTCGATCATCGGGCGTTCGACTTGGCTGATGACCATTTGGTAGACATCACTCGGCACTTCGTCCTGTAATGTCTCGAAGTAATTCGTCAACGTATTGGTGACGTGGGTGCAAAGAGCATGGTCCGCGGGTGTTTGTGTTTTTTTTGATGTCATGTGCTTATGTCAGCTTAGGTCATAGAGTCTCAAAATAACGATTGATTAAGTCGAGTTGCGCTTGGGTGTTTTCAAGCCGGTTAAATTCTTTTCGCAGTGCCGTACCCGCCGGCAGGGACTGACTGTACCAGCCCAAATGCTTGCGGGCGATTTTGTAACCCAGCGCGGCTCCGTACAATGTTTCCAGTTCGGAAAGGTGCCGAATCATCACCTCATGGAATTCGTTCATGGTGGGCGGTGCTAGCAAGGTGCCGTGGGTGAGAAAATGACGTATCTCCCTGAAAATCCAAGGATAACCCTGTGCACCTCGACCCACCATGAGGCCATTTGAGCCTGTGTATTTTAATACAAATTGCGCGTCTTTTGGGTGACAAATATCACCGTTGGCAATCACGGGCAGCGCAACCTGTTGTTTGACGGCTTTAATGGTGTCGTATTCGGCTTGCCCTTGAAATTTGTCTGCCCGGGTGCGGCCATGGATAGTGACGGCTTTTAAGCCATAGTGTTCGGCGATCTGTGCGATGTCCACCGCATTGATGTTGTCGGTGTTGACGCCGGTACGGATTTTGACCGTGACGGGAATGTCGAGTGCCGCCGTCATGGCTTGGAAAATCGCTTCAACCCGGTCCGGTTGACCCAACAGGGCGGAACCGGCGGCCACGTCACACACTTTTTTGGCGGGGCAGCCCATATTCAAATCAATGACGTCGGCGCCTTGGGATTGTTGCCATAAGGCGGCTTCCACCAGTTCATCCGGTTCGGTGCCGAGCAGTTGAACGATGCGCGGTGCCTGTTCCGTTTGATCCGCATGGCGAGTGGATGACTTGGCGGATTGCCACAGTTGCTTTTTGGACGCGACCATTTCCGACACCGCATAGTCCGCGCCGTTTTCGCGGCAAATGTCGCGAAACACCCGGTCGGTGACACCCGCCATCGGTGCCAGGGCCAGGCTGGGAAGGGTTGGGTGTTCAAAGGGTAGCGTCATTGGATTAAACCGTTTGAGTCAAACCGTTCGGGATTAAGCGTTCTTTTGGAAACACAGCAGGGACCAGTCGTCCAGATCTTGCTGTTCCAGTAGGGCAAAGCCCTGCTGGTCATAGAAGGCGATGAGTTCCGGCGCTTGGTTGGTCAACAGGCCTGAAAGCACCAAGGTGCCCCCCGGTTTCAGTAAACGGATGAATTCCGGCGCCAGTTCTTTGAGCGGGCCGGCGAGAATATTGGCCACCAGTAAATCCGCCGGGGCGGCTTGGAAATCCTTGACCAGTTTAAAGTCGATGTCGGCCTGGTTGCGTTCGGCATTTTGTTCGCTGGCGATAATGGCTTGCGGGTCGATGTCGGTGCCGCGGACGTCGGCCGCGCCCAATTTTTGCGCCGCCAAGGCCAGAACGCCGGAACCGCAACCGTAGTCGATGACGTTCAGGTCGGTTGGTGCGTGCTGGTCCAGCCAGGTTAAGCACAAAGAGGTGGTTGGGTGAGTACCGGTGCCGAATGCCATGCCGGGGTCCAGCATCAGGTTGACGGCATCCGGTTCCGGTGGTGTGTGCCAGCTCGGTACAATCCACAATCGTTGCCCGAAACGCATCGGCTCGAACTGGTCCATCCAAGCGCGCACCCAATCTTTGTCTTCCAATGCTTCGATTTTGTATTGCTTGGCCGCAATGTCGGGTAGGAGGTTTTCCAGGCTGGACACAATGGCTTGCGTATCGGTTTCGGCATCGAATAGACCCACCGCGCGGGTGTGTTGCCAAATCGGCGTGGTGCCGAGTTCCGGTTCAAAAATGGGTTGGTCTTTGGCGTCTTCAAAGGTGACGGAACAGGCGCCGACTTCCATAAAGGCATCGGAAAGCGGTTCCGCAAGAGCTTCTTCGACAGTGGCATTGATTTGAATCCAGGCCATGGTGGGTTCCTTTAAGCGTGTTGTGTTCGCTGTTTGGGGTTGTCATGAAACAAAAAACCACGAAAGCGGTACTTTCGTGGTTTGATGGATGCGCGTGTTGGAAACGGGTTAAACCAAGTGTTCCAAACGATGTTCCAGATAGTGAATGTTTTGCTCGCCTTCGCAGAAGCCCAGATCATTCATGATCTCGCGTTGCATGCGAATGTTGGTATCGATGCCTTGAATAATCAATTCATCCAACGCCGTATCCATGCGTGCAATCGCCGATTCACGGTTCGGACCGAAGCAAATCAATTTGCCGATCATGGAATCGTAGTTCGGTGGCACCGGATAGCCGGTATAGATGTGTGAATCCCAGCGAACTCCAATGCCGCCCGCCAAGTGCAGACGATCGATTCGTCCCGGTGACGGAATGAAGTTTTTCGATGGGTTTTCGGCATTGATACGACACTCGATGGCGTGCCCCGTCAGTACCACGTCTTCCTGTTTGATGGTAAGCGGGTTGCCCATGGCGATTTCGATTTGTGCTTTGACCAAATCGATGCCGGTGACCTGTTCGGTGACCGGGTGCTCCACTTGCAGACGAGTGTTCATTTCAATGAAATAGAACTCGCCTTTTTCATACAGGAACTCAAAGGTCCCGGCTCCGCGGTAACCGATTTCGATACAGGCGTTGACGCAGGCCTGGCCGATTTTATTACGTTGTTCTTCGGTAATGCCCGGTGCCGGCGCTTCTTCCACCACTTTTTGGTGGCGACGTTGCATGGAACAATCACGCTCGCCCAGGTGGATGGCATTGCCTTGGCCGTCGGCCAAGACTTGGATTTCAATGTGGCGTGGCGTTTCCAGGAATTTTTCCATATAGACTTCCGGGTTGCCGAAAAAGCTGCCGGCTTCGGATTTGGTCAGTTGGATGGACTTCACCAGGTTGGATTCGGTGTGCACCACACGCATGCCGCGTCCGCCGCCGCCACCGGAGGCCTTGATGATAATCGGGTAGCCGATTTCTTTGGCAAGGCGCTTGTTTTCTTCATCGTTGTCGCCCAAAGGGCCGCCGGAACCGGGAACCGTCGGGACGCCGGCGGCTTTCATGGCTTTGATGGCGGAGACTTTGTCGCCCATAATGCGAATGGTTTCCGCTTTCGGACCGATGAAAGCAAAACCGCTTTCTTCGACGCGTTCGGCAAAGTCGGCGTTTTCGGACAAAAAGCCATAACCCGGGTGGATGGCTTCCGCGTCGGTGATTTCCGCCGCGGCGATAATGGCCGGAATGTTCAAATAACTTTCAGAGGACGGTGCCGGGCCGATGCAAACGGATTCGTCCGCCAGCAAAACGTGTTTAAGGTTGGCATCCGCCGTGGAATGAACCGCAACGGTTTTGATGCCCATTTCTTTACAGGCTCTTAATACCCGTAGGGCGATCTCTCCGCGGTTGGCAATCAGGATTTTTTCAATCATGCAACTTCCCTATTATTCGATGATGAACAAGGCTTGACCGAATTCAACCGGCTCGGCGTTTTGGACCAGAATCTTTTTCACGGTTCCGGAAACGTCGGCTTCGATCGGGTTCATGATTTTCATGGCTTCAATGATGCAAAGGGTGTCACCGGCGGAGACTTGGTCACCCACGCTGACGAAAGCGTCGGCGTCCGGGGACGGTGAGGAATAGAAGGTGCCGACCATTGGTGAAGTCACGTTGTGACCGCTGACCTCCGCCGCAGGGGCTTCGGAAGTCGATTCGGATGCCGCTGGAGCGGAAGCCGGAGCCGCCGCTGGGGCCATTGGCGCCGCTTGGTAAGTGGCGGCCGGTGCGGAAACCATGACCGGTTCTTTGCTGCGGGTAATGCGGATGTTGTGCTCGCCTTCCTTGATTTCGATCTCGGCGATGTCAGATTGTTCAACAATTTCAATCAATTTGCGAATTGAACGAATATCCATGTTCTCTATTCCTCTTAAAGATAGTCTTTTGATTTGAGAGCTTTGCACGAGTGGGGCACGAAGGAAAAAAGAGAAAAAATTTGTTCGATTAAGACGGAAAATGCAGCCAATAGCCAGCTATTGGCAAATTTTTCAACGCAAATCGGGCAAATTTTAGCCTTTTTTAGTCGTGCTTTCATCTCATGCAAAGCTCTCATTTAATCGGTTTATTTCAATTTTTCAACCGCGGCCGCCAGAGCCAGTTGGTAGCCAATCGGACCCAGTCCGGCAATCACGCCTTCAGCGAGGTCGGAAAAGTAGGAATGGGTGCGGAAGGCTTCCCGTTTATGGATGTTGGATAAATGCACTTCGATGAACGGAATTTTTACCGTGGCGAGCGCATCCCGAATGGCCACACTGGTGTGTGTGAAAGCGGCGGGGTTGATGATGATGAAATCGATTTCGTTTAAAGCGGCTTGAATGCGTTCCACGATTTCGTGTTCGGCATTGCTTTGGAAATTGTAAAGTCGTACTTCGTAATCGTCCGCCAGGTTTTCGAGTTCTTCGATAATGTCACCGAGCGTTTGGCGGCCGTAGTGTTCCGGCTCGCGCTTACCGAGCATATTGAGATTCGGACCGTTGATTACCAGTATGTTCGCCATGCATCTTTCCTAAGGCTGTTTCAGCCGTCTCAAACGGGGTTTGAAGATTAAATTGTTGAAAATTATACCTGAAAGTTCGGTTTGACGATATACAAAAGCACAAAAAAAGACGTGAAAGTTCGTGAAATGCTGTGAAGTGGTGGTGAAGTTTAAAAATGGTAAGGTTTGGTCACGTTTTGGGTGAAATGGTGTGGGTTTTGTGGGGTTTTACCGAATGTTACCTAGTGTTGAAACCGGCCAGGCCTGGCCGGTTTTGAAGCTTAAGCAGTGTGATTTCACTGAATAAGAGTTAGGTTATTGAAATGAATTGTGGATGTGTTGCATAAAGGTGTCCGGCTTTTTAAAGCCGACGACGCGTTGGGCTTTCTGCTCTTGCTCCTTGTCAAAGAACAGAATGGCCGGCGGGCCGATAATGCCGAACGCTTTCATCAGTTCTTTGTCGTTGGCATTGTTGGCGGTGACGTCGGCTTTCAGCAAGGTGACGTTTGATAAGGCCTGCTGAACGGCCGGATCGGAAAAGGTGTAGGCTTCCATTTCCTTGCAACTGACACACCAGTCGGCGTAAAAGTCGAGCATAATGGGCTGGCCTTTCGCGATTTCGGTATTCAACTCATCCAGCGTGCTGATTTTTTTGAAGTTCAAATGGGCTTGAGGCTGCGACATGGAACCGCCAGTGCTCTGGAGCCCTTTTAGCGGCTGCATGACGTTTTGGCTGCCGCCGGCTAAGCCGATGAGCATAATGACACCGTACACCAGGAAAATCACCCCGATGGTTTTGGCCAGTTTGTGCCAGCCGGATTTATCGCCAATGGCTTCCAAGGCGCCAAGGTAAACGCCGGAGCCAATCAGCAACGCCGCCCAGGCGAACAGAATCATCCAGCCCGGCAGAATCCGTTCGGCCATCCAGATGGCGACCCCCAGCATCAGCACACCGAAGATGGCTTTGACGTTGTCCATCCATGCGCCGGCTCTCGGTAACAGCTTGCCGGCCGAGGTGCCCAATAATAATAACGGAACGCCCATGCCGAGACTCATGGCAAAGAGCGCGGTGCCGCCCAGTAACGCATCGCCGGTTTGGCCGATGTAAATTAACGCTCCGGCCAGTGGCGGGGCGACACAAGGCCCGACAATCAAGGCCGACAGGAAGCCCATGACGGCCACGCCGGTTAAGGTGCCGCCTTCCTGTTTGTTGGACAGGTTGGTGATTTTGGATTGCACGCTGCTCGGTAGTTGCAATTCATAGAAACCGAACATGGAGAAGGCCAGGGCCACGAAAATCAGCGCAAAGGTGCCGATAATCCATGGGTTTTGGAACATGGCTTGCAAGTTTTCGCCAAACAGGCCAGCCAAGACGCCAGCCAGGGTGTAAGTGATGGACATGGCCAGCACATACACCAGCGACATGGTGAAGGCTTTGCGTGTGGTGAGTTGGTCGCCCTGACCGACGATGATGCTCGACAGAATCGGAATCATCGGGAAAACGCACGGCGTTAGGGACAGCAATAGGCCGAACAGGAAGAAGGTGCCGATGACGATCCAGACGGAGCTGTTTTGCAAGGTGCTGGTGATTTGGTCGGTTTCCGACAGGGCTTCCTGAGTGTTGGCCGAGGACGCTGTGCCGGATGCTGCGGGGGCCACAGTGAAATCCGCCGCTTTCAAGATAGCGGTTTGATGGGCCGGTGGATAGCATACACCGGATTCGGCGGAACAGCCTTGGTAAGATATTTCCACTTCGGCCGTATCGGCCAAATTTTGCACCGGCAGCAGGGCTTGGAAGTCGCCATGGTAGACTTCCACATCGCCAAAGACCGGGTCATTAGCCGGGGTGGCGGGTGGCAGTTGCAGGGCGCCTAAGTCGGCCTTGCCCTGTGTCAGCTGGGTTTTGATCTTGTCTTTATAGAGGTGATAGCCTTCGGCGACTTTAAAGTTCAGAACCAAGTGGCCTTGCCCGTCCGGTTCGGCACTGAACTGGAAGGCTTCGTCGGCCGGAAGCAGTTCCACTTCCGCGCTGTCGACAATCAAATCGTTCAAGGCGCTTAGAGCATTTTCAGAGGTTTTTGTTTGTGCAGACGGCAAATCCACGGTGACGGTTTTGCTTTGGGGCGGATAACATACCCCCAGTTCTTCAGCACAGCCTTGGTATTTGACGGTCAAGGTGGCCTGTTGTGCGGTGCCGGAATAGGGCTGTGAAATCGTTAAGTCATGCTTGAAAACTTGGGTTTTGCCGAAAAGCGGATCGTCTTTGGTGATCGGGGTTGGGAAAACCAACGGGTCGAGTTGGATGTCTTTCGAAGACGTTTCAACCGCAATGCGCTTTTGGTACAGATAATAGCCGTCGGCGATTTTCCATTTCAATTGGATATCGCCACTTTCCACTTTGGCCGGTTGTAGGGCAAAAGCTTGGTCGACGTCCAACAGCTCATCCGAGGCTAAGGTGTGATGACCCCAAAGAAACAAGAAGAAGGCCAGAAAATTTGTCAACAGCGCTGTTTTTTTCATTTTACGGTCACCTTGAAAAAACGATTTAAAGACTTATGTATACTGTAAGCGTATAAGTGAGTTGTGATTTTAACGTAGAATCCTCATTATATGTTGTGCAAACTTTGTGTAAATAGGGGTAAACCCCAGTTTGCACACCCTGTTTTTAACCACGTCTAAAGAGACCCGTATGTTTAAAGTTTTCTTCCTGTTGTTTTTGTTGGTGCCCTTGATCGAGTTGTATGTGCTGATTGAAGTGGGCAGTGAAATCGGTGCGCTGCCGACCATTTTGTTGACGATATTGACCGCGATTGTCGGTGCGGCCTTAATGCGCCATCAAGGCGTCGCCACTTTGCAAAAGGCTCAGAACAGCTTGGCGCAAGGGCAGGTGCCGGCGACCGAGATGATGGAAGGTATGTTGATTTTCCTCGGCGGTTTGTTTCTGTTGATTCCCGGTTTGATTACCGACGCCTTGGGCTTTTTGTTGTTGATCCCGCCAATTCGTCATGCCTTGGCGAATAAAATCATCGCACAGCGCCAAGCGGAATACGCACGCTATAAAGGTCAGGTGTATGAAGCCGAATGGACCGAGCAGACTGAAGACGGTATTCGTCATGTGCGCGTGATTCAGTCCGGTTCGCCGAAAGCGGAGCCGGATGTGATTGAGGGCGAAGTGTTGGATGACGATTCCGGTTCGGATAAAAAGCCGGGGGCAAAGTAGCTCTCAAATTTTGTTCGATTGTCTGATATAAAGAAAACGCCCAGGCCTGGGCGTTTTTTGTATTGGAAGTGGCCTAGAAGACCGCCTTTTAAAGTGATTCCAGTAATTCGGAATAGCCTTCGCGGTAGCTTGGGTATTTGAATTGATAGCCGGTGGCTTTGACTTTGGCGTTGGAAAGTCGTTTGTTACTGCGCTGTGCGCGGCTGTTTTCGGTCGGTTCACGATGTTCAATGTTCGATACCGACAGTTGTTCCGCCAGCCATTCATAGACGTCGCACGTCAGAGTCGGTTCATCGTCAACGCCAATGTATAAAGGATCCAAGTCCGGTTTTTCCATCAAGTGTTCGAGTAACCCGACGCAATCTTCCGAGTGAATGCGGTTGCTGTAAACGTCTTCCATGCAGTGGGCTTTGCCTTGTAGCACCATATCAATCAAATAAGTGCGGCCCGGGCCGTAAATACCGCCGAAACGGATCACCGTGCCGGGGAAGGGAGCGTTTAAGGCCAATTCTTCACCTTCCAGTAAGCGACGGCTGGAAAAGTTTTTGCCTTCCGCTGGACTGTCTTCGGTGACTTTCTCCCCTTCGGATTGTGCGAAGACGGAGGAACTGGAAATGAAGAAAAGACGTTTGGGCGATTGGCCTTTCAAGGCATCGATTAGATGCTTGAGACCCATGACATAAGCTTTGTAATAGGACACATCGTTATAGCTCGGAGCCGAGACAATGTAAAAGATATAGTCCAGTCTCTCTGGTAGCTCCGGCAACTGGCTGAACAGGTCGGCTTCAATCGGGTGAATGGGCGGTGTAATCTGTGAGGCATCGCGTCGAATACCGAAGACTTCGTGGCCTTTTTCCGACAGACTGACACCTAGGCGACACCCTAGATCACCACACCCAGCAATAAGAACTCGCGCCATCGCTTTTACCTTTCCTTTATGACCGCTTTTGGTCGCATAGTATCACAAAAAAGCGAAAAGGGAATATAACAAATGTATGACATCGAAAATTAAGTTGGCAGGCATAAAAAAAGCCGCTCGGGGAGCGGCTTTTAAGCAGTTTTGTTTCGGCGCAGAATTAGAAGTTCATGCGAAGAGACAAGGTGTAACCCATTTGAGAGTGTTTGACTTCGTGTTCGGAAGCTCCTGAACCACCAAGCCCTGCTGTAACAGCTGTGGTATTTATGGTTTTGCTTACTTCTGGAGCATAAACAATCGCACCATCCAGTGCAAGGTTTTTGGTTAAGCTATAACCGCCACCGAATGTGAAGTGAGATTCAACGATTCCTGGGAAGAAATGGTTGTTAAACATATTCGTTGCTTGATTAGCATATGCACTAGGGTTTGTGTTGGATTCATCTAGTTTATCAATTGGGTCTTCACCATAATTATACCCAATGCCAGCCCAGTAACCGTTTCCGGTGTATTTCGCTCCAACGCCGAAAACGTTTTGGTCTTTCCAGTTAAAGTCTTTATAACCTTTGGCGTCGCCCCACTTGATTTGTTTGGCGTCCGCCGTCAGCATAAAGCTACCCATCGTGTAAGCAACCCCTGCTTTGATTTCAGCAGGCTGTTCTAGGTGATCAGTGAATCCTGTTAGGCCAAAACCCGCTGCGGCAGTTGTAATTTGGTCTTTATATTTCATATCAATGGCGGATTGATAGGATAAAGCGACGGTCAAGTCAGAAGTAATATCAAAATAACCGCCAAGATTATAGCCATAAGCAATATCGGATGACATACCGTTGCCAATAGTACCCGATGCATTTTTGTAATTGATGTCTAGGGCACCGTATTGAATTACCGGTGCTAAACCAATGCCAAAACGTTTATCGTTATAGGATAATGTAGGTGCGAACTTCATTAATTGAAGGTTGCTGTAACCATTGAATAGACCATCATTGTCTCTATAATCCACCCCCATGCCAGCTGAGCCAAAGATGCCTAGGCCAAAAGTCCAATTTTCATTGATACGTGTGGAGAGTGAAACCTCTGGAATAATGTTTGTGTCGTTATCACTGGTTTGTGACGCTTCAACGGCCGGGTTGGCAACGTTTGAAGTTGCTTTAACGTCTGGCTTGAATAGAGTGCCGCCGATGGCGAATTCAGTCCCTTGTGACTTACCCAACAACGCTGGGTTGGTTAGGGCGTTTTCAGAACCAAAGAATGCGGCTGTCCCGGTTCCACCAAGTGCACGAGATTGGGCACCGAGGCCGATTAGGTTATCACCGTTGGTAGCAAGAACAGGAGTAGACGCCATTGCGGTGGCGGCAATTGCTAAAGCGAGTCTTGTTTTTTTCATTGAGTTTCTCTCTTTTCGTTATCAAATAAGTTGATGCGTGTCTCTTCCTATTGTTTCGTTGCTTACCTAAGGAGGAACGGCACGCTGTTTTTGGTCAGAAACTAATATGCCGAAGAGAAAAGTCATTTAATAATCAAAAAAATTTATCTGGGATTAGGTGGGATTAATTCGTATAGTTTGGTTTTGATCTTTAGAGGCGTGATTCAGTTTTTTTTTAATCTAAGTTGTTGATATAAAAGAATAGAAGTATTTAATAATATAATTATTTTCTTATGTTTATGCCTTAACGTATTGAAATGAAAATAATTTTATGAGAGAGCATGAATTTTTTATTATGACTTTCTAATATTATTAAAAAATGATTTTAATTGCTTTGTTTCCAGGGAAAAGGTCGCAGAAAGTGACGCCTAGAGAGCTGGTATCGTGTCAAAGGGCTTGGTACTTGAATGGTGGTGGTTATTCGAGTGAATGGGGTGAAAGGTGGGTGAGGTGTTTGAAAGATTGGTGGGTGATCGTCAAGTGGGGCTGGGGAGAAGGGCGCAGCTGAAAAGCGGTCAGGCATAAAAAAACCCGCATTAAGCGGGCTTGTTTCTGACGAGCTAAGCGAAGTGGCTTAGAAAGCGCCGGACTTACCTTTTTGCAGCATTTCCCACATGGTGTCACGTACTTGCATGGTCGCTTCCTGCAATTCAGGAGGCATTTTTTTACCCATTTTAATGGCCATGTCCATGTTCATTGTGTAGATGTGTAAACCATCTTCTTCTTCGATGATGTTCACGCGGCAAGGCAGGAAGCCGCCCATGGCAGGTGAGAAGTCAACCATTTTACGAGCCGTTTCCGGGTTACAGAAAGACATGACGTGAATGGTTTTGGACTCGATGCCACGTGCTTTCAATTCTTCAGATAGTGGTAGTTCACCGACGTTTTTGATGTTGCGGTTGATGCCGACATTGTTGATGGCATCGATCACGTCCTGCAACTCAACACCGTCTTCCACCTTGACTTCCCACATGGTGGCATCAGCGATATCACCGTCTGCGGCAACCCACTTATCCCAGATTTGCATGAAAGTTTCGCCTGCACCATCGTTTAGGTTGTTGATGGCGTTCACGGTTCCACAACCACTTAGTGTTGCAATGGCACCGGCGATAAAGGCGGCTTTAAAAAAGTTTACTAGTTTCATTGAGTCTTTCTCCGTTGCTTTGTAATCAAGGGGGCTTGATTGTGGTCAAAAGTGCTTGGGCTTAAGCGTTTAAGTCGTTCGGCATTTTTGACGCATTTTTTATTTGCTTGATTTGAATCAATTTTCAGCAACCAAGGTTACTCTTGTTATTTTTAAAATAAA
Source organism: Thiomicrospira sp. S5 (assembly GCF_003991075.1). Classification (NCBI taxonomy): domain Bacteria; kingdom Pseudomonadati; phylum Pseudomonadota; class Gammaproteobacteria; order Thiotrichales; family Piscirickettsiaceae; genus Thiomicrospira; species Thiomicrospira sp. S5. Next base: position 2,369,781 of record NZ_CP014470.1, on the reverse strand, counting down.
AATTAATTTTTTTGTGTAGAGATAATTTTCTTTTATGAAAATAACCAGTTCCTAATATAATTTTTTTATTAAATGATGAAATACGTAAAAATCAGATAAGCTGAAATCCTAAAGAATACAGTGTCTTATCGAATTTTTGGTGGCCGGTTTTTTTGACCGGGTGCTGATGCCATTCGCGGTGTACGGGGTAATGTCTACGGTAATATTCATATTTTTTATGGGTCTCTATTATATTCTTTGTTCTAATGGCTAAATCGTCTTCTTCTGGCCGGTAACACTGTGCCAGCAAGGCTTTCAGGTCGATTTCGAGATTTCCTGAGACTTCGGGAGTAATTAGTGCTGGTGGCGCGGGCAGAATGTGTGGCCAGTCGATCTTTGGTTGTGTTTCCCAGTAGTCGCACAGTGCAGAAAAAACCATTTGGCTGCCGGCAATTTTGGCATCCAGGGCATGACCCGCGATGTGCGGCGTGGCAATCAGCGCGGTTTGATAAAGCGTTTCGTCGATATTCGGTTCGTTTTCCCAACAGTCGATGATGTTGGCTTTGGTTGGCGTTTTTGCCCAGGCCTGCTCGTCGATAATGCCGCCACGCGCGGCGTTAATGATGATTTGATGAGGCTGAATTCGACTCAGTTTGGCGGCTGACAATAAGTTATGGGTCGGGTGTGGCCCATCATAGTTCAGTGGTGTATGAACGGTAATGATGTCGGCCGACAAGGCGGTATCCAGGTCCACAAAGCCGGTCAGGTTTTCTTGTTCCACTCGCGGTGGGTCATTTAATAAGAGTGTCATGCCCAATGCCGCAGCTTTGTCGGCTACGCGTTTGCCGACATGGCCGACACCGATAATGGCGAGGCGTGAGTCGGCGAGTTTGAAGCCTTTTGAAACGGCCAGATTAATAATGTTGGTGATGACGTATTCGGCCACGGAATTGGCATTGCAACCTTGAGCGGAATAAAATTTGATCCCTCGTTGTTTCAGATACGCTTGGTCGATATGGTCTAAACCGACGACGGTACTGCCGACAAATTCCACTGGCGTTGTGTCCAGTAAGGCTTGATTGACCTGAGTTCGGGAGCGCACGATTAATGCATCGGCTTTTTTTAAGCTGTCACGGGTGATTTCCTTACCCGGTAGCGTAATGACGTGACCGAGATGTGAAAAAATTTCCTGGGCATAGGGGACGGCATCATCGATGACGAGGGTTTTGTCGAGTGTCATAAGTGTCTTCCGCGATTGAGTGAAAGTGGTTCGTTTCCTGATTGTCTATTGTAGCAAGAGGTTTGGTTTCCAGATAGCCGGAAGCCAAGTACTTCCGTCAAGATTGGACGGCGGGGTGGAATCCGATACAATCGGGCAAGGCTTTCAATTCAGCCCATAAAAAATAAAGAGTTAGAAACATTATGAAATCATCAAAATTCACCGATCGCATTTCGGGCGCAGTTGGCGAGCTGGAGGTCAGATTGACCAGGCCTGGTGATTTATCGTCATCTGAAAATACGGCGCGCCGCTGGGTGGTTTTAAGTCATCCGCATCCGCAGTTTGGTGGCACCATGGATAATAAGGTGGTAGCAACGCTTGAAAAGGCCTTTCAAAGTCTTGGCTATGGCACTTTGGCCTATAACTTCCGTGGGGTTGGGGCGTCGGAGGGCGAATACGATGGCGGTGAAGGTGAACAAATGGACCTGGTGGCCGTTGTGAATTGGTTGCGCGATCAGGAAGACGTCAATGAGCTGGTGTTGGCGGGGTTTTCGTTCGGCAGCTATATCGCTTTGCAACAGGCGGAAGCCTTGCAAGCCGATGCTTTGTGTACGGTGGCTCCGCCGGTGTCGATGTATGATTTTACCGGTTTGTCCCCGACGATGCCTTGGGTGCTGATTCAAGGTGGGCAGGATGAAGTCATTGATAGCCACGAAGTCTTGCAGTGGGCGATGAGTAGAGAATCGGTACCGGATATCTTCTGGCGTGCGCAAGCCAGTCATTTTTTTCATCGTCAGTTGGTTTGGTTGAAAAATGTCGTGACGGCGGTCTATTGAGTCTTTGTACAGACGTCTTTAAAAGCGGTTAAGTCTCTGTTTAAGTTTAAGGCGTTTTGCCATTCTCAATCATTAACGGCTTTGTCGGGAATCTTTTTTGCTGAATACTGGCATATAAGAAAATTCTTATATATAATTCAATTTCTTTAATATAAGTAATTACTAATATTCTAATGCGTTTGAGTTATCGCGTTGGGAGCGGTAATGTTGTTTTCAGTGACGAAAACGGCTTGCCGGACGGATAGGTGCTTGATTCCGAAGCTTTTAAAAGCTTGTTGAGTCCTGTTGATGTTAGCGGTAATAAAGACCGAATTTTAAGTCTGTTGGGAACTAATTTTATGAAGCCAAATGTATTAAGGGTATTCAAACCCGTCTCTTTACCTTTAATCTCCATTTTGATTTCAGGCCTGGCGACTTCCGCGGCGGCGGCACAGTTGGATTTCAAGTCCTGCGTGGAAACCGCTTTGGGCCAAAACCCGGAAATGGAAGTCAGTCAGTATCGTCTGCAACAAGCCAAATACGCTTTGGCGGAAGCCGATGCTAACCGGATGCCGCAAATCACCGCCTCCATGACGGGCACCAACTCGAATAACGCTCTGAATGTGTTTGGTATGAAATTAAACCAGCGGGATGCGAGTTTCCGTGATTTTGGTTTTGCCGATATGAATAAAGGGGTAGATTATGTTCCTGGCGATTTGAATGAACCGGGGAGTTATACGGACTTCAATACCCGTCTGGAAGTGATGATTCCAGTCTGGAATGGCGGCAAGGTTTCGAGTTATCAAAACCAAGCCAAGGCGATGATTAAAGCAGCACAGCACGGCGACAAGGCCGTGCAACAGCACTTGACCTACAATGTCTATCAAGCCTATGAAGGCGTGCACACCGCGCGCGCTTTCGTCTCCGTCGCAGAACAAGCCGTTAAAGCTTCGGAATCCTATGTTCGAACCACGAAAAATCTGGTGGAACAGGGGGTTGTGGTTCGCTCCGAGTTGTTGAGTGCCAATGTACACTTGTCGGAAGCCAAAACCGCTTTGGAACAAGCGCAAACACAAGAACAGATTGCTCTGGATAACCTAAGAACCCTGATGGCGTTGGATCAAAATGCACCATTGGATGTCGGGCCGCGTATCGATATTTCATTGCCGTCCGATTCTCTGCCGGAGTTGACCAATATGGCGACCAGCACCAACCCGAGATTGGAAGCTACCCGAGAAGAGTCTTTATCTAAGCGGGCTGCCATCGATGCCAGCAAAGCCGATCAGTATCCCAATTTTAATATTATGGTTCGTGGCGATACTTATGATGAAAACCTTGGTTTTGACAGCCAATCCTATACGGTCGCGGGGGTGGTTTCCTGGAAAATCACCGATTTTGGGGTGACGGCCAATAAAGTGGACCGCGCACGTGCTTTAGCCAGTGAGAAACAGGCGGCACTTCGCTCTCAGGAAAACCAAACCCGTCTGGCGGTGTTGAAAGCCTGGCGGACGTTGCAAGTGGCGGAAAAACAAGTCACATCGAATCAATTGGCGGTCAAGCAAGCCGAAGAAGCTCAGCGTTTGATTATGAAACGTTATAAAGGTGGTATTGCCACCATGACCGAGGTTCTGGCAAGCCAAGCACAGCTCGATAAGGCACGAGCGAATTTGGTCAATGCCGTTTTCGAGAAAAATATACAAAAAGCCACGTTGCGCCTTGAAACCGGCACCATGAGTGTCGAGCAACTGTAACCTTAACCATAGAATCGAATTTCAAAATTTTAAAGTTTTTTAAAGGGTAGACGAATGAAAACCATTGCAAAATTGATACTGTCAAGCAGCCTGGTTGCGGCTATTGGCCTTTCCGGTTGCGGCAAAGAGGCAACAGAGACCGATAACACCGATAAAGCCGTTCAAACCATCAAAGCACCGGTGGAAACCGTGAGTTTGGGCACCATTCCGCTGAAAGCGGTTGTGCCGGGTGCTGTGGTGCCAGATCAAAAGGCGCAAATTGCCTCGCGTCTGATGGGATACATTAAAAACCTGGATGTGAAAGTCGGCCAACAAGTGAAGAAAGGTGAATTGCTTTTCTCCATCGACTCCAGTGATGTCAATAGCCAGATTTTGCAGGCGAAGTCGGCTTACCAGCAAGCGGAAGCGGCTCTAAAAGATGCCAAGCTGGACTATGACCGATTTTCCAAACTCTATAAAGAAGATTCGGTGTCCAAACAGCAGTTCGACAAGATTAATTTGCAATATAAAGTGGCACAAGAGAATTTAGTGTCGGCTAAAACGGCCTTGAATCAAGCGAAATCACAGTTGAATTACGCTAATGTAAAAGCACCGTTTGATGGTGTGGTGGTTGATAAAATGGCTGTGGCCGGTGATTTGGCGGCACCGGGTAATCCTGTTTTGGTGTTGGAGAACTTGAAGTCGCTGAGTGTCAGAACCCAGGTAGCGGAAGATTTGTTTGCAGTGCTTCGCCCGGGGGATGAGGCGGAAGTGATTATCGATGGTCAGTCGAAACCCTTAACCGGCACTATTTATACGCTGGTCAGCGCCGCCGATCCGAAAACACGTACCCATACGGTTAAGCTCAGTCTTCCGTCTTTGGTGAACGTCAACAGCGGAACTTTCGCTCGTGTCGGCTTTAAACGCGGTGAGCGTCAAACCATGATGGTGCCGAAATCAGCTGTTTTGAATCGTTCCGGTGTAGAAGGCGTTTTCGTTTTGGAGGATGGTAAAGCCAATTTCCATATGGTGCGCTTGGGAGAAGAAATTGGCGATAAAGTCGAAATTAAGGCCGGTTTGAACTTGGGCGACACCATCGTGGTGGACAATAATATCAGTCTGTTGAATGGCGATAACATCGAAGTGCTTGATGTGGATACCGTGTTGGAACCTGCGGAAAAGGAAGGGGCTGAATAATGTCGACGGCCGAACAGAAATCATCAACGGATTTAAACATCGCGGGGAAGCTCGCCAAGATTTTCATCCACTCCAAAATCACCATGATGATTATGATCGCGGTGACCTTGGCGGGTGTTCTGGCCTATTTGGTGACGCCGCGTGAATACAACCCACAAATCGTTGTGCCGGCCGCGAATATCATTGTTCCGAAAGGCGGGGCAACGCCCAGCGAAGTGCAAAACATGGTGGTCAAACCGTTGGAAACCATTATGGGAGCCTTACCGGGCGTGAAGCATACTTTCGGGTATGCCTCCAATGATTTCGGTATTGTCACGGTGCAGTTTGATGTGGGGGAAAACCAAGTCGATAGTCTGGTCAAGCTGTATAACCAGCTGATGCAGAATATGGACAAGATGCCGCCAGACACTCAGCAACCGCTCATTAAGCCGATTAACGTGGACGATGTCCCGATTATGACGTTGGCGGTGACCTCGGATGAATTGTCCGGCTACGACTTGCGAGATGTGTCGTTAAAACTGGTGGAAAACCTACGGAACATTCCCGGGGTTTCTTTCACCGAAGTGGTGGGTGGAAAGCGCCGTGCCGTCAATGTGTGGTTGGACGCGCAGAAAATCGCTTTGACCGGTATGTCTCTCGGGCAAATCAGTGACATGTTGAAAGGCAGTAATGTTTCTTTGCCGGTTGGCGCTTTGGTCAGCAACAACAAGCAGGAACCAATTCGGGTCAACGGCTTTTTGGGCAATGCCGAGGAAGTGGGTGAAATCATTATCGGAACCGAGAATGGTCGCCCGATTTACCTGAAAGACATTGCGCGGATTGAAGACGGGCCGATGGAAACCGACACGGATACCCGAATTGGTTATGGTCCGTCCAGCACGAAGAGTTCGCGTAGCGAATTGCCCGCCGTCACCATTTCATTGGCCAAAAAGCCGGGTACGAATGCGGTCACGGTGGCGGATGCCGTTCTGGAAAAATTGGACGAATTGAAACTGAGCGTTTTGCCGTCCAATGTGGATATTACCGTGACCCGTAACGATGGCGAAAAAGCCAATGCGGCGGTGAATTTGTTGATGGAACATTTGGCCATCGCGGTGGCCTCGGTCATTGTGGTATTGATCCTGTTCCTCGGGTGGCGTGAAGCCGGTATCGTTACCTTGACGGTGCCGCTGATTTTGTTTGTGGTGTTGTTTGTGGGGTATATTTCCGGGCAAACCATTAACCGTATCACGTTGTTTGCGTTGATTCTGTCATTGGGCTTGCTGGTGGATGCCGCCATTGTCGTCATCGAGAATATTCACCGGCACATTCATGAAGGCTTCGATCCGGAGAAATTCGATGAAGTGTTGATCAAGGCGACCAATGAAATCGGTAATCCGACCAATGTCGCGACCTTCGCGGTTATCTTGGCGTTTATTCCGATGCTATTCGTCACCGGCATGATGGGACCGTTTATGGCGCCGATTCCATTCAATGTACCTGTGGCGATGATTGCATCGTTGGTCATTGCTTATATTCTGGTACCGTATGCGTCCTATCGTTTCCTGGGGAAAAAAGCCATTCAGGAAATGCAAAATCGTATCAGTACTGAAACCCATCATGCCAATGAACCGGACTGGATGCAGCGTTTGTATGAAAAGTCTATCGTGCCGTTATTGGAAAGTCGCACCAAGCGAAACGTCTTTTTGTTTGCGGTGTTGATTTCCCTGTTTGCGGCCATGACGCAACCGGCGTTGCAGTTTTTGCGTGGTGACGGTATGAACAACCCGTTGCATGCCGCCGGGGTGGAGGTGAAAATGTTACCGTATGACAATACCAGTACCTTCCTAGTTCAGGTGGATATGCCGGAAGGCACTGCGCTGGAAGCGACGGATATCGTGGTGCGTCGAGTCAATGACATTATCGCCAATACGCCGTTTGTGACCGATTACAGTGTGTATCTGGGCGATCATGCGCCGATCGATTTCGCCGCTCTGGTGCGTGGGGACCTGATTAAAGAAGGTTCGAACTTTGCGCAGATTCGCGTCAACCTCGTCAATAAGCATGATCGGGATTTGTCGTCGCATGAAATCGTGCAGATGTTGAACGATAAATTGGCGTCGGTGCGTAAGGTCTTCCCGAATGCCAATATTAAATTATATGAAACCCCGCCTGGCCCACCGGTGACGGTGCAAATCATGGCGGAACTGTATGGGCCGGATTATGATAAATTGCGTGCTGCGGCGCGTGAAATCAATGCCAAGATGCACGACATTTACGGTCTGGTCAATATCGACGATACGGTGACGGCGAATACCGAAAGCTACCAAATCAATATCGACCGTACTCAAGCCAACCTGCTGGGCATTGTACCGGCGGAAGTGGCGAAGATGTTGCGTGATTACATCAACGGTTATGAACTGGGCTATATGCACTTGGATAATGTCCGTGAACCGGTCAATATCATTGTGCGTTTGCCGCGTTCTGAGCGAACCGTTCCGGAGCAATTGCTGTCGTTGAATGTGCAATCCCGCTCTGGAACTTCCGTACCGATTTCGGCCTTCGCTTCGATTAAGGAAGTGGTTCAAGCCAAACCGATTATGGGGCGTGACCAGCATCAAATGGTAATGGTCGGGGGCGAATTGCTTCGTTCCAGCCCGGTGTATGCGGTGTTGTCGATGGACAAAATGTTGGACGGTGTGAAACTGCCGGAATCCGGCGTGACTTTCCACACGGCGAACCTTGGATTTGTGGAAGCGCAACCGGATGATGTCATGAACTACTCACTGTTGTGGGGGGGTGAAATGCGCCTGACCCTGGATGTGTTCCGTGATATGGGGAGCGCGTTTATTGTGGCGCTGGTCTTCATCTACCTGATTTTGGTCGGTTACTATCGCTCCTTTATGATGCCGGTTATTGTCATGGGTGCGATTCCATTGACCATGATCGGGGTTTTCCCAGGTCACTGGTTGACCGGGCAAGCCTTTACCGCCACCTCGATGATTGGTGTCATCGCTCTGGCCGGTATTGTGGTGCGGAATTCGCTGTTGTTGATTGACTTTATCCTGGAATACCGTGCCGAAGGTAAGACGCTGAAAGACTCGGTGATTGAAGCCGGTAAGGTGCGTTTCCGTCCGATTCTGTTGACGGCTCTGGCCATTATGTTCGGTTCGATGATCATGATTACCGATCCGGTATTCGGTGGTCTCGCAGTTTCCTTGATTTTCGGAACCTTGTCGTCGACGGTCTTGACGTTGTTGGTCATTCCATTGCTGTACTTTATCTGGCAATGGCATTCCGGTGTGAAATACACCGAGGGTGGACAGACCAAACCGGCGTAAACGCAGAGAAGGTTCAATATAAAAACCGCCAGGCCTGGCGGTTTTTTTATGTCTGTGAAGAATTAAATTGAAAAGGTGGCGTTAGAAAGGTGATGTTAGGCCTCGGTTTTGATGCAGCCCTGTAAGGCTTTTTCAAAGGCCGGGAAGTCAAACGGTGAGGTGTCGAGCAGAAGTTCCAGACGGCTGTCTTTACGGTAGGCAATGAATTCACGCGTGGCTTGGCCGTTGACCCACTGAAACAACATTCTCGGTGTTGAGCCGACCCGGAAAATGCCTTTGGCGCGTTTCACCGAGCTCAGCGAATCTTGAAAACGGTTTTGCCCCAAGCTTTCCAATAACTGGAACAGCTTGGCCCAGTCAAAGGTGATGTCGTTATCGAAAACCCACCCAATGGCTTGAGTGTCCAATTGTGTTTGATAAACGCGTTCTAATAAGTTGGGCAGGGCTACGGGCGTGTAAGGCAGTGTGCTTTGGGTGTGCTCGGCATGGGGGTTGTGTGCCGTGTGTAAAGACGCAAACGGGCTGAAGGGTTGCGCAGTGGGCTGGTAGGTGTCGTGATGAAAGTGAGGGTGCCGGATTTCATTCAATGGCACTTGCGCCTGTTGGGTTATGTAAATGGCTTGTTTGGGCGGGTAAAGTTGCTCGCAATAAGCTTGGACTTGGCGGATACAGTCTTCCGATACGGCATCTTTTTTATTCAGTACGATCACGTCCGCCATATTGAAGAGGCTTTGTAAAATCGACAGGCGATCAAACTCTTCCAAGTCGGCTTGTTGTAAATCGAACACGGAAAACAGGGTTTGGACATCGAAACGTCCGGCGAGTTGGCCGGAGGTGAATAAGTCCACCAAACTGTCCGGCTCGCCGAGTCCGGTTGGTTCGATGAGCAGGCGGTCGGGTTGTTGCTCGTCCAACAATTGCAGGGCGGTGGTTTCGAGTTCGGACTTGGCGGTGCAGCAAATGCAGCCGCCGGGAATTTGGGTAACGCTGGTTTGGGAGGCGCTTTCCAGAATCGGACCGTCAATGCCGACGGCGCCGAATTCATTGACCAGCAACATCCAGTGTTCGTTATCCGGTTTTTGCTGCAACAAATGTTTCAGTAATGTGGTTTTTCCGGCGCCGAGCTGGCCGGAAATGATATTCAACGCACAGCGTTTACGCATGACAGTCTTTATAAATCGGCTTCGCCGCACACTTTATTGCGACCGGTGGTCTTGGCTATGTAAAGACTTTTATCGGCACGGTCGAAAAGCGATTCAATGGTTTCGTTCAGTTGGTACATGGCGACGCCGACGGAAAGCGTGAGGTTGATCGGCTTTTTGTCGCCCCGTACTTGTAACGGTCTGGAAGCGATTTTCTGACGAATGGTATTGGCGACTTTTAGGGCCGAATCGTAACTGGTATGTGGCAGGATGGCCACAAACTCTTCACCGCCGATGCGGGCGATGAAGTCTTTGCCTTTGGTTTCGTTATGCAGGCTTTTCGCCAGATAACGCAAAATGCTGTCGCCGACCAGGTGGCCATAATTATCGTTAATCTGTTTGAAGAAATCGAGATCCAGTACCAGTAACGCAAAGCTGTTTTGTGTGTCGTTGGCCTCTTGCATGACGCCTTCTATGATTTCGTTGAAACCGCGACGGTTCGGAATGTTCGTCAAATCGTCGGTTTTGGCGATGGCGGTGGCTTTGTCGAGTTCTTTTTTCAATCGTTTGATTTCATCGCTGGTTTCGGCAATTTGCGTTTGCAGAGCATTGGTTTCGCTTTGATAATGTTTGATGGTGGGCAGAACCTGTGTTTTCAAGCGACTGACGATTTCATCGGGGTTTTTGAGCCCGTCAATGGCCTGCATGTGGCTGTCCAGTTCGTCATGCTTGCTTTTGGCTTCGTTTACCCAGCTTTCGATGTACAGAATGAGTTCATTGATGATGGTGGAGAACTCTTCCGAGTGCATGCTGTGGCTAATGACTTCCGACCAGAGGGTGTTGAAAATAACACGGGCGGAACTTTCGTCGTAAGCGTTAAACTGTAAAGCATGTTCGATTTGTTCGGCAATGTCCGGGTTGATTTTGGTCAACAATTCATAGAACAGTGTGAAGTGAATCGGGTTGGCGTTGATGTCCAGGTCTTTTAGCTTATCGAGCACCCGCAGGGAAACTTCCTGAGCGTCTGGGTTCGGGAGGGTGTATCGGCAGTCGTTTTGCAGTATCTTAGAGGGTTCCATGAAAAAAGTGCATTCGTTATTTTTCTAATATTATAAACCCTTTATGAAAGCGTCTCCAATTTAAAGGCGGAGTTTTTTTAGGGAAAATCGGCGGAGGGGCCAATGAAGGTGAAGATTGCTTATCGGCGATTTGGTCTGGGATGAAGCGGGTTTCATTTTTTTGTCATCTTTCATTCACATGGCTGTTATGTAGCGCTTTTAGAATGAGCGGGTAATTTTTATAAACTTTAAGAGAGTTAAACCATGAAAAAACTATTTATCGCGATGATGGCGGCCGGTTTCCTATCGGCCTGTTCGACAGCCCCTGAGAAGAAAGCCGATACCACGACAGAAGCCTCACAAGCCGTAAACGATGATTTGTACATCGTGATGGATGAGCGTATGAACGTTTTCTATGACGGCGATCTTTACAAAAAGTATATGGAACATGGTGAAACACCTTATCGTCGTACCTTCATCGGTGCGGGTCCGAACGGTGAAACGGTTGTGTATGGTTTGACCAAAGACGACAAAAAGAAAACCACCAACCCGGCGGAAGAAATGATGTCTGGCAAAATGGCGCCGGCAGAAGATTTTTATGCTGAAGTGGTTGAAAAAGAACATAACCGTATTTATGTTTTCACTTCTTGGGCGACGTTTGACGAGTTTGTGAAGCTGCACGTGGATAACTTCCGTTATTCTGACATCGGTGCAGGTCCAAACGGTGAAACGGTTGTGTACGTATTGACTAAGAAAACCAGTAAGCAAAAGCCGGTGGAAGCCATGAAGAAATTCAACACTTTCCACGGCATCCAAAAATAAACGATTTCCGGTTAATCGTTTAAACGTAAAAAGCCCGGCAATGCCGGGCTTTTTTTATGCTGTCAGACAGCCGTTGTTGTTAGCGTTTGACCGTATCATGCAATGGGCAGGTTTGAATGCCCAGCAAGGTGTAGATCGGGCACCAACGGATGATGCCGGTGGCCAGCGGAATGATGCCGATATAAGCCCAAAGCCCTAAAACGTCGGTGGCCGCCAAAACAATCAGTACTGCGCCGATAATGATTCGAAGCCATCTGTCCAGTGTTCCAATGTTCATTTATCTTCTCCCATAGTCTGTTAAGTATGTAAAATACAGGTCTTGTATTGTTTGAATCCGACTTTACCGTTCAATTGTTAACGCTCTCTGAGCAAAAATCAATAGGCTTTTATGACTGACGAGACAAAAACGGCGAAAAGCAAATTGAAAACCAAATTGCCGGGCGATGCTTACGCCGAAAACATCCGCGCGCGTTTTTGGCTGATGGGCAAGGACGAAGCCTATGTCGGCATCGGGCGCATTACGTTGCTGGAAAAAATCGACAAGCTCGGTTCCATCAATCAGGCGGCCAAGGAAATGAGCATGTCCTACAAAAAGGCCTGGAAATTGATCGATGAACTGAATCAGATGTTCGACGAGCCTTTGGTGCTGAAAGAGCACGGCGGCAAAGCCGGTGGTGGCACCCAGTTAACCGATAAGGGGCACTTAGTGGTGAAGGAGTTTCGCCGTGTTGAACAGAAGCTAAAAGCCTTTTTGCAGGAAGCATCCGACAATTTAGGGTTTTAACGACGTTTTCGGGCGCTTTTGGCGCTGTCTTTCTCGGTTCCGTTTTTCGCCAGGCCTGGTAAAAAATGAATATTGTATTTTATTCCGGTAAACGCTTGACTTTAGAGAGAAAGTCTCTAAAATCCCACTCTTTAATCCTTACCCCTTCTTATTGCCCGTTAAACAGTAAGTGATTATTCGGTTCGCCGGATAGTTGGAATGGATTAGCTATTTATTTTTAGGACAAAGTTATGAAAACATTTGTTGCAAAGCCAGCTGAAGTAAAACGTGACTGGTACATCGTTGACGCTGACGGTAAAACTTTAGGTCGTATGGCGGCTGAAATCGCAGCCCGTTTGCGCGGTAAGCATAAGCCAGAATACACGCCGCACGTTGATTGTGGTGACTACATCGTGGTTATCAATGCGGATAAAGTGGCCGTTACCGGTAATAAGCGTACTGACAAAATGTATCACCACGTAACAGGGTATGTTGGTAATTTGAAATCAACAAACTTTGAAACTCTGGTTGGTAACAAGCCGACTCGTCCGGTTGAGTTTGCCGTTAAAGGAATGTTGCCTCGTGGTCCTCTAGGCCGTGCAATGTTGAAAAAACTGAAAGTGTATGCCGGTGCCGAGCACCCACATACTGCACAACAACCTAAAGAACTAGACTTGTAAGAGGGAATTGAGAATGGCAACAGAACAATATTACGGAACAGGTCGTCGTAAAAACTCAGTGGCTCGCGTTTTCTTGAAAGCGGGATCTGGCAAAATGACTGTCAACGGTCGTGACGTGAAAGAATATTTCGCGCGTGAAACCGATTTGATGGTGATTAACCAGCCACTGGAAGCGACTGAAAATGTTGAAAAGTTTGATGTCACTGTCACGGTAAAAGGTGGTGGAACAACCGGTCAGGCCGGTGCGGTTCGTCACGGTATCTCTCGTGCATTGTTGGCATTCAACGATGAAAACCGTTCTGCTCTGCGTCAGCGTGGTCTATTGACTCGTGATGCGCGTCAGGTTGAACGTAAAAAAGTGGGGCTTCGCAAAGCACGTCGTCGTCCACAGTTCTCGAAACGTTAATTCGCTTTACCGTTTTACGGAACACGAAAAACCGCCAGGCCTGGCGGTTTTTTTATGTCTGAAAGAAATGTGGGCTGTGTGAATATGGGGCCTGTATGTTTTATGGCTAACAGGGTTTTATAAGGGCTGACGGATTGTTGAGAGGGATGGGTTGGATGTGATTAACGCTTGTAATGCGTTAATGAGATATGAATTGTGTTTCACCCGAAATAAAAAAGGCGTTCCTAAGAACGCCTTTTTTATTGGGTTGTGTTTTATGCTGTGGTTTAAAGCTTACAGGCACCACCGGCACAACCATCGTCTTCATGAGCGTCGTCGGCTCCATCACGCGTGTTGTGATAATACAGAGTTTTTAAGCCCATTTTGTAAGCGTATAACAGATCTTGCAAAATCAGTTTGATCGGAACGCGCCCTTCGTCAAACGTCGCCGGGTCGTAGTTGGTGTTGGCGGAAATCGCCTGGTCGACAAATTTCTGCATAATCCCCACCAGCTGCAAGTAGCCTTTATTGTTCGGAATTTGCCAGAGCAATTCATAATCGTCCTTGTGCTCTTTAAAGCCGGGAACGACTTGTTTCAAAATGCCGTCCTTAGACGCTTTAACCGAAACGTAGCCACGTGGCGGCTCAATGCCGTTGGTGGAGTTGGTGATTTGCGAAGAGGTTTCGCAAGGCATCAATGCTGTCATGGTGGAGTTGCGCAGGCCGTGCTGTTGGATTTCCTCGCGTAGAGTCTCCCAATCCAAATGCAATGGCTCGTCGCAGACTTCGTTTAAGTCGGCTTTGTAGGTGTCAATCGGCAGGATGCCTTGCGCGTATTTTGTGTCTTCAAACCATTCGCATTTGCCCATTTCCTTCGCCAGATTCAAAGAGGCAGACAGCAGGTGATACTGAATGGCTTCGAAAGTGCGGTGCACCAAGCCATTGCCGGAACCGTCGGAATATTTCGCATGGTTTTTGGCCAGGTAATAGGCCAAGTTGGTCACGCCAATCCCTAAGGTGCGGCGACCCATGCTGGCGCGACGTGCGGCCTCGACGGGATAGTCCTGATAATCCAGAAGGCTGTCCAATGCGCGGACGATCAAGTCTGACAATTCAGCCAACTCGTCCAGGTTTTCCAAGGCGCCCAGATTAAATGCGGAAAGTGTACACAGTGCAATTTCACCGTTAGGGTCGTCGACTGAATCCAGTGAGTGAGTCGGAAGCGTGATTTCCAAACATAAGTTGGATTGATGAATCGGTGCCTTTTTCGGATCAAACGAGCTGTGCGTATTCGAGTGGTCGACGTTTTGAATGTAAATACGACCGGTTTGAGCACGTTCTTGCGCCACTTGCGTGAAAAGGTCCAGTGCTTTGACGGTTTTCTTGCGGATGCTGTCATCCGCTTCGTAAATGCTGTAAAGGCGTTCGAATTCATCCTGGTCGTCGAAGAAGGCTTCATAAAGTCCGGGCACGTCCGATGGGCTGAATAATGTGATGTTGCCGCCTTCAATCATGCGTTGATACATCAGTTTATTGACTTGCACGCCATAGTCCAGGTGGCGGGCGCGGTTTTCTTCTACGCCTCGGTTGTTTTTCAAAACCACTAGGGATTCGACTTCCAAGTGCCAGATCGGGTAGAACAGTGTGGCGGCTCCGCCGCGAACGCCACCTTGTGAGCAGGATTTGACCGCGGTTTGGAAGTGCTTGATAAATGGAATCATCCCAGTGTGATAGGCTTCTCCGTGACGAATTTCACTGCCGAGGGCACGAATGCGACCGACGTTGATACCGATGCCAGCACGCTGCGAAACGTATTTCACAATGGATGACGAGGTGGCATTGATGGAATCCAGCGAGTCCCCGCATTCAATCAAGACGCAGGAACTGAATTGGCGCGTCGGAGTACGGACGCCGGACATAATTGGTGTCGGCAAGGAGAGTTTGAAGTTCGAAGCTGCATCGTAGAAGCGTTTAATATAATCCAGGCGTGTTTTACCTTCTTCCGCTTCATTTGGATAATGAGCGAATAGGCTCATTGGAATGAGCATGTAAATAAACTGTGGGCTTTCGTAAATTTTGCCGGTGACGCGGTTTTGAACCAGGTATTTGCCTTCCAGCTGCTTCACGGCGGCGTAACTGAAGTTCATGTCGCGTTCGTGCTTAATGTAGTTATCCAGTTCGTCGAATTCCGCTTTTGTATAGTCGTCCAATAGCTGAGTGTCATATAGGTGATTGCGAACCATTTTATTGACATGCTCAAACAGCGTTGGCGGTGTAAAGCGGTCAAACGCTTTTTTACGAAGGTGAAAAATTGCCAGGCGTGCTGCCAGGTGTTGGTAATCCGGTGCGGATTCGGAAATCAAATCGGCAGCGGATTTGATAATGGTTTCATGGATGTCGGCGGTTTTCATGCCGTCGTAAAATTGAATATGAGACCGGAGTTCCACTTCGGAGACGGAGACGTTTTCCAATCCTTCCGACGCCCAGGTGATGACGCGGTGGATTTTTTCTAAATCGATCGGCTCGGTTTTGCCGTTGCGTTTGGTGACATTCATGGTTTCTTTAGACATAGCTCGCAATCTTTTTAATGTTTTCAGTTGTTTAGATGAGTATCGTGTAATGGGACTTAAAAAGGGAAGAGTAACCTAGTGCTTATATTTTGAGTTTTACACTATATATAGTTAAACAATCTAAATCCTTAACAAAATATAGTGCAAACAATTTTGGAAATCAAGCGCAAAAAATGACCAATTTTGATAAAAAATCTGCTAGATGGTTTTGATAAAACTCGATAAAGGTTAGGGGTAAAAACTACGAACGAAGACTGGGAGCGGGTTGGCAAGGTATGACTGTTTTTTTAGAGATGTTTTTATGACATAAGAAAGTATTTTGAAATAAAAAATTGAGGATCGATATTCAAAAATTGTCGTGATCATTTGTATGAAAATCGGTTTGGAGCGATGGAGATATAAATAGGTCAGCGTATAAAAAATAAACACAACCCTACAAGTAAAGGGTTTGATGATAATGAGGGGTAAGTAAACTCACGAATATTGTTGTAAAAAAACAACACATGCAATTTTTGTTGTTTTTTTTTGAAAAAAGGTTGCAGGCCCCTTTGAAACTCAATATAGTTGCCAACAAGTTCACGTTACGTGGGCAAACTTCAAAACTAACTACATATAGGAAACTATTCAATGAAAAAGAATATTGTTGCTCTAGCAGTTGCTTCTGCTATCGCCGCTCCTGTCGCTATGGCTGACGCTCCTACCGTTTACGGTCAAATCAACATGGCTGCTGAACAGTATGACGTAAAAGACGTTAATGGCGATAAGAACAAGTCTGCATCCGGTGCGCAAGTTAACTCTCGTGCGTCACGTATCGGTGTGAAAGGTTCCAATGACCTTGGTAATGGTTTGAAAGCAGTCTATAAGGTTGAGTTCGAAGTTCAAATCGATGGTAAAGACACTCTTAAGAATCGTAACCAATATGTTGGTTTGGCCGGTGGTTTCGGTACGGTCTTGATGGGTCGTCACGATACGCCTTTGAAAATGATTCAGCCAAAAGATATGTTTAACGATGCTAAATTGTCTGATAACAAGCCAATGGCTGGTGGTCTTGGTTATAACGCTGCCGGTGGTGAAGTTCGTGCTTCTAACGTATTGGCGTATGTTTCTCCATCTTTCGGTGGTGTGAAATTGGTTGGTGCGGTTATTCCTAAGGAAACTGGTGGTGACTCAGATAAAGAATCTAGCTTTACTGACGCTATTTCCGTTGCAGCTATGTATGGCTCTAAGAAAAAAGGTTTGTACCTTGCAGCGGCTTACAACACGTTTGATAAAGCGTTTGGTGCGGGTAATAACTTGGACGGAAACACCACTGGTGGTTCTGGTGCTGTAGATGAGTTGCGTGTCACTGCTCAGTACACTATTGCTGGATTGATTGCTAACGTAATGTATCAAGATTTCTCTGGTAAAGGTCTTAAAAATACCACTGAGAAAGGTACAAACATCCAGGCAAACGTCGGTTATAAAATCGGTGACTTCATGCCTAAAGTTAAAGTGTCTCAAGTTGACCGTGACAAAGATGCTGCTGGTAACAAGTATAAAGACTCTACCAACTATGCATTGGGTCTAGATTACTCTCTAGGTAAGAAAACAAAAGTGTATGCTGAGTATGCTTACCTTGAGCACCAAGGTGTGAGCTTGGACTATGCTGATAAGAAAGAAGCAAACGCTTTCTCTATCGGTATGTTGCACAAGTTCTAATTTAATTGCTTGCCAATGCAAGCCGTTAAGTTAAAACTAAGCCCCGCTTATGCGGGGCTTTTTTGTTTTTGTGGGAAAGGAAATTTAGTTTGGGTTTCTTGCCTGTGGGTTGTGTTGGAAGGGGTGTGTTATGATATGTGACGATTAGATTACAAAAAAAATGACAAATGTTAACAAGGAGTGTTATGCGTCAATGTCAGCCTTGTACCGCCTGTTGTGATGGTTGGGTGCAAATAACAGTGAAAGGGTGTGAAGCCTATCCTGGTCATCCATGTCCCCACAGTACAGGGAAGGGTTGTGATGATTATAAAAATCGTCCAGAGGATCCATGTCGGAAGTTTGAATGTGCCTGGGTGAAGTCCGGGAGTTTTTTACCGGATGATTTCCGGCCTGATGAATGCGGCGCTTTGGTTTTGGATTCAGTCCTGTCTTGGCAAGGCTTTGATGTCGATTTGGCTGTTCCAGTGGGGCGGGAAATTCCGCCTGAAACTTTGCAGTGGCTGATGCGGCATGCCGAGCAAAGAATGCGCCCGTTGATTTACCAAATGCAGGATCCGGAAGTGTCCGTTTTGGAAAAAAATCCACTGACCTTGGCTTATGGTCCGCCAGCCTTTCAGGAGTGGGTTTTGGAGCAACAAAACAAGGGTTATAAGTTGTGGTAACTTGGTGCAAAAAAAATATTATGGTGCAAAATATTACAGAAATACGTTGTTTTTGTTAATTATTCCTCAAGTATTTTTATATGGTTTTGTTATGTTATTGTTTTGTAAGTATTTTTAAATTATTGGTATGCTCCTTTCTATATAGTGGTTGATTTTTATTAAGTCATTATCTGTAAAACTTGGAGTATCAAAATGAAAAAAACCTTTTCTGTTAAGTCACTTTTAGTTTCCATGGCCATCGCTTCTTCTGCGGCGTTGTCTGTTGCCCCTGCTACGACTCAAGCGGGTGTGACTGCTAATATGGGAGCGGTTTCGACTTATGTTTTCCGTGGTCTTAAGCAAACAGGTGCGGCCGCTCAAGGTGGTATCGATTATGAATCTGACTCAGGTTTTTATCTTGGTACTTGGGCGTCTAATGTTGACGAAGGTGACCAAGGTCAAAATGGTATGGAAATCGATGCCTACGGTGGATGGGGCGGAAGCTTCGGTGGCGTTGATTTGGGTGTCGGGTATGCTGGTTATTTCTATACCAATGCTTTTGACGATATGTATAACGAATTGAACCTGTCTGTTGGTTTTGGTGGTGTCACATTGGCATACAATCCAGGTATCTATGATGCTGAAAACTCAGACGGCGATTCGACTACCAATTACTACAATGTTAACGTGAGCGGTGATGTTGGACCTATCTCTCTTGAACTAGGTTATAACGACTGGGATCTTACCTATGATAAAGGGAACAATGGTATGAAGAATACCTACTTAAACGTTTCTTATTCTCGTGAATTGTTTAAAGGTATTGACGGGTCTATTACATACACTGGAAGCTATGCCAATGACGATGCAGACGGTGTATCTGATGGGCAAGGTTATGTTGTACAAAACTATTTCATCTTTGGTGTATCAACAACGTTTGATATCAAATAATCATTTATTCCTCCTTATAGTTAGTTAGTTTTAAGCGGGCCAAGGCCCGCTTTTTTTGTTTCTGGACATCGGTTTCATGTCTTAAAACGTTCCTGCGTAAAAATCTTTTACATTGCAAGCTTCGCGTGTTCTGTGTATTTTAAGTCCGATATAGGGAGGGGCTTGTTTGAAGCGTAATCAATCCGGTTTTGTTTTAGGCGTTATTATTGTGGTCATGGTGCTCGGAGCGACTGCGTTTTTCGGGCTTTATGCACAAAACTGGCTGTTTCAAAACCAAGATCAAACGCGATTGACGGCTCTACATCAATTGAACGATGTGAAGCAGCAGCTATTAAAGTATGCCCAGCTTCAGCCTGAATTGTATTTAAGCGATTTGAAAGCGAATACACGAACCTATAAAGAATCTGAAAAAATACCAGGCCTGGGGTATTTGCCGTGTCCGGATCTGGATGGAGATGGTTCTGTCTTGGAGGCGGAAACCTCTTGTGGTAATCCTCGCAATATTTCCGATGATACGACCGGTTTTGTGTATGGTTTTCTGCCCGTTGGCTTTACGACGCGAAATATCTTTTTCGGAGGGCTGGAGCCCAAACAGTTTTTCTATGTGGTGGATGAGCGTTTTGTAAATGGGAATAACGCTTACAATAACGGCTCGACTGGACGGTATGCGCCTCTTAACCCTGTGTTGAGTCCTTCCCAAGCGCCGGATGCGGGTACTCCGCTTCCGGATGGAACGCCGCCTTGGATTAATTTAAATGGCCGGGAAGGCTACGTCGCTTTGATTGTTTTTCCGAACGCCGTTCAGGTGTTTCCGGATGGCTATGCGCAAGATCGTACCCAAGCGGGCGATGCTCAAGCTCGAATCGGAGATTATTTAGATCGACGCTATGATGGCAATGGGGTGCGCGTGAACGGTAATGCCGATGGTGATCGCTTTTTCTTCTCTGAATCCAGTGAGAATATCGGCGTGAATGATTTGGTGGTGGGCATTACTCTGGAAGAATGGCAGGAGGCGATGATGGCGCGTTTGTGTGCTCAGCGGGATCGATTAGCTTCTGTGCCGGAAGAGTCGGCTTACTGGTTAAATGAGTATGATGCGGACAACAATCAAGCTGGTAGTGGTTGGCGTGCTTGGCTTGGAGACTGTCCGTGAGTCGGTTTTTGTTCGGGCAGAAGCATTCAAAAATTGCCGAGGCAGGTTTTACACTGGTAGAGTTGCTGCTGGCGTTGTTGTTGATTGGGTTGTTGGCGGGTAGCTATTTGAAATTTACCAGCGTAACCAGCTATGCCGAGCAAGCAAAGGAAACTCGGTTTCAGCTTCAAGAAATTCGAGATGGCTTGTTGACGTTCTTAAAGGTGAATCGTTATTTACCTTGTCCGGATATCGATGGTGATGGCCGAGAGGACCGTTCAACTTCGCGTGATGCCGGCATCACTTACTGTAAAGAAAGATCCGGTTTTTTGCCGTCGGTTCAGTTGGGTGTGGCCACGAAAGATGCTTGGGGTAATCCGTTTTATTATCGCGTGAATGCGCGTTCTGAAAATAAAGACGATATTAATGATGTGTGTGAAACCGCCAGTGTGTTTGGCCAGCAAGGGCCGCGTTCGCGCCCGGCCGAGTCGGGATTTTGCCCGGAAACGAAAATGTTTTATTGTGACTGCGAAGAGCCATGGCTTAGCAAGGATGAGAAGAATGGGGAGAGGAAGAGGGTTTGTCCAAGTGCATGTGATTTTGACCATGAACCGAGAACGATGGATATGCCTCCGTATTTTAGCCTGGATACGCCGCCCGTCGGCGTGGATAATGCCGACGGGCTAAAGAATATGGTGGTGCTGGATTCTCAGGGCGAGGAACTGGATAACGGCATAGTGGCGATGGTGGTGTCGTTTGGACGAAATGGTGAGCAGGCCTGGTCAAATTGCGATAACCAAACGATGACGAATGCCATGGAACTGGAGAATTGCGATGGCGATGCGGATTTTCGTTTGGATCGGGACAGCCCGCAAGA
Organism: Thiomicrospira sp. S5; assembly: GCF_003991075.1. NCBI lineage: Bacteria > Pseudomonadati > Pseudomonadota > Gammaproteobacteria > Thiotrichales > Piscirickettsiaceae > Thiomicrospira > Thiomicrospira sp. S5. Next base: position 2,348,805 of record NZ_CP014470.1, on the reverse strand, counting down.
TGATTTTTTAGGCTGGGTGAATGTGCTAGATGTCAAACGCGCGATGATTGAGGTAAATGGTTTTGAAACGCCTTAGTGTGAAGCGTCAAGCGGGGTTCTCGCTGGTGGAATTGGCGTTGGTCCTGATGATTGTGGGGTTGTTGACAGCCGGTACCTTGTCGGCTTTAAGTTCGCAGCGCGAGCAGGTGAAGTATGCGGACAGTGAGCAGGCATTGGTGCAAACCAAGCAAGCCCTGCTGTCGTTTCTGGTGGTGAACGGTTTTTTGCCTTGTCCGGACAGCACAGGCGACGGCCTTGAGAATCGAAGCAATCAAGCCTGCGATGCGGTTGCGGGTGACGTGCCTTATCGGGATATCGGTTTACGTTTGGCGGATGTGCGGGACGGCTTCGGAAATCGACTGCATTACGTAATCAATGCGGACGCGGCGTCGTTGGCTGCATTGCAGGATGTTGATCATTCGGCCAGTTTTTTCTGTAGTCTAGCTTGTGCCGGAGGAAGTGTGCCGGTGTTTGGCTTAAGTACACCACCAACAGCGTCTGATAGCGGCACGGGAAATTATGCGGTATGTGCCAGTGGTGGTCCAGCCTGTAATGGCGCTTCTCAAAAACAGATGGACGGCATGCCGGCTGTGCTGGTGGCATTTAACCAGCGAGGTCAGGAGGGATGCCAAGACCGACCGGTGCAAGAGCAAGAAAATTGCGATGGCGATGCCTTCTTCTGGCAGGGAGGTTATGCGCCGTTGACGGATCGAGATGGTTTGTTTGACGACGAGATTGTCGGTGTGTCGGCGTATGAAGCGAAATCACATTATTTAAAAAATCACCCCGGCGGGCTCTAGCACAGGCCTGGGGAAAAGTGAAACAAAGAGGTGGACATGGAAAGTGTTTTAATTGTGGATGATGACTTGGCCCTGAGAGGTATGTTGGCGTTGGCTGTTAAAGGGTTCGGGTATGAAGTGCATGAGGCGGCCTCCAGCCGGCAGGCGATTGAAATCTTAGGGTCGCAATCTGTGGATGTGGTGTTGCTTGATATGGGGATGCCGCCTAATGAACACACCGCTGAAGAAGGTTTGAAAGTGCTGAACTGGGTGTCCGAGTCCACGAAAAGCATAAAGGTGATCGTGCTCACGGGGCAGGATGCGGATGCCACCTCTTATCTGGCGATTAAACATGGCGCCTTTGATTTTTTGTCCAAGCCGGTGTCGAATGAGCAATTGTCAAACGCCATCGAACGAGCCATGTTGTTTTTGGCACAAGCGCAAAAACTCAAAGAGCAGGAAGGTGTTCAAAAGGTTGAGCTGGATTTGGAAATGGGTGTTGGGGTGAAATCGGCGCGTAATGCGGCCGAGCTTAAGCTGTTGCGGCAGGTGTTGAGTGATACGAACTTCAATGTCCATGAAGTGGCAAGACGTTTGGGTTTGAAACGTGAGAATGTCTATTATTTGATTAATAAATACGGTCTGGAGCGCGACTGATGCCGATTCAGCCCAGCATTGATCTGGCGCTCGGTTTATTGCTGGTCGGGATTACCTTGTTCGCGGTGATTCTGTATTTACGACTGCAAAGTAATCGGCTACGGGACTATTTGCTGAAACTGTATTTGATCAATCGTCAGGTGAACCAGGATGTACTGGATTTTGTCGATCAGGCTTGGCCGATTTTGGAAGCGGCTGGTTTCAAGAGCTTGCAGGGGGAGATTCAATGGTTTGGCGAGCGGAAAGCCATTCAGCATGGTGAGTCCGGAACGGAATCTTACCCCATCAGTATTGCCGAGTGGGGAATCAGTATTCGCTTGAACCTGACATCAGGACGTATTCGCGGGGAAAATCTGTTACTGGCGAACCTGGTGCTGCAAAACTTCAAGGTTTTGTTGGAGTTGGATGTTTCCGGTAAAACGTCGGAGTTTTTGTTGTCTCAGAAGCGCTTGGAAAAATATCAGTTGTTTGTACAGCATGACATTAAAAACATCGCTCAGTTTATTATGCTCTTGTCCGAGCAGGTGAAGGGGACAAAAACCGACGTACAGAAAGTCGCGTTGGTGGATCACCTGCAAACGATGATGCCGACCGTGACCGAGCGCGCCGATAAAACCATCAAGCAAATGACTCAGCCCAATAAGCCGTTGCAGGATATCGAGGCCTTTTCCTTCGCTGAAGAAGTGCATAAGGTGGCCAGCGGTTTGGAGTTAAACTATCATCTACAGGGCGATGTACGCTGCGAGCTCTCGAGAACCTTGTTTGACCAAGTGGTGAAGAGCGTGCTGGAAAACTTCAAAGACCATGGCTGTTATGAAAAGCAGGTCCATATTGAAATCAGTGAGTCCTGCGAAGTGCGGTTTTACATTGAAGAAAAAGGGTTTGAGTTGAATGTGCCGGTGGAGCGATTGTTCGAACCGTTTTGGTCGACATCCGATAGCGGTATGGGGCTTGGCTTGTTTATTGCTCGCGAACTGCTGTCCACAATTGGCGGCTCGATTCAGTTGGATTATTCTGATGAACGTTTCGGGTTTGTCGTACAGTTTTAAAGGCGGTAAGCGAGTGAAAAGATTAAAAAACTTTTACTCTTTTACTGATTGTTTTTGGGAATTAAACTAAAATTATGCGGTTTTTATTTTTGATGTCTGAGGGAAAAAGCATGGCGCACACAAATCATAATCCAAGACAGCGCGGTTTTACGCTGGTTGAAATTGCCATTGTTCTGGTGATTGTCGGCTTGGTCTTGGGAGGCGTTCTTAAGGGGCAAGAGATGATTCGCGGTGCCAAAGTTAAAAATGTAAATAACGATGCCCAGAATATTATTTCAGCGGTAACGACTTACAAAGACCGTTATGGTGCCATGCCGGGTGATGACAGTATTTCCACGATTGCCGTAGCCGCCGGTGTGGCCGGTAATGGCAATGGCCGTCTTCAAGATGGTGAAAATGGCGCTTTCTGGGCGCATTTAAGACAAGCGGGCCTGATGAAAGGCACCGGCAGTTTGCCTCCGTCCCATTCTTTTGGAGGGTTGGTTGAAGTTGACGAAAATCCGCATGCTAATGCTCAGGGCAACTTTATCTGCTTTACCGATATGCCGGGGGATGTCGCGGATATTGTCGATCGTCAGTTTGACGATGGTATCGCGAACCAAGGAGCCATACAAAGTAGCGATGACCCGACGTATGTAATTGACGGTACGACGAACTACGACTTGTGTTACCGTTTGTAATTCGCTCCGGCTATCTTGATATTGAAAACCCGTCTTTGACGGGTTTTTTGCTTTTTGAGCAAGGTAGAGTCGCTTTATATAATAGTTCGATACCTTGGGGTTTGCTGTGGTAGAATACTCGCCCTTATTTTTAAATTTTATTATATAGAATCAATAAGATAGCCTGCAAAAGGCGAAAGTCTAAACGTTATTGGTGGTTTAAGGTCGCGTTATGTCAGCATCGAGCTCAGCATTACAACTTCACGACTCTCCGTTTACCGGTGGGTTGTTCATTAAAACCTACGGGTGTCAGATGAACGAATACGATTCGGATCGGATGGCGAAACTTTTGGAAAAAACCTATGGTCTGACGTTGGTGGAAACCCCGGAAGAAGCCGATATGCTGATTTTGAACACCTGCTCTGTGCGCGAAAAAGCTCAGGAAAAAGTGTTTGATGAGCTGGGGCGTTGGAAGAAGTGGAAAGCGGAAAAAACCAATCGAATCATTGCCGTCGGTGGGTGCGTTGCATCTCAGGAAGGAGACGTGATTCGCCAACGCGCACCTTTGGTGGACGTAATCTTCGGTCCTCAGACACTGCACCGTTTGCCGGCCATGCTTGACGAAGCTTTGGCGTTGCGGGAAGAAACTGCGCAGAACAGCAAGCTGAAAAAACGCGCGGTCATCGATATTTCGTTTCCGGAAATCGAGAAATTTGATAACTTGGCCGCTCCGGAATCGAATGGCGTGTCGGCCTTTGTTTCGGTGATGGAAGGTTGTTCCAAATACTGTACTTTCTGTGTGGTGCCTTACACGCGCGGGGAGGAATTCAGTCGGCCGTTCGCCGATGTGATGGCCGAAGTGGAGGCGTTGGCGGAACAGGGTGTGCGTGAGGTGAACCTGCTGGGGCAGAACGTAAACGCCTACCGCGGTGAGATGCCGGATGGCGATATGGCTGATTTGGCCGTTTTGATTCATGCCGTGCGCGAAGTGGAGGGGATTGACCGTATTCGTTACACCACCTCTCACCCGAATGAAATGACCCAAAGCCTGATCGACTGCTATGCGGAAGTGCCGGAATTGGTGTCGCATTTGCATTTGCCGATCCAATCCGGATCGGATCGTGTGTTGGCGATGATGAAACGCAATCACATGGCGTTGGAATATAAGGCGACCATCCGTAAAATTCGCCAAATTCGACCAGACCTGAGCTTGTCCGGTGACTTCATTGTCGGTTTCCCTGGCGAAACCTGTGACGATTTCAAGGAAACCTTGGCGTTGGTTCAGGACATGAACTATGACCGCTCCTTTAGCTTTATTTATAGCCCCCGCCCAGGAACACCCGCGGCCAGTTTGCCGGATGATGTTGAAGTGCATACCAAAAAACGTCGCTTGCACGCGCTGCAAACCATACTCAATGAGCAGACGGCCGCCATCAGCGAAGCCATGGTTGGCACGACACAACGTGTTTTGGTGGAACGTTTATCGCGCAACTCCGCCAGTGAAGTGTCGGGTCGTACCGAAAACAACCGTGTGGTGAATTTTGAAGGAGCGCCGGAGTTGATCGGGCAGTTTGTCGATGTGTTGATTGAAGAAGCCTACACCAATTCCTTGAAAGGAAAATTGGTGGCGACGCCCGAAGCGGACAAGTTTGAACAGCGCCAATTTTATGCGTTGTAATTCACTATCATTTTCATTATGATGAATTTTTGTAACGCTCGTTTTGCTGGTGGTTAAGCCCGTTGACAACGCTTCATACCGTACAATTTTATCTATCGCCTGAAAACAACGACGCTCTGGTCAACCTGTGTGGCTGGCAGAGTGAGCATTTGTCGCAGCTGGAGTTGCGTTTGGGGGTGGAAATCAACCATCTCGGATTTCAGTTCAGTGTCACCGGTTTGGGCGATCGCATCGTCAAAGCCGAACAGTTTTTGCGCGACCTGTATGACACGGCGCAAAAAGAGGTGCTGGACCCTTCGAGGATTCACTTGGCGCTGCAATCGCTCGGGTTCGATGAAGCCAAAACCATGAGCGACGAGCAGTTATTGATTAAAACTCGCAAGAAAGTCATTCGTACGCGTAATGCCAATCAAGCCAATTACATTCAATCGGTCAAGGATTACGACGTCAGTTTCGGCATTGGCCCGGCCGGTACCGGTAAAACCTATTTGGCGGTTGCCACTGCGGTGGAAGCGCTGGAAAATGAAGAAGTGCGCCGCATCGTCCTCACGCGCCCGGCAGTGGAAGCCGGTGAAAAGCTGGGGTTCTTGCCGGGCGATTTGAATCAAAAGGTGGATCCGTATCTGCGCCCGTTGTTCGATGCCTTGTTTGAAATGTTGGGCTTCGACACCGTCGAGCGCCTGATGGAAAAGCATGTGATCGAAATCGCGCCTTTGGCCTTTATGCGCGGCCGTACTCTAAACGAGTCGTTTATTATTTTGGATGAAGCCCAAAACACCACCACCGAACAGATGAAAATGTTCCTGACCCGTATCGGTTTCGGTTCCAAGGCGGTGATTACCGGCGACATCACGCAGTGCGATTTACCGAAAAACCAAAAATCCGGTCTCAGACATGTGATTGAAGTGCTGGAAGGTGTGCCGGAAATCGGCTTCACTTTCTATCAATCCAAGGACGTGGTTCGACACAATCTGGTTCAGAAAATTGTTCAAGCTTATGATCAATTCGACAGAAGGAGTGCGGCAAAATGATACATTTGGATTTTCAGGTGGCGACCGACGAAGTCGACGAAGCCGATTTGCCAACGTTCGAGCAATGTCTGGAGTGGGTGGATGCCGCCCTGCTGGAAGATTGGGGAATGGGCGAAACCGAATTGACGATTCGCTTGGTGGATCGAGCAGAAATTCAACAGCTTAATCGCGATTATCGGGGAAAAGACAAGCCCACCAATGTGCTGTCTTTCCCGTTTGAAAATCCGCCAGGCCTGGTGGATTTGGGCGAAGAGCTGCCTTATTTAGGGGATTTGGTCATCAGCGCCGCGGTGGTCGAAGCGGAAGCGGCCGAGCAAAATAAAGCGATGATGGCCCACTGGGCGCATATGATTGTCCATGGTTGCCTACACCTTCAAGGCATGGATCATCTGGAAGACGATGAGGCTAATGAAATGGAAGCGCTGGAAACGGAAATTCTTAGAGGCCTCGGATTTGAAGGCCCTTATGAAAAAGATTAGGGTTAAACGCGAGGCCAATAACTTGGCTGAAAACCAATTGTGTAATGTAACGGGAGTGAGAAAAACCCATGAGTGACAGTAGTAGCGGCTCTTCGTGGTTTGAAAAGCTATCGAAGCTTTTTTCAGACGAGCCGGAGAGTCGGGAAGATTTGGATTCATTTTTGCAGGAAGCACAAGCGCAGGACTTGATTGATAAAGACGCGCTCTTAATGATTCAAGGGGTTTTGAACGTTTCGGAAGCGCGCGTGCGCGATGTGATGATTCCGAAAGTGCAAATGTCTTGTGTGGACGAAGCGGATGAACTGGATGTCATTCTGGAGAAAATGTTGGATGCCGCTCACTCGCGTTATCCGGTGATTTCCGCCGAAACCGACGAAGTCATCGGGATTTTGCTGGCCAAGGACGTGTTGCGTGCCGTGGTTAAGCATGAATTGACGGATAAATCCCAGTTGGTCGAACTGTATCGTACCCCGGCCTTGGTGACGGAAAGCAAGCGTTTGAACGTCTTGCTGCGGGAATTCAAAAACAGTCGCAATCACATGGCTTTGGTGGTGGACGAATACGGTGAAGTGGCCGGATTGGTCACCATTGAGGATGTTCTGGAACAAATCGTCGGTGATATTGAAGACGAACATGATGAAGACGACGACAATATTCAAAAACATTTGTCCGGTGCCTATTCCGTTAAAGCCATCACCTCACTGGATGAATTCAATAAATTTTTCAATACCGTTTTTGAAGATGAACTGTTGGAAACCATCGGCGGCATGGTCTCCAAACGTCTTGGCAAAATTCCAGAAGAAGGTGAAGTGTTTGAGATTGAAGGGCTTCAGTTCACCGTCTTCAAGGCCGATGAGCGCCGCGTGGAAAGCTTTTTGGTTGAAGAACGCTCGGTGTTTGATGAGGTCGAAGAAGACGCGGCCGAAGCTGAACCATCAGCCGAAACGCCTGAAAGTGTCGAATCTCAGGAGAAGTCATAGCGCCTTTCGTCTGCCGATATGAAGCGATTCTTTTCTTTTTTCAAACCCAATAAGCCCATGCTCAGCGCGATTCTGCTTGGTGCGGTTATGGTGTTCGCCCATGCTCCGGTCGCCATTGCCCCGTTGGCCCTGATTTCACTGGGCGGCTTGTTCTGGCTGTGGCAAAAAGCCGAAACGCCGTTTCAATCGATGCAAATTGGTTTGGGCTTCGGGTTGGGGTATTTCGGAACGGGCGTCAGTTGGCTGATTTCCAGTATCTATCTTTATGCGGAAATGAATCTGGTGCTGTCGGTGTTGGCGGTACTGTGTTTCATATTGTTCTTGACCCTGTATTTCATTTTAGCCGGTTGGTTGGTGGCCCGTTTGAAAACGGCTCAGCGTCAAGGCTTTAACTGGGTGGTGGTCATGCCGGCCGTGTGGGTGTTTGCGGAATGGGTCAGAGCGACCTTGTTCGGCGGTTTTCCGTTTTTGATGACCGGCAATACGCATTTGATGACTTGGCTGGACGGCTATGCGCCGGTGTTTGGTGTGCTGGGCGTCAGTTGGGCAGTGGCCATCACAGCGGGCATTTTGCTTTGGTTGGTTCAGTCGCGTGCCTGGGTGGGTGCAAGTTTGGTGTTGGCCGTGCTGTGGTTGACCGGTGCCAGCTTAAAGAATGTCGAATGGGTCACGCCTAAGGAGAAACCGGTTGAGGTCGCGCTGTTGCAAGGAAATGTGCCGCAGGACGATAAATGGCTGTCGAAGGAATTCTTGCCCACGCTGAAACGCTATGTCGGCTTGACGAAACAAAACCTGGATGCGGACATTGTTGTCTGGCCGGAAACCGCGGTGCCGGCTTATTATGATGTGGTGGAACGCGGTGCGTTACGGTCCTTTATTCGAGATGCGCAATTGCTGAATACCGATATTTTGCTCGGCGTTATTACGCGTGATGACAGTCACCGTCATTATTACAACGCCATCGTGAATGCACATAATCCCGAGCAGCAATATCAGAAAAAGCACTTGGTGCCGTTCAGCGAGTTTTTCCCATTTTCCAGTGTTTTACAGCCGTTGAGCGAACTGTTTAATATTCCGTTTTCCGAGTTCACGCCCGGCGCAGACGATCAGGCCCCGATGACGTTGGGCGGACATCCGGTTGGGTTATCGGTCTGTTATGAAATGGCGTTTGGTGAAGAATTGATTGATTCCGCGCGCCAAGCGGATTTCCTGATTACCGTCAGTAACGACGCTTGGTTTGCACACACGTTAGAACCGGCGCAACAGGTTCAGGACGTGCAAATGCGCGCTTTGGAACTGGGGCGTGAAATCGCCCGCAGCACCAATACCGGTTACACCATTATCGTCGGGACCAACGGGCAGTTGAAAGCGGAAATTCCACCATATGAAACCGGAGTGCTTCGCGGCGAAGTGCAGCCTTATGAAGGCGAAACGCCGTTTGTGCAGTGGCGCCAATGGCCGATTCTTATTTTGATGTTCGGTGTGTTGGGGCTGTTGGTGTGGTTAAAGGGCACCTCGATTAACCCCGAATAAAATTCTGCGGGACTTAAAGGCTACTTATTCTAGGCGTGACTCGCCGGTCTTAGTCATTCTATGGCCAAGAGTCACAACAACGAAGAAGTGGCCTTTAAGCCCCGCCCGAAGGGGCTTAGCCAAGTTCGCCAGCTCTGCGTTGTGAACGTTTGCAAGGTCTAGACATTCCTTCACGTTCACGCCTTGATCTGTCAAACTTGGCGTTGCCAGAATTTATTGGGGGTTAATCGAGGTGCCCTAAAGCTTCAAGCCCGCCCGTCGAGAAAAACGACGGCTGAAGACTGATTGGCGTCTGGCTCGGTTTTGACCAGGCCTGGTTGTTTTGGGCTTACTCGGCACTCATGGCGGCGTTGATGCGTAAGCGTAGAATCATCAGTTCCGTCGGGTCGGCCAAGCTGAGGGCTTTTTCTTCCAAATACTGTTCAATGACCGGTAAATCCATGTCGATGAACTCTTCCACACCTTTATCAAAGTCATTCAGATACTCGGCGATTTTGTGGATGTCGGCTTTGACGTCTTCCTGAACCTGTTCCAGTTGTTTGTCGGTCAACTGTTCAAGAACGCTTTCTTCCTGCTGGACTTTTTCCACCGCCTGGCCAAGCAAATCCCAGCTTTTCATGTCGGCGCGAATCATCGATTCTTTGGCTTGTTCCAACAAGTGGCGGTAGGCGGCCAGCATTTTATTTTCGCTCATGTATCGGTCCTCTAATTTGTTATAATTATCCGCATTTGGGGCGCCTCGAATAGCCCCTGGTGAGATTCTGCGAGACAGAAAGGCGACTTATTCTAGGCGGGAATCGCAGGCCTTAGTGTGCTAAGGTCAAGATTCACAACAACGAAGAAGTCGCCTTTCAGGCTCGCCCAAAGGGGCAACGCCAAGTTAGCCAGCTCTGCGTTGTGAAGCTTTGCAAGGTCTAGACATTTCTTCAGCTTCTCGCCTTGATCTGCCTAACTTGGCGTTGCCAGAATCCACAAGGGGTCATCGAGGCGCCCCTTTATCTTTCAATCATACCAAAAAGAACGCGTGACATGACAACAGAATCCATGCCTGAATCGACAAACGATTACCAACCTCAAACACTTGAAACGGCCATTCAGAAGGTCTGGGAAGAGGAGGGTGTTTTCACCGCCACCGAAGACGATAGCCGTGAAAAATTCTACTGTCTTTCCATGTTTCCTTACCCGAGTGGTAAGTTGCACATGGGGCATGTCCGTAACTATACCATCGGTGATGTGGTTTCACGCTTTCAGCGTATGCAGGGCAAAAATGTGTTGCAGCCGATGGGCTGGGATGCGTTCGGCTTGCCGGCGGAAAATGCCGCCATGGATCATAAGGTGGCACCGGCAAAATGGACGTATCAGAACATCGATTACATGCGTAATCAGTTGAAGTCACTGGGGCTGGGCTATGACTGGGACCGTGAGGTGGCGACGTGTCACCCTGAATATTACCGCTGGGAACAATGGTTGTTCACTCGCTTGATGTCAAAAGGGTTGGTGTATCGAAAACTGTCGGTGGTGAACTGGGACCCGATCGATCAGACGGTGTTGGCCAACGAACAGGTCATCGACGGTAAAGGCTGGCGCTCGGGAGCGCCGGTGGAGCGTAAGGAAATCGCGCAATGGTTCCTGCGCATCACCGATTATGCCGAAGAATTGTTGCAGGATTTGGATCAGTTGGACGGTTGGCCGGAGCAGGTCAAAACCATGCAGAAGAACTGGATCGGTAAATCCACCGGGTTGGAAATCGAATTCCCGGTTGCGTCCGGTTTGGACGCGTCCAACGGCAATCTGAAAGTCTATACCACCCGCCCGGATACATTGATGGGGGTCACTTATGTGGCGGTCGCGGCCGACCATCCGTGGGCGCGTAAAGCCTCGTTGAACAATGAACCGCTGGAACGCTTTATTGAAGAATGCTCGCATATTTCCACCGCCGAAGCGGACATGGAAACCATGGAGAAAAAAGGCGTCGATACCGGTATCCGCGTCAAACACCCGATCACCGGCGAAGAGCTGCCGGTCTGGGCGGCGAACTTTGTCTTGATGGGGTATGGAACCGGCGCGGTGATGTCGGTGCCGGCACACGATCAGCGTGATTATGAATTCGCCAAAGCGTACGATTTGCCGATGAAAACCGTCATCGCACCGAAAGCGGACGAAGTCCCGGATGTCTCCGAAGCGGCTTACACCGAGAAAGGGGTGTTAATCAATTCCGGTCAATTCGACGGTTTGAAATCCAAACAAGCCTTGCATGAAATGGCGAAAGCTTTGAATGAATTGGGCTTGGGTGAAAAACAAACCAATTTCCGTTTGCGCGATTGGGGGATTTCCCGTCAGCGTTATTGGGGCTGCCCGATTCCGGTGATTTATTGCCCGGCCTGCGGTGCTTTGCCGGTGCCGGAAAAAGACCTGCCGGTGCGTTTGCCGGAAGACATCGTGCCGGACGGTTCCGGTTCGCCATTGGCCAAGCTCGACAGCTTTAAGCGTTGCGACTGTCCACAATGCGGCGGCCCGGCCAAACGGGAAACCGATACCTTCGATACCTTCTTCGAGTCGTCCTGGTATCACGCACGTTATACCTCGCGCCACACCGACGATGCGATGTTGGATAAAGAAGCGGCCGATCATTGGTTGCCGGTGGATCAATACATCGGTGGCATCGAGCATGCGATTCTGCATCTGCTTTACGCGCGCTTCTTCCATAAATTGATGCGTGACGAAGGGTTGGTGTCGTCCGACGAACCATTTAAAAACCTGTTGACGCAAGGCATGGTGCTGGCGGAAAGCTGGTTCAGCCAAGACGAAAAAGGCAAACAAACCTGGTATTCGCCGTTGGATGTTGAGCCGGTTAAGGACGATAAAGGTGCGGTGATTAAAGGGCACTTGAAGAGCGACGGTACTGAAGTACAGTACGGCGGCGTCATAAAAATGTCCAAGTCGAAAAACAACGGCATCGACCCTCAGGTGCTCATAGACCAGTACGGGGCCGATACCTTGCGACTCTACATTATGTTCGCGTCGCCGCCGGAGCAAACCCTGGAATGGTCCGATTCTGCCGTGGAAGGCGCGCATCGCTTCTTGAATCGAGTGTGGCGTTTGGTGCAAGGTCATGTGGCGCAAGGCGCCGTGACCGCCAGTACGGATAATGACGGATTGGATAAAGAACAGAAAGCCTTGCGCTTGAAGCTGCATGCGACCTTACAGAAAGTGTCTGACGACATGGGGCGCCGTATGCATTTCAATACCGCCATTGCGGCGATGATGGAATTGGTGAATGATATTAGCCGTTTCAAGGACGAATCCGACGCCGGACGTGCGGTGGTGCAGGAGGCACTGGAAAGCCTGGTGTTGATGTTGTCGCCGATGACGCCGCATATTTCGCAAGCCTTGTGGGAAGACTTGACGAAAGCCTTAGGACATGACGGTCTGGTATTGACCCAGGCCTGGCCAAAAGTGGATGAATCCGCGTTGGTGAAAGACGAAATTGAAATGATGATTCAGGTCAACGGTAAGTTGCGCGGTAAAGTGGAAGTGGCGGCGGATGCCGATAAGGGCACCATCCTGGCCGCGGCCAAGGCCAACGAGCAGGCGCAAAAGTTCATCGAAGGCAAAGAAATCGTTAAGGAAATCGTAGTGCCGGGGCGCTTGGTGAACCTGGTGGTAAAGGGTTGAAGATTCGCTTTGTTTCGATTGTCGGTGAAGACAATATGGAAGCGAAAAAGTGATGGAATGGAAATTGAGGAGCCGTCAAATGGCAAGTGTGTATGGTAAAAATCGCCAGGCCTGGGCGTTTTGGCACTGGCTGGCCGTCATCGGTTTGGCGTTGAGTCTGACGGCTTGCGGTTTCCATTTGAAAGGCACCGGGCCGAATGCGGTGGCCGGGTTCGAGTCCATTAAGTTCGAAAGCACCGGCGGTGTGCGCCCGGATATTTTGCGTGCTTTGAAAATGCAGTTGACGTCGACCGACGTGAAAGTCGTCGATAATGCGGCTCAAGCCGAAGTGATTTTGCGCTTTTCGCCGACCCAGTACACTACCTCGCGGACCAGTATCAGCGGCCAAGGGGATGCCGCTTCCGAACTGATTAAAATGGCGCAGCCGATTCACGTGCAGGAAGTCGCGACGGAAAAAGAGATTCTGGATACATCGGTACAGGCTTTCCGCGATCGACGGATTGATAATTCGGCGGCCTTGGCATCGAATCGTGAGTTAATGTCGATTCAGCAACAAATGGCCGCGGACATCGCATCGCAGATCATCGACCGCATTAATCGAGCGCGGGCCGAGCCAGCGAAATGATTAACGGAGAAGGATTCAGCCTATGATCATGGCGCCGGCGTTTTTAAAGCAACTGCAAACCCCGAATTTCGAGATTAAGCCGATTACGCTGATTTACGGCGAAGAGCCGTTGTATATCCGCCGTTCATTGGATGCGCTGCGCGACGTGTTGAAGGGCCAGGAATATTGGCAGCGCGACCGTTATGAAGTGGACGCCAATTTCAAATGGGCCGATTTGAAAATGGACACCCAGGCCGGGAGTCTGTTTGCCGAGCGTCGCATCATCGAGTTGGACATGCCGAAAGGCGCACCGGGCAAAGATGGCGGGGCTTTTATCCAGGAATGGGCCAATGCCATGCACGATACGCCGCCGGAAATCTGTCTGGTGGTGTTGTGCGAAAAGCTTGACGGTCGCCAGATGAAATCCAAATGGGTGCAAGCCATTGAAGCCCACGGCTGGGTGGTGCAGTCCAAGCCCATCGAAGGGCCAGGCCTGGTGAAATGGTGTCAACAACGCGCCCAGGAATCGGGGCTGGCATTGGAAGACGAAGCGGCCGGTTTGCTGGCGGAACGGGTGGAAGGCAACCTGCTGGCGGCGGATCAGGAAATCGAAAAACTGGCGTTGTTTTTCCCGCCGAACACCGTCTTGACGCCACAGAACATTATTGATAATGTGGCCGATCAGGCGCATTATCAGTTGTTTTCGTTAAGCACCGCCATGCTGTACGGACGTACCCAATATGCGTTGCAAATCCTGCATCGCCTGCAACAGGAAGGGCTGGAAGCCCCGGTGGTGCTGTGGCTATTGGCTAAGGATTTGCGGCAGTTAATCGACATCGCCCAAAAGCAGCAAACCATGAGTTTGCCTCAGGCGTTTAAGCAACTCCGCATTTGGTCGTCGAAACAGGGGGAGTTCAGCGCGGCCTTGCAACGGCATGACCTGGTCTATTGGCAAAGCCTGTTGAATGTGGCCTTGCAAGTGGATTTGACCATCAAAGGCGTGCGACCGGGCGATGAATGGCTGGGCCTTTCGGAGTTGGTCAGCCAAATTGCACGATGAGCCGCTCCACAAGGCAAGCACGAAACCGAACATTCGCAAACGCACGATCAAATAATTGAATCAGTTGAATAAGACACTTGGAAAGGATTATGACGCAACAAATATCGGACATTAAACAGTATATGCAACAACTTGGTCAGCAAGCCAGAGGCGCTTCGCGCCAGCTGACCGTGGCGCCGACCAAGCAAAAAAACGATGCGTTGTTGAAAATTGCCACGGCGCTGGAAACCAATGCCGACAGCTTAAAAGCGGAAAACGCCAAGGATTTGGAACAAGGCAAAGCCAATGGACTGGAGTCAGCGATGTTGGACCGTTTGGCCTTGACCGATAAGGTCATTGCCGGCATGGCGGAAGGCCTGCGTCAAATTGCGGCGTTGAACGATCCCATCGGTGAGATTTCCGATATGAATTATCTGCCGTCCGGCATTCAGGTCGGCAAAATGCGCGTGCCGTTGGGTGTGGTGGGCATCATCTATGAATCCCGTCCGAACGTCACCATTGACGCCGCGGCCTTGTGCTTGAAATCCGGTAACGCGGCCTTGTTGCGCGGCGGTTCCGAAGCGGCGTATTCCAACCGTGCTTTGGCCAAGTGCATCCAGGGCGCGTTGCGCGACGCCGGGCTACCGGAAGCGTCGGTGCAAGTGGTGGAAACCACCGATCGTGCGGCGGTGGGTGAAATGATCGCCATGCCGGAATTTGTCGACGTCATTATCCCGCGCGGCGGAAAAGGCTTGATCGAGCGCATCAGCCAGGGCGCGAAAGTGCCGGTCATCAAACACTTGGACGGTATTTGCCATGTGTACATCGATACCGACGCCGATGCCGATAAAGCGGTGAAAGTGGCGTTCAATGCCAAAACGCATCGTTACGGGGTGTGCAATGCGATGGAAACCCTGTTGGTGGCCGAATCGCGTGCGGCGGAAATTCTGCCAGGCTTGGCGAAAATGTTCGTTGAGAAAGGCGTGGAATTGCGCGGTTGCGAAAAAACACGCGGCTTTGTCGACATGGCGCCGGCGACCGAATCGGATTGGGCGACGGAATATTTGGACGCCATTTTATCGATTCGAGTGGTCCAGGACGTGGAAGAGGCGATGGATCACATTGCCCAGTACAGCTCGGGGCATACCGAATCCATCATTACCGAAAACCTGACTACCTCGCGCCGCTTCCTGGCGCAAGTGGATTCCAGCTCGGTGATGGTGAATGCGTCTACCCGTTTTGCCGACGGCTTCGAATACGGTTTGGGGGCGGAAATCGGCATCAGTACCGATAAGTTCCATGCCCGTGGCCCGGTGGGCCTGGAAGGCTTGACCTCGCAGAAATACATTGTCTTGGGCGACGGGACGATTCGCGAATAATTCACGAAACTCCGCTGGCGTCGTTCAGCGGTTTTCTGTCTTATTTCGCCCGCCTAGCCAAATAACCTAACAGGCATTCGCGGGCTTCGCTGATGGCGTGAAACTGTTCGGCTTCGCCTCCCTTATCCGGGTGGTGACGCTGCGAGAGTTTGCGATATTGGCGGTTCACTAAGGTCACTGTCAGCGACTCGGTGGTGTCCTGAATGTCCAGTTGCCGCTTGGCCGTCCCAAGGTCGGTTTCGCTGGCCGCCATGGTCGTATTCGTACCTTGCCCGAAATCTCGCCAGAACCCGGCGATGAGTTCAATCACATCGCTTTCCTGCGTGCTCAGAAACTCGGCATAATCCAGATAATAATCCCGCACGCCGTCTTCAACCGCTAACGCTTGTTGTGCATTTTGCCAGGCCTGGTCGGAAATGGCGGACGCCGGTGTCAATTCAATCGCTAAGGTATGAATGCTGAGTGACCCTTGGCCGTTGCGAAGCCATTTGGCCTGCAAACGATACAGCAGGTGAAACAGCAGAAAATGCGACTGGAACATCGCCAGCGGGTCGAGGTCGGGCGTGAACTCGGAAAATCCGGCGTCGACCAGGGCTTTCATCAGGTCGTATTCCTTGATACCGCTCCGTTCGGAGAGCAGTTGGTATAGGGTGCTTTCCAGCTCGGCTGGGATTTCGGGAATTGTCACTTGATTGTTTGACATAATTGCTATAATACCAAAAAACGTTCAAGAGACACTTTTTTGCACATCAAACGACTCATCGGCATCAATGGCGGCACCTTTGACCCGATTCATTTCGGTCATCTGCGCCCGGCACTCGAAGTTCTAACTGCATTGCATTTGGATGAAATGCGTTTCATCCCGGCCTATCAGCCTGTTCATCGAGATTCGCCTTCTGCGACGGCTCAGCAACGTTGCGATATGGTGCGTCTGGCAATCCAATCCCAACCCAAATTCCAGCTCGATACCATTGAAATCGATCGCGGCGGTCCGTCTTATATGGTGGATACCTTGCGTGCCTTAAAGCAGCAGATGCCGAGTGCGACATTGGTGTTGATGATGGGCACCGATGCTTTCGCCAAGTTTGATTCCTGGCATGACTGGCAGGGTATTTTGGCCTTGGCGAATATTGTAGTGACGCATCGCCCCGGCGAACCCTTGCCGTCGGACGGTGGCGTGGAAGCGATTTTACAGAACCATTGGGTGGAACGTCTGACCGAAGGTCACGGGCAGATTATCGACTTACCCATCACGCAACTGGATTTAAGTGCCACAGCCTTGCGGGACTATTTGAAAAAAGGGGAGCCGGTGGACTACTTGATGCCGCAAAGTGTGGCAGACTATATTCGACAACATCAACTTTACCAATAAGAGGGCAGAAGTCTTTATGATGGATTTGCAGCAAATGGAAGATTTAATCGTCAGTACGCTGGAAGACAGCAAAGCACGTGATATTCAAGTGTTGGATGTCGCCGGGTTGTGTTCGTTCACCGATCGTATGGTGGTGGCGACTGGGACCTCGACCACGCATGTGAAATCAACCGGTAATGCCTTGGCGCAAGCCTTCAAGGATGCCGGCGAACCACCGATTGGTGTTGAAGCCGGACCGGAACCGGATTGGGTCTTGGTGGATTTGGGCGGTGCCGTTGTGCACATCATGACCGAATCGGCGCGGGCGCATTATCAGTTGGAAAAACTGTGGAATATCAAGCCGGGTGAAGCCTCGGAAAAAAGTTCCGCCAATGCTTAGAGCTGGCGAGCTGAATTGAATCTGTCGTGATTATCCATTTTATTGTCATCGGGCAGAAAATGCCGCGATGGGTGCAGGACGGCTATACGGAATATGCCAAACGTTTGCCGAAAGCCTGTTCGTTGAAGTTGGTCGAATTGCCCATGGCAACGCGCGGCAAAAGCGGGTCGGTGGCGCACTACAAGGCGGAAGAAGCCAAACGGATTCTGGCGGTCTTGCCCAAAGGGTGTCAATTGGTGGTGTTGGACGAACATGGGCAGCAAACGACCACGGTGCAGTTTTCACAAAAACTGGACGATTGGTTGGCTTCCGGCCAGGACGTGGCGTTGGTCGTGGGCGGTCCTGATGGCTTGGCCCCGGAGCTGATACAGCAAGCCGAATGGAAGTGGGGCTTGTCGAAATTGACGTTGCCACATCCCCTGGTACGCGTGCTGGTAGCGGAGCAAATTTATCGGGCCTGGTCGGTGCTGCAAAACCATCCCTATCATCGAGAGTGAAGTGTTTCTCTACGTTTGCTTTTCTTTGTCTTGATGGCACATATTGCCAACCCTAAAAACGAAAAACCGCTGGTCGGGGAAACCTGGCCAGCGGTTTTCATGTTTTTGAATGTAGGATTTTATTTAACCGGTACCGGGTTCGGGAACGTCCAAGAACCGTTCAGAATGGATTCGTGTGGTCGATAAAGTCGCACGATCAGATTCCACCCGGGCATCGTCGGTAAACAATTGGTTTGATGCTGGTCGCACTGCCCGAACCAGACGGTGAAAGAACCGTCTTTATTTGGCGTGGCCGTGATGTTGTTCAGTGAGTAAGCGTTATACGGATTTTTTTGGTAATACCCTGCTTTGTTGTACAGGCTGATGGACCAGAAGCCGTCAACTGGGACGTCTTTGACATCCAATCGATAAGGCGTTTTACCATCATTTTTTGCCGGCACAACGGTCAGGTAAATGGCGTCTTTTCGCGGGTTACCGGCCCAGCCACCGGCACTGCCCAATAAGTGCATCAATTCATCCACTTGCCCTCTCGGCCCGAACATTTTCGCGGTATTCACGCCGCCGTTGGCCAAAGAAAGATCGTTTAGCGCATCGGTCAACCGTTTTTGAGAAGCCGTGTCCCAATTCGGGATTTCAAAAGTCCCTTTTGTCGCCTGCTTTATTTGCAACTTGTCTTGAAGTGCGTGCACTTTTTTCAAGTCGGCTTGGCTGTTCGGGTTCATGAACGTACGAGCCATAAACAGGACATATCGTGTGCCAATATCCTGACGGGTAAAGGTATAAGAACCGGGTTTGTAAATGACTTCGGGGGAGTATTGCTCTTCGTCAATGACCTGTATTGACATGAAGCGCCCGTCGGGATTCGGCATCACAACCGTGGCCGGCCCGGCGTCGAGGTCGACAATGGCAAATGAATAAAGAGTGTCACGGTTCATGCGAATGACGTTTTGATGGTCAATGGGCGCCGGTTCACGATTGTGTACGAATTTTCCCAGTGCGCCTCGTTTAACGTATTTAGCAAAATACAGGTCGCTGGTCGCCAAATTGTAATTATCTAAATGGACGGTTTTTGCCGGTTTGTCGGCGGCGGCTAATGGTAAGTTGACGGCCATAACCAGTAACAGTCCCATACCGATTTGGCTGAATCTCGTGAAATTGAAAGGGATTTTCATTCTTTGAATACTCCATTTATCGTGTGCATTGCGCGGCATATTGGCTGCGCAAAGCTCACGGTTTTTGACTTGATATGAAACACGACTGGCATGCAGAGGCAGAGGTGTTTCATTGGCATGGAATCGTCAATTCAGCGATTATTGGACCGGCTGGACGCCGGGCGGTGTCCAGCCGCCGTTTAACGCTTTGGCTTTTGGCCAGTAAAGACGCATTCCTAAGCTGAAAGCCCCTTTGGCTGGCGTCGGTAACCAGTTGGACTCTTTGTCTTTGCCTGGCGAAGTACGCTGAATGTAGAGGTCAAGTGATCCGTCTGCGTTGAATTTGAGTTTGTCCCGGTCACCGATGGCATAACGGTGGATTGGGTTGGCGGCGAACAGTTGGCGTTCGTTATACATGGTCAAAGACCAGAATGCATTGACCGGCGGGATGCTGTCTTTGTCGAAATGCAAGATGTAACGCTTGGCACTGTCCAGCGGTTTGCCGTCTTGGTCGACGTAAGTGGTCGGGTAAATTGCGTCCTGTGGAACGTTGGCGCCATAGCCGCCATAAGCGACGCCCGCACGATGTAGGTAGTCGGTGCCGTAAGTTCCGATGGCCGTCATGTTGGTGCGCCAGCCGTTGGCGTAGTCGCCGGCGCTTTTCCAGGCGGCTTTGATTTGTTTCAAAGCCGTTTTAGGCGCGGCGTTCAGTGCTTGTTGTACGATTTTCGGCGCCTGGTCGAATGCGAAAGATTCACCCGGCACGATGCCGATTTGCTTCATGCGGTCAATCATCGGGTAGTCGTTGGCGTGAGGCGGGTTGGCTTTCATCATTTCCGCGAAACGCGTGAAAAAGGTTTTTGCATCCATTTTATCCAGTTGATCGGGTGGCGCACTCATATCCTGGTTCGGATTGACGTGGCCTTTTGGCGGAGTATAGGGCTTGCCATAGGCGCTCAGAGGAACGGCTTTCATACCGTTTTGGAAGGCGCGTACGGCTTTGTAGTCGGCTTTACCATTTGTCTGCGTGCGTCCAATCAGTAATCCTCTGCCGGTTGGGCTGCGGTATTCATGCACACCCTCGGGAAGCTGTCCTTGCCAGTTTGGGCCGACAATGGCAAAGGTCAGTGCATCGTCCCCTGTCGTACGACTTCCCGGCACGGTGAAGACGTCGCTCCACATATCCAGAAATTGCAATAAATAGTAACGGCCGTTGGAAGCGGGGATGCTGATCACAATCGGCTCTTTAGTGACATCATATCCCATGGTGGTGTAGAGGGTGTCGGCGTTGGGACGAACCACGATGGTCCAGCTGGCATCCGGAAAAACATTCATGTGGCCGAACTGGTTGATCGGTGCGCTGGTCCCGGTCGGTTTGGTGACATTTTGACCGATATCTTGAGTGATGCCGGATAAAACCAGCGGATAACCGTAGATATAAGTTTCAATCGCGATGGCATTGGCTTCTTCGGCGGTCAGTTTTTGTGAAGCATAGGTGGCTGAAAACGAACTCAGTAGCAAGCTTACAAAAGCGACTTTCATTAATGTTTGTTTCATATAACGTTCCTTTTGACAGGTGGGTATGAACAGCGTGTTGCGGCCTTTTATTTAACATTGTTTTTAATAAGTATAAATAATAATTGTTTGTAAGTAAGGGTAAAAATTATTTATAGGCGAAGGTTTGGCCGAAAGACCAAAAATACCCAGGCCTGACCGGTGTATTAATTCTTTGTCACCTCTGGCTGATAGAGCGCAAGAATGCAGTTCTAAAAGGGCATGAATGGCTTTTCAAAAAGAGGGGAATCGGGTAGAGTTAAGCAAGTTGTTTTGCCGAGTTTTAAATGCACTCGGGGCAACGTCAATCCGAACAATTGCAAGCGCTTGAGGAAAAACCACCGATGCCGACCAAGAGGCCGCTAAAAACAACGCAAGGAAAACGTATTTCACTGGTATTGGGCAGTGGCGGAGCCAGGGGCCTAGCACATATTGGCGTTATCCGCTGGCTGGAAGAACAGGGCTATGACATTTGTTCGGTTTCCGGGTGTTCGATGGGGGCGTTGGTTGGCGGCGCTTACGCCGCCGGAAAACTGGACGAAGTGGAAGAGTGGTTCTGCAATATCCGTAAGGTCGATATTGTCGGGCTGTTGGATATTTCCTGGCAAAAAAGCGGTTTGGTCAAAGGCGATAAAATCATGAACGCCTTGATTGAGCTGGTCGGCGACCAGATGATTGAAGATTTACCGATTGCCTATACTGCGGTGGCGACCGACATTGTTCGCCAAAAAGAGGTTTGGTTGCAATCCGGCCGTTTGTTCGATGCGATTCGCGCGTCGATTTCGTTGCCGATGTTCTTCACGCCGTTTCGCTATAACGGCGTGGACTTGATCGACGGCGGCGTTCTGAATCCGGTGCCGATTGCTCCGGCGTTCAGTGACCATTCCGACCGGATTATCGCGGTGAGTTTGAGCGGTGAACCGCAAGGGCACGATAAGGTGGAAACGCTGGACGATCTGCAGGCCGAAAAAACGGCTTCCGAGAAGAGAGAAGACGATGAAAGCATTTACGATAAGGTCGGCGAATGGTTGCAACCGTTTCTGAACGGCGGAGCGGAAGAGAATGCCTCGAACTTAACCGTGTATGAAGTGGCGGATTTGGCGTTTGACTCGATGCAAAACTCCATTGCCCGCCAAAAATTGGCCGCTTATCCGCCGGATCTACTTCTGGAGGTGGCCAGTGATGCTTGCGGTTCCATGGAGTTTGACCGGGCGCGGGAGATGATTGACTTGGGCTATCGCGTTGCGTCGGAAAAAATGCCGGAGCACTTTAAATGACACCGCAGCCGAGGCGGTTTGTCCGTTGGCTCTTAGCCGTCGCCGCTTTTGCTGTTTTTGGCCAGGCCTGGTCAAAATCCGATGATGGTGAATACGACGCCACCTGTATTCAAATCGCCATTGAAGAACAAGCCCCGGACACGACCATTGAAGATATTCGTAATCAGTGTCGCAAGTCGTCCGGTCTGGATTCGAAAAGTGCTTTGGATCAACGGGTCGAAGCCGAAAAACGCAATCAGTACAACCAATTCACCTTGCAGTTGTATCGCGCCAATTATATTTTGTTCGGTTCCTATGACTTCGCCGGCATTAATGAAAAGCCCTATCAGGGTGACAGCTCTCTGGACGGTGAGTCTTTCGAACCTTACGAGGTGAAGTTTCAAATCAGTTTAAAAGTGCCATTGGCCAATGATTTATTGGGCTTGGGCGACCATTTGTTTGTGGGGTACACCAACCGCTCTTTCTGGCAAGCTTATACTCATAATATTTCCGCGCCGTTTCGAGAAACCAACCATGAACCGGAAGTCTGGATGAGTTTTGATATGGACTGGGATGTGTTCGGGGTGCGTAATCGAATGATCGATGTCGGTTTATCGCATCAGTCGAACGGTCAGTCCGGCCAGTTGTCACGGTCTTGGAATCGGGCTTATCTACGCTTTATTTTTGAAACGGAAAACTCGGCGTTTATCGTCAAGCCTTGGGTGCGCTTGCCGGAAAACCGAGGTGAGGATGATAACCCTGATATCACCCATTATATGGGCAATGTCGAGTTCATGGGGGTGACGCAATACGGGCAAAGCCAGTTCAGTTTCATGCTACGCGACAACTTTGATTTTCAGGATAATAAAGGTGCGTTCGAACTGGGCTACAGTTACCCGATTCATCGCAACCTCAACCTGTATGTGCAGTGGTTTTACGGTTACGGCGAAAGCTTGATCGATTACAACTATCGGAACAATACACTGAGCATCGGGTTTCAACTGGGGCGTTGGCTATAAAATCGGCTTAGTCGGCGGTTGAAAAAATCGGCTTGCGTTAGCGTATAAAACCGATTAAAAATACACTATAAAACAA
Organism: Thiomicrospira sp. S5; assembly: GCF_003991075.1. Classification (NCBI taxonomy): domain Bacteria; kingdom Pseudomonadati; phylum Pseudomonadota; class Gammaproteobacteria; order Thiotrichales; family Piscirickettsiaceae; genus Thiomicrospira; species Thiomicrospira sp. S5. The sequence continues at coordinate 2,325,920 of NZ_CP014470.1, read as the reverse complement.
TTTTTCAGGGGTAGGGTGTGGCCTATTGGTTTGAAAAAAACGATATGCGGCGGTTCCGCCGTGTGGATATTCCGGCGCGTTTATTGATTGTTCCCAGTCGGCCGACTCGAACCGGTGATATCTTTACCTACGGCATCGATTATTTCCCGCCGTCGGTGCAAAAGCGTCTTCAACACGCTCAAAGCAAAATGCATTACTGGATTAACCACATTCAGGAACAGCAGGATATTCTGGCGCCGGTGTTTGCCGAGTTTGAGCGTTACAGCCGTTATTTCGGCGGCTGGGTGGAATCGGTTTCTCAGCAGGCGCGCAGTCCGCGCACCGAGGTAGCGAGTTGGCTGGAGTTTCACGCCTATGGGAAAGGGGTTCAGGACTTGGAAGAACTGAAAGCCCATGCGCCCAAAACCTTTCAATATTTCGACTTGCTGAATCAAAAAATGCAAGCCTACTACCGTCACTTCAGCTCGTGCCTTGAGAAGTCCGATGCCAGCCAGTTTCAGATGCCGGAACCGCTGGAGAGTTATTTTGAAATCGACGGCCTGGCGAAAAACTTTGCCGCTTCGGTCAATCACGATCAAAAAGTACCGTTGGTTCAAGCGCTGTATTATCTGTATTTATACACCTCTTATTATTTCCGGGCTTACGATGAAATGTTGAACGATTTCTTTCCGCCGGCCAGCCCGAAAGCTTGGCGGCAAAAGGAAATCAACCTCAGCGCCGGTGGCTTGTCAGTGTTGTTGGATAAGCGTTATCCGGCCAACAGTCGGTGCGCTATCCATTTGTTTTTTCCGGACACCGGCCAACGACTGGATTTCGAGGCTTCTTTTGTGCGCAGTTTCACCGCATCGCATACTCATAAAGAAACCAACGCGTTTAATTTCAATTTTCCCGACGGCCACAGTCAGAAAGTGGTGGTGTTTGAAATCGAGCGTTATGAAATTCGTAGCAGTATGGCCGTGGCGGCGTTTTAACCCAGGAGACACAATCGGTGGCCAGTTTAAGTCAGGAAGTCGAACCCAGTTACATGAATGCCTTGCCGTTTTCGCTGCGGCCGGTGGCCATTGAACTCTATAACTACCATTTGCTGAAAACGGTCATGGAAGTCCGGCTCGGAAAGCGGCCAAATGATTTGTCAGAGCGGTTCGATTTAAGTGACGGGCAATGGCAAGAGGTGTGTGATGCGGTCATTGTTACCAAATTGACCCAATTGACGCTCTCCTCGCAGTTGACGCCGAAGTGCGCGCATTATTTGCAGCAATTGCTGAAACAAACGCTGGGGATGTCGGAGCGAAGCCTTGACGACGTTTATCAGTCTGTCCATGCGCAAGCGCCCGCTTTGGGGCAATGGATTCGGCGCTTGCAAAAACTCTCCAGTCGTTAATTGTCAAAACCGCCAGGCCTGGCGGTTATTGTTATAAAAATAATTTATGTTTTTCTTAAAGTAATAAATATAAGCAAATGCTTATTTTTATGCTTTAATCATCGGGTGAATTGAAACATTTTTAAAAGGAACCCGATATGAAACAGTTTGCTTTATCGATGATGGCTTCGGCGGTAATGATGGCGTATGGCACCACGGCGAGTACGGCGCCGGAACCGAAAGATCCGAAACGTCATACGCCGCAAGGCTTGTATGTGGATGCGAAAGAAACGCAGGAGATGATGAAAAAAGATTCGAACGTGATTCTGGTCGATGTCCGCACCCCGGAAGAGTGGCAGTTTGTCGGTTACACCAAAGCGGCGCAAATTATGTTGCCGGCGGTGATGTTCGATTATTCCAAAATGGATACCAAGCAAAACAAACCGCGTTATATGCCGGCACCGAATTCCAAGTGGATTTCACAGTTTGAAGAAAAAATCGTCGATTTGGGCGCGGATGAAGACAATACGTACGTCATTATGTGCCGTTCCGGGGCGACGCGTGCCGCACCGGTCGCCAAAATGCTGGATCAATACGGTTATGAAAAGGTTTACATTATGACTGACGGCTTTGAAGGCGGTAAGCTGAAAGACGGTGAGAAGAAAGGCTTCCGTTTGAAAAACGGCTGGAAAAACTCGGGTGCGGAATGGACCTACAAGATCGACCCGGATAAAGTCTACTTCAAGACCTACGGTGTGGCGTATTAAGACATCATTAAGACCGATTTAAAGCACCCTGTTGAGCAGGGTGCTGGGTGGAAAAACCGAATTCGTATCTCGGTTAAGATTAGCGGCCTCAGGTCGCTTTTTTTGTTTCTGGCGTTGCAGATGGTTTCAGCCAATCGGCAACATTCACTTGCCAGATTTGTTGGAATCCTTTAATCAGCAGATACATGAACAGCAATGGCAACAACAGGGTTTTCAGCAGATACAACATCATTAGGTTGAGCAGGTTTTCCACCGACGCTTCCAGCTGGGCTTGAATTTTGAAGATATCGACCTCGCCGATGGAAGCGGTGAAGGACGACAAACCTCGATTGATGGAATCCAGCATCGAATCCGATTGGCCCACCAAACGACGTTCATAACGCGCGATGCGCTCGTCAATTGTCATCAAGCTTTCTTGCAAGGCGGTGAGCGCATTTTCTTCTTGGGACATTTGCGCCTCTAACGCTTGCAAGGTCTCTTTCGCCTCACTTAATGCTTTGTCCTGTTTAAAGACATTGAAACGCTCCCAAAGCGGAAGTTGTTGTCGAAGGTGTTCAACGCGTTCCGCCTGTTCTGAAACCTGCGTTTGCAGAGACGTTAATTGGTTTTGCCGACTCTGGATACGAGCGACCAGTGTAGGGCGTTCTTGTTGCAATTGTGCCAAAGCCTGTTGCATGGCTTGCGGGGTTTGAGGCATCTGGTTGAGTTCGTCCAGGTCGCTGGCGAGGTGCTCGACTTTCTGTTGATTGGCTTGGATATTCGGTTCGATAAAAGTGTGGTCGACGGCCAGGTTCAGTAACAACATCACGGATAAGCACAGCCGGAGGAAAATCGCCAATAAAAACAGTTTGCTGAAAATGGCCAGGCCTGGTCGGTTTGGGCGAAACAAAGCGATGATGAGGCCGATGCCGAATACGGATAAAATGATATTGAACAGATTGGACGAAACGATGGTCAGCAGAATCTTTTGAATGGCGATGGAGCCGATGGCAAAGGTCAGTAACTCCGAAAAGCGTTCGATTAAATCGTTCAAGGGGTCCAGTAGTTCACCCACCGAAATCGAAGCCACTCCAATGCTGATGGTGGAAGTCGAGAACATGGAGATCACCGCATTCAGCGAACGGCTGACTCCGTAACTCGCTAAAGCGTTCAGCAGAGAGCCTTTTAGATAGTCGTAAGTGTAATGGTCCAAGGTGCCAAGCCAGGCAAGCGCCAATAAGCCGGCGACGAGCAGTGCCGTGAACAGGCGGCGGTTGAATGGAACGGATGAGCGCGTTGGAGTCGTCATGCGGTTTCTCCGGGCATGGGGTTGTTAAAAAGGCGGACATGCTTTAAAAGCAGTATAGAGATTCATCGGTTTTTCTCAACCCGAATTTTGGGTGTGGTACAGATGGGCGCACGGCCGCAAAGTGGGCGATTGATGGTCGTGGGAACGGCTGTCCTGCTGCGGTTTAAACCTTAAAAAATTATGCGATAAGTATTTGACATCAATGGAAAGTTTATGGATAATTCCGCAATCCTTTCAAACATTTAGATGCTTAACGAAAGATTTAGCCCTTTCCGAAAAGTGTCGATGGTCGATGCGTATCGATGTAAACGATTGAAAATACAAAATTTTTTGGAGTAAATAAATGGCAAATTCAGCACAAGCAACTAAGCGCGCTCGCCAAGCCGAGAAGCATCGAATTCATAACGCGAGCATGCGCTCTGAAATGCGTACCAAAGTCAAAAAAGTTTTGGCGGCGGTTGAAGCGGGTGATAAAGAAGCCGCGAACGCAGCTTTCCGTGTCGCTCAGTCCAGCTTGGACGGTATGGCGCGTAAAGGCATCATCGAGAAAAACAAAGCGGCCCGTAACAAAAGCCGTTTGAACGCTCGCATCAAAGCGATGGCGTAATTTGACCGAATCGAAACCGATTCTGTTAAGTTGAAAAAAACCGGGTTATCCCCGGTTTTTTTATGTCTGCAATTTGGTTTTTCACCGAAAGGCTGGCTTTCTCGATAAATTCCACAAAAAAACTTCTGTGTAAACGGGTTCCCCGTTACAATGAATTTCATCGATTTTTCCAAAATTCCATTCAATCTTAAGTGACTAGATTTTGCCTTGAAGCGTTTGATTAAAGCTACGGCCACTGTCGGTGGCATGACCATGATTTCCCGTGTGCTCGGTTTTGTACGAGACATGGTGATTGCACGCTATTTCGGGGCGTCCACCGGTGCGGATGCGTTTTTCGTCGCGTTTAAAATCCCCAATTTTTTCCGACGGCTGTTTGCCGAAGGCGCCTTTTCACAGGCATTTGTGCCGGTGTTGGCCGGAGTGAAGGAGCGGGAAGGAAAGGCGGCGGTCAAAGCGTTGGTGGATGCGATTCTGTTCCGGCTGGGCGGCATATTGCTGCTGCTGACAGCGTTCGGTGTGTTTGGTTCCGGCTTATGGATGATGGTCTTCGCGCCGGGCTTTATCGACGATCCGGTCAAGTTTCAACTGGCCTCGGACATGCTGTCCATCACCTTTCCGTATCTGCTGCTGATTTCTCTGGTGGCGTTTTCATCCGCCATTATGAATACCTATAACCAGTTCGCGGTGCCGGCGTTTACGCCGGTGTTTCTGAACCTGACGCTGATTTCGTTCGCCATTTGGGTGTCGCCGATGCTGGAAGTGCCGGTCATGGCGTTGGCCTGGGGGGTCTTGGTCGCCGGCGTATTGCAGTTGCTGTTTCATGTCCCTTTTTTGAAGAGTTTGGGGCTGTTACCGGTGCCGTCGGCGCAGAAAAATGACGGCGTCGGCGAGGTCAAGCGCTTGATGATTCCGGCGTTGTTCGGGGTGTCGGTCGCGCAAATCAATCTGCTGGTGGATACGGTTTTGGCGTCGTTTTTGGTGACGGGCTCGGTGTCCTGGTTGTATTATTCGGATCGCTTGATGGAATTTCCGCTGGGTGTTTTCGGTGTCGCCTTGGCGACGGTCGTATTGCCGGGCTTGTCGAAAAAGGCCGCCAATGAAAACTGGAACGGTTACCGTCAGGACATCGATACGGCGTTGCGCTTGGTGTTGGTCATCGGGTTGCCGGCGACATTGGGCTTGCTGCTGCTGGCGCAACCGCTGATTATTAGCCTGTTTCACTATGGCGCCTTCACTGAACGGGATGTCACCATGTCGGGCTTGAGTCTGATGGCGTATTCCTTCGGGCTGCTGGGCTTTATCTTGGTGAAGATATTGGCACCGGCGTTTTATGCGCGTAAGGAAATGAAAACACCGGTCAAAGTCGCCGTGGTGGCGCTGGTGACGAATGTGGTTTTGAATTTGGCATTGATCGGGCCTTTTGCGCATGTGGGCTTGGCAGCGGCGACCAGTGCCTCGGCATTTGTGAATGCCGGTTTGCTGTACATTTTGCTGCGTAAGCAGGACAAGTTCGCGCCGTTATCCGACTGGGGTAAGTTGTGGATGCAGGTCTTGCTGGGCAATGTGGTGCTGGTGGCGTTTTTACTGTGGATGTCGCCCGCGCCGGCGGAGTGGTTGGCGTTTGATGCCTGGCACCGTCTTGCCTGGTTGAGTGGTTTGGTGCTGGGTGCCATCGCTTTGTACGGTGTGGCGCTGTTGCTGCTTGGCGTGCGTCCGGCGGGTTGGTTGCAGTCGAAACCTTGAAAACGCCCAGGCCTGGCGGTTTCGATGACACGCACTTTAAACGATGATTTTTTCGAAAAGCCAAACGATTTTGCGCGGTCTCAAATCCCGGAATACGTTATAATCTATCGCTTATTTCAAGCAATGAAATCAAACAGATGCACTTGATACGGGGTTTACACAATTTGGATTCGGTTCGAGACGCGTTCCGTCAGGGCTGTGTGTTGACCATCGGCAATTTCGACGGCGTGCATCTCGGGCATCGAGCCATTTTGCAGCAGGTTCAGGACCTGGCGGCCGACAATGGTTTGCCGTCGGTGGTGATGGTGTTCGAACCGTTACCGATCGAATATTTTGCGCCGCAATCCGCGCCGGTGCGTTTGATGAATTTGCGTGAAAAACTGGCGGCGTTTCAGGACACCGAGGTGGATTATGTTTTGGTGTGCCGTTTTGATGAAGCCTTTGCCAACTGGACGGCCGACGATTTTGTTCAGAACCTGTTGAAAGAGCGCTTGAATGTGCGCCATCTGGTGATAGGTGACGATTTTCGTTTTGGATGTCAGCGCCGCGGCAATTTCGAATTTTTGATGGCGCGCGGTGCGGAATTGGGCTTTGACGTTACCGATGTGGCGACATTTGAAGTGGACGGAGAGCGTGTGAGCAGCACCCGGGTGCGTCAGGCGTTGGCAGATCATGATTTACCGTTGGCCGGGCGGCTGTTGGGCGACGATTTCCGCTTTCAGGGCCGGGTGATTCATGGTCAAAAGCTGGGCCGTAAAATCGGATTTCGAACCTTGAACCTGAACCCGAAACGCATCCAGATGCCGTTGGAAGGGGTCTATGCGGTCAAGGTCAGTGGTTTGGACGAAGTGGATTGGCCGGGGGTGGCGAATATCGGTGTCCGGCCCACCGTCAACGGACAACGCCCTTCCATTGAAGTGCACTTGTTCGATTGGCAGAAAGACGTTTACGGCGCGCACATCGGCGTTAAAATAGAGCGTTTCATTCGTTCTGAAATGAAATTTGATTCGCTTGAAGCCCTGACGGATCAGATTCGGCAGGATGTGCAGGTGGCGCGGCGAATGCACGGCTTGGAAGACGGCACGGCGGATTGACACAGCCGCCGTGATGGAATTTTTAAAAATCTAAACTGAAGTTATCGACATGACAAAAGATTACAAACCGACATTAAACTTACCCGAAACCGACTTTCCGATGCGCGGCAACTTGCCGAATCGGGAACCGAAGCAGGTCGAGCGTTGGATGCAGGCGAACCTGTATCGTAAAGTGCGTGAAGCCATGGCGGGGCGTCCGAAGTTTATTTTGCATGACGGGCCTCCGTATGCGAACGGTAACATTCACATTGGCCATACGGTCAATAAGGTGCTGAAGGATATGATTGTCAAATCCAAAGGGTTCTGTGGGTTTGATGCGCCTTATGTACCGGGCTGGGATTGCCACGGTTTGCCGATTGAATTGAATGTCGAGAAGAAAAAAGGCAAAGTCGGCCAGAAAATCGGCGCCACCGAATTCCGCCAGGCCTGCCGCGATTACGCCCAAAAGCAAGTGGATGCGCAAATGGAGGGCTTTAAACGTCTTGGAGTCGTGGCGGATTGGGAACACCCGTATTTGACCAAGGATTATCGTTTTGAAGCCAATGAGATTCGCGCTCTGGCGAAAATCGTCGAAAACGGCCATTTGATAAAAGGCACCAAGCCGGTTTACTGGAGTGTCGGCGGGCATTCCGCTTTGGCGGAAGCCGAGGTGGAGTATGAAGACAAGCGTTCTCATGCCATCGATGTGCGTTTCAAAGTCTTGGATGAAGCCGCGTTTTTCGAACGTTGTCATCATGTGGAAGCGCAGTTAGGCGAAGGGCCTTTGTCGGTGGTGATTTGGACCACGACGCCTTGGACCTTGCCGGCCAACCAGGCGGTTTCAATCAACCCGGAGTTGGAATACGCCGTGGTGCAGGTTGACGGCGAGAACGGGCCGGAGCGTCTGTTCCTGGCCGAGGCGCTTTTAAAAGACAGCATGGACAAATGGGGCTTCGAAAACTATCGCGTCATCGCTTATGGCCGTGGCGATCAGTTTGAATTGATTCGTCTGCAACATCCATTTTACGACCGCATTGTCCCGCTGATTTTGGGCGATCATGTCACTACCGATGCCGGGACTGGCTGTGTTCACACGGCGCCGGGTCACGGTCAGGAAGACTACGCGGTCGGTTTGAAATACGATTTGGAAGTGGATTGTCCGGTGGACGGTCGCGGTAATTATGTGGCGGGCACGCCGTTGTTCGAAGGCGAGAACGTCCTCAAAGCCGACGACCATGTGATCGAGGTGTTGCAAGAACATCAGGCCTTGGTCCATCACGAAGCGATTGTGCACAGTTATCCGCACTGCTGGCGAACCAAAACGCCGTTGATTTTCCGTGCCACCCCGCAATGGTTCATCAGCATGACGGAAGGCAATCTGCGCCAACAAGCCATGGACGCCATCCAGAAAGTGGAATGGGTGCCGGATTGGGGGAAAGCTCGTATCGAAGGCATGGTTGATGGCCGTCCGGACTGGTGTATTTCCCGTCAGCGTTTCTGGGGCGTGCCGATTCCGATTTTCATTCATAAAGCCACCGGTACCATGCATCCGAATACTGTCGAAATGATGGAAAAAGTGGCGCAGATGGTGGAAGAAAAATCCATCGATGCCTGGTATGACCTGGAACCGGAAGAGTTACTGGGCGCGGAAGCGGACGATTATGAAAAAGTCACCGACATTCTGGACGTCTGGTTCGATTCGGGGATTTCACATTTCGCTGTGCTGGAGCAGCGTGATGAATTGACGACACCGGCGGATTTGTATCTGGAAGGGTCCGACCAACATCGTGGCTGGTTCCAATCTTCATTGTTGACGTCCTTGGCAATCCGCGGCGAAGCGCCGTATAAGCAGGTGCTGACGCACGGCTTTACCGTCGATAAAGACGGCAAGAAAATGTCGAAGTCCAAAGGCAATGTGGTCGCGCCGCAGGACATCGCCAATAAGTTCGGGGCCGATATTTTGCGTTTGTGGATTGCAGCCGCCGATTACCGTTATGAAATGACGGTGTCCGACGAAATCATTCAGCGTACGGCAGATGCTTATCGTCGTATTCGCAATACCTCGCGCTTCTTGCTAGCGAATATCAACGGCTTCGACCCGAAAACCGATGCCGTGACGTATGACGAGATGTTACCGCTGGATCAGTGGGCCGTCGGTCAGGCCGCACAAATTCAACAGGAAGTGGAAGCGGCCTATGAGTCCTATCATTTCCATACCATTTATCAAGCGGTGACGCACTTCTGTTCGGTCGAACTGGGCGCGTTTTATCTGGATGTCATTAAAGACCGTCAGTACACCTGTAAGGCGGAGAGTTTGCCGCGACGTTCCGCGCAAACGGCCTTGTATCACATCGTGGAAGCCTTGACGCGTTGGATTGCACCGATTTTGAGTTTCACCGCCGAGGAAATTTGGCAGTCGTTACCGGGTGACCGTTCCGACACCATCTTTACCGAACAGTGGTACAACGGCTTGACGGCATTGGACGAAACGCAGCCGATGAATTCAGCCTATTGGGCGCGGATGATGGAGGTGCGTTCGGCGGTCGCCAAGCAATTGGAACAGTTGCGAAATGACGGTGTGGTGAAAGGCTCTTTGACCGCCGAAGTGACGCTGTATGCCGACGGCGATCTGTTCGAGCAGATTCAAGCCTTGCAGGACGAGTTGCGTTTTGTGTTGATTACCTCTTACGCCACTGTGAAACCGGCGTCGGAAAAAACCGATACCGCGATCACTACCGATGTGGATGGTTTGTGGGTGGATGCCGGAGCGGTGGATAAACCGAAATGCGGTCGCTGCTGGCATCATCGTGACGATGTCGGGTCGCACAGTGAAGACGAGGATTTGTGTCAACGTTGTATCGATAATGTCTATGGTGAAGGGGAGCAACGTCAGTTTGCTTAAAATCGGCCAGGCCTGGTCGGTTTCACCATTCGACGTATCGTTATGACACATTTCACTTCTCTTTCCCAAACGGCGCTGAAAACGCTGTGGCTGGCCGCGTTGTTGCTGGTGCTGGATCAGTTGACGAAATACTGGGCCAACACCGGTTTGACACTGGGCGAGCCGGTGGCGATTTTGCCGCATTTGAACTTTACACTGGTCTACAATTATGGCGCGGCCTTCAGTTTTCTGGCGGATATGGGCGGCTGGCAACGCTGGCTGTTCACTGGATTGGCGCTGGGGGTCAGCGGCGCTCTGCTTTTCTGGTTATCCAAGCTGCCGAAGGTGTGGAGTACGGAAACCGTTGGCATCAATCTGATTCTGAGCGGTGCCATCGGTAACGTCATTGACCGGATTCTGTTCGGTCGGGTGACCGACTTTGTCGACTTCTATATTGGTTCCTGGCATTACGCCACTTTTAATGTGGCCGATATGGCGATTAATATCGGGGCGGGATTATTGATTCTGTCCGAATTTTGGTTAAAGCCGAGACGTGAAAAGCGCGCCGTGCAACGCGACGAATCTTAAGCCTTTCCTCTTTCAATTCTTTTCCAAGCCTTTTGGTGATGTCAGTCTGACGTCTTCGGTGACGATTGGGTTTGCTGCGCCTGTTGCTTGGCTTTTTCGGATTTTTCCAATTGATTGGCGAATTTGGTCAGGCGGCTTTGCAGCTTCCAGAATAAGTAGGCCGGTTGTTCGCACACATCGGGTTTGGGTGTTTTGAGCATGTCCGCTGACCTGTCTAACGGTTTGAAATGTCATTTAAAGACCATTATAGTCGATTGCGAATGATCACAATCGGCCTGTTAAAGGTGTTGATGACTGTATCGACTAACGAACGGTTTTCTGTAAGATTTTCAGCATGCGATAGGACGGGTAGCCGTCGGCCGGCAAACCGTTTTGCAGTTGGAAAGCGCGCAGAGCGCTGCGGGTTTTGCTGCCGGCGATGCCGTCGATTTTACCGATGTCTTCACCGGCCAGGGCCAGGCGTTCTTGCAATTCTTTGATTTGGTCGCGGGTGAGCGATTTGTCGTCTTTCGGAGCGGTTTTACTCAATGGCGGGCGCCCGACGATGCGATCCGCCAGATGACCGACGGCGAGGGCGTAACTGTCGGAACGGTTCCAGCGCTTGATGACGTCGAAGTTATCGAAGACCAAAAACGCCGGGCCGCGATAGTCGTACGGTAAGAGCAGGGCGGCTTTCATGTCGGCCTCCGGTAACGGGCGACCGTCCGCCAGTTTTAAACCGAGTTGGCGCCAGTCATCCAGGGAGCGTTTAGTCCGCCCGTCGGCTAAGGCCAGGTCGAAGTTTTCCGGAAGTGTCACTTCCCGTCCCCAGTTTTCTTCACGTTGCCATCCCAATTCATTCAGGAAGTTCCCCATTGAGAAGAACACGTCCGGCAGGCTGTTCCAAAGGTCGCGTTTGCCGGAGTTGTCGGCATCCACTGCATATCTTAGATAGTTGCTGGGCATGAATTGGCATTGTCCCATGGCGCCGGCCCAAGAGCCTTTCATTTGGGCCGGGTCAATATGACCTTGGTCGATAATGCGTAAAGCGGCCATGAGTTCTTTCTGAAAAAATTCGGAGCGACGTGGGTCGTACGATAGTGTGGCGAGGGATTCGATAATCGGGGTGTTGCCGGTGTAACCGCCGAAATTGGTTTCCATGCCCCAGAAGGCAATTAGAAAACGCCCTGGAACACCATATTCGCGCGTGACTTCCTGCAGTTGGGGTTTGTACTTCTCATACAGTTTTTGACCGGTTTCAATGCGCCAGTCGGTGACGGCACGGTTGAAGTATTGCCAGAAGGTGCGGGTGAATTCCGGTTGACGGCGATCCAATTCCAGGACGCGTTCATTCAAATGCACATTTTTGAACGCTTTGTTCAGGGTCTGCTGGGAAATGCCGTCCTGACGGGCCTGTTTTTTGAAGCCTTTTAGCCAGGCCTGGAAATCGGCTTCGGATTGTGGCGGAGGATCATAGGCCATGGCCGGCGATTGTGCCAGCAGGAAGGATACGAAAACCGTGAAAAAAAGTCGTGTGATGAATGTCATAAAAAATTATAAGCCGGTGTTCAAATGTGCATTTTTGTATATAAGTGCGTTCTAATAATGTCGCCACAGGGAGGCCATTTTACTAAAGTGGCTTGTCGTAATGCAGTAAAATAACGTTTTTGTCGATAGGTAATTTCAATGTGTCGTTTTTTTGCAACGTCTCCACCGGGCTTGAACGAACTGCTTCGTGAAGAGTTGACCGGTTTCGGAGCGGAAAATATCAAAATCCAGCCAACGGGCGCGACCTTTGAAGGGCCTTTGGATGTTGGGTATCGAACCTGCCTTTGGTCACGTTTGGCGAACCGGGTCTATTATGTGTTGCTGGAAACCGAGGTGCCGAATCAGGAAGCCTTGAGCGGCCTGGTAGCGTCCATAGACTGGATTCAGCATGTGGCGCAGGACGGGACTTTTGCGGTGTCCTTCACCGGGAAAGGGCTGGGCATCGAACACAGCCATTATGGTGCGCTGAAAATCAAAGACGGCATCGTCGATTATTTCCGTGAGCGCTACCAAACACGTCCGTCGGTGGATGCGACCACACCGGACATTCGCGTACACGGTCACGTCAATCGCAATCATTTGACGCTGAGCCTGGATTTGACCGGCTACAGCTTGCACCAACGCGGTTATCGCGAAGGCACGCAGGTGACGGCACCCTTGAAAGAAAATGTCGCGGCGGCGATTTTGATGCGGGCGAATTGGCCGGAAATCGCCAAACGCGGTGGTTCGCTGTATGACCCCATGTGCGGTTCCGGTACCTTTCTGATCGAAGCGGCGATGATGGCCTCTGATACGGCGCCAGGCCTGGCTAAATCCGGTGAAATGTTGCTGAACTATTGGCGTGGTCATGACGAAGTCCTGTGGGAAAATTTGCTCGAGGAAGCTGAACAACGCGAAACCGAAGGCTTGCGTCAGTTGCCGATGATTTACGGTTCCGACATTTCGCATAAATCGTTGGACATTGCCCGCGAAGCGATTCAAGCGGCCGGTTATGATGACGTGATTGAAATCAAGCAAATGAGCGTTGAGCAAGGACGAAAATGGGGCGATTGGCCGACCGGCTTGATTGTGACCAATCCGCCGTATGGGGAACGCCTGAGCGATGAAGAATCGGTCAAACAGATTTACATGCAACTGGGCGAATATCTGAAATCGGAATTCAAAGATTGGAAAGCGGCGGTGCTGACCTGTAATACCGAGTTGGGCATGTATCTGGGCATTAAAGCAAAACGTTCGCACGATTTTTACAACGGTGCCATGGCGTGTCGTTTGTTCCGTTTTGATTTGGATGAAAGCTTATTCCGCCAACCGGCCTTGCAGGTCAAGTCGGATTTGGTGTCTCAAGTCCGCCGCTTGCAACCGGAATTGGCAGAGTCCGATAACGCACGCATGGTGGCCAATCGCATCCACAAGAATATGAAAGGGCTGAAAAGCTGGGTGAAGCAGCAGGACATTCGAGCCTATCGTGTTTACGATGCTGACATCCCGGAATACGCCCTGGCGATTGATTTGTACGATACGCTGGAAAGCGGTTTGTGGGTGGTGGTGGCTGAATACGCGCCGCCGAAAACCGTTAACCCGACCAAGGCGAAGCGCCGCTTGTATGAAGCCTTGTCGGTGTTGCCGGTGGTGTTCGATGTGGCGGCGGAACGCATTATTTTCAAAGTGCGCAGTCAGCAAAAAGGCCAGGATCAGTACGAAAAAATGGACGAGCAAAAAGCCTTTTTCACCGTGTTGGAAAACCAAACCAAAATCCGCGTCAACTTCACCGATTATTTGGACACCGGTTTGTTTCTGGACCACCGGGACGTGCGCCGAGAAGTGGCGAAGCTGGCCAGCGGCAAACGTCTGTTGAACTTGTTCTGTTACACTGCCAGTGCCACGGCGGAAGCCGTCAAAGCCGGTTGTAAAAGCAGTTTGAGTTTGGATATGTCGAAAACCTATTTGTATTGGGCCAAGCACAATTTCATGTGCAACGATATCGATGAACGTCAGCACCGTTTGCAGCAGGAAAACGTATTGGAATGGTTGGATAAGGAAACCGATGGTTCGTCTAAAACGCCGTCCGAGACCTTTGATGTGATTTTCCTGGATCCGCCGTCGTTTTCGACCTCCAAGCGCATGGAAGGCACCTTGGACATTCAGCGTGATCATGTGGATTTAATCCGTAAAACCTTGACGCTGTTGGCACCGGGCGGGCATTTGGTGTTCTCGAACAATCTGCGTAAGTTCAAACTGGATCAAGCGGCGTTTGCCGACGATTGGGCCATTGAAAACATCACCCAGCGTACCTTGCCGAAAGACTTTGCCCGTAATCCAAAAATCCACCAGGCCTGGGTGTTTTCGGCGAAATGAAGGTTCTCTAGAACAAAAGCTTGATTTACATTAAGTCTGGTGAGCGTCGTCGGGCGCGCGACCCTTTTTTTGTTAGAATGCCGCGGTACCGTCCTTGATGATGGCGGCCGCCCGTAACGATAATGCCATAGGAACCCCGCATGGAACAGAGTATTCGATTCGACGAAGATTTGATTAAGCGTTATAACCAGTCCGGACCGAGGTACACCTCGTATCCGACGGCGGTGCAGTTTGACGAATCGTTCGGCATTCCCGAATATCAGGCCGCGGCCGAGCGCAGTAATGCGTCGGATCGTAATTTATCGTTGTATTTTCATATTCCGTTTTGCGATACGGTGTGTTTTTTCTGTGCCTGCAACAAGGTTTGGACGCGGGACCGCAGCAAAACCACGCCTTACCTAGACCGCTTGTATCGTGAAATCGAAATGCAATCCAAGCTGTTCGACCCGAGCCGTAAAGTGGACCAGCTGCACTGGGGCGGCGGTACGCCGACCTTCATCAATATGGATGAAATGCGCGAGCTGATGACGGTGACGCGCCAGCACTTTAATCTTCATGATGACGATTCCGGCGAATATTCGATTGAAATCGACCCGCGTGAAGCGAATAAAGAATCCGTCAAGTTATTGCGTGACCTGGGCTTTAACCGTATGAGCCTTGGCGTGCAGGATTTCGACCCGAAAGTGCAGAAGGCGGTGAATCGTATTCAGACCGAAGCCCAAACCTTTGAAGTGTTGGAAGGTGCGCGGGAAGCCGGGTTTATGTCGGTGAACGTGGACTTGATTTACGGTTTGCCGCATCAGACCGAAGCCGGGTTTATGGCGACTCTGGACAAGGTCTTGGCGGTAGAGCCGGATCGTTTCTCGGTCTTCAATTACGCCCATATGCCGAGCATGTTCCCGACTCAGAAAAAAATGAACGAAGCCGATATGCCGTCGCCGGATGAAAAACTGGCGATTTTGCATGCCACCACAAATCGACTGCTGGAGGCCGGTTATGTCTATATCGGTATGGATCATTTCGCCAAGCCGGACGACGAGTTGGCGGTGGCGCAACGGAACGAAACCCTATACCGGAATTTCCAAGGCTATTCCACGCATGCCGAATGCGATTTGGTTGGCATGGGCGCGACGTCGATTTCGTTGATTAATAACACCTATGCGCAGAACTACAAGTCGTTAAACGACTATTATGCGGCGATCGATGCGGGGCACTTGGCGGTGTTCCGTGGCGTGACTTTGACCGAAGACGATGAATTGAGACGGGATGTGATTACCCGTTTGATCAGCCACTTCCATTTGAATTTTGCCAAGGTCGAGCAGCAGTGGGGCATTGTCTTTAACGAATATTTCGAACAAGCGCTGCCGAGGTTGGCACCGATGGTGGAAGATGGTTTGATCGAGTTGACGGAAACGGATTTATACGTCACCGCCGCCGGACGCTTGCTGATTCGCAATATCTGTATGGTGTTTGACGCTTACTTGAAGCCGGGCACCCAAAATCGCTTTTCCAAAGTGATTTGAGTTTTGATTTAAGTCGTCCAGTTCTTTTGGAACGACTTGAATTACGTTAAGGGTGTACCTGACGGCGAATCTGGTTGACGTCGTCTTCAGTCAGCCCCAATACTTGAATAGTGTCTTCGTACAGAACCGGTAATTCGGTTTCGAGAATATTCTTTTTGTTTTCCAGCGCCAAGACGTGCGCCAATTCCAGCATGGCCGTCAGTTGGCGAATGTCTTTATCCTTGATGCGCTTCAGGTCGTCTTCATGGTGCAGCAAAATCGCTTTGCAGACTTCATCTTTCAAGCCCCAATCTTTGGTCATGACATAGCCCACTGCACTGTGCGTGGTGCCGAAACGGGCGTATTCGTCCTGGTGGACTTGGTAATGATTCATCAAACTGGCCACAAAGGTTTCCGGGTGCAGTTTGTCGAGCTCGGCGAATAGGAAAGTGCCGATGTCGTGCACCAATCCAAACATATAAGCTTCGGCCGTATTCAGCAAATTCAGTTTTTTGGTCAGTTGTACCAGAATATCGGCAATGACGATGCTGTGATAGGACAGGCCTTGCACTGGGCTGGCGTCGAGCATTTTCTGAATTTGCACACAGAAGACATAGTGTTTGATGTTTTTCAGGCCGAGAAAGTCGATGGCGGCGTCGATGGATTGGATGCTTTTCGGTTGCGGTTTCTTCTGGCTGAGTTTGTTGGCCAGCGCCACCAAGTCACCTGCTAGTGTCGGGCTGGTGGAAACCAGTTCCTTGATTTTCGACGGGTTGGGAAATTCGTATAAATCGAGTAGTTTGCGCAATTCCATGACTTCCCGTGGGATGGTCACCACCGGGTAGTTGGCGAGGAGTTGGCGGGCAACATCAACCTGATCTTTCAATGACATATGCAACCTGATTCGTTATTTTTCTGTTGTTGTCTGGGATGGATTTGGCGCTAAAAAGGGTTTGATGGCGTCCATAAAACGTGGCAAGGCACCGGATTGCTTTTTGAAGCAGTTATAAGCGCGCTCCGCGTACGCCTGGCGCTGTTCCGGGTTTTGCGCAAACAGTACCAGTTGTTCGCCGAGCTGAATGTCGTCGTCGGCGATGGAGACCGCATTGTCGTCCTTGAAGGTATCGTAAAGCGCTTGCAAATTCATGTGGTATTGGCCGGATAAAACCGGTTTGCCCAACGCGGCCGGTTCCAGAATGTTATGGCCGCCGAACGGCACCAGGCTACCGCCGATGAAGGCGACGTCGCCGACTTGGAACCAAAGCATCAATTCACCGATGGTGTCGGCCAGATAAACCTGTGTATCGGCGATGACCGTCTCGCCACGGGAACGCACCGCAACCTTGAGGTCGGATTGTTCGAGAAGCTTCGCGACCTCGGTAAAGCGGTCGGTGTGTCGCGGCACCAAAATCAATAACGCGTCCGGCGTGGATTTCAATAAAGCCCGGTGGGCATTCAGCATGAGAGCTTCTTCGGAAGTCGAACTGTCTTTCACCGGACCATGGGTGCTGGCAGCGACCCAAATGAACCGTTTGTCGGAGTGGGCGTCTTTTCGCCAGGCCTGGGCATTTTCGGCTAAATCGGCCGGAATGTGGATGTCGGATTTCAGATTGCCGAGTTGTTGAATGCGATCCCGGTGGACACCGAGTGCGATTAAGTGGTCGGTGTCGGCAGTGAACTGGCTGGCAATCAATTGTGTTTGGTTCAGTGCGTTGGCAATCAGGCGCGCGCCCCATTTGCGGTAGGCTTGAAAGGATTTTTCCTTGATGCGCGCATTCGCCAGGATCAGCGGAATCTGGTGGTCATGGCAGGCCTGGTATAAATTCGGCCAGATTTCGGTTTCCACCATAATCACCAGTTTGGGGGCGATTTTATCCAGGAAGCGCTGTACGGCGCCAGGGTAGTCGTAGGGAATCATTTGATGTTGAATCGGTATCGGGGCGAAGCGAAGCGCTTGTTGTGCGCCTTGCGTTGAACCGCTGGTCAAGGTGATGGGCGTGTCCGGATACTGGGCTTTCAGCTCGGTGAGCAATGGAAAGATGGAGCGGGTTTCGCCGACGGAGACGGCGTGGATCCAGATACCGCCTTTTTGGAACGGTTGATTGTTCCAGCCGAATCGAGCACGGAAGCATTGTGGGATAGGCGCATAATCGTTTTCCTGACGAGCTTGCCTGTCGGCTTTCCGGCAGCGTTTCCACCCGGAGTAGGCGATCAGCGGAAACGCCAGGAATAACAAAAATCGGTAGAGCCAAAGTCCCATCGTCTGTAACCGTTATCGGTTCAGGTCGTAAATTTGAATGACGCCGACGATGCGATCATGATCCGAGACCAGCAAGGAGGTGATTTTTTGTTGGGTCATCATCTCTTCGGCATCGGATAGGCGAGCTTCGGCATCGATGGTTTTCGGTTGGCGTTTCATGATGTCGCCCGCGGTTTTCTGCAAGAAGGTATCGGTGTTTTCTTCCATTTGACGACGTAAATCGCCATCCGTGATGATGCCTTCGCCATTGTTGACGATACACAGCCCGAGGCGACCATCGGTCATGGTGTGAATGACTTCTTTCATGGTCGCTTCCGCGCCGATGAACGGCAGGTTTTCCGATTTCATTTCATGTTTGACGCGGGTCAAGAGTTTGCGCCCCAGGCTGCCGCCTGGGTGGAAGCGAGCAAAATCCTGCGGTTGGAAGTCGCGCGCTTCCATCAGGGCGACGGCCAGCGCATCGCCCATCACCAGCGTGGCGGTGGTGGACGAGGTCGGCGCCAGTTGGTGTGGACAGGCTTCCTGCGGCACTGCAATGTTCAAATGGAACTCGGAGTTTTTCGCTAGGGTCGATTCCGGGCGTCCGGTCATGGAGATGATGATGTTACCGTTGTCTTTCAGAAACGGAATCAGTTTGATGACTTCTTCGGTTTCGCCGGAGTTGGAAATCGCCAGGAAAACGTCTTTCGGTGAGACCATGCCCAAATCGCCATGGAAGGCTTCGCCCGGGTGCATGAAAAAACACGGGGTGCCGGTGCTGGCCAGGGTGGCCATGATTTTTTTGCCGATGAGGCCGGATTTGCCCATGCCGCAAATCACCAGACGCCCCTGTGTTTTGAGAATGGCGTCGACGCTTTGGGCAAAGTTGTCGTCCAGCAATTGTTTCAAGTGGGTGATGGCTTCGGCTTCAATGTCGAAAACCCGTTTTGCAATGTCAATAGCGCTCATGTCTTTCCCTTACGGATGTGTTCGATGGGCTGAGGGTGCTCAGCCAGAATCATATTAAAGCAAATGCTTAACGTGATTAAAACTTATAGGCAATGTGTAAATTGTGAAAATCCGTGCCCGGGTTCGGTGTTTCGATATTGGCGTTGGAGATGTGCAGATAGCGATAACCGATTTCAAACTGGTCGCTTTGCACCCCCAGGCCGAAAATGCTGCCGAACTGGAATTGGGTGGATTTGAATTCGTTTTCGATGGTGACGTCCGACAGGTATTGCGGGCCGCCGCCGAGTTCCAAGTAGGGTTTGATCTGGCCGGTTTTCCAAATGTAATGAAACACCGGGGTCAAGCCGACAATATAACCGCTTTTATTGTCGGCGTCCTTGTCGGTGGAGTACCAGTAGTTCGCATTGATTTCCCAGCGTCCGCCGATCCGAAAATGCTCGTTTTCGAATAACGGTTTTTGCCAGTCGGCCCCGAAGGCGAAGCGATTGTTTTGGATGGTGTTGTCGGCACCGACATCGACACTCAGTGATAATTTGTCGGTATTCAAACTTGGATCAAAAGAACAAGGGGCCTGTCCTTCGTAACAGGCATAGCCGAACGAACCGATGGCTCCGATGATGGTGAGGTTCATTAATAAGTCGTTGGAGCTGTCGGCGTGTGCTTTAGGGGTTGTGATGGAAAATAATACCGTGAAGGCGATGAAAATTGACCGCAAAGTCGGGTTAAAAACGAACATTAAAATGGAATCCTGTTAGACTTATGTCAGAGTTTTAAATCATAATAAATACTTTCGATATTTTAATCTAATCAATCCATGAAAATGCACGATTTTTCCAAAACCAAAATTTTAGTCGTCGGTGATGTCATGTTGGACCAGTATTGGTCCGGTCGCGCAGGCCGTATTTCCCCTGAAGCGCCGGTGCCGGTGGTGAAAGTCGCGGACGAAGATGTTCGGGCCGGCGGCGCGGCCAATGTCGCATTGAATATTGCCGATTTGGGCGCTCAGGTACAACTGATGGGAATTGTCGGGCGCGACAGTTTTGGCGAGCAACTTTCTCAAGTGTTGAAAGACGCCGATGTCGTTTCCGATTGGGTGTATTCCGAAGCGGGCACCATATGTAAATTGCGTGTGTTGAGCCATCATCAGCAATTGATTCGGATGGATTTCGAAAACGCCGTGCCGGAAAAAGATGCGCAGGCATTGGCTGACTTGGTGGCCTCTCAAGTGGCGGCGTTCGATGTGGTGGTGATTTCCGATTACGCCAAAGGTGCCTTGCAGTATGTCGAGAAGATGATTGAGGCGGCCAAACGGCAGGACGTACCGGTGTTAATCGACCCGAAAGGCGATGATTTCACCCGTTACAGTGGCGCGACGCTGGTAAAACCGAATCAAGGCGAATTCGAATTGATTGTCGGCGCCTGCCCGACCGAGCAGGATGTGGTGGAACGCGGCGAAAAACTGATTCGTGACATTGATATCGATGCCTTGTTGGTGACGCGCAGTGAACATGGCATGGCATTGGTGGAACAGGGTGCGAAACCGACTTTGCTGAAATCGCAGGCGCAGGAAGTGTTTGACGTCACCGGCGCCGGCGATACGGTGATTGCGACCTTGGCCACTGCGTTCGGCAGTGGCATGTCCTTACCGGATTCGGTGCGGTTGGCGAATGAGGCGGCCAGTATTGTGGTGCGTAAAGTCGGCACGTCTACGGTGACACGGGTCGAGCTGGAAGAGCAGGTGTATGCTTCGCAACGTCATCAGGCGTATATGTCGATGTCGGAAGACGAGGTGGAAGCCTTGATTCGCTTGGCGCAGGAAAAAGGCGAGAAGGTGGTGTTCACCAACGGCTGTTTCGATTTGCTCCACAGTGGGCACGTGCGTTATTTGAACGAGGCGGCGAAAACCGGCGACCGTCTGGTGGTGGCGGTCAACTCCGATGAATCGGTGAAGCTGTTGAAAGGCGACAGTCGCCCGATCGTTCCGTTGGAAGGGCGAATGGAATTGTTGTCGGCTTTGAGTTGCGTCGATTGGGTGGTGCCTTTCGGAGAGGAAACACCGGAGCGTTTGATTTGTAAATTGAAGCCGGATGTGCTGGTGAAAGGCGGCGATTACAAGCCGGACGAAATCGCCGGCGCACAGTGTGTGTGGGAGAATGGTGGCGAAGTCGCCGTTCTCTCGTTTTGGGACGGGTATTCCACCACCAATATGGTGGACAAAATCCAAGCGCAAGAATGAAAAGTGGAAAAAACGTGTAATGAACTTAGAACATGCTTTGCAAGCGCATCAAAAAGCCATACAATCTGTAACTGAATCGTCACAAATACTTACGGAACTGGTTGATAGAATGGTTCGGTCCCTCAAAGAGGGTGGAAAGGTTCTGTGGATGGGGAACGGCGGCAGTGCGGCGGATGCTCAGCACATGGCGGCGGAATTGATGGTGCGTTACGTGAAGAACCGCGCACCGCTGGCGTCAATCGCTTTGACGACGGACAGTTCCATTTTAACCGCGCACACCAACGACTTTGAATTCGAGACCCTGTTTTCCCGCCAAATCGAAGGTTTGGCCAGGCCTGGTGATATTGTGATCGGTTTGTCGACATCGGGTCGTAGCCCCAACGTCGTAAAAGGGATTGAGAAAGCCCGTGACCTTGGGTGTGTCACCGTGGCCATGACCGGCAACCAGCCGAGCGTATTGGCCGAGATTTCAGATTTCTGTTTTCAAGTGGATTCGGACGAGACCGCTCGGATACAGGAAGCACACAGCTTCATCAGCCATCTTCTCTGCGAAGGGCTGGATGAAGAGTTTGGATAGGAGGTTCAGCTTTTCCATTGAGCTTCCGGTACGTACGACTGTTTTGAGGGTGCTCAATGTCTTATATCCTAGCGGCCGATGTCGGCGCGACCAAAGTGTTGTTGCAGGCATCGGATACGACCAAGAATCTCGTGTTGGCCGAGAAACGCTACCTCAGTGCCGATTTTCCTTCCTTGACGGCATTGATTGAAACCTTTCAATCCGAATTCGATTTGCCGACCATCGATGCTGCTTGTCTGGGGTTACCCGGCCCCGTCAAAAGTCGTCGCGCCGAGTTGACCAATTTACCTTGGACTGTGGATGCGGATGCCCTGGAAACCTTATGTGGCATCGATCGTGTCGATATTATCAATGATTTTTATGCAGCAGCCCTCGGTGTGGACGATTTGCAGCCAGGCGATTTGGTATGTTTGCAGGAAGGCCAATACGACATCACCGGTAATC
This sequence comes from Thiomicrospira sp. S5, assembly GCF_003991075.1. NCBI lineage: Bacteria > Pseudomonadati > Pseudomonadota > Gammaproteobacteria > Thiotrichales > Piscirickettsiaceae > Thiomicrospira > Thiomicrospira sp. S5. The sequence goes on along the minus strand of NZ_CP014470.1, from coordinate 2,303,764 downwards.
GACTGGTGGTCGGCGCCGGTTCCGGTTTGGGTGTGGCGCCGGTCAAGAATTGCAACGGCGCCTTTATCCCTCAACCTTCCGAAGGCGGTCACGCCGACTTCGCCCCCGTCAATAATGAACAAGATGACATTCTGGCCTGGTTACGCAAGAAATGGCCGCATGTTTCCTATGAGCGCTTACTGTCCGGCGAGGGCTTGGAAACCCTTTATTTCTTTTACAGCATCCAAGCTCACGGCCATGGCAAGCGCGGCATCAATGCCGCCGAAATTCATCAAGCGGCGTTGGACGGTGAGCAAATCGCGGTACAGACGTTGGATACGTTTGTTGAAATTTACGGCGCTTACATTGGTAATGCCGCACTGATTTGGGAGCCGCAGGCCGGTATTTTCGTGGCGGGCGGCATTGCGCCTAAAATACAGGATTGGATGACGCAACCTCGCTTTATCCACGCGTTTCTGAACAAAGGGCGCATGAAAAAGATCGTCGAAACCTTTCCGATTTATTTAGTGGTAAATGAGTCGGTGGGATTGTTGGGTGCGATTCGGCATGCCCGAAGCTTGCTGAACGACCATCCGGAATAACTCGTCACAATCATTATTTCCAGTTGCACGAACCGAGAGGAGGTGACCGCATGAAGTACTATTGCGAAACGAAAACCGCAACGGACTTGACCCGTAAGACATTGGCGCTGGTATTGGCCGGCGGGGAAGGAAGCCGATTGAAGGAATTGACGAAGTGGCGAGCCAAGCCGGCGGTTCCGTTCGGTGGCAAATACCGCATTGTCGATTTCGTGTTATCCAATTGCGTGAATTCCGGGATTCGCAAAATCGGCGTCTTGACCCAATACAAGTCCCACTCGTTGATTCGTCATATCCAACGGGCCTGGTCGTTTATGCGATACGAAGTCGGGGAGTTCGTCGAGTTGCTACCGGCTCAGCAACGGGTGGACAAAGGTTGGTATAAAGGTACAGCCGATGCCTTGTATCAAAATTTGGACATCTTGCGCCGCCATACCCCGGAGTATGTGCTGGTGTTGGGGGGCGACCATATTTATTCGATGGATTACAGCAAGATGCTGTATGAACATGCCGAGTCCGGTGCGGACGTCACCATCGGTTGCATCGAGGTGCCCAGAATGGAAGCGACCGGTTTCGGCGTCATGTCGGTTAATGAAAATCTGGAAATCACCAAATTTACCGAAAAGCCGGCCGACCCGGAACCCATGCCCGGTAAGCCGGATAAGGCGCTGGCTTCGATGGGGATTTATGTCTTTTCCACGGAATTCCTGTTCGAAAAACTGATTGAAGATGCCGACAACATGACCTCATCGCGGGATTTCGGCAAAGACATTATTCCGTCGGTAATTGCCGATTGGCATGTGCGTGCTTTTCCGTTTCAAGATGATGACGGCAGTCCTGTGTACTGGCGGGATGTGGGTACCATCGAGTCCTATTGGAAGGCGAGTATGGATTTGTGCTCGGTGACGCCCGAGTTGAATTTATACGACGATGATTGGCCGATCTGGACGTATCAGGCCCAAATGCCACCGGCCAAATTCATCTTTGATGATGAAGGGCGTCGAGGTGAGGCCATCGACTCTTTGACCGCTGGCGGTTGCATTGTGTCGGGGGCGCGAATCAAACGTTCGGTGATTTCCAGTGGCGGGCGTATTCACAGTTACACCTTGATTAAGGACTCGGTCTTATTGCCACGCGTCGAAGTGCAGCGAAATTGCCGTATCCAAAATGCCGTCATCGACAAAGGATGCATTATTCCGGAAGGTACCATTATTGGTGAAAACTTGGAAGACGATAAAAGACGTTTTTATGTTGAGGAATCTTCTGGTATTGTGTTAGTAACACCGGATATGCTTGGACAAAAACTGCATGTCACTCGTTAAAAACGTTCAATCAGCCTATTAGAATTCAGTTATGGAACCGAAAAAAATCAAACTGGTGCTGTGCTGGCACATGCATCAACCGCATTATCGAGACGGGTTGAACGGCGAGTATCGTTTGCCGTGGGTGTATCTGCACGCCATTAAGGATTACACCGATATGGTGGCGCACCTTGAAAAATTGCCGGGTGCCAAGGTAGTGGTCAACTTCGCGCCGGTACTGCTTGAGCAACTTGACGATTACGCCAAGCAAATGCGGAGTTGGTTGCATTCCGGAACCCATGTTCAGGATGCACTGTTGAACTGGGTCTCGGGCGAAACCAAAGTGACTCAGGACTTGAAACAGCGCTTTGAAATTGTCCAGGCCTGTCAGAAAGCCTTTGCGCCGACCATGATCGATACTTTCCCGGCGTTTCGGCGTTTGTTGGATATGTCCAATTGCGATGAAGCGACGACGTTGGAAGATGCGATTTGTTTATCCTATTTCAACGAACAGTATTTCATCGATTTGTTGATGTGGTATCACCTGGCGTGGATGGGGCAAAGCTTGCGCCAAGACGATGAGCGGGTCGAGAACTTAATCGAAACCGGACAGAACGGCGTACATTTCACCCCGAAAGATCAGCGTGTGATGGTCGAAATCATGGCCGATGCGATTGAGGGGGTGATTCCGCGTTATCGACGCTTGATGGAAGCCGGACAAATCGAAATTTCCATGACACCTTATGGTCACCCGATTGTGCCGTTGTTGATTGATTTTGACAGCATGAAAGACGCGCAACCGCATTCGCCGATGCCGGAATCTGAGTGTTACCCGGACGGTTACGAGCGGGCCAAATGGCACATGGAGCATGGTTTTAAAGTGTTTGAAGAACATTTCGGCGTGAAGCCGAAAGGCGTTTGGCTGTCGGAAGGGGCGGTCAGTGCCGCCGCCATCGGGTTGTTGGATTATTATGAAATCGATTGGACCGCGTCGGGCGAAGGTGTCTGGCGGCATTCTTGCGAAGCGTCTCACCTGGATCATCATGATATTGCGTCGAAGCGGGCTTTGTATCAGCCGTTGCAGCATGCGACCCAGAATTGCGCCTTGTTTTTCCGCGACGATGGCCTGTCCGATTTGATTGGTTTTCAATATAAGGATTGGAACCCGCAGGACGCCGCCAATAATTTTGCCCATAACTTGCACAACATTGCCAATGCCTTGGGTGAGGATGTTGAAGATTACGTGGTCTCGGTCATTCTCGATGGAGAAAACGCTTGGGAATACTATCCGGACAACGCCTACCATTTCCTGTCGGCCTTGTACCAAACTCTGGTTGAGCATCCCCAGGTGGAAATGACGACCTTCTCCGAGGCGTTGGAAAGCGGGGTGCGCCCTCGACACTTGCCGGTCTTGAAAGCCGGCAGCTGGGTCTATGGTTCTTTTTCGACCTGGATTGGCGAACCGGATAAAAACGCCGGTTGGGATTTGCTGGTGGATGCCAAACTGACGTTTGATAAAGTGATGGCCTCCGGCAAGCTGTCGGAAGACGAAATCCGTCTGGCCACCGAGCAGCTTGCGATCTGTGAAGGTTCGGACTGGTTCTGGTGGTTTGGCGATTATAACCCGTCCGGTAGCGTTAAAGATTTTGATCAGTTGTTCCGGCGTCATTTGGAAAAGCTGTTCATTCTGTTGGGTGAAAAACCGCCTGAACAACTCTCCATTCCATTGTCTTATGGCGGTGGGGATATGGAAAACGCCGGCACCATGCGGCGTAATTAAACCCGAAACGGGATTGGAAAGAGGTCTGGCCTATGAGACAAAGACAAGCCGGCGTATTGTTGCATCCCACCTCCTTGCCGTCGGGTAAAATCGACGAGCAGGCCTGGCGGTTTTTGGATTGGATGACGTCCGCCGGATTGACGGTTTGGCAGATGTTGCCGTTGACCGAACCGGTGCAAGGGTTGTCTCCGTATCAAAGTGTCTCGGCGTTCGCCATGAATCCAGCCTTGCTGCCGGAGAACTGGCAGGATCATGTCAATGAGACCGATTACCTGGCCTTTTTATCGGATGCGCCGCATTGGTTGGAAAATTACGCCTTGTTCATGGCATTGCGAAAGCATTTTAATCAGGCTTCTTGGGCGGATTGGCCGACAGCTTACCGTAATCGCGGCAAGCAGGCTTTGATCGATTTTGCCTTGACGCACGCCGAGCAAATTGATGAGTTGAAGCGACAACAGTATGTGCTACTGAAAAACTGGCATGCTCTGAAACAGGCCGCCAACGCCAAAGGCATCAAATTGTTCGGGGATATGCCGATTTTTGTGGCTTATGACAGTGCCGATGTGTGGGCCAACCCCCATTTGTTCAAGTTGGATGCGGATGGTCAACCGACGGTGGTCACCGGTGTCCCGCCCGATTATTTTTCCGAAACAGGACAGCGCTGGGGAAATCCACATTACGATTGGCAGGCCATGCAACAGGATGGTTTTCAATGGTGGCTTCGCCGGGTGGAAGGTGCGCTAGAATTGTTCGACTTGATTCGCATCGACCATTTTCGTGGTTTGGAAGCCTGTTGGGAAATCGATGCTAGTGAAGAAACCGCCATTAACGGTCGCTGGGTGAAGGTGCCGGGCGATGCATTTTTGACGGCGTTACAGGAAGAGTTTCCACGGTTGCCGCTGGTGGCAGAAGATTTGGGCATTATTACCCCGGAAGTGGTGGCGCTGAAAGAAAAGTTCGATTTACCGGGCATGTCTGTTTTACAGTTCGGCTTTAACGGCCTGCCGGATAATCCCCATGCTCTGTCCGAACAGGTCGAGAATTCCGTGGTCTATACCGGTACGCATGACAACGACACCACCTTAGGGTGGTGGGAATCTCTTGAAGGTGAGGAGTATCGACAATGGGTGCTGTCGCAATTACCGAACTCCGAACAGCCGATGCCCTGGCCGATGATTGAAGCCGCGATGGAATCGGTGGCCTATCTGGCAATGATTCCGATGCAGGACTTTCTGGAACTGGATAACGACGACCGTATGAACACTCCGGGAACGGTTGAAGGGAACTGGTTATGGCGTTTGAAGCCTGACCAGTTGACCGAGTCTTTGGCTCAACAAGTGGCCGCCCAGGTACAGGCCAGCCGACGTAATGGTTCCGAACGCTCAGAAGAGAAAGAATGATTTATGACCCAGCAAACCGTATCACAAACTGATTTACAACGCTTAATCCAGGGAACGCATCATGACCCTTTCCAGGTTTTGGGCGTGCATCCGGCGGACCAGGCCTGGGAAATTCGCGAATGGTTGCCGACGGCGGAAAGTGCGAAAATTGACGGCGATATCGAACTGACACGCATTGAGGGCACGGACCTGTTTGTCGGGCGTTTGACGGCCGCACAAAAGAAAAAACTGCCGCCGCATTATACCGTGACTTGGGACGAAGCCGACGGTTCGACGCATACTGCGGTATCGCCGTATACCTTTTGGCCGCAACTGGGCGAATTGGATTTGCACCTGTACGCCGAAGGGCGTCATTGGCAGCTCTATGATTTGTTGGGCGCGCACGTGAAAGAAATCGACGGCATTGATGGGGTGCAGTTTTCGGTGTGGGCGCCGGCGGCCGAACGGGTGTCGGTGGTTGGGGACTTCAACGGTTGGAACGGTTTGCGTCACCCGATGCGCACCAATGGCACTTCCGGCGTGTGGGAGCTGTTCATTCCCGGTTTGCAAGCCGGGGACATTTATAAATTTGAGATTCGTAACCACCGAACCGGTCACTCACTGGTGAAAACCGATCCGTTTGCCAAGCAAATGGAATTACGCCCGAAAACCGGATCGGTGGTCTGTCAGACGACGTTTGAGTGGCAGGATCAAAGTTGGATGCAACAGCGTGAAGCCTATGATTGGCAACATGCGCCGGTCAATATTTATGAGGTTCACTTGGGTTCTTGGCAGCGTGACCACGACGGGCATTTCCTGAGTTACCGAGAGGTGGCGCACCGTTTGGTGGAATACGTGAAATGGATGGGGTATACCCACATCGAACTTTTGCCGGTCTCGGAACATCCGTTGGATGAATCTTGGGGGTATCAAACGTCCGGTTATTATGCGCCGACCAGCCGTTTCGGCTCGCCGGACGATTTCCGCTATTTCGTCGATCACTGCCATCAAAACGGTATTGGTGTGTTTTTGGATTGGGTGCCGGCGCATTTCCCGAAAGACGAGTTTGCCTTGGCGCGTTTTGACGGCACCGCGCTATACGAACACGAAGACCCGAGAAAGGGCGAACACCGAGATTGGGGCACTTATATTTTCAATTTCGGTCGCAACGAGGTGCGAAACTTTTTGTTGGCGAATGCCTTATATTGGCTGAAGGAGTTTCACATCGACGGGCTGCGTGTCGATGCGGTGGCGTCGATGTTGTATCTGGACTATTCGCGTGAAGCCGGGGATTGGGTGGCGAATGAATACGGCGGCCGAGAAAACCTGGAAGCCATCGAGTTTCTGAAAACGCTGAATGCCGAAGTGCATTCGCAATGCCCTGGCACGGTCATGATGGCGGAAGAATCAACGTCCTGGCCGATGGTATCGCGCCCCACCTGGATGGGCGGGTTAGGCTTTTCCATGAAATGGAACATGGGCTGGATGAACGACACTTTGGACTTTTTCGAGAAAGACCCGGTGTACCGTCCTTACCACCATAATCAATTGACGTTCAGCCAAATGTACGCTTATTCGGAAAACTTCATTCTGCCGTTATCGCATGATGAAGTGGTGCATATGAAGCATGCCTTGGTCAGTAAAATGCCGGGTGACAATTGGCAGAAAATGGCCAATATGCGTTTGCTGATGGCATATCAATCCTTGAACCCCGGCAAGAAATTATTGTTTATGGGGTCGGAGTTCGCGCAATGGCAGGAGTGGAGCGAAAGTCGTGGGCTGGACTGGTATTTGTGTGAACAGAGTGCCAACCGCGGCGTACAGCTGCTGGTACGGGATTTGAACCATCTGTATCGGGCGTCGTCGGCCTTGCATACGCAGGATTTCGAGTCCGAAGGGTTTCAGTGGATTGATTGCCATGATTACGAACAGTCGGTACTGAGTTTCATGCGAATTTCCGATACGGAAAAATTGATCTGTGTGTTCAACTTCACGCCGGTGCCGAGACACGATTATCGTATCGGCTTGCCGGAAGCCGGAGCTTATGAAGAAGTCGTCAACACCGATGCGGAGGTGTACGGTGGCAGTAATCTCGGCAATGGGGGCCTGTTGCACAGTGATGACCAGGCCTGGATGAATTTGCCTTATTCGACGTCTTTGGTGTTGCCGCCTTTGGGGGCGGTGGTGTTGAAACGACAATCCTAATGTTTGGAGAGATACGACATCCATGAAAATTCTGTTTGCGACTTCCGAGGCGCATCCTCTGATTAAAACCGGCGGCTTGGCGGATGTGTCCGGTAGCTTGCCGGATGCTTACCGTCATCTGAAACAGCAGGTGCGAATGATTATGCCGGCTTACGGCGATGTCTGGGAAAAGGTGTCCCATATTTCGCAAATCGCCGATTTTATGGTGCCGGCGTGCGGTCGTGAATTGCATGTGCGTATCTTGAAGGCCAAAGCGGAAGGCATTGACGTCCCGATTTGGTTGGTGGATATTCCCGAATTGTTCCATCGCCCGGGGAATCCATATCTGGCGTTGGATGGTCGGGATTGGTGGGATAACGGCGAACGTTTCGGCGTGTTTTCCAAAGCGGTGGTGGAAGTCGCCATGAATCGGGTCGGGTTGGGCTGGAAGCCGGATATGGTTCAAGCCAACGATTGGCAAACCGGTTTGGTACCGGCGTTGCTGACGCAGGAGGCGGATCGTCCGAAAACCTTGTTCACCATCCACAATATGGCTTATGCCGGTCTGTTTCCCAAGAGTTTGTTCGAAGGGTTGAAGCTGCCGTGGGAGTGGTGGTCTGCGGATAAGGGTATTGAATTTTACGGCAATATGTCGATGTTGAAATCCGGCATTCAAATGGCGGATTGGGTTACGACGGTCAGTCCGTCCTATGCCAAGGAAATCACGTATCAGGAATATGCTTACGGTCTGGAAGGTGTTTTGATGCGACGTGAGGCGGAAGGCCGCTTGGTCGGTATTTTGAACGGCATTGATGGTGATGTTTGGAATCCGCAGACGGACCCGTTTATTGCCAAGCATTATTCGTCGGAAAAAGGCCGGGTGTCGGCGAAAAAACATAACAAGAAAGCCATGCTGGATTTTTGGGATATGCCGGAAAGTGTCTTGGAGTCGGGCGATCCGGTCATCGGTCTGGTGGGGCGTTTGGTGCCGCAGAAAGGGATCGATATTGTATTGGAAATCCTGCCGGAATTGATTGAACAAACCTCGGCGCGTTTTGTATTGGTGGGCACTGGAGACAATCATTACGAATACCTGTTGAATGAAATGGCGCATCGTTATCCTGAACGGGTGCTGGTGTATATCGGGTATTCGGAGTCTTTGGCGCACAAGGTCGAGGCCGGTGCTGACCTGTTTTTGATGCCGTCGCGTTTTGAACCCTGTGGCCTGAACCAGATGTACAGTTTGATTTATGGTACGCCGCCAATCGTGCATTCCACCGGTGGGTTGGCCGATACGGTGGTGAATGCCACCCAGGAAAACATTGCCGCGGGCACGGCGACCGGTTTCGTCTTTTACGACCCGAGCCGCCATGCATTGAAATCGACTATTTTGCATGCCTTGTATCTGTATGGAAAGAAACGGACCTGGCAAAAATTGCAAAAAACCGGGATGCGTAAGGATTTCAGCTGGGATCGCAGTGCCAAACAATACTTGGCGCTGTTTAAATAAGCGTAGAAAGTGTATTTTGAATCAACGTTCGATAACGTAAATAAACCGTTTTGGGGCAGCGTCGCCTGATTGAAATTTTCAAATTTTGGAGTGGTGGTTATGGCAAAGAAAAAGCAGACGGAAGCAGAAACAGATCACGAAAAACACATTTTCGAGTTGCTCAAACAAATGGGCATGTCGGAGAAGGATATTGAAGCCGACTTCGTGCATTATCTGTACAACATGCTGGGGCGTGATATCGAATCGGACGCTTATTATCAGTTTAAAGCCATGTCTTATACGGTACGTGACCGGTTGATGATGCGCTGGAAAGACACCTGGAAAGCCTATAACGGTGGTAAAAACAAAAAAGCCTATTATCTGTCGATGGAGTTTTTGATTGGGCGTTCCTTGTCCAATAACCTGCTGAACCTAGGCATTGAAACCGAAGCCGAAAAAGCCATGTACCAACTCGGCGGCTCGCTGGAAATGATTGAAGAGGCCGAAAAGGACGCCGGCTTAGGCAACGGTGGTTTGGGACGTTTGGCGGCGTGTTTTATGGATTCCTGCGCGACGTTGGGCTTGCCTGTGCTGGGTTATGGATTGCGTTACGAATATGGCATGTTCAAGCAATTGATCAAAAACGGGTATCAAGTGGAAGAACCCGATCACTGGCTGGGGTTCGGTTATTATCCGTGGGAAATTCAGCGCTCCGAATACACGCGCGTGATTAAGTTCGGCGGCTACAGTCGCCAGTTCACCGACCCGCATACCGGTGAGCTTACCATTCACTGGGAAGATGCCGAAGAGGTGTTTGCGGTGCCGTTCGATGTGCCGATTCCCGGTTACAAAAATGGTGTGGTCAATACCTTGCGTTTGTGGTCGGCGGAAGCGACGGAAGGGTTTAATCTGTCCGAATTCAACCAAGGCTCGTATTTTGAAGCCGTGGCGGATAAGAGCGATGCTGAAAACATCACCATGGTGCTTTACCCGAACGACAGCAGTGAAAACGGTAAGGAACTGCGTTTGCGTCAGCAATACTTTTTGGTGTCCGCCTCTTTGCAAGATGTGGTTTGTCAATGGGTGGATAAATTCGGCGATGATTTCACCGATTTCGCCGAATACAATGTGTTTCAGTTGAACGATACCCATCCAAGTTTGGCGGTCGCGGAATTGATGCGTATTCTGATCGACGACCGTAAACTACATTGGGATGAAGCTTGGGCGATCGTGTCCACTTCCATGGCCTACACCAACCACACCTTATTGCCGGAAGCCTTGGAACGCTGGTCGGTTTCTCTGTTCGAAAAACTTTTGCCGCGCGTGCTGGAAATCATCTACGAAATCAATGCGCGTTTCATGAAACAAGTGGCGATGAAATGGCCGGGTGATTTACCACGGCAAAGACGCATGTCGATTATCGACGAGCACAACCATGTGTGCATGGCGTATTTGGCGATTGTGGGCAGTTTCTCCATTAATGGGGTGGCGGCGTTGCATTCGCAATTGTTGAAAGAAGGCTTGTTCAATGATTTCTACCAACTGTGGCCGGAACGTTTTAACAACAAGACCAACGGTGTGACCCAGCGTCGTTGGATGGCGAGCTGTAATCCGGGGCTGAAAACCCTGCTCGACGAAAAAATCGGTGAAAAATGGGTGACAGAGTTGACGCAATTGAGCAAAATCGAGGACTTCGTCAACGATAAGCCTTTCCGCCAGGCCTGGATGGCTGTGAAGCGCGAGAACAAACAGCGATTGGCCGACCTAGTGGAAAAAGAAACCGGTGTGAAATTTGATGTCACCGCCTTGTTTGATGTGCAAGTTAAAAGGATTCATGAATACAAGCGCCAGTTATTGAATGTGTTGCATGTCATTCATCTTTATTCGCGCATCAAGCGCGGTGACACCGATAATTGGACGAACCGTTGTGTCATTATCGGCGGTAAAGCGGCACCGGGCTATGCGATGGCGAAGAAAATCATCAAATTGGTCAACAGTGTGGCGGACATCGTCAATTCCGACCCGGATGTCGGTGATAAATTGAAGTTGGCTTTTATTCCCAACTACCGGGTATCGGCCATGGAAATCATTGCACCGGGTACAGACTTGTCCGAACAGATTTCCACAGCGGGTAAAGAGGCATCCGGAACCGGGAACATGAAATTCATGATGAACGGTGCCGTGACCATCGGTACCCTGGATGGTGCCAATGTTGAAATTCTCGATGCCGTCGGTCAGGAAAATTTCTTCCTGTTCGGTTTGAAAACCCCGGAAGTGGCTGAGTTGCGCCAGCATTATTATCCACAAGGCTACATTGATACCGATTCGGATTTGCAGGCGGTGTTCGGGTTGCTGGAAGCGGGGCATTTCAACCAGCTGGAACCGGGCATTTTCGACGACATCATCCAATCGGTTAAAAGCCCGAACGACCCTTGGATGACGTTGGCGGATTTCCGCAGTTATGTGGAAGCGCAGGAGGAAGTGGCCTTGGCTTTCCAGAACCACAGTCGTTGGAATACCATGAGCATCATCAATTCGGCGCGCAGTGGAATCTTCTCGACCGACCGGACCATGCGCGAATATAATGACGATATCTGGAAGCTGAAACCGGTGAAAATGCCGTGACTCGGTTGGTGGTCAAACTTGCGAAATCGGCCAGGCCTGCTTGAGGGGAAGGCTTGCCGTTTGACGCAAAGTGCTTGGCGTTCAGACTATCGTCATTTTTTCGAGGGTGGAAGAAACAATAATAAATAATGGATTGACGTATGGATTATATCATTGAGGCCGTGTCCACCGTTTCCGGGTGGATGCGACCTTATTTATCGGAAATCGGTCTGTCGATGGTGGCGACCTTACTGGTGATTTTCGGGAACGACATCACCGACTTCATTCGAAAGCAGATTGGCAGTTTGAAGTTTTTATTGAAGCTGACGCTATTTGTGTTGTTTTGTGCCTTTGGCTTCGCGTTCCTAACCTCATTTGTGACGCCGTTGCTGGTCGGTTTTATGGCGAAAACACCGGATCTATGGCTGGCCCCGTTGGTAATCGTGCTGTTTTACGGTATTGGACTGCTGGCCCAGAAAAAACACATGCTGTAGGTCGTCAGGTTTGAATTACATTACTCAGGACGGGTTTTATCGCCTGTCGGAAGAATTGGGTCATCTTTGGAAGGTCAAGCGCCCGGAAATTGTACGGGCGATTAGTACGGCCGCCGCCGAAGGCGACCGGTCGGAAAACGCGGAGTACATTTATCGTAAAAAAGAGCTCCGGGAAACCGACCGGAAAATTCGCTATTTGGAGCGTCACCTGAAAGACATTCAAGTGGTGCGCGATAAACCCCGTCAACGGGACAAGGTGTTTTTCGGCGCCAGCGTCTTGTTGGAAGATGAAATGGGCGAACAGGTGCGCTACCGGATTGTCGGTGGTTTGGAAGTGCGTTTGGAAGAAAATGAGATTTCAGTGGCCTCTCCGATGGCGAAAGCATTGCTCGGTAAAGTGCTGGATGACGATGTGGTGGTGTCTTTACCGGATGGCCGTAAAGTGACGTATACGTTACTTGAGATTGTATATTAAACCACCGAGCGAGCCTTGGGGTGCAGTTGCTGAGTTCAAAATCGAATTTCGTGTGGAATAACAGAAGGAAAAATAAAATGAAAAAAACACTCTGTCTGGGTTTGTTGGTGGCGGTCGGCGCCATGTCGGGATGCAGTACGCAGGAGAAAAAAGACGAATCGGCGGAAAAACAAAACCCGCTTGCCGTGGCGGATTGCGTTTTCCCGAACACCAATGTCGCCGCGCCCGGTTGGATTTGTGATGAACCGGTGGACAGTCTGGCTATCAGCGCGGTGGGTATTGCCGAGCCGTCCAAAGCGGGCATCAGTTTTATGAAAGATATGGCGGCGGCCGATGGTCGTGGTCGTTTGGCCGAACAAATCAAGGTTCAGGTGCAAAAGATGGTCAAACAGTATCTGGGTACTACTGGTGTGGCCGATACCGAAACCGTGGATGCCGCGGCCAGCTCCACCTTGAAAACCATCACCAACCAAAGTTTGGTTGGTTCCAAAGTCTATAAAACGCGAACAGGTCCAAACGGCAAATTGTATGCTCTGGTTGGAATGGATAAAGCGACCCAGGATAAAATCGTCGAAACCGCGGTGCGTACGTCGATGAAAAACGACCAGGCACTGTGGCAACAGTTCAAAGCTCAGCAGAGTTTTGATGAAATGGCGCGAGACATTGCGAATCAACAGGTTCAGTAATGGTTTGATTATCTGACCAAACGATGAGTTTGGTCGGCTATTTGCTACGGGTTCGGCAATTTTAAAACAAGAGGAAGTGACGATGGGATGGGTGATTAAAGATCATTACGAAGATGAATACGACTTTGAAGTCGATCGGATGAATCTGGAAGCCATGGACATAACGGCTTTTTCTTGCCCGAAGCTGCGGATCATTGAGGTGCCGGTGGATGAAAGCGACTTGGAAAAAATCGAGCAGGTCTATGAGATTCTGTTCCCCGGGTTGTTCGAAGACATGGCGGACATGATGGGCAGCGAGGATGCTCGAGACCCGTACCGGGTACGCTATTACTATAAGCGTCGTAAGTCCGATTCAGGGCAATTATAAAGGTCTATTAAATAGTTCTTTAAAATCATACTGTTATAAGTCCTGTTTGGGGCTAAATTGGTGCAATTGGTTGCAAGTGTGTTTGAAACTTGTTACAATAACGTCAATTTCATAACCCAAATAGGTTAAGTCATCTTTTTTTCAGCTGTATTTAATACACTGTCATTTGCGTTTAGGCGCCGTTCTTTTTTAGACCAATGCTGGTCGAGTCTAATCCAAAGGATCAGTCCTGAGGAGTCAATCGTAACCGTTTCCCCAATGCGAGCTTTATCCCTTGACGGGACAAAACCCATGAACGAAACGATCGCCCACACTGGAAGTTTCAGTGTCGCACCTGTCTTTTTGCGATTGGTTGAATTATTAACCTTTCAAATCTTACAAAATAATCATGGATACCCAAAAATCTGAAGTTTCCGTTCAGTTTAGAAAACCTAAATTGGAAGACGGACTGGCTATTTATCACTTAATCCAGGCGTCACCGCCGTTGGATGTGAATTCGAGCTATTTATATTTTCTGCAAGCGTCGCATTTTGCCGACACTTGTGCGGTGGCGGAGGTCGACGGTCAAATCGTCGGTTTTATTTCCGCTTATTACCGACCGGATCGGCCTGGTGCCCTGTTTGTCTGGCAGGTGGCCATCTCCGATACGATGCGAGGCCAGGGCATGGCCAAACGTTTGTTGACGGCTTTGCTTAAGCAGCAGCCAAAAGACAGCGTGACGGAACTGTGTTGTACCATCAGCCCGTCTAACAAGGCCTCTCAAGGGCTGTTTAAATCATTTGCCAGACAGCACGGTTTAACGTTACAGGTCGCGCCGTTTATCACCGAGGCACATTTCGGGGATGAAGGGCATGAAGCGGAAGAGTTGTACTCCCTGACGTCGGAAACCGAATCAACGATTACACTTTAAATTTTCAAAGGAACTTAAAACATGGCATTAGAAACGTTTAATAAATACGAATCGGAAGTGCGTGGTTACATTCGATCGTTTCCAACGATTTTCGATAAATCTAAAATGGCTGAAATTTGGGATGTTGACGGTAAACGTTACATCGACTTTTTTGCCGGCGCAGGCGCGCTGAACTACGGTCACAACAACCCGGCCATCAACGATGCTTTGATTGATTATCTGAAGCATGACGGCATCGGACACGCTCTGGATATGGGGACCGTTGCGAAAAAAGACTTCATTGAAAGCTTCGTTCATAACGTGCTGGAACCGCGCGATATGGAGTACAAGCTTCAGTTTGTCGGCCCGACAGGGACCAACGCGATCGAAACCGCGCTGAAAATTGCCCGTAAGGTCAAAGGCCGTAAGCAGGTCATGTCCTTCACCAACGGCTTCCACGGTATGTCGATGGGCTCCTTGAGTATCACCGGTAACAGTTATTACCACGACGAAAGTTACGGTGTACCAGGTTACACCACTCAGGTGCCGTTCCATAAGTATCTGGGCGACAAGGTCGATACCATCGCTTACCTGCGTAAAATTCTGGAAGATACTTCCAGTGGTACCGAGTTGCCGGCAGCCATCGTGTTGGAAACCATCCAGGCGGAAGGCGGGATCAACGTTTCCGGTGAACAGTGGCTACGAGATTTACGTCAAATCTGTGACGATTTCGACATCTTGATGGTGGCGGATGAGATTCAGGTCGGTAACGGTCGTTCCGGCGATTTCTTCAGTTTCGAACGTGCGGGCATTCAGCCGGACATCATTACGTTGTCGAAATCGATTGGTGCCGGTCAGCCGATGGCCTTGGTGCTGTTGAAACCTGAGCTGGACCAGTGGAGTCCGGGCGAGCACTCGGGAACCTTCCGCGGGAATAACTTGGCGTTTGTGTCTTCCAGTGTGGCCTTGAAAAAATATTGGTCGGATGACAGCTTCTCAAAAGAAGTGAAAGCGAAAGCCGCTTTGGTTCAGGCGCGTATGGAGAAATTGGCGCTGCGTTTCCCGCAATATGTGCGCGAAATTCGCGGGCATGGCATGATTTGGGGCGCTGAATTTAAAGATCCGGATATGACGTCTAAAGTCTGTGCACAAGCCTTTGAAGATGGCTTGGTCATTGAAACGGCGGGTGCCGGCGATGAAGTCATCAAGTTCTTGGGGCCATTGGTGATTTCCGAAGAATTGATTAACGAAGGCTTTGATATTTTGGAAGGCGCGGTTGAGAAAGTCGGCAAGTAATTTTTGCCTGCAAACGACAACCCTTGCAACAAAAACGATTAGGAGAAAACATGATTGTTCGTAACTTATATGACGATATTATCGGAACCGATGCCGATGTAGATGATAAGCAGTGGACCAGTCGTCGCCTGTTATTGGCGAAAGACGGCATGGGCTTTTCGTTGCACGACACCTTGATTAAAGAAGGTGAAGAACTGCATCTGTGGTACAAGAACCACTTGGAAGCGGTGTATTGCATTGAAGGCGAAGGCGAAATCGAAGAGAAGAAAAACGGTAAGGTACACGCCATTCGTGAAGGCACCGTTTACGCTTTGAACGAGCACGATCAACACATTCTGAAAGCCAATAAAGGCAGTCAGATGCGTATGGTGTGTGTGTTCAATCCGCCGGTTACCGGGCGTGAAACCCATGATGAAGACGGTTCCTACGTCTTGGTGGATGCTTAATCCACCCGGTATTATCTATCTTGAAAATGCCCAGGCCTGGGCATTTTATCCCTTTCAATAACGGAGTTTTTTTCTAAAAAATTACCATGTCAAACACACATAAAAATCAGTTGAGCGTCGAAAAAATCGGCGGTACCTCAATGAGTGATTACCCGGCGGTTCGGGACAATATCATTTTGTACCCGGAAAGCCCTTACCAGCGCATTTTCGTGGTGTCGGCCTATGGCGGCATTACCAATGATTTGCTGGAACATAAAAAGACCGATCAACCCGGCGTTTACGGCCTGTTTGCCAATGATGATGTCGAGGACGATTGGCGCATTGCTTTGGATCAATTGAGTCTGAAGCTGAATAAAATCAATGCCGACTTGTTCGATGACGATGAATTGCGTGCCAAAGCCAATGCCTTTATCGACGAACGCTTTGCGGAAACCAAGCAGTTGCTGAATCATCTGCAGGACTTGTGCCGCCACGGACACTTTTCTCTGGAAAGCCATTTGTTGACGGTGCGCGAATTGCTGGCCAGTTTGGGTGAAGCCCACAGTGCCTGGAACCTGGCACACCTGCTTCAGCAAGAAGGCGTCAACGCCCGCTTTGTGGATTTAACCGGCTGGCAAGCGGATAAAACCCTGCCGCTGGATGAGATGATCAAGGCGCACTTGGGTGACGTGGATTTCACGCGCGTTCTGCCGATTGTCACCGGTTATGCGCATTGTCAGGAAAACCTGATGCATACTTTCGACCGCGGCTACAGTGAAATGACCTTCAGTCGAATCGCGGTTTTGTGTGAAGCCACCGAGGCGGTGATTCACAAGGAATACCACCTCAGCAGCGCCGACCCGAAATTGGTCGGTGAAGAGAATGTGGTTCCAATCGGTAAAACCAATTACGACATCGCCGACCAATTGGCCAATCTCGGGATGGAAGCCGTGCACCCGAAAGCCGCGCAGGGCTTGCGTCAAGCGCAGATTCCGTTGCGGATTAAAAACACCTTTGATCCGGGGCACCACGGCACCATCTTCACGGAAGATTATGTCAGTGAATTCCCTCAGGTGGAAATCATTGCCGGTATGCAACACTTAATTGCTTTGGAAGTGTTCGATCAGGAAATGATGGGCCAACAAGGGCATTATGAAAAAATTCTGATCGACACCAGCAATCGCCTGAAATGCCAGGTCATCACCAAGGATTTCAACGCCAATACCATTACCTTGTATTTGAGTGCGTCCTTGAAGAAGGTCAAACGCCTTTCGGAACAGTTGCAGCAGGCTTTGCCGACGGCGACCATCAACACCAGTAAGGTGGCGTTGGCGTCGGCGATGGGCAGCGACATGCGCATTAAAGGTTTGTTGGCGAAAGCGGTACAAACACTATTCGATGAGGGCATCAATGTGGAAGCGATTCATCAAAACACCCGTCAGGTCGAGATGCAGTTCTTCGTGAACGAAACCGATTTCGAAAAAGCGGTGAAAGCCTTGCATTCCAAATTGATTGAAGTCCATAACCATGGGAAGGCGATATGCGAACATTGATCATGTTGGGGCTGGCGCTGTTTTTGGCATCAGCGACGGCGGGTGCGGCCGATCAACGGCACTCCAAGGAGACACAGGATGTGGAGCAACTGAAAGAGCCGATGTACAACCCGTTTGTCGAACGGTATGTCATGGACGAATTGAAACAGCTGCGCGTCGATATGAACGATCTGCACGTTGAGCTGACCAAAGAGGTCACCAATCGTGAATTGTCCGCGACTTCCCGCGCCGTCGGTTATGCGACCGATACCGTTACCTATTTCTTTTATCTGATTGCCGGAATTTCTTCCGTCTTGCTGTTGGTGGGATGGAACTCCATGCGAGAAGTGAAAGAGAAGGTGCTGAGTCTGGCTGACTCGAAAGTGGATAAGGTCATTGAGGAATACGAAGCACGTTTGGCGAAGCTGGAAGAAGAGTTGAACCGAAAATCGCGAGGCATTTCCAATGCTCAGAAACGATTGGCGCAACATCAGGATATTCACAGCTTGTGGTTGAAAGCCGGCCAAGAACAGATTCTCAGTAACCGTATGGCGATTTACGATCAAATATTGGAACTGGATCCCGGCAATACGGAAGCGATGACGTATAAAGCCGACGCCGCACTGGAGATGGGAGAGCCGCAATGGGCCGTGAACCTGTGTAATCAGGCGTTGCGAATTGATCCAGAGAATACCCATGCCTTTTACCAGTTGGCGGGGGCTTATGCGCTGATGGACAAAGCCTCGGAAGCCATCGAGTTTTTGCAAACGGCTTTGCAGAATTCAGAGGGGTATAAAGAGCAAGTCCAAAATGATCCGGTCTTCAAGTCCTTGCAGGACAATCCGGAATTCCAAAAACTGTTGGAAGAAGACGAAACCCCGGCCTCTTCCTGATTTATCTTTTCTTTGAGCGAGGCCCTCTGCATGCCTCGCTTTTTTCTGCTTTCATTTTTTATCCACATTATCTGCATGTATTTATGTATAAATACGGACTATTGGCGATACGCTCAATGGCTGTGCTATGATGCGCGCAAAAGCGGAGCGTGCGGCCGTAGAAAAGATACGTTTTTAACGGCGTGCAGATAACAAAAGGTGGTATGAGATGAATAAGATTTGGCAAGCTGTCGGTATTGCATTCTTGACGATGGCAAGTTTTCAGGTTTGGGCCGCCGACTTTTTCGATGAAACCTTCGGGAACCTTCAGGAAGAGTTGGAAGTGGCGAAAGATGACGGCAAACAGGGCATTTTTATTTTCTTTCACATGGAAGAGTGTCCCTTCTGCGACCGCATGAAAAACACCATTCTCAACAAGCCGGATGTCATTCAATATTTCAAACAACATTTTCTAACCTACCAGGTCGATATCGAAGGGTCCAATGAAATGGTTAACTTCGACGGAACGGAAGGGACCGCGCAATATCTCTCCGAAAAAGTTTATCGTGTTCGCGCCACACCGGTCATGATGGTGTTTAACTTGGAAGGCAAGCCGGTGCTGCGCTACACCGGGCCGACCCGTACGAAAGAAGAATTTATGCTGTTAGGCAAATATGTCGTGGACGGTGCTTATAAAGACATGTCGTTTACGCGTTATAAAAGACAGAATAAGTAGCGGGTACTTCGATGAGATTGAATCCGTTACGTTTTACAATACGCGGTGTGCTGGTGCTGACGGCGTTGCTGCCACATACCGTTTTGGCCGCCGATGACGCTGCCGTGAATGCCGCTCAAACCACCGGGCCTGTGGCTGAACAAGCGACCGCATCGGTACATCCGGCCCAGGGGTTACCCGAGCCTTTGACCTTGGAAAGTGTGATGGGGTTGCCGGAAAACATCAGTCCGCAGGTCATGCGGGCCAAAGCGCGGCATGCCCAAGCGCAAGCACGTTATAACCTGCAAGAAACCGACGATAATTTCGAGCTGGATTTGATCGGTCGCTTGGGTTGGCGTGAGTATGACTTTCAGACCGAGGATAATCATTTATTCGGTTTGCATTTAGGCAAAGAATTGTATGACTTCGGCCGTAATGACGCGGCGCTGGAAGCGGAACAACGCCTGACGGCAGCGCAGAATGAACTTTACCAAGACCAGAAAATTCAGTTTCAGATTCGGTTGATGCAAGCCTACTTCAACATCATTCTTGCCGACTTTCAGTACCGCATTGAAAATGAAGCCATGGCAGTGGCCTACATTGCCATGGATAAAGCCGAGGATCGGCATGAACTGAAACAGTTGTCCGACGTTGAGTACCTCAAACTGCAATCCGATTATGAAAAATTGTTGGTGAAACGCACACGTGCGTCTTACGAACAGCGCCGGACACGAACCAATCTGGCCAATTTGGTTGGGCGTCCGGACGCCTTGCCGGATAAGTTACGCTTCCCGTCGTTGGATTCCGTCACCAGTCGGGAGCTGGAAGAATTAAGCGTTTACCAGCAACAAGCCTTGGCGAATAATTTGCATTTGAAAAACTTGAAACTGACGCTGCAAGCCGCGGAATCGCGGTTAAATGGTGAGTCGCTGGAAGACATGCCGGTGTTTCGAGTGGATGCGCTGGGAGGGTATTCGTCGAATTATGCTTACGGCCGAGAAGGGCGCTGGCGTTTTGATTTGACGATGGATTATCCGCTGTACGACGGCGGTGTGCGCTCGGCGAAGGTAAGCGAAGCCCGTGCCGAGGTGCAGGCCATTCAAGCGGAAATTCACCAGTATCAGCAGTCTTTGCGTGATCAGGTGGCGGACTTGTATTTCAAGCTGCAAATGGCGGAAGCCGAAAAGAAACAGAACAAGGTGTTCGGCGAGTATTCCGAAATTTATTTGGATTACAGTCGCGCGCTTTATGAAAACGAATCGACGACCGACTTAGGGGATTCGATGGTCCGCCTGTCGGAAGCGAATTATCAGGTTATCGCACAGCAGTTCCGGCAAACGCTTCATTGGGCGCAGTTGGATTATTTGATCGGTAAGCCGGTGCAATTGGAGACGTATCAATGAACGAAATGAAAAACACGATGAAACGATGCACGATCGGATGTCTGATGTCCGGAAGTCTTTTTTTGGCCGGGATGCCAACGGCCTGGGCAGAAACGGTTCAAATCGGTTCTTTGGTGGCGGGGCAGGTTGAAAAAGTCATGGTGATGCCTGGACAAAACGTTAAGACCGGTCAATTATTGATGACCATCGATGACGACCGTTATCAGGCCAAATTGAAAACCGCTCGGGCCGAGGTCAAATTGTGGGAATTGAAACTGGCGGATGCCCAAATTGAATTGGATCAAGCGCTGGATTTATTTGATCGAACCGTCACCGCTAAGCGTGAATTGGATGCGGCTCAGTTGGCGTATGATGTGGTGAAACAGCAATTGGTAAAAGCACAAGGCAATCTGGAATCTTACCAGGCCTGGTCGAAATACTTTGTTATCAAGGCACCGGTTTCCGGCAAAATCGCTAAAATCAATGCGCCGAAAGGCACAACGGTGTATAAGGAAAATACGCCGTTGATTCAGATTGAATATTGATGACAAGTCGGCCCGGCAAAGTGCCGGGTGCTGAAAAAACGCTACTGGAAAGCGTTAAAGGGGTTATAGGTCTCGGCCGAAACCAAAGAATGTGCCTTCGATGGCCGTTTGTCTGTCCAGTGCGCTGAGGCCTTTCACCGAACGGATAATCAACCAGATCATCCACCACACCAGCACTACTGCGCCGATAAAGACGGTGGCCAACAAGATACCGACCAGCAGATAAATCACGCCATACCAGAAGGTTTGAATTTGGAAGTCGAAGTGGGTTTTCAGCCAAACCGGCATTTCCGGTTCACTGCGTTTCACATAGGCCATGACCACGCCGATAATGGCTGTCAGCCCCATCACTAATCCGACCAGATACAGAATGTAGATAATCTTGGCGTAGGTGCTGTTACTGCGCGTCATCTCTTCAATCGACGGCCTTGCTTCCGAGGCTTGTTCGCTCATAAATGGTGTCCTCCCTGATTATTGTTATTGTGAGAATGTGGAGCTAAGCAAAAATCATTATTGTCGATGAACCGGGCTTTCTCCAATATAATTTTTTTGATTCAATATCATAGAATTCTATGATGAGGCACGATGAGAGCGCTGCCGGAACGGGGTGTTGACGGATGTCAGTACAGCTTCAGCTTGGGTTTGACTCGCCGTTCGATGAAGGCGGCGAGCAGAATCCACACCATGCGTCCGAAGCCGTGCAGTGTCATTTGGTGTTGACGATACAGGCTGGCGTAAGCCCAATGGGCGATTTTGCCTTCCAGCATCCAGTTCTTTTTGAACAGTTCATCCAATACGCTACCAAATGTTTGGAATCGACTCAGTGATAAAAGTGACCCGTGATCATGGTACTGGAATGATGTCAGCGGTTGCCCGTCCATGAGCGCCTGCAGGTTGGTTGCGCAAGTAGCGGCCATTTGATGCGCCGCCTGGGCCAAGGAAGGAACCGGGCGAGCCTGTTCGCCTTCGCCTTGTATCAAGCTGGCGCAATCTCCGATGGCGAAAATCGCCGATTCACCTTTAACCTGCAAGTTGGCGTCGATTTCGATTTGATGGATGCGGTTGGTGGGCAAGCCGAGCTCTGAAAGAAACTTCGGCGCTTTAACGCCCGCCGCCCATACTAAGAGGTCGGCTTGAAGGGTTTGGTCCGCGGTGATCAACTGTTGGGCCTGAACGTCTTTGATCATGGTTTGGGTGCGTATATCAACGCCATGTTCTTTCAAAACCTGCTCGGCCTTGTCGGCCAGAGATTCCGGTAAGGCAGGCAAGATACGATCGGTGGCTTCAATGAGCGTGACCTGTAGGCTGCTGGGGTAAATAGCCTTGATGCCGAACTTTTCCAGTCGTTCAACGGCATTGCATAATTCCGCGGCCAACTCAACGCCAGTGGCTCCGGCTCCGACAATGGCCACTCGAACCGGCTCAGGCGGCGTTTGGTCATGATGATTGGTCAAGGCATGCTGGTTTGCGGCTTCCGAAAATTGCATGAAACGATTCAGAAAGGTGAGATGAAAATCCTCCGCTTCCTGGGCCGAATCCAACGTGTGGCAATGCTCGCGCACCGAGCTGAGCCCGAAGTCGTTGCTGCGGGCGCCGGTGGCCATCACCAGATAATCGTAATGCACGAGGCGTTCGCCTAAAATCTCTTTGCCGTGGTGGTCCAATAACGGCGCCAGAGTCAAGGTTTGATTGGCTTTGTCGAGAGCAACCATCTGCCCCATGCGAAAATAGTAATGGTGTTCGGATGAGTGGGCTCGGTAGCTCAGGGCTTCATGGCCGGTGTCGAGTGAACCCGAAGCCACTTCATGCAACAGGGGTTTCCACAGGTGGGTACGATTGGCGTCAATCAAGGTAATTTCCGCCAATCGTTTTCTGCCCAGTGAGTCACCTAAGCGAGTGGCCAGCTCCAAGCCGCCGGCACCACCGCCGACAATCACGATCTGTTTCATATTCTGTCCTTCTTTGCTATTGGGTTGGCAAATCAACAGAGGCCGAACTACCGTGTGCAACCTGAATTGATGTAAAAAGTTAAAGGTAATAGCGTTATTTTACGTATTCAATAGCCGGTTGAAAGGGGCTTTTTCAGACTTTACCCAATTAGTCACAAAAATTTCAAAATAGGGCTTGCCAGAGACAAAATTATCTCTATAATACACATCCATCAAACGCAAGGTTTGAATGACTATTCCCCAATAGTTCAGTTGGTAGAACACCGGACTGTTAATCCGTATGTCGCTGGTTCGAGTCCAGCTTGGGGAGCCAAATTCTTGAAAAAGCCGCTTTTATGCGGCTTTTTTTATTGTTTTTTGTTAGAATTTGGTCTTTCACATTATGGTGACTCTGTTCGTCCCCTCGCGACGATAGGTTGGAAACCCCGCCAGGTCCGGAAGGAAGCAACGGTACCTTCTGATTCGTGCGCCGAGGTCAGGCGGGCAGGGTCGCCTCCATTTTCTCAAGCCTTTTCATTTTCCTCAATTTAAACTCGCATTCCTCTGCTTAGACGTTAAAATAGTCCTTATTTCAATCATAAGAATCGAAGCCTGTGAGCGATACCGTTTTAGCCAGAAAATGGCGCCCGAAAAACTTCTCCGAACTGGTCGGTCAAGAGCATGTCATGCAAGCGCTTGCCAATGCGCTGGATCAGCAACGGCTACATCATGCCTATCTGTTTACCGGCACCCGAGGGGTGGGCAAAACCACCATCGCACGGATTTTTTCCAAGGCCCTGAATTGTGAGCAAGGGATCAGCTCCAAGCCCTGTGGTGTTTGTTCGACTTGTCGTTCAATTGATGAAGGACGTTTTGTCGACCTGATAGAAGTGGATGCGGCCTCCAAGACCAAGGTGGAAGACACGCGCGAGTTGTTGGAAAACGTCCAATATGCACCGGTTCAAGGGCGTTATAAAGTCTATCTTATCGACGAAGTGCACATGCTGTCGAAAAGCAGTTTCAATGCACTGTTGAAAACTCTGGAAGAGCCGCCGGAACATGTGAAGTTTCTGCTGGCCACCACCGATCCGCACAAGTTGCCTATGACGGTTTTATCGCGCTGCTTGCAGTTCAACTTGATGCGCTTGACGCAAACACAGATTCAAACCCATTTGGGGCATATTCTTCAGCAGGAAGGTATTGCGTTTGAGGACGCGGCCTTGGCGATGATTGCCAAAAGCGCCGACGGTTCGGCGCGAGATTCCCTGAGCATACTCGATCAAGCCATCGCTTACGGAGGTGGTCAGGTTCAGTTGGCGGCCGTTCAGGCGATGCTTGGCTTGGTTGATCAGCAATTCACCCGGCAGATTCTGGCGGCTCTGGCGGACGAATCCGCCGACGCCTTAAAAAACGTCATCCAACAGTTGGCCGCGATGGGGGTGGACTATACCGCACTGAACGCGCAACTGATTGAAGTTCTGCACCAAATTACCCTGTTGCAGGTATTGGGAACATTGGACGATGGGTGTGTTCTGGACGACGAAACCATGCAGGTGTTGGCTGAAACGCTTTCGCCGGAGCGGGTACAGGTTCTCTACCAAATCGCCTTATTGGCCAAGCAGGATATGTCGATGGCGCCCGATATCCGCATCGGTTTCGAAATGGCTTTGTTGCGGATGTTGGCTTTTCAGCCGATGGCGCCGGGCGCCGGCGGACTAAGTTCGGGTGGCGAAACGGTCCAAGCACCTGCCAACACTAATTCCGGAGAAGCCTCGGTGATGGCAAAAATCACCCGGCCTGGCGATGTCTTGAAACAACAGGGGTTGAAAGATGTTGCGGAACCCGAACCAGCCGAACCGTCTCAAACGGCGGAGCCAGCGCAGTCTGTGGTATCCTCCGCGAACGATGTGATGCACTCGGAGCCGATGGCAACCGCTGAACCGGCGCCTGAATCGATTGCAACACCCGCTCTCAACCAAACGGTTTCTGAATCTGTTCCTGATGCGCCGGTCGATCATCTGGCGGACTTAAAAGCGAGGTTAGATCTCACGCTGGGAAAGCCTGAAACGATCCGTTCAGCGGCCGAATCGGCTGCGCCTGAAGAGGCGTCTATTCAGTCTCCAGTTGCCAATCCGGATGCTGAAACCGCGTTGAATCCGGCGATGGAAACGCCGTCCGAAGCGCCTGTGGCGCAAGTCTCCGCACCTTCCGCTCCCTTGCCTTGGGAAGAAGACAATTCAATGTCCGGCGACGCGTTGAACGCCGCGCCGACGGATTCGACAAATGCGGCATTACAGGATGAATCGCCTTGGCCGAAATCGACGGTCGAAGAGGCGCTTGGTACAGAATCGATTCCGCCAACGTTTCAGGATGCTCCGCAAACGGTTTCCATGGAGACGGCGATTCGACAGGAACCGGCTTGGGAGGCGGCGGCTTCCGAACCGGAGCGCGTAATGACAGAAAGCCAACCGCCGATGGCGGAAGTGGCAACCGCCGAACCGGAATATCGTCCGAATGACGCCGTTTCTTCACCAACGGTAACAGTCTCCACGGGGGATGCGGGTGAATGGCGTGACGCCGATAAATGGTTACAGATGATCGTGCAATTGCAGTTGGATGGCATGGCCGCCGAGTTGGCCCGGCAATCGATTCTGGTCTCACAGGATGCGCAGACGTTGACGTTGAGTGTGGATCCGCAACAGATGCATGCGAAAACCGAGCTGGCCTTACAGCGGTTGGAAGAGCAAATCAAGGCACAGTTGGGTTGTCGATTGGTGTTTGTGCAGGCCGATCAAGCCCATTTGACCCCGGCGCGTTATGAAACCGAAATGAAAGCTCAACGGCAGGCGAATGCCGTGAACAGTATTCAATCCGATCCTCAGGTTCAAAGCCTGATTCAGACATTAAATTTAAAGGTCATCGAATCGTCGATTCGACCGGTCAAACACTAGAAAGGAGTAGCCATGTTTGGTGGAAAAGGTGGTTTGGGCAACTTGATGAAGCAAGCCCAGGAAATGCAAAAGAACATGC
This sequence comes from Thiomicrospira sp. S5, assembly GCF_003991075.1. Classification (NCBI taxonomy): domain Bacteria; kingdom Pseudomonadati; phylum Pseudomonadota; class Gammaproteobacteria; order Thiotrichales; family Piscirickettsiaceae; genus Thiomicrospira; species Thiomicrospira sp. S5. The sequence goes on along the minus strand of NZ_CP014470.1, from coordinate 2,277,813 downwards.
AAGCGGCGCAAGAAGAAATCGCGCAAATGGAAATTACCGGTGAAGCCGGTGGCGGGATGGTCAAAGTGGTCATGACGGGTAAGCACGAACTGGTTAAGGTGGACATCGACGACAGTTTGATGGATGACCGTGAAATGCTGGAAGACTTGTTTGCGGCGGCGGTTAACAGCGCGGCACGTCGTGTTGAGGAAGAAACTCAGGAACGCATGTCGGGATTAACCGGTGGGATTGATTTGCCACCGGGCATGAAAATGCCGTTTTGACCAGGTCTGGTTATTTTTACGCTATTGACGGATAGGACAGCGCTAGATGCAAAGCCCTTTGATTAACGAATTGATTGAAGCCTTCAAATTGTTGCCGACCATCGGCCCCAAGTCGGCGCAGCGGATGGCTTACTATCTGTTGCAAAATAATCCGAACGGCGGCAAGCGATTGGCGGAGGCGATTGTCGAGGCCATCGATAAGGTCGGGCATTGTGAGCAGTGTCGCAACTTTTCCGAAACCGACGTCTGCCGTATCTGTGCGTCGCCGGCGCGTAAACGTGATCAACTCTGTATTGTGGAAACGCCGACCGATGTGGTGGCGATTGAGCAGTCCGGCATTTACCAGGGACTGTATTTTGTTTTGATGGGGCATTTGTCGCCGATTGATGGCGTTGGGCCGGAAGACTTGGGGTTGCCTCTGCTGGAAGAGCGCTTGAAGGGCGGCGAGGTTTCGGAATTGATTCTGGCCACTAATCCGACCGTGGAAGGCGAGGCGACCGCACATTATATCCATCAGATGGCAACCTCGATGCAGGTGCCGGTCACGCGTTTGGCGCAGGGTATTCCGTTGGGCGGCGAGTTGGAATATATCGACAGTGGAACGCTCAGTCAGGCCTTTGCCGGGCGAAAAGCGGTTTAGTGCGGTTTAGTGTGACATGAAGCGATAGTTATCTTTCACAGAATCTAAATGAAAAAACGGCCGACATAGGTGAACTATGCAGGCCCTTTTTTTGGACGATTTGAATGGTGGTTACGCCATGAGGAATTCCAGTAGCGCTTTTTGAGCGTGTAAGCGGTTTTCGGCTTCGTCCCAGACGACGCTGTCTTCGGCATCCATGACCTCGGCTGAAACCTCTTCGCCGCGGTGGGCCGGCAAACAATGCATGAACAGGGCGTCTGAATTGGCCTGTGCCATCAATTCGCTGTTGACCTGGTAATCCTTAAAGGCGCGCTCGCGCTTTTTCTGTTCTTCTTCCTGGCCCATGCTGGCCCAGACATCCGTGACCACCAAATCCACGTTTTCGGCCGCGTCCATCGGGTTGCGAATCAATTCCACTCGGTCTTGATTGGCGGCGACCAAATCGGCGTTCGGTTCGTAGTCTTCCGGGGTGGAAATGCGCAGTTTGAAGCCGTATTGTTTGGCGGCGTTAATGTAAGAGTGGCACATGTTGTTGCCGTCGCCAACCCACAATACGGTTTTGCCGGCAATGCTGCCGCGGTGCTCGTAATAGGTCTGCATGTCCGCCAATAATTGGCAAGGGTGGAAATCGTCCGTTAGGGCGTTGATGACCGGGACTTGAGAATGCTCGGCCATTTTTTCCACGACGTCGTGCCCGAAGGTGCGAATCATGATGCCGTCGGCCATGCTGGAAATGACGCGTGCACTGTCTTCAATCGGCTCGCCGCGACCCAGTTGGGTGTCTTTGGGCGAAAGGAACAGGGCATGGCCGCCCAGTTGACTCATGCCGATTTCAAACGAGATGCGGGTACGGGTCGAGGATTTTTCGAAAATCATCGCCAGTGTCTGGTTTTTCAGCGGCTCGAAAATCTCGCCCGACTTTTGCATTTTCTTCAACTCAACGGCGCGCAGTAGCAGTTGGTTCAGTTCCTCGGAAGAGAGGTCGTTTAAGGTTAAAAAATGTCTGATGCTCATAAGCTGTCTTCTTTCAGTTCTGGCAAGCGAATTAACCTTGCTGGGTGAATTGGTTGACGAGTTCGACGACGGTTTCGATCAATTGATCGGTTTGGTCGTTGGACATCACGAAAGCCGGCAACAAACGGATGGTGTTGCCTTGCGTGACGTTGATCAGAACGCGTTTTTCCAGCGCCTGGGCGACCAGTTCGGCGCACGGCCGATCCAGCTCGATGCCGATCATGTAACCGAGGCCGCGAACGTCTTTAACCGCCGGGTTGTCGGACAGAGCGGATTGAAAACGCGTCAGGATTTCCTGGCCTTTATCGGCGACATGTTCGATGAAGTTATGGGTTCTCATGACCTTTAAAACGGCCAGTCCTGCTGCGCAGGCTAACGGGTTGCCGCCGAAGGTGGTGCCGTGATTGCCGGGTTCCAGAATATTGGCGGCTTTTTGCCCGGCCAGGCAGGCACCGATTGGCAAACCGTTCCCCAGCGCCTTGGCCAGAGACATGACGTCCGGTTGGATGTCTTCGTGTTGGTGGGCGAACCATTTGCCGGTACGGCCGATACCGGTTTGAATTTCGTCCAGCATCATCAGCCAGCCGTTACGGTCGCAGATAGCGCGTATGGCTTTTAAATAACCTTTCGGCGGGATATTGACCCCGCCTTCACCTTGAATCGGTTCCACCAAAACGGCGACGACGTCCTGGTCGCCACTGTGGGCTTCCACGGCGTCGGCATCGCCGAATGGCACACGGACGAAACCTTCCACGAGAGGGGCGAACCCTTCCTGAACTTTTTTGTTGCCGGTGGCCGACAAGGTGGCCAGTGTTCGACCGTGGAAACTGTTTCCCATGACGATGATTTTCGGCGTAGTAATTTGTTGCTGGTAGGCGTATTTGCGCGCGATTTTAATGGCGGTTTCATTCGCTTCGGCACCGGAGTTGCAGAAAAACACTTTTTCCATGCCGGAGATGTCGATCAATTCTTCCGCCAAGGCCGCTTGCTTTTCAATGCAATATAGATTGGAGGTGTGAATCAATTCACGGCTTTGGGCGCAAATCGTTTCGGTGATTTCCGGGTGGGCGTGCCCTAAGCTGCACACGGCGATGCCGCTGATGGCGTCCAGATAGTTTTGGCCGTTTTCGTCGTAAAGCCAAGCGCCTTTACCGGATTTAAAGCAAACCGGCAGTCTGGCATAGGTGTTCATTAAATGCGGTGATGTTTTCATTGTCGTTATTATTCTTTTCCAGCGTTTTCAATAAAAGGGTCTTTGAAAACAAAAAAGCAATCGCAAGACGAGCTTGGGATTGCTTTTTTGAATCGAATCGGGTTTTTATTTATAAATTCAAAAGAATGATTTTAATCATATGCTCCGTAATTTCAAGCAAAATTGTGGTGAAATTCCGCGGAAAGGACGGCACAAGTCTATGAAAGAGCTATAAATCGTGATGCTGAAAAATCCGATTTAGGATAAAATAATGCAAATTAGTCCCGAATAAAATCCATGTCGGTGCCGAGATGGAAGAACAAAAAACAGATATAAGGAAATCTTGCAATGCAAACAATGAGTGATCGTGACGGCCTGATTTGGCTGGATGGTGAAATGGTTGATTGGCGGGAAGCGAAAACCCATGTCCTGACCCATACCTTACATTATGGAATGGGGGTGTTTGAAGGGGTGCGCGCCTATGAAGCCGAGCAGGGTACCGCCATTTTCCGCTTGGAAGCCCATACCGATCGCTTATTTAATTCGGCCAAAATCATGAACATGCCGATGCCGTTTTCCAAAGAGGAATTGAACGAGGCTCAGCGTGCCGCGGTGCGTGAAAACGATTTGAAATCCGCTTATATCCGTCCGATGGTGTTTTATGGTTCGGAAGGCATGGGGTTGCGCGCCGATAACCTGAAAGCGCACGTTGTGGTTGCGGCCTGGGAATGGGGCGCTTATATGGGTGAAGAAAACTTGAAAAAAGGCATTAAAATCGCCACATCTTCTTTCACGCGTCATCATGTTAACGTTACCATGACGAAGGCCAAGTCCAACGGTTCGTATATGAATTCGATGCTGGCCCTGCAGGAAGCGGTCAGTCACGGTTGTGACGAGGCGTTGTTGCTGGATACGGAAGGGTATGTTTCCGAAGGGTCCGGCGAGAACTTCTTTATGGTTCGCGACGGTGTGATTTACACGCCGGAATTGACCGCGGCATTGGACGGGATTACCCGTAAAACCATTATGCAGTTGGCAAAAGATGCCGGGTATGAAGTGCGTGAAAAACGCATTACGCGTGATGAAGTCTATATCGCCGATGAAGCTTTCTTTACCGGAACGGCGGCGGAAGTCACGCCGATTCGCGAGTTGGACAATCGAACCATCGGTCAAGGGTCTCGTGGGCCGGTGACCGAAATGCTGCAAACCAAATATTTCGATGTGGTCCACGGCCGGTCCGAAGCGCATTTGGATTGGTTGACGCCGGTCGCTTGATGAAATTGGAATTGGAAACGTAAGAGAAGATTTATGAGTAAACAAACCGTTATTGAAATCACATACGATGATTTGCCGCTGACGTGCCCGATGCGTGGTCAGGAGCAATGGAACTCTCACCCGAAGGTCATGTTGCCGATTGAAGAAACCGGCAAATCGAAATGTCCTTACTGTGGAACCGAGTATGTTCTGAAAGACTGGGATCCAAATCACAAAAGCCACTGATTGAATCGCTTTTGACCTATTTGAAAAACGACCAGGCCTGGTCGTTTTTTTATGTCCGAACGTCAGAGTAATAGCGTTTAACGTATATCTCTTTGTCAGGCATAAAAAAAGCCCGCGTTTGCGGGCTTTTTTGGTTTCGGTTAATCTTGCGATTAACGAGAGTAGTACATGTCGAACTCGATTGGGTGAGTGGTTGCACGCATGCGTGTCACTTCTTCCATTTTCAGTTCGATGTAAGAGTCGATGGCTTCGTCTGTGAAGACGCCACCGGCTTTCAAGAACTCTCTGTCTTCGTCCAACGCCGCCAAGGCTTCTTCCAAAGACGCACAAACCGTGGTGTAAGTGGCTTCTTCTTCCGGTGGCAAATCGTATAGATCTTTCTCGGAAGGCTCACCTGGATCGATCTGGTTCATGATACCGTCAAGGCCGGCCATCAAGGAAGCAGAGAACGCCAAGTATGGGTTAGCCGTTGCATCCGGGAAACGTAGCTCAACACGACGTGATCTTTCAGACGGCGCGTATGGGATACGGATAGAAGCAGAACGGTTAGAGCCGGAGTAGGCCAATAGAATTGGCGCTTCGAAACCTGGAACCAAACGCTTATAAGAGTTGGTGCCCGGGTTAGTGAAGGCGTTCAAGGCACGAGCATGCTTGATCAAACCACCGATGTACCAAATGGCTTCTTGTGATAGACCGGAATAAACGTCACCTGCGAAAATGTTTTTGCCGCCTTTCGACAAAGACATGTTGATGTGCATACCGGAACCGTTGTCACCGACGATTGGCTTAGGCATGAAAGTCGCTGTTTTACCCAAAGCGTTACAGGTGTTGTGTACTGCGTATTTCAGAATTTGCACTTCGTCGGCTTTTGCAGTCAAAGTGTTACCGGCTACTGCCAATTCACATTGCCCGCCGGCAGCCACTTCGTGGTGGTGTGCTTCCAGTTTAAGGCCCATTGCTTCGGCCATGGCGCAGATGTCTGCACGCACTTCGTGCAATTGGTCAACCGGAGGTACTGGGAAGTAACCGCCTTTTACCTTAGGACGGTGACCGATGTTACCGTCTTCATAAACTTTTTCAGAGTCCCAAGCGGATTCGCCGGATTGCATCTTAACAAAGCAGCCGGACATGTCTGCGCCCCAACGAACGTCGTCAAAGATGAAGAATTCTGGTTCTGGACCGAAGAAAGCCGAGTCGGCGATGCCGGTAGAAGCCAGGTATGATTCCGCTTTTTTCGCGATGCCGCGAGGATCTTTTTCATAAGCTTCCATCGTGGAAGGCTCAACAATCATCATACGGATAATCAAAGTTGGATCATTGGTGAATGGGTCCATGAAGAAACCATCGGTTTGTGGCATCAAGATCATGTCAGAGTTGTTGATACCTTTCCAGCCTTGAATGGATGAACCGTCAAAAGTTTCACCGTCCGCAAAAAAGTCTTCATCCACGCTATCGGCGGGGATGGTGACATGTTGCTCTTTACCATGTGTGTCGGTAAAGCGAAGATCTACCCATTTAACGTCATTGTCTTTGATTAAATCAAAAATTTCTTGCGACATAAGTGTGTCCTTTTAGATTGTTGAAAAATGCGAAGTGGTTCTTGAAGCAAGTCAAGGATTTTCAGCGAGTGCTGAGTGGTCCGTCCTTGTTCTCGAATGCGCTAAAATCGCACGTTGAATTTAAAAAAATAAGTTTGAATGTGTGTTTGGTGCAACCGTTTAAAGCCCGGTAAATTCGCTGGAATCTGCCGGATTTCATAAAATTTTGTCCTGTTGATAATAGCTGGAACCATGCCAGAATGCCAATATTTTTTTAAAGATTTTTAAGTCCTTGATAGACAAGAAAAAATACTCTCAATAAAAGTATTGTTGTTGTTCAAAGGCCAGTAACAAGGATGTTTTATTGGTGCAAGTTGGGTTGTTTTGGTGCATTTTAAACCAGGCGGCTGAAAATGGGAAGCCGTGAGTTTAAGCGGCTATCAGATCAAATTCTTTGGGAGTTTAATCTTTCTGTCATATTGAAAAGCTATTATCTACACATCTTAAATCACTCCCTAGGAATTTTGGATGGATCAGTCAGCGCAGAAAGCATTAGAACAGGCTCTGAAAGGGCCTAAGTTTGAAAAGCGTATCAAACGCCGTAACCTTGTTGATAAGGGGTGGGCTTCCAGTATTTCAGTCGGTGGCGTCGGGGTTATTTTGTCGGTGCTGCTGATTATGTTCTTCCTTGTTTATGTGGTGGCGCCTTTGTTTATGCCGGCCAGTGTCAAGGAGCACGCTTCGTATGCGTTGCCGGGCGGCAGTCAGGAGAAGACGCTTTTTTACGGCATGGATGAATATAAGGAAACGGCGATGCGCATCACCGAATCCGGTAAATTGGTCGGCTTCAATGCCAATAATGGACAACTGCTGACCGAGTCCAGCTTGCCGTTGAATGGGGAGTCGATTACCAGTTTTGCGCGGGTGAAGGAATCCGATAAATTGATTGCGTTCGGTTTGTCCGGTGGAGGGGTATTGCTCGCAAAATACGGTTATAAAGTGACCTACCCGGATAACGTTCGTAAAATCACGCCGGCCTTGACTTTCCCGTTCGGGCAGGAGCCATTGGTTGTGGCCGATCAGCCCATTTCCAAAGTCGCGGCGCGTAGCAGCGATTCTCAGTTGGTGGTGGCCTATCAATTAGCGGGTCAGTCGCATGTGTTCGTCAAACAATACGACAAAGTCGAATCCATGTTGTCGGATGACGTGGCCCTTGAAGAATACGCCGAAGGCGAAGTGCCGAACAATATGCCGGTCGATTGGCTGATGATGGGCGGCAATATGCGTAATTTATACCTGGTGTCCGAAGACGGTTCGACCTTGTATTATGATTTGTCGAATATTCGTGAGCCGGTTTTGTTGCAAAAAGTGAATATGGTCAATGGTGATGAGCACATTTCGTCATTACGTTTTTTGTTAGGTGAATATTCCTTGATGGTCGGGACGTCGAAAGGGCGTGTGTTGCAATGGTTCCCGGTACGAGACGAAAACAACAACTTCCAGTTGGAGTTCATTCGTGAGTTTGAAGTGGATAAGAAGCCTGTGAACTTCATCGCTATCGAACACAGTCGTAAAGGGTTTGTGACGCTGGACCGTTCCGATGAAGTCAATTTGTACAACGCCACGGCGGAAAGACATTTGGCCTCGGTGGACTTGAAAACCGGGTTGAATTTCATTTTGATGGCGGAACGCGGAAACGGCGCTTTGCTGGAAACCGCTGACGGCCAGATGGTCAATTACGACATTAAAAACGAACACCCGGATGTCTCTTTCTCCAGTTTGTGGGGGAAAGTCTGGTATGAGGGCTATGAAGAGCCAAGCTATACCTGGCAGTCTTCGTCCGCCAGCGCCGACTTCGAGCCGAAATTTTCCATGGTGCCGTTGACGTTCGGTACCATCAAAGCGGCTTTGTACTCCATGTTGTTTGCCGTGCCGATTGCCGTTTTGGCGGCGATTTACACCGCCTTCTTTATGGACAACAAAACCCGCCAATACATCAAGCCAACCATTGAGTTGATTGAAGCCCTGCCAACGGTTATTCTCGGTTTCTTAGCCGGGTTGTGGCTGGCGCCTTATATGGAAGCCCATTTGGCCGGCTTCTTTGCCATCTTACTGGTGGTGCCCATCGGCATCCTTTTATTCGGTTTTGGCTGGTCTCGTCTGCCGGAGCCGGTGCGTTTGTTGATTCCAACCGGCAGACGGGCTGTGTTGATGCTGCCGGTGGTGGTTTTCCTCGGTTGGTTTGCCCTGTCGTTGAGCTCTCCAATCGAAAATCTGTTCTTCCACGGTGATATGCGTCACTGGTTGACGTCCAGCGCCGGCATCGATTTTGACCAGCGTAATGCCTTGGTCATCGGGTTTGCGATGGGCTTCGCTTTGATCCCAACCATTTTCTCGGTGGCGGAAGACGCCATCTACAACGTGCCGAGTTACTTGGTGAACGGTTCTCTGGCGCTGGGCGCCAGCGGGTGGCAGACATTGGTCGGTGTGGTCTTGCCGACGGCCAGTCCGGGAATCTTTTCGGCCATCATGCTCGGTTTCGGGCGCGGCATCGGGGAAACGATGATCGTATTGATGGCCTCCGGTAACACGCCGCTGATGGATGTGAACATCTTCCAGGGGATGCGTACTCTGTCGGCCAACTTGGCGGTGGAAATGCCGGAAGCGGAGCTGTACAGTTCGCATTATCGAGTGCTGTTCCTGTCCGGTCTGATTCTGTTTATCTTCACGTTTGTTTTCAATACGCTCGCGGAAGTGGTGCGCGAACGCATGCGCCGTAAGTATGGCTCACTATAAAGGATATTGACATGAAAGAATGGTTCAAAAAAGGCGAACATTGGGTTTGGTTTAGTGCGTCGACTGTCAGTATCAGTGTGGTGTTGGTTGTTGGCTTATTGTTGATGATTTCGTTCCGAGGCCTGGTGCATTTCTGGCCGCATTCGGTGTATGAATACGAAGTGAAAACCGATAACGGCAAACTGGAGCAAGTGGTCGGTGAATTGCATGAAGTCAAAAGCAAGGAATTCAAAGACCCGAAAGCCGAAGACGGCATTGTCCGCATTCCGCAGTACCTATTGAAAGTCGGTAACCGTGACGTTTACGGCATTGATTTCCGCTGGATTAATTCGGCGAACATCATCGGTCGCCAGGACATTCTCGATGACGGCGTCACGGTGGTGGAGCGTTACGAATGGGGGAATGTCTACGGCCATTTGGAGTACATTAAGCAGGACGGCAAAATCGTCGCACGTGGCGATAATGTGTTGCCGATGATGCAGCAGCTGGTGGACAGTGGTCTGGATCTACACAACCAAATCCGATACATCGAAAAAGTCATTATCGGTGGTATTAACTATAAATTAGAGCAACTGCGTTTGAATGAAAAGCGGCTTGAGACCGACGGTGAATACACCGCCGAGAAACAAGCCGAATTCGAGGCCGAGCGCACCACGCTGAAACAAGAATTCAGCGATCAGCAAGACACGTTGAAGGTGTTGTATCGCCAGTCCAATAATCTGGGTGAAGTCACGTTGCAAATTGCGGGAAATAAATTCATTCATGTCCCGTTGAAATCCATTGTACGTTTCTGGCAGCCAAACAACATGACGTTTGGCGAGCAGGTTGGTTTCTTCTTCACGTCCATCGGACACTTCTTGATTGACGATCCGCGTGAAGCGAACACCGAAGGCGGGGTTTTCCCAGCCATCGTCGGGACGGTAACGATGGTGATCCTGATGGCGATTTTCGTGACGCCGATGGGGGTGATTGCCGCCGTCTATATGAGCGAATACGCTAAAGACGGCATTTTGTTGCGGACGGTACGAATTTCCATCAACAACCTGGCGGGGGTGCCGTCCATCGTGTTCGGTATCTTCGGTCTCGGGTTCTTTGTTTACATCATCGGGGGCAGTATCGACGAACTCTTCTACAGTTACGCCTTGCCGAGTCCGACCTTCGGGACGCCGGCGTTGCTGTGGGCTTCCTTGACGATGGCCCTGTTGACCTTGCCGGTGGTGATCGTTTCGACTCAGGAAGGCTTGTCCCGTATTCCGCGTGCCTTGCGTGAGGGCGGTCTGGCGCTGGGCGCGACCAAGTCCGAAACCATTATGAAAATTGTCCTGCCGATGTCGATGCCGGCGATTATGACCGGTCTGATTCTGGCCGTGGCGCGCGCCGCCGGGGAAGTGGCGCCGTTGATGTTGGTCGGTGTGGTGAAATTGGCGCCGGAACTGCCAATCGATTTGAACGCACCGTTTATTCACTTGGACCGTAAGTTCATGCACCTTGGTTTCCATATCTACGACGTCGGTTTCCAAAGCCCGAACGTTGAAGCGTCTCAGCCGTTGGTCTATGCCACCTCTTTGTTGTTGGTGTTGATTATCATCGGTTTGAACCTCGGAGCGATCACGATCCGTAATAAGCTGAGAGAGAAGTACAAGGCTCTGGATAATTAATGACCAGGCCTGGTGGATTATTGCAATAGAATTTTAGAATAGGAATGTTGTTATGACTGAACAGAATATGAATATTTCGATTGATCGTGATCATCGTGGTATGCACTTGGACAACGAAAAAATGGCGATTGAGGTCAAGGATTGGAACCTGTTTTACGGTTCCAAACAAGCCTTGCAGAACATCAATATGAAACTGCCGCAAAACCGTGTGACGGCGTTTATCGGGCCGTCGGGTTGCGGGAAGTCCACCTTGTTGCGCTGCTTCAACCGCATGAACGATTTGATTGACATCGTGCGCGTGGAAGGGGAGATGCTTTTGCACGGGGACGACATGTACAGTAAGCACATGGATGTGGCGGCGCTGCGTCGTCGTGTGGGCATGGTGTTCCAAAAGCCGAACCCTTTCCCGAAATCGATTTATGAAAACGTCTGTTACGGTTTGCGTCTGCAAGGCATCAGCGATAAGAACGTGCTGGATGAAACGGTGGAATGGGCCTTGAAAGGCGCCGGACTTTGGGAAGAAGTCAAAGACCGTTTGGACGAGAATGCTTTGGGCATGTCGGGTGGTCAGCAACAGCGTTTGTGTATCGCGCGTGCCATCGCCATCAAGCCGGAAGTTTTGTTGTTGGACGAACCGACATCGGCACTGGATCCGATTTCCACTTTGGCCATCGAAGAATTGATTTTCGAGCTGAAAAAGGACTTCACGATTTTGATCGTCACGCACAACATGCAGCAGGCAGCTCGTGTGTCCGATTACACCGCATTCATGTACATGGGAGACTTGATCGAATACACCGATACCGACTCTCTGTTCACGAATCCGCAAGTCAAACGTACCGAAGATTACATTTCCGGTCGTTACGGTTAAGTTGAGAGCTTTACACGAGATGGGTACACGGCTAAAAATAGCTAAAATCTTCCTGAATGTCGTTGAAAAACTCGTTAATAGCTAGCTATTAACTTCGTTTTCCGCCTGATTCAGAAAAATTTTATCTCATTTTTTCCTCGCGTCCCACTCGTGCAAAGCTCTCAATGTTGAGTATTGAGTTATAGTTATAAGAACAGTCAGGAGAGTCATCACATGGAAAAACAAGAATTCAGCTCACACATTTCGGAAATGCTGAACCGTAATCTGGAAGATTTGTTCAACCACATTCTGGAAATGGGCGGCATGGTCGAGCGCCAGTTTGAAACGGCGTTGGTCGCTTTGGGCAGTGGCGATACCGAAAAAGCGGTGGAAATCATCGCCTTCGACAAAGCAATTAATAAAGCGGAAATGGAAATCGACCGTTTGTGCGCGAAAGTATTGGCGCGCCAACAACCGACGGCTTCCGATTTGCGTTTGATCATTGCCGCGATTCGCATCGCCATCGATCTGGAGCGTATGGGCGACGAAATCGTCAAGATCGCGAAAATGGTCATCGTGTTCGGAAAAGAGCACCAAGTGAAGTGCGCTGAATTGCCGGGCTACGTTGAATTGATGGACATTTCCACGCGCTCCAACGCCATGCTGAAAACTGCGCTGGATTCTTTTGCTCGCGTTTCCACCGAAGGGGCTGGTAAAATCATTCAGGAAGAAGAATTGATCGACGACATTTTCGCCGATGCCATGGCGGATTTGAAAACCTCTCTGAAAGAGATGCCGGATCAAGTAGAATGTCTGATGGAAATGATCATCGCATTGCGCGCTTCCGAGCGTGTATCGGATCATGCCAGAAACATTGTGGAAAGCATCATCTACCTGGTTCAAGGGATGGATATGCGTAACCTAGACAGCGAACGCTTAAACGAGTTCTTGAGCGAGCTGGAATCTTAACGGGAAAGATTTATGACAGAGCAATGCATTTTAGTGGTCGAAGATGAAGCCGCCATTCGCGATATGTTGAATTTCACGTTAACAGCGGCGAATTATAAGGTCATCGAAGCCCCGAATGCAGAGCAAGGCTGGAAACTGTTGTTGGAACACCAGCCGGACTGCGTGTTATTGGATTGGATGTTGCCGGGCGTGTCGGGTGTTTCGCTGGCTCAGCGTATTCGTCAGAACGACCAGACCGCCGGCATTCCGATTATCATGCTGACGGCCCGTGGTGAGGAAAACGACCAGGTGCAGGGTTTTGATGCGGGTGCCGACGATTACGTCGTCAAACCCTTTTCGCCGCGAGCCTTGGTGGCACGGGTCAAGGCCTTGCTGCGACGTCAATCCCCCGAAAAGAATGCGCTGGACGTGGTGCGTTCCGGCGATTTGAAGCTGGATTTATCCAGTTACCGTTTTACAGTCAATGACCAAGAAGTTAAACTTGGGCCAACAGAGTTCAAGTTGATGCATTTCTTCATGACGCATTCCAACCGTGTTTATACCCGTGTCCAGTTGCTGGACCAGGTGTGGGGGGAGAATGTCGTGGTCGAAGAGAGAACCGTCGATGTTCACATTCGGCGTCTCAGAAAACTATTGGAGCCCGTCGGGGCAGCCGATACGATTCAAACCGTAAGAGGTGCTGGCTATCGTTTCTCTGTTGAATAAGAGGAAAACGATTCAGTGTCAAAAGGAATTACGCGGGAACTCACCTGGGTCATCACCAGTGTGTGGCTCGCCCTGTTCATCGCATGGATGACCGATTGGTGGATGGCCACCTTTTTCGGTTATTTGCTGTTCTATATCGCCCGTCAATTGTACAGTATCTATCGCTTCGAACTTTGGATGAAGGGCACGCCTAATGTGTCTTATCCACCTGGCTCCGGTCTGTGGGGCGAGTTAGGGTATCTGGTCTCACGCAAACAGCGTTCGCTGGAAAAGCACGCCGACTTACAGTTTTACAAATCCGAGCAATTCCTGGCCGCGTCCATGACGATTCCGGACGCCATTATCTCGCTGAATGAATCCAATCAAATTGAATGGTTTAACAATTCCGCCAAAAAGCTGTTCAAGCTGAAACACAGTGATACCCATCGTAAAATCGAAAATCTGCTGCGGCACCCGGATTTCATTCAGTACCTCAAGTCGGGGCGTTATGAAAAATCGGTGATTTTATCTTCACTCAACGGGATTCCTCGGGTGTTCAATCTGAAATTATTCCCGTATTTTCAGGAACATAAGCTGCTGATCGTCAAGGACATTCACGAGCTTTACAATCTGGCGCAAATCCGCCGTGATTTCATTGCCAATGCGTCACATGAACTGCGTACGCCGCTGACCGTATTGAACGGTTACATCGAAGTGATGATGGACGGCCAAGAACCGGATTCCATGTGGGTGAAGCCGTTGGAACAGATGCACAACCAATCCGAACGGATGCAGTCCATCATCAACGATTTGCTGACGCTTTCGGCCATGGAATCGGAAACGCTGGTCGGTAAGGAGAAAACCGTTCCGATTGCTCCCATCCTCAAAAAAATGGAACAGGACGCCACTCAGATGAGCCAAGGAAAACACAGTTTTAGGTTTGAGTTGGACGAGAGTCTGGCGTTGAAAGGTTACGAAGAACCGCTGAAGAGTGTGTTGATGAACCTGATTTCCAACGCCATCCGTTATACGCCGGAAGGCGGGCAAATCACCGTGCGCTGGTACGAAGACGCAAAAGGGCCGCACTTTCAGGTGGACGACACCGGCATCGGGATTTCGCAGGAACACATCAGTCGCCTGACCGAACGTTTTTATCGTGTCGATACGGCACGTTCACGCGACACCGGTGGCACCGGTTTGGGGTTGGCCATCGTCAAGCACATCCTGGAACGTCATGATGCCAAGTTGGTGATTAAAAGTCAGTTGGGTAAAGGGTCAAGCTTCCGGTGCGATTTTCCGCGCAGCAAGTCCGTGCATTAACGACGGATGTCATCAGGGTTGCGATGGCTCTGGATAGTAGGGAATGACCAGGCCTGGCGGAAATGAAAATAGCCAGGCCTGGTTAAAATGAATGATGTCTTGACGAATCGGAAGACCGATTACAGCCATTGGGTTATGGCAGCATCATACCGCGGATCGTGAAGTAAATCATCGCCGCCAGAATGCCGGAAACCGGGACGGTGATGACCCACGCGGCGACGATTTTCAAGAAGGCCGAACGTTTGACCAGCTCTTTCTGATACACCTTATTCAAGGATTTACGTTCTTTCTTGGTCAATTCCACTTCCGCTTTATGCTGCTTCAGTTCCGCCAGCATGATTTTCTTCTCCTGAATGCTGGCTTTTCCGAAACGCTCGATGTATTGCTCGATTTCCGCCTGATTGGCGCCTTCGTGGTGGTCACGAATCTGCTGCAGGGTTTTGGCGTAGTTGCGCTTCAGGTATTCACGCAGGAAGCCGACACCGAAAATCCCGCCCACGGCAATGTGAGTGGAACTGACCGGCAAGCCCAGCTGAGACGCGATGATGACGGTAATAGCCGCGGCCATCGCAATCGAGAAGGCGCGCATTTGATCCAGCTCGGTGATTTCGGAACCGACGGTTTTAATCAGTTTCGGCCCGAACAACAGTAGCCCTAAACTGATGCCGATGGCACCAATCAACATGACCCACAATGGAATTTCAGCTTTGGTGGAGACCTGATGGCTCTGCACCGCATCGTTAATGGCAGCCAAAGGCCCGACGGCGTTGGCGACGTCATTGGCACCGTGTGCGAAGCTCAATAGCGCGGCGGCGAAAATCAACGGAATGGTGAAAAGGGCGTTGACACTGGCTTTGCTGCTTTTCAAGCCATTGGCTTGGCGGGCAATCATTGGGCGGACGCTTAAGTACACCATGAAGGCGATGGCGAGACCGACCAGTGACGCGGTTAAAAAGTCCGCGTGCCAGATTTTTTTCAGGCCTTTCAGAATCAAATAGGTCGAGAAAGCCCAGGCCATGACGGAAATCAGAATCGGTACCGTCCTTTTTGCCGCGGCGAGCATGTCGTCCTGATAGGTGATGCTGCGTTTGATCCAGAGAAGGAACATGGCCGCGATCAATCCCCCGATGACCGGGGAGATAATCCAGCTGGCGGCAATGGCGCCCATTTTGTCCCAGTTGGCGATTTCCCAACCGGTGGCGGCGATGCCGGCGCCGAGAACGCCGCCCACGATGGAGTGGGTGGTGGACACCGGCGCACCCATGGCCGTGGCCAGGTTCAGCCAAATCGCTCCGGACAGGAGGGCGGCGATCATCAGCCAGACAAAGGTGTCGCCGTTCTCGATCAGAGCGGGGTCGATAATGCCTTTTTTAATAGTGCTGATGACGTCGCCACCGGCAATCAAGGCCCCGGCGGATTCGAAGACGGCGGCGATGATGATGGCGCCGGTCAAGGTTAAGGCTTTCGAGCCGACGGCGGGGCCAACGTTGTTGGCCACGTCATTGGCGCCGATGTTCATCGCCATGTAACCGCCGATCATGGCGGCAATGACCAATTCGACACTGACCGTTCCGGTGCCCAGTTGCAAATTGGCGGAGAAAAGCATGATGAGGATAATGAAGAGCAGGGCCGATCCGAAGCGGAACATTTCCTTCCGACTTTTGCTGGTGGCGTCTTCGATGTCATTAATGTCCCGAAATTCCATGGAATGTCTCTCTGTTTCACTGTTTGATTTTGAGCGATTCTGACAAGCGGGAATTGTATAAAAAATTACGTGAGGATTGGGATAATGTGACAAATATATTGCAATATTTTTGATGTATGTTTTGTTTACGGGGCTGGAAAGGCCCGATTGACGGTGTCATATAACTGTCATTTTTGTTTCATTTGGATGTTACGCCAGCCCGTCATAATCCTTCCTGTCTATAAAGATAAATACTTTCTATTTTTTAGGAGAAGAAGTAATGAAACGCAATCTACTAATTGCAATGGGTCTTGCTACCGCTGTGGTTTCTAACTCTGTTTATGCCGCTGGTGTGGATTCTGCTATTCCAGACTACAAAAAAGTTTCCGGTGTTTCCGGTAACCTTTCTTCTGTTGGTTCCGATACTTTGGCGAACTTGATGACGCTTTGGGCGGAAGAATTCAAGCGTACTTATCCTAACGTCAACATTCAGATTCAAGCGGCCGGTTCTTCAACGGCTCCTCCAGCGTTGACTGAGTCAACTTCTAACATCGGTCCTATGAGCCGTAAAATGAAGTCTAAAGAAACGGCCATGTTCGAAAAGAAACACGGTTATAAGCCTACTGCAATCGGTGTTGCAATCGATGCGCTAGCGGTTTACGTCAACAAAGACAACCCAATCAAAGGTTTGGCGATTCCTCAAGTGGATGCCATCTTCTCTTCAACTCGTAAGTGTGGCGCGAAAAACGACGTGACAACTTGGGGTGGTGTTGGTCTGACAGGTGAGTGGAAAGACAAGTCTATCCAGCTTTACGGACGTAACTCTGTTTCCGGTACTTACGGTTACTTCAAGAAGAAAGCGCTTTGTAAAGGTGACTACAAGTCTTCTGTGAATGAGCAACCAGGTTCAGCGTCCGTTGTTCAATCCGTTACTTCTTCTTTGAACGGCATCGGTTATTCCGGTATCGGTTACAAAACAGCCGGTGTTAAAGCGGTTCCGCTTTCTAAGAAAGATGACGGTAAATTCGTCGCGGCGACCCCTGAGAATGCTTTGAACGGCACTTATCCTTTGGCGCGTGTGCTTTACGTTTACGTCAACAAAGCGCCTAACAAGCCGCTTGAGCCAGTTGTGAAAGAATTCTTGAACTTGGTTCTTTCTCAAAAAGGTCAACAAGACGTAGTGAAAGACGGTTACATTCCTCTACCAGCGAACATGGTTGAGAAATACCGCGCGATCATCAACAAGTAATTGTTGGTTATCCTTGTCAAAAAGCCCTCTTCGGAGGGCTTTTTTCGTTTGAGATGAAACCAACCACCTTAACCGGTGGTTTTTTATGTTTGTTTAGTCGACTTTAGCCAATCGCATTAAACCAGTTCGATTTCAATGTCCGATAAGGGAATCACGCTGCACGTCAAGATATAGCCGCTGTCGGTTTCATAGACCGGATCCTGAATTTCTTCCACATCACCGGAAACCAAGCGCACCTCACAGGCACCGCAGTTGCCGCCGCGACAGCTGTAGGGCATATCAAATCCGGCTTCGTCCAATGCGTCCAGTAATGAAAACTGGCCGTCAAATTCACATTCTCCTTGTCCTGATACTTTAATTTTCGGCATGGTTTTGACCTTTGTTAAGCGTGTTAAAAGTTTTATTTTAACAATTCAAATCCCATCCTTTGCAGTAAAATAGCCTCAATTTATAAACTTGGTTTATTCGGTTAATCATTTATTTTAATGGAAGGGTGATTATGACGTGGACAGCGTTTCAGTCTAAATTTCAACACATTCGCGACAACAAAGTGTTCGAGTTGTTTGTCATTTCCGTGATTATCCTCTCGTCGCTGTTGATTGGCGTGCGCACTTACAATCTGCCGGAGACGGCGATCACATTCCTGTGGGTCATGGATTATGGCGTGACGGTATTTTTCTTGATCGAAATTCTGATCCGGATGGCGGCGGAAGACCGTTTGAAGGATTTCTTCAAGAAGGGCTGGAATATCTTTGATTTCACCATTGTGGTGGTGAGTTTGATTCCATTGGACGATTCCGAGTATGCCTTGATTGCGCGGATGCTGCGTTTGTTCCGGGTCATGCGTTTGATTTCATTCATTCCGGAACTGCGGGTGCTGGTCAGCGCTTTGATTACCGCCTTGCCGCGCATGGGCTACGTGGCGCTGTTGATGTTCATTATTTTCTATTTGTATGCCGTTATCGGTAATCTGATGTTTGCCGACATCAATCCGAAACTGTGGGGCGACTTGGGGATTTCCCTGTTAACCCTGTTCCGGGTCGCCACTTTTGAGGACTGGACGGATGTGATGTACGAAACCATGGCGGTGTACAGTTTAAGTTGGATTTATTATCTGACGTTCATTTTCTTCTCGGCATTCGTCTTCCTGAACATGATGATCGGGATCGTCGTGGAAGTACTGGACGAAGAGCATAAAAAAATGCTGGCCGAGGAAGAGGAGGTCGTGCATCAAAAAGAGCAGGCGTATCAGGATAAGCTGGAAGGCGAAATCGCAGCCTTGCACGAAAAATTGGATCGGTTGCTGGCAGAGCGCAGTGAGGTTCGCTCTTAAAGCAAACGATGACTGATTATAAAATAAATCTATCATTAGATAAAAGTTGATATAGGGCAAGTTTGTATATAAGCTACTTCTTATATATACATAAAAACGCTAACTAGAACTTATTATCGCTCAAACCGTGTGGCGAGGAACACGGTGCGGGCGCTTCCTAATTATTAATGACCATCGTCGTTAGTGGTTGGGAAAGTACCTCAATAAGGAGTTAGCCATGAAACCGTTTCCGTTCCAGATATTACACATTCTCGCGCCGCTGGGTGCGGCCGGGATGACCGCCTCGTTCTTTTTTGTCGTCAACTACATGACCGCCCATCCGGGCAATGCGTTTATCGATTTCAATACGTTACTCGCCCATCATTTCGGGAAAACCGATCCGTTGAATCTGTTGATTCAAACTTACATCGGCGGCATTATTTTGTCCGCTTCCTTGCATTTCTTTTTACTGTTCCGTTGGTTTAGGGGGTTCAACCGTTTTCGACAGAGTGCCGAATACACCGCACTAAAAGCGTCCAATAAGGAAGTGCAGTTGATGGCGATTCCCTTGACGCTTACCATGACCATGAATGTGCTGTTTATTCTCGGTGCCTTGTTTATTCCGGGCTTGTTTGATCCCGTGACTTGGATGGGTATGCAAGCACAGCTGATTGATTTTTTGTTTGTTGGTGCCGGGGTGTATTTCATTGCCATGTTGGTCTTGGCGTTGAAAATCTTTTCGGTGTATTGGTTGCGCTTGGTGCATGGCAATTTGGATTTCAGTGAAAACGCCAACCTGTCGCAATTGATTGCCATTTTTTCGTTTGCGATGATTGCGGTGGGGTTGGGCGCCTTAGGGTTTTCCAAAGTGCCGTGGATTGCCTTGGTCGGCATGAGTTTGTCGTACATTGTGCTGGGGATGACGGCGATTCTGGCCGGTATCAAATTGGTGTTGGGCTTTAAATCCATGTTCAAGCAAGGCATTTCGGCCGCAACCTCAGTGACATTGTTGCTGCCGGTGGTGATTATCGGCATGTTCGTGGTGGGCTTATACCGTGCGGACATTGCCAATATGCATGCCTTGCAGTTGGAGCGTAATGTCAATTACCACTTGCTGGTGTTCACGGTCGGGGCGGGCATTTCGGTGTTGGTCGGTTTGTTCGGTCTGATGGTGATGAAACGCAGCGGCTTTTTCAAGCAGATGGCTGAAAATCGTTCGGATGCGTCATCCTTTGCCATGGTGTGTCCGGGGTTTGGTTTTGAAGTGCAATTGGTGCTGTGGTTGAATATCGGTTTGGTGTACTCAGGCCTGGTGGAATTCGGCAGTTCCGGTTATTTTGCCTTGTGGGTGCCGTTGATTCTGGTGCAGTTAACCACCATTTATTTTCTGTTGCGCTTGCTACGGATGCACCGCTTTCTCAAGTTTGAACAGGCCTCAACCGCCAAGCCTTCCGGCTTTATGGTGATGCGCTGAGCAGCGGGAAAGCATCTGTTAAATCCGGGCACACTTAAAATGCAAAAAAGCACCTGAAAAGGTGCTTTTTGATATCGGTTGAGCGGTTCCGTGATGGCTTACCAGACCAGCAGTTTATAGCCTTCTTCCTGCAGTTCCATCAAGGCCGCGGCTCCCACTTCAGCGTATTCCGCAAACGGGCGCATGTCCTTGTCGGTCCAATGCAGGGTGTTCATGGTGTTGCCGCAGGCAATCCAGCGCACATTGTAGTCTTTGGCGAAACTGGCGACGCGTTCATACGTCAGTGGTTCCACTTCACGTTGTGGTTTTTTCGCCAACACATGAATCCCCGGGCCGATGGCGACCACGGCGATGTCCACATTATCGCCGTAGCGTTTAATCATCGCCTGGATGGAATTCAAAATGCTGTGTTGGTAAGCCGGGTCGGCTTTGTTCCACATATAAACGGCATGGTGTTCGGCCGGGTCGCCTGGAAAACGGTCAGACGGTGGGTCTTGCAGTTCCGGCACCGGTTTCAGTTTGCCGTCGTTTCCGGCGGAACCGTCTGCGGAGGCCTGCGCGCCCAACGCCAAGCACACCAGCAAGGCAAAAGGGATGAGTCGGTTGAGTTGCGTGTTTAATCGCATAGTGATCTCCTGATTCAATTCGAAAACCATTATACTCTTCATGATTCGGACAATCTGAAAGAGATATTTTATAGAGGATTATAAGTTGAGCTTACAGACACAAATTGAAAACAAAGTGAAAGCCGCGTTTGATGTCACCTTTATGCAACTGGAAAATGAAAGCCACATGCATTCCGGCCCGGCGGACGAATCGCATTTCAAATTGACCTTGGTGGCGTCGGAATTCGACGGCTTGTCGAAAGTCAAACGCCATCAGGCGGTGTACAAAGCGCTGAGCGATGAAATGCCGCAATTTCATGCGCTGGCCTTGCATACCTTCAGCCCGGCGGAATGGGACGCCCGCCCGGACGTGGCAGACTCGCCACTTTGCAAAGGCGGCAGCAAAGCGTAAAAATTGCCAGGCCTGGCCGTTTTCAGGGTTTCGCGTTAGGCGGCTTTGGCCGGTTTTTGGGTAATGAGCTGTTCAATCAGCGGTTGCACGCGTTTGAGTATGGCCGGCTGGGCTTGAGCATTGGGGTGTAAACCGTCATCTTGCGCCATATCCGGGTCCATCACCACCGTTTCCAGGAAAAACGGGTCAAAGAGCAGTTGGTTTCGTTCGGCCACCTGCTGAAAGGTCTTTTGCAGTAACGCATCGTAGGCCGGGCCGTAATTGGTGGGCAGGCGAATGCCGAGCAATAACACCTCGGCACCGGCCTGGCGGCTCATGTCCACCATCTGTTGCAGATTGCGTTCGGTGGTTTGCAGCACCTGGCCGCGCAAGGCGTCATTAGCGCCGAGTTCCAGTATCACCCAATCCGGTTGATGCTGTTTCAATAAAGCCGGTAAGCGGCTTTTGCCGCCGGAGGTGGTCTCGCCGCTGATGCTGGCGTTCACCACTTGAATGTTCCGTTGTTTTAAATCCTGTGTTAGCAGCGCCACCCAGCCTTTTTCCACCGGCATGCCGTAGGCGGCACTCAAGCTGTCGCCCAAGACCAGAAGTGTGGGTTCGTTGGGGGCGGGTTTTGCTTGGGGTTTTACCTCGGCTTGCGTTACACTTGAGTAACCAAACAGAACGGTCAGCGTCACCGTCAGAAACAAAAGAGAGCGAAGATGAAAGAAGAAGCCGTTTTGTGCTTGAAGGACGTGCATTACCATGTCTCGTCTGATGATGAAGAATTGTCTATCATAAAGGGCTGCGATTTGTCTGTCCAGCCGGGCGAGAAGCTGTCGATTGTCGGCCGCTCCGGTTCGGGAAAATCCACCTTATTGTCGTTGATGGCCGGGTTGGAATTGCCAACCGGCGGCGAAGTGCGTTTGTTCGATCAGGCGCTGAATCATCTTGACGAAGATCGTCGCGCGCAGTTGCGGGCCTTGCAGGTGGGGTTTGTTTTTCAGAATTTTCAGTTGATGCCGAGCATGACCGCGCTGGAAAATGTGTTGATGCCGCTGGAGTTGTTTCAAGTCAGTGACGCCGATGACAAAGCCTTGCAGGCCCTGGATAAAGTCGGGTTGGGCCATCGTTTGTCGCATCGCCCGTCGGAGCTTTCCGGCGGGGAGCAGCAGCGTGTGGCGTTGGCAAGAGCTTTTGTCACCGAACCGAAAATCCTGTTTGCCGACGAACCCACCGGCAATCTCGACGAAACCACCGCAGAACAAGTTCAGGATTTGCTGTTTCAACTCAATGACGAACTACACACCACGCTGGTGCTGGTGACGCACGATTTGGATTTCGCCCGCCAGTGCGACCGGGCGCTGACGTTGCATAACGGACGGTTGCAAGCGGTATGAAACGTTACTGGCAAGATGCCTGGACCGCTTCGCTGTGGTTCTGGCGCGGACTGAAACGCGGCGATTGGGTGTGGCTGTTGTTGGCGGTGGTGATTGCCAGCGCCTCGGTGACCTTTGTGGAGCAGCTCGGTAAAACCGTTAAGGATTCCATGTTGCGCCAAGCGGCGAATGACTTGGGCGCGGATTACGTGTTGCGCAGTTCCCGGCCGATTGATGACAGGTGGACAACGCTGGCCGATGAACTGGATTTGCAAACCGCGCAAACCGAAACGCTGGTGACCATGGCGTTGAGCGGCGAACGTTTCCAGTTGGTGCGCCTCAAAGGCGTGTCGCCGAATTATCCGTTACGCAATTATCAAAACCGCTTCCCAACGTTAACGCCGCCGGACAAAACGTCTGAACGGCCAAATGTCTGGGTGGAATCGGCGCTGATGCCGTTAATGCAATTGCAAGACGACAGCACTATTACGCTGGGGAAAACCGAATTTGCCTTGGGTGGCACTTTCCAGCCGCTGGGCGCGGCCGGAGGCATGGGCGCCTTTTCGCATCAAATGGTGATTCCGTTGGCGGATATGGCCGCCACGGAATTGAAAGGGCCGGGCAGTCGCGTGGAATACGAGTTGGCCTTGATCGGAACACCGAACGCCATTGAGCGTTTTGCCGACGCCGTGGATGCGGAGCAAAATCCGCACCTTCAAAGTTTATCCGCCCAAGCACCATCGCAGGATTTGGCACAATCGCTGGACACCGCCTGGTTGTTTTTAGAATTGTCGGCCTTATCTGCGGTATTGGTGGCGGGCTTGTCGATTCTGATTGCCAGCCGTTTTTATTTGCAGCGTTGGCAGAATTCCATCGCCCTGATGCGGGCCTTCGGCGCGCAACGCGCCCAGATGACCCGTTTGTTCGCGTTTCAGCTGAGCTGGTTGGCGATTATTGCCAGCGGTGTCGGCGTGGTGCTGGGGGCCGGATTGTTTCAAGCCAGTTTGCCGTTGCTAAGGGATTATTTCGATCCGCTGGTGCCGGCGTATCAACCGTCGATTTATGTACACGGCTTTTTGATGGGCTTTTTGGTGTTGTGGAGTTTTGCCTGGCAGGCCTATCGCCATGCGGTCAGCACTTCGCCGATGCAGTTGTTGAAGAATTTATCGCGTCAGCCGCAAATGCGCCAATGGTTGGTCAGCTTGGGGTTGATTCTGCTGGTGGTGATGTTGATGACCGGCTACGTCTGGTGGGTGCTGGTCGGGCTGGTGGCAGCCGGTGTCGTATTGTATCTGGCCGCTTTGGGGTTGTTGCGCTTTGTCGGTTGGTTGCAACGCCGCAGCCGCGGCTGGCTTAAGCTGTCGCTGGCGGCTTTATTGCGTGAGCCAGGCCTGGTGAAAATTCAGTTAATCTCAATGGGTCTGGTCCTGTTCGTATTGATGTTGATGACGTTTGTGCGCCATGATTTGATGGCCAATTGGCAGGCGTCTTTGCCGGCCAATACGCCGGATACCCTTATCGTCAACGTGCAACCGGATCAAAAAGACACGGTGCAAACCGTGTTGAAAGGGGATGGTATTGAAACCAACTTGGTGCCGATGGCGCGAGGGCGCTTGGTCGCAGTGAACGACGAACCGATTCGTGCCCAGGAACAGGAATCCAATCGGGCGAGACGTCTATTGGAACGGGAATCGAATATCGCCGTGCTGGAAACGCCGCCGGCTTACAACGAAATGCTGGCGGAAAGCGAACCGGAGCAGGGTTTGCCACAGGTATCGCTGGAAGAGGGCATGGCCGAATTGTTCGGGTTGCAGTTGAACGATGTGCTGACCTTCAGTTTCAGCGGGCAGGATTGGCGTTATGAAGTGACCTCGATTCGCAAGGTGCAGTGGCAAAGCTTCCGTTTGAATTTCTTTTTCATTGTGCAACCGGAGGCCGATCGGTTGCTGCCGATTTCCTATATCGGTAACTTTGCGCTGGCAGACCGTTCGGTGGACGTCAATGCGCTGACTCAGCAATTGGCACAACAAGCGCCGGGCGTGTTGCTGATTGATGCACGGCGCATTCTGACTCAGGTGCAAACCATTATGTCGCAAGCCAGTTGGGCGGTGTCCGGACTGTATGGCTTTACCTTGCTGGCGAGTTTGATTGTCTTGTTCACCGCCACCATGGCCAGCCAACAAACCCGTGTGCAAAGCTGGTTGCTGTTGCGCACCCTGGGGGCAACGCAGCGCGACATCACCAAAATCGGTTTGATGGAGTTCATTCTGCTCGGCGCCTTGGCCGGGTTACTGGCGGCCACCTTCGCTCAACTCGCCGGTTTGGCGGTCAATCAATTTGTGCTGGAAGTGTCACCGGAATGGAACCCGGAATTGTGGGTGATCAGCGTGGTGAGCGGGGCGATGATTCTGTGGCTGATTGGCTGGCTGACGCAAAAACGTTATTTGCGTTTATCGCCGCGCCGAATGGCCCAAAAGTGGTCGGATTGATTTCTGCGTAAGCCCGCGTCGAATGGTGCCAGAAAGCGAGCACAAGGTGCTTGATTAAAATCCGAATCACTTTATAATGTGCGATTCAATGGTCTCGGGGCATGGCTCAGTCTGGTAGAGCACCGTCATGGGGTGGCGGGGGTCGCAGGTTCAAATCCTGCTGTCCCGACCAATTTTCTTCGCGCTGTCCGGCGTATCAATCACTCGTTGTATTCAATTCAGAATGTCTTCCCATTTCCGCATGGCTTCCTGGCAGGCAGAATCGGTGGCGACGCAGACTTTATTGCGCCCGGTTTGTTTGGCTTGGTAGAGCGCTACATCGGCTTGTTTTAACACCTTTTCCATATCCTCGGCGGTTTCCGGCCAGTGGGCGACGCCCAGAGAAATGGTAATGGTACCCACGGTTTTCAATGGTGCATCCGACATGGTTTTCCGTAATCGTTCGGCCACTTGCACGGCGTATTCCAGTGGTGTGTAAGGCAAGAGCATCAAAAATTCTTCGCCGCCGGTGCGGCTTAACACGTCTTGATTGCGGGAGCATTCCCGCATTTGTTCGGTGACGGCTTGAATGACCTGGTCGCCGACATCGTGCCCGTGAGCGTCGTTGACCGCTTTGAAATGGTCGATGTCCAGTGAGATGACGGAAAAAGGAATGTTTTCAAGTTGCCAGGTTTCAAGCTGTTGTTGCAAGCCGCGGCGATTCAGGATGCGGGTGAGCGGGTCGGTCAGAGATTCGGTTTTCAAAGCGTGGATGTGCTGGTGGACGCTGCCGAATCCTTTCAATAGGGCGGTTTTCAGCTCGTCGGCTTCGTAATACCAGGTTTTAATCAGTTTAACCTCGGATTCGGTTTCCGGGGTTTCCGGATGTTCGGCTTGTTGCGCCAAGTGCCAGAGCGGTTTGGAGATGCGCCCGGCAAACAGCCAGATAATCAGGCCGGTAACGAGAAGAATCGGAAGGGAGTGCCAAAGGACACTGAGCATTTGCTTGTCCAGTGTGGCGAGCGTGGCATGCAATGGGCGTTGCGAGACAACTCCCCAACCGGAAATGCCGACCGGCGAATAACCGGCCAGCATGTTGATGCCCTGGCTGTTGATGATTTTTTGGTGGCCGGTTTGGCCATCCAGCACCGTTTCGATGGCCGGGTTGTCGAGTACCTTTTCGCCGATGCGCGTTTTGTCCGGGTGGACGATGAGGCGGTGCTTCGCGTCGACAACGTAGAGGTATGTTTCGTCCTGATAGCTTTGGTCGCTCAGCAGTCGGTGCAGAATGCTGCGGTCGTGTAAATTGATGAGCCCGCCGATAAAGCCGTCATAATGGCCCGTTTCATCGATAATCGGCTGGGAAACCAGAATGAAATATTGACCTTGGTTTAAGCGAAACGGTGAGCTGATTCGGGTTTTCTGCTGTGTTAAGGCTTCCTGAATCGGCGCGTCTTTCAGGATGACATCGGCTTTGAAAGTGTCGGGGGCAGTCAGAGCTTGCAGTTGGCCTTTTGCGTTGACGCGCACCACGGCATTGAAACTGTCTGATTGACGCAATAGACGTTCGGTTTCCAGTTGCGACAGCGACGGATTCTGCGGGGCTTGTGCAATGGTTTGGCTGCTCCATTTCAATTCACTTATGACTAAATTGAGGTGCATGGCGGTGCTGCGCGCCAGTTTGGCGGCGTAGGCTTCATTGGCGTGTAAGGTGCCGTCAATGAGAAGGTTTCTCTGCACCTTGTAAGTGGCGTAAAGCGCATTGACTAGGGTCAGAATGACGCTGACGGTGGCCAGAGAGAGAATGAGGCGTCGTAAATCGATTCGGTTAAGCTGCATGTTTGTTGTGTATTTTTATTCTTTTTATTCTGACTAAGCTGAGCAAAAAATATTTATCAGTCGTGATTATACTTATTTATTCTTGTCGGTGGCTGGTTTAAACACAATCCGGTTTAATTTAACCTTATGAAAAGTAAGATAAAAGGGCTGAGATGACGCGCCAATCAG
This sequence comes from Thiomicrospira sp. S5, assembly GCF_003991075.1. NCBI lineage: Bacteria > Pseudomonadati > Pseudomonadota > Gammaproteobacteria > Thiotrichales > Piscirickettsiaceae > Thiomicrospira > Thiomicrospira sp. S5. The sequence goes on along the minus strand of NZ_CP014470.1, from coordinate 2,250,820 downwards.
CTTTCCGACGTTAAGCATTCGACCAGACGTTGCACCTGACGTTTGCAACAGCCGTTGCCGTCGGTGGCGTAGGTTTGGTTTCGCACCGCGTCCAGCGTGTCGGCGCCGGCTTCAATGGCATCGATGATGTCGCGTTTAAGAATGCCGTTGCAGACGCAGAGATTTTCGTCCAAATCTTTTTGGAGGATGTCCGGCAGTTTATCGAGGGTGCTTTGTTTCATCTCTTTATTTTAATGCAAAGCGGCCAGGCCTGGTGGATTTTGCGCCGACTTCGGTTTATGCTGAATAAAATGGTTAGTAGCAGGATTAGGAAAGAATTAGGAGCGGACATGAAAATTTTTTGCATCAGTGACACCCACGGTTACCACCGGCATATGCATGAAATTCCAGAGGCCGATGTGGTGGTGCATGCGGGGGATATTTGCAATCTGGGCAGTGCCAAGCAAACCGAGGACTTTTTGGATTGGTTCCGCGCTTTGCCGATGCCGCATAAAGTGTTGATTGCCGGCAATCATGATTTTCTGTTGGATACACAGCGCCAGGCCGACCTTGGAAAGCCGCCCCAGTCGTTTGATTTTTCCGGCATCCATTATCTGATGGATGACGCGGTTGAAATCGATGGGGTGACGTTTTACGGCTCGCCGTGGCAACCGGAGTTTCAGGCGATGGCGTTTAACCTGCCGCGAGAAGGCGACGCTTTACGCCAGGCCTGGCGAAATATTCCGGACGTGACGGATGTGCTGGTGACCCACACGCCGCCTTACGGCATTTTGGATCAGACCAACGGCGGGTTTGGTGTCGGCTGTGAGTTGTTGACGGAACGCCTGGCCGAACTGCCACAGGTGAAAGCCCATGTGTTCGGTCACGTGCATGAAGCGGCGGGTTACCAACAGCAGAGCGGGCGGCAGTTCGTCAATGCCTTTGAACCCCGCGTGATTGAGATTTAAAAATCATTCCATTCATCGCTCTGTGACGGCGCTTCTGCTTTTGGTTGGTTGGCGGAAATGGTTTGCGGTGATTGTTTCGGTAGCGCCGGGTTGTTTTGTTCGCCGGTAATCGCTTCGCACAGGGCGTCCATTTCCACCAGCAATTGTTCGGACAATTCGGACACCGTTTTCCGGTATTGTTGCATGGTGTCGTCATCGCCGAGTTTTTTCGCATCAATAACCTTGCCGACCATGCTGTGCATTTCGGTATGGGTTCGAATCAGTTGCTGCATTTCCGGCACTGACTGATATTGTCGGCCGACGGTGTTCAGCCATTGGCCCAACGGGCAAAGATCGTCACGACGCGCGCTGTGTTCATCGAAATCGACTTTTTCACCCAAGAGGAAACGTTCCAGGCGGACATTCCAAGCGCGGTGCTTGTTTTTGGCGTCTTCCAATTCAAAGGTGGCCTTATGGCCGCCTTGACCGGATGCGGAACGCTCGGAGATTTTAAATTTACCGACGAACTCGGCCTGCATTTCCGCTTGTTCGCTCATATTCCCCGCCGTGGCGGCCAGCTCTTCCACCAGCGCGGCATTTTGCTGCGTCATTTCATCCAGTGAGTTGACGGCGATGTTGATTTGTCCCAGGCCTTTGGATTGCTCGGTGGCGGCTTTGGAGACCGAGTCCACCAAACCGCTGACCTGTTCGATTTTATTGACCATGTCTTCAAACATGCGGTTGGTCTCTTCCACCAACGAGGTGCCTTGCGAGATTTGTTCGGTGGCGGTGCCAATGAGGTTGGAAATCTCTTTGGAGGATTCGGCGGATTTCTGTGCCAGGTTGCGCACCTCGCTGGCGACGACGGCAAAGCCGCGTCCGTGTTCTCCGGCACGGGCGGCTTCCACCGAGGCGTTCAGCGCCAAGAGATTGGTTTGGAAGGCGATGCCGTCGATGACGGTGGTGATGTCGGCAATTTGACTGCTTAGTTCACTGATGCCGTGCATGGCTTTGGAGGTTTGTTCCATGACTTGAATGCCGCTTTTCGCTTCCGTGGCGGCTTCCGATGACAAACGGTTCGCCTCGTGGGTGTTGTCGGTGGATTGCTGAACCCGGCTGGTGATTTGTTCCATGGAGGCGGCGGTCTGTTCCAGTGATGCGGCTTGCGATTGGGTGCGTTCCGACAGGTCTTCACTGGCTTGAGAGACCTCGTTGGACATTTGACCGATTTCGGTGGAGCCGATTTTGACTTGCCCGAAGGTGGCTTCGATATTGGTCAACGCATTATTGATGGCCACTTGCATGGCATGTACTTCGCCTTTGTATTCGCCTTCCATCCGGCTGGTCAAGTCGCCGTTGCTCATCAGGCAAAGGATGCGGCTGAGGTCTTGCACCAGTGCGGAAAAGGAATCCAGTAAGGTGTTGATGGACAGTGACAACTGGTGGTTGAAGCCTTCCAGTTTGGAGGCGTCGATGCGGTCCTTGAGAATGCCCTGCGAGGCGTTGGACACCAGGTGTTCGATGTTTTCTTCAATCGCCAATTGCTCGGTAATGTTTTTCCATTCTGCGACGGTGCCGATGCGCTCGTGTTTTTCATTGAAAATCGGATCGACGACGAGGTCAATGGTGGCGTCACCAACGTTTATGCGGGCTTCGTAGGTTTCGGTAAGATTGTCGAGTAAATTGGCTTGATGCGCTGGGTTCTGGTGGAAAATGTCGATAGACTGTCGCAGTAAATTGTCGGCATCGAAATGCGGCAGGGCTTTTTGCAGTTCCGGTTCGGCTTGTTTCAGCATGCGTTTGACCGATTCGTTCATGAAAATGATGCTGCGAAAGCGGTCGGCGACCATGATATTGGATGAAGCTGCGTTCAGCGCACTTTCGATGCGTTTGGCATTGTTCAGCGAAGCGTTGACGTCGTCGAAATCGGCGCCGAGACGAATCTGCATGGACTTCACCCGTCCGAGCACTTGGTTAACCAAGTTACGGCCCGAAGCCTGAATGGGGTTATTGAAGTGGCCGCCGGAAATTTCGGTGAGCAAATGGTGAACTTCTTTGAACTTGCGCTCGTTGACCCAGGCAATCAGGAAAATCGCCACAATGAACAGTGCGCTGATGCCTTCAAACAACAGCGGCGGGACGCCGAGGTTCAAGAGCGGCATATTGGCGGTGATGAACAGCAGAATGCTGAACAGCATAATCAAGCGGCTGGCTTCGAACTGATTAAAGGGGTTGAACCGGGTTACCACTGTGACTGGGCTGCCGCCGGACAGCTTTAGTTTGCCGGCGGCAATGTCTTTATAGGCTTGCTCTGTTTGGGCGACTTGTTCGCGGGATGCGGGCGTTCGAACCGACATGTAACCGACGATTTCGTCGTTTTCAAACATGGGCGTGGCATTGGCGACGACCCAATAATGATCGCCGTTTTTACGGCGGTTCTTGACGATTTGCGACCAGGGCCGCCCGGCTTGGATGGTGCCCCAGAAGTCTTTGAAAACGGCGGCAGGCACATCGGGGTGCCGAAGAATGTTATGCGGTTGGCCGACCAGCTCCAACCAGTCGTAACCGCTGGCTTCGATAAATGCCTCGTTGGCTTCGGTGATGTTCCCGTGTAAATCGGTGCGAGAGACAATAGTGAGACCCTCTGGTAACATATATTCTTTTTGGGTAACCGAGCGACTTTTTACGTCCATTTTCCAAAGACCTTTTTTGTACAACTAAATTTCGCTTAGTAGACTCAAAAGCCCAAGGCTTGGCAATAATCAAAAAAACGCATATTTCCTTTTTTTTTAAAAAGGGTATATAAAATTTACTGTTTATTTTCAAAGAGTTGATTGGGTTTGAAATTTTGAATGTCTAAAAGCTTAATTTTTTTATGTCTATATAAGTTGTTGAAATAAAAGAAATTTTTAATGAGTTTAAATGTAAGTTCTTTTGCTTATAAAGAAGTCGGCACCGAGTCGGGCAATTCCTTGGAATATTGTGATGGCTGATTTGCCGATAATCCCCATTCTACCGGCGATTCGGCAGGGTTTGGCAGAACACGATAACCTGGTTTTGCAGGCCGAACCGGGCGCCGGTAAATCGACCGCTGTGCCGTTGGAGTTACTGAAATCGCCTTGGCTGAACGGACGTAAGGTGCTTCTATTGGAGCCTCGCCGCTTGGCGGTGAAATCCATTGCCTATTATCTATCGGAACAACTGGGTGAAACGGTCGGGCAGCGAATCGGTTATCAAATTCGCAACGAACGCCGCGTGAGCCGCGAAACGCAATTGGAAATCGTCACCGAAGGTATCTTGACGCGTCGCTTGCAACAAGACCCGGAGTTATCGGATGTGGCCTTGGTGATTTTTGATGAATTCCATGAGCGTTCTTTGCATGCCGACTTGGCGTTGAGTTTGTGTTTGGACGTTCAGGCCGCACTGCGGGACGATTTGAAGTTATTGGTCATGTCCGCCACCATCGATTTGGATGCGGTTCAAAGCCTGTTGGCGGCCAATGGCGCATCGGTGGCACAAGCGCAGGCACCGGGCCGTACTTATCCGGTATCGGAGCACTATTTGCCGAAGCCGTTGGCGTCCACGCACTTTCGCGATGTATTACCGGCGCTGATTCAGCAAATTCGCCAGGCCTGGCAAGAAACCGAAAAGGATATTCTGGTGTTTCTGGCCGGGCAGGGTGAGATTCGCCGCGTACAGGAACGTTTGGAAGGAACGCCCTGGCCGAACACGGTGATGCGTCCGTTGTATGGCGCTTTGAAACCGGAAGAGCAAGAATTGGCGCTGGTGCCGGACGCGCAGAGTCGCCGCAAAGTGGTGCTGGCCACCAATATCGCCGAAACCAGTTTGACCATCGACGGTATTAGCGCTGTGGTGGACAGCGGCTTGAGCCGTAAAGCCTTGTACGATGTATCCAGCGGCATGACGGCTCTGACGACGCAGCGGGTTTCCAAAGCCTCAGCCGAACAGCGCAAAGGCCGCGCCGGGCGTTTGGCGGCCGGGCGGGCTTATCGTCTCTGGACTGAAAGCCAGCAACTGCAATTGGCGGACTTCGATCCGCCGGAAATCGAGCAGGCCGATTTGAGCGCGGTGTGCTTGGAGTTGGCGATTTGGGGCATTCATAACCCGGCGGATTTGAATTGGATGACACCGCCGCCCAAAGCGCATTTTGATGCGGCACAGGCACTCTTGATGGCCTTGGATTTATTGACCGACACGGGGCAGGCGACCGACTGGGGCCGTAAAGCGGCCGAGTTCGGTTGGTCACCGCGTTTGGCGGTGATGTGTTTGAAAGCCGAGTCGGTTTGTGATTTGTCGCCGAATCAGGCCAAAACGCTGGCGACCGACTTGGCGGCGATTTTATCGGAACGGGATGTTCTGCAAACGCGCGATGACGCCGATTTAATTCAAAGGCTGCTGGCGTTGCAGGCGTATCGCCAAAACCGTTCTTCGGCGTGTCAGGCCTACCCGGTGCATCGCTCGGCGATGGAACAGGCCTTGAAAAACGCGCGTTCCGCGCTTAAAAAATTGAATGAATCGTCACCTTGCCAACCGTTGAGTTTGGCGGCGTTGCAAGCCGAATGCGGTAAGCTGGTGGCACTGGCTTATCCGGACCGGGTGGCAAAACGCCGTGGCGCGCAAGGGGCGCGTTTCCAGTTAAGCAACGGTAAAGGCGCGGTGTTGCCGGAATTTGATCCGCTGGCTCAACAGGATTGGCTAGCGGTGGCGCAACTCGACGGCCAGCGTCAGGATGGCCGGATTTATCTGGCCGCGCCTTTGGACGTGGCGGACATCGAAACCTTATTTGCCGAGCAAATTGAAGAGCGGCCTTATCTAGGCTTGAATAAAAGCAAAGGCGAGTTGGCGGCGGTGCAGCAACGTTGGTTGCAAAAGCTGTTGCTGTCGGAGAAGCCGCTGAACAATCCGGATACGGCGACCTTGCAAGCCGCCTTGTTGGGATTGCTGGCGGAAGATTTATCCTTGTTGCCGTGGCGCGAAAACACCCAGGCCTGGTTAAAACGGGTCAATTGGCTGGCCGGGTTCGATTCGGGCCACGAAACGCCTTTTCCCAATTTCGACCAGGCCTGGCTAAAAGCGCACCTTGACGATTGGCTGGCACCCTATTTGAATGGTGTTACAACAATCAAAGGCTTGCAGTCGCTGGATGTGTTGATGCTGTTGCAGAGTCAATTGACTTATGAGCAACAGCAGGTGTTGGCCCAGCAAGCGCCCACTCATTACACGACGCCGTCCGGGCACCGGGTGCGGATTGATTACAGCGGTGCTTCGCCGAAAGTGTCGGTGATTTTGCAGGAGATGTTCGGTGAACTGACCAGCCCGCGGTTGGCCTGGGGGCAGGTGCCTTTGACGTTCGAGTTGTTGTCGCCGGCGCGACGCCCGATCCAAGTCACCAGCGATTTGGCCAATTTTTGGCAGACGTCTTACTTTGAGGTGGCGAAAGACATGAAAGGGCGTTATCCGAAACACCGCTGGCCGGACAAGCCGTTAGAGGAAAAACCGGGGCGTTCGGTGAAGTCGAAACCCGCTCAGTAACCTTGGTTTCTTTCCAGTGACGGTTTTTTTGAATTTTGTTACGAAAATACTATACCGACTTATTGATTAAAAATGTCCAGGCCTGGCTTGCAACGGCGTGATATCAGGTTGTTTTGATGAACGTTATTACGCTCTAAAGGAGAGTTATTGAAATGACGGACTGGCGAAAATGGTTGGCTAATGGGCTGCTGTTGGCTTGGATCGGTTTGGTCGTGGGTTGCACCGCCGTGGCGGATAAGCCGGAACTGCAATCGGCCAAGACGTTTCCGGTGATTACTCAGGTGACGTTTGACGATTACCGTTTGCAAACCCGTCAGTGGTTGACGGAGCACCGGCTGTTTTTGAGCGACGATCCCGCAGCGGAAGTGGAGGCCAATAGTCCGCAGGAGTGGCGACCGGCGACAAAACCGCAAAAGGGGATTTTGCTGGTGCATGGTTTGGGTGACTCGCCGTACTCGTTTACCGATATCGGTCCGGTGTTGGCGGAAAACGGGTTCTTGGTGCGCACGCTGCTTTTGCCGGGGCATGGCACTCGGCCGGGCGATATGTTGAATGTTCAAATCGACCAATGGCGCGCGCTGTTGAAAAAGCAAACCGAGATATTAGAGCAAGAAGTGGATCAGGTGTATCTGGGCGGCTTTTCAACCGGGGCGAACTTGGTGACCGAGTTGGCGTTGCAGGATGAGCGCATTGCCGGGCTGGTGTTGTTTTCACCGGCGTTTGAGTCCAATGCGCCGATTGATTGGTTGGCACCTTGGGTGCAGGGCATGATGCCGTGGTTGCGAACCGATATGAAATATCGACACGATATTTACGTGCGTTATGGCAATATGCCCACCAACGGGTTTTCGCAATACTATTACTCGAGCGAATCGGTATTGAACGCCCTGTCGGAAAAAGCGTTCGATAAGCCGACGCTGGTGGTGGTCAGTGAAGCCGATTCGGTGGTGGATGTTCAGCGGGTGTTGGCATTGTTTACAACCCGTTTCACGAATCCGAACAGCCGGTTGATTTGGTATGGCGCGCCGCCGGAAACGGAGGATGCTCGCGTATTGGTGCGCAGTGCTTCCTTGCCGGAATGGCGTATCAGCAACTTCTCGCACATGGGGATGGTGTTTTCACCGGATAATCCGCTTTATGGCATCAACGGCCAGTTTCGCATGTGCTGGAACGGCCAGTCCGATGCGCATTATCAGCAGTGTGAGAATGGCGAAGAGGTGTGGTATTCCGCCTGGGGGTATGAGACGGAGAATAAAGCGCATGCACGTTTGACATTTAATCCATATTTCGCTTGGCAAAATGACGTAATGTTAAAGGTGCTGGCGTCGGGCTCCGTGGTGCCCAAGCCTTGATTCAAATCCCTCTATGAATCGATTAAATAATATTGTTGTACAGGTATTATACAAAAATTGTACTCATAAAATAAAATCGGTATACTGAGCTGAAAGCCAGCTTGGTTTCCGGCATAAAAACAAATAAATACGACTAGGACAACTATGTTCAATTCACAGTTAAAGCATGATTATGCTCAGTTGCAAAAACGTTATGATTCGGCGCAAGGTGTGCTCGATGCCTTGAACCGCTCCATGGCAGTCATCGAGTTCGATTTGGAAGGCAAGGTACTCCATGCGAATGACAATTTTCTGAAAACCGTCGGTTACGCTCTAGAAGACATTGCCGGCCGGCACCATCGAGTTTTTGTACCGTCGTCGATTGCACAGGCGTCGGACTACGCCGCTTTTTGGGCCAAACTGGCCAAGGGCGAGTTTGTCTCCGGGCGTTTTAAACGCGTCAATAACCAAGGTGAAACCGTTTGGCTGGAGGCCAGCTATAACCCGATTGTGAATGCGCAAGGTCAGGTGGAAAAAGTGGTGAAGTTCGCTTCCGATATTACCGAACAGGTGGAAGCCGAACTGGAATTCAAAGCACAAATGGATGCGATTAATCGAGTGATGGCGGTGATCGAGTTTGAACTCGATGGCACCATCCGCACCGCCAATGAAAATTTTTGCAAAACCATGGGCTATTCGTTGGCGGAAATCCAAGGGCAGAAGCATGCGATGTTTGCCGAGCCGGGGGCTGCCGACACCGACGAATACCGGGCCTTTTGGGATGAGTTGAACCACGGCAAGTTTGTGTCCGGCACCTTTAAGCGTGTGAAGAAAAATGGCGAAGACGTTTGGTTGGAAGCCAGCTATAACCCGATTTTGGATACCGAAGGTCAACCATATAAGGTGGTGAAATACGCCACCGATGTCGGTCAGAACGACAATATGAAATTGCTGCGCAGTGTGGTGGACGAAGCGACTCGAGTGATGCAGGCGTTTGCCGCCGGCGATTTAACACGCCGGATGCCTGTAGCGTTGCAGTCAGGGCGCGGTTCGATGTTCTCGCCGGAAATCGAACGCATCAACGATGGCATCGGTCAGATGTCGGACCGTTTGACGGAAGTCATCGCGCAAGCCACCGAGGCCACTCGCGTGGTGGCGTCGGCTTCCGATGAAGTCTCGCAAGGGGCGCACGATTTGAACGACCGGGTGCAAGAGCAGGCGGCGGCGTTGGAGGAGACGGCACAGAACATGGAAAACATGACGCAGGTGGTTAAGAACAATGCCCAGCATTCGCAGCAGGCGTCACACGTTTCCATCGAGGTACAAGGCAAGGCGTCGGATGGCATGCAGGTGATGCGCGCCACCATTGACGCCATGGGCGCAATTCAGGAGTCCAGCCATAAGATTGCCGACATCGTTACTTTGATTGACAGCATTGCGTTTCAGACCAACTTGCTGGCGTTGAATGCCGCGGTGGAAGCCGCCAGAGCCGGAGATCATGGCCGTGGTTTCGCGGTGGTGGCCGGAGAAGTTCGGGCCTTGGCACAGAAGTCGTCCGACGCGGCCAAGGAAATCCGTCAGCTGATTGATGAGAGCGTGAAGCGGGTTGAACAGGGCAGTGAGCAAGCGTCTAAGTCCGGGGAAGTGTTGGAGCAAATTGCCCAGTCCATCGATAGTGTCACGGAAATGGTCAATCAAATCGCCTCGGCAACCGCCGAGCAGATGACCGGCATCGAGCAGGTGCACCACACCGTGACCCAGTTGGATGACGTGACCCAACAAAACGCCGCTTTGGTCGAGGAAACCACCTCGGCGGCGGAAAGTTTACGTTATCAAGCCGATATTCTCGCGAAAGACATGTCGTTTTTCACGACGGATAAACCCTCGGAACTGACCAAGAAGTAAGGCATGTGCCTTTCAGGGCTTACGATAAAACGTCTTCGCTCTAAAGGGTATAAAGGCCTGTCCGTTTCCTGAAAAATGTTTCATCTCGGTTGTTTATTGCCGATGACGTGGAATTGATTTGAACAGCATTAAAGTCCGGCGATGTCGGTGACTTTATAGCCGGTGGTGATGACCATGGTGTAAGCCGCACGAACGTGTTCCTGACTGATGTCCAAATGACTGAGAGCGTAATCGCGGGATTGTTTGAGCTCGTCGCTGACGTAGTTTTGCCCCATGGCGGAGCAGGCGACAAAATCGCTGAGCATCATCAACAGTGCCATGTTGCAGATTTTGTTGTGTGTTTGGCGAATCTGTGGCGTGATGTGGCGGGAGTGGTGCAGCAAAATTCCTTTATAGATTTCGGGAATCATGTCCCAGTTCTTGGCAATGATGACCCCGGCTTCACTGTGGGATGTGTCGAACATGTCCAATTCCTGTTGCCGTGCGGTATAGGGTTTGGACAGGGATTTCAGGAAAATCGGCTTATAGGCGATGGGGTCGATTTTCGAGAGGAAAACGGCTCCGATGTTTTGTAGAAGTCCTGCCAGATAAGCCTCGGAGCGACTGATGCCGTCAATGCTATCGGACAGTTCCGCTGCGGCCAAACCGGCGTTCATGCCGTGCTTCATAATCGCGTTTTCCAGTGGACTGTTATTGTGTTGCCGCACCAGAATCGCGGAGGAGAACAGTTCGAATACATTGTCCAGTCCGATCAGGTTGAGAATGGTGCGGACCTTCATCAATTGGTCGATGGATTTTTTCGGATAAGCATCTTTGGCGATTTTAATGAATTCCGCCAATGTTTCGGGGCTTTTTCGGATGAGGGATTCAATTTGCGACAGGTTCGGATTGGGTCGATACAGCTCTTCCTTGACGGCCAAGAGTTCCGGCGGCAAATGGTACACATACACCCGTTTCAGTAACTCCAGTGCGGTGACCAGGCGGCTTTCCAGATGTGGGGAAATGCCGGACTTTTCGGCACCGCAGGTGTCTTCCAGTAATGCATTGAGGCCGGCCCCGCCCTGAATCAGGGCATCGTGCAAGGTTTGCGCCGGCTCGGAAAGGTTGACCAGGCGAGCCCCGTAGTAGTGGCGGTCGTGGCGTCTGCGATAGGAGCTGATGACCAATGCTTCGATTTTATAGGGTTCGGTTTTCAGGGAAGAAACTTGCACGTTCGAAAAAAGCCGTCCGATTTGAAATTCCTTGACACTGCTGTCGGTGACAAAGGAAATGCCGCCTTGCGAAATGTCGTAGCCGTCCAGCTGAAAATTATTGAGGGTGACGGTGAAGTCGCGCTCGTATCGCGGGTGCTGGCGTCTATCCTCTTGGGTTTCAGGCGCTTCCGGGGCAGGTGGGACAGAATCGAGAGTTTGCAAGTGTTTGGAACCTAATTCGAGTTTTAACAAGTTGATATTTAGTTGATTTTGGATACTTTAGCAAAAAATTTACTCCCGAGTAGACGGAAATGTGTTTTAGAGGGATGATTTTTTTAATCCGTGAATCGGAAGTTTTTATTTTTTCAGGGAACTATGGAGGGTTGTCTGGCTAAAACCGCCAGACCTGGCAGGTTTTGATAGTGGCTTTGCTGGGTGGTTTATTGGCCGGATTTAGCCGGTTTATGGAACAGTTGTTTCAGCAGTTGGATGCCGTGGAAATGGGCAATCAGCAGATAGAAGATGGTACCGATAATGACACCGAGGACCATATTGCCGAGAAAGAACGGTTGCCAGATGTGCGGAAAAATATCGCTGAACCATTGCTGTGAGGCGATTTCGATGTTCGGGTCGATGTTTTTCAACGGCGGGGTGTCCAACAACCAGGTGCCGAACCGATAGCCGCCGTACCAGATGAAGCCCATGGTCAAAGGGTTGGTGATCCAAGCCAAAGCCGTGGCTAACGGGATGTTGGCACGGGTGTAATAAGCCAGAATCGATCCCAGCAACATTTGAAAGGGAACCGGCAACATCATGCAAAAAGCGCCGATGAAACCGGCGCGTGCAAAAGATAAACGGTCGCCGGCCCAATAAACGCGGTCGCGAAAACGAGGGAAATACTTGTTCAGGAACGGCGAGGCTTTGACTTTGCGGCCGATCTGGTGGACTTTCAGTTTGAGAAATCGAATCATGACCGTTATTTTAACAGCCTATTTGTTCGGGACTCTGAAGAAATTTCAGTCTTTGCTTATGAGAATTCAGACAGTATCAATAGTAGTTGAAGAGGATAAAAATAACCGTCAGCACTAAGGCGAATAAAAAAGCTGACGGCTTGCAAATGTTGATACTTGGTTTTTTCCCATCCTGGTGGTTCATATTATGATTAATCGCTTCCATGGACTAATACGCTCTTATGTTTCCGGAACAAAATCATAGCAATGCGATTTTGTTTTAGGAAATCAGAGGTTTTTATATCGGTATTTGATGGACTTTTACAACGGTCTACTGTAGAGTTTGCGCCTGTAAGAGGGTTGGGCAATCGCGAGGCTTCGCTTCGAGGAAAGTCCGGGCACTGCAGAGCGGAATGCCAGCTAACGGCTGGGCGGTGAGAGCCGACGGAAAGTGCAGCAGAGAGTAGACCGCCAAGTTTCTTGGTAAGGGTGAAAGGGTGCGGTAAGAGCGCACCGCGCAACGGGTAACCGTTTGTGGCACGGCAAACCCCATTCAGTGCAAGACCAAATAGGAAAACGCGCCCGGTTCGCCGGGCAAGGTGCGGCTCGTACTTGGTTTTCGGGTAGGTTGCTTGAGGGGCGCAGTGATGCGCTTCCTAGATGAATGATTGCCACCAGCAATGGTACAGAACCCGGCTTATAGACCCTCTTATATTTCCCCCAAGTTGTTTCTTCAAACTTGTTCAGGCTTTTTTGGCCTTTTCTTTTGGCGTCGCGCCAGGCTTTATATTGTTATTTTTTCTGAATTGAAAATTTTCACCACTTTTTGCCACTTTCGACGCAGTTGCCTGCAAAAAATTACCACTTTTTCCCCTTTAGGATTTTTGGCTCTATATGTGGTGTTTTATAAAATAAAAAACCCTATATATAGTGCTTTGTCTCAAAAGGGCTCACAAGTCTTTCTTTGTTTTTAGTTTTCAAAACGTTAGTTTTTGTACTTAATTTTAATTATTTGTTTTGTTTTGTAACTTGTTGAAAATTAAAAGTAAAAAATTTTTAATGCTAAGGCGGTTCGCTATTCGTTAACGTCGCTAAGTTGTTGGTCTGTAAACAGAAATTCAAAAATCTTTGTTGGAGGGCGCTTGACAGTGGTTGCAAAGTTCAATATAGTGGCGACAAGTGGAAGAAAGTGGCGAAAAGTGGGAATAAATGTTGTTCTTTCGGGGTATCAATTCAATCAATATCGATGCAAAGGGGCGTTTGGCTGTACCCAAACGTTACCGTGAGTCGATTGAGGAAGCGAGTGATAATCAGCTTGTCGCTACGATTGACTTGCATAGCCCGTGCCTGCTGATCTACACCATGGATGAATGGGAAGTGATTGAGCGCAAATTGATGTCACTGCCGAATATGGATCCACAAGCGCGTTTGGTACAGCGACTGTTGCTGGGCCATGCTTCGGAAATGGAAATGGACGGCCAGGGCCGTGTGTTGCTGCCGAGCCTGTTGCGCGAACACGCCAAGTTGGAAAAAGAAGCGATTTTACTGGGTCAGGGAAATAAATTCGAACTTTGGTCGCAAAGTGCTTGGGAAGCCAGTCGTCCGGAAATGTTGGATACGGCGTCCGGTGTGGGCGAGGTGTCTGAGTCGCTGGCAACTTTGAGTCTGTAATATGACGGAGTCGACAACAAACGCCGGCCATTACTCTGTGATGCTGGCGGAATCCGTAGACGGGTTGGCGATTCGTCAAGATGGTATTTATGTGGACTGTACCTTTGGACGCGGTGGGCACAGTCGCACGATTTTGAATCAGCTGGGGCCGGATGGTCGTTTGATGGCGATTGATCAGGACCCGGAAGCGGTGCAATACGCACAGCAATATTTCAAGGATGACCGTTTTCAGATTCAGCAAGGCAGTTTCGAGCGTTTGGCGCAGTATTGCGAACAACGCGACTGGCTGGAAAAAGTGGACGGCGTCTTGATTGATTTAGGGGTGTCGTCCCCGCAACTGGATCAGGCTGAACGTGGATTCAGTTTTATGCGTTCCGGACCTTTGGACATGCGGATGAATCCGGAAAGTGGTTTAAGTGCACGCGAGTGGCTTAAACAGGTTGATGAAAAAACACTGGCACAAGTGTTACGGCAATACGGCGAAGAAAAGTTTTCCGGTCGCATTGCCCGTCAAATAAAAGAAGCGGTGGCGGCCGATGGCTTGCACACCACAAAGGAACTGGCGGAACTGGTGTCGAAAGCGACACCGAAAAAGGACAAAAACAAACATCCGGCGACACGCACGTTTCAAGCGATTCGCATTGCAGTGAATCGCGAGCTGGATGTATTGAAGACGGTATTGGAAGCGTCTGTCGAGGTGTTGGCACCCGGAGGGCGTTTATCGGTTATCAGCTTTCATTCGCTGGAGGACCGAATCGTCAAACAATTTATCCGGGACCAATCTCGTATTCGGGATTTGTTTCCGGATTCGCCGGTTCAGCTGGAAGTGGTTGAACCGGTGTTGCGGAAAGTCGGGAAGCCGGTTTTCCCAACCGAAGAAGAATGCCAGGAGAATCCGCGATCGCGTAGTGCGGTCTTGCGGATTGCCGAACGAATTTAATGCGATGACAGCATCGCGTAACCGAATTTATTGATTCGCTGACGCCGGCGGTTCGATAAGTCATGGCAACATTGTGTTGATTAAGGGGAGTATCACATGAAGTTTAATTTACAAGAAACCATTTCCGCAGATGCGGGCATGCCGAAGATCAAAGTCGTTGGTCTAGGCGGTGGTGGCGGTAATGCCGTCGATTATATGGTGCGCTCGGAAGTCGAGGGCGTCGATTTTATCTGTGCTAATACCGATGTTCAGGCGTTGAAAAACGCCAATGTCGAAACCTGCATTCAGTTGGGTGCCAATGGTTTGGGCGCGGGTGCGAATCCTGAAAAGGGCATGGAAGCCGCCAAGGAAAATATCGAACAGGTGAAAGAAGCGCTGAAAGGCGCGGATATGGTGTTTATCACTGCCGGTATGGGCGGTGGCACTGGAACCGGTTCTGCTCCGGTTGTTGCACAAGCCGCCCGTGAAATGGGTATCTTAACCGTCGGTGTTGTCAGTAAGCCGTTCAGCTTCGAGCGTCGTGGCAAGGTGGCGGAAGCCGGTATTCAGCAGTTGGCAGAACATGTCGATTCTTTGATTACGGTGCCGAACGACAAGTTGCTTAAGGTGCTTGGAAAAGATTTTGTATTGGCGAAAGCGTTTGATTACGCCAACGAAGTATTGCACGGTGCCGTGCAAGGGATCTCGGAATTGGTCACTCGTCCGGGCATGATCAATGTCGACTTTGAGGATTTGCGTACCGTAATGACGGAACGTGGTGTCGCCATGATGGGTGTCGGACATGCGACTGGTGAAGCCCGTGCGGTGAAAGCAGCGGAAAAAGCGATTGCCAACCCGTTGCTGGAAGACATTTCGGTTTCCGGTGCGCGCGGTCTGTTGGTCAATATTACATCCGGCTTGGATTTCACCCTGGGTGAATTCAACGAAGTGGGTGACGTGATTGATCAAGTGGCGTCGGAAGATGCCAAGGTCATTATCGGGACGTCGATTGACGAAAGCATGAATGATGAAATTCGTGTCACTGTCGTGGCAACCGGTTTGTGCGAAGTGGCGGAAGCCAAACGCCCGGAAGTGGTGAAGCCGAATTTGCAGGCGGTTGAAGCCAGCAAAGCCGAAGAAAAACAAGAAGTGCAACGCCATGCCGCGCCGAAAGCCGAGGCTGCACCGGAGGTGTCCAAATCACCGGAAACGGTTCGTCCGAAAATGGTTGTGAACGGGGGTGTCACCGGCAGCGTGGATTCCAGTTCCAACTACTTGGACATTCCGGCGTTCTTGCGTCGCCAAGTCGATTAATCGTAATCGGCGTCGCTAAACTCGTTTAGCACGCTCCAAACACTTGCAAATGGTGTCGCAAAAACTCCCCAGTCTGGGCCAGTTTTCTTCTGTGAACTGGCGTGGGCTTCTTGCGCTCCTTTTGCTTGTCATCGTTTTAATTTCCCTCATTGCCATTATTCTGGTTCAACATCAGGTTCGTCACTTGGAAACCCAGTATGCACGTGCTTTGAAGCAAGAAGTTGCTTTGCATGAAGAGCATGGCAAGCTGACATTGGAAAAGCATCATTTGACCGCTTTGGCCCGTGTCGAGCACATTGCTCGTACCGAGTTGAAAATGACTTTGGATAAAACGCCGGAAAATCACAACGCCCAAACCATTATTTTGGAAAAGAAAGATGCACCTGCAGTCGAACACCAAAATTAGACGGGATTGGATTATCTATGGCTTGATTGTCTTATTGTTTTCGGCCATTTTCGCAAAAGCCTTCCATGTTCAGATTCTGGAAGCCGACTTTTTACAATCGGAAGGCAATAAACGTCAGATTCGCAGTCTGGAAATTCCCGCACCGCGCGGTGAAATTTACGATCGGAACGGCAAGGTGTTGGCGTTGAGCACGCCGATTGACTCGATTTGGGTCGATCCGAAAATTCTCTCCTTTTATCTAGATCCGGCTCAGCAGCAGGCGCAATTGCTCAAGGAGAATCTCACCACTCAGCAGGTGGCGAAGCGCAAAGCGTTGATAGACGCTAAGTACCACGCCTATCAACAGATGTTGAAACTGCTGAATGTCTCGGAGGAAACGTTTACCCGTCAGGTGTTGGCAAAGAAAAATCGGCGTTTTATGTATGTCGAGCGCGGGGTCCTGCCGGAACTGTCCGCGCAGATTGAAGATTTGGATGTACCCGGGTTGTATGTTCAAAACCAATATAAGCGTTATTATCCGGCCGGTGAAGTGGTCGGGCACCTGATTGGTTTTACCAATATCGATGATACCGGCATCGCCGGCATTGAAAAAACCTATGATGACTGGCTGTCCGGTCATGCCGGTAAAAAACAGATCATTAAAGACCGTGCGGGGCGGGTCATTGAGTTCGTAAAAGACATTGAACCCGCCGAACCCGGCCAGCCTCTGGTGCTGAGTATTGATGAAGATCTGCAGTTCTTTTTATATCATGCGTTGAAAAAAGCGTTTATTCGTCACCAGGCGCAGTCCATTATGTCGGTGATTTTGGATGCCCAAACCGGGGAAGTGCTGGCGATGGTGTCCTTGCCGGGCTTTAACCCGAACGATCGCAGCCAATTGACCGGCAACCGCTTGCGAAACCGTGTGATTGCGGACCGCATTGAACCGGGGTCCACTGTCAAGCCGTTTATTGTCGCCAAAGCGTTGGATTTGGGCGTGCTTCACTTGGATGATGAAATCGATACCCGTCCCGGTTCCTTGCGCATTCAAGGACAACGCATTACCGATACCCGCAATCACGGCGTCATTACCCCGGGTGAAGTGATCAAATTATCCAGTAATGTCGGGGCCAGTAAAATCGCGTTTAAGATGACACCGCAACAAGAGTGGCAGATGTATCATGACGTCGGGTTCGGCCAGGATTTGGGGCTTTTCCTGCCGGGTGAAACCCTCGGATTTATTCGTCCGGCGACGGAATGGCAGAAAATCGACCAGGCCTCGGCCTCATTCGGCTATGGCTTTAATATCAATTTGATGCAATTGGCTCAGGCCTATTTGATTTTCGCCAATGAAGGCAAAATCAAACCGGTCAGTCTTTTGAAGTTGAACAAGGTGCCGGAAGGTACGCAAGTGGTGTCCAAGGAATCGGCGGAAGCAGTGCTGGCGATGATGGAAAAGGTGGCGGCGCGCAAGGGCACGGCACCGGAAGCCAATATTGAAGGCTATCGTGTGGCCGGTAAGACCGGCACGGTGCACCGGACCAAAATCGGTGGCTACGAACAGAATAAATACATTTCGTTATTTGCCGGCATTGTGCCGGTGTCGAATCCAAAATACATTATGGTCACCGCCATTAACGAACCCAGTCGCGGCATTTATTATGGTGGGAAAGTGGCGGCGCCGGTTTTTCACGAAGTGATGCAGGAAGCGTTGCGCTTGAATAACATTCCACCGGACGAAGTTCTGGAGGAGGGAGCACCGTGAAAACCTTGTCCGCGTTGTTCGACTTTCTGAGGCTGCAGGTTTCCGGAGTTGCAGGCCATTCAGTCACGCGTTTGACCATCGACTCCCGGCGGGTGAACGCTGGAACGGTGTTTATCGCGCTGCCGGGCGTGTCCTGTCACGGGATGACGTTTGCCGGTCAAGCCGAACAAGCGGGCGCCAGCGCCATCCTAACCGATGAGGCAGGCCTGGCGGATTTTGATGTTTCTGGGCTGAAGTGCCCGGTGTATTCGGTACCGAATTTACAAAACCGTTTACCGGACCTGGCGAAATGGTTTTACGACGATCCGAGTCGCCGGGTGAAAATCATTGGCATTACCGGCACCAATGGTAAGACATCGACCAGTCATTACATTGGCCAATTGTTGCAGTCAGCCGGTTACAAAGTGGCTTTAATGGGCACCCTGGGCAATGGTTTGATTGGTGATCTGCAGCCGAGTCGTAATACGACTTTGGAAGTGCTGGTGTTGAACGAGTGGCTGGCACGTTTTGCGGAACAGCAGGTCGATTATGTGGTGATGGAAGTCTCGTCCCATGCCGTCAGTTTGAACCGCATTGCCGGTTTGCAATTTGATGTGGTGGCTTTGACGCAGGTGACTCGGGATCATTTGGATTTTCACGGTTCCGAAGCCGGATACCGTGCCGCAAAAAAACAATTGTTCGAGGCCTATCCGAGCCGCTGTCAGGTGTTGAATCTGGAGGATGAAACCGGTACGGATTTGGCTGAAAAAGCCCATCAAAGTATTTTGACTTACGCCCAAGTGGCGCCGAATGCGGATGTCCGTTTACAATCGGTATCGTTTCAACCGACGGGCTTGAAAGGCCGGTTGCAATTGCCTGTCGGTGAGTGCGATTTCGATTTGCCGCTGATGGGTGGGTTTAATGTGGAAAACCTATTATGCGCTGTCAGTTGTGTTTGGTGCTGCGGCTTGGATTCCGGCGATATTCAAAAAGCCGTCACACATTTACGGGCCGTGCCGGGCAGAATGGAAGTGTTGACGCGCCCAAATCAACCAACGGTGGTGATTGATTACGCTCATACACCGGATGCCTTACAAGCTGTTTTGGCGGCGGTGGGGCAACATTTACCGACTGGAGAAAACGACTTATGGGTCGTGTTCGGTTGCGGCGGGGATCGGGATAAGGGAAAACGACCGCTCATGGGTCAAGTGGCGGCTCAATTGAGTGGTCATGTGATTTTGACCGATGATAATCCGCGGTCGGAATCGCCTGAAGCGATTGTGGCGGATATTCAAGCCGGCTTCGATAAACCGGCCGACGTGATTCATGACCGTGAGCAAGCGATAGCCACCGCCATCCAACAAGCCGGACCGCAAGCGGTGGTCGTTGTGGCGGGGAAAGGGCACGAAGATTATCAGGAAATCAATGGTCAGCGATGGCCGATGAGCGATCAAGGCGCCGTGGAAAAGGCGTTCCAATCGTTATCAAGACAAGGGGAGGCATAGGCAAATGGCCTGGACATTATCACAATTGGTGGAGGCGACAAACGGTGTCCTGACGGGGGAGCTGTTGGGGGAAGACCCGATTCGGTTCGACTCGGTCAGTACCGATACGCGGACGTTGAAATCGGGGGCTTTGTATGTGGCCCTGAAAGGCGCCAATTTTGACGGCCATGCCTTTATTGCCGAAGCGGTCAAACAGGGCGCGGTAGCGGTGTTGATTTCCGAACCGGTGGAAACGATTGTTCCATCGGTGTTGGTCGAAGACACTCGCATCGCGCTGGGGGAATTCGCCGCCTGGCACCGTCAGCAAATGCAATTGAAAGCCTTGATTGGCGTGACCGGTTCCAATGGTAAAACCACCACCAAAGCCTTGCTGGCGAATATTCTCGCCAAGCAGGCGCAAGTGTTGGCGACGGCGGGTAATTTAAATAACGATTACGGTTTGCCACGCACTTTGCTCGAATTGACGTCGTCCGACGATTACGCGGTGATTGAAATGGGTGCGAATCATCACCGGGAAATACATTATTTGACCAAGATCGCCCGCCCGGACGTTGCCGTCATCACCTTGGCGGCGGGCGCGCATTTGGAAGGTTTCGGGTCGCTGGATGGGGTGATCGAAACCAAGGGTGAAATCATGGACGGTTTGAAACCGGGCGGCACCATCGTGCTGAATACGGATTCGCCGGGGTTTGAGGTTTGGTGCGCCAAGGCCAAACGTCTGGATTTAAAGGTGTTCAGTTTCGGAGAGAGCGAGCAGGCCAATGTCCGTTTGGCGGCGTTTCAGCAAAACCATGATCGCATCCATTTCACCTTGCGGTTGACCTGTCTGGACGGGGCGGAGCGTTCGGTTCAGACCAGCATGCCGATGCTCGGTTTTCATAATGCCATGAATGCGGCGGCGGCTGTGGCCGCGTGTTTGGCGGTCGGGTTAACGTGGGAACAAATTCAGCCAGGCCTGGAAGACTTTGATGGTGTGGCGGGACGCTTGCAAAAGTCAGTCTTACCGCAGGGTGTCTTAATCGACGATACGTATAATGCCAATCCGGCGTCGGTCAAGGCGGCGATTCGAACCTTGGCGGGCTTGCCGGGTGAGTCGGTGGCTTGCTTGGGGGCCATGGCGGAATTGGGCGCCGAATCGCAAAGTCTGCATGAGGACGTGGCCCGTTACGCCAAGGAAAAAGGTGTGGCGTCTTTGTTGGTATTCGGGGTGGCCGCGCAATCCATGCCGGAGGCGTTTGGCGAAGGCGGTGAGTATTTTGAAACGCAAGACGCTTTAATCGCTCGTGCGATTCAATTACTCGAACAAAACCAGGTTCAGAATGTTTTGGTGAAAGGTTCGCGTTCAACACAAATGGAAAAGGTCAGCCAAGCCATAGTGGCGACGGTGGCGGATCGGAATGATAACGGGTGAAGGCCCCTGAAGCAGATTTAAGGAAATCAGCATGTTAATTTATTTGACGGATTACTTGGCACAATTCATTTCCGGGTTCGGGGTGTTTAACTACATTACTATGCGCACCATCATGAGTGTGTTGACCGCCTTGATCATTTCCTTCATCATCGGCCCGAGAGTCATCCGTTGGCTGATTCGCCTGAAGGTCGGACAAAGCGTGCGTCTGGACGGGCCGGAAAGTCATTTGGTGAAAAGCGGTACCCCGACCATGGGCGGGGTGATGATTCTGTTTTCGGTATCCATTGCGGTGTTGTTGTGGGGCAATCTGAGCAATCACTATTTGTTGATTGCCACCCTGACCATGTTGGGATTCGGCATTATCGGGTTTATTGATGACTATCAAAAAGTGGTGTACAAAGACCCGAACGGCATGCGTTCGCGGACCAAATTCTTTTGGCAATCGGTGATTGGGTTGGTAGCCGCTTACAGTCTCTATGCTCTGGCGAAGGTGCCGGCGGAAACCCAGCTGTTGATTCCATATATGAAAGACACCTTTATTTATCTGGGCGCCTGGACCGTGGTGCTGGCGTACTTTGTGATTGTAGGCACCTCGAATGCGGTGAATCTGACGGACGGGCTAGACGGTTTGGCGATTATGCCGACGGTGATGGTGTCGAGTGCTTTGGGTGTGTTCGCTTATATGTCCGGGCATTTGTATTTTTCCGACTATTTGCAGATTCCGTATATTCCGGGCGTCGGTGAATTGGCGATTTTCTGTGCCGCACTGGCCGGTGCCGGGCTAGGCTTTTTGTGGTTCAATGCGCACCCGGCGCAGGTGTTTATGGGGGATGTAGGTTCTCTGGCAATCGGCGCGGCCTTAGGGGTTGTGGCGGTCGCGGTGCGCCAGGAATTGGTGCTGTTCATTATGGGCGGTATTTTCGTGGTGGAAACCCTGTCGGTAATCTTGCAGGTGGGATCTTACCGTTTACGAAACGGCAAGCGCATTTTCTTGATGGCGCCGTTGCATCACCATTTTGAACAAAAAGGCTGGCACGAATCGCAGGTCATTGTGCGTTTTTGGATTATCACCATTATTTTGGTGCTGATCGGTCTGGCCAGTTTGAAAATTCGTTAACGAATCGCATTCGAAAATAAAAGTGTGTTTGAACACCTATAAGAAATTAACCAGCAAGTTAATCAGAACGTAAATCAAAAAAGGGTTGCCATGTATCTTGTTGCAGGGTTGGGAGTGACCGGCCAAAGTGTACTGAAATATTTCACCAGTCAGGGCGAAGCCTGTTACGCTTTCGACACCCGTGAGCAGCTTGACACGAGTGAACTTCAGGCCCAGTTTCCTGAAGTGCAGTTCAAGACCGGGCAGATTCCATCCAGTTGGTGCGATAAAATCGATACCATCGTATTGAGTCCGGGCATTGCCAAGTCCGAACCCTGGGTCAAAGCCTGTATTCAAGCCGGAAAGGAAGTCATTGGCGACATCGAGTTGTTTGCGCGTGCTGCCGGCCAACCGATTGTGGCAATTACCGGTTCCAATGGGAAAAGCACGGTCACCACCTTGGTGGCGGAAGCCTTGAGTGAAGCCGGTTATCAAGTCGGTGTGGGCGGCAATATTGGTTGTCCGGCGCTGGATTTGTTGACCGACGACACCGAATTCAATGTCTATGTGCTCGAACTGTCGAGCTTCCAGCTGGAAACCACCTACTCTTTGCAGACCATTTCATCGACGGTGCTGAACATTTCCGAAGATCATATGGACCGCTATGTCGGGTTGGAAGATTACATTCAAGCGAAAATGACGGTGCTCAACGATACCGAACTGGCGGTGTTGCCGCTGGAATTTGAAACTCTGCACATGGCGAAGCCGGATGAAGAAGTGCGTTTCGGACTGATGGAAGCCGAACGTCTGCCGGAAAAACGTTATGGTCTGATTACCCGAAACGGCCAGGCCTGGCTGGGTTGGGAGGATCATCCGTCGGTGCCGGTTTCTGCGATGGCGCAACAGGGGATGCATCACCAATTGAATGCCTTGGCGATGATGGCCTTATGTCGACCGTTTCAGGTGTCGGATGCGGTGTTTGAAAAGGTCCTAAGCCATTTTCAAGGTCTGCCGCATCGTACACAATTGGTATTGGAGGCGGACGGGGTTCAGTGGATTAACGATTCCAAAGGCACCAATGTCGGCGCTACCGTCACGGCCATTGAGTCCGCGGCGGAAGCCTCGAAAGGCCGAGTGATTTTATTGGCCGGTGGTGTCGGTAAAGACGCCGACTTTTCCGAATTGGGCGACGCGGTGGAACAGTATTGCCGTCAGGCGGTCCTGTTTGGTCGGGATCGGCAATTGATTGCTCAGAGCTTGCCGCCGGCTAAAACCGTGTTTGTGGAAACGTTGGAAGAGGCCATTCAGTTGGCAAAGTCGGTCGCGAAAGCAGGCGATATCGTATTGTTTTCACCGGCGTGTGCCAGTTTTGACCAGTTTAAAAATTACGTTGAAAGAGGCTTGGCCTTTGAAAATTGGGTGCATGAAACCGTGGGCGGCTTGCCCAAGGTGGCGCCATGAGCGTTCGGGATTGGCGTGAACACAGCGCCGGTTGGCAGACCGATTACTGGTTGATCGGTGCGATTGCGGTGCTGATGACACTGGGGCTGGCGATGGTGGCGTCAAGCTCGATTGCCATCAGTGAAAAACGTTTCGGGGACGACACGCATTATTTTCTGCGGCAGTTGTTTTCCATGGGATTGGGTACCTTGGCCGCCTACATCGCTTTTCGGATGCCGCTGTCTTTTTGGCGAAAACACCGTGGTCAATTGTTTATTCTGGGGTTGATTCTGTTGGTGGCAGTGCTGATTTTCGGGCGGGAAATCAACGGCAGTAAACGTTGGTTGCCGCTCATTGTGATGAATTTTCAGGTATCCGAGTTTATGAAAATTGCTGTGGTGGTGTTTATGGCCGGTTATCTGGATCGCCATGCCACGGCGGTGCGGGAAAGTTTTGAAGCGGTGATTCGCCTGGCGTTGCCGTTCGGGGTGATGGCGATTTTGCTTTTATTGGAGCCGGATTTCGGCAGTACCTTCGTGATCGCGGTCATTATTACAGGCATGTTATTGATTGCCGGCGCGCCTTGGCGTTTCTTTGCCATGACCGTTTTGCCAATCGGCACCTTGCTGGTGATGATGGTCATTACCTCGCCGTATCGTATGGCGCGGGTGACCAATTTCCTCGACCCCTGGTCCGATCCGTTTGGTCACGGTTATCAGTTGACGCAGGCGCTCATTGCATCCGGTCGTGGTGAATGGTTTGGGGTCGGTATCGGTGAAAGTGTGCAAAAGCTGTTGTATCTGCCGGATGCGCATACCGACTTTCTGTTCTCGATCTATGCCGAAGAGTTCGGGTTGCTGGGTGTGGCGTTTCTGATTTTGCTGTATTTGTTTATTCTGCACCGTTGTTTCCGCATCGGTGGAAAGGCGTTTGAGAAGCAGGAATACTTCGGCGGTTTGATTG
This sequence comes from Thiomicrospira sp. S5, assembly GCF_003991075.1. Lineage (NCBI taxonomy): Bacteria > Pseudomonadati > Pseudomonadota > Gammaproteobacteria > Thiotrichales > Piscirickettsiaceae > Thiomicrospira > Thiomicrospira sp. S5. The sequence goes on along the minus strand of NZ_CP014470.1, from coordinate 2,226,514 downwards.
CCTATGGTGTCGGTATTTGGGTGGTGTTGCAGGCGATGATTAACATGGGCGTGAACCTGGGGCTTTTTCCCACCAAAGGCCTGACCTTGCCTTTGATGAGTTATGGGGGTTCCAGTGTGTTGATTTTGATGGCGGCATTGGGGCTGGTGCTGCGCGTCGATTATGAAACCAAACAAAAACCCTTGTCGGCGCTGGAACCGGAAGAGGCACGTGAAAACGAGCGGGAGGCCACGAGATGAAACGGGTGTTGATTATGGCCGGCGGAACCGGCGGGCATGTGTTTCCGGGTATTGCCGTGGCACAGGCCTTGGCAAAGCAGGGCGTGGAAACGGTTTGGCTGGGTACGGCTGGTGGAATGGAGAAGAACTGGGTGGAACAGGCACAGTTACCGTTTTATGAAATTTCCATTAAAGGGTTGCGCGGCAATGGACTGATCGGTTGGTTCAAAGCCCCTTTTAATATTGCACGCGCCTGGTGGCAGGCCCGAAAGATTATTTTGCGGACGCAGCCGGATTTGGTGCTTGGCATGGGCGGTTTTGTGTGCGGCCCGGGCGGCTTGGCGGCCTTATCCCTAGGCAAAAAACTGGTGCTGCACGAACAGAATGCCATTCCCGGGTTGACCAATAAGCTATTGGCGCCGTTTGCCAAACGGGTAATTTGCGCCTTTCCACAACACAAAATTCAGGGCCGTCAGGTCGTTCAGCTTGGCAACCCGGTTCGCGAAGGTTTGGAAACCTTGCCGACGGTGACACCGCACCATCCGCGTCAGCTGTTGGTGGTGGGTGGTAGCCGTGGGGCTTTGGCCTTGAATGAAACGGTTCCGAAAACCCTGGCGTTGTTGCCGCCGGACGTGCGCCCTTGGGTGCGCCATCAAACGGGCGAAAAAACGTTGGGCGCCGCACGACAGGCGTATGCTGAGGCAGGTGTCGAGGCGGAAGTCGTCCCTTTTATTGACGATATGGTTCAAGCGTATCGTGAAGCCGATTTGGTGATTTGCCGTTCTGGTGCTCTGACGGTCTCGGAACTGATGGCGGCGGCTCGTCCAGCGATTATGGTGCCCTATCCGCATGCGGTGGACGATCATCAGACGGCGAACGCTGGCGCATTGGTGGATTTGAAAGGTGGGGAAGTGATTCAGCAAACCGAATTGACGCCGGAGCGATTGGTTCAAGGATTACAGCATTGGTTGGATGAAACCGTCTGCCGCGACGCTTCCGAATCGATTCGAGCCGGCGCGCCGAAAGCCGCCACTGAACGCATTGTCGCGGAATTGGAACAGGTGGCGAAAACGTCTTGAGGCATGATAATACTGAAAGGAGCAAGCATGACGAATAGCGTGACATCGACACCACAATTTCCAGATTTAAAGCATAAACGCATTCTGGTTACCGGCGCATCGAGCGGTATCGGTGCCGGGATGGCGAAAGTCTTGGCGCAAGCCGGATGCCGGTTGGTGTTGCACTACAACCGCAATGAGACCGGTATCGAACAGACGCTTGAAGCGGTACAGGCGATGGGGGCCGAAGCGGACGTCTTGCGGTGCGATTTTGCGGAGCTGTCATTGGTTCAGCCCTTTTTTGACCAGGCCTGGTCGGTTTTCGATGGGTTGGACGGGTTGGTGAATAATGCCGGAGTGGTGACCAAATCCCTGAGTTTGAAAGACAAACAGGGCGATCAGTTTAATCGAACCCTGGCGGTGAATTTACAGGCGCCGTATTTGTTGAGTACCGCCTTTGCCGATGCCTGTAAGCAAGCCGGGCATAAAGGTGCGATTGTCAATAACAGCAGCATTCACGGCCAGGCGACGTGCGAGTGGTTTGCCGCTTACGCCGCTTCCAAAGCGGGCATGGATGCCATGACCAAAGTTCAGGCTGTGGAATGGGGGCAGTTCGGGGTGCGCGTTAATGTACTGGCACCCGGTGTGGTGCCGGTGGAACGAACGTTTGATGTGTTGTATCGTCCGGAAATGGAACGTAAATGGGTGGGTGCCATGCCCGCCGGACGTTATGGTACGGTCGAAGATATGGGGATGGCGACGGCCTATTTATTGTCCGACGCCACGGAATGGATGACCGGTTCGATTCTGACGCTGGATGGCGGCTTGATTGCCCGAGGGCATTATCCGTATCGCGATTAAATCGAGCAGAACTCGGAAATGAGATAAAGAGATGACGTTGCTTGTGATTTTGCCATTGGAAACGATGTGGTATTTTTTACCGGGTCGAGAGAAAATCATGACAAAATTTTGACGAACATACGGAAAAAACTGTATTTTTATAAAAGCCACTGATGTGGCTTTTTTCATTTTTAGATGCTAAATCTATTGTTTTTAAAGGTTTTTTGGTTTTTTAAGAATCGGCTCTGAAAAGACGTTTCTTAAAGTGGCACTGGCCTTGCTTGTTGCCACTATCGAATCAATGGTTTCAAAGTGGAATGGATATGGAAAAGTTTTTACAGAAACTCACCATTAAACAAAAAATGCGTTTCGGCTTCGGGGTGATTTGGGCGGTATTGGCCATTATCACCATTCAGGCCGCGGTGAATTTGTTTATTGTGCGTCAGAATGTGGAAGAAGTGGTGGAAGTGCGTCAGCCGATTGCGCTGCAAGCCAATGCCATGACCAATGTGCTGGAAAAAAGCATGAATGCCTTGAGCATGTATATGCTGACCGGCGATTCGGAAAACCTCCAATCCTATGCGAAAGGCATCGAAGCATCCGAAGCCATGCTGGTCCAACTGACCGAAAAGATGAGTGGTGAAACCTCGGCCGAAGATATGGCGATTTTGAAACGTATTTCAGAAGACCTGAAACGCTTGCCGCAATTCATCGAGCAGGTACAGGTGTTCCAAGCCGATCGCAGTAAAAAGTTCCCGGCCTTCGATTTCGTGAATCGCGAAATGATGCCTTATGCCGTGATTATCCAGCAGCAAATCAACTTAATGCTGAACTCGGAACTGGCGGATTTGAATGCCGAGCGTCAGCCGATTCTCAATACCTTGTTGGGCATGCAGAAAGATTGGCTCAACGTGCTGAGCGGTTTGCGCGGCTATGTGGCTTTCCGTAACGAAGGCATGGCGGCGGATACGGAAAATTATCTGAATTCGTTCGAGCGTGCCTTGGAGTTCATGATGACCCAACAGGACTACGAACTGACGTTGGAAGAAGAAGACGGGGTGGAAAAAGCCAAGACCGCTTATGAAGCTTACCGTGAAAACTTTATGCGTTTGAAGCAGATTCATCAGGGACCGAAGTGGCGGATGGACACCTGGATGATGAAGAACCAGATTCAGCCGGTTTTCCTGGCGCTGGAACACGATTTGGAAACCATTTCCACCAGCTCCGTCGGCCATATGCAAGAAACCAGTCAGGATGTATTGGACAGCACTCTGCGCAACCTCATCTTGTTGTTGAGCTTGTCGGTCATCGGCCAGTTGGTGGGCATGCTGATTTCGCGTAAAGTCACCAACTCCGTGGTGCGCCCGGTGATTCGTTCCGCCAATGCGATGAAAGACATCGCTTACGGCGAGGGCGATCTGACTCGTCGTTTGCATGTGGACGGCAAAGATGAACTGGCCGATTTGGCACGTTACTTCAATGAGTTCATTGGTCGTATTCAGGATACATTGCGTGAAGTGACGGAAACGGTTCGCGAACTGGAAATTTCGTCGCGCGGCCTGTTGGAAGTGTCGCATGAAGCCAAAGAAGGCGCGGAACAGCAGTTGGCGGCGTCGCATCAATTGACGCATTCGATGGTGAGCATGTCCGAGAAAGCGAAGAGTGTGGAAGACCATTCGCACAATACATCGCGTGCCACGGATCAGGCGGCGGCCAGAGTCAAAGAAGGTGGCCAGGTGGTTAAGGATGCCGCGGAAGACATTCGTAATGTGTCTGAAGGCATGGAAAAAATCACCCAGGCCGTCATGCAGTTGAGCGACGACAGCCAGACCATCAGCACGGTCATCAATGTGATTCGCGAAATTGCCGAACAGACCAACTTGTTGGCCTTGAACGCGGCGATTGAAGCGGCGCGTGCTGGTGAACACGGGCGTGGCTTTGCCGTGGTGGCCGACGAAGTTCGCGGTCTGGCGCAACGAACTCAGGAGTCTACGGTTCAGATTGAACGTGTGATCGAGAAGATTCGTAAAGCCACGCATGAGACCGTGAAAGTGGTCGAGCTGGGGCGCGAAACCACTCAGTCGGGCTACGAGTCGGTGATGACGGTCGAGCGCGTGTTGAGTCCGGTGGTGATTTTGATGGACGATATTAACAAAATGAGTTCGGAAATGCTGACGTCGGCCCAGTCTCAGACCGGTTTGGCCAAAGAAGTCAACGAGCACATTAATCAAATCCATAATGTGACCGAGCGGACCGTGGAAGGTACCGTCAATACTGAATCGTCCAGTAATCGTCTGCAACAGTTGGCGGATAAGTTGGATCAACTGGTCCACCAGTTCAAGATTTGATTTCCGAGTCTTGTACGGTTTTGAAAAAGCGGTCTTTGGGCCGCTTTTTTTATGGGCGTATTGCAAGGCCCCAAAATCGAAAACCGCCAGGCCTGGCGGTTTTGTCTGTTTTGTGTTTCCCGGCGCGAAATCCTAGTTTTTTGTGTCTGATAACGGTATGATTAAGTCCGTTTTAAATTCCCTTTCCTAAGAGATTCCAAGAGAACGTATGTGGACTTATCCTGAAATCGATCCCGTTGCCCTTAGCCTGGGGCCCTTGCAAATTCACTGGTACGGATTGATGTACTTGTTCGGCTTTGCTTTCTTTTGGATTTATGGCTCGCTGCAGGCCCGTACCTCGCCGAACTGGAACAAGGATCTGGTGAGTGACTTCCTGTTTTACGGCGCCCTCGGGGTGATTCTCGGCGGCCGTCTCGGTTACATTCTGTTTTATGACTTGGCGCACTATCTGCAACAGCCGCTGGACGTTTTTCAAGTTTGGAAAGGCGGCATGTCGTTCCACGGCGGTATGCTGGGGGTAATTCTCGCATCCTGGCTGTTCGCGCGCTATAAGATGAAAGTATCGATTTTCGTGGTGTCGGATTTTGTGGTGCCGATGGTGCCGGTCGGACTGTTTTTCGGGCGAATCGGTAACTTTATCAATGGCGAACTCTGGGGGCGTACCACCGACTCCAGCCTGGGAATGAAAGTCTATGACCCGACTGTACAACAAGTGGTCGCCAAGTATCCGACGCAGTTATTGGAAGCCCTTTTGGAAGGGTTGGTATTGTTCATTATTTTATGGGCTTATACCCGTCAACCACGCCCTTTGGGCGCGGTGTCCGGTTTGTTTGTCGGTTTCTACGGGTTGTTCCGTTTTTACGTGGAATTCTTCAGAATGCCCGACCCGCAGCTCGGATACCTGCTGTGGGGGTGGGTGACGATGGGGCAGATTTTGTCCCTGCCGATGATCCTGTTCGGGTTCGGTTTGGCGGTTTGGGCCTATCGTCGCAGCCCGGTCGTCAGACCTTGAACGGCGTGAATATAATTAAGTAAACGAGGTAAGCATGAAACAGTATCTGGAATTGTTGAAACACATCACTGAAAACGGTGTACAGAAAGGCGACCGGACCGGCACCGGAACGCGTTCGGTGTTCGGCTATCAGATGCGTTTCAATCTGCAGGACGGCTTTCCGATGGTGACCACCAAGAAACTACACTTGAAGTCGATTATTTATGAACTGCTGTGGTTTCTGAAAGGCGACACCAATAATACTTATCTGAAAGAGCACGGCGTCCGAATTTGGGACGAGTGGGCGACCGAAAACGGTGACTTGGGGCCGATTTATGGTAAACAATGGGTGGCTTGGGAAAAGCCCAACGGCGAGACCATCAACCAGATTGCGGAAGTCATTGACACGTTGAAAAACAATCCGAACAGTCGCCGTATGTTGGTGTCGGCCTGGAACCCGGCGGATTTGCCGGACGAATCCATGAGTCCGCAAGAAAACGTTCAGCAAGGACGAATGGCTTTGGCCACCTGTCATGCGTTTTTTCAGTTTTATGTTGCGGACGGCAAATTGTCCTGCCAGTTATATCAGCGCAGTGCAGACACCTTTTTGGGCGTGCCGTTCAATATCGCCAGTTATGCCTTGTTGACGCACATGATTGCGCAGCAGGCGAATCTAGATGTGGGCGATTTTGTCTGGACCGGCGGGGATGTGCATCTTTATAACAACACCTTGGAACAAGCAGAGCTGCAAATGGTTCGTACGCCTTATGCGCTGCCGAAACTGGTCATCAAACGCCGCCCCGAATCGATTTTCGATTACGAATTCGATGACTTCGAAGTGGTGGGCTATGAGTCGCATCCGCACATCAAGGCCGAGGTGTCGGTATGAAGCTTGCTAATGAATTGAAAGGATTGAATATTTCCTTGATTGCCGCGATGGATCGGAATTTGGTCATCGGGGCTGATAATCAAATGCCATGGCATTTGCCGGATGATTTGAAGTTCTTCAAGGCCAATACGCTGGATAAACCGGTGATTATGGGACGCAAGACTTTCGAGTCTATTGGCTCCAAAGCCCTGCCGAAACGCCGTAATCTGGTGGTGACTCGTCGGGACGATTTTTCCGCGTCGGGTGCCGAGGTTTTCGATTCGTTGGAAACCGCGGTGCTCAGTTGCTCGGATGCCGATGAAATCATCATTATGGGCGGTGGGGAACTGTATCGGCAAATGTTGCCTTATGCCAATAAACTGTATGTCACCTTGGTGGATGCCGATGTGGCGGGCGATACCCATTTTCCACAATGGTCGGAGTCGGAATGGGATGAAGTCAGCCGGGAAAAGCATCCTCAGGACGAGCGTCATGCCTTTGCTTTTGAGTTTGTGATTCTGGAGCGGACCAAATAAGGAATTGGTTCTATAAGTCGACCCTCTCTCGTCCATAAGGAAAATCAATCCTGTAAACGGTTATTTTCTATAGAATGACCCATTAAAAAAGAACCTTTACTTCCCTGTAACAGCCGTGTTTTCAGGGAGAATATTACAGAGTGGATCGAATAAGAAATGGGAATCAAAACTAGAATGTTCATTGGCATCTTCGGTGCCGTCCTTTTCCTGCTGGCCTCAAACCTAGTGGCGCAGTATGTCTTCGGGGAAACATCCAAAACCATCAATCAAATTGTCAATGTCAATGAAGTGAAAGTGGCGTTGTTGAACCGCCTGAAAAACTTGGCGGACGAACGGGCGATTTTGTCACGCGATTTGGTGGTATTGGAAAACGAAGAATTGATTCAAACCTCACGAGCGCGTTTGACGGAAACCGCCAATGAAATCGCCGAGGTGTTCGATGCTCTGGAAAAAGCCAATCTCGATCCGAAAGAGCAAGCCTATTTCGATGCCATCCGTCAAAATGTCGTGTCCGCGAATACGGCGTTCGGCAGTTTTATGGTGATGGTGGATGAAGGCTTTATTGAGGATGCGGTGGATATTTTGGTCGGAGAGTTCGGTTCCAAGTATCAAGCCTTTTCCGACATCGTTTCCGAGTTCAAAGTCTATGAAGAAAACAAAAACAAGGCGTCCGTCAAAGGTTTGGCTGAGCAGGAATCCTTCGGAACCTCTTTGCTTTGGGGGGTCTTGATTGCCAGTGTGGTGATCTTCTCGATAGCCGGTACGATTGTCGCACGCAGCTTTATGAATCCGATTAACGCCATGCGGGAAACCATGGCGAAGATTATCGAAACCGGAGAGTTGAATCATCGTGTTGAAGTCTATTCCAAAGATGAACTCGGGGAGACGGCGCACTCCATTAACGACCTCCTGAAAACCATTCACGATGCGATTGATGATGTGAACAGTGTGATGCACGAGGTTTCAAACGGTTCTTTCCACCGTAAAATCGAGCATGAATATCAGGGCGATTTCATGACCTTGAAGCAAGGTGTGAATGAATCGGTGGTGCAGATTCATAATATGGTGCAGATGCTGCGTGATACCGCTGCGAATTTGCGAAACGGTGTGCTGAAGTCGGTGAAGGCGAGTGATGTCGAGCTTAGCGGGGACTATGCCAGTGTCATGGGCGACTTGGAAATTTCCATGAATCAAATGGCGAAAACGGTGAATGATATTTCCGCCACGCTGGGCGCTTTGTCACACGGGGACTTCTCGAAACGGGTGGAAACCGATGCGCGTGGTGAATTTACCGTTTTGAAAGACGCCATCAATACCACCGTCGAAGGATTGGAAGCCTTTGTGGAAGAGGTGGCCGTGGTTCAGACTCGCATCAGTGAAGGGGATTTGACCGAGCTGGTATCCGGTCATTACCAAGGTAAGATGGCGGTCTTGAAAGACAGTTTGAACAGTTCGACGCGCAATATGTCGGAAATGATCGGTAAGGTCGGTGAAGTGACGCGGCTGGTCGCGGACGAATCCCGTAGCATTGCCGATGGCAGCGAGTCGATTTCCAACCGCATTCAGCAGCAAACGGTGTCGTTGGAACGGACCTCAACCCAAATGATGCAAATGACCAATACGGTTCGAAATAACGCCGACAGTGCTAATAATGCGAATCAAATGACGCAGGAAGCCCAACAGAAGTTGGAGGATGGGGTTGGCATTATGCAAAAAGCACTGCAGTCGATGGACGAAATGAGCGAAGCCAGCCAGAAAATCAATGACATCATTACGTTAATCGACGGTATTGCGTTTCAAACCAATTTATTGGCCTTGAATGCGGCGGTGGAAGCGGCCCGAGCCGGTGAGCACGGCCGCGGTTTTGCGGTGGTGGCCGGTGAAGTGCGTAACCTGGCTGGAAAATCGGCTGATGCGGCGTCGGAAATCAAGAAATTGATTGAAAACTCGGTCAGTATCAGTGAGCAGAGCGGCGATTATGTCCGCCAAACCAGTGATGCTTTGACGCACATCAATACCTCGATGGGTGAGATTTCCGCGATGATTTCGACCATTGCCAAGGCGAGTAACGAACAAGCCGAAGGCATTGATAATGTCAGTCAGGCGATTAGCGAAATGGACACGACCACTCAACAGAATGCCGGTCTGGTTGAAGAAGCGGCCGCCGGTAGTCAGGACTTGCTGCAACAATCTTCCGACCTGCTCGGTTTGGTGAGTGAATTCAAGGTCGATCATACGGTGTTGGAACGGGTGCATAAGTTACAGCAATCTGCGTCGGCGCAAGAATTCGATAAAATGGTTCAGGCACACTTGGCCTGGAAAGCGAAAATTCGTGGTTTCGTCGATGGCATGGACATCGGCGTGACTTATGAAACCGCCACCGACCACACCGCCTGTGTGTTAGGAAAATGGTATTACGGTGAAGGGCAGGCATATGCGCAATTGCCACTGATGCAGGAGCTTGGCAAAGAGCACGAGGAAATGCACCAAGGCATCAAGAAAGTCATGGATGCCAAGGAAATCGGTGATACCGAAATGGTGGAAGCCGGCTTGGCTCAAGTGGACGACAAATCCGAAAAAGTGGTGGCGATTCTCCACCAGTTGATGGATGAGGTCGGTTGATTCTGGATTGGCTAACGACGATGAACCCGGCTTAGGCCGGTTCTTTTCGTAATAAGCTGATTAAGAAAATCATCGTGGCAATGGCGACGATGCTGGGGCCGGTCGGTAAGTCAATCAGCAGTGATGCCAGAAGCCCCAGTAAAACCGACATGAAACCAATCAAAATGCTGATGCCGAGCATTTGTTCCGGAGAATGCGCGTATTTTCGAGCGGCAGCGGCCGGAATAATCAATAACGATGTAATCAGTAACACGCCGACAATCTTCATCGCGACCGCGATAATCAACGCCAATAACAACACGTAATACAATTGTACTTTTCGGGTGGGTACGCCTTCAATTTGCGCCAATTCCGGGTTTAAAGTCAAGTTCAGCAAATCCTGCCAGTGCAGCTTGAAAAACAGTGCGACCAAGCCACCCAATATTACGATGAAAAACACATCCAATCGTTCGATACTTAAAATGTCACCAAACAGGTAGGCCAGAATATCAAGCTGGATGTCGGTTTGAAAGCTCAATAGAATTAATCCGATGGCCAGAGAGCTGTGCGCGAGGATGCCCAGTAAGGTGTCGGATGACAGCTTGGTTTTCTCCTTGATGAGGTGAACGCTGATCGCCACCAACAACGAAATGAGGATGACGGCGAAGGTCAGGTTGATTTCCAACAGCAGGCCGAAGCTGACGCCGAGCAACGCCGAGTGTGCCAAAGCCGCCCCGAAATAGGATTGTTTTTGCCAGACCATGAAGACACCCAGTGGTGCGGCAATCAGCGCGATCAGCAGGCCGCCGACTAAGGCGAGAATCAAAAAGAGCGGAGGGTTCAGCAGAAGGTCGATCATGTTTGGGCTGGCCTTTCATCTGGCGTATGCGCGTGTCCATGCGTGTGCTGGCATAGGTGCGAGTCATGATGGTGTTCATAGACGGCGACTTCTTCAAAGCCGTCACCGAACAGGGCTTGGAAAGCCGGGCTTTCCGAAACGGTCTGAGGGTGCCCCGAACAGCAAACGTGTTGGTTGAGGCAGATGACCCGGTTGGTGTTGCGCATCACGATGTGTAAGTCGTGGCTGACCATCAGGATGCCGCAACCGTATTTTTGGCGAATGTCTTCGATGTACTGATACAGTTCGGTCTGGCCTTGCAAATCCACGCCTTGTACCGGTTCGTCCAGTACCAGCAGTTCTGGCGAACGCAGTAAAGAGCGCGCCAGGAGAATCCGTTGCATTTCCCCGCCGGAGACTTGTTGAATGGGTTGCGTCAACAAGTTGTCCAACTTCAAGTCGTTGATGATTTCGTGAAGCTCTGTGGTATCATTCGCTTTTTTGGGAAGCCCCAGCTGTAAAAAGCGCAGTACTGTCAGGGGCAGGGAAGCGTCCAATTGAATTTTTTGCGGCATGAAGCCCACACGCAGTCCTTTTTTGCGTTCCACGGTGCCGGACGTCGGATGAATCAGTTTCAACAGAATTTTGAGCAGCGTGGATTTTCCCGCACCGTTTGGACCGATTAAGGTGATGATTTCATTGGCATGTAATTCCAATGAAATATCGTTCAGGACGGTTTTCGGGCCGTAAGCGTGGCAAATGTGCCGGGCGGTGATCAGCGGTTCGTTATTCATGATGCTTTATTCTAATTCATGAAAGGAAAAATAGGGCGGACTTTTTTAAACGATTCGGCAAGGGCGCCGAGTGTCATTGATAATACATAAGGAGTTTCAGTGAAAACACTGATGTTTATTTTGGCCGGGTTGGTGAGTTGGCAAGCTCACGCACTCCAGGTAACGGTCACCATTCCGCCTTTGGCGGCCATGGTGAAGCCTTATTTGACACCGGACGACACCTTGACGGTGCTGTTGTCGCCGGGGGCTTCGCCGCACGGTTTTCAATTCCGTCCGTCGCATTTAACCGCTTTGAACGAAGCGGATTTGATTTTGACCGTCGGGTCGGGGGTTGATCGCTGGGCGGATAAGGCGATTCGGCAAATGATGGCGGAGCGAGCGGCGTCTGCGGATGATAAAACGCCTACGCCTGTCTGGGTGGTGATGCAAAAACAACCAGGCCTGGCCGTTTTGCCGAAACGGGCTGCGACCGATGGTGGGGATGCGCATCAACATGGTCATGAGGCCCACGATGGCCATGATGCCCATGATTCTCACGGGCATGAAGAAACCGAAACCCAAGAAAATCAAATCCATGGCGATGCGCAAACGGTGGCCCCACTGAAAATGGATGGCCACACCTGGCTGTCGGTTCACAATGCCGGTTTGATGATTGAAGCCATTGGCGAAGCCATCGCCACGTTGAAACCACAGGAGGCCGAGCAGATACGCGCTCAGCAAGAAACCAACCTGGTGGCGTTAGCGGAAGCCGATCAAGCTATTCAAACGCAATTGGCATCGGTAGAGAAAGTGCCTTATCTGGTGTTACACGATGCCTTCCAGTATTTTGAAAAACGTTACCATCTGAACAATCAGGGTGCGATTCAGGTGTCTGCCGAAGTGAAACCGAGCGTAAAACGTGTGTTGGCGCTGCGTCAGCGTATTCAAAGCGACGGTATTCAGTGTGTGTTCAAGGAACCGCAGTTTTCGGACAAGCAGTTGCGTTACATTACCCGCGGTCTTGATGTGAAAATCGGTGAGCTGGACCCGTTGGGTCGTAATCAATCGCATCAGTCCTATCCCGAATTTATTCAAGGCTTGGCGATGCAATATCGTGCCTGTTTGGAATGATTGCCTGTGTCGGATGCGATTCGTTTAATCGGTTTGCCAGGCAGCGGCAAAACCCGGTTTAAAAATGCATTTCACGCCGCTTTTCCGGAGGCTGTTGTGGACGAGGTTTCGGCGGAAGCGGCTTCGAGTGCGCAGGCGCAACGAACCTGGTGCGTGATTGATGTGCGTAGTCCGGTGCAGGATGCAGAAGCTCAGGCCTGGTTAAAAGCCATGTTGCAAACCGCTACCGGTATTGTATTCAGTTTTGTGGAAACCGCCGATATGACAATGCAGGCGAAATGGCAGGCCTGGCTGAAATCGGCCTGTCCGGACGCGTTACCGCGTTATCGCTGGTTCAGTCATGCGGCATTGGGCGATTGGAATTGGCGCCAATTTGATGTGCCAGACCAGGTTTGTTCGGTCGATTTTGCGGTGCCGTCGCTGGATACTTTCCGTTTCGATTTTGACTCTGGCTCCCTGCATTTGGAACATTTGCTGTTTGGTCTGGATACGATGAAGCAGAATCTCGGTGCGCGGCTTTGGCGGGTTCAGGGCGTGGTGATGACCTCCGAATACCAAAATCCGGTTGCGATTGAGGGGCAAATCGATCGTTGGGATACCTATGCCGGTGTTCTGGACGGGTCAGGATATTTGTGCCTGCAAGGGGAGAATCTGCAACGGGCCTTGTTGCAGGAAATTATCGACGCCAGTCGCTTGTCCTAAACGCCGGAATCGGGGTGAATTCGATTAAGGAAAAAATCGTATGGATGCTTTATAATCGGCGCTTTTCATCGATTTTAGAGCGAAACAATCACTGGACAAAAAAGCAATTTCCGACTAGAATGGTCAGAAATTAAATGATTCAGTTGGAAAACGAATAACAGACCATGTCAGAAGCGACTCAATACCAAGAAATCAACGACTTGTTGAGCAAGAATAAAGGCTACAAGGAAGGCTTTTTTACGCAAACGACCGTTGAAACCTTTGAAAAGGGCTTGAACGAAGCGGTTATCCGTGCGATTTCGGCGAAGAAGAACGAGCCGGAATGGATGTTGGATTTCCGTTTGAAAGCGTTTGCACATTGGCAGACCATGAAAGAGCCGCATTGGGCCAAGGCCGAATACGAGCCGTTGGATTATCAGGATTACAGTTATTATTCCGCGCCGGAATGTTCGGCCTGCGGTGACCAGTGTGCGACGGACGAACCCGTCGAGCCGGAAATGGACCCGGAAGTGGCGAAGGCGTTTGCGGCGTTGGGTGTTCCGGTGTTCGGTGACGAAACGGCGGATAAAACCGATATCGCCGTGGATGCAATTTTTGATTCGGTGTCGGTCTCGACCACCAAACGTGAAGAGTTGTCCAAACTTGGCATTATCTTCTGTTCTTTCTCTGAAGCGGTTCAGGATCATCCTGAACTGGTGCAACAGTATTTGGGCACGGTGGTGCCGTATCACGACAACTATTTCGCAGCCTTGAACTCTGCGGTGGCTTCCGACGGAACGTTTGTCTATGTACCGGAAGGTGTTCGCGCGCCGATGGAATTGTCGACTTATTTCCGCATCAATGAAGCGAAAACCGGACAATTCGAGCGCACCATCCTGATTGCGGACAAGAACAGTTATGTCAGCTACCTGGAAGGCTGTTCGGCACCGGTGCGCGATTCGTACCAGCTGCATGCGGCGGTGGTCGAAGTCATTGTGCATGAAAATGCCGAAGTCAAATATTCCACGGTTCAGAACTGGTATCCGGGCGACGAGGACTGCGAAGGCGGGATTTTGAATTTCGTGACCAAACGCGGCGTCTGTGAAGGCAAGAACTCGAAGTTGTCCTGGACACAAGCGGAAACCGGGTCGGCGATTACCTGGAAATATCCGAGCTGTGTTCTGAAAGGGGATAATTCCATCGGTGAATTCTATTCGGTGGCCTTGACGAATCGTCGTCAACAGGCCGATACCGGTACCAAGATGATTCACATCGGTAAGAATACCCGCAGCACCATTATTTCCAAAGGGTTGTCGGCCGGAAAATCCGACAACACCTATCGTGGCTTGGTGAAAATTCTACCGACGGCCGAGAACGCCCGGAACTTCACCCAGTGTGATTCCATGCTGATCGGTGACCAATGCGGGGCGCATACTTTTCCATACATTGAAGTGGAAAACTCCACCGCGAAGATGGAACACGAAGCCACCACGTCCCGAATTGGTGAAGATCAGTTGTTCTATTGTCAGCAGCGCGGTATCAGCGAGCAGGACGCCATTTCCATGATTGTGAACGGTTTCTGTAAGGAAGTGTTCAGCGAGTTACCTCTGGAGTTCGCGCAGGAAGCGGAAGAGCTCTTGGCCATCAGCCTGGAAGGCTCGGTCGGATAAAAAGAATAACGATAATATTTTAGACTGCCATGCATTGAGCGGTAATGGATTGAATTAAGTCGTTTGAAAGTTGTGCTTTCATCGAGTGAGAGAGATTAGATGTTACTAAAAGTTGAAAACCTACATGCGGAAGTCGCTGAAGACAGCGGCAAGCAAATTCTGAAAGGATTGAACCTGGAAGTGAAGCCGGGTGAAGTGCATGCCATTATGGGGCCAAACGGGGCCGGTAAAAGTACCTTGTCCAGTGTGTTGGCCGGACGAGAGGATTATGAAGTCACCGAGGGGGCGGCTGAGTTCGACGGCGAAGATTTATTGGATATGGATCCGGAAGAACGTGCCCGTAAAGGCTTGTTTTTGGCGTTTCAATACCCGGTGGAGATTCCGGGTGTCAGTAACAAACTGTTTATGCAGACAGCCGTGAACGCCATTCGCGAAGAAAAAGGCTTGCCGGCGTTGGACATGTTCGACTTCGACGAATACGCCCAAGCGAAAATCGATTTGTTGAATATGCGCAAAGATTTGTTGGAACGTTCGGTTAATGTCGGCTTCTCCGGTGGTGAAAAGAAGCGTAACGATATTTTCCAGATGGCACTGTTGGAGCCGAAGTTATGCATTCTCGACGAAACGGATTCCGGCCTGGATATCGATGCCATGAAAGTGGTGGCGAATGGTGTGAATTCCTTGCGCGACGATGAGCGTAGCTTTATCGTCGTGACGCATTATCAGCGTTTATTGGATTACATCAAGCCCGATCATGTCCATGTGTTGTATGACGGAAAAATTGTCAAGTCCGGAGGCTTCGAGTTGGTGCATGAACTTGAAGAAAAGGGCTATGACGACATCATTCAAGCCCACGACGCATCCGGCTCGGAGTAAGGTGTCTCATGACTGTAGCGGTTACCCCTAAAATGAGTCCGGCGGCGCGCCAAATGCTTGATCATCTGGTCGCCGAAGCCCGTAAGTTAAACGATAACACTCAAGCCGAAGCGCTTGTGCAAAAACGCTTGGAGGCTGAAAGCCGTCTGTTGGCGAAAGGTCTGCCGACCCGTAAGGACGAAGACTGGCAATACACCTCTTTACTGCCGTGGTTGCAGCACCATTTTGAAATCAAAGCGCCGGGTGCGGAACCGAGTTTGGAAGCTTTGCAGGCCCATTTTCTGCCGGAAGACGCGATTCGGTTGGTGTTTGTCGATGGGACTTTTTCGGAAGCGCTGTCCGCCGGTTTCGATTTGATTCCCGATGCCTTGTCGATTGAAATGGCCGACGCCGATGCGATTCAAACCATTGCGCCTATGGCGGAAGCGGATGCCTTTGAACTGATGAATGAATTGGTGTTGGATCAGGGGCTGACATTGCGACTGGAAGATCAGGCGGCCTTGGACGTTCCGGTGTATGTGGTCCAAGTACAGACTCAGTCGGAACGTTTGACCAATCTGCGCATGCAGGTGGAAGTGGGTGAAAATGCCGAAATGGCATTGATCCAGCAGTATGTCTGTTTGGACGGCGTTGAATCAGTGTTTGTGAATGAGCTGGCGCACCTGCACTTGGCCAAGCACGCCCGTATGAAACAGGTCGTCTTACAAGACTTAAGCCGAAACAGTTTTTACTTTAACCATCAGTATTTCCGTCAAGCAGAAGCGTCGGACTTGTCGACGGTGTATCTTGGTTTGGGCGCGGAGATTTCGCGTCACCAGAACCAAGTGGCTTTGACAGGCTCCTATGCCGAATGTGAGCAGAACTCTATCGGGTTTGGTGCTGATAAGCAAGTGGTGGATTCCCGCACGGAAACCTTGCATCAGGTGGCGCACTGTAATAGCCGTCAGTTGCACAAGTTTGTGTTGGACGGTCAAGCCCGCGGCGTTTTCAACGGCATGATTTACGTGGCGAAAGACGCTCAGAAAACCGATGGCCAAATGGATAATAAAAACCTGTTGTTGTCCAATGACGCCAAGATGGACACCAAGCCGCAATTGGAAATCTACGCCGATGATGTGAAATGTTCGCATGGTTGTGCTTCCGGTCAAATTGACGAAAACCAATTGTTTTATGCGCAGGCGCGGGGCATTCGCAAACCGGATGCGATGCGGTTGATCACTCAGGCCTTTTTGTTGGAACCGCTGGAAGGCGTGTCCAATTTGGCGCGACATCAGTGGCTGGCGTCTCAGGTTATGCGCAAGCTTGACCAAGCTATGGCTTGATGGTTTCTGGTAAGATAGATGACTTTTTACAACCACGATAATAAGAACAGAATATGAACCTTTCGGACGTTAAAGACGCCTTTCCCATCCTGAAACAACTCGAAAACGGCCAGCCGCTGGTCTATCTGGACAGTGGCGCCACGGCGCAGACACCGGTATCGGTCATTGATACCATTGCCCGTTATTACCGTGAAGAAAACGCCAATGTGCATCGCGGCGTTTACGGTTTGAGCGAACGGGCGACCGACGCTTATGAAGGCGCTCGCAGCAAAGTCCGACGGTTTTTGAATGCGGCGTCGGACAAGGAAATTATTTTTGTACGCGGGACAACCGAAGCGATTAACCTGGTCGCGCAAACCTGGGGACGCCGTCACCTGAAAGCCGGAGACGAAGTGGTGATTACCGAAATGGAGCATCACTCCAATATCGTGCCTTGGCAGTTGCTGCGTGAGGAGCTTGGTATCAAATTGGTGGTGGTGCCGATGACGGATGACGGTGAAATCCGCCTGGCCGATTTCGAAGCCTGTTTGACGTCAAAGACTCAATTGGTGTCGGTGGTGCATATGTCCAATGCGCTCGGTACGATTAACCCGGTGGCAGACATGGTGCAAGCCGCCAAAAAGGTGGGGGCCAAGGTCTTGTTGGATGGCGCGCAGGCCGTGCCGCATATGAGCGTGGATGTCCGAGCATTGGATTGCGATTTTTATGCTTTTTCCGGTCACAAGCTGTATGGTCCGACCGGCATCGGTGTGCTCTATGGCAAAGAAGCGCTTCTGGGCGCCATGCCGCCGTATCAAGCCGGTGGTGATATGATTTATTCCGTGACCTTTGACAAGACGGAATACAACGTGTTGCCGTACAAGTTTGAAGCCGGTACGCCGAACATTTCCGGTGCCATCGGTTTGGGGGCCGCCATTGATTTCGTCGAATCCATCGGGTTGGATACGATTGCCGCCTATGAGCACGATCTGCTGACCTATGCCACCCGTCAGTTGCAAACCATTGATGGATTGCGCATCATCGGAACGGCACCGAATAAGGGCGGTGTCATTTCCTTTATTGTCGAGGGAACACACCCGCATGATATGGCAACATTGATGGATCAGGATGGCATCGCTTTGCGGGCCAGCCACCATTGTGCCATGCCGGTGATGCAGCATTTTGATGTGCCGGCTACGCTCCGAGCATCTTTCGGCGTCTACAACACTCATGAGGATATCGACCGTTTGGTCGCGGCTGTTGAAGAAGCACGAACTATGCTAGTATAGGGTTTGAACCTTCATTATTGAACAGTCGTCCCGTTTGCCCAGCGATTTTGAACGCTTCGCTCAAACGCATGTACGACGGCTTGAGTGAGACGTTTTATGAGCCCGTCAGACGAGTTGAACACATCCTCGGAGCCTTTTCACTGGATTCGACTGGATTTAGTGCCATTGCCCGATTCCAATCGGTGTGAAAAAACCTTGTTTTGGAACCCGAGTACCGAAGCCTTATTGGGTGATGGGGCGGAAGAGATTCTTGCTTTGGTCGATGAAGCCCTTCAAGCCGGACACCTGAACGGCGCCACCCTGTCTCACTTTGAAATTACTCAGCCACTCAGCAAACCTTCCGAGCTTGCCGCGATTTTAACCCAGCATTATTGGGTGGTGCCCGAACCGGTAAAATCACCAGGCCTGGCCGAAATCGAACCGGAATTACTGCATTGACGTCGGACGGAATACGCAGGTTGATTTCGACCGACTTTTTACCGAATTTCGTGAAAAAACACCCCGGAAGGCGGTATGATATGCCAGATTCAGAAGGGTTGTTTTTTTAATGAAAGATCAAGTCAAACAAATTCATTTCGTCGGTATCGGCGGCGTTGGTATGGCCGGTATCGCGGAAGTCTGTCTGAACCTGGGGTTCACCGTTTCCGGTTCGGATTTGAAAGAAAATCCGACGGTGAATCGCCTGAAATCCCTCGGGGCCCTCATTCAAATCGGTCATGCGGCCGAGCATGTTCAGGACAGTGATGTGGTGGTAGTTTCCACCGCCATCGCCAGAGATAATCCGGAAGTCAGCTTCGCCAAGGAAAGCCGGATTCCGGTCATTCCCAGAGCCGCCATGTTGGCGGAGTTGATGCGCATGCGGTTCGGCATCGCCATTGCCGGTACCCACGGCAAAACCACCACCACCTCTTTAGCGGCGGCTATTCTGACTCAAGGCGGTCTGGATCCGACGTTTGTGATTGGTGGCAAGCTAAACCAAGTCGATTCCAATGCCCGCTTGGGAGGAAGTCAGTATTTGGTCGCCGAAGCGGATGAGTCCGACGCTTCTTTTTTGCATTTATCACCGATGATGTCGGTGGTCACCAATATCGACGAAGACCATATGGACACGTACCAGGGAGATTATCAAAACCTGGAAAACACTTTTGTTGAATTTATCCACCGCTTGCCCTTCTATGGTTTGGCGATTCTGTGCTATGAAGATTCGAACATTCGCGATATGTTGCCGAAGCTGTCGCGTAAAACCCGTACTTATGGTTTTTCGGATCAGGCGGATGTGTATGCGTCCAATGTTCGGCACGACGGGCTGGCGATGTTGTTTGAGGTCCATGCCGAGAATAAACCGGTGTTTGAAGTCCGTTTGAATCAGCCGGGGCGCCATAATGTCCTGAATGCGCTCGCGGCCATTACCGTCGGTTTGGAATTGGATGTGTCGGTGGAGGCCATTCAACAGGCGTTGGGCGAATTCGGGGGCGTGGGGCGTCGTTTTGAAGTTTATCCGAACCGCTGGATTGGCGGCAAAGACGTGACGTTGGTGGACGATTACGGTCACCATCCGACGGAATTGTCGGCCACCATATCTACCGCGCGTCAGGCGTTTCCAAATCGTCGTTTGGTGCTGGTGTTTCAGCCGCATCGTTACAGTCGTACGCGTGATTTGTTCGATGACTTTGTCCAAGCCCTGGTGGAGGCCGATTTAGTGGTGTTGACGGATGTTTATGCCGCGGGGGAAGCGCCTTTGGCGGCCTTCGATTCCAAAGCCTTGTTGCAGGCGATGCGGTTGCGAGGGCATAAGGATAATCTGCACGTCGAATCCTTAGAGGAACTCAATGAATTAATGACGCCGGTGTTGTTGGACGACGATGTGGTGTTGGTGATGGGTGCGGGCGATATTGGCCAAGTCGCGCGTCAATGGAAAGAACAATCCGCGTAATGCGCGAACGAAGAGATGGAAAGCATGCAAGAACCTTGGAACAGAACCGATTTGAATGATGCGCTGGGGCGGGTCGCGGTCTTGATGGGCGGAACCGCCGCTGAACGTGACATTTCGTTGAAGAGCGGGACCGAAGTTGCCAAAGCCTTGCAGCAAACCGGTGTGAATGCGACAGCGTGTGATGTGAAAAGTGTTCAGGACGTGCTGGCGGTCACCGAGCAGTATGACCGGGCTTTTATCGCGTTGCACGGTCGTTGGGGTGAGGACGGTGGTGTTCAAGCCCTGCTGGATGCGTTGAAATTTCCGTATACCGGCAGTCAAATGACGGCGTCAGCTTTGGCGATGGATAAGCTGCGCACCAAATGGTTGTGGCAGGGTGTAGGCTTGCCGACGCCCGGTTTTCAGGTGGTATCGCCGTCCCGGCCGTTTGATAAAGGCGGGTTCGATTTGCGCTTTCCGGTCATTGTGAAACCGAGCCATGAAGGTTCCAGTATCGGCATGCGAAAAGTCGATGATTTGGATTCTCTGGAAGACGCCATTGCGTTTGCGCAGGATTACGATACGGAAATTTTGATCGAGCAATGGGTAACCGGGCGGGAATATACCTGTGCGGTGCTGGGCGATTCGGCCTTGCCGATGATTCATTTGAAAACCGATCACGATTTTTACGATTTTGATGCCAAATACCAATCCAGCACCACGCAGTATATCTGTCCCTGCGGGTTGCCGCCGGAACAGGAAGCCAGCATTCAAGCCTTGGTGGTGGAAGCGTTTCATGCCGTCGGTGCACGTCATTGGGGGCGAGTGGACTTGATGTTGGACGAAAACGACCAGGCCTGGTTGATTGAGTTGAACAGCGTGCCGGGGATGACGGACCACAGTCTGGTGCCGATGGCGGCAAAGGCGGCGGGCATCGATTTTCCGGAGCTGGTGCGTCGAATCCTGTCGATGACCTTGGCGTAATCTCATCAAAATAGGGCCGGAGTTTGAAGTGAAAAAGACATTATCCTTAGCGCTGGGCCTGGTTTTAGTGGCCTTAATTGCCGTATGGGTGGCTTTTTCACCGGCACGAGTGATTACCGAGGTGCAGCTCAACGGCGATTTGGAACGTTTGAAGCCGGCCGATATCGAACAAATGGTGTCGCCGTATGTCGGGCAATCGTTCTGGCGCATCGACTTGGAACGATTGCATGCCGATATTCTGCACTTGGATTGGGTGTATAAAGTTAAGGTCAAACGTCGTTGGCCGAATAAGCTGATTTTGGAAATCACCGAACAGAAACCGGTGGTGCGTTGGGGTGATGATGGCTTATTGAATCAGGAAGGGGATATTTTTTACCCTTATAACATTGAACCGTTTCAACGCATGGTGGTGCTGGATGGCGAGGCGATACAATCTCGCGCTTTATTGCAAAAGTTAACGGCGTTTCAGAACGCTTTTTCAACACTGGGTTGGACGATTGATGCCATGACGGCTCAGGCTGACGGGGTGTGGCGAATTCACTTTCTGTCGGGCGCCACAGTGTTGTTGGATAATGAGGATTGGCAAGGCAAGTTGGACCGCTTTATCCGGGCCTACCCGAAGACCAATCCGGACTTAAGAAAATTCGCACACGTATTCGATTTACGCTATAGTAATGGCTTTGTAATCAAGCAAAAAACGCCGCAAAGTCGCCCGGCCTCCGAATAACGAAAAATTCGCAAAAATGCGGTCTCGGCATTATGCATAGAAAGGTGAAAAAAACGAATGGCAAGAAAGCAGCAGACTCCTCATTCCAATATTGTGATCGGACTTGATATCGGGACGTCGAAAATCGCCGCGATTATCGGTAAAGTGAAACCGGATGGTGGGATTGAAGTCGTTGGAATGGGCACCCACCCTTCAAAAGGTTTGAAAAAAGGGGTGGTGGTGAACATTGATTCGACGGTCGAGTCGATTCAGCGAGCCATTGACGAAGCCGAAAGAATGTCCGGTATCAAAGCGGAATCGGTTTCGGTGGGCATTGCCGGCAGTCATATCGGCAGCTTCAATTCCAACGGGATGGTCGCCATCAGCAATCAGGAAGTTCAGGAAGAAGACGTCCAACGCGTGATTGATGCGGCGCAAACCATTGCTATTCCCGGTGACCAGGAAGTGTTGCACATTTTGCCGCAGGAATTCATGATCGACAACCAAGGCGGCATTCGTGAACCCATCGGGATGTCCGGTGTGCGGTTGGAAGCCAAAGTGCACATGGTCACCGGTTCGGTCAGCGCGGCCCAAAACATTACCAAGTGCGTTGAACGCTGTTCCTTGAAAGTGGATAACCTGATTCTGGAGCAACTGGCGTCTTCGGAAGCGGTGTTGTCGGAAGATGAAAAAGAATTGGGCGTATGTCTGGTTGATATCGGTGGCGGCACCACCGATATCGCCATTTTCCAGAATGGCGCCATCCGCCATTCCGCCGTGATTCCGGTGGCGGGCGACCAGGTCACCAATGACATTGCCATGGCGTTGCGCACACCGAAACAAGCCGCGGAAGACATCAAGAAGAAATACGCTTGCGCACTGCCACAGTTGATTTCGCAGGATGAAGAAATTGAAGTCCCGAGTGTGGGCGATCGTCCGGCTCGATGCTTGTCCCGCCATACCTTGGTCGAAGTAATCGAACCGCGTTATGAAGAACTGTTTCAGTTGATTCAAGCCGAGCTACGCCGTACTGATTTTGAAAATAAAATCGCCGCGGGTATTGTGTTAACCGGGGGCAGTTCACTGGTAGAAGGCGCGGTGGAGTTGGCCGAGGAAGTGTTCCATATGCCGGTTCGTCTTGGCATGCCATTGGAAGTTTCCGGTTTGAAGGAAGAGGTGCGCAGTCCGTCTTTCGCCACTACGGTCGGTTTGTTGATGTATGCGAAAGAACACCAACCGACACCGGTTTCCGCTGAAAAACCGCAAAAAGCCAGCTCGGACAGAGAGTCGGTTCTGAACCGAATGAAAAACTGGTTCAGCAATAATTTTTAGAATGGGCAATGTGACATTTGTGTTAAAATTTCACGCTTGTCGTTTGATTAAGCAAAATTGAAGAAAGTCACGTGAAACAAAGAACGCTTGCCAATTCCATCAAAGCCAAAGGCGTGGGGCTGCACACCGGTCATAAGTCGGTGATGACACTTCGTCCGGCGCCGGTGAATACCGGAATCGTTTTCCGTCGGGTCGATTTGGATCCCATCGTCGAGTTTCCGGTTTCGCCGGAACTGGTTAAAGAAACCACCTTGTGCACCACCATCGTTCAGGAACAACAAGACAAGCGCATCAAAATCGCCACAATTGAGCATTTGATGTCGGCGTTGGCCGGTGTCGGTATCGACAATCTCTACATCGACATTACCGCCGATGAAGTCCCGATTATGGATGGCAGTGCGTCGCATTTCATCTTCTTGTTGCAGTCGGCCGGCGTTGAGCTACAGGATGCGTCGAAAAAGTTCATTCGTATCAAAAAGCCGGTCAAGGTTACGAATGACAAGGGTGGCGTCGCTCAATTTGAACCTTATGACGGTTATCGCTTGAACTTCTCGATTGAGTTCGACCATCCGGCGTTTGACCAGACCGCGGAAAAAATGACCTTGAGTTTTTCCTCGACCGCCTATTTCAAAGAAGTCAGCCGTGCCCGTACCTTTGGGTTCATGAAAGACATGGAAAAGCTGCGCGCACAGAACCTAGGTCTGGGTGCGGGGTTGCACAACGCCATCGGTCTGGATGAGAATGGTGTCGTCAACCGGGAAGGGTTGCGGGACAAGGACGAATTCGTCCGCCATAAAATTTTGGATGCCGTCGGCGATTTGTTTATGGCTGGTCACGCTATTATCGGTGAGTTCACAGCGCATAAGTCGGGTCATGCGTTAAACAATCAATTGTTGCGCGCGTTGATTGCCGATCCGGAAGCTTATGAAGTGGTGACCTTCGAAAACGAAGAGCCGCCGGTTCAATATGGCAGTAGCAAAATCCTGTTGTAATTCTCAAAAATGACAGCGCATTCCATCCCTTTGGAATGCGTCAAAAACACGTAAAAGTTCCCTTCATTTTTCCGCCCTTGAAATGTGTTAGAATTGTCCCCATTTAAAAGTGGCTTGTCAGGCTTTACAAGTCCGTCTTAAGGCGTAAACTGTGACAACACTGTAATCGTTAGACATCACTCCGGTGAGGCGTGCCGAATGACGCCGATCTGGTTTTTAAACTCTTTACTGGATTCAAGCGCTAATGGCTCTTAACATTTTCAAAAAACTTTTCGGCAGTCGTAATGAACGACTTCTCAAGCAGTATCGCAAAAAAGTACAGCAAATCAACGCACTCGAAGACACCTTTGCCCAGCTCAGTGACGAAGACCTGAAAGCGAAAACCGATGCGTTCAAACAGCAGATTGCCGACGGGATGTCGTTGGATCAGTTGTTGCCGGAAGCCTTTGCCGTAGTGCGTGAAGCTGGGAAGCGGGTCATGGGCATGCGCCATTACGACGTTCAGTTGATTGGGGGGATGGCGCTGCATGACGGTAAGATTGCCGAAATGCGCACAGGGGAAGGGAAAACCCTGGTCGCGACCTTACCGGCGTATCTGAATGCCCTGGCCGGCAATGGCGTACACGTCATTACCGTTAATGATTACCTGGCGTCACGTGATGCGGAATGGATGAGCCAGCTTTATGGTTTCCTTGGTCTGACGACCGGGGTAATTCTTTCCGGCCAGCCGGCCACTGAAAAGCAAGCCGCTTACAATGCCGACATCACTTACGGTACCAATAACGAATTCGGTTTCGATTACCTGCGCGACAACATGGCGATCTTCGTGGAAGAGCGCGTGATGCGCGGCCAGCCGTTTGCGATTGTCGATGAGGTGGATTCCATTTTGATCGACGAAGCCCGGACTCCATTGATTATTTCCGGACCGGCCGAAGACAAATCTGAGTTGTATCAGAAAATGAATCCACTGGTACAAGGCCTAGAGCGTGGTGAAGAAGACCTGGAAACCAAAACCGCCAGCGGCGATTACACCATTGACGAAAAGACCAAACAAATCCATTTGACTGATGAAGGTCACTCGAAGGTCGAAGCCATGCTGGTGGAAATCGGCCTGCTGAATGAAGGCGATTCGCTTTACGACGCCGAGCACATCAGTTTGATGAAATACGTCAATGCGTCTTTGCGGGCGCATTTGTTGTTTGAAAAAAACACCGATTACATTGTTCAAGACAATGAAGTCGTGATTATCGATGAATTCACTGGCCGTAAAATGGCCGGGCGTCGCTGGGGCGACGGCCTGCATCAGGCGGTGGAGGCGAAAGAAGGCGTCGCGATTCAAGCGGAAAGCCAGACTTATGCTTCCATCACCTTCCAGAACTATTTCCGTCAGTACGATAAGTTGTCCGGCATGACCGGGACGGCCGACACCGAAGCCGGTGAGTTTCTGTCCACTTATCAGTTGGAAGTGGTGGTGATTCCGCCGAATAAAACGCCGTTACGTCAAGATTTACCAGACCTGGTGTTTTTGGATATTGAAGGCAAGTTGAATGCCATCGTGCGCGACATCAAAGCCATGAAAGAATCCGGGCAACCGATTCTGATCGGGACGGCTTCCATCGAGATGTCCGAAGTCTTGTCTTCTTTGTTTGAAAAAGAAGGCATTAAACACAGTGTCTTGAACGCCAAGCAGCATGAGCGCGAAGCCAATATCATTGCCGATGCCGGGCGTCCGGGGGCTATCACCATCGCCACCAATATGGCGGGGCGCGGGACGGATATTGTGTTGGGCGGTAATCTGGAGTCCGAGCTGGAAGCCTTGGACAACCCGACCGATGAGCAAATTGCGGAAGTCAAAGCGGCTTGGCAGAAGCGTCATGATGAAGTCTTGGAAAAAGGCGGTTTGATGGTGCTGGGATCCGAGCGACACGAATCGCGTCGTATCGATAATCAGCTACGCGGACGTTCCGGCCGTCAAGGTGACCCGGGTGTGACGCGTTTTTATCTATCGTTGGACGATGATTTGATGCGTCGTTTTGCGTCGGAAAAAGTCAAAAACATGATGCGCCGTCTGGGCATGAAATCGGACGAAGCCATCGAACACAATATGGTCAGCAAATCCATTGAGCGTGCTCAGAAACAAGTCGAGCGCATGCATCAGGACGAGCGTGCTAACCTGTTGAAGTTTGATAACATCGCCAATGAACAGCGTAAGGTGGTGTATTCACAACGCAATGAATTGATGGAAGAGGAAGACGTCTCCGAAATCGTCGATTCCTTGCGTGCCAATGTGATTGAGTCGATTATGGCGAACTACATTCCGCCGGGCAGCATCGAAGAACAATGGGATGTGGCCGGGTTGGAAAAACAGTTGCAGGATGACTTGGGCCACACGTTACCGATTCAACAGTGGTTGGACGAAGACAAAGGGCTGTTCGAAGAAAAACTACGCGAACGTCTGGTGGACGAAGTCAAAGCCCTTTATCAGACCAAAATGGCTGTGGTGGACGAAAAAACGCGCCACCATTTCGAAAAAGAAGTGTTGCTGCGTACCATCGACAAACAGTGGCGCGAACATTTGAATGAAATGGATTATTTGCGTCGCTGGATTCACTTGAAAGGCTTTGCTCAGAAAGATCCGTTCCAGGAATATCGTTCTACGGCGGCGGATATGTTTGAGGCTTTCTTGGATGAAGTGATGTTTGAAACAGTGCAAACCTTGTCGATGGTTCAGATTCAAGGTGTGGACGATGTCGATGCCTATGAACAGCAGCAAATCGACGAACGTCCGCAGGCGTTGGAAGCCACGCATCCGGCTGCGCAAGGCATTGCCGATGCGATGGGCATGCCGTCGGGAGAGGCTGCTGAAGCGGAACCAACGGAAAAAGAAGGCACTTACCGACGTGAGGCGCCGAAAGTGGGGCGTAACGATCCGTGTCCGTGTGGTTCCGGTAAGAAATATAAACAATGTTGCGGTAAATTGAGTTAATATTTACCGAAGGAACCTCTTATTGAATCGGTTTGATTTCTGGCAACGCCAAACTTTCCAGATCTAGGCGTGAAGTTGAAGTAATGTCTAGACCTTACAAGACTTCACAACGCAGAACTGGTAATTTTGGCTAAGCCCCTTCGGGCGGGGCTTAAAGCCCACCTCTTCGTTGTTATGACTCTTGACCTTAGAATGACTAAGGTCGGCGAGCCACGCCTAGAATAGGTAGGCTTTAAGTCCCGCAGAAGCTCAAACCGATTCAATCAGAGGTTCCCTAACGGAGATTGAAAAAATCCACGTTGAGCGGAGTGTCGAGAAGCGATCGGACATTTCCATTCACGTGGATTTTTTAGTTTGGAGAAAGAAAACATGTCGCAACAACGTTTGATTCATCCGGTGGCGGGAGTGTACTTGGGCGCCACTCAAGCGAAAATTAAAAAAGCCGACAAAACCGATTTTGTCGTGGTGTCGTTTGTTGAAGGGAGCCGCACGGCGGCGACCTTTACGCAAAACGCCTTCTGTGCCGCGCCGGTGACGGTCGCTAAGGCGCATTTGCAGGCGACTGCTTGCCAAGCCCTTGTGATTAATAGCGGCAACGCGAATGCCGGAACCGGTCAGCAAGGACTGGAGGATGCCACGCAAACCTGCGAATGGGTGGCCAGAGAGTTAGGTTTGCCAACGGAAGCGGTGCTGCCATTCTCCACCGGTGTCATCGGCCAGAACCTACCGATGGATAAAATTGAAACCGCCATTCCGGATGCGATTGCCAATCAATCGATTGATGGTTGGGAAATGGCGGCGAAAGGCATTATGACCACCGATACCTGCGACAAAATCGTCAGTCGTCAAATCGACATCGATGGGGTACAGGTGACGGTGACCGGCATTTCCAAGGGGTCCGGCATGATTCACCCGAACATGGCAACCATGCTTGGGTTTGCGGCGACGGATGCCAAAATTTCCCAGGCCTGCCTGCAACAAGCACTCAGCGACGCCGTGAATGTGTCCTTTAACCGTATCACGGTGGATGGCGATACCTCCACCAATGATGCTTGTACGTTGACGGCGACGCAGCAAGCGGCGATGCCGGAAATCACCGAGACCGAGTCGTCCGCCTATCAAGCCTTTGCAGGCCTGGTCAAAGAGGTCATGACCGAATTGGCGCAAATGATTATCCGTGACGGCGAAGGCGCCACCAAGTTCGTCACAGTGCAGGTGGAAGGCGGCCAAAACTCGGACGAGTGTTTAAAGGTGGCGCATGCCGTGGCCTTATCGCCATTGGTGAAGACCGCGTTGTTCGCGTCCGACCCGAACTGGGGGCGGATTCTCGCCGCGGTCGGTCGGGCAGGCCTGGTCGATTTGGATATTGACGCTTTGCAGATTTATCTGGGAGAGGTTTTGTTGGTGGAAAACGGTGGTCGTGCTGATTCTTACACTGAAGAAGCCGGTCAAGCGGTGATGGATGAAACCGATATCTTGATTCGCATTGTCTTGAACCGGGGTGAGGCCTCGGAAATTGTTTGGACCACTGACTTTTCATACGACTATGTGAAAATCAATGCAGAGTATCGAACGTAATCGAATGTAAATTGAATCTAAACCCAACTTAATTAGAGTGGAAATCCGTTCTAACGAAGCATAAAAAAACGCCGGTCACGGCGTTTTTTTTGTTTTGGGGTATACGACGAGAACAAGTCGATACGTTTTTAGGCCAAAATTTCCGTTAAGGCTTGGCATAAGGCATCGGTTTCCGCATCGGTGCCGATGGTGATGCGCAGGTATTCGTCAATGCGCGGTTTATTGAAATAACGCACGATAATGGCCCGCTCGCGTAAGGCTTGGGCAATGTCGGCCGCGGCCTTATCCGGATGCGACGCAAACACGAAGTTGGCGGCCGAGGGGATGACCTGAAAGCCTTGTTGTTGCAGGAATTCGGTCAGACGATTTCGGGTGGCGATGATTTTATCGCAACTCGCTTCAAAGTAGCTTTCGTCTTCCATTGCGGCAACGGCACCGGCCACTGCCAACCGATCCAGCGGGTAGGAATTGAAGCTGTTTTTGACGCGTTCCAGCGCTTCGATTAAGTCCGGATGCCCCAGTGCGAAGCCCACACGTAACCCGGCCAAAGCGCGGGATTTTGAGAAGGTTTGCACCACCAATAGGTTTGGATAGCGATGAATCAATTGTGCAGCGGATTCACCTCCAAAATCGATGTAAGCTTCATCCACCACCACGACGGAATTCGGGTTGCCCTGCAAAATTTGTTCAATGGCTTGCAATGGCAAGAGTCGGCCGGTCGGTGCATTCGGGTTTGGAAAAATAATGCCGCCGTTTTCGGTTTGATAGTCGGCCGGTTGAATGGCAAATTCTTCATTGAGCGGTACGGTCTGGTACTCGACATCATACAGTCCGCAATAGACCGGGTAAAAGCTGTAGGTGATGTCGGGAAACAGAATCGGTTTATCCTGTTTCAGCAAGCCCATGAAAATATGCGCCAGGACTTCGTCCGAGCCGTTGCCGACGAAAACCTGATTGGTTTCCAACTGGTAATAATGCGCCAGCGACTGTTTCAGCGCATCCGAATTCGGGTCCGGGTACAGGCGGAGTTTGTCGTTGACCTGTGCTGAAATGGCTTCCAATACTTTCGGCGACGGCGGATAGGGACTCTCATTGGTATTGAGCTTGATGAGATTGTCCACTTTCGGTTGCTCACCGGGAACGTAAGGGGTCAGTTGATGAACGCGTTGGCTCCAGAATCGACTCATGGCGTGTTTTCCGTTTCGTTTCTTTGAATTAGATTAATGCTGGCTATTTTAACGTTTATCGATTATGGCTTCATGAAAAATGAATACTTTCAGGCCTGGCCGTTTTTTGCCAAAATAGAAGCATTCGAACCAAGGTTTCATAAAGGAAAAGACACGAATGAGTGAAAGACTTCAGATTGCCATCGGCGTTTTACGGCGGGGGAAACAGGTGTTATTGGCGCGCCGTCAATCTCACCAGCATTTGGCCGGTTTTTGGGAATTTCCGGGCGGAAAGTTGGAAGCGGGCGAAACGCCCGAAGCCGCGTTAACGCGCGAATTTGAGGAAGAGGTCGGGGTGACGACGAAAGATTGGCAACCGTTGATTCAAATTCCGTGGGATTATGAAAAGGTCTCGGTGTTGTTGAATGTCTATGAAACCGAGCAGTTTGATGGTGAGCCGCATGGTGCCGAAGGCCAAACGGTGCAATGGGCATCTATTTCGGAGTTAAGCCATTTTGAATTCCCCGACGCCAATCGAGGTTTGGTGCAAGCCTTGCAGTTGCCCGAGCATTATATGATTTCCGGTGGTTTTCACGATGCCGAGGATGCGCTCAGTCGGTTGGAAGCGGCGCTGGACGAGGGCATTCGTTTGGTGCAATTGCGGGCCAAAACCTTGGATGAATCGGCGTTTCAGGCGCTGGCGAAACAGGCCGTGGCGTTAACGCATCGTTATGCGGGCGCGCGGATTGTGTTGAACGGTAAACCGGAGGATTTGCAGGCGGTGCCGGACGCGGACGGCTTGCAATTGGCTTCAACGGCGATTATGGGATTGACGGAACGACCGATTCCGGATGACAAATTGTTGGGCGTGTCCACTCACAGCGATGTTGAAATCGCGAAAGCGTTGGAATTGAACGCCGATTTTATTCTGCTGTCACCGGTGAAAAAAACCCAATCGCATCCGGAACTTGAGGGGTTGGGCTGGCCGACATTTGCCGAGCAAGTGGCCAATGTGCCGGTGCCGGTTTTTGCGTTGGGCGGCATGAAACCAACGGATGTTGGTAAAGCGCGTCAGAATGGCGGTCAAGGGATTGCCGCCATTTCCGGTTTGTGGCCGGAGCCGATTTAATTCTCTAATGTATCTAAGTGTCCAGTTGCGCCCGTTCGGCATCGGAAAGCGGGGTTTTGGTCTTGAGGCTGGGGCTGATGTCCCGGCTTTTGATGGTGGTGACTTCAATGCGGTAAGCGGCGAGCGCTAGAGTCATTTTTTGCCAGTTGAGGCTTGAGACGGTCCAGTTGGTGTGAAAGTACATGCGTTCGTTGTTTTTCAAACAAAGGCTTTCGTAAATCAAGTCCATTTCCGGGTGGATTTCCACCAGTTCCAGATAAGCGGCTTCGTCCAGAATGTGTGCCGGGCTCAGTTCGCTGTCGTGCACCACTTGTTTGAATTCGTTGAGGGTCAGGCCCAGATCCGCCAGAAATTTGATGATGGTGTAGGCCAGTTCGCGTCTGGGAACGATGGCGGTGTAGCGGTAGTTGTCTCGAATGGATGTGACTTGGTAAGGCATAAAAGGCCTCGTTTAAACCCGCGTTAAGAGGATTGGATCGCTCGGTTAAAGCTCGAAAATGTGTTTCGAATCGACTCTGTTTCGTTCGCATTACTTCGAACAGCTTAACTCGAAAACCAGCTTAACAGATTTGAAATACTCTGAATAGAGTAAGTTTAATTGCGATCTTCGAGTAGGGTGTGCAGGGCTTGCTTGATGCGTTCAAGCGGTTGGTCAGTGCGGATAACATGGTCGGCGATGGCTAAGCGCGCCTCTCGTGAAGCCTGGTTTTCCATCAGGCGTCGAATGTCCGCCTCGGGCAGGGTGTCGCGTTGTAATGCACGTTGCAACTGCATGGCTTCCGGCAAATCCAGTACGATGGTTTCGTCAATGTAATCAGGTTTTCCGGTTTCGGCCAGCAGTGGGATTTCCACTACAATGGCCGGAGAATTTTGCCGACGAAGCTGTTCAATGGCTGCTTGAGTGCGTTCGCGAATCATTGGATGCAGAATGGCTTCCAGCTTGTGCTTGGCGTCTGGATTTTCGAGTATGCGCTGCCGTAACGCGGCGCGATCGAGTTCGCCCTGCTCCGTCAAAACATCGGAACCGAACGCTTGAACGATTTTGACCAGGCCTGGCTGGTTGGGCGCCACCAGCTCTCGCCCGATGGCATCGGCATCCAAGGTCGGAATACCGAGTGATTCAATGAGTTGTCGGATGGTGGTTTTACCACTGCCGATGCCGCCGGTGAGTCCGTATACTTTCATAATTGACCGATATGGGTTGGGAACGAATCGCAAAATCGTAACGAAATCGCTTTTAGCGACTTTAAAGTGTCCGGCGGAAAGAGTCAATAATTTGCGGTGGGATTCGTTAAAATAGAGTCCCTTTGATTCGACCGTCTTTTCAATAGAGGCGCCCTAGCATCAAAGACGAATCGGAAAACTCAGACAAAGGCAAAAACAGGTAAGCAGCAGGTAAAAAACTCTATGTGCGGAATTTGCGGAGAAATCTATTGGGACGGCCAACTATCCAGTGAAGCCGGATTGCGCCCGATGTTGTGCGAAATGGAACGTCGTGGTCCGGATGATGGCGGCACTTGGGTGCAAAACCATGTCGGTTTGGGGCATCGCCGCTTGTCGATTATCGATTTATCCGATGCCGGGCATCAACCGATGGTCGACGACGAATTGACCCTGGTGTTCAATGGCTGCATTTACAATTACGAAGCGTTGCGCTTGGAACTGATCGAGTTGGGCCATGATTTCCGGTCGCACTCCGACACCGAAGTGATTTTGAAAGCCTACCGCCAATGGGGCATGGACTGCGTCACCCGTTTTGAAGGCATGTTTGCGTTTGCGATTTGGGACGACCATCAGCACCAGTTATTGTTGGCACGTGATCGCTTCGGCGTCAAACCGCTGTATTATGCGCCGGTCAAAGGCGGGGTGAAGTTCGCGTCCAATACCCAGGCGTTGTTGGCGTCGGGCGGCATCGATACCGACATTGACCCGGTGGGGTTGCATCACCAATTCACTCTGCATGCCGTGATTCCCGCACCGCACACCATTTTGAAAGGCATTCGTAAGCTGGAACCGGGCCATTGGATGATTGTGAACCCGGACGGCCAAATCTTTAAAAAGGCGTATTGGCACTTAACGGCACAACGACCGCAAACGCCGGAGGCGCCGCAAACCGAGCAGGAATGGGTAGATGCGGTGCACGAGTCGCTCAAACAGGCGGTGCACAAGCGTTTGACGGCGGCCGACGTGCCGGTGGGCGTGTTGTTGTCCGGCGGGTTGGATTCCAGTTTGATTGTCGCCTTGTTGGCCGAAGCAGGTGTGGAAAATATCCGCACTTTCTCCATCGGGTTCGAAGATGTGCCGGAAGAAAAGGGCAGCGAGTTTGAATATTCCGATCAGGTCGTCGAACGTTACCAGACCCGGCATCAAAAATACTTGATTCCGAATGAGACGGTGTTGCCGAGATTGACCGAAGCGGTGGATGCGATGGCGGAGCCGATGTTCGGCCAGGATGCGGTGGCGTTTTATCTGCTGTCGGAACAGGTTTCGCAAGACGTGAAAGTGGTGATGTCCGGTCAAGGCGCGGACGAAGTGTTTGGCGGCTATTTTTGGTATCCGCTGATGGCGCAGGCCGCGGCGGAGTTGCCGGAAGGCGCCGACCCGGTCGACGCATTTGCACCATTCTATTTTGATCGCAGTCATGCAGAATGGTTGGAAATGATTGAAGACGATTACCATGTCACGGACGTGACCCGAGCCTTGATTAACGACCGTTTATCTGAAGAAGGCGCGGAGACGTATTTGGATCAAGTTTTGCGTTTGGATACTACCACGCTGATTGTCGACGATCCGGTGAAGCGCGTGGATAATATGACCATGGCGTGGGGCCTAGAAGCACGTGTGCCGTTTTTGGACCATAAATTGGTGGAATTGGCGATGTCGGCGCCGGCGGAATTAAAGTTGAAAGACTTTAAGCACCTGCTGAAAAAAATTGCCCGTGGATTGGTACCGGATTCGGTGATCGATCGCCCGAAAGGCTATTTTCCGATGCCGGCCCTGAAATATGTGCGTGGCCCGTTTTACAACATGATGAAGCGCGTGTTGACCAGCCCGGAAGCTCAGGCGCGTGGTATCTTTAAACCGGATTACATTCAACGCTTGCTGGATGCGCCGGAAGCGGAAGAAAACTTTACTGCCATTAAAGGCAGTAAGTTGTGGCATGCGGCGTTATTGGAGCTGTGGTTGCAACGACACGTTGATCCGTATCGCGATATTAATAATTGATGGATTGATGACAGTCGGGTTTTGGGATGGGGTGACGGGGAGAACCTATAGAAAGGGGATAAATCCGTCCTCGATTTTTCAACCGACTTTGTTATAATAACCCAGCAAATAACTCAGGTATTGGTGAAATTTCCAACCTGACTTTAGGAGAAAAGAATGGAAAATCAAGAAACCGAAACTCTTGCAAGAATTCACGAACAAGTGACTCAAAACCCGGTCGTGCTGTATATGAAAGGTACGCCGCAAATGCCGTCTTGCGGCTTTTCAAGCCGTACAGCAGAAGCGCTGGTGCAAACCGGTGAGAAATTTGCGTTTGTGAATGTCCTGGCGGATCCGATGATTTTTGAGTTCTTGCCGAAATATCAAGATTGGCCAACCTTTCCACAGCTGTATATCGGTGGTGAACTGCAAGGCGGTTGTGATATCACTTTGGAGCTGGCCGAATCCGGTGAGCTGAAGAAAATGATGGCCGACGCTAACGCGCAAGCAACACAAGACGCTTAAGTGTTTTGAGCGGTAACCATGGTTGCCGAACTAAAAAAACCGCCAGGCCTGGCGGTTTTTTTGTCGATGGAATTTTGGCTATTTAGAGGCCGGATGGCAAATTCAGCGGCCATTGATTGACGATTTTGCAAAACAAATCGGCGGTCTTAATGGTGTCGTATTCGGCTGAATGCGCTTTACTGTTGTCCCAGTCGATTTCCGCCATCTTGACGGCTTTGGCCAGCACGGTCTGACCATAGGCCAGGCCGGCCAGTGAAACGGTATCGAAGGTGCTGAATTCGTGAAACGGCGATTTGATTTTGCAGCGGTCGGCCGCGGCTTTGACAAAGCTTAAATCGAAAAAGGCATTGTGTCCGACCAGAATGGCGCGGCTGCAAGCGGTTTCCTTTAAACGCTGGCGAATCGGTTGGAAGCATTTTTCCAACGCCTCTTTTTCGGAGACGGCCATCCGAAATGGGTGGGTCGGGTCTTCGACACCGATGAATTTTAATGCGCTGGGATCCAGTTTGGAGCCTTTAAACGGTAGCACATTGGCTTGGACGGTTTGGTCGCGTTCCAGGTGACCGTCGCTATTCATTTTCAAGGTGACGACGGCGATTTCGATGAGGGCGTTTTCCTGTGGATCGAACCCGGCGGTTTCGACGTCGACGACGACCGGTAGAAATCCACGGAAACGGTCTTTGATGTGTATCACGTTATTCATGCAGTGTTTTTTGTAAGACCTTTGATTGTCTTTGATGGTTGTAAAAGGATTTTCGATTGACCGGCAGGCTGTCCGGTGAGGTTTCGTTGAAACCATGGCCGATAAACCAATGATGGGTGTGAGTGGTCAGCAAAAAAAGTGTATTCAGCCCAGATTGAAGTGCCTTGGTTTGGATGGCTTGCAGCAGTTCCTGGCCCAGCAGCATTTTTTGATAAGCCGAGTCAACGGCCAAACAAGCCAGCTCACCATTGTGTTCGTCAATCGGGTAGAGTGCGGCGCAACCGATAATCTGTTGGTCGATTTCGACGACCATGAAGTTGTCGATTTCCAGCTCGAGATTTTCGCGCGATCGCTTGGTGAGAATACCTTGTTCTTCCAGCGGCGCAATCAACGTGAGGATGCCGGCCACGTCTTCGATTTGCGCCGGGCGCAACTGATGATAACGGTCGGTGTAAATCAAAGTGCCGGAACCGTCGCGGCTGAAGAGTTCCAGCAACAGGGCGTTCGGATTGCTTTCCGCCATAAGGTGGATACGTTTGATTTGCTGCCCTTGGCTTTGCGCCAATTGCAGGATGCGCTGTGTTTCCGTATCTTGCGCGTCCAGATAATGGGAAATGTCTTTCAAGGACATGGCCTGCGGTAAAGAAGCGAGTGTTTCATCGGCTGAGAACAGCATCAGTTTGTCGGCTTGCAAAGCCGAGGCGATGGCAAACGCCTGTTCCAAAGTGTTGAGGTTGAACACCTCGCCGGTCAGGGAATAAGCCAAGGGTGTTAATAACGGGATTTGCCCGGCGTTCAGCAGACTTTCCACGGCGGTATTGTTGATTTTGCGCAGAATGCCGGTGTGTTGGAAATCGACGCCTTGAATCACGCCTTTGGGTTGGGCGATGACCCAATTGCCGGACACTATCGGTAAATGCAGATGGTGTTCGGCGCAGGCCTGGCTAAAAGCGGCTTCGAGTTGGGAGCGAACGTAACCGATGGTTTCCTGGAAGGTTTGAAGGTGTTCCCGTGCCGTGATGCGCACGTTTTGGTGACTTTCCCACTGAAGCCCTTTGGCTTCGAAAGCCTGGTCGATTTGGTGCGTGGCGCCCAGCGTCAAGACCACTTTCAAACCAAGATTGTTGAGCAGCACGCAATCCTTGGCCAGCTGCAGCAAGGCGGCCGAATGCGAAATGAGTTCGCCCGGCAGGTAGATCACGATGGTTTTATTGCGATGCTTGGCGATATAAGGCGAAGCTTGCCGCAAGTTATTCGTAAAATCTAATTCAGATTGCTGCATAGATATGAGAAAATGTTAAAAATTATAATTATATAAGTATAACAGGCCCGCGCGAAAAACGACATAGTCTGCGCGCCTGTGGGAGTAAGGAGAAAATAATGCCGGAATATCGCTCAAAAACGAGTACCCATGGACGTAACATGGCAGGCGCACGCGCTTTGTGGCGTGCGACCGGAATGACAACGGAAGATTTTGGAAAACCGATTATCGCGGTGGCGAATTCGTTTACCCAATTCGTGCCGGGGCACGTTCACCTGAAAGACATGGGGCAGCTGGTGGCTGGCGTGATTGAGCAGTCCGGCGGGATTGCCAAAGAATTCAATACCATTGCGGTCGATGACGGCATTGCAATGGGGCATGATGGTATGTTGTATTCCTTGCCGTCGCGTGATTTGATTGCCGATTCGGTCGAGTACATGTGCAATGCGCACTGTGCCGATGCCTTGGTGTGCATTTCCAACTGTGACAAAATCACTCCGGGGATGATGATGGCGGCGATGCGTTTGAACATTCCGACTATTTTCGTAACCGGCGGGCCAATGGAATCTGGGAAAACCGTCTTGGGCGGTACCGAAATCAAACTGGATTTGGTGGATGCCATGGTCATGGCCGCCGATGAACATTGCTCCGATTCGGATGTGGACGATGTGGAAATTTCCGCTTGCCCAACCTGTGGGTCCTGTTCCGGGATGTTTACCGCCAACTCCATGAACTGTCTGGCGGAAGCTTTGGGGATTGCGTTGCCGGGGAACGGCACGACACTGGCGACGCATGCAGATCGTAAACATTTGTTTGAAGAGGCCGGACGACGCATTGTTGAGCTGGCCAAGCAGTATTACGAAAAGGATGATGCATCGGTTTTGCCACGCTCGATTGCGACCTTGGAGGCGTTTGAGAATGCCATGGCATTGGATGTGGCCATGGGCGGTTCCACCAATACGGTCCTGCATTTGTTGGCGATTGCGCGTGAAGCGGAAGTGAATTTCAGCATGGCCGACATTGATCGTATTTCACGGAATGTGCCTTGTTTGTCGAAAGTGGCGCCGAACTCGAAAGTTTTCCATATGGAAGACGTTCACCGTGCCGGTGGCATCATGCGGATTCTGGGTGAACTGGACCGCGGCGGTTTAATTAATCGTGATGTATCGACGGTTCACGCTTCGTCAATGGGCGCGGCATTGGAGTTATGGGATATTACCCGCACCGACGATGAAGCGGTTCACACCTTCTTTAGAGCGGCGCCGGGAAATGTGCGTACCACAGAAGCCTTTAGTCAGAACAAACGTTGGAAAGAACTGGATGACGACGATGAAAACGGTTGTATCCGCAGCGTGGAGCATGCGTACACCAAAGAAGGCGGTTTGGCCGTGTTGTACGGTAATATCGCCCTGGATGGCTGTATCGTCAAAACCGCCGGTGTGGATGAGGAAATTTTCAAATTTTCCGGGCCGGCTCGTATTTACGAAAGCCAGGATGCGGCCGTCAGCGGTATTTTGGACGGCGAAGTGAAGTCGGGCGAAGTGGTCTTGATTCGTTATGAAGGCCCGAAGGGCGGCCCTGGTATGCAGGAAATGCTGTATCCGACCAGTTATCTGAAGTCGAAAGGTCTGGGCAAAGAGTGTGCCCTGTTGACCGATGGGCGTTTTTCCGGCGGGACATCCGGTTTGTCGATCGGGCATTGTTCACCGGAAGCGGCGGAAGGTGGCAACATCGGTTTGGTTGAAGCCGGTGATATCATCGAAATCGATATTCCAAACCGTACGATCAACGTCAATCTAACAGATGAAGAGTTGGCCGAAAGACGTCAGGCGATGGTGGCGAAAGGTAAAGCGGCCTGGAAACCAGCCAAGCCGAGGGAACGTAAAGTCAGTGCCGCTTTGAGGGCTTATGCCGCCATGACAACCAGTGCGGCGTTTGGCGCTGTACGAGATGTCGAGCAGATTGAACACTGAGCGTTTGAAAGATTTAATTAATTACATTGATTTAAAGGATTAAGACCATGTTTGCAGACCGATTGACATCAGAACAGCGTCAAGCTGTGTTTGATTTGACCGTGTTGCTTGCTCATGCCGACCATGATGTGTCGGAAGAGGAGCAACAGTATTTGAAAAATTTCAGCGATGCTTTTGGTATCGAGTATGATCTGGATAAGTCGTTGTTGAATATTGATGATACGTTAACGGCATTCCATGATAAACAATCCAAAATCATCTTGCTGCAAGAGTTGGTGAAGCTGTCATATAAAGATGGTCACTTCGGTGAAGAAGAGCAGGAGAATGTGTTTATGATTGCGCAGAAAGTCGGTCTCAACGATCCTGAATTGATTATCCGAATCGAACGATGGGTTCGACAGGGCTTTGACTGGGTCTATGAAGGTGAGCAGATGCTGGAAGCTTGAATAGAGACAGAAGGTCTTTATGAATCATCTAAAACGCCCAGGCCTGGGCGTTTTTTATCTCCGGAAGAGTGTAAATAGAAGCCGCATAATGCGGCTTTTTTTGTGATGTCATCCCAGCTATGTTTTAGAGTATTGGTTGATGTCTAGCAACGAGTGTCTGCATTAATTTCAGATAATAAAAAACCCGCCGTAGCGGGTTTTTTATTAAAGCGGGTAAAAGCTTACTCGCGATAACCAGGTCCGTCGATTTCCAGGCCGTTTGACATATAAGCTTGGAAGAACTCTAGGTTACGGTAGGTTTCACCCTGTGCCTTGAATGGCTTAGCACGCATGTTTTTGTTACAACCACCGTAACGTCGGTGTAGCGTACCCAATTCTTGCCATTTCGCACGGAAAACCGGGAAGTGAGTCGTGTGACCCAACGCTGGCGAAAGGATGTTCGCACGCGCTTTACGACCGGCGTTATATACGTGACATTTTGCACAAGACAAGTTCAGCTGACCGCGTGGCTGGATGAAAAACTCTTGGCCGGCTTCAAAGGCTTTACGAGCGCCTTCAGAATCGATTTTAACATCGATTTTTTGACCACGAGCGTTGTAAGCGTAGTAAGCGGATAGTTTGGCGATATCGCCTTTTTTCCACTTGAAGGCTTTCAGGCCAGCGTCGGTACGACATTTGTTGATTTGTTGTTCCAATGTTTCAACTTGCTGTGTTTTTTCGTTGAAAAGTGGATACTTCACACGTACTTTAGATACGTCCGAACCGAAACACTTGTCGTAAACGGCTTTGTCTTTGTTGTAAAGCGCTTCACCCGCATCGACGGCGTCTAGATACGGAGGGAATTCTTCAACTGATTCCCATTGCGACATTTTGTCTTCAGAGTAATTATAGGCACCGAGTCTATAATTTTCGAATTCGATATTTGGATTCTTTGCTTTGAAATAGTCAACGAATTGTTTGTGACTTTGCTCAGGATCCACGTTACCTGCGACAGCTAGGTTAGCTGTTGCTGTTGCACCTAATGTTAAGGCGACTAGCAATGTTTTCTTCATCCCATTCCTCCGTCCGAGAACTCTTTATTTATAAAGTATTATTATATGTAATATGGTTTTAAACACCCCCTTTCTGAGAAAGAGGGTGTGGGACAATCAGTTGCTTATTTTAGCTTGATTGTTTCAGTACCTTTAGCGCCAGTGTTGTCAGTTAGGTTAAGGGTAACTTCGTCACCTTTGTTTGCTTTAACCATAACACCCATGTAAGGGTTAGCGGAAACCGCACCAGACCATTGAGATTCGATCGCTTTAGTTCCGTTTACCAAAACTTCAACGTTGTTGATGAACTCAGCTGGATATGGCTTGCCAGTTTTTTTGTTCATACGAGCACCGGATTCCATTTTGTGCTTGATTAGAGCTTTAACTTCAGCTACGCCACCTTTTGACTTTCCACGCATTCTGATTTTAATTGACATGTTATTTCCTTTAAATTTTGTTTGCAGTATTTAAAAAATTCTAAGTAACTTCGTTACTGTGTTGGATTAACCGCCACAACCACCGATTGTTACTTTAACTTCTTGTTCTGCTTTGTATAGTTTTCCGCCTGCTTTTACGATAGCGATAACGTTTTGAGTTTCACCCATTTTGATACGAGTGGAAACATAACCCATAGCAGGACCAGAGAAGCTGTATTCGCAAACCAAAGGCATAGGGTTTTTAGCGGCTAGGATTGAGATAGACTCAACGCCAGACATTTTAGTTGCGTCAACTTTGATTGGTGTAACCGCACCGTTTTCTGCGATCGCTGGCGCACCTAGATCGATGTCTCCAGATTTAGCTGCAGATGCACTTCCATATACTGCATTTAGAGCGTCATCAGTTGATTTTGCTTCGAAAGCTTTTTTATTCCATGCTGCCAAAACAGTTGAAGGTGTTAGAAGACCAGCGTTCACTGCAACAGCAGCTGCACCAGTTGCAAGGGTACCTTTAAGGAAAGATCTACGTTTCATAAGGTTTAAAACTCCCGGTTAAGGTTTAAAATAAAAATTATAGTGTGTACATGAAATCAACAATTTTTGCGATTTCATCGTCTGACAAGATTCCGTTTTGTCCGAACGGAGGCATCATGCTGTCTGGAATCTGAGTTTCAGGTTTACCCCAAATTTTATCGTATAGCTTTTGTTTATCAGGGTAGCGTAATTTCATAGCAATTAACGCTGGTCCGATATTACCCGGTAGATTCCCTCCTGGAACCATGTGGCAAGCTAAGCAGTTTCCTTTCGAGCGACTAAAAGCCAATTCTTTACCTGCTTCAACGTTGCTCGCACCTTTGTCGGCGGCTTGAGTCGCTAGAGGTGCAGAGACCATTGCTGTCGAGATAGTCAAA
The DNA here is from genome assembly GCF_003991075.1 of Thiomicrospira sp. S5. Lineage (NCBI taxonomy): Bacteria > Pseudomonadati > Pseudomonadota > Gammaproteobacteria > Thiotrichales > Piscirickettsiaceae > Thiomicrospira > Thiomicrospira sp. S5. Next base: position 2,185,219 of record NZ_CP014470.1, on the reverse strand, counting down.
GCAGTTAACAATTGCTTCATTTTCGTTTTCAACATTCTTATCCTCCTAAAAAAAGCTCTCGCTTTTCTAATATATTCTTCCCTATTATGGGTAGTTATTTTTGAGCACTTACCGCTCTTAGAAGCATAGGTTACTCATATAAACGAGTTTCGCAAGTTTTTTGTGGTGTATCTTCTATAGTAATATTTAATACTGATTAAATTATTTTTTATGACACTTAAGAGGGCTGACGTTTTTTATCCATCGGTCCTAGTTCGGTTTCCAGGCGTTTGATCTTTTCTTTGAGTTTAACGTCCTTGGCGCTTAAGTATTGTTTGGCCTGTTTCAGCAAATAGATGGTTTTGGCCGTGTTTCCGATATTGTAGCTGGCAAGGGCGTCGTAATAGTAAGTGCGTCCGCGGTCTTGTTTTTCCGCATAGAGTTTGGCCAGTTCCGAATACAGCATGTATTGGTAATGGAAACTCGGTGTTTGCGTCTCCAGTAATTTGATGGCTTGTTCACGTTTCCCTAACGTCGAAAGGGCTTTGGCGTGCAGGTAAACGATGCTGAAGTCCGACGGGTAGATGGCTTCCAGGTAGTCGTAGTCTTTGAGTGCGGTGGCATCGTTTTGGGCGACCTTGACCTGAGCTTTCAATAAGCGGTAGAGACGTTCGTGTGGGTGTGACTCTATGGCTGAATCCAAGCATGGCCGGTCAAATGACACGGTTTGGTTTTGATAAGCATAAAGCGCTTTGAGGTTTTTCAAATAGCAGGCCTGGTCGTTTGTTAGGTTTTTGATTTGAAAGTCATCCAGTGTCGTGCGCGTGGTGAAGTTCAGGCGTAATTGAATCAGCGCCAGGGTTGCGTTTTCTTCTTTTCGGCTGGCGTCGTTGAATTGTCTGGCGCGATCGTCGGCCTTGGCTAAACGGTTGGCGGTGACTGGGTGGGTGGAAAGGATCTCGGGCATCGAACCCTCATAAATCTGGGCTTCTTTGGACAGGCGAGCGAAGAAGTCGCCCATGGCATAGGGGTTGTAACCCGCTTCGTTGAGGTATTCGATGCCGAAGTAGTCCGCTTCGTTTTCGTGGATGCGGGAGTTCTTGAGTTGTTGTTGGATGCTTAGCCCCATGCCGCCCATATAGGTGGCGATGCCGGCACTGGGATCTTGGGTTCCGATCAGAATCGCGGCAATCAAGGAGGCGATGCTGGTCATGTTGATTTCGCTTTGGTACTCATAGGTGCGTGACAGATGGCGCTGGGTGACGTGGGCGACCTCGTGGGCGATGACCGAGGCCAATTCGTCTTCCGAGCGCGCACTGGCAATCAAGCCGGTATGAATGCCGATGATGCCGTTAGGCCCGGCGAAGGCGTTGATTTCCGGGTTGTCGATGACGAAAAAGTTGAAATAGCGGCTTTTACCGGTTTGGCTGGTGATTTTTTCACCGATACGGCGGATATAACTCAACGTTTCCGGGTCGTAGTCCAAGTCGTAGTAGGTGTGCAGTGCGGTCGAAAAGGCTTGGCCGAGTTGGGTTTCGGTTTGCGCATCGTAGTCTTTAAGGTCAGGGGCGCCGAGGTCGGGCAGGTTATTGGAAGCCCAACTGGTGGAAACGGCGAACAGTAGCAGGAATGCGGCCCTAAAAAGCTTGGTCATAATTGACTTGAATATATTGTTATTACGTCATGCTATTGTAAGATAAGTCCATTAGGATTGCATTGTAAGGAGTATGAATGAATTCTGAACCCGATGTACTGGATGTTTCCGGATTACCCTGTCCGATGCCGTTGGTGAAGCTGAAGAAATATTTGTCGCAAAATCCGAATTCGGAACGCGTGACCTTGATTGCGACCGATAAAGGCGCCTTGAAGGATATTCCGGCCTTTTGTCAAGTATATGGCTTGCCTTGTGAACTTGTTTCCTCGGAGGAAAAAATTACCTTTTTAATTGGATTGAAAAACTAATTCCCACTTTCATTTTAGGTATTGCGTATTTTCGATTAGAATGTCATAGAGAGATTTGAAAAATAAAAGAGTTGAAGAGTTCATATGGCCTATAAGAAATTGACCAAAGCTGTCATTCCCGTTGCCGGTCTCGGCACCCGTTTCCTTCCTGCTACCAAAGCCATTCCTAAAGAGATGTTGACGGTTGTCGACAAACCCCTGATTCAATACATTGTGCACGAAGCGGCCGAAGCCGGTATCACCGATATCATTCTGGTGACCCATTCCAGTAAAGGCGCCATCGAAAACCATTTCGATAAACATTACGAATTGGAAAACGAGTTGGAAGTGCGCGGCAAGGAGGACCGAATGATTCCTCTCAAGGAAATTACCCCAAAAGGCGTGCGCATTGTCAGTGTGCGCCAGCCGGAAGCCTTGGGGCTGGGACATGCGATTTTATGCGCTTCGCCGATCATAGCCGATAACGAGCCGTTTGCAGTGTTGTTGCCGGATGTATTGATGTATCACCCGAAAAAAGGTTGTTTGGCCCAGATGGCTGAGCAGTATCGAAAAATGCATACCAGTGTTGTGGCCCTGGAAGCGGTACCCGACGACCAAGTGGAGAAGTACGGTATCGCTGCGGTGAAGGGGCCGGATTTACGCATCGTGGAATTGGTCGAGAAGCCGAAGCCGGCTGAGGCGCCGTCGAATTTGTCCGTCGTGGGGCGTTATATTTTCACGCCGAGAGTGATGGAAATCCTGAAAACGACCAAGCCTGGCGCCGGTGGTGAAATCCAGTTGACGGATGCCATGGACGAATTGTTGGGTGAAGAGGTGATGTTCGGATTCGAATTCAAAAACGGTAAGACGTATGACTGCGGCGATAAGCTCGGTTATTTGCAGGCTAACGTCGAATATGCCTTGAGAGATAAAAAACTGGGCGGTGATTTCAAAAAATACCTGAAAACACTCGAATTGAAATAAGACCCAGCCACAAAGGTGGTGGATGAAGGAAAACAACAATAAAGCATTGAGAGGATTGGATGGGCGTTGAAACATCAGCAGCATGGCAAGCATTGCAGTTGCATTGTGATTCCGGTATGGGCGCGATGCACTTGTCCAGTTTGTTTTGCGAAGCAAACCGGGTAGACCGCTTTTCGTTGGAGCTCGACGAGCTTTACATCGATTTTTCCAAGAACCGTATCACTGAAGAGACTTTGAGTCTTTTGCAAGCGCTGGCCGAACAGCAAGGCCTTAAACACGAAATTGAGCGTCTGTTGGTCGGTGAAGAAGTCAATGATACCGAGGAACGCCCCGCGCTTCATTCAGCCCTTCGTGCCCAAGGTCAGGATGTTTCCGGTGTGGCGGAACAGGTGCAGGGTGACGTGGAAGCCGTTTTGCAGAAAATGACGCAAATGGTCGACAAGATCCGTGCCGGACATTGGCGAGGCTATAGTGGCAAGCCGATTACGGATGTCGTGAATATTGGTGTGGGGGGGTCCGACCTGGGACCGCTGATGATTACCCACAGTTTGCAAACGGTGCACTCGCCGGTCAATTTGCATTTCATTTCGTCGATTGACGGAACGCAAACCTCTAATTTATTGCGCGGTTTGAACCAGGAAACCACCTTGTTCATTCTGGCATCCAAGTCGTTTACCACAATCGATACCCTGTCGAATGCCGAAACCGCTAAAGATTGGTTGCGTGAATGCATCAAAAGCGACGATGTCATCCACGCTCAACACTTTATCGGGGTGTCGACCAAACCGGACAAAATGACGGAGTGGGGCATTCCCCCGGAAAACCAATTGCTGTTTTGGGATTGGGTCGGCGGACGTTATTCGCTTTGGTCCGCCATCGGCTTCCCGATTGCGTTGAAAATCGGCATGCCCGGCTTCCGTGAACTGTTACAAGGCGCGCACTTGATGGATCAGCATTTTGCAACGGCACCTTTATCGGAAAATATTCCGGTCGTTTTGGGCCTGATTGATATTTGGAACATCAATTTCCTAAATATTCATGATAAAGCGATTCTGCCGTATGACGCGCGCCTGAAATATTTGCCCTCTTATCTGGAACAGCTGGTGATGGAAAGTAACGGTAAGTCGGTCGCGAAAAGCGGTGACAGTGTCGCTTATAAAACCTGTCCTGTTTTGTGGGGTGAGGTAGGACCGAACGCACAGCACGCTTTCTATCAGTTACTGCATCAGGGAACACAAGCCGTGATGTGCGATTTTATCGCGCCGGTGGAACGGGATGATTTTGACGCCACGTCACATGCCGAGAAGGATGAAAGCTTACGCCATCAGCATGAGTTGGCCTTAGCCAACTGTTTCGCTCAATCTCGGGTATTGATGCTGGGGGATGGTGCGATTCCGGATAATTTAAAATCCAGTTTCGATTCACCGTTCAAACACTATCCTGGCAACCAACCCTCGAACACCATTTTAATGAAAACCATTTCTGCGAAAACTTTGGGGATGCTGGTGGCGATGTATGAACATAAAACCTATGTCGAAGGCGTGATTTGGGAGATTAATTCGTTTGACCAGTGGGGGGTTGAACTCGGAAAACTGATTGCCAAGGAAACCTACAGTGCGATTAAAGAAAAAACATTGGCCGAGCGTTTTGACAGCTCGACGAAAGCGTTAATTGATAGGGTGGCAAAATGAGAGTAACCGTTTTTGGATGTGAGTTGAGCGGTTTGGTAACCGCAGGGTCCTTGGCGCATACCGGTAATGAAGTGCTGGCGTTGCCAATCGGAAACTTGAAGGTCGAGGATTTACGGCAGGGCATTTTGCCGCGTGATGAACCTGGGTTGGATCAACTGATTTTAAGTCAGTTAAAAGAAGGGCGTTTGGCGTTTTCCGATGATTGGAAAGCGGGCATCGAACACGGTGAAGTGTATATGCTGAGCATGCCGTCCTGGCGTGCCGATCGTGCTGAGTTGGTGATTGATGAAATCGGCAAGCAGGCGCAAGGCGATGTATTGGTGGTCAATCAAAGTACCTTTCCAATCGGCACTGCCGATCGCTTTGAAGCCTCGATTAAGTTGGCGTTTGCCCAGCGCGGTCTGGTGGCGAAAGTGTCCGTGGTGTCAATGCCGGAATTCATCAGTGAAGGCTCGGCCATCAATGATTTTTCCAAGCCGTCGCGAGTCATTCTGGGGAGTCAGGATGAGGATGCGATTGCGATTATGCGGGATTTGATGCGCCCGTTCAATCATGTGACCGATCAGGTCAAGGTGATGTCGACGCGTGCTGCCGAATACACCAAATACGCCGTCAATGCTCTGTTGGCCACGCGGATCAGTTTGGTGAACGAGCTGGCCAATAATGCCGAACACTTCAATATCGATATGGAAGAGGTGCGTCAAGGTTTAGGGTCCGATTCCCGCATCGGGTTCAGTTATCTGTTTCCGGGGTGCGGTTTCGGCGGGCCGAATTTTGCGGCCGACGTGCAAGCCCTGGTGGGTACTTTGCAATCGAAAGGCTATGATGCGGACTTGTTGAAAGCGGTGCTGCAAAACAATGAAGTCCAGAAAGAGGTTTTGTTCCGCAAAGCCTGGCGTTATTTCAAAAACGATTTGCGCGGTTTGAAAATCGGTATCTGGGGCTTGTCTTTTAAGCCGAATACCGCGACGGTCGATAATGCACCCAGCGTGAAAACCATCGAAGCTTTGGTGGCTCAAGGGGCTGAAGTGGTGGCGTATGACCCGAAAGCCAATCCGTCGTTCAAGGCCTATTGGGGAGAGCGCAACAGTGTCACACTGGTTGAGGATATGTACGAAGCTTTGGAGCAAGTGGATGCCTTGATGATCCTGACCGAGTGGCGACGCTTCTGGAGTCCGGATTACCAGAGAATGTTCGATTTGATGAAACGACCGGTGATTTTTGATGGCCGGAATATTTACGAGCATGATGTGATGGTACAGCATGGGTTCCGGCACTTCGGTGTCGGCCGTGGTGAGGTCATTTAGTGACACGGCCTAAAAAAGCCCCGAAAGGGGCTTTTCTGTTTTTGAAAAGCGTTTAACGGTTGTTTGGCCGAGGGATTGTTTATAAAATAAATCTTTCCTTCCAAATTAATGAATAGGATTTTATGAAACCTTTTGAAAAAGGCATTTATTTATTGCCGAATTTGATGACGACCCTGGCGCTGTTCGCGGGATTCTATGCAGTGATTGCCGGGATGAACGGTCAGTTCGAACTCGGTGCCATCGCGATTTTCGTCGCCATGATTTTTGACGGCTTGGATGGGCGTGTGGCGCGCATGACCAACTCTTGCAGTGCTTTCGGTGCCGAATATGACAGTTTGGCCGATATGGTGTCATTCGGTTTGGCCCCGGCGTTATTGGTCTATCAATGGGCGTTGCAGGATTTCGGTAAGCTGGGCTGGCTGATTGCCTTCATCTTTACCGTGGGAGCCGCATTGCGTCTGGCTCGTTTCAATACCCAAGTGGGGATTGCCGATAAACGTTATTTCCAAGGCTTGCCGAGCCCGGCCGCTGCGGCGTTGCTGGCCGGTTTTGTTTGGATGATTGAAACCAATCATATTGAGACCGGGTTGGAGTCCTTGGCGGTGTTGCTGTTGACATTGGTGGCCGGGTTGATGATGGTCAGTAATATCCGTTTCAGTTCCTTTAAAGAACTGAACCTGAAAGACAAGGTACCGTTTGTGACCTTGCTGGTGGTGGTGCTGGTGTTTGTGGTAATCACCTTGAAGCCCGCCATGATTCTGTTCATTCTGTTTTTCGGTTACACCTTATCCGGCCCGGTTATGACGTTGAAGCAATTACAGCAAAAACGGGCCTTGCGTCGCCAAGCCAAGTCGCAGGCGAAACCGGAAAAATCACCTGCGACCGAGCCGCAGAATGAACCCCCTACCGAAGAAACTTCAAAAGAGTAATCCATTGATGAAAGAAGAATTGGTCATTTTTGATACCACGCTACGCGACGGGGAGCAAAGCCCGGGCGCGTCCATGACGAAAGAGGAAAAGATTCGTATTGCCAAGCAATTGGAAAAATTGCGGGTGAATGTAATTGAAGCCGGTTTTCCGGCCGCCAGTGTGGGCGATTTCGAATCGGTTAAAGCCGTGGCAACGGCGGTGAAGGATTCGACGGTCTGTGGTCTGGCGCGAGCGGTTGAAAACGACATAGTGCGTGCCGGGGAAGCGATTCAACCGGCCAACTCCGGGCGTATCCACACTTTTATCGCGACCTCGCCGATTCACATGGAAAAGAAATTGAAGATGGCGCCGGATGAGGTGGTTGAACGTGCCGTCTGGGCGGTAAAGCGAGCACGGGATTTTACCGATAACGTCGAGTTTTCGCCGGAAGACGCCGGGCGTTCCGACATCGATTTTTTGTGTCGTGTTATTGAAGCGGTAATCAATGCCGGGGCGACGACCATTAATATTCCGGATACGGTCGGTTATAACATTCCCGAGCAGTTCGGTGACCTGTTCCATCAATTGCTGACGCGCATTCCGAATGCCGACAAAGCGATTTTCTCGGCACATTGTCATAACGATTTGGGCTTGGCCGTGGCGAATTCCTTGGCGGCGGTGAAAGCCGGCGCCCGTCAGGTGGAGTGTACCATCAACGGTTTGGGTGAGCGTGCCGGGAACACCGCTTTGGAAGAGGTGGTGATGGCCGTACGAACTCGTCAAGATATGTTTGCCGTGGATACCCGTATCGAGACCACTGAGATTTTGGCGGCGTCACGTTTGGTAGCGGGTATTACCGGCTTTGCCGTGCAGCCGAATAAGGCGATTGTCGGCGCCAATGCTTTTTCGCATGAATCCGGCATTCATCAGGATGGCGTGCTCAAACACCGTGAAACCTATGAAATCATGCGGGCCGAAGACGTGGGCTGGACCACCAATAAGATGGTGCTGGGCAAGCATTCCGGCCGCAGCGCTTTCCGCTCGCGTTTGCAGGAATTGGGTATCGAATTCGAAACTGAACAGGAGCTGAACGAAGCCTTTATCAGTTTCAAAGACCTGGCGGATCGCAAGCACGAAATCTACGATGAAGACTTGCAAGCGCTGGTGACCGACAACAATACCCGTCGGGTGGAAAACGAAGTTTTCCGACTGGTGGCCTTGAAAGTGGGCACTCAAACCGGCGATTCGCCGACGGCGGAAGTGACGTTGTGGATTGACGGTGAGGAAAAAACCGCCTTTTCCGAAGGCGGCGGGGTGGTGGATGCCACCTTTAAAGCCATCGAAAAATTGGTGAATTCTGGTGCCAGTCTGGAGTTGTATTCGGTCAGCAATGTCACTAACGGTACCGACTCGCTGGGCGAAACCACGGTGCGTATGGAAAAGGCCGGTCGCATTGTCAACGGCCAGGGGGCGGATACCGACATCGTGACGGCTTCGGCCAAAGCGTACATCAATGCGCTGAATAAATTGCAGGATGCTGCCAGTAAAGCCCATCCTCAAGCGGACGTGTAGTTTCCAGAGGGGCGGATGTGCAAGCGGATTTTTTAAATACTCTAGGACTCACCACTTGGCAAGCCAGGCCTGGGTATTTTGCCAAGTCGGTTACGCGAACGGAGTCGGCGGCGAATTCCATTGTTACGGAAGCGGAAGCTATGACCGCGGCCCCAAGCACCGAGCCGGAAGTGAATTCAGCGGTATCGGAAGCCGAGATGGCATCCGCCCCTGTTGAAACACCAGCGCCGAAAGCGGCGTTTGTTTTGGTGGGGGCCGGTTTGGATGATATTTGGCAAAATGAATCTGCTGTGCAATGGGCCTTGATGTTGAATATCTTGAAAGCCTTTGGGTTATCTGAAGAGCAATTACGTTTTTTCGATACCGCGCATGCCGTGACGGATGAAGCGGTGTTTGCCTCCATTGAAGAGGTCATTGACCTGGGGGTGGAAACGGTGTTTGCATTTGAAGAAAGCTCGCCGTTGATTGAGCAACTTGAAGAAGGGTTGCAAGTGGTGTTTTTGCCATCGTTGGATGAAATGATGCAACGTGGCCAAGCCAAGCGCGAAACCTTTGAAATCCTGTCTCATGTAATATCTGCCTGACGGAACGTCCCGTGTCTTCTCGTTACAGTTATTTTCGCCCGATGGACGAATCCGATTTGGATTGGGTGATGTCGGTTGAGACGGCCGCCTACGACTTTCCCTGGTCTCGTCAAGGGTTTGAAAAAGCCTTGGATGACGGCCTTAGTTATGTGTTCTGTGATGCGACACGGCAATCATTGGGTTATGCCTGTTTCTTATCGGTTTTGGACGAAGCGCACTTATTGAACCTGTGTATTGCCCCGGGCCATCATCGTCAAGGGGTCGCGTCGGAGGGACTGAAGGCGTTGATCGACCATTTTGCTTCTGCAGCGTTTGAGGTGATGTTGTTGGAAGTTAGGGAGTCCAACCCGGCGGTGTGGTTGTATAAAAAGCTGGGGTTTGTCGAAGACGGTGTGCGTCCGAATTATTATCCAGTGAAAAGCCTGGAAAATGGGGAGAGGGCCGCCGAACGGGAAGACGCGATTTTAATGTCGTGTCGTTTGAATTGATTCCGGACTGATTTTAGATGGATAAAAACGGCCAGGCCTGGCCGTTTTTGGGTTTGGCGGTGTTTTAAACCGATTAGTTTCGGAATTCTTCCGGAATGGTTTTGCCGATGATTTTCGCCATTTCTTTCAGCATTTTGCCGTTGGCAGCAATCAGGTTGCCCGATTCCAGGTATTTGTCGCCGCCTTTGAAATCACTGACCATGCCGCCCGCTTCGGTCACAATCAAGGCACCGGCGGCAATGTCCCAAGGTTTTAAACGCATTTCCCAATAACCGTCCACGCGTCCGCAAGCGACGTATGCCAAGTCCAGCGCCGCGGACCCCGCACGTCGGATGCCGGCGGTTGTCAGCATGAATTGCTTCAAGCTTTCCAGGTAGGCATCAACGTATTCAAAGTCGTAATATGGGATGCCGGTCGCCATCAGGGCGTTTTGCAGGGTTTTCTGTTCACTGACGCGGATGCGGTAGTTGTTGAGGCGGGCACCGGCACCACGACTGGCGGAGAAGAGTTCGTCACGCAATGGGTCGTAAACCACACCGTGCATCAGGCGGCCTTTTTCGGTCACTGCGATGGACACCGCGAATTGCGGAAACTGGTGTAAAAAGTTGGTGGTGCCGTCCAGCGGGTCGATGATCCATTCAAAATCCGAATCGGTTTGGTGGTGTCCGCTTTCTTCGGCTTTGATGCTGTGATCCGGGTGGTATTTTCGAATGGTGTCGATGATGATGCGTTCGGCATGTTTATCGACTTCGCTGACATAGTCGTTGCGCCCTTTTTCTTCAATATCGAGCCGATCAATGTGCTCCAGCTGGTTGGCGATGAATTCACCGGCTTCTTTCGCCGCAATGGTGGCAATATTTAAAATAGGATGCATAAGTTCAGTTCCAGTTGTTAGAATAATCGGTTATTCGAATATAGGCGCATTATAGCGGAAAAAGCATGGTAGAAGATTACAGAACGCACCCGAATTTGGCAAAGATTAAAATTGTTCTGGTGGAGACGTCACACCCGGGCAATATCGGGGCGGTTGCGCGTGCCATGAAGAATATGGGGTTGAGCCAATTGGTGCTGGTGAACCCTAAGGAATTCCCGAGTCAAGTAGCGTCGGTACGGGCGTCTGGCGCCGCCGATGTGTTGAATGACGCGCAAGTGGTGGCGAACTTGGATGACGCCATTGCGGATTGTCAGGTGGTGGTCGGTGCCAGTGCGCGGATGCGCAAAGTATCTTGGCCGCAACTGGACGTACGTCAGACGGCACAATTGGCGATGGAAACGGTTTCGGCGGATGCGCAAGCGCAGGTGGCGATTCTGTTCGGCCGCGAAGATTCGGGCTTGAGCAATGCGGAGATGGATAAGTGCCATTATTTGGCACACATTCCAACCAATCCGACGTACAGCTCGCTGAATATCGCGGCGGCGGTGCAGGTGTTCGTTTATGAGTTTCTGATGGCGACCGATATCAAGAGCGTGCATCAGGCCGAAGGATATCGGCACCAGTTGGCGAGTGCCGAACAGTTGGAAGGATTTTACGATCATCTGTATCAGGCGTTGCAGGACATCGCGTTTTTGGACCCGTCCAAAAATGCTCGCTTTATGCGTCGTATGCGTCGATTGTTCAATCGCAGTCAATTGGATGTCAAGGAAATCGATATTTTACGAGGCATCTTGACCGCGGCGCAGCGCCAGTCGAATCAATTAAAAACCCTGACTCAGGATCGGGATTAAAATACCGTTCATTAGTTTTACGTTTTTTGACGCTTACCCATTTAAGGAAACGGCATGTTTAAACGAATCAGAGACGACATTCAATCCGTATTTGACCGAGATCCGGCGGCACGGAACAGCTTTGAAGTCCTAACCACCTACCCGGGGCTGCATGCGGTTCTGTGGTATCGACTATCGCATTGGTTGTGGGGCTTGGGCTTGAAGTGGCTGGCGCGTTTCATCTCCGGTTTGGCGCGTTGGTTTACCGGCATTGAAATCCATCCGGCGGCGAAAATCGGCAACCGTTTCTTTATCGATCACGGCATGGGAGTGGTCATCGGGGAAACCGCTGAAATCGGGGATGACTGTACTTTGTATCATGGTGTGACCCTGGGGGGCACCAGCTGGAATGAAGGCAAGCGTCATCCAACGTTGGGGAATCGTGTGGTGGTCGGTGCCGGTGCGAAAGTGCTGGGGCCAATCGAAATTGGCGACGATGCCCGTATCGGTTCCAATGCCGTGGTGATTAAATCCGTGCCGAATAATCGGACAGTGGTCGGGATTCCCGGGCGTGTGGTGGAGACCAATCTGAGCGCGAAGGAAAAACGCCGCCAGAAAATGGCGCAGAAAATCGGGTTCGATGCTTATGGTGTGGGTCAGGACGTCGAAGATCCGGTGGAGAAGGCCATTTACAGTTTGCTGGATCATGTGCAAAGTCAGGACGAGCAACTGGAGCGCTTGAACGAACAGGTTCAAAAATTGGGTGGGGCGGACACGCATGTGGATTTGCCGAGTCTGGATGATGCGGTATTGGAACCGGATGATCCGGAGCAGCGAGCGCATGTAAAACCGCATGAAGCGGGCGAAGCACCCAAGTAGAACCTTGAATAAATGCTTGAAATTGGACTAATTCTTGAGTTGTTCGCTAGGTTATTGTAAAATGTTACAATTGATTAACAATTGATTAACAATTGAGTGGCGGTTTCATTCGCATTTGAGCGAAGAAAGGTTGGCCACCAAGCATTTGCAGAAGGGTTGACAGTTATGAAACTCACGTCAAAAGGACGATATGCAGTAACCGCCATGCTGGATATCGCCTTGAATCAGTCCAAAGGTCCAATTACTTTGGCGATGATTTCCGAGCGACAGGATATTTCGCTTTCCTATTTGGAGCAAATTTTCGCCAAACTGAAAAAAGCGGACTTGGTTTTGAGTGCCAGAGGGCCGGGCGGCGGTTACCGCTTGAGTCGTGATGCGGGTGAAATCACCGTCAGTCAGGTGATTTCCGCTGTGAATGAGGATTTGGAACCGAGACGCTGCCGTGGGCAATCGAATTGTCAGAACGGCATGCAATGCTTGTCGCACGAGCTTTGGGCGGATTTAAGTGATATGATTCAAGGTTTCCTCAGTGGCGTGACGTTGCAGCAAATTATCGACGGGCGTTCCGTCGCGAAAGAAGTGCAATTAGCGTAAGCGGAAATGGAGTAATTATGGCAGTGACATTGACAGAAGCGGCTGCACAACGCGTTAAAACCATGTTGGATAAACGCGGGCACGGCATTGGCTTGAAGGTTTCGACCAAAGTCAGCGGGTGCACCGGGTTTGCTTATGTGGTGGATTATGCGGACGAAATTACCGAAGGCGACAATGTTTATGAAAGCTTTGGGGTTCAAGTTGTGGTGCCGAAAAAAAGTTTGGAACAAATTGACGGAATGGAGTTGGATTACGTCAAGGAAAGTCTCCTGAACGAAGGGTTTGAATTTAATAACCCGAACGTGAAAGATTCTTGCGGTTGCGGAGAATCGTTCAGCGTTTAAATAACGTCTTTCGACAACATCAGAAAAGGCCTCGGAATCCCGGGGCTTTTTTTTTCGATAAAGGGCTTTTTCGCTGATTTTAAAAACCTTTTTTCTGCAATGTTTTTATGAGATTGTTAAAATAAGCTAATTCTAAAATATTGGGTAGTGAGTGACATGCTGGAAAGGACGTTTTCGATTATTAAACCGGATGCGGTGAAGCGTAATTTGATTGGTGAAATTTTAAGTCGTTTGGAACAAAATGGCTTGAAAGTGGTGGCGTCGAAAATGGTATTCCTGACACGCGGAGAAGCGGAAGGGTTTTACGCCGAGCATGAAGGCAAGCCTTTCTACGAAACGCTGGTCAACAATATGACCGCCGGGCCGATTATTGTGCAAGTACTGGAAGGCGAAGACGCCATCGCGAAAAATCGCCAGGTGATGGGGACGACGGATCCGGAGAAAGCGGACGCCGGCACCATCCGTAAAGATTTTGCCGTGTCGATGCAGCAAAACTCGGTACACGGTTCCGATTCGCCGGAAAGTGCGGCGCGTGAAATCAGTTACTTCTTCAGCGAAATTGAAATTTTTTCAGGCAATTGATAGGCCGATTATGACTCAAACGGATTTGCAAGCAACGGAACAGGTCGATCATAAAACCGACTTGCTGGGCATGGATATGGCAGGCCTGGCGGAATTCTTCACTCAGATTGGGGAGAAGCCGTTTCGTGCTGCGCAGGTGATGAAATGGATTCATCAGTTCGGTGTCAGTGATTTCGATGAGATGACCAACCTCAGCAAAGCCTTGCGCGAAAAACTGAAACAAAAAGCCGTGATCCGTACCCCGAAAATCGTTTCCGAGCAACGCTCGGAGGACGGCACAATCAAGTGGTTGCTTGAAGTGGACAACCACAACAGTGTGGAAACTGTATTCATCCCGGAAAAAACACGCGGTACCTTGTGTATTTCATCTCAGGTCGGCTGTGCGTTGGAATGCAGCTTTTGTTCCACCGGTCAGCAAGGGTTTAACCGTAACTTGGAAAACTGGGAAATCATCGCGCAAATGTGGGTCGCCAACAAGGCACTGGGCTGCAAGCCGAAAGAAGAACGCGTCATTTCCAATGTGGTGTTTATGGGGATGGGGGAGCCGTTATTAAATGTAACGCACACTTTCCCCGCGGCGCGCATTCTGATGGACGACAATGCCTATGGCTTGTCGAAGCGCCGCGTGACCATCAGTACGGCCGGAGTGGTGCCGGCCATCGATAAAATTAAATCCTCCGTTGACGTCAGCTTGGCCATTTCATTGCACGCCCCGAACAATGCGTTGCGGGACGAGTTGGTGCCGATTAACCAAAAGTATCCGTTGGAAGTGTTGATGCCGGCCTTGCACCGCTTCGTGGAAGGCGGTCACAGTAAAAAGCACGTGACGGTTGAGTATGTCATGTTGGATCAGGTGAATGATCGTCTGGAACATGCTCGTCAGTTGATTGAATTGTTGGGCGATTTGCCGTGTAAAGTGAACCTGATTCCGTTCAACCCTTTTCCGAATGCACCTTACAAGCGCTCGTCCAACAACGCGGTGCACCGCTTTCAGGATGCGTTAATGAAAGCCGGCGTCAATTGCACGGTGCGGCGGACGCGTGGTGATGACATCGACGCGGCCTGCGGCCAATTGGCCGGTAAGGTGAAAGACCGCACCAAACGTACTTTGCAAACCGTTAACTTGGATAGATTACATGGCTAGCCCGGAAATGGAAGAAGAAAAGGTAGCACACGACGGATTGTTGTCCCGCGAGCTTGGGCAAAAGCTGCTGGCGGCGCGTGAACAAAAAGCCTTGTCGGTCGGTGATGTGGCCGAACAATTGAAAATCGCCAAACAGCATATCGAACACTTCGAAAGCGACGGGTTCGATTTGCAGACGTTGGATCCGTTTCAACGCGGTTATATTCGTAATTACGCCGAATTGATGAACGTGGATTTGGTGGAGTATGAACATCTGTTTCCGGAAGCCATTCAAATCGGTTCCAGCCTGCAATCGGTCGATTTGGAAGAGCAAACGGCCAAGCCATTGCTGTCCATCGCCGCCATGCGCATCATTACCGTGCTGTTGATCATTGCAATTGTTGCGCTGCTCATCACCCTCAATGTTTAACGTTTCGATTACCCACTAAATTAAGAGAAAGAATTCAGCTATGTCAAAACAAATTACGGCTATTCGCGGCATGAACGACTTGTACGGCGAACAGGCGGAAGCGTTTGATTACCTGGTCAATACAGCGCAATCGGTTTTGAATCAATACGGTTTTGCTTCCATTCGACTGCCGTTGGTGGAAAAGACCGAATTATTCGCGCGCTCCATCGGGGAAGTGACCGATATTGTCGAAAAAGAAATGTATACTTTCGACGACCGCAATGGCGATAGCCTGACCTTGCGTCCGGAAGGCACAGCCGGTTGTGTCCGCGCCGTGATTCAAAACGGCTTGGCGCACAACCAAATTCAAAAACTGTATTACACGGGGCCGATGTTCCGTTACGAGCGCCCGCAGAAAGGCCGTTATCGTCAGTTTCACCAGTTTGGAGTGGAAGTTTTCGGGCTGGATTCGGTCGATATCGATGCCGAATTGATCGTGTTATCGGCTCGTCTTTGGGAACGTTTGGGGTTGGAAAATCTGGAGCTGCAAATCAACTCCTTGGGAAGTCAGGAAGCACGTCAGGCCTACCGCGATTTACTGGTCGAGTATTTGGAAGCGCATAAATCGGAACTGGATGAAGACAGTCTGCGTCGTTTGGAAAGCAATCCGTTGCGGATTCTGGATACCAAAAACCCGGATATGAAAGCCGTGGTTGACGGTGCGCCGAAATTAATCGATCACTTGGATGCCGAATCGAAACAGCATTACGATGATCTGAAAGTTTATCTGGATGATGTGGGCATTCCGTATACGGAAAACCCGAATCTGGTGCGCGGCTTGGATTACTACAACCGAACCGTATTCGAATGGGTCACGACGGAACTGGGTGCTCAAGGCACCGTGTGTGCCGGTGGGCGCTATGACGGTTTGGTCGAGCAGATTGGCGGTAAGCCGACACCGGCGGTCGGTTTTGCCATGGGCATCGAACGTCTGATGGCGTTGCTGATCGATAAAGATTTGGTCGAACACAATGCGGCACCGGATGTCTATCTGGTGCTGGCCGGTGAAGCGGCAAAACGCCCAGGCCTGGTGATTTCCGAACAAATCCGTGATTATCTGCCTGAATTGACGGTGCAGATGAACTGCGGGGGCGGCAGCTTCAAGAGTCAGTTCAAGAAAGCCGATAAATCCGGCGCACGCGTGGCGCTGGTGTTGGGCGAAGACGAAGTGCAACAGCAGAAAATCGCCGTGAAATATTTGCGAGAAGATCGCGAGCAAGCGTTGATGGATTGGTCAGGCTTATTGACCCATTTGTCCGATGTCTTTCAATAAATCGAATTGAAATATTGATTACAATTAACACCGTTTAGCCTCAATTAGGATGAAATTATGAGTCGTTACGAAACAGATGAAGAACAAGTCGCTGCACTGAAAAGCTGGTGGAAACAGAATGGTACCCAGTTGTTGTCCGGTATTTTGGTCATCGTACTGGCCTGGACCGGCTGGACTTATTGGAGCAATGCCAAATTAGCGGAATCCATGAACGCATCGGCCGTTTTTGAGGTGATGCAATCCAAGCAGCAGCAAGGCGCTTTGGGGGATGTGTTACGTGATGGTTTGAAACTGATGGAAGAACAGCCGGGCAGTCCTTACTCCTCGGGTGTGGCCTTAATGATTGCCAAACACTATTTCGAAGAAGGCAATATGGACAAGGCGGTTGAAAACTATAACTGGGTGGTTGAAAACGCCCCGGGGCAAGCGATTCAATTCATTGCCCAATTGCGTTTGGTGGAATTGTTCATTCAGAAAAAAGAATTTGCTGCGGCGCAAACCACCTTGAGCACGGTTGCGACGGATTCTTTGAGCCCGGCTGAGAAAGGAAACTACGATTTCCAAGCGGCTGAATTGGCGTTAGCGGAAGGCGAGATTGAGCAGGCCAAAACCGCGTTGCAGAAAGTATTGGACAACAATGACGCGCCACAGGGGCTGCATAATCTGGCCAGACTGAAACTGGATGATTTGGCCGGTTAACGAGAGGTTAGAGAAGTTACGTGAGAATGGATTGGTTAAAGCTGGGGGTGGCCGCTGTGCTGGCGACCCAATTGGTGGCATGCTCCTCACCGAAGGTGGTCCGGGTTCCGGCCCCTTTGATTGAAATGTCTTCGCCTTATCAAGCGCATAAGGATTGGCAGCTTCAGGTGGACGGATTCAAATATTCCGACAGTGAAGGTCTGTATTTCGCCAAGGGGGAAGACACGATTTATTTCGGTGTGCCGTCCGGAAACATCACCAAGGCTTTAACTCAACCGCAAGGGCGGTGGACCGATCAGGTCGTTTGGCAGAAGAAACTGAACGAACCGGTGGTGTCGGGGCCGACGCTTTATGACGATTTATTGATTATCGGCACTTCCAAGGCGCATGTGATGGCGTTGTCGCAGAAAGACGGACACATCGTTTGGCAAACGCCGGTTTCGAGCGAAGTTTTGAGCCGTGCCATCGTTGTGGAGGGGCAAGCCTATGTCCGCACGGTGGACGGGAAATTGTATTCCGTCAATGCCACGTCCGGCAAAATTAACTGGGTGGTCGAACACCAATTACCGAACTTGTCACTGCGCGGCATCGCGCCCGTTACCTACGACGAGGGCACTTTGTACGTCGGATGGGAAAGCGGCAAAGTCGAGGCTTTGGATGCGGCGACCGGCGAGCGGCGCTGGCAGGTGCAGGTGATCATTCCGAAAGGCCGGACCGACTTGGAGCGTATGGTCGACATTCAAGCGGCTTTGATTATGAAAGGCGGTCGCCTGTTCGTTTTGGGCTATCAAGGCAAGTTGGTGGCGTTGAATCCGGAAAACGGCAATTTGTATTGGGCCAAAGACATTTCCGGTTTCCGTGATTTTTTGATTGACCAACAGGCGCTTTACATTGTGGATGAGGACGACATCGTCTATGCGATTGACTATGTGAACGGCACGCAGTTGTGGAAGCAGGATCGTTTTAAATATCGTCAGTTGGCCGACCCGGTTTTCTATGGCACCAACCAGATTTTATTGGCCGACGACCTCGGTTACATTCATTGGATTGACAAAATCGATGGCACGGCAGTCGCGCGTGTCGAAGTGGGCAGCGAATACGGCACCAGTGATCGTATTGTCCGAGTGAACGTGGCTGGAAAGCGGATTTACGTTCAGGATAACGACGGCTTCAATACCGCCTACACCATTCAACCTTCCGACTGGTATGAGTTCAATCATCCGGAAGACCCACTGGGCATCATCGAACAAAAGGATACACCGTGAGTAAAACGGTCATTGCGCTGGTTGGGCGCCCGAATGTCGGAAAATCGACCCTATTCAACCGTTTGACGCGATCGCGTGATGCCATTGTGGCCGATTATCCGGGCTTGACTCGAGATCGTCAATACGGCACAGGTCGAGTGGGCGGCAAGCCCTATATTGTCGTGGACACCGGTGGTCTGAGCGGCGAGCAAGAAGGCGTCGATCCGTTGATGGCCGGTCAGGTTCAGACGGCGATTTCCGAGGCGGATGCGGTTCTGTTTCTGGTGGACGGTCGTTCGGGACTTATTCCCGCCGACGAAACCATTGCCGGATACATCCGCCATTTCGATAAGCCGGTTTATCTGCTGGTGAACAAAGCCGAAGGCCACGATAAAACCATGATGGCCAGCGACTTTTATCAGATGGGCTTGGGCGACCCTTTTGTGATTTCGTCCGCGCATGGCGATAACGTGAATGAAGTGATGGAAGCCGTTTTGGCCGAAGTCGGTCGTGATGAAGAAGACGAAGACGAGCTGGATTTGGACAAACATCCCGGCATTCGTGTCGCGGTGATCGGACGCCCGAATGTGGGCAAGTCCACGCTCATCAATCGCATGATCGGCGAAGAGCGTGTAGTGGCGTTCGATATGCCGGGCACCACGCGTGACAGCATTTATGTTCCCTTTGAACGGGCCGGACAGCTCTATACCTTAATCGACACCGCCGGGGTGCGTCGCCGTAAGAACATCAAAGAAAAAATCGAAAAGTTCAGTATCGTCAAAGCCATTGAAGCCATGGAGTCTTCCAATGTGGTGGTGTTGGTCATTGACGGTTCCGAAGGTATTACCGACCAGGACTTGACGCTATTGGGGCTGGCTCTGGAGTCGGGGCGCGGTTTGATTCTCGCCATCAATAAATGGGATAACCTGTCGCAAGAACAGCGCGATAAGATTAAGCATGAATTGGAATACAAACTGCATTTCGTCGACTATGCCAAAAAGCATTTGATTTCCGCGTTACATGGCACGGGTGTCGGCGACCTGTTCAAAACCATTGGCGCCGTTTATCGAGCCGCCATGAAGCAGGTCTCCACTTCGGACTTGAACCGCGTGTTGACGCAAGCGGTGTTAGACCATCAGCCGCCATTGATTGGTGGGCGTCGCGTGAAGTTGCGTTATGCGCATTTGGGCGGGCTGAATCCGCCTCGTGTCATTATCCACGGTACGCAGGTGGATAAGCTGCCTCAGGCCTACACCAAGTATTTGATGAACGTGTTCCGTAAAGCGTTTAAATGGGTGGGCACACCGGTTATGATTGAATACAAAGTGACGGCGAATCCTTATGAAAATCGTAAATCCAATTTCACGCATCGTCGCGGCAAGTCGGAATCTCAGGCGGAGAATGCTTACCTGAAACGTAAAAAGAAGAAAAAGCCACAGCAGAAACGCCGGACCCATTAGCTGGGGATGGAACGTCAAACCGGCTCAGTTGTTCGCTGAGATGGTCGAATAAAAAACCCGCCTTTGCGGGTTTTTGCGTTTAGGGTCGGTTGCACACCGCTTGATGGAAGATTTCCGCCGGGTGCAACGCGTGTTTGTCGGCGAAGTCTTCCAACTGGTGGCGGCAGCTGGTACCGGTGGCAATTACCAGATCGTCGTCTTTCGATTTTTCCAAGGTCGGCAATAGCGTTTGATTGGCGATTTTCAACGAGACGTCGTAATTCTTATAACCGAATTCCCCAGACATGCCGCAGCAACCGGAGTTGATGTATTGAATCTGTAGCTCCGGAATCAGATTCAAGGCTTTCACGGCTTCCTGAGCTTGTGCCAGGGATTTTTGATGGCAATGCACGTGTAGCCAGGCGGTGCGGGGGACCGGTCCGAGGTTCAAGTCCATTTGCGCGTGGAGTTTCAGCATCAATTCCTCAAACAATAACACCGACGAAAACGCCCAGGCCTGGTCGTTTGGGGCAATCAAGTCTTTGGCTTCGTCGCGCCAGACCAGGGTGTCCGACGGTTCGATGCCGACAATGTAATCGGATTCGGCCACGTCCTTTAATTGTTGCTGGATGCCGGTCAATGCCTGTTTGGCTTCCTTGAGCAGGCCTTGGCTCAGCAACGCACGCGGCGATGATTTTAAAAACACCGGTTTGACATCAAAGCCCAGCTTTTGAAGCGTTTGGATGGCGGACTGGCCGATTTTGGGTTCCTGGTACTGGATGTATAGGTCCGCCAATACCCAAATGGTATGATGGGTGTTTTGCGGCGCTTCAGGGGCCATTTTCGAGTGTTGTTTCCACCAAGCGGACAATGACTGTTTTTCCAGCTTCGGCAGGGTGCGGCGTACATCAACACCCATGACTTTTTTCACCAGGGACAAGTTTTGCGTCCAATTGTAGATGGCTGGGAAAATCGCGCCCAGACGCATGAGTTCACCGTAGAATTTAATCGACAGTTTGCTCAAGGAAAAGCGATTGATTTGATACAGCACTTCCGATTTCAAACGCGCCATGTCGACACTCGCCGGGCATTCGGTTTTACAGGCTTTACAGCCCAGGCACAAGGATAGGGCGTCTTGTAACTCGTCCTGGTTCAAGGCTTTGACCGGGTTTGGCTCGGTCAGGGCGTGGCGCAATAAGTTGCTGCGACCGCGAGTTGAATAATTTTCTTCACGAGTCGCCTGGTAAGACGGACACATGGTGCCGCTGCCAGCGGATTTACGGCAAGCGCCGGCTCCGTTACATTTTTCCACGGCATCCATCAATGACAGGTCTTTCGACCAATCGTAACCCGGGTTGAGCAATTGTTTGGGTTGGCGGTCGGCGCGCAAGTTGGCGGTAATCGGCGCATCGCCAATAATCACGCCCGGATTGAACAGGTTTTCCGGATCAAATGCACGCTTGAGTTGCACCAGATAGCTGTAGACCGCTTCGCCGACCTGTTCTTTGATGAAGGGCGCGCGAATACGACCGTCGCCGTGTTCGCCGGAAATCGCACCGCGGTATTTTTTAACCAGTTGTGAACTGCGTTCCGCAACCGTCTGGAAGGTACGTCGACCTTCTTCGGTGGCCAGGTCCATCTCCGGGCGGACGTGAATCAAGCCGACCGAGGCGTGACCGTAGTAGACGCAGCCGATGCCCAGTTCGCTCATCAACTGTTGGGTATCTTGATAAAAATCCGGTAAGGCTTTGACGGGGATGGCGGCATCTTCAATCACCGCGACGGCTTTCTGTCGCGTCGGTTTTCCCATCAAAAGGCCTAGGCCGGCTTTGCGCAGGTTCCAGACTTTGCCGCTGTCTTGCGGTTCGATAATCGGGCAGGCATAGGCGCCTTGCGCCAGCATCCAGGCCTGGCCACTTTTTAGGCGTTCTTGTAAACGGTCGGCGTCTTCATCAAATAATTCCACCACCAGAACCGCTTCGGGGTCTTCTTTGACCCAGAAGCGGTTGTGGGTTTGTTCGACATTGTTTTTGGTGCCGTCCAGGGTGGCTTTGTCGATGATTTCAATTGCGGCCGGGTCGTATTGCAGGTATTCCGGTACGGCTTTCATGGCGGTGGACACCGAATCGAAATGGGCGCAAAACAGTTGGCGGTGCGTCGGCAAAACCACCAGGTTCAAGGTGGCCTGAGTGATCACGCCTAAGGTGCCTTCACTGCCGCAAATCAACGGTGTTAGGTTGAACGGTTTGCCGTCCGGATTGAAGGGCTGATAATCGGTGTAAAGCACGTCCAAGGCATAGCCAGTGGTGCGGCGCACAATCGATGGGTCGGGGAAGTGTTCAACGATTTCCGGACCATGTTTTTCCAGCAGGTCGATGACCGTGCGGTAAATTTCGCCTTCCAGCGATTGCAGGTTCAGTTTGTCGTACAGTTGTTCGGCACTTAGATCGTCGAAACGTACCTGTGATCCGTCGGCGAGAATCATTTCCACCGCTTTGACGTGATCGCGGGTGGTGCCGTAATACACCGAATAGGAACCGCAAGAGTTGTTGCCGATCATGCCGCCGATCATGGCGCGATTTGAGGTGGAGGTGTCCGGTGCAAAACGCAGGTTATCCTGCTTGACGAAGGCGTTCAGGTCATCCTGAATGACGCCGGGTTCGACGTCGACTTCTTTCAGCTCCGGGCGGTAATCCAAAATGCGGGTCAGGTGTTTGGAAATATCCACCAATAAACCGGAACCGATGGCTTGGCCGCCCAAGGACGTTCCGCCGGCACGCATGGTGATGGACTGCTTTTTTTGCAAGGCGGTTTGGATGCGTTGACGAAGGGCATCGGTATCCGTTGGATAGATGAACTCTTCGGGAAAAATTTCAAAAACGGAAGCATCAGTCGAAATCATGAAATAACCTTGCAAAAAACGGGAAAAGAATCGTTAGGAGGCGGTTATTTTAATGGATTCGGTTTGATATTGCAGGATTTTTAGCGTTTGAGAGGTGGGGCGAACCCCGGAAGGTTGGAGTGCCTTTCCCGCTTTGAAAAGCCGGAAAGGCAAGGCATTTAACCGTGGATCACGCGGGTACGGATGGTGCCATCAATGGCTTTCAGTTCCTTCAGGCCGGTTTCACGGTCTTTGGAATCCAAATCGATGACCACGTAACCAATTTCGGAATTGGTCTGCAAGTATTGCGCCGCGATGTTGATGTTGTGCTGGCCGAACGATTCGTTGATTTGCGTCATGATGCCCGGCTGGTTACGGTGAATATGCAACAAGCGGCTGCGGTTTTTGTGTTCCGGCAAGGAGACTTCCGGGAAGTTCTTAGCCGATAACGTGGTGCCGGTGTCGGAGTAACGAACCAATTTGGTGGCCACTTCCTGGCCGATATTTTCCTGGGCTTCTTCCGTGCTGCCGCCGATGTGCGGCGTTAGAATCACATTGTCGAGGCCTCGCAAAGGGGAGACGAATTCTTCGTTGTTGGATTTCGGTTCCTGTGGGAAAACGTCAATGGCGGCACCGGCCAGGTGACCGGATTTGATGGCGTCGGCCAAAGCGTCGATATCGACAACGGTACCGCGAGCCGCGTTGATGAAAATCGCGCCTTTTTTCATTTTGGCAAACTCGGCTTCGCCCATCATGTTCTTGGTTTCATCGGTTTCCGGAACGTGCAGTGAGATGACGTCCGACATCTGTAGCAGGTCATCCAGTGATTTCACTTGGCGCGCATTGCTCAAAGGCAGTTTGGTTTCGATGTCGTAGAAGTTGACACGCATCCCGATGCTTTCCGCCATGATGCTCAATTGCGTACCGATGTGACCGTATCCGATGATGCCCAGGGTTTTACCACGGACTTCCACCGAACCGGCGGCGGATTTGTCCCATTCACCACGGTGAACCTTGGCGTTTTTCGCCGGAATGTCTCGTGACAGCAACAAAAGTTCGCCCAATACCAATTCGGCAACCGAGCGGGTATTGGAGAAAGGCGCATTGAAAACCGGAATGCCTTTCATCATGGCGGCGCGCAAATCCACCTGGTTGGTACCGATGCAGAAGCAGCCGATGCCGACCAGTTTCTTGGCAGCGTCCAGAACATCGGCCGTCAAGTTGGTGCGGGAGCGGATACCGATGAAGTGGACGTCGGCGATTTTGGCTTTCAATTCGTCACCGGAGAGAGACCCCTTGTGGTATTCGATGTTGTAGTAGCCGTTTTCATTGAATACGTCAGTGGCGGTTTGGTGTGGGCCTTCCAGTAGAAGGATTTTGATCTTATCTTTGGCAAGAGATTTGGATTTGTTGCTCATCGGGTTTTCAAAGCCTTACATTCAAAAGAGAAATTATAAAAGATTTGGTTTAAATTGTAGAGAGAACTCAAACAATTTCAGTGTGTTATCGTTTTGTGTCCAGTCGCTTTTTGCAAGCGACCGGTGTTGCCGGTTTCCGCCCGAGTTATAAGGAGAGAAGAACGGGAGGCGGAAACCGTCGAGAATGGCTTACTTAGCTTTTTGAGAAGCGTAGTAGTCCGCCAGTTCTTTGATTTCCTTGTCGCTCAGGTTTTTCGCGAAAGCTTGCATGGTCGCGTCCTTGCGGAAACCATCTCTAAAGTCCTTCAGCGCCTTTTCAAGGTACTGGGCGTGTTGTCCGGCCAATTTTGGAAAATTTGGGACAACGCTGTTTCCATCGACACCGTGACAGCCGACACAGGTTTTCGCTTTAGCCGGCATGTCGGCGGCAAACGCTGCTTGGCTGAACAATAGGCCGCTGGAGAAGGCGATTAAAAATAGTTTTTTCATAGCTTTAACTCGCTTTGATTGTTTTTGGATGCGCTTATTAAAAACGATTCCGGCAGTCAGGTCAAGAAAGACGGGATGCCGGTCAGGTCGGTAGTGCAAAATGCACAAACAAAAAAAGCCGCATGGAAGCGGCTTTTTCGACTTTAAGTAGCGAGGCTAATTAAAGTGTTTGGACGTAAGCCGCGATGTTTTCAATGTCAGCGTCAGAAAGACCTGCGGCCATTGGCGCCATCATGGAAGTCATTGGACCAACTTGCTCACCGGCTTTGTATTTGTGTAGTTTAGCAACGATGTCAGCGGCAGGTTGGCCAGCTAGTTTTGGTCCAACACCACCTTCACCAGCTGCACCGTGACAACCTACACAAGTAGAGTAAGCGGCTTGACCAGCTGTAGCGTCACCTGCTGCGTTGGCAGCAGAACCGAAAGCAATCAAAGAAGTTGCAGATAATGCAAGTAGTAATTTTTTCATTTTTGTACTCTCCTAAGCACGATAAAAAAAGTCGGGTTTTACCCTGGGTGCAATTACAAACGAATTCATAACATTAGTCAAGCCTAAAACCTGAAGGAAGCTTGAAAGAGCGCCAATGTATGGAGCCTTGTTGGCGTTTTTTTGACAAGTGTTGAGAAAGTATGGATAAAGGTTTGTTTAAGCTTTTATGAACGGCGACTTTTTCAACTTCAGCATCAGCTGATTCGGTGGAAAACGGACGATTAAAGCTCCGATTATGGTATAACCTTATACCATTGAAAGCAAAGCGGGGACGTCCGATATGATTATAAAAGTCTGGTTGTTCATTATTGTATTGACGATTGCCAGTTGGTACCTATTGAAGCTGGCCGGTAAGCCGTTTCACCTTGGGTGGGTGTTTCTGTTCTGGGTGGTTACGATTCTGGGTGGCACGGCATTTTTCTATATGATTTCCGTGTGGTTTGTGTCCAACCAGTGACGTCAATTGTCTTTAGTGTGATATGGGGCGGCGCTTTTCGGCCCGCGCTCGCAAGACTTCAATAATGACCAGGCCTGCCAGGCCGATGCCCATCAATACCAAGGCCGGTAACGCGGCCGCTTCATATAAACCTTCCGTACTGAGTTCAAAGGTCCGCACCGCCAAAGTGTCCCATCCGAACGGGCGCAATAGATAGGTGGCCGGTAACTCTTTGAGAATGTCCAGCGTCACCAAAAACAACGCCGTTAATAGGCCTGGGGTCAGTAAAGGCCAGTAGATACGTTTGAACAATTCAAGCGGAGAAGCTCCCAGGTTCCGTGCCGCTTCGCTGATGGATGGTTTGATGGTTTTGAAACTGCTTTCCACCGGACCGAAGGCCACAGCCATAAAGCGCACCATATAGGCGATGACCAGTGCAAACAGGCCGCTACTGAACCACAAACCACCATCGAGCAGGCCGTCCACTTCAAACAGGAACAACATGACACCGACGGCCAGTACCGAACCGGGCAAAGCGTAGCCTAACGTTGTGAAGCGAATGCCGAAAGTTTGCAGGCGGCTCAACGGATGGTTGTGAATAACGGCATTGAGAATCAAGGCAATCAACACTGTCAGCAACGCGGAGAAGACCGCCAGGATTAAACTGTTTCCGATCCATTCGCTGAGGCGAGGGTCCCAACCGCTAAAGGATTGGTAGGTCCATAGCGAGAGTTGTATCAGCGGTAAGCCGAAGGCGAGCAACAGCACGCCCGACAGGTAACCCCAGGTTGCAATGGCTTTGACGCCGTGCAGGCGGTAGCGGGTTTGCTGCCTTGGCAAACCACTGTGAAACGCACGTTTGCCGCGTTGGTAGTGTTCCAATGCAATCAGCGTCGCGGCAATGATGAGGAGCAGCGTTGACAACTGAGCGGCGGTTTCCAATGAGCGATAATCCACCCAGCTCGAGTAGATCGCTGTGGTAAAGGTGTCGTAGTTGAAAATGGCGACGGTGCCAAAGTCAGCTAGGACTTCCATCAGTGCGAGCGACAACCCGGCAATGACGGCGGGGCGTGCCAGTGGCAGTGAAACACGCCAAAAGGCGCGAAACGGGGTGTCACCGAGGCTGCGGGCCGCTTCGGTGTAGTTGGGCGGTTGGGCCAGAAAGGCGCTTCGGGTCAACAGATAGACATAGGGATAGAACACCAAACTCATGATGAAGGCCACGCCCCAGACGCCTTCGCGGATGTCGAGACCACCTTGCATATCGAGCGTGTCACGGAAAAAGGATTGTACCGGACCGGCGTAGTCGAACACTCCTAAAAACACAAACGCCAGCACGTAAGCGGGCACGGCGAACGGCAGGAAGAGTAGCCACTCAAACCAGCGGCGCCCGGGAAATTCACACCGGGTCACCAGCCAGGCGAGACTGATACCAAGCACGCCGGTGCCGATGGCCACGCCCAATAATAATTGGAAAGTGTTTCCAAGCAGCTCGAGTAGCAGGTTGTCCGACAGGTGTTGCCAGAGCTCGCTGTCAATACGGTGCCAGGAAAAGCCCAGGCTCAGTATGGGCAGGGAAATGAGTAGTATCAACGCCCAGAGTGCCAGTTTGGAAAACAGGGTAAAGGGTTTCAAAGCCGACCTTTTCATCGTTGTCTGGTGTTTGTCATGGAGTGTTAGGCCATCCGGTTACCGGCATCCGTGCCGAAAGTCGTTATTTTAATCCGTTCCGGCTTGGAATCCTATGATTTTCAGGTAATCGGGTCACCGTGGTGATGGCATCTTCAAAAGCAGGCCTGGGCGTTTTACAAAAAAAAAGCCCTTTTAAAAAGGGCTGAATGTCTTAGGAGAACGGTTACGGTTGTCCGGTTATTTATAATTGGCTTTCTGCATCAGTTTGACGGCTTCGGCCTGGCGTTTGCCGACAATCGCCAGGTTGAGGTCGTCGGCTTTAAAGCTGCCCCAGCTGGCGACTTGCGGATCCAGCGGGATTTTCGGGTTAGCCGGGTATTCTTTGTTGGCACCGCCGAATTGTTTTTGCGCCGTGTCGGAGGCCAGCCAGTTCAGCAGTTTTTGAGCGGCTTCTCGGTGTTGGGCGTGCTTTAGAATGCCGGCTCCGGAGACGTTGATGTGTGTGCCGTAACTGTTTTGGTTTGCCCAGAACAGTTTGATTTTTGTTTGCGGGTTCTTGTCTTGCATGCGGCCGTAGTAGTAAGTGTTGACGATGCCGACATCGCATTGACCGGCTTCAATGGCCTTCAATACTTGCGAGTCTTTAGCCTGTGGCTTCGCGGCAAGGTTGCTTACCCAGCCGGTAAGAACTTGTTCGGTTTTGGTCGCGCCGTCGTGGTCGATCATCGCCGCTACCAGCGATTTGTTATACACCTTTTTCGACGTGCGAAGGCACAGCTTTCCGTGCCAGGCGTTGTTTGCCAGAGCTTCGTAGCTTGACAGTTCGGAGGGCTGAACGCGCTCGGAGTGATACACGATGGTTCTGGCGCGCACCGATAGACCGGTCCATAGATTGTCCGGGTCTCTCAGGTGAGCCGGGATTTTTGCTTGAATTCGATCGACGTTCATGGGTTGGAATAACCCTTGTTGGGCGGCATACCACAGGTTGCCGGCGTCAACGGTCATGAAAATGTCCGCTTGGGTGCGCTCGCCTTCGGCTTTCAAGCGCTCAATCAAGGCGTTGGCTTTACCGGTTTGTAAGGTCACCGGAATGCCGGTTTCCTTTGTGAACTGGTCGAACAGTGGCTTGATCAAGTGCTCTTTTCGAGAAGAATACACCACCAGTTCGTCATCGGCATAGGCTAATTGAGAGGTACCGAGCATTGCCAGGCTGGCAATGGAGAATAAAGTGGTGGCGAAAGCGTGTTTCAATGAACGTTTTTTCACAAGGCGCTCCTGGTATAAGTATCGGTTTTTTCGGCGGCGCTTAGGCCGCCGTGGGATTGGCGAATTGGATTTTGGATGCGGTCAGTGTGCCGTAGTGGTCGCAGAGAGTTTGCGCATCGGTCTCGTCATGGGTGACCAATAATGCCGGAGTGTTTTCCTGCTTCAACCACTGGCGGGTTTCTTCCGCCAAACGGTGGCGCAAGGCCGGATCCAGGTTGGAGAAAGGTTCGTCCAATAATACCAAAGCCGGCTTCGGTGCCAAGGCGCGAGCCAAGGCCACGCGCTGTTGTTGACCGCCGGAGATTTCGTGCGGGTAACGGTTTGCCAAGTCGTTCAAGTGAATCATCGTCAAGAGTTCGTCGACACGACGACGTTGTTCGGTTTTGGATTGGCCGCGCAGGCCAAAGGCGATGTTTTCCGCAACCGTCAGGTGTGGAAAGAGGGCGTGGTCTTGGAACACCATGCTGATGTTACGCTTTTCCGGCGGCAAAGATTGGCCATCGCACGCCAGACAACGGTCGTTGACGGTGATGACGCCGGATTGGATTGGCGTGAAACCGGCAATAGAGCGCAATAGGGTCGTCTTGCCACAACCGCTCGGGCCCAATAGCCCGATGATTTCGCCGGCGGCAAACGATAGGGTGAACTCCTTGAACAAGGCTTGCTGACCCAAATTAATGCAGACTTTATCCAGTTCGACCATGTTGCGATTCCATTCTTAATACGTTAGTCACTAAGATTGGTAACAATATTAAAGAAAATGAGAGTAATTTTCAATATCAAAAAGAATAAAATCTTTTAACGATGGATAAGGTGCTTTTGGGATGAAATCAATGGGTGTGTTTGATCCGGTCGTTCAGTGGGGTTCGTTAGCGAACTCTTCACGTAATCGTTGGAAGCTTTGGTAGCGGGAATAGTGCAGTTCGCCGTCTTCAACCGCTTGGCGAATCGCACAGTTGGGTTCGGTGGTATGGGTGCAATTATTGAATTTGCACTGGCCTAGAAAGGGCGCGAAATCCGGGTAAGCGGCTTCTAGCTCGTGTAATTCGCATGGCATCGGGCTGAATTGACGCACGCCGGGCGAGTCGATGATGTTTCCGGCGTGTCCCGGGTTGACGTCGGTTTCCTCTGGCAGGTGGTACAAAATGCTGTTGGTGGTGGTGTGTTTGCCCAGTCCGGTGGATTCCGACAGGGCGCTGGTTTTGATGTCGATGTCGGGAATCAGGGCTTTAATGAGTGACGATTTTCCCGCACCGGACGGGCCGACAAAGACACTGTTTTTGCCGGTTAGCAAGGTTCTTAATGCCTCGATGCCATCCCCGCTTTCAGCCGACACCGGCAGAATATCCAGCCCCAATTCGTCATAGGGAAGTAGGAGTTCGGCAATGGCTTCCCAGTGTTCGTCGGAGGCCATCAGATCGATTTTATTAATCAGAATCAGCACCGGCAGGTGCATTTGATGGGCGGTGACCAGGTAACGGTCGATCATGTCCGGGTGAACGCCCGGTTCGATGGGGGCGACAATGCCTAAAAGGTCGATATTGGCGGCCACCATGCGCTTTTGACCGCGAAAGCCGGGGCGACTGAGTTCCTGATGGCGTGGGTCGGCCGCGACGACCACGCCGGTGTTGGGTTCAATGTCGGCCTGCCAGGTGACGGTGTCGCCGGCCACCAGCTTGCCCAGGTGTTGGCGTACGGCGCAGTTGTGGAGTTGGCCGTCTTCGGACTCCACCAGCAGACGTTTGCCGAAGTTGGTAATGACCAGGCCTGGTCGTTTTTCACCCCGTTGGGAATCGCCGACCGTTTCCGTGGCGGTGCGCTCCTGATGTTGCTTTTGCTTCACCCGGCGCTGTTGTTGTTGGTTGAGTTTGCGTTTCGCCACGAAGGTTTCTTTGGTTAAGGGGGGTTAAGCCAGCAAAGCGTCGATTTTGGCGGCCAGAATAAAATCGTTTTGACTCAGTCCTTTGATATTGTGGGTGGTCAGAGTGATTTTGCATTGATTATACCCAAAGCACACTTCCGGATGATGATCTTCTTTGTGCGCCACCCAGGTGACGGCGTTCACAAACGCCACGGTTTGGTGGTAGTTTTTGAAGGAGAAGGTCTTGGTGAGCGTCAGGTAATCCAACGGCACATCCCAGCCCGGCATTTGTGAGAGGTAGCTCTCAATAGTGGGGATAATCAATGGCTTGCTGCCTTTTTCGATGTCGGTGCAGGATTGGTCTTTTAGTGGCAATTCGTGTGTCATAAATTACGGTTCCTGTGTTTGATCTCGTTAATAACGTTGCGCTTGATCGCTTTCAATAGGGACTAGCGCTTTATTTTTCAAGCGACTTTAAGTGGTCAATGCGGATTTTAGCCGGCGGATGACTGTCGTGATATGCTGAATAAGTCGGATCCGGGGTCAGGCTGCTGGCGTTGTCGCGATACATTTTTAATAACGCGGAAATTAACGGGGCCGAACCGGTGGTTTGTGATGCGAAGGCATCGGCTTCGAATTCATGCTTGCGGCTTTTGAAAGCGGCAATCGGCCCGAAGAAAAAGAACATCACCGGGATGGCGGTCATAAACAGCAATAACGCGGCGGCCGGCGTTTCCGATGTCATGCCCAGACCTTGGTAAAACGCCGGTAATTGCGTCAGCCAGCCCAGAACGAACAAGCCGGCAAAGCTCAAAGCAAAGGATTCGATCATGCGTTTTTTGATGTGGCCGTGTTTGAAATGCCCCAGTTCGTGCGCCAGCACCGCTTCGACTTCTTCCGGTGTTAAGGACTCCAGTAGGGTGTCGAAAAACACAATGCGTTTGTTTTTGCCAAAGCCGGTGAAATAAGCGTTGCCGTGACCGGAACGCGAGGAACCGTCCATGACGAAAATGCCGTTTGACTCGAATCCGGTACGCTCCAGCAGGGCTTCAATGCGCTGTTTCATTTCGCCGTCTTCCAGCGGGGTGAACTTGTTGAAAATGGGCGCGATCCATTTCGGGTAAGCCCAAAGTAACAGCAGGTTGAACGCCACCCAAAGTACCCAGGTATAAAACCACCAGGCCTGGTCGAAATAGGCATTCATAATCGACAGCACCGCCCAGGCCAATGGCAGGCCGATGATTAAGCCGAGCAACCATTGTTTGACAAGGTCGGAAATAAATTTGCCGACGGTCATTTTATTAAAGCCGAAAGCCTCTTCGATTTTAAAGGTGGAAATGATGGCGAACGGAAGGTGCAGTAGCGACAAAAACCAGAAGGTAGACAACAAGAAACCGACATCACGCCAGATGGGTGATAGATCCGTCGCCAGCCAGTAATTGTAAATTTCTTGAAAGCCGCCGCCGAGCGTCATGAACAATAAGACGGCGGCGTCGAAAAATAAGACGAATCGTGAGAGTTGCAGTTTGGCGCGGCTGTAATCGGCGGCTTTTTGATGCGCTTCTGTCGTGACCACGTCTTGAAATTCGTCCGGCACCTGGTTGCGGTGGGTGCCGATGTGAAACTGGTTTTTGATGTTGAGCCACAGCTCGATGACCAGGTTAAGAATCAGGGAGGTTGCAAATAATACGGTAATCC
Organism: Thiomicrospira sp. S5; assembly: GCF_003991075.1. Classification (NCBI taxonomy): domain Bacteria; kingdom Pseudomonadati; phylum Pseudomonadota; class Gammaproteobacteria; order Thiotrichales; family Piscirickettsiaceae; genus Thiomicrospira; species Thiomicrospira sp. S5. The sequence goes on along the minus strand of NZ_CP014470.1, from coordinate 2,153,243 downwards.
AATTCATGGAACGATGCCTTGTCTTGTTGTTTGCGTGCCTGTGTTAGTCGCGCGGTTTTTTTGAACGTCGAAGAAGCGGCGAATTCCACATTTCCGGCGTTGTGCGCGTTGAGGCTGGCTCGAATAAAGTTTAAACTAGCGCCTATTCTAGTTTAAAAGGTTCAATGAGTGTAGTGATGAAGTCTGAAAATAATTTGATTTGGATTGATCTGGAGATGACCGGTTTAGACCATAAAACCGATCAGATTATCGAAATCGCCACGGTGGTAACGGATGCCGAATTGAATGTGCTGGGCGAAGGGCCGGTGATTGCGATTCAGACGGAACAGCATTACCTGGACGGAATGGATGAATGGTGTACCACGCATCACGGCAACTCCGGTTTGACCAAGCGCGTGCAGGAGAGCGATATTTCGATGCGCGAATCGGAATTGCAGACGCTTGAGTTTCTGAAAGACTTTGTGCCGAAAGGCAAATCGCCGATGTGCGGCAACACCATTTGTCAGGATCGCCGTTTTCTGATTGAGCAGATGCCGGAATTGGAAGCGTTTTTCCATTACCGAAACCTGGACGTGTCCAGTTTGAAGGAATTGGCCCGACGCTGGGCGCCAAGTGTGTATGCTTCCCACAAGAAAAAAGGCGCGCACCTAGCGCTGGACGATATTTACGAGTCGATTGAGGAGTTGAAACACTATCGTCAAAATCTGTTTTTACCGGAGTTTCGTTAAACGCCGTTCGGCACTTTCTATTCCGGTGATTTTCAAACCGATTAATTTCAACTTATGGGTTTATAAAAGCGCCTAAGTTCGTTATAATCGCCTGCTTACCCTGCGAAACTGCAGGGCTTTGTTTTTAAAGTTATTTTTTAAAAGTCGAAAAGCTGTCGAGTCGATAAAACGATTCGGGTTCGGCGGTTTTGCGGCCAAAACGGAGGACCGTTGTTGTGGAATTAACTGGTGCCCAGATTCTTGTTCATTATTTGGAAGATGAGGGCGTAGAGCATATTTGGGGGTATCCTGGAGGGGCGGCGTTGCCTATCTATGATGCCCTGGATACGGATGCACGTAAAATGAAACACGTGTTGGTCCGTCATGAACAGGCTGCGGTTCACGCAGCGGACGGGTTCGCGCGCTCTACAGGTCTACCAGGGGTCGCTCTTGTAACATCAGGGCCGGGTGCCACCAATACCGTTACCGGTATTGCGACAGCTTATATGGATTCGATTCCGATGGTTGTCATCACCGGCCAGGTCGCCACCAATATGATTGGCCTGGATGCCTTCCAGGAAATCGATACGGTGGGGATTACAAGACCGATCGTCAAACACAACTTCTTGGTCAAGGATGTCAAAGACCTCGCGATCACGCTCAAAAAAGCGTTTTACATCGCAACGACCGGTAGACCCGGTCCGGTCGTGGTCGACATCCCGAAAGATGTCCAAAATGCCAAAAGCTCTTATGAATATCCACAAGAAGTCAGTTTGCGCTCCTATGTACCTGTAACGAAAGGCCATAGCGGACAAATCAAAAAAGCCATCGATATGATGATGAAAGCGAAAAAGCCGATCATTTACACCGGTGGTGGTGTGGTGCTCGGCGGCGCGTCGGAAGCCTTGACGGAATTGGCGCGTACCTTGGGCTTTCCGGTGACCAACACCTTGATGGGGTTGGGTGCGTATCCGGCGGAAGACAAGCAATTTGTCGGCATGCTCGGGATGCATGGCACTTATGAAGCCAATTTAACCATGCATAACTCCGATGTGATTATCGCCATTGGTGCACGCTTCGATGACCGAGTGACCGGGAATTTGGAAAAGTTCTGCCCGGATGCTCGCGTCATTCATATCGATATCGACCCAGCGTCGATTTCCAAAAACGTGGCGGTGGACATTCCGATTGTCGGGCCGGTCAAACAAGTGTTGTTGGAAATGCTATCGCTGTTGAGCAAAACCAAGAAAAGCGTGGACAAGGAAGCCTTGGCCAGCTGGTGGGAGCAAATTGAAGCTTGGCGTGCCACCGATTGTTTGCGTTATGATCAGGTGGGACACAAAATCAAGCCGCAAGCGGCCATGGAAACCGTTTGGGAAGTCACTAAGGGCGATGCCTATGTGACGTCGGACGTCGGTCAGCATCAAATGTTCGCCGCGCAGTACTATAAGTTCAATAAGCCGCGTCGCTGGATTAACTCCGGCGGTCTGGGCACGATGGGCTTCGGTTTGCCGGCGGCGATGGGCGTACAGGCGGCTTTTCCGGAATCGACCGTTATCTGTGTCACGGGTGAAGGATCGATTCAAATGAACATTCAGGAATTGTCGACCTGCTTGCAATACGGCTTGCCGATCAAGGTGGTCTGTTTGAACAACGGCTTCCTTGGGATGGTGCGTCAGTGGCAGGAGTTCTTCTACGATCGTCGTTATTCGATGTCGTATATGGATTCCTTGCCGGACTTCGTTAAGCTGGCCGAATCCTATGGGCATGTCGGCGTACGTATCGAAGATCCGAAAACCATGAAACAAGAGCTGGAAGAGGTCTTTTCCGATAAATACAAAGATCGTTTCGTCTTTATTGACATCGTGACCGATCAGCAGGAGAACGTCTATCCGATGATTCCTGCTGGCGCCGGTCTGGATGAGATGATTTTGGTATAAGGGGGAGAGACGAATGAAGCATATTATTTCAATGTTGATTGAGAATGAGTCTGGCGCGCTTTCCCGTGTGGCGGGCTTGTTTTCGGCACGTGGTTACAATATTCACGCTCTGACAGTGGCGCCGACCGATGACGAGACGATGTCGCGTTTGACGTTGGTCACCAGCGGTGATGATCAGCAAATCGAGCAGATCGTCAAGCATTTGAATCGTTTGATTGATGTCATCAAGGTGGTGGACATCACAGAAGGGCAGCACATTGAGCGAGAGCTAATGCTGGTGAAGTTGAAAGCCGTCGGCGGTATGCGTGAGGAAATCAAGCGCTTGTGCGATATTTTCCGTGGCACCATCGTTGACGTGACTTCCAATATCTACACCGTTCAGTTGGTGGGCGAAACACAGAAGCTTGACGCTTTCATCGATGCGATCGACGAAGGCTTGATTGTCGAAATTGTGCGCTCCGGCGCGGTCGGCCTGATGCGTGGTGAGAAATCGCTCCACCTGTAACGATTATCCGAATGGACAAAATAAGATTTATTATTACGATTAACTTACTTTTAAGGAAAAACAATGCAAGTTTATTACGATAAAGATTGTGACCTTTCTATCATCAAAGGCATGAAAGTTGCGATTATCGGTTTTGGTTCTCAAGGCCATGCGCATGCGGCCAACCTACAGGATTCCGGTGTGGACGTAACCGTTGGTTTGCGTGCCGGTTCCTCTTCCATCAAGAAAGCGGAAGGGTATGGTTTGAAAACCGCAGACGTCGCAACGGCTGTCGCGAATGCCGATATGGTGATGATTCTAACGCCGGATGAGTTCCAGTCGGTGTTGTATAAAGAAGAAATCGAGCCGAACATCAAGCAAGGTGCGGTATTGGCCTTTGCCCACGGTTTCGCCATCATCTATAACCAAATCGAACCTCGTAAGGACTTGGACGTTGTGATGATCGCGCCGAAAGCGCCGGGCCATACGGTTCGTTCCGAATTCGTCCGCGGTGGCGGGATTCCGGATTTGATCGCTGTTGAGCAAAATGCATCCGGTAAAGCGAAAGACATCGCTTTGTCTTATGCGTCAGCGATTGGTGGCGGTCGTACCGGTATCATCGAAACCACTTTCCGTGACGAGTGTGAAACCGATTTGTTCGGTGAGCAAGCGGTTCTTTGCGGTGGTGCGGTTGAGCTGGTTAAAGCCGGTTTCGATACGTTGGTTGAAGCGGGTTATGAGCCGGAAATGGCGTACTTCGAATGTTTGCATGAGTTGAAGTTGATTGTTGACTTGATGTTCGAAGGCGGGATCGCCAATATGAACTACTCCATCTCCAACAATGCAGAGTACGGTGAATATGTGACCGGTCCTCGAGTTATCAATGACGAGTCGCGTGAAGCCATGCGTCAAGCGTTGAAAGACATCCAAACCGGTGAGTACGCTAAGAAGTTCATCTTGGAAGGTCAATCGAACTATCCGTCGATGACAGCGCAACGTCGTTTGAACGAAGAGCATGGTATCGAAGTCGTCGGGCGTAAGCTACGTGCGATGATGCCTTGGATTTCAGCCAACAAAATCGTTGACCAAGAAAAGAACTAAGATCGTTTCGTTCTGGCTCGAAAGGGCCTTTTTGAATCGACTGTTGAAAAACCTGCCGCCGGCAGGTTTTTTTATGTCTGCCAGATAAATTGACCAGGCCTGGCAAAGATTCGGTTTGCGGCCTCGGCTAAAACAAGCATTTGTGAATCGTATTTTTACGGATTAAAATACCGGGTAAGATGTGACAGTGTTTTAGGCGGGGCAGTTTGGTATCAATCGAGTTGGTTTCCGTGTTTTTGCGGAATAAAAACAACGAAATGACGGTTAAGTTGTTATCATATATACAAACTTTAAATATCGGTTCTTCGCCCGAATGCGTGTTGTATGGCAAGGATAAAATAAACAATTGAACGAACCGTTAAGTGTGGTTATCAAACATCTATGTATTGCTCTTTCTTTGGTCTGAAGAAACTCCCGTTTAAAATTTCACCGGATTTGACGTTCTTCTATAAACAAGCCGCGCGAGACGAAATTGCGCAGGCGTTGCTGTTTTCCATCCAGCGCGGGGACGGCATCATTACTGTGACCGGTGAAGTCGGTGTTGGCAAAACCACTTTGCTGCGTCTGCTGTCGGATCGGTTGCCCGCCAATTATATTCAAGTGTACATTTCATCACCGACCCTGTCGGACAAAGCCTTATTGACGTTTATTTGCACTGAGTTATCGATTCCGGTGAATCCGGAGGACGGCAAACCGGAATTGATGACACGATTGAATCGTTTTCTGATTGACGAATACCGTCAAAACCGGCGGGTGGTGATGTTGATTGATGAGGCACAGGCGATGACGCTGGATGCCTTGGAAGAGTTGCGGTTGCTGGGAAACCTGGAAACCGAGGAAGATAAGTTGTTGCAAATGGTGTTGTTCGGTCAGCCGGAATTGGACGTGACCTTGCAGGATTCGCGCGTTCGCCCGTTCAAAGACCGGGTGGCCAACCACTTCACGATTCAGCCATTGGACGATGACGAAGTGATGCATTATCTGAATTACCGAATGCGGGTGGCGGGGTATATGCAGGCGGATTTATTTTCACTGAGCATTGCCAAACGTATCCGGCAGGCCACAGGCGGTCTGCCACGCTCGATTAATCTCTTGGCCGATAAGTTATTGATGGTGGCTTTTTCGAAAGGCGATGCGCGTTTAAAAGCCTCGCACTTCAAAGGACTGGTACCCCAGTCTAACAAGATTCGGTCTCGATTAGCCTTGGCCTTGGGCTTGGTGGCGTCCTTTATGGTGGTGGCCGTCGTGGCCGTGCTTTGGTTCGCGGATAAGGCGAATTCGGACATTCCGACCGATACAGCCGAGCCGGTGGCTTGGTGGCAGGCTTCGCAACAATTAGCGGACACGGCGGCGCATTTCGGTGTCAGTTCTCAGCGTTTGGTGCAGTTGACGGATATGGATCGTGAGACGCGGCGTTTTTTGCGTACTCAATCGGCTTCTAAACCGTTGATTCTTGTCAGTGCCATGCCGTTGCGGCGTTTTGATAATGTGTACTCCAACGTTTTGAACGGGTTGGATGTGGCCAATCGCGCGCATTTGTTTGCAGTCGTCGATGCACAAAGCGATCCTTCGGATATTCAGTTTCGGTTGCTTTACGACCCGAGAGCGGAAGCGGGGTCAGTCTTACGAAACAAACAAATCGATTTACAAACCTTGTCGGGCGCTGAATCCCGCATCGTATCGGTTTCCAGTGTGGCAGAAATGATTGCGCGCTCGCCCAAAGAGCGAGGCGTTTCAGCCGGATCTTAGGGCGCGTAAAAAGGAATGAAAAAAGCATCATGAAGAAAATAGCGTTAATTCTCCCAGGCCTGCTTTGGATTCTGGCGGGGTGCAGTACCTCGGACAGTGTCAAGCGTGAGCCTTTGGCGCCGCCGGTATCGGATAAGTTCAATCTGCAAGGGCATTTGACGCCGGAAGACGATATAGCGCAATCGACGGCCAAGCCGGCGGCGATTCCCGAATTGGTAACCGACGAACCAATCAATCTCGACCCGAGCGAGCAAAAAAACATTAAGCGTTATAGTGTGTCCGCGATTAACGTGCCGGTATCGGATTTGTTGTTCAATTTAGCGAAAAACGCTGATAAGCAACTGGATCTGTCATCCGCGGTGCAGGGGCGGGTCACCATCAATGCCATTAACCAGCCTTTGGAACGCATTTTACAGCGCGTGACGGCGCAAATCGATGCGTTGTACGAGTTGCAAGGCGACACCATTGTCATCACGCCGGACAAGCCGTTTTGGAAAAGCTATGAAGTCGACTACGTCAATGTGACGAAACACATTAACGATTCGACGGTCATGAAAATGTCGGTCGGCAATGTGGCGCAAGGCGTCAGCTTGAATAACGGCAATCAGAACAGTCAGTTCAAGCTGGATACCAAAGCGGTCAACGATTTCTGGAAAACACTGGAAGAAAACGTCTCGGCCATGGCGATGCTGGAAGTCAAGCCGATTAAAACCGTCTCCCATAGACGTACCTATGATGGTGACCGTCAAACCGATCGACAGAACATGGGGCAAGAGTACTGGGGGGATAACTATGCCGAGGGGAGCAGTAGCCAGGCCATGGAGACAGTGACGTCCACCACCTCTGAGAAAGTGCAAAACGTGGTGGTCAATAAAGAAGCCGGGTTGTTGACCGTGTTCACAACCGGTCGACAACATAAAGAAATCGAAGCTTATTTGGAAAACACTTTGCACCGTACCAATAAACAAGTGCTGATTGAAGCGACGGTGGTGGAAGTCGAGTTAAATGACCAGTATCAGGCCGGTGTGGATTGGAGTGCGGTGACCTCGAGCTCGTCCGGTTCCAGTGCCATTACCCAAAGTATGCTGGGCAGCAATTTATCCAACGATCCGAACTTTTCCATCAACCTGACGTCGTTGGGCACTTGGGATTTCTCGCTGGGCATCAAATTGTTGCAAAAATTTGGCGACACCAAAGTCTTGTCCAGCCCGAAAATCATGGCGATGAACAACCAGGCGGCGTTATTGAAAGTGGTGAAAAACGAAGTCTATTTCACCGTCGACGTGAACCGGGAATCCGCCACGTCGGTGAGTGCGGGGGTTACGACCTATGAAACCATGGTGCACTCGGTGCCGGTCGGGTTCATGATGCATGTGACGCCGTTCATTACCGACGACGGTGAGATTTCACTGAATATCCGTCCGACCTTATCGCGCATCGTCAGTTATGTGGACGACCCGAACCCGGAGTTGGCGAAAGAAAATATCGTCAGTAAGGTGCCGGTGATTCAAGAACGCGAAATGGATTCGGTATTACGGTTGCGTGACAAGCAGACGGCGATTATCGGTGGTTTGATTCAAGATACGCACAGTAACCAGCGTGAAGGTGTACCGGGTTTGATCGACATTCCTTGGGTGGGCGACTTATTCTCTTATCGGGATGACACCGTTCAAAAATCGGAGCTGATTATTTTTATCCGTCCGATCATTATTAATAACCCGGATATCGAGCACGGTGACTTGAAAGCCATGAAACCGCTGTTACAGACGACGAGTAACTAAATGAGTGTGTTGCTGGATGCCTTGAGAAAAGCGGCCGCCGAAAAACAGGCGGCGGGAAGCGTTTTTGAAGAAACGGCCAGGCCTGGTCAAAACCGGAAAACGGTCACATCTGAGCGTTTAGTCGACGGGCAGGATGTGGTGTCTTCCTCGTTTGAAGATAAAGTGCAGCAACCTGATATGCCGACTGAGGCGATGCCGGAAAAGCGTCTTCAAGTAACTCCGGCTGGGACAAATGAGCCAAAGGCGCCGGATTGGAGTCTGTCGCAAATACCGGGGTATCAATCGGAAGCGTCCTTGGAAAATGCAAAGCGGCAGCGAGCGCAGGGAGTTTTGCAGGCCATGCAACAAGCCCGCCAACCAAGTGGTCATCCGCTGCGCTGGTTGGGCGGCAGTGCTTTGGCGGTGTTTGTTCTGGCCGGTTTGGGGTACTACGGCTGGGCGTATTTTCAAATGCAAACTCAGGCGGTCAATCATGAACTGGCGGCGTATCGAACCGTGCCCCAGGAGACGGTGCTCCCCGTCAGTTCGTCATCGGATGCCGTCGAGTCAGAGGAAGACAAGGTTCAGCCGCAAACCCAAGCGAGTCTTTCCGAGCCACCAAATAAAGCGATGCCCATCGCTCGAACAGAACGCGTGAACGCGCCGGCCGTGGCAGGAAAATCGGTGACGCCGGCGGTCGCGTCTGTGCCGACCAAACATTTGAAAATCGTGGCGATGACCGAACCAACGGAGGCAGAAAAGGGCTACCAAGCCTATCAGGCCGGGAAATTGGATGAGGCGCGACAATTCTACACATCGGCTTATCAGCAGGATGTCCAAAACCTTCCGGCTCTGTTCGGTTTGGCTGCGGTGTCAGTCAAACAGGGACGTAAATCGGATGCACTTCGTCTTTACCAACGTATTCTCGAAATCGATCCTCAAAACCTGCGAGCGCAGGATGCAGCATTAATGCTGAGCAGTCAGGTGCAAGGCGAAGCCTCGACGGAAAACCTGGTGAAACGCGTGCGTGATTTTCCCGAGAACGCTGCACTACAGGCTGCCTTAGGGCATCAGCTGGCGAAAGAGAACAACTGGGTGGCGGCTCAAAAACAATATTTTAAAGCCTATCAATTGGCACCCAACCGTGAGGATTATGCTTTGAACCTGGCGGTGAGCCTCGACAAATTAGGCGAGTATGACTTGGCAAAACAATATTATGAGCGGGTTTTACAGGCTTCTTCGGCCCGTTTGTCGGCGGAACGAAAAGAGCAGGTCCGTCAGCGTGTCAGCGCGTTACAGACGTTTTTGAACCGGGAAGCGAAACCATCATGAGAGGGGTTTATGGATAAGGCACGCCTTGGCGATCGTTTGGTTGAAGCCGGTTATATTACGCCGGATCAGTTGCGTATTGCCCTGACCGAACAGAGTGTGACCGGCAAGAAGCTCGGTAAGGTGCTGGTTACCCTGGGGTTTCTTGCGGAACAGGATGCGCGGCAGATATTGGGCGATGTGGTTGGCTATTCCTCCATGTCGTTGCAGGGTGTGGTCCCCGATTCCAAAGCCTTGGAGTTGGTGTCTGAAGAATTTGCACGAACCAATCTGGTGATGCCGATCAGCCTGGACGGCGACCGAATGAAAGTGGCGATGGCGAGTCCGGATGACATTTTGTTGATGGACCACCTTAAACGTCACATTCAAGGCGAGGTTCGCATTGAACCGATCTTGGTGGTTGAAAACGAAATTCAAAATGCCATCGACCATTTTTACGGGTATGAGTTGTCGATTGACGGCATCTTGAAAGAGTTGGAAACCGGGGCGCCGGAAAGTTACAGCCGCTCGTTACAAGATGAGTATTCCCAGCCCATGGTACGCCTAGTGGATAATATCTTGACCGATGCGGTGAAAAAAGGCGCGTCGGATATCCATTTTGAACCGGAAGAATATTACATTCGCATCCGCTATCGCATCGACGGGGTGTTGCAGGAAATTCGCTTATTGCACAAATCATTCTGGTCGGGTCTGGTGGTGCGTTTGAAAGTGATGGCCAGTCTGGATTTGACCGATCAGCGGATGCCGCAGGATGGTCGGATGGAACTGGTCGTGCACGGTCGTCAAATCGATTTTCGTGTATCGACATTGCCGGGCCGTCAGGGCGAAAATTTTGTGCTGCGTATTCTGGACCGGGAAAAAGGCATCGTGCCATTGAAAACGCTGGGGCTCGATGCCGACAGTCATCGCGAATTGGAGTTGATGATGTCGCGGCCAAACGGCATCGTTTTGGTGACCGGGCCGACCGGTTCCGGTAAAACCACGACACTCTATTCGATGTTGAATGAGATGAACCGGGAAGGGGTTAATATCATGACCTTGGAAGATCCGGTCGAATATCCGATGGGGATGGTGCGTCAAACCTCAATCAACGAGGACATCGGTATGACGTTCGCCACCGGGATTCGCGCCATCTTGCGTCAGGATCCGGACATTATTCTGGTGGGGGAGATTCGTGACAGCGAGACGGCGGAAATGGCTTTCCGGGCCGCCATGACGGGGCATCAAGTGTTGACGACGCTGCATACTAATTCCGCTATTGGAGCGATTCCACGCTTGCTTGATATTGGCATTTCCCGTTCGATTTTATCGGGCAATATCACCGGTATCTTGGCTCAGCGTTTGGCTCGCCGTTTATGTGAGCATTGTAAGGAATCTTATCGTCCGGATACTTTTGAGCGATGTTTGGTCGGCTTGGAACATGACTCGGACTTGGTTTTGTATCGGGCTTGTGGTTGTTCGGCCTGCAATGGTATCGGTTATAAAGGGCGTTTGGCGATTCTGGAGACCTTACGCGTCACCGACGAAATGGACGATATGATCATGGCCGGTCAGTCTCAGCATGCCATTCTCGACAAGGCCTTGGAAAACGGTTTTTCCCCTTTGCTGCAAAATGCTTTGAAGCGGGTTCGGGCCGGAGAAACGACTCTGGATGAAATCAGTCGAATCGTCGATTTGACGGAACTGGTGTCATGAAGGAAGTTTGATGGAAGTCTATCGCTATACAGGTGTCAACCGTTTCGGAAAACGGGTGCGAGGCGAGGTGCAAGCCTCGAATGAACAGGATTTGGAACAGCGTTTGCGCTCCGCTCAAATCGACTTGCTGTCTTTTCGTGTCAAGTCTCCCGGTTTGTTCAGTGGTTTCGGGCACCATAAAATTACTCGGCGTGACATCATTACCCTGACGACGCAGTTCAAACAATTACTCAAGGCCGGTGTGCCCTTGATGGAAATCATCGATGACCTGCGCAAATCCGATGACAGTGACGCGACGCGGGAAATGCTTTCGGCCGTCTATGAGTCAATGGAAGGCGGGCAAAGCTTTTCGCAAGCGTTGAAACCCTATGAAAACCGTTTGGGGGCCGTGTACATCGCTTTGGTTGCGGTAGGAGAAAAGACTGGCCAGATGGCGACGGTGTTGAGTCGTTTGGAAACCATGCTGAAATGGGAAGAAAGCCTGGCGGCCAAAACCAAAAAAGTCATGATTTATCCGTCGATTGTGGGGTTGGTGGTGCTGGCGGTTATTTTGATGATGATGCTGTTTGTGGTGCCGGAACTGGTGTCCTTTATTCGTGAAATGGGTGGCGAATTAAGTTTTGCAACTGAATCCCTGATTGCGGTATCGGGGTTTATGCAACATTATCTGCTGGAATTGGTACTGGTGCCGATGGTGGTCTGGCTGGGGGTGAAATGGTGGAAAAATCGTTCGCAGGCGTTTCGAATCCAAATGGATCGGTTGCTGTTCAAAATTCCCGTGATCGGCCCTGTGTTGTATAAGTTGAAAATTGCCCGTTTTGCCAGCACATTGGCGGTGATGCACAGTGCAGGCATCCATTTCGGTGAATCGTTAAAGTTGTCGGCTTCCGTGGTGGCTAATGCTTATCTGGAACGAAACATCGAACGTGCCATGCTGTTGATTGAAGAAGGAGAAACGATTTACCAGGCTTTTTCACTGGCTGAGGCGTTTCCGTCCATGGCCATTCGAATGGTCAAAGTCGGTGAACAAAGTGGCGGTATGGACGAAGCGCTGCGTCATGTCAGTGACTATTACGATGCCGAAGCCAAAGAGAGCATCGAACGGATTGAACCGGCGATTGAACCTTTGCTGACGGTGGTGATGGCTTTGGTGGTCGGTTGGGTCATGCTGGCGGTGCTTGGTCCGGTTTATGAAACCATTTCAAAGGTGCAATGATGCGATATAGCTTGTTTCTGCGGGATGAAGGGTTCGATGTCGTCGACTTAGAGGCGACAGAACGTGATCATCTGGCCACAGCGTCATTGACGTGGGAGCCGCAGGCCATTCGCGACTTGTTGGGTGAGTTTGAGCCGTCGCATGGCTTGGCACTGGTGTTGGATTTTTCCGACGAGTCTATGCATTATGAATGGGTTCCCAAGCTGTTTCCGTGGGAACGGCCGGCTTTGGAAAAGCGTCTGAAAAGCCGGTTTGAAAAAAGTGCCTTCGTACACGCTCACTGGCTGCCGGTATTTCAGAAAAATGCCGAAGGTCGAGAAGAACAACTGATTCTTTTGGCGAATGCCTCCCATTCACCCAAGCTCGATATGTTGCTTGGGTTAATCGAGGAGTTTGGGTTGGCCTTGCGGCAAGTGTATTCTTACACGTTTTTAATGGAAACCTGGTTCTTGAAGCGTTTGGCTCGTCGCATCGGTCTTAAAGGCAAACGCCTTAAGCAACCGTTTATTCTAACGGTGCGAGAGACCGAACGACGGTTCCGTCAGTTCGTGTTGATCGAATCACAGTTACGAATGACCCGGAACATTGAGCTGGACGATGTTTTGGATGAGGCGGAATGCTCCCGTGCGCTGGCGGATGAAACGCGTGCCACGTTGCGTTACCTCTACAACCAAAAACTGGTGCCTTTCAATCATGAAGTCGGGCAAGTGTATCTGGATGGTTACGGTCAGGCGGTGGCACCGGTAATGGGCGCGCTGCGCGCCAGCCTGGTGTCCACTAATTGGGACCGATCTCGACTGATTCTCAAAGGCGAATCACTCGGCGGCTTGGGACTTGCGCCGTCTGCGCCGGATGAAAAAAGGACGTTGATGTGTTTGGTGCAGTTTTTGAAAACCGCTGCGCCAGCCTCTTTTTATCGCAATGCCTATACAGAGCGGGTTGGGCGTTTATGGCAATGGAACCGGCTGGTATGGCTGTCATGGGCACTGGTGGCTTTGTTGGGAAGTTATGCTTTATTGCAAACGGCGATTGATTATTTCGTGTTGACGGATAAGGCCGAGCAGGTGATGGCGAAACAGCAGCAGTTTGAACAGGATAAGCAACGCCTGCAGAGCGTGATTCATTTGCAGTATGATGCCGAAGATATGAAAGCGACGGTCGAATTTTTCGACCAACTCAAGCGGGTGAAACAGCACGGTTCGGTTGGCCGGGAACTGGCTGCCTTGAGCCGTGTCGTGAACCGACATCCGGCGATTGAACTCACGGAAATACGTTGGAACCGTCACCCTATTTTGGATGAAGAGCGGGTTCAAGTGTGGTTATCCGGTTATGTGAAAGGCAACCAGCGCTATGAGGTGCTGTTGCAAAAAGCGGACGCATTTATGGCGGGCATTCGAGAGGATTCTCGCGTGGAGCAACTGAAATATGTCAATGAACCTTTGAATCGAAATGCAGCTCAGGCGCTTGCGGTGGAAGGTCGTCTGGAGCGTAAAACTCAGGAACTGCCGTTTAGCCTGACGTATCGCTTGAAAGTTTTCGAACCTTTGACACCGGCCCCGGCGGAGGAAACGCCATGAGATTCATCGAATCGAACGGGTTGCGCCGTTATTTGGCTTGGCCGCTGGGCGTTTTGGTGGCGACGCTGCTGTTAATCGGATTGGGGCGTTGGTTTCTTTTGGAACAAACCCATGCACTGCAAACCCATGTTCAGCAACAGGTCGCGCATTTGGATCGTTTGGTTCGGCAGGTCGAATTTCTGAAAAAACAAGCGCAATTGTTTCATGCTTACGGCGAAGCCTACTCTCAAATCAACCCCGAAGACCTGGTTGATCAGCAGGGGCGCGTTGCTTGGACCGATGCATTGTTGAACATTCAAAAGTCGTTGGCATTGAAACCATTTAAAATTCAATTCGAGCCGGAAAAAGTGTTGCGCCAAAATGACTTGAAATACATTCCGTTGGAAAAGCCGATTTTCTTCTTTACCCGATTGAACTTGTCGGCGGGCTTGCAATCGGACCGTGATATCCTGACGCTGTTTCAACGTATTTCAACCGACATTACGCCGTTTTTCTTGATTGAAGGGTGTGATTTGGATCGAGATGCCAATACGAAATCACCGGTTTTTAATTTGAATAAAGGCGGTATCCGTATGGCGTGTTCGCTGATTTTTTTTGAAGCCAAGCCGAGAGCGTTTGAAGGGAAGGCCTTATGAGACAGCTAAGCGGTTGGAAGGTATTATTAGGGCTATGTTTGACTGGGGCTGTTCAGGCAGTAGAGCCTAAGTTAGAAAGATTGTTTTATACCCCCGATCAACGGGCTCATATCGAACAGGCGCGTCAAGCGTATTTGAACCCGGAGGTTAAGCCGTCCCAACGCCCGTCGCCAGTTCAAAATGTGGTGACGCCGACGCAACGGAAACCGAAAGTGTCGGCGATTATTGTCTTGCCGGACGGGCAGCGGCAAGTGCGTGTGAACGGACGTTACCAATCTTTATCGGATAATCGAGTACAATTAGACGCACGAGGAAAAGTGGCGAAATCAAATGGCGTGGAGTGAATTTTTGGAAGTGTTGCAGGCAAACCCGTGGGCTTGGGGGCTGCTGGTCGTATCGATCGGACTGGCCGTGATGACTGTTCGTTTGAAACGACAACGCGATGCGGCACAGGAAAAACTGCCAGGCCTGGCCAGATTGGAGGAAGAAGCCGATGCGCTTCAAGCCCAAAATCAGCGGTTGCAGGCCGAAATGGTGGATTTGCAGGTGATGAAAGGTGAAGCCAATCAGCAACGCGAACAGGTGGCGCAATTACGCCAGGATTTAGGTGTGCAACAAGCGCAATATGAACAGCTTCAGCAACGTTATGCGCATGCGCAGTCGGAATTGTCGGGTCTCAAAAACCGTATGGAGGCGGAGCGGGAAAGTCATGCCGAAAAGCTGGCGTTATTGGAAAACGCCAAGCAAACGCTGATGCAGGAATTCAAGGTGTTGTCGAATGAAATCCTCGACCAAAAGCAACAGCAAATGCGCCAGCAAAGCAAAGAGACCATCGGCGGCTTGATTCAACCGGTACAAACCGCTTTGAACGAATTCAAGCAACGGATCGAAGCGGTGCACAAGGAAGACTTGGAAGGACGCGCTTCCTTAACCGAGCAGTTGCGACACTTATCGGAGTTGAATCGGTCGATGACTCAGGAAGCGCAAAATCTTACCAAAGCCCTAAAAGGCGACCAAAAAATGCAGGGCAATTGGGGCGAATTCATACTGAAAAAACTGTTGGAATCCAGCGGATTGCGGGAAGGGGTCGAATTTGAAACCGAAAAGAGTTTTACCGAGGAAAGCGGTCAACGGCTCCGTCCCGATGTGGTAATCAATCTGCCGGATAACAAGCACGTCATCATTGATTCCAAGGTCTCGTTGCTCAGCTACGAGGCGGCTTTGAACGCCGACGACGAGATTGAAAAACAAAAACACCTCAAAGCTCACTCGGCCAGCTTGACCAAACACATCCAAGCCTTGTCGGAAAAACGCTACGATCATTTGTCGTTACTGAACGCACCGGATTTTGTGTTGATGTTCATCCCGATTGAAGGCGCTTACATGATGGCGATTGAACAGAATCCGACCATCTTTGAAAACGCTTTCGACAAGCGGGTAGCGGTGGTCACGCCCACCACTTTGTTTACGACCTTGAAAACCATTGAGCAGTTGTGGCGTTATGAACGTCAATCGGAGCATACCGTGAAACTGATTCGCCGTGCGGCGGACGTGCATGATAAATTTGCCGGCTTCGTCGATACCTTCGAGAAAATCGGCAAACAATTGACGACGGTGCAAGGGTCTTATGACCAAGCCAGAAAGCAAATGATGAGCGGCAGCGGAAATTTAGTGCGGCAGGCTGAAATGTTGAAAGAGTTGGCCGGTAAAACCAAAAAAGAAATTCCTCAGCATTTATTGGATGAAGCGGAGGGGGCGCCGTTGCTTTCGGAAGAAACCGACAAGTCTTAATTGTTGTCGACTGTCTGTGTCAGTAACCGCTTGACAGCGTCAATCAGGGTCAATGGCTGAAACGGTTTGATGACCCAGGCCGAGACATGCAATGATTTGGCTTGTTCCTTGATGCAGGGGTCGGTCTCGGCCGTCAGCATCAATATCGGTGTATGCTCGTACTCCGCTTGTTCGCGCAGATATCTGACCAATTCCAGGCCGGTGTTCTCCGGCATCAAGTAATCAATGACGAATAAATCATAATGCGTCCGACGTGTGTGTTCCAATGCTTCCGACATGGAACTCGCCAAATCGACGGTCCAGTCCGGTTGCGTTTTAAAGGTGATTTTCAGCATGTTTCGGATGACATCGGCATCGTCGACAGCGAGTAGATGCGCCATGGCTTTTCTCGGTTGCAGTCCTTTTCACACCATTCTAGCAAACCCCTTGAAATATAAAGGAATTAATTTTGAGGCCTGGTCGGCAATAAATGCCTGAAAAAATTGAAAACTTTGCGGTTTTTGGTATATAATCCCGCTTTTCCAGTTTTCGGCTGGAAAATGCATGAGAAAAACAAAGTGCGGAAGCGCTTTAGTAGAAGAATTTGTTAGCAGGATTTCCTGTTATCGCCGATCAAGATAGGAGTAATCAAATGGTCGTAATTCGTTTAGCCCGTGGTGGCGCCAAAAAGAACCCTTATTACCGTGTGATGGTTGCGGATCAACGTAAATCCACTACCGGGCGTTTCATTGAACAAGTTGGTTTCTATAACCCAACGGCTCGTGGCCAAGAAGAAAAGCTTCGTCTTGATTCGGCGCGTATCGAACACTGGGTGAACCAAGGTGCTCAAATGAGCCCTCGCGTTAAGAGCTTGGTTGAAGACGCTGCTAAATAATCCTTGTTGATACATTAGGTGTCGAATGTCTTCTTCGCAAGACGAACATATCATTCTCGGCCAGATTAATGGCATTTACGGTGTTCAGGGATGGGTCAAAATTTTTTCCCATACCGAACCCCGCGAGAATATTTTGAATTACTCACCCTGGCTGGTGCGAGTCAAGGGCGAATGGCGAACCATGTCGTTGCAAGACGGCCGTTCGCAAGCCGGTGGCAAATCCATTATCGCGAAACTCGACGGTGTCGATGATCGTGATGTGGCCCGTGAATACATGGGCTGTGATATCGCCATTACTCCGGATCAGTTACCGGACACCGATGACGGCTATTATTGGCGTCATCTGATTGGCTGTGAAGTCAGCAATCTGCAAGGTGAGGTGCTGGGGCAGGTTTCGGAAATCGTCGAAACCGGCGCGCATGATGTGTTGCGTGTGACGCAAACTCTGCCGGGCGGTGAGACGCGGACAACGTTGATTCCATTTGTCATGGACACTTTTATCCTGGCGGTCGATGTCGACACCAAGCGGATTCAGGTGGACTGGCAAGCGGACGATGAAGATTCCGACACGTGACGATGCGATTCGACGTCGTCACCTTGTTTCCGGAAATGTTTTCGGCGTTGCTGGAATCCGGCGTTTCTCGACGGGCTTATCAAGACGGTCTGTATGGGTTTCAAACTTGGAACCCTCGAGTCTATACACAGGATAAGCACAAGACGGTCGATGATCGCCCTTATGGTGGCGGGCCGGGCATGGTGATGATGTATCCGCCGTTGAAAAAAACGGTCGATGCCATTGCTGAAGCCAATGACGAAAAGCCGCATGTGGTGTATTTGTCCCCCCAGGGAGCGCCTCTGACGCAGCAAAAGCTGGCGGCGCTAAGCCGAAAGCCGGCATTGACCTTAGTTTGCGGACGATACGAAGGCATTGACGAACGGTTTATCGAGACTTGTGTCGATGAGGAAATTTCCGTTGGGGATTTCGTCGTCAGCGGCGGCGAATTGCCGGCCATGATGTTGATGGACGGTTTGATTCGTTTGATTCCGGGCGCTTTAGGGCACGAGCAATCGGCCGAGCAGGATTCATTTTCGGACGGTTTATTGGATTGCCCGCATTATACGCGCCCGGTTGAAGTAGATGGATTAGCCGTTCCGGATGTTCTGCAAGAAGGGCATCATGCGAAGATCGACGCCTGGCGTCACGAACAAAAGCTTGCCAGGACCAAGCAAAAACGTCCTGACCTATACACGGCTTATTTGGCTCGGCAGCAAAAGACCGAATCCTAGCCGTGTTTGACAATTCGGATTCAACCTCTGGCAGCTTCGTCTGTGAATGTTGGATAAAATACATTTCATCCTAAGGGATGAGCTAATTTGGAGTGCTTAAAGATGAGCGATATCATCAAGCGTATTGAAGCGGAGCAAATGACAAAGGAATTGCCTGAGTTTGGTCCGGGGGACACAGTGATTGTCCAAGTAAAAGTTAAAGAAGGGAATAACGAGCGTCTGCAGGCGTATGAAGGGGTTGTGATTTCCAAGCGCAACCGTGGTTTGAACTCTTCTTTCATCGTCCGTAAGATTTCTCACGGTGTGGGTGTTGAGCGTACGTTCCAAACTTACAGCCCATTGGTTGATTCGGTTGAAGTCAAGCGTCGTGGTGACGTAAGACGTGCGAAATTGTACTATCTTCGTGATCGTTCCGGTAAGTCGGCACGTATCAAAGAGAAGGTTAAGTAATTTCTCGATTCAAAGCCCTCTTCGCGAGGGCTTTTTTGTTTTCCGCTCCAGTATTTTTTCACATTTCCATCGGCATGACTGTGCTATCGTTATTTCATGTCATCGAACCTGCCAACCGATATTACTAACTTCATCCAATTTCTGCGTTTAAACGAGGGTTTGAGCGATAATACGCTACAAGCTTATCAACGGGATCTCAAGAAATTTTGGGCCTATGTCGAACCGACTGCGTTGACGCAAATCGAACGGGATCGGGTTGAGGATTTTCTGTACCAATGGCACGAAAATCAAGGCAGTGCCCGGAGTATCGCCCGATGTTTGTCGACTTTGAAACGTTTTTATCAGTTCATGGTGTCGAATCAGCGCATGGCGACCGATCCGGCTGGTGCCGTGAAAGCGCCAAAGTTGATGAAAAAAATTCCCCGGGTCATTTCGGAACAGCAAGTGGAAGCCTTGTTGAATGCACCTGACGAAACCACGCCGCTGGGGCAGCGGGATAGAGCAATTTTAGAGTTGATGTATGCGTCGGGATTGCGGGTGTCGGAAGTAGTCAATTTACCGTATGAGCAAATCAACCTGTCGGCCGGTCTGGTGCAGGTGACCGGGAAAGGCAAAAAAGAGCGGATCGTTCCGATTGGGCAGTTAGCGATTGAAGCGGTGGCGGATTACTTAAAATCCGCCAGGCCTGCGTTGTTAAAAGACAATCGCTGGGTGCCGACGCTGTTTGTGTCACGCCTCGGACGACCGATGACGCGGCAAACCTTGTGGCACCGTATCAAGAATTTGGCGTTCGAAGCCGGTATTCAAGGGGATTTGTCTCCACATGGATTGCGACATGCTTTTGCGACCCATCTGATTAATCATGGCGCCGATTTGCGCACGGTTCAGTTGCTGTTGGGGCATTCCGACTTGTCGACCACTCAGATTTATACGCACGTTGCGAAGGCTCGTATGCAGAAGATTCATCAGACACACCATCCTAGAGGTTAATTGAGATGGCGGTGGTGTTGTGATCAGTAAAGCTAAACATATTGAAAATGAAACGATAGGACAAAACATGAAAATGGGATTATCCACATTCAAACCCTGGTCAATTGGTATGGCGTTGTTGGCGTGTTCCAGTTGGGCATTGGCCGATGAAGCCGTCATTCAAAAAAAATTGCAGCAATTGATTCCGGGTGCGCCGCCGGCGAACATCCAGGAAAGCCAGATTCCCGGTTTATATCAAGTGTCGATCGGGCCGAAAATCGTTTACATGAGTGCCGACGGACACTACCTGGTCTCCGGCAGTATTGTGGATTTGAATACTCGTGAAAATCTGACTGAAACCGCCAAGAACCAAGCGCGTAAAACCGAATTGGAGAAGCTCTCGGTCGACAGTATGATTGTGTACCCGGCGAAAGGGTCGACCAAGCGGACCATTACGGTATTTTCCGACATCGATTGCCCATATTGCCGCAAGCTGCACAAAGAGATTCCAGCACTGAATGAGGCTGGCATCGAAGTGCGTTACATGGCTTATCCGCGTGCCGGAGTCGGCTCGCCGGCTTACCAGAAAGCGGTGTCCGTATGGTGCAGTGATGACAGTCGTCAAGCGATGGATCAGGCGATGGAGAATGGTCAAGTGAGTCCCAAAACGTGCCAGAATCCGGTTCAGAAGCACATGATGGAAGCTGAGGCCTTCGGTGTCAGCGGTACGCCGAACATTGTGTTTGATTCCGGCGAAATGATTCCGGGCTATGCACCGGCCAATGAACTGATTAAGATGTTGGTGAAAAGCTGAGAGAGCTGAATAATTTCAGAAAAAAATTGTACTTAGATGAAAAATAAAAAAGGGGTTGATCGCCCCTTTTTTATTCTTTGATGTTCAGCTCCGGTGCCCGGTAGCTGTATGGATTGGGGCGAGACGCCAACTCTTGAGTGACGGTTTCCAAATCCTGCACTTTCTTCTGGATATGATCCTGCTGGGATTTCAGTTCCGTGACCTGTTTGCTGAGTTGTTTCAAACTGCTGTCGATGTTTTTCAGCGCACCTGTGTCTGAAGTCCCTTTCGTTTTGGAGGAGGAGACTTTCATTTGTGCGTCCAGAGTGGCTTGGATTTTTTTCAACAGTTTGCGCTGTTCGCTGACCGACCAGGAAATGCCGTTCAGCTTTTTCACTTGCGATTCGGTCAGGCCCATAGACGTCACTTCGACCGGTGCCACAGCGGATTGTGTGGTTTTGTGCAAAGTCGAAGCCTCGATTTTGGCTTGCACGTCCTGAATCTTCTGTAACAACGCTTGGATGCCCGCATATTGTTGGGCACGTTCGTCGGCATAGTGTTTCAGGTCTTTTTGAACCGCTTCGATCATTGCACCGGAAGCTGGTGTGACGGATTCGCTGACAGCTTTTGGCTCCGTCGTGGCGGTTTGGGTTTCTTGGCTGACTTCGTTTGTCACACTTTCTTGAGTGGCTTCGGCTTCCGGCTTCATATCAGCGTTGGTCGGAGCTTCCGGTGCCGGTTTTGAAGCGGAAATGCTCGCGCCATCGGTTCTCGGAATGTTCAGTCGTTGAATGTCTGCCGCCAAAGCTTCAATCAATGAGGATAACTGGTCCACTTTCAGGTTGAGGTTCTTATTGAACAGAGTGTTTTCCGTGGTGATGATGTCAAGTACATCCCCTTTTAGAGCGTCATGTTTTTTGCTGAGGCTGTAATACAGCCAGCTCATAATACCAACGGAAATCACGCTGACGGCAATCGACACCGACATCATGATGGTAATGGCATTTTTTGCCGTTTTCAGGTCATTCGATGCTGCACGCAGGGATTGTCGCCAAGCGACATTCGAATCCGATAGTTCGATGATTTGCGCTTTTTGTTCGTGGGAAATTTTAATGGCGGCTTCGGCCGCGGACTGGCTTTGTTCGGCGGCCAACTGAGCCGTCTTGGCGGCTTCCAATGACAATGCGGCGGCATCCAGATGGTCGGCCTCACCGGAGGCTTCCAGCGCCTTGTTTTTTTCGGAGGCTTTTTCCACTTCTTCCTGCATTTCGGCCGAAGCGTTTTCCAATTGCTCCAATTCGTCTAGTAGATCGTCCGTATCACTCATAGTGGATTGCCTTTATTTTTTCCCCAGTGCGTCGATACGACTTTTCAGGGACTCATTTGTTTGTCTTAATTCGGTATTCTTGCTGCGAATTTCCGCCAGTTGAGCCAGTAGCTCATCATTTGAAACCGGTGCGCTCAGTTCGGACAGCTCGATTTCATACCCGGCGTTTTTCGCGGCTTCAAAGGCACGTTCCGTCGCTTGGAAGGTGGCTTCAATGGCTTTTTGTGCTTTATCGGCCGACGCCTGGGCTTTTTTAGAGACTTCCAGCGCCAATCGGGTGGCTTCATGTGCGGTTTCCGCGACTTCCGAACTGATTTGTTTCACTTCGTCGTCGATGGCGATGGCTTCTTCCATACTATCGATGCTGTCCGCGGCTTGCTCAATTAATGAAGTGTCGTCAGAGGCTTCGGCCGACCCGGTTGTCGAGACGGCTTCAGGTTCTGGGGTCTCATCATTCATGGCATCGGTTTCATCCATATAAGGTTCGATTGCGCCTGCCATTTCCATAGGGGATTCCATTTCCGGCGTGGTATCCTCTTCAAGAGAGGTCTCTTCCGTCGCAGTGTCTTCGATATCCGGCAATTCGCTGTCCAGTTCAGATGTCGGTTCGGCCTCCGTTTCCTCCGGTTCGGTTGGTGTGTCGGTTGCATCGAGTGCTTCCTCGGCAACAGTGGCTTCCGGTTCGTCCGTTAGTTCTGGTAGGGCTTCATCCGTCGCGGTGTCATCGGTTGGCAGACTGTCGTCTGTGTCCAAGGCATCCAATATTTCATTGTCACCCGTATCACCTTCTGTTTCAGCGTTTTCTTCCGGTAGCTCCAATGATTCGATGGCCTTGTCTTGGAAGTCATTTTCCAGTTCAGCCATTTCATTCGCCATGGCGTCAATGTCGTCTATCGCATCATCGGTTTCCGGAAGGTCGCTATCCGGCGCTTCTGCAGAGGACGCTTCGGTTTCAAAGGCGGTCGTCTCTTCGTCCTGAGTTTCCATTTCCGAGTCCATGTCGTGCACCACTTCATCCATCATTTCATCTGAAGGTTCCAGTGGGGTTTCCAGCGCTTCGGAAACGTCGTCTTCTAGCGTGTCGGAAGTGTTTTCGACTTCCGCCAATAGCTCGTCCACGGTCTGGGCTTCGTCTTCAGTGAACGGCAGGTCTTCGCCCGAGTCGATATCGGTAGCCATTGTCGTGGTTTCCGCTTCAGGGGTTGGGGTTTCTGGAGGTGGTTCCGGCGTATCTTCCGACAATTCCGGTTCAACGTCGGTTTCCGCCAGTTGATCCAGAGCATCCAGCAAGTCGTCAGCATCCGATTCGCTCGCCGGTGCATCGCCGGCTTCGGCAATGGATTCTTCGCCCATCATTTTCAGCATTTCCTGGGTTGCTAAATCGTCTTTTTCCATATCCGCGGTCATGATTGAATACCTTTTAAATGCGTTCAGCTATCTTAGCGCAACAAGGCCGGTTTTGGATACCGGACGCTTATTGCGGATATTTTGTGTAACGAAAAGCATGTTATGTGCCAGTTATAAAGGATGTGAGTTCTTCCAGGTGTTCAAATGCTAGTTTTTGACCGCCGGTCGGGTGGGTAAAGGAAAGGAAATAGGCATGCAACAATAAACGCTGACCCATCTTTAAGCTGTGCGTATCGGCATAAAGATTATCGCCCAGAATCGGGTGACCGAGCATTTTCATGTGTAAGCGAAGTTGATGGGAACGACCGGTGATGGGGGTGAGTTGCATGAGCGAGAGGCCGTTGCCTAGGTGTTCCGCTTGCCAAAGGGTTGTGGCCGCTTTGCCTTGCCGAAAATCGATCATTTGCAAAGGTCGCTTTTCCCAGTCGCAGCGCATGGGCAGCCGAATCCGTCCTTCGGGTTGACTGGGGTGTCCGTAACAAATGGCTTGGTAGCGTTTTTCGGTTAGTCGATCCTGGAATTGAATGCTGAGGTGGCGGTGTGCGGCTTTGTTTTTAGCCAGAACCATTAGACCGGAGGTATCCATGTCCAGGCGATGGACGATGAGTGCCGAAGGGCAATGGGTATGTACTTGTGCCAGCAGGTTATGGTCGGGATGGACGTTACGACCCGGCACCGACAGTAATCCGGAGGGTTTGTTGACGACCAGAAGGGCGTCGTCTTCGTAAATCACCCAAGCCGGGTCGAAAGGAATATGGGGAATGTCGGTTCGATAGGCTGTGGTCATGGTATTGGTGAGTACGAAGGTGAATGGAAGCGGAAACTGTCCAATGGATACGTTAAAATAATGGCCTTTATTGTAAAAGAGAAAAGGTTTGATGAGTCATAAAGTTTCAGTGATTTTTGTCTGTTTAGGCAATATTTGCCGCTCACCGACGGCGCATGCGGTTTTTCGTGATTTGGTGTTGGCGGAAGACTTACAGGATCAGATTCGAATCGATTCTGCGGGCACCGCATCATGGCATAAAGGTAAGCCGGCCGACAGTCGGTCGATTGAAGTGGCGCACGGGCGCGGTATTCAAATGGATGACTTGCGGTCCCGTCCGGTAGACATGGGGGATTTGATTGAGTTTGATTATGTGTTGGCGATGGATGATGCCAACTATGCGGATTTGATGGCGATGGCTTTGCCGGAACAGCGGGAAAAAATTCGCATGTTTTTGGAGTTTGCCCCGGAATTCGAGGAAAGAGAGGTGCCGGACCCATACTATGGCGGGCCTCAAGGCTTCGATCATGTGTTTGATTTGGTGACGGCAGCGTCGCAAGGCTTGTTGACTGAAATCAAACGTTCCCACCTGTAGTCAGTTGACAGGGTGTTTACCTGTGTTTTCTCTGTCCTGAAAAGCAAAAACGACCAGGCCTGGTCGTTTTTGATCTTGATGCCTCCACCCAGTGATTGGCGTGATTCAACACGCCAATCCTGAGAATGCTTTTTGGAGGAGTACTTCGAAAACCGGATTACGATTTGGTAGTTTCCAAGGCGTCTTCCGAGGTCTTGTCAGACGTTGAATCCGCTTTCGATTCCGTGACCGGTGTTTCGGCTTTTGGTTCCGTTTTCGGAGCTTTGGCCGGTTTGGCATCGGCTTGAGGCTTAGCTTCCGTGGTCTCAGTTTTCACCTGAGTTTGAGCTTTCGCATTCGGCTTTTCATTTGCCTGGGTGTCGCCTGGTGTTTTAGGCGCATCCTTGTCCGCTTCCGGTGCCGGCAAATTGTGAATTGACATGGTTTCCGCACCTTCCGGCTTACGACGGCGGCCGTTGTAGCTACGGGTGTTG
Organism: Thiomicrospira sp. S5; assembly: GCF_003991075.1. Classification (NCBI taxonomy): domain Bacteria; kingdom Pseudomonadati; phylum Pseudomonadota; class Gammaproteobacteria; order Thiotrichales; family Piscirickettsiaceae; genus Thiomicrospira; species Thiomicrospira sp. S5. The sequence goes on along the minus strand of NZ_CP014470.1, from coordinate 2,128,318 downwards.
TAGCGACTACGGCGTCTTGGACGCTCGGAGGAGGACTCTTGGTTGTCTTTGTCGGATGAAGCGGAACCGGTTTCGGCATTTTTCACCGCTTTGCCGGCGGCTTTACTTTCCTTGGTTTCTTTCGCTTTATTCGACTTGTTGTCGTTTGCCGGCTTGTTGTCCGCTACGGTTTCGTTTTTGTCCGCATTGTTGTTGCGTGAACGGGAACGACGGCGGCGGTTTTCCTTGCCTTCGGTTTTGCGTTCATCGGCTTTCGGTCCATTACGGTCGTTGCGCTTGTTGTCGCGGCGGTTGTCGTTCTTGTCAGAGTCTTCCTTGTCGGATGAGCGACGGCGGTTATTGTTGCGGCTGCGGTTGTTGCGGTTGCCGTTCCGTCCATTGTTTCTGGAACGGTTTTCCTTTTTCGGTTCTTCGGCTTCTTCTTGCTCGAACAAGGCTTTCCACAAACGCGTGAACAAGCCCGGTTTGGCTTCTTCTTTTGGCGCTGGTGGCGGGGTGCTCGGTTGCATATTCTTGATGGCCGGTTCTTCCTTAACCACATTCGGCTTGGCCTGTTGTTCCGCTTCGTCCTTGGCGATCACTTCCTTGATCTTGTAGCTGGAATCAATCGGCACGTCGTCACCGACGCGAGTTCTTTCCATTCGGTAATCCGGCGTGTCCAGATGTTCGTTCGGAATGACGAGAATATGCAGATTGTGGCGGTCTTCAATGCCGGTAATCTGGTGACGTTTTTCGTTCAGCAGGAAGGTGGCGACCTCCACCGGCAATTGCACGGTGACGCGGCGCGTGTTTTCCTTCATGGCTTCTTCTTCCAACAAACGGAGAACCGACAGAGCCAGTGATTGGACGCCACGGATGACACCGGTGCCTTTGCATCGTGGGCAAATCATCTGGGTGGATTCTTCGATGGACGGGCGCAAGCGCTGACGCGACATTTCCAACAGGCCGAAGCGTGAAATCTTACCGATTTGCACACGGGCGCGATCGGACTTCACCGCTTCACGCATTTTGTTTTCCACGTCACGCTGATGACGGTTGGAGTGCATGTCGATGAAATCGATCACGACCAGGCCGCCAATGTCACGCAAGCGGAGTTGGCGAGCGATTTCGCAGGCGGCTTCCAGGTTGGTGTGGTAGGCGGTTTCTTCGATGTCGCCACCTTTGGTGGAGCGACTGGAGTTGATGTCGATAGATGTCAGCGCTTCGGTGATGTCGATGACGATGGCGCCACCGGACGGCAAGGTCACTTCACGAGTGTAGGCTGTTTCGATTTGCGACTCGACTTGGAAGCGAGTGAATAATGGAATAGTGTCCTGATACGGTTTGACCTTATACACTTGGTGTGGCATGACGTGCTGCACAAAATCACGTGCCTTGTGGAAGGTTTCCATGTCGTCGATGATGATTTCACCGATGTCTTGGCGCAGGTAGTCCCGGATGGCCAAGATGACGATGTCGGATTCCTGGTGAATCAGGAAAGGAGCACTTTTTTCAGCGGACGCCTTTTGAATGGCTTCCCAAAGTTGCACCAGATAGTTTACTCCCCATTGCAGTTCTTCGGTGGATTTGCCGACACCGGCGGTGCGGATAATCAGCCCCATGCCTTCCGGCATGTCCAGGTCTTTCAGCGCGTCGCGGGTTTCGGAACGGTCATCGCCTTCAATGCGGCGGGAAATACCACCGGCTTTGGGGTTGTTCGGCATCATCACCACATAAGGGCCGGCCAAGGTGATTTGCGTGGTTAAGGCCGCACCTTTATTACCACGTTCTTCTTTTTGAACCTGAACAATGAGTTCTTGACCTTCCGACAGGATGTCTTTAATGGACAGGCGTTCGCCTTTGGCATTGTCAGGGTAGTATTCTTCGGCCACCTCTTTAAAGGGTAAAAAACCGTGGCGTTCAGCGCCGTAGTCTACAAAAGCCGCTTCCAGACTCGGTTCGATTCGAGTGACGGTTCCTTTATAGATATTGGCTTTTTTCTTTTGGTGGTGTGGGGTCTCGACATCTAGATCATATAGTTTTTGACCATCGACTAAGGCAATACGCACCTCTTCAGACTGCGTAGCGTTAATCAGCATTCTTTTCATGCGATTCTCTTTTTATTGATTTATAAGGAAGCTCGCATGTCGAACAGGGGAAGGGATAATACGAGAAATGGGGCTGTGCGATTAGGCGTCTTGAATCAACCGTTTTATTCTTGTTGCAACGATCGGGCGTTTGATTAGGTCGTCCGGCATTCGATTGCGTTTTTGAGGTTGTCGTTTTTGTCGAGCTGTTTATCGGTTGTTGAAAAATGGTAAAAGCTCTTAGCCAATCAGAAGGGCAGTTTGCTGCGGTTCTAATTTATTTTGTTATTCGCTCAGTTTCAATTCTTAATGCAATTGCTCTCGTGTGGTTGAGCCGTCGTCTTATGAACGTCGCGTTTACTTGCGGGTGCGACGGCTAACTTTTTATTCGCTTCTTAGCCTGCTGACAGGGTCGCTTCAGGTTAAAAAATTCTTTAAGCCGCTGTTTCGAAAGCTTAAATAGCTTGTTGATTTAAATGGGAAACAGCCACTCTCATGTTCTTTTATTGCGCATTTAATATACCATCCCTTGACGTACCATGCAATTGAAATATTTCACCGGGTCTCGGTGGGCGCATTGAAAGTGTCAACATCACATCGACAAAGCCTGATTTAGCGCTCGGGATAAGGTAAAATAGGCGGTTTTTAAAATGCCGGTCGTTTCATCGAGGTATGTTGTGGTCGCGTCGGCGGATTTATGGAATATATATGGGTGTAAAGTTTCTTGAGGTGACCTCGGAGGACGAGGGGCAGCGGGTGGATAATTTTTTGATGCGCCATTATCGAAATGTTCCCAAAACCTTGATTTACCGGATTATTCGTAAAGGCGAAGTGCGGGTGAATAAAGGGCGCGTCAAGCAAAACACTCGTTTGGCCGACGGGGATGTGGTGCGGGTGCCGCCGATTAAGGTGCCGGAAAAAACCGAGTCCACCGTGCCGGCCGGCCAGTTACAGCGCATTGAAGACAGTATTCTTTACGAAGATAAGGATTTGATGGTCATCAATAAACCCTCCGGTGTGGCGGTGCATGGCGGCAGTGGTATTCAGTGGGGGTTGATTGAAGTTGTTCGTGCGTTACGCCCGCTGGCCAAGCGTTTGGAACTGGTGCATCGTTTGGATCGTGAAACCTCCGGCTGTATTTTATTGGCGAAAAAAGCATCGGTGCTGAAAGCGCTTCATGAACAGATTCGTGAAAACAAGATGACCAAGGAATATTTGGCATTGCTGACCGGTCATTGGCCGAAAGGTTTGGAAAAAGTCGATTTGCCGCTGTTGAAAAACACTTTGCAGTCAGGCGAGCGGGTCGTGAAAGTCTCGAAAGAGGGCAAGCTGTCAGTCAGCTATTTTCGGATATTGGAACGTTTTGACGATTGCGAGTTGGCCGCTGTACGCCTCAAGACCGGTCGAACGCATCAAATCCGGGTGCATGCCTTGTCGCAAGGTTGTCCGTTGGTGGGCGATGATAAGTACGGCGATAAGACACTGAATAAGGCTTATAAAAAACTCGGGATGAAGCGTTTGGCGTTGCATGCGCAGTATCTGGGATTCGAACACCCGGTGACCCAGGCCTGGCTAAAAGTGGAAGCGCCGTTGCATGACGATTTTGAATTAACCTTGACGAATTTGCGGGGAGAGAAAGCATGACAAGGCAATACCAGTGTGTGATTTTTGACTGGGACGGAACGCTGATGAATTCCGAAGCGCGAATCGTATCGTCGATTCAAACCGCGGCGGAGCGAGTAGGTTTTCCGGTATTGCCGTACGATGTTTCCAAGCAAATCATCGGCTTGAGTTTGGAAAAAGCGATTTTAACGCTGTACCCCGATGCCGATGAGTCGGGTATCGAGGCGATGGCCAAGGGTTATACGGATTGTTTTTTGGATGAATCCTGTGTGCCGATGTTGCCGTTCGAGGGCGCGGAAGCTTTGTTGCAATTTTTGCACGGTGAAGGTGTGAAAGTCGCGATTGCCACCGGCAAGAGTCGGAAGGGGCTGGATCAGGTGTTGGATGAGGTCGGGTTTGAACCGTATTTCCATTTTACCCGTACCCCGGTGGAATCCGAATCCAAGCCGAGCCCGTTGATGTTGCAACAGATTTTGGATGAATTCGATTTGGCGCCGGAGCAGGCTGTGATGGTCGGCGATACCGAATTTGACATGCAAATGGCGCAGACCATCGATATGGACCGGATTGCGCTCAGTCATGGTGTGCATGAGCTGGAGCGTTTGCAAGGTTTTGACCCGGTGGCCAGTTTCGACGATTTAATGTCGATGCAAGCCTGGTTAAAAGACCGATTGCTACCACACGCTTAAGCCGCGAACGATCTTAATCCGGCAGGTAAGGCAGTTGCAGGCCGCACTGTCTTAAAAAATGCGTCAAGTCAATCAGCGGTAGGCCGATTAAAGCGTTCGGGTCTTTGCCTTCGATGGATTCAAATAACGTAATGCCCAAGCCTTCCGATTTGAAACTGCCGGCGCACTGATAAGGCTCTTCCAGTATAAGGTAGTTGTGAATGTCGGTTTCCGATAGGCTCCGAAAAGTGACATGCGTTTCATCCAGTGTTTGCAGTCTGAGGTTGTGGCGAGTGTCCAAAACCACCAGGCCTGTCCGGAAGGTAACGGTTTGACCGCTGAATTGTCGAAGCTGTTCAACGGCGTTTTCGTAATGGTGCGGTTTGCCGATGGGACGGCCCTGGAAACTGGCGCCCTGATCGGACGCGATAATCAGTGCGTCCGGGTGATGTGGCGCGATGGCTTCGGCTTTCGCCAGCGAGAGGCGGTTGACCATCTCGGCCACGGTTTCGCTCGGGTTTGGGGTTTCGTCCACCTCGGGTTTGGCGGTTACAAACGGCAATCCAAGCTTTTCCAAGAGCATTTTTCGGAAAGGGGAAGTGGATGCCAGAACGATTTGTGGGAGAGATGACGTCGAAGTCATGCTAGGCCTTTGTTTTTTTTAAATTTTGCTAAAATAGGATGGCGGATTTTATCGCCATTTATTTTTGACTTTGGAATGTAATAAGAGTATTATGCGCGCCATGTTAGACAAGCTTCCGGATTTGATTGACCCTGTTTACTCTTCGCAACATGATAAACGATTTGTTGCACGAGTCAATCAAGAGCGTTTCCCGCGCCTGAAGCAGCTGCTTTTTTCGGCAGAACATGATGTGGAAGTGGACGTACACTTTTATTATCACCCGCAATATAAAATGCACGGGTTTGATATGGAGTTGGATACGGTCTTCACGCTGGAATGTCAGCGCTCGCTGAAAGGGTTTGACTATCCATCCTCATCAACGATTACCGGCGTGTTTGTCGAGTCCATGGCTTTGGCCGAAGACTTGCCTTCCGATGTGGAAGTCTACGAAGTGTCGGAAGAGAAAATCTCATTGATGGATTTGGTGGAAGACGAGCTGATGTTATCGGTACCTTTGTCGCCAATCAATGAAGCCAGTGAAATGGACTATCAGAACCCTTCCGAGGAAGTGGGACTGCCGGAAGAAAAAGAATTAGAGAAAAAGGAAAATCCTTTCGCGGCGTTGAAAGGATTAAAAGACAACCCGAATTAACCTTCAGGAGATATTAAGATGGCTGTACAAAAAAGTCGTAAAACCCCTTCAAGACGTGGTATGCGTCGTTCGCACGATGCGTTGAGCGCGGCACCAATCACCGTTGATGAAACCACCGGTGAAGTTCACCGTCGTCACCACGTTACAGCGGATGGCTACTACAAAGGCAAAAAAGTCATTCAAGACAAATAATCTTTTTAAGGGGTGTCGCCGTCCGGCGGCCACCTCTCATTTCTTTTGCATTCCCCATTTCTGTTTTTTTGGATTACTGTTTTTAGGATCTGACCTTGAGTATTAAAATTGCTATCGATGCGATGGGCGGTGACCACGGTATTAAGGTAACTGTTCCAGCTTCTTTGGAAGCTTTGTCAAAATTTCCGGATCTTTCGATTGTTTTGGTGGGTAATCAGCCCTTGATTGAAAAAGCCCTGGCCTCTCATCAATATGATGAATCGCGGCTGTCCGTCGAACATGCCGAACAAATTGTAGAGATGGACGACCTGCCTTCCAAAGCGTTGCGGAATAAGCGTAAATCCTCCATGCGTATTGCGCTGAATTTAGTGAAAGAAGACGTTGCACAGGCGGCAGTCAGTGCGGGTAATACCGGCGCCTTGATGGCGGTTTCCAAGTTTGTGCTGAAAACGTTACCGGGTATTGATCGTCCGGCCATTTGTACTCAGATGCCGACCATGAAAGGCCATGTCCATGTTTTGGACTTGGGTGCGAATGTCGGGGCCGACGGACAAAGCCTGGCTCAATTCGGTGTAATGGGGTCGGTTTTGGCGAATGCGGTCGATAATAACGCCAAGCCACGCGTGGCGCTGTTGAATATCGGCGAAGAAGAAATCAAAGGACATCAGCGCATCAAAGACGCTAATGAGTTGTTGAAAAACAGTTCCATCAATTACGTCGGTTACGTGGAAGGCGATGAAATCTACCAGGGCGATGTCGACGTGGTTTCCTGCGATGGTTTTGATGGTAATGTGGCCTTGAAGTCCAGTGAAGGCGTCGCGAAAATGATTTCCTTTTACTTGAAAGATGCCTTTAATAAAAACCTTCTGACCAAACTGGCCGGTTTGGTCGCGTACCCTGTCCTGAAAGCTTTTAAAGAAAAAGTCGATCCTAGACGTTATAATGGGGCCTCATTATTGGGGTTACGTAAAATTGTCATCAAAAGTCATGGCGGTGCCGATGCGTTTTCGTTTTATCACGCCATTGCCGAAGCGCGCTTGGAAGTGATTAAAAACGTACCGGAGTTAATTGCGTCCGAAGTGAAGACGATTCTGGACAGCCACTCCGACGACCAACCCTTGGAAAAACAAGAATAACAGGCGACAGCTAAAGCAGGTCCTATGAGTCAAAAAATCTACAGTCGAATTATTGGAACGGGAGGTTATCTCCCAGAAAAGGTGATGACCAACGCTGATTTGGAAAAAATGGTGGACACCAGCGACGAGTGGATTCGAGAAAGGACCGGGATTGAAGAAAGACGCATTGCCGCGGAAGGCCAAACCACCTGTGATTTGGCGGAACAAGCTTCATTGCAGGCGCTGGAAATGGCTGGCGTTACGCCGCAGGAATTGGATTTGATTCTGGTGGCGACCACGACACCCGATAAGATTTTTCCAAGTACCGCGACCTTGTTGCAAGCTCGTTTGGGCAATCACGGCGCGCCGGCTTTCGATTTGCAAGCCGTTTGTACCGGATTTGTCTACGCCTTGAGTGTGGCGGATCAATACATTAAAACCGGTATGGTCAAGCGCGCCTTGGTTGTCGGAGCGGAGACGTTGTCGCGTATCACCAACTGGGAAGACCGCAATACCTGCGTCTTGTTCGGGGACGGAGCCGGTGCCGTGGTGCTGGAAGCGTCTGAAGAAACCGGTATCTTGTCTACACACATCCATGCCGACGGTCAGTATGAAGAGTTGTTGCATGTCCCATCCGGCCCGTCCAAAGTGCCGCAAACCGATGAAATTGCCGAAAGAACCATGTCGATGAAAGGTAATGAAGTCTTCAAGATTGCGGTGAATACGTTAAGCCAAATCGCCTCGGAGACCTTGAATGCCAACCAGATGGAGAAAACCGACTTGGATTGGTTGGTTCCGCATCAAGCGAATTCCCGTATTATTAAAGCTACGGCCCGCAAACTGAGATTAGGCGACGATCAAACCGTGATGACGGTGAGCAAACACGCCAATACCTCCAGTGCATCCATTCCGCTGGCGTTGAATGAAGCGGTACGTGATGGTCGCATCCAGAAAAATCAGGTCGTGCTGTTGGAAGCCTTCGGCGGCGGCTTTACCTGGGGCTCTGCGTTGCTGCGTTTTTAATGGCAGGCCTGGTCAGAATTCAGATTAATCAAATTTAAGGAACGTTTATATTATGTCATACGCGTTTGTTTTTCCCGGTCAAGGGTCGCAATCCGTTGGAATGCTGGCCGATATGGCTGAGCAGCATGCCGTTGTAAAATCCACATTTGATGAAGCTTCTGAAGCCTTGGGTTATGACCTTTGGAGTGTGGTACAAAACGGTCCGGAAGAAAAATTGAACCAAACCGATGTCACGCAACCGGCGATGTTGACGTCCGGCATTGCGATCTGGCGCGCCATGGCCGGGCAGAAAGCCTTGGCGCCGGCGTATCTGGCGGGGCACTCGCTGGGCGAGTACACGGCCTTGGTGGCGGCTGACGTAATGAATTTGGCGCAAGGCGTGGAATTGGTCGCTGAGCGTGGACGCTTGATGCAATCTGCTGTTCCGGCCGGTGAAGGGGCCATGGCCGCCGTCCTTGGCTTGGAAGATCAGCAGATTATGGACATCTGTGCCGCCGCAGACGGTGTGGTGGAAGCGGTGAATTTCAATTCACCGGGTCAGGTTGTGATTGCCGGTGCAAAAACTGCGGTGGATGCGGTGCTGCCCGTGTTTGAAGAAGCGGGCGCCAAACGTGTTGTGCCATTGGCGGTCAGCGTGCCGTCTCATTGCTCCCTGATGAAACCGGCTGCGGATGCTTTGGCTGAAAAACTGAACGGGATGACATTGAACACACCAGCCATTCCAGTTCTGCATAACGTCAATGTCGATACCGCTGCTTCGGAAGTGGAAATCAAACAGGCGTTGGTGGAACAATTGTACCGTCCGGTGCAATGGGTGAAGACGGTTGAAAAAATGAAATCCTTGGGTGTCGAGCGTTTGTATGAGCTGGGCCCAGGCAAAGTGTTGATGGGGCTGAACCGTCGCATCGATCGTAAAATGGGGATGCAAGCCGTTTACGATTCGGCTACACTTACGGCATCGTTGGAAACTCTCTAAGGAAAACCTTATGTTATCTGGAAAAATAGCTTTTGTAACAGGGGCGAGCCGTGGCATCGGAAAGGCGATCGCCTTGGATTTGGCGGCGAATGGCGCGACGGTCATTGGAACGGCTACATCCGAAAACGGTGCGCAAGCCATTACCGACTATTTAAAGGAAGCGGGCGCGCAAGGTGTGGGGAAATGTTTGAATGTCACCGATGCTGAAATGATTGCCACCGTATTGGGTGAAGTGACCAAAGAATTTGGTACGCCGACGGTTCTGGTGAACAATGCTGGGATTACACGCGACAACCTGTTGATGCGTATGAAAGACGATGAATGGGACGACATCATCGACACGAATTTGAGTTCGGTTTACCGCATGTCCAAGGCGTGTCTACGCGGCATGATGAAAGCCAAGCAAGGTGCGATTATCAACATTGCATCCGTTGTCGGTGTGATGGGCAATGCCGGGCAAACCAACTATGCCGCAGCCAAAGCCGGGATTATGGGCTTCACCAAATCCTTGGCCCGTGAAATCGGTGCTAAGAATGTGACCGTAAACACAGTGGCACCGGGCTTTATCGATACCGATATGACGCGCGCCTTGCCGGAAGAGCAGCGTGAAGCCTTGACGCAACAGATTCCATTGAAGCGTCTGGGAGAGCCGAAAGACATCGCCAAAACGGTGACTTTTTTGGCCTCGGAAGGCGGCAGCTATATTACCGGCCAAACCATCAATGTAAATGGTGGTATGTACATGATTTAAAAGCCGATTCAGGCTTTTTTAATCATTGGGTGTTGGTTTTGGCTTATAATGCGTCAGGATGTTTTTTCAAAATAGCTTGAAAAAAAACAAAGATAAGGCGAAAATGAGCGGAATTTTTTAAAGAAGAATTTTAATTTAACAAGTAAACCGGAGAATATTCCATGAGCAGTATTGAAGAACGCGTCAAAAAAATTGTTGTAGAACAATTGGGTGTTGAAGAAGACCAGGTTACCCCTGATGCTTCTTTCATCGATGATTTAGGTGCGGATTCATTGGACACAGTTGAGTTGGTTATGGCATTGGAAGAAGAGTTTGACTGCGAAATTCCTGACGAAGAAGCAGAAAAAATCTCTACTTTAGCGCAAGCAACTGCTTATGTAGAAGCGAACCTAGACTGATCGAAACTGAAAGTTTTCAGAAAAGCCGTTTTTACGGCTTTTTTTGTTTCTGGCCACTGAAAAATCGCCAAGTTGATATTTACTGATGTGGGCTTGGCGAAAGGCGCATGGAACAATGGAATAAAACACCGACGGATAAGCGTCGGTGGCGTGTGAATGTAAAGGAATGAAAGATGAAAATGCGTCGTGTTGTGGTAACGGGGATTGGTTGTGTCACACCGGTCGGGAATACGGTTGAAGCCACTTGGTCGGCCTTGCTGAAAGGGCAAAGCGGAATTGAAACCATTAAAGGCTTTGACACGGATGGTTTTGCCGTGACATTCGGTGGGGAAATCAAAGACTTTGATATTACCGAATACATTACGCCCAAAGAAGCGAAGAAAATGGACCCGTTCATTCACTATGGGATGGCGGCGGGCACGCAAGCGCTCAAAGACTCCGGTTTGGAAGTGACCGAAGAGAATGCCGAGCGTATCGGTGTGTCCATCGGTTCCGGCATTGGCGGGATCGGCTCCATTGAGAAACAACATGCGACCTTGCAGAAATCCGGTCCGCGTCGTGTTTCACCGTTTTTCGTTCCAAGTTCCATCATTAATATGGTCTCCGGGAACCTGTCGATCATGCACGGTTTGAAAGGCCCGAATATGGCGATTGGCACCGCCTGTGCAACTGGTACGCACAGCATTGGTGATGCCTACCGAATGATTCAATTCGGCGATGCCGATGTGATGGTTGCCGGTGGGGCGGAACAAGCCACCACGCCGCTCGGCTTGGCCGGGTTTGCCGCGGCGAAAGCCTTGTCGACCCGCAATGACGATCCGCAAACCGCCAGCCGTCCTTGGGATAAAGGGCGCGACGGGTTCGTTTTGAGTGATGGTGCCGGTGCCGTGGTGTTGGAAGACTATGAACATGCGAAAGCGCGTGGCGCGCATATTTATTGTGAAATCGTCGGTTTCGGCATGAGTGGTGATGCCTATCATATGACCAAACCGGCCGACGGGGGGGAAGGCGGCGCGCGTTGTATCCAAAATGCCTTGCGCAACGCCGAGTTGAACCCGGAACAAATCGATTACATCAATGCGCACGGCACCTCGACACCGGCCGGTGACGTGTGTGAAGCCAGCGCGATTAAATCCGTCTTTGGTGACCACGCGCACAAATTGGCGGTCAGTTCCACCAAATCCATGACCGGGCACGCCTTGGGCGCGGCCGGGGCGATGGAAGCTGTGTTCACCGCCTTGATGATTCAAGAGCAGGTATTGGCGCCGACTATTAATTTGGAAGATCCGGCGGACGGATGTGATTTGGACTTTGTGTCCGATGGGGCACGTGAGGCGAAAATCACCTATGCGGTGTCCAACTCGCTTGGGTTTGGCGGAACCAATGCCTCTTTGGTGTTTGCTAAAGTTTAATGGTTTTTGACTGCTTCCGACATCAATAAAGGTTCGACCAAATGGCCGCCACGTCTACGCAGACAATGAACGTTGTTTCCATTGACTGTCCACAAGTTGACCTGTTAAAACTGCATCAGCTGGATGCGGCACGCTATCCGTTTTTATTGGAGAGCGTGGCCCAAGGGCAATTGGGACGTTTTGATGTGCTGTTTGCCTTTCCGCAAGACACCTTGACCTTGTCGGATGCAACCGACGCCGAGGCGTTCCAAAATGCGTTTCACGACGCCTATCAACCACTCCAAGTTCCGGACATCGATTCGGACTTACCCTTTACCGGCGGTTGGTTCGGTTATTTCAGTTATGATTACGCTCAGGTCGTTGAACCGACGCTGAATTTGCCGGTGTCCGATTTACCGTTGGCGGTGTTGGTTCGTGTGCCGGCGGCGGTGATGGTCGACCATCAAACCGGACAGGTACACTTTATGGCCGAAGCCGGTTTTGAAGCGTGTCTCGACACCATGCGTCAGGATTTTGAATCGGCGCAAGCCCGGCCGGATAAACCGGTTGATATTCAGGTCACTAATCGCTGGGAAGAACCGGAAGCCAAATATCTGAACGGCATTGAAACCATTAAAGATTACATCCTGGCCGGAGACATCTTTCAGGTCAACCTGTCGCGTGAATGGCGCTTTGAATTGAGTGAGGCCGATTATGCCGCCTTGTACGCGTCGTTGCGGCGCAATAATCCGGCCCCATTTGCGGCTTGTGCGCAGTTTGGCGATTGGCAATTGCTCAGCTCTTCTCCGGAACGTTTGGTGCAATACCGGGCACCTTGGGTGGAAACGCGTCCGATTGCCGGTACCCGCAAACGCAGTGCCGACTTGGCGGCCGATCGCGCCTTGATCGAAGAATTGATTTCCCATCCGAAAGAACGCGCCGAACACATTATGTTGATTGACTTGGAGCGTAATGATCTCGGGCGAATCTGCTTGCCCGGTTCAGTGGAAGTTAATGAGTTGATGGTGGTGGAAACCTACGAGCATGTGCATCACATCGTGTCGAATGTGCGCGGGCATCTCCAGCCCGGCATGACGCCGTTGGAAATCATTCACGCCACTTTCCCGGGCGGCACCATTACCGGCTGTCCGAAAGTGCGCTGCATGGAAATTATCGCCGAATTGGAACAAATGCCTCGACAAGCCTATACCGGTTCTTTAGGCTATATCAACCGGGATGGTTCGTTGGATTTTAATATTCTGATTCGGACGATTCTGCAGCAAGGGAATCAAGTGTCGCTGCGGACCGGCGCGGGCATTGTCGCCGATTCGATTCCGGAACGGGAGCTGAAGGAATCGCGCCATAAAGCTAAGGGGCTGTTGAACGCGTTACTGGGTGATGTTTAAAGGGTTGATACCAAAGAGGAGTGGTTATGAAGTTCAATACACAAATCTGGCTGAATGGGGAACCGATTTCACAGTCTGGCTTTGACCGAGGTTTGTTGTATGGCGACGGCTTCTTCACCACGATCTTGCTGGTCGACGGTCAACTGGCCAATTGGGACGCCCATTGGGCGCGACTGAACGAAAGCCAGAAGCGTTTAGGCTTTCCGGCGTTGAATCCGGTCAATATGATCAATGATTTGATTGCGTTTATCAAATCGCGCCCGGCGCAACCGTTGGAAGTCATTAAGATTTTGATTACCCGCGGCGAAGGCGGCAAAGGCTATCAGCCGTTGGCCAAGCCGCGTCCGTCGGTCTTCATCCAGCGGTTGCCGTTTCCGGAAGAGGGGGCGACAGAAAGCCTAACATTGGAAAACGACCACACCCGAGAGGGTATAAAGGCCTGGCCATTTTTTCGATTGAAGATGACCGTGTCCGATATCGAGGCGTCGCGCCAAACCCAATTGGCTGGCTTGAAGCACTTGAATCGTTTGGAAAACGTCTTGGCCCGCCAGGCGTTGTTGGACACCGAGTTCGACGAAGCGGTGATGCTGGACGGTGACGGTCAGGTTATCAGTGCTACTCAGGCCAATCTGGTGCTGCTCAAAGACGGGCGGCTTTTGACGCCGAAACTGACGCACAGCGGGGTCTTCGGAACCTGTTTGCGTTCGCTCAATCACGCCTTGCAGGCAAGCGGGTTTGAACAGACGGTGGAATGGAGTGAGATACGCCGCGAAGATTTGTTAGCGGCTGACGAGCTCTTTTGCTGCAATGCCTTGCGCGGTGTGATGCCGGTGAGTCATTTTCAGGGCCGAGCCTACGCCATGCATCAAAGTGATAAAATCGCCCAGGCCTGGCTGAATTGGCAACAGACGAATTTAACGAATATCCGAGGGTTACGGGTTTAATGCAAAAAATCAAACTGTTCCTTATGACGGTGGCGGCCTGTGTGCTGGTCACCTGGTTATCGGTTGAGGGTTGGGCTTTCAAGCAGTTTCTGACCCAACCGATTTCCTCACAAGCCGACGCGCAAGTGGTGTCGATTCCGAAAGGCACCACGTCCCGTAAAGTGGCGCATTTGCTGTACGAAGCCAAGATGGTGCGTCATCCGGAATGGTTGGTTTGGGTCCTGAAGTGGCGTGGTCAGGCAGAGCAGGTGAAAGCCGGTGAAATCGAAATTCATCCGAATTGGACGTTGGATGAATTAATCGACGCCTTGATTCAAGGCAAAACGGTGACGTATCCGGTGACGTTTATTGCCGGGGAGACCATACAACAAGGCTTGGAAACCCTGCGCAATTCACCCAAGCTGGAAAAGGTGCTCGATTATCAAGACACCGCCGCCATCCAGGCCCAGCTGGGTTTGAAACAACCTTTGGAAGGCCAGTTCCTGCCGGAAACCTATTTCTATTCCGCCGACGAAACGGACTTGTCGATTTTGCAGCGTTCCCATGCGTCGTTACAGAAAACCTTGCAGCAGGCCTGGGCGAATCGTGCGGATAACTTGCCGATTAAAACCCCTTACGAGGCGCTGATTCTGGCGTCGATTGTCGAAAAAGAAACCGGCTATGCGCCCGAGCGACCGATGATTGCCGGTGTGTTCGTCAATCGCCTGCGTAAAGGCATGCGGTTGCAGTCCGACCCGACGGTGATTTACGGCATCGGTGACAAATACGACGGCAATATCCGCAAAAAAGACTTGCAGACCAAAACCGCTTACAATACCTATCGCATCAACGGACTGCCGCCCACGCCAATTGCACTGGCGAGCGCCGATGCAATTCGTGCGGTGTTGAACCCGGCGACCACCAAGGCGTTATACTTTGTCTCCAAAGGCAATGGTCAGCACGTGTTTTCCAACACGCTGAAAGAACACAATCGCGCGGTGCGTAAATACATTTTGTCGCGTCAATAACTCAAGCAGCCCATAGGATTCATTCATGTCTCATGTTACACAACCCGGTCAATTCATTACGCTCGAAGGGACGGAAGGCGCCGGTAAGTCCACCAATCTGATGTTTATCGAGCAGTGGTTGCGGGACCGGGGCATCGACGTGGTGGTAACACGAGAGCCGGGCGGCACCGCCATTGGTGAAGCGGTCAGACACATTTTGCTTGATAAGCAATACGGTGAGATGACGCCGGACACGGAACTGTTACTAATGTTCGCGGCGCGCAATCAGCACCTACAGGAAAAAATTCTACCGGCGTTGGCGGCCGGCCAATGGGTGATTTCCGACCGTTTTACCGATGCGACCTATGCTTATCAAGGCGGCGCGCGCGGTTTGCCGTTCAAGCGCATTGCCGAAATTGAGCAATGGGTGCAGAAAGGGCGTTTTCCAGATCGAACCTTTGTGTTTGATTTACCCATTGAAGAAGGCATGAAACGGGTGGCTGCGCGGGCCGAATTGTCGGGGCAGCACATTGACCGCTTCGAGCAGGAAAAAATCGATTTCTTTGAAAAGGTCCGAGCGACCTATCTGATTCGGGCAGAAGAGGCACCGGAGCGTTATACCGTCCTGGATGCGCAGCAGCCGCTGGAAGCAGTTCAAGCACAGTTGCAAGCCGCTCTGATGAGCATGGTAAGCGGGTCCGCAAATTTATGAAATTTCCGGGCTAAGCCTCTTCAAAACGTATTTCATGAAACACCTCAGGGTGTTAGAATGCAAACTTCCCGTGAACGAAATGAGAATCAATCTACCTATGAAACAGCGTGATACAGCACGAAAAAACGATGGGTGGCTAAAACGGATGGTGACTCGATGATTTTTCCCTGGCAGGAAACCGCTTGGCAACAGTGGCAGCAGCAGGCCGCCCATTTGGGACAGGCGTATCTGCTGTCCGGTGCGGCGGGGATTGGTATTGATGCCTTTGCGCGGGAAATGGCGCAAGGCTTATTGTGCCAAACGCCAGGCGTAAAAGCTTGCGGGCAATGCGCACAATGTCATCAGTTTCGGCAGGCGACCCACCCGGACTTTTGGGTGTTGAAACGCCTGGAGGATAAAAAAGAAATCACCATCGATCAAGTGCGTGAGCTGACCGACAAGGTCAGCCGCACGGCCCATCAGGGCGGCTTCAAAGTGGTGCTGGTGCTGGAAACCGAAACCTTGAATGTGTCGGCTTTCAACGCCTTGCTGAAAACCCTGGAAGAACCGCCGGAACGCACGGTGTTGATTTTGACCACGCATCGTTTGAGTGCGCTGCCAGCCACCATTATCAGCCGATGCCGTCAGGTGGCGTTTGCCGCCCCGTCGCGTGATGAGGCCCTGGCCTGGTTGCAACAAGCTTTACCGCAAGCGGATTTGCCGTTGTTGAAAAAAGCGCTGACGCTCAACTGGGGTGGCCCGGTGGCAGCGAAAACCTGGATTGACGACAAAGCGTTTGAATGGGAAGCGGCTTGGCAGGACGATATCAAAGGCCTGCAACAAGGACGCCTGAGTGTGTCGCAGGCCGTCGAAAAATGGAAAAAATGGCCCCGGCCGGAAGTGGCGCTGGATTATTTCTATGCTTGGTCGGTGAATGTGGTGCGTTCCGCCTTGTATGGCCAAAAGCGGCCTTACAGTCCCAATTGGTTAGCCTTCCAGAAAGCGGTGTTGCAGGCGCGCCAATACTGGCATCAGAACGTCAATAAAGATTTGTTGCTGGAAGGTATCTGTTTGGAATGGTTGCAACAGCAACAGGCCGATTATCAGCCGGGCGCGGCGTTTTCCGGTGCCTTGATTCGCGGCCGCGATTTGTAATGAAATGACGGGGGTGTTCGTGAATGGATGAGCATCACACCCAAAATAAACGAGTTTTACTATGATTATTGATTCACATTGTCACCTGAATATTTTGCCCGACGATGTCGGCGGAACGGAAGAGGTGCTGGAAAAGGCACATGAATTGGGCGTCGATAAAATGATGTGCATCGCCATTGGCCCCGGCGCCTGGCATGAGGTGCTGACGTTGGCGGACACGCACGAAGAAGTCTATGCCGCCATCGGCATTCATCCCTGTGAACCCAAAGACGTGGTCACCACCGATGATGCCCTGTTAAAGGCGGCGTCGCATCCGAAAGTGCTTGCGGTGGGGGAAGTCGGTCTGGATTATTATCATTTTAATGCCGACGATGAGGACATGACGTGGCAGGCGGATCGTTTCCGGCAAATGATTCGGTTGGCTAAACAGTTGGATAAGCCGCTGGTGATTCACACCCGTAACTCCACCCCGGATTGCTTACAGATCCTGAAGGAAGAGGGGGCAGACCAGGTCGGGGGCATTATGCATTGTTTCGTCGAAGATTTGGCGACGGCACAGGCGGCGATGGCGTTGGGCTTTTACATTTCCTTTTCCGGCATCGTGACTTTCAAAAACGCTAAAGAATTGAAAGAAGTGGCCAAAGCCATTCCGCTGGATCGCATTTTGGTGGAAACCGATTCGCCGTATTTGGCGCCGGTGCCGTATCGCGGCAAAACCAACCAACCGGGTTATACCCGTTACGTGGCCGAAGAAATTGCGCGCTTGAAAGACTTGCCGTTGGAGGCCGTGGCTGAAGCCACCACGGCCAATTTCAAACGCCTGTTTAAGTTATGAGTCGGTTTTCCAGTATGAGTCAGGCAGGAGCTGGGAAAACCGCCGACACCTTAGTGAGTGTGTCGGCGGATCAATTGGGGCAACCGGAATCAACGGTGGCATCCGATCGTCCGGCGTATAGCTGGCAGCGTATTTTCGATTTGGTGTTGCGGCATAAATCCCGTCTGATCAAAGCCCATATCATTGCGTTGTTCGCCATGCTGGCCACGGTGCCTTTGCCGTTGTTGTTGCCGTTGCTGGTCGACGAAGTGTTGCTGGATAAACCCGGTTGGATTGTGCATTCGTTGAATGATGTGATTCCGCTGGCTTGGCAAACCGCACTCGGCTATATCCTGATTGTGACCTTGATTACCATTTTGTTGCGTGTGCTCGGGGTAGTGTTCGGAGTGTGGCAGGTACAGCAGTTCACCGTGATTTCTAAAGATGTGACCTTTGGCATCCGCAAGGACTTGCTGGCGCGGATTCAAGGCGTTGCCATGAGTCAGTATGAAACCATGGGCAGCGGCAGCGTGACCGCCACCATGGTAAATGACGTCAATACCATCGACACCTTTTTGGGCACAACGGTCGGCAAGGTGATACTGGCGGTTTTCTCGCTGGTCGGGGTGACGGCGGTTCTGTTGTGGCTGCATTGGGAATTGGCCTTGTTCATCCTGTTGATGAACCCCATCGTGGTGTATTTCACCATGCGGATGGGGCGCGCGGTCAAAACCCTGAAAAAAGACGAAAACACCGCCATCGATGCTTTTCAGCAGGCGTTGTCGGAAACATTGGACGCGTTGCAACAGGTGCGCGCCGCCAATCAGGATACGCCGTTTTTCCGCCGGATTCTTGGCAATGCGCAGGACATCAAACACCATTCCGAAGCCTTTACCTGGAAGTCGGAAGCCGCCAGCCGCATTTCGTTTTTGATTTTTCTGGTCGGGTTCGACATTTTCCGTGGCGTCAGTTTTCTGATGGTGGTGTTTTCCAATCTGTCCATCGGCGAAATGATGGCGGTGTTCGGGTACCTTTGGTTCATGATGGGGCCGGTGCAGGAAATTCTCGCCATTCAATACGCTTACAGTGCCGGTAGCGGGGCGTTGCAGCGCATCAACAATGTTCTCGATTTGGAGCAGGAGCCCAAATACCCGCAAAAGCAGAACCCATTTGACGCCGATACCGTTTCGGTGGAAGTCAAAAACCTGTTTTTCCATTATCCCGGCAAAGACGAAGCCGTATTGCATGATCTGAGTTTTACCATTCAGCCCGGTGAAAAACTGGCGTTTGTCGGTGCCAGTGGCGGGGGCAAAACCACGCTGGTGCAATTGCTGCTCGGTTTTTATCAACAAGATGCCGGCGAGGTGTTATATAACGGGGTGTCGATTAAAGACATCGGCCAGCAGTGCGTGCGGGAAAATGTGGCCACTGTCTTGCAGCAACCCGTGTTGTTTCAGCAGAGCATTCGTTTCAACTTGACGCTGGGGCAGGATTTGGCGGATGAGCAATTGTGGCAGGCGTTGGAAATGGCGCAATTGAAAGAGGTGGTCGAGAAGCTGGAACATCGTTTGGACACGATGGTCGGCCGTAACGGCATTAAATTGTCCGGTGGTCAGCGTCAACGCCTCGCCATTGCGCGAATGATTTTGCAGGATCCGAAAGTGGTGATTATGGACGAAGCGACGTCGGCGTTGGACATGGAGACCGAACGTCAGCTGTACGTCGATTTAGCGCCTTTCCTGAAAGGGCGAACCACTTTGATTGTGGCGCACCGTTTGAGTTCCATCAAGCAGGCCGACCGCATTCTTGTCTTTGAAGACGGCCACATTATCGAATCGGGCAGCCATGAAGATTTGGTGGTGTCCGGCGGGACTTATCAGCGCCTGTATCGTTAGAGTCATCGTGTTAAGGCACATAAAAAACCACCAGGCCTGGTGGTTTTTTCAATTCAAACGCAAGGTGACCGTTTCATCGGCGGTTCTCTCTGGTGGTTTAAAAATCACTCCATTCATCGGACGCCTTTTCCGACTCGTGACTGTCAGTCGGCTTCGTTTCTGCAGGCGCGTTTGATTTTTTAGCCGGCGGTAAGCTGGCAGGTTTGGTATCCGTCTTTTTGGCCGGCGGCAGATGAACTGATTGACCGGTTTTGAAAAACGCCATGTTCCGGTCAAGGCTTTCGGCCTGCTCGTTCATGCTGTCGGCGGCGGCGGCCGTTTCTTCTACCAGTGCCGCATTTTGTTGAGTGACTTCGTCGATTTGACTGATGGCTTTATGCACCTGGTCGATGCCTTCCATCTGCTGGTTCGAGGCTTGTGAGATTTGTTCGATCATCTGGGCGACTTCATTAATGGATTGATTAATGCCCGACAGAACTTCGCCCGACTCCGAGGCCAGTTGCGTGCCCTGGTCGATGCGGGTGACACTCTCGGTGATTAGGCTGGTGATTTCCTTGGCGGCATCGGCCGATTTTTGTGCCAGTGAACGGACTTCGCCGGCCACGACCGCGAAACCACGCCCGTGTTCACCGGCCCGTGCCGCTTCAACGGCGGCGTTGAGTGCCAGCAAGTTGGTCTGGAAGGCGATGCCATCAATCAATGTAACGATGTCGGAAATTTTGTGGCTGGATTCCTGAATCGCATTCATGGCTTCAATGGTCTGCTTCATCACTGTAGAGCCGCTGTTAGACTGGCCTTGTACCGTATGGGCCACTTCCGAGGCTTCCTTGGCATGTTGGGCGTTGTTTTTCACGCTGGAGGTCATTTCTTCCATGGTCGAGGAGGTTTCTTCAATGGCGGCGGCCTGTTCCTGGACCCGTTGGCTTAAGTCCATGGCGCCTTGCGCCACTTCCTGAGAGCCCTGCGAGACGACTTGAGATGCCTGAGCCGTTTGATTGATGACATCGGACAGTTTGGTGACGGTGTTGTTGACCGTTTGTTTGAAGTCGTCCAAATGGCCTTTGTAATCGCCGTTGATGGTTTGGGTGAGGTTGCCTTGCTCGATTTCCTTTAAGACCTGGATGGCTTCATTGACCGGCTGCACGATGCCGTCCAGTATCCGGTTGATGCCTTCAATCATTTGTTTCCAGTCGCCTTGGAATTGGTTGGCGTTGGCGCGTTTGTCGAGTGCGCCATCGGCCACGGCTTGAATCAACATGTCGGTGTCGGCGGTGATGGCTTTGAGGTTATGGCGAACCGCTTCAATGGCGTTGTTGATAAACGCTTTTTTGCCGGGAAGCTTTTCAATGTCGGCCCCGAAATCGCCTTTGCCGAACGATTCAAACACGGCCATGGCTTTCTTTTTCACTTGAATGTGTCCGTCAACCATCTTGTTGACGCCGGCGGCCATTTTTTGGAAATCGCCCTGGAATTTACTTTCGTCGACATGGACATCGATGTCACCGTCATCGTGCTGTTGAGACATGTGGTCCATGTCCTGCAATAAGGATTGCAACGTGCCTTGAACGTGTTTCATGGCATTCAATAATTGTCCGGTTTCGTCTTCGGTCCGAATCTCGATGTTTGTGGATAACTCACCCGCGGCGATGGCGTTGGCGGTATCGATGGATTGGTGGAGTTGCCGGGCAATGTTTCTGGGAATGGAATACCCCAGCCACAAAGCACCAATTAGGATCACGCCCAATATTGCCATGGCGATGTTCTGGAATTGTTCAAGTTTCTGGGCTAGGTGTTCGCGTATCTCGACGGATTTGGACAAAGCCGCTTCGCCGGCTTTATCCAGGTTGTCGCGTAATGCGGAGAACTTCTGTTCGGCGTCTTGGCGCAGCGCGCTGATTTCTTCCGGTGAGGCTTGTCCGATGGCAGCGACCAACTTGTCTGATTGTTGTTTCCAGGCGGCAAAGTCGGCTTGGAATGCGGAGGATTTTTCCAGCACATCCGGGTAATCCTGCATATTGGTCTGGTATTTGGCATAACGGTCGGCGACTTGCTGGGCGTTTTCAAGGCGGGAGGCGTTTTCGGCCTCGGCATCGCCGTAGCGCGCCAATAAGTTCAATTCGGCTTCTTTGGCCTGATACAAATCCCGGTCCGCATTGAGTGTTAAGGAAATGGATTGGACAAATTTATCCGCTTGCAGTTGGATGGAGTGTTCTTGCATCTTGAGCATCCAGGATGACGCCGCAAGTAACAGAATGATGGATATGGCCAGCGTGACAATGGGAATTGTACTTTTGACTCGAATACTGTTGAGTGCTTTTGCGTTTGTCATTAGTGCAGACCCCTTATTGTTTTAATTGTTGAAGCGTTTACATGCATACATGCATTATTTTCATTAATTATATAGGGGGTATCTTGTATTTTTGTGATAAAAAATTTTTACGAGGATTGAATGCTTTTATTTCAGTATTTGATGTTATGTGTTCAAGAGGAAAGAAAGGGAAGGGAGCTTGGACATACGAATCGGTTTCAGCGATGAAAGAACACTGAGCGTTACAGGATTATTTGAATGGGGGAAATGGGGCGAATGACGGGGATCGAACCCGCGACAACAGGAATCACAATCCTGGGCTCTACCAACTGAGCTACATCCGCCATAGTGGTTTGAAAGACATACCGTAAATGGCACGCCCATCAGGATTCGAACCTGAAACCCTCGCCTTAGAAGGGCGATGCACTATCCAGTTGTGCTATGGGCGCTTATCGAACCTCTTAGATATCGTGCTGAATAGCGAGCATCAACAAGATAAAAATTGGTCGGAGTAGAGGGATTTGAACCCCCGACCACCTGTACCCAAAACAGGTGCGCTACCAGACTGCGCTATACTCCGAAAAGATGCGGCGTATTTTATAGACCGGACGGTAAGCTGTCAATAATTAAAATCAGGAAATATGAAAAAATTTTTACATGCGGTTTTGGCGACGAACCCCATGAAATCAGTTATTATATCCAGCTCTTTTCGTATTAATTTGTTTTAAATAGGATTTTTCACATGACGGCAAAAATTTTGGATGGAAAGGCCATTGCTCAGGAGTTGAGAGAGAGTATTCGTGCGGAAGTGGACGCACAGGTTGCGAAAGGGCAAAATCCGCCAGGCCTGGCCGTTATTTTGGTGGGTGAAGACCCAGCTTCCCAGGTATATGTGAGAAACAAAAAAATTGCGTGCGAGAAAGCCGGCTTCAATGATGTGTCGATGGTGTTGCCGGCCGACACGACCGAAGAACAGTTGTTGGCGGAAATCGACACTTTGAATGCTCGTGACGATGTGCACGGCATTATTGTGCAACTGCCGGTGCCGGATCACATCGACCCGGAAAAAATCATCGAGCGTATTGACCCGAAAAAAGACGTGGACGGTTTCCACGCTTATAACATGGGGCGTTTGGCGACGCGCATGCCAGGGTTGGCGCCTTGTACGCCGCACGGCGTCATGACCATGCTGGAAAAAACCGGCATTCCGTTGCGCGGATTGGACGCCGTTGTCGTGGGTGCGTCCAATATCGTGGGGGTGCCGATGGCATTGGAACTGTTGAACGCCCGTGCCACGGTCACGGTTTGTCACAGTGCCACCAAAGATTTGGCGCAGAAAGTGTCCGAAGCCGATTTGGTGGTTGTGGGCGTCGGGATTCCGAATATGGTGAAAGGCGAGTGGATTAAAGACGGTGCCATCGTGGTGGATGTGGGCATCAATCGTTTGGACGACGGCACTTTATGCGGTGATGTGGAATACGACGTCGCCAAAGAAAAGGCCAGTTGGATTACCCCGGTGCCGGGCGGTGTCGGGCCGATGACGATTGCCACCTTGATGCAAAACACTTTGCAGGCGGCTTACGCTCAGTCGTAACCGAACTGTCCAAAACCGCCAGGCCTGGCGGTTTTCTTAATGTTCAGCCGCTTGGCTGAACATTCATTCTCTTTTTATCGCAGCTGATGGTTGATGGCCTTAAATCGTATTGTCGTTTGAGTTTAAGCCGTTTGTGAGTTTTGGCGCAAGGCTTCAATATCCCGTCTTGGTGGCGCGCCGAACAGGCGACTGTATTCTCGGCTGAACTGTGACGGACTTTCGTAACCGACCTGAAATGCGGCGCGTGCCGCTTCCATGCCTTCATTGAGCATTAAACGTCGGGCTTCATTTAAACGTAACCATTTTTGATATTGCAACGGACTTTTGGCCGTGAGTTGGCGGAAGTAGTGGTGCAGGCTGGAACTGCTCATTTGCACATGGTGCGCCAGTTCATCAATCCGAAGCGGTTGGGCGTAATTCAGTTTCAGCCAATCGATGGCGCTGGCAATCCGTTGGCTTTGACTGCCAACCGAAACAATTCGCCACAACCGTGGTGCCAAATCCGTTTGCAGTAAGCGGTAATGAATTTCCCGTTCAATCAACGGCGCTAATACGGCCATGTCGTCGGTGTGGTCCAGCAAGGCCAGCAACCGCGTAAAGGGTTCCAATAATTCCGGGGTGACGGTTCCTAGTACGGCGCTGCTTTCCGCCGCATCGCCGCGTGGAATCGGCCGTTTGGTTTGTGAAATCAATTCCGCAATGATGCGCATATCGAGTTTTAAAACCAAGCCCAAAGAGGGGGTCTCGGGGCTGGCTTCCAGCACTTGCGAACTGGCCGGCAAATCCAGTGAGGTTACCAGAAAGCGTTCGGTATTGTATTCATGCACATCGTCACCAATCAGCATTTGTTTGGCGCCTTGCACCACGAGCACAATGCTCGGTTCGATCAAACACACACACGGATCCGAGGGCGCTTCTCGTCGGAAAAGCGATAGATTGGGAATCGCCGTCGGACAGTCTTCCTGACCCAGGGTCAAACGGTTAATCACCGCGGCCAGTTCATTATGCAATACTTGAATGGCAGATGTGTTTGGTGTTTTGTTATGTCCAGTCGTCATGGCATTTCCCCCGTTTATTTCACTTCATACGATACCGTTTCCTATAGTGCGCTGTCGAATACCAATTTAACTTTCTGGTGGATTAGGCAAGAAATTTACCCAATTAATATACCTTTTAAGGTGGGTTTCGATGCAATATGGTATCCAACACTTAAGTTATCTTTGGCTGAGAAGAGCCGAGTGTCGCAGTTTTAGGAGCGAGTGGTGAGATGACAAGGTTATTGAAAAAAGGCCTATGGGGGTTATTGGCATTAATGACCCACGCCGCTTTTGCACAAAACGAGGCCACTTCCATGGAAAGAGAGTCGTTTATGAAAATTCGCCTGGTGATGGAAAATGCCGTGGTGGAAGCCTCTTTGGATGATAACGCGGCCAGTCGGGATTTTGCGGCGATGTTGCCATTGGACGTGACCTTGTCCGATTATCACCAAACCGAAAAAATCGCCGATTTGCCGTCGACCTTGTCGACGGACGGCGCGCCGGACGGTATCGACCCAGCCATTGGTGACATCACTTATTACGCGCCCTGGGGCAATCTAGCGATTTTTTATCGGGATTTTGGTTATGCGCGAGGCCTGGTCCGCCTTGGACGCATCGATTCCGGCATTGAAACGCTTATTAAACAAGGTGAGTTGCGCGTGCGAATTGAACGTGTTCAAGACGGTCCGGACTGATTAAAGTCAGTCCGGACAGAACGTAATAAGTTTCAACTAGGAAGGAGAGAAGGATATGCAGACTCGACCATTTTTCAGAGCGTTTTTGATTGCGCTTAAGAGCAGTTTCGCCACACTCGGCTTTGCGCAAAGCGATCTCCCGCAAACCCAAACCCAGACCTTGTACCCGCTTGATACACAAGAGACCTTTAAGGGCCCGGACGCTTACTTTACCGGTGATGTGTCGGTGAAAATGTTGTTTCCCAACAACGAAACGGCACATTACTCCGGCGCTTATGTCTCCTTTCAACCCGGTGCGCGAACCGCGTGGCACCAGCATCCCGCCGGGCAGCATATGGTGGTGACGTCGGGCACCGCTTTGACCGGCACCCGAGACGGACAGGTGATTGCGTTTGAGAAAGGCGAAACCGTCTGGTGTCCGAAAGATATTGACCATTGGCACGGTGCTACGCCCGAAGCGGCCATGACCCATTTGGTGGTGACGGGGAGTTTGGACGGTGAAAATGTGGTGTGGAAAGAAAAAGTCTCCGATGCCGACTATCAGTTGGCGGTGGCCGCCAATGTCCCCAAAAAACTGGATATTCAATCTTTGACGTTACAGCAGCAGGCGTTGGTACCGATTTCGGCCTTAACGGCCAGTGGGGATTTGACGGCCTTGGAAGTCGCGATGCAAGCTGGCTTGGACGCAGGGTTGACGGTGAATGAAATCAAAGAAATTCAGGTGCATCTTTATGCTTATGTTGGTTTTCCGCGCGCGCTGAATGGCATGGGGACTTTGATGAAAGTCGTCGAAGCCAGACGTGCCCAAGGTATTAAAGACCCGGTAGGTGATACGCCAGGATCGATTCCAAAAGGGCAGACCAGCCGCGAGTTCGGTGAAAAAGTACAGACCGAATTGGTGGGTCACCCGGTGAGCGGGCCTTTGTTCGACTTTTCGCCGGCGATGAATGAGTTTTTACAGGCGCATTTATTTGGAGACCTGTTCGCACGCGGGATTTTGGATCACCAGGCCCGAGAACTGGTCACGGTGGCCGCTTTGGCTAATATGGACGGCGTGGAACCGCAGCTGAATGCGCATATCGGTATGGCGTCCAATGTGGGGTTAAGTCGACAGCAATTGCAGGATGTGGCGAGGGTGTTGAGTGCCCATGTCAGCCGGGAAACCGGATTAAGAGTCGACAGCGCGTTAAAAGCGGTGCCTGCGAAGAACTAGCGGGTGTCCGGATGGAATTCAAAATTGGATAACAGGAGTCATGAAATGGATAAGAAGAAAGGTCTGACCAGACGGGAATTTATTGAAACATCAACCATTGCAGGAGCCAGTCTTATGTTGGGAGCGACACCAAATGCATCGGCCGCCGAAACACCGGCCAATCAAAACATTCCATCCAGAGGGTATGCCGCCACGGACGAGTCGGGCATTTTAACGCCTTGGGAGTTTGAACGTCGCCCGGTCGGTGACAATGACGTGCTGATTGATATCAAGTTCGCCAGCATTTGCCATTCCGACATTCACCAAATGAAAGGGCACTGGGGGCCGCAACAGTATCCACAGGTGCCGGGTCATGAAATCGTCGGGGTGGTGGCCGCTGTCGGTAAAAACGTCACCAAGTTTAAAGTCGGTGACCGTGCCGGGGTCGGCTGCATGGTCGATACCTGCCTGGAATGCGAAGATTGCAAGGGGCAAGGCGAGCAGTATTGTCCGGAAACCACCTTCACTTACGGCTATCCGGAAAAAAGTTCTCCGACGGGTATCTCCCAAGGAGGCTATTCCAATAATATCGTGGTACGCGATTATTTTGCGGTGCACATTCCGGAAAGCATTTCCTTTCAGGAAGCGGCTCCTTTATTGTGTGCCGGCGTCACCACTTATTCTCCGATCATGAAAGCCGAGTTTAAGAAAGGCGATAAGGTTGGGGTGGCCGGTATCGGTGGTTTGGGGCACATGGCGATCAAGCTGGCGGTGTCGAAGGGCGCGGAAGTCTATGCGTTTACCACCACACCGGACAAAGCCAAGGATATTTTGGCGTTCGGTGCCAAAGAAGCCATTGTCGTGGATGACTTGCAGAAGCTGGCCCCTTACAAAGGGATGTTGGATTACATGATCACCACCATTCCAGTGCAGTATGATGTGGCGGCCTACGCTTCAGTGGTGAAGCCGAACGGTTTCTATACCCAGGTCGGGATGCCGGAAGGGTTTGCGTTGACGTTAAGCGCGATTGGCATGTCGATTAACCGGGTGAATTTCAATGCCTCCTTGATTGGGGATATGAAAGAAACCCAGGATGTGGTCAACTATTGTGCA
Organism: Thiomicrospira sp. S5; assembly: GCF_003991075.1. NCBI lineage: Bacteria > Pseudomonadati > Pseudomonadota > Gammaproteobacteria > Thiotrichales > Piscirickettsiaceae > Thiomicrospira > Thiomicrospira sp. S5. Next base: position 2,101,011 of record NZ_CP014470.1, on the reverse strand, counting down.
GACCACAAAATTTACCCGCAGATTGAAGTCATCAATGCCGAACAGGTGAATGAGGCCTGGAAAAATGTCGTGGACAAAAAAGCGCGTTATCGTTATGTCATTGATGCCGCGACGATTTAAACCACGGTGACAGACGGATAAAGCCTATTGTTGTGTTATTGTGCTTGTCCGTGAACAAAAAAGCCCCGCATTGCGGGGCTTTTTATTTTCCGAGCCGGGAAGTTGGAATCGTGGGTTAAACGGTTTCCGTGTCGGTGCCGGTGTCGTCACTGTCCGGCGTGGCTTCCGACTCCTCTAACGGCGGTAAGCCCAAATAGTCCCGACGGAAGTTTTCCATGCCTTTATTGACCAAATCGGTGGTGGCCGTGAAGTTGTCCTTGACCATGCCGTCGAACACTTTGAGTTCTTCCAGAATGCCTTGGGCTTCGTCAAAGCCTTGCTGCAAACCGCCGCCAACGACTTCCATGAATTTGTTCATCAGTTCTTCACCTTCCAGTTCCGGGTGGACTTTTTTAAAGCCTTCCAGGAAGCCGGTGGCACCACTGATAATACGGTCGGCGGTGTTTTCCGGCGACCAATATTCCATACCACCTTGTTTTTCCAGGTTCTCCAAACTAATGACATTTTCGCCCAGGTCTGGTGCCAGAATGTCATTCAGGTTGGTAATGGCCGATTGGTAGGTCATTTTCAATGCGTTGCCGATGGCCTCGTCGGAATTGCCGAACAAATGTGCCACCAGGCTGGCTTGGTTTTCGTTGCGGATGGCGATTTGGTCGAATTTCATTTCCTGCCCTTTCTGGGCTTTGTCCGACGCGAGGACTTCACTTTGGGTGCCGGCCAGTTTTTGATAGGCCTGTAATCCGGGTGGTATCTGTGAAATAGACATGACGATTTCCTTTTTCTGGTATTCGGTCTGGAGAAATCTTATTGTTTTTGAACCACTTTTCGTTGCTTTCATCTTAACGGTTTTTCGTTGTTTGAGAAAGCCTTTTCTCCAAAAGTGTTATCGGCCGAAGGTTTGAAAACTTAAGAAAAATTTGCCTTCAGGTAATGAAAAACCCGGTTGGCCAGTGTGCTGAGAAAAGTGATGTGACTGGCTGATAATAAAGGCAAAAAGTGGTATCATTCCGCTTTTACAGAAAAAGCACATTTTTACGGATATGGAACTCAACCCGATTTACACCAAAATCAAAGATTTTACCGAGCGCACAGACGTGCTTAGGGGGTATCTTTGACTATGAAACCAAGCAAGAACGATTAGTCGAAGTCGACCGCGAACTGGAAGACCCGGCGGTCTGGAACGACCCGGAACGCGCCCAGAATTTAGGGAAAGAAAAAGCTCAGCTGGATAAGGTGGTGAAAACCATCCAGGATTTGGACGGCAGTTTGGAATCGGCCCAGGAAATTCTGGAAATGGCCGAAATGGACGAAGACCAGGAAATGGTCGATGAGGTCGTCAGCGAGCTGGAGCGTCTGGAGCAGGAATTGGATCAATTGGAATTCCAGCGCATGTTCTCCGGCGAACTGGACCCGAACAATTGTTATCTGGAAATTCAGTCCGGTTCCGGCGGGACCGAAGCGCAGGATTGGGCCAATATTCTGTTGCGCATGTATTTGCGCTGGGCGGAAAGCCACGGCTTCAAAGCGGAGTTGATGGAAGTCTCGGCCGGGGAAGTGGCCGGCATCAAGAGTGCCACCGTGCATGTGCAGGGCGATTATGCCTTTGGTTGGTTGCGTACCGAAACCGGCGTGCATCGTTTGGTGCGTAAATCGCCGTTCGATTCCGGCAACCGACGTCACACCTCGTTCGCATCGGTCTTCATTTCGCCTGAAATCGACGACAGTTTTGAAATCGAAATCAATCCGGCGGATTTGCGGATCGACGTTTACCGCGCCAGCGGTGCGGGTGGTCAGCACGTTAACCGGACCGAATCGGCGGTCCGTATCACTCACTTGCCGACCAATACGGTCACGCAATGTCAGAACGGGCGTTCCCAGCATCAGAATAAAGCGGAAGCGATGAAACAATTACGTGCCAAGCTCTATGAGTTGGAGATGTTGAGCCGTAACGCCGAGAAACAGGAGTTGGAAGACAGCAAATCCGACATCGGGTGGGGCAGCCAGATTCGTTCTTACGTGCTGGATTCCGGTCGCATCAAGGATTTACGTACCAATGTGGAAACCGGTAATACCACAGCGGTGCTGGACGGTGACCTGGACCAGTTCATCATTCCGAACCTGAAAGCAGGTGTCTGACATAAACCTTAAGTCGGTGTTGGACACAATCGGCCAGGCCTGGTAGAAAAGCCTGATTGGCTTGACGATAAAGAATTGAAACATTTTAAGTGATTTGAATAGGAAACATCATGGCAAACCCTGAAACCCCAGCAGTGGATGAAAACAAAATCATTGCGGAAAGACGCGCCAAGCTCGCCGCTTTAAGAGAAGAAGGGCATTCTTACCCGAATACCTTCCGTCGTAACGACGTCTCCAGTGATTTGCACGAGCAATACGATGCCTTGAGCAAGGAAGAAATGGAAGCCATGCCGAAGGTGCGCGTTAAGGTGGCCGGGCGTATGTTATTGCGTCGTATTATGGGAAAAGCCAGTTTCGCGACGTTGCAGGATACGCATGGCCGTATTCAGATTTACGTGACACGCGACGAATTGCCGGAAGGGTTCTACAACACTCAGTTCAAGAAATGGGATTTGGGCGACATTGTGGGCGCCGAAGGCTATTTGTTCAAAACCAATACCGGTGAGCTGTCGGTTCACGTTGAGCACATTGAGTTGATCACCAAATCATTGCGTCCATTGCCGGATAAGTTCCACGGCTTGCAGGACCAGGAAATCAAGTACCGTCAACGCTATGTGGATTTGATCGTCAACGAAGAAAGTCGCGAAACCTTCCAGTTGCGTTCTAAAATTGTCCAGCATGTGCGTCACTTCCTGATTGAAAAAGGCTTTATGGAAGTGGAAACCCCGATGATGCACGTCATTCCGGGGGGCGCCACAGCCAAACCGTTCAATACGCACCATAATGCGCTGGATATGCCATTGTATCTGCGGATTGCGCCGGAGTTGTACTTGAAGCGTTTGGTCGTGGGCGGTTTCGAGAAGGTGTTCGAAATCAACCGCAGTTTCCGTAACGAAGGCTTGTCGACCCGTCATAACCCAGAATTCACTATGGTGGAATTCTATGCGGCTTATACCGATTATCATCAGTTGATGGATTACACCGAAGAACTGTTGAAAGAATTGGCGGAAATGACCGTTGGTTCGACACAAGTGCCGTATCAGGGGCAAACTTTTGACTTCGGCAAGCCGTTTGCACGCTTGACGATGAAGGACGCCATTTTGCAATACAACCCGAATATCTCCGCCGAGCAACTGGATGATTTGGACTCGGCGCGTGCCATTGCGAAATCGTTGCACCTGGATTTGGACGAGAGTTGCGGGCTGGGCAAGATCATGACCGAAATCTTTGAAGAAACGGTCGAAGAAAAGTTGATGGACCCGACGTTCATTACCGAATATCCGGCGGAAGTATCGCCTTTGGCGCGTCGTAACGATGACAATCCGTTTATCACCGACCGTTTCGAACTGTTCATCGGTGGCCGTGAACTGGCCAACGGCTTCAACGAGCTGAACGATGCTGAAGACCAGGCGGAGCGTTTCAAGGCGCAGGTGGAAGCGAAAGACGCCGGTGATGACGAGGCGATGCATTACGATGAAGATTACATCATTGCCTTGGAGCACGGTATGCCGCCGACGGCCGGTGAAGGTGTCGGAATTGACCGTTTGGTGATGTTGTTCACCGATAAGCCGTCGATTCGGGATGTGTTGTTGTTCCCGCATATGCGTCCGGCGGATTAACGCACTCGGTCGACTCGCGATGCCAATAAAAAAGCCGCTTGAAACAGCGGCTTTTTTTATATTTGAGCGGTTGTCTGAAAACCACCAGGCCTGGCGGTTTTTGGGAAGGGTGGTTTATTCTTCCGTCAGATCGTACGGTAGCGGTTCCACATTCGCCGAGGCGCCGCTTTCACTTTTCAGATGGCCGTTCACGGCTTCCAGGGGTTTCAAGGTGGTAACAGCCAGACATACCGAGCCTTCGAATACATCCGGTGCGGACAGGATGCAGGTGAACTTGTATTTTTTATCCGCGTCGTCGGTCAGAACAAACTCTTGCCCGGGTGCCGGTGCGTCGGCGTCACCTAAGTGTAAGCGAAGCATGCGTTTGGTGGCTTTGCCGCGGTAATGCATGCGGGCAATAACTTCCTGGCCGGGAAAACAGCCTTTCTTGAAGTTGATGGCGTCCAGCTTGTCCAGGTTCAAAAATTGGGCAATGAACTCGTTGCCGGTGACGGCATCCACGCTGGGTTGGCCGCTGACAATTTGTAATAATTTCCAGTCAATATTGTTGGTGGCTTCGCCGTTGCTTTTTAATTGTTCCCAAACCGTTTTCATCGACGCCAGCGGGCCGAAGAAGCTGTAGCAGTGATAAGGGCCGGGGCGCTTCACGGCGATGACGTCGCGCACGCCGTCCATATCGAGTGTCTTGACTTCATACAATTCTTTGATCTTGGTGGTCAGGAGGCGCTGGATGTCCAGGTCACCGAAGTCGCCACCGTAGCCGATGTGGATCATCTCGTCGGAAACGTCTTCCAGTTCCACTTTGGAACGCAGCTTGAACATGGTCAAACGTTTCAAGATGGTGTCTTTCAGCGAGCCGTCAAAATTCAGGTAAAAAGCGTCCTGATGTTTGAAGACCATCAGGACGGCCAAGACTTTGCCTTGCGGGTCACAGTAGGCACTTAATTGCGCGTGTTCGTCGGTGACGTCACTGAGATCGTTGGTGAACTGCCCTTGCAAAAAGTCAAACGCTTCTTCGCCGGATACTTTGATGATGGCCTGATGGGCCAGGCTGGTGAATACCGGGCCGTTTTTCACCATATAGCGTTCGATTTCCGGTAGGCCAAAGGTGGTCACTTCACCGGCGTCGTTCCACTGCGCGCCTTTGGCGGATAAAAAGTCTTTCCAGTCAGCGTTCATCATTTTTCCTTTGAAAAAAAATTTTCGGGCGACCATTATACCTTGAAGTGACTGCCTTTTTGAATGCGAACGCACGGAGTCTCTTTACGTGGGAAATGATTTAGAGATTGATAAACCCCGTCGGAGTGGTTAATATCACACTATAAAACAATTCGATTGGAGGTTACATTCGTGGCTGAAGCTTTTAATGAGTTTTTAACATTCAAACTGGGCAAGGAAGAGTTTGCAATTGCAATCGACCGTGTTCAGGAAATTCGCGGTTGGCAGGAGCCAAGCCCGCTACCGAACGTACCGGCCTATGTGAAAGGTGTGATTGATATTCGCGGTACCATTGTGCCGATTCTGGATTTGCGTGAGCGTTTCCATATGAAGGCGGAATTTAAGGCGACAACGGTGGTCATCGTGGTGAATCTGGCGACCCGTCAGGGCGAACGGATTGTCGGTCTGGTGGTGGATGCGGTATCGGACGTACATCAATTCGATATGAATGCGTTGCAGGCTCCGCCGGACATTTCCAACTCCATCGATACGCAGTATATGCAGGGTTTGACTACGATTTACGATCAAGGTTCGGAAGCGGAAGCGAATATTCAGAACGAGAGCCGAATCGCGTCGGAAAAAGTCTCGAAAGGCCGGATGGTGATTGTCATCGATATTGATAAGTTGGCTTCGGAAGGGCTGATTGAGCAAGTTTCCAACGTCGATGAAGCCATCCCGCTGCGTAACGGTTAAACGTTGTAACGTTTAAGATTTCTTTTTGTTTTTGTCGTGCGGTTTGGGCATTAGCGTAGTCGGCTTGCTACGCTTCTTCATGAAAGGGTAATCCAGATTGAAGTTCAAACCGCGACTTTCCTTGCGTTTTAACGCACTCTTGATCATCAGTTCGGCTACCTGAGCCAAGTTACGCAGTTCGAGCAAATCGGCGTTCAGCTTATGGTCGTAATAGTATTCGTAAATTTCCTGTTTCAAGATTTTGATACGCTTTAAAGCGCGTTTCAAACGTTTGTCGGTGCGAACAATGCCGACGTAATCCCACATCAAACGACGCACTTCATCCCAGTCATGACTGACCAATACCTTTTCTTTCGCCGGCGTGACCCGCGTGTCGTCCCAATCCTTGACGTTGCGGTCCGGGTCGAAGGTGGGCTTGATTTTCGCCTTGATGTCCTGATAAGCGGTTTCGGCAAAGACCAAGCCTTCCACCAATGAGTTGCTCGCCAGACGGTTCGCGCCGTGCAGGCCTGTATAGGCGGTTTCGCCAATGGCGTAAAGGTTTTTGAGGTCGGTCCGCCCTTTGAGGTCGGTGGTGATGCCGCCACAGGTGTAGTGTGCGGCCGGAACCACTGGTATCGGTTGCCGGGTGATGTCGATGCCGACGTTCAGGCAGCGTTTCTGGATGGTCGGGAAGTGATGGTGGATAAAGTCTTCCGATTGATGGGAAATGTCTAAATAGACACAATCGATACCGTGTTTTTTCATTTCCTGGTCAATGGCACGGGCCACAATGTCGCGCGGTGCCAAATCCTTGCGTTCATCATAATGCTGCATGAAGGGTTCGCCATTCGGCAGCTTCAAAATGCCACCCTCTCCCCGTACCGCTTCGGAAATCAAAAAAGACCGGTCTTGCGGGTGATATAGACAGGTCGGGTGAAACTGGTTGAACTCCATGTTGGTGACCGAGCAGCCGGCTCGCCAGGCCATGGCAATGCCGTCACCGGTCGAGGTGTCGGGGTTGCTGGTGTACAAGTAGGTTTTGCTGGCGCCGCCGGTGGCGAGAACCGTGAATTGCGCCAGGTGGGTTTTTACGTTTCCGCTGGTTTGATCCAATATATAGGCACCAATGCAGCGGCGTCGGTCCTTGTTGAGAATGAGGTCGACGGTCATATGGTCCGGCAAAACGGTGATGTTCGGAGTGTTTTTTACCACTTCCAAAAGGGTTTCGGTGACGGTTTTGCCGGTGTGGTCCGCTGCATGGATGACGCGGCGATGGCTGTGTCCGCCTTCCTGGGTCAGGTGGTAGGCATCCGACGTTTCCTGTTTGCTGAAGGGGACGCCCATTTCAATCAACTCATAGATGGCGGCGGCCCCGTTCTTGGCGACCATTTCGACGGTTTTGGCGTCGCACAAACCGGCCCCGGCATTCATGGTGTCTTCAATATGTGATTGTACGGAGTCGAAAGGGTCCAGAACCGCCGCGATGCCGCCTTGCGCATAGGCTGAGCTGCCTTCGCTCATCGAGGATTTGGCCACCAGCGTGACGGAAAAATGTTTGGCCAGCTTCAGGGCGATGGACAGCCCGGCAATGCCGCTGCCGATGACGAGAACATCAGTGTGGGAATGAGGAAGGACATCGGAATTCATGCAGTGTCTAGCGTCTCTTGAAAATCGAATAAATGGTACCATATCTGTCATGTTGTTATGGAATAGAAATAATGGGTAACCCAAAAGAGTTAAATGCGGAAAACCGGGAGAATCGCCTGACGGCAAAAGGCTGGGTGGTGTCGGTTTCGGGTGAGGTGGCTTATGTCTCAACCGAGCGTCAGACCGGTTGTTCCGGCTGCGCTTCGCAGGAAGGGTGTGGAACGGCTTCGCTGGCCAAACTGTTTGCGCCACGTAATCGTTCTCCGATTGCGGTGTTCAACGCACTGGGCGCCAAGTCTGGAGATGAGGTTTTGCTCTCAATGGAGGAGTCACATTTGATCAAACATTCCTTCATGGCCTATGGGGTACCATTATTAGGACTGTTTATTGGAGCAGGCTTGCTGCAATTTATCACTCAAGCGCTTGCGATGACCGAAGCGAGTGAATCGCTGACCATGGTCGGAGGGGTGTTGGGTGTCGTCATCGGCTGGTGGGCCACAAAAACATATTACCGCCCTGAGCCTCCGGTGATGGAGAAGATTCTGCAAGCCTCTTAAAGGAGCTAAGATGAAGACAATGGTTAAATCGTTATACACTTATGGTTTGGTCAGCTTGTTGTTGGCGCTGAGTTTGACGTCCGCTCAAGCCGCCACGGTCACCCTGCCGGATTTTTCCGAGTTGGCGGCTGAAAACAGCCCGATGGTGGTGAATATCAGTACCACTCGTAAGGTCGAGCGTGCGGCGTATCCGCAGTTCCGGGGCATGCCGGATGAAATGTTACGTTACTTTTTCGGTATTCCGGGGCAACAAGGGCCACGTGGCCAGCAGCCAATGCCGGAAGAGCAAGTGAATTCATTGGGGTCCGGTTTCATTATTTCCGAAGATGGATACATTATCACCAATAATCATGTCGTGGCGGATGCCGACGACATTGTTGTGAAGTTAAGCAATCGCCAGGAAATGAAGGCTAAAATCATCGGAACGGATGAGCGTTCCGATATTGCGTTGATTAAAATCGAAGGCGATGATTTGCCGGTGGCGAAAATCGGAACATCGAAGGACTTGAGAGTTGGTGAATGGGTCATGGCCATCGGTGAACCGTTTGGTTTGGATTACACCGTCACTCATGGGATTGTCAGTGCCTTGGGACGTTCGTTGCCGGACGATACCTACGTGCCGTTTATTCAGACCGACGTGTCGATTAATCCGGGGAATTCCGGCGGGCCTTTGTTGAACATGAAAGGCGAAGTGGTTGGCGTTAATGCACAGATTTTCAGTAAAAGCGGTGGTTCCATGGGATTGTCGTTCTCGATTCCGATTGACATCGCTATGAATGTGGCACAACAGTTGAAGGAAAAAGGACATGTCGAACGCGGCTTCTTAGGCGTAGGCGTGCAGGAAGTGTCCGGTGATTTGGCGCGTTCTTTCGACATGGAAAGGCCTACTGGCGCTTTGGTGACCTCCACCGAAAAAGACTCTGCTGCTGCTAAAGCAGGCATTGAGCCGGGCGATATTATTGTCGAATTTGCCGGTAAAACCATCCAGAAGTCGGCGGACTTGCCACCGGTGGTCGGTAATTCGCCGGTTGGTAAACCGGTCAAAGTCAAAATCCTGCGGAATGGTGATTACAAAACCGTAACGGTTCGCCTGAAAGCATTGGATGGCGCTAAGGTTGCGTCGGCGGGAGACTCCGGCAAACAACCAGGCCTGGAGAATACGGCGTTAGGTGTCAAAGTGGAAATCATCGATCAGGAAACGTTGGATGAATTGAACATTCCGTTTGGTGTCGGTGTCAGCCAGGTTCAAAATGGCGGCGCGGCGCAAAAAGCCGGTATCCTGCCGGGCGATATTCTGGTGACGGTCAATTTTAAACCGATTAAGTCGGCCGCCGATTTAAACAAAATCGTTCGTTCCGCTCCGAAGGGGCGTTCGATTCCGGTTCGCATCATTCGTGGTAATCGTTCGATTTTCCTGCCATTGATGTTGTCTTAACCATACGAAAGGTAACTAAATCGGATAAACGAGTGAGATTTGAAACGAATTAGCGTAAAATACGCGAAATATTTGTTATCAAACGATTTAATACCTTGATATCGAAGAAGGGTGGCTAGCGCTATGCAACTAGACACCCTTTTTTATTATGCTTGGACGGATTTTGAAATCGTTTGGTTGGATTTCGTTTTGTATCGTTTTATTTGAGGCGTAGATGTCAAACCAGCTTGATCATATTCGTAACTTTTCCATTATCGCGCACATCGACCACGGAAAATCGACCATTGCCGACCGTTTTATCCAACTTTGTGGTGGCCTCACCGAGCGAGAAATGGCCGCTCAAGTCTTGGATTCCATGGATTTGGAGCGGGAAAGAGGCATCACAATCAAGGCGCAAAGTGTGACGCTACACTATCAGGCTGACAACGGTGAAACTTATCAACTGAATTTTATCGATACCCCGGGACACGTGGATTTTTCTTATGAAGTGTCACGTTCTCTGGCGGCGTGCGAAGGTGCCTTATTGGTGGTGGATGCCTCTCAAGGTGTGGAAGCGCAAACGGTGGCGAACTGTTACACCGCCATTGAGCAAGGCTTGGAAGTCTTGCCGGTACTGAATAAAATCGACTTGCCGGCCGCGGATCCTGAAAAAGTGGTGGACGAAATCGAAGAAATCATCGGTATCGAAGCGCATGAGGCCGTGCAAGCCAGCGCTAAATCCGGGCTCGGTGTTAAGGAAACGCTGGAAGAAATCGTTCATAAAATTCCGGCCCCGGAAGGGAATCCGGATGGGCCTTTGAAGGCGCTGATTATCGACTCCTGGTTTGATAATTATCTGGGGGTTGTGTCGTTGGTGCGTGTGATTGACGGCAAAATCGGCAAAAAAACCAAAATGAAAATCGTCTCCACCAAGGAAGAATATCAGGTGGACGATGTGGGAATTTTTACGCCGAAACGGACACCACGCGATTTTCTGACCGCCGGAGAAGTGGGGTATGTCATTGCCGGTATCAAAGACATTGACGGTGCACCGGTCGGGGATACCATTACCACGGCGGATGCCGATATTGAACCGTTACCGGGGTTTAAGCCTGTTCAGCCGCGTGTTTTTGCCGGTTTGTTCCCAATCAGTTCCGAAGATTTCGAAGATTTGCGTGAGGCCTTGCGAAAACTGCGCCTGAATGATGCGGCTCTGCATTTTGAACCGGAGAGTTCCGATGCGCTTGGTTTCGGTTTCCGGTGTGGTTTCCTGGGAATGCTGCACATGGAGATCATCCAGGAACGACTGGAACGTGAATATGATCTGGATTTGATTACGACCGCTCCGACCGTAGTGTATGAGGTTCTAAGTAAAAGTGGTGAATTGATACGAATCGATAACCCGTCCAGCTTGCCGGATCAAAGTTTGATTGACGAAGTCCGCGAACCGATTATTCAAGCGAATATCCTGGTACCGGACGAGTTTGTCGGAGCGGTGATGAAGCTGTGCCTGGAGAAACGTGGCGTGCAAAAAGACATGCAATACGTCGGAAGCCAGGTATCGATTACTTATGATTTGCCGCTGAATGAAGTGGTACTGGATTTCTTTGACCGCTTGAAGTCGACCAGCCGGGGTTATGCGTCCATGGATTATGAATTCCGTCGTTTCCAAGCGGATGATTTGGTGAAGCTGGAATTCATGGTCAACGGTGAGAAGGTGGATGCCTTGGCTTTGATTGTGCACCGTTCAACCGCAGTTCAGCGTGGTAAGGTGTTGATTGAAAAATTGAGAAAGATCATTCCGCGTCAAATGTTCGATGTCGCCATTCAGGCGGCAATTGGTGCTAAAATCATTGGCCGAACCAACGTGAAAGCGCTTCGCAAGAACGTAACCGCCAAGTGTTACGGCGGGGATGTGTCGCGTAAGAAGAAGCTGCTCCAAAAACAAAAAGAAGGGAAAAAGCGCATGAAGTCCATCGGCAGTGTTGAATTGCCACAGGAAGCGTTTTTAGCCGTCTTGAATACATCCGAAGAGAACTGAGAGAACTGAAACATGAGCTTTGAATTAATTTTGGTGATTATCACCGCCATCACCGGGGTAATCGTGTATGTGGACCGCGTGGTTTGGAAGCCGAAACGTGACCGATCCGTGACCACAGAAAAAGAGCCGGTGTTGGTCGAGTATTCGCGCTCATTGTTTCCGGTTTTCTTGATTGTCCTGGTATTGCGATCCTTCGTGGTGGAACCTTTCCGAATTCCGTCCGGTTCCATGTATCCAACATTGGAAATCGGTGACTTTATTGTCGTGAATAAGTTTGCTTATGGCGTGAAACTGCCGGTCACTCAGACGAAGATTCTACCGGTGGGCGAACCGGAAAGAGGCGATGTTGTGGTCTTTAAATATCCGAAAGATCCGGATGTGGATTACATCAAACGCGTCATCGGGTTGCCGGGAGATGAAATCGCTTATTATGGCAAGACGCTGTATATCAATGGCAATCCGGTCAAGCAAAAGCTGCTGGGCGAATATGAAGGTACGGCATCCGGTAAGGTGATGGATGGCGCATCTCTGTTGGAAGAGTTTTTGGAAGAACATTCGCATGACATTCTGTTGGATCCGGAAAAAAGCAGTCAGGATATGAATACGGTCGTGGTGCCGGAAGGTCATTATTTCATGATGGGGGATAACCGTGATCACAGTAATGACAGTCGCTTTTGGGGCTTTGTCCCGGAGAAAAACTTAAAAGGCAAGGCGTTTGCGATTTGGATGAACTGGGATGATGGCGTCCACTTCGATCGCATTGGCAAGGGAATTGAGTAAGATGTCAGAAGTTGAAAAGCGTGCTAAGTTAGAGCGACTTTCAAAACGGCTGGGTTACCAATACCAAAACCTTGATTTCCTGCAGCGTGCCCTGACGCATCGCAGCATGGGCGCTAAAAACAATGAACGATTGGAGTTTCTGGGAGACAGTCTTGTTAACTTCATTATCGCCGATGCCCTGTTTCATCAGTTTCATAAAATTTCCGAAGGGGACTTGAGTCGTATTCGAGCCTTTCTGGTCAAGGGCGAAACGCTGGCCAAGATCGGAAAGGAATATCAGTTGTCGGACTACCTGATGCTCGGACCGGGGGAGTTGAAAAGCGGCGGTTATCGTCGTGAATCGATTATCGCCGATGCGGTCGAAGCGATTATCGCTTCCGTTTATGAAGACGGCGGTTTGGAAGCCTGTCGTGATTTCGTCTTGCGACTGTACCATAAACGCTTGAAAGAACTGGACCCTTCCAAGGTTGGCAAAGACCCGAAAACCCGTTTGCAGGAATTTTTACAATCCAATCATGAGCAGTTGCCGGAATACAGCGTGATTACCGTTAACGGACCGGCTCATGCTCAAGAATTTACAGTTTCTTGTTATGTAGCCAAACTGAATCGTAAGTTTGAGGCGACGGCCACCAATCGTCGTAAAGCGGAGCAAATTGCGGCCGAAGAGGCGCTTGACATTCTGGAGAATGCCAATGACTGACCACACGTCTGAAATGGATGCCACAACCGACTATCAAGCGGGGTTTGTGGCCGTTATCGGTCGCCCGAATGTGGGCAAATCGACGATTATGAACAGTTTGATCGGGCAAAAGCTCAGCATCACGTCACCAAAGCCGCAGACCACGCGTCACCGTATTCACGGTATTTTAACGACCGACCGCTTTCAAGTCGTGTTCGTCGATACGCCGGGGATGCATTTGGGCGGACAAAAATCGATCAACCGTTACATGAATCGTGCGGCCAACAGTGCCTTTGGCGATGTCGATTTGGTGTTGTTTGTGGTGGAGGCCGGTCGCTGGACCAAAGAGGACCAGGCCGTGGCCGATAAATGCCGCAATTTGGATGTGCCCGTTGTGATTCTGGTCAATAAGGTCGATAAGTTCAAAGACAAAACGGAACTGTTTCCGTTTTTACAAAAAGTTGGCGATCAAGTGGCGTTTGAAGCCTTGATTCCGATTTCGGCCTATACCAAGTCGGGCTTTGAACAGGTGCAGGCCGAAATTTTGAAACATTTGCCGCAGCAGGACGCGATTTTCCCGGAAGATTACATTACCGACCGTTCAACCCGTTTCCTGGCCGCGGAAATCGTGCGGGAAAAACTGATGCGTGCCCTAGGGGATGAAGTGCCTTATGGTGCCACGGTGGAAATTGAACAATTTGCGTTTAATGAAGAAGAGGGTCGTTGGCATATCAACGCCTTGATTCTAGTCGAGCGCCCGGGGCAAAAACAGATCGTAATCGGTAAGAAAGGCGAGCAAATCAAGCAGATGGGGATTCAGGCACGTAAGGACTTAATGCATTTGCTGGACAGTCGCGTGCATCTGGAGTTGTGGGTCAAGGTCAAGGAGAACTGGTCGGACGACGACCGGGCGCTGGCCAGTTTGGGCTATACCGAAAACCCTTGAGAGAGCTCGCTCGGCGAACGATGGTTTCCTCATAAATCGCGGGTGTTTTGGAGGCGTGTTTGGCAAAAGACATCGAACAATTGGCGTTCGTTTTACATCGTCGGCCTTATCGTGAAACCAGTTTGTTGGTGACCTTCTTTACACCGGACTATGGCAAACAGAATGCCATCATCAAAGGTGTCCGCAGCGGCAGTAAATCCGCACAAGCCAAACAAGCCTGGCTACAACCGTTTCAGGGGGTAACCATCGGCTGGCGCGAACGGGCGCATCGCACCTCGGACTTGGTATCGTTACGTCAACTGGAAGCCAGTCGTGTCCGTTTTCCGTTGATGGGCGAGAGTAATCTTTGCGGACTTTACGTCAATGAATTGTTGTATCGTTTGCTTTATCCCGGGCTGGAATCCGAAACGTTATTTCAGGCGTATCAACAGACCTTGTATGACTTGGCCCGTGCGGAAGAACGTTTTCACCAGGCCTGGGTGTTACGGCAGTTCGAGTTTGAACTGTTATCCGAACTCGGCGTGGCCTTTCAAGCCGAAACGGACCATTTTCATCGCCCGGTACGCGCGGGGGAAACCTATCTCTTTCATTTGGAACAAGGCTTGTTCCCCCGTTCCGAGTTGGCGGACCCGGAAGGCGCGCAAGGGGTCTGGGTGTCCGGAGACTGTTTGCTCAAGTTCGCACAACGCAGCTATTGCGAAACCTGTCTGAAAGATTGGAAGCGGTTGTTCCGTTATGTGCTTTCGGCCCATCTGGGAGACAAACCGATACAGACACGAGCCTTGTTTAAAGATTGACCAGACCTGCCGGAGGGCTTCGGCAGGCGTTTTTAATGATGATTGAAGGAATTGCTATGAACCCGATTTATCTGGGATTGAATATTGACCATGTCGCCACCATCCGTCAAGCGCGCGGAACGCGCTACCCGGATCCGGTCAAGGCCGCGTTGGATGCCGAAATGGCCGGTGCGGATAGCATTACCCTGCATCTTCGAGAAGATCGGCGCCACATCCAAGATGCCGATGTCTATCGTTTGTCCGAATTGCGTCAGACCAAAGTCAATCTGGAAATGGCCGCGACGCAGGAGATGTTGGAAATTGCATTGAAATGCCGGCCGGAAGACGTTTGCCTCGTACCGGAAAAACGCGAAGAATTGACCACGGAAGGCGGCTTGGATGTGGCGTCGCAAAAGCCTTGGCTAACGGATTATTGTGCGCAGCTGGCGGAAAATAAAACGCGCGTATCCTTATTCATTGATGCCGACGAAATGCAGATTCGAGCGGCCAAAGAAGTGGGGGCGCCGGTCATTGAACTGCATACCGGTACCTATGCCGAATTGACCGACCCGGCTGAGGTGGAAGCGGAATTGCAACGCATCCGTGAAGCGACCGATTTGGCGGTGTCCTTGGGGTTGACGGTGAATGCCGGTCATGGCCTGCATTATCATAACGTGCAGGCGATTGCCGGTATCAGGATGATCGAAGAGCTCAACATTGGCCATGCGATCATCGCTCAGTCGATTTATTCCGGCTTGCCAGCGGCGGTGTCCGAAATGAAGCGCTTGATGGTGGAAGCCCGTCAACAGGCATATATGGCGTAAGGCGGGCCCGACGTGATTGTTGGTATTGGAACCGATATCGTTGAAATTCAGCGAATCGATCGTTTGTGGCAAAAACGGGGCGATGCCTTTGCGACGCGTGTGCTGTCCGAAGTTGAAATGCTGGAACTTAAAGGACATGCGCAGCCGGAGAAGTTTCTGGCGAAGCGTTGGGCCGCGAAGGAAGCCATCGCAAAAGCATTGGGAACCGGCTTTACCCAAGGAGTGTCTTTTACCGAGATGACCATTGGGCATGCGGTGACGGGCCAGCCGGAAGTCGTGTTGGCTGGCGTCACGCGTGACGTCGCCCTGCGCCTGAATGTCGATAGCTGGTCCATTAGCCTCAGTGACGAAAATCACTATGCGGTCGCCTTTGTGGTGGCCGAAAAACATCTTTGATTCCATTCGGAAAATAGCATTGCGGCCTTGGCGGTCGTCTCTGTGATAGAAAGTCTGAATTCCTCGTGATAAGTGCTTACACTTTAACAGGTTATCCATTACAATTAACTTCCATGAAGCCATTATCTTTTCAAACGCTTAAGCCGAGGCTTAGGCCAATTCACCAGGCCTGGTCGTTTTTGATCCTGGCATTTATGCAACTGCCGGCATTCGCCAAAGCAGAGGAAACCCCGTCTTTGACCACTTCGCTGGAACCCAGCAGTTACATCGGTCAAATCATCCTGTCGTTGTTTTTCATTTTATTGATTATTTTTGCGGCCGCCTGGATGCTAAAGCGTTTCGGCAAAATCAACGGCGTGGCGGGCAACCAGATGAAAGTCTTGGGTGTCATGAGCTTGGGGCAACGTGAACGGGCGGTGTTGTTGGAAGTGGGGAAAGAACAACTGCTGATTGGGGTGACGTCCAGCCGCGTGTCCTTGTTGCATAAGTTGGAAGAACCGATTGAAGTGGTCACGGAAAAACCGGTCAACAATGCATTTGCAAAACGCTTGCAGGAAGCGATTAATCAGCGGACGGCCACACAGCCGTCGAAAGACTCTTCGAAAGGTGGCGCGGATGATTAAGCGTTATGCACCTTATGTGCAATGGCTGTTGGGCAGCGCCTTGATGCTGTTGCCGCTGGTGGGTTGGACCGAACCGGGAATTCCGGCCTTCACCGTGGAAACCGACGCGCAAGGGAATCAGGATTACACCCTGACCATGCAGATTCTGCTGTTGATGACGGGCTTGACGCTGTTGCCGGCGGCGCTGATTGCCATGACGTCCTTTTTACGGATTATTGTGGTGTTGGCGTTATTACGACAGGCTCTGGGTACGCAAACGACACCTTCCAGCCAGGTTTTGATTGGTTTGGCGCTGTTTCTCACGCTGTTTATTATGTCGCCGGTGCTGGATAAAATTTACGATACGGCGGTCAGCCCGTATCTGGAAGAGCAAATTAAATTCAAGGAAGCGGTGGAAATCGGCGCGAAGCCGTTGCATCAATTTATGATTCAGCAGACCCGTGCCGACGATTTGGGCATGTTTGCGGAAATGGCGGATGTGCAATTGACCGACCCGGAAACGGTTCCGTTTAAAATTTTGATTCCGGCCTATATGACCAGTGAATTGAAGACCGCATTCCAAATCGGGTTCATGATTTTTATACCGTTTTTGATCATCGATTTGGTGGTGGCGACCCTGTTGATGTCGATGGGGATGATGATGCTGTCGCCGATGATTATTTCCTTGCCGTTCAAAATCATGCTGTTTGTGTTGATTGACGGTTGGGCGCTGATAATGGGGACTCTGGCGAACAGTTTCGTCGTTGCAGGAGGGAGTATCTGATGACACCGGAATTTGTCTTAACCATCGGTCAGAAAATGCTTGAGGTGGTGACCATGCTGGCTGCGCCGCTGTTGATTCCTGCCTTGTTGGTCGGTTTGCTGGTGGGGATGTTTCAGGCCGCCACTCAAATCAACGAAATGACCCTGAGTTTTATCCCGAAAGTCGCCATCGTCGGCGTGGTGCTGGTGATTGCCGGTCCCTGGATGTTGACGACCCTGATTTCCTTTTCACGCGAGTTGTTCGAAAACATTCCGGCCTTTATCGGTTAAGCCATACGGCCTTAGGGATGCCGCCGCCGTTCACTCCAATGGAATGTGCTGATGAGCTTTAGTTACACCGAATTTTTGCAATTGATGGGCCTCTATTTTTGGCCGTTCGTGCGCATTTCCGGCATGCTACTGATGGTGCCGTTGCTCTCGGCTTCCTATGTGCCGGTCCGGGTGCGGCTGATATTGGCCGTTTTCATTACCTTAGGCGTGGCGCCTTCGCTGGACTTACCGCCGCCGATTGATCCGTTTACCTGGCATGGGGTGCTGTTAATTGTGCAGCAACTGGGCATTGGTGTCGCCATTGGATTGATTTTCCTGGTTATTTTTCAGGCATTTGTTCTCGCCGGCCACTTGGCCTCGATGGCCATGGGCTTGGCGATGGCCAGTATGGTGGACCCCGCAACGGGCGTAAACACGCCGATTATCGGCCGTTATTTCACCATTGTCGTTACGTTGTTGTTTTTATTGATGAACGGGCATGTTTTGGTTTTTACCGCGGTGATGAACAGCTTCGAGATGTTGCCGATCGGGCTACACTTCTTTACCCAAGACAGTTTGAAGTTGATTTACACCTTCGGGGGGCAAATGTTTGAATACGGGGTGGCTGTCGCTTTGCCACTGGTAACGGCGTTGCTGCTGGTCAATATTGCATTTGGTGTGGTTTCGAGAGCGGCGCCGGCCTTGAATATCTTTGCGGTTGGTTTTCCGGTGACGTTGTTGGCTGGGTTGATTATGTTGATTGTGACCACGCCGCTGTTGTTACCGAATATTCAGATACTGATGAATAATGCAATTGAAACGCTCTCTAAGCTGAGTTTGAATCAATAAGGTCATCGACGGGGAAGCTGAGACGGAATTATGGCTGAGAACGAAGACGGTACCGAAAAAACGGAAGAACCCTCCGAGAAAAAGCTTCGGGAAGCGAGGGAAAAGGGGCAGGTTCCCCGGTCTCGAGAGTTGGCAACCTTGCTGATGACACTGGGCGCCGCGCTGTTTTTGTATTTTTTCGGTGCCGGGATGGCGGAAGATATCCAGACTATTTTCATCGAGGGGTTGAGTTTTGACCGTTCCCACGCTTATGACGTCCATATGCTGACGAACCGTATATTGGCGCTGGTGGAACAGGCCATTTTTATGGTGTTGCCCTTCTTGATGTTGATGGTGTTGATTGCGCTGGTTTCCGGCAGCTTATTGGGCGGTTGGAATTTCAGTTTGCAGGCGATGTCGCCGAAGATCAGTAAATTGAATCCGCTGTCGGGTCTGAAGCGGATGGTGTCGATGACGGCGTTGATGGAGTTGCTGAAAGCTCTGGGCAAGTTTGTCTTGGTGTCGGTCGTGGCGACCTATTTTCTGTGGTATTCCTATGAAGAAATTCTGAGCATCGGCGTGGAGCCGACCAAGATGGCGTTGGCGCATTCCGCCAAGTTGATTTTGGAAGCGTTTATTTTCGTGAGCCTGTCGTTGATCGTGATTGCGGCCATTGATGTTCCGTTTCAAGTGCACCAACACATTTCGCAATTGAAAATGACCAAGCAGGAAGTGAAAGAGGAGTTCAAGCAGCAAGAGGGGAGCCCGGAAGTTAAGGCGCGCATTCGTCAGTTGCAACGCGAAATGTCGCAGAAACGCATGATGCAAAAAGTGCCGGAGGCCGATGTGGTCATCACCAACCCGACGCATTTCGCCGTGGCCTTGCAATATGACCCCGATAGCATGGGGGAGCCGATGGTTTTGGCAATGGGCAGTGACTTCATGGCGGCTCAGATTCGAACCTTGGCGAAGGAGCATGATATTCCATTGGTAGAAGCCCCACCTTTGGCCCGTGCTTTGTACTATAATGCGGAAGTTGATCGACCGATTCCGTTTCAACTGTTCCGAGCGGTTGCGACGATTCTGGCGTATGTGTACCAGTTACGGGATGGCAAGAAAGCCAATAAGGTCGATTTCGAGAATTTACCGATACCGGAAGAGATGCAAACGGACGGGCCGAGCGAGTAAAGCTGAGACGGAATGGACTTTAATCAAATACTCAATAAAATCAAAGACGCTTTCCAAAAAGGTTTAGGCATTCCGATTGCGATTTTGGCTTTGTTAGCCATGGTGGTGGTGCCTTTACCGCCATTTCTGTTAGACGTCTTCTTTACCTTCAATATCGCCTTGTCTTTGGTCGTCTTGATGGTCACTCTCTACGCCAGACGGCCGCTTGATTTTGCCGTTTTCCCAACCATTATTTTGCTGGCCACACTGTTCCGTTTGTCGTTGAATATCGCTTCCACCCGCGTTATTTTGCTGGAAGGGCATAACGGTGCCGCTGCTGCCGGGCACGTCATCGAAGCCTTTGGTGAATTTGTCATCGGCGGTAACTTCGCTGTCGGTCTGGTGGTGTTTGCGATTCTGGTCGTCATCAACTTCGTTGTTATCACCAAAGGCGCGGGGCGCGTGGCGGAAGTCAGCGCGCGTTTCACCTTGGATTCCATGCCCGGTAAGCAAATGGCGATTGATGCCGATCTGAATGCTGGTTTGATTACCCAAGAGCAAGCACAGGCCCGTCGAATCGAAATCACCACTGAAGCCGACTTCTATGGTTCGATGGACGGTGCCAGTAAATTCGTCCGGGGGGATGCCATAGCCGGCATCGTCATTCTGTTTATCAACTTGATCGGTGGCTTTGCGATTGGGATGGGGCAGCATGACATGACGTTTAGTGACGCCATTCAGGTATACACCATCCTGACCTTGGGGGACGGACTGGTTGCGCAGATTCCATCCTTGTTGTTGTCGACCGCCACGGCCATTATCGTCACACGGGTGTCTGGCGATAAAGAGGATATGAGTCAACAGGTGCAGGCGCAGATGTTTGCCAACCCGAAAGCATTGGGCATGACGGCGGGGATTGTCGGGGTGTTCGGCGTGATTCCAGGGATGCCCAACTTTGCCTTTTTGTCATTTGCGGCCATTGCTGGTGCCGGGGCATATCTGATTCATAAAAAACAGCAGGAAAAGCCGGCACCCGAAACCTTGTTGGCCGAAGAGGATAGTGCGCAGGAAAACGCCGCGCCGGAATTGAGTTGGGATGATGTCCAAGCGGTTGATGTCCTCGGCTTGGAGGTCGGTTATCGTCTGATTCCGATGGTGGATCAGGCGCAGAACGGACAGTTGTTGGAGCGGGTCAAAGGGGTGCGGCGTAAAGTGTCGCAAGAACTCGGTTTTTTGGTGCCGCCGGTGCACATTCGCGATAATTTGGATTTAAAACCGAACCAATATAGAATTATGTTGATGGGAGTGTCGTCGGGAGAAGGTGAAGTTTTCCCGGATAAAGAACTGGCCATTAACCCTGGGCAAGTGTTTGGCGAAGTACGAGGCGTCGCCACCAAAGACCCGACGTTTGGCTTGGATGCGGTGTGGATTTCCCCATCGGATCGTGAGCAGGCGCAAGCGTTGGGGTATACCGTCGTCGATGCCAGTACCGTTGTAGCGACGCACATCAGCCAGGTGATTCAGGATTATGCATCGGAGTTGCTGGGGCATGACGAAGCACAGAAACTGCTGGATAAGTTGAAAGACACTTCGCCGAAGTTGGTGGATGAGCTGGTACCGGAAAGAATGTCGTTGGCCATTGTCGTCAAGGTGCTACAGAACCTGTTGACGGAAAAGGTTTCCATTCGGGATTTGCGAACCATTTTGGAAGCGTTGACGGAAAAGGCTTCGACGACGCAAGACCCGGCCCAGTTAACCCAGCACGTACGGGCGGCCTTGGGACGTTCCATTGTGCAGGCCATTGCCGGCACCGACGACGAGTTGAAAGTGATTACATTGGAACCTGGGTTGGAACAGTTGTTGCTTCAAGCATCACAGGGTGCGCCTGAAGGACAATTGGCTATTGAACCAGGCCTGGCGGAAAGGTTGCATACGACATTGAAGGAAGAGGCTCAAAAGGTTGAAATGACCGGCCAATCGGCGGTTTTGCTGGTGGCGCCACAGATTCGTGCGCAGTTGGCGAAGTTGTTCCGGTTTAGCCTGTCAAATTTACATGTATTGGCCTATTCCGAGGTGCCGGAAAACCGACGCATTAGTGTTGTAGCCAGTGTCGGGCAAGGAAACTAGATGAAGTTAAAACGCTACTTAGCCCCCAATATGCGTCGTGCCATGCTTTTGGTTCGGGATGAACTGGGAGACGAAGCTGTCATTATGTCGACCCGTCAAACCGATGAGGGGGTTGAAGTGGTGGCCGCCATAGATCCGGAGGCGAAACAGTATCAGGCGTCGGAAGCCGCTGGCGAAGCGCGAAGCAGTTACCAATCACCGGAAACGGTGATTCCGTCTAAGATGCCGGATGCAGCGTCCAGCCCGGAAATAGCAAAGATGGCGGACGAATTGAAAGCCGTCAAGCAGATGCTGGAAAATCAATTGTCCGGTTTGGCATGGCACCAGAGTGAAACACAAGACCCCCATAAGGTCGGTTTGATTAAACGCTTGGTGCAGTTAGGAATCGGCTGGGACTTGGCACAAAAGTTAGTGATGGACGTGAATGTGCATCCTGACCAGGCCTGGTCGGAAATACTGGGCACGGTGGAGTCCATGATTCCGGTAGACGATAAGGATATTTTGGAGTCCGGCGGCATCGTTGCTTTGGTAGGGCCGACAGGGGTTGGTAAAACCACGACCATTGCCAAGATGGCCAGTCGTTTTGTCATGCGAAACAGCGCGAATCAGATTGCACTCGTGACAACGGATTGTTATAAAATTGGTGCTCAGGCGCAGTTAAAGACTTTTGCCGACTTGATGGGCGTGCCGGTCCATGTGGTGAGTTCGGAAGGCGAAATGTACAGCTTGCTGAGCTCCCTGGCATCGAAGAAACTGATTTTGATTGATACCGCCGGCATCAGTCAGAAAGATATTATGTTGACGCAGCAACTGACCAAGGCGCAACCGGGCGTGAATCATATCCGAAACTACTTGGTTATGTCGGCAGCGACGCAATTAAGTGTGATGAAAGACATCGTGCGATCCTTCAGCCAGGTTGGTTTGAAAGGCTGTATTTTGACCAAGGTGGATGAAGCCTTGCAGTTGGGCAACATCATTACGGTGTTGATCGAACACCGGTTGTCGTTGTCGTATTTGTCCAATGGCCAGCGTGTGCCGGAGGATTTGGAGCCGATTAAGGTTAGGGATTTAATGGATAAAGCAATTGTGCTGGGACAACAACACCAGCATTCGAATCAAGAAGAAGCCTTCCGCATGGGAATGGGCAAGGAGATTTCCGATGCTCAATGATCAGGCGGCCGGACTAAGAGCGATGCAAACGAGCAATAACGGTGAACGGAAAGTGAGTTCTGAAAAGAAAAGCAAACCGGTTAGAGTGATTGCCGTCGCCAGTGGTAAAGGTGGCGTGGGCAAGACGAATGTGTCCGTCAATCTGGGGGTCAGCCTCAGCAAGATGGGGCACCGTGTCTTATTGATGGATGCCGATATGGGCTTGGCGAATGTGGACATCATGCTTGGCTTGCAGACGCAGTACAACCTTTCCCATGTGTTGGACGGGGAAAAGAGCTTGCGCGAAGTCATGGTGGATGCCCCGGGCGGCTTGAAGGTGATTCCGGCCGCTTCGGGGGTGAAGCGCATGGCTCAATTGACCCCGATGGAAAATGCTGGAATAATTAACGCCTTTTCCGAGCTGGATGGCATTCTGGATGTGTTGATTATCGACACTGCTGCGGGGATTGCCGACAGTGTGGTCAGTTTTTGCCGGGCGTCCCAGGAAGTTGTGGTAGTGGTCAACGATGAACCGGCTTCCATGACCGATGCGTATGCTTTGATTAAAGTCTTGAGTCGGGATTACAAGTTAACCCGTTTCAAATTATTGGCGAACATGGTTCGTTCCGAAAAACACGGTCGGATTCTGTATGACAAGTTTGCGCAGGTGTGCGAACAGTTTTTGGATGTGTCCATTGACTATCTTGGAACCGTGCCGTTCGACCATGATTTGCGAGAAGCGATTCAGAAACAAAGCCCGGTCACCATCGCAAAACCGATGAGTGAGTCGGCACAGGCTTTCCGAAACATTGCGCAACGAATCGACCAATGGCCGATTCCGAGCGATGTGACAGGGTATTTGCAGTTTTTTGTTGAGAGTTTATTTCAGGCACCGTCTGAATAGATGAGGAATCGATTTTCATGACTGGCACTCAGGCCTACGCGAACATTCACAAACAGACCTCAAACGGGATGATGGACATAGAGGCGTTTTTGCCGTTGGTGAAACGAATCGCCTATCACTTGAAGGGGCGGTTGCCGGACAGTGTTATGGTCGACGACCTGATTCAGTCCGGCATCATCGGGTTGATCGAAGCGTCGCAAAAGTTCGATGCCGGGCAAGGCGCCAGTTTTGAAACCTATGCCGGCATTCGTATTCGCGGCGCCATGCTGGATGAGATTCGAAAAGGGGATTGGACGCCGCGTTCGGTGTACCGTAAGTCGCGTGAGGTCTCGGATGCCATCAATGTGGTGGAGTCGAAAAAAGGACGTGAAGCGCGCGACGAGGAAGTGGCCGAGGAAATGGGAATTACTCTGGATGAGTATTACCATATCCTTCAGGATACGAACTCCGCGCAACTGTTGTCGATCGATGAACCGGATCACGACGAATTGTCGGAAGAACGTATGGTCAGCGGTGTGAAAACGCCGGTGTCGGAATTGGCGGAATCCGGGTTTCAATCCGCGTTGGCGGAACAAATCAACGAATTGCCGGAAAAAGAAAAGCTCGTGATGGCGCTGTATTACGATGAGGAGCTGAACCTGAAAGAAATCGGCGAGGTGCTGGAGGTCAGTGAATCGCGCGTCAGTCAAATTCACAGCCAGGCGATTAAACGCTTGAAATCACGCTTAAAAGATTGGATTTAATAAAGGTTTGAGGAAATAGAATGCAAATCGATAGAGATATGAACATATTGGTAGTGGATGACTTTTCTACCATGAGACGCATCGTTAAGAACCTGCTGAAGGAGCTCGGGTTCAGTCGTTTCGATGAAGCCGATGACGGCGCCACCGCCTGGCCGATGATTCAGAGCGGCAAATACGATTTCATCGTCAGTGACTGGAATATGCCGGAAATGACCGGGATTGATTTGCTGAGACATGTCCGTGCCGATGCGAAATTGAAAGATACGCCTTTTCTGCTGATTACGGCCGAAGCGAAGCGCAGCCAGATTTTGGAAGCGGCAGAAGCCGGCGTGGACGGGTACATTGTCAAGCCGTTCACCGCAGCGACCTTGAATGGCAAGATTCAAAAAATATTCGAACGTGTCGAAGAGCGCAAAAAGGCCGCAGGTGGTTAGGAGCGCATACAACAATAAGAAATGATTAAAAAGCCTTGTTCATCTGTCCGTGAATGAGGCTTTTTTTTTTAATAAAAGGAGGAACGATGAAGAATATTAATGTCGAGCAGGCCAGAGAGCTGCTACAGGCTTTAGAAAGTGGCCAATACGACCAGGCCTCGAAGACACTGGATGGCATTGTCGCGGCCCGCGATGAGAACTTGTTGGAACAGGTCGAAGAAATTGCTCAGAACTTACACGATACGCTGGAATCGTTTGGAGCGGACTCTCGTATTTTGCAACACACCAAGCATGGATTGCCGGATGCGACCGAGCGTTTGGAGTATGTGATTCAAACCACTGAAGAAGCCAGTAACAAAACGCTGTCTGCGGCCGAAAACACCATCGCCTTGTTGGAAACCATGGAATCCAAAGCCTCGGATAACGAGATGAAGGAATGGATTGCTCAGGCTCAGACGCAAGTGACAGAAATTATGATGGCCCAATCGTTTCAGGATTTGACCGGGCAAGTGTTGAATCGTGTGATTATGTTGGTCACGAGTTTGGAGCAGAGTCTGGTGGAGTTGATTGAAAAGTCGGGCATCGAATTCGACAGCATTCCGGATGTGACCACCGATGAACAGCGAAAAGCGGAAGAAATGAAAGGTGTTGGGCCGAATGTGACGAAAAACAGTCAACAAAACGTGGCGCAATCGCAAGATGAAGTGGACGATTTGTTGGGGGATTTAGGCATTTAACGCAGAAGCGAAACCGGTTTGACGAGTTTGGTGGCATAGTGATTGCTTAAGTTTTTCCATTGAAAAACGATAAGGATGAAGTGGCGAAAATTTGGCACTTCATTGGGATTCACACAGGCTCAAAGAGGAATACATCGTGGATGAAGATATTTTACAGGACTTTTTAGTCGAAGCTTCAGAGCTGGTTGAGCAGCTGGATGAACAGCTGGTCGAGCTTGAAAATTCGCCGTCTGATGCCGACCTGTTGAATGCGATTTTCCGTGGCTTTCATACCATTAAAGGGGGCGCAGGCTTTTTGGGTGTGACGCCTTTGGTTGAGGTATGTCACCGTGCGGAAAATGTCTTCGATAAAATTCGAAACGGTGACGTGTCGTATGATTCCAGCGCGGCGGATATCATTATGCGTGCTTTCGATGTCATCAGCGATTATATCCAGCAGCTCAACGACGGTGCGCGTGAATTGGAAGAGGCGGATACCGGGCTGTTGGCAGAACTGGATGCCCTTTGGAAAGGACAAGCTGCGGCCGAACCTGCTGCAGAGGCCGAAGTATCAGGGGCGTCAGAAGCCGAAACCGGTATGAAATTGGAATTGCCGGAAGGTGTGGATCCGGATGGCGATATTTCCGACGACGAATTTGAGGCCTTGTTGAATCAGCGTGATGCCTTGATGGGCGGTGAAATGGAAACCGCGGATGCTCCGGAACCGAAATTGGAGTTGCCGGAAGGGGTCGACCCGGATGGAGACATCACCGATGAAGAATTTGAAGCCCTGTTGAATCAGCGTGATTTGATCGACAATCTTCATGAGGCGGAAGGCGATACACCACCGGTTGCTCCGGAACCGAAACCCGAGCCGGTGGTCGAAGCGCCTAAACCGAAGCCACAACCGAAAGCCGCCGAGTCTGGCGGAGATAAAGGGTCGGCCAAAGCTGCCGCCAACACGGAATCCACCGTGCGTGTGGACACACGTCGCCTGGATGAAATCATGAACCTGGTCGGAGAGCTGGTGTTGGTTCGTAACCGTTTATTGACGCTACGCTCAAGCCAGGATTCTGAGGAAGACCTTTCCAATGCCGTGGGCAATTTGGATCACGTCACGACCGATTTGCAGGCTTCGGTGATGAAAACCCGGATGCAACCTGTCAAGAAAGTGTTTGGCCGTTTCCCTCGCGTGGTGCGTGATCTGGCGAGAAAACTCGGCAAGGAAATCGATCTGGAGCTGAAAGGCGAAGAAACCGATTTGGATAAAAATCTGGTGGAAGCGCTGGCCGACCCGCTGGTGCATTTGGTGCGTAATTCCGTCGACCACGGGATTGAAATGCCGGATGTGCGTGAACAGGCCAATAAGCCACGCAAAGGAACGGTGATTCTGGCTGCGGAACAGGAAGGGGATCATATTCTGTTGTCGATTACCGATGACGGTAAGGGAATGGACCCGGAAGTGCTGCGTCGTAAAGCGGTGGAAAAGGGCATGATGGATGAAGTCACCGCCAATCAGTTGGATGACAAATCCGCGTTTGAATTGATTATGTCGGCCGGTTTTTCGACGGCGGATCAGATCAGTGATATTTCCGGTCGTGGTGTGGGCATGGATGTGGTCAAGAATATGATCACCAAGCTGAACGGCAGTATCGACATTCATTCCGTACTGGGTGAAGGCACGCAAATCAGCATTCGTGTGCCTTTGACCCTAGCCATTTTGCCGACGTTGATGGTTTCGTTTGATGACGACAGTTATGCGATTCCATTGACCAGCGTACAGGAAATTTTCGATTACGATGCGTCGCAGGTGAACCGAATTGACGGACAGGTCATGGTTCGCTTGCGGGATAAGAGTGTGCCGTTGATGTTCCTGTCGGAATGGCTGGCCCCTGAAAGCATCAAGGAAAACTATGAAGGTGACAAGGTGATTATCGTATCCATCGGTAATCAACGTGCCGGTCTGGTGGTCGATCAGGTCAACGGTCAGGAAGAAGTGGTCATCAAGCCGTTGGGCGTGATGATGAAGCATCTGGAAGGTTATGCTGGTGCCACCATTACCGGTAACGGTAACATCGCCTTGATTTTGGATTTACCGGGCGTGATTCAGCGCTTTCAATATTAATAACGGAGACGTGTCATGATGGAGCAAAGTATGACATCGACAAACCAATTGCTGGACGGCGTCATTGGTGACGAAGAAGAGGAACAATATTCCGGTCCGAGCATCCGCTGTGTGATGTTCAATCTGGATTCGGAAGTGTATGGCATCAATGTCAAGAAGGTTCGTGAAGTATTACGCGTCGGTTCCATTCGTAAAGTCGAAGGCGCCGCGCATAATGTACTGGGCGTTATCAATGTGCGCGGGGTCATCGTCACAGTGGTGGATACGCGTGCAACCTATGGGTTGATGAGTAAACCGGCCGATGAACTGTCTCGTATTATTATCGTTGAGCTGGACACGGATAACATCGTCGGCATGATGGTGGATTGTGTCATGGAAGTCAAAGACATCCCGGAGAAGAAATTCGAACCGATGTCCGCGACCAAAGAAGGCGCTTCGCGGTACCTGCAAGGCATTGCGCATTACAATGGCGATGTGATTATCTTGATTGATGTCGACAGCATGTTTTCCGGTCAGGCGTAAGCCGGGTTCCGAACATCCATTTGCATTTCTGAAAACGCCCAGACCTGGGCGTTTTTTATATTCAACGTTTAAGAGTGTTGCTCTGGCTCCTGAGAGGATTTCGGTTGCCCCGGAATCTCTTTTTCCGACAATTGGTAGGCGAAAATCAACACTTGCACCACGGCTTCATAAAGAATTTCCGGTATTTCCTGATCCAGCTCCACTTGTGATAGCAGACTGACGAGCTCATGGTCTTCCTTGATGGGAATGTTGTGCTCTTTGGCCAGTTCAATGATTTGCTCCGCCAGGTAACCGGTACCTTTTGCCGAGACGCGTGGCGCCGCCTGACCATCGTATTCCAACGAGATGGCGACTTTCTGGTCAAGGGTCACAGGGGAATCTTGGTTTTCCATTCGGTATCCTGAAAGATGGTTGCAGAGCAATAAAAAAGCCGCTGAAATGCGGCTTTTAAAATTAGGCGAGGCGGAGTTTTTCCGTTAACCCCAGCTTTGATGCGCTGGAGGTTAAAGACTCGCTGGGCGAGTCCCAGAGAATTTCTTTTTGGTTCTGGACGGCATTCTTCACGAGAGCCAGTAGTGCTTGTAGACCGGAAGTGTCAATCGACTCGACAGCGGAGGCCGCAATTTTGTAGGTTTCCGCATCGGATTGAAAAGCGATTTTCAGGTTTCCATACACTTCTTCAATGTGGTGAATGGTCAAGCTGTCTGGCAGTTCGATTTGATATTCGCTCATCGGATTACCTCTGGCCGAAGCCGTTATTTATAGAACGCGGTTGATAACGGAAAGTAACTTTTCAGGGCTGAAAGGTTTCACAATCCAACCGGTGGCACCGGCTTCTTTCCCTTTGGTTTTCATGTCGCCGGACGATTCGGTCGTCAAGCAAAGAATCGGTGTGAATTTGTAGTTGGGAAGTGTGCCGCGAACCGCCTGAATCAGTTCGATGCCGTTCATGTTCGGCATGTTGATGTCGGTTACGATTAAGTCATATTGTTCTTTTTTGGCCATGTCGAGCGCAATTTGACCGTCTTCGGCTTCGGCGACGTCATGACCTGCTGATTTCAAAGACATGCTGACCATTTGACGCATAGATTTGGAATCATCAACCGCAAGGATTTTGGACATTGTTACTTCTCACTTTCTTAATACTTAAAATCTGGTTGTAATTATACATTATTCGTCAATATGAAGGCTTTTTTTGATCTCCGACAGGATGCCCGCAGAGACCAATTCATCGACATGTAAGACGATAACCATCTTTTCGCCGACGGTGGCGAGTCCTCTAACGTATTCGGTATGAATAGTGCCGTTGATTTCCGGTGCGCCCTGCAAGTTATGCAAGTCGATACCGTGTACATCCGAGACGCCGTCAACCACGATGCCGATGATTTTCTGTGTGGCGGTCTGCTCGTCGGTGGCGCGTAAAATGATGACGACGGTGCTTTCATCGTAAGTGATGTCGGACAGCCCGAAACGCACGCGTAAATCCACCACGGGTACGACGGCGCCGCGCAGGTTGATCACGCCCATGACATAGTCAGGGGCATTTGGAATGGTGGTGGTTCTTTCCCAGCCTTTGATTTCCTGTACACGAAGAATGTCAACGCCGTATTCTTCTCCGCCAAGAATAAAACTGAGGATCTGATCGTCCGTTCCGTCGTTTTCTTCGATTTGATCTTGAATGGCTTCTACGTCAGCGCTCATTTGGTTCTAGCCTCGTATCCTCGAATAATCTATATGCTTATATTTTGTAATGCTAACTTACCTTATTTGTCTGGAAAGGTCTAGTTTTTAAAAAGGGTTTTCACATAAAAAACCACAAGGGGATTATAAAAAATTTACCCTCTGCGTTTAAGCAAGGAGCTCGCCAATTTCATGTGTTTTCAGACGTGAAGGTCAATTAAAGCGACTTTTTGTGCTTGAGGGTGATTTTCCGGTTTTTGTTGGGTGATGAATACCTGTTTCAGCGGGATGGCGGCTTGTTGGAAGCTGGCTTGAAGTTCCGGAAGGCCTGCCCGGACACGCTGTTCCAGATTGGTATTATCAGCCCAGAGGCTGAGAGAGATCTCGTCGTTCATGAACATCAGTTTGCTGGAGAGTTCACCGGATGACAGGGTCAAGTTGACGATGACCTCCCAAAAATCCGGTGTTTCCTTGGCCTGGCGGCGAATGTCGATTTCCATTTCGTCGATGTAGGGGTTAGGCTGTAGGGGGAGTTGGATGTTGAGCAAGTTTGGGTTTTCAATCGCTTGAATCTGTTGCAGGGTGATTCGGTTCAAGGTTTGAGAAAGCAGCTTGGCCAATTTCGGCATTTCTGTGGTGTCAGAAGCTTTCGTCTGTTGTGTCATTTGCAGCAGTTGCAATAGTCGAGCTTTAAGGTCATTGGTTGGTGGTTTTTGGGTTTTGCCTAACTGGTTTTCCAGAAACAAACCGCTCGACAATAGTTGGTTTTTCAGCTCTTTTGCACTGGTTTGGGTCGAAGGCTTGAACAATTGCTCCAATAGGGAAGTGATGTGCGACTGGATATTGGAGGGCAATAACCCGGTTTGGCTGAATTGTACGAGTTGCTGCAACCCTTGATTGATGGGCATCTGATTAGGCAGTAGTTGTCGGTAAGCAGTTTGCAGTGCCTGTTGGGTATTGGGTTGAGGTGTGCCAGGCGCCGTACGTGGTTGAATTTGCAGAATGACGTTCGGTTTGGTTTGAGTGACTTTGACATCCAATTGTTGGCCGGCTTGCAAGCTCTGTTGGCTGGTAGCGGTGAAGCTGCGTCCGGCGAGGTTGAAATTGACCTGGTTGCCTTCCACTTTGGTGACGGTGACGGACAGCATTTGGCCTACAGACAGTTTCAGGGGCTGAGCCGCGGTTTGTCCAAGGTTTAGGGAGCCGCCAATGGATGTTGAAGTCGGGCCGATTGCCATAGCATTCCTGAGGCATGAAGCCGTTCGGTGATAGAAAATTGCCGATTAGGTGAAATAATAAACTGCATTCCGCGAATCAAGCAACTATAATTACGATTACAATAAGACCATTTTAAAAATAAGGGCAACGGCGTGAGTGAAAGGGAATTTGACTTTACTGAAAAAGACTTTTTAAGAGTCAAAACAGTCGTTTATGATTTTGCCGGAATCGATTTGAACGATTCCAAGAAAAATCTTGTCTACAATCGCTTGGCGAAGCGTATCCGCTTTTTGGATATGAACTCCTTCTCCGCATACCTGGATTACGTTGAAGAGCAGGGTGAGGCGGAATTCGTCCATTTGATCAATGCCATCACCACCAACCTGACCTTTTTCTTTCGCGAAAATCATCATTTTGAGTATCTCGCCAATCAAGTCATTCCGATGTTGCTGGAAAAGAACAAAGGGTCGAAAAAAATCCGCATCTGGTCGGCGGGATGTTCCACCGGTGAAGAACCTTATTCCATTGCCATTGTGTTGAAAGAAGCGGTGCCGCCGGGCTGGGATGCGCGTGTTCTCGCAACCGATTTGGACACCAACGTGGTTCAGACCGGACAAACGGGCGTGTATAAAATGGACCGTTTGAAAGGGGTGTCGGACGAACGCAAAAAACGCTGGTTTCTCAAAGGTTCGGGTTCGCGGGAAGGTTATGTGCGCGTGAAACCCGAATTGCAGCAGATTATCGATTTCGGCCAAATCAACTTGATGAATGAATGGCCGATTCGAGATGCCGTTGATGTGATTTTCTGCCGTAATGTGGTGATTTATTTCGATAAGGAAACCCAAGCGCGTCTGTTTGACCGATATGCGAACTTGTTGCCGGACAATGGTCATCTATTCATCGGGCATTCCGAATCCTTATATAAAGTGTGCGACCGTTTTGAGTTGCTCGGTCAGACCATTTACCGGAAAATTCGCTGAGCCGATTGCGGTATAATGAGTAATTAGAGAATCAAGAAACATTAAGCCAGCCCAGGTGTCCCTATGTCAAAGGTAAAAGTACTCGTCGTCGATGATTCAGCATTGGTCCGATCCATGTTGCAAGAAATGTTGGGCGCCGACCCTGAGATTGAGGTGGTCGGTACGGCCTCCGATCCTTACGATGCCCGTGAAAAGGTCAAGGAGTTGCACCCGGATGTCCTGACCTTGGACGTTGAGATGCCGAAAATGGATGGCGTCACCTTTCTGAAGAATTTGATGCGTTTGCACCCGTTGCCGGTGGTGATGGTGTCCACACTGACCGAAAAAGGCGCGGACATTACGTTTGAGGCCTTGGATTTGGGGGCGGTGGATTTCGTGACCAAGCCGAAAATCGATTTGGCGCACACCTTTGAAGATTATGCGGTGGAAATCCGCACCAAGGTCAAAACCGCGGCCAAGGTGTCGAGATGGCAATTGGAGCGTCACTATGCGCGTTATGCCTCCAACCTGAAAGAAAAACCGATTGTATTGCCGTCTGTTCGTCCGGCCCCATCGAAAAGCGTGGCGGAGAAATATTCGGCGGATGTCATCGTTCAAAAGAAAAGTCCGTCGGCCACATCTCGAATTTCCGACAAAATTATTGCACTGGGGGCCTCCACTGGTGGCACCGAAGCCATCAAAGAAGTATTGATGCGTTTACCGGCTAACACGCCGGCCATTGTGATTACCCAACATATCCCGGCGACATTCAGTTTGCCGTTCGCGCAGCGCATGGATACGGTTTCCGAAATGACGGTGGTGCAAGCCGAAGACCGTCAACCGATTTTGCCGGGCCATGTGTACATCGCGCCGGGCGATAAACATTTATTGGTGGAAAAAGCCGGGGGCGGCTATATTTGCCGCTTGAATGACGGTCCGCCGGTCAATCGTCACAAGCCATCCGTGGATGTCATGTTCCGTACCGTGGTGCAGAATGTCGGCAAAAATGCCGTGGGTGTGTTGCTGACCGGCATGGGCGCGGACGGTGCCAAAGGCATGAAGGAGTTGCAGGAAATCGGTGTGCCGACCATCGCACAGGATGAAAAAACCAGTGTTGTTTGGGGGATGCCGGGTGAAGCTGTAAAGCTGGGCGCCGCGGATCATGTGCTGCCGCTGGGTAAGGTGCCTGAAAAAATATTGGAACTGGTCAAAAAATAATAATATTGACCAGGCCTGGCGTTTCTTATTGTTTTTAAATCGAAAACTTGCCTGAAACCAAAATCGTTGCCTCTGTTCATATAAAATTATCCATCAAGAATTTATCATTCCCGCCGAGAAAACACTTGGTGCTGGCATATTAACTGCTTTGCATGAGTTAACGTTACGGGAATATTTAAGGAAAAACGCATGTTGCATACTTTTAAGCAATACTGGCCTGCTTGGCTCTTAACCCTGTTAGGGGTGGTATTGACCTTCATAGACATTCCGCATATCGGTGCCATTGCACTTGTTCTGGTTTCCTTGATTTGGACATTGTCCGTGGCAAAAGTTGCCAGGGAAAGCGGTGCTCCAACCCCCGCGGTTGTTCAAGCGCCAGCGCCGATGGAAGCTTCCCAGTCCGCTAACTTTGATGCTACGGTGATTGACGATTCACTGCAGGTCATCATGAATGATATCGATGCGGTGGTGGATCAGGAAGTCGAAGTGATCCGCGGTGAATTGCTGCAGGTCAAAGAATTGGTGGCTGAAGCGATTGAAACCCTGAACTCAAGCTTTATGGGACTGCACAACCAAACTCAGGAAGAGTACAAAATGGTGGTGTCTTTGCTGGATAACCTGGGCGGCAGTGGTGAAGGCATGAGTATTCAGAAATTCTCGGCCGAAATCAAAGATGTCTTGGAGTTTTTGATCACTCTGTTGCGTAACTCCAGTCAGCGCAGTAATGAAACGGTCGATAAAATCGACGATATGGTCAGTCAGATCGAGTCGATTTTCGCCCTGCTGGAAGATGTGAAAGGTATTGCTGACCAGACGAATTTGTTGGCCTTGAATGCGGCGATTGAAGCGGCGCGCGCTGGGGAAGCCGGGCGCGGCTTCGCGGTGGTGGCGGATGAAGTCCGTAAGTTGTCTTTGAACTCCAACCAGTTGAACGAGCAAATTCGCAAGCAAGCGGAAAAAGCCAAACAAACCGTTGACCAAGTCCGTCGTCGAGTGATGGATACCGCCGAAAAAGACATGCAGGAAGCCAATTCTTCGCAGGATCAGGTCACGGTGTTGGTCACCGATCTCGAATCGATGAACAGCGGTATTTCCAACAAGCTGGGTGATGTGTCCGGTATTATTTCCGAGATTGAAGTCAGTGTGTCGAACGCCATGCGCTCTTTGCAGTTCGAAGACATTGTCCGCCAGTTGGTCGAGCAGGTGCTCAACCATTTGGAGAATTTGAGTGGCTTTTCTCACAAAATCAACCACTTCATTGAAGAGAGTAAAAACGATCCGGTGCAATCGGTGGCGGAGCATAAGCAACGTTTGGAAGCGTTCCGAAACACCATTCACCAGGAACGTGAAGAGATTGAATCCAAGCGGATGCGACGGGTTTCTTCCGAGTCAATGGAAGAGGGTGAAATCGATTTGTTCTAAGCGTCAAATCGATGCCATAAAAAAAGCACCGAAAGGTGCTTTTTTTATGGGCGCTTTTAAGCGGGTAAAGTTGTCATTAAGACGCCATATTGCCCATTTCGCTATTCCAGAAGCTGCCGAAAATCAAACTGAAAACCAAACCGGTGGCGAAAACGATATACCAATAGGTGCGCATTTTGGCGGCTTGTTTGATTTCCGCTTCACTCAATGTACTTGGGTCCGGTCGATCCTTGAAGAAAATGACCATGAAGCCGACGGCGGAAATGAACCCAGCAATGTTTGCCAGATAATGATTATGCGTCAACATCGACGCGAATCCCAATGCCAGTATTATAAAATACGTAATCAATATGTTTTTCATCTTGCTCTACCTTGAGTTGGGTGATTCTGAAACCCCAATTATTCTAGTCGGTTTAAGGAGAAATATGTATAAATTGTGCTTTTTTGTCCCGGAAACACACTTGGAAACGGTCAAAGCGGCGGTGTTTGAAGCCGGGGCCGGACGCATCGGGGATTATGACCAGTGTTGTTGGCAGGTCAAAGGGGAGGGGCAGTTTCGCCCTTTGTCAGGCAGTCAGCCTTTTTTGGGGACGCAAGGAGCCCTGGAAAACGTGGCTGAGTATCGGGTGGAAATGGTCATGGAAAAAAGCTGCGCTAAAACGGTTTTGAAAGCGTTGAAAGAATCGCACCCTTATGAAGAACCCGCTTACGATGTGATGGCGTTGGTAGAGGGGTTATAGGCTTAAGATAAAATTTATCTATCGACATAGATAAACTTTATATTAGAAAAAAATAATGTAACTGGTACACTGGGAATAGTTGAAACTTCAACTAATCCTCCCTTTGTATTAGATAACCGATAATACAGCCCGGACACAGGGATCGTGTTCGGGCTTTTTTCGTTTTAGGAGGCTGGTTTTTCGGCTTTAATCAGTTCGATGGTGAAAATTAGCGTCTCATTCGGTCCGATGATGTCACCCGCACCTTTGGAACCGTAGCCCAGTGACGGTGGCACGAAAATTTCCCATTTTGCGCCCGGCTTCATCATTTTCAAAGCTTCACCCCAGCCCGGAATGACATCGCCCATCTGGAATTCAATCGGCGTGCCGCGGCTGTAAGAACTGTCGAATTCGGTACCGTCAATTAAGGTGCCTTTGTAGTTGGCGGTCAAGACATCGTCTTCTTTTGGCGTTGCACCTTTGCCCGGCTCGATAATGCGGTACTGCAAACCGCTTTTGGTGACTTTCACATTGTCACGTTTTTTGTTTTTCGCCAAAAAAGCCTCGCCTTTCTGAGCGTTGTCTTCCGCTAGTTTTTTACGGGCTTCGGCTTGCTTTTGCATGACCTGTTTTTTCACTTCATTGACCGCTTGCTGCATTTCGGCGTCGGTCAAGCGTAAGGATTTGTTTTCCATCACGTCCTGCATGCCCAGAACCAATGCCGGAATGTCGATTTCAACGCCTTGTTGCTGGAAGTTTTTGGCCAGATCGGAGCCGAGGGCGTAGCTGGCTTTTTTGTCAACGGAGTTCAACTTGGTGTCGTCGGCCAGAGCGGTGACGCTGGCGCCGGACAGCGTCACAAGCAGAGCCGTGGTGAGTAATTGTTTTTTCATAAACGTCTCGAATAATGATTGGAAGGGTTCGAATGCCAAAACCGACCAGGCCTGGTCGGTTTTGTTATTCGATTGGATTAGCTTTGAGATTCCAGATGATCCAGGTATTTCTCTGCATCCAGAGCGGCCATACAGCCCGCGCCAGCGGAGGTGATGGCTTGTTTGTAGACTTGGTCCATGACGTCGCCGGCGGCGAAAATGCCCGGGATGGAGGTTTGAGTGGCGTTGCCTTGCAAGCCGCTCTGTACTTTCAGGTAGCCGTGGTCCATGTCCAGTTGGCCGTCGAAAATGCCGGTGTTCGGGGTGTGGCCGATGGCGATGAAGACACCTGCGACGTCGATTTCCTTGGTGTCGCCGCTTTGCGTGTTTTTCAAACGCAATCCGGTCACGCCCATGTTGTCGCCCAGCACTTCTTCCAACGTGCTGTTGTATTCAATCTTGATGTTGCCGTTTTCGGCTTTTTCTTTCAGTTGGTCGGCCAGAATTTTTTCCGAACTGAAGCTGTCGCGACGGTGCACAATGGTGACTTCCGCGGCGATGTTGGACAGATACAAGGCTTCTTCCACGGCGGTGTTGCCGCCGCCGATGACGGCGACTTTTTGGTTGCGGTAAAAGAAACCATCACAAGTTGCGCAAGCGGAAACGCCTTTGCCTTTAAAGGCTTCTTCGGATTCCAGTCCCAAGTATTTGGCGGAAGCGCCGGTCGCGATAATCAGCGCATCGCAGGTGTACTCGCCGCTGTCACCAATTAGTTTGAATGGGCGTTGCTGTAATTCAGCGGTGTGGATGTGGTCGAAAATAATTTCGGTGCCGAAACGCTCGGCGTGTTTTTGCATGCGCACCATCAAGTCCGGGCCGGTCAATCCTTCCACGTCGCCTGGCCAGTTGTCCACTTCCGTGGTGGTGGTCAATTGACCGCCTTGCTGCATCCCGGTCACCATGACCGGTTCTAGGTTTGCGCGGGCGGCATAAACGGCGGCGGTGTAACCGGCTGGGCCGGAGCCGAGAATCAATAGTTTGCAATGCTT
Source organism: Thiomicrospira sp. S5 (assembly GCF_003991075.1). Classification (NCBI taxonomy): domain Bacteria; kingdom Pseudomonadati; phylum Pseudomonadota; class Gammaproteobacteria; order Thiotrichales; family Piscirickettsiaceae; genus Thiomicrospira; species Thiomicrospira sp. S5. The sequence goes on along the minus strand of NZ_CP014470.1, from coordinate 2,063,697 downwards.
TGACATAACATCCTTTCCTTTCTTATTTGTCTCTGTCCGAGGTGGGCGATACATCGCTCCGCCGGACGGGTGCTTGAATCAGGCAGAAGGTTTCGTTTGTCGTTAAAGACACCGAATTCGCCAGGCCTGACGAGGCCGTGTCGAGAGCGGAATAGAATTAACGACGGCTTCTGAAATATGCTAGAATTCTAGCAGCTTTTCAACTGGCTTTGCATAATTATATTTGCGGAAAAAACGGCAGCATTGAGTGAGTATGACTGTGTTTGCGGCGAATTGTATTTTGATAGAAATTTCTTTAAATTCGATAAAAGAATCCGATAACCCTTGAATAGGATGAAACAGTAATCGATGGGATTTAAACAACCGAAATCAGCGGACCTGGTGGACGACGTGCAAGACGCCGACGTTTCCGGCCGCCGTGTGCACTGGGTCGTGAAAGACGCGATTTTGCTGGCCTGCATCGGTTTGGCGTTTTTCCTGTTTATCGTCTTGTTCAGCTATCATCCGAGCGATCCGGGCTTCGATACCGTCAATGAAGGTCAAATGGCGGAAAACTACGGTGGCCGCACTGGGGCTTGGATTTCCTCGCTTATCTTGTATCTGTTCGGCATTTTCGGTTTTCTGATTCCGTTTGGATTGCTGTTCGCCGGTATGGTGACCCTGAAAATCCGTGCCGGCTCAGAAATGGATTACGTGCATTTCGCCCTGAGTATGTTGGGGCTGGCGCTGTTGATCGTGTCCGGCGCCGGGTTGGCGGCCTTGTATCTCGAACCGCAGAATGCCGTGATTCAACTGCCGTATTCCGGCGGCGGTGTGCTCGGTTATGAGTTCAGCGCCTTTTTGGTGGACGGCATCGATTTATTGGGGGCGACCCTGGTGCTGTTGGTGATGTTTGCGATTGCCTTCAGCATGTTGACCAGCTTTTCCTGGATCACCATTATCGATTACACCGGCGTCATGGTCTGGAAGCTGTTGGATAAATTAAAACTGCAACTCGACGCTCTGCGTTCCGACTATCAGGAAAAACGCCAGGCCAGGCAGGATGATGCCTTGGTGGCGGATTCAACGGAAACCCGTGCACCGGCGATTTTGACACCGCCAAACCAAGCGGGCAAACATGCCGACAAAACCGCGCTGGAACCGGTCAAGAAAAAGTCCAAAGTGGTCGAGGCTCTGGCGGAAAAGGTCAAGTCGAAAAGCAAACAGATGCTGGAAAGCAAAGACGACGGTGCTGAAATGCCACGTGTCGAACCCACGATTGATATGGATAAGTTGGACGAGTCGTCGTCTTCGGAAGAATCGTCGTCGGTCAAAGTCGGCAAGAAAGCCATTTCCAACAGTACGGTGCCGGCGGTTCGTTCCGGCGAGTTGCCGAGTGTGGAACTGCTGAATCCGGTGCCGGAATATGATGAAGGCTTTTCCGAAGACGAGCTGACCACCTTGTCGTTGTTATTGGAAAAACGTCTGGAAGAGTTTGGCGTCAAAGTAAAAGTCGAAGCGGTGCAGCCGGGGCCGGTGGTCACGCGCTTTGAAGTCTTGCCGGCGGCCGGGGTCAAGGTCAGCCAAATCAATAATCTCGCCAAGGATTTGGCGCGGGTTTTGTCGGTCAAGTCTGTGCGTGTAGTCGACATCATTCCGGGTAAATCCGTGGTGGGAATCGAAATTCCAAACGATGAACGTGAGGTCGTAAGCTTCCGCGAAGTGATTTCGTCCGATGAATTCCAAAACTCCAAATCGCCGCTGACCGTGGCGCTGGGCAAAGACATTGCCGGTAAAGCCGTGGTGGCGGATATCTCCAAAATGCCGCATTTGCTGGTGGCGGGAACCACCGGTTCCGGTAAATCGGTCGGTGTGAACAGCATGATTTTGAGTATGTTGTATAAGAGCACGCCGGAAGAAGTGCGCTTGATTATGGTCGATCCGAAAATGTTGGAATTGTCGGTGTACGAAGACATTCCGCATTTGTTGACGCCGGTGGTCACGGATATGTCCGAAGCGGCTAATGCCTTGCGTTGGAGCGTGTATGAAATGGACCGCCGTTATCAATTGATGGCGAAGCTCGGGGTGCGCAATATCGCCGGGTACAATGCCAAAGTCAAAGGCGCAATTGAAAAGGGCGAACCCATTATCGACCCGCTGTATCAGCAACCGGCCAATTTTGGACACGAAATGAGCGAGCCGCCACCGACTTTGGAACCGTTACCCTACATTGTTGTGGTGGTGGACGAGTTCGCCGATATGATTATGGTGGTCGGTAAAGAAGTCGAGCAGTTGATTGCTCGTATCGCCCAGAAAGCGCGTGCCGCCGGGATTCACTTGATTTTGGCGACACAGCGGCCGTCGGTCAACGTCATCACCGGTTTGATCAAAGCCAACATCCCGACGCGGATTTCCTTTATGGTCAACACCAAAATCGACTCGCGTACCATTCTGGATCAAGGCGGCGCCGAGCAGTTGCTGGGCATGGGGGATATGCTGTTCATGCCGCCGGGCACCGGCAGCCCGAAACGGGTGCACGGCGCGTTTATGACGGATGAAGAAGTCCATAAGGTGGCGGAGTTCGTCAAATCGCAAGGCGAGCCGCAATACTTGGAAAGCGTGACTCAGGCCAATTCGGGTGAAAAGAATGACAGTTTGGCGGAAGATGCCGAACAAGATTTACTTTACGACCAAGTGGTGGCGTTTGTATTGGAAAACCAGCGGGTGTCGGTGTCCTTGGTGCAGCGTCAGTTTAAAATCGGTTATAACCGTGCGGCACGTATTGTCGAGGCGATGGAATCCGCCGGCGTGGTGTCGCCGATGAAAGCCAACGGTAACCGCGATGTGTTGGCGCCCAAACCGCAGGATTAATCTTTAACGAATCGTAACTTTCTTGAAAACCGCCAGGCCTTATACCCTTTAGGGTGTGATTTCCGCAGGTGGTGTTTTGAGAACTTTTGTAGGAATATTGAATCGCTTATGCAGTCGAATATGCAGTGTAATCCATTGAAGCGCCGCTCAGGTGTGGCGTCGTTTTTCATCGGTCTCCTATTGATGTGGCCGATGCAAATGGCCCTGGCGGCCAAAGCTCAAGTGGCGGACTTGAACCGTTTCGTTTCGAATCTGGAAACCTTCAGCGCCAGCTTCGAACAAACTCAACCGGAAGAAAACCTGTTTGAAATGAACCGTTCCAAAGGGTATTTCGTCATGCAACGCCCGGGGCAACTGTTGTGGGTGTATGAAAAGCCGGACCCGCAGAAAATCATTTCCGATGGCCGAAATGTCTGGGTGTACGACGTCGAGCTGGATCAAGCCACCGTGCGCCCGCTCAGCTCGGTGGAAGCGGATTTTCCGTTGAGTTGGTTGCTGTATAAAGAACCGTTGTCGGAACGTTTCAATATCATTCCCGGAGACGTGCGCAACGGGGAAAGCTGGTTCAACCTGACGCCGAAAGACGGCACCTTTTTCCAAAGTCTGGACGTGGCGATTGCCGACGGCAAGATGACGCAGATTTGGATGTACCAATCCGTGGACAACATCACCAAGGTGAAGTTCAACAACATCCGTCAAAACCAGTCGGTGAACACCTCGGATTTCCAGTTTACGCCGCCGAAAGGGGTGGACGTCATCGGTCAGCCGGTGCGATAAAGGCCAGATAAAACGATGGAAACCCACGTTTACCAACCGCTTTCGGACCGCTTGCGACCGCAGGCGCTGGACGAATTTGTCGGGCAGACACACTTGCTGGGGCCGGGGCGCGCCTTATCGAAAATGTTTGAATCCGGCCGCATGCATTCGATGATTTTCTGGGGGCCGCCGGGCACCGGAAAAACCACTTTGGCACGGTTGATTGCCAAGCAGTCCGGTTTGCAGTTTTTAAGCTTGTCTGCGGTGTTGGACGGGGTTAAGGAAGTGCGGGCCGCTGTCGAGCAGGCCAAATTACATCGTTCCCAGTTTCAGGAAGGTTCGTTGCTGTTCGTGGACGAGGTGCATCGTTTCAACAAGGCCCAGCAGGACGCCTTTTTACCCTTTGTGGAAGACGGCACTTTCGTGTTCATCGGCGCCACCACCGAGAACCCGTCGTTTGAATTGAATAATGCCTTGTTGTCGCGGGCGCGGGTGTATGTATTGCGCTCGTTGGACGACGAAGATTTGGCGGAAGTCTTGGACCGCGCCGTCCGCTTGATGAGCGATGAAATGGCGCAAACACTGGTGTTGGAAGACGCGGCCAAGCAATCGCTGATTCAGTTTTCCGACGGCGACGCGCGGCGCTTGCTGAACTTGTTGGAACAGGCGGTGGATTTTGCCGAGTTCCGTGAGGAAGAGAATTCACCAGGCCTGGTGGTTTTGACCGAAGCCAATTGCCGTGAGGTGGTGCTGGGCGGCGTGCGACGTTTTGATAAAGGCGGAGAAGCTTTTTACGATCAGATTTCCGCCTTGCATAAGTCCGTGCGCGGTTCCGATCCGAACGCCGCCTTGTATTGGCTGACGCGCATGTTGGACGGCGGCGTGGATGCACGTTATTTATCACGCCGTTTGATTCGCATGGCCAGTGAAGACATCGGTAATGCCGATGTGCGCGCCTTGGAAGTCACGGTCAATGCGACGGAAGCCTATGAGCGACTTGGTTCGCCGGAAGGCGATTTGGCACTGGCGCAGGCGGCGGTTTATCTGGCGGTGGCTCCGAAATCCAATGCGGTGTACATGGGCTATAAAGCGGCTTTGAAAGATATCAAGGAACACGGTTCCTACGACGTGCCGCTGCATTTGCGCAATGCGCCGACCAAGCTGATGCAGAACATGGGCTACGGCGAGGGTTATCGTTATGCGCATGACGAACCCGAGGCCTACGCCGCCGGTGAAAGTTATTTTCCGGAAGAAATGCTGGAGCGCGATTATTATCAACCGGTCAACCGTGGCCTGGAAATCAAAATCGCCGATAAGATGCAGCGCCTCAGACAAATGGACGCGCAATCCCCAATCAAAAGGAGAGAGTCTTGATTCACTCGTTTCATATCTGGCAGTTGGTCGCCGTCGGGTTGGGCGGTTCCTTAGGCGCCATGGCGCGGTTTTTGGTGTCCAACCAGATGTATACCTGGTTGGGGCGGGATTTCGCCTGGGGCACCTTGACGGTCAATGTGTTGGGGGCGTTTATTATCGGGCTGTTGACGATTCTGATGATCGACAAGGTGCAGTTGTCGGTGGAAATGCGCTCCTTTTTGATTGTCGGATTCCTCGGGGCCTTCACGACGTTTTCGACGTTTTCGTTCGAAACCTATTCGTTTCTGCAAACCGGCGACGTGACCAAAGCCATGATCAATATCGTGGTGAGCGTTTTGTCCGGTTTGGTCGCCGTGTGGCTCGGGATTTTAGCTGGCAAACATTTTTTCAGTCCGTAAAATAGTCACCTATTCTGTGTCCACGATTTAATAGCACAACACGTTATTCACTTTTAATTAATTTGTTAGAGATTTTTTCATGTTAGATTCAAAATTGCTGAGAACCGATTTGCAAGCGGTCGCCGAAAAATTGAAAACGCGCGGCTTCGACGTCGATGTGGCGCGCATCGAGGCGCTGGAAGCGCAGCGTAAAGAACTGCAGGTGAAAACCCAGGACTTACAGGCCGAGCGTAACAGTCGATCGAAAGGCATCGGTAAAGCCAAAGCGGCCGGAGAAGATATTCAGCCGTTATTGGATGAAGTGGCGAATCTCGGCGAACAGTTGGAAGAAGCGAAAACCGCATCCGACGCCATTCAAGCCGAATTGGAAAATATCTACGGCGGCATTCCGAATCTACCGCATGACTCTACGCCGGTCGGTGCGTCCGAAGACGATAATGTGGAACTGCGTCGTTGGGGGCAGCCGCGTGAATTTACATTCGAGATCAAAGACCACGTCGATTTGGCCGAAGCGCGCGGCTGGTACGATAACGAAGCGGCCGTGAAAATCACCTCATCACGTTTCTCGGTGTTGAAAGGGCCAATGGCGAAACTGCAACGTGCCTTGACCCAGTTCATGCTCGATACCCATGCCGAAGCCGGTTACGAAGAAGTTTATGTGCCGTTTCTGGTGAATCAGGACAGTTTGTACGGCACCGGCCAATTGCCGAAGTTCGAAGCCGATTCCTATAAAATCGATAAACACGAAGAACACGACACTTCGGATCGTGATTTGTATTTGATTCCGACCGCCGAAGTGCCGGTGACCAATTTATTCCGTGATGAAATCATCGACGAAGCGCAATTGCCGTTGAAGATGACCGCGCATACGCCGTGTTTCCGTTCCGAAGCCGGTTCTTACGGGCGCGATACCAAAGGCTTGATTCGCCAGCACCAGTTCGAAAAAGTGGAGATGGTGCAAATCGTCCACCCGGAGCAATCCTACGACGCATTGGAAGGTCTGACACAGCAAGCGGAATTGATTCTGCAAAAGCTTGAACTGCCGTATCGTGTCATGGCATTGTGTACCGGCGATATCGGTTTTTCATCCGCCAAAACCTACGACTTGGAGGTCTGGTTACCGGGGCAACAGGCGTATCGTGAAATTTCCTCCTGTTCCAACTTTGAGGATTTTCAGGCACGTCGCTTGAAAGCGCGTTTCCGTACCGGACAAGACAAACCGCAATTGGTGCACACGCTGAACGGCTCCGGTTTGGCCGTCGGGCGCACGTTGGTCGCAGTGTTGGAGAACTATCAAAACGAAGACGGTTCCGTTACCGTGCCGGAAGCCTTGCGTCCGTATTTGGGTGGCGCAGAGCGTTTATAAGCCCGAATCGGCGCTTTCATCGTCTATATCGAAAACCACCAGGCCTGGTGGTTTTTTTATATGAGCCAAAAGACGGATTTCTGGGGTTTGAAAAGGTTCGGCCGCATTCGCTGTGTGTTTGGCGAGAGCGGTAAAAGGGCGAAGCTTTGGCCGCCGAAAAAGTTTTGTAAAAAAAGGGTAAAAAACGCCGGAAACGCTTGCAATTATCCGGCATCCCTCTATAATACGCACCTGATTTGGTGGACTGGCTGAGTGGTTGAAGGCGGCGGTCTTGAAAACCGTTGTAGGTTAGTAGCCTACCTGGGGTTCGAATCCCTAGTCCACCGCCATTTAATTTCAAAAGTTGTGTTATTTGACAGCTTTTAAAATTGCGATGGGAAAAGGCATTAAAAGCGCTGAAAATGGCTTGACAAGATGCTCTTAACTCCCTAGAATACGCACTTCATTTCGATATGCGCCCGTAGCTCAACTGGATAGAGTACTCGGCTACGAACCGAGCGGTTAGGGGTTCGACTCCCTTCGGGCGCGCCATTATTCCAAAGGCTTGTCATGGTTTCATGACAGGCCTTTTTTGTTTTCTGCTTCCCGAAAAAGGGATGTCTGTTTTGATTCAATCATTTTTGTTTCAGTAGGCTTGAGTGCTTTGTTGTTTAGGCCTTGCTGTCGGTCTTCTAATTAGTTGTATTTCCAAATAATTTATTATCTCGCTAAACTCTTGAGGAAGTCTTGACGCTTGGGTAGGAGGTTGTTAGGCTTTTAACCCTGTATATAAAAACCCTTGTTAAAGGTTCACTATGTTGCGCTTCTCCAAGATTCTATTTCCATTTATTGCTGTTGTACTTGCCGCCTGTAACTCACCATCCGAGACCAAACCGTCTGAAACTTCGGCTAAAGCGTCCAAGTCTAACGCCCATACTGATCCGTTTTATGCCCCTCTGAATGGCGTGCCGCTGAGCCAATATGAAAACGAAGGTGGCGGTTTGTTGAAGGTGACGGAAAAGAACGATTTTGATTTGTTGCTGACGTCTCCGGGAACAACGACCGTGGTTGATACGCGTGGCATGGTGTCTTTAGGTTTGGAGAGGGGAACCTTGTATAAACAGCGTTTTGAAGGGTATTTATGGCGCTGGCATAAACGAAACGACCCGATGCCGTATCTTGGGCGATTGACGATTCAACAAAAGAGTGGTCGAAAAACGGTGATTACAGGGTCTTTTTGGGCGCGTTTCTATGAAGGTAAGGTTTTTGGAAGCAGTCCTGCCAACCTGGGGACGTTGCGAGAGGGGTTTGTTGAGCAGTATGACACGAAAGGGCGCCTGGTCAGTCGGGAGTACCATGTTTATCGTTACTCCTGGCGCTATTCAAGTTTAATGAAGCGCAGTAACGCTTCGAGTTATAAATATTACACTCAAAGAAGACTGCCCTTTATCGAAAAAGAAACAGGGCAGAAGCCCTATTATGGCTCTATGCTCCCGCAATACGAATTTGTTTTGCCAAAACCTCAGGTGCTTGTGAAAGCCTTTCCGGATGACCCGAAACGTTCGAGCTATATTCGTGAGGAATCTTTGGCCAAGGCGTTAAAAGCGAAGCAGATTTATCCTCGTAATTTATTGATTACCCCGCCTAAACCGGCTTATTTGGGGCGGTATGACTTATCGGGGCGGACGACTAAGCGTGATCCAAATCGGAAATATTACTCTTGGGAGTCTCCGTTTGTGCGTGACTTAATCACCGAGACGACTTATTTACAATCCTACAATCGGAACACACCGGTGCTGACGTTGCCGTCGTATCAAAAAATGATTGCGACGATTAACCAACCGGAAAATGCGGCTTGTATGGGGAAAACCAAAGGCGTGGCGGTGTTGACGGGGCGTTGCGATGCGAAATCTCCGGTGTTTCCGTTAACGGTTTTGACGCAAATGCCCAATGACCAGTTTTTGATTAATGTCTGGACGGATGCGAATAAGCGCTCGACCTATTTGTTGAGCGGAACGCGGGATCTGGAAAGGGGCTATTATAAGTGGTCCGTGGATGCCTTTATGATTGAGAAGCCTTTTTCAACCAAAGAGACTATGCAGGCGTTATCGACCGGCAAGGATTCGACGTCCGTGCAGTTGGCCGGGTTTGCGGAAACGAAACAAGACCAGTTGGCCTGTCGTAAGATGGTTCAGGCTGTCCAAAGTGCGGAAAGTGCTTTGCAAGGTTCGATGGGGCTGGAGGAAAAGCTGGATAGCTACGAAAGAAATGTGGATATTTGGGACAATATGGGTTGGGCCGTCGAGAATATCAAGAGCGATTATTCGCCGTCCGCTTTATTCAAGAGTACGGTGTGGGACGATAGCGTTCAATTCGAAAAAGACTTCAAACAGACCGTTCAGCGTTTTACGCAAAACAAAAATGTTAATAACAGTGTGTGTCAGCCGGATAAGGCGCGAATGGAGGAGCTGACGGCGGCGCTTAACGCGCGTTCCAAGCAGATATCCGATACGCTGGATAGGTTGAATGACACTTATTATGCTCAGGCTCAGAAAAAGACTCGCGAAATTTATACTTGGCGCGGGCGACTTAAAGAAGCCAAACAACAAATGGCCATGAACCAACTTATCACCAAGATGAACCAATCCTTTGCAAGGGATGAGGCTTATCGTCGCAAGGAACGGGCGGAAATGGATCTGGCTGTACAAAGATCAAAAGATTCCGTAAAAGCGCAAATCGCCGAAGTGCAAGCCCGCAATAAAGCGTATTTTGATAATCAAAAACCGGTCTATACCCAAACCATTCCGGTGGTGGTGCCGGTGAAGCTCCCGAATCGCAGTTTGGACACCACGACGGTTGCCAAAGCCAAAGCGCCACAGCCGAAATCCAACTCACGCTTGTCCACAAAAGAAGCGATTGAACAGGCAAAAGCGAAAACGGAAAGCCTTAATCAGCCGGTTGACGTATCCCAAGCCGGTAAGAATGGAGCGGGAGTGGATAAAGCTCCTGAGGCATCGGGCGCGGATTCGGAGTCTTCCGTGCGTCGCGGTGATGGCGGTGCGGCCATGTGCGCGGTGGCCAACCGAAATAGCACCAATACCCCGAGTGATGAAGCTTACTATTATCACTATGGGCGAACCATTTCCCCGTTGCAGGCCGATAAAGACGTGCGGAAAAAACTGCCCGACCATTACTCGGAGGTGCCGTCTTGTTGGCGTAATAAAGAGGGGCAAGTGGGCGCGATGGTGGTGGTTGTCTATGGTGGAGAAGATTCTAAGGGAACCCCTTACCAGCGCTATGGTATGGGCTTTGGCCAGTCAGTGGACGCGGCCGAAGTCGATGCTGTCAAAAACTTGAAGATGCGGGACTGGAACTGGACGACAGCCAAAGGTTATCAAGTGGTTTTCTCTAAAAAGTATTAATCTTTCGTTCGGTTGTGACATCGTGTTTTGATGGTGGCTCTCCTTTCAATAAAACAATCATGTTGGCGCCGCTGTTAAAACCAAGCGTTCTGGTAATAAATGAAACGTTTCCTGCACCAAGTCGGTTCATATTGTGATTTTTTTTACCTCCCAGTAAAAAACGATTCCTATAACATTATGATTTAATAAAACTAATTTTTTTTGGTATGGCATATGTTTTACCAGTTTGAATTTGGTTTGATTATAGGAGGGGCGATTTTGGCAGATCTTAAAGTGTTATTGGTCAGTGACGACGTTGACAATGCTGGAACATTGAAATCTGGCTTGAGTCAATCCGGGGCGAATTACGTTGATGTAATGTCCGTTTCGGAGGACTTGTTGTCCAAACTATCGTCAGACGACTACGGTTTATTGGTGTTGGAGTGTAAGTTTCCGACCGAACGTTTCTTTGAAGCCTTTGCGGACATTTGCGGCGCCATCGAAATTCCAATCATTTGTTTCAGTAACGAGCGCGATTCGCGTGTCATCGCCAAATCGGTGGAAGCCGGTGTGGTGTCGTACATTGTGGATGATAAAAGCATCAGTCGCATTCAGCCAATTGTGGACGTGGCCTTGGCGCGTTTCAACGAGCGTAAGTCTTTGAAGAAGGAGCTGGCGCAATTGAAAGATAAGCTGGCCAAGCGCGCCTTGATTGAAAAGGCAAAAGGCCTGTTGATTCAAGCGAAAAAAATGACCGAGGATGATGCATATCATTACATGCGCAAGAAAGCGATGAACCAAGGGCGCCGCTTGACGGATGTGGCGCAAGAGGTGTGTGATGGCTTGGCGCCTTCATCCATGGCGGCTTCCGACTATGCCGCAGGCGGTCATTTTATGGCGTCTGGCGATGATGGAATGCGTCCGGTGGCGATGGGGCAGGATTGAGCTGAGCGTCGGATTAGAAGTTGAACGATTTAAATGACAGCGAATAACACTAATTTTCATATGCAGAGCCGAGAGCCGGTTGCCGGAAGCAAAACATTGAAGCTGGAAGACAAAAAGCTGTTTTCGGTCTTTCAGCCGATTTACAGTTTTTCCAATCAGGCATGTATTGGTGTCGAAGCCTTGGTGCGCGGTCGTTCGGTCGAGACCGGGTTTCAGATTCCTGTGGATGAATGTCTGGCTGTCCCGGAAGACATGGCGCAAGCTAAATTCAGTCATGCCTTGAATCGTCTGCATGTCGAGAACTGGCAGCAATCGCGTTTGCCGGACAGTTGGTTGTTTTTGAACCTGGATTTTGAAGGCGTTAACGACTTGAGCGAAATCTGTATCGAGCAGGTTTTGAAAGATTTGCGTGTCAAGGGGCATGAAATCGTCATCGAGGTGGTGGAAAGCGAAATCACCGACGAGAAGCTGTTTGAAGAAATTATTGCCACTTTACGTCGTTTGGGCTGCTTGATTGCGCTGGACGATTTCGGGGCGGGGCATTCCAATGTGGACCGTATCTGGAAGGCGCAACCGGACATTGTGAAGCTGGATCGCGGCGTGCTGCTGGAAGCGTCGAAAAGCCTGCGCAGCCAAAGTATTTTGAAGAATCTGACGCGTCTGATTAAAGAAGCCGGCAGTGTGTGCTTGTTAGAGGGGATTGAAACCAAAGAGCAAGCGCTGCTGGCGATGGATGTGGGCGTGGACTTGGTGCAGGGTTTTTATTTTGCCCGCCCGAGACAGTTACTGGATCAGGTCAAAAAGGGCCAGGCCTGCATTAAGGAAGTGATTGACGAATACCCGCTGTACATTCAAGAACAGCAGTTCATTAAGAATATTCAACGTCGTGGCTATGAAACCTTGTTCGAACGCGTCGATGACATTAACAGTTTCCGCTCACTGGAAGGTGAGATGGTGAAAAAGGTCATGGATTTGTCGTTCGTGAAACGTTATTTCATTTTGGATCAGGAAGGGTTTCAGGTCAGTGACGAGTGCAACTCGCCGGATGTCAGTGATCGAGTCGAAGTCTTGAAAAAAGGCAAAGGCCTGTGCTGGAAGAATCGCCGTTACTTTGTGAAGGCTTTTCAAACGCCGGGGCGGGTGTATGTGTCTCAGCCATATCGCTCGTTAATCGATATGCAATTGTGTTTTACCATTTCCAAACAGATTACATTGGATGAAGGCGAATTTGTCGCCTGTTTCGATGTGGTCTATCATGACAAATCCATGGAGTCGGTCCAGATTTCCGTGTAACCGCCGCCTTATTTCTTCTTTGGCGAGTCTCTTTCTTTTTTAGCGTGTTTTTGGTTCAAATTGGTGCATATTTACGGTTGATGGAAGGCTGTAAAAATTAAGTTATTGATACCGAATAGAAAATTTATTTTGGCTTGTATGTCGCTATTTACTTATATAAGTAAGAGGTGATGCAATGCAAGAGTTTATTAGCTTATACAATGAGCACAAACCGGAAATCGAGAAGTTTCTGGTGGAGACCATTTGTAACAACGCGCAGTTAATGAGCTTGGAAACAAAAGGGGCGCAGCAATTCTACACGATTTTCTCGTGTCTGGAATTGATTTACATTGCCGACTCCGAATACATTCAGACCTCTCCGAATATTTACAAAAACAAACAAAGCGATGCGGCCATCGGTAAAAACCGTTCCTATCTGGTGTCGCATGTCGATCATGAAGAACAAGGCGTGTCGGTGACGTCGCCTTATATCAGTTCGGCGACAGGGGAATCCTGCGTCACGGTGATTGTCAGTGCCAATGGCCGGTTCTTCTTTTTCGATTTCAATGTCGTGTCTTTATTGATGCGCCTCGGTTTGCTGGAGCTGCACCCGGTCTTCAATAAAGTGACCAAGAGCTTTTATTTGGCCATTGGTCTGTCATTAATGTTTTTCTCAATCATGTCAATCGGTTATGCTTTTTATGACTACTTCCTGCAATGGCGTCATCCCGACACCTATACGCTGGAAAGTGTGTTCAAACCGATTGTCGCTTTAACGATGGGGTTGGCGATTTTCGATTTGGCTAAGACCCTGTTGGAACGGGAGGTGTTCTTTAAAGCCTATTCGGACAAGAAGGACGAATCCCGGTTGCTCTCGAAATTTCTGATTGCGATTATCATCGCACTGTCCATCGAAGCCTTGATGGTGGTGTTTAAAATCGCGTTGAACGATCCGACCTTGATGCTGCATGCGCTGTATCTGATTATCGGTATCGCATTGATTATTCTGTCACTGGCGTTTTATTCCCATTGGGTGAAAAAAGCGCCTGGCAAACAAAACTGATTGAAGGGGAAAGGTGTGTCGAAGCTGATCATCTTTACGGATCTGGACGGAACGCTGCTCAACCATAACACCTACGATTACGAGGTGGTGCTACCGATGTTCGAGCGCTTGAAGCGGTTGGGCATTCCGGTGGTGCTCAATTCCAGCAAGACCTTGTCCGAACTGGAAGAGTGGAAATCCAAACTGAAACTGGACACGCCGGTCATTGCCGAAAACGGCGGTGTCATGACCGTGCCGGCCACTTCGTCGCAAGCTGCGGAAAAGGTGTTGATCGGCCATCCTTACAAAGACATTCGTTCTTATATCAAACATCTGCGCAAGCGTCACGATTGGCAATTTGAAGGTTTTGGCGATTGGACGCTGTCTCAAGTCATGAACCATACCGGCTTGCATCATAAAGAAGCCCTGTTGGCTACTGAGCGAGAAGTCACCGAACCGATTCTCTGGCAGGATTCGGACGAGAACCTGCAACGCTTTAAAGATGCGCTTGCCGAAGAACATCTAACGTTGAAAAAAGGGGGGCGTTTTTATCATGTGATGGGTAAACATGATAAGGCGGATGCCATGCATTTTTTAGTGAACAAAGAATATTTTTCCTGCGGGCGGGATTGTGTGGTGATGGCGTTGGGCGACAGCGACAACGACATCGCCATGTTGAATTACGCGGATATTCCGATTGTGATTTCCAACCCGGCCGGAAAAGGCATTGAAATACCGAGTGCGATTTACACCGATGCGGAAGCGCCGCATGGCTGGATTGAAGCGGTGGAAGCCGTTTTGGCGAAGCCCGAAAACGAATTAACCAAAAGCTCAAGGGGGAGTGTATGAGTGATTTCTTTCAAAACGGAACCGTTACGACGTTCCACAACATCACGGATCGTCCGGTTGATGACATGGAAGCGGAGCTGTGCCGTCACGGCAACAAAAAACCGTTAGGGCTGATTCTGCCGTCTTTGTTCAGCGAGCTGGAAGGCCCGGCTCTGGGCAACATTGTTGAAGAGCTGAAGAAGGTGCCGTATCTGAACCAAATCGTCATTGGTTTGGACCGGGCGGATGAAAAACAATTTGAATACGCCAAGGAATATTTCTCCGGTTTGCCGCAGGATGCCAAAATCATCTGGAACGACGGCCCGCGCATGCAGGTCATTACCAATAAATTGAAAGAAAAAGATTTGGCTCCCCGCGAGCGCGGCAAAGGCAGTAATGTCTGGAACTGCTTCGGGTACATTCTAGCCTCCGGCAAGGCCGAAGCGGTGGCGTTGCACGATTGCGATGTCGTCACCTATGACCGCAGTTTGCTGGCACGATTGATTTATCCGGTAGCACATCCGACCTTCAACTTCGTGTTCTCCAAAGGCTATTACCCGCGTTACTCGGAAGGCAAGTTGAACGGACGGGCCTCTCGCTTGTTGGTGACGCCGTTGCTGCGTGCCTTGAAAGGCGTGTTGGGGAATGACGACTTGCTGACGTATTTGGACAGTTTCCGTTATCCGTTGGCGGGTGAGTTCGCGATGGATGTGCAGTGTTTGAAAGAAATTCGTATTCCTTCCGATTGGGGGCTGGAAATCGGTGTGATGTCCGAGGTTTTGAAGAACTATTCCAACCGTCGCGTGTGTCAGGTCGACATCGCCGACGTCTATGACCATAAGCACCAGGACGTTTCGTTTGAGGACAAGCAAAAAGGTCTGTCGCGCATGAGTCAGGACATCGCCAAGTCGTTGTTCCGAAAACTGGCGGTGCGCGGACACCAATTCTCGCAAAGTACCTTGCGTACCATCCGAGCCAAGTATTACCGTACGGCGCTGGATCAGCTTGAATCCTATGCGTTCGATGCGGAAATGAACGGTTTGAAAATCGACTTGCACAGTGAAGAACAGGTCATCGAACTCTTCGCGCAGAACATTCTCGATGCCGGTAAGGCCTTTATCGAATCGCCGAGTGAAATTCCGTTCATGCCAAACTGGAACCGGGTGATGAGTGCCTGCCCGGATATTCTGGAGAACATTTACGAGGCGGTCGAAGAGGACAATAAATAGTCGACACTGAATAAGCCTAGCACAGGCAAACAAAAGGCAAAACGATGAAACAAGCGATTCTGAATCAGATAAAAGACCGATTGGTATTCTGTTACGGCGATACCGTCGGGCAGGAAACTTTCGAGCGTGTCAGTGCGTTGTTGGCGGATTCGGCAGACGGCGATTTCAAAGACTCGCGCTGGTCGCAGGAAGATGTGTTGCTTATCACTTATGGCGATACCTTCTTGCGTGATGGCGAAAAACCGTTGGAAACTCTGCATGATTTCCTGAAAACCCATGTCAAGAAAGCCATCAATAACGTGCATATCCTGCCGTTTTTTCCATACAGCTCCGACGATGGTTTTTCGGTCATCGATTATCAACAGGTCAATCCCGATTTAGGCGATTGGCCGGATGTTGAAAAAATCGGTGAAGACTATCATCTGATGTTTGATTTCGTCGTCAACCATATTTCGCGTGAAAGCCTTTGGTTCACTCATTACAAGGCGGATAACCCACCGTACAACAAATTCTTCATTGAAATGAAAGGTGACGAGGATGTGTCTCAGGTCACGCGTCCGAGAAACACGCCGTTGTTGGTGCCGGCTTATACCCACCATGGGCGAACGCTGGTGTGGGCGACCTTCAGTGCCGATCAGATTGATTTGAACTTCAAGAATCCGGATGTTTTGATCAAGATGTTGGAAGTGCTGCTGTTGTATTTGCAAAAGGGCGCACGCATTATCCGGCTCGATGCCATCGCGTTTTTGTGGAAGGAACTGGGGACCAAGTGTATTCACTTGCCGCAAACCCATGAGATGGTGAAATTGTTCCGGGATGTGATGAGTTTCGTCAAACCGGAAAGCATTTTGTTGACCGAGACCAATGTGCCGCATGCCGAAAACCTGTCGTATTTCGGCCATCAGGACGAGGCGCACATGGTGTATCAGTTTGCGTTGGCACCGTTGGTGTTACATGCTTTGCACCGCGGCGAAGGGAATTATCTGACCGATTGGGCCATGTCGTTGGAACCGCCTCCGGAAGGCTGTACTTTCCTGAATTTCACCGCTTCGCACGACGGCATTGGGGTGCGTCCGGTGGAAGGCATTCTGCCCGAGCGTGAGGTGGAGGATTTAATCACCAGTATGCACCGTTTAGGCGGTTTCGTAACCACCAAGTCCAATCCGGACGGTTCGGAAAGCCCTTATGAAATCAATATCGCCTTGTTCAGTGCCTGTCGGGAGACTTATCACTCCAACGGGCCGGACCAATGGCAGGTGGATCGCTTCATCTGTTCCCAGAACATTATGATGACGTTGCAAGGTATTCCGGCCTTTTACATTCACAGTCTGGTGGCGACGCCGAACGATTTGCAAGGCGTGGAGCAAACCGGGCGGACGCGTTCCATCAACCGTCGTCGCTGGGATTACGAATATTTGCTGGCGCTGGTGGACAGCGGGCGAACCTCGAACGCGGAGGTCTTGAAACGGATTACCAATATCCTGCAACGCCGTAAAAAACACAAGGCGTTCCACCCGGACACACCGCAGAAGGTTTTGAATTTGGGCAGCGACTTTTTCGCACTATGGCGGGATGCCGAAGATTTGCGCTTCCCTTTGTTGGCGATTCACAACCTGACCAACGACATCAAATTGATTAACCTCAGTGAAATCGAGGGCATGGAACGTTTTTCCTATTGGGTGAATCTCCTCGATAACGGCGGGGTGTCCAATGCCGAGACCAAATACGTTTTACAGCCGTATCAGTCGGTGTGGTTGATGCCGGAAACGGTGGACGATGTCTCGGCCTTGTGGGCACCTTATACCGATTAGGCCGATTAGAGAAACTCGCCAGGCCTGGCCGGAATGTGGTTTTTGACCAGGCCTGGGCGTTTTCATTGTTTGACGGCGTCAAACGAAGTTGCACTTAAACGACTCGCATTTAAATGAAGAAGGTGGATAGAACAGATGAATAAACCGCTTTTGAACTACCCGATCAACAGTTTCTACGATGAGACCATGGAAGCGCCGGATACCCCGCGCGCTTGCGCCCGTCAGTTCATCGACCAGTTGCAGGATTACAGTATCAAGGATTTTGTGGAGTTGCAGAGCAACGCCAACACCACCATTGCGGAAATGGGCATTTCCTTCACCGTGTACAGCGACAAGGGCAATATCGACCGCCTTTGGCCGTTTGACGTCTTCCCGCGCATCATCGATGCCGATGAATGGGAAACGGTTTCCAAGGGGTTGAAGCAACGTTTGACTGCCTTGAATATGTTCATCGAAGACCTGTATAACGACCAACGCATCATTAAAGCGGGCATCGTGCCGGAAGAAGTGGTGTTGTCCTCTAAGGATTACCGCCCGGAGTGCAAAGGCATGAAGCTCAAACATGGCGCCTGGGCCAGTATTTGCGGCTCCGATCTGGTGCGCGGTGGCGACGGCACCATTTATGTGTTGGAAGATAACTTGCGGGTGCCGTCCGGCGTGTCTTACATGCTGGAAAACCGCGCAGTGATGAAGCAGGTGATGCCGGAAGTCTTTCATGACATCAACATCATGCCGATTGACCACTATCCGACCAATCTGTTGTCGATGTTGAGTTCGCTGTCGCCGAACCAATCGCCGATTCCGGAAGTGGTGGTGCTGACGCCGGGCATTTTCAATTCCGCTTATTACGAACACGCGTATCTGGCCCACGAAATGGGCGCGGAGCTGGTGGAAGGCAGCGATTTGGTGGTGTTGGAAGACGACTGTGTTTACATGAAAAACATCGACGGCTTGAAAAAAGTCGATGTGATTTATCGCCGTATCGACGACGCCTTCCTCGACCCGGAAGTGTTCCGTGAAGATTCCGCTTTGGGCGTGCGCGGTTTGATGCGCGCCTGGAAAGCCGGAAACGTGGCCATCGCCAATGCACCGGGTTGCGGCGTGGCGGACGACAAGGTGGTGTATTCCTACGTGCCGGACATCATCCGCTTCTATCTGGACGAGGAACCGCTGGTGCAGAACGTTCCCAGCTATCTGTGCAGTGTGGAAAAAGACAGACAATATGTGCTGGAGCACTTGAATGAGTTGGTGGTCAAACCGGCCAACGAATCCGGCGGTTACGGGTTGTTGATTGGGCCGAAAGCGTCGGAAGAAGAAATCGAACAATTCCGCCAACTGATTCAGGAAAATCCGCGCAATTACATCGCTCAGCCGACCTTGAGTCTGTCGACGGTACCGACCTTGTGCGACGATGCGGTGGAACCGCGTCATGTCGATTTACGACCGTTCATCTTGCAAGGACAGAAAAGTTATGTGACGGCCGGTGGCTTGACGCGTGTGGCGTTGACCAAAGGGTCGTTGGTGGTGAATTCTTCCCAAGGTGGCGGCAGTAAAGACACCTGGATTGTCAAATCGGAGGAAGGCTAAATGTTGTCGAGAGTAGCGGAAAGAGTTTATTGGTCGGCGCGTTACATTGAGCGTGTCGAAAACACCGCGCGCCTAGCGCGAGTCCATTCCCAATTGATGTTCGACTTGCCCAAAGCTGTGAAGTTGAACTGGTACACGCTGGTGCAGATCACCAGCAACGAAGCCTATTTTGAAGAAAATTACGACGGACGTAACGAAAAAAATTGCATGACCATGCTGCTCAGCGACCGGAATAATCCGACCTCGTTGATTTCATCGCTCTGGTGGGCGCGGGAGAATATGCGCACCACCCGTGACATTTTGCCGCGTGAAGCGTGGATTCACATCAATGAACTTTATTTGATGGTGAAGGAAAATCAGGAAGATTTTCAGTCCCGCAGTAAGCGTAATCAACTGTTGGCTAAAATCATCAAAGCCTGCCAGGCCTGGTCGGGCATGATGTCCAGCACCATGAGTCAGAACACCACCTACCGATTCCTGAAACTGGGTATGGGCATTGAACGGGCGGACATGACCACGCGGATGCTGGATGTCGGCGGGTTTTTCGTGGCGCAGGCCAGCGACGAAACCGAAGAGCAACCTTACGACAGCATTCTGTGGGCGAACCTGTTGAAATCGGTCAGCGCTTATTTCATGTATCGTCAAAAGGTGCAAGTCGATATTCGGGGTCAGCAGGTGGTGGACTTTTTGATTCACGACCCGGAGTTCGCCCGTTCGGTGAACTATTGCATCGACATGGTTAAAGGCATTGTCGACAAGCTGCCGAACACCGACGGCTTGATTGCGGACTTGGAAGCGCTGGAAGCCTTTACTCGTGAAAACGAATCCTTTGAAGTCGGTTCGATGGCCTTACACGATTATCTGGATGCAGTACAATTGAAGCTTTCGTCCATTCACACGAAGTTCTATGAGATTTGGTTCAACCCTAAAGAAGTCGCTTAGAATCGTGCGCCCCGATAAGGATTTGGAAGCAATTTAATGAAACGCATGTTTTGCAAATGCGGGCAGGAGATATTTTTCGATAATCTCTACTGCGCCGCTTGTGGTCGTGATTTGGCCTATGACCCGACCATTGGCACCATGTGGAGTGGTGAAGTACGGAGCGATTCGCGCTTTTACCCGCACACCGCCAACGGTACCAAGTTGCCGAGTTTTAAGATTTGCAATCACCGCTATTCGGTGGTGAATTGCAATTGGCTCATCAGTCCGGAAGACGAAGGCAGTTGTCAGTGTGTGTCCTGTCGCACCACGCGGACGATTCCGGATTTGAGTTTGCCGAAAAATCCCAAGCGCTGGCGTATTCTGGAAAGAGCCAAGCGGCAATTGATGTACACCTTATTGGATTTGAAGTTGGTGGACCCGCAAGGCGCACCGGGGCATAACGTTTTGCGCTTCGACTTTCTGGAAGATCAACGCAGTAACCCGAATGTCGCGCTGGAACATGTGTTGACCGGCCACAGCAATGGATTGATTACCTTGAATGTCGCGGAAGCCGATGAAGGCTTTTTACATGTGATGAAAGAACAAATGGGTGAACGCTATCGCACTTTGCTGGGGCATTTTCGTCATGAGGTGGCGCATTATTTCTGGCATGAAATCATTGAACAGGAAGGGCTGTTGGAGGCCTTTCGGGAAGTGTTCGGCGATGAACGCGCCGATTACGACGAATCCCTCAAAGCCTATTATGAAAAAGGCTCGGTGTCGCACTGGAAAAGCCGTTACATCACCCCTTATGCCAGCAGTCACCCGCATGAAGACTGGGCGGAAACCTGGGCGCATTATCTGCACATGGTGGATACGCTGGAAACGGCGGTCAGTTATAGCCTGAGTGTGTATGAACCACGCCGCAACGATTTCGATGACTGGTTCAGCGAATGGAAACGGGTGTCGCAGGTGATGAACGCTCTGAACCGCAGCATGGGGCTGGCCGATCCGTATCCGTTTATTTTATCGCCGGTGGTACAAGGCAAACTCCGTTTCATCGATGAAGTGGTGGACGCTCATTTTTACAGACAATCGTTAGAGGAGAATGCTCGTGAAAACCAAACCAGTCGACAACATTCGCTGGACGGAATCTAAGCTGTGAAGACCGTTCTCGTTGCGCCCGATTCGTTTAAAGGCTCCTTATCCGCGGTGGACTTCTGCCGCATCGTCGAACGCGCCGGACAGGGGGTGGCCGATGGCCTGAATTTCATTTCCCGCCCCATGTCCGACGGCGGGGAAGGCTTTGTCGAATCCATCACCTTTGCCGGGTTGGCCGAATCGCATGAAGTGATTGTACAAGACCCATTAGGCCGCCCGGTGGCCGCCAAATTCGGTTGGCAACCGGACTCAAAAACCGCCATTGTCGAGATGGCGCAGGCATCCGGGTTGCCGAGATTGGCGGAACACGAGTTGAACCCGATGACAGCCTCCACTTACGGCACCGGCCAGGTTTTGGCCGCGGCGATTCGACTGGGCGCGGAAAAAATTATTCTCGGGCTGGGCGGCAGTGCCACCAATGACGGCGGGGCCGGCGCCTTGCAGGCGTTGGGGTTTGATTTCCGAAATGCACAGGGCGACTCGCTGGCGTTCGGTGGCGGGGCTTTGGTCGAGCTGGATCATATTGAACGAAATGCGCCAGGCCTGGTGAAAACGGATTTAAATGAGATTGAATGGATCATTGCCTGCGACGTGTCCAACCCATTGTTGGGCGAGCAGGGGGCGACAGCGGTGTTTGGGCCGCAAAAAGGCGTGGATGAAACCACCGCACCGATTTTGGAAGCCGGGTTGAAACAGTTGGCCAAAGTGATTGAAGCCGACTGGGGCAAACGCATCGACCATTTGCCGGGCGCCGGTGCGGCCGGCGGAATGGCCGGAACCTTTGTCGGTTTGCTGGATGCCCGTTTGGCGTCCGGCTTCGATTTGCTGGCGGAACTGCTGTCTTTGAATGAAGTCCTTCGGGACGGCGACGTGCATCTGGTGATTACCGGCGAAGGCAAAATGGACGAGCAAACCCGTTTCGGAAAATTGCCGAATCGCATCGCCGAACTGGCCGGGGACTATGATATTCCGACGGTTGGACTTTGCGGTAAATTGGAAGCCACGACACAGGACTTACCGGCGTTTTTCGAACTGCGCTCCATTCACGAACAGGCCCCATCTGACGCCGACTTGCCAACCTTACTGCGCTTGTCGGCACAGAATTTGGAAACCACCATTCACACCCATCTGAAAAACTGGTTGTAAGAGCTGATCTAACCACGTTTTTTCGTCCAGTTGGCATTCGGATTATTCGCCGGATGCGGCTGGTTTTTCTATTTTTATCTTTGTGCGTTTGCCGTTAACCCATCGTTAACCCGAGTTGTTCTATACTATCTGAAAAATGGCCAGGCCTGGCCGTCAAAGCAAGGTGCCGATTGAAAATGTTGCATGTGTTACTGGTGGAAGACGATTTGGATTTGGCGAATACGCTGGTGGATTATCTGGCGTTGGAGCAAATCGAGTGTGACCATATCGCCAATGGTTCGGCGGCGGAAAGCCTTATCAACGACAACCGTTACGATGCGTTGATCCTTGACGTCAATCTGCCAGGGCAAAGCGGGTTCCACCTGTGTGAAAAAGTGCGAGCCGACGGTAACGATACGCCGGTATTGATGCTGACCGCCCGTGATGCATTGCATGATAAGTTAACCGGCTTTGAGGTCGGCAGTGACGATTATTTGGTCAAACCGTTTGAAATGGCGGAACTGGTGGCCCGTATCAAAGCGTTGGCGATGCGCCGCAGCGGTCAGGCCAAGCGCTTTCAGGTCGCAGATTTGATGATGGACATTCAACAACATCAGGCGACACGGGGGGCGGTTGCTCTTCGTCTGTCGCCCACAGGCTGGAAGTTACTGGAAACCCTGATGCGCGCCAGCCCGAAAGTGGTGTCCAAACAGGCGCTGGAGCAAGCTTTGTGGGGCGATGAAGTACCGAATACCGACAGCCTGAAGGTGCATTTGCACAAACTGCGTAAGCAGGTGGATTTACCAGGCCTGGAGCCGTTGATTTATACGGTGACGCATCATGGTGTGGTGCTCAAATCCGGCAGCGATAAGGAAACGGGATGAAAGGCTTTAACCTCAGTTTGAAATATTATCTGGCCGGCACCGTCCTACTGATTGGCGTCGGGCTGGTGGTCGGGTACACCTTTTTGGCCGGTTCGTTTTTCCGTGAAGGCATCGATACCTATATCGTCAGTCAAATGGACGGCGTCGCCAAAAATTATCGCAAGCAACCGGCGTTGTTTGAACAATCTCCCCTAGATGACCTGTTTTATGTGTCATCCGATTGGCAGGCCTTGCCCAGCGAATTTCAGCAGGCGTTTTCCGCCAAAGACATCGAATCCAATCGTTTGTATAAACACAAAATCGTCTCTGAAGAGCGTGCATCACGCCGTATTCTGTTCTTATTGAAAGCCACGAATGGTGACCAGATGCCGGTGTATGTCGGCAAGTCCATGAAACCGTCGGAAGTCCCGCAAATCGGTCGTCAAAAGGCTGGTCGTTCCTTTACGTTTTTGCATGTGACCGGGGGCGTGATTCTGGTTGTGTTGATTGTTGTACTGTTTTTGTTGCTGAAATCGTTGGGACGTCCCATTGAACGGTTGGGGCAATGGGCAAGGTCGGTGTCGCCGGAAACCGTCAAGGAACCCCTGCCGGATTTCCGTTACCGCGAACTCAATCAATTGGCGGCGCTGATTCAGCAAGGTCTGCAACAAACGCACGCCACCTTGGAAAGGGAACAACAATTTTTGAATTACGCCAGCCATGAACTGCGCACGCCGATTTCGGTGATGCGCAATAACATCGAGTTACTCTACCGAATGGACAATGAGCGGTCGGAAGCCGAAACCCGAGTGCTGAACCGATTGTACCGCGCCGGTTTAACGATGACCGATTTGATCGACACCTTGCTGTGGTTGAGTCGTGAAGAAGTTGAAGCCATTCCGGTGGCGAAAGTCCACTTGGATAACGAGGTGATGGAAGCGGTCAACAGTTTGCGCTATTTGACGGAAGGCAAACCGGTGACGCTTCATGTCGACACCGAACCTTTCGTCGGACGCTGGGCAAAAGTGCCATGTCAGATTGTTTTGACGAATATGGTTCGCAACGCTTTCCAACACAGTTGGGAAGGTGGGGTGACCATTCGCCAAACGCAAGCCATGGTCGAAATTCGTAATCGGCTGGTGGAAGCGGAAGACGGTCGAGAACCGGCTGAACTGGGCTTTGGTCTGGGGCTTTTCTTGATTGAAAAATTGTGCCGACAATTTGGTTGGGGCTTGCAGACGACCATGGTCGATGGCGAGCATGTGACGCGAGTCGACTTTGAATCGTCTGCCCTTAAAGAATCGGAATGGCCAAACAGTTCATCAGAGGATACAGCATGAAACGGACATTGATTTTTTTCTGTATGAGCGGCTTGGTCTTGTCCGGCTGCTCAAGCATCGGTTCGCGAGAGGTGCCGAAAGAAACCGCTCCGGCTGACTGGCACAGTCAGTCAGAAAAGGCGCCGGTTGAAGCGCAGACGCCGGAACAGGCGCAGCGGGCCGCGCAAATACCTTGGTGGACAGAGCTCGATGATCCACTGTTGAACCAATTGATCCAGGAAGCGATTCAGTCGAATCCGGACGTGTTGACCGCTCAGTCCGCCATACGGGAAGCCCGGGCTTACCGTAAGCAGGCGCGGGGCGACTTGTTTCCGACGGTGACGGCCAGCGGGGGTGTCGGTTCCAGCCGTAATCACGATACCGATGTCACCACCGACACCTATTCCGCCGTTTTGGACGCCAGTTGGGAGCCGGATGTATTTGGTGCCAATCGCAGTGCGCTTTCCGCCGCCGATGCTCAGGAGCTGGCTTCCCAAGCCGATTATGCTGATGTTTTGATTACCTTGAGTGCCGAGGTGGCGGCCAACTATGTGGCCTTGCGGGGGTATCAGGCGCAATTGGCGGTGACGGAAGACTCCCTGAAAACCTGGCAGGAAACCGTGCAGTTGACGGTTTGGCAACAAATGGCGGGGATGGTGACACAACTGGATGTGGAGCAGGCCAAACGCAGTTATGAACAGACGCTGGCATCGATTCCGTCGTTAAGACAAAACATTATTGAAGCCCAATATCAGATTGCGGTGCTACTGGGGCGTCAGCCGGAGAATTTGCCTGATGGTTTGGGGAAATCGGCGCCGTTACCTCTGTCTCCGGAATCGGTATTCCTACCGATGCCGGCAGACGTTTTACGTCAACGGCCGGATGTTCGCGCCGCCGAGCAACGTGTGGTTTCGGCGATGGCGCAAACCGATGTTGCCAAAGCCAATCGCTTACCGAGTTTTGCACTTGGAGGCAGCTTGTCTTGGAATTCGACAAATCTGAGCGATTTGTTCAGCGTGGGGTCGTTGGTCTCAAGCTTGACGGCCGGCGTCGCGCAAACGGTGTTTGACGGCGGCCAGTTGGCAGCTCAGGTGGAAATACAGCAGGAAGTGGAACAGCAGGCTCTGCTCAGTTATCAGAAAACGGTGCTGGCCGCATTGCAGGAAACCGAAAATGCCTTATCGAATTTGCACAACAGTCGCGAAACCTATAAAGCTTTGGAACGGGCCTTGAATACGTCGTTGCTGGAAGAGAAACTGGCGATCATTCAGTATGAAGCGGGGGAGGCCAATTTCACCGATGTATTGGATGCGCAAAGAACGCGATTGACCTTACGAAAACAAAGTATCGAGGCCCAGGCAACGGAACTGGCGCAAGTCATCACCTTATCGAAAGCGGTTGCCGGAAACTGGGCGATGAAACAAGCGCAACAACAAAATCAGGCCCAACAACATCAGACCGAACCAAATGATGTGAATCAGAGTGGAGATTCAAGCAATGCAAACAACAAACCATAATGATATGGACGATTTAAAACAGCAGTTGAACCTGGATAAGTCGCCGAGCGTCAAGTGGTGGCGATGGCTGATTTTGTTTGTCTTGTTGTTGGCCGGAGGGTATGCGGCCTGGTACTTCGCATTGTCCAAACCATCGGCCGGCCCGGTTTACGACACCGGAAAGGTGACAACTGGGGATATTCGCGCGACCGTTTCCGCCACCGGTACTTTGCAACCGACCAATGAGGTCGAGGTGGGCAGCGAATTGTCCGGCACCATCGACGAAGTATTGGTCGATTACAATGATGAGGTCAAGGTCGGTCAGTTATTGGCGAAGCTGAATACCGATAAGTTGGAAGCACAGGTGTTGCAATCCAGAGCCGCTTTGCAGGTGGCGGAAGCCGGTGTATTGGAAGCGGAAGCCACCTTGCAGGAAAGTCTTGCTCAAAACGCGCGTTTGGAAAATATTCGTAAACTGACCGACGGTAAGTTGCCGTCCAAAGCCGATTTGATTTCGGCGGAGGCGTCCATGAAACGGGCTAAGGCCGCGAAGCAGACTGCTATTGCCCAAGTCGATCAGGCCAAGGCCAGTTTGGAGCAGAATCTGACCGATATCGCCAAGGCCAAAATCGTTTCGCCGATTAACGGCATTGTCCTGATTCGTTCCATTGAGGTGGGGCAGACGGTGGCTGCGTCCATGACGGCACCGGTTCTGTTCACACTGGCCGAAGATTTGACCAAAATGGAGCTGCAGGTTGATGTGGATGAAGCTGATGTGGGTCAAGTCGAAGCCGGACAAAAAGCGACCTTCACGGTCGATGCCTATCCGAATCAAAAGTTTCCGGCCAAAATCAAGCAGGTACGTTATGGCGCGGAAACCACCGATGGCGTTGTGACTTATACCACTTTATTGGAAGTCGCCAATCCGAATCTGAAATTGCGTCCGGGCATGACGGCCACGGCCGATATTCTGGTGAAGGAAAAGAACGGCATTATGATGGTGCCGGTGGCGGCATTGCGTTTCACGCCGGAACTGTTGGGCAATGAATCCGATAAGGCGGAAAAGAGCGTGATGGAATCCTTGATGCCGCGCCCACGCCGCCGCAGCGGCATGAACATTAAGAAAGAAGCTGTTGAAGCCGGGTATCATCGTATTTGGCGTTTGGTGAACGGTCAGCCGGAACCGTTATTGATTAAGACCGGTGAAAGCAGTGGACGAATGATTGAAGTGACGGAAGGCGATGTGAAAGTCGGCGACGAGGTCATTGTCGGGGTCGAGGTGCCGTTGCAATGAGCACTGTCCATGAAAGCGAACCTCAAGCACTGATTGAGTTCCAGAACATCGTCAAGTCTTACGGCAAGGGCGCGTCGGAATTCAAGGCGTTAAAGGGCGTGGATTTCAAGATACAGGAAGGTGAATTCGTTGCCATCATGGGCCCGAGTGGTTCCGGCAAATCGACGGTGATGAACACCTTGGGGTGTTTGGATACGCCGACGTCCGGCCATTATTTGTTTCAGGGCATTCATGTGGAAGCCTTAACCCGTGATCAGCGAGCGTTATTACGACGTCATTATCTGGGGTTCGTTTTTCAAGGGTTCAATTTGTTAGCCCGAACGTCCGCGTTGGAAAACGTTGAATTGCCATTGGTGTATCGTGGTATGAAACGCTCGCAGCGGCATGCCGAAGCCCGACGGGCATTGAAGCTGGTGGGGTTGGATGGCTGGGAAGACCATGCGCCGGGCGAATTGTCCGGTGGGCAGCAGCAACGTGTTGCCATTGCCCGGGCATTGGTGACCAACCCGAAGGTGTTGCTGGCGGATGAGCCGACCGGGAACCTGGATACGGCGCGCAGCCGTGAAATCATGGAGTTGCTCGGTCAACTGAACAAAGAGCTGGGCATTACCGTTCTGATGGTGACTCATGAACCGGAAATGGCGGCTTATGCCAGCCGCTTGATTCATTTCGTGGATGGAAAAGTGGAACAGGATCAGTATCAGGAGCCATCGACATGATTTGGAATGCTTTTTTACTGGCGGTCAGGGAAATTCGCCGAAACATGATGCGTTCGGCCTTGACGATGCTGGGCATTATTATTGGTGTGGCGGCGGTGATCACCATGGTGACGCTGGGGAATGGCGCCACGGCGAAAGTGGCGCAGGAAATTTCCAGCCTTGGAAGTAACCTGCTGATGGTGCGCCCCGGGCAACGAATGGGGCCGGGTCGAGACAGCAGCGGCGCCAAACCCTTTAAGATTGAGGACGTGGAGGCCATTCGCAATGAGGTGGTGTCCGTCGTGGCTGTAGCGCCGACGGTCAGTGCCAGTGTGACAGCGGTGCGCGGTAACGAAAACTGGTCGACCTCTGTGGTCGGTACCAATAACGACTACTTTATTACCGGGAACTGGGAGTTGGCGGAAGGCCGGTTGTTTTCCGAAACGGAGCTTAAAGCCGGCAAAACGAGCTGTGTCATTGGTAATACCGTTTCCAAAGAATTGTTGGGCGGTGAAGACGCGTTGGGGAAAAAGCTCCGGCTGGGCAGTTTT
Organism: Thiomicrospira sp. S5; assembly: GCF_003991075.1. Lineage (NCBI taxonomy): Bacteria > Pseudomonadati > Pseudomonadota > Gammaproteobacteria > Thiotrichales > Piscirickettsiaceae > Thiomicrospira > Thiomicrospira sp. S5. Next base: position 2,035,431 of record NZ_CP014470.1, on the reverse strand, counting down.
TCCTGCGATGTGATTGGCGTTTTGGAGCCGAAAGGCCAGTCGATGATGGGCAACGACCAAGACGATGTCATCATCATGCCGACAAAAACGGTTCAGCGCCGTTTGACCGGGAATCAGGACGTGCGCATGATTCGAATCTCGGTGAAACCGGACATCGATACCGATGTCGTGAACCGGGCCATTACCTTACTTTTGCGCGATCGTCGCCATTTAAGCGATAACGAAAAAAATGATTTTTCGGTGATGGATACACGGGAAATTACCAACACTTTGACCGGCACCACCCGCGTCATGACCATGTTGCTCGGCGCTGTGGCCGCGGTGAGTCTGGTGGTCGGTGGTATCGGTATTATGAACATCATGCTGGTATCGGTCACGGAACGGACTCGAGAAATCGGGATTCGTATGGCGATTGGCGCCTTGGAAAGGGAAGTTCTGTTGCAATTTCTGGTGGAAGCGGTGGTGCTGTCGTCGCTGGGGGGATTGATTGGTATTGTGTTGGCCTTAATCGCATCGGCGTTGGGCAGTATGTTGATGGGGATTCCGTATATGTTGGATTACGGCATTATCTCGCTGGCATTTGTGTTTTCGGCGATGGTGGGGGTTGTGTTCGGGTATTTTCCGGCACGCAATGCGGCGCGCTTGAACCCGATTGATGCCCTAAGGCATGAGTGAAATTTTGGTTAAGAAGCCAAAATAAAAAGCCCGCGCCAGACAGAAACGACGCGGGAAACAACGGTATCTTGAATCCAATCTTGGAGGCCATCGTTGAAAATGGCGGCGGGTGATTAAATCAATTTGCCGGCATAATCTTCGATGCCGGGGTTGTCGGCAATGCCTTTCAACGTCGGGTGATTGACTTTTTTAAGCTTCATGTCCGAACGCTGACCGCGTAAGTGGCCGGCGACCACATCCCAAATCAAACGACCATCACCGACTTCCTCCACTTGCCCCCACCCGGCGACGGTGTAGGTTTTGTTCGGTTCAATCGGCGTGCCGTCGTCCAGTTGCATATGGGTAATACGCTGGCCGAGCGAGGCTTTCGGTTCGCAGGTGTAATCCATGCCGCCGAGTCGAACCATGTCACCGCCGGATTGCAGGTAAGGGTCTTTCTGGAAAATGTTCTCGCATACGCCTTCCAAAGTGTCTTTGATTTGCGCACCGGTCAATTCGGCTTTGTAGGTTTCCCCATAGGTCATGGAGGTTTCGTCCATCACGCGTTCCATGGTGATGGTTTCGCCCGCCAGCACCGAGGTGCCCCAACGCACACCTGCAGACATGGCGATTTGGGTGTCGTGTTCTTCGCGCAGGGCATTGACGATGATCTGGTCCCAGGTGCCCATAAAGTTCCCGCGACGGTACAAGGTGTCTTCGGCCACAGCCAGTTCTTCGCTGAGAATCTGTTCATAGGTTTTGCCGAGCCGTTCCGGGTTATAGGCGTATTTCGGATTGCGCGATTCGACAATCGACTTGGTGTATTGCGTTTGACGCAGATTGGTGATGAATTGATCCACGCCGGCATCGGCCGCCAATTCGTTGGAGAAGACCGGCAATAGGCGATAATGCATGCCGCGCAACTTGCCGTTTTGGATGTCCAGGTCCATACAACCGACGAACTTGCCGTTGGAACCGGCGTTGGTCACTCGGCAAACATGGCCGTCCGGAGCTTTCACCGGAATGGCTTTTGGAATGCCGTCGTGCGTGTGGCCGCCGAAAATGGCGTCGATGCCGTTGACGCGTGATGCCATTTTGATGTCCACGTCCATGCCGTTATGAGAAATCATAATCACCGCCGCGACTTTTTCGTTTTCGCGGATGTGATTGACCGTTTCTTGCATGGAATCCTCCCGCAAACCGAAGGACCAATCCGGGAAGTTGGCGCGTGGGTTGGCGTTGGCGGTTCTCGGGAAGGCTTGGCCGATGACGGCGATACGTTCGCCGTTTACCACCTTGACGGTGTAAGGCTTAAACGGCAGAGCGCTGTCTTCGTCGTATAACCCGATGCCACCGTGTTTTTCGGTCATATCGCGGTAGGCATCGCCGAACAGGGAATCTTCTTTGATGCGCATGTTCTGGGCCAGAAATTCGCCTTTGAATTTCTGAATATTGGTCAACACCTCGTCTTCATGGTAGGTGAACTCCCAATGCCCGGTCATGATGTCCACGCCGATCAGGTTTGACGCTTCCACCATGTCTTGACCGCGTGTCCAAAGCGCCGTGCCCGAACCGTGCCATAAATCTCCTCCATCCATTGTCAGGGTATTTTGCTGGCCACCCGCTTGCTCTCTGAGTTTGTCAAGTAGGGTTTTGAGATGGGCGAAGCCGCCCACCTTGCCATATTGTTCCGCCGCATCCTGAAAGTTCAGGAACGAAAACGCATGGGCCAACGGCGTGTTGTCGGCAATGTTCAGTTCTTTCAAGAGCTTGTGGCCGACCACGTGTGGCAGTTGGCCGTAAGCCGGACCGACGCCGAGATTGACGTTGGGTTCGCGGAAATAAACCGGTTTCAATTGCGCATGGGAGTCGGTGATGTGCAGAATGCGAGCGGTGCCTTGCATGGGCACCTGATAGATGTCTTTTGAAATGGCCGTTCCTTTGGGGTGGGAAGACATCGCCAGGCCGGTGCCGGGTAATAGGCCCGCGGCCGCGGCCATGGACATAACGTGTAAAAACTCGCGTCGATTCAGAGACATGGATTGACTCTCCTTTGTTGAGGGCAATTCGGTTAACCTTTTTAGTGGATTCTGGCAACGCCAAATTCGTCAGATCAAGGCGTGAAGTTGCAGGAATGTCTAGACCTTGCAAGACTTCACAACGTGGAGCTGACCGAATTTGGCTAAGCCCCTTCGGGCGGAACTAGAAGACGACATCTTCGTTGTTGTGACTCTTGTCCTTAGGGTAACTAAGGTCAGCGAGCCACGCCTAGAATATGCAGTCTTTTAGTTCCGCAGAATTTCACTAAAGATTAATCGAGTTGCCCTTTAATATTCACTTATTGGATTTGAAACTCAAAACCAGTTTACGAATTTCTCATGAAAACCATATTGGGAGGGTTCCTAAATCGATTAGGGTTTTCCCTAAGTTTTTGAAGATTGAGCCATTTTGGGTGGGAAAACGATTAGCTTTCCGATGATGGGACGGGGTGGTCTTTACCGGCTTCGATGGCGAGTCGAACCAGTTCGGTCACGGTTTTGACGCCGAGTTTCGACATCAGGTTCGCGCGATGCACTTCAATGGTTTTGATGCTTAGGCACAATTGGTCGGCAATGATTTTGTTGGGGTGGCCTTGCAGGACGCCGGTCAATACTTGGGATTCGCGTTTGGAGAGCTGTTCGAAACGGTTTTGCAAGGCATCGGCCTTTTCCTGATGTTTCTGCAAATCGTCGTAATGGTGAATCGCCAGTTGGATACGTTCCAGCATGTGTTGGTCGTTATAGGGTTTTTCGATGAAGTCGAAGGCACCTTCTTTCATGGCGCGAATCGCCATCGGCACGTCGGCGTGGCCGGTGACGATGATGACCGGAAAATCCGGGTCGATGTGTTTGATGGACTGATGCAGTTCCATGCCGTTCAGGCCGGGCATTCGTACGTCGAGCACCACGCACCCGGGCAGGCCTGGTGAAAATTCGTCCAAAAAAGCCTGACCGTTTTCATACAGGCGGGTTTGCAGGTTGACCGATTCCAGCAACCATTCCAACGACTCTCGTACCAGACGGTCGTCGTCCACAACATACACGCAAGGTTCCATCACGCGTTTTCCTCCGAAGTGTTTTTGCGAGCCTTGCCGGCTTCGCACAAGGGTAATTCAAACATAAATTGCGCGCCTTCGTGAGTGTTGCAGACGTGCAATTGGCCGTAATGCGCCTCGACAATGCTGCGGCAAATCGCCAGCCCCAAACCCATGCCGTCTGATTTCGAGGAATGGAAGGCATCGAAAACATGGGGCAACTCCTTTTCCGGAATACCGGGGCCGGTGTCGGACACCAGAATGCGCGCGGTATCGGTTTGAGGATGAATGTCAACCGATACACAGCCGTTTTCCTCGCACGCATCAATGGCGTTGCGAATCAAATTCAGCAAGACCTGTTCGATTTGAACCGGGTCGCCGACGACACAGACATCGCCCTGCAAGGACGGCGGAATCAATGTCACGGCATGTTGCTTGGCTTCCGAGTCCAGCAGTGACAACACGCGTTTCAAAGTGGCATTGAGTTGGAAGGCTTCTTGGCGCCGTGCGCCGGTTTGCACGAATTCGCGCAGGCGACGGATGATATTGGTGGCACGATCAAGACTTTCCAGGGAACGGGTCAGGCCGGTTTTGAGGTGTGACGGCTGGCTGTCTTCCAGGCGCCTCAGGCTTCCGCTGATGTAATTGGTGGCGGCGGTCAGCGGCTGGTTGATTTCATGCGCCAGCCCGGAGGCCATTTCACCGACGGTGAACAGGCGGGTGACTTTGCCGAGTTGAGTGCGATATTTGTCATGCTCGGTTTCGATGTCCTGACGCTCGATGCTGGAGCCAATCCATTGGGTGATGAGGCGCAATAACTCTTCGTCCACTTCGGCCAGTTGCCATTGTGCGATGTTCTGCCCCACGAACACCAGCACGCAGTGCGGTTGACCATTGACCTGTACGGTGAAAGTGATGACCTGGCCGGCGCAAGGCGTGTCGGAAAATTGCAGAATGGCTTGGCTTTTGAATTCCGGCAAGTGACTTTCCAGACATTGTTTCAGTTTGGATTCTTCGGGGATGTCCCCGTCGGAAACGCACAACGACAGCGCCGGGTGTGGGCCGTCGGGCAGTTTGTACAAAAACGCGGCGTCCATGCGGAAATGGCGGCGCGCCAATTGAATCAAACGTAACAGTTTTTCCGATTGGGGGAGACGCGTGTCGACGGAGATTTCGTACACCCCTTGCAGCGCGGCGCGGCTGCGACGTAACGTATCTTCCGCTTTTTCCCGGGCTTCGATGTCTTGTTCCAGCGCTTGGTTGACTTGCGAGAGTTCCACCGTGCGCTCGGCGACTTCTTTTTCCAGGTTGTCGCGGTGTTTGGCGAGTTCGGATTGGGAAACCGCCAGTTTACGGTTGATGCGGCTCATGCGCGCGGAAAAAGCCGACAACATTAGAATCAATACCACAATCAATCCGACGGCGAGGCCGTGTTCCTGCAAGATAGCCTTGAGACTGATCTGTTTGCTCGGTTCGTAAGGTGGCAGTTTCAGGGCGCGAAGCAAACCATGCACGGTGGTGAAGTCTTCGGCGCGGGTCCAGCCATAATGCGGGTTATAGGTGCCGGGCGCGGTGCTTTTGGGCATGGCTTGTAGGGTGCGGGAAACTTGGCGGGCCAGCGCAATGTCGGTGTGTGCCAATCGAATCATCGACCATTCCGGATAGAGAATGCTGCTGTGTAGCAACGGGTAAGGGCCGGTGTGCTGTGGGTGGATGACTTTGATTTGGTTGGCCGGCAGTTTATTTTGGTCTAACAGCGATTCAATCAAACCGGAACGGATAATGCCGATATCGGCTTCTTCATTGATGATGGCGCGAATAATCGCTTCTTGAGACCCGTTGGTGAACAGCAGGTTGAAAAAGTCTTTTTTGGGGGCGATGCCGGCCAATTGCAGTTCCCGCCAGATCATCTGGTAGCCGCCGAATTCCGACGGCGACACCGCCATGACGCTTTGACCCTTCAAGTCGGACAGGCGTTTCAGGTCACTGCGGTCGGCGCGGGTGATGAGTGCGGCACCGAAATGGCTGTAAGGTCGGGTCTCGTAGCGGGTTTGCAAGGTGGCGATGGGGTGGACATCGTCGGTTTTTTCCAGCGCGACGATTTGCGACGGATTGGTGATGGCGAAATCGAGCTGTTGTTTGTTGATGGCGTGGGTCAGGCATTCCGGTCCCATGGGCTTGATGACGAATTGGTGGTTGGGAATCTCTTTGGAAAGCCATTGTGCGGTCTTCGCCCAAAAGGCTTTGTCGGCTTCGGTATTGCGCAAATTCAACACGCCGATGTCGACGATGTCGGCCCGAACGGCGGACAACGGCATCAGCAGGGTGATGGCTAATAACCCGATTGAAATACGTAATGGAAAGGGAGAGTGGAGCAAGAGGTTGGCCTTTTTAAAATGGTTCAATGTCATCGTATTTGCTTTTTTTAGCATATCTATTTTTTTCAGGACGGCAAGGTGGTTTTTGACCAGACCTGGGCAGAATGCTGATTGATAGTGGCCCAAATCCAAGGATAGAAGCCGTTTATGTTGTTCTTAAAAATAATTGATTTAGCTTAAGTTTTATTTGATAGCTGGCGGGCATCTATTGCGTTATACTCGTTGCAAAATATACTACGTATTTTTGATAGAACAATTGATAAAACAAGATTGAACAGGCCCGATGTGAACCCACTGACTCCCCATAAAACCAAACACAAAAAGAACTTGAAACAGACCATGTTGGCGGGAGCGTTGATTACCGCTCTGGCGGTTTTCATCATCACCTTGTTTGCCGCATCACAGATTTTCACCCAGCGTTTCAGTGAGCAAAGCGTGGAAAACGCTGAAAGCCTGAGTCAGCTGTCGTTCGATAACATGTATCAGCTGATGAGCAAAGGTTGGAACCGTGAACAATTGCTGAAATTCCGCGCGGATTTGAAGCAGACTTACCAGGACCACGACATGACCTTTTCGATTTACCGTTCGGATATTGTCAATCGTCAATTCGGCTTTCTGGCGTCGGACGTGTCGGACAGCATGCAGCCGTTTTTTCAGGAAGTGTTGAAATCGAAGAAGCCGATGCAAATCAAACAGGACGAGTGGGTGCGCAGCTTCCGACCATTGGTGGCGCAGAACGCCTGCCTGCAATGTCATACTCAAGCGAAGGTGGGGGATGTGCTGGGGGTGATGGGCATCGAGCAAAACATCGGGCAGGTGTTGAAGCCAGCTCGCAACGAATTTTTGGTTTGGATGCTGCTGTTGATGCCGATTCCGGTGTTATTGGCACTGTGGGTGGGGCGACGTTTTTCGAAAAGCCTGTTGCGCAGTGTGCATGATTTGAACCAGCAGGTGGTGTCCATCAATCAAATCGATGATTTGAAGAAGTTGGCGCACGGCAAATCGGTGTTCGATTACACCGAGTTCGACCAGTTGAATGACAGCTTGAATCAACTGGGAGACAAGATTAAGAACATCGCCATTGACCGCGACATTCTCGACTTTGAAATCCAGTTGCTCGACAAACTGGTGCTGTCGTCGGAAATTGTCAAGGACTGGAAACAACACATCTGTTTGTTGATGGAGGAAATCAACCAGATATTGCCGTTGTACACGTTGTTCGTGGTGTTTCGGACCGATGATGCAGAACAGTATGTCATTGAAGTTTTCTGGTTGGGCAAACCGGAAAAAGCCATTGAAAAAGAACTGGAAGTGCATGCCAAGCAAATTCTCAGCGAAGTGTCGATTTTCGAACAGGGCTCGGTCTTCAAGGTCAATCACAGCTATGCCACCAAAGAGCCGCTGGCGGTTGAGAACCGCATCCAGACGCAAAGCAAGAGTTTGATTCTGGATACGCCGAAAATCGGCGGAGTGGTTGGTTTGGGGGTTAAGACTTTCCCGCCGAAAGATTCCTCCCGTTCCGTGGTGGTGGAAAGTATTTTGACCACCCTGGTGAACGTTATCGGCTCCATCAAGGCCATTAACAAATTCACCAAGGAGCTGGAATATTACGCCACGCGCGACCCGTTGACGCATTTGTTCAATCAGCGGGTGTTTCATGAGATGTTGGCCTATGAGGTGGGGCGTGCACACCGTCATCATTACGATTTCGGTTTGATGTTATTGGACTTCGATAATTTCAAATTGATTAACGACCAGTTCGGTCATGCGTTTGGCGACGAAGTGTTGCAACAGTTTGCCTTGGCGGCCAAAAACGCTTTGCGGGAAGGGGATATTTTCGCACGTTACGGAGGGGATGAATTCTGTGTGATTTTCCCGGAAACCGGTTTTGCGGAAGTGCAGGAACTGGCGCACAAGGTACTGGACGCGACGCACGGCATCGAGTTGCTGGCACCGAGCGGCCAGCCGGTACACATTACCTGTTCCATCGGTATCAGTATGTATCCGGATCATGCACACGACAAGGAAGATTTGTTCATGGTGGCGGACAACATGTTGTACCGTGCCAAGGGTAGCGGCAAAAATGCCATTTCGTATCCGCAGGAAGCCGATTTGGTGGAGGTCTACAAGGAATCCAACGACCAGAGTCTGTTCATCATGAAAGCGCTGGAAACCGGCGAACCGATCGAACCGAATTATCAGCCGATTGTCAGTATGGAAACCGGCGAAATCGAAGTGCATGAACTTTTGATGCGGTTGCGTCAGGATGATGAACTCATCAGCGCCGGGCGTTTTATTGAAACCGCCGAACACATGGGCTTGGTGAATCAGATGGACATGATTCTGATTGATAAAGCCCTGGCGGATGCCAACCGTTCCGGTTATGAGGGCGTGCTGTTTATTAACCTGTCGCCGAAAGCGATTGTGGCCAGTGAGTTCATTCAACGGATTCAGGGCTTGACGGAAACCTATCAGATCGACCACGAACGCATTGTGTTTGAAATCACCGAACGTGAAACCGTGCACAATGTGGCCTTGCTGGAGAAGTTCGTGCGTGAACTGCGCTCGGAAGGCTTCCGCTTCGCCATTGACGATTTCGGTTCCGGCTTTTCGTCTTTCCAATATTTGAAGCGCTTCCCGGTGGATTTCATTAAGATCGAAGGCGAGTTCATCAACAATATGTCCAAAAACGAGATCGACTTGGCGTTTGTGGAAAGCGCCGTGTCGATGGCGAAATCGCTCGGCATTGAAACCATTGCGGAATTCATCGAGAACGAGGAAACCCTCGACTTGGTCAAAAGCCTGGGCATTGACTATGCGCAGGGCTATTTGTTGGCCACGCCGCAACCGGATTTTTCCAAACAGTTGGATGCGGACATCAAAACACGGATTCAAACCCTTTAAAACAACAGGAGAGACGTGATGGAGTTGGCGACGATACAAGCGTTTTTAGGCTGGAGCGTGCTGTTGAATTGGGCGGTGTTGATTGTGTGGGCGGCGATGTTTATCGGCGCTCACGATGTGATCTATCGCTTGCATACCCGATGGTTCGAGTTGGATCGGGCGGCGTTTGACCGTATTCACTATATCGGGATGGCGATTTATAAGCTGGCGATTATTTTGTTTTGCCTGGTGCCGTATTTATCGCTGTTGATTCTGCAAAGCCGTTAAGGGCAAAAACCGCCAGGCCTGGCGGTTTTTACAAACAGTTCGGTTCAAGGGTTAGTCGATTTTGTTGTCGACGTCGGTCTCGTCGCTTAAGCGTGGTACCGAATCGCCGCTGACTTTGAAGAAATCCACCTGGCGGCTCATCTGATAGGCCGCTTCTTTCATTTGCTGCGCGTTCTGCGCGGTTTGCTCCACAATCAAGGCATTTTGCTGGGTGTCTTTGTCCAGGCTGACAATGGCCTGGTTGATGTGCTCCACAGCCTTGGCCTGTTCTTCCGACGAGGTGGTGATTTCGGAAATGATGCTGGTCACTTTGGTGATGACTTCGTTGATTTCACTCAACGATTCCTTGGATTGATTGACGTAATCCGCGCCTTCGTGGATTTTTTGCACGCTGTCTTCAATCAGGGTTTTGATTTGGCGGGCGGCATCAGCCGATTTTTGCGCCAGGTTGCGCACTTCACCGGCGACCACCGCAAAACCACGCCCGTGCTCGCCGGCACGTGCCGCTTCCACGGCGGCGTTCAGGGCTAAGAGGTTGGTCTGGAAAGCGATGCTGTCAATCAGGGTGATGATGTCGGCAATCTGGTTGCTGGATTCGGTGATCTGATCCATCGACTGAACCGCCACTTCATTGATTTGCGCGCCTTTGTGAGCTTTTTCCTGCGCTTGACGCGCCAGGGCATTGGCATTGCGGGCCGAATCGGTGTTCTGGCGGACGGTGGCGGTGATTTCTTCCGTCGAGGCGGAGGTTTCTTCCAGTGTGGCGGCTTGGTTCTGGGTTTTTTCCGAGAAGGCCATGGCGCTTTGAGCCAGCTCTTCCGACATGCGGGAAACGCTTTCGGCACTGTGGTTAATCTGCAAAATGGTGGTGCCGACTTTGTCACAGGTGGTGTGCAGTGCGGAATCCAGGCGTTTGAGGTCGCCGGTCAATTGAATGTCGCTTTTCGGGTCGTAGTTCCCGGAAGCCTGACGACTCAATGCTTCGGAAATATGAGTAATGGCTTCTTCCACCGAGTCCAGTGACTGGTTGATATTGTGTTCCAGTTTTTCGAATTCGCCTTTGACGTCGATGCTGATGCGGCGGTCGAATTTACCGGTGCTCATTTCCGACATCACCAGGTTGATTTCCTCAAAGGACAGTTTCAACGAGTTTACCACCGACTCGGTGTTTTCCAGAATGTGTTTGAAGCGTCCTTCCAGCCCGCTAATGGTTTGGACATCGAACTCGCCTTTTGACAGAGATGAAAGGGTGGTATCCAAAAAGACGATGGTCTGGTTGATGTTTTGCACCGATTGATTGATTGACGTCCTGTTTCAATTCATCGAACACGCCCTTCATTTCGGTGTGAATCGAGACATCGGTATTGCCGCGAGCGACGTTGGCCATGACCGATTGAATTTCTTCAATGGTGTTGGCGAGAAACTGAATATGGTGGTTGAAGTCGGCGGAAATGCGACCGATTTCATCGTTCCCGCGGATGGAAATGGTTTGCGATAAGTCGCCGTCGTTACTGACCCGTTGCATGATTGAGGACATTTCTTTCAACGGACGGTTAATGGCGTTGAAGACCCAATAGGCGACCCCGATGCTGATGGCGATTAAAAATGCCAGAATCACGAAATGGCTGATGAGTGTGGCGTAGAAGGCTTCGTTGACGTCGTCAATGTAAATCCCGGTGCCGAGAATCCAATTCCAGCCGGGAATTTCTTTCACGAACGACATTTTCGGTACCGGTACGGTTTGGTTGGGCTTGGTCCAGAAGTATTCCACATAGCCCTGACCGGATTTTTCGGCGGTTTTGGCCATATTGACGAACAGCAGATTGCCTTTTTTATCTTTGTATTCGCTCAGGTCGGAACCGTCCAGGCTGGGTTTCAACGGGTGCATGATCATGTTGGGATGAAAGTCGTTGATCCAGACGTAGTTGTTGCCATCGTAGCGAAACGAACTGACGATGTCCTTGGCCTCTTTCTGGGCGGCCTCCATCGTGAGCTTGCCTTCTTTGACCTGGTTCTGCAGGGCATGGATTTGCGATGAAATCCCGGTGATGATGGTTTCCACGCGCTCTTTTTTGGCATCCATCATGATTTGTTTTTCGGTGATGCTGTCGTAAATGGTGATGAATGACATCCCGACCAGGGTCACCAATACCAACAAGATGAGTTTTGCTTTAATCGTCAGATTCATTAAACCGTTCATTTGCCTGCCTCTATTACTCTGTCTTGGGTGTGCGTAATTTTTAGTATGTTGTTTTTATTAGGTTTTTTTGGGTTGCTAAAAGTTTGATTTATTAATGTTTATAAGGTTTTTCGTCACTTTCTTTATAGCGCAATTATTTTTGGAAAACGAAGCCTTTCGGTGTTTTTGAGTGAAAAAAATCGTTTTAAGTCAAAATGTTACAGAGATGTCATCTTTTTGGTTCGAGTTTGGAGGTGACGGTAAAAATGGAAGCGGGAATGGTTTTTATTCAGAAAAGGTCAAAAACGCCCAGGCCTGGGCGTTTTGAAAGCGTTTTAAATCATTAATTGATGAATCAATGCTGGGTGTTTTTGGGGGAACGGTTTGGCCGTTTTCCGGATGGGTTTTGGCCGGAACGATTTTGAGACGGCTTACGGTTGGACGCGGGTTTGCGTCTTCGGGAAGGCGCCGGTTTTTTGTTGGATGGGGTGTCGTTTGTAGCACCTTCATTCGCTGTTTGGCCTTGAGGAGCGTTGGTTTTTTTGGGCTTCTTCGGTTTTTTTGGCTTTTTCGGACGGTGGTTCAAACGGGTTTCCGGCAAGTCGGTTTCGGGTTCAAAACCGTCTTCAATATGACGGGGAATTTGTTTTTGAATCAGGTTTTCGATGTCAGACAGTTGTTTGATTTCATCGGCACTGACCAGTGAGATGGCTTGCCCGGTGGCACCGGCGCGACCGGTACGACCGATGCGGTGGACGTAATCTTCGGCCACATTGGGCAAATCGAAGTTAATGACTTGCGGCAGTTGGTCGATGTCCAACCCGCGCGCGGCAATGTCGGTGGCGACCAGTACCTGAATTTTGCCGTCCTTGAATTCACTCAAGGCGCGCGTTCGGGCGGCTTGGCTTTTGTTGCCGTGAATGGCAGCGGCGCGGATGCCTTTGGTTTCCAGCTGACGCGTCAGGCGGTTGGCGCCGTGTTTGGTACGGGAGAACACCAATACCTGAAACCATTTATGTTCTTGAATTAAATGAATCAACAGTGCGGATTTGCGGTTTTTGTCGACCGGGTAAACTTGCTGAGCCACGGTTTCGGCGGTGGAATTGCGGGGTGTGACGGAAATTTCCACCGGGTCTTGAACGAAGCTTTGCGCCAGCTTTCGAATGTCGTTGGAAAAGGTCGCTGAAAATAATAGATTCTGACGGTCTTTCGGTAACAGACGGGCAATGCGTTTTAGATCGTGAATGAAGCCCATGTCGAGCATCCGGTCGGCTTCATCCAATACGAGTATTTCCAATTGATCGAATTTGACGGCGTTTTGGCTGTGCAAGTCGAGCAGACGGCCGGGCGTGGCAATCAGAATGTCCACGCCACCGCGCAGGCGCATCATTTGCGGATTGATTTTGACGCCGCCGAATACCACAGTGGATTTGAGCGGTAAATGTTGGCCGTAAGTGGCCACGCTGTCGGCCACTTGGGCCGCCAGTTCACGTGTGGGCGTCAGAATCAAAGCGCGCGCTTGGTTGGCTTTAGGAGACGGCCCCTTTGATAAGCGTTCCAATATTGGCAACGTAAAACCGGCGGTTTTGCCAGTGCCGGTTTGGGCCGCGGCCATGACGTCTCGTCCTTCCAGAACGGCGGGAATCGCTTGTTGCTGGATCGGGGACGGTGTTTCATAACCTTGCTGTTGAATGGCGTCAAGAATGGGGGTGGATAAACCAAGGGCGTTAAAGCTCATAAAAGATGGATCTCATAAGGGTTGCGTAAGGCGTTGTTTCGGTCAAACAGAGTCAAACAGAAATGAATCGAGGCATTTGCATCGAAAAGGGAACCTAGCTTACCCTAATTTGAGGAATAAAGCGATGTTTAGTTCGATGGCGCTTTGATTGGGAAAGTATTAAGTTGTTGATTATCGGGGAGATACAAAAGTCACCAGGCCTGGTGAAAAGGTTACGTGTTGCGGTGATGGGTTTTGGAAATCGATAAAAAAACCGCTGGTTCGGGGGAGGCCAGCGGTAACGTCTTAGGAGACTCTTTTATGTATTATTCGATTCGATTAAAGCTTATAACGTGGCTTTCTATAAGAAAGCCTTTACGATAAGCCCTTACTGACGAACGCCTTCCAGGTTTAGTTGGAAGTAGACTTCCGTGGACGCCGGCCCCAGATTATACGTAATGCCATAATCCGCCAGTTTGATTAAGGTGGTTCCGGTGAACCCGGCACGGTAGCCGCCCCAAGGATCTTTACCTTCGCCGACTTTGCTGGCTTGGATTTCAATCGGTTTGGTGACGCCGTGCAATGTGAGGTCACCTTTGACGGTCAGAGTTTTGTCGGCGTTTTCGGTGATTTCCGTACTGACGAAGGTCGCTTTCGGGAATTTCTTCACGTCCAGAAAGTCACCGCTGCGCAAGTGCTTGTCGCGCTCGGCATGGTTGGTGTTGACACTGTCGGTGTCGATGCTGACATCCACTTTACTGTTGGATGGCTTTTCGGAATCGTACACGAAAGTGCCGCCAAACTGGTCGAAACGACCGGTCAACCAACTGTAGCCCAAGTGTTGGATTTTAAAATTCACCGAGGCGTGCATGCCTTTGGTGTCGATTTGGTAATTGGCCGGTGCGGCGACAGCCGTAGCCGACAGCCCCAGAGAGGCGATGGAAAGGCCGGTGGCCAAGAAAGTGCGTTTAAGCCAAGTGAGGGTGTTCATAAGGATTCTCCTTTCAATAGTGTTTTAAGATAACGTTGTGTTTGATGGTTCATAAAGTTGTTATTCGTCGGTGGCTTTCAGCATGCGTTTCAAGGTGACATCTTTGTCGATGAAATGATGCTTCAGTGCCGCCAGCATGTGTACGCACGCCAGTGCGATTAAGGTAACGGCAATCCAATAATGGAATTCGCCGGCGATGTCGGCCTGGTTTTCAATGCCCAGCGGATAGGCCGGCACGGTAAACCAGTTGAATACCTCGATGCCGTGACCTTCCGCGGTGGAAATGAAATACCCGCTCACCCCCAAGGCAAACACCAGCAAGTACAACAATGCATGCGCACTGTGGGCGGCGAAGGTGACGAACCGGGAATGGTTGGCGGGTGGTTGTGGGGTTGGGTTGATCCAACGCCACACCAGACGCAACGCCATCAAGCCGACCAACAAGACCCCAAGGCTTTTATGAATCGCCGGGGCGTCGTGGTACCAGGGGCTGTAAAAACTCAGGTCCACCATCCACAGACCCAGTGCAAACAAGCCGATGACCCCCACGGCGATGAACCAGTGCAGTGCGATGCTGATCCAGCCATAGCCGGAAAAACTGTTGGTTAATTTCATGTGCCTGCCTTTGTGTTCGGTTCGAGTTTGTATTGCGTTTCAGCGTTATGAATAGCGTACATTGTTGTTGTATGGTTTAGAATGGTTAAATAATAAAAAGACTTTTTCCAAATAAAGAACAATCGAGCAGGCTTATGAAAAACCGTCACGACAGTTTGGAAGGCATCAGTACCTTTGTGCAGGTGGTGGAATCCGGCAGTTTTACCGAAGCGGCGTCGGTGTTGGGGCATTCGGTGTCGTATATCAGTAAGGAAGTCACCCGTTTGGAAGAGCGGCTGGGCGCACGCTTGTTGAATCGCACCACCCGCAGTTTGAGTTTGACCGACATCGGACGGGTCTATTTCGAAAAAACACGCGGCCTCTTGATGGAAGCGCGTGAAGCCGAAATGAGCATCGACACCTTGCAGCAAAAGCCGGTGGGGCGTTTGAAAGTGAGTTTGCCGGCCAGTTTCGGCCAATCGCACCTATTGCCGGTGGTGGCGACGTATATGCAGCGTTATCCGGACATCAAACTCAATGTGGATTTCAGCAGTCGTCTGGTGGATTTGGCTGGCGAAGGTTTTGACCTGGCGGTGCGGATGGGAGAGTCGAAGGATTCCAACCTGATTAGCCGCAAAATACTCTCGTTTCGAATGATTACGGTGGCCACGCAAGCGTATCTCGACGAACACGGTACACCGCAGCACCCGAATGACTTACGCACGCATCAGGCGGTGAAGTACCTGTATAACCAGGTGCCGATTACCTGGGAATATGTGAATGAAAAAGGCGAGGTCATCAATGTCGATATCGGGCATATTGCCGAAACCAATAACCTGCAGATGCAGCAGACGTTGGTCAGTGCCGGCGTCGGCATCGGGCGTTTGCCGGAATTTCTCTGTCAGCCTTTGATTGAGCAGGGTGAACTGGTTGAGGTGTTGGCCGAATACGAACTGCCGCCTCATGGTGTGTATGCGGTGTTTCCGCATCGTCACTATTTGTCGGCCAAGGTTCGCGCTTTTGTGGATTTATTGACCGAACATTTCAGCCCGAAAGGTAAAAAGGCGGCTATAAAATCGTCGTCATCCATTCACGAGTAAAACACGCCTTATGACCAGGCCTGGCGGTTTTTCAGAAAAGGTTCTCAAGCGCTTTATCGAGCGTTGGGTATTGGAAGCGGAATCCGGCTTTCGTCAATTGATTGGGCACCACCGCTTGGCTGACGGTCAGCACCTGTGCGCCGTCACCGAGCAGTAACCGCAATTGCCAGCGGAAAACCGGCAACCAGAAAGGGCGGTGTAGCCGGTGGGCCAATTGACGACCGAATTCGGCTTGCGAGACCGGTTGCGGGCTGGTGAGGTTGAAGGTGCCGTGCATCTCCGGATGGTCGAGCGCAAATAAAAATCCTTGTGTCAGGTCATCAATGTGCACCCAGGAAAAACATTGCTGGCCACCGGCAATCGGGCCGCCGAGCCCCAGTTTAAACGCGGGCAGCATTTTCCCCAAAGCGCCGCCATGCGCCGCCAGCACGACGCCGAACCGAAAGGTGACCAGTCGCTCCGGTGCGGCGAGTTTCTGGGTGGCTTTTTCCCAGGCCTGGACCAAATCGCCGAAAGCATTCTGTCCGGCGTCGGTGTGCGATTCGTCCAATGGATGGTCGCAATCGGATTCCGGATAGAAACCGATGGCCGAAGCGGCGATGACCCGTTTAGGCGGTTCGTCCAGCGATTGCAGCACTTTGGCCAGTTGGTGGTTGACATCCACCCGGCTTGTCCAAATGCGTTTTTGGTGTGCGGCGGTCCAACGTTGGCCGATATTGGCCCCGCTCAGTTGTATCAGGCAGTCGAGGCCATTGAGTTCGGCTGCCAAGTCAAATCCGGGATCGAACGCCTCACGACCATAAACTTTGACGTTATGGCCATGCCGTTCGAGTTGCGGTTTCAGGTAAGAACCGACCAGGCCGGTGCCGCCCAAAATCACGATGCGCATGCGGATTACTCCGTGTTGTTCGAACTGTTTTCCGGTGGATCCGGCACGAATTTCAGCACATTGCCGTTGATGCAGTAGCGCTTATGGGTCGGCGGCGGGCCGTCGTTGAACACGTGGCCTAAGTGGATGCCGGAGCTGGCACTGCGGACTTCAATGCGGTGCATGCCGTGGCTGAAATCTTCATGTTCGGTGATGGCGCCTTCCACTGGATTGAAAAAGCTCGGCCACCCGGAACCGCTCTCGAATTTGGTGTCGCTGCGGAACAGCGCGGCGCCGGTGATGAGGTCCACAAAGGTGCCGGGGCGTTTTTCATCGAGATGCGAACCGGTAAAGGCCTGTTCTGTGCCTTGCTCGAAGGCGATTCGGCGTTGTTCCGGCGTCAGCAAGCGGAAGCCGATCCATTTCCAGAAACGGGCTTTATCGCCGTTATAACCGGTGAATCGCGATACCTCTTGGCCGTCTTCAAACAACACGATGGTCGGGGTGGCGAATAAAGTTTTTTCCAGTGTCCAGCCTTCCGGCGGATTGGGGTTCAAGGTGGTGGTGACGTCCACATCGGCTTGCCAGTCGTCGAGGATTTCCGCTTTGAACTGTTTGCAAAAAGCGCAGTCTTCGGCCTCGAACACCACCAGCTGGCGCGTTTGATTCAAATCACTGCCTTGCAAGCGCGGGGCCGGCGGTTCGCTTTTCGGCATCGGTGATTTGCCGTCGCCGGGGTATTTCACGCCGGTGCCGCCCAGACCACAGTAGCCGTTGGGGTTTTTCTGCAAATAATCCTGATGGTATTCCTCGGCAGTAATGTAGTTGTGCAACGGCGCGATTTCGGTGGTGATTTTCGGGTAACCGGCCTGTGTCAGAGCGCTTTGGTAGGCCGCTTCGGTCTGTTTGGCGACGGCGGTTTGCGCGTCGTTATGGGTGTAGATGGCACTGCGGTAATTGGTGCCGACATCGTTGCCCTGGCGGTCGCCTTGGGTTGGATCGTGATTTTCCCAAAAATGAATCAGAATGGTTTCCAAATCGACTGTTTGCGGATCGAAGGTGACCTTGATGACTTCGGCATGGTTGCGCTGGTCGGTTTTGCCGTAGCGGATTTCTTTTTCCAGGCCGAGCACGTCGTAATAACCGGCCTTTTCGGCATCACCGCCGGCGTAGCCGCTTTCGACGTCAACGACCCCGGGAATTTCACTCATGCGTTTTTCGGCGCCCCAGAAACAACCCATTCCCAGAACGATGTAATCGGTGTTTTCGGCAGTTGGCGTGTTCATTTCCGGCTCCTTGGCACAGGCACTTACCGACAGGGTGGCGGCGAGAGCCAGTAGGGTTAACAGTTTGCGTAACATGGCGGTTCCTTTTTCTGTATCCGTTTACTCATTAGACCGCGGCAAGCGTGAAATCTTTCCCCGGATTGCTTGAGGAACCCTGACGATGCTGAATCGATTTAACGCGAATCTTTTTGCAGCGTCGTTAAATCTTTTAATACGATGGCGACGTGGGCTTCCGGGTCGACATCACGATAAATTCTAACGATTTTTCCATCCGGGTTGATGATGAAACTGTGACGTTTCGCCAGTTTGAATAAAAAATAGTCGCCGAGCGAACCATATTGTTCGGCCACTTTGCCGTCCGGGTCGGACAGCAGGTTAAACGGCAGTTGGTGTTTTTCGGCAAAGGCTTGGTGGCTGGCGGAATCGTCCAGGCTGACACCGAGAATCTCCGCCTGACGTTGAATCAAGCGGTTGATATTGTCGCGAAAACTACAGGCTTCGGTGGTGCAGCCGGGCGTGTCGTCCTTTGGATAAAAATACAAGACGACCCATTGACCCCGGTAATCCGATAAACGGACAGTGTCGCCTTTTTGATTGGTTAAGGCGAAATCCGGTGCACTTTCGCCGACGGCGAGTGACGCACTCCAAGCGAAAGGAGTGAAACAAAACGCCAGGAAAAGCATTGTCAGGGGTGTCCAGTAAAGCGCGAATCGTGGTGTCATCCGATGGCCTCGTTGTAATCGGTAGGAATGAATATAGGTTCCATCTTACAGGTTCGGTGGCCGCTGTAAAGAGGAGAAGTGGGTCATAGTGGGAGCAAGGGGACATAATGGTTTTTTGTTCGCGATGAGACAAAAATTGTTATACTTAAAACCACGAACGATTTGAAGAGTTTGAAACGTTTTTCAATTTAAAATCAAAGGGTTTGGCGATGATCAAAGCAAGGGTGAATCCCAATTCCGGATGGCATTGGGTGTATTACTGGGCCATTGCCTTGATAGGCGCGGGCGCCCTGTGTTTTCAATTGTATGTCGGGGTTGAGCAAACCGAAAAACGTTTCGACCAGAAAATTCAAACCCTGTCGGAAGGCGTGCGCGGTTCCTTTTATGATATGGAACGTCACCTGAAGGAAAGTTATAACTTTCTGTTATTGCACTATGGTCAAAACCCGCAATTGACTGAGTTGGTTCACCCGCAAAACCGCCAAGCGCTCTACGATTTTCTCAAACCGGAATACGATGCGATGCGGCAGTTGCAACCGAATCTGTTCGTCATGCATTTTATCGACCCCAATAATGTCACCATTCTGCGGATGCACCGTCCTGAGTTCGCTGGTGACGATTTGACGGAAGTGCGCCCGATTGTGGCGGCCGTCAATCAAAGCCGTAAACAGGCCAGTGGCTTTGAGACCGGCCGCAACGGGTTTGCGTATCGCATCACCAGCCCGTTGTTTGACGCCGATAAACATTATCTCGGCGTATTGGAATTCGGGGTGCGCCCGGAATATTTCATCCATCGTCTGAATCATCAGTTTGCCATCAAATCGCAGGTACTGGTCAAGTCCGAGAAATTGCAGCCCTTGGAACACAAAGCAACGTATCCGATTGTCGGTGACTATTCTGTGGTTTATACCGATCCGATTTTCAACCATCTGCCCGTGGACGAAAACAAAGTTTCTCAACTGATACACCGGCATGATCGGACCTATCTGGTGGTGACCGGTGTGCATCTCGGGTCTTTTGATGGTGAGCCGGTCGCCAAGTTTCAGATGCTGGAAGACATCACCGACTTCTATCAAACCCATTTGCGAAACCTCTGGGGGCAAATCATTTTAAGCGGTTCGGCCTTGTTGGTCTTTCTGGTCTTGCTGTATTTGATTTTGCGCAGTTACAGCCGTCGCTTGATAGCGACGTTGAATGAAATTGATGTACTGCAGCATAAAAACAAAGTCATCAGGCACGCCAGTGAAGTGGATGAACTGACCAAGGCCTATAACCGCCGTTATTTCAATAAGCAGTTGTATTGGTTGATTCAACAGCTTGACCGTCGCGAACCGGTGTCGATTTTGTTTTACGACATTGACCATTTCAAGAAAATCAACGACACCCACGGCCATTTGGTGGGGGATGAGATTCTCAAAGGGTTGACGCGATTTGTACGCAACCACATTCGTTCCGATGATGATTTGGTTCGCTGGGGCGGTGAAGAGTTCGCGGTGATTTTACGTAAGGTCGGGTTGCGAGAGGCGGTTGAAAAGGCTGAAGCCTTACGCCTCGGTGTTGAACAGATTACTTGGACGCATGACATCCAATTCACCATCAGTATCAGTGTGGTTCAACTGCACGCTCAGCACACACCTAAAGACGTACAGGGACAGTTGGACAAGCTGCTGTATCAAGCCAAGCAATCCGGACGTAATCGCGTCGAACATTGATGCGTAATCGACTAGCGTTTTTCTGCAATGGAGGCGTGGTTTTGATTGGTATCCGGTCGGCTTAACCGTCGGCCGTCGCGGGCATTCAATGTCATGAGATAAAAATTGACCAGGCCTGCGGTCAACTCCAGCATTTGAACACCGTAAAACAGTTCGTCGAACTCACCGATATCCGCTTTGTGGGCGAGAAACACCGCCGACGGTAACAGAATCAGCAGGCCGTTCAAGGCAATGATGGGCATGCGTTTCAATTTGCGCTCAATCAGACGATTTTGGCGGCCGCAACTCAGGCGAAATCCACTGATGCCGGCGGTGATGATCGACGGAATCAAAATCGTCATCCCATAGAGAATATATGTTTTGACGAATTGAATGTCATCTGGACCGCCAAGGGTTTCCGACAGCAGGGTGCTGGTCCAAAAAATCAAAATCAAGCACCAGGCGAGACTGGCACTGGTAATGTGTATCCATCGTGTCATGGTATGTTCCTTTTCGTGTTGAGGTGGTGTTTACCGGTTTTTTTAGCGCAATTAGGCCGGTGGTGTTTCGTGTAAGTCTTTCAGTTTTTCCAACACCCTTAGTGTTGTTTGTAAATCGGTCGAGGAAAAAGCTTGTTCAATGTTTTCCAAGTGGCGATGCCAACCGTTCTGTATCTGCTGATAGCGGGCTTTTCCTTCGTCGGTGAGCTGGTAAAGCGGTGAACGCTTGTTCATCGGGTTGGGGTGTTTTGCCACGAGAGATTCCGCTTCCAGCAGGTTCAATTGCTTCAGCGCGCCTTGACGGGTGACGCCCATGCTGTTCGCCATTTGCGGGGCGGTCATCGGGTGATCCGAAAACACCAAAGCCCCCAGCATTTGCCACCGCGCACTGGTTAGGCCGAATTGCCCGGTCAATCCGTCTCCCCAATGAAGCAGTTGTCCGTTGGCACGAAATATCTGAATAACCGTATCGGTAATGAGCGTTTGCTTGCTGTTTGGCATGTGACCTCCTGAATACCATGTTGACAACTAGTTTACATAATGAAAACCAGTTGTCAATATAGGCGGTGTTTTGGGATCTATATGTCAATAATAGATTTAAGGTGAGGGTGATTAAGCTTTATTTGGAAAGACTGTTGTGCCGAATAGCCACTTTATTCCGGCGTCGTTTTTTGGCGTAATAGGCTTTAACCAAACATAACTCAACATAATCCCATATACCCCAGAAAATATTTCGAGAAAGCCCATGAGTCACTATTCCTTGCAAACCCTGATGAACCATTTAAGTCGGTTCGAAAAAACGCCACAGACCATGCCTGTTTTGTTTGTTGGGCACGGTAACCCGATGAATGCGGTTACGGAAAACGATGTCACCCGAAATTGGCAAGCTATCGGCCAGGCATTGCCGAAACCGAAAGCGATTTTATCGATTTCAGCGCATTGGATTACGCCGGGCAAAACTCAGGTGTTGACGGCGCCCAAACCGGAAACCATTCATGACTTTTATGGTTTTCCCCCCGTCTTGTTCGAGCAACAATATCCGAGTGATGGCGCGCCGGCCTTGGCCGAACAGACCCAACAGCTGGCACCAGACACAGTGACCCTGACCGACGAGTGGGGCTTGGATCACGGGACCTGGTCGGTGTTGTTGTCGATGTTTCCGAAGGCGGAGGTGCCGGTGTATCAACTCAGTATCGATTATCGAAAACCACCGGCGTTTCATTATGAATTGGCGGCACGTTTGAAGGACCTGCGCAAGCGGGGCGTTCTGGTGATGGCCAGCGGTAATGTGGTGCATAATCTGTCGCAGGTCCAATGGCAAGAGAAGCCCGCCTTTGACTGGGCGTTGGAATTCAATGAGCGGGTCAAAATGGCGGTGTCGGAGCGGGACGATGCGACTTTGATTGATTTCAAAGGCTTTGGCGCTTTAGGAAAACAGGCGCACCCGACCTATGATCACTATTTACCGCTTTTATACAGCTTGGGACTTCGCGATGTGCGCGATGAGGTGTATTTCTTCAATGATGTTATCGACATGAGCTCGGTGTCGATGTTGTCGTTCGTGTATCTGCCGAGTTAATCAGAAACTACCAGGCCTGGTGAATTTGGTGAATTTGATTTGTTTTGGGTTTTAACTTGTTTGGCTCTTTTTTGTTGTCGCTTGAGCGTTCGAGAAAATATAATGCTCTGGGCCCGCCGTGATGCTTGGATTGAGCGCGGGTGCGAATCCTAAAAAGAGCGAAAACGAAATATGCCAAAAGCGAATGAATTGAAAAAAGGCATGGTGGTTGAGATTAACGACCAGCCGTATGTGGTGAAAACCGTCGATTGCAAAAGCCCGTCGTCACGTGGCGCGGCGACTCTGTATAAAGTGCGTTTCAATAACGTCAAAACCGGCCAGAAGCTGGATGAGTCCTTCAAGGGCGACGACTTTTTGAAGGAGCTCGACTGCCAGCGGGTGCCGGTGCAGTTCAGTTACATGGACGGTGAAAACTATGTGTTCATGAACTTGCAGGACTTTTCGCAATACACCATGTCGCCGGAAGACTTGGAAGGCCAAACCGGCTATTTGTATGAGGCGCTGGAAGGGATTGAAGCCTTGGTGCTGGACGAACAGGTGATTGCGATTGAATTGCCGATTGCCGTCGCGTTGGAAATTGTCGAGACGGCGCCGGGCATGAAAAGTGCATCCGCCACCAGCCGAACCAAACCGGCGACTTTGAGTACCGGTTTGGAAATCCAGATTCCGGAATACATCGAACCGGGTGAAACCGTAAAGGTGAACTCCGAGACCGGCAAGTACATGAGTCGCGCTTAATCCGCTGAGAATACCGTCGACCGTCTTCGAAATTTTTTATATTAGAGTTTGCTTAAAAGGTGTTGGTTTAGAACGCTTTTTTTGCAAATTTCTTGCACAATTCTGATTTCGCATTGTTTTTTCTATCTTTTTATCTGCACATTTCGGCCTGATCTTGATTTCACAAAATCGTTTATTTCCTTTGCATTGATAGGGTTTATTCAGCATAAATAAAAACTATTTGCATCTAAAATGGCGCCAAGGCTAAGTTGTTTATCGTATCTTTTTGAAATTTGAAACTGTTTGAAAAGGTGCGAACGTTTGGTTGCGCACGATAAGCACTTTAGACAAGGCGTTGCGTCTCAACCCTTATCCCGTGTCTGTTGAATCGGCCAGCGGGAAACATAACCATAATCAAAGAGGAAAACGGTATATGAAACGAAGAGACCTGTTAAAACTGGGCGCCCTGGCGGGCGCCAGCTTACTCACCGGTTGCAGTACGGCCGCCGCAGTCCGTTCCGGACCGGCTTCGGCTGGGCGAGTGGTCGTGGTCGGTGGTGGGCCGGGCGGTATTTCCGCCGCTCAGAACATCAAGAAAGCCAATCCGAATATTGAGGTGACGCTGGTCGAAAAGAACGCCGATTATTCAACCTGCTTCGGCAGTAACTGGGTGCTGGGCGGAATTGTCGGCATCGACGACATTACGTTCAATTATAAGACGCTGCAGCAAAAGCACGGCATCAACGTTGTGCACGATGAAGTCATCGGTGTCGATCCGGACAAGCAGTTGGTGCGTTTGGCCATGGCCTCGAAACCGTTGGCTTATGACCGCTTGGTGGTCTCGCCAGGCATTTCCTTCAAGTGGGATACCATCGAGGGGTTGGATGAATCGACGGCATATCAAGTGCCGCATGCCTGGAAAGCGGGTTACCAAACGTTGATTTTGAAATCTCAATTGCAGGCGATGCCCGACAATGGGGTGATGGTGATGGCGGCGCCGCCGAACCCGTTCCGTTGCCCTCCCGGGCCTTATGAGCGTGCCAGTATGATTGCGACCTTCATGAAAGCGCATAAACCGAAAGCGAAATTGATTATTCTGGATTCAAAAGACAAGTTCTCGAAACAAGGTATGTTCACTGCCGGTTGGGAAGAATATTACGGTTACGGTTCGGATGATGCGATGATTGAATGGGTTTCGAAATCGAACGGCGGTGAAGTGACTCGTGTGGACCCGAAAACCAAGGAAGTGGTTACCGCTAATGGTCAGACGATTAAAGCGGATGTGGTGAATTACATTCCGTCGCAAACCGCGAACACGACGGCGAAACGCATGGGCTTGACCGATGCGTCCGGCTGGTGTCCGGTGAATCAGGAAACGTTTGAATCCACTTTGGTGCCGAACATTCATGTGTTGGGGGATGCCAGTGTGGCCAGCCCGATGCCGAAGTCCGGTTTCTCGGCGAATTCGCAAGGCATGGTGTGCGGAGCGGCTGTTGCCGCTTTGTTGGCCGGTCATCAGCCGAATGCCAATGCGACGATGGGGAATCAGTGTTATTCATTGGTGACGCCGGATTACGGCATTTCCGTGGCGGCAGGTTATAAGTTGGAACAAAGCAAAATCGTTAAAACCAGCGGTGGTCTCTTCCCGAAAGACGGCAGTTTTGCCAAGGAAGCGCGTTCGGCGCACGGTTGGTATGCCGGGATTACCGGTTCTTTGTTCAAGTAGACTCGCGAGCTTCCTAAGCCACGCTTTCCGTGTTCGGAAAGCGTTTTCAACACCCGCTTCGGCGGGTTTTTTTAGGCGTGTAAAATGTCGAGAAAACCGCCAGGCCTGGCGGTTTTGGAGAATGGTGATAACTCGCGGTCGAGCGGGTTATTCGTGGGTGATTTTCACCGATTGATAGAGTTGTGGGTCTTGCGCTTTCTTTTTCAACCAGTTGTTGGCGGCACTTTGCACGGAGCGCTCAATGGCGGCGCGTTTGCCGGTGCCGGGTTGGCCTGGCTGGTTTTGCACCTTGTCTTTGGTGTTGCTGACCCAAAAGCGCCAATAGGCGACCAAGTCGCTGTTCCAAAAGCGATCCGGGTTGGCGGCGACATAATGCAGGAATTTATCGAAGCTGGCACTGGCCGCTTCCGGTGACAAGCCTTCCTCTTCGGCGTATTGCAACATGGCTTGACTGTTTTCTCGAATCAGTTGACTGAGTTTTTTGTTCAGAATCGAGTCGGTGCTTTGGAAGCGCTTGAGGTGTTTCTTAAGGTTGTCGTCCATCAAAGCCTCGCTCGCCGGCAGTTGCGCATCGGCGGGTAGGGTCAAGCCGGTTTGTTCCTGATAGGCTTTCGGGTTGATCTGGAAGATGCAGTAGTCGTCCAGATTGCGTTTTACCTGAATGATTTGCCGTTCTTCCAGTTTCAGCAATACTTTATAAAGTACTTCGTCACGCCAGAAAGCAAAGAGCTTTTCCAGTTCGTCGGTTTTAATCGGTGATTGGGTGTAATTGTATTGTAGCCAGCCGAGAAAAATCGCTTCATGCATGGAAAGCTTTTCCGCCACTTCGGTTTCAAAACGAATATTCATGCTTTATCCTGCGGATTGCTCGGTCAACTGACGCGCCAGCTTTTGCGATGTACGGCTGATGGTGATCAGTTTGTCGGGGCTGGTGAGGTGTTTCATGACTTCGCGCGCCTTTTTCGGGTCGCCGATTAAAACCGGCGGGGCCTTTTTCGCGCCTTCGATTTTTGAATTCTGGGCATTGATGATGCCGGTCAACTCTACCGGCGGCTGATTCTGGGCCGGGGTGCCGTACATGGCGCGGTAAGTGTTTTTGAATTCATTGGCTTTAAAGACCAGCGATTTTTCGTCCGGAATGTCGCAAATGGCCATCCAGCCGCCCATTTTATGAATGATGTGATGGATCAGCGGATCGTGAAACACCACGTCTTGATAGGCGCCGACTTTGCGAATGGCGGTTTCCACTTCGTTCCAGGCGCGCAAGGCGTTGTCTTGGGTGCCGCCTTTGCAGTGTTTGATGATGTCGGAGACTTTCGGCCACCACTTGCCTTCTTCCGGGTGTTGCATGTGGGCGTTGAACGCTTCTTGAACCTGTTCGATGGAATAGTCTTTCAGTCCGTTCCAGTACATTTCAAACGTAAGGTCGGTTAAGTCCTTTTCGTAATAAGCGAAAACCCAGCTGAGGATTTTCGAGAACTTTTCCATGTCTTGTACTTGCATAGGCGTTCCTGAGCGAATTCCGGTGTCAATGACGGTTTTGGTTGTTTGAGTTTGTATGATGAATGTCGAATTATCTTATCATTTTTCACCCAATGCTGTGGTTTCAATTCGTATTCAAATTCGACCCGGTCTGGTGAAAAATGTCATTGTATTTTGGCGGTGGTTTTGCTGTCGGCATCGGCCAAAAGCGAGTAGAATGAAAACTTAAATTTTAACGAAGCAGGGAAGTCCGTGAAAAAAGTGCTTTTGACAATATGCAGGTTTGGAACCGGGCCGGTTTCCGGTCGTGTGCTTGCGGGCTTGGCGCTGTCCTGCTTCGTGTCGTTCACGGCATCGGCCGCCGCTTTGGAGTCGGAGCTGGCGAAAAGGCCGACCTCGGGACTCTTGTTGCTGAACGCTGCCGAGCAACCGTTGGTGTCGAATCAAGCGGAGCGGTTATTGATTCCGGCTTCCACCACCAAATTGGTAACGGGTTATTTGGCGTTGGATCACTGGGGGCGCGATCACCGTTTTAAAACCGATTTTCGGGTGGTGAGACGAGCGTCGGACGGCGCGGTGATTTTGTGGGTCAAAGGCTATGGCGACCCATTTTTGGTGTCGGAAGAATTGCAGACCATCGCATCGCGTTTGGGATCCGCCTTGGGGGATAGAGGCGTGTCGCATCTGGATGCGATTTATTTGGATGCCGGTTATTTTCAGCCCGGCCTGGTTTTGCCCGGCACCACCGATACTCTGAATCCTTATGATGCGCATCCGAGTGCGTTGGCCGCGAATTTTAATACGCTGTTTTTGAAGTCGGATGACGGTGAAATCGTATCGGCCGAATCGCAAACCCCTTTGACGCGCTTGGCGGTTGAGATTGGTCATGAAACCGATCTGAGCAATGGACGTTTTAACCTGGGGCCGGATGTCCGTTTGGGGCAACGTTATTTTGCCGAATTGTTGGGGGCTTTTTTGAAACAGCAGGGCGTGACGGTGGCGGATGATGTGCAATGGCATCCTATGACCGAAGCCAGAGGTCCTGGCTTGCGTGAGTTATTGAGTTATCGCCACCTGAATTCCTTGACGCTGGGTGAAATGGTGGCGCCGATGATGCGTTATTCGACCAATTTTATCGCCAATCAATTGGCGCTGAAGCTAGCGGCAGAGGCCTATGGCGAACCGGCCACGGCGGATAAGGTGAAGCAGTTGCTGAACAGTCGCTTGAAGCGCCGTTTTGGTTGGCGGGATTTTTATCTGGAAGACGGCGCCGGTCTGTCGCGAAAAAATCGGTTGAGTGCGCGGCAGTTGGTGGATGTGTTGGAGCGTTTCCGGCCATGGAAGGATCTTTTGCCGGAAGTGGAGCCAGATATCTATGCCAAGACCGGGACCTTAATTGGGGTCAGTGCTTTGGCGGGTTACATCAAAAATGACCAGGCCTGGTCACCGTTTGCCTTGCTGGTGAATCAGAAGGTGCCGTTTCATTATCGCAACCAAGTGGCACTGCAATTAAAGCAACGTTTGGCGGACGAGGCGGCGCTACTCAGTCAACGCCCAGAATCTTATGGGTCTGTAAACTGAGCTTCCATTGCGGGTGCGCCAGACAATAGTCCAGAGTGGCTTTGAGGTTTCGGGCTTGAATCGTTGGGTCGGCATCGTCCATGGCTTGCAGATAAAAATGGTCGAATGCCAAACCGGCGACTTTTTCCGGCGGGCAGTTGGCCTGCGGGTACACCAGTTTCAATTCATCCCCTGCATCCAAAATCAATGGGGCCTTGGCTTTCGGGCTGACGCAAACCCAGTCAATGCCTTGCGGCGCTTTTTGGGTGCCGTTGGTTTCAATCGCAATTTCAAAGCCGTGTTCATGAAAGGTATCTACCAACGCTTGGTCCACCTGCAACAGAGGTTCGCCGCCGGTTAAGACCACGAATGGATTTGGCCAGGCCTGGTTGTTTTTACTTGGATGGGTTTTCGGCCAGAGGGTCAATAGGTGTTCAGCCAAGTCGTCAGCGGTTTTAAATTGTCCGCCGTTTTGGCCGTCGGTGCCGAGAAAGTCGGTATCGCAGAATTGGCAAACGGCTTGCGCTCGATCCGCTTCTCGCCCGGTCCAGAGGTTGCAGTTGCTGAAACGGCAGAAAATCGCCGGGCGGCCGGAATGAAATCCTTCTCCTTGCAGTGAATAAAATGCTTCTTTAATTCGGTAGCCCATGGTGCCTTTCCCGGTTATTTCTCGTTGCGGTTTGATGCTAATTTTTACAATGAAAGGGTTTGAAAATGCTATAATGATTAGCTATTTTTTAGACCTTAACTGTTGACCTTGATTCGTATCAATTACGTTGAATTAAAACAGAATAGGGTTTATGCGTCGGTTGAAATGACTTTTCAGAGCGTTTAAACGCCGATTTTACAAAGTGTTTCACGCCACATGTTTTTTAGGAGAGAGATTATACCAATGTCTGCCAAGACCTTATACGATAAATTGTGGGACAGTCACGTCGTCCGTCAGGAAGAAGACGGGACGGCGTTGATTTACATCGATCGTCAATTGTTGCACGAGGTAACGTCGCCTCAGGCGTTCGAAGGGCTGCGCCTCGCCAATCGTAAACCTTGGCGCATTAACGCCAATTTGGCGACGCCGGATCATAACGTGCCGACCACGCCGTATAAAACGGTGGATGACATTGTCGATCCGATTTCGCGGATTCAGGTGCAGACATTGGATGCCAATACCAAACATTTCGGGATTACCGAATTCGGTATCGGCGACATTCGTCAGGGTATCGTGCATGTGGTCGGGCCGGAAGAAGGGATGACCTTGCCGGGGATTACGCTGGTGTGTGGTGACTCTCATACGGCGACGCACGGCGCTTTGGGAGCGTTGGCGCACGGCGTGGGGACGTCGGAAGTGGAACATGTGCTGGCCACGCAATGCTTGATTCAAAAGAAAATGAAAAACATGCTGATCAAGGTGGACGGTCAATTGCAGCCGGGGGTCACACCGAAAGATGTGGTCTTGGCGATTATCGGCAAAATCGGTACCGCCGGCGGCAACGGTCATGCCATCGAATTCGGCGGACAGGTGTTCCGGGATATGTCGATCGAAGGGCGTATGACCGTGTGTAACATGGCGATTGAAGCCGGTGCGCGTGTCGGTTTGGTGGCGGTGGATGATAAGACCATCGAATATGTAAAAGGCCGCCCGATGGCACCGAAAGACGACCAGTGGGAAATGGCCGTTCAGGCCTGGCAAGATTTGAAATCCGACGATGATGCCGTGTTCGATAAGGTGGTGGAAATCGACGGTGCCAGCATTGAACCACAAGTGTCTTGGGGAACGTCGCCGGAAATGGTCTTGGATGTCAATGGCAAAGTGCCGAACCCGGCGAATGAATCCGACGAAGTTAAAGCCAGCGGCATTCGCCGCGCGTTGGAATACATGGGGCTGGAAGCCGATATGGCGATTACCGATATTCCGGTGGATTATGTTTTCATCGGTTCCTGTACCAACTCGCGCATCGAAGATTTTCGTGAAGCGGCGGCCGTGTTGAAAGGCCGTAAAGTAGCCGCTTCGGTTGAGCAAGCGATCGTGGTGCCGGGGTCCGGTCTGGTCAAACAACAAGCCGAAGCCGAAGGGTTGGATAAGATTTTCATTGAAGCCGGTTTCGAGTGGCGTAACCCGGGCTGCTCAATGTGTTTGGCGATGAACGCCGATAAACTGCCGAGCGGTAAGCACTGTGCCTCCACGTCGAACCGTAACTTCGAAGGGCGTCAGGGCGCTGGCGGGCGCACGCATTTGGTCAGTCCGCAAATGGCGGCCGCCGCCGCGGTGGCCGGCCACTTTGTGGACGTGCGTGACATGATGAAAGAAGCGGTATAAGGAGTCAGAATGGAAAAGTTTACGAAATTTACCGCCATCGTGGCGCCAATGGATCGGGCCAATGTGGATACCGATGCGATTATCCCCAAGCAGTTTCTGAAATCCATTAAACGCACCGGTTTCGGACCGAATTTGTTTGATGAATGGCGTTACGAAGACGTCGGCGAGCCGGGACGAGATAATTCCAAACGTCCGTTACGCAAAGACTTTGTGTTGAACCAGCCGCGTTATCAGGGTGCGCAAATTTTGATTGCGCGTGAAAACTTCGGCTGTGGTTCCAGTCGCGAACACGCGCCATGGGCTTTGAAAGACTACGGTTTTGACGTCATCATCGCGCCGAGTTTTGCCGATATTTTCTTTAATAACAGTTTTAAAAACGGAATCTTGCCAATCGTGCTGGACGAGCAGACGGTGGACGGTTTGTTTAAAGAAATTTTCGCGCAGGAAGGTTATGAGCTGACCATCGATTTGGAAAATCAACAAATCATCAAGCCGAACGGTGAGGCAATCGGGTTTGAGGTGGATGCCTTCCGTAAACATTGTTTGTTGAACGGGTTGGATGATATCGGTTTGACCTTGCAGCATGAAGATGAAATCAAAACCTTTGAAACCAAGCATAAAGCGGCCTCGCCTTGGCTGTTTTGATTTGCGGCTCATTGAATACGTAATTTAATAAAAGACACTGTAGAGACACTGTAAATGACAAAAGAAGTACTGATTTTACCTGGGGATGGCATTGGGCCGGAAATTACCGCCGAAGCGGTGAAAGTGCTGGAAGCCTTGCAAAAAAGCGATGGCCTGGACATCAAGATGACACACGACTTGGTCGGGGGTGCGGCTTACGATGTACACGGTGTACCGCTGGCGGATGAAACCTTGGAAAAAGCCAAACAGTCTGATGCGATTTTGCTGGGCGCGGTGGGCGGTTATCAGTGGGAGTCGTTGGATATTTCGGTTCGCCCGGAAAAAGGACTCTTGTCTCTACGCTCCAATCTGGAGTTGTTCGCTAACCTGAGACCGGCGTATTTGTTCCCGCAATTGGCGGATGCGTCAACGTTGAAGCCGGAGGTTGTGGCTGGGCTGGATATTTTGATTGTGCGTGAATTGACCGGTGGGATTTACTTCGGCCAGCCACGCGGTATCCGTACTTTGGAAAACGGCGAACGCCAAGGTTACAACACCTATGTGTATTCCGAGTCCGAAATCAAACGTATTGCGCGCGTGGCATTCGATGCGGCGATGAAGCGTAACAAAAAGTTGTGTTCTGTCGATAAGGCCAATGTGTTGGAAGTGACGGAAATGTGGCGTGAAATCATCGATGAAGTCGCCAAGGATTATCCAGAGGTGTCTGTTCAACATATGTATGTGGATAACGCCGCCATGCAGTTGGTGTTGAATCCGAAGCAATTCGACGTCATGGTGACCGGTAATATGTTCGGCGATATCTTGTCGGATGAAGCGTCTATGTTGACCGGTTCCATCGGCATGTTGGCGTCGGCGTCATTGGATGCCAACAATAAAGGGATGTATGAACCAAGTCACGGTTCCGCTCCGGACATCGCCGGGCAGAATATCGCCAATCCATTGGCGACCATCCTGTCGGCGGCGATGATGTTGCGTTACAGTCTGGGGCATGAAGATTTGGCCTTGAAAATTGAAAGCGCGGTCAGCAAGGTCTTGGATCAAGGCTTGAGAACCGGTGATATCTGGTCGGAAGGCTTGACGAAAGTCTCGACTTCGGAAATGGGGGATGCGGTCGTCGCGGCACTGTAAAAGCGACGAACGATTCGTGCATTTTTCGTGTAAACGTGTAAACTGCACAAAACGCCTTTTGAGATGAACAGGAAGCCTCCCGTTTAAGATGAAGAATCATTTTACAATCACCATCAGCGATGTACACGGTTCCCGCCATTTTTCGTTTAAGCAGTTCATGCGAAAAATCGCCTTATTCGTGGTGTTGTTCATCTTTTTGTTGTTGGCCGGATCGGCGGCCGTCATCTGGTGGCTGAACCAGGAAATTGTCGATATTGAGGACAAGCGGGAAAACGCCGAGCAGGAATATCGCACCGTGCTGGAAAAGAGCAAAAGTGCTTACCTGTCGTTGGAAACCGAAAAGAAAAAACTGCAAACGCAGTTGGATAACCGGACCAAGCAGATTCAATTTCTGGACCAGACGCTGAAGGGCCTGGAAGACTTGATTGGCGTCAAACCGGATGAAGATGCGTTGGTGACCGATCGGGTCAAGATTGTTCAACTCACCACGTTGGAAAAGCAGGTGATGTTGGAAGATATTCCAAACGGCCGTCCGGTAAAAGACTACAAAGGCGTCAGCAGTAGTTTCGGCTGGCGGACGCACCCGGTCAAAGGGACGCGTGAATTCCACCGTGGCATCGATTATCGCGGCAAGCGAGGTGACGGTGTCATCGCGACAGCCAGTGGTGTCATTGAATACGCCGGCTACCATAAACAAAGCGGTTATGGTCGTTTAATCATTATCTCGCATGACTACGGGTTTAAAACGCTTTACGGTCACATGAGTAAATTGTTGGTTAAAACCGGTCAGGTGGTGAAAAAGGGTGAGTTGATTGGTGAAATCGGTTCATCCGGTTTGTCTTCAGGGCCTCATTTGCATTATGAGGTCAGTTTTGTGCAGCGTAAGCTGAATCCCGTTCCGTTCATCAACTGGGATTTAAAAGATTACGATGAAATATTTAAAAAGGTAAAAGGTGTACCATGGGGATCTTTAAGTCAAATGGTTCAGGATCGCGTCCAGCAGGTGGAAAAACAATTATTGCTGCGGGATGTAAAATAAGCGGTGAGATTAAAGACCTGGGTGGTGCCTTACATATAGACGGGCATATCGATGGGATTATTGAAACCGATTACGATGTGTCCATCGGTGACAAAGGCATTGTCACCGGATTGGTGAAAGCCAAGACCATTGTGGTGAGTGGCACGCTGGAAGGGAAAGTGGCTTGTGAGAGCATTGATATTCTGTCCAGCGGGAAGATGCTCGGTGAAGTGGTCTGCGGCGAGATGATGATTGAATCCGGCGGGAAGTTCATTGGTGAAAGCCGTGAATTGACCGAGGGCGGGTTAATTGTCAGCTTCCCGGAAGATGAAAAAACCAAATTGGAAAACCAAGCGAAATCCGTAGTGGAGATGATAAAAAGTAAAAACGCCATTACGGACGATATCAAAGCAACGGATGCAGAAGCCGTTTCAACGAAATAAACAGCAAAGAAGGGAGAAGTATGTCAAAGCAGTATGATGTTGCGGTCGTGGGTGCCACCGGTGCGGTTGGCGAAACCATTTTGAAAGTGTTGGAAGAACGCAACTTCCCTGTTCGGAACCTTTATCCGTTGGCGAGTAGCCGTTCGGCGGGTAAAAAACTGGAATTCAATGGCGGTTGGGTCGAAATTCAGGATCTGGCGACATTCGATTTCTCTAAAGTTCAGATTGGCCTGTTTTCACCGGGAGCCAGCGTGTCCCGCGAGTACGCGCCGAAAGCGGCGGCGGCCGGTTGCGTGGTGGTGGATAACACGTCCGAGTTCCGTTATGACGACGATATTCCATTGGTGGTGCCGGAAGTGAATCCGGATGCCGTAGCGGGTTATAAAACGCGCGGTATCATTGCCAATCCGAACTGTTCAACCATCCAGATGCTGGTGGCGTTGAAGCCGATTCATGATGCGGTGGGCATTACGCGCATCAACGTGGCCACCTATCAAGCGGTGTCCGGTTCCGGCAAAGAGGCGATTGATGAGTTGGCGACGCAAACGGCGAACCTGTTGAATCTGAAACCGGTGGAAGCCACGGTGTATCCGAAGCAAATCGCCTTTAACTGTATTCCGCAAATTGATGTTTTCCAAGAAAATGGTTACACCAAAGAAGAAATGAAAATGGTGTGGGAAACTCAAAAAATCATGGGTGACGATAGCATTCTGGTGAATCCGACGGCCGTACGTGTACCGGTTTTCTACGGTCACAGTGAAGCGGTTCACATCGAGACCAAAGAAAAAATCACCGCAGAAAAAGCCAAGGAAGTATTGAAAGCGGCCGACGGCATCGTGTTGATTGATGAACACCAGGATGGTGGTTATCCGACGGCGGTGACCGATGCAGCGGATACCAACCCGGTTTACGTCGGGCGTGTGCGTGAAGACATTTCCTGCGAAAAAGGCCTGGATTTGTGGGTCGTCGCCGACAACGTCCGTAAGGGCGCGGCAACCAACACGGTTCAAATCGCCGAACTGCTGATTAAGGATCACATTTAATCTCCAATGGCGTTACTGGCAATTGGTATTGAGTATCAAGGCACGGCCTATTGCGGCTGGCAGCGACAACGTCATTGTGAGTCGGTGCAGCAGCACTTGGAAAGTGCTTTATCGGAAATTGCCAATGAACCCATCGAGTTGAATTGCGCCGGTCGAACCGATACCGGTGTGCATGCCATTGGTCAGGTTGCGCATTTTGTGACCTCGTCCGAACGTCCTGATAAAGCCTGGGTGCAAGGCGTGAATACTAAGCTCCCGCGTGATATTCGGGTGGTGTGGGCCAAGCCCATGACGGACGATTTTCATGCTCGCTTCTCGGCGGTGGCACGCCAATACCGTTATGTGATTTTCAATCGTTCCGTGCATTCGGCCATTTTGGCGCATCGTGTGACCTGGGAAAGCTGGCCGCTGGATGAACAGAAAATGCATCAGGCGGCACAGGCACTCATCGGCGAGCGCGATTTTTCCTCTTTCCGGGCAGCAGGGTGTCAAGCGGCGCATGCACGTCGGGAAGTACAGTGGATTGAGGCGTCGCGTCGCGGCGACTTCGTGTTTGTCGATATCCGCGCCAATGCGTTTTTACACCACATGGTGCGTAATATCGTTGGCACCTTGTTGGAAGTCGGTCGCGGGGAAAAACCGGTGACTTGGGTAACGGATTTACTGGCGAAGCAGGATCGTACCCAGGCGGGGATGACGGCGCCGGCGGATGGACTTTACTTCGTGAATGCCTTTTATCCAGAAGCCTTTGAGCTTCCGGTGGTTGAGTTGAACGAATTGTTATGGCAAGGATGATGTGATGCGAACACGCATTAAAATTTGTGGCATGACGCGGCCTGAGGATGCATTGGCGGCGGCGGAAGCCGGAGCCGACGCCTTGGGATTTGTGTTTTACCCACCCAGTCCGCGTCATATTGAAATCGACCAGGCCTGGTCGATTATCGATGTTCTGCCGGCCTTTGTGACCACGACGGCGTTGTTCGTCAATCCTGAGCCAGGCCTGGTGAAAACCGTGATTCAGCGTTTGAAAATCGATTTGCTGCAGTTTCACGGCGATGAATCCGTCGAATTTTGCGAGCAGTTTGAGCGGCCGTACATTAAAGCGGTGCGTATGCAGCCGGATACAAATCTAGCCGACTTATCGCAGCACTATGCGTCGGCTCAGGCGTTGTTGCTCGACACCTATGTGAAAGGCGTGCCGGGCGGTACCGGCGAGGCCTTTAACTGGGATTGGGTTGCGCCCTTGAAGCGAGGTGACGCCTGTTTGCCGATTATCCTGGCCGGTGGATTGACGGCGGAGAACGTCGGACAGGCGGTTCAAACTGTTCAACCTTGGGCCGTGGACGTCAGCGGCGGAGTGGAGGCCCAACCCGGCAAAAAGTCGGTGGCACAGATTCAAGCGTTTGTGGAAGCGGTCAACGCATCCGCACAAACCTAAAATTGAGATGAAAAAGTGAGTTCAAGAATGAGTGTTGATTATTCGCAATATCCTGATTCAAAAGGACATTTCGGTATCTATGGTGGCATCTTTGCGCCGGAAACCCTGATGGCGGCGTTGGAGGATTTGAATAAACAGTATGAAAGTCTGAAAAACGACCCGGAATTTTTGGCCGAGTTGACCAAAGACTTTCAAGACTATGTCGGGCGCCCGAGTCCGCTTTATTTCGCCGAGCGATGGACCGAATCTTTGGGCGGCGCGAAAATCTACCTGAAGCGCGAAGACTTGAATCATACCGGTGCGCATAAGATTAATAACACCATTGGACAGGCCTTATTGGCGAAGCGTCTTGGAAAAACGCGCATCATCGCCGAAACCGGTGCCGGGCAGCATGGTGTGGCCAGTGCGACTGTCGCGGCACGCCTGGGCTTGGAATGTGTTGTCTATATGGGCGCGGATGACGTGGTACGTCAAGCACCCAACGTGGCCCGCATGAAAATGCTGGGCGCCGAAGTGGTGGCGGTGGAATCCGGTACCCGCACTTTGAAGGATGCCTTGAACGAGGCCATGCGTGATTGGGTGACCAATGTGGACGATACGTTTTACATTATCGGCACCGTAGCCGGCCCACATCCGTATCCGGCGATGGTGCGTGATTTTCAAGCCATCATCGGGCGTGAAGCCAAGCAGCAGCACTTGGAAAAAGAAGGGCGTTTGCCGGATGCTTTGATCGCCTGCGTGGGCGGCGGCTCTAATGCCATCGGGTTGTTTTATGATTTTTTACCGGACGAATCGGTCTCGATTTACGGTGTCGAAGCAGGTGGTCATGGCTTGGAAACCAACGAGCATGCCGCGCCTTTATGTAAAGGCAAGCCAGGTGTGTTGCATGGTAACCGTACCTATTTGATGGAAGACGAAAACGGGCAGATCATGGGGACGCACTCCATTTCTGCCGGTCTGGATTATCCGGGTGTGGGGCCGGAGCACTCTTGGTTAAAAGACATTGGGAGAGTGGACTATGTCGCGATTAACGACGATGAAGCCCTGCAAGGTTTTCGCGATTTGACGCGTTATGAGGGTATTATTCCGGCGTTGGAATCGAGCCATGCCTTGGCGTATGCCACCAAGTTGGCGCCGACCATGCGACCGGATCAGACCATTGTCGTGAATTTGTCCGGCCGTGGTGATAAAGATATGAATACCATCGCGAAGATAGAGGGGTTTGAGTTTTAAAATGAATCGAATTGATGCAACGTTGGCGGCCTTGAAAGAACAAGGAAAGACCGCTTTAATCCCTTACATCACCGCGGGTGACCCGCATCCGGATATGACCGTTTCATTAATGCATTCGCTGGTCGAGCAGGGCGCGGATATGTTGGAGTTGGGCGTGCCGTTTTCCGATCCGATGGCGGATGGTCCGGTCATTCAAAAAGCCGTGGAACGTGCGCTGGCGTATCATGTCAGCATGAAAGATGTTTTTCGTTATGTGACGGAGTTCCGAAAAACCGATGCCAAGACCCCGGTTATTTTGATGGGGTATTTGAACCCGATTGAAGCCATGGGCGTGGAAACCTTTGCGAAATATGCCAAAGAAGCTGGTGTGGACGGTGTTTTGACGGTGGATATGCCTCCGGAAGAAACCAATGGTTATTTGAGCGCTTTACAGGATGAAACCTTAAACCGCATCTTCCTGGTGTCGCCGACGACGCCGGACGGTCGTTTGAAAGCCGTCAATGATATGGGCAGCGGTTTTGTTTATTACGTTTCGTTAAAAGGCGTGACCGGTTCCAAAGCGTTGGATGCATCGGATGTGGCGCAGCATGTTGGGCATTTGCGCCAGAAAACGGCCATGCCGGTGGCCATCGGTTTCGGAATTCGTGATGGTGACACCGCTTATCAGATGGCGAAGCTGGGCGATGCCATTATTGTCGGTTCGGCTTTGGTGAGTTTGGTTGAACAGAATGCCGATCAACAATTATCTGTGATTGAGCAGGTATTGAGTGATAAAATGCGCGAATTCAAACAGGCGATCAATAAAGCGGACAGCGAATAACGCCTTAAATAGACAGATAAGATATGCAACAGGCCGTTACGGATCAATGGCCGTTTGGAGAACATCATGAGTTGGTTTGAAAAGATTTTACCGAGTATCAAGCAAGTGGCGGAACGCAAGAAAAACGTTCCGGAAGGGCTGTGGACCAAGTGCCCGAAATGCGAAAGCACCTTGTATCGTGCCGAAGTGAAACGTAACCAGGAGGTTTGCCCGAAGTGTGATCACCATATGCGCTTGGGTGGGCGTGATCGTTTGGAATCCTTCCTGGACGATGGAACGGCGGTTGAAATTTCGGCGAATATCTCGCCGGTCGATGCCTTGAAATTCAAGGACCTTAAACCCTACAAATCCCGTATTGCGCAAGCGCAAAAAGCTACCGGCGAGAAAGATTCTTTTGTGACCATGGTGGGCGAAATTCAAGGGCTGGAAGTCGTGGCCGGAGCGTTTGAATTTAAGTTCATGGGCGGTTCCATGGGATCGGTGATGGGCGAAAAATTCGTGCGCGCGGTGAATGAAGCCATTGAGCGCCGTTGCCCGTTGATTGTGTTCTCCGCCAGTGGCGGCGCGCGCATGCAGGAAGCCTTGTTTTCGTTGATGCAAATGGCCAAAACCAGTGCGGCGTTAGGCAAGTTGCGTGACCAAAACTTACCGTTTATTTCCGTTTTGACGGACCCGACTATGGGGGGCGTCTCCGCCAGTTTTGCGATGTTGGGTGACCTGAATGTCGCCGAACCAAAAGCCCTGATCGGTTTTGCCGGACCACGCGTCATCGAGCAAACGGTGCGCGAAAAACTG
The DNA here is from genome assembly GCF_003991075.1 of Thiomicrospira sp. S5. Classification (NCBI taxonomy): domain Bacteria; kingdom Pseudomonadati; phylum Pseudomonadota; class Gammaproteobacteria; order Thiotrichales; family Piscirickettsiaceae; genus Thiomicrospira; species Thiomicrospira sp. S5. The sequence goes on along the minus strand of NZ_CP014470.1, from coordinate 1,996,563 downwards.
CCGGAAGGCTTTCAGCGCAGTGAATTTCTGTTGGAGCACGGCGCTATTGACATGATTATTCACCGTCACCAGTTGAGTGCCGAATTGGCTTCCGTCTGCCGTATGCTTTTGAAAAAGCCGGCCTGATGCATTCCTGAAGCCGTGAAACCGACATCCCACTCCAGTCTGCAAGCTTGGATTGATTGGCTGGTGTCCTTGCATGCCGAGGAAATCGATCTCGGTATCGAACGCGTGAAATCCGTTGCTGAAATCATGGGGTTGCTCCCTATGGCGCCGACGGTCATTTCCGTGGCGGGGACCAACGGCAAAGGGTCCAGTGTGGCGATGCTGAACGCCATTTATCAAGCGGCCGGGTTTCGAACCGGCGTGTTTACCTCGCCTCATCTCTTGCGTTTTAACGAACGTATTCTTTTGGCCGGTCATGAAGCGACCGACCAGCAAATTGTCGACGCTTTCTGTGCCATTGAAGCCGCTCGTGGGCATATCAAACTGACGTATTTTGAATTTTCGACCTTGGCCGCGCTTTGGCTGTTTGCACAAGACTCGTTGGACGTGGTGATTTTGGAAGTCGGTCTTGGCGGGCGCTTAGACGCGGTCAATTTGGTGGATGCTGATGCCAGTTTGGTTACGGCGATTGATGTCGATCACCAGGATTGGCTGGGATCGGATCGCAGTCAGATTGCCGTTGAGAAGGCGGGTATCATGCGTTCGAGACGCCCCAGCGTGTGTTCCGATGCGGATGCACCGACGACCTTGTTGGATTATGCGGAGCAGCATCAAGTGCCGTTGCAGTTACTGGGGCGGGACTTTGGTTATGTTGAAAACGACCAGGCCTGGTCGTTTGGGTCGGAAGGATCGGTTCGGGATGGACTGCCGATGCCGGCATTGAAGGGCCGCTTTCAATTGCAAAATGCCGCCGGAGTGTTGGCGTTGATTGAACAGTTACAAGCGCGTTTGCCGGTGTCGGATGCCGCTATGCATATGGGGTTGGAAACCGTCACGCATGCCGGACGGTTGCAATCCATTGAGCGGGGGGCACAACACTGGTTGGTGGATGTGGCGCACAATCCCCAAGCTGCGATGGAATTGGCCCGTTTTCTTGATACACACCCGATCATGGATGTGGCGATTTTCTCGGTATTGGCCGATAAAGACGCTTTGCCGATGGTTCAGGCCGTGGCGCCGTATGTGAAGAAATGGGCGATTGCCGACCTGGCGGTTCCTCGGGCCATGTCGCTGGAAAACCTGAAAGCGCTTTTGCTTCGGGCGGGCGTTTCAGCCAATAATATAGTAGAATACTCGGATATTTCGGAAGCGGTCGCCGCGCATCATGACGAACCTTGGGAGCGCATGTTGGTTTGGGGATCTTTTTTCACCGTTTCACAAGCTTTGGCCTGTTTGAACCATGACTGATCCAATCGACAATCAGGAACTTTCCGACTTTCAAGTGTCCAAATATCGCTTGACCGGCGCGTTTGTGTGGCTGGGATTATTGGTGATTATCGTGCCGATCTGGTACAGCAATCCGGTGAATTTCGATCCGACCGCACAAACGGATGCCGATGCATCCGACTCGAAAACCATTTTAGTGGAAAAGCCGTTTTTATTGCCGGGGCATGACCGCTCGACGGCATCGGACTCGAAGTCTTCCGAGCCGAAGCAAACGATTTCCGAAGCAACGACCAAAACAACGTCAGAAGCCGCTGAAGAGACGGTAGCGGTGGATAAAACGCCGGTTGAAGCGGCGCCGACCAAAGAAGAACCTGCGACGGCTGTAGCTTCCGAAGGTGATTCGGAATGGATTATTCGCTTGGTGGCCTATCGTAAAAAAGAGATGGCGGAAACGCTTCAGGGGCGGTTGAAATACGACTATGAAGCCTTTATAAAGTATTTTCCAAAGAGTAATTATTATTCGGTCAGAGTGGGGCCTTATACCTCGAAAGCACTGGCGGAAAAAGATCAAAAACGTTTGGACAGACTGTTAAGAATACAGTCGCAACTGGTTAAATTTAAACGGACGCCCTAGCCGTTTAAGCGTGTCGAACTGGGCTATATAATCGGAGAAAACTCACCATGTGCGGGATCGTCGGAATCGTATCAAACACACCTGTTAACCAAGAAATCTATGATGCCTTGACGGTGTTGCAGCATCGTGGACAGGACGCGGCAGGCATTGTCACGTGTCAGGAAGGTCGTTTGTACCAACGTAAGGATAACGGTTTGGTGAAAGATGTGTTCCGCACTCGTCATATGCGTGATTTGCATGGCAATATGGGAATCGGGCATGTGCGTTATCCGACGGCGGGCAGTTCTTCCGGCGCAGAGGCGCAACCGTTTTACGTTAACTCGCCTTACGGTATTGCGATGGGGCACAACGGTAATTTGACCAATGCCGATCAGTTAGGCAAAGAGCTTTACGAACAAGATTTACGTCACCTAAACACCAATTCCGATTCCGAAGTGTTGCTGAATGTATTCGCCCATGAGTTGATGCAGCAGAAAAAACTGTTTGTCGATGCGGAAGATATTTTCAGTGCCATTTCCCGAGTGCATAAACGTGCGCGTGGCGGTTATGCCGCGGTGGGTGTGATTCCGAGTGTCGGCATGTTCGGTTTTCGTGACCCGTTTGCATTGCGCCCGATTGTTGTTGGACAACGCCAGACTTCTGAAGGTGTCGACTATATGCTGGCGTCCGAGAGTGTGGCGCTGGATGCCGCCGGTTTTGAACTGTTGAAAGATTTGGAACCGGGTGAAGCGGTTGTTGTCAGCGAATCGGGGAACATCCAATTCAAGCAATGTGCCGACAACCCTCAGTACAGCCCATGTATTTTCGAATTTGTGTATTTTGCCCGTCCCGACTCGATGATCGATGATATTTCGGTTTATAAATCGCGTTTGCGTATGGGGGAAAAGTTGGCCGAGCAGATTTTGCGTGATTGGCCGGAAAATGACATTGATGTGGTGATGCCGATTCCGGACACGAGCCGGACGTCGGCCTTGCAATTAGCGGACATGTTGGGCAAACCCTACCGAGAAGGGTTTATCAAGAACCGTTATATCGGGCGGACGTTTATCATGCCGGGGCAAACCTTACGCAAGAAATCCGTGCGCCAGAAGTTGAACGCGGTGCCGTTGGAATTCGAAGGCAAAAATATCCTATTGGTGGACGACTCCATCGTGCGCGGCACGACGTCGGGTGAAATCGTGCAGATGGCGCGCGAAGCGGGTGCCAAGAAGGTGTATTTTGCTTCGGCGGCACCGGCGGTTCGTTATCCGTATGTGTATGGTATCGATATGCCAAGCGCCACCGAATTGGTGGCGAATGGCCGAGATATTGAACAGATTGCTGAGTATATTGGTGCCGACCGTTTGTTCTATCAGGATTTGGACGATTTGATTGAAGCGGTTTGGCAAGGCAATAAATCCATCAAAGAATTTGATACGTCCTGCTTTAGCGGTTGCTATGTGACCGGTGATATCACACCGGAATATTTGGAGTCTCTGGATAAAAACCGTAACGATTCCGCTCAGTCCGCTCAAAAACGGGTTGGTCGAGAACCGGTTGGTATTTACAACGGTGATGCTTCCGATGACTGATGATTTCGATTTAGAGACGTTGGCGATTCGCTACGGTTACGACCAGACTCAGGAGCAGGAAAATTCCGAAGCGATTTTTCCGACATCGAGCTTTCGGTATCGTTCGGCGCAGCAAGCGGCCGACCGTTTTGCCGGAAATGAAGCGGGCAATGTGTATTCGCGGTTTACCAATCCAACGGTGCGCGCGTTTGAAAAACGTTTAGCGGCGTTGGAGCAGGGTGAAAGCTGTGTCGGCACCGCGTCGGGAATGGCCGCGATTTTGTCGACGTTTTTAGGGCTGTTGGAGTCTGGCGATCACATCGTATCGTCGAGAAGTGTGTTTGGTACCACCAAGGCGTTGTTTGATCGCTATCTTAAAAAATTCGGCATCGAAATCACTTATGTACCTTTGACGGAGCTGAGTGCTTGGCAGAGCGCCATCACGCCGAAAACCAAAGCCCTGTTTTTGGAAACGCCATCCAATCCGCTGACGGAAGTGGCCGATTTAACGGTTTTGGCGGACTTGGCGCATGACAATGATGCGTTGTTAATTGTCGATAATTGCTTTTGTACACCGGCGTTACAAACGCCTTTGACGATGGGCGCTGATTTGGTGGTGCATTCCGCGACCAAGTTTTTGGATGGGCAAGGTCGTATGATCGGCGGGGCGGTTGTCGGTTCCGAAACCTTGATTGAAGAACATATCCGTGGCGTGATTCGAACCGCGGGGCCGTCAATGAGTCCGTTTAATGCTTGGGTGTTTTTGAAAGGCTTGGAAACCTTGAAATTACGGATGGATGCCCATTGCGAACGCGCGCAACGCTTGGCGGAATGGCTGCAAGCCCATCCGGCGGTGGAATCGGTGTTTTATCCAGGCCTGGCCTCGCACCCGCAGCATGATTTGGTGGCAAAACAGCAAAAAGGGCCGGGTGGTCTCTTGTCTTTTCGAGTGATCGGCGGTCGTGAAGCCGCTTGGCAAGTGGTGGACGCCACGCAAATGATTTCCATCACGGCGAATCTCGGCGATGTGAAAACCAGTATTACTCACCCGGCGACCACGACACATTGTCGAGTGGAACCGGAAGAGCGGTTGAAAGCCGGGATTACCGAAAATCTATTGCGGGTGTCGGTCGGATTGGAGAGTTTTGAGGATATCCGGACGGATTTAAGCCGAGGCTTGGACGCGTTGCTTTAACGGTTTCCGTTAAAGCAGGCGGAGAGCGAAGATTATTTCGGGAGTTGTAATTCCGAGTCTTCGTTTTGACGGAAAATCACCACGGTTTTACCGATGGATTGCACCAGTTCGGCTCCAGTTTGTTGCAGGATGTAATCAACGATGTCTTTTCGGTCGGCTCTTTCCGCTGACGCCATTTTGATTTTTAACAATTCGTGATGCGATAAGGTCGTTTCCAGTTCCTGCATCAAGTTGTCCGTTAAACCATTGGCTCCGATCAGGATGACCGGGTTCAGTCCGTGTGCAATCCCTCTTAAGAATCGTTTTTGATTATTTGAAAGTTTTTTGGTCTGTGGCATTGAATTTCCAAAACATATTATTATGAAGTATCAAATCGACATTTGTCGGCACTTTGTCCGACTGGTGTCGCTTGACGGTAACAGCAACGAAGTTGTGTTTGGCCGATACGACTTCGGTCGTGTCGGCGAAAGTGATATTCTAGCGGAAAAAGTGATAAAACACGATGGCAAGAAGTAAATCCAGCGCTGGCTGGCTGAAAGAACATTTTGACGACTACTATGTGAACAAAGCCAAACAAGAGGGTTGGCGTTCACGGGCGATTTATAAGCTACAGGAAATCGACGAAAAAGATCAATTGTTCCGAAAGAGGATGACGGTCATCGATCTGGGAGCCGCGCCGGGTGGTTGGTCACAATGGACGACCCATAAGGTTGGTGAAGAAGGTCGGGTGTTTGCATTGGATATTCTTCCGGTGGAACCTTTTGCTGGCGTGACGTTTATTCAGGGCGACTTTCAGGAAGATGAGGTCTACCAGGCATTACTGGGTGCGCTGGACGGCCGGGAAGTCGATTTGGTGATGTCCGACATGGCGCCGAATATGACCGGTAATAAAGGCATTGATATTCCTCGCGCCATGTATTTGGTGGAATTGTGTGTCGATTTGGCCGAGCAGGTTCTGAAACCGAATGGCGATTTGTTGATGAAAGTGTTCCAGGGAGAAGGTTACGATCAATTACTTAGTCGTCTGCGGCAGCAGTACCAAAAGGTCTTGACGCGAAAACCTAAGGCGTCCCGCCCCAGAAGCAAAGAGATATACGTTTTGGCCAGAGGCAAGAAACCCTGAGGGATTCGGGTGATGGTTAAAAGCAATGACCATGATGTAAAAAAACAATCGCGCGCTTAAGCATCTATAAAGAATATTTATAGCGTTTTGTGGTAAAGTGACGCTTATCTAACAGTCAAAAAAAAGCGAAAGCGAATGATTCCGAAGGTGGATTATGAAAAATGATATGTTGAAAAATATTTTGATTTGGACAGTGGTGGCCACGGTGATGCTGTCCATCTTTAACCATTTCAGCGGTCAAAAATTGATGGGAAGCAGTTCCCAGTTGGCGTACTCGGATTTTATCGACCGTGTTCGTGATGGTTCTGTCAGTCAGGTTTCGATTGAAGGAGGCACGATTCACGGTGTCTTCACCGACGGAAAAGCTTTTACGACCTATAACCCGGGCGATGCCGGCTTGATGGGTGATTTGCTGAATAATAACGTTAAGGTAACGGCGCGTCCGCCGGAAAAGCAAAGTTTGTTGATGCAGATTTTCATTTCCTGGTTCCCGATGTTGTTGTTGATCGCCATTTGGATTTTCTTCATGCGCTCCATGAGTGGTGGCTTGGGCGGTAAAGGTGGCCCAATGTCGTTTGGGAAAAGTAAAGCGCGCATGTTGACCGACGATCAGGTGAAAGTGACCTTGGAAGACGTGGCTGGAGCCGATGAAGCGAAAGAGGAAGTTGGTGAGATTGTCGACTTTCTGCGTGACCCGGAAAAATATCAGAACCTCGGTGGGAATATTCCCCGTGGTGTCTTGATGGTTGGACCTCCGGGGACAGGTAAAACTTTGCTGGCGAAAGCGATTGCCGGGGAAGCCAAGGTGCCGTTTTTCAGTATTTCCGGTTCCGATTTCGTGGAAATGTTTGTCGGGGTGGGTGCCTCGCGTGTACGGGATATGTTTGAGCAAGCCAAGGCGCACTCGCCTTGTATCATCTTTATCGACGAGATTGACGCTGTTGGGCGCAGTCGTGGTGCCGGCATGGGCGGCGGAAACGATGAACGTGAGCAGACGTTGAACCAGATGCTGGTGGAAATGGATGGTTTCGAAGGCAGTGAGGGTGTGATTGTGATCGCTGCGACCAACCGTGCGGATGTGTTGGATCCGGCCTTGTTGCGTCCTGGTCGTTTCGACCGCCAGGTAACGGTGGGCTTGCCGGATGTGCGAGGTCGTGAACAGATTTTGAAAGTGCATATGCGTAAAGTTCCCTTATCGGATGATGTTAAGCCGGCGTTGATTGCGCGGGGGACACCGGGCTTTTCCGGGGCGGACTTGGCAAACTTGGTCAATGAAGCCGCGTTATTTGCGGCTCGTAACAATGACCGTCTGGTGACACAAGCGCATTTTGAAAAAGCCAAAGACAAAATCCTGATGGGGGTTGAGCGTAAGAGCATGGTGATGAGTGAGGAGGAGAAGAAACTCACGGCTTATCATGAAGCTGGGCACGCCATTGTCGGTTATTTGGTGCCGGAGCATGATCCCGTCTATAAGGTCAGTATCATGCCGCGTGGTCGTGCACTGGGTGTGACCATGTATCTGCCGGAAGAAGATTCCTACAGTTACAGCAAACGTAAGTTGGAAAGTCAGTTGTCGAGTCTGTACGGTGGGCGGATTGCCGAGGAGATGATTTTCGGTGCCGACGCGGTCACGACCGGGGCGAGTAATGACATTATGCGCGCGACTCAGATTGCCCGTAATATGGTCACCAAGTGGGGGTTGTCCGATAAGCTTGGGCCTTTGATGTATGAAGAAGAGGACAATGGTTCCTTGATGGGGTCGTCGCGTAACGCGAATGTGTCCGGTGAAATCTCCAAGGAAATCGATGTCGAGATTCGTAATTTCATTGATCGCAACTATCAGCGTGCCGAACAGATTTTGACCGATAAAATCGATGTGTTGCATGCGATGGCGGATGCGTTGATGCAATATGAAACCATTGATTCGGATCAAATTAAAAACCTGATGGAAGGTAAAGAGCCGGGTGAGCCGAAGGATTGGCAGGAGCGATCCGGTGGTGACGATTCTTCTTCTACACCGGTATTGAGTGATGAAGCTGAAACACCGACCGGTGACACCAAAACGGATTTGTCTTCGGATGATTCCGTTGAGGGCGGCGAGCCGAAACTACATTGATTCCACTTGGAATGGTTAGAAAAACCCCTTTACGGGGTTTTTTTTATGGGGACAAAAACACGTGACATTGATTGAAAAACTGCATGATTCCGGCTTGGAAAGACCGCTGGTAATGGGGGTTTTGAATGTAACCCCGGATTCGTTTTCGGATGGCGGACGATTTGTATCGAAAGATGCCGTTCGTCGTCAGGTGGATGCGATGGTGGCGGCCGGTGCGGATATGATTGATATTGGTGGGGAATCGACCAGGCCTGGTGCGCCGGAAGTATCGCTGCAAGAAGAGCTGGACCGCGTTTTGCCAGCAATGGAATGGGTTAAAAGCCATTGTGATGCTTATGTTTCCGTCGATACCTATAAGCCCCAGGTCATGAAAGAGTCGATTGCATTTTCGGTGGATATGATTAATGACATCAATGCTTTGGAGTCGGATGGCGCGGTTGAGTTGGTCGCCGATTCCGGAGTGGCGGTGTGTCTGATGCATAAAAAAGGTACGCCGAAAAATATGCAGGCCAACCCCGTGTATGAAAACGGTGTGTTCAACGAGGTTTTCAAGTATTTGGCCGCCCGTGCAGATGCTTGTGTACAGCAGGGTGTTAAACCGGAGGCGATTACCTTGGATCCCGGTTTTGGGTTCGGTAAAACATTAACGCATAATATTGAGCTGTTTGAGCGACTTGAGATGTTTTCTGAATTACAATACCCACTGCTTGTCGGGGTGTCACGTAAACGCATGATTGGCGAGTTGTTGGGCGATGTGCCGGTTGATGAACGTGTCATCGGCAGTGTGGCCGCTGCGTCACTAGCAGCTTTGAAGGGCGCTAAAATTTTGCGGGTGCACGATGTGGCCGAAACGGTTCAGGCGCTGAAAGTGACTATGGCATTGTTGTAAAGGTTGAGTAAGGTTGGATAGTAAATAGATGGCAAAGGCAAAGAAATATTTCGGTACGGATGGTATTCGCAATCAGGTCGGGAAAGGTTTGATTCGTCCGGACCAGATTCTCAAGCTGGGATGGGCTACCGGTAAAGTGCTTAAAGAGCAGGGCGGAACCAAGGTCATGATTGGTAAGGATACGCGTATTTCCGGTTATATGTTCGAGTCGGCACTGGAGGCCGGGTTTATTTCCGCCGGGGTGGATGTGCTCTTGCTCGGGCCGATGCCGACGCCGGCGATTGCATATTTGACGCAGACTTTCCATGCCGATGCCGGTATCGTTATCAGTGCGTCGCACAATCCGCATTATGACAATGGCATCAAGTTTTTTTCCGGTAAGGGAAAGAAAATCTCTGATGAAATGGAATTGAGAGTCGAAGCGGCGTTTGAAGAGGAATTGACGATCTGTTCGTCGTCCGAGCTGGGAAGAGCTCGCCGCGTTGATGATGCCGCCGGCCGCTATATTGAATTTTGTAAGAGTACTTATGACAGTTCTCAGAAGCTTGACGGTTACAAGATTGTTTTGGATTGTGCCAATGGCGCGACCTATCACATTGCACCGTCGGTTTTTCGTGAGTTGGGTGCAGAGGTGGTGGCGATTGGCACGCAGCCGGACGGCATCAATATCAATGACGACTGCGGCGCGACGGACTTGGAACAGCTTCAGGCTCGGGTCGTGCTGGAGAAAGCCGATTTTGGTATCGCTTTCGATGGCGATGGTGATCGGGTGATGATGGTTGATGGAAAAGGCGATGTCGTGGATGGGGATGAGATTCTTTACATTCTGGCCACAGGTTCCAAGTTTCCGGTCAAAGGTGTGGCGGGCACTTTAATGACCAACTTGGGGTTGGAAAACGCCTTGAAGGATAAGGGAATCGAGTTGCTGCGAACCGCGGTGGGCGATCGATATGTGATGTCCGCTCTGGTTGAAAAAGGCTGGTCTTTAGGGGCAGAACCTTCCGGTCATGTATTGTGTTTGAATAAAACGTCGACGGGTGACGGTATCGTGGCCGCACTTCAAGTGGTGGCTATTTTGGTCGAGTCAGGTCAGAAGCTGGAGGACTTGAAGCGTGGAATGAAAAAGTATCCGCAGGTATTGAAGAATGTACGAGTGGATGGTTTTGCAGATATTAGTGCTAATGAAGCGCTGAATTCGGCTGTGGAAGCATCGGAAAAAAGAATGGCCGGAAAGGGGCGGGTTTTGATACGCGCATCCGGTACGGAACCTTTGATTCGAGTGATGGTCGAAGGTGAAGATCTGACCTTGGTGGAAAGCGAAGTTTCAGGCCTGGTAAAGGTTGTTGAAACAGAATTTTGTTAAGATTGTCAAGATTGTTTTTTGAAAAAGAAACCGCTAATATAGGCGGAATTTTGTGTCGGAGACTAAACGGGATGAGACAGTTATTCGTTGCTGGTAATTGGAAAATGCACGGGGATAAGGCCTCAATCAAAACACTTGTGACCGGTTTGAACGCCCAGGCAGATTCAGTCGGGAATGTATCGGTCGCCGTTTGTCCACCTGCGGTGTATTTAGACTATACAAAAAATTGCTTAGTGGCAAGCAATATTGCCGTTGGCGGTCAAAATATTGCAGAGGAACCCGTTAGTGGTGCGTTTACCGGCGAAACGTCGGCCGCCATGTTAAAGGATTTGGGTTGCGAATATGTCATCCTAGGACATTCTGAGCGTCGTGCCATTTATGGTGAAACCGACGCTGAGATTGCCCGAAAGGTTAAAACGGCTTTAGGCATGGGCTTGACGCCGATTCTGTGCGTGGGTGAAACGCTTGAAGAGCGTGAGTCCGGTCAGTTGGAAACCGTGATTTCAACGCAATTAAATGCCGTGATTGATGAAGTCGGCATTGCGGCTTTTGCGAATGTCGTGATCGCTTATGAGCCGGTTTGGGCGATCGGAACCGGGAAGACGGCTTCGTCTGCGCAGGCACAAGAAGTACATGCCTTTATTCGCGGACAATTGGCGGCAAAAGATTCAGCGGTCGCGGAAAAAGTGATTATTCAGTACGGTGGCAGTGTCAAGCCTGGTAATGCCGCCGAATTATTCAGTCAGCCGGACATTGATGGTGGTTTGATCGGCGGTGCTTCTTTGAATGCCGATGACTTCATCGCCATCTGTCGTGCGGCGGGAGAACAGTAATATGTTTCAAATTATTTTGGCAATCCACTTGGTGATTGCGTTTGTGTTAATCGTGCTGGTGTTGTTGCAGCAAGGGAAAGGCGCGGATGCCGGTGCCAACTTCGGTGGCGGTTCGTCTCAATCCGTATTCGGCAGCAGCGGCTCGAACAGTTTCATGCTTAAGGTGACGTCTGTGGTGGCGGTGATTTTCTTTATCACTAGTTTAACCTTGGCGTACTTGGGCTCCGAACAGGCCAAGGGCTATCAAAGTGTTGTGCAAAAGCCAGTGGTTGAAGAAAAAGCGGATACGTCTTCGGAAGAACCGGTCGTACCGAACTGATACAGAATTTGCCGATGTGGTGGAATTGGTAGACACGCTATCTTGAGGGGGTAGTGGCGTAAGCCGTGCCGGTTCAAATCCGGCCATCGGCACCATGTTTAAACTGAGCGCGAAAGCGCTGATAACGATACAAGCTGAGTTCATCAGCGAAAATCAAAATGTAGCGGTGCATTTTGAACTAGAGGGGCTTGAAACCTATGCTAGAAAATTATTTACCCATTCTCGTTTTTGTCGTGTTGGGCATTCTGTTCGGAATTGGACCTATTGTGATGGGTTACATTCTCGGGCCGAGAAAACCCGATCCTGAAAAGCTGTCTCCTTATGAGTGCGGTTTCGAAGCGTTCGAGGACTCTCGAATGAAGTTCGACGTCCGTTTCTATTTGGTCGCCATCCTATTCATTATTTTCGATTTGGAAATCGCTTTCCTGTTTCCGTGGGCAATTGCGCTGGAAGAAGTAGGTACTTTCGGACTGATGGCAATGGCGGCTTTCTTGTCTCTGCTGGTAATCGGTTTTATTTATGAGTGGAAAAAAGGAGCGCTGGAATGGGAATAGAAGGCGTTTTAAAGGAAGGGGTTGTCACCACTTCCGCCGATAAACTGATTAACTGGGCGCGTACCGGTTCCTTGTGGCCGATGACGTTTGGCTTGGCCTGCTGCGCAGTTGAAATGATGCACGCCGGGGCTTCCCGTTATGATTTGGACCGTTTCGGTATTATTTTCCGACCGAGTCCGCGTCAGTCGGATGTCATGATCGTGGCGGGTACCTTGGTGAACAAGATGGCTCCGGCTCTGCGAAAGGTTTATGACCAAATGGCCGAACCGCGCTGGGTCATTTCGATGGGGTCCTGTGCGAATGGCGGTGGTTACTATCATTATTCCTATTCCGTTGTGCGCGGCTGCGACCGGATTGTTCCTGTGGACATTTATGTACCGGGTTGCCCTCCAACGGCTGAAGCCTTGCTGTATGGCATCATTCAGCTGCAAAACAAAATCAAACGCACGAACACCATTGCGCGCTAGTCTGAAACAGAACGGGAAAGTGTTATGAAACAATCGGTATTGGATTTACAAACAAACGTTCAAACAGCTTTGGCGGATGCCGTGGTAGCTTCAGATATCAAACTGAACGAATTGACCATTGAGTTGGCGCCTGTAAAGGCGTTGGAAGCGTTTGAAAAATTGAAAAACGATTTGGGTTTTGAGCTGTTGATCGATGTTTGTGGTGTCGATTATCTCGCTTATGGCGATGCGACTTGGGAAACGCGTAAAGCAACCAAAGCGGGCTTTAGCCGCGGTGTTTTCGATTTTGCGGAAGACGAATCCAATGAGCAGACAGAGATGCCGAGACGGTTTGCCGTAGTGTATCACTTGCTGTCGGTCGAACATAACCTTCGCTTGAGAGTGAAGGTCTTCCCGGCGGATTCTAAGATGCCGGTGGTGGATTCCGTTGTGTCGATTTGGAACTGTGCCGACTGGTACGAGCGTGAAGCCTTTGATTTGTTCGGCATTCTGTTCAGCGGTCATCCGGATTTGCGACGTATTTTGACCGATTACGGTTTTGTGGGGCATCCGTTGCGTAAGGACTTCCCGTTGACGGGGCACGTTGAGATGCGCTATGACGCTGAGAAAGCACGAGTTGTTTATGAGCCTGTTACGATTGAGAATCGCGTGAATGTTCCGCGTGTGATTCGTAATGATGCCGAACCTAATGGATAAGTAGAGCTAATTATGTCTGAAATTCGTAACTATACCCTTAACTTCGGTCCTCAGCATCCATCCGCGCACGGCGTGTTGCGTTTGGTGCTGGAATTGGACGGTGAGACGATTGTGCGTTCCGATCCGCATATCGGGTTGTTGCACCGTGGAACGGAAAAACTGGCAGAGTACAAGCCATATAACCAATCCATTGGTTACATGGATCGTTTGGATTACGTTTCCATGATGTCGAACGAGCATGCCTATGTGATGGCGATTGAAAAAATGCTCGATTTAGACGTGCCGGAGCGTGCGCAATACATTCGCGTGATGTTCGATGAAATCACCCGTGTTCTGAATCACTTGATGTGGCTGGGTGCGCATGCACTGGACATTGGTGCCATGACGGTTTTCCTGTATGCCTTCCGGGAGCGTGAAGACTTAATGGACTGCTACGAGGCGGTTTCCGGCGCGCGTATGCACGCAACCTATTATCGTCCTGGCGGCGTGTATCGCGATTTGCCCGATACCATGGCCAAGTATGAAGAATCTCAATGGCACTCCGGCAAGAAGCTGGACCAATTAAACGAAACCCGTGAGGGGTCGTTGTTGGACTTTATCGAAGCGTTTACCGAGCGCTTCCCAGGCTATATCGACGAATATGAAACGCTGTTGACCGATAACCGTATCTGGAAGCAAAGAACCGTTGATATTGGTATTGTATCGCCGGAACGCGCGATGCAGTTGGGCTTTACCGGTCCGATGTTGAGAGGGTCAGGGATTGCCTGGGATTTACGTAAGAAACAACCGTACGAAGTCTACGATAAGTTGGATTTCGATATTCCAGTCGGTCAAACCGGTGATTGCTATGACCGTTATTTGGTGCGCGTCGCGGAGATGCGCGAATCCAACAAGATCATCAAACAATGTGTGAAATGGCTGAAAGAGAACCCAGGTCCGGTCATTTCCGAGAATCACAAAGTGACGCCGCCATCCCGTGAAGACGCCAAGTCGAACATGGAGGCGCTTATCCATCACTTTAAGCTCTTTACGGAAGGTTATTCTGTTCCGGAAGGCGAGGCTTATGCCGCGGTTGAACACCCAAAAGGTGAATTTGGTATTTACATGGTTTCGGATGGTGCTAACAAGCCTTATCGCTTGAAAGTCAGAGCGCCTGGTTTTCCGCATCTTGCCGCGCTCGATGAAATGGCGAAAGGGCACATGATTGCGGATGTCGTGGCCATTATTGGAACGCAAGATATCGTATTTGGGGAGATTGACCGATGAGTTCAGTGAATGAAAGCATCATTCAAGGCGACGTGAAAGCGCGTATCGACCGCTGGGTATCGCATTACCCGGCGGATCAAAAGCAATCAGCGGTCATGCCGGCTCTGCGCATCGTGCAGGAAGTGAATGGCGGACACCTGACAACCGAGTTGATGGATCAGGTCGCCGATTATCTCGATATGACTCCGATTGCCGTCTATGAGGTCGCGACTTTCTATTCCATGTATGAGCACGAGCCGGTCGGTAAGCATAAGATTTGTTTGTGTACCAATATCTCTTGTATGCTGCGCGGCAGCGATGAGATTCTCGAGCATTTGGAGAAAAAGTTAGGCGTGGGTGTTGGCGAAGTCACTGAAGACGGCAAGTTCTCGATTAAGAAGGTCGAGTGCCTGGGCGCTTGTGGCGGTGCTCCCATGATGATGATCGGAAAGGACTACTATGAGAACCTGACCGAAGCATCCGTTGATGAAATTTTAGATGGCTTGGAGTAGTGAAAATGATTCCGTTAAATGAATGTTGCTACCGCTTGAATCATCTAGAGAAGCCTTGGGATATTGAAACCTATATCGCCAACGGCGGTTACGAAATCTGGAAAAAAGTGCTGGCAGGCGAAATTTCGCCGCAAGAAATTATCGATGAAGTGAAAACCTCCAACATCCGCGGGCGCGGAGGGGCCGGTTTTCCGACCGGTCTGAAATGGAGCTTTATGAACCGTGCGGCGCCTGGACCGAAATACATTTTGTGTAATTCGGATGAAGGTGAACCTGGAACCTTCAAAGACCGCGATATTTTGCGTTACAACCCGCACCAACTGGTGGAAGGGATGATGATTGCCGGTTATGTCATTGGTGCGTGCGCCGGTTACAACTACATCCGTGGCGAATTCTGGGAACCTTACAAGCGTTTTGATAATGCCATTAATCAAGCGAGAGAAGCCGGGTTACTGGGTAAAAACATTTTGGGTTCCGGGTTCGATTTCGATTTGTACACGCATTTGGGTGCCGGGGCCTATATCTGTGGTGAAGAAACCGCCTTGATCGAGTCCATCGAAGGCAAGAAAGGCCAGCCACGCTTTAAACCCCCTTTTCCGGCCAGTTACGGGTTGTACGGTAAACCAACCACCATTAACAATACCGAAACGTTGGCATCGATTCCGGTTATTTTGGCGAAAGGCGGTGAATGGTTCTCCGACCTGGGCGTGCAGAATGCCGGCGGTACGAAATGTTTTGCGGTATCCGGTCACGTTGAAAAACCGGGTAACTTTGAAGTCCGCATGGGAACGCCGTTCAAAGATTTGTTGGACGCCGCCGGCGGTATCTGGAAAGGCCGAAAATTCAAGGCGCTGATTCCGGGGGGGTCTTCAACCGCTGTCTTACCAGCCGAAAAAGCGCTGGAAATGAATATGGATTACGATTCCATCGCTAAAGCCGGGTCTTTCCTCGGTGCGGGTTCCGTGGTGGTGATGGATGATCATACCGATATGGTTAAAGCGCTGGAGCGTTTGACCTGGTTCTATTACGAAGAGTCTTGCGGTCAATGTACACCTTGCCGTGAAGGAACGGGTTGGATGTATCGCGTGGTACACCGTATCCGTCAAGGAAAAGGGCGTCCGGAAGACCTGGAATTGCTCAAAGACGTTTCGGGCAAAATTATGGGGCGTGTGATTTGTGGTTTGGGGGATGCTGCGACGATTCCGGTCAGCAGTTTCCTGCAACACTTTGAACATGAATTCCGTCATTATATCGATCACGGTTGCAGCATTTTCGACAGACAATAAGCGTTGAGCTGTCGATGCATACCCCAATAAATTTAGGTTTGAAATTATGGTAAAGATTGAGATTAACGGACAAGTAGTTGAAGCTCATGAAGGCGACATGCTGATTGATGTCGCGGATGACGCTCAAATTTCGATTCCGCGTTTTTGTTATCACAAAAAACTATCAATCGCGGCGAACTGCCGGATGTGTTTGGTTGAAGTAGAAGGGGCGCCTAAGGCGTTACCGGCGTGTGCGACTCCGGTCACTGACGGGATGAAAGTACACACAAAATCGGCCAAAGCGCTGACGGCGCAAAAATCCGTTATGGAATTCTTGTTGATCAACCACCCGCTGGATTGTCCGATTTGTGACCAGGGTGGCGAGTGTGAACTGCAAGACGTGGCCATGGAATACGGTGATGACGTGTCCAAGTACACCGAAGCCAAGCGTATTCTCGGGGATAAGAACATCGGTTCCTTGATTCACACCGACATGACCCGTTGCATTCACTGCACCCGTTGTGTGCGTTTCGGTCAGGAAGTGGCCGGAATGATGGAACTGGGCGCCACCGGACGAAGCGAGTGGATGGAAATCGGCACCTACATTGAGCGTTCCGTTACTTCCGAAATGTCCGGCAACATGATTGACTTGTGTCCGGTGGGGGCCTTGACCTCGAAACCTTTCCGTTATTCCGCCCGTCCGTGGGAGTTGAAGTCGCATAAAGCCATTGCGCCGCACGACAGCATCGGTTCCAACATTATCATTCACTCCAAAAACAACGAAGTGAAACGGGTGGTACCGGCTGAAAATGAAAGCATCAATGAAGTCTGGATTTCCGACCGAGATCGCTTTTCGTACGAAGCCTTGAATGCCGCAGATCGTTTGACAACGCCGATGATCAAGGAAAAAGGTCAATGGAAAACCGTTGACTGGGAAACCGCGTTGGCGTTCGTGGCCGATAAGCTGAAACATTATGCGCAGGAAGACGCTTCAAAAGTTGGCGTATTTGCCTCTCCGAACGCGACTTTGGAAGAACTGCATATTTCTCAAAAACTGTTCCGCGGCTTGGGCGTGGAAAACCTTGAGCACCGTCTGCGTCAGGTCGATTTCGACATGGATGCTTCCGGCGGCATTATGGCACCGAAACTGAATCATGCCTTCGAAGAGGTGGAAGCTTTGGATTCCGTGCTGTTGATCGGTAGCTATTTGCGTAAAGAATTGCCGCTTTTGAACCATCGTGTTCGTAAGGCTGCTTTGAACGGCGCACACGTGCTGTCGGTCAATCCGGTCGCGTTCGATTTCAATTACGACGTTTCAGCGGAATTCGTGGCTGAAAACATGGTCAATGAACTGGCGGCTTTGGCCAAAGCGGCACTGGAACTGAATGGCGAAAGCGACCAGGCCTGGTCGAAATCCATTGACGTAACCGATGCACACCGCCAAGCGGTTCAGCGTCTGAAAGACGGTCAAAAAGCCTCCATTATGGTCGGGCAAATTGCACAGATGGATGCGCATTACGCGAAACTGGTGAAGTTGGCCAGTTTGATTGCCGATGCGACCGGAGCGACCTTGAATGTGCTGCCGATGTCCGCGAATGAAGTCGGTGCCCATATGGCCGGTTTTGTGCCGAAGGCCGGTTTGAATACCAATGAAATGCTGTCTGAAAACATGAATTGTTTCATTAACTTGGGTGTGGAAGCTGAAAAAGATATTCAAGACGGTGGGCGCGCTTTGAAAGCGATGCAAAACGCCGAATGTGTCATTAATTTCACCCTATTCGACAGCGATGCTCAGCGCGAATACGCCGATGTCATGCTGCCAATCGCTTCCTTTGCGGAAACCGCCGGAACCTTCGTGAATGCCTGCGGCCTGAAGCAATCCTTCAAGATGGCGGTTGAGCCGGCCGGTGAGGCGAAAGCGGCATGGAAAATCATGCGTGTGCTGGGCAACCTGTTGGAATTGGAAGGGTTTGATTACACACACAGCAACCAAGTGTTTGCAGAAGTGTCGGACGAATTGCGTCCGGTTGATGTCTCCGGTATGGCATTTGAAATGCCGGAGAACATTGACCTGATCGGTACGCAATGGATTTCAATGTATCAAGTCGATTCGCTGGTGAGACGTTCGCCGTCCTTGCAAGCGACGCCGGATGCTCAGGCTGTGGCAAATTAAAGGTAGAGGGTATAAATAATATGTTTGATGCGTTACAAGCTTGGCTTTCTTCCTTTTTATTTGACTGGTTGGCCATTTTAATTACCTTATTGCTGCAAGCCGTGGCGGTCATCTTGCCGGTGATGCTGGCGGTGGCCTGGTTGACGTTCGCGGAGCGTAAAGTGATCGGTTACATGCAGGTGCGTATGGGGCCGAACCGTGTTGGGCCGAAAGGTTGGTTGCAACCGATTGCCGATGCCTTAAAGCTGATGTTCAAAGAAATCGTGATGCCGTCCCAGTCGAACTTATATCTGTTCGTCGTGGCACCGATTTTGACCATTGCGCCAGCCGTGGCCGCTTGGGCGGTGATTCCGTTCGACGATAACGGCGTGGTGGTGTCTGATATCAATGCCGGTGTGCTGTATGTCTTAGCCGTGGCGTCGATTGGGGTGTACGGGGTGATTATTTCCGGTTGGGCTTCCAACTCCAAGTACGCTTTCCTGGGGGCGATGCGTGCTTCCGCACAGAAAATTTCGTATGAAATCGCGATGGGCTTCGCACTGGTCACGGTTTTGATGGTCGCCGACAGCATGAATTTGACGGCTATCGTCAACGGTCAGCAAGGCGGTTTCTGGCACTGGTACTGGATTCCACTGTTGCCGATGTTCTTCGTTTATTTCATTTCCGGTGTGGCGGAAACCAACCGTGCGCCATTCGATGTGGCGGAAGGGGAGTCTGAAATCGTCGCCGGTTTCCACGTTGAGTATTCCGGTATGGCCTTTGCGGTCTTCTTCCTGGCGGAATACGCCATGATGATCCTGATTTCATTCATGACCGCCATCATGTTCATGGGTGGCTGGTTGTCACCGTTTGAAGGCATTCCTGGGTTGGAAGCCGCGTTTGCATGGGTGCCGGGCTTTATCTGGCTGTTTGCGAAAGTAGCTTTCCTATTGTTCTTATTCCTCTGGTTCCGTGCGACTTTCCCGCGTTACCGTTATGACCAAATCATGCGTTTGGGCTGGAAGGTGTTGATTCCGGTCACCATCGTCTGGGTCTTTGTGGTCGGCGTGATGGAATATTTTAAATTTGGCCCGTGGTTCAATTAAAGAGGTTCGTCATGATTGCATTTATCAAACATCAAGTAAAAACCTTTGGATTGACCGAATTGTTCAAAGGGTTGGCGGTCACCGGTAAATATCTGTTCAAAAAGAAAATTACCGTCCGTTATCCGGAAGAGACTACGCCGCTGTCACCGCGTTTCCGTGGTCATCACGCGTTGCGTCGTTATGAAAATGGTGAAGAACGTTGTATCGCCTGTAAATTGTGCGAAGCCGTTTGTCCGGCCAACGCCATCACCATCGAGTCGGAAGAGCGTGAAGACGGCAGCCGCCGTACCACTCAGTATGACATCGACATGTTCAAATGCATCTACTGCGGTTTCTGTGAAGAAGCCTGCCCGGTGGATGCGATTGTGGAAACGCGCGTGTTCGAGTACGAATTCCACGAAAGAGGACCGCACATCATGACTAAGGAAAAACTCCTGGCCTTTGGTGATAAACACGAAGAGCAAATTGCTGCCGACCGAGCAGCGGATGCGAAGTACCGTTAATAAAGAGACTGTATTCAATGACTTTTGAGCAATTTATTTTTTATCTATTAGCGGCAATTTCTGTTTTTTCCGGTCTGATGGTCATCAGTGTGAAAAACCCGGTTAAAGCCGCACTTTGGTTGGTATTGGCGTTTATTGCAACCGCCGGTGTCTGGTTGACGGCTCAAGCGGAGTTCTTGGGGCTGGTATTGATTCTGGTTTACGTCGGGGCGGTGATGGTGCTGTTCTTGTTCGTGGTGATGATGTTGGACATCAATATCGCACGTTTAAAAGAAGGGTTTACCCGTTATTTACCTTTAGGTGTTCTGGCAGGCCTGGCGATTTTTGCCCTGATGTATTTGGTGTTGGGGCCAGAGCGTTTCGGTTTGGAACACTATGCGGCACCGGCGCAAGTCGGTGCGGAAGACAGCAACACCTTGTCGATTGCGGTGCCATTGTACACAGAGCATGCTTATGCCTTTATTTTGGCGGCGGTGTTGTTATTGGTCGGGATTGTCGCGGCCATCACGCTGACATTGCGTCGTCGAGCGCCGAAAGAGGTGTTGTATCAAGACATCGACAAACAGGTTAAGGTTCAGGCTTCTGAGCGTTTCAAAATGGTCAAAATGGACGCGGTGGTCGAGAAAGACATCCCTGCGAAGGAGGAAGACTGATGATAGCTTTATCGGATTACTTAATTTTCGGTGCGATTCTTTTCATGATCAGCATGGCGGGGATTTTCCTGAACCGTAAAAACGTCATCGTATTATTGATGTCGATTGAATTATTATTGCTCGCCGTCAACACCAATTTGGTGGCGTTCTCGCACTTCTTGAATGATGTTACCGGACAGATTTTTGTCTTTTTCATCCTAACGGTTGCGGCCGCTGAAGCGGCGATTGGTTTGGCCATCATCGTATTGGTCTTCCGTAATCGAAAAAGTATCAATGTTGATGATTTAGGTTCAATGAAAGGGTAATAACAACAATGCTATTAAAATTTCTATTAACGATTATCCTTTTGTCGCCATTGTTTGGCGCCGTGGCGGCCGGTTTGTTCGGGCGCCAGATTGGGCGACGTGGTGCCCACACGGTGACGATTTTCGGTGTGGCGGTATCCACCATCCTGTCGGCTTACGTTTTCTGGCTGTTCATCTTTGAAGGCCATGCGACTTACAATGTCTCGCTCTACACCTGGTTGGTGTCGGACGGCATTAAATTCGAAATCGGTTACATGATCGATCGTTTGTCCGCCACGATGATGCTGGTGGTCACGTTCGTTTCCTTGATGGTTCACATCTATACCATCGGTTATATGGATCATGACGAAGACTACGATCATAACAATCCGTATTATCAGCGTTTCTTCAGCTATATTTCTTTGTTCACCTTCTCGATGCTGTCCTTGGTGATGGCGAACAACTTCCTGCAGTTGTTCTTCGGTTGGGAAGCCGTGGGCTTGGTGTCTTACCTGTTGATCGGTTTCTACATGAAACGCGAATCGGCGATTCAGGCCAATTTGAAAGCCTTCCTGGTGAACCGTGTCGGTGACTTCGGTTTCATCTTGGGGATTGCGGTTGTGGTCATGTATTTCAATACCTTGGATTACGAAGAGTTCTTTGCCGGGCTGGAAGCGAACAAGCACGTTCAAATGAGTTTCTTCCCAGGCGTGGAATGGTCGATGATCACCGTTCTGTGTTTGCTGTTGTTCGTGGGGGCCATGGGTAAATCGGCGCAAATGCCATTGCACGTTTGGCTGCCGGAATCGATGGAAGGTCCGACACCGATTTCCGCTTTGATTCACGCCGCAACCATGGTAACGGCCGGTATCTTCATGGTGGCACGTTTGTCGCCGGCCTATGAATTGTCCGAAGTGGCTTTGAGTGTGATTTTGATTATCGGGGCGACCACCGCCTTTATGATGGGGGTTCTGGGGATTGTTCAGAACGACATCAAACGCGTGGTGGCCTACTCGACCTTGTCCCAATTGGGTTACATGGTCGCCGCACTGGGTGCGTCCGCTTACGCGGCGGGCATGTTCCATGTTTTGACGCACGCCTTCTTTAAAGCCTTGCTGTTCTTGGCGGCCGGGTCGGTCATCATCGCGATGCACCATATCCAGGATATTCGTCAAATGGGCGGCCTGCGTAAGCACATGCCAATCACCTATTGGGCGTTGTTGATCGGTTCCTTGGCGTTGATTGGTTTCCCAGGTTTCTCCGGGTTCTTCTCGAAAGACAGTATCTTGATGGCAACCGACCAGACCGAAATCTTCGGTGCGGGTTATGCCCAGGTCTTGTTGTTGATCAGTGTTTTTGTCACGGCCTTCTACAGCTTCCGTATGTTCTTTGTCGTTTTCCATGGCGAGGAGTCGGAGTACGTGAAGAGCCACAAAATCACCGAATCGCCTAAGGTGGTGACGATTCCATTGATTATGTTGGCGATTCCAGCGGCCGTGATGGGGATTCCGCTGGTAGGTGGTATTTTCTCCGGCGCTTACTTCGGTGATGCGATTACGGTTCTGCCACAACATGACGTGCTGGGCAAAATTTACGCTGAGCAATACCACGGCGTGATTGATATGATTCTGCACTCCTTGACGACGGCGCCGGTGATTCTGGCCTTGTCCGGTGTGTTCCTGGCCTGGTTGTTCTATCTGAAGAAACCGGAATGGCCAGTCAAAATCCGCCAGGCCTGCCCGCGTGGCGCCTATGTATTGGATAATGCTTACGGCTTTGACCGTTTGAACGAGATTGTGTTCGTGAACGGTGCGCGCAAGCTGGGTGACTTCTTCTGGAAGGGCATCGATGTCAAAGTGATCGATACCGGGATTGTGACCAATACCTTCACGTCCATCGCGAATGCGGCTGGAGCGTTGAGATTGAGCCAAACCGGTTATCTATACCACTATGCATTCGTGATGATTTTCGGCCTGCTGGCGATGCTGGTTTGGGTACTTTGGTAATGATGATAAGAAATAAAAGAGAAGGGAATTACATAACATGATTTTCGATTTGCCTATTTTAAGTACCCTGATTTGGTTACCCATTCTGGGCGGTTTACTGATTTTATTCGTGGGATCGAATCGAGATGCGTTTGCGAAATGGTTTGCGCTTTTTATTTCTGTCGTTACCTTTCTGTGCTCGATTCCGCTGTGGACGAATTTTGATACCACCACCTCGGCGATGCAGTTCGTCGAGCGAGTCGAGTGGATTCCGCAGTTCAATATTTATTACAGCCTGGGTGTGGACGGCTTGTCCATGCCGCTGGTCTTGTTGACGACCTTTACCCAGATTCTGGTGATTGCGTCGGCCTGGGACGTGATTAAAGAGCGTGTCGAACAATACATGGGCGCCTTTATGATTATGCAAGGCCTGATGATTGGGGTCTTCGTTGCTTTAGACGGGATTCTGTTCTATGTGTTCTGGGAAGCGCTGTTGATTCCGATGTTCATTGTCATCGGTAAGTGGGGTGGACCGAACCGAGTTTACGCGACCATCAAGTTCTTCTTGTATACCTTCTTCGGGTCGGTCTTCATGCTGGTGGCGTTCCTGTATATGTACTTTCAGTCTGGCAGCTTCTCGATTTTGGATTTCCATACCATGTCCTTGTCGCACATGGCGCAGATTCTGATTTTCCTGGCATTCTTGATTGCCTTCGCGGTCAAGGTGCCGATGTTCCCGGTGCATACTTGGTTGCCGGATGCGCACGTTCAAGCACCAACGGCCGGTTCCGTGGTGCTGGCGGCCATCATGCTGAAAATGGGTGGCTACGGCTTCGTGCGTTTCAGTTTGCCGATTACACCGGATGCGGCCATGGAATTGGATTGGCTGGTCATCGTTCTGTCGTTGATTGCGATTTTCTACATCGGTCTGGTGGCCATGGTGCAGTCCGACATGAAGAAATTGGTGGCCTATTCCTCGATTTCCCACATGGGCTTCGTGACCATCGGTATGTTCCTGGTGTATGACATCGTTCAAAACACCGGCTCCATCCAAGGGTCGATGATCGGGATGGAAGGGGCCATGATTCAAATGATTTCCCACGGTTTCATTTCCGGCGCGATGTTCTTGATGATCGGTGTCTTGTATGACCGTATGCATACCCGTGAAATTTCCGCTTACGGCGGGGTGGTGAACACCATGCCGTGGTTCGGCTTCTTTGCCGTGTTGTTTGCGATGGCGAACGCCGGTTTGCCGGGCACGTCCGGGTTCGTGGGTGAATTCATGGTTATCCTGGCCTCATTCAAAGCGAATGTCTGGTACGGCGTGATTGCGGCTTCCACCTTGATTATCGGCGCGGCTTATACCCTGTGGATGGTGAAGCGTGTCTTCTTTGGTGCGGTGGCCAACGACAACGTCGGAACCTTGCAAGATTTGAACAAACGCGAATTCGCAATTATGGCGACACTTGCCGTGGCGGTTGTGCTGTTGGGTGTCTACCCGGCTCCATTGATTGAAGTGATGCATTCTTCGGTGGCCAATCTGCTGATTCAAGCGACCACGTCAAAACTATAAGAAACAATAGGTGAGTTAATCGTATGAACTTTGTTATTCCCAGTTTTACCCCTGCAATTCCAGAGATTGTCTTATTGACCCTGACGTCTTTGTTGTTGGTTGCAGACACTATCTGGTCTAAGCGTAGCGAATTCGCAACCTATTATGCCACTCAGTTGATTTTGTTGGTCGTCGGTTATTTGGTTTGGACCAGCTTCACCGTGGAGCAAGTGCTGACGTTCGACGGGAGTTTTGTGCGTGACGCTTTCGGCGATGTGCTGAAGCTGTTCATCGTCATTATCTCGATGGGGATTTTCCTGTTCTCGAAAGAATATCTTCTGCAGCAGAAATTCTATCGCGGTGAGTATTTCACCTTAGGGTTGTTCGGTGTGCTGGGCATGTTTGTCATGGTGTCCGCTTATAACCTGATTACCTTGTACCTGGGACTGGAAATCATGTCCTTGGCGATTTATGCCATGGTCGCCATGCGTAAAGACAACCAGTTTGCCTTGGAATCCGCCATGAAATACTTCGTATTGGGCGCATTGGCCACCGGTATGTTGTTGTATGGCTTCTCGATGCTTTACGGTGCGACCGGCACCATTCAGTTCAATGAAATGGCTGAAGTCATTGCCTCTGGCAATGTGGATCACGTGGTTCTGTCTTTTGGTGTGGTCTTCGTGGTGATCGGTTTGGCATTTAAACTGGGGGCGGTACCGTTCCACATGTGGGTACCGGACGTTTATCACGGTGCGCCAACGGCGGTGACGCTGTACATTGGTACGGCGCCAAAACTGGCAGCCTTTGCCATCATGTATCGTTTGTTGGTGGAAGGTCTGCCAGGCCTGGTGGAAGATTGGCAATCGTTGATTATCATGATTTCGATCTTGTCGTTGATTGTCGGTGCCGTCATCACCCTGGTGCAGGATAACCTGAAACGTCTATTGGCGTATTCCGGTATCGGGCACGTCGGTTTCCTATTGTTGGGCATTATCGCCGCCAATCCGGACGGCTATTCTGCGGCGATGTTCTATGTCATCGTCTACGCCATCACGGCCGTCGCCGGGTTCGGTATGATTACCGCTTTGGCGAGAACCGGCAACGAGTTTGATTTGATCGCGGACTTCAAAGGCATGAACAAGCGCAACCCTTGGTTGGCGTTGATGATGTTATTCGTCATGTTCTCCATGGCGGGGATTCCGCCGTTCGTCGGCTTCTATGCGAAAGTCCTAGTGATTGAAGAAGTGGTGGCCGCCGGCTTCACTTGGTTGGCGATTCTGGCCGTGGTGACCGCCGTCATCAGTGCCTTCTACTACTTGAAAGTGGTTAAGGTCATGTACTTTGACGAGCCGGACGATAACGCTAAAATCGAGCCGATCAGCAATCAGCTGAACTGGGCGGTGAGCTTTGTTTCCATTGCCTTGCTGTTGCTCGGTCTGATGCCGTCGCCATTGATTACGCTGTGCTACAATAGTTTGTAAGATTAATCCGAAGCCCGTTTCCAAACGGGCTTTTTTGCTTGAAGGAGTGTTGTTATGACAGTCGACACCGCTGTTTGGGTTTTGTTGGTCACGGCCATCGTTTTAGCGAATATTCCTTGGATTCTGTCCAATCGAGTGTTTATCTTTATCCCGGTTCAAAAAGCCAAATCGATTTGGTTTAACTTTGCTGAATGGTTCTTGTATTTCTTGGTGACCGGCATTTTCGCTTATCTGCTGGAAGACAAAGCGATGGGGCATGTCAAACCCCAAGAATGGGAATTCTATGTGGTGACGTTCTTTATGTTCGCCATCTTCTCTTTCCCAGGGTTTATCTACCGCTACAACCTGAAAATGTTTTTGGACAAGGCGCGCGGTAAGAAACAAGCGGCTTAATCGTCCGTTTAAATCAACATCTGTTTGATCCATTCTCGAATCAGGCCTGTCTGGCCTGATTATCATCCTCCTTGCTTTTACCGTCTAATCGCTTAATATTGAACCTCATCGATTTAGATTTTTTGAGTTCATTATGAAACCATCCATTACAGTCGAAACCGCTGGCAAAGGCTGTTCACAATGCCATAAAGATTTAGGGTTTGAGTTTTCGTTTGCTTTTCAACCCATTGTGAATGTGCGCGAAGCCACGATTTTTGGTTATGAGGCTTTGGTTCGCGGTACAGAAGGGCAAGGGGCGTTTTCTATCTTGAATCAGGTGGGGGCCGATAACCGTTACGCTTTTGACCAGGCCTGCCGCGTGAAGGCGATTGGTTTGGCGGCGAAATTGAACCTGCAGCAAGTGATCAGCATTAATTTCTTACCCAATGCTGTCTATGAGCCGGAACACTGCATTCAAAGCACCCTGAAAGCCGCAGAAGCCAACGATTTCCCGATTGAACGGATCATGTTTGAAATCACCGAATCCGAACAGGTGTATGATTTGGACCACATGACCGAGATTTTCGATTATTATCAAAAAACGGGCTTTATCACCGCCCTTGATGATTTCGGCGCCGGGCACGCAGGTCTAAACACCTTATCGCGGTTCGTTCCCAATATCCTGAAAATTGATATGAATCTCGTTACGGACATTCATCGTGATACCGTCAAACAATCCATTTTTAAAGGACTGGCTTCGATTGCCACCGATTTGAATTTTACGTTATTGGCCGAGGGAATCGAGCAGGAAGAAGAGGCGCTGTATTTCAAGGAAGCGGGCGTGGAGTTAATGCAAGGGTACTATTTTGCCAAGCCGGGTTTTGAAACCTTACCGACAGTCGATTTTTCCAGCAAAGTGTTTGGTTGATTTGTAATGGATTGTTTCTAAAGACAAATTTTGGGCAATAAAAAAGCCAGACTTCAAAACTTTTGTTAAAGTAATGAATGTCTGGCTTTCTAGAAATTTGGTAGCGGGGGCTGGATTTGAACCAACGACCTTCGGGTTATGAGCCCGACGAGCTACCAAGCTGCTCCACCCCGCATCAATTGATGTGGCGTATTATAGAGTGTTACGAGAATATTTCAAGGACTTTCCCGGATTAATTTCGTAATCCCTTCAAAAACGGCCAGGCCTGGCCGTTTTAACCATTTAAATCCAGTTTTTATGGGAAAGCTTTTTGATGGTTTGATCCCTAGCCAGGGTAAACAATTTTATTGGCAATTGTCTCAGCAATGTGTTCTTCCAAATATTTATGCTGTGTATTGATCATGACTAAAGGTACGTTGGCACTTTGAAAGGCTTCTAAAATGAACTGGTCTCTAGTCTTCCGGTCCTTTCTTTGATGTGACGGGTCGTTCAGCTCAACGGCACAGAGCAAGTTTAAGTTTTGATCTGTAATCACAAAATCGATGTGCTTTTGACTAATTTGAGAAAAAAGCCAATGCCAGCCGCTTCTTTTTTCAAACTTATTGACGGCCGGTGTCAGAATATCGGAAACCCTGACTTTGCCAAAAATCTTTAATTCATCGCCCGCGATGGATTCTAAAACCGATAGAAACTTCTTTTCGGTTGCAGTGAAAAGCTGAGTCTGAGGCTTGTATTTAATGGGATGTTTTCTTTGCTCTTGGCCTGAAGACGTAGCGGACTTCTTTTTATGAGCAAGGCTAAAAAAATACAAAATAGAAAGTAAAACTAGAGCGCCAAACAAAAATAAAATGAGTTCAATCATGGTAATAATTACTTATTTTTTTGAATGTCTGCATCTTAGTGTAATCAGAAATTGGAATCAAATTATTTTGAGAAGGGGAGTGTTGTATTACCTCTTCTGATTTAACTTAAACCAAAATTGCGGCGAAAACCTCATCTTAATCAACAGCCAGCCTGGCCGTTTTGTTTATTGCTATTCGTCTTTAAAGCGTCGGTTGATGTCGAGGAAGTCGTCGAAGTTTTGCAGGAAAAGCTCGGCTAAGTCGGGGTCGAAGGCTTTGCCCTTTTGTTCGCGAAAATAGTCTCGTACTTGTTCGGGTTCCCAAGCGGGTTTGTAAACGCGTTCGTGGCTGAGGGCGTCGAATACGTCGGCCAGGGCGCATACTCGGCCGGCGATGTGGATGTCTTTGCCTTTTAAGCCATTCGGGTAGCCGAAGCCGTCAAAGCGTTCGTGATGTTGCTGTGCAATGATGGCGGCCATTTGCAGGACGGAGCGTTTGGAGTATTTGAGAATGTCGTAACCGATTTGGCTGTGGGTTTTCATCATGGCCATTTCGTCGTCCGTCAATTTGCCCGGTTTGTTGAGGATGGCGTCTGGAATGGCCACTTTGCCGATGTCGTGCATGGGCGCGGCGCGGTAAATCAAATCGATGGTGTCGGCTTCCACGCCGTGCAACGTGGCGAGCCGTTTGGCGGTCTCGGCCACGCGAACCACGTGTAACCCGGTTTCGTGTGAGCGTTCGTCAATGGCGGCACCCATCATATAGATGACTTCTTTTTGGGTTGCTTCCAACTCGTCGTTGAGGTTTTGAATTTCAGAGACGGCTTGACTGACTTTTTCTTCCAGATGGTTTTTGTAGTCGTTCAGTTCCAGGTGAGTGTGAACGCGCGCCAAGACTTCTTCGTTGGCGAAGGGTTTGGTGATGTAGTCGACGCCACCGGCACGGAAGGCGTCGACTTTGCCTTCGGTTTCATTGAGGGCGCTGATGAAGATAATGGGAATGCTGGCGGTTTCCGGTTCGGCTTTGAGGCGTTTACAGACTTCGAATCCGTCCATATCGGGCATTTTGATGTCCAACAAGACCAAATCCGGTTTTTGGGCATGAATCGAGGCGAGTGCCATCTGACCATTGATGGCGACACGAACGTTGTAGTGTTCGTCGGCCAGAATGTTGCTCAATAACTTGAGGTTGGCGGCGATGTCGTCAACAACAAGAATTTCATGCTGTCTGGGTGATGTGTGACTCACAAGCACTCCTTCCGGTAATGGCACGATGCAATCGGCGTTGGAAGTCGCAGATTGCCAGGTGGCGTGTTTTCATTGTAATTTCTATTCATGAAAATTTGAATTGTTAAATTACGTATCCGTTTTGGTCTCGGTTTTCGTTAATTCCATAATCAAGTCGAAACGATAGGCATCCACCAGTTTGCGTAAGCCGCTTGCCAGAGCGATTTGGGCTTCCGGTAAGGTCTGGATAATCTCGGTAATGCTTTGAGCGTCACCGATAACGGCTGCGCGATAGAGACTGTCCCGTAGCGTCTCCGACAGTTGGGCCATATCCTGCGTCGACAGATTCAACAGCTTGGAACCTTCGTCTTCCAATTCACCGTCTTCGGCGTAGCGGTAATGCAAGGGGAGGTGACGTGCCATGCAATCATAGAGTTCTTCCGGGCGGTAAGGTTTACGCACAAAGTCATCCGAACCGGCTTCCATGACTTCGTCGCGCTGGTCCTTGAAAACCGATGCGGTCAAGGCAACGATTTTGACTTGGTCCCCGCCGGGCAGTTGGCGGATTTTACGAGTGGCGGTGAGTCCGTCCATGACCGGCATACGGCGATCCATCCAGATAAAGTGGGGCTGCCAGGTTTGAAAAAGTTCAATCCCTTTGGCGCCGTTTTCGGCAATTTTGACCTGGAAGCCGATTTGTTTGAGGATTTTTTGAATCAGCAATTGATTTTCCAGCTGGTCCTCCACCACCAGAATACGCCACTCGGGTTCGCCGTCGGCCAGGCTGATTACGGTCTTTCCGCCCGGGCCGCCATGACTGATAAGATCCACGTCGGTGGTGGCGTGTTTGACCTGAATGCTGAACGAGAAAATGGAACCTTCATCGGGTTTGGACTGTACGTGGATGTCGCCGCCCATCATATTGACGAACTGGCGCGTAATCGCCAAACCAAGCCCGGTACCTTTTTGCGAGGTGGCGTTGGCGAGCTGTTCAAACGGCATGAAGATGCGTTCGATGTCTTTTTGTTCGATGCCGGTGCCACTGTCTTCGACTTCAAACTTGAGCACGAGATTGCAGTCGTCGTCTTCCAGCGTGTCGAGTCGAAGGGTGATGCCGCCCTGATTGGTGAATTTGATGGCGTTGCTCAGCAGGTTGATGAGGATTTGGCGCAGTTTCGGGGCATCGCCGTGGATGATACGTGGAAATTTCGAGGTTTGATCGACCAGCAGTTGCAAGCCTTTTTCGGAGGCACGGATGCGCATCATGTCGGTGATGTTTCGAATCAATTCGCCCAGGTCGAAATCTTCGGCATCCAGGCGGACATGGCCGGCTTCGATTTTCGACATGTCCAGGACATCATTGACCAGTTGCAACAGGTGTTCGCCGGAATGGTTGATGATTTTCAGGTTATCCTTTTCGGTTTCCGGAATGTCGGAGCTTTGGGTCATCAAGGTCGAGAAACCGAGTATGGCGTTCAAGGGGGTGCGCAGTTCGTGGCTCATATTGGCGAGGAATGCGCTTTTGGCACGGTTGGAGGCCTCGGCTTTCTCTTTTTCTTCTTCCAGCGCTTTGGTACGGTCTTGAACGATGGTTTCCAGATTGTCATTCAGGTCTCGGATTTCTTTTTCGACCTTAACGCGTTGTCGGATATCCTGGCGTAGGTTTTTCTGCGTGCGCTGCAGTTCTTCTTCGTTTTGTTTCAAGGTGCCCAGCATGAGGTTGAACTCGTGTGACAGTTGACCGACTTCTGCGACGCCGTTTTCGTCGGCCATAGCGTCTTTATCGCCTTTTCGGATGCGTTTCATGGTGTCGATCAGGCGGTAAAGCGGGTCGGTCAGGCTTTTGGCGGTCAAGAAGGAGACCAATAGACCAATCAGTAGGGCGCCAAACGTGAAGAGCAAACTGTTACGAATGGTGGCTGAAATACTTTCCTGGCGCTGGGTTTGGTCGGTGCGCAGTTCCACCCAGCCGATGTAGTGGTTGTTGTGACGAATCGGCCGGGCCAGGTCGATATGATGTTCATTTTGGCTGATGATGGTGGCGCGGTCCGACAGCTGGTGTTTTTGGGCCAGCAGGTGCTTGAGATAATTGACACGGGCTTTGTCGGAGACGTATTGCCCGATGCGTTCTTTATCGGTGTGGGCAATGACTTTTCCATCCATATTGATGACGGCGGCGTAGATAAGGTCTTTGTAGATTTCGAAATTGGAGATGACTTCTTCCAGGCCGACGTAGTCGTTGGCCATGACCCATACCTGGCTATTAACCGCGAGCATGAGGCTGCGGTCCTGGGTTTCGGCCATGGCTTCTTTGTGCAGGAAATCGCTGTGGTTATGGATGGTGAAATAGGAAAAGACGCTGATCAGCAAGGTAAGTATGCCGGCGGTGCCTAAGATTAGTTGGTTACGGATGCTTTGATTCCAAAGCTTCTGGATAAGGGTATTCATGGTTGCAACCTGATTGGGCGGACGTCTTTTTCAAATTCGGCCAAAAAGGTTTCGACCGGTTGGTAAGTCGTATTGGTGGCCGGTTCGTAATGACTCAGCTCCATGGACGACAGGATGGTTTGGCCTTCCGGCGTATCTTGCAAATGAAAGATGATGTGACCGACCTGTTGAAGGATTTTTTCGGGGACATTTTCTTTCACCACCAAACCGTTGTTGACCAAGTGCGGCGTTTCCCATTTGACCATGACCTTTTCGGCCACTTCCGGCCGTTCCTTGATAAAGGCTTGCCATGGCGGTGGCCAGGTGGAGGCGGCGTCGGTTTTGCCGAGATAGACGTTCATGATGGACGACTCCTGCGAACCGACATAATGATTGGTGATGTCCTGATTGATGTTCAAGCCGTGTTCATGCAAATACCACTGAGGCATGATGGTCGCGGCCAGCGCGGTAGGGGCTGGATAACTTACCGATTTGCCTTTCAGGTCGCTGACCTTTCGAATCGAACTGTCTTTTCGGACCAGAATGATGCCGCGGAAATTCGCATCGTCCGCCATCTTTCCGAACACGCTGTAGCCATGCTTTAAGGATGCGACGGTTTGGTAAGGGTTTGGGAGTGCGAAATCGAAATGGCCGTGAAACAGCTTCTCGTTATAGGCGCGGTAATTTCGGGAGGCCTCCAAACGTAATTGGCCACCTTCGAGACGCGCATTGATGTAATCGACCATCGGTTGATAGATTTCGAACAGGCGTTTGGGGTTGTGGAGCGGATGAACGCCGAAAATATAGACATTTTCCAGAATCGGGGGCGTGTCGGCATATTGCAACTTCGGCGTTGCGTTCGATGAATCGCTGCATCCGTTTAAAGAGATGAATATGAAGGACAAGAAGACCAAAAAAATCTTTTTACAGCAATGCATGGCGACTCAATAATCCCTCAAGATTTGTATTGATGATTGCAATATAGCATTGAGCCGAGCACGACTCAAGCGAATGCATGCAATATCTGTCATAAAAACACCCAGGCCTGGCCGTTTTGGAGATTCTTAGAATTGTTTGATGGTGGCGGTGACCACGCCCCAAATGAATATATCCGATTCTTCGCGGACTGGAATAGGCGGGTAATGGTCGTTTTCCGGCACCAGCCAGGTGCCGGTGGATTTGATGGAAAGCCGTTTGACGGTCAGCTCACCGTCCAGTGCGGCGATGACGACTTTACCGTCTTTGGGTTCCAGGCTGCGATCCACTACCAGAATGTCGCCGTCCTGTATGCCGATTTTTTTCATGGAGTCGCCCTGAACCGTGAGCAGAAAAGTGCTGCTTTTGTTTTGAATCAGCTTGCTATTGAGGTCGAGTCGGGTTTCGATATAGTCGTCGGCCGGACTGGGAAAGCCAGCCACGACTTTATGGCTATGCAAGGGGAGTGGAACCTCGTCGCCGATTTCCGGCACATGAATCGTCAGTTTGTCGCCCGCCATGGCTTGTGCGGTTTGTAGCTGGCGCTGTTGCAACTCTTGTTCGGCTTGGTTGGATAGCCAGCTTTTGACGACGGAAACCTTTGATTCCGGCACGCGAATGACTTTGGTGTCTTCACCGAACTTGCCGGACCCTTTTTTGCGGCCGGCCCCTTTGCGGGCGCCGCCGCTTTGTTTTTTAGACTCAGAGTGTTTCATATCATTTTGGCTTTTATTGTTTTGATTTTTGTTACAGAAATTATAAGATAGAAAAAGCGATTGGAAAAGTGATTTTTGCAATCTTTGGGGTTTGTGTCAGGAGAAAAGCGCGGTATGGCCGTATTTGCATTGGTGGATGGCAACAGTTTTTATGCGTCTTGTCAGGTGGCGTTCGAACCGGCTTTGCGGCATCGTCCGGTGGTGGTATTGTCGAACAATGATGGGTGTATCGTGGCGGCGAATGCTCGTGCCAAGGCAGTGGACGAACTGTTGAAACAACAGCGGGGAGATTTCGGGCCGGGCGGTTATCGGGCGGCGCGCCCGGACAGCTTGATGTATCAGCCGTATTTTAAGGTCAAACCCTATCTGGACCGGATTCAGGCGGTGGTGTTCAGTTCGAACTATGAATTGTATGCCGATATGAGCAGCCGGATGCACGCACTTCTCGGTGAGTTTTCCCGTCGCCAGGAAATTTATTCCATTGACGAAAGCTTTTTGGATTTATCGGATGTGGCGCATTGGAACCTGACCGATTACGGGCAGGAAATCAAACGTAAGGTGTTGCAGTGTCTGGGGCTGCCGGTGGCGGTTGGCCTCGGTCATTCCCGAACTCAAGCCAAGCTGGCGAATCACTTGGCGAAAAAACACGAGGCTTACCAAGGGGTGTTGGATTTGACCGCCTTGACGCCCTTGAGCGTGGATTTGTTGTTGAAACAAGTGACGGTGGATAAGGTCTGGGGCGTGGGAAAACGCTTGTCGGCGAAGTTGGTCGATCAGGGCATCTTAACGGCGTACGATTTGAAAAGCTGTGATTTGAAATGGATTCGTCGTTGTTACTCGGTGACGGTGGAGCGCATTGTCCGAGAGTTGCGGGGGGAGTCTTGTTTGGGTGTGAACAGTCATGAAAGCTCGGAGCGGCAGATTATTTCGTCGCGGTCTTTTGGTCGTTCGGTGACGGAGTGGGAACCGATGGCACAAGCGGTGTCGGCGTACGTTTCCCGAGCCGGGGAAAAGTTGCGCCAGCAAGGTAAGGTTTGCCAATTTGTCACGGTCAGCATTCGTTCCAGCCCTTATACCAAACGAGGTGAACCTTACCAAGCCTCGCAAACGGTGCCGTTGATTTACCCGTCCGATAATACGGTGTTACTGGTAAAACAGGCCAAACGGGCTTTGCAGGGTATTTGGCGTTCGGGAGTGTTTTATCAGAAAGCCAGTGTGGTGTTATCGGGTGTCACAGGCAAAGGCGCTGTGCAAATGGACTGTTTTGCACCGGATCCGAAATATTCCGCCAATGCGCGTTCGGATCGTTTGATGTCTGTGGTGGACGGTTTGAACCAGACGATGGGAAAAGGCACGATTCAATTGGCTTCCGAAGGGATGAAAAATCACCAGGCCTGGCGAATGCGTCGTAACTTGATGTCGGGACGTTATACGACGCGTTGGGACGAGTTGCGGGTGGTTTCTTAGCGTGTTTCGGTTCGGTGGACGGAAAAACATCAGAAAATATCATCGTGCGGTTAAAAAAATTAATGGCTTTTTCAGGCAAGAGACTGGGCAAAGTCGTGGCGTTTTCATTATGATAGTGAGTTAAATGATTGATATTCTGTTGGGGTCGTCACAGAGCATAAGAATAAACGGCCAAGTTGGACAAACAAATGGAAGAACTTTTTATTGGCCGACAACCGATTTTTGATCGGCGTAAACAAGTCTATGGGTACGAGTTGTTGTTCCGTGACGGTTATCACCCGAACGAAGCGCATTTTGAATCCGATGACGATGCCACTGCGACGGTGGTGCATAATTCGATGATGGGGTTTACCCTGGACGAACTGGTCGGTGGCGCCAAGGCCTTCATCAATTTTCCGGAAGCGTTTTTCGACCCTCGAATCGATCCGTGTTTTTCATCGCATCGCATTGTCTGTGAAGTCCTGGAGACGGTTCCCGTCAATGAAACCACTTTGGCCGGTATCAAAAAATTACGGCAGAAAGGCTTTCAAATCGCTCTGGACGACTTTGTGTTCAAAAAGGAATTCATTCCATTCATTCGTTTGGCCGATATCATTAAAATCGACATCGAAGGCGTCAAGCCGGAAAAGATTCCTCTGTTGATAGAACGCATTCGCAAGGTCGCCAATACCAAAATCTTGGCCGAGCGAGTCGAAACCCAAGCGATTTATGAAGTGTGCCGCGATGCGGGTTGTGATTATTTTCAGGGGTATTATTTTGCTAAGCCGGAAATTGTCACCAGCGCGAAACTGTCGGTGTCGAAATTGCATTTGTTGATGCTGTTGCGCAAGTTGGCGCAGGAAAATATCAGCTTAGAGGACTTGGAAGAAGTGGTGTCGCAAGATGTCGGTTTGATGCACAAGTTGATTAAACTGGCGGCGCAGAATCGTACGGTGGGTATGCCGGAGTTTGAAACGCTTCGGCAGGTGATGACGCTTTTCGGATTGCGCCGTGTACAATCCTGGGCAAGCATGATTTCGATGAATTTGCTGGACGATGTGGTGCCTGAAGTCTTCAATATCGCCCGTACCCGAGCGATTTTCATGCGCTTGTGTGCCGAGCACGAAAAACTGGAAAATCCGGATTCCTATTACCTGGCCGGGATGTTCTCATTATTGGATGTGATTTTGAAAAAACCGTTGCTGGAATTGTTGGAGGCTTTATCTTTGAACCGGAAAATCGTCAATGGCATTCTCCGGGAGGAGGGTGAACACGGACGTATGTTGCAGATGGTGAAGTCGTTTGAGCAGTCGCGTTCCGAATCCCTCGATCAAGTGTATCGCCACCTCTATGTTCGTGCCTTAAAAGAAAGCCATAACGCCGAAGCATTGCTATGAAAGCACGATTGAAGCCCTTGTTACAGAAAGCCGATTCTCGGATTACCTTCATTATTCCGACCTATTTCATTCTCGTCGTGGTTTTTGCAGTGATGGCTGCCGTCGGTCAAGAATGGGTACTGGCTCTGTGGTTGTCGTCTTTTGCCGCCATGATTTTATTGTTCGGATTTCATATCTTCCAAAACGGATTGACCTGGATCGGCAAGGGTATGATGCTGGTCACCAATGCCTTGTTTATCGGTTTTCTCGTGGTGCATGGCGGGCATGGGCATTCGGGGTATTTCTGGGTTTTTCCATTGCTGGTGGCGACCATCCAGGTGATGGGGGCAACACTCGGCGTTTTTTTTGCGGTCTTGCTTCTGGGGATGGTTTGGCAGCTGGATGCGTTCGGCTGGACGGATACCGCTCTGTCGAGCCGTTTCTATTTTGCCGCGCTGGGCTTGGTGTTGATTACCGGAGTGCATGAGTTTACGTTGGAACGCCATCGAAAAGAGTTGTCACGTCAAGTGAAGGATAAACAGCGCGAAAGCTGTCTCGACCCTTTAACCCGGGTGGGTAACCGGCGTTTGATTGATGAAGAATTGGCCATGATTTATACACGAGAGTCTGCGGGCACATCCATCGGCCTTTTGATGGTGGATTTGGATAATTTCAAACAAATCAACGATGCTTTCGGCCATCATGCGGGCGATGAAGTGTTGAAGACAATCGCCAGTCATTTATCGGAAAGTGTGCGGCCGTCCGATGCGGTCGCGCGCTGGGGCGGCGACGAATTCGTAGTCCTGTTGCATCCTATTCGTCAAGATGAGCTGGAGGCGGTTGCCAAGCGTATTCAACAATCGATCGTTCAGGATGAACGTTTGACCAGTTTTGATTTGAGCGTCAGCATGGGCGGCGCCTTGACATCGTCGGATTACCGCGCTTTATTGAAAGTGGCCGATGAAAACCTGATTGAAATGAAAAACCACACCAAGAACGATTACAAAATCACGCGCCTATAAACCCTCTTGGAAATATGTCATTTTTCCTACATCTGCCGGTCATTTTCACGTTTTAAAATATTGAATAATTTAATTCAGACTGGATGTAATAACCATAAATGTTGAAATCTCAGATTGGAATTTGTGTGATTTTATCGTCACTCATTTTATTGGTTGGTTGTGGCGAAAAAATACCTGAAAAAGAGGGAGCATCCTCGTTGATTGAATTTGTATCTATTTCCCCTGCGGTGATAGATGAAGAAAAACATTCAATACGCTGGACTAACCGTGTCTTAATTGATGGAAACCCGCAAAAAATTGGTTACCATACTTTGATTAAAACGGGCGACGTGAACAATGGTGAGACTTACGGGGTGGTCAAAGATTACCAGGATAACGTGATTCAAGAGTTGGACGGTTCCGCTTATTTGTGTAACGGTACGGATACTGGGAAAGGTTCCGGGCTGGATCATTTCTCGTTCTTGCAGAAAAACGGTAAAGTTTACATGGTTTCCCAGTTCGAATGTGGACCGGGTGCGATGTATATGAATGAATTGGAGCAAGCGTCCGACGGGAAATTGACCGTTAAAGCCGATAGCTTACAATTCATCAGTCAGAAAGGCGACTTCGGTGGCTGGGTACACTGTGCCGGTATGACCACGCCATGGAATTCACATCTAGGGTCGGAAGAGTATCCGGCGGATGCGAACCCTGCCGCTTCTTACCCTTATACGGCAAACAGCTACTATTCTGAAGTGACGGATAAGTTCTGGGGCGGGAATGCGTCGATGAATAACCCTTACTATTATGGTTGGACGCCGGAAGTGACGATTGGTACTGATGGTACGCCTAACTACACCAAACATTACAGCATGGGGCGCTTTGCGCACGAGCTGGCTTACGTGATGCCGGATAAGAAAACGGTTTATTTGTCGGATGACGGTACCAATGTCGGGCTGTTCATGTTTGTGGCCGATACGGCGGAAGATTTAAGTGCCGGTACTTTGTATGCCGCTAAATGGGTACAAACTTCGAGCGACGGTTCGAGCATGGGACAGGCTGTTATCAAATGGATTGATATGGGCCACGCGACGGATGCGGACATCAAAACAATCGTTGCAGCCAAGCCTGCTTTCTCGGATATTTTCGCCACCGAAGCGCCACAAGCAGACGGTTCTTGTGCCACGGCCGGATTTAAGAACGTCAATACCGAAGCCGGCAACGAATGTTTGCAATTGCAGGACGTCAATGGCGATACGGCTGTGGATGCCGCGGATGAAGCCATTGCCGCACGTTTGGAAACACGTCGTCTAGCGGCGTACCTTGGTGCGACCACCGAGTTCCGTAAAGAAGAGGGTATTACCTTCAATCAGCGTGACAATAAGTTGTATATCGCCATGTCCGAAGTCGCTTATGGCATGGAAAGCAACGAGAAGAAAGGCGTCGCTAATACCACGTATGACTTGGGTGGAAACAACGACATTCGCGTTGAATATAACCCTTGTGGTGCGGTTTATGCCTTGGATGTCGCTACTAACTCAACCATTGGTTCCGATTACGTCGCTTACAGCATGAAAGGCTTGGTGAGTGGTACACCAGTGGATTACTCTGGAACGGCTTTGGAAGGAAACACCTGTGATGTGGACGGAATCGCTAGCCCGGATAACGTTACCTTCTTGCAAGGTTCCGATATTCTGGTGATTGGGGAAGACACCAGCGCGCACCCGAACGATATGGTTTGGGCGTATAACATCAAAGACGGTTCCATGGAGCGTATCTTCACCGGTCCTTACGGTTCTGAAACCACATCGCCTTTCTGGCATAAAGACATCAACGGTTTCGGTTACCTGACGGTGACGACGCAGCACCCATTCGGTGAAGTCAGCGGTTCTTATACGCGACCAGCCGGTGTTGAAACCAAGTCGGAAGCCGGTTATATCGGGCCGTTCGATTTCTCGGACGTCAAATAATCCGATTATCTCACTTGGCCGATCCTCGGCCAATCTCAACAAGCCTCGCCCTTCCGGCGGGGCTTTTGTGTTTCAGTGTAAAGAGTTAAAATTATGATTGTTTCTTATTTTTTTAAAGTGGGGCTTTGGGCCTCTTTGGGTGTATCGGTCGCTGGTCTGACGGCCTGCTCTGGAATCAGTGGTTCCAAAACTCAAGACGTTGAAATCATCACGCTGGACGGCCCACAAACCGTCCAGCAGGTGACCGCCATGTTTGATGACGATTGGCT
The DNA here is from genome assembly GCF_003991075.1 of Thiomicrospira sp. S5. NCBI lineage: Bacteria > Pseudomonadati > Pseudomonadota > Gammaproteobacteria > Thiotrichales > Piscirickettsiaceae > Thiomicrospira > Thiomicrospira sp. S5. Next base: position 1,957,146 of record NZ_CP014470.1, on the reverse strand, counting down.
GTTGAACACGAAAGTGCATCACCGAGCCAGTAGCTACATCCCGTCCCAGTGTTACACCCGTACGGAAGGGCAAAACGGCAAGGTGCATAACCCGTGCTTTACGTGTCATTCCACGCCAAAAGCACCGACCTATATCGACGACACCAGCTTTCAGATGGCTTATGAATTTCGTGATACGTCTCGAAAAAACCCTTGGATTAACTTGTTCAAGGATCGAACCGAAGCGGTGGCAAATATTTCCGATGACACCATTATGGAATACGTTCGTCAATCGAATTACTTTGATGAAGACGGGCGAATCATTCTGGCCGAAACCCTGAAAGAAGTTCCTAAAAACTGGGATTTTAACGGTGACGGCGAATGGAACGGCTATCGTCCGGATTGTTATTTCAACTTCGACTCCGAGGGATTTGATCGAACGCCGAACGGGGAGGATTCGGGCTGGCGTTCATTCGGTTACACCCCGTTTCTCGGGACTTTCTGGCCCACCAACGGCAGCACCGATGATGTGATTATGCGTCTGGCACCGGCTTTCCGGAAAGACGAAAAGGGCGCTTGGAGCCGCGATGTGTATCGTTTGAATTTGGCGATTGTCGAGGCCTTGATTAAACGCCGCAATGTTTCGATTCCACCGACCGACGAAACCTTATATCAGGTGGATTTGAACAAGGACGGTGAACTGGGGCAGGCCACCGAAGTGGTTTACGACTGGGCGCCTTTGGAAGGGCGGTACATGTCTTATGTCGGTCAAGCCAAACAACAATTGGCGCAGAAGAAGGTGCACTTGGCTGGTGGTTTGTATCCGGAAGGCACTGAGTTCATTCACAGCGTTCGCTACATCGATTTCGATGAAAACGGTGATATTCGAATGTCGCCGCGTTTCAAGGAATTGCGTTACGGTATTAAAACCAACTGGAACACCTATACGCAATTGCGGAACGTCGCGATGGAAGAGCTGAAAGAGGCGCATGATTTTCCGGACCGGTTGCGATATGTTCAAGGCTCGCCGGAAGGCGGCATGCTTAGCGGTGTCGGCTGGACATATCAAGGGTTCATCGAGGACCAGAACGGCGACTTGCGACCACAGAGTTATGAAGAGTCGTTGAACTGTATCGGCTGTCATGCCGGGATCAGTCAGACCACCGACGCCAGTTTTGCCTTTCCGCGTAAACTGGACGCCGATGCCTTCCAAGGCGGTTGGTACCATTGGACGCAAAAAGGTCTGTCGGGCATTCCGGAACCGAAATGGTCGGACGGCACCTATGAATATACCCAGTATTTGCTGGAAAACGGTTCCGGAAACGAGTTCCGCAATAACCCGGAAGTCATCGCCAAATTCTTCGATGAAAAGGGCGAGGTGAAGCCCGATGCTTTGCAGCGATTGCATGGCGACATCGGTTATCTGTTGTTACCGTCTCCGGAACGGGCGAAGGCTTTGAACAAGGCCTACAAGGTGATTGTGGATGAGCAAAGCTATATTTATGGCCGCACGCCACACATCAAATCCTTGAAGGATACCGTCTGGCTGGAGCCGCCTGCGGATGAAACGACCGGTGTGAAGGAAGCGGTATTGATTCCGTAAAACCAAACTGATTCAATCAACACCCTAACAAAACCGGGCCATGCCCGGTTTTTTTATGGAAAGCCCAATTGTTCAGGCGCGGGTTTGCTGTTAGGTTTGTTGAGCTAAGCTGAGCATTTCTTCCGCGTGTTTCAGCGTTTGCTCGGTGATTTTCATGCCGCCCAGCATCCGCGCCAATTCCTCAATCCGCGCGTCGTCATCCAGTTGGGTGACTTGGGTTTTGGTTTGGTCGTTTTCGGTGTGTTTTCGGATATTGAGCTGTTGGTCGCCGTATGCCGCCACTTGTGCCAAGTGGGTGATGGAAAAAACCTGACGATGGCGTCCCAGTTGTTGCATTTTTTGGCCGACCACCTCGGCGATGCCGCCGCCGATGCCGACATCGACCTCATCGAAAATCATCGACGGCAAACTGGCGACTTCGGCGCTGGCCACTTGAATCGCCAAGCTGATGCGGGAAAGCTCCCCGCCGGAAGCGACTTTTGCCAAGGGTTGCAGTGGCTGACCTTTATTGGCGGTGACCTGGAAGTGCACCTGATCCAATCCGAGTTTGCTGGCTTTGTCGGTGGTGTCGACATCGATTTGGAACAAGCCGTTTTCCATGCCCAATGTGTGCATGGACGCGGTGACATTCTCGCTCAGGCGTTTGGCGGCCTGGGTGCGTGATGTATGCAGTTTCGACGCCTGTTGGGTGAATGCTGACCAGGCCTGGTCGATTTCCTGTTTCAAGGTGTCGAGCGACGCGCCGGAGTCGCTCAGTTCGGCCAGCGCATCACGAATTTCCTGATGTTTGGTGACCAGTTGCTCTGGGTCGAGTTGGTATTTTTTCGCCAGCCCAAACAATTCGGACAGGCGTTCATCGACTGTTTGCAAGCGCTCCGGGTCGAGTTCGACGTGATGGTTTTGCGCTTGAATGTCGTCGGCCACGGCCTGACAGTCGATTTGAATGGAGTTGAGTTGTGCCAGCGCTTCGGCCAGTTGCGGTGAAAACTCGCTGACGTTTTCCAGCTCGGAAATGGCTTGCGACAGTTTATGGGTCAAGCCGTCGTCGCCTTCAATCGCCTCATAGGCGTTGTACACCGATTGTTTGATTTCGCTGGCGTGCGACAAGGTGTTTTGTTCGTCGGACAAGGCTTCGAATTCATCGGCTTGCGGTTGCACTTTATCGAATTCCGACAATTGAAATTCCAATAATTCCAGTTTGCTCTGGCGGTCCGCTTGCGAAGCGTGCAGTTCTTCGTAACGTTGATTCAATTTTTGCCAGGCCTGGTAGGATTCCGCGGTTTGGGCCAGTTGTTCATCGTGCTTAGCGTAAGCGTCCAGAAGCGCCAATTGTTTGTTAGCGTGCATCAGGGTTTGATGTTCGTGCTGACCGTGAATGTCGATCAGCAGCGCGCTCAGGCTTTTCAATTGGTTGACGGAAGCGGGCAGGCCATTGATATACGCTTTGGAGCGGCCTTCCGCCGTGAGGGTGCGGCGCAACAGACAGGTGTTGTCTTCATCCAGTTCGTTTTCGGCCAGCCAGTTTTGGACGTCCGGCAATTCGGTGATGTCGAAATCGGCGGTGATGTCGGCCTTGGGGGTGCCGTGGCGAACCAGGGCACTGTCGGCACGTTCGCCCAATGCCAGGCCGAGGCCGTCCAGCAAAATGGATTTCCCGGCACCGGTTTCCCCCGTCAGGGTGGTGAAACCGGATTCGAAATTCAGGTGCAGTTTTTCAATCAAGGCCAGGTTTTGAATGGTCAGTTCTTGTAACATGTCGCTCCTAAGTTGCTCGGTGCCTGAGACGGCGCGTTTACAGCTTTTGTCCCCAGTTGAGTTTGGCTCTTAACAGTTCGTAATGGTCGTGGCTTTTCGGGTGGACCATTTTAATGAAGTTGGGGTGGCGCGTCACGATGGTTTCGTAGTGCGCCATGAATTGGAAGGAGCGTTGGCCGTCGCAGATGATGGACGCGACGCCGCAGCAGTTGGCGTGCGGGCGAATCAGAATTTCACTGTCGCCGGACACCACCACCGGGCGGTTACTCATGGTATGCGGGTTGATGGACACCAGTGAAATGACGTTCAAACCGGCATCGACAATCGGGCCGCCGGCGGATAGGGAGTAGGCGGTGGAGCCGGTCGGCGTGGACACGATCAGGCCGTCGGAACGCTGACTGTTCAAAAAACGGTTGTCGACGAAGGTTTCGAATTCAATCATGCGCGGCGAATCGTTTTTGTGCAACACCACATCGTTAAAGGCCACTTCTTCAAACAGGGTTTCGCCGTCTTTTTTGATGACGACTTTCAGGAGGGTACGTTCTTCACACTGGTAATCATCGGCCAAAACTTCGTCCAGGGTATCGAGCATGGTGTCGGGCGACACGTCGGTCAAAAAACCCAGGCGTCCGAGGTTGATGCCGAGAATCGGAATGTTGTAATTGACGATGGAACGCGCCACGTCGAGAAAGGTGCCATCGCCGCCGACGACAATCGCGAAATCGATGGTTTCCAGCAGTTCGGAACGTTCCAGGCGTTCAATGCCGTAACGGTCAATGGGAAAATCCGAGCAGGAGCGTTGATCCAGCAACACGCGCTTGTCTTTTTCCTGAAAGTACAGAATCAGCTTATCAATCACTTCCCAGGACTGAATGCCGTTGTATTTGGCGAAAATTCCGATTTTACTGAACATGCGTTATATCCTTCGTCGAGCGGGTTGACAGTCGTTGGTCGTCATCCGCCTCTTGAAAATTTCCGTTTTATACCCATAATGCTTTTGAGTCCAATTTATGAGCTAGAATATTAAGCATCATTTTACGTTAAGCAAGTACTATTTTTGCCTAACATCCGTTAAAGAATGACGAGTGTCGCTGCGCTGTATGAACTTGAATGAACGATCACAACTGCTTTTCAAACACTTAATGGCATTATACCTGAATGAGGGACGGCCCGTCGGGTCATCCGTGCTGGCGAAAATGCCGGACGTTTCGGTCAGTTCCGCCACCATTCGTAATGTCATGGCAGACCTGGAAAGGATGGGGCTGATTCATTCGCCGCACACCTCCGCGGGACGCGTACCCACCGAGCACGGCTTCCGGGTGTTTGTGGATTCGATCCTGACGGTGCAGCCGTTGAATGCCTCGTCGATGAAGCAAATCGAACAAGGCTTCGATAAAGCGCAAACTCAGGAAGAGCTGCTGGGTTCCGCCTCGCAGATTTTGTCCGGCTTGACGGGCATGGCGAGTCTGGTTATGCTGCCGAACCAAGAACAGGAAGTCTTGCGCCATATCGACTTTGTGCGTTTGAACGACAAGCGCGCTTTGGTGGTGCTGGTGCTGAACGACTTGGATGTTCAAAACCGGGTCATCGAATTCGACGAGCCGGTGTCGGCCTCGCATTTGGAACAGGCGGGCAACTACCTGAACGCGCATTTTGCCGGCCGTCACCTGTATGAAGTCAAACAACTGCTGGTGCAGCGCATGGACGAGTTGCGCAAAACCATGGACCAGCTGATGGTGTCGATTGTCGAAGCCACCGACGAAGTCATTGACGACAAAATGAAACAGGGCATGCCGTATTTTATTTCCGGTCAGACCAATCTGTTGAATTACGACGAACTGGCCGATGCCGAAAAGCTGCGCGCCTTGTTTCAATCCTTCGAAGAGCATTCCGATATGCTCAATCTGCTCAATAAAAGCATGCAGGCCAAGGGCGTTCAAGTTTTTATCGGCCAGGAATGCGGCAATGAAAGTTATCAGAACTGCAGCGTCATCACCACGCCTTACGAGCGTGACGGTGAAGTGATGGGCGTGCTGGGTGTGGTCGGGCCGAGCCGAATGCCGTACGATAAAATCGTGCCGCGTGTCGATATGACCGCACGGATTCTCAGCTCCCTACTCAATAAGTGATCAACACGGAATCATCCAAAACGACCAGGCCTGGTCGTTTTCGGGATTGCGCGGAACGACACCGTCCCGAATCGTCTTCACAAAATTTAATGCAAAAAATTCATTTCGGGCGCTTGAAACCCTGAAAAGCGTCCTTATAAACCCCCTGATTTTACAGTTATCAACTTCTGGAGATTTTTATGTCTGAAAACAAGGCAGAACTGAACGAAGAACACATTCCAACGGTGGAAGACGGTGTTTCCGAAGAAACCCACCAAGCCGAAGACGCCGTCGAACATGACCTGGAAGCGATGTTGGACGAGGCCAAAAAAGAAGCCGATGCGCAAAAAGAGTTGGCGCTGCGCACCCTGGCCGATATGGAAAACTTAAAACGTCGTACCCGTTTGGACGTGGAAAACGCGCATAAATTTGCGTTGGAAAAATTCGTTGGCGAATTGCTGCCGGTATTGGATTCCATGGAAATGGGCTTGGACGCGGCATCGAAAGATGATGCCTCCGCGGACAGCATCCGTGAAGGCTTGGATATGACATTCAAGCAATTCCTGGACGTGATGCAGAAGTTCAATGTGGAGCGCGTGGACCCGGCGGGCGAGAAGTTCGACCCGCAATTGCACGAAGCCATGACCATGGTGCCGTCACCGGATCACGAATCGCAATCGGTGATTGAAGTCTTCCAGAAAGGCTATGTTCTGAACGAGCGTCTGGTGCGTCCGGCGCGTGTTGTGGTGGCGCAATAAGCGGTAAACGGCCAAGGGCGAAAAAATACGAAAAAACTTTCGATGCCGCCCTTGAATAATCTTAGGCGCCCCCTATATAGAAGCTAACACAAAAAACTTTACGTATTAATTTGAAAGGCTTTGCCTCGCGAAGCCATGAAATTTGGAGATAAACGAATGGGAAAAATTATCGGGATTGACCTCGGGACAACGAACTCATGTGTCGCGGTAATGGAAGGGAAAGAAACCAAAGTCATTCCTAACGCGGAAGGGGCTCGTACCACACCTTCCATCGTGGCTTACGCAAATGACGGTGAAGTCTTGGTCGGGGATTCGGCCAAGCGTCAAGCGGTGACCAACCCTGAAAACACTTTGTTCGCCATCAAGCGTCTGATTGGCCGTCGTGCCGACGATGCCGTGGTGCAAAAAGACAAGGATATGGTGCCTTATAAAATCATTCCTGCTGACAATGGCGATGCGTGGGTGGAAGTCGGTGACAAGAAATTGTCTCCGCAAGAAGTGTCTGCGCGTACGTTGATGAAAATGAAGAAAACGGCTGAAGATTATCTGGGCCATGAAGTGACCGAAGCGGTTATTACGGTACCGGCTTACTTCAACGACTCGCAACGTCAAGCCACCAAAGATGCCGGTAAAATCGCGGGTCTGGAAGTGAAGCGTATCATCAACGAACCGACGGCTGCGGCCTTGGCTTACGGTATGGACAAAGTCAAAGCGGACAGCAAAATCGCGGTTTACGACTTGGGTGGCGGGACCTTCGATATCTCCATCATCGAAGTGGCCGATCTGGACGGTGAAAAACAAGTCGAAGTACTGTCGACCAATGGGGACACGTTCCTGGGTGGGGAAGACTTCGATAACGTCATCGTGGATTACATCGCCGAAGAGTTCAAGAAAGACCAGAACGTAGACTTGAAACTGGATAAGTTGGCACTGCAACGTGTGCGTGAAGCTGCGGAAAAGGCCAAAATCGAGTTGTCTTCCCGTGAACAGACCGACATCAACCTGCCGTATGTGACGGCGGATGCCACCGGTCCGAAACACTTGAACATGAAAATCACACGTGCCAAGTTCGAATCGTTGATCGAAGGTTTGGTTGAGCGTTCCATCGAGCCATGTCGCATCGCATTGAAAGACGCCGGTTTGTCGGCTTCTGAAATCGACGACGTGATTTTGGTCGGTGGTTCCACACGTGTACCGATGGTGCAAGCGAAAGTAAAAGAGTTCTTCGGTAAAGAACCACGTAAAGACGTGAACCCGGATGAAGCGGTTGCCATGGGAGCGGCCATTCAAGGTGGTGTTCTTTCCGGTGACGTGAACGACGTACTGTTGCTTGACGTGACTCCGCTTTCCTTGGGGATTGAAACCATGGGCGGCGTGATGACCAAACTGATCGAGAAGAATACGACGATTCCGACGCGTAAGTCGCAAACCTTCTCGACGGCGGAAGACAATCAGGCGGCCGTTACCATTCATGTCCTGCAAGGTGAGCGTGAAGTGGCTTCCGGTAATAAATCGCTGGGTCAGTTTAATCTGGACGAAATCCCGCCGGCGCCACGTGGTACGCCGCAAATCGAAGTGACGTTCGACATTGATGCCAACGGTATCCTGAACGTTTCGGCGAAAGACAAGGCGACCAACAAAGAGCAGCACATCACCATTCAAGCGTCTTCCGGTCTGTCCGAAGACGAAATCGAAGCGATGGTGAAGGATGCCGAAGCGCACGCGGCGGAAGACGCCAAGCTGAAAGAGTTGGTGGAAGCACGTAACCAGGCCGATGCCATGATCCACGGTACGAAGAAACTGTTGGAAGAACAAGGCGAAGGCGTGGATGCGGCCGAGAAAGAAGCGATCGAGAAAGCGATTGCCGACTTGGAAGAAGCTGTGAAAGGCGACGACAAAGCGGCCATCGATGAAAAATCGCAAGCATTGGCGGCAGCGAGTCAGAAACTGGCCGAAAAAGCCTATGCTCAGCAACCGGGCGCCGATGCCGGTGCGCAGGAGCAAGGTTCCGCCAATAACGCCGATGATGACATCGTCGATGCCGAGTTTGAAGAAGTCAACGACGACAAAAAATAATTCGGTTAGGTTCGATAACAGGGCCTAATTGAATACCAAAATCGGTATAATGCGGGCCATTCTTGAGAATGGCCCGTTTTTTTATGCCTCACTGCGCAATGGACTTTGCGGTTCAATTACCATTCAAAAAGATAGGATAACCCCGACCGTTTCTGGAAAATCGCCAGGCCTGGTCATTTTCGGTTTTATCGTATGGTTTTGAATATTAATTGACCGATTTAACAAGATATCTGAATCATTATGAGCAAAAGAGATTACTACGAAATTCTGGAAGTATCGGCCACGGCATCGGACGGCGAAATCAAAAAAGCCTACCGAAAACTGGCGATGCGTTATCACCCGGACCGTAACCCGGACAATAAAGACGCCGAAGATAAGTTCAAGGAAGCGTCCGAAGCGTATGAAATCCTGTCCGACCCGCAAAAACGCCAGGCCTATGATCAGTTTGGTCATGCCGGCGTAGACGGTAGTGCGGGCCAAGGCGGCTTCGGAGGCGGCGGTTTTGCGGACTTCGGCGATATCTTCGGTGATATCTTCGGAGGTGGTTTTGGTGGCCGTCGCGGCCCGCAGCCGGGGAACGACCTGCAATACGAATTGGAAATCTCACTGGAAGACGCGGTGTCCGGCACCACCGTCGATATCCGTATTCCGACCAAAGAGTTGTGTGAAGCCTGTGACGGCTCCGGTGCCGAACCGGGTTCGGATGTGCAAACCTGTCCGACCTGTCAGGGCGCGGGCCAGGTTCGTGTTCAGCAAGGTTTCTTTGCGGTATCGCGTACCTGTCCGAACTGTCACGGTACCGGTAAAATCGTCAAAACGCCGTGTAAGGCGTGTCGTGGCGAAGGCTATAAGCACAGTCACAAGACCTTGTCGGTCAAGATTCCGGCGGGAGTCGATAATGGCGACCGCATTCGTCTGCAAGGCGAGGGTGAAGCCGGTGAGCCGGGCGCGCCGCATGGCGATTTGTATGTGCGCATTCGCGTCAAAGAACACAAAATTTTCCAACGTGACGGCAATACACTCTATTGTGATATGCCGTTGTCGTTTGCTACAGCCGCTTTGGGGGGGACCATGGATGTGCCGACTTTGAGCGGTAAAGCCAACTTGAAGATTCCGGCGGGCACCCAATCCGGTCAGCGTTTCAAGCTGTCCGGAAAAGGTGTGAAATCGGTGCGTTCACATCATATCGGCGATATGGTGGTGCAGGTGCACATTGAAACGCCGGTCAAATTGACCGAGGAACAGAAAGAATTGTTGCGTGCGTTTGACGAAAGCCTGCAAGGTAAGCATCATAAACAGCACAGTCCGAAAACGCACAGTTTCTTCGATTCGGTGAAAGCCTTCTTCACCGGTGATGATGAAAACGAGAAAAAAGACAAAGACGGACCTTGGAATTAAAAAGGAATAGCATGATGAGAGTTGCGGTAATCGGCGCTTCCGGGCGTATGGGAAAAAACTTGATTGATGCGGTCAACCAGGCCGAAGGTTTGACTTTGTCGGCCGCCATTGAGCGTCCCGGCTCGTCGTTGGTCGGTGCAGATGCCGGTGAACTGGCCGGTGTGGGAACTTTGGGCGTTAAGGTGGTGGACCAAATCGAACTGGCGGTGGACGACTTCGATGTGTTAATTGATTTCACCACGCCGGACACGACGATGCACAACATCAAAGTCTGTTTAGCGCATGACAAGAAAATGGTCATCGGCACCACCGGGTTCGATGAAGCCAGCCTGAAAACCTTGCGAGAAGCGGCCGAGCGCATCGCCATCGTGTTTGCCGCCAATTTCAGCGTCGGCGTTAACCTGGTGTTAAAGCTGCTCAAACAAGCGGCGGAAGTGCTGAACGACGGTTACGATATTGAAGTGATTGAAGGTCATCACCGCCATAAGGTGGATGCGCCGTCCGGTACCGCTTTGCGAATGGGGGAAGTGGTGGCCGATACTTTGGGGCGTGATTTGAAAGAGTGTGCGGTTTACGGGCGTGAAGGCATTACCGGCGCGCGTGACCCCAACACCATCGGCTTTGCGACCGTCCGAGCCGGCGACATTGTCGGTGATCATACGGTGCTGTTTGCAACGGAAGGTGAACGGGTGGAAATCACCCATAAGGCGTCCAGTCGCATGACTTTTGCCAAAGGCGCGGCGCGTTCGTGCTTGTGGTTGCAGGATAAGACGACCGGGTTGTTCGATATGCAGGATGTTCTGAATCTGCGTTAATCTCTCGGTGGTTCGACGGTTTGAAAACGCCCGTTTTTACGGGCGTTTTGTGTTTTAGAAGTGTGAAAACACTTTTGAAATCAAATGGTTTTGGCAAGATGTCAGACTTGTTTCCTTTTATCGGTGTTGGCTTAGGGCTATACTGGTTTGGAGGGTCTGGCTGGATGATATTCAGCCGCCCGTTAAACAAGGAGGTGTCCCATGTTGGTTTCTCTTCAAAATCGACCGTTGTTGTTAACGGCTCGAAATGTTTTATTCTTCCTGTCTTTGTTCTTTGTGTTCGGATTGTTTTCCTCTCTCTCGTTGGCGGCGTCATCCGGTGCGTCGTCGAACATTATCACCGTGCAGCATCAGAAAGACATCAAGGTCGTGTACGACATCAATCAGGATCAGCAACAGGCCGGGATTGGCAAAGGGCTGTATTACGTTCGCGGGTTGTTGGAGGCTTATGAAAAACAAGGCATTCCGGAAAGCCAGTTGCACATCAGCGTGGTGGTGCACGGGGCGGCCGGCTATTGGCTGTTGAAAGACGAGCCTTATCAAATGTTCACCAACGACCCTTTCAGCGTTAACCGCAATGCGAAGGTGGTACAGGAATTGATTGACCACGGCGTGAGCGTGGAATTGTGTCACGTGACGATGAAAGGACACGGTTGGACGGCCGAAGATGTGCTTCCGGGAGTGAAAATCGTGTTTGATGCGTACACTCGTATGATTGATTTGCAACAATCGGGTTACGCCTACATCAAATTCACGTAATCAAACATCGGGTTTCATTATCCGAAACGACCAGGCCTGGTCGTTTTTTGATCCGCTTTCGGAGCACTGTTAAAAAAAGCACGTAAATACGTGCTTTTTTTATGGCAATCAAGCCGTTAAGGGCTTTGTAAACGGCCAAGGAAAGGGTAGAATTTTCGACTGTTGCCGAAAAAGTGCTGAATCATTTTTGTTGCACTTTTCGTTCTTGCCATCTTGCTAGAATGGCGAAGACTCTGAAAAACCATATAAAAAAAGAAATAATTATGAGAGAGAACCTACCCGTTACTCAAGAAGAATACCCTATCCCTAAGGGACTGCCCCTCGTTTCCCGCACCGATCTGAACGGTACCATCGTCGAATGCAACGACAGCTTTGAAATCATCAGCGGTTTTAAGCGGTCTGAACTGATTGGGCAGCCGCATAACCTGGTTCGCCATCCGGATGTGCCGCCGGCGGTGTTCAAAGATATGTGGCAAACCTTGAAATCGGGTATGCCATGGACACAAATCGTTAAGAATCGCCGTAAGGACGGCAGCCATTATTGGGTGCGTGCGAATGTAACGCCGGTATATGATATGGAAGGGAAAAACACCGGCTACCTATCCGTTCGTGAGGCCATTTCCGATGCTGAAAAACAAGCCGCCGAAAAAGCGTATCAATCGCTTGGCAAAGGTCAGGCACGGATTGAACAGGGTAACATCCATACAGGAATCAACTGGCAAAAATGGAATCTTTGGACCAAGCTGGGGCCGCGTAGCGAAATGGTGGTATTGGCGCTTTTATTAGGCGTGTTGCCGCTCATTTTGACGCATACGTATTTGGACGTCACACCGACGATGATCGGTGTGGTGTCGGTGTTGATGTTGTTGGTCGCTTGGCTGATGGGGTCTTACTTGCAAACCAGCATCCGGCAAGCCGTTTCGTTGTTGCGCAAAGTGGCGGGCGGTGAGCAGGTTCTGGATGTGAAGGTGAAACCGAATTACACCGGTAAACTCTACGGTGCCATTCAATCCAGCGCGCTGGCAATGGGCGCTTATCGTTCCAATCTGGAAACCGAAAGCGATCGTGCGCGTCGCCTGCAAATGGCGGTGGATCAGGCCTGGGTGAATATGATGATGTTGGATGCCGACGGTAAAATCGTGTACCTCAACCAACAGTTGAAAGACTTTTTTGCCAGCCGGGAAGCAACCTTGGCGAATGTGATCAGAGGTTTCAACGCCGCCAAGCTGATTGACCAACCGATGGATCTGTTCAATGTGGACGGCGCCGGTTTTGTTCTGAATCAAGCCGACACCCAGTACCGTGAAATTGAAATGGCGGGAATGTTGTTCTGCTTGAAACTGGTGGCGGTGCATAACCGGGCCGGTGTTCACGTCGGAACCGTGGTGGAGTGGGAAGACAAAACACTCACCGCGCAACTGTTGCAAGAAGTTAAAAAGATTCACGACGGCATTCTGATCGGAGACTTGGGGTATCGCGTCGACCTGGAGAAAGCCGACAAGGAACTGCGTCCGGTGGCCGAAGCTTTGAACATGACGCTGGATTCCATCGTTCGCTCCATCGATATGTCGACGGAAGTGGCCATTGCCATGTCGGTGGGTGACTTCCAACAATCCATCGAACAGCCGTGTCCAGGCTATTTCGGTGTGGTGAAAGAAGCCTTGACGGTGAGCATGGAAAACATTTCCGATATCCTGTCCGGTGTTCAGGAAGTATCGGAATTAATTGATACCGACAGTAAGGAAGTGCGTCGCGCCAGTACCGAACTGAGCTCCAGTTCACAAAGCCAGGCGGCGTCGATTGAAGAAACCTCCGCGTCGATGGAAGAAATGACCAGCGCGGTGCAAAGCAGTTCGGACAATGCGCAGGATGCCGCGTCTCAGACCCATGATGCAGCCGCCAAAGCGGCACAGGGTGTGAAAGTCATGCAGGATGCGATTCAGTCGATGGAAGCCATTAGTCATGCCAGCCAACGCATTGGTGACATCATTACCTTGATTGATTCGATTGCCTTCCAGACGAATTTGCTGGCGTTGAACGCGGCGGTGGAAGCGGCTCGCGCCGGTGAACATGGCCGCGGTTTCGCGGTGGTGGCGGGTGAAGTACGTAACCTAGCCGGAAAATCGTCCGATGCGGCCAAGGAAATTCGCGGCTTGATTGAGGACACCTTGGAAAAAGTCGAACAAGGTTCGGCGTATGTGAACGATTCCGGTGACTCCTTAAACGAAATTCACCAGTCAATTCAGAAAGTTCAATCGATTATCGACGACATTTCCAAGTCGAGCCGGGAGCAGACACAGGGGATTTCGCAGGTCAATATCGCCATCAGCGACATCGATTCTCAGGTTCAGAAAAACGCTATCATGGCGGAGAGCACCAGTCAGACCGCCAAGCAACTGGAAAGCCTGACCCATGCGATGACGCAAAATGCCCAGACGTTTAAAATTCAACCGAAGTCGCACAAAACCGCGTTGGATGCGGATGCCAATTTTGTGCGCATCCGTATGGCGCACCGTCAATGGCGCGCCAAGGCACGGGCTTACATTCACGGGTTTGATGTGGGCGTGGACCCGCAAAAAGCCGTTGACCCGAAAGCCTGTGAGCTGGGACAATGGATTTACGGCGCTGGCCAACAGTATGCGTCTTTCCCGAGTTTCCAGCAGTTGGAAAAATCGCATCAGGCCATGCATGCCCATATCGGTAAAATCATTCAGTTGAAGGAAATCGGCGACAACATCAGTGCCGAAACCAACCTCGACGAGCTGGAGCGATTGAGCCGTGAAGTGGTGGATGCCATCAACGAAATGGAAACCCATCTGGCCGAGGTCAGCGGGTCTCGCAGTGTTCAGGCCAATCATTTGCCGGATTCCGTCTCATGATGCAAAGGGTTTGACCGCCTTTCGAAATATTACAAAATCCGCCAGGCCTGGCGGATTTTTTATATGGGCGACTGGAAAGAAAAGGAGAGTGGCGTGATTACGCTGTCAAGCGGGTGGAAACTTCCTGAAAACGAACTGGATTGGCAGGCCGTGCGCTCGCAAGGCGCCGGCGGTCAGAACGTCAATAAAGTGGCTACCGCCGTCCATTTGCGTTTCGATATTTTCGGTTCTTCGTTGCCGGAAGCCATCAAATTGCGCTTGATGGCACTTCCGGACCGCCGCATTACCAAAGACGGTCTGATTATCATTAAAGCGCAATCGCAGCGCACTCAGGAAGGGAATCGCCGGGAGGCTCTGCAACGGTTACAACAACTGTTGGAAGCTGCCTGGGTTCGACCGAAAAAGCGTTTAGCCACTCGTCCGACCAAAAGTGCTCGCCGGAAGCGCATGGATCAAAAGCGTCAAAGAGGTGAAATCAAGGCGCGGCGCAAACCGGTGAGGCTGGATGAGTGATGGTGCAGATTCGAACCTACCAGCCGCAAGACGCCGACGCGATTGCGGATTTATACCATGCGGCGGTGCATGCCATCGATCCGACGGTGTATTCCAAAGAACAGCAAGAAGCCTGGGCGCCCACGCCGCCGGATAAGGTGTTTTGGAAAGAACGTCTGGCCCAAAAACAGCCCTTTGTCGCGTGGCGGGAGGGGCGGATTGTCGGTTTTATGGAACTGGAAGCCGACGGGCATATCGATTGTGCCTATACGCATCCGGCATTTCAGGGGCAGGGCGTGGCGGCGGCTTTGTATGCGCATTTGGAAGCGAGTGCCCGCCAAGCGGGTATGGCACGCTTGTATGTGGAAGCTTCGCATCTGATTCGCCCGTTTTTCGAACGGCGCGGATTTCACTGTGTGCAGACCAATCAAGTGCGTCGTGGCACGGTTTTACTGACGAATTTCACGTTGGAAAAGCCCCTGTTGGAGCCATTCCGCTAGTGCATCCCATCACCTAACATCTAGCCTCATTTGGACAAAATCTGCCAGGCCTGGGAGATTTTGAGTCACTGCCTTTTTAAAGCGAATGCCGTAGCGGAGTCGGGCTTTGACTTTCCTGATGCAGTTTTTCGGTTTCATGCAATATCTTCAAGATCGCGAGTTCGGTTTCGCGGTCCCATTTCAACGCGCAGGATAGCCGGAAAAAATGATTGTATTTGTCGGTGGTGGAGAAAATACGCCCCGGCGCGATGCTGATGCCATGCGGAATCAGGCGGTTCGCCAATTCAAAGGTGTCGATCGCATAGGGTAATTCCACCCAGATGACAAAACCGCCTTCCGGGCGCGTGACCTTGGTGCCGGGCGGGAACAGCCGCACGATGGCGCTGGTGAGTTGGTCCACCGCGTAAGCGTATTGTTGCCCGGCCCGGCGCAAATACAAGTCGTAACGACCGGATTGCAAAATGTCCAGAGTCGCGAGCTGCGCGGCGGAGGACGTCGACAGGTTGGAAACGTATTTCAGGTATTCCAGCTGTTTGTAATAGCGTTTCGAGCTGACCCAGCCGACCCGCAAGCCCGGCGACAGGGTTTTGGAAAAAGACGAGCAGTAGATGACGTTATCGTAAGGATCGAACGCCTTAAGCGGTTTGGGGCGACTGTGGCGATGCGACAGCTCGCCGTAAACGTCGTCTTCAATCAAAGGAATGTCGCGTTCGGCCAATAGGGCGTTCAAGCGTCGTTTATGGTCGTCCGGCATGCTGAACCCCAGCGGGTTGCTGAAAGTGGGCACCGTCACGCACGCTTTGATCGGCCATTGGTCAATGGCCATCTCCAAGGCACTGATCGAAATGCCGGTGTTCGGATCGGTGGGGATTTCAATGGCTTTCATGCGCAACGAATTGATGACTTGCAGTAAGCCATAAAAGGTGGGGGATTCGATGGCGATGATGTCGCCCGGCTCGGCACAGGCGCGTAACGCCAGACGTAAGGATTCCTGACAGCCGTTGGTGATGACGATGTCATCTGCGGACACCTCGCAACCGAAGCCGGACATGCGTCGTGCGATTTGCCGCCGTAACTCCGGATTGCCGGGTGGGAATTCGTAATGGCTGATGGTGTCGGCCTGATGGTGGCAGACTTTTTTCATGGCCTGTGATACCAGTTTGATGGGCAAAAAGTCGCTGTCTGGTACGGCGGCGCCGAATTGCAGGATGTTCGGATCATTGGCGGCTTTGACCAGGTTCAAAACCATTTCCTGACCGGTGACGGCGGAAGGTTTGGCTTCCGGTTGGCTGCGGGTCGGGGTTTCGAACGACAGTTTGGGGGCACTGCGCACATAAAAACCGGACTTGGGACGAGACTCGATGTATCCCATGCTTTCCAGCTTGTAATAAGCCGACACCACCGTCGAGACGCTGACGTGAAAGTTTTTGGCGCTTTGGCGCACCGACGGCAGTTTTTCACCAGGCGCATAGGTGCCTTGGCGAATGTTATCCGCCAGGGACTGGGCGAGATCCTGGTACAAAAACTCGCTTTTCGGCGAGCGCGGCTTGGTCTTTTCACTCATCTAATGGCCTTATTTCGTTCTTCACTTCAATACAGTTGTTGTCTTTAAAACCGGTACAGATGATTTTAACGCTAATCTGTACTGGTTTATTTAATATTTTTTGAATCTGTATATTTTTTTGGAAAGCCTTAGACTGATTATTTGGTGATGATGAAGCGGAAATGGAGGTTTCAGGCAATGAAGCGTGAAGGATTCATAAAACTATTGTGGGTGGTTGTGCTGTTCTTGGTGGCACTGGGTTGGGGCTGGATGAAGCAAACAATCGGGCAGCCGGTGGAGCAGACGGCAGAGGAGACTCACGTTGAGGCAGAGCGCCCTTGGTGGTGGCGCATTAAATAATCGAAGAAATACAGTATAACGGATATTAAGGAGTGGTAATGGAACGGCAGTGTTGGATAAATCAGGCAATCAAACCGGTCTCTCAAGCGGGCGTGGCCTTGACGGACCACGGTCTTTTATACGGCGACGGCGTTTTCGAGGGGATTCGATTTTATCATCGGGTACCGCTTTTATTGACCGAGCATCTGGAGCGGTTGTTTCAATCCGCCAAGGCGATTTGTCTGGAGCTGCCGTATTCAATGGATGATTTACACCAGGCCTGCCGTGATGTCATTGCACAGAATGATTTAACGGATGGGTATTTACGTTTGGTAGTCACGCGCGGTTCGGGCGCGTTAGGGCTGGACCCGAAGCGCTGTGAAACACCGACGGTTTTCATTCTGTGCGACGAGTTGAAGATGATGCGTGATTCGGCGCAATCCGGTTTGAAGTTGATTGTCGCCGCCACGCGACGTATGCCGTTGGATGTGTTTGACAGTCAAATTAAAACTTTGAATTATATGAACAATATTCTGGCGAAAATCGAAGCCAATCAAGCCGGTGCCGACGACGCACTTTTGCTGAACACGCAAGGGCGTGTTGCCGAAGCCAGTGCGGCCAATGTGTTTGTGGTCAAGAATGGAGCGTTGATTTCACCTCCGAGTTCGGAGTGTGCGTTGAATGGCATTACACTGCGTTTTATTCTCGAGCTCGCGGCATTTTTGGGGATAGAGTGTGTCGAAAGGCCGCTATCTTTGTATGATGTTTATAATGCCGATGAAGTTTTTCTCAGCGGGTCGGGCGCGGAAATGCTGCCGGTGGCGGACATCGGCGGGCGACGCATGACGGCCTGTCCGGGGCCGATGTTTAAACGCTTGAAGCAGGCCTTTGATGAAAAGGTTCAAGCTTTGTCCGAGGCTTAAAGCCGATAACAGAGCGAATAGCGGAAACCACCAGGCCTGGTGGTTTCTGAGATTGCCGGTTTCAATGAGTATGGCTGTGGTATGATATAGATGTTTACAAACATGTAACATTTTATCTGGGCGTTAACGTCGTTCTTAACCCCTCAAGCCGTTTTACGGCACACTTTTTCATTGGAAGATTCGCTATTATGCACGCTTTGTCTGCTCGACAATTGGCTCCAAGGTTAGGGGCTTTAGTCGCTTTGACCCCTTTTGCGGTCGATACCTATTTGCCGGCCATCCCGGAAATCGCCACCGCATTGGAGGCGACCGTCAATGAAGTGAGTTTGACGGTGCCGCTGTTTTTGATCAGTTTTGCGCTGGGGCAACTGATTGGCGGGCCCTTATCCGACCGTTTCGGTCGTAAACCCATCGCGTTTATCGGTTTGTTGGTGTTTTCGGTCACCTCGGCGTTGATGATGTTTTCGGTGCAGATTGAGCAGTTGTATGTGATGCGGGTGCTGCAGGCGGTGGGCGGCGGTTTCGCTACGGTGGTCTCGGCGGCGATTGTGCGCGATTTATACTCGGGGCGGGAGAGTGCCAGAGTGTTTTCGATGATTGCGATGGTGATGCTGATAGCGCCTTTGGCGGCTCCGGGCGTGGGGGCGTTGATTTTGAACTTGGGCGATTGGCATAAGGTGTTTTTGTTTCTGGCGCTGTATGCCGGCTTGTTGTTTGTGGTGGTGAAATGGGCCTTGCCGGAAACCGTGGGGCCGGAAGCACGTCAAAAGGCGCGGGGTGAATCGGTTTGGCAGTTGCTGGCAAACTATAAAACGGTGCTGTCGAACACTCGGGCCTTGGGCTTTTTGCTGGCGCAGGGCTTCGCCAGCAGTATTTTGTTCGTATACATTACCGAGTCGCCGTTTATCTACATGGATTTCTTTGGTGTCAGCTCAGCGTCCTTCCCGTTTTATTTCGGCCTGGTGGTGTTAGGCGTGATGTTCTTTAACCGGGTCAATATCGGCTTGTTGAAACATTACGAACCACAGCAAATTGTGCTCGGCGCTTTAATCGGCCAGGTGGTGATGACGGTATTGTTCGTGAGTTATGTGGAACTGTTCGAGCCGAATGTGTATCTGGTGTTGTTGATTCAGTTTTTTATTTTGGGACTGCTGGGGGCGATTACGCCAAACGTACAGGCCAGTTACATGGATTTCTTTCCGCATATTTCCGGCACGGCCAACGCCTTGGTGGGTACCAGTATCTTTGCGTTCGGGGGCGTGATGGGCTTGGTGATGGGAGCCTTGCATGACGGCAGTTTGACTCGAGTGGTGGTGTTTATTTTCATGCTGTCGAGCATCAGTCTGTTGAGTTTGTGGTGGGTGGCGAAGGTGCGGTTCGTCAATCCGGCGGCACCGAGCGATGCCGGAGCGCAAGCGGATTGATTTAAACGGGCGCCGAGCCGATTACTTGGAACAGACTTTGGTGGTGAACTGCTGAACCGGCTTGCCGATGACCAAAATGGCGGCAAACGCAATCGGCCAGGCCACCAGCATGGCTTCCCACCAGCGCTGGATGAAGTTACCGCCGATGCCGGTATTGACGGCGGTGATGACCGCCGTCATGACGAAGACCATGATGACGGACATGGTGAAAGCGGCGACAAAGCGGTGATAGTGTTTTGGGAACATAGTCGGTTGTCCTGATGGTTAGGGTTTAGGAACGACGGATGAACGTTCTGCGAATCGAAGCGTTCATGCGATATTTAAACGGAAAGCCATTGTAAAAGATTCCGCTTCTTTTTGACCAGGCTTTTAACCTCAATCACTTTTATTGACGCTGGAAAAACTTATTGAAAAACGTCGTTTTACTGCGGTTTTAATATAGACAGATAGGCCCGAATCAAGTACAATCCGCGTAATCTTATTTTTATGGCTTTGACTATTTGGGGTCGGTACGAGAAATGGCGGTGAAACCCACTGATTTCTAAGAAAAAACGGAGTGAGTTCCTTCTGGGAATTGGCTCCGTTTTTTTATATGGCCTCCCCAAAAGTTTTTGAATTTCTGTTGGGCGGAACAAATCAATGACACAAACAGCTTTATTGGCTTTGGAAGACGGCTCCCTGTTCTGGGGAACGTCTCTTGGTATCGAAGGGGAAACAATCGGTGAAGTGGTATTCAATACTTCGTTAACCGGTTATCAGGAAATTCTGACAGACCCATCGTATTACAAACAAATTGTGACGTTAACTTATCCGCATATCGGTAATGTGGGCGTGAACGAAGAAGACGAAGAGTCTCCGTCAATTATGGCTCAAGGTTTGATTGTTCGCGATTGCCCGCCGCTGATGAGCAACTTCCGTGCGGAAAAATCCCTGCCCGATTACCTGAGAGAACAAAATGTGGTGGCGATTGCCGATATCGACACGCGTAAATTGACGCGCATTCTGCGTGATAAAGGCGCCCAGTCCGGCATTATCGTGGCCGGTGATGAGATTGACGCCGATGCGGCCGTCGCCAAAGCCAAAGCGTTCGCCGGGTTGAAGGGGATGGATTTGGCCAAAGAAGTCACCACGCCGGAAACTTATGTCTGGACCCAAGGCACTTGGGTGTTGGGCGAAGGGCATAAAGACTGTTCCGATAACACGCCGTATCACGTGGTGGCGTTTGATTACGGTATCAAACGCAACATTCTGCGTATGTTGGCGGATCGTGGTTGTAAGTTGACGGTGGTTCCGGCGAAAACGCCGGCGAATGAAGTCTTGGCGATGAACCCGGATGGCGTTTTCCTGTCGAATGGCCCGGGAGACCCGGAGCCATGTGATTACGCCATCGAAGCGATTCAAGAGGTCTTGAAAACCGATATTCCGGTTTTCGGTATCTGTTTAGGGCATCAGTTGTTGGCACTGGCATCCGGTGCGAAAACCGTGAAGATGAAATTCGGTCACCACGGTGGGAACCATCCGGTGCAGGATTTGAAAACCAAGAAAGTGATGATTACCGCACAGAACCACGGGTTCGCTGTGGATGCGGATACCTTGCCGGATTGCTTGGAAGCCACGCACAGTTCACTATTCGACGGTTCCTCTCAAGGGATCCAGCGCAAGGATAAGGCGGCGTTCAGCTTCCAGGGGCACCCGGAAGCCAGTCCGGGGCCGCACGATGTCGCGCCTTTGTTCGACCAGTTCATCGATAATATTAAAAAATACAAACAAGCATAAGTGATAGGAAGTTAAAGAAGATGCCAAAAAGAAGTGATTTAGAAAGTATTCTGATTATTGGTGCGGGTCCTATCATTATCGGCCAGGCCTGCGAGTTCGACTACTCCGGTGTACAAGCCTGTAAGGCGCTGAAAGAAGAAGGTTACCGTGTCATTCTGGTCAACTCCAACCCGGCGACCATCATGACCGACCCGGAAATGGCCGATGCGACCTATATCGAGCCGATTGAATGGAAAACGGTTCGCAATATCATCGCGCAAGAACGTCCGGATGCGATTTTGCCGACCATGGGCGGTCAAACCGCTTTGAACTGTGCGCTGGATTTGGACAAGCATGGTGTGTTGGAAGAATTCAATGTCGAGTTGATTGGCGCCAATGCCGATGCCATCGACAAAGCGGAAAACCGCGACCGCTTCCGTCAGGCGATGACGAAAATCGGTTTGGATATGCCGGTGTCCGATGTGGCGCATAACATGGAAGAAGCTTGGGCGATTCAAGAAAAGGTCGGTTTCCCGACCATCATTCGTCCGTCTTTCACGTTGGGTGGTTCCGGCGGTGGTATCGCTTACAACAAAGCGGAGTTCGAACAAATCTGTAAGTTCGGTCTGGACTTGTCGCCAACCAAAGAGTTGTTGATTGAAGAGTCGATTCTGGGCTGGAAAGAATACGAAATGGAAGTGGTGCGCGACAAAAACGACAACGCCATCATCATCTGTTCCATCGAAAATCTGGACCCGATGGGGGTGCATACCGGGGATTCCATTACGGTGGCACCGGCGCAAACCTTGACCGATAAAGAATATCAAATCATGCGTAACGCCTCTTTGGCGGTTTTGCGCGAAATCGGGGTTGAAACCGGGGGCTCCAACGTTCAATTCTCGATCAATCCTGAAACCGGGCGCATGATTATCATCGAGATGAACCCGCGTGTGTCGCGTTCTTCGGCCCTGGCGTCGAAAGCCACCGGTTTCCCGATTGCAAAAGTCGCGGCCAAGTTGGCTGTGGGTTATACGTTGGACGAGTTGAGCAACGACATTACCGACGGCGCTACGCCGGCTTCCTTCGAGCCGTCCATCGATTATGTGGTCACGAAGATTCCACGCTTTACGTTTGAAAAATTCCCGCAAGCCGATGCACGCCTATCGACGCAAATGAAGTCGGTCGGTGAAGTCATGGCGATGGGGCGTAATTTCCAGGAGTCCTTGCAAAAAGCGTTGCGCGGTTTGGAAACCGGTAAAGACGGTTTGGATGAAGTCATGCCGTTGGCGACCATGGATGAAAAAGATATCAAGGATGTCTTGCGTCAGGAATTACGTGCGCCGGGCCCTGAGCGCCTATGGTATGTCGCGGATGCTTTCCGTGCCGGTTGGAGTTTGGAAACCGTTTATGAGATTTCCCGCATCGATCCGTGGTTCCTGTCTCAGATTAAACAGCTGGTCGA
This sequence comes from Thiomicrospira sp. S5, assembly GCF_003991075.1. Lineage (NCBI taxonomy): Bacteria > Pseudomonadati > Pseudomonadota > Gammaproteobacteria > Thiotrichales > Piscirickettsiaceae > Thiomicrospira > Thiomicrospira sp. S5. Next base: position 1,934,578 of record NZ_CP014470.1, on the reverse strand, counting down.
CATGGAAGACGACATCAAACAACGCGGTTTGGATGCGTTGGATGAAAATCTGTTGCGTCAATTGAAGCGTAAAGGTTTCTCGGATAATCGTCTGGCGAAATTGTTGGATACGGATGCCGCCTTTATCCGTAAGTTCCGTCATACCTTGAATGTTCGTCCGGTCTATAAGCGCGTCGATACCTGTGCGGCCGAGTTTGAAACTTCGACGGCTTACATGTATTCCACTTACGAAGAAGAGTGTGAAGCGGCGCCGAGCGAGCGCGAAAAAATCATGGTATTGGGCGGTGGTCCGAACCGTATCGGCCAAGGGATCGAGTTCGATTACTGTTGTGTGCATGCCGCCATGGCGATGCGCGAAGACGGTTATGAAACCATTATGGTCAACTGCAACCCGGAAACCGTTTCCACTGACTACGATACGTCCGACCGTTTGTATTTCGAGCCATTGACGTTGGAAGACGTTTTGGAAATTGTCGAGGTCGAAAAGCCGAAGGGCGTTATTGTCCAGTACGGTGGTCAAACACCACTGAAGCTGGCGGAAGATTTGGAAGCCGCTGGCGTACCGATTATCGGGACGTCGCCGGAATCCATCGATTTGGCGGAAGATCGCGAGCGTTTCCAGCAAATGTTGCACGGACTCGATTTGCAACAACCGCCTAACCGTACGGCGCGCAGTGAAGAACAGGCTTTGGCGTTGGCGAATGAAATCGGTTATCCGCTGGTGGTGCGCCCGTCTTATGTCTTGGGTGGGCGAGCCATGGAAATCGTCTATAACGATGCCGATTTGTCGCGTTATATGACGGAAGCGGTGAAAGTGTCGAACGACTCGCCGGTTCTGTTGGATCGTTTTCTGGACGACGCGGTTGAGTTGGATGTCGATGCGGTGAGCGATGGCGAACAGGTCGTCATCGGCGGGGTAATGGAACACATCGAGCAAGCCGGGATTCACTCCGGTGATTCGGCTTGTTCCTTGCCGCCGTACAGCATTCCAATGCACATTCAGGATGAAATCCGCAGCCAGGTCGAAAAAATGGCCAAGGCCTTGAGCGTGGTGGGCTTGATGAATACCCAGTTTGCCGTCAAAGGCGATGAGATTTATGTGCTGGAAGTCAACCCGCGTGCCTCGAGAACGGTTCCGTTTGTGTCCAAAGCCATCGGTCATCCGTTGGCGAAAATTGCCGCGCGTTGCATGGTCGGCCAAAAACTGGCGGATCAGCAATTCGTTAAAGAAGTGCGTCCAACGCATTTCTCGGTGAAAGAAGCGGTTTTCCCGTTCATTAAGTTCTTGGGTGTGGACCCGATTCTTGGGCCGGAAATGAAATCAACCGGTGAAGTCATGGGCGTGGGCGATACTTTTGCGGAAGCTTATCAAAAAGCGCAATTGGCGGGCGGCACCATTTTGCCGACGTCCGGTAAAGCCTTCTTGAGCGTACGCCAAGCCGATCGCGTCAAGGTGATTGATTTAGCGAATAAGCTGATTGCGAAAGGGTTCACCATTTTGGCGACGCGTGGCACAGCCAAATCGTTGGAAGAAGCCGGTATCGAATGCGAAATCGTCAATAAGGTAACGGAAGGACGTCCGAATATTGTGGACTCCATCGTCAACGAAGAAGTGGATTTGATTGTGAATACGTCCGATGGTTCTGTTAGTATTAAAGATTCATCGAGTATTCGCCGTGAAGCGTTGATGCATAAAACCTGTTATACAACGACGATGGCAGGCGCTTTGGCTATGGTGGCCTCTATGGATTACTTGGACAACCAAAAAGTGACCAAGCTGCAAGCGATTTAATCCGTAGCGTCCGTCATCTGAAATAACGCCGAGCAAGGGCTCGGCGTTTTTTGTTTTAGGAAGAGTGTGAGGAAAAGAGAATGCAAAGACATCCGATGACAAAAGAAGGGGCAGACGCCCTGCAAGCCGAATTACAAAAATTGAAGAAAGAAGACCGTCCGACGATTTCCAATGCCATTGCCGAAGCGAGAGAGCATGGCGACCTCAAGGAAAACGCGGAATATCATGCCGCTCGCGAGCAGCAAGGGTTGATTGAAGCACGCATCAAGCAAATCGAAAACATGCTGGGACGCGTTCAGATTATTGATGTCACCAAACTGAATCCAAACGGAAAAGTGGTGTTTGGTGCGACGGTGACGGTCCTGAATGTGGAAACCGATGAGGAAGTCACCTATCAGATCGTCGGTGAAGAAGAAGCCGACTTGAAACACAATAAAATTTCCGTCAATTCGCCGATTGCACGCGCCTTGATCGCCAAAGAGGAGGGGGACGAAGTGGTGGTGAAAGCCCCAAGCGGCAACATCGACTACGAAATTGTCGAAATCCAATATATTTAAATCGGTTGGGGGCTTTTAGTCATGCATTTGGCACTGTTGATGATTCTGCTCACGGCGAATATCACCATCGGTTATGTTGTTGCGCCGGTTTTGTTTGGCCGCTTGAGCAGTGAAACCGCCGGTGAGCTGATGGGGATTTTTTTGACAGGGCTATATGGGGTTGACTTACTGCTTTTGCTTGGGTTGCTTGGCTTGTTGGTGCTGCAAAAACGGTTTCGTCCGAAACGGGAACTTCTGCTGGGGGTCGCGGCCTTGTCGGTCGCGGGTAATTTGTGGGGGATTTCGCCGCTGATGATGGAATTGAAAGTCATGGGGCTGGCTAGATCGCCACAGTTATATGGAATGACCTTTGCGCAGTGGCACGGCGTTTCCCAAGTTCTGTTTATGCTGATGTTGGTGCTGCTGGTCGTCTGGGGGATTCGTTTTGGGCGAAGCCGTTGAGTTCGTCGTCCTCAAAGCCGCGACTGGACTATAAAAAAAGCTTATAAGCATTTAATTATTTTATAGCTGAAAGTCAGGGTTTTCGGTTGCAATTTGCACTAAAAAGACTGAAAATAGTCCCGGTAAATGATTAAATCCTAATATAAATACAACGGTAAGATAACGGAGTGGTTTGAATGAAATTAACATTACAGGCGCTATTTGTTGCAGCTGTTGCCGCGTTCACTTTAAACGTGCAAGCTGCAGAGTCAAAATATGATCAATGTGTTGCAGACGGTGACACGATCGTTAAGTTGGCAAGAGAGAAAGGGGCCACTGCGGCACGTGCTTACGAGCAGAAAACAACTGTTGGTGAGTGTTTTGCTGAGTTGAGCAAAATCGAAGCGACTTACGGTGAGAAGACTTTGGGTCTAAACCCATCTTATGTAATGACTCCGGAAGATCGTGCCAAATGGGCGAAATTGTTCGATTCCATCGATGCGAAACAATATCGTGGCACACCTTACCTTCAAGCGGCTTATTACTTCAGCAAGTAATCGCCAACAGGTTAGGAAGAAAAAGCCGGCTTTATGTCGGCTTTTTTGTTTCCGGGCGTTTTTTATTCGTTGTTAGGAATTGGGTGTGAAATACAATTTATTTGAACAGACTTACCGTTGTCTGGTGGAATCCGATTTGGATGAAAAGGTAAGGCAATTGGCTTTGCTACAACAGTGGTGGACTGAAGATGCCTTCGACTTTGAACCGACATCTGAAATCCATAAGGTGCCGGATGCCGGTCGCCCCGAAAAACCGGAGTTGGTGCCGCCCAGAGAGTTGCCCAAGCGCCGGTTGGGTTCCAAAGAAGGCCACGCGGCGTTAATGCACTCCATTTTACACATTGAATTCAATGCCGTGAATCTGGCGCTGGATGCCATTTACCGTTTTCAGGATATGCCCCGAGAATATTATCGGGATTGGTTAGGCGTGGCGGGAGAAGAGTCCTATCACTTTCAAATGGTGCGCGAGCATTTGTATCATTTGGGCTATGAATACGGCGATTTTCCTGCCCATAACGGTCTCTGGGTGACGACCTATGAAACCGATCATGATCCATTGGTTCGCATGGCGTTGGTGCCAAGAACGCTGGAAGCACGCGGTTTGGATGTGACGCCGCCGATGATTCAAAAACTGCGTGCCGTGGGCGATAAACGCGGTGTGGAAATCTTGAAGATACTGCTGCGGGACGAAATCGGTCATGTCGAGGTCGGTACCCGTTGGTTTCGGTACTTGTGTGCAGAGCGGAGCCTGAATCCTTTCGAAACCTTTACTCAGATCATTGACGATTACTTTCATGGCGATTTGCGCGGACCGTTCAATTTCGAAGCCCGTCAGGAAGCCGGTTTCAGCGACGATGAAATCGCCTGGCTGAAAACCTTGGAGTCGGCTTGACAATGAAACTCAGCGAACGGCATCGCGAGCGGATTATCCGGCGGCACCAACGCTCCATTCAGGAGCGCGGTTACGGGGCGACGGCGCTTTATTGGAATAATACCGAAGCCCAGCAGGTAAGATTTGACGTGTTGTCAGATTTACTGTTGCGTTATGGGTTGAAAAACGACCAGGCCTGGTCGTTTCATCTGTTGGACGTGGGGGCGGGGTTTGGTGATTTTTACCCGTATTTGACGGCGCGGGAATTTGATGTCCGTTATACCGGTATTGATGTGTCACCGGACATGGTTCAGGCTGCCGGGTTTAAGCACTCGGGTTTGCGTTTGCAACAAGGTGAGCTGTTTGACTTCGATTGGCCGGTCAATTCGTTTGATTTTGTGGTGTGTTCCGGGGCGATGAATGAAGTGGTGGATGCCCCCGACTGTGAAGGGGAGTATGCGAAAGCCGTGATTCGCCGAATGTATGCCCTGGCCAAAACCGGCGTGGCGTTCAACTTGTTGAATGCACGGCACGATTGGACGGCTAATCGAGGGCTGTTGCAGAGTTTTGAGCCGGAGGAAATAGCCGAGTATTGTTCCGATTTTGCCCGGCAAGTGGTCTTGGAAGAAGGGTATCTTCCCAATGATTTCAGTGTGTATTTAGGAAAGTAAACGGCAATGAAAGTAGGCATTGATCTTGGAGGCTCGAAAATCGAAGCGGTGGTGCTGGATGATGACAATCATATTCTGCTGCGAGAGCGAATGCCGACACCGCAGGGCGATTATGCAGCGACTTTGGCGATCATCATTTCTTTGGTTCGGCGGGTGGAGTCGGAGTTTGGGGCTTTTCCGCGTTTGGGAATCGGTATTCCGGGTGCCGTCTCTAAGCAAACCGGCCGTATCAAAAACGCCAATTCGACCTGTTTGATCGGTCGCGATTTGGCCGCTGATTTGTCGGCCACTTTATCTCAAACCATCGTGTTGGCAAACGACGCCAATTGTTTGGCGTTGTCGGAAGCGTCTGACGGCGCCGCGGCGGGTGAAGACGTGGTCTTTGCCGTTATTTTGGGCACCGGCTGTGGCGGCGGTTTGGTGGTGAATGGACAGGTTTTGAACGGGGTGAATGCCATTGCCGGAGAATGGGGGCATAACCCGTTACCGTGGCCTTCGGAGAAGGATGAAATGCATCTGTGTTATTGCGGTCAAAAGGGTTGTCTGGAAACGTTTTTGTCGGGACCGGGCATGGCAATGCATTTTGAAAAACGTTACGGACGGCCGTTGAGTGCACAGGCCATTTCCGAAGGCGCTGAAGCGGGAGAGGAAGTGTGCCGGCGGCATATGGAATCCTATGCGCACTGGTTGGCGAAAGGCCTGGCCAGTGTGATGAATGTCGTCGACCCGGATGTCATTGTATTGGGTGGCGGCTTGTCCAATGTGGATTTTTTGTATCGTCGTGTTCCGGAGCTTTGGGCACAATGGGTGTTCAGCGACCGGGTGGATACCCGGTTGGTGCCGGCGAAATGGGGGGATTCCAGTGGGGTTCGTGGGGCCGCTTGGCTCTGAATCGATACTGAATTTGACCAGGCCTGGCCGAAAAGGCCAATAGCGTTATGGTGTGGGAATCAAAAATGGAGAAAGGGAAGGTGGAAAATATCACATCGTTGGAACGGTTGGATGAGTTGAAGCAAGCCGAAGAAGCCTTATTGGTGCTGTTCGGTGGGCGAGATTGCAATGTCTGCCATGCCATCAAGCCGAAGTTGATTGAGCTGGTCGAGGCGTCTTATCCAAACATCAAAATGGTGTATGTGGATTGCCATGAGGTGACGGACATTTGTTCACAGAACGGCGTGTTTACCTTGCCGACCTTGCAGGTGTTTTTCACCGGGCAACGCTTTATCGAGGAAGTGCGCAGTTTCAGTCTGCAAAAAGTGATGCAGGAAATCGAGCGTCCGTACCGTATGCTGTTTTCAGATTAAGGCGCGGGTTTAGTTGAAGGAGTGCCCGAAGTAGAAATACAGCGACTGGTGTTCTTCGTCATGATAGCCGTAGGCAAAATAAATCGGCCCGATAAAACTGTTCATGCCGATGAAGACACTGCCGGCTTGTTTGGTGTTGGCCCAGGTGACATCGGAGGTATCGACGCCGGTGATATTCTCTTCATCGTAAATATTCCCCGCTTCCAGCGTCGCACCGAGGTAATACGGAAAATTCAGCGGGTTGCTGCTGGATGACATGCGGTATAGGTATTTCAAGCGGGCGAAAATGACTTTGTTGCCGATCAAATCGTCCTCGGCATAGCCGGATAGGCGTTGGAAACCGCCCAGGGTGTAGAAGTTGTGGATGTCGTCGGCCTGGTCGGCTTGCAGGTCGGTCGCTTCAAAATGGAAGTTGACTGTATGGCGGCCGTGTGAGAAGTAGCTGGACAGGAAGGATTTGAATTCCTGCACCTTGCCGGCTTTGTCGATATTGTAAAGAGTATTGTGATATGACAAATCCAGCAGGGTGCCTTTTCGCGGGAAAGCGACCTGATCCAAACTGTCGTATTTCAACCCGATATAGACGATGTTGTCGTCATAGGTCTCTTTTTGCTGCGAGCTGGCGTTTTTGCCCAAGACCAGCTCGCCGGCTTCCCAGTCGTATCCGACGTAGGTTCTTAGATTCAGATTGAAGTTGTAGCCCATTTCCAGGCTCGGAGTCAGGGTTTGTTGCTCTAGCTGCACGGAGGCGATGCTGTTTTGGTCGTTGATGTCGTAGATGCGGCTTTTGGCTTCAAAGGCCGGTTGAATGTAGAGTTGCTGTCCCGTATCTAACGGTTGGTAAAAGGCGGTTTTCAGCCGTTGTGTCTGGCCAATATTGATTTCATTCCGCCATTCACCGCCCAATCCGTTGGCCGGTGAGTAAGTATGCCGTAACCCGATATTGAATACATTGCTGTCGTCCAGGTTGGAGGCGAGATTAAGTTTCAGTTTGAAGAAATTCGGTCCCCAGGACGGCGGAGTGGTTTTGACGGTCAGGACATTGCGGTCATCTTTCCGGCTGATTTCATAGGTGATGAGTTCGAAAAAACCCAGGCCATAGAGGGTGGTGATGTCGGTTTCCAGTTGAATCCGGTCAATAGGCTGGTCGACTTGTTGGTGAATGTAATGGCGAATGACATCGTCTGACAGATGGGTTGTATTGAGAATTTTGATGTCGTCAATGACGCCCCAAGTGCGTTGATTGGACGGGATGTGATAACTCGGGTCGCTTAAGGTTTTCAGTTGATCGGTTTTCGCCAGTGCGGCTTCCGAGCCGATTTGAATGAGTTCTTTGGGGTGGCTGAAATCGGTGGGGCTGAATGTTTCGGGAATAATGGGGCGAATCAGTACGTCACCGGGTTTAAGGGTGGCCAGTTGACGTAAACTGTTGGCGGTGATCATGCTGGAAATGATTTGGCTGGTGATGCTCAAATACGAATCCATGGCTTCGTCTTCCGGTGTTTGAGTGTGGGTGTCGGACACAATCACAATGTCGGCGCCCATGTTACGCACCACATTCACCGGTGTGTTGTTGGTGACGCCGCCGTCCACCAGATAGCGGCCGTCCACCTTGACCGGCGCGAAAATCCCGGGTACCGACATGCTGGCGCGGAGGGCTTGTGCGAGGTCGCCGGATTTTAAGACGACTTCCTCGCCGGTACGTGCATCGGTGGCGACGGCTCGAAAAGGAATCGGCAGTTTGTCGAAATCGTGAATGTTGCTGACCGGAAGTGTCATGCCTTTCAGGAGAGTGGCCTGTTGTTGTCCGAGTAACAAGCCGCTGGGCAGTTTGAAGTAGCCGTCGTTTAGGCCGAATTCCCCTTTGACGAAATAATGGAATTGGTCCTGTTTGCGGCGAAACGATAAGAAGTGTCGGGAGTTTTCGTCCACGAAGGTTTGGTCCCAGTTGACGTGGGTGACGAAATTTTCGATTTCCCGGGTGCTGAGGCCGGACGCGTAGAGCCCGCCAATCAAGGCGCCCATGCTGGTGCCTGAAATGTAATCGATGGGAACATTCAAACGCTCCAGCTGTTTAATGACGCCGATGTGCGCCAAGCCGTGCGAACCGCCGCCCGGGAGTACCAACCCGACTTTCGGGCGTTTTGTTTCAGTTTCGGCCGCCAAGCTGTTAGTGGTTGGAAGCAGAAAGAGCCAGCAAAAAGCGAGCGGCAACAGGCGCTTAACGTTTGCCATTGCCACCTGCCTGAATCAAAAGGGCGTCGAGCCAGCGTCCGGGAAGGACGCGTTTGAGGTAAGCGAACAGTACTGTCGGAAAGGTGATTCGGTAGCGCAGGGCAGGCCTGGTGGATTTCAGAGCTTTTTCCACGGCCGATGTGACGGCTTCCGGTCCGAGCGTGAAAGGCGCGGTGGGGCCTTCGGTTTCCAAACGGTCGATCATGGCATTGTAGTTGTCGCGATGTGCGCTTTGCTCTTTGGCGATCCAGTGTTTGAATTGCGCATAGGCATTGGCGCGGAAGTTGGAAATAATCGGGCCCGGCTCGATGAGCACGACTTGAATGCCCGTCTCTTTGAGTTCCAGGCGTAGGGTGTCGGCGAGCCCTTCAATTGCAAATTTGCTGGCATTGTAAGCGCCGCGATACGGCATGGCGGCAAACCCGAGGATGGAGCTGTTATAGACGATTTTTCCGAACCCTTGCGCGCGAAAGGTGGGCAGTAAGCGGTTGGTGAGTTCTTGCGTGCCGAAGACGTTGGTTTCGAACTGATGGCGGAGCGCGTCACGGCTTAGGTCTTCCACCGCGCCGGGCAGACCGAAAGCGGCGTTATTGAACAGCAAGTCGATGCGTTGTGTCATCGACAAAATGGTGTCCACCGCCTGACGGATGGATTCGGTATCGGCCAGATCCATCTGCACGCACTCGATGCCCAGGTTTTTGAGTTGTTCGACATCACTCGGTTTACGGCAGGTGGCAATGACGCGATACCCCTGTTGGTGGAAGTGTTTGGCGGCATGATGTCCGATGCCGGTGGAGGCACCTGTAATCAGCAAAGTCTGCGTTGTGGGCGGGGTGTTTTTCATGGTTTTTTCGCGTTGTTGGTCGATGTTTTCCTAATCTTAGGGCAACTTCGGTAAAGTGCAAGTGTTTCCGGGAATTTTTATCGTTTGCAGGGTGTTTTATAAATCTGGCACAAATCGCAGGAGAATCGTATGAATCCTGCCAAAAAGATTCGAATTCTTATATAATAAAAGGCTTGATTTAACAATTCGCGAAGCGGGACAAATGTCATTTATCAAACGTTATTTAATTGCCGGTTTGTTGGTGTGGTTGCCTTTAGGGGTAACGATTGCCGCTTTGATCTTTTTGGTCAATCTGTTTGACCAGAGTCTGCTGTTGTTGCCGGAGCATTTGCGGCCGGATGAATTGTTAGGGCGCCATATTCCGGGCTTCGGCATTATTCTGTCGTTTGTGCTGATTTTTGTGACCGGGATGCTGGTGGCGAACTTCTTCGGGCGCTATCTGTTTGGCATATGGGAAAAGCTCTTGTCCCGTATCCCGTTGGTGCGGTCGATTTACACCGCGGTGAAACAGATTGCCGAAGCCTTGTTCGGTTCGGGGTCCCAAACCTTTCAGAAGGTGTATTTACTGCAATATCCGCGTGCGGGCTTATGGACATTAGCGTTTCAAACCAGCAAAACCCAGGGTGAAGCGCAGATGAAGACCAATATGCAGGAAGTGGTTAACCTGTTTGTGCCGACCACGCCGAACCCGACGTCCGGTTTTTTCATCATGGCGTCGAACAATGAAATCATCGAGTTGGACATGAGTGTCGATGATGCATTGAAAATGGTCATTTCCGGCGGGGTGGTTGTGCCGCCTTGGCAAAAAGTCGATAATGCCGGCACTGTGATCGAGGTGATCGAACCCATCGAACTGGATAAGACCAAAAACGATGATTTACCGTCGACTGAAAAACAGAATTGAACTTAATTTTTAACCATTGAAAAATAGGATGCGCCGGTTTCGGGGTGTTTTAGTAAGATAAGGTAATAAACGATATGATGCGTACACACTATTGTGGACAAGTAACTGAAACTTTGGAAGGCCAGCAAGTCACCGTGTCGGGCTGGGTACATCGCCGCCGTGACCACGGTGGGGTCATCTTCATTGATTTGCGTGATCGTGAAGGACTTGTTCAGGTAGTGGTGAATCCGGGCAATGACGCCATGTTCAATATCGCGGAGCGTGTCCGTTCCGAATATGTGTTGAAAGTGCAAGGTAAGGTGTGCGCTCGAACGCCGGAAACCATCAACCCGAAAATGGCCACCGGGAAAATCGAAATCGTTGCCGATGATTTGGAAGTGTTGAGCGCGGCTGAACCGATTCCGTTTCAGTTGGACGATAAACACATTTCCGAAGAGGTGCGCCTAACGTATCGTTATCTGGATTTGCGTCGTGATGAAATGCAGGAAGCTTTGCGTACCCGTTACCGAGTCACGCGTTCCATGCGTCGTTATCTGGATGACAATGGCTTTATGGATATGGAAACACCGATTTTGACCAAATCCACACCGGAAGGCGCTCGCGATTATCTGGTGCCGAGCCGAACCCATCCGAACAAGTTTTTTGCCTTGCCGCAGTCCCCGCAGCTGTTCAAACAGTTGCTGATGATGTCCGGCTTTGACCGTTATTACCAAATTACCCGTTGTTTCCGTGATGAAGACTTACGTGCCGATCGTCAGCCGGAATTCACCCAGTTGGATATCGAAACCTCGTTTATGACCGAAGAAGAAGTCATGGACATGATGGAAGGTTTGACCAAAACCATTTTCCGAGACGGTGTGGATGTGAACTTTGATTATGACTTCCCGCGCATGACCTATGCCGAAGCCATCGAAAAATACGGCATCGATCGCCCGGATTTGCGTATTCCGTTGCAGTTGGTTGATGTGGCCGATTTGTTGCAGGACATTGAATTCAAAGTTTTTGCCGGGCCGGCCAAAGACCCGATGGGGCGCGTAGCGGCCTTGCGTGTGCCGCAAGGCGGTCAACTGTCGCGTAAGGAAATCGACGACTACACCAAGTTCGTCGGCATTTACGGTGCGAAAGGGTTGGCTTATATCAAAGTCAACGACTTGTCCGCTGGGCTGGACGGGTTGCAATCGCCGATTGTGAAATTCTTCCCGGATCAGGCCATGGAAATCATGGAACGTGTTGGGGCCGAAGATGGCGATATCGTTTTCTTCGGAGCCGATAAAGCGAAGATTGTGAATGAAGCCTTAGGTGCCTTGCGTTGTAAAATCGGTGAAGACCTGGACATGATCGAGCGCGAATGGGCACCGGTTTGGGTCGTTGACTTCCCAATGTTTGAAATGGATGAGAAAACCGCTCGAATGACGGCAATTCACCACCCGTTCACGCAGCCGAAAGCCACGACGGAAGAAATTTTGAATCACGATGCACCGCATCAAATGCTGTCTCGTGCCTATGACTTGGTCATTAACGGTATTGAAGTCGGCGGTGGGTCGGTGCGTATCCACGACACCCACATGCAAGCGGCGGTGTTGAAAATGCTGGGCATTTCCGACGAAGAAGCCGAAGAGAAGTTCGGCTTCCTGTTGAATGCGTTGAAATACGGTTGTCCACCGCATGCCGGGATGGCCTTCGGTCTGGATCGACTGGTGATGTTGATGGCGAAGCGCGATTCGATTCGCGACGTGATTGCCTTCCCGAAAACCCAGTCGGCGGCGTGTATGTTGACCGATGCACCAGGCCTGGTCGATAACGCCCAAATGGCGGATTTGGAATTGCGTTTCCGTAAATCCTTGACGGAAAAACAGGCCGACTGATTCGGTTCGGTCAGGAGAAATTATGCCTTCACTAGCCACCAGCGTACCGGTTGAGTTGCTCAGTCGCATCGATTTGCTGGCGCAGTCGGCGCCGGTACCGCCTGTGATGGATGCCGCCGAAAAGCAGGCGTTGAAAGATAAAATCAAACGCCTGCTCAAGGAGAAAAATGCTCAACTGGTCGCGCACTATTATGTGGATGACGACCTGCAGGCGTTGGCGGAAGAAACCGGCGGCAAGGTCGCGGATTCCCTTGAAATGGCCAATTTCGGCGCGCAATCCGAAGCCGATATGTTGGTGGTGTGCGGGGTGCGATTCATGGGTGAGACGGCGAAAATGCTCAGCCCGGAAAAAACCATTCTGATGCCGGATTTGAATGCGACCTGTTCCTTGGACGAAAGTTGCCCGCCAAAAGAGTTTGCCGAGTTTTGTGCGCAGTATCCGGATCATAAGGTCGTGGTGTACGCCAATACCAGTGTCGAGGTTAAGGCCTTGGCGGACTGGGTGGTGACGTCGGGCAATGCCTTGGAAATCGTCACCCATCTGAAAGAGCAGGGCGAAAAAATCATTTGGGCGCCGGACCGGCATTTGGGGCACTGGATTCAAAAAGAAACCGGTGTCGGTATGATTCGCTGGCAGGGGCATTGCATCGTACACGACGAATTCCAGATGTATGAATTGCAGTCCTTGAAAGAAAAACACCCGGACGCAAAAGTCATCGTGCATCCGGAGTCGCCCGCGGAAGTGGTCGATCTGGCCGATGTGGTCGGGTCGACTCGCGTGATGATTGACGCGGTGCAGACCCTGCCGGACCAAAAATTCATCGTGGCGACCGATTACGGTATCTTCTATAAAATGCAGCAATTGGCGCCGGAAAAAGAGTTGATTGTCGCGCCGACTGGCGGTAAAAGCGGGCATTGCATCAGTTGCGCGCATTGCCCTTGGATGGCGATGAATGGCTTGCATAATTTGGCCGCCTGTTTGGAAAACGAAACCGGTGAGATTCTGATTGAAGAGTCCATTCGTCAAAAAGCCTTGCAGTCGGTTGAGCGTATGTTGGAATTCTCGCGCGCCAAAGGGCTGGTACAAAGCAAAGCATCCGGCGACTGAGGTCGGAGTGGCGTTCGTCGTCGCTTTGAAATATCTGGCCGATGTTCAGAATGTGTATTCCAATATCGGCGTGTCCGATGCGGTGATGGTGCAGTTAATGGATGCGCAAATTAGGCCAATATGTAAAAACTGCCAGGCCTGGTGGTTTTAATTGAATTTTCAGGATGTTATGTGGCAGAGTTACAACGCATTTTAGGCATTGATCCCGGGTCTCGTAAAGCCGGTTTCGGCTTGATTGAGTCGGGCCGTTATCATCCGAGTTATTTGTTGAGCGGGGTGATTCGGGTTGAAAAGCTGTCCGGTGCCGAGCGTTTGAAAACCATCTTCGAATCCGTCTGCCAAATCATCGACCAATATCAACCGCAAGTGATGGCGATTGAAAAAGTGTTTGTTTACAAAAATCCCAATTCGGCAATCAAGCTCGGCCAGGCACGTGGTGTCATTTTGTGTGCCGCCGCCCTGAAAGAAATTCCGATTATGGAGTACACGCCGACGCAAATCAAAAGCACGATTGTCGGGCAGGGGCATGCCTCCAAAGATCAGGTGCAGTTTATGGTGCAAAACCTTTTAAAGCTGACCGAAAGCCCGCAGGAAGATGCCGCCGATGCCTTGGCCGCCGCCCTGTGCCATGATCGTTATTTAACCCTGGGCATCGACCCGGAAAAAATTTCCAAAGGTTCCAAGTTTTAAGGATTGTTATGATTGGTTTTTTATCGGGAAAATTACACGCCAAACGCCCACCGCAGATTTTGATTGATGTGAATGGCGTCGGCTACGAAATTGAAGCGCCGATGTCCACTTTTTACGCCATTGGCGAAGCCGGCGCCGATGTGACGTTGCTGACGCACATGCATGTGCGGGAAGACGCCATGTTGTTGTTCGGTTTCGCCACTGAGCAAGAGCGCAATTTGTTCAAAGAACTGATTAAAGTAAACGGTATCGGTGCGAAAATGGCCATTGGCATTCTGTCGGCCATGTCGGTCAACGATTTTGTCGGGTTGGTGGATGTCGGTGATGCTCCGGCCTTGACCAAAATTCCAGGCGTGGGTAAGAAAACCGCCGAGCGTCTCGTAATCGAAATGCGTGACCGCTTGAAGGGCTGGGGCGCCGTGGACGGGGTGGCGCCTTCTGCGGGCACCGCAAGCCCGAAACTCGAAACGGTTGGAAACATGGCGCCAGCCATCGAAGCGCTGGTGTCCTTAGGTTATAAACCGGCGCAGGCCGAAAAAATGGTCAATGCGGTGGAAAAGGGCTTGAGCTTGGAAGAAACCATCAAACAGGCCTTGATGACCATCAAGTTATGAAAATCGGAAGTCGGCATTCTTCGGCTTCAAACTTTTTCAATGGTGTCTGACGAGGGCACCGTTAGAATATCGATAACCAATCATATAATCATCCGGCATGTATCGGATGAAAACGATACCCTGAAGCACTTGACCGGTGGAGGCAATAACGAAATTCAACTCAAAAAAGATAAGATAAAGATTATAATGAGTTGCGTTATTCGACTAAGTAATGGCACTGAGCTAAGGTGACGGGTTTAAGATGATTGAAACGGATCGTATTGTCGGTGGACAGGCGTTAGAAGAAGACATGTATGTTCAGCCATCTGTTCGCCCACAGATGATTACCGACTACATTGGACAGCAGGCGGTTCGTGAGCAGCTTCAATTGTCGATTCATGCGGCGAAAATGCGTAACGAACATTTAGATCACGTTTTGTTATATGGCCCGCCAGGCCTGGGTAAAACCACGCTTTCCAATATCATCGCCCAGGAAATGGGCGTCACCTTACGCCAGACATCCGGACCGGTCATTGAAAAACCGGGCGATCTGGCCGCCATCTTGACGCGTTTGGAACCGAACGACGTTCTGTTTGTCGATGAGATTCACCGTCTCAGCCCGATTGTGGAAGAGATTCTGTATCCGGCGATGGAAGATTTCCAGATCGATATCATTATCGGTGAAGGGCCGGCTGCCCAGACCGTGAAAATCGATATTCCACCCTTTACCTTGGTGGGCGCGACCACGCGCGCCGGGCTGTTGACGTCACCGTTGCGCGATCGTTTCGGTATCGTCCAGCGCCTGGAGTTTTATTCGGAAGACGAGTTGGCTCAGATTGTCAGTCGTTCCGCCAATATTCTCGGCATGGATACCCAGTTGGACGGCGCCTTGGAAATTGCACGCCGTTCACGCGGCACGCCACGTATCGCCAACCGTTTGCTGCGTCGAGTGCGGGACTATGCCCAAGTGAAGGGGAACGGCATTATTACCGCAGACATTGCCGATGCCGCCTTGAACTTGTTGGAAGTGGACCCGCTCGGTCTGGATAAGATGGACCGGCGACTGCTGGAACTGTTGATTGAAAAATTTGAAAGCCGCCCTGTGGGCATCGACAGCATTGCTGCGGCCTTAGGCGAAGAAAGAGGGACGATTGAAGATGTCATCGAACCGTTTCTTGTGCAGCAGGGCTTTTTAGTTCGTACGCCCCGGGGACGGGTGGTGACGCAAACCGCGTACCGCCATCTGGGGTTAGCACTACCGGAGAAATTTGAAGATGAATGAACATTCCTTGATGGAGTTGATTTTGGACGCCAGCCCGGTCGTTCAGGGTGTGATGTTGATTTTGTTGTTGATGTCAATCATGGCTTGGGCGATTACCTTCGCGAAATCCTATCAAATTCGTAAGGCGGCGGCCGAAGCCAAGGCCTTCGACGATGTGTTCTGGCAAACCACCGAGTTGACACAACTGTATAACCAAGTCGCTAATGAAGAGGATAAGCGTGGGAGTGCCTCGATTTTCGAAGCCGGTTTTAAAGAATTCGTCAATCTTAAGAAACAAGGTGTTTTGGATGCCTCCGATTTGATGAACGGCACGCAACGCGCGATGCGCGTAGCCTTTTCCCGTCAAGTGGAAACCCTGGAAAACCAAACCCCTTTGTTGGCGACGGTCGGTTCGTCCGCTCCTTACATTGGCCTGTTCGGTACGGTCTGGGGGGTCATGCACGCTTTCTCTTCTTTGGGGGATATTCAGAACGCGACTTTGGCGGCCGTGGCGCCGGGGATTTCCGAAGCCTTGATTGCAACCGCAATGGGCTTGTTCGCCGCGATTCCGGCTGTTATCGCCTATAACCGTTTGTCGGTTAAGGCCGACCGAGTGGTGGGGCTGTACGAAAACTTTGCCGAAGGCTTCCTGACCATTATCCAGCGTCAGGCGCACGCGCTTGAGAAGAAAATGGAAGCCGAACAGGGATGAGTCCGATGCGCAACTCTTTTCGTTCTCAATCCCGTAAACGCCTGATGTCGGAAATCAATGTGGTGCCGTATATCGACGTCACCTTGATTCTGTTGATTATCTTCATGATTACCGCTCCGATCGTCCAACAAGCGGTGACTGTCGATTTACCGCAAACGCCGCGAGTGCAAAATCAAAAACAGGCCGATGCCAAGCCGGTTGAACCGTTTGTCATTACTGTTACGGCGGACGGTCTTTACAAAACCTCCGAGGCTCCGGACACCGTATTGGGGCAAAAAGACTTGGCAAACCTGGTTGCAGAAGTTGTCGCGCGCGCTCAGCTGAAGCCGAATCAACCATTTTATATTCAAGGGGATCGCCAAACGCCGTACGGTAAAGTGGTTAACCTATTTGTATTGTTGAAAGCCAATGGCGTTCAACAGGTTTCCCTTATGACGGAGCCGGAAGAGAAATAAGTATGTTTGCATTTGTTATTCGTCATCCTTTGGCCTTATCAGCCGCAGTCTTGTTGCATGTCGTTATTGCTATCGGTTTGGTTTTCGGTTCCTTTGATGATGACCCGATCTTGAAAGTGACGCTGCAAAGTGATTCCGAAGAAGGGGAAATCACTCAGGTTAAGCAGGTTGAACCGATGAAAACGTTTGCGGTTGATTCGGCATTGGTGAAGGAGCAGCTAGCTAAAATCAAGCAACAGGAAGAAGCCAAGCGAAAAGAGCAGGAAGCGTTGAAAAAACGCTCTGAAGCCGAAAAGCGCCGCTTGGCAGATTTGCAAAAGCAGCAATTGGAAGAAAAACGCAAAACGGAATTGGCGAAGAAACAGGCCTTGGCCGAAAAGCGCCGTGCCGAAGAAGCCAAGCGCTTGGCGGAAATCGAGCAGCAGCGTGTTGCGGCGGAGCAGAAACGGGTAGCCGAAGCCAAACGTTTAGCCGAACAGGCCAAAAAAGAAGCCGTATTGGCTGAGAAAAAGCGTGAGGAAGCCAAAAAAATGGTGGCCGCCGCCGAGAAACAACGTCAGGAAGAAGAGGCGAAGAAACGGGCGTTGCAAGAGCAAATCAAAAAGCAGAATGCTGAAAAGAAACGTCTAGAAGAAGCGGCACTCCAGGCGCGTCTGCAAAAAGAGCAACAAGAAGCCGAGACGGCGTTGCAGCAGCAAATTGCCGCGGAAGAAGCCAAGCGTCGTCAGGCCGCAAAAGAAAAAGAAATGCAGAGCCTGCGTGAGACCTATATTTCGTCGATTGCGGCCAGTGTTAAGGATAACTGGCGTACGGCGGCAAAAGTCTCTGATGAAGCTCAGTGCGTTTTGTCGATTACACAAACGCCAAAAGGCATGATCAGTGGTGTAAAAGTCGAACAATGTAATAAGTTTGCCAACGAACAGTTCCAAAAAGATGCGGTCAAGGCGGTGTATCGTGCCGAACCGCTCCCGGCACCACCGGTCAAGGAGCTGTTTGAACGAAACATCAAGTTTATTTTTAACCCTTAAAATACAAAAGTTGCAGAGCTGAATCACAATGATGTCGAATATGAAGAAAGTTTCCCAGTATTTCATCGCGTTTCTATGGTTGTGGGTTGGAACGGCGCAGGCCGATCTGACCATTCAAATTGACCAGAGTTCGGACAGTGCATTACCGGTTGCGATTCTGCCGTTTGAGTGGCAGGGAAAAACCGTGACGCCGCCCGTAAACATGAGTGATGTCATCGGGAATGATCTGCTGCGCAGCGGTAAATTCCGCCCGGTGGCGGAAAGTCGTTTGCCGGCACGCCCGAAGACGTTGGATGAGGTTGATTTTGCTGAATGGAAGCAATTGGGATCCGACAATCTGTTGATTGGGCAATTGAAGGAAGACGCCAACGGGCATTATGAAATCGAAATGCGATTCATTGATTTGCTACGTAAGCAGCAGGTCATCGGTAAGCGTTGGGTCAATATTCCAAAAAGTGCCTTACGCCAAGTGGCGCACAAAATGAGCGACCTGATTTACGAAGAGCTGACGGGGATTCGCGGCGCATTCAATACCCGTATCGCTTATGTGACGGTGAAGACAGTTGACGGTAAAAAACAATTCAGTTTGGAAGTGGCCGATTCGGACGGCTACAATTCACAACCGATTTTACGGTCAAGCAAGCCAATCATGTCGCCGAGCTGGTCGCCGGATGGCAAGCAGTTGGCTTATGTTACCTTTGAAAACGGCCGTTCGGAGATTGCCGTTCAAAGTTTGGATGGCAAAACGCGTGAAATCGTTGCCAGTTATAAAGGCATTAACGGTGCGCCGAACTGGTCACCGGACGGTAAGCATTTGGCACTGACCTTATCCAAAGATGGATCGGCCGATGTGTATATCATGAATATGAAAACCAAGAAGTTGCGACGATTGACACGTAACTGGGCGATTGAAACTGAAGCAGTTTGGGCGCCGAACGGGCACTCCTTGTTCTTCAATTCGGATCGCCGCGGCCAGCCGCAAATCTTCCAGGTTTTCTTGGATACCGGTGAAATTCGCCGTGTTTCCTTCGTCGGTCGTTATAACGCCAATCCGGCCGTGTCGCCGGATGGACGTTACGTCGCGATGGTTCACGCCAACGGGGGCTTTCACATCGGTTTGTTGGACTTGTATAATGATGAATTCAATATCCTGACAAAAACTTACCTGGATGAGTCTCCGAGCTTTTCGCCGAATGGTGAAATGATTTTGTATGCCATGAACCAAGGCGGACAGGGTAAATTGGCGGTGGTTTCACCGAATAACAATACGACACAGATTCTAAGCGTTCAGAAGGGCGAAGTCCGTTCGCCGTCCTGGGGGCCTTTTCAGTCGAACTGAGACTGACTTACGAAACACATGACATCTAAGGAGTTGGGTATGTACAATCAACTGAAACTGGGCTTGGGCATTGCTTTAATTGCGTCATTGGCCGCGTGTAGCAGCAACCCGAAAACCGGCGAAAATGCCGATATGAACATCGATCCGGCAACGGATGATTCCGGCGTGGATTATGAAGAAAGAGCGCGTCTTGAGCTGGAGAAAGCCGATACCGGTGAAATCAATGAAGTCGAAGTCATGGGCGCCGGTGGTGCCACTGGCGCGGCGGTGAGCAGCGAAGAACTGGCCAGTCAGGATTTGAACGCCGCGAATCAACCCGTGACCGATATGGGGCAGACCTTCGAGCCGGTGATTTATTTCGGTTACGATCAATATATTGTGGACGATACCTCTCTGGAAACCGTGAAGCATTATGCGGCGATTTTGGTGGATAATCCGGATGAAAAGATTCAATTGGTGGGGCATACCGATGAACGTGGTACGCCGGAGTACAATTTGGCTTTGGGCGAACGTCGAGCCAAAGCCGTGGCGGAAGCTTTTATGTTGTACGGTGTGAGCGACGATCGAATCGATGTCATCACCATGGGTGAAGAAGTGCCTGCGAGTGAAGGGCACGATGAAGAAGCCTGGTCGAAAAACCGTCGAGTCGAAATCAAAGCACAATAATTTCCGGAGTCAATCACGATGGTAAAAGCTCTGACATCTGCAATGGCCCTACTGTTGGCGGTGGTCGGTTTTAGCGCAACGGTTCAAGCCGCCACTCAATCATTGGAACAGCGCGTCGAGCGTTTGGAGCGCCGGGCCGACAACCCGGTGTTGATCCAGTTAAGCCGTCGTCTGGCGGAACAGCAACGCCAAATTCAAGAGCTTTATGGTGAAATTGATCGCTTGAAATATCAGCTGTCGCAAACGCGTGACAAAATGGCGAAGCAATATCAGGAAACCGATGAGCGCATCAATCAATTGGAAACCCGCCCGGCCGGAAAGGCTGTCACAGCGGTGCCGGTGGTGAGTTCAGAGGCCGTGACACCAGTCGTTGAATCACGAGAAGCGGCGAAAGAAGCGGCCGCCGAATCGAAGGCGAAGACCCATGCTATTCACCCGGCTACCGCCGAAGAAAAGAAAGCTTATGATC
Organism: Thiomicrospira sp. S5; assembly: GCF_003991075.1. Classification (NCBI taxonomy): domain Bacteria; kingdom Pseudomonadati; phylum Pseudomonadota; class Gammaproteobacteria; order Thiotrichales; family Piscirickettsiaceae; genus Thiomicrospira; species Thiomicrospira sp. S5. Next base: position 1,914,237 of record NZ_CP014470.1, on the reverse strand, counting down.
AAGCCTTTGGGTTGATTAAAAAATCGGATTACAAATCGGCTTCCGAAGCCTTTGCCAAATTCAAAAAACAATACCCGCAGAGTGAACTGGCCAGTAACGCTTCGTACTGGGAAGGGGAGTCTGAGGTGATTTTAGGGCATGATCAGAAAGCGCTGGAAGCCTTTAAAATGGTGTATGAAAAATACCCGGATTCCAGCAAAGCGCCGGATGCGCTACTGCGTTCGGCTGACATGCATCAGGAAATGGGTCAGGTTAAAGAAGCCAAGGCCTTATATGAAAAACTTTTGAAAGCGTTTCCGAAAGGTAAAGCGGCCACCAAAGCCGAGCAGCGCTTGAAAGATTTGAAGAGCAAATAAGGCAATAGGGAGTCACACTGTGAAAAAAGCCATTGTCTTGCTCTCCGGAGGCTTGGATTCGGCTACGGTTTTAGCCATTGCCCAGTCCGAAGGCTATGAATGCCATACCATGAGTTTCGATTACGGTCAGCGGCACCGGGCCGAGTTATTGGCGGCAGAACGGGTTTCTAAAGCCTTCGGTGCGAAAACACACCGGGTCATGTCGATGAATATGCGTGCGATCGGCGGATCGGCTTTGACCGATGATGCGATTGACGTGCCGACGACGGGCGTGGAAGAAAACCAGATTCCGGTGACCTATGTACCCGCCCGCAACACCATTTTCCTATCTTATGCTTTGGGGTTGGCCGAAGTGGTGGATGCGGATGATATTTTTATCGGTGTCAATGCCGTGGACTATTCCGGGTATCCGGATTGCCGTCCCGAATTCATCCAAGCATTTGAAGTCATGGCGAACCTGGCAACCAAAGCCGGGGTGGAAGGTCATAAGATGCATATTCGTACTCCTTTGATTGATTTGACCAAAAGCCAGATCATTCAGGAAGGCATTCGTTTAGGGGTGGATTACAGCCAAACCGTGTCCTGTTATCAGGCGGACGATTCCGGCGCTGCGTGCGGCGTTTGTGATTCTTGCCGGTTGCGTAAACAAGGGTTTGAAGCGGCTGGCGTGGCCGACCCGACGGTTTACGTGAACACGCACTAAAAAAGTTCGAAAAAAGCCCAAAAACAACTTGCCAAACCGCTCTCACCTTGTATAATACGCCCCATTCCAGAGAGGGTCGTTAGCTCAGCTGGTAGAGCAGTTGGCTTTTAACCAATTGGTCGCGCGTTCGAATCGCGCACGACCCACCATTTATGCAAATGGTCTTATCTAATTTGGAATCCTTTCATTATATTAAGGGTCGTTAGCTCAGCTGGTAGAGCAGTTGGCTTTTAACCAATTGGTCGCGCGTTCGAATCGCGCACGACCCACCATTTTCCTTCATATTAAAATTGTTATTTTCCAAGCCGTATTTAAACGTTCGGTCTTTTGCCGTGTTCAATCAATGGTTCGTCTAGCAGATGGGTTTGTTAGTTTGAGTTGGCAAGGGCGAAAACCGCCAGGCCTGGCGGTTTTTTGAAATTGACGATGCGCGGTTTATAGGTGGTCGGTAGCGATTTTACGTAAGGTCGGCACGGCCAATCCAAATTGGTCGGCAAACGTTAAAGCACGCGTTAAGCGTGCCGGGGCGGAGCGGCCCATGCACTTATGTTCCAAGTCGCCGTGGATGGCTTCGTCCAAGCCCGCCATCAGCTTTTCCCGGTCTTGTTGAGAGTCCGTTAAAGCGTCCTGAATGTCCAAGACGTCTTGCGCTACAGCATTCATGACGTCGGCATGCTGGTGTTTAAGCTGGTCCACATTGCCGCCAACTTCCAAACCGGCAATGTTGGTGGTCAGAATGTAAAGATTCTTGCGCACCAGCTCGTATAAAAGTTCGTCTTCGTTGTCGAGCTGAATGCACGGTAAATCTACTTGTGAGAGGGCATTGAAAACCAGTTTGCTGTGCGGGCCGAAAACCGGTGACGGCAACACGACTTTGCTGTCCATGCCTTTTTTCTTCTCAAACCAAACGGAGATAACGGTCGGGTTTTGGAGGGCCGATTCCGCCCAATCCCGAGGCAGCAGTTCATTTTGCAGTAAAATCACCTTGTCGGCCCAGTTGGCTGGGCAGTTTTGGATGGCCTGGTGAATGTCGGCTTCACCGACGGCAATTAGAACGGCTTCCGGGTCCGGAATCTCATTCGCCATTTCGTCAATATTCTGATTGCGCATCACGCCCTGAACGGGGTGCCCCAGTCGTAAAAAGCCACGTGCGAAGACACTGCCCAGTTCTCCCAGGCCGACAACAACAACGGTTTTTTTCATCGGTTTTCCTTTATTTTTTAAGTTTTTCAATCGCTTCCATTCGAGAAAGCGAAGCGATCGCTTGGATGGGGTAGATTGTAACTGAAAAACTTTTCAGGTTCATGTCGCAAAGTTTTTAAAATATGGGGCATAATGCATTAAAATAGTGCATAGTTAAAATGGATTTTGAGGAAGACAGATGCCGGCACAAAAAGCAAAATTTACTTGGCATTACTATGCCATGGCCTTTGGTGTCCTGATGGCGTTACTGGGCGTGACCTTGTCCGCATGGGGAGCCGTGGTCAGTGCATTGGGGTTCAGCATCATTTCACACCCGGCCTTGCCGTTTAAGGGGCTGACCCGATTCATTTTCCTGGCGTTGTTCGTGGTGGTGTATATTCTGGGCTTTCCCGATGCCTCTGTGGTGCAGGAAATGATGGCGACGGATATCTCGAAGGCGTAATGTGATGGCCAGTAAGGCACTTGAAGATTATCTGAAAATCATCTACAAGCTTGAAGAAGCAAATGAGACCGATAAAGGTGTGAGTACGTCGGCGATTGCCGAGCGTTTGGCGATTTCGCAGGCCTCGGTTTCCAATATGCTCAAAAAGCTGGCGGATAAAGCGTTGATTCGTTACGAGCCTTATTATGGCGTGGCCTTGTCCGATGCCGGGCGAAAAGTGGCTTTGGGCATGATTCGCAAACATCGCATTCTGGAATTGTTTCTGGTGGAGCGATTGGGCTATCAGTGGGACGAAGTCGATGAAGAAGCGGAAGTTTTGGAACATGCCATTTCCGATAAGTTGACCAATCGGATGTGGGAAGAACTTGGACGTCCGACGGAAGATCCGCACGGTTCGCCGATTCCGGATGAATCCGGCGAAATGATTGAGCAGGCCGCGATTGGTCTGTCGCAAGCCGACCTGGAAACTACCCTGGAAGTGATTCGAATTCAAAACCGCTCGCCGGAAGAATTACGTTATTTGTTTTCGATTGGGCTGGTGAAAGGCGCAAAGGTGCGCGTTTTACAAAAAGCGCCGTTTGACGGACCGATTTCCATTGAAATCGCCGGAACGCAACACCCGCTGGACTTCCGTCTGGCTGAATCTATTTTTGTCGCTTGAGGCGATGAGGAGCCGTAAATCATGACGCACCCGATTAAGCAGAACGTCAACCTGGTCGAAATTCTGGCCGGGTTGACCACCGCGGTTGTCTGGATTGATAAGAACGAAAATATCGGGTTTATCAACTTGGCCGGAGCCGAGTTGCTGCAGCTCAGCGCTCAACGGGTTATCGGCATGAACTGGCGGTATATCTTGCCCCGTCTTTTGGATGATATTCATGCCTGTGGTACCGGCCGTTTAACGATTCACGAGTACACGATTCGTTTGCCGGATGCCCAGAAAATTCATGTGACCTGTACCATTTCCTATTATGAAATGGATGGCGACGACGGCTGGTTGATCGAACTTTACAACACTGAGCGCCACCATCGGATTGCTGAAGAAGACGAACGTTGGCATCAATATGAAGCCGGGAATCTGCTTGTGCGGACGTTAGCGCATGAAATCAAAAACCCGTTGGCCGGTATTTACGGCTCGACCCAGCTGTTGCAGAAACGTTTTCCGGATAACGACAAGGCCGATCAGTTCCTGGAAGTGATTCTGCGCGAGGTCAAGCGGCTGCAAAACCTGGTGGACCGCATGTTGGGGCCGAGAGGCGATGCGGATAAGGAACCTTATAACATTCACGAACTGATTGGCTATGTGATTGATGTCGTACGTGGCGAAAAGCCGGATAACGTTTTTATCAAGCTGGATTATGACCCGAGTATCCCGGAGATTTCGATGGACTTCGAGGCGATGGTTCAAGCTCTGTTGAATCTGGTGAAGAACGCGATTCAGGCGATGGAAAAACACGGCGGCGTGCTGACGTTGAAAACCCGCGTCGAATCGAAGTTCACGCTCGGAACCAAGACCTATCCGCTGGTGGCCGTCATCAGTGTGATGGACGAAGGAGAGGGCATTGCACCGGATGTGTTCGATTCCATTTTTTATCCGATGGTGAGCAGCAAGAAGAGCGGTTCCGGTTTAGGGCTCTCGGTCTCGCAGAACATTGTACGTAAACACGGCGGCTTGATTGTGGCCCAAAGCGAACCCGGCAACACGGTGTTCAATATTTATTTACCGTTCGACCATAACCGCAGTGAAACTCAGCGGTTATTGCGTAAGGAACGGGGTTAAACATTTTTTAACGGAATTTAAGCGAAGCGGCTTGAGTGAACAGTAAACAAGCAAGCATGAGTTGATAGGAAAACGGCATGGAACAAGAAACAAACGGAAATCAATCGGACCCAGTGGTTTGGATCGTGGATGACGACGCCTCGATTCGATGGGTGTTGACGGAATCCCTTGAGGACAGGCCTTATATCATTCGCGCCTTTGATTCGGCGTTTGAGGCTCTTCGCAATCTGCATGAAGAGCGTCCGACCGTGGTGATTTCGGATGTTCGCATGCCGGGTATGGACGGCTTGGAATTCATGGAAGCCATTCATGACCACGATAAGGACATTCCGGTTATTATCATGACGGCGCACGCCGACTTGGATACCGCAGTGAAATCCTTCCAAAGTCGCGCTTTCGAATATCTGCCGAAACCGTTTGATATCGACGATGCGTTGATGATCATCGACCGAGCGGTCAAACGTCAAATGTCGGGCGGTAAGCGGGTGCGTAAATCCAAGCAGACCAAGCAGCCGTTGAATATCATCGGTTCGGCACCGTCGATGCAGGAAGTGTTCCGGATTTTGGGGCGTGTGTCTCAATTGGATGTGACGGTCTTGATTACCGGGGAAACCGGGACGGGGAAAGAGTTGGTCGCGCGTGCGCTGTATGAATTGAGCGGCCGTTCCAATCGACCGTTTGTGGCGATCAACACCGCGGCGATTCCGCGTGATTTGCTGGAGTCGGAGTTGTTCGGTCATGAGAAAGGGGCCTTTACCGGGGCGCACACTCAGCGCATGGGGCGATTTGAAGAAGCCAATGGCGGGACGCTGTTTCTGGATGAAATCGGTGATATGCCGGTGGATTTGCAAACCCGCTTATTGCGGGTTCTGAATGACGGCACCTTTTATCGCGTCGGCGGAAAAACCCCGATTAAAACCGATGTGCGCATTGTCGCCGCCACTCACCAAAACATGCAGGAGCTGGTCAAACAAGGGCGGTTCCGTGAAGATTTACTATACCGTCTGAATGTGATTCGAATCAAGGTGCCAGCCTTGCGCGAGCGCCGCGAAGATATTTTGCCGATTGTGCGTTATTACTTGACCGAGGAAGCCAAAACCTACGGCTTGGAAGAAAAGCGCTTGAGCAAGCCGGTCGAAAAGTATCTGGCCGAATTGCCTTGGCCGGGGAATGTGCGCCAAATCCGCAGTTTATGCACCTGGTTGACCATTATGGCGCCGGATAAAACCGTGTATATGGAAGACTTGCCATTGGAACTGCAAAACGACTCTGAGCCGATGAGTGGCGTGGAAGGCGGTTCCGGCGACGTGTCGGAAGATTGGGAAACGCCGTTGCGTCTCTGGGCGAAAAACTTCCTGAACGCCGGTCAATCGGAACTGCACACCGAAGCGGAGAAAATCTTCGAGAAAGCGTTGATTGAAGTGGCTATGAAACACAGCATGAACCATCGCCAGAAAGCCGCGCAGTTGCTTGGTTGGGGGCGGAACACCTTGACGCGTAAAACCCAGGCATTGGGATTGGATGAGTAAGCCGAACGGCTGTCGTCCGTTTGGATGTAATCCCGGATGCTGAAAGAGTTTGTTCAATTCTATACCACGCGGTCCTCGCGTTTGGCACGCAAGATGGGCTTTCTGCATGAAGCCATCGCTATGTCGGCGCGCCATCAACGCTGTCAACAGTCCTGGCAGCCGCATTTCGAGCAATGTCAGGCCGCCATCCGCCAAGCGGTGGCGGAATGCACTTCCTTTCGCCACACCGTCGTTCTGGGCGCCGGTTCGCTGAATGACATCCCGTTATCGTTTTTAAGCCAGACATTCGCCTCCGTGACCTTGGTGGATATGGTGTTTTTGAAGCCGGCCCGTCGCCAGGCGGCCGAGTACGATAATGTGACCTTATTGGAAGCAGATGTCAGTGGTTGTTTGGCGAAGGTCGAACAGGGCGGAAGCGTTGTGGAGCCGCCGAGTTTGCCGGGGGTTGAACCGGAAAAGGTCGATTGTGTGGTGTCCTTGAATCTGGCGACGCAATTACCGTTGATTCCGGCCCGTTGGTTGATGGACCGGTTCGGTTTATCGGAAGCGAAAGCCGATGCGTTTGGTAAGGCGCTGATTCAAGCCCATTTGGCGTATTTGAACCGGTTTGGCGGAGTGAAGTGCTTGATTGCCGACCGGGAAATGCGGGAATACGACCGCAGTGGTCGTTTAACCGATCAGTTGGACCCCGCCTGGGATGTGCCGTTACCGGCGTATGAGCTCGCTTGGGATTGGGAGGTCATTCCGTTCGGTGAATCCAGTGAGAATGCCGAGCTTCGCCAAAAGAACCGAGTGGGGGTGTCGATTTGGCCGTCGAGAGAGGAAGCGGTTTAGAAGGTGCAGATATAAAAAAACGACCAGGCCTGGTCGTTTTTTGAAGGGCGAGAGGGGGGTGCGCTTATAGTGCTTCCGGCCCGGTCTCACCTGTACGGATACGAATCGTTTGTTCGATGGCGGTAACGAAGATTTTGCCGTCACCGATTTTGCCGGTTTGCGCCGTTTGAGTGATGGCTTCGATGACTTGATCCACCTTGTCCTCGCTCACGGCGATTTCCAATTTCAACTTCGGCAGGAAGTCGACGACATATTCAGCGCCACGATACATTTCGGTATGACCTTTCTGGCGGCCGTAACCTTTGACATCGATCACGGTCATGCCGTGTACGCCGATCTCATGTAAGGCTTCGCGTACATCGTCCAGTTTGAAAGGTTTGATAATCGCAGTAACCATTTTCATAAAAACCATTCCTCGTATTGGGATTTCATTTTATTTATTGTTGCAGAGCAAAAGCGTGAGCCTTGCCCATTCCAATGTTGCAACATTGAAATGGACGGCCGGTTAAGGCTAAGGCGTATTTTCCTGCGCTGAAAAATTATCTTCTGCATATTGTGCCAGCATTTGGCCCATTTGAATAGGGGTATTTTCCGCTATTTGTCCCAGGCCTGGCATTTTGCCTTCCGGGCTGAGTAGGATGACGGTGGACCCCATGTTAAAACGGCCAATTTCCTGGCCTTTGCTATAGTGTTGTTCGTCGTTTTGATAGTCCCAGTGTTGCAAAGTCGGCAAATAATCCGGCGTGATTTTGCCCTGCCAGACGGTTTCCATGCTGCCGACGAAAATGGCCCCGACCATGATCAGGCAGAAGGGCCCTTGTTCGTTCTCAAAGCGAATCACCAAGCGTTCATTACGGGCGAAGAGGCCGTCGACATTGCGAACCGTCGCCGGGTTGACAGCAAACAGGTCGCCGGGCACGTACGTCATGGACAGCAGCTTGCCGTTGGCCGGCATGTGAATGCGGTGGTAATCCTGGGGAGATAGATAGATGACACAGCTGTCGCCGTTGGTGTAGGTTTTGGCGTATTCGATGTCGCCGCCCAGCAAGGCTTCCAAAGAGTAGTCATGGCATTTGGCTTGAACCATGGTGTGGCCTTGAATGGCTTGCGATTGGCTGATGACGCCGTCCACCGGGCTGCACCAGGCCTGGTCGTTTCCGTCAATTGGACGCAATTCAGGTTTCAGGGAACGGGTGAAAAAGGCGTTGAAATGCGGGTAGTTTTCGAAGTCCTCGTCTTCCGCTTCGGAGACGTCGATTTTGTAGGCCTTTGTCATCAATTTGATGGTGGTGTTCTTAATCCAAGGCTGACGGATGTGCATAAACCAGTGCATGCCTTTGGATAGCAGTTGCTGGGGCAAGATATACTGGGGAACAACCTTGAAAAAATCGGTAAATCGCATTCGGGGAAACCTGTCTCGTATTCAAAATAGTGAATGGCTGTTTGCGGTGCTCGGCGTTTGACGGAAGCCAGAAGCCGGGCGGGTTTGCCTGTGAAAATAAATTCGCGGGCAAACGCAAAGTAGCATTAAGGAACCGCTGCTTGAATCAGTTTGAGGTTCTGCGGGACTTAAAGCCCACCTATTCTAGGCGTGGCTCGCCGACCTTAGTCATTCTAAGGTCAAGATCCATAACAACGAAGAGGTGGGCTTTATGCCCCGCCCGAAGGGGCTTAGCCAAGTTTCCGACTTCTGCGTTATCCTTTTTCGCGGTATCCAGATGGCCCTTCAAAAGGAGGCCTTGAAGACGAAAACTTGGCGTTGCCAGAATCCAAACCGATTCAATCAGAGGTTCCTTTAAAAAACAGTTGATTTTAATGTATAATTCGCGCGATTAATAGTATTACTTTTTAACAAGGAAATCGCATGTCGGAAATTAAAAAAGTCGTTTTGGCCTACTCGGGTGGTCTGGATACGTCAATTATCGCCAAATGGTTGCAAGAAGAATATCAGTGCGAGGTGGTGACCTTCACCGCCGATATCGGGCAAGGCGAAGAAGTGGAGCCGGCTCGTGCCAAAGCGCAAGCCATGGGCATCAAAGAAATTTACATTGAAGACCTGCGAGAAGAATTTGCACGCGATTTCGTTTTTCCGATGATGCGCGCCAATGCGATTTACGAAGGCGAGTACCGTTTAGGGACGTCCATTGCGCGTCCGTTGATTTCGAAACGCTTGGTGGAAATCGCTCAGGAAACCGGTGCCGACGCCATTTCTCACGGCGCGACCGGGAAAGGGAACGACCAGGTGCGTTTTGAGTTGAACGCTTATGCATTGATGCCGGACGTTAAAGTTATTGCGCCTTGGCGTGAGTGGGATTTGCTGTCACGTGAAAAACTGATGGCCTATGCCGAAGAGCACAATATCAGCATCGAGAAAAAACAAGGCAAAAAATCGCCGTATTCGATGGACGCCAACCTGCTGCACATTTCTTATGAAGGCGGCATTATCGAAGATCCGGCCAACGAACCGGAAGAGGATATGTGGTTGTGGACGGTCTCACCGGAAAATGCACCGGACGAACCGACTTATTTGACCATCGGTTATGAAAAAGGTGACATCGTTTCCATCAATGGTGAGGCGATGTCACCGGCGACGGTTATGGAATACCTGAACAAGGTGGGCGGTGAAAACGGCATCGGTCGTGACGACCTGGTGGAAAACCGTTTTGTGGGCATGAAAGCGCGCGGCTGTTATGAAACACCGGCCGGGACCATCATGCTGAAAGCACACCGTGCGATGGAGTCCTTGACCCTGGACCGTAATGCGGCGCACTTGAAAGACGAGTTGATGCCGAAATACGCGGAAATGATTTACAACGGTTTCTGGTTCAGTCCGGAGCGTGAAATGTTGCAGGCACTAATCGATCAGTCGCAACAGAATGTCTCCGGTGAAGTCCGCTTGAAACTGTATAAAGGAAATGTGATTGTGGTGGGACGCACGTCCGACAACAGTCTGTTTGATGAAGACATCGCCACTTTCGAAGACGATGGCGGCGCTTATAACCACAAGGATGCGGAAGGTTTCATCAAGTTGAACGCATTGCGTTTGAGAACGGCTGCCAAGAAGCGCGGCAAGTAACGTTCAGGCCGAACTTGTCATGAAGACGCAACAGCCTAAACCGGTTCGCTGGACGGACTTGAATCGTCATCCGGTGATGTGGCTGGGCTTCGGTTTCGGTTCCGGTCTGGTGCCGAAAGGGCCGGGTACCGTCGGCACACTGTTGGGGTTGCTGTTATTTTTGCCCATTTTATTATGGAGCGAAGCGGCAGCCTGGGGCGTGTTGGCGTTGGCCTTGGTGTTCGGCAGTTATATTTGTGGTGAATCGGCGCGCCAAATCGGTGTGCATGACCACGGCGGGATTGTTTGGGACGAGTTTTCGGGCATCTGGTTGGTGCTGTTGACTTTGCCGGAGCAATCCTGGCTCTATTGGACAATGGCGTTCATTTTTTTCAGAATTTTCGATATCGTTAAGCCTTGGCCGATTCGTTGGGCCGACCAAAAGGTGTCCGGCGGCTTTGGAATTATGCTCGATGACATAATGGCAGCTTGTTACGCCATAATTATTATTTGGGCCCTGCAAACTGGCTTTTTATAAGGCATTAAGGTATATTTCGAGAAAAATTAGATTTCATTAAATGAGAGCTTTGTACGAGTGGGGCGCGAAGAAAAAAAGAGAAAAAATCTATTCGATTAAGGCGGAAAACGCAGCCAATGGCTAGCCATTGGCAAGTTTTTCAACGTAAATCGGGCGGATTTTAGCTTTTTTACTCGTGCATCCATCTCGTGCAACGCTCTCTAAAATAACGGGTTAAAGAAGAATGTTTACAGCATGTGAAGATGTAAAACGACTGATTAAAGAAAAAAACGCACAGTTTGTGGATGTGAGAACGCCAGAAGAATATGCGATGAACAAATTGCCGGGTGCGGTCAATATTCCGCTTCAGGATATCGACCGAGTGGGTGATAGCATGTTGAGCAAAGATTTGCCGGTGATTGTGTTCTGTCGTTCCGGCCAACGTTCACATATGGCGATGCAAATTTTGTTGTCTCTGGGCTTCGATGAAGTCTATAACATGGGGCCATCTCAAGCCTGGACGCAGTGTCCAGATTCTTAATGGCTTGTGCGTTCATCGCGCGGACATCATGCATCCAAGATAAAAAAGCACCAGGCCTGGTGCTTTTTTTATAACTGGGTGTTTGTTTGATCGGACAACAATAAAAATCAAAGGGAAGATGATGAGACTTGCTTTGCATTGGCAGATATTAATCGCACTGGCTTTGGCGGTGGTGATGGGGGTGTGGACCGGCACCGAAGCACAGATTTTCGGGGTGCACTGGTTGGCAATTTACACTTTTATCGGCACTTTGTTCTTGAACGCCTTGAAAATGATTGTGGTGCCGCTGGTGGTGTCCGCCATCATTACCGGGGTGGCGAATGTCGGTCAACATGGCGGTTTCGGGCGCTTGGGCGGTAAAACGCTGGGCTATTATGTCCTGACCAGCTTTTTGGCGATTCTCATCGGTCTGGCCCTGGTCAACTTATTGCAACCCGGCGTGTCCGAAAACGGTGTGCCGGTGATGGAAACCAACGATCAGATCATGAGTGCGATTTCCGGTAAGTCGGCCGGGGATGTGGTGGATGTTTTCCTGCGAATGATTCCGGTCAATGTGGTGGATGCCGCGGCGGAAGGTCAAATGCTCGGTTTGATTTTCTTCAGCTTGCTGTTCGGTTATTTCATGACCAAACTGAAAGGCGCGCATAAAGACACTCTGACGAACTTCTGGCAAGGAATTTTCGAAGTCATGATGATGATTACCGCTTGGGTGATGAAATTCGCGCCTTTAGGGGTCTTCGGTCTGGTGGCAGCCTCGGTCGCAAAAACCGGCTTTGACCAGTTCGGTCATTTGGCGTTGTTCTTTTTGACGGTGTCCTTGGCGTTGGGCGTGCACTTCCTGGTGGTCATGCCGATTCTATTGCGCGTTTTGGGCGGGGTGAAAAATCCGTGGTTGCATTATCAGGCCATGGCGCCGGCGATTCTGACGGCCTTCTCCACCAGTTCGTCTTCATCGACTTTGCCGATTACCATGAATGCGGTGGAAACCCGTGCCGGAGTGTCCAACCGCGTGTCGAGTTTTGTGTTGCCGCTGGGCGCGACGGTGAATATGGACGGCACCGCGTTGTATGAATGTGTGGCAGCGGTGTTTATCGCACAATTATTCGGTGTGCCGCTGGACTGGAGTACGCAACTGTTGATTGTGGTGATTGCCTTGACAACATCCATTGGCGTGGCGGGGATTCCATCCGCCAGTCTGGTGGCCATCAGCATTATTTTGGTGGCGGTCGGTTTACCGGCGGAGGCCATTGGGTTGTTGCTGGTGGTGGACCGGTTATTGGATATGATGCGCACCGTGGTGAATGTGTTCAGTGATTCGGTCGGGGCTGTCGTCATTGCACGTTCCGAGGGCGAAGACCAGGTGTTGGTCTCCAAGCATTTTTAAGGTGGGTTTGTGAAGATTATCATCACGGAATTGGCCGGGTTGACACCCGGCGAAGAGCACAACGAAACCATTCTCGCCCGTTTGTCGGAGCGTTTGCCGGAACTGGAGCATGACCTGGTTCAGGACTTATCGCACATCAGTCATTTCGCCAATTACATGGGCGGCATGGCGCTGGATGCCGTCATTTATCAAAAAGATAACCTCTATCGTCTGGATTACCATTATCCGTGGGAAATCAACTGGAGTTGTGCCGATCAGATGGAACAGGGCGTCATGAACGACAAAGTGCGTTTTACTTTGGCCGAAGACGGCGAAGTGCACTTCAAGTTACTGAAATTAGATTAGTTTAGAATGTGATACTAGGCCTTAGCGCGCGACCAGTTCGAGGGTTTGGTTGGACCAGACTTTGAGGACTTCGGTTTCCGGACGCCAGTCTCCCAACACCCAACGATGTTTGACTTGGCCGTCTTGCTCGATTTGATGTAAATAGGGTCGGTGGGTGTGTCCGTGCACCAGGTGGCGGCATTGTGGGTAACGCTGTAACAGCTTTCTGACCGCCGCTTCGTTCACGTCCATAATGTTTTCCGCTTTATTGAGGTTGTATTTCTGAGAGTTGGCGCGCATGTTTTCGCCAATGGCGACGCGTTTGTGCTCCGGCAATTTCAGAAACAACCAAGTCACCAGGCGATTGCGCAACAGAATGCGCATCCGTTGAAACGCTTTGTCGTCGGTGCAGAGCGAGTCCCCATGCAGCATTAAGATCGGCAAACCATACAGGTTGACCAACGCCGGTTCTTTCAAAAACTGAATGCCGGTGGCGTCGAAAAAAGCCCGCCGCATCAGAAAATCCCGATTCCCGTACATCAGATAAATCGGCAGGCCGTGTTCGGTGAGGTGTTTGAACTTACGAATCACCGTGGCGTAATGCTCAAGGCCGTGGTCGTCGCCGACCCACATTTCGAACAGATCGCCGATGATGTAAAGCGCATCGGCTTTCGGCGCGTCCTGGTCCAGGAAGCGGTAGAACGCCTGGTTGATCGGATGGGTGTCATCCGGTTGCAAGTGTACGTCGGCGGTAATTAAAGTATGCGGCATATCAGCCATCGCTTTACCCGATTAGTCGGTTTCTTTGACGAGAGTTTTTTCGATGATGATGTCCTCAACCGGTACGTCCTGGTGGCCACGGCGAGTGGTGGTTTCGACTTTGGCCATCTCATCGATGACGTCCAAGCCTTCCACGATGTTTCCGAATACCGCATAACCCCAGCCGTGCATGTCTTTCGATTTGTGGTCAAGGAAATCGTTGTCCACCAGGTTCATGAAAAATTGCGTGGTGGCGGAATGCGGATCCATGGTGCGGGCATAAGACAATGAACCGCGGACGTTTTTCAAACCGTTGTCGGCTTCGTTCTCAATCGGCTCGCCGGACGGTTTTTCTTCCATGCCCGGTAACATGCCGCCGCCCTGAACCATGAAGCCAGGAATGATGCGGTGGAAAATAGTGCCGTTGTAGAAGCCTTCCATCGCGTAATGCACGAAATTTTCGGCGCCGACCGGCGCATTTTCGTGGTCGACTTCGACGGTGATATTACCCATATTGGTTTGAAAAGTGACTTGTGTCATGCGATTTCCTTTGGTGATATTTTTTGAATTCGGGTGTTTGTGTGTTGTTTGGATTGTTTAATGGGGGCGCGATGTGCCCATTCAAGCATGCAACCGATAAAACCACCAGGCCTGGTCGTTTTATCGATTTGGCAAATTACGTAAGCTTATTGAATTTGCGTGACCTTAATGATTTCCACGGTCTGCAAGGGGACGTCGCCCATGCCGTTTTTAAAGCCGGTTTGCACCTGACGGATTTGATTGACGACGCGCATACCTTTGATGACGCGCCCGAAAACCGCATAACCGTAAGCGCGTGGGGTTTTCTCACGGAAGTCCAGAAAGGTGTTTTGCGCGACGTTGATGAAGAATTGCGACGTTGCGGAATGCGGGTCGTTGGTTCGGGCCATAGCTAAGGTGCCGATGCGGTTGCGTAAGCCGTTGTCCGCTTCATTTTGAATCGGCGCATGGGTCGGCTTTTTCTGCATGTCCGGTGTGAAGCCGCCGCCCTGAATCATGAAATTGGAAATGACACGGTGGAAAATAGTGCCGTCGTAGAAACCTTCATGAACATAACGCAAAAAGTTTTTGACGGTCTCAGGCGCTTTCTCCGGGTACAGTTCAGCTTCAATGTCGCCCATACTGGTCTGAATCAGAACCACCGGGTTTTTGGTGTCTTTGTTGGTCTCGGCGGCGCCGGCTTGAAAGCTCAGCAGGCTGAAAAAGAGCGTAAAGATAAAAGCGCGTTTTGTCATGATGTTCTCCAAGATTGTCACGGCTTAACGTCCGTTTGATATCGGACCGGATGTCATTGCATTCAATAGTGTTTCACTGTGGGGTAGCATTCTAACACGACCGGTCTTTTTGGATGGCGCAAATCACCATGCCAAGTATTGAAAAAAGCCTACAAAACTCATGAAAAAAGCGTACGAATCGTGATGGAGGATGACGAGTTTTATCTCGGTTTTCACTCCGATGACGATTGGCAATTTCCTGTATAGATGGGGTATTTCGGCGTCTTTTTAGTGTTATAATGTTGCGTTATTCTAAACGTATGCGTTGGCGTAACGATTCGAGTCGCTCACGGGGTGAGCTTGAATCGGTTCTGCGACAGCACTTGCACCGACTATTCTGATATTTTTCGATAGGTTTTTTTGGACATGAGTCAAAACACGAACGCCGCTGTTGATAAACCCACCAACTTCATTCGCAACATCATCGATGACGATTTGGCGAATCACAAATACGAAACGGTCATTACGCGTTTCCCGCCGGAGCCGAACGGTTACCTGCACATCGGGCATGCGAAATCGATTTGTTTGAACTTCGGGTTGGCGGAAGATTACCAGGGCGGCTGTCACCTGCGTTTTGACGATACCAATCCGACGAAAGAAGACGTCGAATATGTCGATGCCATTAAGGAAGACGTGACCTGGTTGGGCTTTCAATGGGCCGGTGAACCGCGTTATTCCTCCAATTATTTCCAAAAGTTCCACGACTATGCGGTGGAGTTGATTGAGAAAGGCTTGGCCTATGTGTGTTTCCTGAACGCCGAACAAACCCGTGAATACCGCGGCACCTTGACCGAGCCAGGGAAAGACAGCCCGTATCGCGATACGTCGGTGGCGGAAAATCTGGAATTGTTCGCTAAGATGAAAAACGGCGAATTTCAGGAAGGGGAATGTGTGTTGCGTGCCAAAATCGATATGGCGTCATCGTTCATGTGTATGCGCGACCCGACACTGTACCGTATCCGTTATGCGCACCATCACCAAACCGGTGACCAGTGGTGCATTTACCCGATGTATGATTTCGCACACTGTATTTCCGACGGCATTGAAGGGGTGACGCATTCCCTGTGTACCTTGGAATTCCAGGACAACCGCCGGATTTACGATTGGTTGTTGGAACATCTGGATGATTTCAATAAGCCGGACCGCCCGTTCCAGTATGAGTTCTCGCGTTTGAACCTGGAATACACCGTCATGTCCAAGCGGAAATTGATGCAATTGGTGGAAGACGGTTTGGTGTCGGGGTGGGATGACCCGCGTATGCCGACCTTGTCCGGTTTGCGCCGTCGAGGCGTGACGCCGGCGGCGGTTCGTGATTTCGCGGAACGCATCGGGATTTCCAAGGTCGATAGCATGACGGAAATGGGTATTCTGGAAGCGGCGATTCGTGATGATTTGAATGTGGTGGCTCCGCGCACCATGGGGGTGATTGACCCGATTAAACTGGTTATCGAAAATTACCCGGAAGGCGAAGTGGAAGCTTTGCAAGCGCCCGTGCATCCGCAGAACGAAGCGATGGGCAAACGCGAAATATCCTTCAGCCGAGAATTGTATATCGACCGCGCCGATTTCATTGAAGAAGCGCCGAACAAAAAATGGCAACGCCTGGCGTTGGACAAGGAAGTGCGTTTGCGTAACGCTTATGTGGTGAAAGGGTTGCGTGCCGAAACCGATGCGGATGGAAACATCACTACCGTATATTGTTCTTATGACCCGGAGACTTTGGGCAAGAACCCGGCGGATGGTCGTAAGGTGAAAGGGGTGATTCACTTTGTGGAAGCCACCAAAGCCTTACCGGCGGAGTTCCGTTTGTATGACCGTTTGTTCTCGGTACCGAATCCGGCCAAGGAAGACGATTTTGAAGCCGTCATCAACCCCGAGTCATTGGTGGTGAAAAACGGTTTTGTCGAGCCGGGCATGAAAGACGCCGAGCCGGAACAAGCGTATCAGTTTGAACGTGAGGGGTATTTCTGCCGTGACAACCAAGCCGGAGACGCGTTGGTGTTCAATAAAACCGTTGGTCTAAGAGATACATGGAGTCAGAAATAGTGGCATTACAGATTTACAATACCGAAACCCGACAAAAAGAAGTCTTTAAACCCATTCATGAAAATCAAGTGGGCTTGTATGTCTGCGGAGTCACGGTTTACGACTATTGCCATGTCGGCCATGCACGGGTGATGGTGGTGTTCGATACGGTGGTGCGCCACCTACGCGCTCTGGGGTATGACGTTACCTATGTGCGTAACATCACCGACATCGACGATAAGATTATCCAGCGTGCGTTGGAAAACAAAGAACCGATTCAAGAATTGACGGCGCGTTTCATCGACGCTATGCATGAAGATGAAAAAGCGCTGAATGTGCTGCGTCCGGATATGGAGCCGAAAGCCACCGAGCATATACAAGACATTGAGCAGATGATCGCCAGCCTGGTCGATAAGGGTTACGCATATCCGGCGGAAAACGGCGATGTGTATTTCCATGTGAAGGCGGATGGCGATTATGGTCGCCTGTCTGGTAAGCACATCGACGAACTGGATTCCGGTGCGCGAATTGAAGTGAATTCCTTTAAAAAGGACCCGTTGGATTTTGTGTTGTGGAAAGCGTCGAAAGAAAACGAACCGGCCTGGCAATCTCCGTGGGGTGATGGGCGTCCGGGTTGGCACATCGAGTGTTCCGCCATGTCCACCAAATGTTTGGGGAATCATTTCGACATTCACGGCGGTGGATTGGATTTAAGCTTCCCTCACCATGAAAACGAAATCGCCCAGTCGGAATGTGCAACCGGCGAACACTATGTGAATACCTGGATGCACTGCGGCTTCGTGCGCATCGATGATGAAAAAATGTCGAAGTCGCTGGGCAACTTCTTCACCATTCGTGAAGTCTTGAAACAATACCATCCGGAAGTGATTCGTTACTTTCTGCTGGCGAGCCATTATCGTAGCCCGGTGAATTATTCCGAAGAGAACCTGAATGTGGCCAAAGCCAGCGTCGGGCGGTTGTACTCGGCATTGGAAGCGGTTGAACTGGCTGGAGATGCGGAAACTTCAACGAGTTTCACCGATGAGTTTGTCGAGGCGATGAACGATGATTTCAATACCCCGCAAGCCTTAGCGGTGTTGTTTGAATTGGCAAAAGAGATCAATAAACAGAAATCACCAGGCCTGGCCGTTTTGTTGAAACAATTGGCAAACCGTTTGGGCTTATTGGAAATGACGCCGGAAGCCTTTTTCAAATCGCAGCCGTCTGATTCGGCTTTGACCGATGAAGTTATCGAACAGTTGATTCAGGAACGTGCCGAGGCGCGACAAGCGAAAAATTTTGCACGGTCCGACGAGATTCGTGACCAGTTATTGGAGCAGGGTGTCGAATTGCTGGATAGCCCGCAAGGCACCAGTTGGCGAAGAGTTTAACGGAATCAAACGCTTAGCGTCGGCTTATAACCATTTTAAAAATGTGGAAATAAGTCGCTGTTATTTTTAAACTTTTTTGATATTAGGGTTTGACAATATAAGTTATTTCTAATAAGATGGAGTTATTCATGTTTCTTCATGAGTATCCTCCTCTGATTATTTCTTGTTATTAAAAAGAAATAATGTATTTAAAGCCTCAGTTTGTCCCTGAGGCTTTTTTTTATCTCGAATTTCTCATTAACTGTTTGGAATCAAGAATTTGGCGCGTTGCGGCCATCGGTTTGCGACAGGGTTTTGTGGTGTCCGATCGGGTGCATGAAATTTTCCAGACGGTCATATTTCTTATTCAGCATCGATTTGAAGATGGTGGTGTATTCCAGTACTGCTTTGACGTAGGCACGGGTTTCGGAAAACGGAATGGTCTCAATCCATTGGTCGGCGGAAAGCACCTTGTCTTGCGGAATCCATTGGTCGACTCGTGTCGGTCCGGCGTTGTAAGCCGCCGTTGCCAAAACGCGACTGCCGTTGTATTTGTCACTTAAATAACTCAAGTAAGCACTGCCGAGTTCGATATTGGATTCAGGGATGGTGAGGCGGGTGTATTGACGTTTTTTCAGGCCGATTTTTCGCCCGATGTAGCGTGCGGTTTTCGGCATGAGTTGCATCAAGCCGACGGCGCCGACCGGTGAACTGATGGTCGGTGAGAAAGCGCTTTCACGGCGCATGACGCCGTACACCCAGGCCGGGTCGATGGTGTTCTTATTGGCGGCCTGCATCACCGGTTCGCGATAAGGGGTTGGGAAGCGTAACGATAAGTCGTCCCATTTTTTGACCCGGGAAATGGTTTGAATCGCCAAATTGTGCTGATCCCAGTCCGCCATGAAGTTGGCGATGGCTTCGAAGTCGTTTTGGTCGATGTTCTTGAGCAGGTTGTACCATTCGCGCTTCAAGCTGAGTTTCCATTGAATCGCGATCAGCTCCTGCATGACTTCCAGTTGCGGGTATTTTTTCACCATCTTCGCCAGGTCTTTTTTCTGGCTGGGCGTCGGATTGAACTGATAGGGCTGTTGCAATCGGTCGGCGGACAGAAAACCATAGAAGCTGCGCTGTTTGGCCAGGGTTTGGAAAATCGGGCGGGCATCCTCTTGTTGGTTCAATTCCGCCAGGGCGCGGGCTTTCCAATACAGCCAGCGGGATTCGGATTGTTCTTCCGGCGGCAGCAGGGCGTAAAGGTCCAGATAATTGACCCAGTTGGATTCCCGAATCGTGACTTGCAATTCCCATTCCAGCGTGCGCTCGTCTTTACCGGCGCGGTCGATCTGAGCGAGATATTCGCTGGCTTTCGGGTGATATTGATAAGCGAAACGCAGACTGACCCGGCTTTGCAAATGGCTTTCTTCCTGACGGTTCAAACCGTATTGCTCGGCGCGTTGTTTGAGGGTTTTCAGGGCCAGTTCCGGCTCGGAATAGGACAAGCGCTGAATGCCTTGTTTGAAAATCGCCTTGCGAATCACCGGCGAGACGTACGACGGCATATCTCGGGTGACATTTTTCGGGTGGCGGAAGGTGTCAATCCAATAATTCAGTGCTTTGCGCTCTTGTGCCGAGAGGTCGCGGCCGATGTTTTTGGCGGTTTTGAGTTTGCCTTTTTTCATCGCCAATTGCGCTTTTGTCCACACCATGGAACCGGTAATGAGTTTGTGTTTGCGTAAATATTTTTTCACCGGTTTGCAGGTGCCGGGCAGGCTGAGCTCGCTTTGCCATAATGCCTGCATTTGCCGGTCGGTTTTTTCGGTGTGTTGCACCTGCATCTGAGCGCGCAGGTCATAGCATTTCAAGGTGGTGGAGCTGTATTCGCCCGGCTCGTATTGCTTCAAATACAAGGACCACTGATGGGTTTTACCCAGGTAATACAGCCATTTCCGTTTTAAAAAGAACGGCAAGGGGCTGTTGGGGTGAGTGTCGATGAAGCCTTGAATCAGAGCGGGCGGTGTGTCTTTGATGTGGTATTTATAATCCAGATACACCAGATAAGGGTATAGGGGATAATCCTTTAACTCCGCCTGGTATTTGGCGATTAACGGCCGGTCGTTGGCTTTGGTGGCTTCATAAGCGTCGAGAAAGGTGCGTTGGTTTTGGGTCAGTTGAGCGGGGTCGGGCGTCGAGGCCGCCGCCGGCTGCTGTAAGCCGAAGGCAACGAAAAGCAGTAGTGTCAGGATGTGGTGTAAGCGTCGTTGCTTGTTCCCTAGCATAACCTTTAACTCTTAACCCAAACCTTGAGTTTGGTTCCCGGTTGCAGAACGGCCGATTTCTTGATGCCGTTCCAGTTGCACAGCTCTTGCGTGGTGACGCGGTATTTTTGCGCCACGACCCATAGGCTTTCCCCTTCTTTCAGGGTGTAAGATACTTTTCGACCATACTGGTTGGATTGAATCACCAGTTGCTGGCCTTTGTAAATCGGCTTACGGATGCTGATGCCGTTCCATTCGCATAACTTACGCGGTGAAGTGTTGTAATACTTGGCGATGGTCCAGAGGCTTTCGCCGGAGCGAACGGTATGAGTGTGTTTGTTGCCGGTGTATTTTTTGGGTTTATCCGCTGAACGTAATGCGATTTGATGGTTTTGCGGCAGTGGAATCAACAGGGTTTTGCCGGCACGCAGGAAACTGCCTTTCATGTTGTTAAGCTTTTGGATTTCGCGGCTTGAGGTGCGGTAGCGGTAAGCAATGACGCTCAAACTTTCCCCTGAGCGGATTTTATGGCGCACCCAGGTGACTTCGTAGTCGTCAGGACTGGCGGAATATTCCGCCTCGAAAGCATCGGCCACCTCAATCGGCAAAAGTAGCGGGTGTTTGCCTTTTGGCGGGGTGGCCAGGCGAAGGTAGCCGGGGTTCAGCACCTTAAGCATGTCTTGCGGGGTTTGAGTGGCTTGTGCGACCTTCGGCAGGCTGATTTGATCGGAGACCTGCACCTTTTTGAAATAAGGCTCGTTGGGAACCGGCTCCAGGTCGAGCTGGTAGGTTTTTTTGTGGCTTACAAGGTTGGAAATCGCCAGCAACTGTGGCACATAGTGCTGAGTTTCTTTCGGCAGATAAGGACGGATGTTCCAGAAATTCGGGTCGCCGTTCGGATGTTTTTTCAGGAAGCGTCGTTGCGCTTTCAGGACATTGCCGTAGCCACTGTTGTAGGACGCCAGTGCCAACAGCCAGTCATAGTCGTTTTGGGCATACAGGGCTTGCAGGTAGTCCAATGCGGCGAGAGTGCTGCGATAGACATCTTGGCGACCGTCGTACCACCAGTTTTGGTGTAATCCATACATGTGTCCGGTGGCGGGCATGAATTGCCAGAGACCGGCCGCGCTCATGTACGAGCGGGCATAGGGGTAATAACCACTTTCCACGACCGGCAGCAATGCGATTTCATACGGCATTTGGCGCTTTTTGACTTCTTGCAGAATGAAATATAAATAAGGTTTGGCTCGAACCGACACGCGCTTCAGGTAACGCTTTTTATTGATGTAGTAGCTCATGTAGTCCTGATAGTTCTCGCTGTTGGCCGGAGCCAGGAACAAGTGTTCGCTGATCTCTTGCCACAGGTCGTCGTAAACCGGCGCTTCCTGCGAAAACACTAAGGCACGATCCAACTGGTTGGACAGGTTTTGGTTCGATTTCAGAGCCGAAAACCGTTCGGTGGATTCTTGAATCGAGCTTTCGAAAGCATCCGTTTCGCGGTTTTCGGTGAGAATCGGGTCGGTAATCGGCAGCTTCGGTACCGTTTCCTGTGAGGAACGCTGTGCGGTGGTATCGATGTCCTGATAGGGAAGGTGGCTACACCCCGCTAACATCAGGAAGGTGGCGGCGGACGCCAGTTTTATAAAAGGGGTGAACAGTTTATGTCGGGTCTCAATCATTCAATCCGGCCTCAAGGGTTCCAGTTTTATCGAGTTCATCTTTCCAGGCTCTCAGGGTCGCATAAGCCTGTTCGTTGCTGAGTTCGGCTTTTCCGGCACGGTTGGCCAGGGTTTCCTTCAACGGTGATTGGTCAAAGCGCAGAAACGGGTTGGTTTTCTTCTCAATGCCCAGTGAGGCAGGCACACAGGGTTCGCCACGCTGTGTTTTATGCTTGACCTCGACCTGTCGTGCTGCCATATCAAGGTTGTCCGGTTCGGCCAACATGGCGAAGTTGAGGTTGGCGTAAGTGTATTCATGGCCGCAGTATACGTTACAGCTATCCGGCAGTTCACGAATTTTTAAAAGGGATTGTGCCATGACTCCCGGAGCTTGCGTCCAGGTTTTTCCGCAGCCGGCGGTAAACATTGCATCACCGCACAATAAGGCTTTGGGATGGTAAAAGCTGATGTGTTCGTGGGTGTGGCCCGGTGTGGACATCACTTTGAAGGTTTCATCATGCACAATAACCTCGTCGCCGTCCGTGACTGGGTAGGTAACAGGTTTATAGGGCCCATGTGCATTACTGACAATGGGGACGTCTCCGAGTTTTGCTCTCACGGCTGTAATTCCGGCGGTATGATCATAATGATGATGTGTTAGCAAAATACCGACCAGTTCCAGCTGGTTTTGATGAAAATAGTCGATGACTTTTCGGCTTTCACCCGGGTCAACGATCCAGGCGGTCTTGTCTTGCGGATTATCGGAGAGAAGGATCCAAGTGTAATTATCCGAAAGAGTCGGTAAGCCAACGATTTTCATGTCTGACTCGTTAATTGTTATAATGGCGATATTCTAACAAATCCGCCGGTTAAAATGATGACGAATCCTTCATTTCAATCCTTTTTACATCGGTTTTATCAGACGTCCAAAGGACAGTCGTTATTCCGGCAGGAAAAGCCTTTAATTGACCACGCTTTAGCGCATGTTTTTGGCCTGTATTTAGTGCAGTTGGGGCGGGTGTCGTCGGAAAGCTTGCTGGATAACAGCCGTGTCAACTGTAAGGTGTTACTGGACGACAAACCTGTGATGAAAACCGACGGTTTGTATGTTCAGGCGGATATGGACTATTTACCGATTCGAAACGATGCCGTGGATGCATTTGTATTGCCGCATACTTTGGAGTCCGTGACCGACCCTTATCATTTGTTGCGGCAGGTGGATTCGGCGTTGCTGGCGGAAGGGCATGTGCTGATTACCGGCTTTAATCCCTTGGGGTGTCGAACCATGCGTAATCGATTTGGTGAGCATCGGCGTCATTTCAAAGCGGCGAATCTGATTCGCGCTCATCGGGTTGTGGATTGGTTGAGTGTGCTGGGCTACGATATTGAACAGGTCACCTACAGCTCCATCAGTTGTTTGACCCGGCATGATTCGGAACGAGGCACCTGGGGTTGGGTGGAAACGATGGAAAAAACATTGGGGCGAATGGGGTTGGATTTCGGGAATGTGTACTGCATTCTCGCGAAGAAACGCATTGCATCGCCGACGCCGGTTGGCTTGAATTGGCGGCTTTCCAACTGGTTGATTGCCGCGAAAGGCCGTCAGGCGGTGGTTTCGAATCGTGCCAGCCGACATCAACGAATGGATAAGGACTCATAACAACACTATGCAGGAAGTGGAACTTTTTACCGACGGCGGCTGCCGTGGCAACCCCGGCCCCGGTGGCTGGGGCGCGTTATTACGCTTTGGCGAATTTGAAAAAGAATTGAAAGGTTCTGAGCCGGACACCACCAATAATCGCATGGAGCTAACCGCCGCCATTGAGGGGCTGAAAGCGTTGAAACGCCCTTGCAAGGTGACGTTGACCACCGATTCGCAGTACGTCAAAAATGGCGTGACCCAATGGATGGCGAATTGGAAACGTAACAATTGGCGAACCGCCGCTAAAAAGCCCGTTAAGAATCAAGACCTGTGGCAGGCCTTGGACGAAGCGTTGAAACCGCATGATGTCACCTGGGCCTGGGTCAAAGGTCACGCCGGTCATGATGAAAACGAACGTGTCGATGAACTGGCGAACTTAGCCATGGACGAACTGATGGCCGCCAACTAAGGTGACCAAAAGGCATACTGGATTACAGTTGAATGTGGCTGAAATCCGGCTCGAAAAAATCCACCGACTTTAAAATTTTATCTTTTCGGTAAAGTTTTCCGTCTTGACCGGTCTGGTCTGCTAAACAGCGAATCACAAAAAAGTCGTCCACTTGGTCGTAGCGGACGTCAACGTCCAGTGTGTCAGCATAGTGCTGCACGGTTTGCTGCGCTTTTGCTTCCGTGGGGCAGAACTTGGAAAAGTTTGAACGCACCACTTCTTCAAACACCGCTTGGCTGACCGCAAACGGGTCTTGCGGTTGCAGTTTATCCAGAACATAGAGAATGGACATCTGCGAGGCGGCCATCGGTTCTGATAATGCTAGGTGGTGGGTGATGCCCCAAGCAACGAACAGCATATCGCCCAACGCATCCAGTTGTTCGGTTAGGTCATCTTCCTGAAACGCATCGAAAAACTCTTTGGCTTCTTCATCGTAAAAAAACAAATGGTTGATGCCGTGTTGTTGAGAGGCGTCGTTGCCAGCCACCTGGTGCCATTGTGCGGTGGGTTCCAGAAAAATGCTTTTGGTGTGTTCGTCACGGAAAAGTTGTTGTCTCAGTTGCATGGTTGCCTCTTTGTGTGCTTTTTTTAGATATTGGAAGCGCAGGTTGAAAAACGGCCAGGCCTGGCCGTTTTGGGTGTTAAGTAAAAAAGTAAAGACCGGTGGCTACCATTGAATGGTGCGTTCACTCGCTTTGCTGATGGCGGCCAGTTTGCTGGCGTGGGCTTCGAGTTCGGTGTCGGACGCACGAAGCACCTTGAGAGGTGGCCGCTGATGGCTCAGGTTAACTTCTTGATTCTGATTGGCGTTGGGGTCTTCATTCATCAGCATTAAATCCGTCTGTCCGCCGGTCATGGCCAGGTAAACATCGGCCAGGATTTCGGAGTCGAGTAAGGCGCCGTGCAAGGTACGATTGGAATTGTCGATGTCGAAGCGTTTGCAGAGCGCATCCAGGGAATTCCGCTGGCCGGGATAGGCTTTGCGAGCCATTTTCAAAGAGTCGGTAATTTTGCAGTGTGCTTCGATGGTGCCCCATTTGTTATCCGGCAGCATCGATAATTCGTGGTTGATAAACCCCACGTCGAAAGGCGCGTTGTGGATGATGAGTTCGGCTCCGGCGACGAAATTCATAAAGTCGTCCACCACTTGAGCGAATACCGGTTTATCGGTCAAAAATTCGTTGGTAATGCCGTGAACGTCAATGGCGTCTTGTGGGACGTCGCGTTCCGGCTGAATGTATTGATGGTAGTTGTTGTGAGTGAGTTTTCGTTTGACCAGTTCCACGGCCCCGATTTCGATGATTCGGTCGCCGGTTTTCGGGTCGAAGCCCGTGGTTTCCGTATCCAGTAGTATTTGACGCATGGTTAAATTGTTTCTCTTAATCTCTGAGAGTTCTTCGGGTAGAATACGCTAAATGTTTTCTATTTTAATGCAATTTTGAGAGTCTGAGTATGAGAATTAAAAAAGGGAGCGAAGTCACGTTTCATTACGAGTTGCGAAACGAGAAAGGTGATTTGCTCGACAGCACTTTCGGCGGCGAGCCGGTGCATTATGTCCACGGTGAAGGTGAAATCGTCGAAGGGTTGGAAGAGTTTTTGGAAGGTGAAGAACCGGGCTTTGAAGCCAAGGTCGAAATTCCGCCTGAGAAGGGCTATGGTACGACACGTGAAGATTTGATCGTGTACGCATCGCCGGAAAACTTTGATGACCAAGTGGAAATCAAAATCGGTGAAGTGGTGGAAACCGAAGATCCGGAAGGCAATATGATTCAATTCCGCATTGTGGAAGTGGATGAAGACAAAGTGTATCTGGACGGTAATCACCCATTGGCGAATCAAACGTTGGAATACCGTGTAGAGGTGGTGGAAGTCGCTTGATTCAAGTGCCGTCTGAGGCCGGTAAATCCCGGATACAAAAAAGCCCCGAAAACGGGGCTTTTTTTATGGGTGCGTGTTATCCGTAAACGAATCAGTCGTCCAGATTACCGCACTTCAAGTTGCCAGGCACCGCGATGTCGATGCGTTTTGGATTCGGCAGATTCAAGTTGTCCATGATGGTCGAGAAGTCTTCAAAAGACTTGTTGCTGCCGGCACGGACATTGAACGTTTTTTCTTCACCGATGGTGGATTGGCTGAACCCTTTGTAGTCATGCGCCGGGAACACCATGGTGTCTTCCGGTAGCTTGAACAGGATTTCCGTCAATGAGTGATACATGGATTCATTGTCACCCAGTTGGAAATCGGTTCGGCCGCAGTCGCGCACCAACAAGGTATCGCCGGTGAAAACCGCACCGTCGATTTTATAGGTGATGTCGTTATTGGTGTGACCAGGGGTATGAAGTACATGAATTTCCTGATTGCCCAGTTTGAAGACGTCACCGTCCACCGCCAGAATATCCGCACATTCCGAGCCGGAGTTCTTGTGCACCACCAGCTGCCCGCCAATGCGTTTTCTCAAAGGGCCTGCCCCTGTGATGTGGTCGGCGTGGATGTGTGTTTCCAACAGGTATTTAACGTTCAATCCCAATTCTTTGATGTGCTGCTCGTCACGATCAACTTTTTCGAGTACTGAATCGATTACGGCGGCTTCTTTGGTCTCTTCGTCCCAGATCAGGTAAGTGTAGGTCCAAGTGTCGTAATCAAAAAGTTGTCGAATGTTCATGTAAATCTCCTTTGTCTTCGTTTTCGTTCGTGTGTCGAACGTAACGATTCGAGGGTCTGATTATCGCTTTTTTCAACCGGATAAACAAACGCTAATATGTTTTTGGGTCAAAAAAAGTGTAATGATAAAAACAACTTATAATCTTTTATAAAATTAGATTTTAAGTTCCCGATACTCCGTTAAAATCAGCGTTGTTCGCCCGGACGTCCTTATCGAATTGCGGCCATTATGGCATGTGGCCGCCTGATATGCATATAGAAATAATTAATGGTTTTAATAGTATTTTGCAAGCCGATACGGCTGACCGCCGCGTTATTTTGCTATCTTAGGCCGTCATTTTTTATTCATGCTTTATCGACGGATTCGGCGTTATGATAGGGTTTATAGTCCAAATTAATAGGGGTATAAGCATGATTGATAATGAGTTCAGATTACCGTATTTTCCGGCCAGTTTCTTCGGGATGGTGATGGGCGTGACCGGTTTGTCGATTGCACTTTTGGCCGTGAAAACATCGGCGACCTTAATGGCCGGGCAGGCGGTATTGGCGGTCGCCACCCTGTTGTTTGTTGGCTTGTTGGTTTCCTATTTATTGAAAGTGGTACGTTTTCCGGATGCGGTGCAGGCGGAAGTACGCCATCCCGTGAAAATGAATTTTGTCCCCGCCATCAGCATCAGTCTGATTTTGCTGAGCATTGCCTTCTATGCCATCGGTAAAACGCAACTTTCGTTTTGGTTATGGTCCGTGGGCGTCGTGGCGCATCTGATATTGACCTTGTGGGTGCTGTACCACTGGATTCATCATGATTTCTTTAAAATCGAACATTCCAACCCGGCCTGGTTTATCCCGATTGTCGGGAATATTCTGGTGCCGATTGTCGGGGTGCATCATGCGCCGGTTGAAATCAGTTGGTTCTTCTTTTCAATCGGTATTGTATTCTGGCCGGTCATCATGGCGATCTTGTTCAATCGCATCATTTTTCATCCGCCGATTGTCGATAAGCTGATTCCGACCTTGTTTATTTTCATTGCGCCGCCGGCGGTTGGTTTTCTGTCTTATGAAGCTTTGAACGGAGGCGTATTGGACGCTTTTGCACGGATACTGTATTTCTTTGCGTCCTTTATGACATTGTTGATGCTGGTGTCGGCCGGTAAGTTTCTGCAAGTGAAGTTTGCGTTATCCTGCTGGGCTTATACGTTTCCACTGGCGGCCATCAGCATTGCATCCTTCAAGCTGTTTGATCTGACGAATCAAGTGGTGTTTCAATGGTTGGGCATCGCTTTGTTGGCGCTGCTGAGTTTGATGATTTTGGTGTTCGCCTGGAAAACGATTCAAGCGGTTCGCAATCGTCATATCTGTACGCCGGAGCACTGAAAAGTCGTAGGAAGCCTGATTACAGGGCAAAGACCACTTCCAGCGGGTTGTGGTCGGAAATCTCTTCGACATGAAAGGCGCGGGCGGATTGGACGGTGAGGCCACGATAGAAAACATAATCCAATATCTGCCGATTGAGAGTGCGGATGGGGCGGGTGTCGGGGTAAGCCACTTCCGACAGGCCGAGTTGCTGCACGGCTTTTTCCAACATGGCGACCCGGGTTTTATTCCAGGTGTTGAAATCGCCGCTGACAATCATCGGTCCCGATTTTTCGGCAATCAAATGCCACAGTAAATTTAATTCCTGCTGAAACAATCGGTTCGGCACAAAGTTGATGGCGTGAATGTTGATGTGGGTCAGCGTTTCGCCGTTTTGCAAACAGTGTTCGGTCACTAAAGCGGTTTTATGCGTGGCCCAGCCCAGCTCGCGGCTGCGGGTCAGGCACTGGTGCTGCGCCGTCATACCGAATTCGGTGGCGGTCAGCACGCCGAAATGTTTCTGGCGGGTTTCAATATTGGGCGCCATTACAAACGGTAAGTTGAAAAAACGGTTTTGCATCGGGCGGGTGGCGGCTTCTTGAAACGACAGCAAGTGCGGCGGTTCCATGCTCAATAACTGTTCGATGGGACGGTGAATGTAATGCGCGAAGTCGGTTTTGTGAAGGTTCCAGGTCAGGAGCCGGAAGGGGTTCGGCAAGGCCTGGCCGAGCTGTGTCGAGGACAAGTCATGTGAAATGGGGGTCAGCTTGGGTTTGTACATGCGTTGGAAGCCTGCCGGGAAATCGAAGAATCTTGTGTCCGATTATAGAATAGTGACCAGGCCTGGTGAAAACTTTTATAGCCATTGCATGATTTTGCCAGGCCTGGGCGTATTGCGGAATGGTATTGTGTAGGCTGAGTCGATTCGCTTAACCCATTCGGTCGAGATTCACGCCTCGGGTTTCAATGCGGTAATGCCAGGTAACCCAAGCGCCGAGCAAAGACGTTCCGGCCAGAATGTAAAGCAGGGTGGCTGTGCCGATGTCGGCCAGTAGAATCGGGAATAAAAACGCCGTGCTGACCGCGCCGATTTTGGCAAAGGAGGCCGAAAAACCGGCACCAATTCCACGAATGCGGGTCGGAAAGACTTCACCGGCAATCAGATAGGTTTGTGCATTCGGGCCGAGGTTGGTCATGAAATTGAACAGCATGAAACCGACGAATATCAGCAACAGTTTTGAATCGCCCGATAAGCTTTGCGAGAAGGCGACCAGAATTAATCCGATGGCGCAGCCGATGAAACCGATAATCTGCAACTTGATGCGCCCGACGACATCGGTCAGAAAAATGGCAAACAGCATACCGATAATCAAAAGCACATCCAAAAACGCGGCGTGCTTGGCGCTTTGCAGGGTGTTTTCCACCAGATCGGCGATATTACGGTCGTCTCCGACGGTGTTGTGACCGAAGGTGGCGGTGAGGATAATCGGGGTGAAGATGCCGATGCCATAGGTTCCCAAATCCTGTAAGAACCACGGTACCGACGCGAAAATGGTGGCGCGGCGGTGTTTTTTCTTAAACAATTTGGAAAAAGGCGACTTGCTTTTGACGTCTTCCTCAGGTTCCGCAGATGGATGGCGGCTTAAGGTGATGCTGTGCGGGTATTGTGGTGTGCGTTGCAACAGACGCCCGAGTTCATGCTCGGCTTGCGCCATATGGCCTTGTTCCAACAGCCAGTGAGGCGATTCATTGATAAAGAAACGTCCGACGATGACCAGCAGCGCGGGAATGATGGCGACGGCATACATCCAACGCCAAGCTTCGACTTCCGGGTTGAGGTAAAGCACCAAAAAACCGATGATGGTACCGACCAGTGCGCCGACGGCCTGGAATCCAAAGGCACCCAACACCAAGCGACCGCGCGTTCGGCTGGGAATGCTTTCGGAAATCACCAAATGCGCGGTGGGGTAGTCGCAGCCCAATGCCAGCCCGGCGCCGAACAGCGCAATGGCCAGGAAAATAAAGCTGGGGCTGATGGTGAGCGCGGCCAGAAAGAACACGAACAACACCAGTTCGATAATAAACAGTTTCTTACGCCCATATTTATCCGACAAACCGCCCAGTGTGGTGGCGCCGACCAGAATACCAAACAGAATGGCAGCGCCGATGACACCTTTTTCCAGCGCCCCCAAATCGAATTCTTGAACAATTAACGGTAAGGCGACGCCGGTCATGAACACCACCATGCCTTCGAAAAACTTGCCGGCGGTGGCGAGCATCCAAATGCGCCATTGCATTTGTGTCATGGGCGACATACGGACTTGCGTGCCGTCCGCCCAAATCGGCGATTCGTCAATGTAATCTTGCGGTGTGCGCTGTGGCGTTTTGGTTGCGTGTGTCATCGGTATCGTCTTTTAGAGATAAAGGATAGAGTTCATGGTTGGTTTCATAATAGGTGAATTGAAGCCGGACAATATAACGGTTTCCTTACGTTTTTTTGACGTTCTGTGTTTCCGGTTTTGGGGCGTTTATCGGTGGCTGGAATTTAAAACACAGAATTTATGGGGTTTGGTATACTGCGAACAAGGCTAAGTGAAACCTCGTACTCACGATAATCCGCCTTTACGTTGCTCTTTAATGCTCCTTTGAATCGGGCGTTGTCGCTCATAACGAACTCCACAAACCTTTTGGCATGAAACCAGACGAACATTCTCAAAGCCTTCTTACCCTCAGCTTATTGGCGATTTTAATCGGCATTATGGGCGGCATTGCGTCCTGGGGCTTTCGCATGCTGATCGGTCTGATTCACAACTTTCTGTTTCTGGGTGAATTCTCACCGTATTACGACGCGAATGTGCATACTGCGGCCAGCCCGTGGGGTGTGTGGATTATTTTGGCACCGATGTTGGGTGCATTGGTGGTGGCCTGGTTGGTGAAAAATTTCGCGCCGGAAGCCAAAGGTCACGGCGTGCCCGAGGTGATTTACAGCATTCATTATGAAGGCGGCAAAATCCGACCGGTGGTGGCGATTGTCAAATCGCTTGCCTCGTCCATTTCCATCGGGAGCGGTGGTTCCGTCGGGCGGGAAGGGCCGATTATCCAAATCGGGGCGGCGTTTGCCTCGGCCGTCGCACAATGGGTGACGTTGCCGGTGCATCAGCGCGTCACCTTGGTGGCGGCGGGCGCGGCCGCCGGAATTGCCGCCACCTTTAACGCGCCTTTGGGCGGCATCGTCTTTGCCGTGGAATTATTGCTGGTGTCGATCAGTGCCACGACATTACTGCCGGTTGCCTTGGCGGTGGTGGTGGCGACGCACACTGGGCGTTTCTTACTGGGCATGACCCCTGCGTTTGATATTCCGGCGCTGCAAATGCCGACATTCGAGCAGGTGCCGTTTGGCGAGTTGATGATTTTCATTCCGTTCGGTTTGCTGATGGGCGTGGTGTCGGCGTTTTTCGTGCGCGGCATCTATTGGGCGGAAGACCGTTTCGACAGCATGCCGGGCAATTATTACACCCGCCATGTCTCCGGGATGTTTTTCGTCGGGGTGATTTTCTATCTGTTCCAGCATTTCAGCGGCCATTACTATGTGCAAGGTGTAGGGTATGCGACCATTACCGATCTTCTGAACGGCACACTCGGGAACCCTTGGTTTTTGTTATTGCTGTTTGCGGCCAAGATGCTGGCAACGTTTTTGACCTTGGGGTCGGGCGCATCGGGCGGGGTGTTTTCTCCGGCATTCTTTCTCGGCGGCACGCTGGGCGCGGCCATTGGCCAGTTTGCGCAGATGTTGTTCCCGGAACTGTCGATTGAACCGGCAGCGTTTGCGCTGGCAGGCATGGTGGCGATGGTCGGCAGCGCGACCGGCGCGGTGATTACCGCAACGGTGATGACGTTTGAAATGACGCGTGATTACAATGCCATTTTGCCGATTATCCTCAGTGCCGTCACCGCTTATGCCGTGCGCAAACGTTTGTCGCCGGAAAGTATTTATACCTTGAAGTTGATTCGGCGCGGCCAGCCGGTGCCGGAAGGTTTGCAAGCCGCCATCGATGTGGCGCGGCAGGTTCGGGACGTGATGACGCCACAATTTCGGGTGGTGTCCGACGGCGACTCGGTTCAAGCCTCGCCGCAAATCGGATTACAGTTTCAAGGCAATCGTATTCAAGGCGTGATTCCGCCGCAAGTCACTTTGCCGACGGACGCGTCTCCGCAGCCTTATGTTGTCGTCTCGCCGAATGAAGGGCTGGTGGAAGCCATGCACCGTATGAATCTGGCGGAAGTGGATTATGCCTTGGTCAGCGACAATGTCGAACCCGACAGCGTGGAAAGCATCATCGGCATTCTCAGTGCCGATGATATCGCCCGTGCCTCACGGAAGACGGCGGATTTATTGCGCTGACAGGTTTTTCAGCGCGTCACACTAGAGAATCGGCGCGAAAATCCGGGTGAAGTTTTCAAACAGGCGGCGTCCGCGGTTGGCCGACAGTCGATAAGGTTGGCTGTTCTCGATTAATTCCGCAACCCATTGCCAGGTTTGCTCAATCAAGTCTTCCCCATAAACCCAGTTGGCCAGTTCGTGGTTGATGAACAGTGAACGATAATCCAAGTTGGCGGTGCCGAACATCAGCGCTTTTCGGTCCACCAGCACCAGCTTGGCATGCAGCATTTTTCCTTTGTAGAAATGCAGCGTCCCGCCGGCCTCGCAAAGTTCGCGCATATACGAACTGCGGCCGAGGTCGAAAATCAAATGGTCGGATTTCTCCGGCGTCACCAGTGTGACCCGCACACCGCGTTTAATCGCAATCATCAAGGCGTTCATCACCGAGCTGTCCGGAATGAAATAGGGCGAGACGATGAGAATGTCGTCTTCCGCCGCATACAGCCCTTGCAGTAAGGATTCGAACAACGCATCTTTGTGAATGTCCGGCCCGGAAGGGATGGCTTGCACCAATTCGCCTTGCGCCTCGTGCTTCGGCCATTGGTTCGGTAGCGGCAGTTTTTCTTCGGTGGTGTAGAACCAGTCTTCATTGAAAACGATGTGATAGTGCGCCAGCACCGGGCCTTCCATGCGGAACAGCAAATCCTTCCAGCGGTCATTGGCCGGTTTGTCGGCTTCGGTGCCGAGGTAGTCGTTGGACAGATTCATGCCGCCGGTGAACCCGATGTGATGGTCGAACAGATAGATTTTACGGTGGTTTCGCAAGTTGACTTGGCTGTTGAATAGGTTTTTGAACACCGGCTGAAAGAACGCATAGTGGCCGCCGGCATCGGTCAAGGCTTGAAGCGCTTTGGGATTGCGGTAGAGCGCGAAGGAACCGATGGAATCCATCAGCAAGCGTACTTCCACACCTTGCCGGGCCTTTTCGACCAGGGCGTCGAGAATGTGCTGGCCGGTGGCGTCCAGTTCGAGAATGTAGGTTTCGATGTGAATGCATTGTTGCGCGTTTTGCAAAGCATGCATAAAGCGTTCGAAGGTCCGACAGGAATCGTCGAAAAACTCGACCCGATTATGGCGAGTGGTGCTGGCGATTTGGTCGGCAATCAATAAACGGTCGATTTGACGCGCCAGGCGGTTATCGCCGGGCAGAATGGTGTCACTATCGGTGTTGGCCGGAATGATGATGTTCGGTTTGTTGCGCTTGTAAAGGACTTTTCGGGAACCGAAAATCAGATAAAGGAACACGCCGAGGTAGGGCAGCAGCAGTAATGTCAGCAGCCAGACGGTGAGGTTTTGCGGGGAGCGCCGTTGGTAAAGCATGTGTACCACGGCCGACAGCACCAGAAAGATGTAGACAAAATAGAAGAGCACCCAAAACTGTTGTAATTCAATTTGCATAGTCGGACGGCATTCGTTGCGATGTCGGTTAGCATACCGTCTTATCACCCGGATGAAAAGCTTTTCGGCAGTGTTGTAAAATTCGATATGTACTAAGGTATATTTTGATAAACTGTGCTGATGTCGCAAGGTTGGTTTGCGCAGGGGCAAGTGGTTTTACGCCACGCAATAAACGAGGAGAAATGAAAACGATGTTGTTTCAAAAAGGTATGAAAGTGGCGGGTGTCGCCGCGTTATTGATGGGCATGATGGCGATGAACACCGTATCGGCCGCGGATGAAAAAGGCGAGACGAGCACGGTGCTGACCGTGAGCGGTGCGGTGAAAAAACCGTTGACGCTCAGTTTGAAGGATTTGCAGGCCATGAAACAATCCAAACAGGTGAACGATATCGCCATTGTCTGTCAAAGCGGAGCCAATAAAGGGCAAATGGAAAGCCTGACCGGCGTGCCGTTGAAAACGATTTTGTTGGAAGCCGGGTTGAATGTGAGCCATCCGAAAGACTTCCGTAAACTCGCCATTATCGCTAAGGCCACCGACCCTTATTGGGTGACGTATTCCTGGGGCGAAATCTTCAACCGTCAGGATGGCGATGGCGTGATGGTGTATTACGCTCGCGACGGAAAACTGTTGGACGAAAAAGAAGGCCAGTTCGCACTGATGCCCACCGGCGATGCCCGCACCGGCGCACGTCAGGTGAAATGGCTAACTCATATTGAAGTAAGAAAGTTGGAACCTTAAACCCCAACTCTCGAACAGCTAATTAATTAAGCGGTTCGAGAGTGTTTTCCATTTAGAAATTGGTTTTATTTTTTGATTAATTTTTGAATCGGATTCGGTTAGTATAATTCCATAAATAATGGAACGACGGTTTTGACAGGAAAAATAGCCCAATACCCAATAAACAGTCAATTTGACAGGTTTAAACAATAGCCTGGCAAAATAGCTCAAAACTCGTTTCAATACCGAATAACAAGGCAAAAGTGCCTTATACTAAATGTTAGGTGTTTTATTACGCCCAGCGTCTGACATATTTTTTCCATTGGGCGTGGAGAATAAAAATGAAAAAAGCTTTCTTAGCGTCTACCCTTGCCATCTTAATCACTGGTTGCTCTAACTCAGATACTGACATTATTAAAAGTGGTGTCATGGATTTTAATCAAACAACCACACTCGGACAGGTATTTGATAACTGGAATAGTTGTAAAAACAAAAATTGGGCAGAGTTTGAAACAGGAAATGGTGTTCGTGTAGTTGAATTCAAATGCTCTCACGATGTTAGCAACTTTTTTAATGAAGTAAAAAGCCTTCTGCCTAAAGAAGAGCTATCTACCTATAATGAAAAAGGTATTCTAGACATAGCATCAAGTATAGAAGTTTTTCAATTTACTATTAATAAAGATGGTTCCTTTCAAATTGATAATGTCCAGAGCACAACTACTTGGACAGATGGAAAATCAATAAAAGCATCTGAAAAACCAATAGAAAAACTAAAAGTTGCTTATAACAATCAGCTTGCTTATGACTTTAATGAATTAAGTGATTTAGATGCAGCCAAAATCGCATATCTTTTTTTACTAATGAAAGGCCAAGCTAAATAAGGATGAAAACATGCCAAGTCCAAAAGATGTAAATCCAAGCAACTTCAAGGTTAAAAAAGTCCTATTTGATAATGACAGTTTTTCAATTGCCTACGGAATGTGGCAAGGACAAGACTCAGTTATTGCCATGCGTTGGAATGGGGATAATGAAAATGATATGGGTTATCCCAAGACATTCGGTAACCCTATGTGGTTTATTGTTCATGATGACTTAAAAGAGATGATTATCAAAGGATTGGTAGATTTGAATCCAAGCATCTTGCTAGAAAACACCTAACAAAGCACTCAAGCGGACTGCGCTAACGCGCAGCTCGCTTAGTTTTATCGTTAAGCTGACCGCAAGCGGCCAGCTTAACGGGGTGGCGATAATAGATTCCATTGCCAGGCCGCCTGCGGCAGCCTAACAATGCAATCAACCTGACCTGTTTCACGCCCCAAAAATTAAAATTTTTAGCGCGCGAAGCCACGCAGGTTATCACCACCCCGTTATATTTTTAAGGAGATTTTGTGAGATATTTTTTAGCCATAGCGATTTTTGCCTTTTCCCTGGGTGTTCAGGCCGAAGAACAATATCAGTTAGATGTATCTATTACGCGTGGAGACAAGCTGCTTCTTTCCACTCACTCAATTACCACTGGTGACGGGGGATTGATTAGCAATGGCGAAACTTTCGGCTACGGTTCTTTGACTTGCGAGAAGACAGGTGGCGTCACCAAGAAAGAACTTTCCGTGAATATGATATTCAGTGGTCTAAAGGTCGTCAGTGAGATTGTTGATGGCGAGGCTTCGTTAAAAATTGAAGAGCATATAGTCGACTCTAAAGACCGTGAAATTGAAGATTCAGAAGGAAAATGCACAAACTTGAGGCCAAAGGTTACCGTTTATGAGGACGCTGTTAAATTTGACTACACAGAAAATAATCCATTCCACTCAACTTTGAAGAACGACAAGGAACTCAAGATCAAAGTTACCCCGATCAAAATATAACAAGTAGCGTCAGTCGGACCGTTTTGTCGCGCTGCGCACGCCAACCCGGCCGCTGCGCAAGGCGTTAGCTGAAATAAAATATGAGCGAAGAATTAGGAAAATACTTAAACAGAATTTCAGATGATATAGCTAAATCACTGCAAGATACAGCTTTAGACTATTTCAATCTTGGTATTCGTTTATATCAAGATGGGAGAAAGCGCCCTTGGCAAGGATTTCAAACTGTATTAGGAAATCTGTCAATTGCTTGCGAGTTACTATTAAAAGCGATTATTGCTAGAAAAATGTTTAGCTGTCTTTACCCAAACTTATCCAAAGAAGCTCTAGCGATGCTTCATTATCCAGAGGCTATGCCACCTGGAGCGACTCCTAATGTATTTATCGGTGATCTTAGAAATTTCACCGAAAAGGTAATTGATATTAGTCAGGCAATTTCATATTTTTACCAGCTTTACCCAGATAAGAAACAAGAGTTTAAGCCTCATTTATCATTACTCGCGCCTATTCGAAATATTGCAGTTCATGCAGCTTTTCCAGAGTTTCAAAAATATCACCTCGAGCGAGTAGCCTATATTGCATGCAAGCTATTTCAGCTTGCAAAAGACGACGAAGTCTTTAAGTGGCTATTTATGATTTCAAATCAGCAGGAAATTGACAGTATCATAAAGCGATATGATGACGAGCGGGTAACTAAAGTTCATAAAGCCATTGAACAAGCGAAAATAAAGTCAAAATCCCTAGATTTTTTGTATGCTTGGAACTTCGGGTCAAACGAATGGGAAATGCGAGATGAAAAATGTCCAGTGTGTAAAAATGACGCTATTTGCTACGGGTACACAGAAGAAGACGAAACCGAAGATGGCATAAGTCTATGGTTTGTAAAAGATCAATTCGAGTGCGATAACTGCGGCTTAGTGTTGGATGACGCTGATGAATTAGAGTTGGCGGGTATTGAAACTTCAGATGATTTAGAGCCATATCTCGAAGAATGGTTTGAGTATAAAGCAGCTAACAAATAGCTCACAGGAAACTCTATGGAAAAACTTTGCATCATTTGCAGGGAAGAAAGTGACAACTTTTCTGATGAGCATGTGATTCCTGACGCTTTAGGTGGTTACTATCATATTTATACTGTTTGTAAAAAATGTAACTCTGATCTTGGTTCGTCAGTTGACGCAAAGTTAGTTAATCATCAATTTGCAGAGTTTCAGAGGTATTTACTGAGTTTAACAGGTAAATCTAAAAAATTACCAAACCCATTCTCTGGCACACACCATCTTTCTGAAGATACAAGCAAAAAAATTCAGCTTCGTCTTGATGAGGAAGGTAAACCCGTTCCCTATACCATTACAAATGTAAGCTATGAAGAATCAGAAAATGAAGGTAGTGGAACCAAAGTTAGTATATGTATTGATGCTTCGGATGAAAAAAAACTAGATGGTATACTTAAAAAAATTGCCAACAAATTACAGGTACCAATTGAGCAATTCGAAGGAATAGACCGCAGCGTTCAAAAAATCGAAAAACCAAACATTAAATGCTCGCTGTCTATTGATTTGGCGGAGTTTAAGATTGGGTTGTTAAAAATTGCTTATGAGTTTTCCGTGGACACCGTAGAGGGCTATTTTTCGGATCGCTTGGCAATAGAAATATCCAAAATTCTCAAAAATGCTGAATACGATTCAGTAGAGAACTTTGTTTCCATTGGAAGCGGTTTCGATCATGAAATATTTGATGGTATGCGTGATTATTTAGATTTAGAAAGCAAAAAACACTATCTAGTAATCGTAGGTTCGCAAGCTCGTGGTTTGGTGTGTCTGGTTCACCTTCACGGAATGTTTTCTGTAGGTGTCTGCTTATCTAATTCGCCTTATCCAGATAGCTTAGCGGTAATTGGTGTAAACGATATAGAGCAGAGGTCGTTCAGAAAGATATACCCAGAACAGCTACTAAAAGAAGTTTTCGCTCCTCCCGAGCTTAGATTTCAATACTATTTTCCAACAGAATATGCGGCTCAAGAATTTTTGGACATGCAAGCCTCTGACAAATTTGGGTTTCATTCAACGGAAACGGGAACGACTCCAGTTTTTGATAGGCAAGGGAAGCTTCTGAGTTCAGACCTCTATTCAAAAATGAAGGAATCAGAGCACTTGGTAACCTCAGAGGCTTTAGATGGAGGGGGTATAGTTCACAAATTCCCAATCCAAGATGAGCTATTCATAAAAATATTGCCCTCTGGAAAGTTAGTGCAAGTAATAGCCGTCCGCGAAGAACTGCGGCAGATCGCGAAACTATGAATGATTTTGCATCTAACAAGCCAATCAACCTGATGTGTTCCGCGCCCCCAAAATTAAAATTTTTCGTGCGCGAAGCCAGGTAGGTTATCGCCACCCCGTTAGGATTTTAAGAAATTAGATGAAGTGTCCAAATTGTACAAACAAGATTAGCTTTTTTTCTAAAGGAATTTTAGTAGGCGGTAAAGCCAATAAAGTATGTCCAAACTGTGGCCAAAGTTATAAAACTGGAATTAATTTCAGAAATTTTTTAATCGCATTTATTCCATTGATTATTTTGAGTTTAGTGCTTCAAGAAATAGGATTAAGCAAAGTAATCTCAAACTCAATAAGCATTGCATTGCTAGTCTATTTTGTAATGGATATAAAAAATGAAGAATTAGAAAAAACAAATTTCAGTGCCGAAAAAAGCTGTTTGTATTCTTTATTTGGCGTATTGTTTTTCATTGTTGCAATATTTGCTGTGTTTGGGTTGCTCTCTGCTTTTTTATGAAAAATCAATCAAGAAACCCTACAAGTGTACTCAATCCGACCGCGTTGCCGGTCAGCTGATAGGCCTTAACCGGCCACTCATAAACCTCCAGGCTTGGGCGCTTTTGATTATTTGCCTTTACAGCCACTTACGACGTTTGAAAAGCCAGAACTGTACCGCGACCACTAGGATCAGCGCGGCGGTGAACACGATAAACGCATAGGGGCTTTCGCTGCCGGGAATACCGTTGAGGTTGACGCCGAGCAAACCGGTGAAAAAGCCTAAGGGTAGAAAAATGGCGGCGATAATCGACAGCACGTACATACGTTCGTTCAATTGTTCGGAAATGCGGCTGAGCACTTCTTCATGCGCAACGGCCGTGCGTTCGCGGACGGCATCGATGTCTTCAATATGGCGAATCAAACGGTCGTTTACTTCGCGCAGTTGCATGCGGTGATCCGGCGTCAACCAACTGACTTTTTCCACCAGCAAGCGGTTCATGGCTTCGCGTTTTGGTGCCAGATAGCGTTTGATGGCGATGGTTTGGCGTCGTAAAGCGGCCAGTTCGGATTTCAGCGTCGGGTTTTCGGACGTCAGTGTCTGGGTTTCCAGTTCGGCAATCTGGTCTTCAAAGTCGTCAACGGTATCGCTCATCATCAGAATGAGTTGGTCGGTCAGGCTGATGAGCAAATCGGCGCTATCGTGCGGGCCTTTGCCTTTTTCCAGACGGGTGGCGAGAGTGTTGACCGACACCAGGTTGCGTTTGAGTGTGGTGATGACCCGGTTGTCGTCCGCCCAGATACGGATGGAGACCATGTCTTCCGGGTCGGCGCCCGGGTTCTTGTTGACGCCTCGTAAAGCCATTAACAGGCCGTCGCCGACACCGACGGTGCGCGGGCGGCTTTCTTCACTCAGGAGCGCGTCGGTAATCAAGTGGTCTAACTGGCTGTGATGGCGCAACCAATCCCGGGTGAGGGGGGCGGAATAGTCCATGTGCAACCACAAACAGCCATCCGACGGTTGCCAGTTTTGCGCCTCCGACCAGGTTAAGCGGCGACCGCCACCGCGGCCGTCCAGTAAAAAAGCATGTAAAAAGCCGGCATCTTGAGATGAATCGGACATAAGCGGGTTCCTTGCGTCATGAGCGTGGTTTAAAACACTGTCATAATGGATGCATGAGAAGCATTGTTTTAGATAGATTGTACGAAATTGTGCAGGAAAGGCCAGGAAAATGCGAGAAGGGAATACGGCGCTTGAAACGCCGTATTCAGTGCGA
The DNA here is from genome assembly GCF_003991075.1 of Thiomicrospira sp. S5. Taxonomy (NCBI): domain Bacteria; kingdom Pseudomonadati; phylum Pseudomonadota; class Gammaproteobacteria; order Thiotrichales; family Piscirickettsiaceae; genus Thiomicrospira; species Thiomicrospira sp. S5. The sequence goes on along the minus strand of NZ_CP014470.1, from coordinate 1,873,560 downwards.
AGGATGTGGAATTATCGGTTGTTTCCGCCGCCCATGCCTCCGCCCATTCCGCCACCTTGGCGCATGCCGTTACCGGGGCCCATGCCACCACCCATACCTTGGCGGTAGCCCATGCCAGCGCCACCGGCCGGTGGGGAGTCTGGCAAGGTAACGCCTTGTTCTTTAGCGCGTTCCTGCATTCGGGCGTGGTTTTCAGCACGGATTTGGTTACGTTCTTCTTCCGTTTTGGCATTACGCATTTTTTCACGGTGTTCCGCTCTTTCCTGCGGCGTCATGAGTTGACTGCCGTACATTTGTTGTGGGCCGTCTTGTGCGGCGACGGAAATGGTTGGCAAACCGGATAAGGCCAAAACGCTGGCCAGTGTGGATGCGATAAGTAACTGTTTCATGTGATTGACTCCTTACTGAATAATGAAATGATCTGTATTTCAGCAGAAGGTGTCGTACCTAAGGGGGAGAATCAGTTCAGCAGGATCTGCATAAAATACTTATGAATCATAAAACGTTTTGAAATTTCGGGTCAATCGAAATGCAAGGCGATGGCTAAAAATTACGATGTGTCGCATTTTTACCACGGTGGTTTTTTTTTGAACAGGATGAGATTGTGGGTTTAGCGGTCTGATTCTGGGAAATGAGGTCCCCAGGTGGCTTCAATCAAGTGTCGGATAACGGCGGCATCGTTTGGAAAAAGTTCGGGTTGTTCGCAACTGTCGGTGCATTTGCGTAATGAGAGCATGGCGTAGCCGTGTACTTGCGACCAGGTGGCGGCAATCAACCATTCGGCTTGGGTTTCGTCGGGCATCAGTTCCCGGCAGGTTGAGGCCAGCGATTCAAAGGTGGCGTTGCCGAGTTCGGTCAATTCGTCAAAGGTTTCGGAATGCCAGTCGAAACGACTGAACATGATGTGAAAGTGTTCCGGGTGGTTTAACGCAAAATGGATATAAGCTTCACCGATACGAAACAGACGTTCTTTGGCGGTTGGCGCCTTGATGTCGGAAAAAGCCTGGTGCATTTTGTTGAAGCCTTCCTCTGCCAATTGGGCCAGAAGGGCTTCTTTATTGGTGAAGTGTCGATACACGGCGGCCGGGGTGACGTCCACGGCTTTGGCGAGGCCGCGAATGGTCAACGGCTTTTCCTGTTTGATGAACTGAAGTCCCGTTTTTAACAGGGCCTGTTTGAGGTTGCCATGATGGTAATGCGCCACGGAGACTCCTTTTGAGCGATGCTGGGAAATTTAAGTTAACAGTGTTTACATTTTAGTCGGCATGATTATAATGTCAATTGTTAACGGTGTTTACATTATGCCTGACATTTATATCTGATTATATCTCAGTCAGTTTTGGAGTCGTGGATGTCAAAGAAAATTCTCATGCTTTACGGTCACCCGAAAGAGGACAGTTTATGCTGTGCGCTAGCCGAAACCTATGCAGACGAAGCGGAAATGCAAGGTCATGAAATCAACTGGCTGAATCTGTTTGAATTGGATTTCGACAGTACACCTAACGGTCTTGAGAACCCGGAAGAGCTTGAACCCGATATTCGTCAGGCCCAGGCCTTATTACAAGACAGCGATCATTTGGTACTGGTGTACCCGATTTGGTGGGGTGGCATGCCGGCAAGGGTGAAGGGGTTTCTTGATCGGACCTTTGCCAGCGGTGTGGCGTTTCGTTATACCGAAAAAGGACGTTTGGTGCCGTTATTGAAGGGTAAGACGGCGGATATTCTCAATACGTGCGATACGCCGAAAATCGCTCAGTGGTATTTTCTGGCCGGGGATCGCTTACAGATGAAACGCGCCATTATGGGGTTTTGCGGTGTCAAAGTACGCCATCACCGCCGTTTTGGGGCCGTGATTGGTAGTGATGCGGCGCAACGTTCTCGTTGGATTGAACAGGCTGGGCAACTGGCAAAATCATTATAGGCGGTTCAATCGTTTTGCAGGCGTTTGCCGTTCGGGTTCGGCCGCATGGTCAATAGGTTTTCCACCTGATGTTGGTCATACCCTTGTTGCAGGGCGTAATGCGCTAATTGATTGGCTCGGGTTTGCAATTCCGCCGGATTCAGCCCGTTTTCAATGGCTTCTTCCAAACAGCCGGACAGCATTTCCAACGTATCCGCTTCTTCTTCATCGTCACGTAACCCCGTGTCATTCAAACGGTTTAGGTTGGTGTCAAAGCATTCCAAGAGTTGGCGGGCTTTTAAGGTTTGTTTGATGTCAATCACATCGTGATCGTTAGGAGAATTCATCGGTTTCATCTTGTCCCTCCGCATGTTTCGAGCTGGACACTCTTTCATATTAGCGGTTTTTAGCAGAGCGGTAAATAAAATCGTCTCTTGAAAAGGCGTGTGAATGGCCTTATCTTACCTCCCAAAGAGAATGAAACGGGAGAGTGGAACGGATTCCACAGGGTAAGCATCTGAGTGAATGTTATGGCGCGTTTTTTGAAATGGTTGGTGTTGATAATGGTGGTGGCCGGAGTGGTGGCTATCACTTGGTCATTACGTGAGGAATTCCGTGAAACGGACGCCCCCGCCATGACTGACTTGCCAAGTCCGGTCGAATCGCCGGACGTGGATTCCGGGAACGAATCGGTTGCGCCGGTGAAAGTGCCGCCCACCATTGATGAAGCGCCGTCGCAAGAGGAACTGGAGGCGCCCTTGAACTTAAGGTTGCCGGAAAAAGACACTTTGCCATCGCATGATGGGCCGCAAATGAAAGCCGCCGACATTCCGTTGGATGGGCCCGAAAAAGCACCGTCCATCAACGATTTATTGCCGGATAAGCCCATCGAAAAACGGGTGTTCAATTACAGCTATGAAGGGTCGGATAAAGACGATGAAGACAAATACAATGTCAAATTGGGCGTTCAGGATGAGGATGTGAAGGTCAATGTCGGTGTTGGGGTGCAAACCGGTGAAAAACGCACGGATTTGAATTCCATTGATATTGAAATGAAACTGCCGGAATCATCCAAATAAACCAGGCCTGGCTGTTTTGGGTATGGCCGTTTTTGTGTGGAACCCAATCTGAAGAAACTCTCTGACGAAACTCTGAATCCGGTTCGCGTCGGTTTCTTTTTGCCTTGCGCTATGCTAGGGTGCTCATCTGTACTTCTGAAAATATACGACTAAGGACACACTATGCGATTGACTCTCTCCCTTTCCAGATTTGTTTCGGTCATGGCCCTGGCGGCTTCCATCTCGCTTGGCGGCCAGGTTATGGCTCAGCCGCCGATGCCGCATAGTGGTGGCGGAGGCATGCCGCAATTGACTGAAGAGCAAAAGCAGTTGATGATGGAGGTTCAGCAAACCCAGCAGGCTTTGCAGAAAACCCAAGAGCAGTTGCGCGCGATTCAAGACAAGGTTTATCAGTCAAATCCGGATTTGGTCAAACAAAAGGACGCCTTGCAACAAGCCATTTCGAAAAAAATGTCTTCCGGTGGTTATGATGCCGATAAAGAGTTGGATGCGTTGAAAGCGATGGTGGAAAAATACAACACCGGACAGGAAAAGCCGACGCAAGCCGAAATTCAAGACTTCCAAAAACGTCAACAAGCCTTCCAAATGCGTCAGCAGCAAGCCTTTCAAGACCCGGATATCCGTGCTAAGGCAGAAGCCTTGCAACAGAACCTGAAAGCCAAAATCCAAGCGTCCGGTCCGGAGGGTAAAGCGCTGATTGCAGATTTGGAAAAACAAGTCCAAAAACTGGAGACATTACGCGCAAAAGCGGCGACCATGATGAAAAGATAACTTTCTTCGTATTCCAGCGTAATGTTTTAGCAATCCTTTCTGAATTTCCGTTAAACTAACGCATAATTATGCGTGTTACCGGCATGTATCAGACACTCAAATAACCATAAAGACCGAGAGTGGCATGCCGATACAACCCTTTGACGTTCAAACGGAAATTCTCTATGTCTAAAAAAACATTGTTTCTGGCGATTTGTTGCATCTCTTCAAGTTTTCTTTCGACGGCCCAAGCGGCCGATACCAATGCCAAACCGAAACGCCCTTTGCCCAGTGTGGTGGTGCAAACGGTCGATACCAAAAACGTTTCTCCTGAAATCAAACAGTCCGGCCGAGTCGAAGCGATTCAAACCGTGGACTTGCGTGCCCGTGTGGAAGGCTTCCTCTTAAAGCGTAACTTTGTGGAAGGCACGATGGTCAAGGAAGGGGACGTGCTGTTCAACATCGAGAAAGACACTTATCAAATCGCCTTGAAAGAACGTGAAGCCGATTTGATGAGCGCCAAAGCGACCTTGAAGAACAACGCGGCCGACTTGGAACGTAAAAGGGACATGTTGAAAAAGGACTTGATTTCCCAGTCGGACGTGGATGCGGCCGAAGCGGCACGTGATACCGCCAAAGCGCAGGTGAAATTGTCGCAAGCGGCGTTGGAACAAGCCAAATTGAATTTGAGTTACACCGATGTGGTCAGCCCGATTGACGGCGTGATCGGCATTGCCAATTACACCAAAGGCAATCTGGTCAAGACCACCAGTGATCCGCTAGCGACCATCACCAGTGTCGACCCGATTTACGTGTCGGTGGAAATCGGCGAAAAGAAACTGCTCCAAACCCGCAATCTGCAAATGCAAAACGGTGATGAAAACCTCAAGGCGGTGCCGACCCTGGTGTTGTCGGATGGAACGGCCTATAACCATAAAGGCGAGTTTACCTATATGGGGCCGGAGGTGGATATGACCTCCAATACGGTTAAGGTACGCGCCACTTTCCCGAACCCGGAACATACCTTACGCCCGGGACAATACGTGACCGTGTCCATTGGCTTGAACAAGCAGAACATTCTGCCGGTGGTGCCGCAGGAGTCGGTTCAGAAAGACAAAAAAGGCTATTTTGTCTTGGTGGTGGATGCCGATAGTAAGATTGAAGAACGGCGCGTTGACGTCGGGCGTCAAATCGACGGCGATTGGGCCATCAAATCCGGTTTGAAAAAAGGCGAGCAGGTTGTGGTACAAGGCCTGCAAAAGGTCCGCCCGGATATGAAAGTGAATGTTGTTGAGGCGAAGGGAGCAACGAAATAAATGTTTTCAGCTTTCTTTATCGATCGTCCTAAGTTCGCGCTCGTCATTTCCATTGTCATCACCTTAGTCGGTTTCATCACCATGAAACTGATGCCGGTGGCCGAGTTCCCTGATATTACGCCGCCGGTGGTCAGCGTCACCACCACCTACCCCGGGGCCAGTGCCGAGGTGGTGGAAGAGTCCGTCGCCATTCCGATTGAAACCCAGGTCAACGGTGTGGAAAACATGCTCTACATGTCTTCCAACAGCAGTAACAGTGGTTATTATTCTCTGAATGTTTCCTTCGATGTCGGTACCGATCCGGACATTGCCGCCGTAAACGTCCAGAACCGGGTCGCTTTGGCCCAGCCGCAATTACCGGCCGACGTGACACGTCAGGGTGTTTCGGTGAAAAAGCAATCCAGCAGTATGTTGATGATTATCAACCTGTCCACCAAGGAAGGGGACAAAGACGGCATCTGGTTGAGTAACTATTCATCCATCAACATGGAAGATTCGTTGGCACGTTTGCCGGGGGTGGGGAATGTGGCCCAGTTCATTACCCTGGATTACGGGATGCGGATTTGGTTGGACTCGCTGAAAATGCAAGCCTTGGGCATCACGCCGCAAGACATTTCCAATGCGATCGAATCGCAGAATATTCAGGCGTCGGTCGGGCAGATCGGTGCGCCGCCTTACGGCGAGAAAAAGCCGGCATTTCAATATACGTTGCAAGCCAAGGGTCGTTTGGCGGAAGTCTCCGAATTTGAAAACATCATCGTTCGTGCCAACGACAACGGTTCCGTGGTGTATATGAAAGACGTTGCACGCGTGGAACTGGGAACTCAGGAATACGACGGTTCGACCTATCTGAACAATAAACCGACCGCTTCCATTGCGATTTACCAGTTGCCGGGCGCCAACTCCATGGCGGTGGCCGATGAGGTCTATAAAGAGCTGGATGTCTTGTCTAAGCGCTTCCCCGAAGGGCTTATGTATGAAGTGCTTTACGACACGACGGCGTCGGTAAGGGCCTCCGTCGAAGAAGTCGTCAAGACACTCTTTATCACCTTTACGCTGGTGGTCATCATCACCTTCCTGTTCCTGGGCGATTGGCGAGCGACCCTGATTCCATCGATTGCGGTGCCGGTGTCCTTGATCGGGGTCATGGCGTTGCTTTATGTGTTCGGCTTCTCCATCAATATGATTACCTTATTCGCGTTGATACTCGCCATCGGGGTGGTGGTGGATGACGGCATCATCGTGGTCGAAAACGTCAAGCGGATTCTGGCGGAAGGCGAAACCGATGTCCGTCGCGCCACCCGTGAAGCCATGCGTCAGGTGACCGGGCCGGTGGTGGCGACAACCTTGGTGTTGTTGTCGGTGTTCTTGCCGGTATCCTTTATGCCGGGGATCACCGGGGAGTTCTATCGACAGTTTGCATTGACGATTGCGATGGCCGTGGTGATTTCCTCGATTAACGCCTTGACCTTATCGCCGGCACTGTGTCGTTTGTTGCTGCGTCCCGAAGATGCGGAACCGAAAGGGTTCCTGGGCTTGTTTGCCAAAGGCGTGGATAAGGCGCGTGACGGTTATGTGGCCGTGGCGAAACGCATGATTTCCCGTTATAAAATGAGCATGCTGGCGTTTTTGCTGTTTGTGTTCGGGGCCGGTTATATGTTCCAAAACGTGCCGTCCGGTTTCTTGCCGACCGAAGACCGTGGAGCCTTGATGGCGAATATCCAGTTGCCGGACGGTGCATCCTTGCAGCGGACCACCGACTTTACCCGTAAGGTGTCCGACAGCTTGGGTCAAATCAAAGGGGTGCGGGACGTCATTGTCATCAACGGTTACAGTATCATGTCCGGCTCGGCGTCCAATGCGGCCTTTGTGGTTTTGTCGCTGGAAGATTGGAGCAAACGCGCGGACAATCCGGCCAAGAAAATTTTGCGTGAAGCCAATATTCGCCTGAGTACATTCCCGGAAGCCGATTCCTTCGCCTTCTCGCCGCCTGCTATCAGTGGTCTTGGGGTGGCGGATGGTCTGCAAGGGCAAATTTTGGATTTGGCCAGCGGGCCTTCCAGTGAGTTGGCTTCCGTGACCCGTGGCTTGATGTTTAAGGCCAATCAGGTTGACGGCATCCAGCAAGCGTTTTCGACCTTTTCCGCGGATGTACCGCAATATTATCTTGATATCGACCGTGAAAAAGCGCGGGTGCTCGGGGTGGAAATTTCCGATATTTTCAATACCTTGCAGTCGAATCTGGGTTCCTTGTACATCAATGATTTCAACCTTTATGGCAAAACCTATCGCGTCATTATCCAGTCCGAAGCGGATGAGCGGATGGCGATGTCCGATTTGGATTTGATTAAAGTGCGCAACAAAAACGGCAATATGGTGCCGTTGAGTTCCGTGGTCGAATCCAAGCCGATTATGGGGCCTTTGTCGATTCCGCGCTACAACATGTATCGTACGGCGTCCTTCTCCGCGCAAACCGGGGCGGATTTCAGTTCCGGTCAGGCGATTGACGCCTTCGAGAAGTTGGCCAAGGAAGAAATGCCGAAGACCTATGAAATCGCCTGGACGGGAATGACATTGCAGGAATTGGAAGCCGGCGACTTGGTGGTGTTCATCTTTGCGTTGGCGATTCTGTTTGCCTATCTGTTCCTGGTGGCGCAGTACGAAAGTTGGTCGGTGCCGATGTCGGTCATCACTTCGGTGGCGATTGCGGTCTTCGGTTCCTTGTTGCCGCTGTATTTGCTGCCGGGGATGAACAATAACCTCTATACCCAGATCAGTATCGTTCTGATGATCGGTTTGGCGAGTAAGAACGCCATCTTGATGGTGGAATTCGCCAAAATGCGGCGTGAAGAAGGGGAAACCGTTGTCAACGCTGCGATTGATGCCGCTCATCTGCGTTTCCGTCCGTTGATGATGACGGCCTTAGCCTTCCTGTTGGGGGTTCTGCCGTTGCTGTTCGCCACCGGCGCCGGTGCGGTGAGCCGTTATTTCGTCGGGGTCACGGTCATCGGCGGCATGTTGTTCGCCGCGGCCATTGCCGTCTTCTTCATTCCGGTGTTGTATGTGTTCTTCCAAAGCCTGCGTGAAGGGGTTAAAACCAAGCTGTTCGGAATGGACCCGGACCGTGCCGCGGGTATTCCGGAAGTGCATGACGACGACCTGAAAAAGGCCTGACGGTTTGGTTAAAGAGGCATGAACTTCGTGCCTCGCTTGAATTGTAAAAACGCCCAGGCCTGGGCGTTTTTGCTATTTGGGGAAACCGTTCTAGCGGGGGAAGGCACCGTTGTTGATGTCGATGCAGACGCCGTTGATGTACTCCGGCGAGTCGGTGCCGAGCCAGCCAATGGTGTCGGCGACTTCTTTGGCGGTGGCGAAACGTCCGGAAATGGTGTTTTGTTTGAACGCCGCCCGGCGAGCTTCGGGAATGACATCCAGCATATCGGTTTCCGCCGGGCTGGGCGCGACGGCATTAATCAGCACGCCTTGCGGCCCGAAAATTTTCGAGAAGCTTTTGGTGGCGTTGATCAGGCCCGCTTTACTGATGCCGTACCAGACGTCCGGATGGCCGATCTGCCCGGCAATGGAAGCGTTATTGACAATGCGGCCGTGGCCACGTTCGGCCATGTGCGCGCCAATGATTTCCATGAGGCGAACTGGCGCTTCCAGGTTCAAACGCATCAATTGATCGATTTTCGCTTGCGGGTAATCGTGATAGGGCAGGGAGTGCATGACTCCGGCATTGTTGATCAGTACATCAATCTGACCTAGATGGTCAATCAATTCCGGCAAACTGTTCAGGTTCTGCAAGTCGTAAGCCAGCGTGGTGACGTGTTCCGAACCGGAAAGTGGAAAATCGTCGAAATCGCGCGCCAGCACAATCACGCGATGTTGCTTGCCCAAAAAATAACGACTGGTTTCCAGACCGATGCCTTTATTGCCACCGGTAATCAAAACGGAAGGGCGTTTCATATCAGCCTTCACGGTTTGACAATCGACAGGTGGTCGACATCGATTTCCGGGGTTTGCAGAAAGTCTTTTTCGACTTCACCGCGGATTTCCACCAGCGTGTCGGCTTTAATCGGGTCGGAGGTGAACAGATTGTGATCGATTTCGACACGAATCTCGCCGGTGTCGTCTTTGAAAATATATTTGTCGCTGGAAACCTGCCGTGTCAGATACCCTTTCAGGACGACGAATTGGTCATCCTGAGGGTTTGCAAGAATCTGTTTGACGCTTCGAGGTTGGTCTTCACTGGAAGGGCCGACATAAGCGGCATTGACCGAAAAGCTCAAAAGCAAAGCGCCGACAAAACCGGCAGTGCGTGTCATGGAACGAATTGGCATGGCGTTTCTCCAAATGTGTGAAAGTGAATCATGGCCGTTTATGTAAAACCACCAGCATACCCGAAACCGGCCGGCCTGCAAAGCGTCTGGGTCAGAGAATCGAGTTCAAAGCCATTATCGTTGCGTAGAGTTCGGTTATTGTGCAAACTTAATGAAACCCCAAAAGTGCCCACTCCGTTTAATTCTGTAAGAGGTCGAATATGCCGCTGATTCAAATTACTTTTCCCGAAGAGACATTCCATGCCGAGCAGGAAGCGCAGTTGGCCGAAGAGGCGACCGAGGCTTTGCTCAAGCTGGAAGGCATGGCACAAAACCCCAAAGCACGGATGCTGACCTGGACCTATCTCAATAAACACCCGAAAACGACTGGATTTGTCGGCGGCAAACCGATGCACAAACCGCATTACCGTTTCGATGTGACGGTGTTTGAAAACACCTTGGACGACGACCGCAAAGCCCGTTTGACCCATGAATTGACCGAGTGCGTGTTACGGTTGGAAGGCACCGATCATAATGTACTCAACGCCGCGCGTGTCTGGGTGCTGTTTCATGAAGTGGCCGACGGCAACTGGGGCGGCGCCGGGCAAATCTACCATTTGGCCGAACTCATGAAAATGATGCAGTCGTAATCAATCATCCAATTCGTTCGGTTGCATTCAGAGCGGTTGACGTTTCATCAATTGAGCGTTGATGGCGACAATGACGGTGCTCATTGACATCAGAATGGCACCGGCGGCCGGTGATAACAGCAGATCCCACTTCATTAAAACGCCGGCGGCCAATGGAATGGCGACGATATTGTAACCGGCCGCCCACCAAAGATTTTGTACCATCTTGCGATACGTTCGTTGCGACAGACGGGTGATTTTGGGAATATCACGCGGATCGGAACGCACCAGAACAATGTGGCCGGCTTCGACGGCCACATCGGTCCCTGCACCAATGGCGATGCCGACATCGGCGGTGGCCAGTGCCGGTGCATCATTCACTCCGTCGCCCACCATCGCCACCCGTTGCCCTTTGGCTTGAAGCGCTTCAATTTGTTTGGCTTTATCCTCCGGCCGTACTTCGGCCATCACCGTATCAATGCCAAGTTGTTGGGCCACGCTGTCGGCCACTGCCTGAGCGTCGCCGGTGAGAATGGCGACGTTCAACCCCTGTTGGTGTAGAGATTCAATGGCTTCCCGGCTTTCGGGGCGAATCGCATCGGCCACGATAAAGGTCGCGATGGCTTGGCGGTCACGAATCAGAAAGATGGCGGTCTGTGCGTTTTTTGAAGCCTGGTCGGCGGCGTCTTTCAACGGCTTGGGCAGTTCGATCTTTTCACTTTTCAATAATGCATTGCCGCCCATTTGATACGATTTTCCGTCCAGTTGTGCGCTCACGCCCTGGCCGGAAATGGCTTGGAAGTGTTCGACCTTCGGCCAAGACAATTCACGTTCTTTGGCGGTGTTCACGATGCCTTGGGCAATGGGGTGCTCGGATTCCGATTCAATCGCGGCGGCGATTTTTAAAAGGGATTCATCCGATTCCGTATCCAGTGTGGTGCAATCGACCACGCGGAATTCTCCCAGTGTGAGCGTTCCGGTTTTATCGAAGACCACCGTGTCGAGTCGACGGGCTTCTTCCAGGCCGCGTCGGTCCCGTATCAGCAGGCCATGTTGCGCGCCCATGGTGGTGGAAATGGCCACCACCAGCGGCACTGCCAAGCCCAGGGCATGCGGACAGGCGATGACCAGAACCGTCACCACGCGGATAATGGAAAAGTCCAGCGATGCGCCGGCCCATTGCCAGGCGATGAGGGTGATGACCCCGCTGGCAATCGCAACGGCGGTCAGCCATTGAGCGGCACGGTCGGCAAGATGCTGGGCGCGGGATTTGGATTTTTGCGCTTCGGACACAAAGCGCATGATGCCGCTGAGTTGGGTGTTGTCGCCGGTGTGGGTCACGCTGATTTCCAAGGAGCCGGAACCATTCACCGTGCCGGCGATGACCGTATCGCCAGGGTTTTTTTTGACCGGTTGCGATTCGCCGGTAATCATCGATTCATTGACGTCGCTTTCGCCGTTTTCGATGGTGCCGTCCACCGGCAAGCGTTCGCCTGGCCGGACGCGGACACGGTCATTTTCCGTCAGCTCGGCGACGGGCACGTCCTGCTCGCCCTTGTCGGTCAGTTTGGTTGCGGTGTCCGGTAAGAGTTTCGCCAGGGCTTGCAGAGCGCCTTGGGCCTGATGGATGGAGCGCATTTCAATCCAGTGGCCCAGCAGCATGATGACAATCAATGAGGCCAGTTCCCACCACAAGGGTTGCGCGTCCAGCCAGTTCAGTTGCACCACCCAGGAAAACAGGAAGGCGACCAGTATCGCCAGGGAAATCAAGGTCATCATGCCCGGTAGTTTGGCTTGCAGTTCGTGCCAGGCCGACTGCAAAAATACCCGACCGCCGTAAACAAAAATCAAGGTGGATAATATGGCGGGAATCCAGGTCGAACCCGGAAAATCGGGGGCTTGGAAACCTAATAAGGACTGGATGTGCGGGGACCAGATGACGACGGGAACCGTCAACCAGAAGCTCCACCAGAATTTCTCGCGGAACATGTCCGGAGAGTGGCCGGCGTGAGCGTCGTGCTCGGAAGAATGGTGGTGGCTGTGCGTTGCGTCCTGCATGGGGCCTCCTTTTCGACCAAGTTTAATATCAAGTGGAATTCAAAACAAAACATAGGGTCGAGCCTCTATGCTAAAACACTTTCTTTGCCGGGTCAAAATGTCCTCAGCGGCGAATTCGGCGGAACCTAAAAATGCCCAGGCCTGGTGGAAAGTGTTGTTTTTAAAATAAAAGTATTGAGGTTTACGGTTTCATTAGAAATTTTTAAATAAGAAGCGTAAAGTAAAAGTCTCGGCACTTGTGATGCACTCGACCGCTTGTCGGTCATGAGGGCAAAGGAGGCGCGATGCAGCGGTTGGCAAAGTTCTATCGGTGGTTTTTACTGATGATGGCGCTGGTTCTATTGGTTCAGAGCCCTGCGCTGGCGGAGACGTCGGCAAAGTCCCAATCACCAGAAGTGATTCAACTGACGGTAAATGATGCCATCGGTCCGGCCACGGCGGACTACATTGAACGTTCGTTGGCGAAGGCGGAGGCCCATCGTGCCGAACTGGTGGTGTTGCGACTGGATACGCCCGGCGGCTTGAGCTCGTCGATGCGTGATATCATCAAATACATTGCCGCATCCAGTGTGCCGGTGGCGACGTTTGTCGCACCGTCCGGCGCGCGCGCCGCCAGTGCGGGCACCTATATTCTTTTTGCCAGCCCGGTAGCGGCCATGGCCCCCGGCACCAATCTCGGCGCCGCCACGCCGGTGCAAATCGGCGGCATTTCATTGCCGAAACCATCTCAAGACCCATCGGAAGAGTCTGCGAAACCCAGTCAACCTCAAGACGCCTCAAAACGTAAAGCCGTCAATGATGCGGTGGCCTATATTCGCGGGTTGGCGGAGCTGCACGGGCGCAATGTCGATTGGGCGGAAAAAGCCGTTCGGGAGGCCGCCAGCTTGCCTGCACAGGAAGCTTTGGCGTTGAATGTTATCGACTTGATGGCCGACAACACCTGGGACTTGCTGCAACAGCTCGACGGACGTGAAGTGCAATTGAATCAGCGCCGGTTGATGCTACACACCGCCGGTGCGGAAGTGGTGGAGATGCCGCCGGACTGGCGCAGTGAGTTGTTGAGTGTGCTCACCAATCCGAATGTGGCCTATATTCTCTTGTTGGTTGGGGTGTATGGCATTATTTTCGAATTTCTCAACCCCGGCGGCATTGTACCGGGAACCATCGGCGCCATTGCCATCGTCTTGGCCTTGTATGCCTTTCAACTGCTGCCCATCAGTTATGCGGGCATGGCGCTGATTCTGCTCGGCATCGGTTTGATGGTGGCGGAAGCCTTTGAACCCAGTTTCGGCATTCTCGGCATTGGCGGGGTGGTGGCGTTTGTCATCGGTTCGATTATCTTGATGGACACCGATGCGCCGGGGTTCGGCATCGATTTGTCGGTCATCGTGACTTTTGCCGTGCTCAGTGTGTTGGTCGTGGCGGCGGTGGTGCATCTGGCATTTAAATCCTATCGTCAGCCGGTGGTCAGCGGCTTGCAGGAATTGGTCGGGAGTGAAGCGGTGGTCTTAACGGATTTCAACGGCAAGGGGCAAGTCATCGTTCACGGCGAACATTGGCAAGCGGTGTCCGAGGTGCCTTTGAAACAGGATCAAACGGTTCGCGTGACGGGCATGAAACACCTGACATTGCTGGTCACGCCGATTGAAACGGATTCAGCTACAACAGAGGAGGCGACATCATGACGGCTTATGCTTTATACATCGTACTGGCAGTGGTGCTGGTTTTTTTCGTCAGTGCCATCCGTATCCTGCGCGAATATGAACGCGGGGTGATTTTTATGCTCGGGCGTTTCTGGAAAGTGAAAGGGCCGGGGTTCATTTTGGTGATTCCAATCATCCAGCAAATGGAAAAGGTTGATTTGCGGACGGTGGTGATGGATGTGCCGAGTCAGGACGTGATTTCGCGCGATAACGTGTCGGTGCATGTGAACGCGGTGGTGTATTTTCGGGTCATTGAACCGGATAAAGCCATTATTCAGGTCGAGCATTTCAACGATGCCATCAGCCAATTAGCGCAGACCACTTTGCGGTCGGTGCTGGGGCAACATGAGTTGGATGAAATGCTGTCGGAACGGGATCGGTTGAACGCCGATATTCAGACGGTGCTGGATCAGCAAACCGACGCCTGGGGTGTGAAAGTCAGCAATGTGGAAATCAAACACGTTGATTTGGATGAAAGTATGATTCGTGCCATTGCCAAACAGGCCGAAGCCGAGCGGACGCGACGGGCGAAAGTCATCCACGCGCAAGGGGAAATGCAGGCGTCGGAAAAACTGTTCGAAGCGGCGCAAATTCTTTCCAAACAGCCGCAGGCATTGCAATTACGTTATTTGCAGACCTTGACGGAAATCGCTAATGATCGTTCCAACACCATCGTGTTCCCATTGCCGATGGAAATGGTGGATTCCTTATTTAAACACGGTAAATAGCCTGTCCGACATTTATTCAGACAATATCAAAAACGCCCAGGCCTGGGCGTTTTCGTTTTCAGGCCAGGGCCGGTTTGTTGTTGAGCAGTTTGCGCACGCGCATTTTGATGATGTCGTTAATGACAAACCACACCAACGCATACAGCCAGATGTAGAGCGCGTATTCCCAGCCAATCGGGGTGACGAACAGGCCGTATACCGCAATGAAGGTGGCGAGGATTTCCGTCCCGAAGGTGGCGGCCAGCAACAAGGGGGACGGCCATGGGCGTTTCCAGAACCAGTCTTCGGTGCGGGTGATGTAAAGGGTACTGTGCCCGGCTACAATCAGTTTCAAAAACAGCAGGGTTTGTATCATGTCTTCGCTGATGCCCATTTCCAGCAGAACGAAGAATAACACGAAAGATGAAATTACGCCGCTGATGCCCAGCACTGTGGAAACCGTCAACAGCGAATGCATTTCCCAGCGCACTGGTTTGTTCTGCACCTTGGTGTGGTCGTAGGCGATGGCGAGAATCGGAATGTCGTTTAAGAGCGCCAACAGGATAATCATCAACGGAGTAATCGGGTAGAAATTGAACACCACGATGCTCAAGGCCATGAACAGAATGATGCGGATGGTCTCCGCCACGCGGAAGGTGGCATAGCTTTTCATGCGCTCGAAGGTGATGCGGGCTTGTTCAATGGCATGATTGATGACCGATAACCCCGGTGAGGTGAGGATGATGTCCGCCGCGGCTCGGGCGGCATCGGTGGCATTGGAGACTGCGAAACCGCAGTCGGCTTTTTTCAAGGCCGGTGCATCATTGACGCCGTCGCCGGTCATGCCGACGATGTGGTCGGCTTTTTGCAAGGTGTCGATAATGGTGTATTTGTCTTCCGGACGCACTTCCGCAAAGATGTCCACCCCTTCCAAGGTTTCAATCAACACCGATTCGTGGGTGTGAATGAATTCGCGGGTCAGCATTTCCATATCGAAATTCTGTTCCAAGGACGCCATGACGTCCTCGGCAAAGGCTTCCGCTGCCTGATGACTGACTTCCGGGTGCAACCGTTGATAAAGGGCGTTGCTGAGTGCCTTAGCGAAGCCGATCAGTTCATTACTGCCTTTGCCGGATAGGTCGGCGGAGCGAATGCTACGTTGCCGTAAACCGAGACGATGGCCGATTTCGCGGGCGATGGCGACGTTGTCGCCGGTAATCATCTTGACGCGTACACCGTTGTGGGTCATATTGAGGATGACGTCGGCGGAATCTTCCCGTTCCGGATCGATGAGCGGAATCAAACCGACCAGCCGAACGCGGTCGTTTTCGGTTTGAACCGCGACGGCCAGCGTCCGATACCCTTTGTCGGCAAAGGTGTCGATGCTGTGATGGATGGCAATGAGCTCGTTACCGTCAATGTCCGCCATTTCCAACAACACCTGGGCGGCGCCTTTGAACACGGTCAACTGCTGAGGGCTGCATTCGACCTGCGCCGACGTATATTTATTCACCGGGTCAAAGGGCATGAAATCGTGTTGGGTCCATTGCTGCCAGTCGGTTTCGGGAAAGTGTTCATCCAGATAATGGAATAACGGCAATTCAATCGGGTCGCGGTTTTCCTGTCGGGAGGCGAGAACGGCGTAAGTAAACAACTGTTCTTCATGGTAGCCATCGAATACCAGGGGCGTGGCCACCTGCATTTCGTTTTTGGTCAGGGTGCCGGTTTTGTCGGAACAGAAAATATCCACGCCGGCCAGTTCCTCAATGGCGGTCAGGCGCGAAACGATGGCTTGTTTGCGCGCCAGGTTCACCGCGCCGACGGCCATGGTGACCGACAAGACAGCGGGCAAGGCCACCGGTACGGCGGCCACGGTCAGCACCAGCGCGAAACGGGCGATTTCCAGCATGTCTTCGTGACGGAACAGGCCGACCACCAGAATAATGGCGACCAGCACCAAGGTCATTAAAATCAAGAAGTTTCCGATTTTGATGACCATTTTTTGGAAGTGGCTGCGTTCTTCCAAAGAGGCTTTCGCCACCAGCGACACCACGGCATTGAATCGCGTATGCCGCCCCGTGTTGACCACCACGGCCACCATCTCGCCCTGTTTGACTACGGTGTTGCTGTAAGCGACCTCGCCTTGGCGCTTGGTGACCGGTAAGGATTCGCCGGTCAAGGACGATTCGTCGATGGACAGAAAGTCACCGCTGAGCAGTTGCACGTCGGCCGGTACCACATCGCCGATGCGAATGCGGATGATGTCGCCGGGGACCAATTCTTTGGCGGGTAATGCACAATATTGGCCGTCCCGCAGGGCGCGCACCTCCAATGAAACCTGTTGTTTGAGAACTTTCAGGGCGTTGAGTGCACGGTGTTCTTGAAAGAAGTCCAGCACCACGTTAATCAGCAACATGATGAGAATGACGACGAAATCTTCCCATTTCTGGACGATGGCCGACAAGAGAGCGGCGATTTCAATCATCCACGGAATCGGTCCCCAGAAACGTCGGAAAATACGGTGCCAAAGCGGTTCTTCTTTTTCAATGATTTCATTGGGTCCGAAGGTTTCCAAACGGGCCTGAGCCTCGTTTTTACTCAGACCTTGCTCCGGCGAGACCTCGAAATAGGAAAGGGTGTCCGCCGCTTGCTGGCTATGGTAGTCGTCGGTGTTTCTGAGTTCGATTCTGTTCATCTGGGTGAATCCTGATGGCTGGGGAGGAGGTTTGGGGTTGTGCCCTCAACAGAATAAACATAATCAAACTGGACCGGACAGTCAAAAATTTCTGACGAAATATCGTCGAATCCAATGATATTTAGCGGTTTTTGAAACAGGCGCCGGCGGTTTCGACATAGGCCATGAAATCCGCGTAAGCGAGTGGTTTGCCGAAATAATAGCCTTGGAAAAGGTGGCAACCCATCTCTTCCAGGGCGAGTTTCTGATCTTCGGTTTCGACCCCTTCGGCGATGATTTCCAAGCCCAGCGCTTCACTCATGGTGATGATGGTCTGTGTGAGGGTTTGATTGCTTTTATCTTCCAACAGATTGCGAACGAACGACTGGTCGATTTTCAGCTGGTCCAGCGGCAGGGCACGGATATTGGAAAGGGAAGAGTAGCCGGTTCCGAAATCATCCATGGAAAACTCCAGGCCGTGCTGCTTCAACTGACAGAGTTTATCGGCGCACTCGTCCAGGTTCAGCATAACGGCGCTTTCGGTGATTTCCAGCTTCAGTTGAGCGGGTTCGATGCCACACACATTCAAACTGTTGAGGGTTTTAGCGACAAAATCGCGGTGGCGGAGCTGTTGTTCACTCACATTGATGGATAAAGTGGCTTTCGCAAGAGTAGGGTGTGTTTTCCACCCGGCCAATAATCGACAGGCTTCTTCTTGAACCCAGTCGCCGATGCCGACAATCAACCCGCTTTTTTCGGCCAGTGGAATGAAATCGGCCGGGGAAATCATACCTTTCTGCGGATGGTTCCAACGAATCAAGGCTTCGGCGCCAATCAAGCAACCGCCGGAATTGACTTGGGGTTGCAGGTAAAGCTCGAACTGGTCTTCTTTCAAGGCATGACGCAGGTCTTTTTCCAACTCCAGCTTCTGCACCAATGCCTGTTGAATGGACGGGTCAAAGGTGTAAATGCAGTTTCGGCCGGAACGTTTGGCGTGGTGAAGGGCGCTGTCGGCCTTTTTAAGCAGTTCCTGGGCGGAATGGCGATGATCGAACAGTGCGATGCCGATGCAACAGGCACTGAAGTATTCCAACCCGTTCAAGGTGAAAGGCTCACTGAGTTTGCTTTGAATCCATTCGGCTTGCTGGATGGCGTCGTTCAAGGCCAGTTTTGAAGACAGGTTTTCCAGGATGACGACGAATTCGTCACTGCCCCAACGGCCGACGGTGGCGTCCTCGAAATCCAGGCAAGCATGAATGCGGCGCGCCACTTCCACCAGCAGTAAGTCGCCCATGCCGTGACCGCAGGTGTCGTTCAAGCTTTTGAAGTCGTCCAGGTCGATGAACAGGACGGCGCCACTGGCCTTGGTATCATTCGGTTTTTTCAATGCTTTTTGAAGGGTGTTTTCCAACAGTTTCCGGTTGGGGAGCAATGTCAGAGTATCGTAGTAGGCGAGACGTTCGATGGTGGCTTCGTCTGCTTTGTTTTGGGAAATATCCGTCAGGGTACCGACGTAATAACGTTGCTTACGGAAAGGGTGGCGAAAAGAGGCGATGGTGAGGCGCTCGGCATATTCTTCACCGTTTTTTCGTTTGTTCCAGACCTCGCCTTGCCAGTGGCCGTTTCGCTGCAGTTCGTACCACAGTTGCCGATAGAAGCTTTCGTCCTGTCGGCCGGAGTTGAAAACCGCCGGGGTTTGTCCGATGACATCTTCCGGCGGGTAACCGGTAATGTCGCAAAACGCACGGTTGACGGTGAGGATACGTGCCCGTTGGTCGGTAATGATAATGGGTTTGGGGAGGTGCTCGAAAGCGAGGGCGAGAAAGTGCAGTTGTTTGTGGCGATATAACACGAAACCTAAGATGAGCAAGGTGAAGATGCTGAGGGAAATGGCCAGGGTCATGCTGTTTAATTCCATTTAGTCGCCTTGGGTTGCGTTATAAAACGCTCGATTATTTATTTAAAAAAACTACCACGGTTCTACCACTTATTTTTCAGACTGCTGATGATTCGTATTTTAAAAGCCAGGAAAAAACGATAATCGTTTACTTGTTATGTCGCTCTTAACCGGCTTTGAGCACGCTTCTTGCATCATTGCCCCCGGCGACTGAGAGAATTTCCCGTTCGTCGGAATTAAAGTTGCTTTGCTCTATTATGGGAGCAATTATGTCTTCATGTTTTGCAAAAATCAAGGTCCAGTGTGGAGCAATACATATGAATAAGATTGGGCCAAGAGTCAAAACCGTTCGGGAAGGTTTCGGTTTTACCCAAGAGCAATTGGTTGCCAAGTGCAATTTGATTGGTTGGAACATTAGCCGAAGCACGCTCGCAAAAATAGAAGCCAGAGTCAGACGCGTGACGGATTTTGAGGTGAGTTTTCTCGCCAAAGCCTTGAAGGTGCCGGAGCAGAGGTTCTTCGATATTGATTAGAACTGAGTCATCCCGGTTGAAGCGGTGAATGCTTGAAACGCCCAGGCCTGGGCGTTTCGGGGAAAGGTTTGTCGTTAAAACCAGTGGGTTCAGTCGTCGGGTTTGAATTCCAGCAAATCGCCTGGTTGGCAATCCAGGTGCTCGCAAATGGCTTCCAGCGTGGAAAGCCGAATCGCTTTGGCTTTGCCGGTTTTTAAAATCGACAGGTTCTGTTCGGTAATGCCGATCCGTTTGGCCAGTTCATTGGATTTCATCTTACGTTGCGCCAACACAACGTCCAGATTCACGATAATCGCCATTCGATTTCCCTTTACACCGTGTATTTTTGTTCTTCAGACAAGTTCTGCCCTTCTTCCACCACCCATGCGATGAAAAACGTCATGGCGGCGACAATCATAATCATCAATTCGGCGGAACCGAAACCAACCGTTAACAGCCGTTCTCCAGGCGGGTTTTGCCAGGTGAATACAACGCTCTTGGCCGACTCGTAAAGCATGGACGTGACCACCCACAGCAGTAACGCCTTGGCGATGTGCTTGAATAAACGCACCTGCTGGTAAGAAAAAATAATGCCCTGTTGGTAATAACGAAACAGTCTATCGATGTTCACCAGCCCGTAAATCAACGACAGAATTACCGGCAGCGCCGCCAGAAAGCCGAGCCATTGTAATGGGACGGAAAGCGTATTGTCCAGAATCGGTTGTGCGGCGGTATTGACGTTGATCAGGGTTTGGGGCAGATAGTTGATGAACACCCAGTAGATCACGTAATACACCGGTACGGCGACCATCAGAAAACGAGTGAGCAGCCGGAAGGTTCGGCTGAAGGATTGAATGCGGGATAGGTTTTGGTTCGTTTGGTTCATGTGGCGCTCCGTCAAAAATGATTGAACTCAGACATCAGTATAATTATTAATTATCGTTTTACAATAAGTTTTTAATGAAAATTAATTATTGTTATGCGTGATGGCGGTTTGCCGGTCGCGTCTTTTGCCGAAAGGGCCCAACTAGCGTAAAATTCCTTTCTTAATTTTTCATACGATTCAAATCCCCAATGGCCGATTCCATCCAATTCAACGATAAACCGTCGATTATCAAGGCGCTTGAGCAAACCTTGTCGAAAGACCGGTTTGCCTTGAAGCGGCAATTCGAACGCTTCAAACTCGATTCGGACGCGGATGTCGAGGCGTTGCAGGATGATTCGGCCTGGCAAAAATTTCAGGCCCGTTTGACGGCGTCGGTGCAGGCGGTGGCCGCCAACCGGCAAGCGGTGCCGCAAATCACCTATGACACCTTGCCGGTGGCGGAACGTCGTGAGGAGATTCGGAATCTCATTCAAAACCACCAAGTGGTGGTGATTGCCGGGGAAACCGGGTCGGGAAAAACCACCCAGATTCCAAAAATTTGCCTCGAAGCGGGGCGTGGTATTTTCGGCCGCATCGGTTGTACTCAGCCGAGACGTTTGGCGGCGCGCAGCGTGGCGGAACGGATTGCCGAAGAACTCGGCTCCAAACTGGGCGAGTTGGTCGGGTATCAGGTGCGGTTTCACGACCAGGTGCATCAACAAAGTTTGTTGAAGGTGATGACCGACGGGATTCTCCTAGCGGAAGTCCAGAACGACCCGTTTTTGAATCAGTACGACACCATCATCATCGATGAAGCGCATGAGCGGTCCATTAACATCGATTTCTTGCTCGGCATTTTGAAAAAACTGCTGCCGAAGCGCCCGGATTTGAAACTCATCATTACGTCCGCCACCATCGACACCGAACGTTTTGCGCAATTTTTTGAGGGTGCGCCGATTATCGAAGTCAGCGGGCGGACCTATCCGGTGGAGGTCCGCTACAACCCTTTGGTGAAAATCGAAGACGACGACGGCAATGAATTCGAACAGGACATTCCCACCGCCATCGGTTATGCGTTGGAAGAATTGGCGGAAATTGACCCGTTCGGGGATGTGCTGGTGTTTCAGGTCGGTGAACGCGACATCAAGGAAACTGCGGAATACCTGCGCAAACAGCATTTGAAAAACACCGAAATCGTGCCCTTGTACGCGCGTTTGAGCATGGCAGAGCAGAACAAGGTATTTCAATTGTCGCAGAAGCGGCGGGTGATTTTATCGACCAATGTGGCGGAAACGTCTTTGACGGTGCCGGGCATCAAGTTCGTGATTGACCCAGGCCTGGTCAGAATCAGCCGTTATTCGGTGCGCTCCAAGGTGCAGCGTTTGCCGATTGAGAAAATCTCCCAGGCCTCGGCCAATCAACGGGCCGGGCGTTGCGGCCGTGTCAGTTCCGGGGTGTGCATCCGTTTGTACGATGAAGACGATTTCAACAGTCGTTCGGCTTTTACGCCGCCGGAAATCCACCGCACTTCACTCGCGACGGTGATTTTGCAGATGACGCAAATGAAACTGGGTGCGGTGAAACATTTTCCGTTTATCGAACCGCCGGAAGATAAAGCGGTGAATGACGGTTATCGTCAATTGCACGAAATCGGCGCGTTGGACGAAAACCGCCGCTTGACCAACAGTGGCCGTCAGTTGGCCAAACTGCCGCTGGACCCGCGGATGGCGAAGATGGTGCTGGAAGGGCAGAAGAACGGTGTCTTGGCCGAAGTGCTGGTGATTGCCTCGGCCATCAGCATTCAAGACCCGCGCGATATGAATGAAGCCAATCGTCAGGCCGCCAACCAGGCGCACAAGCCGTTTGAAGATGCGCGTTCCGACTTCCTGTTTTTCCTCAATCTGTGGCGTTTTTACGAAGATAAACGCCGTCATTTGAGCCAAAACAAACTGCGAAAGCTCTGCAAAACCAATTTCCTGTCCTATCTACGAATGAAAGAATGGCACGACTTGTTTTTCCAGTTGGAAATGAGCTTGAAGCGCATCGGTGTGAAAGTCGGCGATCTGCATCTGTATGAAGAAGTGAAGCAGGGCAAGACGGTCACCGAACGTTTGTCGGACATGCATTCGATGGCGGTGCACCGTTCTCTGATGGCCGGGTTGTTGGGGAATATCGCCATGCGCGACGACGAAAATACCTATTTGGGCGCGCGTAACACCAAATTGTTTATCCACCCGAGTTCGGTGTTGTTCAAGCGCAAACCGAAATGGATGCTGTCCGGCGAGCTGGTGGAAACCTCGAAGCTCTATGCCCGTAACAATGCCGTCATTGACATCAACTGGGTGGAAGCGCTGGCGCCGCACTTGGTCAAACGCAGTTACACCGATCCGCACTGGCAGAAAAAGGCCGGGCAAGTCGGGGCGTTTGAATCGGTGACGTTATACGGGTTGCCGATTGTGAATCGGCGACGCTGCAATTACGGGCCGATTAATCCCAAAGAAGCCCATAAGATTTTCCTGCGACACGCGCTGGTGGAAGGGGAAATGCACAGTCGGGTGGCGTTTTTGGCACATAACCGCCGTTTGATTGACGAGATTCACGACATCGAATCCAAATTGCGGCGCCCCGATTTTCTGGTGGAAGAGGATGTGTTGTATGAGTTCTATCAGGCGAGGATTCCCGAACACATTTACAGCCAACCGGCGTTTGAAAAATGGGTCAAGAAAACCGAACAGCGGTCACCGGAAATCATTGACGCTTTGAAACTGACGCGTGATTTTCTGCTCAAACAGTCGGTGGACGCCGGGTTGGCGGTGGAATACCCCGACCAGGTCCAGGTCAAGAATCAACTGGAACTCGATGTCGATTACCATTTTGAACCGGGCAAGCAGCAAGATGGCTTGGTGGTGAAAGTGCCGTTATCGGCGTTGAACCTGGTGCAAAAGTCCGATTTCGATTGGCTGACGCCGGGTCTCTTGAAAGAAAAAACCGCTTTCTACATCAAGGCCTTGCCGAAACAACTTCGAAAACAGTTTATTCCGGCGCCGCAGACCGCAGAAGTGGTATTGCAGGAAATGTCGCCGACGAAAAAGCTGGACGGGCAATCGGCGGATTACGTCACCCAGTTGGTGTGGGCGTTGAATCGTCGTGGTCAGCAGAAGGTGTCGAGCGCGGATTTTGAAAACGCCGGTCTGCCGGAGGCCTTGCCGGAACATCTGCAACCCTATTTTGTCTTGCAGGACGATAAGAGCAAAACCATTGCCGAGAAGGCCGATTTGGAAGCCCTGAAAACCGAGTATCAACATCTGGTGGACGACCGCATTCAGAAACATCAGGCCAAAACCGCGGCCGACAGCCAGATTGTTGACGAATGGAACTTCGGCGATTTGGCACCTTCTCAAACCATTCGTACCAAAGGGGTGGAAATGGTCGCGTATCCCGCTTTGCGCTGCCGGCCGGATGACTCGGGTGACGGTGACATCATCGAACTGGATTTGGTCGGGGATGAGGAAACGGCATTGGCTGAGCATGGTGAAGCGGTGCTGGCCTTGTTGGCGTTGAATCTGCCGGATAAGGTCAAGTATTTGCAGAAGAAGTTGCCGATGCAAAAAGCCTGTTTATGCTATGCGCCTTACGGTACGTGCGACGCCTTGACGCAACAGGTCATTGACCGGGCCTTGCGTCAATTGGTGCCGGAACCGGAAACAATCCGCACTCAGGCGGCTTACGAGCAGACGCTGGAAACGGTTCGTTCGAAATGGGTTGAAACCGCGCAGGGCATTGCCAAGCAGGTTAACGATATTCTCACCGGACATCAGAAAATCGCCAAGCAGGTCAAAGGTAAGGTGAACCCGCGTTGGCTGGCGTCCGTGGCGGACATCCGTGCCCAGTTGGATGCCTTGATTGATAAAGACTTCGTGCGAACCACGCCGGAAACCTGGTTCCGTCAGATGCCGCGGTATTTGCAAGGGCTGGAAAAACGTTTAGAAAAAATCGATATTGACCCGACCAAAGACCAAAAGGCCATCCGTGAAATGCAACCGGTGTTGGAAGCCTATGAACGTCTGGCGCAGGATGCCGCCTATCGAAATCACCCAGGCCTGGCGGAAATGCGTTGGTTGCTGGAAGAGTTGCGCTTATCCTTGTTTGCCCAACCGATGAAAACCGTCAAGCCGGTATCGGTGCAACGTTTATTGAAACAACTGAAAACCCTATAACTAAAAAACCGATAACTGAAAACCGATAAATGATTCGTACAGAGGCCGGATTAAAGCGGGACTCTGTTTTGGTTCGGAGGAATTTGCCATGTCGATTCGTTTAATGAAACCCGGTGACGACCTGACTGCCGTCGCGACCGTGATGCAACAATTGCGCCCGGCGCTGACGGTCGCGGAAATCATCGCACGAATGCAACAGCAGCAAAGTGAAGGCTATCAATTGGTATGTGAAGAACAGGATGGCGACATTCGAGCGCTGGCCGGTTTTGTGTTTGTGCGTAAATTGGCGTGGGGCAAGGCGTTGTATGTGGATGACCTGGTGACGGAGGAAACACACCGTTCGAAAGGCGCCGGAAAGCGTTTGATGGATTGGTTGAAAATGCATGCCGTTGAAAATGGCTGCGAGCAACTGCATTTGGATTCGGGGCGACAACGTGAAGACGCGCATCGCTTTTATGCTCGGGAAGGCTTTGAGAGCAACAGCCTGCATTTTGTGTTCCGGTTGGCATCGTCTCAGCCGTTTTGACTTGACGTTTTGAGGTTGTCTTAAGCTGACCGACATCAAAGCTGACTCAAATCAAATTTTTGTGACTTCACGGTTTTTCACTTTCTCAAATCAACCGGACTGGAGTAAAATGGGTTTTAAACGTGACAATGCTGTCACTTTATTCAACGCGCCCGTTTTCCGAAGCGGCTCGGTCGCCCTTCCATTCAGTCAGGTTTAGTAATTTCATCATGTCCTTTTTGTCCAAATTGACGCGTGTGTTCGACATCGGTGCCCATGACGATATGGGGTATCAAGAGCTGCGCATGCTGCGTTTTGTGAATGTGACGGCCACGGCCATTATGGTCCCCGCCATTGTCGGCCCGTTGTTTTACCTGTATGTGTTGGTGTGCCGTCCGGAGTTGCATGCGCCGTTATGGCAAGGACTGGTGCCGTTCTTTCAATTTATCATGGCTTTCGGGGTGTTCTATTTCAATGCCCGGCACCGTTACTGGGCTGCCAAGTTGCTGATTGTGTTTTCCGGCTTGATAACCATTACCTTGATGGGGCTGCTGTTCCAGCAGGCAGGGGGCGATTCGCTATTTTTCCTGGTGGCGCCCATTGCGATTTTCCTGTTCCTCGGACTGAACCGTTTCTCGATGATGCTGAATATCACGGTGTTCTGTATTTACTTGGGCGTGAATTATTTTCACAATCACTTTCCGCCGATTACACCCATGCCGATGGAATTGGTTCAAGTGAATTACACCATCAATCAGGTGATCATTTACCTGATGATCGGTATGTTGACCTACTTTCTCATCAGCCTGAATCAGGGTATGGAGCAACGGATGCGGACGTTGATGGAAACCGATTCCCTGACTGGTTTGTTCAATCGCCGCAAATACGACGCCTTTTCCCAAAAAGCGTACACCCAAGCCTATGATGATCAGACGCCAGTGTCGGTGATTTTGTTCGATATTGATTACTTTAAAGCCTATAACGATACTTACGGCCATTTGGCGGGGGACGATTGTCTGGTGGAAGTGGCTGAGGTGTTGAAAGCCTGTGTGCATCGTCGCACCGACATCGTTTCCCGCGTCGGAGGCGAGGAGTTTGTGGTGGTGTTGACCAATACCGAATTGAAGGATGCGGTCCATTTGGCACAGACGGTGTTGCAGCAGGTCGAAGCCAAGGGTTTGCCGCACGAGCAGTCCCAAGTGAAGCCGTATGTAACCATCAGCGCCGGTGTGGCGTGCCGTATTCCGTCGCAGGAAGACGATTTCTTCGGTTTATTCAATGCGGCTGACCAAAAATTGTATGAAGCCAAGGCGAACGGTCGGAATCAAGTGGCGGCCTAGTGGCATCACAGGGCTGATGCGCCTTGCTTGCATCCGGCTTGAGCAATGGGTGTCTTGACCGAAACCTGAATCCATCTTGAAGATGACCATAAAAAATCCCCAGGCCTGGTGGATTTTCATTAAGATAAACACAGAACGCTTTTTTCTCTCGAGAGAGCGGTTTTGAATGATTTTCGGCGGCGAGTAAAGTGCAACGGTGTTGGCTCGTCATTTCTGTTTCATAGTGATTAAGGAATCGACTTATGTTTAACTCTTCCTCTCTAGGCGCCGTGTCTCTGGCTTGTTTGCTCGCCTTGGGCTTGACCGCTTGCAGTGACGACGCCAAGCAACTCGAAGAAGCCACCTCCACCGATCAACCGGTGATTGGCAGTGAAACCGGCTCGGACATCAAACCGCCTGCGGCCAATCAGCCATCGACGATGGATGTCAAAGACAAGCAATTGATGGATGCGCAGCCGGATAAGGAACCATTATCCGAAGAAGCGGCCGCCGCCCAACAGGAGGCGGAGCAGGCTGCGGCTCCGGCGGACGAAGCGACCACAGTGATTGAAACCACGGTGGAAGAGACGCCGAGCGAAGAAGCGGTGACCGAAGCGGCTCAAAGCGGTCCGGCCGGTGCCGAATTGTATGCGACTTGCGCCGGGTGTCATGGCGGTTCCGGTGAAGGTGGTGTTGGCCCGCAATTGGCGGGGCAGTCGAAAGACGCTTTGGTCGCCAGTTTGATGGACTATAAGGCCGGCAAGCAGAAGGGCGCCATGAGTGCGATGATGATTCCGAATGCACAGCAGCTGACGGATGACGAAATCGTCACCGTATCGGAATACATCACGACGTTTTAAGAACGCCGCATTCAATCCTTTCAGTCATGAGTTCAGGTGTGTTCACCTGAACTCGCACCTTCAATCGCCACACGGCGTTTTCAAGACGACAATGTCAGCCTTTCTTCAATATTTTTCCGACCATTTTTTTGTTATACTCGCGACCAGTAAAGTCGTTTTGCGAAGGGTGTTTTGAAGCCTTTCGGACGAATTTACCTATTTAAAACTTTGGCATAAAACCAAAAGGAGAATTTATGCGTTTGAATCAATCTAAACTGACTTCTTTTGCAATGATCTTGGCCATGGCGTTCGGTTCAATGACTTTGGTGGGGTGCAGTGACGACCCACAAGAAGACATGAAAGAAAGCTTGCAAGATGCAAAAGAGTCGGCCGGTGATGCTGTGTCCAATTTGAAGGACGCGGCCGGTGACGCGGCGGATGCCGCCGAGGATAAAGTTGACGAAGCCAAGGAATCCATGCAAAACAATTAAGGTTCCCGTCTTCAACGATTGATTGACGCTAGAAGGAACGCCGATGACGATGTTGGCGGATAATAATAAGAAAGCCCGGCCTTGCCGGGCTTTTTACGTTTTCGGGTTGCCTTGCAAACCGCCGGAATGGTACAGCACCACTTTCGAGCCGCGCGGGATTTGGCCGGAGTGCAGTTCTTGCAGAAAACCGTACACCATTTTGTTGGTGTACACCGGGTCCAATGGAATGTGAAACTGGGTTTCAAACCAGTACCGGGCTTCCTTGATGTCGGGAGCGGTTTGGCCGTATCCCGGGCCGCAATAGTCGGTCAGTAAGTGCCAGCTAGGCGAACCGGCGGCATTATGAGAGACTCCGCTGAAGGCTTCGATGCTTGGAATCAGGTAGTCGGCTTGTTTCAAACTGGCGACGCCTAAAATATGGCGTTGAGGATTCGGCGTGGCAAATTTCACCAGGCCTGCCAGGGTGCCACCGGTGCCGACAGCGGTGAAAAGGTGTGTCCAACTCGGGCATTGGGATTCAATCGTCTGGCTGAGCGTTTGAAAGCCCTGTACGGCGGCTTGGTTGGTGCCGCCTTCAGGCAGAATATAAGCCTCTGGGTGCTTGGCGGACAGTGTGTCCAGAAAATCCGATTGGGTTTTTAGCCGGTAATCCGAGCGGGACAAAAAGTGCAGCTGCATGCCGTTTTGTTGTGCAGTGTGGAGGGTTTGGCTCCAACGCTCCGGTCGGCCGGCTAATTCATCGCCGCGAATGTAACCGATGGTTTGGAACCCGAAGGTCTGTCCGGCCGCCGCCGTGGCGGCGATGTGATTGGAATAGGCACCGCCAAAGGTCAATAAAGTCGATTTTCCGGCTGCTTTGGCGGCTTCCAGATTATGTTTCAGTTTATGCCACTTGTTGCCTTGGATGGCCGGGTGGTTGAGATCGTCGCGTTTCATCCACACGTCGATGCCGAAGTCGGCAAAAAGTGGATGCTCTAAAGCCGTCATGGGACTGTCGTTTTTATGGTCATTGGGCATTAAGGTGTGAGTCATATGTCTATGATACCGCACTGTGGTTTGTGAAACGGCCGAAGAATAGCGGTCATAAAGTCAGAGGTGATGAGGTCATAAAGGGTTTCTTTTTCCTGTCACAGAAGTTTTGGTAAAATACGCCCAAAATTTATAACGATTTTTACATATAAGAAAATACATATAAGAAAAACATATCAACAGGGACGAAAGAAATGGAACAATTGACCACAAGTTTGGATGTGCTGTTCATTTTGCTGGGGGCGATTCTGGTGCTGTTCATGCACGCCGGGTTTGCCTTTTTGGAAGTGGGAACGGTTCAACATAAGAATCAGGTAAACGCGCTGGTGAAAATCATGACCGATTTGGGCGTATCGACCGTGGCGTATTTTTTCATCGGCTACGGAGTCGCTTACGGCGTGTTTCTGGGCTTTAACCTGGACGGTCAATTGACTCAGGCGATGACCGACAAATCCGGTTACGAGTTGGTAAAATTCTTCTTTCTGATGACGTTTGCGGCGGCGATTCCGGCCATCGTCTCAGGCGGGATTGCCGAGCGCGCCCGTTTCTATCCGGTCCTGTTGGCGACCTTTTTGACGGTGGCGTTCATTTATCCGTTGTTTGAAGGCATGGCCTGGAACGGTAACTTCGGCTTCCAGGCCTGGTTGGAATCGTCCTATGGCGCGCCTTTCCATGATTTTGCCGGTTCCATTGTCGTTCATGCGGTGGGCGGCTGGATTGCCCTGGCGGCGATTTTGATTCTCGGTGCCCGTCATAACCGATACAACGCCCAAGGCAAAATGCAACACGTTTATCCGCCCTCCAGTATTCCGTTTTTGGCGTTGGGCGCCTGGATTCTGTCGGTCGGCTGGTTCGGCTTTAATGTGATGTCGGCGCAAGCCGTCGAAGGCATTCAGGGCTTGGTGGCGATGAACTCTCTGATGGCGATGGTCGGCGGTATCCTGGCGGCGACGGTTATGGGCGATAAAGACCCGGGCTTTATTCATAACGGACCTTTGGCCGGTTTGGTCGCCATCTGCGCCGGTTCTGACGTGGTCAGCCCGTTGGGCGCGTTGGTCATCGGTTTGGTGGCCGGGGCTTTGTTTGTAAAAGCCTTTACCTGGACACAGAAAACCCTGAAAGTGGACGATGTGTTGGGGGTTTGGCCGTTGCACGGTTTGTGCGGCGTTTGGGGCGCGATTGCGGTGGGTATTTTCGGCAGCACTGCCTTGGGCGGCCTGGGCGGTGTGGCCATGATGTCGCAAATTCTCGGCACCTTGGCTGGTGTGGGTGTGGCTTTGATTGGCGGTTTCATCGTGTATTGGCTGGTCAATAAGTTGATGACGTTGCGCATGAGCGATGAAGACCAGTATCAAGGCGCGGATTTGTCGATTCATAAAATCCACGCCAATCCACCACGAGAAGAGTTTTAACGAGGCCATCAGCCGTCTTGAAATGCATTGTCTTGCAGAAAGACGGCGGCTTTTTCAAAAAACTCGGGCGTATCTTCTATAATAACGTTTATAGAAAGAATCTCGGCCTTTCAAGCGGGCGTTTCGTCTGAAACGCCCGCTTGTTTATATCAACCTACGGAAAGCCGTTTCATGCGGTGGGACCCATAATATAACTCACATCTATGCGTAAATTATCTGCACCTGAGCTGTACCGTTTTACTCAAATCAATTCCGAAGAATTTCACGTCAGCGAATCCGATACCAAGGAATTCATGCAACGCTTTCATCCGCGTGCATTTCAGTCGCTGAACTTTGGGTTGCATTTGAAGCGCAATCAGAACCATATCTTCATTATGGGCGAACCGGGGGTCGGGCGCATCGGCATGACCAAATCGATGTTGCGCGAAGCGGCCAAGCGAAAGGACATTCCGCAGGACGTTGTTTTGGTGTCGGATTTCAGCGAAGCCAATAAAACCCAGTACCTGTATTTCCAGGCCGGACATGGGCACGGTTTCAAACAGGCGGTGGAAGAGCTGATTACCCAGCTGAAAACCCAGTTGCCGGTGGTGTTTGACGGTCATGCCTATCAGTTAAAAAACCAGCAGTTGGAAAACGAGTTGGCCCAAAAACAGGAAAGTGCCTTGGAGCCGGCGCTGGATTTGGCGGAGTCCTTGAACATCGAAGTGCAGCAGAACGAAAATAACTTTGTTCTATTCGCGGTGGTGGAAGGCGAACGTTTGCGGATGGCGGACTTGAAAAAACTCGACGAACCGTTGCAACGTTATTTCATGGACGGTTTGGATCAGGTGGAAGAGGCCTTGAATAAAGGGTTGACCCATTTCCCATTCCTGCAACATGAATTCATGGACGCCGGCAAAAAACTGAATACTCAGGTGGCCAATGAACATTTGGAACCTTTGGTCGATTCCTTGAAAATGGAATTCGGTGAAAACCCGAAAATCAAAGACTATCTGGATTCGTTGAAAGAAGCGATTGTTTCCAAGCTGCATTTGTTCTGGGACCAGTCCGCCGAGCAGGTCACCAGCGCGGCGCAGACCTCGATGGAAGAATTGCTGGCGGAGCAGTCCGGCATGTCGGTGTTCGAGGTGAACCTGCTGATCGATCATTCCGGTTTAAAACACGCGCCGGTGATTTACGAGCAGAATGCGACCATGCCGAAACTGTTCGGTTACACCATCAATTCGGCCAGCGCCAATGCGACCGATACCTTGACTCTGGCGATGAACCATCAGGCCGGGTTATTGCAAAAAGCCAATGGCGGCTTTCTGATGTTGAGCGTGCAGTCGGTGTTGAAAGACCCGGAAATCTGGTCGCACCTGAAAGCGGCCTTGATGAGTAAGCGATTGACGTTTGAAATTCCGTCTTCCAGCAGTGTCGTGCCGTACCATTTACCGGATTATCCGTTGGATGTGACCTTGGTGTTGATTGGTCAGGCGCAGCATTTCTATGCGTTGCAGGAAATCGATGCGCAATTCAATCGTCTGTTCAAGGTGCAGGTGGAATTCGAGGTCGAGTTGGAGCGCACACCGGAGCATGAACTGGTGCTGGCGAAACAATTGGCTTCCGAGGTCGAGGCCTGGGAAGATTTGCCGGTGCGTCCGTCTGCGCTGGAGCGGTTGATTGAATACGCGTCTCGTTTGGTGGAATCGCAAGGGCGTCTGTACACCAATAAAGCCATTTTGCGCGATGTCCTGGCCGAAGCCAATGCGTTTGCCCGTGCCCATGATAAGGGCGAGGTGACCCGCGAAATTATCGAAGACACCATTCTGCAACGGGATTTCCATACCGGGTTGATGGAAGATTACTACCATCGTGCGATTATCGAAGAGCAAGTGTTGATTAAGGTATCCGGCCATCATGTCGGCATGGTCAACGGTTTGACCGTGTTGACGGTGGGGCGACAGTCTTTCGGACAGCCGGTGCGCATCACCGCTCAGGCTTCCGCTGGCGATGAAGGTGTGGTGGATATCGAGCGCGAAATCGAAATGGCGGGGCCGATTCATTCCAAAGGGATGTTGATTCTGTCCGGGTATGTGCGTGGTCGTTATATGAAGTTGAAGCCGCTCGGATTCAGTGCGTCCATCGTGATGGAGCAGACGTATGACGGTGTGGAGGGCGATAGTGCTTCTTCGGCAGAATTGCTGGCCTTGATTTCGTCTTTGTCACAAGTACCGTTACGCCAGGACATCGCGGTCACCGGCTCGGTCAACCAGTTCGGTGAAATCCAACCGATTGGCGGGGTGAACGAAAAGGTCGAAGGTTTTTTCAAAGTCTGTAAGGCCCGTGGTCTGACTGGGCAGCAGGGCGTCATCATTCCGGAAGCCAATACCAAGCACCTGATGCTGAACGCCGAAGTCCGCGGAGCGGTGGAAAAGGGCGATTTCCATGTGTATGCCATGAGCCATATTGACGATGCGCTGGGCTTGCTGGCCGATATGCCGGTGGGTGAGGAACGTGAAGACGGCACCTTCCCGGAAGGCAGTATCAATGCCCGAGTGATGAAATCATTGGAAAAAATGAACGAGAAGGATTCCGACCACCATCATTGAGGTGTTGGCCGTTGCGGAGCCGAATCGGCTTAGGCGGGCTAAGGTCGCCTCAGGATTCTTGCGCCGCTTTGGCGCGGCGTTGCTGCATGCGGCGTTCCCAGGAACGGCGTACATGAATTTTCCAGAATAAGTGCAGTCCGAAATAGCTGGTGACGGCGAGAACGGTGCCGACGGTGATGCTGCCGAGGTAAAGCGGTAGCCAGAGCTCGTCTAAGGTGGTGACAATCCAGTCCCAGCTCATTTCAAAATGCAGAGAGGCTTCGGCTTCGGTACCGAGTATCCAGGTGCCGACCAGGTAGTTGAAATAGAAAATCGGTGGCATGGTGAGTGGGTTACTGATCCAAACCAGTGCGACACTCAAGGGCAGGTTGGCACGAATCAGGATGGCGGTGATCGCAGAGGTCACCATTTGCGACGGAATGGGAATCGACATCCAGAAAAGACCGTTGGCAAACGCCTTGGCGGTGCTGTGGCGGTGAATGTGCCATAGGTTGGGATTTCCGATCCATTTCGCCAGAAACCCGAGTCCCTTCATGTTTTTGATTTTGTCAGGATTGGGCGCGTATTTTTTAAATATCTTCTTCGGCATATGTTTCGTTACTTCGTACTGGGTTTTGTCTGCTGTGTTTATGCCTTTTATCAGCTTGGGACCTTTCCGAGTGGCTGGTCGCTTGTCTGGCTATTTGCGGGATTGGTGTCTGGCTGGGCAATCTTTCGATTCGCTCGGTTGAAACAACCGGTCAATCACGTCCTTATAGCGGTTATCAGCCCTATTATTATAGGCCTTCTTTTTGGCTATATCTGGGTATTTTCACATTCTTTTTTGACAGACAGGTTACCAAACGCGATTTATTTTAAGCCGGTTACCGTCGTTGGAAAAGTGGTGGATCTGCCGCAGGTGACTGTGCTGACCGAAAAGGGGCAAGCTTCCCGTGTGAAGTTCCTGTTTGAGTTGCAACGTCTGACAGAGGACGATTCCCAATTCGACCAGGCCTGGTCGTTTTGGCAACCGACGGTTCAGTTGAGTTGGTATGACGCCGAAGCCGTGCCGAAAAGCGGTGAGGTCTGGCGTTTTCAAATTAAGTTAAAACCACGCCATGCCAGCCTGAATCCGGGGGCTTTCGATTACGAAACCTATCTATTCCAAAAAGGCGTGCAAGGCTATGGCTATGTGCTGGATAAAGGCGTCGCGCCGGTTCGACTGTCCGAGGCCGGTGTTTTCGGGTTGCGCAATGAGCTGGCGGATCATCTGCAGCGGCTGTTCGCCGAGTCCCCGTTTCAAGGGGTGTTTCAGGCGCTGATAGACGGCGATAAAAGCGATATCGGGGCTGAAGATTGGCGCATAATGCAACGTACCGGCACCATCCATTTGATGGCGATTTCCGGTTTACATATCGCCATTATCGCCGGTTTGGGATTTGCCTTGTTCGGTTGGATCTGGCGTTGGGGAATTCGTTGGGCGAATTGGGCATGGTGGTGGCACACGCCGAAAATCGTCTTTGCCAGTTGGGGCGGCATTCTGACGGCCACACTCTATATGGCGATGGCCGGTTTTTCGATTCCGACGCAGCGCGCCTGGTTGATGGTGGTGACAGTGCTGTTGTTCGTGTTGATTCGCCGAAAATTCCAGCCTTGGTCGGCGTTGGCACTCGCGGCGTTTTTGATTGTGCTGTGGCATCCGCCGTCAGTGTTGAGCCAGGGGTTCTGGTTATCCTTCACCGCAGTGGCGATTATTTTTGCCGTGTTGCGTTGGCCGACGGTGCAACGGGCGCCAGGCTGGCAAAAACTGCTGTGGATTCAACTGGGGTTGACCGTCGGGTTGGCGCCGGCATTGGGCGGGTATTATCACCAGATCGCTTTGGGCAGCTTTCTAGCCAATTTGCTGGCGGTGCCGTTTGTGAGTTTATTGGGGCTGCCGCTATTGTTTTTGACGGTGTTGGTCAGCTTTGTATCCGATACCGCAGCGCATGGGCTGATGTGGTTGAACGACCAGCTTTGGAGTGGATTATGGTGGGGGCTGAAATTCATCTCCGATCGGTTGGGGTTTTGGGTGGTCGGTCAGCTTCAGGTCTGGCAAATCGTGTTGTTATACGCGGTATTGTTCTGGATGGTCGGCGTGCGAATTTACGACGAACAGCGGCACAAATGGTTGGGCGGTGTGCTTTTAGTGGGAATGACGGTGGTTTTTCTGTGGCATCCGTTCAAACCGGTGTTGGCACCGGGCGAGTTTCGGGTGACGGTGTTGGACGTCGGGCAAGGACAGGCATTGGTGTTTGAAACCGAAACCGCCACTGTGGTGTATGATACCGGCGCGCGTTGGAGTGACAAAATGGACGGCGCGAAACTGGCGCTGTTACCCTATTTGAAATCGCAAAATCGTTCGACGGCGGAGCTGTTGATTGTCAGCCATTCCGATTCGGATCATGCCGGCGGCGTGGCGTCGTTATTGCAAGATGTGGCCGTAAAAGAAGCGGTGTCCGGCCAGGCTGAGGTGTTGAATCAAACACTGGAACAGGCGGTGTTTCAACCTTGCCGAAACGGCCAGGCCTGGTCATTTTCCGGTGTGCGGTTTGACATTCTGGCGCCGGCCGATTCTTTGCCGCAGCCGACAAACGATAACGATGCGTCCTGTGTGCTTCGGGTCACCAATGGTGCGGGAACCGTCTTGGTGCCGGGGGATTTGACCGAGCGTATGGAAAAACCGCTGGTGGCGGCCTATGAGGATGAGTTGCAGGCGGATTTGCTAGTGGCTGGGCACCACGGCAGCCGTACGTCGACGTCCCAGGCCTGGTTAAACGCAGTGTCACCGCAGGAGGTGGTGTTTTCCAGCGGTT
Organism: Thiomicrospira sp. S5; assembly: GCF_003991075.1. Lineage (NCBI taxonomy): Bacteria > Pseudomonadati > Pseudomonadota > Gammaproteobacteria > Thiotrichales > Piscirickettsiaceae > Thiomicrospira > Thiomicrospira sp. S5. The sequence continues at coordinate 1,837,911 of NZ_CP014470.1, read as the reverse complement.
TTGCCAATCGGTTTCATTTTCCAACCGAAACGGTGTTAAAGCGATTAGAGGCGCAGGGGATTACCTGGCGAAATACTGCCTGTCGCGGCGCGATTCAGTATAAAATAACCCTCGATTCCGAACGGATTCACCCGTCGTCTTTGCGCTTTGTGAACAGCGCACGGCAAGCACGTCCGCGTTGGTATGCCAACGAGTGCGAGGCGTTTGCCGAAACGCGTGATAAAGCCGGGCGATAAGGAAATGGCCTTAGGGTCAACGAACACAGATGAAAGCAAACCGATAACCTGAAAGGATACCCAATGAGCTGGCCGGATTTCTGGATGAAACCCCCGACACGATCTTGGAAAACGGCACTGTTGTGGCCGTTAAGCCAGTTGACGTGTGGCGTGGCCGCTTACCGTTTGTCGCGTTTTGTGCGCAAACCGCCGATTCGTCGCAGCCGGGCACAGGTGATTGTGGTCGGCAATATCGTGGTCGGGGGCACCGGTAAAACGCCGTTTATCCAATGGTTGGGGCGTGAGTTGAAAGCCCACGGTATCCGTTACGGCATCGTTAGCCGGGGGTATGGCGGGCAATCGCGCCATTGGCCGCAGTGGGTCACTGAGCATTCCGATCCGGCGATGGTGGGCGACGAGCCGGTATTGCTGGCGCATTCGTTGCAATGTCCGATTGCGGTGTCGCCAAACCGTCCTGAAGCCATTGCCTTGTTGGAATCGAAACATGAACTGGATGTGATTATCAGTGACGATGGCTTACAGCATTTCGCCATGGCGCGTGACATTGAAATTGTCTTGATGGACGCGCAACGTCTTCTCGGCAATGGTTTGTGTTTGCCCGCGGGGCCGTTACGGGAGCCGAAAAAGCGATTGGGCTTGGTGGATTATGTGGTCTGGAACGGCGGCGATGCGGCCGAACTTCAGGCCGATACCAGTACGGTGATGGAGTTGGTGCCGCATCAATTTCGCTTGGTGGCGAAGCCGGAAATGACCTTGCCGTTGCAGGCCTTTAAAGGCGACCGGGTGAATGCCGTGGCCGGTATCGGATCGCCGGAGCGTTTTTTCAGTACACTGGCGGACTTGGGTATCCAGGCGGACACGCAGGGCTTTGATGACCATCATGCTTTCCAACCGGATGATTTTGCCGCCTTCGAAAGTTCAAAACCCTTGCTTATGACCGAGAAAGATGCGGTAAAATGTCGGGCATTCGCACAGGCGAACTGGTGGTATCTCGAATTGCGCCCCAAATGCCCGGATGACTTTACGCATCGTCTGTTTCAACGGCTGGGGCATTATGATTTCACGATTTGAAACCTGCCGCCATTCAAGCCGACCGTTCATGCTTAAAAGAGGCTAAGAGATTTTATGGATCCGAAATTACTCGACATACTGGTTTGCCCGGTGACCAAAACTCACCTGCAGTTCGATAAGGACAAGCAGGAGTTGATTTCGACCGCCGCCAACCTGGCGTACCCGGTTCGCGACGGCATTCCGATTATGCTGGAAGAAGAAGCCCGCGAATTGACCCCGGAAGAAAAAGAACACTACATCAAATTGAAACGTTAATCCAAAGCTGAACGCTTTGCTTTGTTATTGAGAGACTCGCCGCAACCTATGTCGTTTACTGTCATTATTCCCGCCCGTTTTGAATCCTCCCGTTTGCCCGGAAAACCTTTGATGGAAATCAATGGTCGTCCAATGATTGCCTGGACCTGGATGCAGGCCAAGAAATCCGGTGCCGAACGCGTGGTTATCGCCACCGAGTGCGAACAGGTGCAAGCCGTGTGCGAAGGGTTCGGAGCGGAAGTCTGCCTAACGTCCGATCAACATCAGTCCGGCACCGAACGCATTGCCGAAGTGGTGACACAATTGGGTTTGTCGGAAAATGAGATTATCGTCAATGTTCAGGGCGACGAACCGATGTTGCCACCGGCGTTGATTCATCAAGTGGCGGCCGGGCTGGAAAGCCATCCGCATACTTTGATGGCGACGCTCTGTGAACCGATTGAGGACGTGGAAACCGTGTTTGACCCGCATGCGGTGAAGGTGATTCGCGATTGCCAGAATTTTGCGTTGAATTTCACGCGTGCGCCCATGCCGTGGTCACGTGATACCTTTGGCGCCGAGTCCAAGACCTTGCCCAACAATTGGGCCTATAAACGCCACATCGGTTTATACGCGTATCGTGCCGGATTTGTGAAACGATATGTGGAATGGCCGGAGTGTGACTTGGAACAGGTGGAAAAACTGGAGCAGCTTCGGGTGCTGTGGCACGGCGAGCGCATTCTGGTATTGGATGCGGAATGCGATGCCGGCATCGGTGTGGATACTGAAGCGGATTTGGTGCGGGTGCGTGCCAAAATGGCGTCAGCGGTTTTCGAGGCTTAACGCATGGGGAAGTTGCTGAATATTCTGACGGTGCTGGCGTTGATTTATTTCGTTTACTGGATGCTGAAACGTCATTTCCGACGTCGAAAACTGGCGTCGCAGGGCATTGAAATCAAGGACGAGGGCATTCGTCCCATCACTTTGTTCAGTATTGTCATGGTCGTCATGTACGCCGCTTACATGCTGTATTTCTTTTTTAGTCAAATGTCAGTCGATTCCTAACGTCGACTCTTAGTTATAACTCTTCAGCCCATAGGCCACCCGAGCCTTGTCCAATGTTTGGCACACCTCCGGCAAGGCGTTGATGAAGCGCGCCGTGGGGCGCTGTAACCAATCGCTGACCATCGGGTAAATTTGATGTTTCTCAACGGCGGTCAGGCCGGGGATTTTTTGCCAGGCCTGCTGCCAGAAGGTTTGTTTTTCCGGGTAACCGCCCAGCAGAATCACCTGCGGGTCGGCTTTCAAAATACTTTCCAAACTCACTTCGCCCGACAGGCTGGGCAGGTTTCCAAACACATTGCGGCCATGACAAAGTGCGATCCCTTGGCTGATAAACTGATCACGGTTGATGGTGATGTAAGGTTTGGCCCAAATTTGGTAAAAAACGCGAATTTCCGGCGCATTTTGATAGCGTGATTTCAGTGTGGCCAGGGTCTGTTCCAAGGCTTGCGCGGCGGGGATTGCCTGCGACTCGGTTCCGGCGCGTTGACCAATGGCGCGGATTTGGCGGGGAATATCCGACAGACGGTGAGTATCGGTTGTCCAGACGTTCAGGCCCAGTTGTTTGAGTTTGTCTAAATCTTTCATGCGATTGCCGGACTGCCAGGCCAGAATCAGGTCTGGCTTGAGGGCGACGATTTTCTCGATGTTCAAGTGGGCGAAGTTTCCGACTGACGGGAGTGTTTTGGCGGCGTCGGGGTAATCGGAATAGTCGATGACGCCGACCAGCTTGTCACCGGCTCCGGCGCTATAGACTTGCTCTGTCAGATGCGGTGCCAAGGAGATGATGCGTTGCGCACCGTCAGCCGCCCAAATAGACCCGGCCTGACCATAAATCAGAAGGCCGAACAGCAGGTGAATCCAGCTTGTGTGCCGCGAAAGCATCAGTAGTCGACGCCTTTTTGCGCTTTGATACCCGCGGTATAAGCGTGTTTTTCATCGCGAATCTCGGAAACGGTGTCGGCGATGTCGCGCAGTTCCGCCAGTGCGGACCGGCCGGTGACCACCAGATGTTGATTCTCCGGGCGGGCCAGAAGCGCATCCAGTACGGTGTCTTGATCGAGGTAGTCGTAACTGAGCAGGTAGGTGAGTTCGTCCAGTACCACCAAGTCGTAACGTGGGTTTGTGAGCATGCCCATCGCGACTTCCCAGCCTTTTTGGGAGGTGCGGATGTCCTGTTCACGGTTTTGGGTGTCCCAAGTGAACCCGTCGCCCAACACGTGCCATTCGCAATTGGGGTGGGCGCTGAAAAAAGCTTCTTCTCCGGTGTCGGTACGGCTTTTGATGAATTGGCACACGCCGACATTCAAGCCGTGGCCGAGCGCCCGGGCCACCATACCGAAAGCGGAGGTGGATTTGCCTTTGCCGTTGCCAGTGATGACGAGCAACACGCCTTTTTCGTCCCGAGCGCGGGCAATGGAAGCGTCGATTTGGGCTTTTTTACGTTCCATGCGAGTTTTGTGGTATTGGTTCCGCTTGTCGGTTGTGGCTGAGTGGGTCATGCTTTCTGTCCTAAGATACTGTCGATTTTTTCAATGTCCAAATGCTGTTCCAGTGTATCGGCCAGGCGGTTCAGTTGGGTTTCCCGGTGCTGGTCCAGATGAAAAATGGCGGCGTCGCGTAACCCTGCCCATTCTAACAGGCTTTTTTGGCCTTCGGGGTGGTCGAATAAACCGTGGCAATAGGTGGCGAGGATTTGGTTGTCTTTGGAAAGGGCGCCGTCCCTTAGACCGTATTCCCAGTTGAGGGCCGGTGCGTAACCGCTGAAATCAGTTTCTCCTTGATGGATTTCATAACCGGAAATCGGGGCCTTGGACCCGAAATTCAAATGACCCGAATGGCGTTTCAACTGTTTGCGCGGTTTCAAGATGGTTTCGTACTGGAAGCAGCCGAAACCGTTTATTTCCGTTTGGGTGGATTCCAGTTGGTCCGGGTCGTGAATTTTATAGCCCAACATTTGCAATCCGCCGCAGAGGCCGATGACTTTACCGCCATAGCGTAGGTGGCGTTTGAGGGCGTTTTCCCAGCCTTGTTGTTTGAGCCAGGCCAGGTCAAACGCCACGTTTTTGCTGCCGGGCAGAATCATCAGGTCGGCAGGGGGAATGGCTTCATTGTGCTTGATCCATTGAAAGTCGATGTCCGGGTGCCATTGCAGTGGGTCCATGTCGGTATGATTGGAGATGTGCGGCAAGAGCGGGCAGATGACGTTGAACCTGTGATTGGCCGAATCTTGAATATCACCAGGCCTGGTGGTTTTTGTGTCGGTGACATCGGCCACAGCAATGGCGTCTTCGGCATCGAGTTTTAAGTCGTGCAGATAGGGCAGGACGCCGAGCACCGGTTTTCGGGTGCGTTTTTCGAGCCAGTCGAGTCCGTCCTGTAACAGGGCGATGTCACCGCGGAAGCGGTTGATGACAAAACCTTGGATGCGTTTCCTTTCAGAAGGTGTCAGACACGCCAGCGTTCCGACGATGTGGGCGAACACACCGCCTTTGTCAATGTCGGCGATGAGAATGACCGGGCAATCGACCTGTTCGGCAAAGCCCATATTGGCGATATCGCCTTGCCGAAGATTGACTTCGGCCGGGCTGCCGGCGCCTTCGACAAATAGGGTGTCGTATTGGTCGGACAACTTTTGAAAGGAATCCCAAACCGCGTTGGCGGCCCGGGGTTTGTAGCGATGGTAGTCTTGCGCGTTGAGCTGGCCGATGGCTTGCCCTTGCAGGATGACTTGAGCGCCGGTATCGCTGTTGGGTTTCAGCAATATCGGGTTCATGTGTACCGATAAGGGGGCACCGGCCGCTTGGGCTTGCAATGCCTGGGCACGGCCGATTTCGCCACCGTCTTCCGTGACGGCACTGTTCAAAGCCATATTCTGCGGCTTGAACGGAGCGATTTGATGGCCGCGCCGGGCATAGAGGCGGCACAATCCGGCGACCAGCGTGCTTTTGCCGGCATCGGAGGTGCAACCTTGAACCATCAAACAGCGCGCGGACATCGGCTAGAAAGTCCCTCGCAAACCGAACGACACTTGTGTGCCGCCATTGCCATAGACATAGGCGGGCGTGGTGCCGTCACTTTCGTAACTGGCCACGGCACTGGTGTAATCGTCGTCGAACAGGTTCAAGACTTTTCCGTACAGGGTGAAGTGGTTGTTCAGGGCGTAGTCGGCGGTGAGGTCGGTGACGAAGTATTCGCCGATTTGAGCGCCTTGTCTATCCACTTTGTCGTACATGGTACCGATGTAACGTGTTTCCCATCCCAGATGTAACCCGGCCAAACTGTAGTTGTCGATTTGCAATGACGCTTGTTGTTCCGGACGGTGGCTGAGCCATTGGTCGTCGTCGTTTTTGGCGCTCTGGTAGGTGTAACCGAGTTTTAAGTCGGTGTGAATGGCGGTAATATCGGTTTGGTAGGACGCTTCCACGCCGTTGAATTTCGATTTACCGGACAGGTTCTCGTAGTAATCGTTTGGCCAGGTGCCGCCGTAGTTGATGAGGTTTTTGGTTTCGGTTTGGTAATAGGTCACTTCCAATCCGTAAGCGCCCAGAGTGATGTCGTAGGCTTCGGTTTCTTCCGGTTGCAGGTCGTGAGTGGCACCGTAGGTCACTTGATAGAGTGTGGGGGCGTTATAGGCCGTTCCAACGTTAGCGCTGGCGTAGATGTCCGCGGTAAAGTAGTTTTTAATGCCGACCTTTCCGGTGACTTTGTTGTCGAATTTACTGAATTCGTCATAACGCAAGGCTTCGGTAATGATCAGACGGTTGCCGTTGAATTGGTTGGTGTTATTCAGCGCCACGCCGGTGTTGTAATAACGGCTGGTGTCGCCCGAGGAACTGTTGGTGCCTTCGAATTCCTTGGAGGTCAGGCTGGCGGCCAGCCGTTGATTGGCGGCGTATTCATAATGGCCTTTGGCACCGTATTCGGTGAGCTGGCCGTCATTATATTGGTCGATTTCGTTTTCCAGCCAGTAGACCGACGCGTTGAGGTCATTTTGCTCGTATTGATAGCTCAATTTTTTGATGGTGTTGCTGTAGTCGCTTTCATAAAAGGTGCCGGCCGCATCCGGGTTGGTGCTGCTGTCGTATTGACTGGAAGAGCTGGTGTTTTTCAAAAAGGCTTCCAGACGATGACCAGCCACCGGTTTGAGGCCGATTTTCATGGAAACGTCGGTTTGTTGGAAGGCGTCGTCTTCCAAACCGTCGTTGGAATGGTGATATGGACGAACCGCCGAGAAGCCATCGGTGGAAAGGTCTGACAACGTGAAGAGGAAGTCGGCTTTATCGCTGGAAGCCCCCAAGACCGTATTCAAACGTTGGGTATTGTAAGTGCCGCCTTCCAGACTGAATTGCGCCACGTTTTGCGCTTGACGGGTGACGATATTGATGACGCCGGCCGAGGCATTGGCACCCCACACACCGGATTGCGGACCTTTGATCACTTCAATGCGTTCCACATCGCCCAACAGCAAGGAGGAAATAATGGCCCCGCCAGTGCCCATCGGGTTGGTCATTTCAATGCCGTCCACCATAATCAAGGTGGCGTTATTACTTTGACCACGCATGAAGATGGAGGTGGCTGTGCCATAGCCGCCATTGCTTTTGACGGTAACGCCCGGCACGGTTTTCAGCGCTTGGGCCAGGGTTTTATATTGTTTTTCTTCGATTTCCTGTCGGGTAATGACATCGTAATCGGCGGTGACCGAATGAGCGCTTTGGTCGGTGTTGTTGGCGGACACGATGATTTTATCGAGCGATTGAGTTTCGGCCGCCTGTAGTTGGCCGGCGCATAGCACGGAAGCCAGGCCAATCGAAATTGGACTGAGTTTGCATGTTACTTTAGGGGTCATGGAAAGTTCCTTCGTTTGGATCAGAACCCGAATATTCCACAAATTTACACTGACCTTGCTGGTTCCTTGATTCCACAAGCAATATTTCTTCAGTCGGTCGTAATCATTGATACGACACTTCTTCAGAAATTTCCTTGTGAAGCCAATGTCCTGCGCAATCTCAGCACAAATTCATGAAACATTCGGGTTTGAAATCTCTTTAAGGAGATTTCTAATAACGAAGGCAAAACGGTTTACGGCGGCCGCATCAGACGGGTTGCCGTAAAAACAGATAAAGGGTCGTTGCTAAAGGAGCATTGCGAACGAAGCCTTGAAATACCTGCCGTATTGCCCACCGCAATCGGTTTGGTGACATCTTTGTCGTTTACTGTCAGGCCGGTATCCGGGCTGAAGAGCAATTCGCAGACGCCTTCTCAAAGCAATGCTTCAATGGCATGGGGTCTGGTTTTCTCTATCACCGTTGCGGGGGCAGCACTGGATTGGAAGATCACTTCAACGTGAGCTTCGCACCAGTTTCCCGTTTAACGCGTCGCCATCCATGCGAATGGCCGCGCACCTGAAGGGCAAATATTAAAAGGTTTGATGCGGTTTATCAATTAAATTTAATTCAAGCTTGTATGAGAGAGCTTTACACGAGATAGATACACGGGTAAAAATGGCTAAAATCCGTCTGATTTTTGTTGAAAAACTGGCTAATAGCTCGCTATTAGCTGCGTTTTCCGCCTCAATCAGCCAAATTTTCTCTCATTTTTTCTTCGCGTCCTACTCGTGCAAAGCTCTATATGAATGAAATTCAACATTAGATGAACAGACTTTGTTCTTGCGGGGTTTGTGCAAAATAGGTGGCGGCGCCGGCAAATTCCAAACCGTCGATTAAGTCTTCCGGCTGATAGCCGAGCAGTTCCATGCTCATCTGGCAGACGGTGAATTTGACGCCAAGTTCCTGGCAGAGGGCGCGCATTTCATCGAAAGGCAATTGGCCGTGTTTCTGCAGGGTGCGGTGAAACATCCAGGTGGCGGCGCTTGTCATGCCGGGCAGCGACCAGACGATGTCCGGTAGAAAGCGCCAGTCAACGGTTTGCAGCCAATTGGGCCCGATGGGGCTTTTCAACGGCATGCCGGGGTTGCCGACCGGAGATACTTTGAGGCGGGCGGTGTCTTTCAACAGGCAGTTGATGCCGTAGAAGGTGAAGAAGATTTCCACGTCTTTGCCCATGGCCACCGCGCTGCTGGCAAGAATCATCGGCGGGTAAGACCAATCCAAAGAACCTTTGGATTGAATGATGCTGAAACTCGCCGTGTCAGGCATTGCATTTGTGTCGGTCATGGGAACATCCTTGTGCGTTGTCTTAAAAATAGCCAGGCCTGGCCGTTTTAGGAACTTCTGTTAGGAATCGCTCGGTTTCTGCTCGTCGGATGGGGACAGCATTTTTTGCGTCAAACGATAAGACAACCACAAGGCGGGCAGAACGATAACGAGCGTGAACAGCGCCGACATCAAGCTTTCCTGCGGTGTGGAGTCTTGAAGGTGGGTGACGATGCCGACGACGAGGGCAATGAGTATCGCATTGCGTAGGGCACGTCTCAAAGGCGGCTGGCGCGACGGTTCGAAACGGCTTTTGGCCGGTACGGTTTCCTGTGGTTTGGCATCGTTTGACATAAGCGCTCCCAATTAGGATTTCAGTAAATTTTGCAAACAGCTTAAATAAGCGTCTTCATCCGGCATGCCCTGGTTTTGTTGGGCCTGCCAAAGCGCTTCGCCCAAGCAGTCCATCATGGCGTGTTCGGTGTCGTGAACATCGCCCAGTTGTTCACCGAGTTGCCGGTAAACGGCTTGAATACCGGCCGGGCGATCCAAGGCCACCTGCTCCTGCAGCGCCAAATGCATGCCCATGTGCAGAAACGGGTTGGTTTCGCCCATTTCCGGCAGGTAATCGTTGCCCAGATGTTTCTCGTTGTTGAGCATGGCATGGTATTCCGGGTGCATTTCTATCACCCGGGCCACACGGGTTTCCATGGCGTCCAAGGGGTCGTTTTGGGTAGCTTTACGCCAGGTGTCGGCGTAAAACTGGCGCATTTTGTCGCGTTCGGTGGTATAAAACATGGTCGAAAAAAGTTTGATTTCAATGAAGCATAGTGTACCGAAAACGACTTTTGTTCGGAACGGTTTTTGAGTTTTTTAGAAGACTGTACGGAAAGCCGCCAGGCCTGAGCGGCGGTGTGGGCGCGGCTTCATACTCTTTGCACATTTATGTAACAATCGAAACCTATACTGATGATTCGAAATAATCGCGTAAAATACAACGATAACCCAATTTAATCCTTCTAGAGAGCTTTGCACGGATGAGACGCGAGCTAAAAATGAGATAAAATTTGTCTAATCAAGACGGAAAACGCAGCGAATAGCAAGCTATTCGCAAGTTTTTCAACGACGAGAAGGCGGATTTTAGCCATTTTTAGCCGTGAAATCATTTCGAGCAAGGCTCTCTTCTAACATCATTCGGAGAGAGAATAGATGAGCATGAAAAATTCGGCGGACGCCTATGGTTTAGTGACTCGAGCCAACCATTGGATCAGTGGACTGTTATTTATTGGCTTGATCGCTTTGGGAATTTACATGGCCGGACTGCCGAAGTCGCCGGGGAAATTCGAACTGTATGACATTCATAAGGCCTTGGGGGTGATTCTGCTTGGGCTGGTGGTGATCCGTTTGGTTTGGTTGAAGGTCTCGCCAAACCCGGCGGTAATTGCCTCGAAACGTTCCGAAGAAGTGTTGGCGCATATCGTTCGCGGTTTTTTGTACCTCGGTTTGATTTTGATGCCGTTGTCCGGTTGGATGATGTCCAATGCCGGCGGACATGAAGTGTCGGTCTTCGGTTGGTTCACCATGCCGCAAATCGTACCGGAAAACGAAACCATCGGCGGAATCGCCAAAGCAGTGCACGCCATCGCCGGGCAATTCATTTTGCCAGCAGCGATTTTGTTGCACATTGCCGGCGCCTTGAAACATCACTTTGTGTACAAGGATGCCACCTTGACGCGTATGTTGGGGCGTAAAGCGCCGCAAAAATAAGCGTGTTCTAGCATGTTTCCGATGAAGATTTCTTTAAGATTTAAACTGATTCTGGTGTTGCTGAGCTTCGGGTTTCTGATGCTCGGTGCGATGGTGTGGAGCAACCAGTATTTGTTGCATGACACCATGGTCAAATACGTCGATAAACGTGACCAGTTGCGTTTGGAACGTTTGAAAAACAACATCGAAGTCTATATGGACGAAAAAGGCATCTTCGACACCAAAGACATTGATTTGGGTGTCTGGCAACGTTTGCTGACGGCCTCGCACCGGGTGGATTTGACACATACCTATATTCCGATGGACATTCTGTTGGAGCGTGAATACCCGACCTTGCTGAAAATTCATCCCGATGAATTCGAAAGCCGCGTCAGTTTGATGAGTAAGGACGGCGAGCTGATTGTCGGGCCGCCGCCGACGGAAAACGGAATGGTGGAGTGTATCCGGGTGGATCGCGAGGAAGCGGGGCACCTGGGGTACAACCACCGTAAAGAGTTGACCGATAAGTCGGATATTGAGTTTGCGCAAAACCAGTCCTTTATTTTTACTTGGGGTGCCATTCTGGTCACCCTTTTGGCTCTGTTGTTTCTGTTACCGTTCGCCAGCCATTTCCTGATACCGATTCGGAAAATCACACGCGGGATGCGCCGTCTGTCGCAAGGGCATTTCTCGACGCGGTTGAAACAAAACCGTTCCGACGAATTGGGGCAACTTCAGCAGGACTTCAACCATTTGGCGGCGACCTTGGAGCAAAGTAAGCAAAGTCGTAATCAGTGGATTGCGGATATTTCCCATGAACTGCGGACGCCTTTGACGGTGTTGCAAGGCAGTTTGGAAGCCATCAAAGACGGTATTCGTCCGGCAACGGAACGTAATCTCCAGCAAATCTATGAAGAGGTGATGTTGTTGAACCGCTTGGTGGATGACCTTTATCAGGTGACCTTGAATGATGTCGGTGGTTTGCACTACAAAATGAACCGGGTGTCCTTCAAGGAAATCTTGTCGCGTTCGCTGGAAACCGTGGAAGGTGCCATTCAGGAGAAGGGCTTGAAACTGTCCTTGACCTTGCCGGCGGATAAGTGTGAAATCAACGGGGATGAATCCCGCTTGCAGCAGATGATTACCAATTTGCTGTTGAACAGCATCGCTTATACGGATGCGGTGCAAGCTGATAAAGATCAACAGCCGGGGCAAATCGATGTGGCGCTGATTTGCGACGCCAAACATGTGCAGTTGGACATCACCGATTCGGTTCCGACCGTTGAACCGGACGATTTGACGCATCTGTTTGAACGTCTGTTCCGAACCGAAGGGTCACGCAGTCGTCGGCACGGTGGGGCGGGCCTTGGATTGGCGATTGTTCAGCAAATTGTTCAGGCGCACCAGGGCGAGGTATCGGCCAGTCAATCCGAGCTGGGCGGCATCAAAGTAACGGTACGTTTACCGCTTTAAAAAAGGAAACAACATGACAGCACAAACGGTTCTCGTGGTGGAAGATGAAATCAAAATCGCCAATATCGTGCAGGAATACCTTGAAGACAGCGGTTTTAAGGTAAAGGTGATTGACAATGGTTTGGACGTCGTGGATTGGGTGAAAAAGCATTCGGTGGACTTGGTGTTGTTGGATGTCATGTTGCCGGGCAAAGACGGCTTGCAAATCTGTAAAGAAGTGCGCGCCTTCAGCCAAGTGCCCATTATTATGCTGACGGCCAAGGTGGAAGAAATCGATCGGATTCTCGGTTTGGAACTGGGAGCAGACGATTATGTGTGTAAACCTTTCAGCCCTCGGGAACTGCTGGCGCGGGTTAAGGCCCTGCTTCGGCGCAGTGCGAACCATAATGAACACTTGAACGACGACATCTGGCAGATGGACGAGGAACGTTATCAAGTGCGTTATCAAGGCAAGACGGTAGGGTTGTCATTGGTGGAGTTTGCGATTTTGAAGCTATTGAGCGAGTCGCCCGGCCGTATTTATTCCCGCACCCAATTGATCGGCAGTATCTATCCGGATAATCGTGTGGTGTCGGATCGGACCGTTGACAGCCACATCAAGAAACTGCGTCATAAGCTGGCCGAAGAGTTGACCGATAAGGAGTTGATTCACTCGGTATACGGCGTGGGCTATAAGTTCGAAATGCTGGCGTGATTTTTGGTCTGAAAAAACGTTTAAGTATTGTTGCGAAAATAAGGGCATCTCGATTAACCCCGAATAAAATTCTGCGGGACTTAAAGGCTACTTATTCTAGGCGCGACTCGCCGGCCTTAGTCATTCTATGGCTAAGAGTCGTAACAACGAAGAAGTGGTCTTTAAGTCCCGCCCGAAGGGGCTTGGCCAAGTTCGCCAGTTCTGCGTTGTGAACGTTTGCAAGGTCTAGACATTCCTTCACGTTCACGCCTTGATCTGACAAACTTGGCGTTGCCAGAATTCATTGGGGGTTAATCGAGGTGCCCTAAAAGAGTAAATTTTTTTAAAAAAAACGTTGTGTTTTTATTTTCGATGTCTTAATATTTCACCATCTTAATTTGATAAAGCTAAATTCGTCGCGAGGCGAAGACAGAAAGCCACGGATCTCTCGGAGATGGCCGGGTTGCCTTATTCAGACCGTTCAGGTCACAGCTTTTAGCAAGCTGCTTAAGTCTTCCTTTTTCATATTCCTGTTTTCCGTTTATTTCTGACGCTTCATTCTGTTAAGCGAATCGATCCGGTTCAATTCGTTTTTGGTTTAACCATTTTTCGTTGCGAATTGAAATGTTCGAATTTCCCTTCGGAGGGTCGCTCGTTTGGAATGTCTATCAAATTTTTACCTTGTTCAGAGTGCAACTGAATTTCCCCTTTCCCATTTCTGACGTGGGAATACCACACTGGGGGAAATTATTTTGAGGGCTTTTTTAAGCCCTCTTTTTTTTTGCCCGTCAAAAATGCTTTCCGTCACGTTTACCGCCCATTTGAATATCGAATACCTTTAGGAATCAAAACGCTAATCGGGTATAATCCGTCGCACATTCGACCCGTTGAATAACCAAAACTACCAGGCCTGGTGTTTTTAGTGTTTGGACTTAATAGCCATCGGGTATCGAAATAGAACTTAAACAACCCGACAGCAATAAGCGATAAGAAGCCAAGAAGAAGTTATGTCCCTGCAGCTTGAAACCAACAAACGACGCACTTTTGCGATCATCTCCCACCCGGATGCGGGTAAAACCACAGTCACGGAAAAACTGTTGCTTTACGGGGGCGCCATTCAGATGGCCGGTGCCGTTAAAAGCCGGAAAACCGACCGCGCCGCAACCTCCGACTGGATGAAGATGGAGCAAGAAAGAGGGATTTCCGTTGCGTCCTCGGTGATGCAGTTCCCGTACCGCGATGTCATGATCAACCTGTTGGATACGCCGGGGCACGAAGACTTCTCGGAAGATACGTATCGTACCCTGACTGCCGTGGATTCCGCCCTGATGGTGATTGACGTGGCGAAAGGGGTCGAGGACCGTACCATCAAATTGATGGAGGTGTGTCGTTTGCGGGATACGCCGATTTTGACTTTTATCAACAAATTGGACCGCGAAGGTAAGGAGCCGATTGAGTTACTTGATGAAGTCGAAGACGTACTGAAAATCGAGTGCGCGCCGATGACCTGGCCGATTGGTATGGGCAAGCGTTTTAAAGGGATTTACCATTTGTATAACGATACGGTACGTTTGTTCGAATCCGCCGACGGTTTGAATGCGTCCGAGGGTGAGTTGATCGCCGGGCTGGATAACCTGGAGTTGGATGCCAAGTTGGGCGGTCAGGCGGAAGAATTGCGCGAGGAAATTGAGTTGGTGCGAGGTGCGAGCCATGAGTTCGATTTGCAGCGTTTCCTGAAAGGGGAATTGACCCCGGTTTTTTTCGGTTCCGCGGTAAATAACTTCGGGCTGCAAGAATTATTGGATGGGTTTGCCGATTATGCGCCGGCACCGGTTGGACGCGCCACCGACGAACGTTATGTGGAATCCGACGAGCCACAGTTGACCGGTTTCGTCTTTAAAATCCAGGCGAATATGGACCCGAAACACCGTGACCGTGTGGCGTTTATGCGCATTGTATCCGGCCGCTACGAAAAAGGCATGACGCTAAAGCATGTCCGTATCGGCAAGGATGTCAAAATCGCCAAAGCGATTACCTTCCTGGCTAATAAGCGTGATCAGGCCGAAGTGGCTTATCCGGGCGATATCATTGGTTTGCACAACCACGGCACCATTAAAATCGGCGATACCTTCACTCAGGGGGAAGCGCTGAAGTTCACCGGGATTCCGAACTTTGCGCCGGAATTGTTCCGCCGTGCCCAGCTGAAAGACCCGATGAAAATGAAAGCACTGCAAAAAGGCTTGACGCAGCTTTCCGAAGAAGGGGCGACCCAGTTGTTCCGACCGATTGCCAATAACGACCTGATTCTCGGAGCGGTCGGGGTGCTTCAGTTCGAAGTGGTGGCGCAACGATTGAAAGACGAGTACAACGTATCCTGTTTGTTTGAGCCGGTGAATGTGAGCACGGCACGTTGGGTGCTGGGCGATAAAGCGGAAATCGATAAGTTCCTCGACAAAGTCAAAGAGAACGTCGCTTACGATGCGGCCGACCAGTTGGTGTACATCGCGCCGACACGTGTCAACCTGTCCTTGATGGAAGAGCGTTGGCCTAACCTGCAATTTGTCGCCACGCGCGAACACTGATTCATTCTATTTCGATAACTCGGCCCGCTATAAGCGGGCTTTTGCGATTCTTTCCAAATGTTCCCCCGGATATTTATTGAATCGGGTGCTTCAAATTTTGTATCCATAAAACGCTGTGGTTTCAAAGAAATGACCAGGCCTGGTCATTTTTATTTGAATTCCAATTCGTAACCAATTGATTCGTTAGAAAAAAATTTTGACCCTTTGCAAAAATGTGGTATGGTTTGTGTAGTTAATTTTACGAAATTGTGTCAAAAAGCACGGAATTAACGGATAAAAAGATGGCCAAACCTGTTGTGAAGCAGGGACGGAAAGCCACGGATCTCGTCTCTGAGGACAAGACCGCCGGGTTGCAAAGAAAGTTTAGATAAGCAACGACAAGCTCATACTTTCGGCCCGAAAAACACGTTTATTAGATGAAACCGGTCAGAGAAGGATGTTGAGAGCATGATGAAGCTTAAACGAAGAGAGTATATTTTTCGGAACCCGAAGAAATCGCACTTCAAGATGATTACGTTCGTCGTCTTGTTGATGATTTTGGTTTCTTCTTATCTATATTCCATCGATCCGTCGATGATGGTGGATATGCTTTAAGCGGCGAGCACAATCGTCGCCAGCCCGAGAAAGACAAAGAATCCCAACGAATCTGTGACGGTGGTCAACATCAAGCCCGTCGCCAATGCCGGATCGATTTTCAATTTATTCAAAATCAATGGAATCACCGCGCCCGCCAACGCCGCCGCCGTTAAGTTAATCAGCATCGCCGCGCCGAAAATCGCGCCCAAAAATCCATTTTGAAACCACAGCCATGCTGCTATTCCGGTGAGTACACACCAGAGTGAGCCATTCAATACCCCGACCAGCGTTTCTTTTGCAATCAATTTACGACTGTTTTTCGCACCGAGCTTACCGGTGGCAAGAGCGCGTATTACGATGGTTGCGGTCTGGGTGCCGGCCACACCGCCCATGCTGGCCACCATCGGCATTAAAATCGCCAGAGCGACGATTTCCGAGATGCTGGCTTCAAACAGGCTGATGACCGTGGCCGCTAAACTGGCGGCAATCAAATTGATGCCTAGCCAGAAAGAACGACGCTTGGCGGAGCGAAGCGGTGGTGCGAACAAATCTTCTTCATCGTCGAGACCGGCGCTGGCCATTTGGGTGCGTTCGGCTTCTTCACGGATGATGTCGACCACGTCATCGATGGTGATGCGGCCCAGGACATGGTTGCGTTCGTCCACCACGGCAATGGAAATCAAATCGTTTTTCTCGAAAATGTTGGCCACTTCTTTGTCGGGTGTGAGGGCCTTGATGGCAAAACGCTTCGGGTCGACCAGTTCACTGACCAGGGTTTCGCCGTCGTGCGTCAAAAGATCGTTCAGTTTGAGAGCGCCCTGGTATTTCCCGTCGCGGTCACGGACAATCAAATCCACCATGTCTTTGGGCAGTGAGCCGACCTTTCGCAGCAAGCGAATCACCACTTCCAGCGTAACGTCGGAACGAACTGCGATGAAGTCGGTGCTCATCAAACCACCGGCGGTGTTTTCCGGGTAGGAGAGGGCGGTCTGGACCGCAACCCGTTCTTGTTCGGGCAGTTTTTCCAGAAGCCCGGCTTTGTCTTCTTCCGGCAAGGATTGGATGATGTCGGCAATGTCATCCGTTTCCAACTCTTCGGTCAGTTCGACGATTTCGTGCTTGTCCAATTGGCCGAGTAGGCTGGCGCGGACTTCGTCGTTGGTGTGGCCGAGGACTTCCCCTTGAACGTCAGGGGGCAGTTGCTCCCAAAGGCTGTAACGTTCTTTTGGCGGGGTGGCTTCGAGGATTTCAGCGATTTCTTCCGGAACCAGTCCGTGCAACAATTCTTGGATGTATTCGCTGTTTTGTTCGCTGACGGCTTGGTGAAGGTGCTCGGTGAGTTGAAGTTTGTCTATGCTGTGATGTATTTGCGACATAAAATCTTCTCGAAGCTGTGGATAGGCCTATTTTAGCCGGATTAAGCACCATTTAAAGGTTTAATTGGTTTAATTTTCGGATTCGGGCTTATTTTAGCGGGGATGCGCGCTTGTAGGATGACAAGCGGATGACAATCGAGGGTGGCCAGGCAATAAAAAAGGGCTTGAAAAAGCCCTTTAAGCGAAAGAATCAATAAATCAAGCTTCTTCAGCCGTCGTCATGTTTTTGACCCCACCGGATTTTTGGTGGTGGCTGCCGATTTTTTCTTTGTGTTTGATGATTTGACGATCCAATTTGTCGACCAACGCGTCGATGGAAGCATACATGTCTTCACAAGTGTGTTCCGCAAATAGGTCCTTACCGGATGCGTGCACTGTCGCTTCGGCTTTTTGCTGTTGTTTTTCTACCGTTAAAATAACATGCGCATTGGTAACATGGTCAAAATGACGAGTCAGTTTTTGCATTTTTTCAGAAACGTAATCACGAAGAGAGTCGGTGATTTCGATATGGTGACCAGTAATGTTGATTTGCATGATATCGCTCCTTAGTCGTTGTTTTTTCTGCGATGTTTGGTTGAGGTTTTTCTGTGTGTTACAAACCCGTTCTTTTCGAGTTCAGTATAGCATAGAGTCATAAAACGAATTCGGCCTTTTCGTGAAAAACCGAGTGTCGAATCCTGACGTTATTTGAAGTTTTCGCCGAGGTAAACCCGTTTGACATCCGGGTTGGCAAGGATTTCGTGCGGGGTGCCTTGGGCGAGAATGGTGCCGGCGTGCAAGATGTAGGCCTTGTCACAGACACCGAGGGTTTCGCGGACATTGTGGTCGGTAATCAGGACGCCGATGCCTTTCATTTTCAGGTGCAGGATAATCCCTTGGATGTCTTTGACGGAAATCGGGTCGACGCCGGCAAACGGTTCGTCCAGCAGAATGAAGTTCGGCTCCATTGCCAAAGCACGAGCGATTTCAACTCGGCGTCGTTCGCCGCCCGACAGCGCTTGGCCGAGCTGTGTGGTGATGTGGCCGATTTGCAGGTCGTCAATCAAGGCTTCGTATTTTTGGCGCTTTTCATCCAGGCTCAGTTCCGAGCGCATTTCCAGGATGGCCAGAATGTTTTGCTCTACGGTCAGCTTTCGGAAAACGGATGCCTCTTGCGGAAGGTAACCGATGCCGAGTTTGGCACGTTGGTCGATGGACAGTTGGCTGATTTCCCGGTCGTCGAGATAGATGTCGCCGGCATCGTTTTTGACCAGGCCTGTCATCATGTAAAACGTTGTGGTTTTGCCGGCACCGTTCGGGCCGAGCAGGCCGACCACCTGACCGCTTTCAACATCCAGGTCCACCGAAGAAACAACCTTGCGGCGTTTGTAGCTTTTCGCCAGATTGCGTGCGTAGAAATGGGCCATCAGGGCGCGTCCTTCTGAGCTTCGTCTTCCGGTTGGAAAATGACTTTGACGCGCTGTTTTTCGTCACGATCACCGTAGGCGGAAAGGGTCTTTTTCGTCAGGTCATAATAGATTTTCGGGCCGGAAATGCTGTTCTGTCCTTCTTGGTTGACATAGGCGTCACCTTCTAATAGAACGGTTTTCTGTTCGGTATCATAGGTGATTTGATCGGCGTGTCCGTTCACCCATTTCTGTTCTTCGGGTAAAAAACGTTTGAACGTGGCGGGTTGGCCGATGACGATGGCCTTGGCGAGCTTGCGATCCGGGTGGTGTAGGGTGACCTTGTCGCCCTTGATGACGGTGGTGCCTTGGGTGATGATGACGTTGCCGGTATAGACACTTTCGCCTTTCTGTTCTTGAGAAACCAGTTTGTCTGCGGTGACTTCAACCGGTAAGGTGGATTCGTCATTTTCGGGTTGCGAATCGGCACTCAAGACGTTGGCTGCCGGTAGGCACAGCAGTGCGGCGAAAAAATAAGAAAGCAATGTCGGCTGTTTTTGCATAGTTCGTGTTGTCCGATTCAAGGCGACTCGGGAGCCCCGTTTTTTTCCGGTGATGCCGGTTGGTAATGGGTTTTGACGCGAGATAGAAACTGATAATCCCCCGTCTCGGTGTTGGCTTCAAACCCGATGCCGCTGATGGTGGCGTTCGGTTGAATGATTTCCGTATACACTGGGCTTGTCAATAGGCCGGTGACGGTATTATATGTAATTTGTTCGGTTTTCAGAATTCTATTTTCACCTTGATCAGTTTTGGTGAAGGAGTGAATGACGACCGCCTGCTTAAGGGTGATTTTATCGTCGTTACGGGTAGAACCAAACTGGCTTTGCAGGACGTATTGTTGTTCCGAATCGTCTTTGATGATGTAAGGGGCCTTGAAGGTGCTGGTTTTATTTTGGTTTTGGTAAAACACTTCTTCGGCGTAAACCCGGGTTTGGGATTCGGTCGGTTTGAGTTTGGAGACTTGCCAACTGGTGGTGTCAAAGGCCTGCCAGCTATGATTTAGCTGGATGGGATCGACTTTGGAATCCAAGGCGTCACCGTTTTGGGTGGTTTGTTTGAATGCGATGACCAGCGTGATGATGGCGGCGAGAAAAATCAGAACGGAAGGGAGTTTTTTCAGCATGTTGGAATTCGTTCACCGTAATCAGTCATTGGGCGCCTCAAACGCTTATAACGTTGTGGCTTAGAGGTGTCTTGAATTCTATCAGAGTTTTTCGCGTAAATAAAAGTCCATGTGGGCTTGCCACAAGTCTTGAGATTTCAAAATCAATTCGCACACCTCGCGGACACAGCCTTGGCCGCCATTGAATTGCGAGACGTAATCCACATGCGGCGGCACTTCTTTATCCGCATCGGCCGGACACACCGACAAACCGACTCGGGTGAGAATCGGTAAATCGAGAATGTCGTCACCGACGTAAGCGATTTCGGAAAAATCCAGCCCGAGCTCTTCCACCAGTTTCAAAAATGTGGGGAGCTTGTCCGGCACGCCTTGGTAGACGTGTTTGACTTTCAAATCCTGCATGCGTTTGGTGGTCAAGGGAGATTTGCGCCCGGTGATGATGCCGATATCGATACCGCTTTTTTGCAGCATGACCATACCGTGGCCGTCGCGGGTGAAGAAGGCCTTGTATTCCATACCGTCGTCGCCGTAAATCAATTTATTGTCGGAGAGGACGCCGTCCACATCCAAAATCAGCAATTTGACGGTTTCAGCTTTTTGCACCAATTCAGGGGTAAACGACATCATAATCTTCCTCAATCTTCCTTGAAATTAACCGTTAATCGTGCGGACGTACAGGAACACCATATAAGCGATAAAACTCATTAACAGTATAAACCCTTCGACTTTGGTGATGACGGCTTTTCCTTTTCGCGGCAACGCCACCAGCAGCATGGCCAAGGTGAGGGCGAGCATGATCGGGTAATCCAACAAGAGCGTGGTGTTTTCGATGATGGATGGCGCGAGCAAAGCCGGCATGGACATGACCGCCAGCAGGTTGAATAGGTTGGAACCAAGAATGTTACCAATCATCAAGTCGGCTTCGCCTTTGCGGGCGGCGGTGATGGCGGCGGCCAACTCCGGCAAGCTGGTGCCGATGGCGACGATGGTCAAGCCGATGATCATTTCCGGTACTTTAAAGTAAACCGCGACTTCCACGGCACCCCAAACCATCATCTTGGCACTAATCATCAAAACAACTAGGCCTGCCAGCAGATAAAACCAGGATTTACCTCGGCTGAACTTGGGCATATCTTCCAGTTCGTCGACCGTTTCCTTTGCTAAGGGGTCGGTTGGTGCCATGTTTTTGTTGGCGCGAATCATCCAGGTCATGACAATCAGCAGCAGGGTTAGCAGGATGAAACCATCGGTGATGTCGAGGTCTTTGTCGAGCATCAGCAGGATGCCGATCAACGAGATGACAAGCAGCATCGGGAATTCACGTTTCAATAGGGAGGATTTGATGACAATCGGCGATACCATCGCGGTGACGCCAAGGACCAAGCCGATATTGGCGATATTGGACCCGACGACATTCCCGATGGCGAGGCTGGGGCTGTTATCCACCGAGGCGAGGATGGCGACGAGGATTTCCGGTGCGGAGGTTCCGAAGCCCAAAACGACAACCCCGATAATCAGTGGCGAGATGTTCATGTGTATCGCCGTACTTGCCGCGCCATCGATAAAAATATCCGAACTCCAAACCAGAAGGACCAGTCCAATTGCAAGGACAATCAATGGTAAAATAAGGCTGCTTATCATGGGGTGTCTTTTTTATTTTTCGTTTTGTCAAACAATGTAAAGTCGCCATTATATGTTTTTTTATAATTAAAATAAATAAAGTTTATGGAGTGCGCGGTGGAGAACTTGGTGGTCGGGGCTTACGGTTGGAATCAGTCCGGTTGGCTGGAGAGCTTTTATCCGGAGGATATGCCGGAAGATTGGCGATTGGATTATTATAGCCAGTTTTTTCAGGCGGTGCTAGTGCCGGAATCGGAGTGGCAAAGCTGGACAAACGACGACATCGGTGACCTCGCTGAGGCATTGGAAGACGAAACCTTTTATTTTGTGTTCGAGGTGCAAGGAACGCTGGATGCCGTGAATGGCGAACGTTTGCGATACCTGAAAGCACATCTTGGAAATCAGGCGTATGGCCTGCTGTGTCATGGCGAAGCGCAGGGGGTTGCGGCGGAGGGTTTCCGTGTTACGCATGTTTCAGACAATGCCTTGCCGAATTCAGTTGGAGGCTGGTCCTGGCAGTATGACGGCCTGTTTCTGTGGGGCGAGCCTATGGGGTATGTGGCGACCTTGTCGGAAGACGGTAAGCAACAAGCGGATATGTTGAAGCAATTCATGGCCTCTTTGCCGGAGGGCCGCGAGGGTGCTTTGTTTTTAATCGGTTCTCCAAAACTGGATATCGCGCAATTGAAAAGCCTGAAAGTGGTCGGTGAATTATTAGGGTTTTGAGTGGAATATTGAATCGGTATCGGCCCGAAAAGGGTGTTATTGTCTTTGGGTTTAAACGAAAGTTTGTTAATATCTGCTTTCCCATTTTTTATTTACATGAGTGCAGAAGCGGTCTATGGCCTCGGAAACCTTGATTGAAATCCAGAATGTCACCTTTTCACGAGGGTCGCGAAAGATTTTTGAAAATTTTTCGTTGAACATCCCGGTCGGAAAAGTGACGGCGATTATGGGCCCCAGTGGTACCGGTAAGACCACTCTGTTGAAGTTGATTGCCGGTCAATTAAAGCCCGAAAAGGGCACCATTCTGGTAAACGGCCAAAATGTACATAAGTTGCGCCGAAGCAAACTGTATGAGTTGCGACGCACGATGGGAATGCTGTTCCAAAGTGGCGCGCTGTTGACGGACTTGAATGTGTTTGACAATGTGGCGTTTCCGATTCGCGAACACACTAAATTGCCGGAAGAAATCATCCGACCCTTGGTGTTGATGAAGTTGCAGGCGGTCGGTTTGCGCGGTGCTCAAGATCTTATGGCCGCGGAATTGTCCGGCGGTATGTCGCGTCGTGTGGCTCTGGCTCGCGCCATTGCTCTGGATCCGGATATGATTTTTTACGATGAGCCTTTTGTTGGTCAAGATCCGATTACGATGGGGGTCTTGATTGAACTGATTCGCAAATTGAACGACAGTTTGGGAGTGACCAGTGTGGCGGTGTCGCACGATGTGAATGAAGTCTTGTCGATTGCGGATTTCGCATGCGTGATTTCCGAAGGACGCGTTGTGGCGGAAGGTACTCCGGAAGCCTTACTGGCGTCGGAATCGGAGTACGTGCAGCAGTTTTTGCAAGGCTTGCCGGACGGCCCGGTGCCGTTTGATTATCCGGCCAAACCCTTTTTGCAGGATTTGATATGAACGCGGTCTTTGATTTTCTCGCGGCCACGGGGCAGAGCTTCATTCGCATCTTCGGCGCGTTCGGCCGTGGCTTTTTCTTTTTGTTATCGCTGCTGCCGGCGATTCCATCCGCGTTTGTCCGCTTGGATTTACTGGTCAAACAAATGTATTTCTCCGGTGTGCTTTCACTGCCGATTATTCTGACCGCCGGTTTGTTCGTGGGGATGGTGCTGAGCCTGCAAGGCTACAACGTCCTGGTCGATTTCAATTCGGAAGAAGCGGTCGGTACCATGACGGCCTTGTCATTATTGCGCGAACTGGGGCCGGTGGTCGCGGCCTTACTATTCGCCGGGCGGGCGGGTTCCGCCTTGACAGCGGAAATCGGCTTGATGCGTTCCACCGAGCAATTGTCGGCCCTGGAAATGATGGCGGTCGATCCGTTGAAATATGTATTCGCACCGCGTTTTACCGCCGCATTGCTAGTGTTGCCGATGTTGTCCCTGATGTTCATCGCGATGGGGATTTTAGGCGGCTATATGGTCGGGGTCGGCTGGCTTGGCGTTGATGAAGGGGCTTTCTGGACGCAAATGAATCAGCAGGTGGATTGGCGCGAAGACGTTATCAACGGCATTATCAAATCGATTGCTTTTGCAGTTTTGGTAGCGGTGGTGGCCTTGTTCCAAGGGTATGATGCCTTGCCGACCTCGGAAGGCGTGAGCCGAGCCACCACGCGCACGGTGGTGCATTCCTCGCTCGGCGTGCTGGGGCTGGATTTTATCTTAACCGCCATGATGTTCAATTGAGCGGCTTAACAAACATGAGAGTTTAAGGTACATGATTATGTCACGATGGAAAATGATCGAAATTTGGGTGGGCGCATTCGTATTGTTTGCGTTGATCTCATTGGCGGTAATCGCTTTGAAAGTCAGTAATTTCGAAGGCTTTCAGGATCGTCCGACCTATCAGGTCAATGCGCTGTTCAGCAATATCGGTGGCTTGAAGGTTCGGTCTCCGGTGAAAATCAGTGGCGTGGTCGTCGGGCGTGTCGGAAACATTTCGGTGGATCGAAATACCTACCAGGCACGTGTAGTGATGGATATTTACCAAGACTACAACCAGTTGCCGCTGGATACTTCGGCGTCGATTTTGACTTCCGGTTTGTTGGGAGATCAGTACATCGGCCTCGAACCAGGGGCGGATGAAGAATATTTGAGAGACGGTGATCAAATTGATTTGGTGCAACCGGCTTTGGTGTTGGAAGAATTAATCGGTCAGTTCCTGACCAAATTCGCGGACAGTGATTCGGAGGCGAAGTGATGCGTTTGTTGAAACAATTGATGGTGTCGGTGATGTTGCTGACGCTGGCGTTGGAATCGACGGCTTATGCCGTGGATATTAACCAAAAAGATCCGGAAGTAATGGTGAAGGAACTGTCGGAAACGGTGGTGTCCGAGGTCGATAAACAACGTGCCGAGCTGGAGACGGATCCGCAGAAGGTCAAAGTCTTTGCTAACGAGTATGTGTTGCCGTATGTGGACACACCCAAAATGGCACGTTATGTCATGGGACAATACTGGAAGCAGGCTTCTGCCAGCCAGCAGAAAGCCTTTACCGAAGCCTTTACCAATACCTTGTTGCGTTCCTATGCCAAGAGCATCTTGAAGTTACGTGTGACGAAAATCGTGGTATCCAAAATGGTGGAAACCCGTCCTGGTCGGGCTTCGGTATCGACCGAAGTGACTCAGGCGGACGGTAATGTGTCCACCGTGGTTTACCGTGCTTATTTGAATAAGAATGATCAAAAATGGTTCCTGTACGATGTGTCCATTGAAGGGATCAGTATGTTGTTGAATTACCGTAAGTCTTTCGCATCCGAGTTTCAGAAAAAAGGTATTGACGAAGTCATCGCCGGTTTGAACGCGAAAAACAATGCGAATCAAGATGTCTTGGACGAGGGCTGAGGCTTGTTAGTGGTCAATTTATCCGAGGACACGGCGGCCGTTCTGGAGGGCGAGGTACTTCGCTTGTCGGGCCAGGTCGATGCCGGAGTGGTGACCCGTGTTTATGACCAAGGGTTGAAAAATCTATCCGCGCCGGTTACGGAGGTGGATTGTCATTCTTTGAAAGGGGCGGACTCCACTTGTCTTGCCTTATTGCTGCATTTGCAATCGCGGTTGTCCAAACCGCTTAAAGTGGTGGGCCTGCCGGATGAGCTTCGGGTGCTGGTCGACCTGTATGGATTACAAGACCTGCTTGAATTGGCCTGAACTCGCTTTTCAAGAAAGTTTCTTTCGTGTAATTCAATCAATTATTAAGTATTTTAATGTAAAAGGATTTTTATGTCAGCTGCCGCTGTTTCATTTCAAGCCGTTCAAAAGGATTATGGCTCACTGCAAGCGTTGAAAGGCGTTTCGTTTGATGTCAGGCCTGGTTGTTTTTTCGGTTTGTTGGGCCCGAATGGTGCCGGAAAATCGACGTTGATTAACAGTATGGCCGGCTTGGTCAAGCCTTCCGCCGGTCGAATTCTGGTGAATGGTTATGATGTGGAGAAAGAATACCGCCAGGCCCGTCGTTTTCTGGGCGTGGTACCGCAAGAGCTGATTTCCGATCCGTTTTTCACGATTCGCGAATTGCTGGACATTCAAAGCGGCTATTTCGGGTTGAAAAGCCGTGAGCAACGTCTTTGGGTTGACGAATTGCTGGATCGTCTGGCTTTGTCGGACAAGGCGAATGCCATCACCAATGAATTGTCGGGTGGTATGAAACGTCGCGTGTTGATTGCGATGGCGCTGGTGCACAAACCGCAAGTACTGGTACTGGATGAACCGACGGCGGGTGTGGATGTCGACTTACGCCGGACCTTATGGGAGTTTACAAAGGAACTGCATCAAAAAGGGCATACCATTATTCTGACCACGCATTATCTGGAAGAAGCCGAAGCCTTATGTGAAGAAGTCGCCATTGTCAAAGGCGGTGAATTGAAAGCATTGGAAACCACCGGTGAGTTGTTGTCTCGACATAATTACCGTTATCTGCGTGTGGTGTTGGAGTCGCCGAAAAAAGTCGATGAACAGCAATTTACGCCGTTCTTGCAAGAACGTTTTCTCGAGCAGGATGCGAATGGTTTGATGTTCAAACTGGAAAAAGAAAAGCCTTTGAATCAGATGTTGAGTGCCTTGTCGGAAAGTCATTTGGCAGTGAAAGATTTGACCAGCCGCGACGCGACGCTGGAAGAGGTCTTTTTGGATTTGACGGGAGAGAAATAAGTGGAAATGAATTGGACAGGTTGTTGGGCGCTTTTTGTGAAGGAAGTCCGGCGTTTTTATTCGGTGGCGGTGCAAACCATTTTTGCGCCGGTGGTGTCGTCGTTGTTGTATCTGTTGATTTTCGGTCAGGTGATTGTCACTCAAATCGAGGTGTTTTCCGGGTTGAGTTACAGTCAATTCCTGATTCCCGGTCTGGTGATGATGACGATTCTGCAGAATGCATTTTCCAACACCTCATCAAGTTTGATTCAGTCGAAAATGCACGGCAACTTGACGTTTGTGATGCTCAGTCCGATTTCGCCGTTCGAGTTTTATCTGGCGTTTGTCGGGGCTTCGATTGTGCGCGGTTTGGCCGTGGGCATCGGTGTGTTGGTGGTGGGCATTGTCGGGTTTGACATCGCCTGGCAGTCGCCGGGCTGGATTTTGCTGTTTGCGGTGTTGAGTGCCGCCATTATGGGAGGGGTTGGTATGACAGCCGGGATTTTGTCGGACAAGTACGACCATTTGGCGGCGTTTCAAAACTTCATTATCATCCCTTTGACCTTCTTGAGTGGGGTGTTTTATTCGATTCATGCCTTGCCGGATTTCTGGCAGGCGTTTTCGCACATCAATCCGTTCTTTTATATGGTGGATGGATTCCGTTACGGTTTCTTTGAGCAATCCGACGTATCGGTTTACTTGAGTTTAGCGATTACGGTGTTGTTCTTTGTGCTGATTACGACGATTAATCTGATTTTATTGTACAAAGGCGTTAAAATACGCAATTAATTTTGAGAGGTCTGTCGCTCGGTTGAGTCCGAGTGTAAAAGGGCCGTGAATTCAAGCTGTTGTAGAAAGAAGAATTTGTTATGTCTCCAGAAAAAATCCGTGAAAAAATCCAAGCGGTACTCGATGATGCGCAGGTCACTATGAGTGGCGAAGATTGTAACTTTGCGGTTGAAGTGTCCAGTGCCGCGTTTGAAGATCAATCGCCTTTGCAGCGTCATCGCATGGTAAACGACATTTTCAAGGATGAATTCGCTACGGGTGAATTGCACGCGCTGTCGATTAAGACCAAATTGCCAGAGTGAGTGAGGAATGGATAAATTAGTCATAGAAGGTCCTTGCCAACTCTCTGGAAGAGTACAGATTTCCGGCGCGAAAAACGCCGCCTTACCCATTTTGATGGGTTGCCTGTTGTCGGAAACGCCGGTGACCTTGTCGAACGTGCCGCACCTGAAAGACGTGACGACTACCATTCAGTTGTTGGCGACGATGGGGGTTGAGGTGATGTTCGACGAGCATTTGAACATTGAAATCGATGCATCCAATATCACCACCAAAGAAGCACCTTATGAATTGGTGAAGACCATGCGGGCCTCGATTCTGGCCATGGGACCGTTGCTGGCTCGTTTTGGCGAAGCGAAAGTGTCCTTGCCGGGTGGGTGTGCGATCGGTTCGCGTCCGGTTAATATTCATATTGAAGGCATGCAGAAAATGGGTGCCGACATTAAAGTGGAGCAAGGCTACATTATTGCCAAAGCCGACCGTTTGAAAGGCGCCGACATCACGATGGAACCGGTGACGGTAACGGGGACGGAAAACCTGTTGATGGCAGCGGTATTGGCGGAAGGTCAAACCATTTTGCGCAATGCGGCCCGTGAACCGGAAGTGTCCGACTTGGCGAACTTCTTGAACGCCATGGGGGCGAAAATCAGTGGCATCGATACCGATACGCTGGTGGTTGACGGCGTGGAGCGCTTGCAGGGCGTTTCTTATAAAGTCATTCCCGACCGGATTGAAGCCGGAACCTATCTGGCGGCAGCGGCTTTGACCAAAAGTTGTGTCACCGTGACGCATGTGGTGCCGGAGCATTTGACCGCGGTGCTCGAGAAATTTACCGAAGCCGGCGCCGATGTTTCATGGACGGAAGACACCATTACACTGGATATGCGTGGCCGCGAGTTGAAGCCGGTGAACGTCGTTACGGATCCGTATCCGTTGTTCCCGACCGATATGCAAGCACAGTTCGTGGTGATGAACAGCATCGCCAAAGGCAAAGCGAAGGTGGAAGAAACCATCTTTGAAAACCGTTTCATGCATGTATCGGAATTGGTACGCATGGGGGCGGATATCCATGTGGAAGGCAATACCGCTTACACCCAGGGTGTCGACCATTTAGTGGGCGCGCCTGTTATGGCGACGGATTTGAGAGCCTCGGCCAGTTTGATTCTCGCCGGTTTGATTGCGCACGGCGAAACGGTGGTGAGCCGCATCTATCATATCGATCGGGGCTATGAACTGATTGAAGAAAAATTCCATAAGCTCGGTGCCCATATTTACCGAGCGAACTGATAAACGAATGAAGAGGACGTTGCCACGGCAACAGACGAAATAATGGCTGATCAATTAACGATAGCGCTCTCGAAAGGGCGAATTTACAAAGATACCTTGCCTTTGCTGGAAGCGGCGAACATTTTGCCGTCCGAAGATCCGAGCAAAAGCCGTAAACTGATTATTCCGACTAACCACGAGAATGTGCGCTTGCTGATTGTCCGTGCCACCGATGCGCCGACTTATGTCGCGCATGGCGCGGCGGATATCGGTGTGGCCGGTAAAGATGTGTTGATGGAAGCGCCGACCGACAATTTGAATGAATTGCTGGACCTGCAGATTGCCAAGTGCAAGTTGATGGTGGCGGGGCCGAAAGAAGCTAAACCGCATGGGCATCGTTTGAAAATCGCCACCAAGTACATTCAATCGGCCAAAGCCTATTACGCGGAAAAAGGCCAGCAGGTGGACTTGATTAAATTGTACGGTTCCATGGAAATTGCGCCGTTAATCGACTTGGCGGATAAGATTGTCGATTTGGTCGATACCGGTAATACACTGAAAGCAAATGGCCTGGTGCCGGAAGAGCACATTGCCGATATCAGCTCGCGCTTGATTGTGAACGAGCATGCTTATAAAACCAAATTCAATCAAATTAACGATATTGTTGAGAAATTTAAATCGGCGATTGAATAATCGCCTGACGGTTTGAAGCCGATGGATGAGCGGCTTCCTGAAAAGATGGAAATGAAAATGTTGAAAGTTCGAAAACTATTTGCAAACGATGAAGGGTTTAAAGCCGAATTGGAAGCTTTGTTGGCTTGGGAAACGGTTTCCAATGATTCGGTGAATCAGATTGTTAAGGACGTTTTGCGCAATGTCCGTGAAAAGGGTGATGTGGCGCTGCTGGAATACACGGAAAAGTTTGACCGTTTGGCCTTATCGGCCGGCGCGGATTTGGAAATTCCGAAAGCGGAGTTGAAAGCGGCACTGGAGCGCATTCCGGCCGATCAGCGTGACGGTTTGGAATTGTCTGCCAAACGCGTGCGTGACTACCATGAGAAACAAGTGGGTAAATCCTGGTCTTATACCGAAGACGACGGCACCTTGCTGGGGCAGCAGGTCACGGCATTGGATAAGGTCGGACTCTATGTGCCGGGCGGCAAGGCCGCGTACCCGTCTTCTGTAATCATGAATGCCATCCCGGCGAAAGTGGCCGGTGTGCCGGAATTGATCATGGTGGTGCCGACGCCGGATGGAGACGTCAATGACATGGTGCTGGCGGCTGCGGAAATCTGCGGCGTGGATCGCGTCTTCAAGCTGGGCGGCGCCCAAGCGGTGGCGGCCTTGGCGTATGGCACCGAAACCGTTCCGCAAGTGGATAAAATTGTCGGGCCAGGGAATATTTTCGTGGCGACGGCCAAGCGTGAAGTATTCGGTACCGTCGGCATTGACATGATTGCCGGGCCCTCGGAAATTTTGGTGTACTGCGACGGTCAAACCAACCCGGATTGGATTGCGATGGACTTGTTCTCACAAGCGGAGCACGATGAAGATGCACAATCGATTTTGGTGACGCAGGATGCGGAATTTGCCGAGAAGGTCTATGACAGCATGAACCGTCTAGTGAAAACCTTACCGCGTGAAGAAATCATTACCAAAGCCATTACCGATCGTGGTGCCATCATTGTGGTGGACGACGAAGATCAAGCCGTGGAGATGATCAATTACATCGCACCGGAGCATTTGGAGTTGTCGATTGAAGAGCCGCAGGCTTTGTTGCCGAAAATCCGCCACGCCGGTGCGATTTTCATGGGCCGTTACACAGCCGAGGCGTTAGGCGATTACTGTGCCGGGCCAAACCATGTATTGCCGACGTCACGTACCGCGCGTTTCTCGTCGCCATTGGGCGTTTACGACTTCCAGAAGCGTTCCAGCTTGATTATGTGTTCGGCGGAAGGTGCCAATGTGTTGGGTCAAGTGGCCGGCGTCCTAGCCGATGGCGAAGGGTTGCAAGCGCACGCCGCTTCGGCACGTTATCGTGTGAAAGACTGATTCGTGTTCGATTCATAAAAAATGACCAGGCCTGGTCATTTTTTTTGTCCGCAATATACGCAACCGCTGGGTTGCAGGGGAGAAGCAATGCACATTCACGAACTGACCGAATATTTGGATACCTATCTGCAAGTCGCAGATTTTAAAGATTATGCGCCGAACGGATTGCAA
Source organism: Thiomicrospira sp. S5 (assembly GCF_003991075.1). NCBI lineage: Bacteria > Pseudomonadati > Pseudomonadota > Gammaproteobacteria > Thiotrichales > Piscirickettsiaceae > Thiomicrospira > Thiomicrospira sp. S5. The sequence continues at coordinate 1,807,119 of NZ_CP014470.1, read as the reverse complement.
GTGTCCGGTAAAACGGAAATCGCTAAAATCGTCACCGGTGTCACGGCGTGTCAGGCGTTGATCGATGCCGCCATTGAACAGGAAGCGGATGCAATTTTAGTGCATCACGGCTATTTCTGGAAAAATGAACCGGTAACCCTAACGGGCATGAAACAAAAGCGTATCCGCAGTTTGCTGATGAATGACATCAATCTATTGGGCTATCACCTGCCATTGGATGCGCACCCGGTCGTCGGGAATAATGCGATGCTCGGCCAACTGTGGGAACTGGAGGACATCACGCCGGATGCAAAAAGCTTGGTTCGACTGGGGCGTTTGGCCTCTCCGAAGCCGATCAGCGAGTTTATCCAGACGGTGGAAGCCACCCTGGATCGCACGCCGTTACATTTACCGGGCGGTCCGGAAACGGTTGAAACGGTGGCCTGGTGCAGCGGCGGGGCGCAAGGCTATATCCAGCAAGCTATTGACTGGCAGGCGGATGTGTTTCTCAGTGGCGAAGTATCGGAACAAACCACGCATCAAGCGCTTGAAAGTGGGGTGCATTACTTAGCGGCCGGGCATCATGCTACCGAGCGTGTCGGGGTCAAGGCGCTGGGTGAAAAGTTAGCGCAAGAGTTTGATTTGGAAGTAATTTTTGTGGATATTCCTAACCCGGTTTGACTAAAAACCGACTTGAATGGTCGGTTTATGAACAATTTTTTTTATGTCTATGATTAGTTTTATTTATAAAAATATTTTTAATGGTCATAAATAGATATTGATGTAAGGATTAATTTTGCTTTGGTAAAATAGCCAGCCGCTTTGATTATTTTTAAGGTTTATTCGGGCTTGCCACGGGCTTTGCCGCGAGAAAATTTAAAAATACGATCAACGTATAACGATTAAGAAAATGGACAAAAGAGGAAGTCTCTATGTCGTCAAAAGAGCAGACTGAGAACAAAAACCTGACGCGTCGTAAAGTATTAACGGCCGCGACGGGTGTTTTAGGGGCGGCAGGCGCTACCTTTGTAGCGGTTCCTTTCGTGAGCTCCTGGCAGCCGAGCGAAAAAGCCAAGGCCGCCGGGGCTCCTGTGGATGCAGATTTGAGTTTGTTGTCACCTGGGCAAATGTTGACGGTTTCCTGGCGTGGTAAACCGGTTTGGGTCGTCAGACGGACGACGGAAATGTTGAGCATTCTGCCGACATTGGACAATGAGTTGCGTGATCCGAATTCCGATAACTCGGTGCAACCGGAATATTGTAAAAACGAAGTCCGAGCCTTGAATGAGGAATACTTGGTCGTCGTCGGTGTCTGTACCCACTTGGGCTGTGCGCCGATGTATCGCCCGGCGGTCGATTCACCGGATATGGCGAAAGGCTGGAAAGGCGGTTTCTTCTGTCCGTGTCACGGTTCCAGTTTTGATTTGGCGGGCCGTGTTTTCCAAGGCGTTCCGGCGCCGACTAACCTGGAAATTCCACCTTATCGTTATGTTTCCGATTCGGTCATTAGAGTGGGTGAAAACCCTGAAGAAGGAGTGGTTTGATGCAAACAGAACACAAGAAACCTCAAAACTCTCTACTGGCCTGGTTGGATGCGCGTTATCCGCTTGTCAGCACATGGAACGAGCATGTGGCCGAGTATTACGCGCCTAAGAATTTCAACTTCTGGTATTTCTTCGGTTCACTGGCGCTGTTGGTGCTGGTCAACCAATTCGTCACCGGTATCTGGCTGACGATGAGCTTCAAGCCGAGTGCGGCGGAAGCGTTCAATTCCGTTGAATACATCATGCGCGATGTCGAGTGGGGCTGGCTGATTCGCTACATGCACTCCACCGGAGCGTCGGCGTTCTTCATTGTGATTTATTTCCATATGATGCGGGGGCTGCTCTACGGCTCCTACAAGAACCCGCGTGAGCTGGTGTGGATATTGGGGATGCTGATCTTCCTGGTGTTGATGGCGGAAGCCTTTATGGGGTATTTGTTGCCTTGGGGACAAATGTCTTACTGGGGCGCACAGGTCATCATTTCCCTATTTGGAGCCATACCCGTTGTGGGACCGGATTTAGCGGTATGGGTGCGGGGTGACTTCGTCATCTCTGATGCCACTTTGAACCGCTTCTTCGCATTGCACGTCATTGCCTTGCCGTTGGTGTTGGTGATTCTGGTGTTTATGCACATCGTGGCGCTGCATAAGGTCGGGTCCAACAACCCGGACGGTGTGGAAATCAAAAAGTATAAAAACGAAAAAGGGTTGCCGATCGATGGTATTCCGTTCCATCCTTACTATACGGTTAAGGATTTGTTCGGCGCGTCCGTCTTCATGTTGCTGTTCGCCATAGTGGTGTTTTATTTCCCGGAAGGCGGCGGCTACTTCATCGAACCGCCGAACTTTGAACCGGCGAACCCCTTGAAGACACCGGAGCACATTGCCCCTGTTTGGTATTTCACACCATACTATGCGGTTTTGCGAGCGGTGCCGGATAAGCTGCTGGGTGTTATCGCCATGGGTGCGGCGATTGCAGTGCTCTTCGCTATGCCGTGGTTGGACCGTTGTAAAGTGAAGTCCATCCGTTATCGCGGGGCGTCTTTTAAAGTATTGCTGACCATGTTTGTTGTGAGCTTCTTAGTACTTGGCTGGCTCGGAACGCAGCCGGCGACACCGGAACTGACGAAATTGGCGCGCGTTTTCACCGCGACCTATTTCCTGTTCTTCATTATCTTGCCATTCACATCGGTGAGTGAGAAAACCAAGCCAATTCCGGAGAGGGTCAGTTAACATGAGAAAAATCAGTTCAATTTTCATTTTATGCATGCTTTTCCCGCTGGCCGGTTTGGCCGCTGGCGGTCCGGCATTGGATTTGGAAAAGGCCGATAACAGCCTGGAAGACAAGGACTCGCTGAAACGCGGTGCGGTATTGTTCTCAAACTACTGCATGGCATGCCACTCGGTGAAATACCTGCGTTATAACCGTATCGCGCGGGATTTCGGTTGGACCGATGAGGAAGTGGTCGAAGCGATGACTTACGGTCAGAACCGAGCGGTGGACAACGTCACCACGCGTATGTTGCCAGGCGTTGATGAAGAAGTGCTTGGTACGAAAGTTCCGGATTTGTCGCTGATGGCGCGCTTGAAAGGCTCCGATTACATCTATAGCTTCATGCGAGGCTATGAGTTGGACGAGAAAACCGGTGAATGGGATAACCGCCTATTGCACGGCACGGTCATGCCGCATGTCTTGGAAGGTATGCAGCGTCACATGTCGGCCGAAGAGTTTAAGCAGGCCACGCGCGATATCACCAACTTCTTGGAGTACGCGGGGGAACCGGCTAAACTGCAACGTCACGACTTGGGCTGGAAGGTCATTCTCTTCCTATTGGTCCTGATTCTGTTGACCTATTTATTGAAAAAAGAATACTGGCGAGACATCAAGCATTGATCGCTGTTTTCGAAAGCCCGCTCTGCGGGCTTTTTTGTTTAGGTGATGTCTGAAATGGCTAAAAAAGTGAAACTGGCGTATGTCTGCACCGAGTGTGGTGCGGATTACGCGCAATGGCAAGGACAATGTACGGCCTGCGGTGAATGGAATTCCTTGAAGGAGTTCAAGGTCTCCGCCTCCAAAACCAAAGCCTCCGGGCGGGCGCAAACCGTCGGTTATGCCGGCGCATCCGAACAAACCGTGATGTCGGTCAATGAAGTCGAGCTGTCGGAAGTGCCACGCGTCGACTCCAGCCTGTCCGAGTTGGATCGGGTATTGGGGGGCGGTATTGTGCCGGGGTCGGTGGTGTTGATTGGCGGCGACCCGGGCGTCGGCAAGTCGTCCTTGCTGCTGCAGGTTTGCTGTCAATTAAGCCAGAGCCAAAAAGTGCTCTATGTCACCGGTGAAGAATCTTTGCAGCAGGTGGCCATGCGCGCCAAACGCATGAGTCTGCCGGAAGATAAACTGCGCTTGCTGACGGAAACCGATGTGGAAGCCATTACCATGGCGGCGCAAACCGAACAGCCTAAAGTGATGGTGGTCGATTCGATTCAAACCATGCAGTTGGGTGACGTCAGCAGTGCCGCGGGCGGTGTGTCGCAAGTGCGCGAATCGGCCGCGTATCTGACGCGTTTCGCCAAACAGAATCAGATCATGGTCTTCTTGGTCGGTCACGTGACCAAATCCGGTGAAGTGGCCGGGCCTCGAGTCTTGGAACACATTGTCGATACGGTGCTGTTTTTGGAGGGGCAGTCCGATAGCCGCTTTCGAACGTTACGTGCTATCAAAAACCGTTTTGGCGCCGTCAATGAATTGGGCGTGTTCGCCATGACCGACAAGGGCATGAAGCAAATCAAAAACCCGTCGGCGATTTTTTTGTCTCGCGCGGAAGAACCGTCGCCCGGTTCGGCAGTGATGGTGCTTTGGGAAGGTTCTCGGCCGTTGTTGGTGGAAATTCAAGCCTTGGTGGACGAATCTCCCTACGGCGCGCCGAAACGGGTAACGGTCGGCTTGGAGTACAACCGTCTCTCGATGTTGCTGGCCGTGTTACACCGTCATGCCGGGGTGCAGGCTGGGGATCAGGATGTTTACGTCAATGTGGTGGGCGGCGTGAAGGTCAGTGAGACCAGCGCGGACCTGGCCGTATTGTGTGCGATTGTCTCCAGCTTAAAAAACAAAGTATTGCCTCAGGATTTAATCGTGTTTGGCGAGGTGGGGCTGTCCGGCGAAATTCGGCCGGTTTCCAGCGGGCAGGAACGCATTCTCGAAGCCGCCAAGCACGGTTTTAAAAAAGCCATTGTGCCGAATGCCAATATTCCGAAAGGCGGCGTGCCCGGTATGGAAGTCATCGGCGTCTCGACGCTTCAGCAGGCGTTGGCGCAAATTTAGGCCACGTCTACGGAGTTTTACCCCGTTCTATTGCAGGGGATTTCATGTAGAATAGCCCTATATCTTCCCAATCACGGCAGGTGATATCAGGCTATGACACATCAATCCACCGGGCTGGACGCCATTCACCTTGGAGACGTTGAACTCGCTTCGGCCGTGGTGCAGTCTCGCGGCGAAGCGGAATGGTGGATTGAGTCGCAAAATGACGCTGCCCTAGCCATCTGGGGCGATTACGACATCTCGCAGGACATATCCTTGCGCTTATCGCTGTTGGAAGCCGACAAAAAACGCATTCCCAGCAGTTTTCTGCATAAAATTCCCGGCAATATCCAGTCGTTACGTTTCATTGTGACACCGTACCAAGGCCGTTTGTTGGTGCAGTTTTTTCCCGATTTTTCCGAACACCATTCCGAAGACGACGGTATTTTCGATTTCTATGAAACCGTTCTGGAAGCTTCCCATAATGGCGTGTTCGATTTTAACCTGACCGACGAAACGGTCAAATACAGTCGTAATGTCCATGAAATCTGCGGTGTCACCGTATCCGATTTGGGGCGAACCAAATCCGATTTCTTTAAACGCATCCACCCGGATGATATCGAGGCGGTGGACGAAGCGCTGGAAATGCATCTGGAAACCGCTTGGCCGTTTGAAGTGGAGTTTCGTTTCAAAACAGCGATGGGCATTTACATCTGGTTGCAAAGTTGTGGTAAGGCAATCAAAGATACCGAAGACGATGAAGCGGTGCGTTTTGTCGGCAATCTGGTCAATATTTCCGAACGAAAATTTGTCGAAGACATGGTGAAACAACGTGAACAACTGGTTGAACAAATCATCGACAGCTTGCCGACTAGCATTTACGTAAAAGATGACAAAGGCTGTTTCCGCTTTTTCAGCGAGCAAACCGAAAAAGATACTGGCATCGATCGCGCCATGGCCATCGGTAAAACCGATTATGAAATTTTCCCGATTGAGCAGGCCAGACAATCGGCCTTGCAAGATCAGCAGGTGGTCGAATCCGGACGCTTGATGGTCACCGAAGAACCGGTGCAATTGCCGAACGGCGAATGCCGTTGGTTAATGCAGGGGAAAGGTCCGATTACCATTTACGAAGACGACTCGGTCAAAAACTGGCTGCTCGGTTTCTCGCTCGACATCACCGAGCGTAAATTGGCGGAAGACTTACAGCGTGATGCGAAAATCGCCGCGGAAGAAGCGGTACAAACCAAGTCCGAGTTTTTATCAGTGATGAGCCATGAAATCCGTACACCGTTGAACTCGGTGATTGGGACCGCGCAACTGTTGCAGGATATGGTGCTGGAAGACGAACAAAAGCATTACGTCGATATGATTCGCCATTCCGGTGAGCATCTGTTGCAGTTGATTAACGATATCCTTGATTTCAACAAGCTGGAAGCCAATAAGGTGGAGCTGGAATCGGCGGCGTTCGACTTGTCGACGTTGGTCGGCAGCATTCTGGATATGAATCGTCTGTTGGCGGATAAAAAGGGTCTCAAGCTTTCGGAACACTATTCGGATGGCTTGTCGGCGTTTTACCTCGGTGATGCGGCACGCGTACGACAGATCCTTTTGAACCTGGTCGGCAATGCGCTGAAATTCACCTCGGAAGGGGAAATATCGATTCGGGTTCGGCCGACCGAGAACAAACGTGTGCGCTTTGAGGTGACGGATTCCGGTATTGGCATTCGTCCTGAGCAAATCGATAAATTGTTTTCTGCGTTCACGCAAGCCGATGCGTCCACCACGCGTCAATTCGGCGGCACCGGGTTGGGCTTGTCCATCTGTAAAAAGCTGGTGTACATGATGGGCGGTGACATCGGCATTGACAGTGAATATGGCCAAGGAAGCACCTTCTGGTTCGAATTGCCGCTGGTAACGGCCAAAGCGCCGGAAAAACCGGTGGAGGTGTCACCGGAAATGGAAACGGCACCGTTGAATATTCTGGTGGCGGAAGACAATTTGCCGAATCAGTTATTGGTGAAAGCCATTTTGTCCAAACTTGGGCATCAGGTGTTGGTGGTCGGTAACGGACTGGAAGCGGTTCAGTCGGTGGAAACGGCCGAGTCACCCTTTGATGTGGTACTGATGGATATGCAGATGCCGGAAATGGACGGGCTGACAGCGACTCAGCATATTCGGGAATTACCGTCCAGCCGGGCGAGTGTGCCGATCATCGCCTTGACCGCCAATGCGCTCAGCGGAGATCGTGAAAAGGTTTTGGATGCCGGTATGAATGATTACCTGACCAAACCGATAGATGTATCGCAGTTGAAGCGGTTATTGAATGTTTGGGGTACGGCCAATCAGCGATTGCCGGGGTTTGAGTAAAAACGCCCAGGCCTGGGCGTTTTCAGTATTTAGTTGGCGTGTTGATAATCCTGCAAGATTTGAAACCAGTCGTCGAATAGCGCCGGTGTGGTCGCGGCCACAGCGGAGCGCTTGACCACTTCCGACACCAAAACGGTTTCGCCCGTCAAGGTGGCGCTTTTGCCGCCGGCTTCATTCAAAATCAACCATCCGGCGGCGTAATCCCAGATGTTTTGGGCGCCGTGGCAATAAAGTTGACCGCGTCCTGCGGCGACCCAACACCAGTCCAACGCCACGGAGCCGATACTGCGCTGTGATGCATAAGGCGGTTTCAATACCAGCTCGGTTGACAACGGCGCCTGCAATCGTTTGAAATCGACGAGTCCGATGCACTTTTTCAATTCCGTTTTGGTGGTTTGCGCGATGAGCGCGCGGTCGTTCAATTCCGCGCCCTGGCCTTTGCGCGCCGCAAACAGCTCGTCACGGTCCGGGTCGTACACCATGCCCAGTTTGACATCGCCTTGGATAATCAAAGCCAGCGAGACGCTGTAAACCGGAATGTCGCTGGCGAAGTTGCTGGTGCCATCGACCGGGTCGAGAATCCAGCAACCGTTATTGGAGGCGAGTGCGTCTTTTTGTTCTTGAGCCGAAGATTCCTCGCCCAAAAAGGTGAATTGCGGCCAGTGTTCGTTCAGGAAGGCTTCGGTGGCTTTTTGCATTTCGGTATCGGCTTCGGTCAATACCGAGCCGTCGGCTTTGGTGGACGCATCCACATGACGGAAACGCGGCAGTACTTCTTGTTGGGCCAGTTGTTTGATACCGTTTTTCAGTGTTTGCCAGGCCTGGTCGTTTTCGAAAATAAAAGACATAACTTTCCTTGGTTATTTGAAGCGAAGTGTCGGGTCGACCTGCGTCAGTTTGACTTTTTCGATGGCGTGCTTAGAGGTTTCGGTCACTTCCAGAATGTAGTTGTCGACCTTCAAGCAGGTGCCGACTTCCGGCAAAGTCTCCAATTCTTCCTGAATCAGGCCGTTCAGCGTTTTCGGGCCGTCCGTCGGCAAGTCGAACTGGTAAGTTTTATTCAGGTCGCGAATGAATTCCGACGCATCGAAGGTGATGGAACCGTCCTGGTGCATCGCCACTTTAGTGAAGGCTTTTTCGCGGGTGTCGGTGCTGAATTTCCCAACGATTTCTTCCAACAAATCTTCCAGTGTCAGCAAGCCTTGCAGGTTGCCGTATTCGTCCACAATCAGCGCCATGTGGCGTTTGTGCTTGTTGAAGCTGGACAACTGGATGTTCAAGGTCGTGGTTTCCGGAATGAAATAGCCCGGACGCGTCGCCTTGATGATGTCCTTCAGTGACAGGTCAGGTTTGGTCAATAACGGCAGCGCTTTACGCAGGTTGATGACGCCCAGTAAATCCTCGTCCATGTTTTCGCGGTACACCGGAATGCGTGTGAACGGCGATTTGAGGATGGTTTTAACGATTTCTTCCATCGGTTGGCTGACGTCGATGGCGTAAATATCCTGTTTCGGAATCATCACGTCTTCCACGGTGATGCTTTCCAATTGCATGATGCCGTTGAGCATGGTGCGGTATTGTTTCGGCAAACGCCCGGTGGCTTCGTTGATCAGGGTTTGCAGTTCTTCGCGGCTCAACGCATGATCGTCGTCTTCTCGGTCGGACACTTTAACGCCGAACAGGCGCAGGAAATTGTTGGCGAAAAAATTCACCATCCAGACCAGCGGCGACAGCACTTTCAATAACGGTTCTAGAAAATAGGCCGCTGGATAGGCGATTTTTTCCGGGTAAAGTGCGGCCAGAGTTTTCGGGGCCACTTCGGAAAAGACCAGAATGACCAATGTCAGTAGCCCGGCGGCCAAAGCAATACCGGCTTCGCCGATCAGGCGCATGGCGATGATGGTGGCGACGGACGACGCGAAAATGTTTACGAAGTTGTTGCCGAGCAAAATGACGCCCAGCAGGCGATCTGGCGATTCCAGTAAACGCTGAACCTTGATGGCACCTTTGTGGCCTTCTTTGACTTTGTGTTTCAGACGGTATTTGTTCAGCGCCATCATTCCGGTTTCGGAACTTGAAAAGAGCGCGGACAGGATGATGAGTAAGATTAGGATCCCGAAGAGGACCGAAATGGGAATACTGTTCAAGATGATTCTTTTGGGTAGTTAATCGAAAGGAAATTATAGCGATTCTGAAAGGGATTCGCCATGACATTTTTGCGACAGGGATGCGTGATGTTTTTGAGGCTCGAAAGCCGGGTTTATCCAGGCTGAAAAGCGCTTCAGCCTTTGGCGTGCATCATGAAGTTCAGAACAATTTCGGTGCCGATGTAACTCAGAATCAGCAGGAAATACGCCCAGATGGTGTAATAAGCCGCTTTTTGACCGCGCCAACCAAACTGAAAGTGGCCGAAAATTAACAGGCCGTAGGTCAGCCAGGCCAGGATGGCGAAGAAGGTTTTATGCACCAGATGTTGTGCGAAAATGTCTTCCATAAAGAAAACGCCGCTCAAAAGCGCGAAGCTCAAGAAAATGAATCCGATAATGACCAGCTGAATCAAGGTTTTTTCCATGATTTGTAGCGGGGGCAGGTTTTTAAAGACAATGCTCAATTGGCGTTTTTGGAATCGTCTTTCCTGAATGGCGTACAAAGTGGCTTGCGCCGCCGCCAGTCCCATGATGCTGTAAGCAGTGATGGAAATCAGGATGTGGCTGCCCAGTGCCAGCGGCAATGGCTGAAGCGTGGTGCCGGTGAACGGGAGCAGGGTTGTCAATGCCGCCAACGGGAAGATAAAAATGCCGAGGTTTTCGGTGGCTTTATTGATGTTGGTGATCAGCAAAATCACCACGGCAATCCATGAAATCAACGACAATCCGGTACCGAAGCGGAACATCAACATGCCGTCGCTGAACAAGTGGCCGGAGAAGGAAATCAAATGCACGACGGCGGCCAAGGCGGCGATCAGTAATAGCTTGTGGCGGTTGAAGTTCGCCGCTTCGCTCTCGTCACTTTTAAAGCGCTGCCATAGAATATGGGTGGCATACAGATAGAGCAGACTGGAAAAAAGTGCGATGAAAACGCTGATGGCCATTCTAATCCTTCCGGTTTTGAACGATAGCCGGGGAGCGGTTTTGGCTGAAAAAATCCAATGAAAATCCCGTGCTATCTTAGATATTTGGTGACTAAAGCCGTATAATATCGAAAATCAGAATTAAATGAAACGAAATTCCGCACAATTCCTTAAAGCACAGCGCCTTCGAATGCATCGGGGCGGGCGAATGGAATCCGGTTGGCGCGAACTTCGTATAGGGAATGACTATGTTTGATAATCTATCGGATCGTCTGGCCAAATCGTTTAAAGCGATTACCGGTCAGGGACGTTTAACGGAATCCAATATCAAGGACGCGTTGCGTGATGTGCGTCGTGCCTTGTTGGAAGCGGATGTCGCCTTGCCGGTGGTGAAAAGTTTCATCGACAAGGTTCAGGAAAGAGCCATCGGTCAGGAAGTGTCCACCAGCCTGAATCCGGGCCAGGCGTTCATCAAAATTGTTCGTGAACAACTGACCGAAGTCATGGGGCAGGAAGCCGCGCCGTTGAACTTCAATGTCGAACCGCCGGCGGTCATTATGATGGCCGGTTTGCAAGGGGCGGGTAAAACCACCTCCGTCGGCAAGCTGGCGCGCTGGTTGAAAGAGCGTGAGAAGAAAAAGGTCATGGTGGTGTCGGCCGACGTGTACCGTCCCGCGGCCATCAAGCAGCTGGAAACACTGGCGGAACAAATTGATGTGATTTTCTATCCGTCTTCCGCCGATCAGGATCCGGTCGATATTGCCAATAATGCGCGTGCGGAAGCGCGTAAACAATTTGTGGATGTATTGATTTTGGATACCGCCGGTCGCTTGCACATCGACAACGACATGATGCAGGAAATCCAGCGTTTGCATTCGGCGGTCAAGCCGGTGGAAACCCTGTTTGTGGTCGATGCGATGACCGGTCAGGATGCCGCTAACACGGCCAAAGCCTTTGACGATGCGTTGCCGTTGACCGGTGTGATTCTGACCAAAACCGACGGGGATGCCCGTGGTGGTGCGGCGCTGTCGATTCGTGAAATCACCGGCAAGCCGATTAAATTCATCGGGGCCGGTGAAAAGACTGAGGCGTTGGAACCGTTCCACCCGGATCGTATGGCCGGGCGGATTCTTGGCATGGGCGATGTGCTCAGCTTGATCGAAGAAGCCGAAACCAAAATCGATCAGAAAAAAGCCGCCAAGTTTGCCAAAAAAATCCAGAAGTCGGGCCAATTCGATTTGGAAGACTTTCTGGAACAATTGCAGCAAATCAACAAAATGGGTGGTGTCGGCGGTTTGATGGGCAAACTGCCGGGCATGGGGCAGCTGAAGGATCAAATCAACGATCAGGCGATGGAAAAGGACTTCAAGCGTCTGGAAGCGATTATCTTCTCCATGACGCCGCAGGAACGTGCGCATCCGGCCATCATCAAAGGCTCGCGTAAGAAACGTATTGCCTCCGGTTCCGGTACCACGGTGCAGGACATCAATAAGTTGATGAAGCAGTTCACGCAAATGCAGAAGATGATGAAAAAGGTCTCCAAAGGCGGCATGAAAAACATGATGCGCGGCATGGCCGGTAAAATGCCGCCGGGCATGGGCGGAATGTTGCCACCGGGCATGCGTTAAGCCTTTTTTCGGAGGTTGTGACACCAATATAAAAAAACCGCCAGGCCTGGCGGTTTTTTTATGTCTGACAAGTTGCCTCGGGTTTAACCGGGTTGCTTGGACTGTTTTCGAGCGTGCTTGACGGCGTACATTTTTTCGTCGGCAGCGTTCAGCAAACTGTCGGCATCATGACCGTCTTCACCGTAACAGCTGTAACCGACACTGGCGCGAACTTCGACCTGGTTCTGATTGATTTGCATTGGTTTTTCAATCACTTCTTCGATGCGGGTGACGATGTGCTCGATATCGGCATGAGTTAACTGACCGCCGAGCAAAATAGCGAACTCATCTCCGCCCAAACGGAATAATACATCATTGCTGCGCAAGAGGTGTTGCATCCGTTTGACGGCGATTTTCAAGACTTCGTCTCCGGTCTGGTGTCCGTATTCATCATTGATGGGTTTGAACCCGTCCAAGTCGATGAAGATGAACGCCGCGTCCTGATTGTGTTTGAAGGCTTCTTTGGTGATATTGTCCAGCGAGGTACGGTTGTAAGCGCCGGTGAGTTGGTCGAAATAAGCCTGGGATAAGAGCGCTTGTCGCTGTTTGTAGCGGTTCAAGGTGTTCTGGTACATCAAGAACAGGCTGACGGCGCTCAATATGATTAGCAGCCCGGCAATCAATACATAACGGGCGCGTATGGAACCGATGGCTTCATTCATGGTGTCTTTGGGAAGATAGGTCACCAGTTTCCAGTTATTGAATTCCGGCGTGAATGCGGTCAGGGAAAAGGTTTGATTGAGTTTTTCGTTGGCGTGTTTGATGCTCTCGAAATCAATCGTTTCATAATTGAAGATGCCTTCCGGGTGTTCTAGGCGGCCACTTTTTTGATTAGAGATCAATTCCCAGACGTCCGGAAAGGATTTGCTGAAATTGGTGTCTTTGCGTTCCGGGAACATAAAGCCCCATTCCAGGTCGGGGCGGGGAGCCTTAATCCAGTAACCGGCATGGTTCAACAGCATCAGCTGGACATTGCCTTCGCTGTACTTGCTGAGGACATTGATCAGTTCCTGTGCGAGGTAATTGACGATGATGACGGACGTAATCTGGTTGTTGTGGTCGTAAACCGGCGTGGCAAAACGCATCATGGGTTTGTACGGACGTTCGATTTGGCCGTGCTCGATATTGAGGTCAATCGGGCTGATGTAAACATGACCTTTCGGCACCTCCAGCGCTTCCTGGTAATAATAACGATGCCGTTTGTCCTGCAACTGGTTTTGCGGCACGGCATAAGGGCCTTCTTCGGTGTGGTTGATGCGGATTTGTTCCATGCCGGTGGGGCCGAGCACGCGAAGTTGGTCGTAAATCGGTTTGATGGAGGAAATGTTTTCCAATAATTGCTTGGTTTGCAGCATGGCCACGCCCGGCGAATTTTCCAGATAGGCTTGATGCATTTTTGCAATGAACAAGGTGTCTTGAATAACGTCACTGACCAAATAAACCAATTCTTCCAAAATCACGTCCAGCTTGGATGGTGAGATGGATTCGGTGGAGTGGATGAAAACCTGTCTGTCTTTTTGGTAATAATGCCAGGACAAGCTTGTGATGGCGATGACCAACGCGGCCATGCCGAGCAACAGGCCGCGTTGGATGCGTCGCAGGTTGCTTTGTTCGGCTTTGGTTTGCCGTGAAATGATGAGATGAGATTTCATACGAAAATATACGTGCAACCGATTGTTTTATTGTTGTTTTTTTGTTTCTATTAAATTTTATTATACCGCCGAACCGGTGCGGCGGTTTGGGTATTTCCAGCCAGGCCTGGTGGTTATTGGTCTTTCAGGCTGATAATCGGCCAGTTGCGCTCTTGAGCGTAAGACGCCAAAGTCTCGTCGCAATCCACCGCCACCGGATTCTCCACAATGTCCAGCAGCGGGATGTCGTTTTGCGAATCGGAATAGAAGAAGCTGCCGGATAGGTCATGGTGATTGCAAATCAACCATTCGTTCAAGCGTATGACTTTGCCGCCCTGGAAAGACGGCGTGCCGGCCACTTCGCCGGTGTAACGGTTTTCTTTCATCTCCGGGTCGGTGCCGATCAGGTTTTCAATGCCGTAGAGTTCGGCAATCGGCCGGGTCACGAAACTGTTGGTCGCGGTGATGATGAGCAAGGTGTCGCCTTTGGCGCGGTGCTCGTCCACCAGAGATTGGGCTTTAGGTTGATAGATCGGACGGATGAAACTCTCCATAAACTCGTCGTGCCAGGCATTCAAGGTCCTCATATCATGCTTTGAAAGCGGTTCCAGCGAAAAATGCTGATAGGCCATGATATCGAGGGTGCCGTTTTTATAATCCTCATAGAACTGGTCGTTCCGAGTTTCGTAATAGGTTTTGTCCACCACGCCTTTTTCGACCAGAAATTTTCCCCAAAGATAGTCGCTGTCGCCATTGATGAGTGTGTGATCCAGGTCAAAGATTGCTAAAGCCATAATTTTATTCAGTTTATTTCGATTAAAAAAGAAGCGCCATTTTAGCCTATTTAGGCGTTTATTCCGAAGAAAAACACGATTCATTTTATGAAAAAACGATTTCGTTCAGCATGGGATTGGGGTGTGCCTGGACGTCTTTTCGACATTTTACGAACAAAGCTTTGTGAAAAGAGATTGAAACAAAAGGCGTTTTCTTGCAATAATTAACGGTATTGTATATTGAAAAATAAAAAGAATACCAAAGGGTCAACCGTGATTGATGAAGAGGGATACCGCTTAAATGTAGGTATCATTATCGTAAATAAGGAAGGGAAGCTGTTTTGGGGAAAACGCATGCACCAGGAAGCTTGGCAGTTTCCGCAGGGCGGCGTGCGTGAGCACGAAACGCCGCAACAAGCCGTTTTCCGTGAATTGAAAGAAGAGGTCGGTCTGGAACCGTCCGATGTCCGTGTATTGGGACGCACGCAGGATTGGTTGTCGTACGATTTACCGAAACACCTGATTCGTCATTACAGCCAACCGGTGTGTATCGGCCAAAAGCAAATCTGGTTTTTGCTCGGCATGCTGAGCGAAGAAGAGAAAATCGATTTGAACACTCATGAAACGCCGGAGTTCGAAGGCTGGAGTTGGGTGGATTATTGGTTGCCGGTTCAGAATGTGGTGGAATTCAAACAATCGGTTTATCAGCAAGCGCTGACCGAGTTGGAAGAACACCTCAATAAATTCTGGATTAAAGAACACGCCTGATTCCGAATCGGCGCCTCCAATCGCGTCGATTTTCCCGCCTTTTTGTTCCCGTCCCGGGAAGATTGCCATTACGTTTTCGCATTTTAAATCAAAATATTAACGACATTCCATCACCCGATAAGTGGCGAAAGGGCGCTTAAAGCGCATCCTTCGTTAGGAAAACTAGGTAAAAAATGTTATGATGCCAGCGCATTTAATTTGAACTAGTGTAGTGTAATAGCTACGCCATAGGGAGACGTACGTCCCCAAACCTGAAAAGTTCAGACGTTTTGGAAATACTAAGTAGCTGGAAACCAAAATGGATTTGTTGGCGGTAGACGTAAGAACTACGTTCTACTGAATGGCTTCAGGAAAACCCAGCCCCTGAAGCAGGTTTGAACCAACCAAAGAGGTTAATTTTTTATGAACGATAAGTTCGTTGATCAAGATCCACAAGAAACACAAGAGTGGATCGATGCATTAGAGGCGGTCGTCTCTTTCGAAGGCTCCGACAAGGCGCAACACATTATTGGCTCCTTGATCGAGAAAGCCCGTGTCCACGGAATCGACATTCCTTATTCCGCAAACACCCCTTACATCAACACCATTGCACCGGAAGAGCAAAGCAACTATCCGGGTGATGTTGGCCTAGAACGCAAACTCCGCGCCTTATTGCGCTGGAATGCCATGGCAATGGTGACGCGTGCGAACAAAACCACCAGTGTCGGGGGGCATATCGCGTCTTATGCATCCAGCTGTACTTTGTATGAAGTCGGGATGAACCACTTCTTCAAAGGGCCAAAACACGAACAAGGTGCCGATATGGTGTTCTTCCAAGGGCACACTGCGCCGGGGATGTACGCACGTTCGTTTATGGAAGGGCGTCTGGATGTGGATCAACTGCATAATTTCCGTCAGGAAGTCGACGGCAACGGCTTATCGTCTTACCCACACCCTTGGTTGATGCAGGATTACTGGCAGTTCCCAACCGTTTCCATGGGCTTGGGGCCTTTGATGGCCATTTACCAAGCACGTTTCATGAAATACATGCAAGCACGCGGCTTGTCCGAAACCCAAGGCCGTAAAGTCTGGGCGTTCCTGGGCGACGGTGAAATGGACGAACCGGAATCCCGTGGTGCTTTGCAGTTGGCCAAGCGTGAGAAGCTGGACAACCTTATTTTCGTCATCAACTGTAACCTACAGCGTTTGGATGGCCCGGTTCGTGGTAATGACAAAATCATTCAGGAACTGGAAGGCGTTTTCCGTGGCGCCGGTTGGAACGTCATCAAAGTGATTTGGGGCTCCGGCTGGGATCGTTTGCTAGCAAAAGACACCACCGGTAAATTGATCGAACGTATGGGCGAAGTCGTGGACGGTGAGTACCAGGCTTACAAAGCCAAAGATGGTGCTTTCGTGCGCGAACATTTCTTCGGTAAATATCCGGAAACCGCCGAACTGGTCAAAGACATGACCGACGACGAAATTTTCCGTCTGACGCGCGGTGGTCACTCGCCACGTAAGATTTACAATGCTTACAAGCGCGCGACCGAAACACAAGGACAACCAACGGTCATCCTGGCGAAAACCATCAAAGGTTACGGGATGGGCAAATACGGTGAAGCGGCCAACACCGCTCACCAACAGAAAAAACTGGATTTGGAAGGGCTGAAATACTTCCGTGACCGTTTCTCGGTGCCGGTTTCCGACGAAGAACTGGAAAAAGACATTCCGTTCCACCGTCCGGACGAAAACTCCGACATCATCAAATACATGAAAGAACGCCGTGAAGCGTTGGGTGGCGAACTGCCAGCGCGTCAAGACAATGCCGAGCCTTTACCGGTTCCGGAATTGTCTGCGTTCAAAATGCTGACCGAAGGCACGGAAGATCGTGAAATGTCCACGACCATGGCATTCGTTCGTATCATCTCCATCCTGTTGCGTGACAAGAAAATCGGCCCACGTTGTGTGCCGATTATTCCGGACGAGGCACGTACTTTCGGGATGGAAGGTCTGTTCCGTCAAGTCGGTATCTACGATCCGGCCGGGCAGCTTTACGAGCCAATGGATTCCGACCAATTGATGTGGTACAAGGAAGCCGCCAACGGGCAAGTGTTCCAAGAAGGGATTAACGAAGCCGGCGCCATGTCCAACTGGATTGCTGCGGCCACCGCTTACGCCAACTACGGTGTGAGCATGGTGCCTTTCTACATTTATTATTCCATGTTCGGTTATCAGCGTATCGGTGACTTGGCTTGGGCCGCCGGGGATTCCCGTGCACGTGGTTTCTTGATGGGCGGGACTGCCGGTCGTACCACGTTGGAAGGCGAAGGCTTGCAGCACCAAGACGGTCATAACCTGATTCAATTCGACCAGGTTCCGAACTGTATTTCCTACGACCCGACATTCGCTTACGAAATGGCGGTCATCATCCGTGACGGTATTCGTCGTATGTTCCACGATAAGGAAGACGTTTACTACTACATCACGTGCATGAACGAAAACTACTCGCACCCCGCCATGCCGGAAGGGTCGGAAGAAGGCATTCTGAAAGGGCTGTACTCCTTCAAGAAATCCGATGCGAAGCACAAAAACAAAGTACAACTTATGGGCTCCGGCACCATCTTCCGCGAAGTCATCGCGGCGGCGGAAATGCTGGAATCCGAATGGGATGTCGCGGCTGATATCTGGGCGGCTCCAAGTTTCAATCTGTTGCGTCGCGACGGTATTGAAACGGCACGCTGGAATGCGTTGCACCCGACCGAGACACAAAAACTGTCTTACTGTGAAGCCACTTTATCTGGTTCGGAAGGACCATTTATTGCGGCAACCGACTATATTCGCGATTACCCGAACCGTATTCGTGAATATGTTCCAGGTGAGTTCTATGTATTAGGGACCGACGGCTTCGGACGTTCCGATACGCGTGAACAACTGCGTAAGTTCTTCGAAGTGGACCGCTACTACGTTGTAGTGGAATCTTTGAAAGCACTGGCCGATGCTGGCAGCATCAAGCCGGAAGTTGTTCAGAAAGCAATTGAGAAATACGGGATTGATAGTGAAAAACCTTACCCGGTTCATGCTTGATTACACGTGTCGTTAAGACATGGGTCGTGAAAACGGCCTAAAGAATTCACATTCGGTTCGCTCACGGCGAGCCGAATCCAAAAAGGAATAAAAAAATGGCTACACAGCAAATTAATATCCCGGATATAGGTGATTTTGATTCCGTCGAAGTCATCGAAGTATTGGTTGCCGAAGGGGATGTGGTCGCGGTGGACGATTCTCTGGTAACGTTGGAATCGGACAAAGCCACCATGGAAATCCCATCTCCAGTCAGTGGTAAAGTGACCAAAGTCACGGTCAAAGTTGGCGATAGTGTCGCGGAAGGCGATTACATTCTAGACATCGAAGCCGACGAAGCGGCGGCGGAAGAAGCACCGAAAGCCGACGCGAAAAAAGAAGAGCCTGCTAAAGAAGCTCCAAAAGCCGCCGCACCGGCGGAAAAACCAGCGCCACAAGAAACCAAAGCGCCAGCGCCTAATGTACCGCCTGTGCCGAAGCCGGTTAATGCTCAGTCAATGGGCGCGGCTTATCACGCGTCGCCATCGGTGCGTGCCTTTGCGCGTAAGTTGGGCGTGGACCTGAATGCCGTCACCGGCACCGGGCCAAAAGGGCGTATCCAGCAAAACGACGTCGAAGCCATGATCAAATCGGTCATGCAAGGTTCGGCCGCGGCTTCCGGCCAGCCACAAGGCGGCGCGGGCATTCCATCCGTTCCGGAAATCGATTTCAGCCAATTCGGCGAAACCGAAACCGTCGAACTGGGCCGCATCAAGAAAATCTCCGGCAAGTTCCTGCAAACCTCTTGGTTGAATGTGCCGCACGTCACACAGTTTGACGAAAGCGACATCACCGAGATGGATGCCTTCCGTAAGAGCATGAAAACGCAGGCCGAAAAAGCCGGTGTGAAATTAACGCCACTGGTGTTCGTCATGAAAGCCGTGGTCAAAGCCTTGCAGGAGTTCCCGAACTTCAACGCCTCCTTGTCGCCGGACGGTCAATCCATTATCAAGAAGCATTACTACAACATCGGTGTCGCGGTCGATACGCCGAACGGCTTGGTCGTTCCGGTGGTGCGCGATGTCGATCAAAAAGGCATCTTCGATTTGTCCAAAGACCTGATGGAACTGTCCGCCAAAGCGCGTGACGGCAAATTGACCCCGGCGGATATGTCCGGCGGCTGTTTCACCATCTCCAGCTTGGGCGGCATCGGCGGCACGCAATTCACGCCAATCGTCAATGCACCGGAAGTCGCCATCATGGGCTTGTCCAAAGCCAAGATGCAACCGGTCTGGAACGGCGCAGAATTCGAACCGCGTTTGGTGATGCCGTTCAGCGTGTCTTACGACCACCGCGTCATCGACGGGGCAGAAGGCGTGCGCTTCACCACCACCGTTGGTCAATACCTGACCGATCTACGTCAGTTGATTCTGTAATTGGGAGAGTTGTATGAGTAAAGTAGTGGATATTCTCATTCCCGATATCGGTGATTTCGCTGAAGTAGACGTCATTGAAGTATTAGTCGCCGCTGGGGACGAAGTCATTCAGGACGATTCCTTGCTGACCTTGGAATCCGACAAGGCGACCATGGAAATCCCGGCGCCGTTCGCCGGTAAGGTGACCGAGGTCAATATCAGCGTCGGAGACAAGGTTAAGGAAGGTTCCGTCGTCGGGAAAATCGAAATCGCCGACGAAGAAACCGTTTCTTCCAATGTCGAAGAAAGCGTCACACCAGACGAAACCCCTGAAGAAAAAGCCCCGGAAGCGCCAGCGGCCGTCGCCGCCAGCGATTTGCCGGATGCCGACATTCAGTGCGAAGTCTTGGTGCTGGGCTCCGGCCCGGGCGGTTATACCGCCGCGTTCCGTGCCGCCGACTTGGGCAAAAAAGTGGTGATGATCGAGCGTTATTCCTCCATCGGCGGTGTCTGCTTGAACGTGGGTTGTATCCCATCTAAAGCCTTATTGCACATGTCTGTGGTGTTGAACGAAACCCGCGAAATGGGCGCGCACGGCATCACCTTCGCCGAGCCGGAAATCGACCTCAACAAAATGCGTGATTACAAAGATTCCGTGATTGGTAAGTTGACCGGTGGTTTGGCAGGCCTGGCTAAAGCGCGTAATGTGCAAGTGGTGCAAGGTTACGGCAAATTCAGCTCCGCCAACACCGTCACGGTCGAACTGGCCGAGGGCGGCACCCAAACCATCGCGTTTGAAAACGCCATTATCGCCGCCGGTTCCCGCGTGGTGAAACTGCCGTTTATTCCGCATGACGATCCGCGCGTGATGGACTCCACCGATGCGTTGGAGCTGGAAGAAGTGCCAAATCGCATGCTGGTCATCGGCGGCGGCATCATCGGGCTGGAAATGGCGCAGGTGTACGATTCTCTGGGGGCAAATGTCACCATTGTGGAATTGGCCGACAACATCATTCCCGGCGCGGATAAAGACATTGTCCGTCCGTTGTTGAAGCAAATCAAAAAGAAATACGAAAACATCTATCTCGGTTCCAAGGTCACCAATGTGGAAGCCTCGGACGCAGGTCTGGTGGTTTCTTTCGAAGGCAAAGGCTGCCCGGAAACCGATACGTTTGATCGCATTCTGGTCGCCGTCGGTCGTGCGCCGAACGGTAAGTTGATTGATGCCGAAAAAGCCGGTGTCGCCGTCAACGACTGGGGCTTTATCGAAGTGGACGAACGCCAGAAAACCAATGTGGACCACATCTACGCCATCGGCGACATCGTCGGGCAACCGATGCTGGCGCACAAAGCCGTGCATGAAGGTAAAGTGGCTGCGGAAGTCATTAACGGCATGCCAAGTGCCTTTACGCCAATGGGCATTCCGTCCGTCGCCTATACCGACCCAGAAGTGGCTTGGGCCGGTAAAACGGAAGACGAGTTGAAAGCCGAAGGCATCGAGTACGAAAAAGGCGCTTTCCCTTGGGCCGCGTCTGGTCGTAGCTTGAGCCTGGGCCGTGACGAAGGCATGACCAAAGCCTTGTTCTGTGCCGAAACGCATCGGCTGTTAGGGTGCGGAATCGTCGGCCCGAACGCCGGTGAACTGGTCGCTGAAGCCATGCTCGCCATTGAAATGGGCGCGGACATGCAAGACATCGGTCTCACCATCCATCCGCACCCAACACTCAGCGAAACGCTCTGTTTCGCTGCGGAAATGGCGGAGGGGACGATTACGGACTTGATGCCGCCAAAGAAAAAACACTAAAGATTTAGTTTAAGTCATACTTACCATTAAAACCCGCCTTGTGCGGGTTTTTTATTGTAAAATTTATTTTAAGTTTTTTTACTTATTTTTTTAAATTAAGAATTCTTAATAATAGATAAATTAAAGGTTTATTTCATGAAATTACACTACGTTCTTTTTTTGGTTTTATTGTTGCCTTCTGTATCTTACGCTGAATTAAAAAATGAGAATTTACTGGTTACTGTGCCTAAAGGTTACAAAATAGATTTCAAAATAAGAAAAGACAATATGATAATGACCGAAATGGTTCCTGAAAGTGAGTCAGTAAAAAACTGGACAGAAATGGTAACAACGCAGGTTTTTTTAGGGTTAAAGAATGTTACGCCAAAACAGTTCGAGCAAAGAATGAATAAAATTTGGATGTCAGTATGCAAAGAAGCGGAGATGGTGTCTATTAGAGAAGGTAAAGAAAATGGATATCCATTTGCTGTATGGTTGCAAGAGTGTCCATTAAATAAGTCGACAGGAAAAAGAGAGTTGACCTTATTTAAGGCTATAAAGGGAAATGATAGTTTTTATGTTATCCAAAAAGCTTTCCGTTTTGTTCCTTCTAAAGAGCAGTTTAGTAAATGGGTAAGGTTTATCCGTTCAGCTTCTGTCTGCGATACTAGGCATGAAAATCATTCTTGTCCAGATGGATTCCAAACTAGCGATGTTGAGTCATAAGTGTAAATATAATTTGATCTTTCAAAATCTCGTCTAAAAACCACTAGGACTGGTGTTTTGAATTATCTAAACCCGTCTTGCGCGGTTTTTTTATTCAATCAATAGGGGGACGGGCTCGATTGACCTAATCTTAGCCAAAGCCTACCGGGCTAGGTGGTTAGAAAAGGGATGCCCTTAAACGCTACTGAAAGATGCACAGGCCTAAATGCTTATCTCACTACTTTGACTTATGAATCCAGAGAACTTAAAAAAACTCGTTACAGTCACGATGCCTTATGGAAAATACAAGGGACGAATTATTGCCGATTTGCCAGGCAATTACCTTAATTGGTTTGCGCGTAAGGGCTTTCCGTCTGGTCATTTAGGGCAGTTATTGGCGCTCATGCATGAATTAGATCACAATGGTTTAAAGCAGCTGCTTGATCCGTTAAGAAAATAAACTTTTAATGAGAAAGGAATTAATGGGGGGCAAACTCGATTGATTTGTAGAAAATATCAAAATCTACCAGGCCGGGATAGAGCCTTTGTTATTAAGCCTCGCATTGCGAGGCTTTTTTGTATGCGAAAATCTTGGATTGAATATTCTTCCGCAAAATAGTGTTAGACTAAAAACAGCAATAGAGGAGGCGTGATGATGAATCCTTTAGAAATTCAAGATCGTGCGGCGGGTGCGATTATGGGCGCTTTTATCGGTGATGCGTTGGCGCTGGGGCCGCATTGGTATTACGACCTGACGGAACTGCGTCGAGATTATGGCGAGTGGATAGACGATTACACGGACCCAAAACCGGGTCGATATCATGATGGCTTAAAAGCCGGTCAACTCTCTCAAGCGGGGTTTATTCTGGAACTCACGCTGCGCTCCCTAGTTGAAAACAAAGGTTATGATGAACAAGATTTTTGTCGTCGAATGGATGAGGAACTTTTTCCTCTCATTGACGGCAAGCCAATCAGCGGACCGGGAAACTATACCAGCCAATCCATTCGAGACGCCTGGCGCAAGCGGGTTCAACAAAACCTGCCTTGGGGGCAAACTGGTGGGCATGCGGATACCACAGAAGCGATTGAGCGTACCCTTGCCATTGCTGTCCGTTATGCCTTTCAGCCAGACAAGCTTGCCGCCGCCATTTCTGATAACACACTCCTGACACAGAATGACGATATGGTCGTTTCCATGACGGTGGCGTTTGGCGCGGTATTGGGACAGCTTGTTCAGGGTAATCGTTTGGATGCAGATATCTCCACCAAACTGATGAAGCTGGTGAAAAGCGGTGCATTGCCTTTTCATGCGGTGACGAATGATGGTTTACAACCGCCGCAAAAAGGCGACCCTGATCCACCACGTGCAGGACGTTTTGCCTCTCCGGATGCGTTGTTGTCACCGGCTTATATGGCGGAGGCGGCTTTTGATGTGGACATTCGAATTGATCAGCCCTGGAAAGTCTCCATCGTTTACGGCATGCCATGCGCCATTTACCATCAACTGCCTGCGGCTTATTATCTGTCCGCTTTATTTTATAATGATTATGAGTCAGCGGTGTTACATGCCGTAAACGGCGGTGGTCAAAATCAAGCACGCGCCATACTGACCGGTGCCCTTACGGGGGCTCAAGTGGGGTTGAGTGGCATCCCTAAGCGGTTTCTTGAGGGGCTAGACAATGCAGAAGATCTGATGAAATTGGCGGAAAGTCTAGCTTTTCATATTGAGCTTAGCTAAGCTTTTGAATCAAATCGGCCAGGCTTGGTTACTTTTAAAACAAAACCCGCATAAAGCGGGTTTTTTATTCGGTGATGCTTGATTAGCCATTCATAAACGGGTAGTCGGTGTAGCCTTTTTCATCACTGGTGTAGAAGGTATCTTGGTCTGGTGTGTTCAACTCTGCACCCGCTTGGATGCGTGCCGGTAAATCCGGGTTGGCGAGGAAGCCGGTGCCAAAGGCCACCGAGTCTGCCAGCCCTTGTTCAATCACGTCTGCGGCTTCTTGGGCGGTGTACCCCATATTGACCATTAAGTGGCCTTTAAAATGCTCCCGCGCGACGGGAAGAATATCCGCCTGTTGTTGGCCGAAGAAATCCGCGCGCATGACATGTAGATAAGCCAAATTGAATGAGTTGAGGTGTTTGGCCAGGAACGCCATCCACGTGACCGGGTCGCTGTCTTTCATGCTGTTAAAGCTGTTGAGCGGCGATAAACGTAACCCGACCTTGTCGCTGCCGATTTCGTCGGTCACGGCTTGCAAAATTTCGGTCAAAAATCGGGCGCGGTTTTCCAGTGAACCGCCGTATTCATCGGTTCTTTGATTGGCGCTGTCTCGCAGGAATTGGTCAATCAGATAGCCATTGGCGCCGTGGACTTCCACGCCGTCAAACCCGGCTTCAATGGCATTGGTCGCGCCTTGACGGAAGTCATTCACAATGTCGGCAATTTCCGCTTTGGTCAGTTCGTGCGCGACTGTGTAAGGTTTTTTGCCTTCCGGCGTGTGGGTTTCATCGTCAATGGCCAGGGCGCTGGCACTAACGGCTTCTTGGCCGTTGTTGAGCAATGGATGGGCGGCACGACCGGCATGCCAGATTTGCAGAAAGATTTTGCCACCGGCTTGATGCACCGCGTCGGTGGTTTTTTTCCAACCATCGATTTGTTCTTGCGAATAAATGCCTGGGTCATTGCCGAACGCGGACGTCTGTGGGGTGACCATGGTGCATTCACTGATAATCAATCCGGCGCTGGCTCTTTGCGAGTAATATTCCGCCATTAAGTCGTTTGGTAAATGATCAATGGCACGGCATCGTGTCAAAGGTGCCATGATAAAACGGTTGGCTAAGGTCAAGTGGCCCAGTTGAACGGGCTGAAATAACGCAGCGGTATCTGTGGACATGGTTTGTTCCTTAATGTGCTGATTGAAAGCAGGTGACGATTATTCGGATAATTCGATTAGGCTATTCTAAAACCATTTGATTGAATCGTTTTTGCCATTTGAGCAAAACTGTGTTCAGGAAAGTATTAAAACCCGATTAAAATTCCATGAAAGTCCAAGAGTCCGGTTTGATTGGTTGAGAACTTTATTTGGAAATTCCGGATACATTCAGGTTAAATATCCTAAACGATATGAGAGACTTCTATGAAAATCCTAGCCTTGAGTTTGTCTGTTATTGGCGCATTTTCCATTCAAACCTTTTCGGTTAATGCGCACGCCAACGAACAGGCCCTCGTTAAAAAGTCGAATGCGTCTCATTATTCATTACGCAAATACGCACACGTGCAAACGTTTTACGATTTAACGGCGGAAGAGGCCGTTAAAATCGGTTTGAAAGACAATGTTCCCCCGGCGGCGATATTGGCGATTGCGGGTTGGGAATCCGGTTATGGGCAAGGCTATGTGGCGCAGATTACCGGCAATATTATGAGCTTGGGCGCGCGTAAAGGCGAGGCGGAATTGCCGCCGCTGACCTTGCCGAGAAATCGAGCCACCAATCAGATTATGATTGATGTCGACAAGGCGAAACGCATGCCGAAAAATGAGGTGGTTTGGCAAAAAAGACCGCCGAGTTTGAAAAAGGATTATCGCCCGAAACCTTATGCGGGAACGGCGAATAATCTGCTGTATTTCCGAAACCACCCGCAAGCGTTAAAACTGGCGTATGCGAATGTGATGCGGGATTTTTCCAGCAGTTGGATCAGTGAAAAGTCCAAAGTGCCGGTGTTTTTGAAAGCGGCGGAGAACATGGACAAGCTGGTGAAGAGCGACGGCAAAACGGCGTTATTGAACTGTCAGGTCGCAAAAGACTTTGTGAAAAGCATTGGCGGCCAACCGAGAAGTTTCAATACCCGCCCGGCGTGGATTACGCACGTGAATAAGGTGATGGATAATGCCGGCTTGTGCGCCTTGACTCAAGATGTGTATAAAGGGGAAAGCTTTAAATTGGCTTGGTTGCGTTAAGCTCGTTTGCTCAAGTGATTTGCCGAATATTGAAAAACCACCAGGCCTGGTGGTTTTTTTATGTCTGCGTTTTTAACCTCAAACGCTGGTGTTAGAGTTCAAACGCGCCCATGATGCTGCCGACGTTCTGTCGGTTCAGGTCTTTGCCTAGAAACACTTTGATTTTGTTCAGGGTTGAGTCATTGAGATTGTCTTTAATCTGGGCGTGAATGGGCTTGGAAATGGAAACATAGAGTTTGCCGGGATGCTGTTTGGCGAAGTGGTTGATGAATTCCGCCAGGCTTTCGATTAGGCGAGCTTCGCGTTCCATTCCGCTTTTGGTTTCGAAAGTGCTGTGGCTGTCCGAAACGGTATTGGAATAATCGCCGGCTTTGTCGCTGTAGATTTCCGACAGCTTGGCGTGGCCTTCGATATTGTCAACAGACTCATAGGCCTGCAAAGAGTTGGTTTTTTGGTCTGTTTGTTGGATGGAAAAGACTTTCAGGTTGCCTAAGTCCGCGAGGATGGCATAGCCGATCGTGGTGCTCATAATCACCTCCTTTGAGTTGGTGTGAATAAGACAATAAAAAGGCTAAAAGAATCATCTGCTTTCTATTCTAATCAAATCGACTCAGACCTCAATCTAAATGATATGAGCCATCACCGAAATCAATCTGGTTGTTTTGGGAGGAAAGCGCCAAACCGGCGCTAGAAGGGGCAAATTTCATTTCATGAAAAGATAATTGAGAAATCACCAGGCCTGGTGGTTTTTACATTTCGACAATGACGCGAGCAAGCATAAGCATTTAATCGGTTTTGGCGGCCAATATGTTGTGTGCTTGTTTGGCCATTTCTACCAGCACAATATGAGCGTCTTCGGCGGTTTGCACCGGGCTGGTGAGAGGAATCGCGAGGCGTTCGTCGTTTTCCAATGCCAGCACGATTTCCGTTTCCGACAGGTCAACCATTTTGGCGGCGGTGACGTCACTACGATTGGCAAAGGCGTGGGCGTAGCGTACCAAAGCATCGCCGTGATCGTCATTCATGTGGCCGATAATGCGTTCGAGTTCTTCAGGGGTAATGCTCATGGTGTCTCCTTGCTCTGAGAGTGTCGTCGCCATAGAATAATAAACCGCAGTTTATCAGACCATCCATATTAAAATATTCGACACAACTTTAAAACCCGTTCAAAGCCCGCCGAGATGTTTGGCGGGTTTGTACGATGATGAGAGACAATATGAATTTAAATGACATCCTAAACACCCGTTACGCGACCAAGAAATTCGACCCGACGAAACGTTTGACCGACGAGCAGTTTGAGCAGGTGAAGGCGTTATTGCGCTTGAGCCCGTCGTCGGTGAATTCGCAGCCTTGGCATTTTGTGCTGGCCAGTTCGGCGGGCGGCAAGGCGCGTTTGGCGAAGGGCGCCGAAGGCGCTTATGCGGCGAATCATCCGAAAATTATGGAGGCGTCGCATGTGGTGTTGTTTTGTGCCAAAACCGATATTTCCGATGCGTATTTGCAGAAGGTGACGGATCAGGAAGACGCCGACGGCCGTTTCCCGAAACCGGAAGCCAAAGAGATGGCGCTGAAAGTGCGCGGCTTCTATGCCGATTTGCATCGCAAGGAATGGGACGACGTCGCTTGCTGGACGGAAAAACAAGTGTATTTGAACATCGGGAATCTGTTGTTGGGCGCGGGCATGCTGGGCATTGATGCGGTGCCGATTGAAGGCGTGGATTTGGCGGTGTTGAATCAGGAATTCGATTTACCAAGCCAAGGCCTTACGGCCGTGGCGGTGGTGGCGCTGGGCTTCCATGCCGAAGACGATTTCAACGCGCAATTGCCGAAATCTCGCTTCTCCGAAGACGAATTGTTTACGCTGCTGTAAAACAATCTTAGACGTTGAGATTCCCCAAAACGGCCAGGCCTGGTCGTTTTATCGATTGTTTATTTCCTGCCCGCTAATTTCTTCTATAATCCATTGAAACGGTTTGAAACCATTTTACTTTTTTATTGGGACAGGTGAATCGCATGGGTGAACTGATTAAATTGGCGTTGAGTAATTTCCCGTTAACGGCCTTTATTTTAGGGGTATTGAGTGCGGGATTCTCGTTGGCACTGTATGCGCGAATCCAACCGTTGACCCAAGCGGTGGTGATGGAGCGGGTGTTTGCGTATTTCATGCTGTTTGCGGTGGGCATCGCCTATTTATACAATTTTGTGATTCATGTGTTTTTCGCGGAGATGGCGGCGCATTTCATCGGCTGGCCGAACAGCCCGTTCCAATATGAAGTGGGCTTTGCCAGCCTGGGCTTTGGCATTGTGGGCGTGCTGGCGTTCCGTCAAGGGTGGGCGTTCCGAGCGGCGGCGATCACCGGCCCGGCGTTTTTCACATGGGGCGCCGCGGCGGGTCATGTTTATCAAATCTTCGCGCACCATAATTTTGCGCCGGGTAATGCGGGCGTGGTGTTGTGGACGGATATTTTCCTGCCGGTTATCGCCTACGGTTTGTTGTATTGGCAGTATCGCGTTAACCAGGCCAAATAAAGCTGTTTGGGCGGTATAGATGACCGACAGTTTCAACGGCACGATTTTCATTGATTTCGACGGCGTGGTGCGTCACTGGGCGGGAAACGACATTCATGCCCGCGAAGCAGACTTAAAGGTGCCGACGGGCACTTTGTTTCAAGCCGCGTTTGATCGAGCTCGTTTGCATCCGGCCATTACTGGGACAGTGTGTCATGAAGCTTGGGAAGCGTCGGTCAAACAGTGCCTGGCCGATGATTTTTCAAACACGGTCGCGGAAGGCTTGATACAGGCCTGGCAAAAAGCGGACTATACCATCGATTTCGATTTGCTGGCGGATATTCAAGCACTGGCCCCGCAAGCCAAGCTGGTTTTGGCGACGAATGCCACGACCAAACTGGCGGAGGATCTCAAACAATCCAATTTGATGTCGGCCTTTGACGCGGTGGTGAACTCGTCGGACATTGCCTTGACCAAACCCGAGCGGGGCTTTTTCGAAAAAGCCTTATCCATGACCCATAGCACGGCAGAGACATCGGTTTTCATTGACGACAATGAACGGAATGTTCAGGTGGCGGCCAATATCGGTTTTTCCGCTGTTTGTTACCAGAACAAACCGCAAGTGTTGAGGTTTATTGAAAATCTCCTGTGATAGGCTTTAAGCTTCCTGAAAATGGGGTTTTTACCTGAATCGAGTATGCTATCCTGTCGCACTTTAAAGGTTAACCAAAACAAGAGTAGCAAGAATAGACAGACACTATGTGGAACGACACTTACGATACGGAACATTACGTTTACGGCACCGAACCGAATGATTTTTTACGCGAACAGGTCCACCATTTGCCGAAAGGCAAGGTGTTGTGTCTGGCCGAAGGCGAAGGGCGTAATGCGGTTTTTCTGGCCAAGTTAGGCTATGACGTCACCGCGGTGGATTTATCGCACGTTGGCTTGCAGAAGGCCGAGCGTCTGGCCGAAGAAAACCAAGTGGAAATCGAAACCGTCTGTGCCGACCTGGCGCAGTTTGATTTGGGCGAAGAAGCTTGGGACGGCATTGTGTCGATTTTCTGCCATTTGCCGGCAGACTTGCGGGCGGATGTGTATCATCGCGTGCAAACCGCTTTGAAACCGAAGGGCGTGTTTTTGGTGGAGGGCTATACGCCGTTGCAGTTGTCTTATAAAACCGGCGGGCCGCCGGTGGCGGAAATGATGGTGTCGCAAAGCGTTTTGGAGCAGGAGTTACCGCAGATGGAATTCCTGCATTTGACGGAGTTGGAACGCTCGATTGTGGAAGGCACCAACCACACCGGGCTGGGCCATGTGGTGCAGGCTGTGGCGGTGAAACGTTAAACGACGGTTTTGAAACAGCTAACTCAAACGTCATTTAATTTAGTCTATTATGATAATTAAAATTATTTGTGTTAACTATGATGTGAATCGCTTGTCGTTTGGCCGGATTTCTGTCAAGATTAAATCGAAGACTCATTAAATATAACGCAATGTAACGGAGAAAGGATATGTCTGTTATCAGTCAGCTAAAAACCATCCAAGCGGATGCGCACGCTTATTATCTACAATTACACCAAATTCACTGGTTGGTTCAGGGAACGCGATTCAAAGCCATGCACGAGATGACGGAAGGCTATTACGAGCGTATGTCGGAACTGTATGACGACGCGGCCGAGCGTTTGCTGCAGAAAGGCGCTTTGCCATTGTTGAACTTGGATGAATTGAAAGCGGCGAGCACGCTTCCGGCATTGACGGAAACCTGTTTTGACGAGAAAGCGGTTCTGGCGTATGTGGAGTCAATGCTGGCGCATTGGATTAAAGCGTTTAAAGCACTGGCCGAAGCCGCCGAAGCGGAAGATGACCGCGTCACCACCGCCATCGCCGACGAGCAAATGGAAGTGCTGGAAAAAGACGACTGGATGTTGAAAGCCACCAAAGGCGAAGCGGTTTATAAATAAGCGAAAGCCATCCGGTGAAAATGACGGGGCGCTTTGTGCTCCGGTTGTTTCAATAAAAAAGCCACGCATGATAAAGTTCATGTGTGGCTTTTTTGGTTTCAGTCATGGCTAAAACGGCCAGGCCTGGTGAAAAACGTTATAACGGGTCAGTGGTCGCATTGGCCGATGTCTTCGTTCCAGATGTCCGGTGATTGTTCGATGAAACGCGCCATGAGCTGTTTGCAACGCTCGTCGTCGAGCAAAATGACCTTGACGCCGGCTTCTTTTAGCCAATCCAAATGGCCTTCAAAGTTTGCGTTTTCGCCGATGACAACGGTGCCGATGCCGAACTGGCGAATCAAACCGGAGCAATACCAGCAGGGCGTGAGCGTGGTGACCAAAATGGTGTCGCGGTAACAACGCTGGCGTCCGGCATCGCGAAAGGCGGCGGTTTCACCGTGAACGCTCGGGTCGTCATCCTGCACACGGCGGTTTCGGCCTTTGCCGAGCAGTTGACCGTTTTGGTCGAATAACGCCGCGCCGACTGGCACGCCGCCTTCCTCAAAACCGGCTTGGGCTTCCGCCAGGGCGGGTGCCAGTAACGCTTGATAATCCAATGAATCCATTGCGGTTCCTTCTGTTTGGAAAGAGAGTTTTCACCCGCGTTCAGTGTAACCGATTCCCAGCGTTTGAGCGATTTATGCTATGATGCCTGCCTTTATTGATAAGTAACTTGAGTATTGAATTATGTCTTATACCACCACACCGGATATTGTCAGTTACGGCTTGGGCCGTCAGTTTGGCGACCAATTGGCCGCCGACCCATTTGAAGGGTTGAACGCGGAAGCCATGGCGGAAGGGTTAAAAGATGCGTTGCAGGGCAAAGCCAGCCCGATTGCGGATGCGCAATTTCGTGAAGCCTTTCAGGAAATCAATGACCTGATGCAAGCCAAAGCCGCTGAGCGTGCTGAAGCGGCCGCGGCGGAAGGCGAAGCCTTTTTGGCCGAAAATGCCAAAAAAGACGGTGTCACCGTGACCGAATCCGGTTTGCAGTATGAGATTCTGGTGGAAGGTAATGGTGAGAAGCCGAGTGCGGAGTCGGTGGTTTCAACCCATTATCACGGTACTTTGATTGACGGCAGTGTGTTCGACAGTTCTGTGGAGCGTGGTCAACCGGCCGAATTCCCGGTTAACCGCGTGATTGCCGGTTGGACCGAAGCGCTTCAAATGATGCCGGTCGGCTCCAAGTGGCGTTTGACCGTGCCATATGAGTTGGCGTATGGCACACAAGGTTCCGGCGGCGCCATCGGGCCTTATGAAACACTGGTGTTTGAAGTAGAGTTGCTGGAGATTGTCAGCTAAGACTGACCGAACGTCGGCGATTCGTTATAAAAGCCCGCATTTGCGGGCTTTTTTTATGCCTGAGGGCGGACGCTAGAATCTGTGGATTATGGCCAGGCCTGATGGTTTTGTGGTTTGGTTCGCTAGAAGAAAAGCTAGTCATGGCTGCGGATTTTTGCTTAAATGAAGCCGCTGGATTTATTCTATTTGAAACAAAAATAAAAATGAGGTGGGTATGGAACTTGGAGCATTGATTGTGTTTTTGTTGATTGGCGCCGTTGCCGGTTGGCTGGCCGGTTTAGTGATGAAAGGCGGCGGTTTCGGTTTGCTGGGGAATATGGTCATTGGCATTATCGGGGCCTTTGTCGGCGGCTTTTTGTTCGGCTTGGTCGGGATTTCTGCGGGCGGCTTGATTGGCTCCATCATCACGGCGACCATTGGCGCCATCGTGCTGTTGTTTGTGATCGGCGTTTTGAAAAAAGTCTAACCCGAGTAGGGGAGCTTTCTCATGACACCGGCAGACGTCATTGATTTTTGGTATTCGCCGAGTATGGCCGAGCATTGGTTTCTGTCGACCCCGGCGATTGACCAAACCATCCGAGACCGTTTTGAAAGCTTGTGGGAAAGTGCGGCGGGCGGCGAACTGACCAGTTGGCAAGACTCGCCGGAAGGTTGTCTGGCGTTGTGCATTGTGCTGGATCAGTTCCCGTTGAATATGTTTCGGGGAGACCCGAAAAGCTTCACGACCGAGCAGCAAGCGGTGGCGGTGACGAAACACGCCGTCGCCAAAGGATTGGACCAACAACTGACACCCGCCAAGCGGGCATTTTTGTATATGCCGTTGATGCACAGCGAGCATTTGGCGGATCAAGACGAATCGGTCCGTTTGTTCGAGGCGGCCGGTTTAACAGACAACCTCAAGTTCGCGCGTCACCATCGGGAATTGATTCGGCAATTCGGCCGTTTCCCGCACCGTAATGCGATTCTGGGGCGCATCAGCTCTGACGCCGAAAAAGCCTATCTCGATTCACCGAATGCTTTTACTGGTTGAGTTATTTCTTTCTGCACCCTGTCTGCGTTATTTCTCGTTATCCCCTCACAATGAATAAAAAAGAAAACAATGTGAATCTCAATCGCAAGTGATGGTTATTTACCGAGCACCCGTTATGCTAAATCTTTTTTAAAATCGGTGGGGCAAGGTATGAGTCTGGAAGGATTTGTTTGGGCGGGATTGTTTTTGGGTGTTGGTGCCACCTTGGTGATGGATTTGTGGGCGTTGTTTGTGAAACGGGCTTTTGCGATACCATCCTTGAATTACTGTTTTGTGGGGCGCTGGCTTTGTCATATGCGAAACGGACGCTTCGCGCACGAGAGTATCGCCACGGCGGAAAAACGGCCGTTGGAGTGTGTTGTCGGTTGGGTCTCCCATTATGGGATTGGTGTGATTTTCGCCTGGATTTTTCTATGGATTATTTCGCCGGACTGGTTGCAAAACCCGACTTGGCTCCCCGCGTTGTTATTTGGTGTTGCAACCGTTATCGTACCGTTCTTTGTCATGCAGCCGGCTTTTGGCCTCGGTGTGATGGGTGCCAAAACGCCGCAGCCGACTCAAACCCGCTTTCGCAGTCTGATGGCTCATACCTCTTTCGGTATCGGACTTTATGTGGCGGGCGCTGTCTTCTTCTGGCTGGGAGCCTAGGGAAGGACAAAGAGCCGGGAGGGGAAGATAGTAGTCCGCACGCTTCTATGGTAAAGTTTCGTTATCGAGTAAAACGAAATATGGAAGGTATTACGGTTTGGAAAGTGGTCTGAAAAACGTGACGTTTATTCCCGTCTGGGTATTGATGGTGTGGGTATTTGGAGCTTTTGCTTTGAATACCGCATCCGCCGAGACCGAACCGGAACTGAAAGGCGAGGCGCTGCACATTGCCTTGGTGGAAACCGCGTTGAAGTACGACTTTTTCAATCAACGTTGCCGGGGCGTGAGTGCGTCGCAAAACGAAGCCAAGGTTAACCGCCTATTTATTGAAAAGTATAATCTGACCGTCAATAACTTCATTAAGCGTTTTCTGACGGATGACCCGCGTGATACGGAATCGGCGATGAAAAAATCGTTGTATGCCGAAATCTACAAACTGGGGGGCTGTCAGGAAGCGCGCCGTAAAGGACTGGAAAGCGAACTGAAAAAAGATTTCCGCCGCCTGTACGAACAGGTGGAAACCTCTCCGTGGTTCCCGATTTTATAGAGCGTTATCGAGCGAATTCGATAAAGCGGTTATCGAAAACCGTTATTTCCGCATTAAGGTGTCGAGGTGATTCACCGCATCCACCCAATCGGCATCGTCTTCCACCGCTTCTTTCAAAAACGCCGCTTGTGCCGGTGTCCAGAGACTGGCTTCATGCAACAGCGTGACTTGAGACAGGCGCGGCTGTTTTTTCAAAAACGCTTCAATGGCGTCATCCGAATTATCCAATCCCAATTGTGCGAATAGGGCATTCAGGTCGTGCGCAGAGGTTTCCATGGTGTGCTCCTCGTTCTAATCGGCTTAATCCCATTTTACGCCGAGCCGTGAAGCGATGGCAAACGAAAAACCCAAACTGACTAGGACTGGTCGAATTCGGTTTTATGCAACAGCGAATTAAGCGGTTTTTTCTTTGAACTCACACAAGTCGTAAATACAGCAGGCGCCGCAACGCGGTTTACGCGCGGTACAGGTGTAACGGCCGTGCAGAATCAATAAGTGGTGCGCCGGGATAATGTATTCTTTCGGCACGTTTTTGAGCAGTTTCTTTTCCACTTCCAGCACGGTTTTGCCCGGTGCGATATTGGTGCGGTTGGAGACGCGGAAAATATGGGTGTCCACCGCCATGGTCGGTTGGCCAAATGCGGTGTTGAGGACGACATTGGCGGTTTTGCGGCCCACGCCCGGCAGGGCTTCCAAGTCTTTTCGGTTGTCCGGCACTTGCGAGTTGTGAAGGTCCATCAACATTTTGCAGGTTTTGATGATGTTGGCGCCTTTGGTGTTGAACAGGCCGATGGTTTTGATGTATTCCTTCAAGCCGTCTTCGCCGAGGGCATAAATCGCTTCCGGCGTGTTGGCGACCGGGAAGAGTTTGGCGGTGGCGATATTGACGCCTTTGTCGGTGGCCTGCGCCGATAAAATCACCGCAATCAGCAGTTCGAAAGGGTTGGAATAGTTGAGCTCGGTTTCCGGCTCGGGAATGGCTTCGGCCAGACGTTGGAAAATTTCAAGGCGCTTTTGTTTGTTCATGGATGGTTCAAATTTGGGTTAAAAAAGTTCGGTGGATTGGTTGCTTTCGTAATCGGTTTAGTCGGCTTCAGTCAGCTTTAAGCGGATTGACGGCGACCTGGACGCCCAAAGCGTTTTGGGCTTTCTGCGCGCGGCGTTGTTCAATCGCATTTTTCAGCGCCACCAGCAAGCCCAGCCCGATAAAGGCACCGGGCGGCAGAATCGCCAACAAAACCGGGTGATAATTATCGGAGAAATGCAGCGTCATGGCTTGGGCGGATTCACCGAACATCAAATCCATTTGGTCGAATAGGGTGCCGTTGCCGATGATTTCCCGTAAAGCGCCCAGCACCACCAGCACCAGTGCAAAGCCCAAACCCATGAAGAAAGCATCCACCAATGATTTGTCGATGGGGTTTTTCGAGGCATAGGCTTCGGCGCGGCCGAGAATGGCGCAGTTGGTGACAATCAGAGGAATGAAGATGCCCAGAATGCCGTGTAAGGTGTTCAGATAGGCTTCCATCAACAGATCGATGACGGTCACCGCCGAAGCGATGATGGCGATGAACACCGGAATGCGGATTTCGTCGGACACATGGTCGCGAATCAAGGAGACCAGCACGTTGGACACGATCAGAACCGCCATGGTTGCCAAACCGAGTCCGATGCCGTTGACAGTGTTGTTGGTGACGGCCAGCAACGGGCAAAGGCCAAGCAGGGCGACCAAGGCCTGGTTGTTGTTCCAAAGACCGTTTTGGGCGATGTGTTTGTAATCGGCCAGTTTGTCGGACAAGGTGTTTGGGGATGAAACAGCCGCATCACTCATACAAAGCATCTCCTTTTTGTTGGACAAACGTCAGCGCCTTGCGGACGGCTTTAATCACGGCGCGCGGCGTGATGGTGGCGCCGGTGAACTGGTCAAAGTGACCACCGTCTTTGCGCACCGCCCACATCGGGACATTGTCTTCTCTCAGTTTAAGACCGTCGAAGGATAATATCCAGCTGGATTTACGCAATTCAATCTTATCGCCCAGGCCTGGCGTTTCTTTGTGTTTCAAGACGCGAACCCCGGCGATGCGCCCATCACGATAAACGGCGAGCATGATTTTAATGTCGCCGCTGTAGCCGTCCGGCGCGACGGTGGTGAGAATGACCGCCACCGGTTCGCCGTTCTGGCGAGCGCGGTAAACGGTGACCGGTGCGTCCGTGCCAAGATATTTCGGAGAGCGCACTTGAAGGGTGTC
Organism: Thiomicrospira sp. S5; assembly: GCF_003991075.1. Lineage (NCBI taxonomy): Bacteria > Pseudomonadati > Pseudomonadota > Gammaproteobacteria > Thiotrichales > Piscirickettsiaceae > Thiomicrospira > Thiomicrospira sp. S5. Next base: position 1,770,829 of record NZ_CP014470.1, on the reverse strand, counting down.
TTGCAAGGGATCGTTGTCGTATTCATCGGTTGGCAGCAATTGGTTGACGGTGGCCAGAAGGTTGGCGCGTTCCGCTTCCTGAATTGGTTCGTCGGTCAGGAGTTTCGCTACCAGCAACAGGCTGACGCCAATCAGGGTGAACAGACTCAACATCAGCGCGGAACGCAGCATTTGCTTCCAAAGCATTTGACCAGGCCTGGTGGATTGTTGGGTTTCCGTGTTTTCGGTTTGGTTTTCAGTGTCCGACACGTGCGTTTTCCTATTCCGTTAAGGTTACGTTATTTCTTGTAGCCGACCACGCGTGGTTGCGTGTATTGGTCGATGAGCGGTACAAACATGTTCATAATCAAGATCGCGAAAGCGATTCCGTCCGGATAAGCGCCCCAGTTACGGATAATGTACACCAGCAAGCCGATGCCGATGGCGTAGATGAAACGGCCCATCGGCGTGGTACTGGAGGTGACCGGATCGGTGATGATGAAAAAGGCCGCGAGCATCACGCCGCCGGACAGCAGGTGAAAGCTCACCGGTGCGTATTGGCTTGGGTCCAGGCTGTGAAACACAAAGGCGATGCCGGCCAAGCCACCTAAAAACCCGACCGGATACTGCCAGCGAATCGCGCGTGAATACAGCATCCACAAACCGCCAATCAGGAAGGCGATATTGATGGACGCCCAGCCATACGGAATTTGGTTGTCATTGAAATTGGCGCTGTCGAGCGAGGCGAACACCGGTGTGCCTTGTGTCAGCGCGGTTTTAACCTGATCCAATGGTGTGGCGCCGGTGATTTGGTCCAGCCCTAAGTCGTTCGGTGTGTGGCCGGTGAAAATCATCTGGAAGGATTCCATAAAGCCGATATGGTGGCCGGAAACGTCCGACGGCAAGGTCCATTGCGTCAGTTCCGCCGGGAAGGAAATCAACACGAAAGCATAGCCCAGCATGGCGGGGTTGAACGGGTTATAGCCGAGTCCGCCGTACAGGTGTTTGCCGAAGACCAGCGCGAAAATCACGCCGGAAACAATCACCCACCAAGGCGATTCCGGCGGAATACAGAAGACCAGGCCGGTGACGGTGATGACGCCGCTTAAATCGGTCAGGTATGGCATCACCGGGCGGCCGCGTAATTTCAGCAGGGCGTATTCGGTGATGATGAGTGTCAGTACCGCCAAGCCCCATTGTATGGTGATGCCGTAACCGAAAAAGTAGATGTGCGCCAACAGGGCCGGAATGGCAGCGATTTGCACCTGCATCATCAGCTTTCGTACGCTGCTGGCATTATGGGCGAATGGTGACGTTGTCGGAGTCATCTTCAGTGTCCGTCCTTATCGGTTTGGTGAGTGGCCGAGCTGCTTGTGTCATGTGCGTCATCGGCTTGGCGTTTTTTGGCCGCGCGTGCCGCCGCCTTGGCTTTGGCGGCGGCCATGGCCGCTTTTCGTTTGGCATCCGGCGCTTCCGGAGAGGCGTTTTTCGGTGTTTCGGCGACCGGTTTTTCCGCTTGTTCCGTTTCTTGAGGTCCGGCAGCTTGCGCCTTCTGTTTGGCTTGAGCGCGTTTTTTTGCGGCCGCCATCGCCGCCTGGCGTTTGTCCTGAACGGACGTTTGATCGTCGGCGCTTTTCGGGGTGTCTTTGGGGGCGTCAGCCGTTTCCGTTTTCGGTTTTGGCTCATTGGCTTTTTTGGCCTGAGCCCGTTTTTGAGCCGCTTCCATCGCGGCTTTGCGTTTGTCGGCGGCAGACGGTTGGCTGTCCGTTTGTGCTTCCGGTTTGGACGCACTGTCAGATGTGCTGTTGCTTGAGTTTTGAGCTGCCGCTTTGGCCGCAGCTCGTTTTTTGGCCGCGGCCATGGCGGCTGCTTTTGGATCCGGTTTCTTCTTCGGTTCCGCCGTTTGGGATTCGGCTTGCTTTTCAGCGGCTTCCGTACGTTTTTTCGCGGCGGCAATGGCTTTTTCACGCGCGGACAATTTCGGGGCGACCCCGCTGTCTTTTTCAGCCGATTTTTGGCGAGCACGCGCGGCCGCTTGTGCTGCCGCTGCGGCGGAAGCCGGTTTTTTGGCCACGGATGCGCTGGACGTGTTGGCCTCGGCCTGTTCCGCAGCGGCTTTTTTCTTCACGGCTTCTTTTTTAGCTTTCAAGCGGGCATCACGTTCCTGTTTTTCGCGCTCCAAACGCGCAAGCTTGAACTCGTGGCGTTGCTTGGCCAATTCCGCCGCTTGTTCTTCCTGTTTGATTTTTTTGATTTCGGATTTTGCGAAACGGTAATACTGCACCAGCGGAATCTGGCTGGGGCAGACGAAGCTGCAACAACCGCATTCGATGCAATCGAACACTTTGAGTTTTTCGACTTTATCGAACTCATGGCTCCGGCTGTACCAGTACATTTGTTGTGGCAACAGGTTGACCGGGCAGGCATCCATGCATTCGCCGCAACGGATGCAGGGCAAGGCTTCTTCCATCGGTTGCGGCGGATTGGCGAGAATGCAGTTGGTGGTTTTGATGACCGGCACTTGATTGGATTTCATGGCAATGCCCATCATCGGTCCGCCTTGAATCAAGGGATAATCGAGCGGGTGTTTGGGCTTTGCGAGCTGAGCCAGTTCTTCAAACGAGGAACCGAGCAGGGCTTCGATATTGAAAGGTTGCTGTAGGCCTTCGCCTGAAACGGTGACCAAACGACTGATCAGCGGATTGCCGTGGGTCACGGCGTCGTGAATGGCGGCGAAGGTGGCGACGTTCATCATCAGGATACCGGCGTCCACCGCGTGGGTATTGGCGGGTAATTCCACACCGGTAAGTTCCTGGGTCAGCTGTACCTGACTGCCCATCGGGTAGACGGTGGCAACGGTCTCGATTTGGACATCGGTGCCGTTGGCCGCTTTTTGCATGGCTTGAATCGCTTGCGCTTTGTTGTCTTCGATGCCGCAGATAATCCGTTCGACGCCCAGCGCTTCCGCGACCATCAAAGCGCCTTGAATGATATTTTCGGGCTGGGTCTGCATCAAAACGTCATCGCAGGTGATGAACGGTTCGCACTCGGCACCGTTGATCAGCAGGTATTGAATCTGGCCGCGCTGCGATGGGATTTTGGCGAATGTCGGGAAACCGGCGCCGCCCATACCGACAATGCCGGCGCGATGGACCAATGCTTTGAGTTCGTCGGGTGTTTGCGGACGGGAGCCGTCGACTTGCAGTGCGTTGTCGATGGTCTCATCCTGACCGTCGGTTTCGATGACCAAACATTGTCCGTTGAGACCGGAAGCATGCGGAAGCACGCGGTCTTCAATGGCGGTAATGGTGCCGGACGTCGGCGCGTGAATCGGTGCAGCCAAGCCTTTTTCGGTGTCGGCCAATAATTGATTCTTGAGGACGCGGTCGCCGACTTGAACCTGGGCTTCCGTCACGACCCCGACGTGTTGTTGCAACGGCAAGACCAAGGTTTTTGGAATGTAAACCGGCTTAAGTGGATGGCGCAACGACATGGATTTGTTGTAACGCGGGAAGACTCCGCCGTGAAAACGATAGAGCCCGCGTTTGGCCATTGGATAAAGCTTGGCCAACAGTCGCAGACTGGCGTTTTTGAGCGTCGTGAAGTTCAAGGTTTCGGTCGTCATCGGTTTATGCCTTCTGACCGAGGGTTTGAATCAAGGGTTCTTCGGAACGCGCCGGTTCCGGCCAAGCCCAGGTTTGCGGGGTCGGTTCTTCCGGAATCATGTCGATGCAATCGACCGGGCAGACCGGCACGCATTTTTCGCAACCGGTGCATTCGCTTTCGATGACGGTGTGCATCATTTTGGTGGCGCCGACAATGGCGTCCACCGGACAGGCTTTGATGCAATGCACACAGCCGATGCAAAGGTCTTCGTCGATTTTGGCGATGATTTTGGTGTCGATCTCTTCCGGCTCGGCTTCCATTTCTTTGGGTTCGCGGTGGGTGATTTCAGATATTTGAATCATCACTTCATGACCACCGGGCACGCAAAGATTGACCTCCGATTCGCCATTGGCCAAGGCTTCGGCATAAGGCTTACAACCGGGAAAGCCGCACTGCCCGCACTGGGTTTGCGGTAAGACGCGGTCGATTTGTTCGGCGACCGGGTTGCCTTCCACCTTGAAGCGAATGGCGGCATACCCCAGAAGCAGGCCGAACAGAATGGCCAGACCTAGAAAAATCAGCAACGCGCTTATCATTTGACCAAACCACCGAATCCCATAAAGGCCATCGACATCAAGCCGGCGGTGATCAAGGCAATCGGCGCGCCCTGAAACGGTTTGGGCACATCGGCGAAAGCGATGCGCTCACGAATTGATGAAAACAGAACCATCACCAGGGTAAACCCGACGGCGGCGCCGAAACCGTAAAAGGCCGATTCCAAAAAGTTGTGGCGTTCGCCGACGTTCAATAGCGCCACACCCAGTACGGCACAGTTGGTGGTGATGAGCGGAATGTAAATGCCCAGCACCTGGTAGAGCACCGGGCTGGTTTTGTGGATGGCCATTTCCGTGAAACCGACCACGGCGGCGATGGCGAGAATGAAGCCGATGGTTTGAAGAAACTCCAGCCCGAACGGCACCAATAGATAGGTGTTGATGAGGTAACTTAAAACGGACGACAGCGTCATGACAAAGGTGGTGGCCAAGCCCATTCCCAAAGCGGCATCGGTTTTCTTGGACACGCCCATGAACGGGCACAGCCCCAAGAATTTGACCAGAACGAAATTGTTGACCAGAACCGTGCTGATAAGAATGAGAATGTATTCTGTCATAAGCTAAGCTGACCGTTTTTCGATCGATTTCGACCGTGTGTTTATTTGACGCGCATACCCGGTGTGGCACCGTCGTCCGGGTTCAGCAGGAATAAGTCCTTGCCGCCCGGGCCGGCCGCCAGCACCATGCCTTCCGACAAACCGAAACGCATTTTGCGCGGTTTCAAATTGGCGACCATTACCGTCATTTTTCCGACCAGGTCTTCCGGCTGATAAGCGGACTTGATGCCGGCGAACACCTGACGTTCGCCCAAGCCGATATCCAGCGTCAATTTGATGAGTTTGTCGGCTTCCGGTACCTGTTCGGCGTTGACAATTTTGGCGATGCGTAAATCAATTTTAGCAAAGTCGTCAAATGTGATTTCATCTGCCAATGGGTCTAGAGAATCGGAGCTGTTTTGCGCGTCCGATTTGTTCGATGTGGACTTCGCTTGAGTCGGCTGCGCTTTCAAGTCTTCCTTGGACGCGTCGATCATTTTTTCGATGGCATCCATATCAACACGGGTCATCAAGGCTTTGAACTTGGTGATTTCATGGCCCATCAACGGTGTTTGGATGGCGTCCCACTGGTAGCCGTCCAATTTCAGGAAGCTGGCGGCTTGTTCGGCGGTGGCCGGAATAACCGGTGCCAAGTACGTCATCAGTACGCGGAACAGGTTGATGCCAAGGCTGACGGATTCGTGCAACTCGGCTTCTTTGCCTTCCTGTTTGGCCAAGACCCAAGGTGCGGTTTCGTCGATGTATTCATTGGCTTTATCGGCTAGCGCCATGATTTCACGCATGGCTTGGGCGTATTCACGCTTTTCGTACAACTCTGCAATCGCGTCGGATTGATCGGCAAAAGAGGTGTAGAGCGCATTAGCGGAATCCGACCAGGCCTGGCTGAGTTGGCCATCGAATTTTTTGACCACGAAACCGGCACAACGGCTGGCAATGTTCACCACTTTACCCACCAGGTCGGAATTGACGCGTTGGGCGAAGTCTTCCAGACTCAGGTCGATGTCGTCGATTCGGCTGTTCAGTTTGGCGGCGAAGTAGTAACGCAGGTATTCCGGGTTTAAGTGCTTCAAGTAGGTGTTGGCCATAATGAAGGTGCCGCGGGATTTGGACATTTTTTGTCCGTCCACGGTCAGGAATCCGTGCGAATAAATGGCATTCGGCGTCCGGAAACCGGCACCGGACAGCATCGCCGGCCAGAAAAGGGCATGGAAGTAAATGATGTCTTTACCGATGAAATGGTACAGCTCGGCGTCGGAGTCGGCTTGCCAGAAAGCGTCGAAATCAATGCCTTTGGCATCGCACAGGGCTTTGAAGCTGGCCATGTAGCCCACGGGCGCATCCAGCCAGACATAGAAGTATTTGTCTTTTTCGCCGGGAATCTCAAAGCCGAAGTAGGGCGCGTCACGGGAAATGTCCCAGGCACGCAGGCCGGATTCAAACCATTCGTCCAACTTGTTGGCGATTTGGGTTTGCAGGTGACCGTGGTGCGTCCAGTCTTTGAGCATTTTCTCGAAGTGAGACAGCTCGAAGAAAAGGTGGTCGGTTTCTTTTTCCACCGGAGTGGCGCCGGAGACGGCGGATTTCGGGTCGATGAGTTCCGTCGGGGAATAGGTCGCGCCGCAGGCTTCACAGTTGTCGCCGTATTGATCTTCAGTCTTACATTTCGGACAGGTGCCTTTGATGAAACGATCCGGCAGGAACATTTCTTTTTCCGGGTCGTAGAATTGTTTGATGGTCTTGCGGGAAATGTGCCCTTTTTCGTTCAGCTGGTTGTAGATGTAGCTGGCGAAATGTTTGTTTTCCGGCGAATTGGTGCTGTGATAATGGTCGAACTGGATGTTGAACCCGGCGAAGTCGGCTTGGTGCTCTTCCGAAACACGAGCAATCAGTTCTTCCGGTGTGATGCCTTCGGCTTGAGCTCGCAGCATGATTGGTGTGCCGTGGGCGTCATCGGCGCAAACATAATAACACTCGTTGCCGCGCATTTTTTGAAAGCGCGCCCAGATGTCGGTTTGGATGTATTCGACAAGGTGGCCCAAGTGGATCGGACCGTTGGCGTAAGGCAAAGCACTGGTGATTAATATTTTTCTTCGATGACTCATTTTCTCACTCTGGGTTCTCAAAAATTAATCGGTCAATTATAAGCGTTTTTGATGTTTTTGGGTGGGCTATCCGCTCGAAAAACCGCAATTTACAGTGAATATTTTTCATGAAAAACGGCAGGGTAACATTTTTTTCAAAAAAATTCGTGACAGGGGTGAAATGTTTATTAGAATTAATTCATCGGCATTCATAAATTTTATGAAATAAGCGTCAACTTATACGGATAATCAATGTTACAATCCTGTACATTCCCGTTAAAAATTTGCAGGTATTGCGCCGTTTGCAATGCCTGTTTAAAGATGACGGTATGGGCATAGAATATGAAGCAATACTTGGCTGCCGTTCGGTAGCACGAAAGAATTCCTGAGGGGGTAGGTCAATGAGTTTAACGAGTCAAGTGTCGGCCGGCGTCGTGACCATTATGGTCGAAGGCAATTTTGATATCGGTTGTTACGATGCGTTCAATAAGACATTGAACGATAACTTGAACAGTGCATCCAAGTTTGTCATTGACCTTTCCAAGGCGAGCTATATGGACAGCTCGGCTTTGGGGATGCTGCTGTTGCTGCGTGAAAAACTGGGCGGACAGTCATCGAAAATCGAGTTCGTCAACGTGAATGAAGAAGTCATGAAAATTCTGAAAGTGGCGAAATTCGATCAGCTCTTCACCATTTCATCCTGATATTTGTGGAGCCGCGGTTACATGGCTTCCATTCTGATTGTAGACCCTTCCAAATCCAATCGACTTTATCTTCGACTGACCCTTGAAAAGCAAGGGTATCAAGTTTTTGAGGCCGGTGACGGCCTTGAAGCGCTGGAATCCTACGAACACCATCGACCGAACCTGGTCATCACGGAAATCAAATTGCCGGTCTTGTCCGGTGCCGACTTGGTTCAACGCATCAAGTTGTTGGCGAAAGAAACCTTTGCACCGGTGTTCGTGGTCACGAATGCTTTCAAACCCGACAGTATCCAACGCATCTTATCCGTCGGTGCCGACGACTTTCTGCAGAAACCTTATCCGGAAGAACTGTTGTTGGCCAAGATCGCGTCGTTATTGCGAAACGTCAACTTCTACGACGATTTGAAACAATCCAAGGAGATGGTGTCTTCCTTGCACATGAGTTTGGCGCTGGAGCACAAATCCGCCGAACGTATTTTTGAGAAGTTCGTCCATGGCCCGCGCCAAGAAGTGCCAGGCCTGGAAGCGCATGTGTCACCGGCGTCGATTTTTAACGGTGATGTGTTCCTGTCGACGATTACGCCGGCCGGGAATGTGATTACGTTGCTGGGCGATTTTACCGGGCACGGATTGCCGGCCGCTATCGGCGCGATTCCGGTGGCCGAAGTCTTTTATTCCATGGTGAAGAAGGGCCGCACGCTTAAAGAGATCATTTTCGTAATCAACGATAAATTAAAAACGATTTTGCCGGCGCATATCTTTTTCAGCTGTGTCGCGGTGAAAGTGTTCCCGAAACGGCGCTCGGTCAGCTTGTTTAATGCGGGTATGCAGCCGGTAGTGATGTTGGATGAAGCCAGTGGCGAGTATGCCTTGTTTGAATCCAGTTCGGTTCCGCTTGGCGTCCTGGACAGTTTTGAGTTGGATGTGGATTTTACCAAGGTGGATGTGACGGGGAGCGAGCATTTCATCTGTTATACCGATGGCATCGTTGAAGCGATGGACGATGGTAAAGAGATGTTTGGTGTGCCGCGTTTGGTCGAATCCTTGCAAACCTCTCATTATGATATCGGCAGGCTGGTGGATGCGGCACAGGACTTTTGTCATGGTTGTGTGTTTAATGACGACGTCAGTATTATCAAGCTGAGCTTGGCCGATATTCTGATGCAGCCAAACCAGATGATTGCGTCGGCCGTGTTGGAGCGCATTCCTCCGCCATCCGATTGGTCGTTGAATTATGTGTTTTCCGCCGCTAACCTGCGGTGTAATCCGCACCCGATCGAGTCGATTGTCGATGCCATTATCGGTATGCAACCCATCACGCCCTATAAAGAAGATATCTTTATCATTTTGTCCGAACTGTACAATAACGCACTTGAACATGGGATTTTGCAGTTGGATTCCTGTATCAAGCAGCAGTCGAACGGTTTTTTAGCGTTTGCGGAAGCCAAGCAAAAAGCGCTGGAAACCTTATCCGAAGGGCGTTTGATGGTTGATATTCAGCATGAAGCCTTGTCGGACAGTAAAGGGCGTTTGCGCATCCTGGTGTCGCATGACGGCCCCGGCCGGGCTCAGGACGTAACAACGCAAACCTCCAGTGAAATTTTCTCCGGCCGGGGCATCACCATTGTGCGATTCCTGTGTTCGGATTTTCAATTTGACGACGGCGGAGCGAGAGTGGAAGCGGTTTATGAATGGGAGCGACGCGATGGCGGAAGATAAGATTCTGGTCGTCGACGACGACAGTCGGCAAATTCAAGCCTACATGAATATCTTTGCGCCGAATGTCTCGAGCGGGTTTTCGTTAAAACGTTTTCTCGACAAAGTGCCTGACAAGGAAGCGAGCGAGTCCAAACCGTCTCCGTTTTCGGTGGTGACGGCCTCGCAGGGAGAAGAAGCCATCGAATTGGTGACGGCGGCCTTAGCGGTCGGAGATCCCATCAAACTGGCGTTTATCGATATGCGAATGCCGCCGGGTTTGAATGGCTTGGAAACCGCCAAGCGGTTGCGTGCGCTGGATGAGAACATTTACATTGTCATAGTGACGGCCTATTCGGACGTTGATCTGAAGCTCATCGCCGATGAAATCGAAGAGAATGTGTTGTTTGTTCGAAAACCCTTTCAAGCCGAAGAAGTCGAACAAATCGCGCGTAATTTCGTGCGTTCCTGGCAAAAGGATCGAGCGTTGGAAAAGCTTAAACATACGCTTGAAGAAAAGGTGAAGTTAAATCTGTTCGAGGCGTCGATGTTCGAAGCCTCGAACGGTTTGTTGGCGGTGTTGGCGGATAAGGTCAACGCACAATCCGGTCTGGTGTCCTACCTCAATACACAATTCGATGTGGCGCCTCAGCAGAAGGCGACTTATGACGATGTCACGCACACCATTTTTGTGGAGGCGCAACAGCTTTCGCAAATGGTGCGCTCCCTGCAGCGTTTGGCGTTGGCATCCGACAAGGTGTCGGTTTTTTCACTCGGCGATATGACCAATCATACCTTGAGTTTGATTCCGGAGCTGAGTCAACTGCCCGATAATATACGGTTTCATGTCGACTATCAGGCCTCCAAGGATTTGACCTTCCATTTGCCCTATAACCAGTTGGTGTTGGTGCTGACCATGGTTGTGCGTAACGCGTTGGAGGCGGTGTTTTCACAAGCTTTGGTGCAAAACAGCTATCAAGGCGACATTCGTTTGACGTTTTCTGAGGTCGATGGACAGGTGGAAGTGCTGCTGTCGGATAATGGCATTGGTGTGATGCCGTCCGATATGAAAAAGATTTTCGAAGCCGGGTTTTCATCGAAAACAGGGCACGCCGGTGTTGGATTGAGTCTGGTGCGATTCTTCATTGATGAGGTGGGCGGCGACATGGATTTCCAGAGTGAAGGCAAGGGGCTGGGCGCCACGATTCGGTTGCGTTTTCCTTTTCATGTGGTGACCGAATGAACCCTGCTGATCAGGCATTGGTTTTGAGCTCGGATCCCGAGTATCGATCTTATTTCGAATCGCGTTTTCATCGTGACACGGTGTTTTGTGATGCGTTGGCCGATGTCATCGCCAAGTTGGTGAAAGGCCAGCTCGAAGAAACACCGCCCCTTATGGTGTTTCTGGATGGCAGTCTTCTGACCGATGAAAATCATTTTTCATTGCTGAAACGACTGCATGAGTTGAGTCGGTCTACCTATTTCGTCATCGACTTTTCGAGTTTGAATGAAGAGCAGTTCCGCATTTATCAAGACGCGACGGATAACCAGGTTATCTGGTTTCAGAAGTCCTTACCGGTTCATTTCAGAAATCAGATAATCGAGCAGGTGTTGATGTTGTCACGGCAACGCGGTTTGATGGCGGAAGTCCAGGATGAAGCACGACAAACGCTGGCGCAATATCGTCAACAAAATGCGCTGTTCAATAGTCTCTTGAGTGTGGTGCAATTCGATGCCAATTGCAAAATTTTAGCCATCAACCAACACTTTTCAACGGAAACCGGTTGGGAGTTTGCCAAGGCTTTGGGACGTTCGATCCATGAGGTCGTGCTTTGGTCGAATGACGAAAATGGAGACGGCTTGTTCGCCGAGGATTTTGTGGGTGAGACCCGTTATTTTGACGCTTCCGGCCAGCAGCGTTGGGCATTTGCGCAGGTAAAAAAGCAAACACAGAATCACGTGGAAACGTTTTTTTATGTGGCGAAAGACATCTCTGAGCGCAAACAGTATGACCGGCAACAACAGTTTGGCACTTACCAGGAAGGCCTGTTGCGCGCCAAAAGTGAATTGATTCATGATCTTGGGAACACGCTGAACAGTATGAACGCGAGTCAGGCGGAAATGGATCGCGGGGTTCAGCAATTGGGGGAGATGCAGGCGGATTTGGCGCAGTGGATTTCGCAGCATGCGGATGTACTTTCGGAAGAGGTCACGGCCTTTTTAACCGCGTTGGATGAAAATGTCGGTTACTTGAAAGGGCAATGTTTTCAGCCGACGTCTTCGGTTTTAAAGCATGATTTGGAGCAGATGATTGCTTCAGTCAACCGACAGCAACAAGGGTTGGCGGTCAGTCAATATACCGAATCGGTCAACCTGTATAACCTCATTCAGGAATTGGTGAAATCCAACCAGGCCTTGCTGGCGGAAAAGGGCATTCGTATCCAGGTGCTGGACACCAATACATCGATTTTTCTGCGAGTGTCGCGAAACCAGTTGTTTCAGGTCTTGTTGAATTTGGTGAAAAATGCGGTGGAAGCGATCGAAGTGTCGGCCAAGCCGGAACGCTTGATTACGTTACAGACCTTTCAGGACGCATCGGAAACCCGTTTGATTGTGCATGATTCCGGCGACGGGATTGCGGAAGAAAACCTGAACCGGGTGTTTCATTTCGGGTTCACCACCAAGTCGAAAGGCACCGGCCATGGATTGCACTCGGTGGCGAATTTTATGGACGCCTGTCAGGGGAAAATTGAAGTGGCCTCCTCTGCGGAGGCCGGTACCAGTTTTATTTTGGTTTTTCCCCGACTCGAGCCATTGGCTGCGGACGTTTCGGAATGAGCGTGAATAGAACCTAGCTGTTCTCCACCACGATATTCGGGAAGGCCGAAGCGTAATCGCGTCGTTTGGTGGCGATTTGCGCACTGACCTGGTGCGCAATGTCGCGGTATTTTTGCGCCGCACCACTGGTCGGCATGGCGGTCACGGTCGGTGCGCCTTGGTCGGATTGCGCGCGGATTTGGCTGTCCAATGGCAGGGCCCCTAAGAAGGGTACCTTGAATTGCTCTGCCAGCTTCTGGCCGCCGTTTTCACCGAAAATGGCTTCTTCATGACCGCATTGGCTGCACACATGCGTACTCATATTCTCCACGACACCCAGCACTGGGATGTTGACCTTTTCAAACATTCTCAAGCCTTTGCGGGCATCAATCAGCGCGACTTCCTGCGGTGTGGTGACAATCACTGCACCGGTCACCGGAATCTGCTGGGAAAGGGTCAGCTGCACATCGCCCGTGCCGGGCGGTAAATCGATAATCAGGTAATCCAGGTTCTGCCAGTTGGTTTCGTTCAGTAGTTGGGTCAGGGTCGAGGTGACGATCGGGCCGCGCCAAATCATCGGGTCGTCGGGGTTGATGAGAAAGCCGATGGACATCAGTTGCAGGCCGTAAGCGGATAAGGGTTCCATGCTTTTGCCGTCTTTGGTTTCCGGTTTTTGGTGTACGCCGAGCATGGTCGGAATGCTTGGGCCGTAAATGTCGGCGTCCAGCAGGCCGACCTGTGCACCTTCCTGTTGCAGTGCCAAGGCCAGGTTGACGCTGGTGGTGGATTTTCCGACACCGCCTTTCCCCGAGGCCACAGCGATGATGTTCTTGACGTTTTTAAGCGGCTGAGTGCCGCCTTGAACGGCGTGGGCCTTGATGTCGGTGGTAAAGGTTATTTCAACCGTTTCAAAGGTGTCTTGCTGTAATAAGGCGTGCTGCAGTTGTTGCTCAATGGCCGGCCACAGGCTTTTGCCCGGAAACGGTAGCGTTAATGCCAGTGTCAGGTGTGTTTTTTTCAACTGAGCGGCTTCCAATGCATTCGAATTCAACGCCTCACTGTCGATGCCGGGTAGCGTCACCGAGTCGATGGCTTGAGCAATGGCGTCACGTTGTTCATCCGTTAAATTTTTGCCGAAGAGTTTATTCAGAATGTTCATGTCGTATTCCTTCCGTCATTATGCCGAAACCGACCAGGCCTGGCCGATTTCGGATAAATGCGTTTTGGTTTGAACCTTATTGAGTGGTGACAAAACCTTGCGATTCAAGGTCAGGAGAGCAAGTCCAGTTGACGTTCGTCCTGTTGGGTGGCTTGGTCTTGTGTGATGCGGCTGGCCGTTGGCCCTTGCTGGTTGCGGTATTTGGCATCCGCACGTTTATTGTAGGGCTTGATGGCCGCGCTGGACAGGGTTTCGAAGTTGATGGCGCAAATGTCCATGCCGGGGCGCAGTGCCAATGGCAGTTTGCCGCTGTTGAAGATTTCCAATACGATTTGGCCTTCCCAGCCCGGGTCGATGCGATGTGCCGTGACGTGTACCATCAATCCTAGGCGTGCCAAACTGGAACGGCCATCCAACCAGCCGACCAGGTCGTCCGGAATGGAGACGGATTCGTATGTCGAGGCCAGTGCCAGCTCGCCTGGATGCAGGAAGAAAGCCTGCCCATCGTCAATCACGACTTCGTCTCCCATGACTTTGTCCATGAGTTGTTGCATTTCGTCCGACGCGCCGCTCAAATCGATGAAAGGAGCCGTGTGGTCGTTGAAGACGCGGAACTTGTTCGCCAATCGTAAATCGACGCTGATGCCTTTGATCTTGTTTTGATCCGGCATCGGATCGATGCCGATTTTGCCAATTTTCAGGTGTTGGATGATGTCTCTATCGCTAAGTTTCATTTGAATGTCGGCTTATGATTCAATTCCAGCTCAATTTTTCGGTCTTCGTCTTTGTTGAGAATCACGATGCGGGCCGGGAAATAATTAAGTTCGGGCAAGAGCCAGAGTTCTGCTTCAATTTTACCATTATGGAAGGCAAAAAGTTTTGTTTGTACCGCTTCTTCAAACGGGAGGTCGATTTCATCCGATTCGTTGATGGTGCTGAAAGTGATTTTCTGCTGGATTTTATCGTCCTGCAAATAAATGTTGTCAATCGGGCGTTGGTTTATCACTTGGTATTGGATGCCGTACGCCATGGAAATGACGTCGTAAATCTGTTTTTGATTCGGCCAGAACTTTTTATCTTCGACATACTCGACTTTATCAAGGTCTTCGCGGCGAATCAGCGTGTAGGTTTTCTTTTCGGTACGGTCGTCGTATTCTCGGGTCAGGAATTTTTTGTATTCCAGCCATTTGAAATCTTCGTCACTCTGCTTGAGGTGAATTTTTTCGATGGCCGATTCGTTGATGAACGCTTTGGCCCAGCTTGGCGGAATGGCTTCGCTGGACAGGTGGCAGTCGCCGTTTTGGCAGTTCATTTCCTGATGGGCTTGGCCGATTTTAAAGCCGAGTACCCAGATGTCGAAGGTCGCTTTAAAGCTTGGAATTTGCGCGGCCTGCGACGTGAAGGGGAGCAATAATGCGGCGGCGAATAGGGTTCGGGTCGCCAAAACGGACAATGATTTCATAGCTCTTGCTCGGTCAATTGCAGCGGTACCTGCAAGGTTTGGTCTTGGTAGCAGGCCTGGTTGTTTTGTAACTGAATACGGCCTTGTGCCAACCAGTTGGTGACTAAAGGATACGCGATGTGTTCCTGGATTTGTACCTTTTTTTGCAGGCTCTCGGCCGTGTCACCGGCTTCCACGGGGACTTTGGCTTGCAGGATGACCGGGCCGCCGTCCAGTTCCGGGGTGACGAAATGGATACTGAGGCCGTGTTCGGCATCCTGCGCATCCAGTGCGCGTTGGTGCGTGTTCAGGCCTGGGTATTTCGGCAACAAGGAAGGGTGGATGTTGAGCATGCGTCCCAGGTAATGCAAGGTGAACGCCGGTGTCAGAATGCGCATGAATCCGGCCAGAATAATGCCGTCGATTTGCTGGGCATCGAGGGCTTCAATCATAGCCTGGTCGAAACTTTCCCGGGAGTCGTACTCGGTGTGATCGATGACGACGGTTGGGATTCCAGCGGCTTGGGCTTTTTGCAGGCCAGCGGCCTGGGGGCGGTTGGACAAAACGAGCGCGATTTCGTAATCGGAATCCGGCGCACGGTCAATCAAGGCTTGCAGATTGGAGCCGGTACCGGAAATGAGAACCGCAATGCGCATTTTTGATGTCATAAAAGGTTTCGGTGACAGACGTGATGAAAGCATGGCCCGAAAACCGGTCAAAGCGGCTTTCGGGATGGCGATTATGCCAGCTCGACGACAGGCGTTTCTGAGTCGCTGGCTTCAATGGTGCCGATGACGGAAACGGTTTCACCTTGCGCGGTTAAGGTGTCGATGGCTTTCTGTTTGTCGTCGGCACTGACGACGACGACCAAGCCGATGCCGCAGTTCAAAGTACGGTGCATTTCATGGAAGTCGACATTGCCTTTTTCCTGAATCCAGTCGAATACGGCTGGGCGCTCCCAGCTCTGGGTGTCGATCTTGGCCTGGGTGTTTTCCGGCATGACGCGCGGCAGATTTTCCAGCAAACCGCCACCGGTGATGTGTGAAATGGCGTGGATATCAATGTGTTTCATCAGCTCCAGAATCGGTTTGACGTAAATGCGTGTCGGAGCCATCAAAGCATCGATTAATGGTTGTCCACCACAGTCCTGTGACAGGTCCGCTGCGTTGACGTCGATGATCTTGCGAATCAAAGAGTAACCGTTGGAGTGCGGTCCGGAGGACGCCAAACCGAGCAAAACGTCGCCGGCTTTGACCTTGCGTCCGTCAATCAAGTCCGCTTTTTCGACGATACCGACACAGAAGCCGGCCAGGTCGTAGTCGCCGTCCGGGTACATGCCGGGCATTTCGGCGGTTTCACCACCGATTAAGGCACAACCGGATTGTTGGCAGCCTTCCCCGATACCGGCGACGACATCGCGTGCGGTGTAGATGTCCAGTTTGCCGGTGGCGTAATAGTCTAGGAAGAACAGTGGTTCGGCGCCTTGCACAATCAAATCGTTGACACACATGGCCACCAGGTCAATACCGACTTGGTCGTGTTTGCCGCTTTCAATGGCCAAACGCAGTTTGGTGCCGACGCCGTCGGTTCCGGAGACCAGCAATGGATTTTTGTATTTGTCCATCGGTAGCTCGAACAAAGCCCCGAACCCACCGAGAGAGGTGGAGACTTCCGGTCTGGAGGTGGCTTTGGCAATCGGTTTAATGGCTTCAACTAGGGCGTTACCCGCATCAATGTCGACACCGGCGTCTTTATAGCTAATGGATGGCTTTTGTGTTGTCATAGGTTTGATTAAAACTGCTGTTGAATAAAGTTGGTGTAAATTTCGGTGAACCCGGCGAGTGACTTGCACCTTCGCAAGCATTCGACACCTGAAATCTTGTGACGAATTTACCAGAGTTTTACCGCAAAATCGGATAACATATTGTAACCAAAAATCATGAGGTAAATATGAGAAGTTTTGTCTCGGCGGTATTTTTTATTTTAATGACCTTCGCCGCTTCCGGTTATGCCGGTGAGCAATCGGATTTGTTTGAAGTCCGAATGCTGCAGTTGGATGACGCGACGGATAAAAGCGCTCAGCAGACGTTGGACGAGAGTTTATTGAAGGCGATTCGAATCGAACTGATTCGTTTGACGGGCAATCCAAGTTTTTTATCGCAGCCTGAAGCCGAGACGTTTGTTCAATCGCCCAAGGCTTGGTTGAAAAGTTATCACTATGAATCTTATGAGCAGGAAGGGGTCAAGGTCGGCAACTGGTTGGTGTTTGACTTTGACCAACAGCGTTTTTACCGTTATTTCCAGCAACAGGGACTGGTGATTTGGCCGATGGCGAATCGCCCGACGACGTTGATCATGGGGTCGCAATTGATTGCCGGAACCCTGGTCAAGCTAACCGGCGAGACATTGGATTATTTACCGAAACTGAATTACCGTAATACCGCCTTACAACTGGGGTTGCCGATTGAAACGCCGCAATATGCGACTAATTGGGTTTATCCGGATGCGGATGGTTCCAACCAACGGGTGGCTGACATTTTACAATCCAGTGATGCCCGTTATTTGTTGAGCTTTCAGGTGGTGGCGTCCATCAGCGGTGCCGAACGTTATAAATGGCAATTGTTTGATCGCAGCGGAATCAGCTTGTTACAGGGGGAGACCCGTGAGGAACCGGAACAAGGGTACTTTGAAGACACTTTTTCCGAACTGTTGCGACTGTATTCCGCACCATATCGTGAGCAGGCCGAGTTTCTGGGGTCTTTGACCCTGACGGTCGATAACATCCGTTCGGTCGAGCAACTGACGGAGTTGGAAAAACGACTGAAAGCCATGAAACCGACTGTTCATCAGGTGCGTCTGACATCGGTGGAGAAGCATCAGGTGGTGTTCGAGGTGGTCTATCAAGGCGAATACATTCGATTGGTGAATCGGTTGGCGGCCATGCCAAATTTGGTGTCGGTTCGTGATGATGCCGTCATCGGGCAAGTCAATGCGGAATGGGAATAAAGTCGACGGGCCGATAGGAAGATAAGCGACAGTGTTTGTACAGTTACCCCTTAAAATCGGTTTGCGTGAAGAGGTTTGCTTTGACACGTTTGTGACCGAAGACGAAGCGACCGTCTTGGCGTTGAACCGGTTTCAACAGACGCTGATGAAGAGTCAGGAAGGTGAAGCCTTTTATTTTCAAGGTGAGAGTGGGGTGGGCAAAACCCATCTGCTGCAGGCAGCCTGCCGCTTTATGACCGAAAAAAAATCCGCCAGTGTGTATTTGCCGTTGGGTGACACGACCTTGCCGTTGATTCCAGATGTGCTCCATGGTCTGGAGCGCACGCCGTTGGTGTGCCTTGATGATGTGGAAAAGGTGATCGGGCAGGAATCTTGGGAGCATGCTTTGGCGAATCTGTTGATGCGTTCTAAGGTACTGGGGCATAAAGTGGTGTTGTCGGGCATGCAGAATATCGGGGACTGGCCGATTGTGACGTCGGATCTGACTCAGGCGTTGATGTCGGTGTTGCCGATTCGTTTGAAGCCATTGCACAATAAGCGCGATCTGGTGGTCGCGATGCAACGCCATGCCTTGAAGCTAGGCTTTGAACTGCCATTGGACGTGGGCAACTACCTCATCAAACAGTTTTCCACCGACTTGCAGGAGTTGCTGTCGGTGCTGAAAATTCTCGAACAGGCGACGTTTGTGGAAAAGCGCCGCATGACCTTGCCGTTCGTCAAACAGATATTAACGAAGCATTCATAGTCTGTCTCGCGGGCTGTGGTAGCCTGCTTGCGATTAAAAATGAAACCATAAGGAAGCAAGATGATTCACGCGAAAAACTGGATGAATCCGATTAAATTCTCTCTTTTAATTTCAATGGTGTGGATGGCGGCCTTGTCATCAACGGTTCAAGCGGCGACCGACATTGAATTCGAAACGCTGGATGGTAAAACGGTAAAACTGTCCGATTTCCGAGGCAAGTGGGTGGTGGTGAACTATTGGGCGACCTGGTGCCCGCCGTGCCGTGTGGAAATGCCAGAGTTAGGCTTTTTCTATGATGCCCATAAAGATAAAAATGCCGTCGTTTTGGGCGTGAACTATGAAGATAACAGCCCGTCTCAGGTGAAGACGTTTTTGGAGCAGGAAGATATCAAGTTTCCGATTGTTCGTCAAAAAGGTCGCATTGACGGTAAAACCACTCCGTTCGGTCCTTTGAGAGGGTTGCCAACCACTTACATGGTCAGCCCGAAAGGCGAGGTGGTTGCGGCGAGAACCGGCATGGTCGACCAGAAAATGCTGGAAGAGTTTATTCGGAAATACGACGCAAAAAAATAAACGCTTTAATTTAACCCTTTAACCCTCCAACCTCAAAAGGCCGTGCAAACGGCCGATAACTCTCTTAAACCCGCTTGTGATAGAATGATGCCATGAACAAAACAAAACTACGCTTTGCATTGAAATATTGGCGCCTGGCCTTCCATTTGATTTTCAAAACCCGTCATTTCGGTGTCAATAACCTGTGGTGGGCGCAGCAACCGTCTGCCATCGGTTGGCGTTGGTATCAGCAGGCCTGGGGAATTTTGACTGTTATGCCGATTGTGCGGAATTATCAGTCTTTGAAAGTGCGTAGCTGTCTGGGATGGATTCCGCAGGCCGACTGCGAAGCATTGGGTTATCAAAAAGAGATTGCGAGCAAAGTTCGCACCTGAGCAGGGTTGTAGCGATATGATTCAAATGGACTTGGAGCAGCGGCAGTCGGCACGTTTTGTCCGGCCGTTTCAAGTGACAAACCACGAGGACGAGACGTTTTCCGTGGCGTTTGAAGGGGCGGATGTCAACTTGACCGGGTTGGGGTTCTACATCGACGACCCGGATTTGTTCCTGCCACAACAATTAATCAGTCTACGCGTCAAGAACGAACAAACCGAAGAGGTCTATTGCTTGGAAGGCGTGGAAGTCATTCACCTGCGCCCGGATGAGAACGGTAAATATCTCTGCGGTTGTCACATCGCTCAAGTCACCAGTGGGCAATTGTTGGCGCATCATCGTTTGGTCATGACCGACGCCCAGACGGCTCTGGTGTCGATGGAAACGTCTCAATTATCCGAATTCAATTTCATGGAAGACGGCTCCGCTTTATCGACGGACCAATCCGACTTTCAGGAAGCCAGCATGGCTTTGAACCTCGCGGTGACGCAATCCGATCGAAACCAGAAAGAGGTGGCGCGTTTTATCAACGCGGTGGATTCCATTTTCAACAGCGGTTTGTCGGCGGAAATGAAAGTACAGGATTTGAAAGACGAGTTCGATGATTTTCGCGCCTATCTGCACCAAATGAATGAAAGCACGCTGGCGTTCGCGACGCTGGCCAAGTTGTTAGCGCATACTCCGGAAGAATCCAATGACAAGCTGGCTTGGAAAACGCTGATTTCCGATTTCGAAAACCGCTTTCTCAGTGAAGAGCAGCAAATCGCCTACGACTTTATGCATCAAGGTTTGGACGCCGATGAAGCCTTGAAAGTCGCTTATCAATATCTAAATCAAAGAGACGGTGAATAAACGTGTTTAAAATGTCGAAACCTTTGTTGGTGTGTTTAACCGCAGGGGTTCCGGCCCTCGCGATGGCGGAAAAAAGTCCTTGGGCCCCGAAGATTACGCTGGAAACCGGTTATTTCAATCCGTCGGGCATTCAGGATTATGGCGGGGAAGTCTCGGATCGTTATTACGATGTTCTGCTTGAAAACCAATTGGCGTACTTGGGCTATACCTATTGGAGTCTGGATTGGCACGACATTGATAAACTGCCTTTTGGGAATGGTCATGACAAACCGGTAAAAGGCCTTCGCGGGGCGCGCATTGGCGGAAAGTTCAACCACCGTATCAACTCGAAAATGCTGTTCTTAAGCAGTCTTGGGGTGTCGTCCAAATATGAAGAACAGACCGACGATTCTTACAGCGTCAACCTGAGAGCCTTGGTTTCCTATCAACTGAAGAATGACGTGTCGCTTTTGGGTGGTTTGATTTACAACTACCATCCTGTGCGAAGCCGCTTGTATCCGGCGATTGGGGTCGCGTATCGAGCTCGAAGCTGGGACGGCTTATCGGCGGTGCTCGGTTTCCCGCGCGCCTATGTGGCTTATGGTTTTGCGGAAAACTGGAACATCAGTACCGGTGCGTCGTACCGGCAGTTTATGGCTAAGTTGGCCGATGACAGCCCGGTTGAAGAAAAAGGATATGTTGAACTTCAAACTTGGAAAGCCGACGTCATGTTGTCTTATCGGGCGTCGAAAAACTGGCGTTTGGATGTGTTTGGACAATATTCCGCCGACTACCGTTTCAGCTTTTACAACCGCCACGGTAATCGCCAGAATCAATATCAACTCGATCTCAGCTGGGGCAGTGGTCTGAAGTTGGCGTATCAGTTCTGATCGTTTATTCCGGGACTAACTGTTCGGCGCGATAATGGCCGCGCGCACCACCAAGCCGTTCGCTTAAAAACGGCAAGCCGGCCTGCAGAGTTTCCATCAATTTCCACGGCGGATGAATCACAATCATGCCGCTGGCCGTCATGCCTTGATCGCCGTCTTTGGCGATGCCTAACTCAAACAACTGAATATTTCGGATGCCGCTGTCGATAAACGCCTTTTCCATGGACTGAATGCGATGGCGTTCTACGACTGGATACCACAGGGCATAGGTGGCGTTGGCAAACTTTTTGTGCGCTTTAATCAAGGTTTCCACCGCTTTTGCATAATCTGTTTTGATTTCATAAGGCGGGTCCATCAATACATAACCGCGTTTTTCCTTGGGCGGCAATTGGCTCATGCAAGCATGGAAACCGTCTTTTGGGTAAACGTGAATACGCTTGTCTCCGGCGAAATTTTTCCGCAAAATCTGGCTTTCATTTGGGTGTAAATCGAAAAAATCCAGTCGGTCCTGCGCGCGAAGCAGGTGCTGCGCAAACCAGGGAGAACCCGGGTATGTTTGCAGTTCGGTTTGCGGATTGAATTGCTGTACCGTCTCCAGATAGTCCTTGACCAGGCCTGGGCAGTTTTCCAATTCATCGAGCAGGGGCCAAAGTTGCCCGATGCCATTTTCGTACTCCCGGTTTTTTTGCGCTTCATCGTCGGATAAAGTGAACGCACCTGCGCCGGAATGGGTGTCCAGATAATAAATCGGTTTGGGTTTGAGGGTCAGATACTTGAGGATTTGAACCGTCACGCTGTGTTTGAGCAC
This sequence comes from Thiomicrospira sp. S5, assembly GCF_003991075.1. Taxonomy (NCBI): domain Bacteria; kingdom Pseudomonadati; phylum Pseudomonadota; class Gammaproteobacteria; order Thiotrichales; family Piscirickettsiaceae; genus Thiomicrospira; species Thiomicrospira sp. S5. The sequence continues at coordinate 1,748,951 of NZ_CP014470.1, read as the reverse complement.
ATCGGCGAAATTACCCGCATGAAAGGAGTGGCGATAACTGAGCATGGCTTGTTCGTCCTTGTATTCAAGCGCTGAAGATGTCAGCGGTTGCGTTTGTTTTTCTTTTGTTTGCGGGCATCGAGGCGGGCTTGTTTTTTAGCCGCTTTTTGTTCACGCTTGATGTCGACCTGTTGTAATTCCTGCTCCATCATCTCCGGTGTTTCAAAGGTCAGGGCGCCAAGTTGCCCATCACGGATTTCGGTAATCAAAATGCGGGAAATCTTATCCAAATCCACCTGCCCGCCGCTGACCAAACAGCCGCGGTCGCGCCCGACGGTTTCCAAAAAAGCCACGTCCGGGAAAGGATCGTGCAGCGGGAGCTCGTCAAGCTGATAGCGTTCTTTCAAGCGTTGCGGGTAGTGTGTCAGTAAATATTCCGCCGCGTAACTGGCGATGTCGGGCAATTCGAAAGCGGTTTCTTTGATGCCGCCGGTAATCGCCAGGCGATAACCGGAGTGCTCGTTTTCGATATTCGGCCACAACATGCCGGGCGAATCGAACAGAGTGATACCGTCTTCCAGTTTAATGCGCTGCAACATTTTGGTCACGGCCGGTTCATTGCCGGTTTTGGCGATCGGGCGGCTGGCCAGGGTGTTGATCAAGGTGGATTTCCCGACATTGGGAATGCCGAGAATCAGCGCGTGTATGACCTTGACGGAGTCTTCCTCTCGTGGAAACATTTTATTGATCAGTCCCAATACCTGAGCTTTACGATCCGATTGCTGAGCATTCAAAGCCAAAGTCTTGATGTTTTTATGCTGTTCGAAATAGGCTTGCCATTTCGCGGTTTTATCGGCGTCGGCCAGGTCGGATTTGTTGAATATCTTGATGGTTGGTTTGTCGCCGCGCAGCTTGGCGATCATCGGGTTTTCGCTGCTGAACGGAATGCGGGCGTCAAGCACTTCGATGATTAAATCCACTTGCGGGAGGATTTCGCGCACTTCTTTTTGCGCTTTGTGCATGTGCCCTGGGTACCATTGAATTTGCATGTTTTATCTTTATCCGGTTTGCATGGATGGAGTTCAATTGAATGTAAGATGAATTATAGACGTTTATCTTAAATCAGGCCGGGACATTTTTAAGTTGGGAGCGTCAGCGTGGTAAAATTATCTTTTTATTTTGGGAGTGCGATCTTGCAATGAAAGCCGTTAAATTTCCTTTTTTGGAGCACATCGGTGCGGAATTGAAAAGCTATGCAACGGGAACGGCGGAAGTGGAGTTACACGTTGAACCCTATCATCTACAGCACATGGGGTTTGTGCATGGCGGTGTGATTTCGACCTTGATGGATAACACCGGCTGGTATGCTGCAGTTTCAAGCTTGGATGAGGGCTTTACGGCGGTGACCATGGAAATCAAAATTAACTATCTTAAGCCGGCTTCTGGAAAGCATTTATTAGCGTCGGCTGAAGTGAAGCGCCAAGGCAAGAAGGTAGCTTTTGTGACAATTGAACTGCATGATGAAGGAAAATTGGTAGCTTACGCGACCGGTACCTATGCGATTCTGAAAGAAGACGTATAAAACCAAAAACCGCCAGGCCTGGCGTTTTTCAACTCAAGGCGTTGAACCTCAGCGGTGGCCGAAAATACGCATTAGAAAACGCACCAGCAAGACGATGCCGGAAATCAACCAAAGGTAGACAAACCAACGCACCACTTCGTAAAGAGAAGTCATTTGTCCCGATAAATGCTGTAAGCCTTCCACTGAAAGCTGGCCGTTTTCGGCAGTGCCGAGTGCGATCATCGCAACAATCAGCATAACGGCTCCAAGGCCGGCGCCTAAATATAGAAAAATTTTCTGCCAAATATCCATAATTACTCTCTTTTCACGTGTTTGACGTTCATTATTTTGCGATTGATTCTACCGGAAAAAGGCATTGAACGATATGGTTAACAGGGTGTTTTTGCAGTGAAAAACCGTTATAACCCTTCTTTTAAAGTGGGTAATGACCTATGACGGGATGAAAAATTTTTATTTCCTACTGCTTTACTAGGTTATATACTGTCAGCGAGGTATGTGAAATCGTTAATCGTTTTAGGGAGACTTGCTATGCCAAGAGTCAGAAACCCTCACGATGCGAGAAGCGTGCCTGTTCCTTCGGCGGCTCCGCATTATGTGAGGACATCAACATCCACCTCCGATCGTGAAAACCCGAAAGGTACCTTATGTCGTTTTCAGCCTAAGGAAATCGATATGATGCCTGGTAACTGGGCGGAACCGGGTAACCCAACGCCGTATGAGTTACGGATGACCATTCAAACCTGTAAACGTTTCTGGTATGTGAACAAGGCTGCTTTGGAGCACCCGGACTGCGATCATGAAATCACTGAATACAATATCAAAGTGCTGGAAAAACTTTACATTCACTTGATGTCTTATCTGGTGGAATAGAGTTGGGCCTGTTTTTTCGGGGCATAAAAAAAGCAGGACACTGTCCTGCTTTCTTGTCTCAAAACACTTAAGCTGATCGCTTACAGTGCCGTGATGTTTTCCGCTTGAGGCCCTTTCGCGCCTTGGGTAACGGTGAACTCAACTTTTTGACCTTCGGCTAGCGTTTTGAAACCAGAACCGGTGATGGCACTGAAGTGTGCAAAAACATCCGGGCCGGATTCTTGTTCGATAAAGCCAAAGCCTTTTGATTCGTTAAACCACTTAACGGTACCTGTCGTTGTTTCAGACATAATTTTAATCCTGTAAAAATCTATAAAAAAGCATGCCTTTCGGCGTAATCATCAGAAAAATAAACTGTTACTTAATGAACTACGGAGAACGGAGAATTACGAATAAAACAACGAAGTCGAGCAGATAAACAAAGAATTTCAGAATTTCTTTCCGAATGTGGAACCAATTAGACGCTAATCGGCGGAGTAAGTCAATTTTTATTTACAAAACAATTGGTTTTTATTACTTGGCCATTAATGATAAATGGCCAGGCCTGGTTAAAAGGGCGATACCCCCTGTTTTGTTTAGAGGTAGGTTACTAAATCGGTCAGAGGGAGGCGATGCTTCGGTCTGGCTTGGTCGGCCGGTTCCCCGAGTGCCATAATGACGTGCAGGTCATATTGATTCGCATCCAACTTCAAGGCTTTCATGGTTTGGTCTTTATCGAAGCCTTCAATCGGGCAAGAACCGATGCCGAAAACCTGGGCGGCGGTCATCATGTTCCCCAAAGCGATGTAGGCCTGTTTGCCGGACCAATAAGGAAGTGTTTGTTCATTGAATTGGCTGATGTAACTGCCGTAAAAGTTCAAGACACCTTGCATGGCGTTGTCGTCCAAGCCCCAACGGCCAAACTGTTTTTTGGCGTAATCGGTAATGCCGTCAAACTCCTTAACGGTGACGAATACGACCAGCTCGCTGCAGGTGTCGATTTGCGGTTGGCCGCCACAAGCCGCTTTCAGTTCGGCGCGGATGGCCGGATCTCTAATCACCAGAAAACGGGTCGGTTCTAGGCCAAAAGAGCTGGGAGACAGGCGACCAGCTTCCAAAATTTTCCCGAATGTGTCCGGTTCGATGTCCGCTTCCGGTTTGAAAGCTTTAACGGCATAACGGTCTTGCATGGCTTGCATGAAGGTTTTTTCCATGAGGGGGTCCTTTTTAATGAATGTCAGGTCAGTTTTACAAAGTGAGAGTATGCTATCATTTATGTATTGTTTTGGTAAGTATGTACTTTTTTGTAATATACTTACCAAAAAGTAACTATGAAAAATATAGGAAATACCATGTCGGAAAAAACCTGTGGCTTTGTTGTCAATAATCAGACTTACCAATGCGCCTTCCAGGTCGCGATTGATATTTTGGATGGCAAATGGAAAGGGTTGATTTTGTGGTACTTGATGCAAGGACCCAAACGTAATAGCGAATTACGTCGCCTGATACCGCCAATCACACAGAAAATGTTGACGCAAAAATTACGGCAACTGGAAGAGGAAGGTATTGTCATTCGCACGGTGTATCCGGTGGTGCCGCCGAAAGTGGACTATCGACTCACTGGGCAGGGTGAACGCCTCAAGCCGGTGTTGGAACTACTGTACGAATGGGGCGCGGATTACATTAAGGCGCGCCAGGCTGAAGACAGTCAGGGCGAAATTAACGAAGCGAGTTAGAAGTTTTGTTGCTTAGGCAAGCAGCTTGTCAATGATGAAACCGCCCCAGACCAGTACGGCGAGAAAAAACGACAGAAACACGGCCGCGGAACCTTGGTCTTTGGCGCGGCCGGACAGTTTATGGTAATCCTCACCAATTCGATCGATAGTCGACTCCACCGCGGAGTTCAGCATTTCCACAATCAAGACAAACACCAGAACGCCAATCAAGGCAATGATTTCCATCAGGCTGTCGCCCAGCCAGATGGCAATGGGCGTTAGCAATAAGCATAGAACGGCTTCCTGGCGGAAAGCCGCTTCGTGCTTCCAGGTCGATTTCAATCCTTTGTAAGAGTAGCCAGCAGCGTAGAAAATGCGCGACCATCCGGTGTAAGGCGATTTCAAAGGGCTTTCCTTTTCAGTTCGGTATCGTAGTCTTGTCCATAAGCGATGCGTTTACGCGGTTGAAAGTCCGCCGAACACAAAGCGTTTTGCGCATCATACAGCGAGGATTCCACTTGCGTCAAACATTGCGCGAAATGGAAAACATCATCCAATAGCCCCGGTTGGCCGGTATGGTTTGCCATTATCTGGTCAACGTCTGGAAAGGTTTCACGGTAGGCGCTGTTACGCCACACGATAAACGGTACTTCCAACATAGAAACCGTTACCCCATCCGGGCCATGGCCTTTGAAATCCTTGGTATCAAACACCTCTTCGCCGTGATCCGCGAAAAACAAGAGGGCGGCTGCGTTGGAAACGGTAGTTAAATCGGCGATGGTGGTGCCGACGATTTCATCCGTGTAATGAATGGAGTTGTCGTAACTGTTAATGTAGCTCACTTGACTGTCGCTGACGTCTGGCCGGTATGCTTGAAGCTTGTCACGGTTCTGGAACACCGATTTTTCCGGCGGATAACGATTGTTATAGTCCAAGTGGCTGCCCATCAGGTGGACGAAAATCACTTTCTTTTCCGCCGGGGCTTGAATGGCTTCTTGAATGTAAGGCAGTAGGTAGCCGTCATAGCGTTCCACTTCGACGCCATGGAAATCATGGCTGATGAAATGGCTATGGTCGGCTGTTTTGGCTAAGGCCGCGAATGGCATACGCATCGGTTGCTGATTCGAAAGCCACCAGGTTTCAAAGCCCGCTTTGTTGAAAACGCCCATCAAGCTGACCGATTGATTGATGTCTTTTTGGTTGTCGGTGTTGGCTTCGGTTAAGACATGTCTTAACGAGGCGGCCGTTTGCGCATAGGGCGTGACGATGTTTTCAAAGGCAATCAGGTCAGAACGAACGGCGTGTAACATGGGTGTGGTTGCTCGAGGGTAACCGTATAGCGACATGTGATTTCGGTTCATGGATTCGCCGATGATAATCACGTAAGTCTGCGGAATGTCTTTAGAGGAAGCTGAGAAATCAGTTTGGGTGTCCAGTTCCTCGCGGGCTTGAATGCTCTGTTCAAAACCTTCTCGGTTATTGAGGTAGTCAATGGCAACGCCATTAAAGCCGGGAATGGTGTCAAATACCCGGTTGCGTTTCTGTACTTCCACTATCGCAACGATGAACATGACAATGGCTAAGCCCACCAAAACTTTTTCCTTACGCATCAGAGACGTTTTTACCAGCATGCGCTTTAGTAGCAGGTATGAAATCGTCAGGTAGAGTAACAACAGCATCACGTTTTCATAACTGGCGTATACGGTTAGAAATTCATAAATTTCTCTGGGGTCAGATTGTGAAATGGCTTCGAATGACGCAGAGGTGAAAACCCCACCGAAAGTCACGGCATAGAGTAAATCCATAGCGCCTGAAAAGGTAATAAAAACCAATATCAAGAGTAAAAAACGATAAGGGTAAACATGATGACGTGCCAAATAAGCAAAGCCGCCCAGCATCACCAGCCAGCCCAGTCGTGAGTTCAGTTCCGATTCCCGAATAAAATCGGAATAAAGGCTCATCACCAGAAAGGGGAAGAAGAGGATGAACAGTAGTGCCCACCAGTGCGAAAGCGTGAATCTATGCATTGTTATTTATCTTATGGGTGCCGTCACAATATTTTATTTTCGTAATTGCCATGCTTTGAAAATATATTGCAATTCAAATGTTAACAAAGTATAGCAGTTATGTAGCTTGTCATATAATTGTAATATTATATGTTACTTTGTTGTAACGGTGAAGAGGAGGGAAGAAATTTTTCGGGAAACCGCCAGGACTGGCGGTTTTTAGCGTAATGCGTAACCAAGTATTAAAAAGATCTGATTGTGTCGTAAATCAAGGGTTGCGGTTTTCCAGCATAGCCATTTTGATGCCGGTGTAAATCAATGTCAGGCCGGCTACTTTATTGATTAGCTGAATCACCCAGGCTTTCAGTTTGCGTCTTGCCATATGGGCACCCATAAAACTGTAAAGGCTGTAAACAAAGGTGTCGGCAAAGAAAAAGGTTAACCCAATGAGTAGCAATTGCATGAATAACGGTTCGTTCGGGTTGATGAATTGTGGCAATAGAGCGGTGAAATACATTAACGCTTTGGGGTTGGCAAGCTGAATTACCAATCCTTGGCTGAAGAGCTTAAGCGCGTGGTGGTCGGTTTTTTTTGGGCTAAATTGAATGGCCGAACCTTTACTGAACAGGACTGTCAGGCCTAGGTAAACCAAAAACGCCACCCCTAGCCATTTGATGATGGTAAACATTAAGCTGGACGCAACAATCAACGCGGAAATACCCGTCGCAGACAGTGCGAAGAAAAGCAAATCCGCTGTGGCAATGCCTAAGACACCTAAAAATGCTTTTTTGGATTGCAGTGATGCCCCTTGTGAAGCAACGGTCATCGCGGATGGACCGGGCACCAAAATCAACAAAAAAGTGGTGATGAAAAAGATGGAATAATGTTCGATGGACACTTTTACGACGCCTGTGTAATTAAGAGCCTAATCTTACGACTTTTGAAGCCAAAGAATGTATTTTTTATCGTCAAAACAAAAAAACCACCAGGCCTGGTGGTTTTTATGAATGGGCGTAAGGCCGAACTGGGCTTAAGCGTTGAGCTTGGCGAGCAAGAAATCCATAAACTCCGCTTCGGCGATATCTTGGGCTTTTTCATCGGTGCGGTGTTTGTATTCAATCATGCCGTTGTCCAAACCGCGTTCGCCGATGACGATGCGGTGTGGAATGCCGATCAGTTCCATGTCGTTGAACATCACGCCCGGGCGTTCGCTGCGGTCGTCAAATAGCACTTCGATGCCTTTGGCGGTCAGTTCGTCATAGAGCTTATTGGCGGCTTCCGCCACGCGGGGCGACTTGTGCATCTGCATTGGCACAATACACACCTGGAAAGGCGCAATGGCTTCCGGCCAGATAATGCCTTTGTCATCGTGGTTTTGTTCGATGGCGGCCGCGACCACGCGAGTGACGCCGATACCGTAACAGCCCATTTCCAATACTTGCGCACGGCTGTTTTCATTCAGCACGGTGGCGTTGAGGGCTTTGGAATATTTGTTGCCCAGTTGGAAGATGTGGCCGACTTCAATGCCACGGCGGATTTCGATTTTCCCTTTTCCGCATGGGCTTGGATCGCCTTTGACGACATTACGGATGTCGGCGACCAGGGTTGGGTTAGCGTTACGATCCCAGTTGGCGCCGGTGTAATGGAAGCCGTCTTCGTTGGCGCCGCAGATAAAGTCCACGGCGTGTGCCGCAGTGCGGTCGACAATGACCGGAATGTTCAAGCCAACCGGACCAATGGAACCGGCGTTGCAACCAACGGCGTCCAGAATCTCCGCGTCGCTGGCCATTTCAAGCGGTTCGGCGACCAATGCCAGTTTTTCGGCTTTGATTTCATTCAGTTCATGGTCGCCACGCACCACCAATGCAACGACTGGATTCTCGTCGGTAGCGCCTTTGACAATCAAGGTTTTCAGGACTTTCTTTTTCTTGACCTGTAAGAAATCACAGACTTCTTCAATGCTGTGCTTGCCGGGCGTGGCGACTTTGGTCAGGTCTTCGCTCGGCGCCGGGCGTTCTCCACGTGGTTCCAAGGCTTCCGCCAGTTCGACGTTGGCGGCGAAGTCGGACTCGGTGGAAAAAGCGATGTCGTCTTCACCGGAATCGGCCAGCACGTGGAATTCGTGCGAGCCGTCGCCGCCAATGGAACCGGTGTCGGCCTGAACCGGACGGAAGTCGAGTCCGATGCGTGAAAAGATACGGTTGTAAGCATCGTACATTTCGTCGTAAGTGGTTTGCAGACTGTCGCGATTCATGTGGAAAGAGTAGGCGTCTTTCATAATGAATTCACGCGAGCGCATCACCCCAAAGCGTGGACGAATTTCGTCACGGAACTTGGTCTGGATTTGGTAAAAATTGGCGGGCAGTTGCTTGTAACTGCGGATTTCCTTGCGTACCAAATCGGTGATGATTTCTTCGTGGGTTGGCCCCAACGCAAAGTCACGCTGGTGGCGGTCTTTGAAGCGCAGCAATTCCGGGCCGTAATCTTCGGCACGACCGGACTCTTCCCATAACTCCAGTGGTTGAACCACAGGCATCAATAATTCCTGCGCGCCGGAACGGTTCATTTCTTCACGCACAATCGCTTCCACTTTACGCAACACACGGACACCCAACGGCAACCAAGTGTACAAACCGCCGGCCAGCGGTCGAATCAAGCCGGCACGAAGCATGAGCTGGTGGCTGATGACCACAGCATCGGCTGGGGTTTCACGGGTGGTGGCGAGTAAAAGCGATGATGTTTTCATGGTGCGAAATCAAACCCTTCTTGGTGAATTTTTAATCGGATAAACAAAGCGGCTATTCTAGCATGAATGGCGAAAGGGGAAACCGAAAATCCCGCCAGGCCTGGTCGGGATTCGCTTAACGAATGTAGCCGATGACGGCGATGAAATGGCAGACGGAACCGGCCAGTACAAACAAGTGCCAGATGCCGTGGGCGTGGCGAAGCAGGTTCTTGTCGTCGAGAATGTAAAATATGATACCGGCCGTGTAGGCGATGCCGCCAATCGCCAGCCAGTATAGGCCGGCCGTCGGCAAAGCTTCTTTTAAGTGGCTGAAATCAAACATGACCATCCACCCCATAATCAGGTAAATGGCGAGTTGTAGCCATTCGATGCGTTCTTTGATGAACAGGTCTAGCAGGATGCCGATAATGGCCAGCGACCAGACGATAATCAAAATCCATAAACCGCTGCTGTCGATTAAGGTCACCAGCGTGAAAGGGGTGTAGGTGCCGGCAATCAGCAGGTAAATGGAAATGTGGTCCAGTTTTTGAAAAATGCGTTTCGGCAGCGGGTGCTTGAAGCTGTGATACAGCGTTGAGAAGCTGTAAAGCATGACCAGTGTGAGGCCGAATGTCAGGAAGCCGATAAACAGCAAGGCATCGTTCTGCAAAATACCCACCGCGATCAAGGCGCCCAGTCCCATCAGCGCGAAAACCGCGCCGACCAGGTGGGTGATGCTGTTGAATTTTTCGGAATAATACATGCGTTTCAGCGTACCCTAAAATTAAAAATGTTAATTCAGTGTATCAAAATACATTTCATCTCATCATGAAAAATACATGAAAGCCAGTGTACACAGGTGTCAAAAGGCCCAGGCCTGGTGAAAACTCGGTTTTCAGCGTGTCATGGCTTTTCTGAACAGGGAATGAAAGTATATCCAAGCTAAAAGACCGTTTAAGGCGGCCGGCAACAGCAAAGATAAATACCCGAACCAATGGAATGTAAAAATGCCGATCAGTCCGCCGAGGATAAAGCCCAGCAGGATGGCGAATAACAACCAGGTTCGCCAGGTGAACCGGGTGTGCGTTCGAAAGCGGTGGGCGATGGAGACTCCGATATCGGTGGTGATGCCGGTGACGTGAGTCGTACGGATTTGCAGGCCTTTATAGCTGGCGACCATGGCGTTTTGCAAGCCGCAAGCCAAGGCGCTGAACATCAGGGCCAGGATGTTGATCGAATACGCCATCAAGGCGGCGATGGTCAGGATGATGGCATTCAGAAACAGAGCGGTGCCGTAACTTTTATCTTCTTTGTATTGGCTGTGGCCGATAATGAAGCCGGACAAAAAGGCCCCGACAATGAAACTCAATAAAATGGATAAGCTGATGATGAAGGCTTCCCAATCGAGGTGAAAACCGCTGTCGCTTAAATGGGAGGCAATGCCCGTCATTTGGCTGACGGGCAGGCCGAATTCAATCAACATGATGCTGTTGATGAATCCGGCAATGGCGGCCATGCCGATGGCGATGGCAAACACCTTGGAAACACTGTAATCGTGTGTGGCGTTATTAGGCACGTAGTTCTCTTTTGGTGTGTCAGGCGTGAAAGCTAAAAAACTAAAATACGCCTTATAACCCCAGTTGTAAAGAGGGATTGAGTGGAATTTTGCTAATCCAGCATTTGATGGCCGACGTAAGAAAAAATACCAATCATAATGCCGGTGAGGAATTGGGCGTGTACCAGATAGGAAAACTGGCGCAATTGACGAGGTGAAAATTTCCAACGCAGGAAAAAGCCAAACAGGCCTTGCCAAAACAGCAGTAGCATCACAACTTGAAACAGCAGGATTTCAAAATGGAATCCAACCAGCAAAATGTGCAAGAAGGTCACCGCCAAGGTGGCGACGCCGACATAGACATGGGTGCGATTCAAGGGCACCAAAAGTTTTTGAACCAGGGACTGTGTCGGCTGGTAAAGCATGTTCGGCACCATCCGGTCGGCGACCGAGCCTTTTTCGAACAGCAGTTTCAGTAGGGTGCGGGCATAGATGAACAAGAGCAGCCAAAGTGCGACTTCTCCGAAGCCTTCACCGATTTCCGTGAGAAAGGTTTCATCTTCCCGTTGTGGTGGCAGACTGTTGCGAGCATAAAAGTAATAGGCGAGCGAAATGGCAAAAATGCTCGCCGTGTAGATGAGCAGGGTTCTAAAGGATTTCATTTTTGGATTAGCGGTTGATGTGTTGGGGGTTAACCGTATTTTTCTTTACAACGTTCAATGGCATCCCAGTAAGCTTTATTGTCTTTCGGGTTGTCTTTGGTGCTGTCCCAAAGCTGGCTGGCTTTTTCTTTACACTCGCGCAACTCGGCGTTCTCGCAGCCGTTGAGCATGACCAGGCTTGTGGTAAATAATGACGCCAGAATAAAACGTGAAACCAGGGTACGCATAATGGAAAATCCCTTTATAACGGAATGAACTTGAAAGCTTAAGTGTATCAAATCCCTCAGGCTTCACAAGTGATTTTACTTATAGTCAAACTAAATGGATGAATGCCGAAAAGGCGTCGAAATGTCAGGGCTGAAATTCGTGGGATGGGCCTTAATTAATTGATTTCGGATGTTTTATTAGAGGTCTGTCCCGGTTTTCAGTATGATAGCGGCATCTGTAAGGCACTTTCGTTTCATTAATCGAATTTATAAAGTTTATAGGAGTTGGCATGCACCGCGCGCTTCAAGAAGAAAAAGATTGGACACAACGTTATACCGATTTTCTGGAAAATCAGGCTTCCCGCGAAGCGCGCATTGTGTATCAACGTGACCGGGCGCGGGTGATTCACTCGGCCTCGTTCCGGCGCTTGCAAGCCAAAACCCAGATTTTCGGTTTGAACGAGTCCGATTTCTATCGCACGCGCTTGACTCATTCGATGGAAGTGGCGCAAATTGGCTCAGGCCTGGTGGAACAGTTGATTACGGTCGGCGATGGCAAGGATTATTTGGATTGGTTGCCATCGTTTTATCTGATTGAAGCCATTTGTTTGGCGCATGATTTGGGGCACCCGCCTTACGGTCATGGCGGTGAAGTGGCCTTGAACTATATGATGCGCATGCATGGAGGGTTTGAGGGCAATGCCCAAACCTTACGCATTCTGGCACGCCTGGGAGAATATACGCCGAAAAACGGAATCGATTTGTCACGCCGCGCCACGCTCGGCGTTCTGAAATACCCGGCGATTTATGACGAAGTGATTGCGCTGAATGAAGCCTATCAAAGCCAAATGCAGGAACCGGATGCGTTTGACTTTAGAACGCTGGACATGAGCCGTTGGTACCCGCCGAAAGCCAGTGTGTTTTTGGAAGAGAAAGCCCAGTTCGAGTGGGTACTGGATTTGTTTTCCGACTCCGATAAAGAATTGTTCACACAATTGAAGCCGAATGATAAAGGGTTCCACAAAACCCAATATAAGGCACTGGATACCACCATTATGGAGTTGGCCGATGATATCGCCTATGGCATTCACGATTTGGAAGACGCGGTGGCGATGGGGATGGTGAACCGTGAGCTTTGGGAGGCCGAAGTCATGGAGCACCCGGACTTCAAACGCTACCCATTGTGGGATGAAGTGATGACGGAGCGTCTGTTCAGTCCGCGTTCCAAAGACCGTAAGCATGCCATCAGTAAAATGGTCGGCATTATGGTGGAAAGTGTCCATATCGATGAAAACGAAGTGTTCGAACATCCGCTGTTGCGTTATCAGGCCAAGCTGGGCGAAGCGGAAATGACGGTGTTGGAATTGTTGAAAACCTTCGTGTATGTCCACGTCATCACTTTGCCGGAAGTAAAAGGCATGGAGTATAAAGGCCAGCTGATTACCTTGGATTTGTTCAAGTCCTTACGCGCCAATCCGCAGGCCTTGTTGCCGCGAAACACCTTTATGAAATACGACCGCGCCGAATCGGAACGGGATCGTCAAAGGGTGATTTCCGATTACATCGCCGGAATGACCAACACCTATGCATCGCGTATGTATGAGAAGTTTTTTACGGCCTCGCAAGGGTCGATTTTCGACCGTATCTAGAAGGGATTAGGCTAGGGTTTAATTCTAGGAATGGCTTGAAATAAATTCTTCAAGCTGTTTATATTTCAATGGTTTTGAGAAATGGTAACCTTGGAATAATTCACATCCATAATCGCATAATTGTTGTAGCTGCTCGAGGGTTTCCACGCCTTCGGCCAGAGTGCGCATGTTCAATTTCTGACCGATTTCGATAATACTTTCCACCAGGCCATGGTCGGATTGTTTGTTCAGCACGTTATCAATAAAACTCTTATCGATTTTCAATTCATCAAAGGGCAGTTTTCGCAGCAGGCTTAAGGATGAGAAGCCGGTTCCGAAGTCGTCGAGCGATAACCAGATGCCACGCCGTTGCAATCGAATCAACAAGTCATGGACGTATTCAAAATCTTCAATGAACAAGGACTCGGTCACTTCAATGGTGAGCAGGTCGGCGGGATAACCATTTTTTTCGATGGCGTCCGTCAGGTCATGATAGAACCGATGACTCATGAATTGGCGGGCCGAGACATTGAGCGAGAGGCGGAAGCGTACGTTGTGGTTTTTTTGGAATTCGGCCATACGTCGCAAAGCTGTGTCGAGAATGTAATGACCGAGTTCCGGCATATAGCCGATTTCTTCGGCAATCGGAATGAATTCGGCCGGTGATATTTCACCAAACGTGGTATTTTTCCAGCGTGCCAACGCCTCCACGCCGTGCAGTTTTTGGTTTCGGTCCAATTGGGGCTGATAGACCACGTAAATTTCGTTGTATTTGATGGCCTGACGGAGCTTGTGTTCCAGATGAACCTTGTGCAGGGTATTTTGACGCATGGTTTCGGAAAAGAATGCCACGGCATTTTTATGCTTTTTGGCATGATACATCGCCATGTCTGCCCGGCTGAGAATGGTTTTGAGGGTGTCGCCGTCTTGCGGGTATTGTGCGATGCCGATACTCATCCCAAGGTTGAAGCGCATGTCGTCAATGTGAAATGGCAGAGAAAGCGACTTAATGAAGCTGTGGGCCAGTGTTGATACGTCGTTCGATGTGGAATGCACGATGATAACGAATTCATCACCGCCGAAGCGAATTACCGAGTCTGTTTTGTGCAAGAGGGCTTTGAAACGTTTCGATACTTCGGTCAACACAGTATCGCCGGTTTCGTGTCCGAAATTGTCGTTGATGTTTTTGAAGTTATCCAGGTCGAGAAACATCAAACTGTATTCATGGTGTGGGTTTTTTTCCAGTTGGTGTTTGAGTTCGGTGTCCAGATAATAGCGGTTGGGCAAATTGGTGAGCGGATCATGCGTGGCCTGATGCAGCAGTCGGGTGCGAGTGCGTTCTTCGTAGTTGGCGATGGTTCGGAACAGCGCGAAGGTAATGATGATTGCAATCAGGAAAAAAGTGCTGTAAGTCATCATTACCCGACTGAATTCGGGCATAAGGGTTTTGATTGGTTGGAACAGGGTGACCCAAAGGTCGTAGCGTTGGTTATAGACCACGCTGCCTAACATGTTGTTGTTGAAAACTTTTGAGTCCAGATCGAACGCGAAAGGGGTTGAGTAGTGTTTCATTTCTTCCAGCGTTAAACCATAGAGTTCACGGTATTTGCGTCTTAAGTCTGTCAGTAATCTGTTTGACAGAGGGTGCATATAGAACTTGTCATAATCGCTTTTCGAAATGCCAGTCACGAGCAGGCGGTAATAGTTCAAGTCGCTGATGATATCGGCATGGCGGAACTCTTCCAGACGAAAATTGTTGAGGAAGTTGGTTTCATCCACTTTTAAAGCTGTGGTGATGACGGCGATGATTTTTCCGCTATCATCATGCAGTGCCTTGCGCATTGGTAAAATCCAAGTATTAAGTGCGGGGGTATAATAAGTGCGTCCGAGAATCATTTTTTGACTTTTTAATGCTTTTTGGAATGAGTCGTGCGTGATGTCATTTTCCAAAAGATTGGAAATGTCATGGATATTAAGGTTGGAAGTGGCGGCCATTATATCGCCTTGCGGTGAGGCTAGGATAAAGCCCGCCAAAATAGGTTTGGCCGAAAGCATTTTGTCGAACAGTTGTTGAGTTTTTGTCAGATCCTGATAGGTGTTGTTTTGAAGTAATTGTGCACCGAGCAAATCAAGCAGCAGTTCGTTTTCGACCAAGGTACTTTGCATGATGTGGTTGAGCAAACTGGTGTCCGCAGAGAGTTCGCGGGAAAGTTCGGTTTTCATGCTGTTGTATTTGGTAACCGACAAAGAGATGAAGACGGCCACACTGGCGATGAGTATCAGGTAGAAAAGCCTCCATATATTAGAGTTTAGACGCTTCATGAATACTGGAACCTTCGGTCAATGGTTTGAATCTATCTTATTGGATTTTTAGAAAAAAAGGAATCGGAAGAAGCTTGAAGGCTTATTTTGGAAGATAGTACTTCTTCGCCACGGCGGGTTTCAATGGTTTCGAAAAACGGCCACCTCCTAAAGGGTATAACGGCCTGGCCGTTTTGCCGGAGAGGCTTAGGGCGTCTTTTTGACGTTGCAGGGCCCAGTCACGGTGCTCCAAAACCAGCTCAGAATCGGTCGAAAGGGTTTCCAGCGTTTGTACAATGCGTCGGCTGAGGTCGCTATCTTCCAGGGCATTGCCCAGTGCGACGCATAGGTTGCGTTGCCATTGTTCAAAACCGATTCGGCGTATTGGCGAGCCTTCAAAATGCTTCAAGAACTCGGCTTCGTTCCAGTCGAGCAGTTCCAATAAACTGGCAGAGTCCAGCGCGTGTTTAGGCTTGAAAGCGGTTTCTTCGGTGGCTTCGGTGAATTTATTCCAAGGGCAGACCAGTTGACAGTCGTCACAGCCGTAAATACGGTTCCCCATTTTTTCACGCAACTCGGGGGCGATGACACCTTTGTATTCGATGGTTAAATAGGAAATGCAGCGGCGAGCATCCACCACGGCGTTATCGACGATGGCCTGTGTCGGGCATTCGTCGATGCAGGCGGTGCAAGGCCCGCAGCCTTGTTTGTCGAATGGCGGGTCGCTCGGCAGCGGCAGGTTGGTGTAAAGCTCGCCCAGGAAAAACCAGGAACCGGCGCGGGGATGAATAATCAGACTGTTTTTACCGATAAAGCCCAGGCCTGCTTTCTCCGCCAGCGGGCGCTCCAACACCGGGGCCGAATCGACAAAAGCCCGGTAGTGGAACGATTCGGCTTTTTCCACCAGTTCGGCTTCAATTTTTGCGGCGAGCTGCTGCAAGCGTTTGCGCATCAGCTTGTGGTAATCCTTGTGCAGCGCATAGCGGGAAACGTACGCCTGGCCGTTGGCTTGCAATTGCTCGACCGGGGAGTGGGCGTCCGGATCGAAATAATTCAAACGCACACTGATGACGCTGACCGTGCCGGGTTCGAGTTCGGCGGGGCGGGTGCGTTTGGTGCCGTGGCGCGCCATATATTCCATGTCGCCGTGGTAATGCTCGCCCAACCAATTGAAATAATCGGCTTCGTACGCAGACAGATCCGTATCGGTGATGCCGACGTCGGCAAAGCCGAGCGCCTGGCCCCAGTGTTTAATCTTCTCGGCAAGTTGGTATAATGGCGCTTCCGGCATCTTGAAGAATGGTCTCGCATCGATTGTTTAATAAAACATCCTTTCCGTTCGCCAAGGTCGGTCACAGTCAGGATTGGGGTTGCCAATGGTTCATTCAGAGACACATTCTAGCAAAAACGACGGAACTTCCGTGAAATGTGAATGGCATTTAGCGGATGAAGCTGCCACTCAGGCCTTTGCCGAAGCCTGTGCACAGCTGTGTCGTGACGAATCCGCATTTCAGCCAGGCCTGGTGGTTTATCTGCAAGGCGATTTGGGCGCCGGCAAATCGTTTTTTTCCCGAGCATTTATCCAATGTTTTCTGCCGAACCAAAAAGTGAAAAGCCCGACCTATACGCTGGTGGAAACCTATCCGACCGAACACGGCCCGATCCTGCATTTCGACCTGTATCGCTTATGCGACCCGGAAGAGCTTGAATTTTTAGCGATTCGCGACTTGATGACGCCGCCGTTTATCGCCTTGGTAGAGTGGCCGTCCAAAGGCGCCGGAATTCTGCCGGAAGCGGATTTACGCATTGAATTGGCTCCGGAAGATACCGGACGCAAAGTCTCCATAACCCCTATAAAACCGGCTTTTGAAGCGTTTGTCAGAAAACTGACGAAAAAATTGGCACGGTAATTGATTATGACTAGTCACGTGATATTTAAAATACAAAATACAGTGGGTAGTGCCATGATCAGAAAAAATAGCTCCAACATCCTGAGAAACACCATTACGGCGCTTGTTGTCGTTATGGTTATTGTTATGTCATCCACCGCTTGGGCGGCGTCCTTGACCAAAATGCGTTTGGGTCAAGGTACCGATAAAACCCGTGTGGTCTTTGAAATCAAGAAAAACCACCGTTTTGAAATCACCGAGTTGAAGAACCCGGCCCGTATTGTGGTCGATTTCTACAAAGCGGATAACCAACTGACCTTCTCGAAAATGAAATTCCTCGACGCGCGCATCAAAGGGGCGCGCGTCAAAAACCAGTCCAAGCGCACTCGTGTGGTATTGGATTTGCGCGACGACTTTGATTATCGTTATTTCACATTGGCAAAAAACAAGCGCGGTGCCGAGCGAGTGGTCATCGACGTGACTAACGTCAAACAATCGACGGTATTGGCGAAAAAAGCCAAAGCGGAATCCAAGCCGGTTAAAACCATCGCTAAAGTTGAGAAAGCCGCGCCGAAAGCCAAACCAACGCCAGTAACGAAAGTCGCTGTCAAAAAAGTGCCTGAAAAAGCGGTGAAAAAAGTCGCTCAAAAAGAAACCCCGAAAACGGTGAAAAAAGCTACGGTGAAAGTGGCCAAGGTCACGCCGGCGAAAAAAGAAATGTCTACCAATGCCCAGACGCAAAGCCTGTTGAATAAGGACAGTGACATTTTTGCGCCGCAAAATAAAGAATTAGTCGTCGCCATCGATGCCGGACACGGCGGTAAAGACACCGGTGCCATCGGTCACAACAACCTTCGCGAAAAAGACGTGGTGTTGCGATTGGCGAAAAAACTGAAAAAATACATTGATGCCAAACCTGGCATGCGTGCGGTCTTGACGCGTGAAAAGGATGTGTTCATCCCATTGCATAAACGTGTTCGCATCGCTCACCAGAAAGACGCCGACATTTTCTTGTCGCTGCACGCCGATGCTTTCCCGAATCCGAAAGCCCGTGGCGGTTCAGTTTATATTTTATCCACAACGGGTGCCAGCAGTGTGATGGCGCGTATTTTGGCGAAATCCGAAAACGCTTCCTTGCAGGATGTGAAGTTGAAAGGGCGTGACGCCGATGTGGCTTTCGTCCTGTCCGATCTGACACGTTCCGCGAACATCCGTGCCAGCCGTAAACTGGGGCAAGTGATTCTGGGTGAAATGGGGAAAAACGTCCATTTGCATAAAAAATCGGTTCAGTCCGCTAACTTCGCGGTCTTGAAATCCATCGATATGCCATCGCTGTTGATTGAAACGGCGTTCATCTCGAACCCGGGTGAAGCGAGAAAATTGAATTCGGATCGTTTCCAAACACAAATGGCGCGCTCCATCGTCAGCGGGCTGGATCGTTTTGTGAAACGCAACGCCACCAAACCTCGCTGGGGTGAGCAGCTTTACGTTCACTACCGTGTGCAGAAAGGGGATACCTTGTCTGAAATTGCCGAAAACTACAATATTTCCACTTACAAGCTGAAAAAAATCAACAACATCCAAAAAGCGGACCGCCTATACGTTGGCAAAAAACTGCGTATCCCGGTTTCCGAGGATGTGATTGCTTCCTTGTAAACACCGTATTTTAATCAACCCACATTCATTTTTTGAATATCACGTAATATCACGTTCGCCAGGCCCTTCTCAGGGAGCTTGGCATTTTTTTACCAGGCCTGGTCGTTTTTGGGCTTTGCAAACCGGCTTTTTTCGCTTTCAAAACCCCGCTGATAATCCCCGCATAAATCGCTATAATGACGAGCATAAAACCGTCCGAATCCATGAACCGGATTTAGATATCGGATATCGATTACAACGCTTTCATAAACAAACCGACTAAGAATTTTCATGCCGCAAAACAAACCGCAAGACATTGCTTTATTGCCCTCACATCTCGCCGACCAAATCGCCGCTGGGGAAGTGGTGGAAAGACCCGCTTCCGTTGTCAAGGAGCTGCTGGAAAACGCGCTCGATTCGGGCGCAACTCAAATCGATATTCAGATTGAAGAAGGGGGCGAAAAGCGCATCGTGGTGTCGGACAATGGTGCCGGCATCCGACAATCGCAATTGCAGTTGGCGGTGAGCCGCCATGCCACAAGTAAAATTCAAACCGCCAAGGATTTGACCGCTGTGGCGACACTGGGCTTTCGCGGCGAGGCTTTGGCGAGTATCGGTTCCGTGTCGCGGTTGACGTTGACCAGCCGTTTCAAGGAGGAAGAAGCCGCCTGGCAATTGCGTGGTGAGGGCGAAGGCAATTGGTCGGAACCGGTACCGGTGGCGCACCCGCAGGGCACGCAAGTGGATGTGCAGGATTTGTTCTTCAACACGCCGGCCCGTAAGAAATTCCTGCGCGCCGCGCGCACCGAGTTTATGCACATTGAACAATTGGTCAAGCGGGTGATGCTAAGCCGTCCGGACGTTACCATTAAATTGACACACAACCAGAAAGTGGTGCGCCATGTGCAGGCCGCATCGGACGAAACGGCTTTGGTCCAGCGCTTAAAACAACTGATGGGAGGCCCTTTTGTGGAACAGAGTCTGGCGCTGGAGTTTGAAGCGCAGGACATTCGTTTGTCGGGTTGGGCGGCCCAAGCCACGTTTAACCGCAGTCAAACCGACATGCAATACGTGTTCGTCAACGGCCGCATCGTGCGGGATCGTTTGCTGTCTTATGCCGTCAAGCAGGCCTATGCCGATGTGTTGTATCACGGTCGGCACCCGGCGTATGTGTTGTTTTTGGAGATTCCGCACGAACTGGTGGACGTGAATGTGCACCCGGCCAAGTATGAAGTGCGTTTTGCCAATGGTCGCTGGGTGTATGACTTTCTGCGCCGTTCGGTTCGGGAAGCCGTGACGCGCCCGGTGGGCGTGTCGGGCGGTCATGCCGAGGCGGCCGCTCCGGTCGGCAAGGTTGGGATAGCATCGGGTCGTTTTGAAGCGACAACGCCAAACGAATCGGCTTATCAGGCGGCGATGCAATTTCAAACCCGTGACACGTCAAACGAGAATGTTTACGGGGTGAACGAGCCGGTGCCGGCCTATGCCATGGAACCGGGCGAGCAATTGATTCGTCAATTTCAAGCGGCGCAAGCCGAGTCGAGTGCGCAAATCGACTCGGCTCGATCGGCGACCCAGCAGCAGCACCCGTTGGGGTATGCCAAGGCGCAAATTCATGGCGTGTTCATTTTGGCGGAAAACGAACAAGGTTTGGTGTTGGTAGACATGCACGCCGCGCATGAGCGCATAGTGTACGAGCGCATGAAGCAGCAATGGACACAGGACCGATTGGTGTCACAACCCTTGCTGGTGCCCATCGTGGTGAGCTTGGAAACCTCGCAAATCGCCATCTGGGACGAGTACCGTGATGAATTGGACAAACTCGGTTTCGAGGCCGAGCCGTTTGGACCGGAACAATTGAAATTGACCCGTGTGCCGACGTTATTGGCGAAATCGGATGTGGCCCATTTGGTCAACGACATGATTGCCGACTTGGCGGTGGCGGGTGAAACCCGGCTGGTGGAAGAAAAAATCAATCAGATTCTCAGCACCATGGCGTGTCACGGTTCGGTGCGCGCCAACCGTCATTTGACGGTGGATGAAATGAATGCCTTGTTGCGCGATATGGAAGCCACGGAGAGTTCCGCGCAGTGTAACCACGGCCGACCGACCTGGGTGCAGTTGTCGATGGAACAACTCGATGCTTTGTTTATGAGGGGACAGTAGGGTGAGTGACATGATGTCGATGGTGCCGGCCTTGAATGTCGAGCGATTAATCGAGCAAAAATGCTGTTTGGCGATTATGGGGCCGACGGCGTCCGGCAAAAGCCGTTTGTCGATGGCCTTGGCCGAGCGTTTGCCGGTGGAAATAATCAGTGTGGATTCCGCATTGATTTACCGTGGCATGGACATCGGTACGGCCAAACCGTCCGCCGAGGAGTTGGCCAAAGTGCCGCATCACCTGATCGATATTCTCGACCCCAGTGAAAGTTATTCCGCCGCCGACTTTGTGGAAGATGTGCATCGCTTGGTGGCGGAAATTTTTGAACGGGGGCGGTTGCCGATGTTGGTGGGCGGTACCATGATGTATTTCAACGCGCTGCAAAAAGGCATGGCGCAACTGCCTTCGGCCGATGAAGCCCTGCGTGCTGAAATTCACCAGGCCTGGCTGGAAGATGCACAAGCCGTGCACGACCGCTTGAAAGCGGTGGACCCGGAAGCGGCCGAGCGCATTCATCCGAATGATCCGCAGCGGCTGGTGCGTGCGCTGGAAGTCTATGAAATGACTGGGCGGCCATTGACCGAATTGCAAAAGGAAGGACAAGGGGCGGGTTTGACGGCTTTCAAGTTGGTCAAGGTGGCTTTGTTGCCGGAAGACCGGGGGCAGTTGCATCAGCAGATTGAGGAACGGTTTCATGCCATGCTGAACGATGGTTTCTTGAAGGAAGCCGAAACCGTTTTTTCGCAACCCGGTTTACACGGTGATCTGCCGGCGATACGCAGTGTCGGTTATCGCCAGGCCTGGTTGTTTTTCGAACAAACCTACGATTATGAAACTTTTGTGGAAAAGAGCATTGTCGCCACTCGACAGCTCGCCAAACGGCAGATTACCTGGCTGCGCAAAGAGACGGATTTACACGTCATTGACCCTTACCACACAAATCTTGACAAAAGTGTGGAGGAGGTTTTAGAGTACTTGGCTAGATGTGATAAAAATGCTTAAATTGAAAAGTGTTTATGTTATTATCTGATTCTTTCAGGGGCGGTAACGAATACACAAGGGCGTTATCATTTTAGGCCGCTGAAGAGCGAATCCGGCGAATGATTCGTAACACTATAAGAACATAGCTTCATACAAAAATAGGAAATAATCATGGAGACAAAAAAAGTGGCTAAGGCTTTACCAATACAAGATCCATACTTAAACGCGCTGAGAAAAGAAAAAATCAATGTGGCGATTTATCTTGTAAACGGTGTGAAGCTGCAAGGCCGTGTCGATTCTTTCGATCAATTTGTTGTGCTGTTGCGCAGCAATGTGACGCAAATGGTTTATAAGCACGCGATTTCGACTATCGTGCCGGCGAGAGACCCTAAGGCTTATGAATTTGATACGTCGGACGCTTCCGAAGCGAAGCCGGCCGAGTAAGATCGAACAAGGCTCCATTGCGGAGCCTGTCCAATATTGTCGTGAAAAACCGGATGCCGTTCGGATAGTCAGGTTTTTCACGGATACACTTCGAACCTTTTTTGATCATCACCTCTACACACCTCAAGCGTGCTTGAAAGCAGTCTGTTAACGCATGGAATTATTTGGAAAACTCGAACAGAAAGTACTGGAAAAAGCGATACTGGTACATGTGGATTTTTATCATGAATCCGATCGTGAAGTGCTGGAAGAGTTTTATGAACTGGTGGATTCCGCCGGTGCCGAAGTCAAGGAATTGATTACCACCAAGCGCCAGTCGCCCGACCCGAAATTTTTTATCGGCAAAGGCAAAGCCGAGGAAATTAAGCTCGCGGTGGAAATGCACGAAGCGGATGTGGTGATTGTCAATCATGCGTTGAGCCCGGCTCAGGAACGCAATTTAAGCCAATTTCTTGATTGTCAGGTATTGGACCGGGTCGGTTTGATTCTGGATATTTTCGCGCAACGCGCCCGGTCGCATGAAGGGAAGTTGCAGGTTGAATTGGCACAACTCAAACGTATGTCGACCCGGTTGGTCAAAGGCTGGAGTCACTTGGACCGTCAAGGCGGTATTGGCGCGCGCGGTCCGGGGGAAACCCAGTTGGAAACCGACCGGCGTTTGGTGCAAGGCAAAATCAAACAGCTCGAAGCCCGGATTGAAAAGGTGCGTCAGCAGCGAAATCTGGGGCGCCGTTCGCGTCAGAAATCGGATTTACCGACTGTGACCATTATCGGCTACACCAATGCCGGAAAATCGACCTTGTTCAACCAGATGACGCAAGCCGGTGTGTATGCCGAAGACCGTTTGTTTGCAACATTGGATTCCACTCTGCGTAAGGTGCACCTGCCGGGTGCCGGTCCGGTTATTTTTGCGGACACGGTCGGGTTCATCCGGCACATTCCGCATGACTTGGTGGCAGCGTTTCGCTCCACCTTGGAAGAAACCAGCGAAGCCGATTTGCTGATTCACTTGGTGGATGCCGCCGATCCGCACCGCGCCGAAAAAATGGCGGATGTGGCCGAGGTCATTAAAGAAGTCGGTGCTGAAGAAGTGCCGCAGTTACTGGTGTTCAATAAAATCGATCGCTTGGAACCGGTGGTGGCGCCGCATGTCGATCTCAACGACGAAGGCTTGCCGGAGCGGGTTTGGATTTCCGCCCGGGAGAAATCCGGTATCGAGTTGATGATGGACGCCGTCGCGGCTTATTTCCGCGGGCGATTTCTGACGGTTCGCCTGGTGTTGGATGTCAAGGCGGGCAAACGCCGTTCCGAGCTGTATACCTTGGGCACCATTTTGGAAGAAGGGTTCGATGAGGCCGGTAACAGCGTCTTCAAGATGTCCTTGACCGAGATGGAGTCCGAGCAGATTCAAAAGTGGGATGAAATCCTCGAATATCAAGTGATATCGTCGAAAAACTGACGGCTTTGTCCGCTTTTCAATGCATGGATTCAAAAACCATGTCCAATTAAATAAATTAATCCCGAAGCCAAGGGGATTAATTGATGACATTTCGTTCGATAAAATTTAAAATGACGCACTGATTTTCAATTTTCTGGAGAAAATAATGGCGTGGAATGAGCCGGGAAAACCTGGACAAGACCCATGGGGCAACTCGGGGAACAACAACCGTCCTAATAATTCAAGAAAACCGAATGGATCGAACCAGGATCCGGACTTGAAGGAAGCCTTAAAAAAAGCCCAGGAATTTTTAGGCGGCACGGGCGATAAGTTCGGTGGCGCCAAAGGAACCGGTTTGATTGTCATCGTATTGATTGCGCTTTGGTTATTGAGCGGCATCTATACGGTCGACTCTCCTGAAAGAGGGGTGGTCAAACGTTTTGGGGCCTACACTCATGAAACCACGGCCGGTCTGCACTGGCACTTGCCTTGGCCGATCGAAACCGTCACCTTGGTGAATGTGGATCGTATTCGTACGGCTGAAATCGGTTACCGTTCCGACAGCCGCAACCGCAACGGCAGTGTGCCATCCGAAGCCTTGATGCTGACCAAAGACGAGAACATCGTCGACATTCGTATCGCCGTTCAGTACAAAGTCAGTGACGCGAAAAAATATCTGTTCGACGTCGCCGCACCGGATATCACCATGCGTGATTTGACCGAAAGTGCGCTGAGAGAAATTGTCGGCCGAAATACCATGGACTTCGTATTGACCGAAGGGCGGGATGAAGTGGTGTCCAAAGTCCGCGCGTTAACGCAGGAAAATTTGGATGCCTACAACACTGGCTTAGTGATTACCTCCTTGAACTTGCAGGATGCCCAGCCACCTGAACAGGTTCAGTCCGCGTTCGCGGATGTGGTCAAGGCGCGAGAAGACAGAGAGCGTTTGATCAACGAAGCGGAAGCTTATTCAAATGACATTTTGCCGAAAGCGCGTGGTCAAGCCGCTCGTCAAATCGAAGAAGCCCGTGCTTATCATGATGAAGTCATCGCACGTGCTACTGGTCAGGCCAGCCGTTTCGAAAGCATTATGGCGGAATACAAAAAAGCGCCGCGCGTGACGCGTGAGCGTTTGTATCTGGATGCCATCACTAACGTGTTCAGTTCGACTTCGAAAGTCTTCGTCGCGGCCGACAGTGGCACCAATTTATTGTACTTACCGTTGGATAAGATGATGTCCGGCCAAGGCAATAATGTACCGTTCAAAGTACCGGACGATGTGTCGTCTCAATCGGGCACTGGTTCGTCCAGTAGCAGCAACAGCGGTTCGGCTTCTAACCGGAACCCGTCGCAAAACAACATTCGTGACTACTTGAGAACAAGGGAGCTTCGCTAAGATGAAATCCGTTATTACTATTTTTATCGCGGCTGTCCTGTTTATTGGCAGTAATGCCTTGTTTACCGTCCAGCAAGGTCAAACCGCACTGGTTTTCCGTTTCGGTGAAATCGTCGATGATAACTTGAAGCCTGGGTTGCATTTCAAAACACCTTTCGTCAACAACGTGCGTTTGTTTGACGCCCGTTTGCAGACATTGGATGCTGAGCCGGAGCGTTACTTGACGAGTGAAAAGAAAAACCTATTGGTGGATTCGTTTGTTGAGTGGCGTATCAGTGATGCCAAGAAGTTCTATACTGCCATGAACGGTGATATCCGTTTGGCGAATTTGCGTTTGGCGCAAATCATCAAAGATGGCTTGCGTGCCGAATTCGGGAGCCGTACCGTTCAGGAAGTGATTTCTCAGGACCGTCGCGTGATTGTGAAAGAAATCCAAGCGAACACCGGTGAATCGGTCAGTAACTTTGGTATCGACATTGTTGACGTTAAGATCAAACGGGTCGACTTGCCGCAAGACGTCAGTGATTCGGTGTATCAACGTATGGAAGCCGAACGTAACCGTGTGGCGAAAGACTTGCGTTCGCAAGGTTCTGAAGCGGCCGAGCGTATTCGAGCCGATGCCGATCGTCAAAGAACGATTATTTTGGCGGATGCTTACCGTGATGCTGAAAAAGTGCGCGGTGAAGGGGATGGAACTGCCGCCGATATTTATGCGAAAGCTTATTCCAAGGATCCGGATTTCTACGCATTCTATCAAAGCCTGAATGCCTATCAGCAGTCCTTCAACAACAAGATGGACATGATGGTGGTGGATCCGAAATCCGATTTCTTCAAATTCTTCAACCAGCAGAAATAATCGAATGGTTGAACCCAAAACAATTTGATGTGACATAAAGGTGGTTCAGACCACCTTTTTTATGCCTTCTCGACAGTCGGTTTCGGGAAGATGGGAGCGGTTTCATGTTTGAGGCACTGCTCAGCGCGATAGCGCTGGTATTCGTCATTGAAGGGCTATTACCGTTTGTGTTTCCCCGTGTTTGGCGAAGCACGATGGCGGAGTTGATACAGCTGGATGACAAGAAGCTAAGGTGGATGGGCTTGATCAGCATTTCCATCGGCATGATTTTATTATTTATTTTTACGTAAGAAGACTGTGATGCAACAAAATATTTGGTTTACGCCGGATGGGCTCGAAGATTTATTGCCGGACGAGGCAAAAAAGCTCGAGTACTATCGCCGTCAATTATTGGATGGTTTCGAACTGTCCGGATACGATTTGGTACTGCCGCCGATTGCGGAATTTACGGATTCGCTGTTGACCGGGAAAGGTCGACACCTGGCTGTGGACACCTGCCGTTTTACCGATCAGGAAAGCGGTAAGATGATGGGGGTTCGTGCCGATATGACGCCGCAAGTCGCCCGTATCGCCACGAATCGTATCAAGCAAAAAGGCATTCAACGTCTGTGTTACGTTGGGGAAGTTCTGAAAACCCGAAATAACCGAGCAAAAGGTTCCCGTAGCCCGATTGAAGTCGGTGCGGAATTGTTCGGTCACTCCGGTGTGGAAAGCGATATCGAGGTCATCGAGTTGATGGTGTCGTCGTTAAACGGTATTGGTTTGAACGATTTGACCCTCAGTCTGGGACACGTTTCGGTGGTGGATACCCTGATGAATCAAGTCGGGTTGAGTGCAAGCCAACAGGAAACCATGGTGGATATTCTGTTGCGTAAGTCAATTCCGGAATACGACGATTTTGTTGCCTCTTTTTCCTTGTCGCCGGCTTTGACGGATGCCTTCAAAGCATTGTTGTCCATGTGCGGCAGTGCCGAGGATGTGATGGCGAAAATGGATGTGTTGGCCGATGTGTCGGAGGATATGGCCGCCCATTTAACCCACTTCAAAGCCGTTTTGGCACATTTCACCGCGTTTGGTAATTTGACCATTCATGTCGATTTGGCCGATATCCGGGGTTATCAATATCACACCGGGATGATTTTCAGTTGTTATGCGGCTGGTCGCAAGATGTATCAATTAGCTCGTGGTGGCCGTTACGACGGTATTGGTTCTGAATTCGGTGTCGATAAACCGGCGACCGGTTTCAGCCTGGATCTGCGTGGCGTGTTGGATCTGTTGGATCAACCGATGTCGATGAAAAAGGATGTCGTCTATGCCCCAAACGCATACGATGCCGACCTATTGGCTGAAATCGACGGTTTGAAAGCGAAGCACACCATCGTTAAACGTTTTTATGATTTTTCAGAATTGCCGAGTGGCGCTTCTTATTTGGCGCAAACGTCTGGCACCTGGACAATCTCCGTTAAGTAATCCTGCCAGGGCAGGTGACCGTAATTCATTCGTTATAAAGAGAAAAAAATGGCTAAAAAAAATATTGTCGTCGTAGGAACTCAGTGGGGCGATGAAGGAAAAGGCAAGATTGTTGACCTCTTGACAGACCGCGTTGCGGCTGTTGTACGCTTTCAAGGCGGTCACAATGCCGGGCACACGCTGGTCATCGATGGCCAGAAAACCGTACTGCATTTGATTCCATCCGGCATTTTGAGAGAAGAGGTGGAATGCTTTATCGGAAATGGTGTGGTACTGGCTCCGGAAGCCTTGGAAAAGGAAGTTACGCAACTGGAAGCGACCGGCTTACGAGTTAAAAGCCGTCTGAAAATCAGTGATGCTTGCCCTTTGATTCTGGATTACCACGTCGCACTCGATCAAGCCAGAGAACTGGCGCGCGGCAATAAGGCAATTGGTACCACCGGCCGTGGAATCGGGCCAGCGTATGAAGATAAAGTCGCCCGTCGCGGCCTGCGTGCGGGTGATTTGCGTGATATGGCCCAGTTCAAGCAAAAGCTGGAAGGCACTTTGGCTTACCACAACTACATGCTGGAAAATTACTATCAGGTAGAACCGGTTTCGTTCGACGCTTTGTGGGATAAATGTCAGGCGTATGCCGATTTGATTGTTCCGATGTTGGCGGATATTCCGAACCTGATCGATCAGTACAACCGTGCCGGTAAAAACCTGATGTTTGAAGGGGCGCAGGGGACGTTGTTGGACATTGATCAGGGCACCTATCCGTATGTGACATCTTCCAACACTACGGCGGGCGGCGCGGCTTCCGGTAGCGGTATCGGGCCTTGCCAACTGGATTATGTGCTGGGGATCACCAAGGCTTATGCCACGCGTGTTGGCGGTGGGCCTTTCCCGACCGAATTGACTTACGATTGTGCGACGGATGAAGGTGACCCGGTCGGTAAAGAACTGGGGACTCGTGGACGTGAATTTGGCGCGACCACCGGACGTCAACGTCGTTGTGGTTGGTTCGATGCGGTGGCCTTGCGTCGTTCCGCTCAAATCAACGGCTTGACCGGCGTGTGCTTGACGAAACTGGATGTGTTGGACGAGTTGGACGAAATCAAGGTCTGTACGAAATACATCAAAGACGGCGAAGACATTTTCTTGCCACCGTCCAGCGCGGATGAGTACGAATTGGTGAAGCCGCATTATGAAACGTTAAAAGGCTGGAATACCTCAACCGTTGGGATTGCGAGCTGGGAGGCCTTGCCGGAAGAAGCCAAGGTTTATATCCGTTTTCTGGAAAAAGAAATGGGTGTGCCGGTGTCGATTTTATCGACCGGGCCGGATCGTAGTGAAACCCTGGTGTTGCAAGACCCATTCGCAGAGGAATAAGTATCCTGCTTTGATTGACGTTAAAAAAACCGCCAACGGCGGTTTTTTTATGGGCGTTGTTTTCAGGTTTATTGGTTCAACGGTCCAAAACGGAGTCGTTAGGTTTGAGTACTGGCAAGATCGCAAAACCACCAGGCCTGGTGGTTTTCAGGAAACCAGCTTAAAGAACTTTACGGATGACGCCCGGTAGGGTTTCCGGGTTAAAGGGTTTGACAATCCAGCCAGTGGCGCCCAAGGCACGGCCTTGTTCTTTCATTTCCTGACTGGCTTCGGTGGTCATCATTAAAATCGGCGTAAAACGGTAGTTTTCAAGCTTTCGCGCCGCTTCCAAAAACGCCAAACCGGACATGACCGGCATGTTGATGTCGGAAAGGATGACGTCGAATTGCTCTTTTTTCAACGCGTCGAGTCCTTGCTGGCCGTCTTCGGCAATGGTGAGGTCAAATTCTTTTCCGAGAACCATGTCGACCAGTTTACGCATGGAAGAGGCGTCGTCGATATACAGGACTTTTTTCATGAGGGTTACTTTAGGTTTATTTTAGGTTTTATTTTCGATTGAAACCGTTTAACTTTATCACAGAAATAAGGGTTTTTTCCTAAAAATTATCTGAAAGGCCTAACAGAGATTGTTACAATAATTTTTTTTACTTTTTAAGGTATCGGAACAAGATGTTACAAAGCATTAGAGAGCATGCACAAGGCTGGATTGCCTGGACGATTGTCGGTTTAATCATCATTACGTTCGCCCTGTTCGGCATCGATCAATATGCCCAAGGTGACAAGACGGTGGTGGTCGCCGAAGTCAATGGCGAAGACATTACCGCAACGGAATTCTTAACGCTTTATGCCCGCCAGCAATCACGCCTTAAAAATCAGTTTGGCGAGCTTTACGACCAGGTCGTCAATGACGAAGATTTGCGTGACCAGGTGATGGATGCCTTGATTGAATCCGAAGTGGTGCGTCAATGGGCCGATGCACACGATATGGTGATTTCCGATCAGCAGTTGGCGATGACGATTCAGTCGGCTCCGGTGTTCCAGAAAGACGGCCAATTCGATGATGCGCTGTATAAAGATATTTTGATGCGCAACGGCTTGAACGTGGCACGTTTCGAATACGAACAGCGTCAGTATCTGATTGAAAACCAAAACCGTCAGTTGACGGCGGCCTCGGCGATTGTGACCGATGACCAGGTAAAACAATTGGCCGCCCTGCAGTTCCAAAAGCGTGACGTGAATTATCTGCGTGTGGACCAGCGTCCGTTCATTGAAACGGCGACCGTGCCGGATGATGCGATTCAAGCTTACTATGAACAGCATAAAGAAGACTTTGTGACCCCGGAAATGGTCAAATTGAGTTATGTGTTGTTGTCGCAAGAAGAACTGGCGAAGCAAGTGAGTGTTGACGATAAAACTTTGAAACAGTTCTATGAGAACAACAAGGACCAGTTTACCGATCCGGAAAAACGTCAAGCGAGTCACATTCTGGTGAAAATCGATGAAGAAACCGACGATGCGGCGGCCTTGAAAGAAATCCAGGACATTCAGGCGAAATTGGCGAATGGTGACGACTTTGCGGCCTTGGCGAAAGAGTATTCGGACGATCCCGGTTCGGCGGCCATGGGTGGTGATTTGGGCTTGTTCCAACAAGGCATGATGGTACCGGAATTCGACGAAGCCGTGTTCACCATGAAAGTCGGCGAAGTCAGCGAGCCGGTGAAAACCGATTTCGGTTATCACCTGATCAAATTGACGAAAATTCAACCGAAAAAAGTACTGCCGTATGCGGAAGTAAAAGACGAAGTGGACGACATGTACCGCAATCAGCAAGCCGAAAAACAGTATTTCGAGCAGTTGGAACAGTTGAATACCGTTGCCTATGAACAAGCCGATTCACTGGTACCGGCGGCGGAAGTGGTCGGTTTGGAAGTACAAACGACCGACCCGATTCCAAGAAGCGGTGGCGGGGATGAAGTGACGTCCAATGCCAAAGTCATGGCGGCGGCCTTTTCCGAAGATGTGAAAAAATCCGGATTGAACAGTGCCGCGATTGAGTTGTCGCCAACCGAATCGGTGGTGGTGCGCGTGGATGAAAGCATGCCTGCCAAACAGCAGTCTTTGGACGAAGTCAAAGCGGACATCGTGCGCATTCTGAAGCGCGAAGCGGCGGTGAACGCGTCGGCGGATTTAGCGGGTGAATTGTTGGCTAAATTGCAAAAAGGCGATTCCAAGATGCAGGATTTGGTTAAGGAGGGCGTTGAGTTTACGCCGGTCGGTTGGTTGGAGCGTGAAAACCGTCGCGTTTTGCCGCAGCTGACGCAAGCCATTTTCAAGGCGCCGAAACCGAGCGGTGAAGCACCAAGTTATACCACTTATCAATTGCCGACCGGTGATTCGGTGGTCATTGAAGTCTTGCGCGTGGAAGAAGGCACCTTGCCGGAAGACGAAGCGATTAAAGCTCAGTTGAAAGAGGCGTTAATCAACTTGTCGGCCACATCGGAAGTTGACGCGCGTATTCAGACCATGATGGATGCCGCGAAAATTGAAAAGATGTCGAACTACAAAACCATTAAGCCGGCTGGGCTTTAAGTTCGATAAATCGAATCGTTTCTGAAAAACGCCCAGGCCTGGGCGTTTTTTAAGAAGGAATCAAAGCGATAATAAAAAAGCGCCGTTTAGGCGCTTTTTTATTTGGAGCCGAAATGTTTTCAGCCGAATTGATAATGTTTTCTCACCGGCTTTTCAACCGCCCAGTAGCAGTTCAAGCCACGGCGGAAGGTCACCAAATCACCGGTTTTGATGTGGTATTGGGTACCGTTTTCGGTGGTGACAGTGACTTCGCCTTCCAGTAAGTAACAGATTTCGCGCTCATCATAATGCCAAGGGAAGTTGGACACTTCCTTCTCCCATATCGGCCATTGCATGACCCCCATCAGGTCGAGCTTTTCCTGTGACGGGTTGGATTCGATGGTAACGTCGTTCATGCGGTCCTCCAATCTAGGACGGGGTTTGAAAATGGCGACGGCAGTCGCTGCGCATCGCCTTTCGTTTGACTAACGTTCGAAGTGCTTTCGGTGGATTTTGTCTGGCGGTTCTGGCTTACAGAGCGCCCAAGTATCACCGATTATTGTTCTGTCGATTCAGAGTTGTCGGCCGGTACTCTATAGAGCGCTTGCGCCGCCTGTAAGTATTTTTTGCGGCTCCACAACAAGCCCCAGCGGCTGCCTCCGACCTGGCGCCATAAAACCGCCGCTCGAATCCCCGCCAAAAGCAGTGCGCGGATTTTATTGGCCGTTTTGGGGTTCTGTAAATGCCCGTGCTGTCCGTTGACCATGATTCTCGGGTTAATCGGACTGATATTTTCCGAATAAGCCCTCGCCAACGTGGCGATGACGTTTTCATGGAAGTCGCCAAAATGGGTTCTTTGTGCACGGGCGGATTCAATGACTCTAGAAACCTTATCAAAAGTCCCTTCCGTTTTCGAGACATTTTTTTCCAAAATCATCAGGCTGAGTACGTATTTGGTGACTTCGATATTCCGTGCTGAGACCGATTCGTTGGAGCTCATCTGTGCTAAAAGGGTATTGACGCCCAGTTGAATGTTTTGGACGTCTCCACCGAATACGTCCAGCGTATCGTCGGGGTTTTCGCAAAACAGTGAGTTGATGCTGGTTTGGTAAGCGATTTCGTCGGTTTTACCGCTGGTGGCCAGTTGATACACTTGCTGCGCGACTTGGTAGATGCCGATGAGCGCGATGGCTTTGTCTTGGTCGGTATAAGCTTGCGTCATAACGTCGATTTTATCTCGCTTCAATCTCGTTTAAATGGTGATAACGTCCGGTGATGACGGCACCGCCCAGGCACTCGTCACCCTCATAGAATACCACGGACTGGCCCGGCGTGATGGCGGTTTGGTCTTCGTCGAACTTTACAACGATTTCTCCGTTGGTTTCCGACAGTATCATGCAATCGGTTTCCGGTTGACGATAACGCACCTTGGCCTTGAGCGGCTGGTTCAGCTCGGGACATTGGCCGGAGGTCCAGTCACAGGTGTCGGCGGTCAAATAAGCGTGATTCAACAGTGGGTGATCGGCTCCTTGCACCGCAATCAGTTGATTTTTTTCCAAGTCCTTATCGGCCGAAAACCAAGGCAGACCCGAGTCGCCATGCCCGCCGCCGATGCCTAGGCCTTTGCGTTGCCCCAAGGTGTGGTACATCAAGCCGTCATGATGCCCGATGACTTTGCCGTCGGTATTGACGATGTCGCCCGGTTGCGCCGGTAAAAACTGCTGCAGGAAGTCTTTGAACTTGCGCTCGCCGATAAAGCAGATGCCGGTGCTGTCTTTCTTGTCATGGGTGATGAGGTCCGCTTCTTCAGCCAGTTGGCGCACGTAAGGCTTTTCCAATTCGCCGATGGGAAACAGGGATTTCGCCAATTGATGCTGTTGCAAGGTGTAGAGAAAGTAACTTTGATCCTTATTGGCATCCAAACCTTTCATCAGGTGGCACTGACCCTTGTCGTCACGATGAATGCGGGCATAATGGCCGGTGGCGATGAAATCCGCGCCCAAGGTCATGGCGTGTTGCAGGAAGGCCTTGAATTTGACTTCCTTATTACAAAGGATGTCCGGGTTCGGTGTGCGACCGGATTTGTATTCTGCCAGGAAATGCTCGAAAACCCGATCCCAATATTCGCCGGAGAAGTTCTCCACGTGTAGCGGGATGTCGAGCTTTTCGCAAATGGCCAGGACGTCCTTCAGGTCTTCGGCGGCTGGGCAGTAGTCTTCGGTATCGTCGCCTTCCCAGTTCTTCATGAACAGGCCTTCGACGTCATAGCCTTGTTGTTTCAATAATAACGCCGTAACGGACGAATCCACACCGCCGGAAAGGCCGACGATGACTTTAATTTGAGAGTTGTCTCCGGTTGGAGTTTGAGTGGTGTTTTGCATGGGCTTATTTTATCACGATTTTTCCAGCAGAATCGATTCGCCGGGTTGTAAGTTCTTTAACTGGTAATCGCCGATTCGCGTGCGGATCAAGCGCAAGGTCGGGAAGCCGACGGCAGCCGTCATACGGCGCACTTGGCGGTTTTTACCTTCGGTAATCGTCAGTTCCAGCCAGGACGTTGGAATGTTTTTGCGTTCGCGAATCGGAGGATTGCGCGGCCACAACCATTTGGGCTCTGGCATTTTTCGAGCCTTCGCCGGCTGGGTCAAACCGTCTTTGAGTTCAACGCCTTGTTGCAATTGCTGAATCGCCTGTTTTGTGAGCTCGCCTTCCACTTGCACCAGGTAGGTTTTCGGTTGTTTATGTTTCGGGTCGGCGATTTGGTGCTGCAGTTTGCCGTCGTCTGTCAACAGCAACAAGCCTTCGGAATCTCGGTCTAAGCGTCCGGCGGCGTAAAACCCTGGGCGCTGGATGTAATCAGCCAGGGTTTCGCGTTGTCCTTTGTACAGGGGTTCATCGGTGAACTGACACAGCACATTGAACGGTTTATTGAAAAGCAGCAGGTGACTCATGGGTTCGAACTCATCGTTTCATCGTTGACTTATATTTTTTCGGTCGGTGATGTAAAATAGGCGTTATTCTAACATTCTTTAACCTTTCATCGCCTGACCTTGAGGCGCGCTTAATTTAGGAACTTCCAATGACAGAATCCGCTAAGACGACTTCCAAGATTATCTACACCCTAACCGACGAAGCACCGGCGCTGGCCACCTATTCGTTGCTACCGATTATCGAAGCCTTTACCAAAGCTGCCGGTGTGGCGGTTGAGACGCGCGATATTTCGCTGGCAGGGCGTATCCTGGCGAACTTTCCGGAAAAACTGACCGAAGCGCAGCGCATTGGAGATGCGTTGCAGGAGTTGGGCGACCTGGCGAAAACGCCGGACGCCAACATCATTAAACTACCGAATATCAGCGCGTCCATTCCCCAGTTGAATGCTGCCATCAAGGAATTGCAATCCCAAGGTTATGATGTTCCGGATTATCCGGCCAACCCGCAGAATGCCGAAGAAGAGAAAATCAAAGCCACTTACGCCAAAGTGTTGGGCAGTGCGGTTAACCCTGTCTTGCGTGAAGGGAATTCCGACCGTCGTGCGCCGACCTCGGTGAAAAATTTCGCGAAAAAGCACCCGCATTCTATGGGCGCCTGGTCGGCGGATTCCAAATCGAAAGTGGCTCATATGTCCGAAGGCGATTTCTATGGTTCCGAAAAATCCACGACCTTGTCGGATGCCACGGAATTTAAAATCGAATTCGTTTCACAGTCCGGCGACACTAAAGAACTGAAAGCCTATGCACCTTTGCAGGCGGGCGAAATCATCGACGCGGCGGTCATGAGCCAAAAAGCGTTACGTGCCTTCTTGGCGAAGGCGGTTCAGGAAGCCAAAGAGCAGGGGATTTTATTCTCGTTGCACCTGAAAGCGACTATGATGAAAGTGTCCGACCCGGTTATTTTCGGACAGGCCGTATCGGTTTTCTTTGCCGAGGTGTTTGAAAAATACGCGGCCGAGTTCGAGCAAGTCGGTGTCAATCCGAACAACGGTTTGGGGGATGTTTACAGCAAAATCCAAAGTCTGGGCGATGACAAACGTGCGGAAATCGAGAAAGCGATTGCCGATACTGTGAGTGCCAAAGCGGATATTGCCATGGTGGATTCCGATAAAGGCATCACCAACCTACATGTGCCGTCCGACGTGATTGTCGATGCGTCCATGCCAGCGATGATTCGCACTTCCGGGCAAATGTGGAATAAGGACGGTCAGCAACAAGATACCCTGGCGGTGATTCCGGATCGTTGTTATGCCGGTGTCTATCAAGAAACCATTAATTTCTGTAAACATCATGGCGCGTTTGATCCGACGACAATGGGCACGGTTCCGAACGTCGGCTTGATGGCGCAGAAAGCCGAAGAATACGGCTCGCACGACAAAACGTTTGAAATGACCGATGCCGGAACCGTCAAGGTGCTGGATAAAGAGGGACAGGTTTTGTTGGAACAAAACGTGGAAGCCGGTGATATTTTCCGTATGTGTCAGGTCAAGGACGCGCCGATTCGTGACTGGGTTAAGTTAGCGGTAAGCCGTGCCCGCGCAACCGGTTGGCCGGCGGTATTCTGGCTGGATACTAATCGTGCCCACGATCACCAGTTGATTGAAAAGGTCAATCATTATCTATTGGAGCATGATACGGCCGGATTGGAAATTCATATTATGTCGCCGGAAGAAGCCACACGCTTTACCCTGCGTCATATTAAAGAAGGGCAAAACGTCATTTCCGTGACCGGGAATGTATTGCGTGATTATTTGACCGATTTGTTCCCAATTTTGGAGTTGGGCACGTCCGCTAAAATGCTGTCCATTGTGCCGTTGATGAATGGCGGTGGTTTGTTTGAGACCGGTGCCGGTGGTTCTGCACCGAAACACGTTCAGCAGTTTATGAGCGAAAACCATTTGCGTTGGGATTCACTGGGTGAATTCCTAGCGTTGGCCGTGTCGTTGGAGCATTTGTCCAGCCATTTCAACAACCCGAAAGCGCAGGTCCTGGCGGATGCCTTGGATAAAGCGACCGGGCGTTTCCTGGAAAACAACAAGTCGCCATCGCGTAAAGTGGGTGAAATCGATAACCGTGGCAGTCATTTCTATTTGGCGATGTACTGGGCGCAGGAATTGGCGGCCCAGGACGCGGATGCCGAATTGAAAGCGCGCTTTACCGACTTGGCCGACGCCATGGCGAAAAACGAAGCACAAATCATGGATGAACTGAACGGCGCGCAAGGACAGGCCATGGACATCGGCGGTTATTACAAGCCAAATGCCGAGCTGGCCAGCCAAGCCATGCGCCCAAGCGCAACCTTGAATACGCTGATTGATGCCGTATAAAAGAAAGTGATAAGCCGCTTTTTAAAGCGGTTGAACTTCACGAGTCTAACCTTTAAAAACCGCCAGGCCTGGCGGTTTTTTTATATGGCCCTTGAAAGGGGTTATTGGTTGTATTCGTCTACCGTATCAATCAGCTCGGCGTTCGAGAAAGCGTCTTTCAGTTCTTTGGACTGGGTGGCTTTTCGAATCAAATCCATGGTGTTTTTGTCCGGATGCAGGAATTGGCAGGAAATCTGGTAGGCGCCGATGTCGGTTTTTTCATCAATCCGTACCACCTTGGCTTTTTGATGAACGATTTCGTAATCGTTGGTTTTATCGGAGGCCGAAAGGTCGAAGCGGAAAAAAAGCTCCAAATGGTCGTTGATGTCGACCAGGAAAGGGGTGAAGAAAGAGAAGCCGCCGGAGGAAATATCGTGGTAATCCGCACTCCAGTATTCCGGGAAGACGATGATGTAGTTGCTGCTCGAGATATTGTTGTAGATTTTTTCCAACAGTGCGGCGTAATGATAAAGGTTGATGAATGACATCAGCAAGCTGGAACTGTTACGTTTTTTCTTTTCGACATAGTCTCGGATGTCATAGTCGATTTTGACCTTTTCGAGCACAGGCCCTTCGTAGAGCTTGTGGGGCGTAGAGTTTTCCAACAGCGTTAAGGTGCTCTGGCCGATGTGGTCGACCTTTTCTTCGAAATCGCGCAGGATGGATTCGGTTCGGATATTGCCTTTGAGGGAGGCAAAATCCAGGGTGGACTCCAAATTGGCTTTCAGGAAACGTTTGGATTCTTCCACCGAAAGACGGCCGACGGAGATGCCGTTCAGGACTTCCCGTAAATATTCGTTTTTTTCCGCCACGACGGTAAAGAGGTCATAGGCTTCCGGGTGACTGTCCACCAGGGCTTCGCGGATATTTTTCTGATAGTGATCCATCAGGGTGTCCAGCTTCTGGTTGACGATCTTGGTAAAGTGCTTGATACCGGACGTGTAGATGTCGCCTTGAAGTTCCGTGGCGTTTTCATGGGCGCCGAGGCGAACGAAATGGTAGGTCATGTTCGCGGTGTAACGGTAAAAACGACGGGTGTTTTCACGTCGGGAGCGGATGGCTAAAGAGTAGCGGTCGGCGGTATCGGTTTTGTGAATCCAGTAGTGCGTTTTGGGGTAATACTGTTTGAGGAAGTCGAGCAGTTCGTCGTCCGATGCCTCGGCGTTCAGTCGATCGGTCAGTAAATAACGCAAGGAACGATACAATTGCTCGTATAGGAAAGCCATTTCGTTGTCGAGCACATACAGTTGTTTGTCGAAGAAGGTGATCTTTGCGACCAGGCAGGCATGGAGGGTTTTCAGGATGTCGTCAACGGACACTTTATCCATGTCTTTGAAATGGGTCGAAGCTTGACTGTCGACACTCAGAATCATCGTTTCCAAGGAATCGTCCCGAATGATTCGATGCGCTATCTTTTTCAAATGAAAAGGCAGCTCTTCGATAAAAGAGTGGTCGTTGTCGTAATGCGTTCCTGGCACGTGTGTGTCCCTAGGTTGAAATTATAATGGGTTTAAATTTGATCAGGTCGTCTGGACAGCGCCCGCCTACGGTTGAGGTGCCGATCAAATTAGCATTATATTATAGTTTAACGGCTTTTGGATGACAGCCGGATGACGGAATAATCCGGCTTTGAAAAAGAAAAAACCACCAGGCCTGGTGGTTTTTTATACGTTTGAGAGCGATTTGAAATGCAGCGTTACAGTTCGATGTCGAAGTAGACGTTTTGGACGTCGTCCAGGTCTTCGAGCATTTCCAACAGTTTTTCGAACATTTCGCGGTCTTCGTCGTTTTCCAACGGTTTGGTCATTTGTGGCAGGAACTGGATTTCATCGACTTCAAAATCGATTGAACCGAAGGCTTCAATCAGTGCGGTCTTGGCTTTGGCGTACTCGGTGTGCGGGACGAATACGCTGATTTTTCCGTCTTCATTTTCAATGTCGGAAACGTCGACGTCGGCCATTAAGAGCGCTTCCAAAACGGCTTCTTCATCCTGACCGGCAAAGACCAGAATCGCCGAATGGTCAAACATATGACTGACGCTGCCTTGAGTACCGATTTTACTTTTGGTCTTGGTAAAACAACTGCGCACATCGCCGAAGGTGCGGTTGGGGTTGTCGGTCAGACATTCGACAATCACCATGCTGCTGCCCGGTCCATAACCTTCGTAACGGGCCACGGCGAAGTCTTCACCGCCACCGCCTTTGGCTTTGTCGAGTGCTTTGTCGATAACATGCGCGGGCACTTGAGCTTTTTTGGCGCGTTCGATCAGGCCCTGTAGGGCCAGATTGCTGTCGGTTTCCGCGCCGCCGCTTTTGGCGCAGACGTAAATTTCACGACTGAATTTGCTGTAGACTTTGGCTTTGGCGTCAGACGTTTTCGCCATGGATTCTTTGCGGTTTTGGTAAGCTCTACCCATCTTGTCTTTCCGTTATCGTTTTTTGAAAAGTGGAATTTTACACAATAACGTTTTGATGATGCAGGGAATTTGAGACTTCTTAAACTTGAAAAAGGCGAGCGCAACCCGTTTTTACATGGGAAACGGTCATGGAAGGGGGTATAATTATCCGCATTGCTTTTACAGGGACGTGAGAGGAAGTTCGTTGAAGGCCCGAAAGACGGGTGGGAAATTTTAACTGTTTCATTTTCAATGAAATTTCGTTAATATTGCCGCCAATTCATCAACCGGCGTTGAGTGGCTCGTGGTAGGCCGCTCCGTAAAGAAGAGTTTGAATGATTGATTTAACCGCAAAGCACATCGGGGTTGGGTATAACACATGAAAATTCTAATTATCGACCCCTCGTTGAGTTATCGGGAGCTGATTAAAGAAATTTTGTCCACCGAGGACGTCACCGTCATCGAGGCGAAAAGTGGTGAGGATGCACTGGCTTACCTGAAAAAAGAGATTCCGAATGCAATCAGCATTTCCCATGAACTCGGGGATATGGACAGCTTTAAGTTTCTGCGTAAGTTGAAGCTGAAAGAGGTGCTGAGCAATATTCCGAAGTTTTTGCTTACGTCCAATGCCTCTCAGGATTTCAAACGTTCGGCCTATGATGCCGGGTTTACCGAAATCTTTTTGAAATCCGATATTCAAACCTTAAAGCGTGCGTTGCGCAGCTTGATGCTGTATGCCACCACCAATATTTCCGCTCGGGTGTTGTACATTGAAGACACCCAAAGCACCGCGGATTACACCAGTCACATCATGGCTTCGGCCGGCTGGGAAGTTACCCACGTTAAAAGCGGGGAAGCCGCCGCCGAGATTCTCGATAAGAAAAAACGCTATTTCGATTTGGTGGTGACCGACCTGGTATTGGAAGGTTCCATCAGCGGTATTGGACTCATCAACCTGATTCGTCAAGGACATGAAGACATTCGCAATATTCCGATTCTGGCGGTCTCCGGCTGGAACGATTTGTTGCGGCAAGTTTATGTCCTGAAGCATGGGGCGGGGGATTTTATCGCCAAACCGTTCCATGAAACCGATTTTCTGGCGCGGGCCATCAACCTGATCCTGAACAAAAAACGTTTCGATGAATCCAAAGCGGCTCAAAAAGCGCTGTATTTAAAAGCGAACCTGGACGTGGCCACCGGGCTGAATAATCGTCACTTCATCGAAGAGTTCGGTGACAAAATGGTTCAGGAGTCCATCGAGAACAACGAAGGCGTCTCCTTGATGATTCTTGACATCGATTACTTCAAAACCATCAACGATTCCATGGGGCATGCCGCAGGGGATTTGGTTTTGAAGCAAATTTCGACGTTGGTGAAAAGCATGTGTCGCTCCACCGATATTGTCGTCCGTTACGGCGGGGATGAACTGGTGGTATTGATGCCAGGCTGCAATCATGATGAGGCGTTTGAACGGGCCGAGTCGCTGCGTCAGCAGGTTTCCGAATTAAGCCCGGGCGGCATTGATGTCTCTGTCAGC
Source organism: Thiomicrospira sp. S5 (assembly GCF_003991075.1). Lineage (NCBI taxonomy): Bacteria > Pseudomonadati > Pseudomonadota > Gammaproteobacteria > Thiotrichales > Piscirickettsiaceae > Thiomicrospira > Thiomicrospira sp. S5. The sequence continues at coordinate 1,708,243 of NZ_CP014470.1, read as the reverse complement.
GTGGGTGTGGCTAGTCATGATAAGCGGGTGGCGATGGAGTTGGTGGCGTTATTGAAGAATTTGAACCAGACGCCGCATGATGAAGTGGTATTGGATTACGAGACGTTGTTCCGCGCGGCGGATCATTCTTTGTATGCGGCCAAGCAAGCCGGACGCAATAAAGTCTGTATGAATAACTTGCTGGAACGGACCGAGTCGTTTTCGTCCTGAAACGTCAAAATGGAAATATAATCGGTATCAATGAAAAACGCCCAGGCCTGGGCGTTTTTTGGTTTTGAATCAAAGCGTTTTCTCTGTGTTCGTTTCGAAACGTCTTTACGCTTTCTTCAAATAAGCGGCGACCAGAACGATTTGGGTGCCGTTGACTTTCCCTTCAATGTGCAGCGGGTTGTCGGTCAAGTGGATGTTTTTCACCAAGGTGCCGCGCTTTGCGGTGAAGCCGGCGCCTTTGACGTCCAAATCTTTAATCAGGGTGACGTCATCACCTTCCTGCAAGGTGTTGCCATTACTGTCTTTGTGGACGATGGCATCGTCGTCGTCATCCGGCAAACCGGCATCGGCCCAAGCCTTGGTTTCTTCTTCCAGATACATCATGTCTAGCAAGTCCTGCGGCCAGCCTTCGGCACGCAGGGCATTCAACAGGCGGTAAGCCATGACTTGAACGGCGGGAACCGGCGACCACATGCTGTCGTTCAAGCAACGCCAGTGGTTGGCATCCATCGTGTCCGGCGATTCGATTTGGCTTTTGCAGGTGTCGCACACTAAAATCGCCTGATCGGCGGAACCGTCCGAAGGCGGCACTTCATAAACGCTCAGGTGGTCGGTTGCGCCACACAATTCGCACTTGGAACCGCTTCTTTCTTGCAGGGTTTGTTCAATGCTCATTTTATTTCCTTTTGTAATTCGGGGCTTATTATGCATAAAAGTGTTGTTTTGGAAAGGGAATGCGGAGAAAGGGGTGAGACGGCCACAAAAAATAATGGCATTAAGGCGCTCTAAAAAATTATTGATAATTTGAATGCAAAACCAACGGTTTTTTCGTGCTAATGCTTATTTTTCAAACGGTTACCAGAGGGTTTTGGCCGACAGGGTTAAGGCTTTTTTTTGTACTGGAAAACCGTTAGAATAAAGTCTAATAAAAACCTCCATTTTGGGTGATTTTCGTTGTTAATTCTAACGCTTCAGAGTGTGACGAATATTAGATGTTGAATAATCGTTACGACAGTTCCAAAGACTACTTTGCATTGCTCGGTGTTCATCATCAAGCCTGCGATAAAACGATTAAGCAAGCCTATCGAAAGATGGCTCGACGCTATCATCCCGACGTCTCTAAAATTCATAACGCCACGGAAAAGTTTCAGGAAATTTCCGAAGCCTACGAAGTACTGACAAAATTCAAAGACGCTTACTGGCGTGATTTTTGTCGTCAGACCCGAAAAGGGTATGCGTCGCAACAAACGCGTTCACAGACGCATTCCCGACAACGTCAAGGTTCCGAATCCAGCGGACCTTATCAATGGCGAAAACAACGGCCGATTCGTGGCAAGGACCGGGTGATTACTTATCCGCTGACATTACGTTATGCGATACGTTTACTGAAAATCGGGTATTTTTACATTCCCGGTTTGAAGGTGAAGATGAAGTTTACCCGGGATGCTTTTATGAATAAAACCTTTCGTTTGAAAGGGAAAGGTTATCAAGGCCTTTTCGGCGGCGAAGCGGGGGATTATCTGGTCAAATTCCAACTTAAACTGGATTCGTTGAAGTGGGAGCTTAAGGGGTGCGATATTTACGGTACGATTCAAGTGCCGAGCACTTTGTTAGTGCCCGGAACCAAGTTGGATCTCGAATCGCCAGCGGGCAGCATGAAAGTAACCGTTCCGGTCAATTATTCTCCGCATGAATACATTCTGATTGAAAACATGGGGTTACCGGGCGACGAGGCCAATGTCCCCGGTCATCTCTATGCAAAATTGATTGCCGCATAACGCCGGCTCTGTTAAATTAAATCTAAGGAACTCGAATGGCTAGTCAACCTTTTCAAGATGACGGTGTGGTGCTGGAAAAAGAGCGCTTGGCCGTCAAACCACCGAAACGTTATCAGGTGGTGTTGTTGAATGACGACTTTACGCCGATGGATTTTGTAGTGGACGTATTAATGCGCTTTTTTGGCATGGACGAAGCCAAAGCCAATGCCGTGATGTTGGCGGTGCATACCCAAGGAAAGGGCGTCTGTGGCGTATACAGTCGGGAAGTGGCTGAAATGAAGGTGATGCAAGTGAATCAATATGCGAGAGAGCATCAACATCCTCTGCAGTGCGAAATGGAGGTGGTTTAAATGTTAAGCAAGGAATTGCAGTTAACGCTTAGCAATGCGTTCAGCTTGGCGAACGAATACGAACACGAATATGTGACGCTTGAGCACCTATTGTTGGAGTTGCTCGGGTTGCCTTCTGTGCGCGAAGCCATCGAAGCTTGCGGTGTCAAGCCGAACATGATTGAAACCGAATTGGAAAAATACCTGGACGCGGAAGGCACCGGTCACAAAGTAGAAGAATTGCTGCCGACCATGGCATTCCAGCGCGTGATTGAGCGCGCCATTTACTTGGTGCAATCCAATGGCTATGCCGAAGTGACCGGTTTGCACGTTCTAGCGTCGCTTTATTCCGAACAAGACTCTCAAGCTGTGTACATTCTGGAAAGCTGCGGCGTGCATCGTGTCGATATCCTCAGCTACATTTCGCACGGCGTGACCGCGCAACAGCAGGAAGATTTTCTGTCCAGCTCGCCAACGGAAGAAGGCGTGGAAGACACTCAAACGGCGGAGCCGGAAAATGATCCGATTGCCAATTTCAGCTTGAATTTAAACGCCGAAGTCGAACAAGGGCGCATCGACCCGATTATCGGTCGCCAGTGGGAATTGACGCGGACGCTGGAAGTGTTAAGCCGCCGTCGTAAAAATAATCCACTGTTGGTCGGTGAACCGGGGGTCGGGAAAACCGCCGTGGCGGAAGGCTTGGCGCATAAAATCGTCAGCGGTGAAGTGCCGGAACAACTGCTCGACGCGGAAGTGTTCAGCTTGGACATGGGCGCGTTGTTGGCGGGCACGCGTTATCGCGGGGATTTCGAGAAACGTTTCAAAGGCCTGCTGAAAGCGCTGGAAGAAAAACCTCACGCGATTTTGTTCATTGATGAAATTCACACCATTATCGGTGCCGGAGCAGTGCAAGGCGGCGCGATGGACGCATCCAACCTGATGAAACCGGCGTTGTCGTCCGGTAAGTTGCGTTGTATCGGCGCGACCACCTATGAAGAATACCGTGGTATTTTCGAAAAAGACCGCGCTTTGGCGCGCCGTTTTCAGAAAATCGACGTACGCGAACCGACCAATCAGGAAACCTTTGATATTTTGAAAGGGCTGAAGTCGCAGTTCGAATCGCACCACAATGTCAAATACACCTTGCCGGCGTTGAAAACGGCGGTGGACTTGTCGGCACGTTACATTACCGACCGTCATCTGCCGGATAAGGCGATTGATGTGATCGACGAAGCCGGTGCGAAACAGGCGCTGATGCCGAAAAGCAAACGCCGCAAACAAATTTCCGTGGCGGAGGTTCAGCAAATCGTCGCCAATATCGCGCGCATTCCGGTGTCGCAAATCACCCAAAAAGAAAAAGATAAGCTGTCTTCGCTGGAAAGCAGCTTGCAACGGGTGGTCTTTGGGCAAGATGAAGCCATTCATAAAGTGGTGGCGTCCATCAAGTTGGCGCGTTCCGGTTTGAATGAGCCGAATCGTCCGACGGCGTCCTTCCTGTTTGCCGGGCCGACTGGGGTCGGGAAAACCGAGTTGACGCAACAGTTGGCGAAACATCTGGGCATCGAGTTGTTACGTTACGATATGTCCGAATACATGGAAGCCCATTCCGTATCACGCTTGATTGGGGCGCCGCCGGGGTATGTCGGGTTTGACCAGGGTGGTTTATTGACCGAAGCGGTCAATAAACATCCGCATTCGGTGGTGTTGCTGGATGAAATCGAAAAGGCGCACCCGGATGTGTTCAATTTGCTGTTGCAGGTGATGGATAACGGCACCTTGACCGACAACAACGGCCGTAAAGCTGACTTCCGTAACGTGATTCTGATTATGACGTCGAATGTCGGTGCGGAAGCGGCTTCGCGTGCCAGCATCGGTTTTACCGAGCAGGATCATACGCTGGACTTCCAAAGCGAATTGAAGAAGGTGTTTACACCGGAGTTCCGAAACCGTCTCGATGCGGTGGTGCAGTTTAATCGACTGTCGTCGGAAATCATGGGCTCGGTGGTCAACAAGTTCATCTATGCATTGGAGAACAGCTTGCAGGATAAGAAAGTGTCCATTGAATTGACGTCTGCGGCACGTGCCTGGCTGGCGAAAGAAGGTTACGATCCGTTTATGGGTGCGAGACCGATGGGGCGTCTGGTGCAGGAGAAAATCAAACAGCCGTTGGCGGAAATGCTGTTGTTTGGTGATTTACAGGACGGCGGCCGTGTCATCATCGATATCGAGAACGACACGATTCAGTTGAAAGCCGATGAACTGGTTGAGTAAGGCGGATCGGCGTTAAGTCATTACTTTCAGATATAAAAAAACCGCTTTTCAGCGGTTTTTTTAGTTTTTACATTGGGCTGTCAAAGTTGCGGGAATTATTTTCCGCGGTAAGTGATGCGACCTTTGGTCAGGTCGTAAGGCGTCAATTCAACCTTAACTTTGTCACCCGCTAGGATGCGGATGTAGTTCTTACGCATGCGTCCGGAGATGTGTGCCAAGATTTCGTGGCCGTTTTCCAAACGAACTTTAAACATGGTATTCGGCAAAGTTTCAATGACTTCACCATCAAATTCGATGACATCTTGTTTTGACATAGAGATTATTAGCTTTTAGTGCCCCTGTAAAAAATAAGCGGCGATTATAGCAGAGGGATTGTTTTTATTCAAGATTTTGTCATTTTTGGAATCGCCGGAACGTGTTAGGGCGCGTCGGCGTGGCTTTCGGGAAGGAAAGCGCGGTCCCAGGCCTGGTCGAATTGCCATTTTCGGGCCGGAAAAGATTTGGCCGTGTCTTCCCGAAGTAGACTTTCAAAGTGCTCGCGTGAAATCAGGCGGGCGCCGAGTGATTTGAGGTGGTCAGTTTCCATCTGGGTGTCGATGATGCGAAAGCCCCAGGCTTTGAGTTGCTGGCACAGCGCCACCAAGGCGACTTTGGAAGCATCGTTCATTTTGGCAAACATGGATTCGCCGAAAAAGACCTTGCCGATGGCGACGCCGTACAGTCCGCCGACCAGTTGATCCTGGTGCCAGACTTCGACCGAGTGAGCATGACCGGATTGATGCAGGCGGCTGTAAGCTTGCAGCATCTCGTCGGAAATCCAGGTGCCATCCTGACCAGGCCTGGGCGTTTCCGCGCATTGGCGCATGACGTCGCCGAATGCCTGATCCAATGTGACGGTGAATTGTTGTTTGCGGATGGTTTTCACCAGGCTGCGCCGCACCTTGAGTGAATCGATAAATAAGACCGAGCGCGGGTTCGGCGTCCACCATAAAATGGGGTCGTCTTCATTAAACCAGGGAAAAATGCCTTTGCTGTAAGCGGTCAACAACCATTCGGGCGTCAAATCACCGCCGATGGCTAACAAACCGTCCGGCTGTGCCAGCGCATAATGGGTCGGCGGAAAGACCACCGGTTCAGTGTCGAGCCAAAAAGGTTGGTGAATTGACTTGGTCATTGGAAATTATCTGAATTCAGCATGCGATTTATCATAGAATATGCGGCTATTATAACCAATGAAATCAGGCCGTGAATTCGCAATACCTCTTCCAGGGTGCGAAAACGCAAATATAAAATGCGGAAATGAACCAGGCCTGGTGAAAACGCACTGTATTGTTGAGATAAAAATAACGGTTCCCTTAGTTTATATATGACCCAGTTCGTTCATTTACATGTTCATTCGGAATATTCGGTCGTGGATGCCACCTTACGGGTGAAATCGGCGATTTCGAATGCCGCCGGTCACGAACAGCCCGCCCTGGCTTTGACTGACCAGATGAACATGTTCGCACTGGTCAAATTCTATTCTGCCGCCATCGGCGCCGGCATCAAGCCGATTATCGGTTCCGACCTGTTGATTGAAGCCGAAGACGGCAATGTCTTCAAAGTGGTGGCCTTGTGTCAGAATGACCAAGGATATCTCAACCTATCCCATTTGATTTCGATGGCGTATCTGAAGAATCAGAAGATCGTCGCTACCGAAATGCAACCCTTGATCAAGCAAGAATGGCTGAAAGCCTACAACGAAGGCCTGATTATCCTGTCCGGCGGCAAAGACGGCGATATCGGTCAGGCGATTCTCGCCCAAAAACCGAACTTGGCGGCGAAGCGAACGGCCTGGTGGCAGGAAACCTTCCCGGATCGTTTTTATCTGGAGTTGGTTCGTACTGGTCGTGACAATGAAGAAGCCTACCTGGTCGGTGCCGTGGAAGTGGCACAGCGTTATGAGTTGCCGGTGGTGGCCACCAACGACGTACGGTTTGAATCCGAGGATGACTTTGACGCGCATGAGGTGCGGGTCTGTATTCACGACGGTTACATTCTTGACGACCCGAATCGACCGAAACGTTATTCTGAAGAGCAGTATTTCCGTTCCTCGGATGAGATGGTTGAACTGTTTGCCGATTTGCCGGAAGCCATCGAAAATACGGTGGAGATTGCCAAACGCTGTAATGTCACCCTGACATTGGGCACTTACTTCCTGCCGGATTTCCCGGTGCCGGAAGGCATGACAATGGACGAGTATTTCATTCTGGAATCTCGGAACGGCTTGGAAGAGCGTTTGAAATTCCTGTTCGGGCATTTGTCGGCCGAAGAATTTGCCGAAAAGCGTAAAGAATACGACGATCGTCTCAAGTTCGAACTCGACATCATTATCCAAATGGGGTTCCCCGGGTATTTCTTCATCGTTGCCGACTTCATTCAGTGGGGTAAAAATCACGACGTACCAGTGGGGCCGGGGCGGGGATCCGGTGCCGGTTCCTTGGTGGCCTACGCGCTGAAAATCACCGATTTGGATCCGCTGGAATACGACCTGCTGTTCGAACGGTTCCTGAATCCGGAAAGGGTGTCCATGCCCGATTTCGACGTCGATTTCTGTATGGAACGACGGGATGAAGTCATCGATTACGTGTCGCGCCAATACGGACAGGATCACGTGTCGCAAATCGTGACCTTCGGCACCATGGCGGCGAAAGCCGTGGTGCGTGATGTGGGCCGGGTATTGGGCCACGGTTACGGCATGGTGGACGGTATTGCCAAGTTGGTACCCAATGACTTGGGTATCAAGCTAAAGGATGCGCTGGAGCAAGAAGAGATGCTTCAGGAGCGTTACGATAATGAAGAAGACGTCCGTATGCTCATCGATCTGGCCTTGAAGTTGGAAGGCACGGTTCGGAATACCGGTAAGCATGCCGGCGGGGTGGTCATCGGCCCGAAACCGTTGGATCACTTTTGCCCGGTATTGTGTGAACCGGACGGCACCAGTGTGGTCACGCAGCTGGATAAAAATGATGTGGAAACCGCAGGTCTGGTCAAATTCGACTTTTTGGGCTTGCGGACGCTCACCATTATCGATTGGGCGTTGCACTTTATCAATGATGGCAAGCAACCCGGCGATGACGGCTTTGTGGATATCGCGCGCATTCCGTTGGACGATACCGAAACCTTCGACCTGATTAAAACCGGTAAGACCACCGGGGTGTTTCAGTTGGAATCGGCCGGGATGCAGAATTTGATTGTCCGTTTGCGTCCCGACTGTTTCGAAGACATTATCGCCCTGGTCGCTTTGTTCCGCCCCGGACCGTTGGAGTCAGGGATGGTGGACAACTTCATCGCCCGTAAGCACGGTAAGGAAAAAGTCTCTTATCCGGACGCACAGTATCAGCACGAATCGCTGCAACCGATTCTGGAACCGACCTACGGGGTCATTCTGTATCAGGAACAGGTCATGCAGATTGCACAGGTGTTGGCCGGTTATACGCTGGGCGGCGCCGATATGCTGCGTCGTGCGATGGGGAAAAAGAAACCCGAAGAAATGGCCAAGCAACGCTCGGTGTTTAAAGAGGGTGCGGAAAAAAGCGGCATTGACGGCGACTTGGCGATGAAAATTTTCGACTTGGTGGAGAAATTCGCCGGGTACGGGTTCAACAAATCCCACTCCGCTGCGTATGCGTTGGTGTCTTATCAATCGGCCTGGCTGAAAACGCATTACCCGGCCGAGTTCATGGCGGCGCAGATTTCATCCGACATGGACAACACCGAAAAAGTGGTGCACATGGTCAACGAATGTTATGCCATGGGAATTGATGTTCGCCAGCCGAATATCAATGAGTGCGAAATCCACTTTAAGTCAGTCAAAACGGAAGAAAAGGTAGTTCGTTACGGCCTGGGTGCGATTAAAGGCGTTGGTGAATCGGCGCTGGAAGGCATTATTGCCGAGCGCAAGGAACATGGGCCTTATCAGGATTTGTTCGATTTCTGTTTGCGGGTGACCAAAAAGGTCAATAAGCGCGTTATTGAAGCGTTGATTCTGGCGGGCGCGATGGATTGCCTGCACGATAACCGACAAGCCATGTTGGACAGTGTCGGTTTGGCCTTGCAGAAAGCGGAACAAAAGCACAAGGATGAAGAAGCCGGTCAAGGCGATTTATTCGGTGATGCCATGTCGTTTGAAGCGGAAAATGCTTCCGAGCTGGTTGATGTGCCGGAGATGCCGGAAAAATTGCGCCTGAAAGGCGAAAAAGATGTCTTGGGCTTGTACATGACCGGCCACCCGATTGAAATTTATCGGGAAGAATTGGATAAGCTGGTTGAGCAGAAATTATCCGCCTTGCGTCCGGAGAAATGGGCTAAGAAATGGGCGGCGGGTTTGATTGTCGAAGCGCGCAGCAAGGTGACCAAAAGCGGTAGCCGAATGGGCTTTGTCGCCATCGACGATCAGACCGCTCGTATGGAAGTGGTGTTGCGCCCGGCGGTGTTCGAGTCGTGCCGGGATATTTTGTTGCCCGATACGGTGGTGTTGATTTACGGCGAAGTGTCGGAAGATACGTTTAACGGCGGGATCAAGCTGGACGCCGAACAGGTGGTGACTCTGGCGGAGTCACGCGTCGAAAAAGCGCGGGCCATTAAGGTGTTCGCCGATGCGACGTTACAACCGGATCGTTTACAGAATTTGTCATCGGTGTTGACGCCTTATCGGGTGGAGGCCGGCTTGCCGTTGGTGGTGGATTACCGAAACGACCAGGCCAGAGCGCAGATGATTACCCAGGAAGGGATTGAATTTTTTCCGGACGACGAGTTACTGGAAGTGCTCAGAAGTCACGGTTGGCAACCGGAAGTGGTTGTCTGAGTCAATTGGGGGAGTTCAGCGGAGCGGAATTTGAGCGTTGATGAGAGGCCGAATTTAAGGTCATAAAATTTGGTTATAAAGTATTTTTATTCCTATTGGTTGCCCATAACCTTTAGAATGTACGGAATTCGACGAACCGTTCCCAGTGAACTTAAAAAGTTACGTAGAGAAATTGTCAAATAGGAGACATTAATGTCTAACAATATCGAGTCGATCTTACACGAAGATCGGATATTTAAACCAACCGCCGACTTCAAGAGTCAAGCAAACATTACCGAAGAAAAGTACCATGCGTTGAAAGCCAAAGCGGATGAAGACTATGAAGGTTATTGGTGTGATTTGGCGAGGGAAAAACTGGACTGGTCCAAGGATTTCACGGTTGGGTTAGACGATTCCAATGCCCCTTTCTATAAATGGTTCGCCGACGGTGAACTGAACGCCTCCTATAACTGTATCGATCGCCACTTGGAAGAAAAAGAAGACAAACTGGCCATTATCTTCGAAGCCGATGACGGTTCGGTCGAACAATACACTTACAAAGAACTGCACGATGAAGTCTGCCGCTTGGCGAATGCTTTGACGGCGCAAGGCATCGAGAAAGGCGATCGCGTCATCATCTACATGCCGATGATTCCGCAAGCGGTTTTCGCCATGCAAGCCTGTGCCCGTATCGGCGCCATCCACTCCATCGTATTCGGTGGGTTCTCGGCGGAAGCCTTGCGCGACCGTATTGAAGACGCCGGTGCGCGTATGGTCATTACCGCGAATGCCGGTTGCCGCGGCGGGAAGTCCGTGCCGTTGAAAGGTGCGGTGGATAGCGCCTTGGAAAAAGGCGGCGACTCGGTTCGTAAAGTCATCGTATACAAGCGTACCGATGATGAAGTGCCGATGAAAGAAGGGCGCGACATTTCCTGGCATGATGCCATCGCCGGTATGAGCAATTATCACGACGCGGTGATGGTCAATGCCGAGCACCCGCTGTTCCTGCTTTATACATCCGGATCAACCGGCAAGCCGAAAGGGATTCAACACAGCACCGGCGGTTACTTGTTGAACGCCTATGTGACCAATGAGTGGGTCTTTGACTTGAAAGACAGCGATGTCTTCTGGTGTACCGCGGATGTGGGCTGGATTACCGGCCACACTTACGTGGCGTATGGACCTTTGTCGATGGGGATGACCATTGTGATGTTCGAAGGCGTTCCGACGTATCCGGATGCGGGTCGTTTCTGGCAAGTCTGTCAGGACCACGGTGTGACCGTATTCTATACCGCGCCGACGGCGATTCGTGCCCTGATGAAATTCGGTGATGACTTGCCGAAGCAATACGATTTGTCGAAGTTGAGATTGCTGGGCACGGTTGGTGAACCGATTAACCCGGAAGCCTGGATCTGGTATCACGATGTGATTGGGCGTGGTGAATGCCCAATCGTGGATACCTGGTGGCAGACTGAAACCGGCGCGCACATGATTGCACCGGTCCCGGGTGTGACCGACTTGAAACCGGGCTCGTGTACTAAACCATTACCGGGCATTGATGCGCACATCGTGGATGAAGAAGGCGTTGAATTGACGCACGGTGAAGGGGGGTACCTGGTGGTGCGTAAGCCTTGGCCGTCGATGGTGCGTACCATCTGGAACGATGACGAGCGTTTTGTCGATACCTACTTCGCGATGTTCAAGAACAAGTATTATGTGGTGGGCGACAGCGCTCACTTGGATCACGACGGTAACTTCTGGATTATGGGGCGTATCGATGACGTGCTAAACGTGTCCGGACACCGTTTGGGAACCATGGAAATCGAGTCGGCGCTGGTGTCGCACGAGCATGTGGCCGAAGCCGCCGTGGTCGGCAAGCCGCACGATGTGAAAGGGGAGTCCATCTTCGCATTCGTGGTGATGAATATGGAAGTACCGCCAGGGGACGAGCGTCTGGCATTGGTTCAGGAGTTGCGTAATCACGTGGCTAAGGAAATCGGCCCGATTGCCAAGCCGGATGACATCCGCTTCGGTTCCAACCTGCCGAAGACGCGTTCCGGTAAAATCATGCGTCGCTTGTTGCGCAGTATCGCTAAGGGTGAGGAAATCACCTCCGATACATCGACGCTTGAAGATCCAAGTATTTTGGATCAGTTCATGCAGCCGCATAAATAAACAGGGCGCATGAGCTGAACCAAATGTTGAGATAGCCAGACTGGTTACAAAATGACCAGGCCTGGCTATTTTCATATAAACGAGGCCTAAACGGTCTCATTGTCGAACAAGGGTTCGTTTAAATAGATACAACGAAACGACCCGAGTTTCATAATCAAGGAGGAAGACTTTGGAACAGTCTAAAATTGAGAAGATTAAAAATCTTCCGGAGTATCAACAGCTCGTCAAAGAGCGTGCGGGGCTGGCATGGAAACTCTCCATTGCCATGCTGGTTGTGTATTACGGGTATATCCTGCTGTTGGCGTTTGATCCGGCATTCTTTACGATGATTGTCAGCGGTCAATACGTATCCATCGGTTTCCCGGTAGGGGTTGCGATCATTATCTTTGCGTTTTTGCTGACCGGTTATTACGTCCGAAAAGCGAATTCGGATTTTGATGAACTCACGGCAAAAATCAAGAAAGAGGTTGAATAATGAAGATGGGAATTCATAAGTTATTGGCCTTGTTGGTTTTGGTCGTCATGCCGGTATCGGTATATGCGGCTGGGATTGATGTATCGGCTCCGGTTGAGAAAGAGACCAATTGGTCCGCTATTTCAATGTTTATCGTCTTTGTTGGCGCAACGCTTTACATCACTTACTGGGCGGCGCAGCGTACCAAGTCCGCAAAAGACTTCTATGCGGCCGGCGGTGGTATCACCGGGTTGCAGAACGGTCTGGCGATTGCGGGTGACTACATGTCCGCAGCGTCTTTCCTGGGGATTACTGGGATGGTGTACTTGAAAGGGTATGACGGTTTGATCTTTGCCATCGGGTTTCTGGTGGGGTGGCCGATTATCCTGTTCTTGATGTCTGAGCGTTTGAGAAACTTGGGTAAATTCACGTTTGCCGATGTCGCGGCTTACCGTTTCCAACAAACACCGATTCGTGTGTTGGCGGCTTTTGGCGGGATTGCGGTTGTTATCCTGTATTTGATCGCGCAAATGGTCGGTGCCGGTAAGCTGATCGAGTTGTTGTTCGGTTTGGACTTCAACTATGCGGTTGTGATGGTCGGTGTCTTGATCATCGCCTACGTATCCTTTGGCGGGATGTTGGCGACGACCTGGGTACAAATCATCAAAGCCGTTTTGTTGCTGTCCGGTGCGACCTTTATCGCTGTAGCGGTTATGTACAACATGGGCTTCAGTTTCGAAACCTTGTTTAAAACCGCTGTTGAAAACCGTGATGGCAATATGGACATCTTGTTCTCCGGTGGTTTCGTTTCCGATCCAATCAATGCGATTTCCCTGGGGATTGCCCTGATGTTCGGTACCGCTGGTTTGCCACACATCCTGATGCGTTTCTTCACGGTTCCGGATGCAAAAGAAGCTCGTAAGTCCGTATTCTATGCGACCGGCTTTATCGGGTATTTCTACATTCTCGCGTTCATTATCGGTTTCGGTGCGATTGCGATGGTGGTGGCGTCTGAATACATGGACGGTTCCAAACTGATTGGCGGTAACAACATGGCGGCGATTCACTTGTCGCATGTAATCGGTGGTGACTTCTTCCTGGGCTTCATCTCAGCGGTAGCTTTCGCGACCATTTTGGCGGTGGTGTCCGGGTTGACCTTGGCCGGTGCGTCTGCGATTTCGCATGATATCTACGCGAATGTGATCAACAAGAATGCGACCGAAGAACAGGAAACCAAAGTGGCGAAAGGTGCAACTTTTGTGATTGGTGCTTTGGCGATTATTTTCGGTATCGGCTTTAAAGACCAAAACATCGCCTTCGTGGTGGCATTGGCCTTTACAATCGCCGCTTCCGCGAACTTCCCTGTGTTGATTATGTCCATGTTCTGGAGCAAGATGACAACCCGTGGTGCCGTTATCGGTGGCTGGTTGGGTCTGATCTCCGCCGTGGTCATGGTTATTCTTGGTCCGGTCGTGTGGACTCAGATTCTGGGAATGGGCGAAGCCATCGTGCCGTATAAGTTCCCGGCTCTGTTCACCGTAATCATTGCCTTTGTTTCCATCTGGTTCTTCTCCATTACCGATAAGTCGGTACGTGCGAAAGAAGACTTGGATGGCTTTGAAGCACAGTTCGTTCGATCTCAAACCGGGATCGGTGCCGAAGGTGCCTCGAACCACTAAGGTAAGTTACGTGTGATTCGTTAGAATAAAAAGGGGCTGTTTTCAGCCCCTTTTTTGTATGCCTTTGCGCGAGTGTGGCACAATGCAAAGGTCTTAAGAGGTAGAACCTATGTCCGTTCAACAACAATTGAACTTTCTCAAACAAGTCGAACCGTTTTCGGCACTGAATGAATCGACGCTACTGTCATTGGCTGAAGCCTTGGATGTGGTGTATTTTCCTTTGGGTGAACGTCTGGAATTGTCTTCCGGCGAAGCTGCAAACGAAAATGCATTTCTGTATTTTGTGATTAAGGGCCATGTGGCCGAGTTCGATGAAAATCAGCGCCAAGTGGCCGTTTACGGCAGCCACACGTATTTTGGCGAAAGCTTTCTATTAAAACGTGCGGCTTATCGCCGTTACGATGTGATTGAAGAAGCGATTGTCTATCGCTTGCCGCAGGAAGCCTTTCTGGAAGTGATGCAACAACCGGAAATCGAGGGCTTTTTCATTGATGACATCACCGCTAAACTCAACCGAATGCATGCCCAGATTCAAGCGGAGTCGTCCAGTGAGTCGCTGATGGGAGTGGTTGAAGACGCTCCGCGCCAAGCGTTGATCGAGGTGAGTGAAACGGAAACCATTCAGGCCTGTGTTCGGCAGATGCAGGCGTTGAAAACCGATGCGTGTGTGGTGGTGTTTCAGGACGAGGCTGAAAGGGGCATTGTCACGTCAATCGATTTGCTCAATGGGTTGGCGTTGAACGAGTACGCGGTGACGGATGCGGTCGGTCCCTTGGCGACGCGGCCGGTGATGACCGTGCATCAATTCGATTATTTGTTCAATGCGTTGTTGAAAATGACCAAGTATCGCATCAACCGTTTGGTGGTGCGCTCGGATGACGCCATGTTGGGTATTTTGCATCAGAAAGACTTGATGGGCATGTTTGCCAACCAGTCAGGCCTGGTGGTTTTGAGTATTCAGCAAGCCGAATCGTTTGACGAACTGAAGGGCGTGGCGGACCGCATTGATCACTTGGTGGTGAATTTGAATAATCGCGGGGTCAAGACGCATTACATCGCCAAATTGGTCAATGAATTGCACCGAAAGATGCTGGAGCGGGTTTTCGAGTTCTTATCGCCACCGGAAGCTTTGCAAAAAGGGTGTTTGCTGGTGATGGGCAGTGAGGGCCGTGCCGAGCAGGTGATTCGTACCGACCAGGATAATGCGTTCATTTTGCCGGATACGGTTGAAATATCGCCAGGCCTGGCGGCATTCATGCAAACGTTCAGTGCCCGTTTGATCGAGTTGGGTTTTCCGCCTTGCCCGGGGCAAATCATGGTGTCGAACCCGGTTTGGGCTCGGCCGTTATCGGATTTCAAACAGCAACTGCGTGATTGGATGACCGCGCCTTCCGGCGATGCGTTTATGAACCTGTCGATTTTCTTTGATGCCGAGGCGGTGTTGGGCGATGAACAGTTGTTGCTCGACGCCAAGCGAACCATGATGAGTTGGGTGGATTCGAACCGTCACTTTTTACCGCACTTCGCCAAATCCGTGTTGCAGTTCGAGACGCCCATCGGCTTTTTCGGAAAGTTGGTGACCGACAAAGACGCCAAAGACCCGAAAATCGATTTGAAAAAGGGCGGGATTTTCCCCATCGTTCATGGTGTGCGTTGTCTGGCGTTGGAACACGGTATTTTGAAAACCAATACCCATTGGCGTATTAAAGCCTTGATGGACATGGGGGTGCTGACCGAGCATTTCGGTATTGAACTGGGGGAAACGTTGAACTTTCTGAACACCTTGCGCTTGGAGTCGATGGTTGAGCAAATGCAGCTGGAGCAGGCACCGGACAACTTAATTGGGGTGTCGGGGCTGACGCAGTTGCAGCAAGACCTGCTCAAAGACGCGTTCAATGTGGTCAATCAGTTCAAAAAGCTGATTGAGCAGCATTATAAACTCCATGCGGTGATGTGAGATGTGGCGCTCGTTACGACGTCGTTGGCATCGTCGCCAGTTGAAGGACGAGCGATTTGCGTTTTTGTTTGATGCCGTGCCGCCGGAAAATGAATGGGTGTGTTTCGACTGCGAAACCACCGGGTTGGATCCGAAAAAAGACAAAATCGTTTCCCTGAGTGCGATGAAGATTCGTGGGCAGGAAATCTTGACCAGCGAAGCCTTGAACTTGACGTTGGCACAGGATGCAGCGATTTCCGAACAAAGCATCAAGGTGCATTGGATTCGCAACGAAGATACGGTGCATGGCTTGAGTGAGCGGGAAGCCATTGAACAGTTTCTGCATTTTATCGGTTCCCGTCCGCTGGTGGGGTATTATCTGGAATTCGATGTGGCGATGGTCAATCAGGTGCTCAAGCCTTGGCTGGGAATTGGTTTGCCGAACCCGCAAATCGAAGTGTCGGCCTTGTATTACGATTATAAAGAAGACCCGATTCCGAAAAAGGTCATCGATTTATCGTTTGATGCCATTTTGAAGGAGTTGGCCCTGCCGAATTTCGGTCAACATGATGCCTTTAGCGATGCATTGATGACAGCATTGATTTTCATCAAACTGAAAAAACTCGGGTAGGTTTGATTAAATGCGGGTAAATGAAATGCTTTGTTTGACAAATGCTTAAGCGTTTCATATAATTCTGCTCAGTTTTTTAAATCATGTATTAAGGGAGAGGCGGGTTAATGAGCGTCTTTCCGCTTAAATTTTAAAAACCCCGTCTTTACGGGGTTTTTTATTTTTTGAATTAAGGAAAAAGCCTGCGTGATTCTGGAAGAAAAGATTGAAAATTTGCTGAAGCCGACCATTGAAAGCATGGGCTTTCAAATGTGGGGCTGCGAATATTTGCCGGCGGGTAAACACTCGACCTTGCGTGTCTATATTGATAAGGACCCGGAAGGCGTTACCGTCGATGATTGCGGAGACGTGAGTCGGCAAGTGAGCGCCATCATGGATGTCGAAGACCCGATTTCCAATGCCTATATGCTGGAAGTGTCTTCGCCGGGGATGGATCGTCCTCTGTTTCGTCCGGAACAATATCGTGCCTACGAAGGGCAGGAAATCCAGTTGCGGACGGCGGTGGCGATCATGGGCCGTAAGCGTTTTAAAGGCATTATGACGCAAGTGAACGAGGACGGCATCGTCGTTGAAGTGGACGGTGAGGCGTATGATATTCCATTTGGCCAAATTGATAAGGCCAATGTGGTGCCGCAGTTTTAATCTTTTGAAATACACGTTGAATCTTTTAAAAATTTAGCCCCTACTTTTGAGGAAATAGAAATGAGTAAGGAAGTTTTAGCCGTTGTTGAAATCATGTCCAACGAAAAAGGCGTGGATAAGGATATTATTTTCGAAGCCATTGAGGCTGCGCTGGCGACCGCGACTCGCAAAAGCCACAATGACGAAATTGATGCCCGCGTTTCTATTGACCGTCACACAGGGGACTACGAAACGTTCCGTCGCTGGGAAGTGATCGAAGACGATGTCGAAATCGAAGACAATGTCGGTTGGTACATGCGTCATATGGATGCTGTTGAAATCGAACCGCACATTGAACCGGGACAATATATTGAAGAACCGATCGAGTCGATTGAATTCGGCCGTATCGGCGCTCAGACCGCTAAGCAGGTCATTATCCAGAAAGTACGCGAAGCCGAGCGCAAAAAAGTGGTGGAAGAATACGCCAAACGAGTCGGTGAGATCATGACCGGTCAGGTGAAGCGTATCGACCGTGGCGATGTGATTTTGGATTTGGGCGACAATGTCGATGCGGTTATCCCGCGTTCCGAGTTGATTAACCGTGAAGTATTCAAAATGGGCGATCGCGTTCGTGCCTATGTGCAAGACGTTTCGTTCCGTCCTCGCGGGCCGCAAATTTTCATGTCGCGAGCCTGTAAGGAAATGCTGATTGAATTGTTCAAAATCGAAGTGCCGGAAATCGGTGACGATTTGATTGACATCATGAGCGCGGCGCGTGATGTCGGATTACGTGCCAAGGTAGCGGTTCGTGCCAACGACCCACGATTGGATCCAATCGGTGCTTGCGTCGGTATGCGCGGTGGCCGTGTGCAAGCGGTGACCAATGAATTGAACGGTGAGCGTATCGACATCGTGCTTTGGGATTCCAATGATGCCCAGTACGTGATCAACGCCATGGCGCCGGCCGAAGTCACCTCCATTATGGTCGATGAAGATAAGCACACCATGGACTTGGCGGTGGACGACGAACAACTATCGCAAGCCATCGGTAAAAACGGTCAGAATATCCGCCTGGCGACCGAATTGACCGGTTGGGAATTGAATGTCATGTCCGAAAGCGACATGGCTTCAAAACACGAAACCGAATCGCAAAGCCAGATGGCTTTGTTTGTGAACAGCCTGGACGTGGACGAAGACTTGGCGGAAGTCTTGGTGGCCGAAGGCTTTACGACGCTTGAAGAAGTGGCTTATGTGCCGACTGCGGAAATGCTCGAAATCGACGGCTTTGACGACGATATCGTTTCCGTATTGAAAGAAAGAGCCAAGGATGCGCTTTTGACTCAAGCAATTGCGAATGAAGAAAAGACAGCTATGGCTGAACCTGCACAAGACCTGCTGGATCTGGAAGGGATGACGGAAGAGCTGGCGAAATCGCTTGCCGCTCAAGGTATCGTCACTCAGGAAGATCTGGCGGAACTCGGAACGGACGAGTTGTTGGAAATGGTCGAAATGGACGAGCAGGCCGCGAGTGAGTTGATTATGAAAGCACGCGCACCATGGTTCGAATAATTAGGAGGACACGATTGTATGTCTGAAGTATCCATAAAACAGTTTGCTGAAACACTGAAATTATCAGTCGATAAGCTGATGTCTCAGCTTGAAAACGCTGGGGTGTCCGGTAAAAAAGAAGCGGATTTTCTGTCTGATGACGAAAAAATGACCCTTCTGAATTATTTGAAAGGTCTGCACGGCGAGAAAGTCGACACACCGAAAAAGGTGACTTTGAAGCGTAAACAGGTTCAGAAGCTGAACCTGTCCTCCGGTTCCGGTAAACGCACCGTGAATGTGGAAGTTCGTAAGAAACGAACCTATGTGAAAAAGCCGGAAACCGCTGAAGAGCAAGAACCGGAAGTCATCGAGGAAACGGTGGAAACACCGGTGCCGGACGAAGTGGTAACGGCCGAAACGCCGGAAACCACAGTGGCCGAGACGACGTCGGAAGAAACCGCTCAAC
The DNA here is from genome assembly GCF_003991075.1 of Thiomicrospira sp. S5. Taxonomy (NCBI): domain Bacteria; kingdom Pseudomonadati; phylum Pseudomonadota; class Gammaproteobacteria; order Thiotrichales; family Piscirickettsiaceae; genus Thiomicrospira; species Thiomicrospira sp. S5. The sequence continues at coordinate 1,689,320 of NZ_CP014470.1, read as the reverse complement.
CGGAAGAAGCCTTATCGACGGAAGAAATCATTGAAGCCGTCGCACCGGAACCGGTTGCGGAGGCCAAAGATAAGAAAGGTAAGCACGACAAAAAAGGTAAGACCACTAAAGCCAAGGTCGACGAAAAAGACGAACCGAAGCACAAAGGTAAACCTAAGCCGAAAGAAAAACTGTCCAAGAAAACCTTGGCCATGTCCGATGAACAGTCTTTCGGCCGTCGTCGACATAAAGGCGGGCACAAGAAGACCTCGCCGTCCTCGAACGAACACGGTTTCCAAAAGCCGGTTGAAAAACAGGTTCGTGAAGTACAGTTGGGCGAAACCATTAAGGTAGCCGATTTGGCCGACAAGATGGCGGTCAAAGCCACCGAAGTCATCAAAACCATGATGGGCTTCGGGAGCATGGTCACCATCAACCAAGTGTTGGATCAGGAAACGGCCCAGCTGGTGGTTGAGGAAATGGGGCATAAGCCGGTGTTAGTCAACGAAAACCAAATCGAAGACGATGTGGTGAATCAAGAATACACGGGCGAAACCGTTACGCGCTCGCCGGTGGTCACCATTATGGGTCACGTTGACCACGGTAAGACGTCGTTGCTGGACTACATTCGTAAAGCGAAGGTCGCACATGGCGAATCCGGCGGGATTACCCAGCACATCGGTGCTTATCATGTTGAAACCGGGCACGGTGGCGTCACCTTTATCGATACCCCGGGGCACGAAGCCTTTACGGCGATGCGTGCACGTGGTGCCAAGGTCACTGACGTGGTGGTCATTGTGGTCGCTGCCGATGACGGTGTGATGCCACAGACTAAAGAAGCCATCCAGCACGCCAAAGCGGCGAATTTGGGCATGGTGGTCGCCATCAACAAGATGGATAAGGAAGGCGCCAACCCGGATCGTGTTATGCAGGAGCTGGTCAATGAAGAAGTCGTGCCGGAAGAATGGGGCGGCGATGTCCAGTTCATCCGTGTTTCCGCGAAAAGTGGAGAAGGCATCGATGACTTGCTGGACGCCATTTTGTTGCAATCGGAAATCCTGGAGCTGGAAGCGCCGTTGGAAGGCCCTGCGAAGGGCGTCGTGGTCGAGTCTCGCTTGGATAAAGGGCGTGGGCCGGTAGCGACGGTATTGGTTCAGGCCGGTACCTTGTCAAAAGGCGACATCGCGTTGTGCGGTATGGAATATGGCCGGGTGCGTGCCCTGATGAACGAAAACGGCGAACAGGTGAAAAGTGCCGGTCCGTCGATTCCGGTCGAAATTCTGGGACTGTCCGGAGTGCCGGTGGCGGGTGACGATATGATCACGGTCGAAAGTGAACGTAAAGCCCGTGAAGTGGCGATGTTCCGTCAAAGCAAGCACAAGGAAATGAAAATTGCCCGTCAGCAGAAAGCCAAGTTGGACAACATGTTCAACAAGATGGAAGAGGGCGAAGTTCAAAACGTCAACATCATCTTGAAAGCGGATGTGCAAGGTTCCATCGAAGCGATTGTGGACGCGTTGGTCAAATTGTCCAACGACGAAGTCAAAGTATCGGTTATCTCCTCCGGTGTGGGCGGGATTACCGAAACCGACGCCAACTTGGCCTTGGCCTCCGATGCGTTGATTTTCGGTTTTAACGTGCGTGCCGATGCGAAAGCCAAGCGTTTGATTGACAACGAAGGTATTTTCCTGAAGTATTACAGTGTCATCTATGAAATCGTCGATGAAGTGAAACGTGCCATCGAAGGGAAGCTGGAACCGGACTTCAAGGAAGAAATCATTGGTGTGGCCGATGTGCGTGATGTCTTTAAAGCACCGAAAATCGGCTTGATTGCCGGTTGTATGGTAACCGAAGGCATCGTCAAGCGTAACAACCCGATTCGCGTGTTGCGTGATAACGTGGTGATTTACCAAGGCGCTTTGGAATCCTTGCGTCGCTTCAAGGACGATGTTCAGGAAGTCCGTCAAGGCATGGAATGCGGTATCGGTGTGAAAGACTACAATGACGTGAAAGTCGGCGACCAGATCGAGGTCTACGAACGCGTTGCGGTCAAGCGTACCTTAAGTTAATGGTTGCCAGGCCTGGCCGTTTTTGACGGAACAGGCCACGACAATTCGACTATTTTTTCAGTGCCCCGAGAGGGGCATTGTTGTTTGGCGCAATCGCCAATTATGAAGAGAAGATATTATGAACGACGAAGTCAGCAGACCGACCCGGGTGGCGTTGGAAATCCGCAAGACGTTGAGTGAAATTCTGCACCGTGATACCAAAGACCCGCGTTTGGAAAAGGTCAATATCACCGAGTGTAAGATTTCCAAGGATTTAAGCATCGCGACGGTGTACTTTACGATTATCGGGGCAAACGAAGATGATCCGGCGGCTCAGGATGCCATCAAGGCATTGGAAAAAGCCAAAGGATTCTTCCGTTCCGAAATCGGTAAACGCATGAAACTGCGCATTACGCCGGAAATCCGTTTCTTCTATGACACGGTGGCGGAAAACGCCAGTCACATTGAAGAACTGATTTTCAAAGCCTTGCACCAGAACAAAAAGTAAGCGTCGAGCGGGTTCTTATGGCAAAAAAACAATGGCAAGCCGTTGATGGCATCGTCTTGCTCAATAAACCGGAGGGCGTCACCTCCAACGGTATTTTGCAGCAGGTACGACGACTGTACAACGCCAAAAAAGCCGGCCATACCGGCGCTTTGGATCCGTTTGCAACGGGCCTATTGCCGGTGTGTTTTGGTGAGGCGACTAAAATTTCCGGTTTGTTGTTGGATTCCGATAAACGTTACATCGCCACGCTCAGCCTCGGCGTCGAAACCGATTCCGGAGATAAGGACGGTAATCCGCTGCAAACCGTAGAAGTACCGTCCTTGACCGCCGACACCATTCAAACGGTTTTAACGGAATTCGAGGGCGATATCATGCAGGTGCCACCGATGTATTCCGCATTGAAGCATCAAGGTATTCCGCTGTATGAATACGCCCGTAAAGGCGTGGAAGTGGAGCGGGTGGCACGCCCCATCACCATTCACGAATTGACGCTCATTGATTTTCACCCAACTGAAATCACCTTCGAGGTCTTTTGTTCCAAAGGCACCTATGTTCGTACACTGGGCGAAGAAATCGCCAAAGCGCTGGGAACACTCGGGCATTTGACGGCTTTGCATCGCACTCAAACCGGCAGCCTGCGCGGTGACGATATGGCGACACTGGAAACCATCGAACAGGATTTGGCCGCCCATCTGCAACCGTTGGATTTGCCATTGCAGCACTTGCAAGCCATGTATTTGAACGAAGCCGATACGCGGACGATTCAGCACGGTGGTAAATTGGCGGTGGCGAAACCGGAGACGGAGTTGGTGCGTTTCTATGATCCGCAGCAGCGTTTCATCGGCGTGGGTGAATGGCAAACGGAAAAAAATCTGCTCAAGCCGAAACGTCTGTTTAATTTGGCGGACTGATTCACATGCCTGCGTCGTTTGATGAAACGCTTCCAATAGTCGATTTGCGGCCGGCCGACAGCTATGCATCCGCTCACTTCCGTGGTGCGACGCATTTACCCTGGCCGGATTTGAAAGAGCGTTTGTCGGAACTGCCACCGCGCCCGGCGGCCTTGCAGTTGATGGGCGAGGCCGCTGACCTGGCCGAAGCCAGCGCTTTTCTGAGCGAAAAAGGTTATGACATTGTCAAAGCATTGGATGAAACCGCTTGTTTAAGCGAATTGGAAAAATCACCAGGCCTGGCGGTTTCCGGGCTGGCCTCCAAACGGCTGTGGCAGCCGAACCCTTTATTGGTCTGGTTGGTGGAATCGTCAGAATGCTTCGCTTCGACGTCTCATTCAACTTCGGCGCAACGCCTTTGGGACATCGGTTGCGGCGGCGGCCGCGATGCGGTTTATATGGCGCAACAGGGTCTTGAGGTGACGGCCATCGATCAACAGGAAGCGGTTTTGTCCCGTGCCCGGCGATTTGCCGAACGGCAGGGCGTGACCGTAGATTGGAAACGCTGTTCGTTGGGCGAAACCGGTTGTTTGCCGAATGAACCGGTGGATATGGTGGTGATGATGCGTTACTTGAATCGCGACCTGTTTCCGAGGTTGCGCCAAGCGATTCGTCCCGGTGGCCTGGTGGTGATGCAAACCTTTGTCGAGGGCGTGGAAGCGTTTGGTTCACCGAAAAAACCGAACTTTATTTTAAAACGCGGCGAGTTGGCAAAAACCTTTTCCGACTTCACGATAATTGTTGATAAAATAGACACATTGAAAGACGGGCGTCCGGTTTCGTCTTTTATCGCACAAAAGAAAACTTAAGAGACTCACTATGCAAGAAATGACCCCTTCCGATCTGTTCGATTATTTCCAGAGCAACGCCATTTGCGAATCCTTGACGCGTGCCGATGTCGAGGTGATGTCGCAGTTCTTACAGGAAAAGAACCTGAAAAAAGGCGACGTGATTTTTGATATGGGCGATGTCGGCGATTCGATGTTTTTCATTGTGAAAGGCAAGGTCGGCTTTTCCGTCAATGACGGTCAAGACGAGGCGGAAGTCGGCTATCAGGGGCCGGGCAACTTGATTGGTGAGATGTCGTTTTTCGACCGTAAGCCACGCATGTTGAAAATGTTCGCCATGTCCAAGGAAGTGATTTTGTTGGAAATCAAGCGCCCTATGTACGATCGCTTGAAAGTGGAGCATCCGTACATTGCGGTGAATCTGGTCGAAAATGCCGTGGTGAGTCTGGACCATTTGATTCGTGCCTTGAGTAACGATCTGTCGCATTTCGAACACTATATGGTCGGCTTCGGAAGACACTGATTTTTTAAGCCTTTTCGTGAATATAAGCATGGACAAGCCGATTTGTTTATGTATAATTCACGTTTTCATTCTGCCATCGGTTGCGGAATGGGAATTTTTATAAACCGATTTATCAAAGGATAAAACCATGCTAACAGCTGAAGATAAAGCCAAAATCGTTGCTGAATACGCAACTAAAGAAGGCGATACCGGTTCTCCGGAAGTACAAGTTGCCTTGTTGACACACCGTATCACTTATTTGACGAACCACTTCAAGTCACACATCCACGACAACCACTCTCGTACCGGTCTATTGCGTTTGGTTAGCCGTCGTCGTAAGTTGCTGGATTACTTGCATAAGAAAAATGCACCGAGATATTTTGATTTGATCAAAAAGCTTGGTCTGCGTAAGTAATCGACTTCGCTGTCAAAAAAGCCCCGCACTGCGGGGTTTTTTTTTGCCTGAACACCGTCGAAAGCGCCCCGAAAAAGTTTTGGGATAAATGCGTTCGGTCGGTTGTTTGTCGGGGGATTTATTGTAAAATGTCTCGACTGTTTTAATTTGTAATTGACCTCCGACGACCCCCGATAATCCTAGGGCCGGAAACCGAGACAAGCCTGAATCCTCAGTAGCTTTACGCTTTAAAGTTCCTGGTGATTCAGGTTTCACTGGCTGAATGACAGGATCGATTCGGTCGTCACCTGATAAGGAAAAAATGTATGGCAAAGTACGTTAAGTCTTTCCAGTATGGAAAGCATCAAGTTCGTTTAGAGACCGGTGAAATCGCCCGCCAAGCCGATGGTGCGGTGATGGTCGCAATGGGCGACACCCAAGTATTGGTGACGGCGGTTGGGGCCAAAAGCGCGAAACCGGGGCAGGACTTTTTCCCGTTGACCGTTCAATATCAGGAAAAAACTTATGCTGCCGGTAAAATTCCAGGCGGTTTCCTGAAGCGTGAAGGTCGTCCTTCCGAAAAAGAAACCCTGACTTCACGTTTGATTGACCGTCCGATTCGTCCGTTGTTCCCGAAAGGTTTCATGAACGAAGTGCAAATCATTGCCACCGTGGTTTCCTTGGATCCGGAAGTCGGCACCGAAGTCCCGGCCATGCTGGGAACGTCTGCAGCCTTGGCCATTTCCGGCATTCCGTTTGACGGGCCAATTGGTGCGGCGGTTGTCGGTTATAAAGACGGTGACTATTTGTTGAACCCTTCCAGTGAAGAATTGTTGGATTCCGATTTGGAATTGAGCGTCGCCGGGACATCCGAAGCGGTCTTGATGGTGGAATCCGAAGCGGCCGAATTGTCCGAAGAGGTCATGTTGGGTGCGGTGATGTTCGGTCACGATCAAATGCAAGTCGCTATTGACGCCATCAAAGAAATGAAGGCGGAAGTCGGTAAACCTCAATGGGACTGGGAAGCGGCGGCAGAAAACACCGAATTGAAAGACAAAGTCTACGATTTGATTCGCAGCGATATCGAAGCGGCTTATTCGATTGCCGATAAGATGGACCGTTATGCCGCCATCGACGCGGCGAAAGCCAAAGCAATGGATGCGTTGGAAGCAACGGAAGAGAACGCCGACGGTTACGAGGCGGGCGACATTGAGAAAATGGTCGGGAAGTTGCAGAAAGAAATCGTGCGTGGTCGCATTATTGCCGGTGAACCGCGTATCGACGGACGTGATACTCAGACCATTCGTCAAATCGATTGTCAGGTCGGTGTATTGCCGAAAGTGCACGGTTCCGCCTTGTTCACCCGTGGTGAAACTCAGGCATTGGTTGTGACGACATTGGGCACCGAAAAGGACGCTAAGATTGTCGATGAACTGACCGGTTCCTATTCGGACCGTTTCATGCTGCATTACAACTTCCCTCCGTATTCCGTGGGTGAATGTGGTCGTGTCGGTTCGCCGGGACGTCGTGAAATCGGTCACGGCATGTTGGCGCGCCGCGGGGTTTCGGCGTTGTTGCCGACGTCTGAAGAATTCCCATACACCATTCGTGTTGTATCGGAAATCACCGAATCCAACGGTTCCTCTTCCATGGCCACGGTGTGCGGTACCTCCATGTCATTGATGCATGCCGGTGTGCCGATTGCGGCGCCGATTGCGGGTATCGCGATGGGCTTGGTAAAAGAGGAATCCGGTTTTGCCGTCTTGTCCGACATTTTGGGCGATGAAGATCACCTGGGCGACATGGATTTTAAAGTGGCCGGTACCGAGCAGGGCGTGACCGCTTTGCAGATGGACATCAAAATCACCGGTATTACCCGTGAAATCATGGAAATCGCTTTAGGTCAGGCGAAAGACGGGCGTTTGCACATTCTGAAAGAGATGGATAAAGCCATCACCGCCTCGAACGTCAGTGTGGCCAGCACGGCACCACGCTTCTTTAACATCAAAGTGAAGCCGGAGAAAGTGCGTGAAATCATCGGTAAAGGCGGCGCGACCATTCGCTCCATCACTGAAGAAACCGGTGTTACCATCGAAATCGACGACGACGGTAACGTGAAAATCGCCGCCGTGGATGATGCGTCTGCGGAAGCCGCGAAGGCACGCATTGCCGAAATCACGGCCGAGCCGGAAATCGGTAAGGTCTACGATGCGAAGGTCGTTAAAATCGTTGATTTCGGCGCGTTTGTGTCGTATATGCCGGGTCGAGAAGGCTTGGTGCATGTGTCGCAAATTGCCGACGAACGTGTTGAAGACGTCAATGAATATCTGAAAGAAGGTCAGGAAATTCAGGTACGTTTGATTGACATCGACAAGCAAGGACGCGTTAAACTGTCCATCAAGGAAGTGTAACCGTCCATAACGGTCATGGCCGTTACGTTGTATTGAAAGAGGCCGCATTTGTCGGCCTTTTTTGTTGAAAGCATTTATGAAAGATCCAGAAGGCGATTAAGAAGGGACTATGTCAAAGAATCATCCTGCATTTGAATTCATCACCGAGCATTTTATCGAATCGTTGAATATTACCGTTCAGCATTTCAAGCACAAGGTTACGGGAGCCGAGCATTACCACTTGGCGGCGGACGATCCGCAAAACGTCTTTATGGTCGCTTTACGGACCGTGCCGATGGATTCCACCGGTGTGGCGCACATTCTGGAGCACACCGTTTTGTGCGGCAGTGAAAAATATCCGGTGCGCGACCCGTTTTTCATGATGATTCGTCGTTCCTTGAATACCTTTATGAACGCCTTTACTTCCAGTGATTGGACCGCTTATCCGTTTGCGACCGAAAACCGTAAGGATTTCCAGAACCTGTTGGAAGTCTATATGGATGCGGTGTTTTTTCCGAACATTGATCCGTTGGATTTCGCTCAGGAAGGGCACCGTTTAGAGTTTTCGGAGATGGACGATCCAACTTCCGATCTGACCTATAAAGGCGTGGTGTTCAATGAAATGAAAGGCGCGATGAGTTCGCCGGTTTCGACGCTTTGGCAAACCTTTTCCGCGGAAATCTATCCGACGTCAACTTATCACTACAACAGCGGTGGCGATCCGAAAGATATTCCGGATTTGACCTATGAGCAATTGGTGGAATTCCATCGTTACCATTATCATCCATCGAATTCGGTGTTTATGACTTATGGCGATATTTCCGCCGCCGAGCATCAAACCCAGTTTGAAAGCCTGGCATTGCATCGCTTTAACGAGCAAGTGGAACGCATTATGGTCGGCAAGGAAAAACGCTACACTCAGCCGATGCAGTTTGAAAACCGTTATGCCTTGAATGAAGACGATTTGTCGAAGAAAACCCACATTGTGCTCGGCTGGTTACTGGGTGAAAACCAGAACCCGATGGACGTTCTGAAGGGACATTTGCTGTCCGCCGTGCTGCTCGACAACAGTGCGTCGCCTTTGCGTCAAGCATTGGAAGCATCGCATTTGGCCACCGCGCCGTCGCCGCTATGCGGTTTGGAAGACTCCAATAAGGAAATGGTTTTTGTGGCCGGTGTACAGGGTTCCGAAGCGGAACATGCAGACGAAATCGAAACCTTGATTCTGGAGACGCTGGAGCGCATTGTACGTGACGGCATCGACACGGATCAGGTCGAGGCGATGTTGCATCAATTGGAATTGTCGCAGCGTGAAATCGGCGGCGATTCTTATCCATACGGCTTACAGCTGATTCTGCAATCTCTGGCAGGCGCCATGCACGAAGGCGATCCGATTGCGCTATTGGATACGGATGCGGCATTGCAAGCTTTACGCGATGAAGTCACCGACCCGAATTTCATTCCGAACTTGATTAAAGAATGGATTCTGGATAACCCACACCGTGTGCGCCTGACCTTGTCGCCGGACGATAAACTGTCGGCCGAACAGGATGCGGACGAAAAAGCCAAGCTGAAACGCATTCAGGATGATTTGAGTGACGCGGACAAACACGCGATAGTTGAGCGCTCTCTGGCCTTGAAAGCACGTCAGGAACAGTTAGATGATGCGTCGATCCTGCCGGAAGTGACCAAAGAGGATGTCCCATCAGAAATTAAGGATATTCAACCAGTTAAATCCGACTCTGAAAGTCATTTAACGGCCTATCAGGCCGGGACCAACGGTTTGAGTTACCTGCAGATGATTTTGGATCTACCCGATTTCACCGAAGACGAACAAGCGGTTTTACCATTATTCAATGCCTGCATGACGGAGCTGGGTTCCGCCGGACGCGACTATCTGGAAACCCAATCTTTGCAAGCGGCGGTTACCGGTGGCTTGAGTGCCAAATCGACGGTACGAGCCAACCTGCATGACCGTGATGCGTTTTACAGCCACTTCATTTTGTCCGGCAAGGCTCTGAATAAAAATCAGCCAGGCCTGGCCGATTTGATGTTGGAAACGTTGGAGCAGGTGCGTTTTGACGAATTCGATCGTATTCGCGATTTAATCGGGCAAATCCGTTCGTCGATGGATCATGGCATTACCGGTAACGGGCATGGTTTGGCCATGTCGGCCGCCAACCAAACGGCCTCGCCGGTGGCGAACTGGAACTTTAAGCGTTCCGGCTTCGCCGGCATTCAAACCATCAAGTCGATTTACAAATCGCTGGAGACCGACGGCGAACTGGAACGCATCAGTCAATTGTTCGGCCGTATCCAGCAAAAATTGTTGCAGGCCTCCAAGCAAGCGCTGGTGATTTCGGATGAAACCGGGTTGGATTCCGGCATCGCCAGCATCTCGGAATGGCAAGGCGCTTTATCGACAAACGCAATCGGTAACGGATTGCAGTTGGCGGTGCCGCACACTCCAATTCACCAGGCCTGGGTGACCAGCACGCAGGTAAATTTCTGCGCCAAATCGTATCCGGCGGTGACCGCCGGACATGAAGACGCGCCGAAACTGTCGATTCTCGGTGCCTGTTTGCGCAATGGCTTCCTGCATTCCGAAATCCGCGAGAAAGGCGGGGCTTACGGTGGTGGCGCCAGTTACAATGCGGAAGCCGGCACCTTTGTGTTCTATTCGTATCGTGATCCGCGTTTGATGGAAACCTATGCCGACTTCGACCGTGCGCTGGATTGGGTCTTGAGCGAAGACGCCACCCAGGCGAAAGTGGACGAAGCAATTCTGAATGTCATCAGTGCCATGGACAAACCGGGTTCACCGGCCGGTGAAGCGCGCAAGGCGTTTTATCAGCAGTTGTATGGTCGCACACACGCAATGCGCAAACAGTATCGGGAAGGGGTCTTATCGACCACGCTCGACGACATTCGTTCCGTGGCCGAACGTTATTTGAAATCGGATGTCGCCTCGTCCGCCGTGTTGACGCATAGCGGTATGAGCGATACAGTCAAAGACAACGGATTTGAAATCATCACGCTTTAGTATCGTTAGGCTTTAATACAACCAGTGAGGCGAATGCCCAAGGGAGTCAATATGCAAGCGAACCAACGCACCGGTGCTTTGGCACTGGGTTTTTTCATCTTTCTCGGGCTGTCCTCTCTCGGGCTGATTCTGGCCAATGCGGCGATCGACGTGAAGCAGTATGACCGTGTCGTGACGGTCAAAGGTCTGGCGGAGCGAGAATACAAGGCCGATATTGTGATTTGGCCGATTGCGTTCAGTGTGGCGGAGAATGATGTTCAGGCACTGTACAGTTCTATCGACGATAATTCACAAACCATCAAGCGTTTTCTCATCAAAAATGGCATTCAGGACAGCGAAATCAGTTTTTCGACGCCGAATATTACCGATAAGTCCGCTCAGAGTTACGGCAACGGCCCTAAACCGGAGTTTCGATTCATTGCACGTCAGACGGTGACGGTCTATTCCAAAAATGTCGATGGCGTGCGTCAAGTGATGGGAGAGTTATCGGCGTTAGGGAAAGAGGGCATTGTTTTGACCGGCGGCGGTTATGAAGGTCAGACGGAGTATATTTTCACCCGTTTGAATGACGTGAAGCCGGAAATGATCGAGGAAGCCACCAAAAAGGCCCGTCAGGTGGCAGAGAAGTTCGCCGCCGATTCGGATAGCAAGCTGGGCAAAATCAAACGCGCATCCCAAGGGCAATTCAGTATTCGGGCGCGTGACCGTAACAACCCGCAAATCAAGAAAGTGCGGGTTGTATCAACGGTGGAATATTATTTGTCGGATTAAGCCTGTTGCCGGGTTAGGCCGCGGTGCTTTTCAGCGCGGTTTTACGGTGTTCGTTCCGACCGTGCAGCACCAGGCCTAAGCCGCCCAGCATTAAGGCCGCGGCAATCATAAACCGCAGCGTAATCGGCTCATCAATCAACCAAGTCGCCCCGAAAGCGGCGATGAGCGGCACCAATAATTGCGTGGCGGAGGCCAGACTGGCCGACAATCTCGGCAAGGCCGTGTACCATAAAATATAACCCAATCCCGTGGTGACGCCCCCGGAAATCACCGCCAGCCAAAATCCTTTTGAAGTCATAAATACCTGATCTCCGATGAACAACAGGCTCAATACACTGGCGACGGCAATCATCGGCAGGGTACGATAAAAGTTAAACGCCGTGTCCGACAGGGGTTTCAACGATTTTTGACCGTTCAGGGTGTACAAAGCCCAGGTAAAAGCCGACGCCATCACCATGACCAAGCCCCACCAGGAAGGCGTGGTCAGTTTCGGGTAAACCAAATACAGTAATCCGACCAACGCCACCGCCGCGCCAATCCACTCCGCCGAATGCAGTTTGTCGCCTTTGCGCAAGGCATAACCAATCATGGTGAATTGCACCACCGCGGCCAAGACCAATGCACCGGTCGCGGTGCTGATTGCCACGTAACCGTAAGAAAACGTCAGGGCATATAGAAACAGTACCACGGCCGCGTACCAGGAGCCGTGATTGGTTTTTGACGTCGGCTGGGCGATGGTGGTTTGACGGCGGCGGTTTGACCAATGCATCAACGTCATGACCGCAAACAAAGACAGTGCGGCGGAACCCAAACGCAAACTGGTGAAGCTGACCGGATCAATCAGTTGGTGGTCCAGCGCCCAACGGCAAATGACGGCATTGGCGGCAAACGCAGTGACGGATAAAAAGGTCAAAAGGGCGGTTTGCATCATCAGGCTGCGGGTCATGATCGGGTTCCAAATAAGGGGACAAAAAAAGAAAAAATATTCTACGCGGCGGTGAATAAAAAGAACAGCGTGTTTTCGTGGGGTTTTTATGGTGTTGTATACAAAACTGTCGGAATATAAAAAACGACCAGGCCTGGCCGTTTTCAGGTTATTTGAATATTATTCGATAAACACCAGATATTGCAATTGCCACAAATCAAATAGCAAGGCTTGATTGGCCGCGGCCTGCAAATCGTTTGGCGACAGTTCGCTTTGATTGCATAAAGCGGCGATAAAACTGTCTTCGGCACCTTGTTTGTCCCAAATGGCACCGTTGATGTAAAGCAAGGTCTCGTTGGCCACTTGAGCGTAAGCGAAGCGGCATACCGGGTCTTTTTCCATGCCGTCGCATTCGGTCAGAGCGGTACAGAAATCCTCGAATTCCGGGGTTTCATCTTCGCTTAAGGGTTCTGGCAGTTGGCGTGAGGCTTCCTGGTCTAATTGGGTGGCAAAGCGGCCAAACCAGGTTTGCAGTAAGTCTTTATCTTGCAGCGCCGATGTCAGCAGGGCCTGTGCTTGTTCCACCGCATTGTTGGTGACTTCACCGGGATTGAGGTTGTCCGACCAGGTCGGGTCTTGGTAAATGGCCTGAAAGGCGGACATTTCCGATAAATGGTCACCAAAGCTGTCCCACAGTTCTTGACCTTGGTAGCTGCGGTAACCGATGGAAAATGTCATGCAGTCGTCGGTCAGGCCGACGCCGTGGTGACCCCATTTCGGAGGGAGATACAAGATGTCACCTGGTTGGCAAACATAATCGTCTTCCACGTCAAATTTTTTCATCAATCGTAAATCCACCCCTTCGATGTAATTTTCCGGTGTGCAATTTTGTGACGACAATTGCCAGCGGCGTTCGCCTTGCGCCTGCAACAAGAAAACATCATAGTGGTCGTAGTGGGGACCGACATTGCCGCCAACCGCCGCATAACTGACCATAATGTCGTCGATTCGCCAGCGAGGAATGAAGTTAAATTCATTCAGTAACTGATTGATTTCCGGTATTAAACGATCCATGCCTTGCACCAGTAATGTCCAGTTTTCTTCCGGCAGTTCCTGGTATACGCTTTCCGGGAAGGGGCCTTTTTTCAGTTCGTAATCGGTGTCGCTGTGCTGGATGACAATGCGGCTTTCCACTTCTTCTTCCAGTGATAACCCGGCCAATTCTTCGGCGGAAATCGGTGGTGTGAACCCCGGCAGGGCGTTGCGAATCAGCAAGGGTTTTTTTTGCCAGTAGTGGCTTAAGAAGTCGGTTTTGCTTAGCGCATTGAAATCAATCATCGTCATCGGCTCAGTATTTGGTTGAAAAATTAGGGCAATTATAACGGTTAAAGCTTGGGCTGACGATGATTCTTGGCGGGGACGTCATCTCCAAGGCGTATACCTTTGAATACGGCCAGGCCTGGTCGAAATATTCGAAAAGAACCGGAAGTCGGATATAAAAAAACCGGCCTGAAAGCCGGTTTTTAAATGAAGAACCTTTGGGTTGATGGGGCGCCGTTTAGCGGCCTTTCAACATGGTCAACGCCAATTCGATGTTTTGCGCCTGCTGTGCGGCATTACCGATGTAAGACGCCGGGGTCATTTCTTTCAGCGTTTGCTTGGCTTCTTCCGGTAATTCCAAGGTATCGACGAAATCCTGCATGATTTCCTTGTTGACGCGACGGCCACGCGTCAGTTCTTTCAACTTTTCATACGGCTTCTCGATGCCGTAACGACGCATGACGGTTTGAATCGCTTCCGCCAGCACTTCCCAGTTATTGTCCAGGTCGTCGGCCATGGCTTGCGCATTGACTTCCAATTTGTTCAAACCTTTCAAGGTGGCTTGCAGGGAAATCATCGTGTGCGCCACGCCCACACCCAGGTTACGCAGAACCGTGGAGTCGGTCAAATCACGCTGCCAGCGCGAAATCGGTAGCTTCTGACCCAGGTGGTCGAAAATGGCATTGGCGATGCCCAGGTTGCCCTCGGAGTTTTCGAAGTCGATTGGATTGACCTTATGCGGCATGGTCGAAGAACCGATTTCGCCGGCGACGGTTTTTTGTTTGAAGAAGTTGATGGAGATGTAGCTCCAGACGTCGCGGTCGAAATCAATCAAAATCGTATTGAAACGCTGCATGGCGTGGAAGTATTCCGCAATGTAGTCGTGCGGTTCGATTTGGATGGTATAAGGGTTCCACGCCAAGCCCAGGCTTTGCACGAATTGCTCGGTCAGTTCATACCAGTTGATGGATGGGTAGGCCGCCAAGTGAGCGTTGTAGTTGCCGGTGGCACCGTTGATTTTACCCATGATCTGCACGTTCATCAATTGCTTGATTTGACGTTGCAAACGGTAAGCGACGTTAGCGAATTCTTTACCGGCGGTGGTCGGGGAAGCCGGCTGACCGTGGGTGCGGGACATCATCGGAATGTCGGCCATTTCGGTCGCCATTTCAGCGATTTTATCGACCAGCGTTTGCATTTCAGGCACGATGACGCTGGAACGCGCGTCTTTCAACATCAAAGCGTAGGCCAGGTTGTTGATGTCTTCGGACGTACAGGCAAAGTGCACGAACTCGCCGATGGCGTTCAGTTCGGTATTGTCGCCGAAGTGTTCCTTGATCAGGTATTCCACCGCTTTCACGTCGTGGTTGGTGGTTTTTTCGATGTCCTTGACACGTTGTGCCATGTCCAAGGTGAATTCGTCCACCAATTTCATCAAATGGCTTTCCGCTTCCTGGCTCAAAGCCGGAACTTCCGGAATGCCCGGGTGGTTGGCCAACATACGCAACCAGGACACTTCCACTTTCACACGATTTTTGATGAGACCGTACTCACTGAAAATCTCTTTAAGGTTGGACAAACGCGCACCATAGCGACCATCGACAGGTGAAATAGCGGTAAGTTCTGAAAGTTGCATCCGTTGGCTTCCTTTTTAATTTCATAATGCTTGAAAAATTTGCGCCCATTATAACCGATGTGACACAAAAAATTCTTCCGGATGCGCTTGATGCGGTCGAAAGCCATCGGCCATAATGGTTTGATTCATGCTTGATGCATATTCACGCTGTGCAAGCGCAACACAAGGGAGAAAAAGATGGTGTTCAAACGAGTGAAAAGCTTCTGTCTGGCGGTGCTATTGTTTTCGCCAGGCCTGGCAGTTTTGCCGACGGCGCAGGCAGCCGGGTTTGAGGAAAAAAAAGGGGAAACCCATTTTGAAGGACGCAACCGCGAGTTCCGTTGGGAAAGCGATCGAGTGCATTACAAATGCAGTTCCGGTAAGAAGGTGACGGTGATTTACATGAACATCGAACCGCAAGGCCATTTGGCGGTGATCGATTACGACGGTGTCATGCGGTTGATGAAGCCGTATCGCGCCTCGGGTGACAGTGTGAAGTATCTGGCACTGGACGAGCAAAACAGTCTGCGTTGGCACCGGGTTGGCGACAGAGGCTTTTTAAGTTACTTCCCGCCCGGCCAGCAAGGTGGCGCGAAGGTATTGGAAAAATTGTGTCAGGTGGACGATTAAGTCATGAAACCCAAATCGGACTTGCCGATGAAATGGTCGCCAGTGGTACAGGAGGAGGCCACCGGGTGCGGCATTGCCGCGTCGGCGGCACTGGCGCGCATTTCTTATGCCTAAGCCAAACGCGTGGCCGCACAAATGGGCATTTCCGCTGCGGATAAACGTTTGTGGTCAAGCACCGATTGGGTGGTGGGATTGCTGGGCGAACTTGGCATTGGCGTTCAGCCGGAGCCGGTACCGTTCACCGCTTGGCATGATTTGCCGGATTGCGCTTTATTGGCGATTAAATGGCATTTGGAAAACGACCGACCGTTTTGGCACTGGGTGGTGTTTATCCGTCAGGCGGATGGTCAGGCGTATGTCCTGGATTCCAAAGCGACATTGAAACAACACCTGCGAACCGATTTCGGTCGTATGAAACCAAAATGGTTTCTGAATGTCGCTTTGGAAGTGATTTAATGGCAAGAGGCAAACTCACCAGGCCTGGCTGAAAACGGCGATATGTAAGGCCGTATAAAGAATATATAAGTGACTATATAAGCATTTGATAATGTTTTGTTATGCGCGAGTAAGAAAATTTAGGGTTTATCCTGATTGATAATTCCGCTCTAGGTTTTTATGCTTACGTTCTTATCTCGACGAGAGAGATGATTAAAAAGGATAAAAAATGTTGGATTACTTGAGATACCACTTTAAAAACCTGTGGTTCCGAGATAAATCGGAAGAGATTGTTTTCATCAATAAATACGCGGTTCAAATGCGAGCGGGGTTGATGTTGATTCTGCCGATTTACATGGTCATCGTTCTGTTCACCACCGTACTGGCTCCGACCTGGACGGTATTGCCGAACACTATGGTGGAAGAGACCTTTGACGTGACCGACGATTGGCGCACCATCTTCAATGTGCAAGCCTTCCGCACGCCGTTCGACTACACCATTCCCAGTCTGATTCTGCTGTACGGCATGTTCGAAATGATTGTCGGCATGTTCATCCGCACCGCTTATTTGTCGCCGACCATTCACATCGCCACCTTTTTAACCCGTAATATCCGCCCGAAATGGGAGCCGCTGAAACCCAAACGTTTCGCCTGGCTGATTGGCGCCACGCTGATTACCTTGTGTTTGCTGTTCTTTAACCCGGATACCGCGGCGCGTTTCGTCAACGACTTGTTCGGTTCGCAGATTCTGCCAACCGACCAGAACTGGATGCCGGACTTCATTCCGTTGCTGGTGGGCATCTGTTTCCTGCTGATGTGGATGGAAGCGGTATTCGGTTTCTGCCTGGGCTGTAAAATGCACTGGTTGCTGGCCAAATTGCATATTTTCAAGCAGCACTGTTATGACTGTATGAACGTCGACTTCGACCAACGCGCCTGGATTGAAGAACGCAAAGCCGCCGAAAAAGCTTTAAAAGACGGCGAGGCCAAAGACAAGGCTTAATCAACCGTTTGCCCTAAATCGTCCAGGCCTGGTTATTTTTGCTTTAAATTCATCCGTCATATTAGAATATACGTATTATGTCTAATTTAATATGAATGGAGAATTTAAAGCGCATCAATGGAAGCCTTAACGGAATATGTAAAAAATCAAGTATGGTTGCTTGAATACCCAATTAGGTTTGAGGGTATGGATTTGTTTGGGCGGATGACCATTATCCGTTTGGAAAATGGCGATCTGCTTATTCATGATCCCTGCAAAATAACCGATGCTATCCGGCAGCAGATTGATGACATTGGCCCGGTGAAATACATTGTTGCGCCGGGCAGTTATCACCATTTATTCGTGATGGATTTTCAAGCGAAGTATCCGCAAGCGGAAACTTTTTTATGCCCGGGTTTGGAAAGAAAACGACCGGATATTCCCTTTGACTGGATACTCGGTAATAAACCGGATCCGAGATGGGCGAATGAAATCGACCAAGTGGTGGTGAGTGGCACCAAATATATGTGGGAAGTCGCTTTTTTCCATAAACCTTCCAAGACCTTGATTCTCGTTGATTTACTGGAAAATATTGGTGACGACTACCGGCATCATGCCAATTGGGTTTTGCGATTCTGGTGGAAGTTTGTTTTCAGAATGTGGAATAAACCTAAGCCTGCACCGGAATATCAAATGGGCTGGGGAAATAAACAAATCGTTCAGACGGCATTGCATAAAATTCTGGGCTGGCAGGCGGAAAGGGTGATTATTGCGCATGGTGAAACCATTGAAGAAGGTGTCAATGACATCTTGTCCGAGGCTTGGAAAAAAGTCTTAAAAGCATAATTTGATTCGCATTCAATCCTGAATAAACACCAGGCCTGGGCGATTTAGGGAATTCAGTCTATAATCAACGTTTATCCATTTTACGAGGTGATTCGGTGCCGGGAATTCTAATTGCGTTCAGCCTGTTGTTTATTGCGACGGTCACGGCTTGGTATCACCGCAAAGCGGGCATTGCTTTGTTCATGGTTTTTCTGGTGGTGGCGTTGGCGGTTTTCCTGCAACATGCAACCGATCACCTCGGGTTGCATTTTTAAAGGCCGTTGTCGTTTATGTCATTTTTTACCTTTCCCAATCTGTTCAAATGGAAAAGTATCGTTGAAATTCTTGGCATTTGCCTGATCATCGCCGCAGCGTTTTATTATCAGTTGTTCCTGGACGAACTGCCGTGTCCTTTATGTTTGTTGCAGCGCATGGGGCTGTTGGCCATCGCATTCGGTTTTATGCTGAATTTACGATACGGCGCGCATCCCGGCCATTATGGATTGTCATTGCTGGCGGCGGTTTTGACCGGGCTCATTGCGTTGCGTCAAGTCAGTTTGCACATTAATGATTCGGAAGGCTATGGTTCGGCCGTACTGGGATTGCATATGTACACCTGGGTGTTTGTCATCGCCGTGGTGGCGGTGATTTATATCGCCATCGTGATGAGCTATGCCGGACAGTATGCGCTGAAACAAAGCGCGGATACCTCTATAGCGTTTCAACGATTCAGTTGGTTGGCATTTGTGGCATTGAGTGTGATGCTGTTTGCGGATGTGGCGACGGTTTTATTGGAGTGTGGTTTGCAGGAATGTCCGGATAATCCGACTCAGTATCGCTGGCTTTCGTCATAAATAACGCACTGAGCCGAAAACGACCGTCATGAAAACCTCCAATGATTTCCTGTCGACATTAAATGATGTGTTTGCGTTGTTCGGCGCCATTGAGGCCAAACGAATGTTCGGCGGTTATGGCTTGTATCATCAAGGGGTGATGCTTGGGTTGGTGTCCGGTAACGAATTGTTTTTGAAAACGGACGATGAATCGGCGCAAACGTTTATCGAGCAAGAGTTGCTGCCGTTCGAGTATTCACGGGATGGGGGCCGGGTGCAATTATCTTATTATGCGGCGCCGGAGGTTATTTTCGATGATCCGGAAGAGGCCAAAGAGTGGGCTGAAAGAGCTTATGAAGCGGCGTTAAGGTCAAGCTCGGCCACAAGGGGTAAGTGATCGGAAGCTTGTTTGGCCAACGGGCTGCGGTGAGTGTTTAAACTTTTCAATACGGGGCGAGGGGCGGCCCATATACGATCCAATGACAACATCGGTAATTTCGTTGGCCAGGTTCGTCGAAAGGGCGTGTCCGGGAAGCGACTATGTAAGGCTCGTAACGGTCGTCCCCATAACCACCATTCATTCAGGTCACCAGCCAGTATGACAACGTCATGAGCATTATCGTTAAAAATCGTTAATAGACGTTCCACTTGTTCGCGGCGTTCTGATGGCCGTAAGCCAAGGTGGGTCGCCACCAGTTGTAACCGAATACCGTCCAGTGTGAAAGAAACATCCATTGCCTTTCGAGGTTCGCGGCCGGTCACACTGAGATCATGCGACCGGACGTCTTGATAGGGAAGCCGTGTCAGGACAGCATTGCCGTAATCACTGTCGCCTAACTTCATGGTGTTGCCCGCCAGGGCGGTGCATTGGGTCGCTTGTGCTAAATGGTTCAGCGCGTCAAATTCATGGCCTGGGCAAGACTCCACTTCCTGCAAGACAATCAAGTCGGCATTGATTTCCTGAAGTACCGCCGCGCAACGTTCGACGAATTGCTGACCATCATGACCGATACAGCGATGCAGGTTCCAGCTGACTAATTTGATGTTCATGGTTTTCGTTATTGTCCTTGCTCGCGTTTCCGGGATTTATGGCGCAGCCATTTACGCAGTCCAAACATCATCAAAACAATCACCACCACCCAAAAGACCAGCCAAATGAGGTTGATGCCACTTGGCTCTTTTATTGAGCGTAACACCTTGTCGGTAAACAGCGCAATGGCCGCCATACCGGGTAAAAAACCAATGAAAGATCCTAATATGAAATCCCGTAAGCGAATGTGGGAGGCGCCAGCGACCACATTAATCACCGCAAAAGGTGCGATTGGGATGACGCGCATTGTAATAATCGTTAAAACACCACGTTTGGATAGCTTCTGGCTGATACGATGCAAACGATTCCCCGCGTAACGTTTCAGCAGTCCGTGTCCGGCCCATTGACCCACCCAATAGGACATAACCGCGCTGAGAAGAGCCCCCGACAAGGCATAGGCAAACCCCAGCGAAGACCCGAAGACCAATATCACGGCCACCACCAATAGGGTTAAGGGCACGGCGAGCGTGGCGGCGACGGCAAATATTGGAATCACAAGCCAGGGCGCAAGTGATTGCGATTCCAGTAAGGTGATATAGCGCATCATCTGGTCGATATTCAGCCAGTCGCTTAACGGCGTCCAGCGCCATACGGCGACCAAAACCAATAACATCGTCAATAGCAACGTGACTTTTAGAAAATGCCGGGCCGTATGGGGTTTGTCTTTATTCGGCACGAAATGGTTCACAAGATGATCGGGGTGATACGGCTGTTCAGGGTCGATTAGGGCGGATTCGGGCACCAGTTGATCGACTTCCGGTGTGACGTTTGTATTCAGCGTCTGTAAGGTGCGCTCGGTGCCTTGGAGCGATTCAATCGCGCGAATCAACGATGGATGTTCCGCTTCACTGTTTTGCAGTGTCGTAGTGTCGATACCTAGGTGTTCACTCATCAAGGTGCGCCGGATTTTTTGAATCGCGTAATAGGCCTCTGATTCGATTTCCGCTTCAATGAAAAGATCGCACTCACTGTCCAGCCCCATCGAACGGTTGCTGAGGTTGGAGGATGCCACCCGAAGCATGCAATCATCAATAATCATACACTTGGCATGAACCATTAAAGAGACATCCGTATCGCTTACGAGTTGCGGATAATACAACCGCAAACGGTTTGCGTGATCGGCTTCCTGCAGTTTTTTGACCAGACGGGCACGCAATACATCCATGGTATGCTGCTCAAGCCATCCGCCGGTTTTTTCCGGCATCACGATGATGATTTCGGGGCCGTTTTCAAGCTGTAAACTCGCAACGAGCGCTTGTTGAATCGCATTCGATGTCAGGTATTGGTTTTCGATATAAATAAAGTGCTTGGCCGCTGAAATACTGTCCAGATAAAGTTGTTTCACTTCCTGGGCCGCGGGGTGTCCACGATATTGCGCCTGTGTTCGTGCAATGCCGACGGGCACATTACGCATCAATGGCGTTATGGAAGCGGGCCAAGGATCATGCTCTAGGTCATTGTCCGGCGCATTTGGCGAATCCGGTTGAGCCGGGGCGGCCGGGGCCATTTGAGTTCCGGTCGCACGTTGCCAGCGTTTGCGTGCCAGCTGCCCTAAAGCGTTAGCCGCATCGCCATCCACGAGCATTTGAACATCGTGGAAAGGGGGATAAGGCTTGCCGTCTGGGTCTTGTCGTCTCGGGTCGTCAATGGCATGTTCAGGAGTGTCCCAGCGCCATTTGCTCAGGTCAAAGCCGCCGGAAAAGCCCACACGATCGTCAACGACCACGACCTTTTGGTGTTGAGAAGCGCCAACCGGGTGCTGACTGTCTAAATGAAAATGAACACGCGAGTGGGTTTTTTTGTTAAACACGTACGAAGGGCGGCTTTCGCGTTCCAATGTATAGATGGACGCAAAGTCCCAGGTCAGCACAAAAACATCGACATGGTGTTCTCGTGCGACGAAATCCAGTAATTCGCCCAGTTCAGTTGGGTGCTCATGGTCAGAGTCGTCTCTTACCAGCTTTAATCGACTGTGCAAATCCCACCCCAGAATGAACACCGAATCATGCGCCGAAAGAATGGCTTCACGAACCGCGCGAAAATAGGCTTCGCCATCAATGGCCACCGCGGCACGGTTCGCATTCACTTTTTGCCAGCAATTTTCGCCAGGGGTGAGGATTGAAGTGCGCCTCTCCCCAATCATATCGTGCATAGAATATCCTTAAAAACCTGATGAATGGCCCTGATGAATCATGGTCTGATTGAAACAGGATAACCGCCCAAGGTCAGAAAGCCAATCGGGAATGACCTGATTACTGGATTCAGGGTTATGAGACGACCAATGAATGGAGCTTGTTTCGGAGAGGATCAGAGTGACACCGGTTGGCGACGTTTGTCGCTTTCCGGTTGGGGATATTCAAGTGGCGTGCCGGCGGAATGCCGGCCGAGGGGGAGGCGTTATTTTTGCGAAAGGGCCTTAGCGTGGTAGGCGATATGCTCACCAATAAACGTGGCGATAAAGTGATAACTGTGGTCGTAGCCATCCTGCATTCTGAGTTGCAGGTTAATGCCTTTAGCGTCACAGGCTTTTTGCAACGCTTCGGGCTGTAACTGACCTTCGGTTAAAAATTCATCCGCCGTACCCTGATCAACCAAAATGTGTTCACAAGACGCGCCGTTTTCAATCAATTCAACCGCATCATAAGAGGCCCAATCAGATTGGTTTTCTTTACCTAGGTAGGCCGTAAAACAACCTTGCCCCCAACCACATTGCGTAGGGTGACAAATGGGCGAAAAGGCCGAGACCGATCGAAACGCTCCCGGATTTTTTAACGCGCAAATTAAAGCTCCGTGCCCACCCATTGAGTGGCCGCTGATGGACTTCACGCCAGCCATCACCGGAAAATTCTGCTCAATCAAATCGGGCAGTTCAGCCGTCACGTAATCATACATTTGATAATGCTTCACCCAAGGTTCTTGAGTGGCATTTACGTAAAAACCGGCACCTTTTCCTAAATCATAGCGATCGGGTTCATCCGCCACCTCGTCCCCTCGAGGGCTGGTGTCCGGCATCACCAAGGCAATGCCGTTTTCGGCGGCATAACGTTGTGCCCCCGCTTTAACGCGTACATTGTCGTCTGTGCAGGTTAAGCCGGATAACCAGTACAAAGCCGGTACGGGTTGTGTTTCCGCTTGCGGCGGCAAATAGACTGAAAAGGTCATTTCGCATTTGCAGCTATCCGAAAAATGCGTGTAGCGGTTGAGAAAACCGCCAAATTCTTTAATGCTTTCTATCTGTTTCATGTTTTACATTCATTCCGTCAGCGTTATTTAAAAAATAATGACCGAGCGAATACTTTCGCCGCTGTGCATTAAATCAAAGGCTTTATTAATGTCTTCCAAGCCCATTGTGTGGGTCACGAAAGCATCCAGCTCGATTTCACCGTCCATATAACGTTCCACATAACCTGGTAGTTCGCTACGACCTTTCACGCCACCAAAAGCGCTTCCTTTCCAGGTACGACCGACGACCAAGTTAAACGGACGAGTCGAAATTTCCTGACCGGCGCCTGCCACACCAATAACGGTGGAAACCCCCCAGCCCATGCGAGTACATTCCAGAGCATCGCGCATCACCTCGACATTGCCGATACACTCAAAGGAGTAATCGACGCCGCCGTTCGTAATCTCGGCGATGTATTCGCTGACTTTGCCATCCACGCTTCTTGGGTTCACAAAATCCGTCGCGCCGAGTGCTTTGGCCATTTCCCATTTGCTTGGGTTCAGGTCCACCGCAATAATCCGTGAAGCTTTGGCCATAACCGCGCCTTGAATACAAGAAAGCCCGATTCCGCCTAAACCGAATACGGCCACCGTCGAACCGGCTTCCACTTTAGCGGTATTAAGTACCGCGCCAATTCCGGTGGTGACGCCGCAACCGAGTAAACAGACCTTATCCAACGGCGCCTCTTTATTGATTTTAGCTAATGCGATTTCCGGAACCACCGTGTATTCAGCAAAAGTGGAACAGCCCATGTAATGGTAAATTGGCTTACCATTTTTGGAAAAACGGCGCGTTCCATCCGGCATATAGCCTGTCCAAACCGTTCCGGCAATGGATTGGCATAAATTGCTTTTCGTGGAGTTGCAGTATTCGCATTCTCCGCATTCGGGAATATACAACGGAATGACATGGTCGCCAGGTTTCAAATCTTTAACACCGGGGCCGCATTCGACCACTTCGCAGCCACCTTCGTGTCCTAAAATGGCCGGAAAAACACCTTCAGGGTCATCACCAGACAAGGTGAACGCATCCGTATGGCAAACGCCTGAAGCAACTACCTTTAATAGGACTTCACCCTCTCTTGGGCCTTCTACTTCAACTTCTTCAATTTCTAAAGGTTTTTTGGGTTCCCAAGCGACTGCTGCTTTACATTTCATCTGTTTAAGTCCTTATTTTTTTGGTCATTGAATATACAGTGGGAGGGGAGCTAAGGCAGGAGTCAATGAATAAACGAAAACGACTATCGTTTTGATCGTAGGACAAAAAAACCGCCAATGGCTCGCCATGGCGTGTATTTTCAATCATACCCTAAAAAAATCCATACCCCTGAGGGAGTACTCATTATGGGGACTTTTCGTCTTTGAACTGTACGTGGTAGCCAGCCTTAAACACGTTTCAAAAAGCCCTAATGGCCCGGCTTTTGAATATTGCATATTTGTTGAAAAATAAGGATGGGAGGCGGGTCAGATGAATGGAATAAGCATTCAGCGTTTATTTGCGGCCTAATCCTATCAGGAGGAGAGGTTGATTCGGCGTTCGTTGCTTTCCGGATAGGGATATTCCATATGGCGAGCCGAAGCGCGGGCAACGTCTTCACCGAACTGCATGGCGACAATCTGCAAGGCCATGTCGATGCCGGCGGAAATGCCAGCTGAGGTGATTATATGACCGTGGTTGACCACATGCGACTGCTTATCGACCGTGACGTTCGGGAAAAGTGATTGCATCCAATCCAACGAGCGCCAATGGGTGGTTGCGCTCAAACCGTCCAACAAGCCCGCATTTCCGAGCACCAACGCCCCCGTACAGACCGAAGCCAGGGTTTCAACCGAAGCGGCCGCATCACGCACAAACGACAGTAAGGTTTCGTTGTGCATTTCCTGACGAGTGCCCATGCCGCCCGGCACCACCAGAATATCCAACGGCGGGGCTTGTTCGAACGTACAGTCGGGGATGACCTTCATCCCTCCGGTAGTGGTTACCGGTTCGGGCGACTGCGCTATCAGATGAACGTCAAACGGAGACGTGTCTTCAAAGCGTCGATTTTCATCCAATCGTGTGACGGAAAAAACTTCAAACGGGCCGCAAAAGTCGAGGACTTCGACGTCATCAAAAATAACGATTCCAAGTTGTTTGCGCTTCATAGGCGGTCTCTTTTTATAGGGGGCAATTAGGGGTCAATCGATAATGCCTTTGGCCTTCAGCGCTTCCAGTGCCAATTTTTGGCGCAAGGGCAATTGCGTTTTATTGTCGAGCACCATATTCAAGGCAAACAACCAGGTATCCTGTGATGTTTTGACATAGCCGATATACCAACCCACATTTGGGTGAACGCGCGCGGCCCAACCCGCCTTAGCCCATAAGGAATAAGAGGGTGTTTTTTTCACTAGCATGATTTTTTGTAAGGTGTCATAAGCTTTCTCATTAAAAGGAAGCTGGCGACGGACGAGTTTTTTTAGAAAATCCACCTGTTCGAATGCACTGATTTCAAGTGAGCCTTCATCCAGCCAAAAGGTCGTGACATCGAATTCGTTCTGTAAATGACCGTAATTGGTTTGTTTGAGATAACGTTTGTAAGCGTCGGTTCCAACCTTACGGGCGATTTCCTGGTAACACCACACGCAGGAAACCTTAAAAGCGCTGTCCAACGTTTGGTCGTGATTCCAGCGGGCCACACTGTAATGGTGACCATCCCATTTAAATACAGTGTGTTCATCTTGAACTACGCCATCCTCAACGGCAATCAGGGTATTCATTACTTTAAACGTTGAGGCGGGTGAAAACGGCTGCCTTGCTCTTGTTGCATTATGGACAAATGTTTGCCCGGTTTTCAGCGATTCAATGACCATGGTGCCCTCAACATTTTGTTGGGCGAAAAGCTTGGCGATCACCGAATCGTCGGCATTCGAAACCACGGGAATCAGCACGGTAAGCAGGGCCATAATGTAATATCGACTGGTTTTATACATGATTTGTTATATCTTTTTAATTAGGGTAGAAGGTAATGAATTGGCATTCAGGCCAAAGCCTGCAATTATTTATTGCGCGTTGACTTCTTCGCGTTCCCGTTCATATTGGTCGTAAGGTTTATTCGCGGCCTTCATGCAAGCATCGTATTGTGACGGTGGTTTTTTGTAACAACTGTTACGGTTATTGTGCTGAATATTGTCGTAAACGGCCTGATTGCTGCATCCGGCTAACATAAAGAGGCTTGTCAAAATCAGTAGGTTTCTCACCGTGCTTTCCCTTAGAATGGTTTGTGATTGAATGGATTCAAAATGATACGAAATTTTGATTAGGATTTCGCGGTAAATCATCCAGTCATGACATTGTAATGGATTTTGATGGAGTGCTTGGAAAATGAATGTTTTAGTGGTCGGGGCAACGGGTGCGACGGGGCGGTTATTGGTGAGTCAATTGCTCAACCGTGGGTGTCATGTCAAAGCGGTGGTTCGTTCTGCGGAACGCCTGCCGGAAACGGTTCGAGCGCATGCGCATTTGACGCTCATCGAAGCCGACATTTTGGCCTTGTCGGAAACGGAACTCGCCGAGCTCGTAAGTGATTGTAGCGCCGTGGCTTCCTGCTTGGGGCATAACCTGACTTGGAAAGGCCTTTTCGGTCAACCGCGCCGTTTGGTGACCGACGCCGTGCAACGTTTGTGTGAAGCCATTCAAGCCAACCATAAAACCGAACCCACCCGGTTTGTTTTGATGAACACCTCCGGGAACCGGAACCGTGATTTGGATGAACCCATTTCGTTTGCGGAAACCCTGATTGTCGGGTTGATTCGCCTTCTATTGCCACCGCATTCGGATAACGAACACGCCGCCGATTACCTGCGAACCCAAGTCGGACAAAATCATCCCGCCATCGAATGGGCCGCCGTACGGCCGGATTCCTTGGTGGATCGCTCGGATGTTACCGACTATGAAATCCACCCATCGCCGACTCGAAGCGCGATTTTCAATGCCGGTGAAACCAGCCGAATCAATGTCGCCGATTTGATGGCCCGGTTGATAACCGAAAAAGACTTGTGGGAACAATGGAAAGGGCAGATGCCGGTTATCTATAATCAGATTTAACCATTTTGGCTTTCTGCGCCAATCGCCAACTGCGGCAAAATCTGTATCAGGGCCTCATAAATGTCAGGTTCAATGGAACTGCCACACTCGCTTTTGAGTATCGACAGCGCTTTGTCGATCGGCATGGCGTCTCGGTAAGGGCGGGAAGCGGTCAGGGCATCAAAAATATCCGCCACCGTGATCAGTTTGGTTTCAAATAAAATCTCTTCACTTTTTAATCCGTAAGGGTAACCTTTTCCATTAAGCTTTTCATGGTGAGCCCCGCAGATTTTGGCAATTCGGCTAAACGGTTGAATGCGTTGTAAAATTTGTTCGGAATACAGCGGGTGTAGTTGAACCTGTTTAAACTCATCATCCGTCAGTTTGCCGGGTTTATCCAATATGTGGTTGCTCACCCCCAGTTTGCCAATATCATGCAGCAGGGCACAGCGGTTGATTTCTCTCTGCTGTTCAAAGGAAAAGCCAAAATGCTGGCTGAGTTTGACGGTGTAATCGGCCACCCGAGAACTGTGATCGTGCGTAAAAGGGCTTTTCGCATCGACAATCATCGCAAACGCATAGGTGATGTCATCAATTTTCTGTTGAGTCAGTGTGATTTTTTCGGCTTCCGGTTCGAGCGAACGAATATCGCTTTCAAGGTCTGTTTTCGTTAAGGTTTCCCAAAAGGGCGCCTGTGTTTCAAGACTCAATAGGGCGTCGACCAACGCCGGGTTAAACCAGGTGCCTTTTCGTGAACGAACCTCGTTTAACGCCGCAACCTGACCACCGGTTTGAAAAAACACATCGGTCACTTGCGAAAGCAGTGCAATTTGCGCATTGATTGGAATTTGATCTCCGGCCACGCCATAGGGCTTTCCATTGCCATTCCAGTGCTCGTCTAAATAACGAATGCCGTCGGCGATTTCATCATTAAACCCGAGGCGTTTTGCGATATCCGCGCCGCGCTCACAGCGCGTGGCGAACATTTCAGTACTTTGTTCGTCGCCGAAGCGAGCAATATTGATCAAACGTTTCGTCTTGGAGATTAAGCCACTTCCGACGGCCGTATGTTTGAGGACAAAGTCAAGCATTTGCTTGTAGCTGTCATTATTGACCAATTTAAAATCTTTTTTCGCTTGGCGCTCGTCACTACCATACAGTTCATATAAACGCGCGGCATTACTGCTGCACCCGGCATCTTTCAATAGAAGGGTGTAGTACAAATTCCAAATGTGTTTGGATTCCAGGCCGATTATCTTGCCAATGTGCATCCCAATCCAGCAGCAGCGCACACTGTGCCCCGCAGGCTGTCCTTCCGTTAAGTCCAAGGCATAACTCAAGGCACTGATGACTTGCGAAAGGCTTAAATTTTGCACTTTATCGACCATGGTTTGAAAGATTCCATTTAAAAATGATGACGGGAGAACAATGATCCCTTGACTACCACCTTAACGGAATTTTCGAATCAAAAACATTAAAAAATGTAATTCATCCGACAAGATGGCTGGTGACAGTGAATGGAATTTCGAAAAGGCTTTATTTTCGGTTTGACGGTCATGCCGAAGCTTTAACCAATCAATTTGACCAGGCCTGGTCGATTTTTCGTGGGGTTGCTTATCGGTCAGCGGCTGGGCTATGCTTATCACTTTGCAAAACAGAAGGCGCGGCATGCCCTTGGTTTCAACAGGCTAACAAACAAATCACCAGGCCTGGCTAATATTGAATGGAGACCCTTGATGATCAAAACCCACGAAGACTTACACCAGTTGGTGTCGACGGAAATTGAACGTTATTTAGCCGAACACCCGGAGGCTTCCATCACCTTTGAGGTGTCTGAAAACAACTCCTGTAGTATGAAAAACACCCAGAATGACCATAAGTTCGTGTTCTTGTTCGCCCGCTTCGGCGATGAATATAAAGTGGGCTTTGCTCTATACAAAGGTTACGATCCCAATCCTTGCTGGATTGACGATATTGAACATGAGGGCTTTGACCAAAATTTTATGCAAATCCTCATCAAGGAACACTTAATCGGAGAGTGAATCCAACAAAACCGAGTCAAAACGCCCTGTATTGTATAGGGATTTGGCCCGGTTTCCCCGCCACCAATAGCATATTCGAATGCAAAAATACGCCTTTTGCACGCTCTATCTGTAACACTTTATCTTAAGAGAGCTTTGCACGCGTCCCACCCGTGCAAAGCTCTCCTTAACGATAATCACCAGGCCTGGGCATTTTTAAACATTAATGGCACTGCCCGAGCCATGGCGGATACCACCCGGTTTTAACGGCACAAAATGCCTCTTTGAGGCGGGGGCTTTAAGGATGAATTTGAAAGGGCAAAACACAGCATGACATCGGCACGGATTTTAGCGGTGGCCAATCAGAAGGGCGGCACCGGCAAAACCACTTTAAGCATGAATCTGGCCGCAGGCCTGGTCAACCACGGTCGTGTGCTGCTGATTGATGCCGACCCGCAAGGGTCGGCCACCCAGTGGTGCCGACTGTCGGCCGAAGACAAACCGTTTCCGGTTTCCGTGATCGCCGTGGCCGGCCATTTGGTCAACGAAGTGGAACGCTTTGCAAAAGATTACGATTTTATTGTCATCGATTGCCCGCCAACACTGGAAACCGGTGTCATGCAAGCCGCACTTAAGGTGTCGCAAACGTTGCTGATTCCCGTGTTGCCGTCGCCGGTGGATTTATGGGCCAGCCTTCGCATTGCCGAAGCCATCGAACAAGCCAAAATGCGCAATCGGCCATTACAGCCTTATATCGTCATCAATCAGTTGGAACCCCGCAGTGCTCTGTCCACCGCCATGAAAGAAGCCTTGCAAGAGTTCGATATTCCCGCTCTGAAAAGCGGCCTTCGTCGTCGAGCCGTTTATCGCAATGCGGCGGTCGATGGGGTGAGTGTCTATTGTATGGGCAAACGTGGCGAAATGGCCGCCAATGAAATCGACGACATTATTCAGGAGGTTTTATGACCACAAAAACCAATACCACCGCGTCCAAGTTAACCGACAGTCTGCGTCGTGCCAAAACCACGCAGGAAAAATCCGCCAGTAAAACAACCGCAACCCAATCGCGTCAGAAACCACCCGCCAAGCCAGCCGTCAAACAAGAAGATTCAAACGAAACGGTGAAACCCATGGGCTCGAAACGGGTTTGGCCAGACTGACCTGATATTCAACCGGGTCAAATTCGATTCATTCATCAAGCGTAACATTAAGCGTTGGTGTTGCCCTGTTCCCGCAACAAATCTCGAATCTCCGTCAGCAGTTTTTCCTCTGAAGATGGCTCTGGCGGTGCAGCCGGTTTGGTTTCTTCGACTTTCTCGGCTTCCTCTTTCTCCCGAGCCATTCGTTCCTGCAATCGGTTGATGCTCCGTACCAGGAAAAAGACCACCAACGCAATTAACACAAAGTTAATGATCGCCTGAATAAAGTTGCCGTAGGTGATGGTCGCCGCGCCGACTTGGAAGGCCAACGCCGTGAAGTCCACTCCGCCCAACGCAATACCAATCAAGGGCATAACAATGTCATCCACCAATGATTTTACAATCGCGGTGAAAGCCGCCCCAATAATGACCGCGACAGCCAAATCAAGCACATTTCCTCGATTAATGAACGTACGGAATTCTTTGATCATGTTTTGTTCTCTTTTACCTTTGTGTTTTCAATGAAGTGTGTGCGGCGTTATTTTTTCACCCGTTAACACCAAACTCAGCGAGCGAGCCTTGGAACAGTCCGCTTGAGTGCCTTGTTAACCTTGGTCTTAGGGTACTTTTATCTAAATTAGATTGCAAATAACGTGGCGGTGAATTTGGATGAGAGGGGTGTTCGAACCGGTTCGATTGAATGTGTTTAGTGGTTATGTATTGAGGACAATGTCGATGTTGAAGCCTTCATCCTCCGTTGGAGCCTGAAAGTAACGGTTGACCTGGTGAAACACCGTTTCGGTATCAAATTGGGCGCGTTCCGGTGATTCCTGCCGGCGCTTTTCCAGCCGTTGTAAGCACAGCGAATCGTCGGTTTGCAGATAAATCAACTTATGGGGAATCTGGCTTTCGTCGAATATTGCTTTAAACCAAGCCCGTTGTTTTCGGGTGTTGCCCGGAAAATCCATCACCACCGAAACGCCGGAATGCAACAGGCTTTGAACATGGCTTTTTAGCAAGGGTTTCAAGCGTGCCGAATACAGGATGTAATCGTCAAAGTTTTGAATTTCGTCAGGAAAGGGCCGCCAGCCACTCGTCTTCAGACAACAAAATTGCTTTGAGTTCGTTCGCCAGTTGTTTGGCGTAGGCCGATTTTCCCGCGCCCATTTTGCCACTGAAAAAAATCAAGGTGCCTGTTTCGTTCATTGCATATCCTTTGCAAATGGGGAATTCAATCAAATGACCAATATTACCAGGCCTGGTCGTTTTTACTGAAAAGGTATTAAAGCAATCTAGAGTAATCAATGGGGCAGACTCCTTTGAAAATCAATCGAGTCTGACCCCATTGGTTTCAGCGGTCGGCTGGAGTGATTTGTTATATTGAAGTATTTCACTTTTATGTCCAGTGTCTTTTTCCATAATTTTTAAAGTCAATGGATCAATATCTAAACGCGTAAAATCTGGCAAATGCCCCTTATCACAAAAAACCTTCACAACTTTTTCAATTTCTTCTGATGAAGATTTAAGGCCAAAAATAACTTTAGAAATAAAAGTAATGTCAAAATCCACTGAAATATTTTGTTTGTCATTAACATACTCAAATTTATTTTTATCAAAACTCTCGGATTCTAGTACAAATCGGACTTCCTTTTCATACTCCCAAATTTTTGTTTTAGTTGCACCTATAAGTAATCCCAGATCATCACTGTTGGGCGTTCTTGAGTTACGCTCTTCAAGTAAAGAGTCTACATACTGAACCTCGACAGGATACAGGCCTGTTGAATTTTTGTTATTTTTCAAAATAGAAAAATCAATACAGATGCAACAACCTTTATGATTATCGCCATAATGAGCCCACATCAGTTGAGACTCTGGGTCTTTATAATGTTTTGAAAAACATGTTATGTACAAGGAACTACTAACTTTTTTAAAAGCTTTTGAAACGAGTGCATCAGCTATTTGTGGTTTATTTTCTTTCATTTCAACGATTTCAGGCCAATTTAACGGCATCAGAAATGGGCTGAGTTCAAAAGTATCATTTAGTACGTCTGCACGACTAAACCAAAGCTTTCCTCCATTAACAATCAGAGACAGAGTATCAGTAGAAAGGTATTTATATGCCAGATCATAGTGAACTATAGGATTCATTTTGTTCTCAAAAATAAATTTTGGATTGAAATATAACGCTGAAATCAGCCGCGCAGTTCACTGCGTCGGCTGGATTTGATTGTTAGAAGCATTGACCACATTGACATAATGCTCCACACATTCTTTTATTGTTTCTGACTTGAAAACGATGCCGAGATCAATCATTTGGTCAATTTCCGCGACTGGTAGTTGCTGTGTTGGGATATTAACAATGCGAATACCCCCTTGCTCTACTCGCTTATATACCTGCGCCACAATTCCTAAAAAGTGCATCCTGTTTCCAGCATAGAGATTTCCCTCTTTATCTGGGTGCCCGCCAGCGTAGTAGATGAATACAGGGCTGCCGCTGGAACCTGGAAAAACTGATGCATCTATCAGAAATCGCTTTTGGCCTTCGAAGTCAACATAATATGGGGTGGCTGTTATTCCTTTTCTTATTATTGGCAATATATTTGTGGAGTCCCATATACCACTTGGATAGCCAATAAACACAACCTCTTCTATTGGTGAAATAAATTTATCAATCTGTTCTTGGGTCGGGAATTCACTTTCTCTAAGATTTTTCCAATACAGTATGTTCCCATCATTTTCTGATTCACTAAATATTACTGAAACATTCATCGCGGCCACATCTACATTGGGATCTGGATGCCCTATAAAATTAGTTGCATTGAATGGGATACTGTAGCCTTGCCCAAACAAAGGTTTCTTAGCATCTCCGTCAATCACCCCTTTCAATACGACAAAAGTTCCATGAGTTACGCCCTCTACAACATGCTTGTTTGTTATTAGGAACAACCGTTGCTCATGCATGAAGAAGAATCCAGTACCAACAGAAGTTCCTTGCGCTTTTTGTCCTTCAAGCCTTACGGTCGTATGCATTAATTCTTCTGCAAGTGATGCCATATGATGTTCCTTGTAGCTTCTAACATTTAGTATAAGGCACTTTTGCCCTAGTAGTATTATGTATTGAAACGGGTTTCTGGACTGTTTGCTAGGCTGGTGTTATGAACGTGTCATTTTGACCGATTATCGGGTATTACCTAACTTTCTTATCAGAGGCGGTTGTTTCGGTTTATGTGATTATCCTACTCGACTTGATTTTAAAAATTAAGTAAAAATTCTAGTTTTCATTGTAGGGCGAATGTGCCCAGCAGTCCGCGGCATATTTATCAATCATATATTTTTCTTCTTCGATAAATCTGGCCAGGCCTGCCGGGAATGGGTTTTGGGCGAGCCAGTGGGTGGAGCGCATTTTGACGGGAATGAAACCGCGGGCGATTTTGTGTTCGCCGCCGGCGCCGGGTTCGAATTTTTGAATGCCATTTTCAATCGCGTAGTCGATGCCCTGGTAAAAACAGGTTTCAAAATGCAGGTGTTTGACGTCTTCAATGCAGCCCCAGTGGCGGCCGTAAAGCGTGGTGTCGGAGCGGAACATTAGGGCTCCGGCAATGCAGCGGCCGTCCAAGTCGGCCAGCACCAGCAAGACTTGCTCGGGTATGGCTTGAGCGATGGCTTTAAAGAAGTCGAGATTGAGCGTGGGGGTGCTCCATTTGTCGATAAAGGTTTTCTGGTAGAAATAACTGAAGTTGTCCCAATCGTCTTCGGTGGCGGTGTGGCCGTTGAGTTGACGGAATTGGAGGCCGCTTTCGGCGACGGCTTTGCGTTCCTGGCGGATGTTCTTGCGCTTTTTCTTTTTGAGTTGGGCGAGAAAATCGTCGAAGGTTTGATAATCCTGATTGAACCAATGAAATTGGCAATCGTGCCGGAAGTATTCATTATCTCGTTTGTAATCCCGTTTGTGCGATTCCAGCCAGGCCTGCTGTTCCGGGTTGGCGAACAACCAGTGAATGCCGCTCATATTAAGTTCTTCGGCTAAGGCCAATGCGCTGTCAAATAGCTGCGTTTGCAGTTGTTCGGCGTCAAATAATCCATGGCCGATGGTTTCCAGCTGCGGGTGAATCAGAAAACGCTGTCCTTGCGCGGGGGTGTAAGGCACGGCGGAGACGAGTTTGGGGTAATACGGCAGGCCGACGTGATTCCAGGCTTGTTCCCAGGCCTGGTCAAAAACGAATTCGCCGTAATTATTGTGTTTTTCATACAACGGCAGGGCGGCCACGATACGGTCGCCGTCTGGGCTTTCATGGGTGAGCGTGAGATGATGTGGCAACCAGCCGAAATGTTCGCCCACACAGCCGTGCGCTTCCAAAGCCGATAAAAAACCGTGTTTGAGAAAGGGATTGTTGTCCTGCACCAAGGCATCCCATTGCGCAGCTTGTTCGGCGGAAAATTCGGTCAGACTGTTATGAACATCCAGACGCAGCTTGGCGGTTTCTGTGGAATGAGACAGGGTTTTTGGCTTTGTATTCATACCGTTTCACTCGATAGTTTGAATGCATTTTAGCATTGAAGCGGGGCGGTGAAATTTGAAATTCCGATAGGATGCGGGCAATTTGAGTTTAGGCGTTCAGATATTCACTTGGGCTGTGATAAAATACGCGTAATCAAAAATATATAAAGCACTGGAGAGAGAGTATGTTAGAAGCCTATCGTCAACATGTGGCCGAACGCGAAGCGGAAGGTATCCCACCGTTACCGATGGATGCGGAGCAAACGGCGCAACTGGTTGAACTGATTAAAAACCCACCGGCGGGTGAAACGGATTTCGTGTTGGATTTGTTTATCAACCGCGTACCGCCGGGCGTTGACGAGGCGTCTTACGTGAAAGCCAGCTTCTTGGCGGACGTGGCGGCGGGCAAAGTGTCTGTCGATTTGATTTCGCCGGTGAAAGCGACTTTCTTGCTGGGCACCATGCTGGGCGGTTACAACGTTCAGCCGTTGATCGGTTTGCTGGACAGCGAGAACGCCGAAGTGGCCGAAGAAGCGGTGAAAGCCCTTTCCAAAACGCTATTGGTGTATGAAGCTTATCACGACGTGGTGGAAAAATCGAAAACCAACGATTACGCCATGCAAGTATTGAAATCTTGGGCGGATGCCGAGTGGTTCTTGGATAAGCCTAAGATGCCGGAACAAATCACTGTGACCGTCTTTAAAGTGGAAGGCGAAACCAACACCGATGACCTGTCGCCAGCGACAGCGGCTTGGTCACGTCCAGACATTCCATTGCACGCCAAGGAAATGTTGAAAGCGCGCATGGACGATGTGGACGGTACCATTGCCGAATTGGAAGCCAAAGGCCACCCGGTTGCTTATGTGGGCGACGTGGTGGGAACCGGTTCGTCGCGGAAATCGGCGATGAACTCGGTGATGTGGTTCTTCGGGAATGACATTCCTTACGTGCCGAACAAGCGCCAAGGCGGCGTGGTGTTGGGCGGCAAAATCGCACCGATTTTCTTCAACACGGCGGAAGACTCCGGTTCTTTGCCGATTGAATGTGAAGTAGACAATTTGAACATGGGTGACGTCATTACGATTCACCCATACGACGGCAAAATCACCAACGAAGCGGGCGACGTGGTTTCCACTTTCGAATTGGCGCCGGACACCATGCCGGACGAAGTACGTGCCGGTGGGCGTGTACCGCTGATTATCGGCCGTGGTTTGACGGACAAAGCGCGTGAAGCGCTGGGCATGGAACCGTCCGACGTCTTTATCCGCCCGACGGATAAGTCGCAAGCCGAGCACGGTTATACGCTGGCGCAGAAAATGGTCGGTAAAGCCTGCGGTATCGAAGGCGTTCGTCCGGGCATGTACTGTGAGCCACGCATGACCACGGTTGGGTCGCAAGACACCACCGGTGCCATGACGCGTGACGAAATGAAAGAGTTGGCCTGTTTGGGCTTCTCGGCGGATTTGGTGATGCAGTCGTTCTGCCACACTGCGGCCTATCCGAAGCCGGTGGACATCAAACTGCAACACTCCTTGCCGGATTTCATGACCAGCCGTGGCGGCGTGGTTTTGCGTCCGGGTGACGGGGTCATTCACTCTTGGCTGAACCGTCTGTTGTTGCCGGATACCGTCGGTACCGGCGGCGATTCGCATACCCGTTTCCCAATCGGGATTTCCTTCCCGGCGGGGTCAGGCCTGGTGGCTTTTGCCGCAACCTTGGGCGTGATGCCGTTGAACATGCCGGAGTCGGTTTTGGTGCGTTTCAAAGGTCAAATGCAGCCGGGCATCACCTTGCGTGACTTGGTGAACGCCATTCCGTATCAAGCGATTCAGGACGGTTTGCTGACCGTCGAGAAGAAAGGTAAGAAAAACATCTTCAATGGTCGTGTTCTGGAAATTGAAGGCTTGGATCACTTGAAAGTGGAGCAGGCGTTTGAGTTGTCCGACGCCTCGGCCGAGCGTTCCGCCAACGGTTGTGTGGTGAAACTGGGCGAAGAGCCGATTATCGAATATTTGAAATCCAATATGGCGTTGATCGATTGGATGGTCGAAAACGGTTATCAGGATGCCAAGACCTTGTTGCGTCGTCGTGACGAAATGCAGGCGTGGATCGATAACCCACAATTGATGGAAGCGGATGCCGATGCGGATTACGCGGCGGTCATCGAAATCGATTTGGAAAACATCAAAGAGCCGATTGTGGCGTGCCCGAACGATCCGGACGATGTGAAATTGATGTCTGACGTTCAGAACTCGAAAATCGACGAAGTGTTTATCGGTTCCTGTATGA
Organism: Thiomicrospira sp. S5; assembly: GCF_003991075.1. Classification (NCBI taxonomy): domain Bacteria; kingdom Pseudomonadati; phylum Pseudomonadota; class Gammaproteobacteria; order Thiotrichales; family Piscirickettsiaceae; genus Thiomicrospira; species Thiomicrospira sp. S5. Next base: position 1,652,060 of record NZ_CP014470.1, on the reverse strand, counting down.
CCAATATCGGTCACTACCGCGCGGCCGGTAAGGTGCTGGAGCAAATGGGCAATGTACCGACCCGTTTGTGGATTGCGCCGCCGACGAAGATGGACGAGCGCCAGTTGATTGAAGAAGGTTATTACAGCATTTACGGCCGCGTGGGCGCACGTACCGAAATGCCGGGTTGTTCCCTGTGCATGGGGAACCAGGCGCGTGTTGCCGACGGCGCGACGGTCTTCTCGACTTCAACCCGTAACTTCCCGAACCGTTTGGGGAACGGCGCGAACGTTTACCTGGGGTCAGCGGAGCTGGCGGCGGTGTGTTCGGTCTTAGGTCGTATTCCGACTGTGGCCGAGTACATGGATGCCGTGGCGATGTTGGATACCATGTCCGACGATGTCTACCGTTATCTGCAGTTCGACGAAATGGCCGATTACAAAGTGGAAGAGCCGAAGAAATTGTCGGACATCGGTGTGGCCGTCGCGTAAGTGTCAGTCATTCCCCCATAAAAAAACCGCCTTAACGGCGGTTTTTTTATGTCTGTTATTTGGTGTGTCGGTCAGGCCTGGTGAATATTGGGATTGGTTTAACCAACGGTGACACGGTTGCGGCCGTCTTCTTTGGAGCGGTACAGCAAACTGTCGCCACGGTGCATCAGGCTTTCCGCGGTGTCTTTGTGTTTCAGTTCGGTCACGCCAAAACTGGAGGTGATGTGTAGGTCGTGCGCATCAAGCGTTTCCAACTTTTTACGCAGGCGTTCCGCGACTTTCTCGGCGTCTTCCAGATAGGTTTCCGGCAACAGTATCACGAACTCCTCACCACCCCAGCGGGCAAAGACGTCCTTGTTGGTCAAGCCGTCTTCGACGGCACGCGCCACGGTTTTGAGCACTTTGTCGCCCATCAAGTGACCGTGGGTGTCATTGATTTTCTTGAAGTGGTCAATGTCGAAAAACACCAGACTCAGCGGCAACTGTTTGGACTTGCTCAGTTTCATCTGCTCGTTCAAGGCGCGTTTGAACACATTCCGATTCGGCAGGCTGGTCAAGCTGTCGGTTCGCGCCATTTTGTGCAACAAACGTTTCTGACGAATCTGGTTACGTAGGTAGAAGAAGGTCAGTAAGCTGATAATGAACAGCAGGCTTTCATTTACGACGTTGATTTTCATGAAGTTTTCAGTCACGATGCGCAAGCCGGGTTCATTAATGTAATTGACGATGTAACCGACGGCTTGGCCTTCGGTATTTTTCAACGGGAAGAAGGTGACCAAATAATAGGTTTGGTTAATATTAGTCACTAAATGACAAACATTGCATTGGCCGAGTACGCTTTGGAAGTCATCGTGCAGTTTCTCGTTGATGGCGTGAATGCGTTTTCGGGAAATGCTGTTTGGGCGTTTCTCATGGTATTGCACGCTTTTGTCCACCACATAGTTTGCGGAGATTTCCGACGGAGCGTAGTTGCCTTGCTCGTTTTCGAACACCTTGTGTTTGATCAGGTCTTTTTTCAACAGCAGGTCGTGCGCTTCGTTGTGATCGTGGGTGATGAGATGGTAAATAGCGTCAATGGAGAAGGAAATCTCCACACTGCCCACCAACTCGCCTTGGTAATGCAATGGATAGACATGACGGAAGCCGTTGAAAATGCGGCCTTCCTCAAACCCGAAGACCGGCTTTTGAGTTTTGTGCACTTGCTCGATGCTGTAACGGACGTCGGATAAATCGTCTCCGAATTTGGCCGGGCGGTGAAAGCGCAAAAAGCTGGAGCTGTCCGGTAAATGGAAGTGCAGTTGTCGGATGTATTCCGATTTCAGCAGTCGATACAACGGCTCCAGGCGGTTGTAGAGTGTTTCGCGCATCTCGTTGCGCACGGCCGCGTCGCCATGATAAGCCTTGGCCATCAAGCTAAGAATGTCGTCCTGATTGATGGCGGAGGTGAAGATGACGTCGGCATTGATGCGCAGCGCTTTCTGGCTGGATTTGAAACTGTTGATTTCCTGCTGACTGGCGTAGTGAATCAAATGCTGTTTCTGGGTGCTGTAATTGCTGTAAGTGGTCCAGATGCTGCCGGCACTGAGTAAAATGAATACCGCGATGGATACGATAAGCGCCAATCGCCGGGAGGGCAGATTTTTCCAGCGTCGGAATGTTCTTTTGGCAGGTGTCGGCATGGTATAAAAAAATCAAATGCAGTTAGGTGAAACATTCATTATACCATTTCTGCAAAATAACACTAAAACTCAGTGGGTTATGCCGTGAAGTTTACGCCAAGTCGGACATTAAGAATGCCCAGGCCTGGCGGAAAATGGAATGGCGCTTAGCGCAGGGAGGTGAGGTAGAGAGACAGCTTGGTCGCGGTTTCTGTGCTGATGTCGCCCAATAGCTGTTCCATAAAGCCTTTTTCGGTTTCGTAGTAACGGGTGTTGGTCTGTTTGATGACTTCACGCTCCACGTAACCCATGTCGCCCAAACCGTCAATCAAACCGTTTTCAACCGCTTCGTCGCCCAACCAGACCAAGCCGGTAAAGGTGTTTTTATTTTCTTTCAAACGGTCGCCTCGGCCTTTACGAACCGCTTCGATAAATTGTTCATGCGTTCGGTCCAGAATGCGTTTCTGGAAGAACTCTCGGCCTTCTTTATCAATCGGGCCGAACGGGTTCAAAAAGGTTTTGTGCTCTCCGGCGTGCATGGAGCGGTTTTCCACGCCGATTTTATCCATCAGGCCGGTGAAACCGAAGCTGTCCATGCGCACGCCGATGGAGCCCACCAGCGAGCCTTTGTTGGCGTAAATTTTATCGGCGGCCACGGCAATGTAATAACAGCCGGAGGCACAGGCGTCTTCCACCACCACGTACACCGGTTTTTGATACAGGTTTTTCAAACGGGTGATTTCATCATTGATCAGCGCCGATTGCACCGGGCTGCCGCCGGGTGAATTGGCCTGGATAATGACGGCCTCGGAATTCGGGTTCTTAAAGGCTTTGTCCAATAATGGGTTGAGTTTTTCCGCACTGGTATAAGTGCCCGGCATAATGGCGCCTTCCAGTTTGACGATCGCGACATGCTTATCGGTGCCGAGCATTTCCTGTTCGGACGGAATCTGGCGAGTCAACATCACGAAGGTGACGATAATGTAGGCCACGACGGCCAGTTTCAGCAGATTGGTCCAGCGGCGGCTCCAACGTTCCTGCTTGATGAACTTTTCCGCCGCACCGGCTAAACGGTTCAAACCATCGTTTTGATTCGGATTCTCCATTGACAATACCTTATAATGTGTCGAAATCGTCTGACGAAAACCGGAATGCAAGCCGGCACTCCGAATGCCGAAAATCGGCCGTTTCGTTTAGAGATTTCTAAATTATCTGAATTATGACAGCCCGCCACGCGCCGGGCTGATTGAACAAGAAGCCCCATTCTAACCGAAATGACAAAGCAAGTAGATACCCAATTCGACATCGATGCCTTTTTGAAGAACCTGACCGAGCGGCCGGGCGTGTACATGATGAAAGACGCCGAGGATCAGATCATATACGTCGGGAAGGCCAAGAACCTGAAACGGCGGGTATCAAGTTATTTCAAAAAACGCCATGACGCCATCAAGACGGAGGCGATGGTGGCGCAAATCGCGTCGATTGAGGTCACGGTCACGGACACCGAATCCGAAGCCTTGATTCTGGAAAACACTTTAATCAAACGTCATAAACCGCGTTACAACATCCTGTTTCGTGACGATAAATCGTATCCGTACATTTTTGTGTCCACCGGCAAGAAGTTTCCGTCCTTGAGTTATCATCGTGGGGCCAAACGTCGGGTGGGGCGTTATTTTGGACCTTTTCCGAATGCCTCGGCGGTGCATCAGACGTTACACGCCATCCAGAAAATCTTTCCGGTGCGCCAGTGCGCGGAAAGTGTGTTCAACCACCGTTCGCGGCCGTGTCTGCAATATCAAATCAAACGTTGTTCCGGCCCGTGCGTGGACGGTTTGGTCACCAAAGAAGAATACGACGAAGACGTGGCCAATACCATTGCGTTTTTGGAAGGCAAAAGCTTTGAAGTCATCGAAAACCTGGGGCATAAAATGCAGTCGGCGTCCGATGCCTTCGAATTTGAAGCGGCGGCGGTGTATCGCGATAAAATCTCCGCGCTGCGCGCCATTCAAAGCCAGCACTTGATTAATCAGCCCGGCTCCAAGGACACCGACGTGGTCGCGATGGCTGAAGAAGCCAATCAAGTGTGTGTGTCGATTATGATGTATCGCGGCGGCAACCTGTGGGGCAGTCAGAATTATTTTCCGAAAACCGGTGGGCAGGAAGTGGACGCCGACGAAGTGATTACTGCCTTTATCAGTCAACATTACAGCGACTTACCGGTGCCGCAGTTGTTACTGGTGTCGGAAGCTTTGGAAGACAAAACCGCGTTGGAAAGCTGGTTGTCGCAACGGCGACAGGAAGCGAAAGCGAGCGGTAAGGTGAAAATCCGCCAGGCCAATTCACAAACCGAAAAAGGCCTGATGAAGCTGGCGATGACCAACGCCACGTCCGGCCTGAAGCAGCAACTGACGCAGAAAGCCTCGCAAGCCGAACGGGTAAAAGCCTTGCAGGAAGTGTTGGCCTTGCCGGTGCCGCCGAATCATATGGAATGTTTCGACATCAGTCATACCCAAGGCAATCAAACCGTCGCCAGTTGCGTGGTGTTTAGCGAAGGGGTGCCGAACAGCAGTGCTTATCGCAAGTTCAATATCGAAGGCATTCAGCCGGGCGATGACTACGCCGCCATGCATCAGGCGCTGACGCGCCGTTACAGCCGGGTGAAGAAAGAAGGCTTGCCTGTGGCGGACTTGATTGTCATCGACGGCGGGAAAGGGCAGTTGAATAAGGCGATTGAAGTCTTCAAAACCTTGGAGATGGATAATGTGCCTTTGGTGTCGGTTGCCAAGGGGGAAGGGCGCAAGGCAGGTCTGGAGATTTTGTATACACCGTTTAATGACGAAGGCATCGACCTAGAACCCGACGACATCGCCTTGCATTTAATCAATTATATTCGCGACGAAGCGCACCGCTTTGCCATTACCAGCCACCGCAGTCGCCGTCAGAAAGCACAAACCCATTCGCGTTTGGAAGACATTCCCGGAGTCGGTGCCAAAACTCGCCATAAGCTGTTGACGCATTTCGGCGGCTTGGGTGAAGTGAAAAACGCCGCCGTGGCCGAGTTGCAAAAGGTGCCCGGCATCAGTCAGAAGATGGCGCAGACGATTTACGACTTCTTTCACGGTGAAATCTGACCCTCGAAATAAAAACCAAATCCGATGTATTTATGATGTCCGTCAAGTCGGGGTATGAACTTTTTACGAAACCCCGCTATTTATTGCCATAGCGGCGCGGGTCTATGGTAATATTTTTTCGATTTTGACCAAGAAACCGTCCGTCGGGCGGCGTTTTTACCAGCTGAAATAAAAAAGATTTAGAGTTTTATGTCCCTGCAATCCTTACCTATGATGATGACGTGGTCGCGCGTATTGTTGATTCCCGTCTTTCTGATTTGTTATTACGCTCCGATTGACGATGCGCGTTTCTGGGCCGGTTTGGCCTTTATGATTGCCGCCATCACCGACTGGTTCGACGGATTCCTGGCACGCAAACTCAATGTCAGCAGCAAACTGGGCGCCTTTCTCGACCCGGTAGCGGACAAGTTGATTGTCGCCGCCGCCTTGATTGTGGTCGCGGTGGAGTACCAAAACATTTGGGTGACCTTGTCGGCCATCGTCATTATGATGCGCGAAGTCAGCATTTCCGCCTTGCGAGAATGGATGGCGGAAAACAACGCCCGTGAAGTCGTGGCCGTGTCCAATCTCGGCAAAGTCAAAACCGCCTCGCAATTGGCGGCCTTGACCTGGCTGCTGTACGGCGGTGAGCTTTGGGGTGTGGATTGGGGCGCTTTGGGCTTTCCGATGCTGTACTTCGCGGCGATTCTGACGATTATCACCTGGTATCAATACGGCCGTGCCGCCTTGCCGGTGATTTTGGATGCTTCGGCGGAGAGCGCAAAAGACCCATCCTAATCAACAACTTGCGATGCGTTTTTGAAAACCCGAATTCCAGACGGTTTATTTTCCGTCACGGATTCGGGTTTTTTCGTTAAAAAAGCTTGTAATTTTTCCGTCTCGCCCTATAATACGCCTTCATTACGAATGCGGGAATAGCTCAGCGGTAGAGCACAACCTTGCCAAGGTTGGGGTCGCGAGTTCGATCCTCGTTTCCCGCTCCAATATGGCGGAATGGCAGAGTGGCTATGCAGCGGATTGCAAATCCGTGGACCTCGGTTCGACTCCGGGTTCCGCCTCCATTTATCGGTTCTTCGTAACACCTCTTATTTTTCTATGCCCGCCCAGGTGGCGAAATTGGTAGACGCAAGGGACTTAAAATCCCTCGGTGGCAACACCGTGCCGGTTCGATTCCGGCCCTGGGCACCATTACTTGTTCTCACCCAGTTTCATAAAATCTCAATAATCCTAAAAAACTCTTTGTAATTAATACGTTTTTCGTTTTGCATGTCTCAGCCGTTTCATGAAAATTTATTAAATCGCAGACGAAAGTACGGTAATGTACGTCAACGGTTTTGTGAAATTTAACCATTTCGGGAACCGAATTCACCCTTTTGATTAAAAAAAACGAAATGTTCAAAATTTTGGTTTATTTCTGGTTTGTAAATTTTCTGAAACCAGTAAATAAATTCAAAGCGAAAAAGGGTGGGAGTTTTGGTTTGTTTGAAAGTCTGCTTCCTGTAAAATCTAAGCAATTGTGCTAAATGCAAAGGCTTGTGGTTGTATATGAACAAAAAGCAACTTACCGAAACCGATATTATTACTAAATACATTCTTCCAGCTGTCATACAAAAAGGTTGGGATTCAATGACGCAAATTCGTCAAGAGGTCAAACTTCGAGACGGTAAAGTCATAGTTCGTGGTCAGGTTGCGGCTCGTAAAAAGGTAAAGTCGGCTGACATTGTTCTTTATCACAAACCGAACCTTCCTTTAGCGGTGATTGAAGCCAAAGCCAATAAGCATGAAATTGGTAAGGGTATGCAACAAGCCTTAGATTACGCAGGCCTGCTAGAAACGCCTTTTGTGTTTGCTTCTAATGGTGACGGTTTTATCTTTCACGATAAAACGGCAAACTCCGGCCCAATCGAAACTGAAATTTCACTCGATCAATTTCCAACCTCAGAAGAGCTTTGGCAAAAGTATTGTGTTTGGAAGGGCTATTCAGAAAAACAACTGCCTATCATTACTCAATCCTACCACGATGATGGTTCGGGTAAATCTCCTCGTTATTATCAGCTGCAAGCAATTAACAAAACCATTGAAGCGATTTCAGCAGGGCAAAACCGTATTCTCTTGGTGATGGCAACGGGCACAGGAAAAACCTATACTGCCTTTCAAATCATTTGGCGTTTATGGCGTTCTAAGACCAAAAAGCGCATCCTGTTTTTAGCCGATCGCAATGTTCTGGTGGATCAAACTCGAATCAACGATTTCCAGCCATTTGATACCGCTATGACCAAGGTTGAAAAACGCACGGTTGATCCTGCTTATGAAATTCATCTAGCTCTGTATCAAGCCTTAACCGGCCCAGAAGAGCATCAAAAAGCCTATAAGCAAGTGGATCCAGATTTTTTTGATTTAATTGTTGTCGATGAGTGTCATAGAGGAAGTGCGGCAGAAGATTCGGCTTGGCGTGAAATATTGGAGTATTTCAGTTCTGCCACTCAAATAGGTTTAACCGCCACACCAAAGGAAACGAAAGAGGTTTCCAATATCGACTATTTTGGTGAGCCGGTTTATACCTATTCGCTTAAACAAGGGATCGAAGATGGCTTCCTAGCACCTTACAAAGTCGTGCGTGTTGATTTAGACATTGATGCTTTGGGTTGGCGACCAACCAAAGGACAAATTGATAAACACGGTGAAGTTATCCAAGACCGTGTTTACAATGCCAAAGATTTTGATCGTACATTGGTTATAGATGAAAGAACACAACTGGTTGCTGAAACGATTACTGCTTACCTAAAGCGTACCGATCCAATGGCTAAAACCATTGTCTTCTGTAATGACATTGACCACGCAGAGCGAATGCGCCGTGCGTTGGTTAACTTGAACCCAGACCAGGTTCAGAAAAACGAAAAATATATAATGAAAATTACAGGCGATGATGAGATAGGTAAAGCTCAGTTGGATAACTTTATTAACCCTAAAAAAGCTTACCCTGTCATTGCCACTACCTCAGAGTTAATGACCACTGGGGTAGATGCTAAAACCTGTAAGTTGGTTGTGCTTGACCAATCCATTCAATCGATGACTAAGTTCAAACAGATTATTGGGCGTGGTACTCGTATTGATGACCGCTACGGCAAGCTATGGTTCACCATTCTCGATTTCAAAAAAGCGACTGAATTGTTTGCCGATGAACGTTTTGATGGCATTCCAGAAAAAGTAATGGTTACCCAACCAGACAAAATCATTGATGAAGAAAATCCTGAGTTTGATGAACAGCTAAACAATCCTGAAAACCATAATGAAGATGCCGATAGTGTTGAAGAGCCGCAAGGCGAATATAACTCCGCTTCAGAAAATGAATGGACTGGTTCGGGTGAAGACACTGGTGGTGAACGAGAGCCATTTATCAAATATCACGTCTCAGGGGTAACGGTTAAAAAGATCGCTGAGCGCGTTCAGTATTACGATGCAGATGGAAAATTGGTCACGGAATCTTTCAAAGATTACACCAAAAAGACCATTCAAAAAGAATTCGCCTCAATGGATGAGTTTGTGAAAAAGTGGCAATCCACTGAGCGCAAACAGGCGATTATTGAAGAGTTAGAATCCCAAGGTGTGATTTGGCAAGCACTGGAAGAAGATGTTAGCCGTGAGATGGACCCATTCGATTTAATCTGTCACGTCGCCTTTGACCAACCGCTGCTTACTCGTAAAGAACGTGCGGAAAACGTCAAAAAGCGCAACTACTTCACCAAATATTCCGAAGCCGCTCAGCAAGTGTTAAATGCCTTGTTGGATAAATATGCCGACACTGGCATTACCGAGATCGAATCTAAAGATATTTTCAAAGTCACACCATTTTCAGAAATGGGCAGACCTTTAGAAATCGTCAAGAACGCTTTTGGCAGCAAACAAGCCTATGAACAAGCCATTACCGATTTAGAGCAAAAACTCTATAATAGCGACCAATCCGCTTAATTCCCATACCAATAATAAAAACAAATAAAGGTTCTTCATGTCCGTCTCTACTGTAATCAAATCCATCCAAGACATTATGCGCAAAGACGCCGGGGTCGATGGTGATGCCCAGCGTTTAGGCCAGCTTTCTTGGATGCTGTTTCTTAAAATCTTTGATGCTCAAGAAGAAGAACTGGAATTTGAATTGGATAACTACCAAGCACCGATTCCAGAACAATACCTTTGGCGTAATTGGGCGGCCGATGCGGATGGTCTCACAGGAGATTCACTGTTGGATTTTATTAACAGTGACTTATTTCCAACGCTTAAAGACCTAACGGCTCCAATGAATACCAACCCTCGTGGATTTGTGGTTAAAGAAGCCTTTAGCGATGCCTTTAACTACATGAAAAACGGTACGCTGCTGCGTCAAGTGATTAATAAACTCAATGAAATTGATTTTGGTAACTCACAAGAGCGCCACTTGTTCGGCGATATGTATGAGCAAATCCTCAAAGACCTGCAAGCGGCAGGCAATGCAGGTGAGTTCTATACGCCACGAGCTGTGACCGAATTTATGGTCAATCGCATCAATCCGCAATTGGGCGAAAAAGTCTTTGACCCGGCCTGCGGTACCGGCGGTTTTTTAGCCTCGGCAACCGAGCATTTAAAAAAGCAGATTAAAACCACCGAAGATCAAAAACAACTTCAAGGTCAAATTTGGGGTGTTGAAAAGAAACAGCTTCCTCATCTTCTTTGTACGACCAATATGTTGTTGCACGGTATTGAAGTACCAGTGCAAATCCGTCACGGCAATACCTTAAGTAAACCGCTCTCAAGTTGGGATTCTGATACCGATGTGGTGATTACCAATCCACCCTTTGGCGGCACAGAAGAAGACGGGATTGAACAAAACTTCCCGGCCGAATTCCGTACCCGTGAAACCGCTGATCTGTTTATGCAACTCATTGTTGAAGTGCTAAACGAAGGTGGCCGAGCGGCAGTCGTTTTACCCGATGGAACCTTGTTTGGTGAAGGTGTTAAAACCAAGCTTAAGAAAATGCTGGTTGAAGAATGTAATCTGCACACCATTGTTCGTTTACCGAATGGCGTGTTTAACCCATATACAGGCATCAAAACCAATATCCTGTTTTTTACCAAAGGGCAAAAAACCGAAAAGATTTGGTACTACGAACACCCATACCCAGAAGGCGTAAAAAACTACTCCAAAACCAAACCAATGAAGTTCGAAGAGTTCCAAACCGAAATCGACTGGTGGGGCAATGAAGAAAATGGCTTTGCAGAAAGGGTTGAAAACCACCAGGCCTGGTCAATTTCGATTGATGAAATTATTGAGCGTAACTACAACCTTGATATTAAAAATCCGCATCAAGCCGAAGAAGTGGTGCATGATCCAGAAGAACTACTGGCCAACTATGATGAACAGCAACAAAGCATTCAAACGATTCGTGACCAACTCAAAACCATTTTAGGTAATGCTCTTGAGGGTAAAGCGGAATGAGTGCGCAACTGTCTGTAAACAATTTGATTACCGAACATCTCGACACTTGGACACAAGCCATTGAAACTAAATTCACTGCTGGAAGTGGTTCCAGCAATAAGCTCAATCTTGTTGGTATTCAAAAACTGCGTGAACTGATTTTAGAAATGGCGGTGCATGGTTTGCTTGTGCCGCAAGACCCACACGATGAACCTGCCAGTGTCTTGCTTGAAAAGATTACCGCCGAAAAAGCGCAACTGATTAAAGACAAAATAATCAAAAAAACAAAAGCATTGCCTGAAATTAGCGAGGATGAAAAACCATTTGATTTGCCAAATGGGTGGGAGTGGGTAAGGCTTGGTGATTTAGGTGAAACACAAACAGGCGCAACACCACCTAAAGCTAATAAACATCATTTTGGAAGTGATGTGCCATTTATTAAACCTGGAGATATTGAAAAGGGAATTGTTGATTATTTCAATGAAGGTTTAACATTTGAAGGAGCTGACTCTTTAGGGCGAATTGCAAATTCAGGCTCTGTTTTGATGGTCTGTATTGGTACGATTGGAAAAGCGGCATTAATTGATAGAGACTGTGCGTTTAATCAGCAAATCAATTCAATTTCGCCTCATGTGGAAATTGGACAATATTTGTACTGGGCTATGGCTACAAATTATTTCGTAAGTTCTGCTTGGGAGTTGTCATCCAGCACAACGATTGCTATTTTGAATAAAGGTAAATGGTCTTCTATACCTGTTCCAATCCCTCCACTAGAAGAACAAAACCGCATTGTAGCGAAAGTCGATGAATTGATGGCTTTATGCGACCAGTTGGAAAGCGAAACGCTGAATCATATCGACACCCATCAAACCTTGGTGGAAACGCTTTTAGGTAATTTGGTTAATCCAGATAATACCGCCAATTTTGACCAGGCCTGGTCATTAATTGCCCAAAACTTTGATGTGCTTTTCACTACTGAGCACAGTATTGAATCCCTAAAACAAACCATTTTGCAATTAGCCGTAATGGGCAAACTCGTGCCGCAAAACCCAAACGACGAACCAGCCAGCAAGCTGCTCGAAAAAATCGCTGCCGAAAAAGCCCAGCTAATCGCCGATAAAAAAATTAAAAAACCTAAGTCCTTAGTTGATTTTGAGGGGCTTGAAGAAATTAGATTCGATACTCCAAATAACTGGGCGTGGATTCGCTTGTCTGATATTGCTGATATTGTCCGTGGAGGTTCACCTCGCCCAGCAGGTGATCCCAAATTTTACGACGGCGACATACCGTTTTTAAAGGTTGGTGATGTAACGAATAAAACAGGAATGTATGTTGAAGGGTTTAACTATTCCATCAAGGAAGCTGGTTTAAAGAAAACAAGATTTATCGATACACGAACAGTTCTCCTAACAAATAGCGGGGCTACATTAGGCATTCCTGCAATTTGTGAATTCCCAGCGACTTTTAATGATGGTATTGCTGCATTCATATATCTTTCGGATTCAGTTGATGACGAATTTTTGTATTTATATTTAACTCGATTAAGTAAATGGTTTTTAGATTTTGCTTCAAGAGGGCAAGGTCAGCCTAATCTTAATACGGATATCATTAAATCTACGTGGTTCCCTTTGCCGCCAGTAGAAGAACAAATCCGCATAGTCGCCAAAGTCAATGAACTCATGACCCTTTGCGACCAGCTCAAAACCCAACTTCAAACCGCCCAACAAACCCAAATCCACCTCGCCCAATCTATGATTAGGGATATCATTTAATTTTGATGGAATTTATGTGATTGTATTAAAATGCAGCAAATACAAAAAATTTGATACTAAAGCCATTCTGAATAGTGGAGTATAGAGTTAAAAATGATTGAAATAATAAAGGGGGCGACTCAAAAGCCCAAAAGCTCCCAAGCACTTGTTGATCGCCTATCAAGTGTCGATAAGTTTAATGGAGTTTTGTATGTCGGTTATCCAATTTTCTCCACTCCTGAAGGTAGATACCCTATAGACGCAATCCTTATTTCTGAAACAAAAGGGATTGTAATTTTAAATGTTGTGGAAGGGAGTGTTCTTCCTAGTGATTATCAAGGTGTTCAAGATGATTCCTATAACAAATTAGAAGCTAAGTTTAGAAATTACAAGGCCTTAATGAAGGGCAGAAATTTAGATGTACCGATATCAGTTTTAACTTTTGCGCCAAACCTATCTGAATTTCCAGTTTTTGATGAAGATTACCCGTTATGTGGTTCTGCAAATCTAGAGAGCGTAATTAACGATCTACCTGATGAAAACTTTAATTTATATAAGCCTGTGCTGTCAGTAATTCAGTCAATTTCTACAATCAGAAAAGGACAGAAAAAACGAGCTATATCTAATCCAGAGTCAAAAGGTGCAAAACTGCAAAAACTTGAAGAAGCAATTGCCAATTTAGATAATCAGCAAGGTAAAGCAGTTATTGAAACTGTTGATACAGTGCAAAGGATTAGAGGGCTGGCAGGTTCTGGAAAAACAATAGTTTTAGCTTTGAAAGCAGCATATCTACACTCCCAGCATCCAGACTGGAAAATTGCAGTCACATTCCATACTCGCTCTCTAAAAGGTCAATTTAAAAGACTAATTAATACTTTTACTATTGAGCAAACAGGTGAGGAACCCAACTGGGAAAATTTAAAAATAATTCACGCCTGGGGTTCTGGAAGTGGTGAAAAAGAAGGTATTTACTTTAACTTTTGTAAAGATAATGCTGTTGAGTATTTAGATTTTGGTCAAGCAAAAAATAAATATGGAAGAGGTAACGAGTTTAAAGGGGTATGTAGAAATGCTGTAGATGCAGCAAAATATATATCACCAACTTATGAGGCTATATTGGTTGATGAGGCTCAAGATTTTCCACCAGAGTTTTTGAACTTATGTTACAGAATATTGGGTAGCAAGAAAAGATTGGTATACGCCTATGATGAATTACAGAGTTTAAATTCTCAATCATTGCCAAGCCCAGAAGAAATCTTTGGTAATAATGAGAAAGGGGAGCCTTTAGTAGTCCTGTCTGAAGAGTCACAGGATATTATTCTTGAAAAATGTTACAGGAACTCCAAGCCTGTTTTAACTACAGCTCACGCACTAGGTTTTGGTATTTATCGAGATGAGGATCCTAAAACTGGTACCGGTTTAATTCAGATGTTCGATAACAGTCAACTTTGGGTTGATGTTGGTTATTCAGTAAGAAGTGGAAGCCTTGAAGATGGCGAAGATGTAGTGCTTGAGAGGACATCAGCTAGTAGCCCAGAATTTCTTCATAAAGAAATTGCTATTGATGATCTTATTCATTTTGAATCTTTTCAATCCGAACAAGAACAAGCTCAATGGATTGTTAATGAAATAAAACAAAATATTCAAAATGATGAATTGAGACCAGATGATATTATCGTTATAAATCCTGACCCTTTGTCAACAAAAAGTGCTGCAGGTATCGTCAGAGCTGAGTTATTTAAAGAAGGCATCAACTCACACCTTGCTGGTGTAGATACTTCTCCAGATGTGTTTTTTGATTCTGATGCGGAATCAATTGCTTTTACTGGTATTTATCGTGCCAAAGGGAATGAAGCAGGAATGGTTTATGTGATCAATGGTCAAGACTGTTTTGATTCATTTGGCAAACTTTCAACAGTTCGAAATCAATTATTTACTGCTATCACTAGAAGTAAGGCTTGGGTAAGGGTTTTGGGCGTTGGTCCAAGTATGGATAAATTAGTTGAAGAATATATGCGTGTAAAAGAGTTTAAGTATACTCTTCAGTTTAAATATCCTACTGCTGAATTGAGAGAAAAACTAAATATTGTTAATAGAGATATGTCTGAAGCAGAAAAAGAGAAGGTGCAGAACGCTGATTATTCTTTAAATACTTTGCTTTCAAGTTTAAATAATGGCGATGTTCAGGTTGAAGATTTGGATACTGAACAGTTGTCTAAGTTACAAGAGCTTTTAGCGACAAGAGAATAATAGAATGCTTACAGCAGAACAAGTTCGCAAACAAATTGAGACAATCATTAGTGATTTAATTTCTTCAAGCTTAAGTGTTGACCAAACTTTTCCTTCACTCAGACAAACTCATAGTGAAATAAAAGTTGATTTTGGGAAGTCTGATATTAGTGTGGCACTTAGAAATAAACCTTATAAAGAAATATATGATGAGCTAGTTCAGGCTAAATCTTTTAGCTTTAAGCTTATTGATGGTGCTGTAGTTCAATTAATGTATCAATTCAATGATGATAGTTTAGTAAAACACAGGCTCGCTTTTTTTCCATCTCCGTATTTGGAGGAGTATCAAAAAAATCCCGAGGTTTATGAATCAGATGAAATATATGCTGATATTGTTAGAAGGGATATCGTTCCCTTCCCTGTAAGGTTTGATTTTGACTTAGATGAAAACGTTGTTGTTGATGTTGACCATCCCAAGTCACATCTAACATTAGGACAATATTTAAACTGCCGTATTCCAGTTTCAGCGCCGGTATCTCCCTATTATTTTATTCGTTTTATCTTGCAAAATTTTTACAATACTGCCTTTTGCAAGTTCCAAGATCAGCTAAGCAGTTTTGATGTCTCCTTTGAGAGAACGATCACAGAAAATGAACAACGAATGGTTTTTATTGAGGTGCCTTGATATAAGTGTTTATTGTCAACTTTTAGAACTAATCTAAACTATTTAGTTTGATAAACTAATGAACAAATATTGTCTTCATTGGTTAACAAGTCTAGTAGTTTGGGATGAATAAATATTTTTTCCCTTCCCCCCCCCTCAATTTCAACCAATACACCAATTTCACAAAGTTGCTTTAAGTAAACAGAAGCTGTTTGGCGTTTGGCAATCTCTCTTTCCACGAGATTGTTGATTCGGCAGTAAGGCTGTTCGAAAATTAAATCAACGAGTTCATAACTATATATCTTGGGCAGGGACGCTTTGATGTATTCTCGGGTATGGTCCACTAATTAGGTAATAGCTTGAATTTTATCGGTTGTCCAACGAGAGGTTTGCTCAATACCTTTAAGGATAAAAATAATCCACTCTTCCCAAGCTTGTTCTTTGGTCACTTTTAGCCGTAGTTGATAGTAATCTTGCTTGTTTTGAATGATATAGCGGCTTAGATATAGAATTGGAAGAGTTAACAGCTCTTCTTGGATTAGGAATAGACTGTTTACCACTCGTCCCGTTCGTCCATTACCATCTATCTGTAAAAGGGTGGAACGCTTCAATCTGATAGTGAGCAACAGCTAATTGAATTAACGGGTCTAAATCGGTTTTATTGTGTATAAACTCTTCCCAATTGCCCAATAATTTTCTGATAATATCTTCACACCCTCTGGTGGGGTATAAATGACTGTCCCTGATTGATCACTTGCTAATGCGGTTCCCGACACCTTACGGATTTGCATTTGCTGACCTTTAATATGACTGCATATCGCCACACAGGTATTGGTGTTGAGTGGCTTTTTTACCAGCCCTTGAAACCCTGTAAAAAGGGCGGTGCGATAGCGTAGAGCTTCTTTGGTTGCTGAGTCGGAATTTTGCTCTTTTTGCGCATATTGAAATAACTTGTCTGTTGTTGTGACTATGTTTTCAATTTCTGATGATGACTGTGCTTCTAACAAAGGCAGGGTGTTAATCAGAATACCTTGGTTGGGAATCAGACTGGCAGACTGGTTTAGCACGAGCTGAAATACAGGCTTTTAAAATTGATTTAGTTTCCAAGTCTTGCTCAGGAGGCAATAACGGTAAATAATTGTAAGGTTGGCTTGGATTCCAGTTCATAGAATGTTCGTTAAAGAATAATATGTCGATATTTTTGATTTTTATCGACATATTGGGAGTTAATGTCGATTTGATAAAGGTATTCGTTAGGCTGGTATAGCAAACGCTGAATAAAATAATGGGATTTGTAAATACGTTTATTCATGATGCCCGAAGTAAAAAAATAAGTCATTACTGGTGAATTGAGAAAGTGTTTTTCATGGGGTTTGAGGGTTTGTTGATTGGGTTCTTTTCATTTTCAGTATTTATCCATACATTCTTCGGTATTTGCCTTTGACGGAACCCCGCGGGTCAAGTAATATTCCCTTCTTTAATTGTTTCAGGTTCGACCTTACGCTATGAGCAAAATAATCGATTTAAAAGGCTCAATCCTTTCCTTAACCGTTCTAAATCTTTTTTCCGATCAAATTGATGAAACCAAGCAGGCGATTGCGGCGAAAATTGGCCAGGCGCCGGATTTCTTTGTGGGGATTCCGATTGTATTGGAACCGCAAATCGAATTGAAAGACCCGACCTTTTTGGCGTTGTTGGTGGAGTATTTGACCCAGCAGCAGATGATCCCAATCGGGATTCGTACCGAAGACGAGAGTATTAAAGAACAGGCGGAGTATGCAGGCCTGGCGATTTTCCCGAAAGAGAAACCGAAAGCGGCCCGCGCAAGCAAACCCAAAGCGGCGGCGGAAGAGGCCGGTTTGAAAACCGCGATGATGGTGAATGGGGCGGTGCGTTCCGGCCAGCAGATTTACGCTAAGGACCGAGATTTGATTGTGATGGGACCGATTAACCCGGGCGCGGAAGTGGTGGCGGACGGCCATGTGCACGTATTCGGCAAGGTGATGGGCAAAGTGTTTGCCGGTTCGTCGGGCGATACGTCGGCGCGGATTTTTGCCAAACAGTTGAACCCGGAACTGGTGTGCATCGCGGGGATGTATCAATTGTCGGAAGACATTGACGAAGCCTATAAATCCGGTTTTGTGGAGATTCGTCTTCAAGACGGGAAGTTGGTGTTCAATACCGATATTCTGGCGTAACCGTGACGGTTTGAAAACTTTTGTCACGAGTAAATTTACGCAACCCATCAAGTCCGTTATAATTTTCAAAATTTGTTTTCATTCGCCGGTCGTTTCGACGGGCGGTTTTCATGCAAGGAGAAGCTTAGGTGTCACGTGTAATCGTTGTAACCTCTGGTAAAGGTGGCGTGGGCAAAACCACGACCAGTGCGAGTATTTCAGCCGGCCTGGCGTTGAAGGGCTATAAAGTCGCGGTAATCGACTTTGATGTGGGGCTGCGTAATCTGGATTTGATTATGGGCTGCGAACGCCGCGTGGTGTACGATTTCGTTAATGTGGTGCAAGGTGAAGCCTCTTTGAAGCAGGCGTTGATTCGCGATAAGCGTATCAATAACCTGTACATCCTGGCGGCGTCTCAAACCCGCGATAAGGATGCGTTGACACAGGAAGGCGTGGAAAAAGTCATCGAAGACCTAAAAGAAGACGGTTTCGATTTCATTATTTGTGACTCTCCGGCCGGTATCGAAAAAGGCGCGCAATTGGCGCTGTACTTCGCGGACGAAGCGATTGTGGTCACCAATCCGGAAGTGTCTTCCGTGCGTGACTCCGACCGTATTCTGGGCATTTTGCAAGCTAAGTCACGCCGTGCCGAAAACGGTGACGAGCCGATTGTCGAGCACTTGGTGTTGACGCGCTACAACCCGGACCGCGTGGAAACCGGCGAAATGTTGTCGGTGGAAGACGTGACCGAATTGTTGAACATCAAATTGTTGGGCGTGATTCCGGAGTCGCAACAGGTGTTGAATGCATCCAACTCCGGTGAGCCGGTAATCATGACGAAAGATTCCGACGCCGCTCAGGCGTATGAGGACGTGGTGGACCGCTTCCTGGGTGAAGAGAAAGAACACCGTTTCCTTGTCGCTGAAAAGAAAGGCCTTTTCAAGAAAATCTTCGGGAAGTAAGCTATGGCGTTACTAGACTATTTACTGGGACAGAAAAAGAAGAAGTCGGCGAATGTCGCAAAAGACCGCTTGCAGATTCTGTTGGCGCACGAGCGTTCCGAGCGTAAAGCTCCGGATTATTTGCCGAAAATGCGTGAAGAGATTCTGGAAGTGATTGCCAAATACGTCAGCATCGATCAGGATCAATTGCAGATTTCGGTGGATGAAGCTAATGGGTTTGAAGTCTTGGAACTGAATTTGGTGTTGCCGGATAAGTAAGCGTTTACTTTAAGACGGATCGATTAAAAAAGCCGCTGAGGATTGTCCCAGCGGCTTTTTTATTTTGGAGCCTTTGGTTTTTAAAAAACCAAAACAACCAGGCCTGGCGGTTTTGGTTGATTCCGATTCATGCTTGCGTGACGGCCTTTTTCAAACGGTAGTCGGCATAGAAAGCGCCCAGTGGAATCAAGGCGGCGACAAAGATCAAAGCGCCCAGGCCTGGGCGAATCAGCTTTTTCGACACGGCCGTCAACATGGTGAGCGTTAGTGAAATAAACAAAACGCCGTGGGTTGGCCCGAGCACTTTGACCGCGTAAGGCCAATCAAATTGATATTTAATCGGTACGGCTACAAAAACCAGTAGCAGCAAAGCGATACCGTCCAGCAGAGCCAGCCAGTAAAGTAATTTAAGATGGGAGTTCATCGTTTTTCCTCTTGAAAACCGCGTCAAAAACGCCGTTCGGTCTTATTGAAAGTGTGTTTAAGCGTGGTTGTTATGGTGTCACGTTTTGATGGATGAAGGCTTGAGAAAGCCTTGAAACGGCTGGGCTAGGCAAGCGAGAAGGTGGTTTGAAAACCGAATGGCGAAACCATTCGGTCGTCGCGTTTGAACGCTTAGCGTCCGAGGTATTGGATTTTGACCAGTGCACCGAAAATCGGGTGGTCGAAATAATGCAGTTCGCCGGATTTGATTTTGCGGGATTCTTTTAGCTGAAAGCGCCAGAACTCCGGTAACTCGGCTTCTTCCAAATTCTGGTTGGCGGCGAATTCGTCGCGGATGCGCAATGGGATTTTGCGGTCCAGTTCCAAATCCAAACGGACATGGGCGTAACGGGATTTGTAAAACACCAAGGTGCCGAGCAGTTTGGACTGATAGCTTTTGTCCGGCAGGGCTTCAATCAGAATCGGTTTGGTTTTGTCTTCCGGCTTGCCTTCCAGTACCCAGCTGGTGTGGTAGAGGATGTGATAACCTTTTTGCGGCGTCATTTTATTCGCTTCACCTTCCAGCATGAAACGGCTGGCCGGAAGGGTGGTAAGGTTAACCGTGCCATCAATATTGACCGGGTCCGGTTCATGCCAGTATTCTTCGGTCCAGCCACGCAAGGCCAGGGTTTCGAAAACAATCAGTTCCACTTGATATTTCGGCAGGTCTTCCGCTTGGACTTTGGTGGCAAGGCCCAGACTGAGAAAGCAAACCGTCATCAAGCTGAAAAACAATCGTGTATGCATTTAAGTGTCCTTGTTCGAAATGGTGGCCACGATGAGTTCGATGGCGTTGATTCGTTGTTTCATGTCAGGCATTGTATCGAAATATTTTAATTCCGTTTGCCCTTTTAGTTGATAGTTCTTGGGGTGATTTTGAATCAATTTAATCAATTCCACCGGGTTGATGTTGGGGCTGTCGCCGAATTGGATGCGAATCATCGACTCGGACGCTTCCAGTTTTTTCAGGTTCAGCGGTTCAATCAACAGTTTGACGCGCGTGGCCTCGAATAGGTTTTTGACCTGCGGCGGTAGCAGCCCGAAACGGTCGATCATTTCCACTTCCAGTTCCTGTAAGCCGTTGGTGTTGTCGGCACTGGCGATGCGTTTGTAGAACACCAGACGGGTGTGGATGTCCGGCAGGTAGTCTTCCGGAATCAAGGCCGGCAAACCGAGTTCGATTTCCGCGCCGGTGTGGAGCTTGGCTTCCAGCTCGGGTTGTTTGCCGGATTTTAACGACTTGACGGCGCGTTCCAGCAATTCCGAATAGAGGCCGAAACCGATTTCCTGAATCTGGCCGGATTGGCCGTCACCGAGCAGTTCACCCGCGCCACGGATTTCCAAATCATGGCTGGCAAGCATGAACCCGGCACCGAGGGTATCGTGTTTGGCGATGGCGGTGAGGCGTTTTTCGGCGTCGGTGGTCATCAGGCTTTTACCGGCGGTGAACATATAAGCATAGGCTTTGTGGTGCGAACGTCCGACACGGCCGCGTAACTGGTGCAATTGCGCCAGACCGAATTTGTCGGCACGGTGAATCAGAATGGTGTTGGCGGTCGGAATGTCAATGCCGGTTTCGATAATGGTGGTGCAGACCAGAATGTTGAAACGGCGATGATAGAAATTCTGCATCACCTGCTCCAATTCGCGTTCGTGCATTTGGCCATGGGCGACGTCGACCTTGGCTTCCGGCAGGAGTTCGCGCATGTCTTCCGCCATCTGTTCGATGCGGTCGACATTGTTGTAAAGCAGGTAAATCTGCCCGCCGCGACGGATTTCCCGCAGACAGGCTTCTTTGACCACATCCGGGTTCCATTCTTGCACGAAAGTTTGCACCGCCAGACGTTTGGCCGGCGGCGTGGCGATAATCGACAGGTCTCGTAAATCGTTCATCGCCATATTCAGCGTTCTCGGAATCGGCGTGGCGGTCATGGTGAGCACGTCCACTTCGGTACGGAGTTTTTTGAGTTGTTCTTTCTGGCGCACGCCGAAACGGTGTTCTTCGTCGATGATGATCAACCCGAGGTTGTCGAACTTCATGTCGCCTTGAATCAGCTTATGGGTGCCGATGACGATATCGACCTGTTTGTTTTGAACCGCTTCGAGAATCTGTTTGGTTTCCTTGGCGGTTTGGAAACGGGATAAGCCTTCAATGCGCACGGGCCAGTCGGCAAAACGGTTTTTAAAGTTTTCCATGTGTTGCTGGGCCAGCAGGGTGGTCGGCACCAAGACGGCAACCTGTTTGCCGGCGTAAGCCGCAATGAAGGCGGCGCGCATGGCCACTTCGGTTTTGCCGAAGCCGACGTCGCCGCAAATGAGGCGGTCCATCGGTTTGCTGGCTTGCATGTCATGCACCACTGCATCGATGGCGGCTTCCTGGTCGGGCGTTTCTTCGAACGGGAAGCTGGCGCTGAAGCGGGCGTAGGCTTCTTCGTCGGTTTCGAAAGAATGACCAGGCCTGGCTTCGCGCTGGGCGTAGATGTCGAGCAGTTCGGCGGCGACGTCGCGGACTTTTTCGGCGGCTTTGCGTTTGGCCTTGTCCCATTTGTCGGAACCGAGTTTGTGTAACGGTGCGGTTTCGGCGCTGGCGCCGGTGTAACGGCTGATGAGGTGCAGCGAGGTGACGGGCACGTACAACTTGGCTTCGCCGGCGTATTCGATCATCAGGAATTCGTGTTCTTCACCTTGGATGGTCATGGTTTCCAGGCCAAGGTAGCGGCCGACCCCGTGGTCGAAATGCACAATCGGGCTGCCGATGTCCAGTTCGATGAGGTTGGAGATGGTGGTGTCGAATTCGGAGTGTTTGCGCTTACGGCGTCGTTTCTGAATGACGGTTTGGCCGAAAATCTGCGCTTCGGAAATCAGGCAAAAATCCGGTGTGAAGATGGATTCTTCCAACGGGCCGACCACGATTTGATGTGGTAAATCGTTGTGTTTGAACGCATTCCAATCATCGACGATTTTCGGAACTTTTCCTTTAAATTCAGTGTGTTTTCCGAGCAATGTTAACAGCGTTTCTCGGCGTCCGGTGGATTCGGCGCAATACAGAATGCGGCCGCCGTATTCGCTTTGGTACTGATCCAGAAAGGCATTGAGTTTGGCCATCGGGTATTCGCTATTGGCCTGTACATTCAAATCCGGTGTCGGCAGTGTTTTGAAGTCCACCTGGTTTTTGCCGGAGGCGATGCGTTCCAGTTGAATGCGATGATGGTTTTTCAGGGCGCTGAAAATGTCGTTTTCGGATTGAATCAGTTCTTCCGGCGGCAGTACCGGATAATCCGGGTTGTGCTGTGCGATTTGATACCGCTCACGGTAATCGCGCCAGTTCTGTTCAATGGCATCCTGAATGGCCGGTTGGTTGAAGAACAGGCTGTTTTCCGGGATGTAATCGAACAGGGTGGCGGTTTCGGTATGAAACAGCGATAGATAATATTCCAGGCCATCGACCGTTTGGCCGTTATGGACGGCTTGGTACAACAGGCTGTTGCGCGATTCGTCCCCGAAGGTTTGGCGGAAGCGTTGTTTGAATAAGGTGATGCCGTCCGGGTTGAGGTCGTATTCCTTGGCGGGCAGGAGTTCGATTTGGTCAATCTGCTCGGTGCTGAGCTGGGTCTCTGGGTCGAAACAGCGGATGGTTTCGACTTCGTCGTCGAACAAGTCCAATCGGAAAGGCGTGCGGCTGCCCATAGGGAAGAGGTCGATAATCGAGCCGCGCACCGCAAATTCGCCGTGTTCCATCACCTGACTGACGCGTTGATAGCCGCCGGATTCCAAACGTTGGGTAAAGGGTTCGATGTCGAGGGTATCGCCACACTTTAATATAAAGGTGTATTGTTCGATGAACGTATGGGGAACCACTTTTTGCAACAGGGTACTGACCGGCAGGATCAAAATGCCTTTTTGGGTTTGCGGCAGTTGATAGAGCGTGCGCAGGCGTTGCGAGATGATGTCCTGGTGCGGCGAAAACTGGTCATAGGGCAGGGTTTCCCATTCCGGAAAGTTCAGAATCGAAAGGTCGCCTTCGGAAAAGAAGTTCAGCGCGTCTTCATATTTATTGGCTTCGCTCATTTCCTGAGTCAGCAAAACCACCAGGCCTGGGTGGTTTCGGGCTTTTTCCATGATGACGAGCGCGTCTTCGGCCGAGGTGTTGAGCGACCAGTGTGACGTCTGGCCTTTTAGTGGAACCTGATCGGCTTCCAGCAACGAGTAGGGTTTGGGCATGCGATTTTCTATGACTTTGGGTTTGTATTGGTTTGAAAAATGACGGTATTTTATCAAAATATTGCTTTCAACTGGCGTTTTCAGGCAGCATAATAGCCGCCATCTGTTCGTATAAATACAGTCGTGTAGAACGATACCAAATCGCATCGGGAAAAGGGTTGAATCAATGGTGAAGGGTCGCTGGGCTTACAACTGGGTACAAATTTTAGCGCATCATTACGGGAAAAGTGTTGTGGTGTTCGGTGCCTTGTGGTTGCTGGCGCTGGGCGGGCTATTTCAGTCTTTAGCGTTATTCGAGCAGATGAATTTTATGTGGGTTGGATTGGCGTTGGCGCTGATGGGCGCGGTCGCGGTTAAGGTGATGGATTCGGTGAAAGCCGGTGTGTTGCTGTTTGGATTGAGTTTGGCGGTGCTGGGTGCTGTGCTGGGGCTATTGGGCTGGTTTGGTTTGGCGTTGAGTGAAACATCGGTGCTGGGCATGGTGGTGGTGTTGGCGTTGATGATGAGCAACCTGGTGCATGTGATGGCGGCTTTGTTGCGGGAAATGGCACGGGGCGGGTTTCAGCATGATGCCTTGGCCGAAGCCTTGAATATGAATGCGGCGCCGATTTTGTTATCCAACCTGACAACGGGGCTGGGATTTGGTGTGGCCGCTTTTTACGATCCACGTTTAATGGATGCGGCCTGGATTGTGGTGTTGGGTGCCGCCGTAAGTTACGCCATGTTGATGACGGCGCTGCCGCTGATTTTGTTGCGTTGGTTTTTGGAATTCCGCGTCGGACACTATGAAGATCGCCATGGTTTTATTGGTTTGGCGGAAAAATTTCAGGCGTATCCTAAGTGGGTGACGCTCATGTTGTGGCTGTCCGCTTTACTGGTGGTGATGAGCCTGGTGTACTTAGCCCGTAAGCTGGATAACCTAAGCGCGGTGGGCGTGATGTTAGCCACGAGTTTTGTGGTGTTATTAGTATTTTGGCATGACCTTAAAATAACTTTAATGACCCTATTAAACAGTGTTTTGTCGGTTATTTTGGTTTTGACTGCGTATTTTTCCGTGCAAAATTTGCAAGCGATATCGGCGGTCATTTTGATTGTGCCGCTCGGGATCGTATTGGATGATGCCATTCATTACTTTGCGCGTTACTTGAAGTCAAAGCGGGGGTATTTTAACGATGTGGAGTCGTGTCACCGGTTTGCGCTGGCCAGCGTAGGGCGGCCGATCTGGGCCACCACGCAGATTTTGATCGCCGGATTGTTGGTGTTGAGTTTCAGCGAAAATACACTGGTGCAACAGGCGAGTTTGATTACACTTTTGGCGGTTTTATTAGCCTCGTATATTGTGTTGGTTTGGCTGCCGGCGCTGGGGTTAAAAAAGGCCAAAAACAACCGCTAATAAAATTTATTCCACAAAATCAGTAAAACTTATTATTCAATATACGAAAAATTTATTTTTAATTTGAATATTAATGCTTCATTATTTCCGGTCAAGAAGTCTGTGGTAACTCAAAAACAGCACGGATAGGGCGTCTTGATCAAGACGGCCGCCACTTTCC
The DNA here is from genome assembly GCF_003991075.1 of Thiomicrospira sp. S5. Classification (NCBI taxonomy): domain Bacteria; kingdom Pseudomonadati; phylum Pseudomonadota; class Gammaproteobacteria; order Thiotrichales; family Piscirickettsiaceae; genus Thiomicrospira; species Thiomicrospira sp. S5. Next base: position 1,627,054 of record NZ_CP014470.1, on the reverse strand, counting down.
GGCTCGGATTTCTCAAATAAAAATCAGATAAGCGCTTGATGTTGCAGCGGGATTCAGAGTTTTCGGGATCTGAAGCCTAAAACCTTATTCTTGTTTGACGGTTAAGTGCAATTTCTAGAGATACGAATGAAAAGGAACGAAAAATGGCAACAATTGTTGTAGTAGGATCAAGCACCGGTGGTCTACCGATGGCTTACGATGTTCGTAAGCACCTAGGCAAAGAACACACCATCAAAGTCGTAAACGCAATCGACGAGTTTAACTTCGTCCCATCCAACCCATGGGTGGCCGTTGGCTGGCGTAAACCGGAAGACATCTCTTTCAAGCTAGAGCCGCATTTGACGCGTAAGGGCATTGAGTTTTACCACCAGACTGTGACGAAGCTGGATGCTCCGAACAACAAAATCACGTTGGATGACGGTAACGAAATGGACTACGATTACCTGATTCTGGCCACGGGTCCGGCACTGGCCTTTGAAGAAATCGAAGGCTTCGGGCCGAAGAGCCACGGCGGGAATACGGTTTCCGTTTGTACGACGCCGCACGCGACTGAAGCGTTTGAGCAGTGGGAAGAGTTCTGCGAAAACCCTGGACCAATCGTTGTGGGCGCTGTTCAAGGCGCATCCTGTTATGGTCCGGCTTACGAGTTTGCGATGATCATGGAAACCGATTTGCGTAAGCGTAAGATTCGTAGCCAGGTGCCAATGACGTTTGTGACGTCTGAGCCTTACATCGGTCACTTGGGGCTAGGTGGTGTTGGTGACTCCAAAGGGTTGATGGAAACCGAAATGCGTAACCGTCACATCAACTGGATCTGCAACGCTAAAGTCACCAAAATCGAAGACGGCAAAATGTATGTCGACGAGCACAATAACAAAGGTGACGTTATTGACCAGCACGAGTTGCCATTTAAATATTCCATGATGTTGCCGGCGTTTAAAGGTTCTAAATTCTTGCAAGAATTGGCTGAACCAGAAAACATGGGCGGACCGTTGGTCAACCCACGTGGTTTCGTGAAAGTGGACAGCTTCAGCCGCAACCCAACATATCACAACATTTATGCGTTGGGTGTGGGGATTGCGATTCCACCCGTTGAAAAAACGCCGGTTCCAGTGGGGACGCCAAAAACCGGTTTGATGATCGAATCAATGGTGACTGCGATCTGCCACAACATCGAAGCGAACCTGGAAGGGAAAGAGCCGGATTCCGAGCCAACTTGGAACACGGTGTGTCTAGCCGATATGGGTGATACCGGTGCGGCGTTTGTGGCCTTGCCACAGATTCCACCACGTAACCTGACTTGGGCGAAACGTGGTAAATGGGTTCACTTGGCGAAAATCGCATTTGAAAAATACTTCATCCGTAACATGAAAGCCGGTAATTCCGAGCCGATTTACCAGAAGTACATTATGAAAATGTTGGGGATCAACCGTTTGAAATCCGACAAATAAGACGTTCTCCGTCTTTCAGTAAAAACGCCCTCCTTGTGAGGGCGTTTTTGTTTGTGGCATTCAGTGAAAAGGCTTAACGTTTAAAGTCATCATTGCCGCAAGGCTTTGCTTTATAATAAGCGCCATGAATTTAGCCGCCACTCTTCATTATCTGGACCTGCTGGGCACCGTCGTGTTTGCCATGACCGGTCTGCTGGCCGCCAGCCGGAAACAGCTCGATTTATTCGGTGCCATTGTCATTGCCATGGTGACGGCGGTCGGTGGCGGCACTTTGCGTGATTTAATTCTCGATCAACCGGTTTTTTGGTTGTCGGAAAATATCTATATCTATGTGGTGGTGATTTCCACCTTGTTCCTGTTTTTCTACGCGCGCTTTCGCAGTTTGCCGACACGTTTGTTGCTGTTTTTGGATGCATTGGGATTGGCGGTGTTCAGCGTTATCGGGGCGCAGAAAGCGATGGCTTTAGGATTGTCCGATCCGATCGTGATTATGACCGGCGTCATGACCGGTGTGGTCGGCGGTGTGATTCGGGATGTTTTGATGGGCGAAGTGCCGTTAATTTTCCGTAAGGAAATTTATGCAACGGCTTCTTTTGTTGGTATCAGTTTGTTGTTGCTACTGGAAGGTTGGGGTGTGTCGGCTGACGTGTCGGTCATCGTGTCGATCTTAGTGATTTTCATCTTGCGGGCTTGGGCGGTGCAATTCAATATTGGATTGCCGGTGTTTCAGCCCGTGAATACGCAGGATTAAAGTAAGAGTTTTTCTATGTTCAAACTGCCTTTTGAGTTGTTATTGGGGATGCGTTACACCCGGGCTAAAAAACGGAATGGGTTCATTTCGTTTATTTCGCTGTCCTCGATTATCGGGATTGCTTTGGGTGTGACGGCCTTGGTGACGGTGATGTCGATTATGAATGGGTTCCAGCAAGAGTTGCGCGACCGTATTTTAGACATGACGGCGCACATGACCTTGTCCGAGCGCGGCGAACGGTTACACCATTGGCAGGACTTATACGGCATTGTGAAAACGTTGCCGCATGTAAAAGGGGCTGCGCCGAACGCCATGGGGCAAGGCATGTTGACGGCTGGCGATCGTGTTAAAGGTGTTTTGGTGCGAGGCATTTTGCCGCAGTATGAAGGCCAGGTGGCGGACGTACAATCCAAAATGATTTACGGTCAAATGGATGATTTGAAATCCCGCGATTACAACATTATTCTCGGCACGGAGTTGGCAAATGGCCTTGGGGTGTCGGTGGGTGACAAGGTCACCCTGGTCGCGCCGCAAGCGTCAATTTCGCCGATGGGAATTATGCCGCGCTTAAAGCGATTTACCGTGTCCGGTCTGTTTGAAGTGGGGATGCATGAATATGACAGTGCGTTGGCGCTGGTGCATATGAATGATGCTCAGCGAGTGTTTAAACTCGGTGATGCCGTCTCGGCTTTGCAATTACGATTGGACGACTTGTTTGCGGTTCGCACGGTGCGCAATGAAATTGCCGATGACATTGATCAGGTGCTGTACATCCGAGACTGGACACAGCAACATGCCAATTTCTTTAAAGCCATTGAAATGGAAAAACGCATGATGTTCATTGTGCTGGCGTTGATTATCATGGTGGCGGCCTTCAATATCGTGTCGACCATGGTCATGGTGGTGACCGACAAGCAGAAAGACATTGCCGTGTTGCGCACCATTGGCGCGAGTCCGGCCAGTATTCAAACCATTTTCATGGTACAAGGCTTAATCATCGGGATTGTCGGGGCCTTGATGGGGATTGTTGGTGGGGTGACCATTTCCTTGAATATCGACGTCATCGTCCCGTTCATTGAAAATCTGTTTGGCTTTAAGTTCTTCCCGGCGGATATCTATTACATCAGTAAAATCCCATCCGACCTGCATTGGGAGGACGTTTGGGTGGTGTCAGGCCTGGCGTTTATTCTGACTTTGTTAGCGACGATTTATCCGGCCCGACGCGCGGCCAAAACTCAACCGGCGGAGGCTTTGCGCTATGAGTAATGTTATTCTTCATGCCACGAATCTGGAAAAAGAATACCGTGACGGCAAACTGGTGACGCCGGTCATCAAAGGTTTGGACTTTGAGCTGAAAACCAATGAAAAGGTGGCCATTGTCGGCAGTTCCGGTTCCGGTAAAAGTACTTTGCTGCATTTGTTGGCCGGATTGGATACGCCGACCGGCGGCGAAGTGGGGCTGATGGGGCAGGATTTTTCCCGTCTCAGCGAAGTCAAGCGCGGCCGACTCCGAAATGAATACATGGGGTTTGTGTACCAATTTCATTTTTTATTACCGGAGCTTAGCGCGTTGGAAAACACTATGTTGCCGTTGCGGGTGGCCCGAAAACCGGCGCATCAAGCACAGCAAGAAGCGGAAGCTTTGCTGGAACGCGTTGGGTTGGCGCATCGTATGGCGCATAAGCCAGCCGAATTGTCGGGCGGGGAGCGTCAGCGGGTTGCGATAGCTCGGGCCTTGATTACTCGCCCGGCCTGCGTGCTGGCCGATGAACCGACCGGTAACCTGGATGAAACCTCGGCACAACAGGTGTTTGACTTGATGTTGGAGTTGAATCAAGAACTTGATACGGCACTGTTGGTGGTGACGCACGACTTGAAATTGGCCGCGAAAATGGATCGACAATATCAATTGTCGGAAGGCCATTTTGTGACGCCTGATCGCGTGGTGACGCCCGCCTGATATGCTCAGTATTCAATCCGTTACCTTGATGGCCGGGACAAAAGTCCTGTTAGAAAATGCGTCTCTGGTGATTCATCCGGGGCAAAAAATCGGTTTAATCGGTGCCAATGGGGCCGGGAAATCCACGCTGCTCAAAGCCATTTTGAATGAAGTGCCGCTGGATACTGGCACCATTGCGATGCCCGAGGCCTGGCAGGTGGGGTATGTGGAGCAAGAGCAAACGCACCTGTACATGAAAGCGCTGGATTATGTGATGTTTGGCGATACGTTGTATGCTCAAGCACGCAACAAAATCCAGCAGGCGGAGCGCGACAACCACCACGAGCGACTGGTGGCGGCTTACGATGAGTTAGATCATATCGACGGTTACGATGTGCCGATGAAAGCCCAGCAATTGATGTATGGTTTGGGATTTAAAGAGGCGGATTTCGATAAACCGCTGGAAGCCTTTTCGGGTGGTTGGCAAGTGCGTTTAAAGTTAGGCCGAGCCTTGATGCAGCGCGCGGATTTACTTTTACTGGACGAACCGACCAACCACTTGGATATCGAAGCGGTTTCCTGGCTGGTGCAGTGGTTGAAATCCTTTCAAGGGGCGGTCATCGTCATTTCCCATGACCGCCATTTCTTAGACGAGGTGGTGCAGGGCATTGCGCAACTCGACCAAGGACGTATTCACTATTTTACCGGCAATTTCGCCGCTTTCGAACGTCAGCGGAACGAGCAGTTGATGCAGCAACAGGCGTTGCACGACAAGCAGAAAAAGCAGATGCAGCATTTGAAATCGTTTATCGAACGTTTCAAAGCCAAGGCGTCCAAAGCCAAGCAGGCGCAAAGTCGTGTCAAAGCCATGGAGCGTATGGAACAAGTGGCGGCGGTTCAAGCGACGAACCCATTTCAATTTCAATTGGCGGAACCGGACCACCTTCCCGACCCGATGCTGAATGTCGAAGAATTGAGTTTTGGCTATGGCGATGAAGCGATTCTGCAAGAGGCTTCGTTAGTTTTGCGCGCCGGTGACCGCATTGGTTTGGTTGGGGTGAACGGCTCCGGGAAATCAACGTTGTTGAAACTGTTGATACGAGAGCTGCAACCGAAAAGCGGGGTGGTCAAACACAGCAAAGGGCTGAAAATCGGCTATTTCGCACAGCATCAATTGGAAGCCTTGAACCCAAATCAAACGCCTTTGGCGCATATGCTGGCGCTTGGCAAGGAAATGATGACGAACATTACCGATCAAGAAGCACGGGATTTTCTCGGGCGATTCGGGTTTGGGCATGATAAAGCTCTGTCGCCGGTCAAGCCGTTTTCCGGTGGCGAAAAGGCCCGCTTGTCGCTGGCGCTGATGGTGTATCAAGAACCCAACCTAGTGATTTTGGACGAACCGACCAACCATTTGGATATGGAAACCCGTGACGCGCTGGAAATGGCGTTGCAGGCGTTTTCCGGCGCTTTGATTCTGGTGACGCACGATCAGCATTTATTGTCGAGTATTGTCGATCAGTTTTGGTGGGTGCACGATACGCGGGTCGAGCGTTATGCCGGTGATCTGGAAAGTTATTTGCAACAGCGGTTAAAACGCCTGAAAGAACAGCAAGCAAGTATCAAAGCTGAAAAAGCGGCCAATTCGGCCAGGCCTGGTGATTCTTCGGATGACAGAGGGGCTGTGAATAAAAAAGCGCAGCGCCAGGAAAATGCCCAGTTCCGTAAGCGTCTTAAGGAAGCGACGCGTGCGCAAACCAAACGGTTAGCCCAAGTGGAAAAGGCGCTATCGAAAGCGCAGGATGAATTGACGAAAATTCACACGACGATGGAAGATGCCGGTTTATATGAGGCGAGCCGTTCCGAAGAATTGACCGCATTGCTCAAAGACGAAGCGCGTTTAACCGCTGACATTGAAACGCTGGAAGAAGAGTGGTTGCTGTTGGAAGCGGAAATCGAAGAGATCACCGAAACGTTTGAATAGCTGGGTGGAATGTTAATTGGTTTCAATAAAAAAGGCTGCCATGGGCAGCCTTTTTACTTGATGCGGTTCGGTGTTCAACAGTTGCGGAATGCGCAGCCGTGCTTTAGACCAAATTTACGCAGGATGTAAACCATTGGACAGAACCCGGTCAAGCCGGAGATCAGTAAGTTGATGCCGATGAAACCGGTCAACAGTAACCAAGCCGGTGTGAAAGCGTACGCTAGAATGGCGGACAATAGCACCATTGTCCCAACCACTAGCATCATGAATTTTTCAATAACCATCGTTGTTAGCCTCTTGTAAATATCTTTATATAAATGAGCGTTAATAGATATATTTTTCATATAACCCAATATGTTAATTTTATCACAGTCGTGCTCTTTGGTGAAAGAGGGGATTAAATTTCCAGCTATGTCTTTCATTAATTTAATAAAATCGGTATAATCCCGCGTTTATTTTAGTTAGAGAATAAACCGCCGAACGGGATGTTGTAATTCTGTTCACGAACTGGATTTTAATTTTTGAGATTAAACACATGCAAGTAACAGTAGAAAAGCCGGATACAGGCCTTGAACACAAAATTAACGTCACGCTGCCAGCGGGTGATTTAGACAGTAAAGTTGAAAAACGTTTGGCCCAAATGCGTCGTACCGTGAAAATGGACGGTTTCCGCCCTGGAAAAGTCCCTATGAGCATTGTGAAAAAGCGTTATGGCGGTCAGGTTCGTCAGGAAATGATGGGCGAAACGGTTCAGCAGTCTTTCTATGAAGCGATTGCAAACGAATCATTGAATGTTGCCGGTTATCCGCAATTTCAAGAGTTGGATGAAAAAGACGGCAACATCATCTATTCGGCAACTTTCGAAGTTTTCCCGGAAATCAAATTGCCTAAGTTCTCAAGCTTGACCGTGGAAACGGTTAAGTCTGAAGTCACGGATAAAGACGTTGAGAACATGATGACCAAGCTGCGTGAACAAAAAATGGCTTGGAAACCTGCCAGTGCGGCTAAAAAAGCCCGTAAAGGCGAGCAAGTGATTATCGATTTCGTCGGTAAGAAAGACGGCGTTGAGTTTGAAGGTGGTAAAGCCGAAAACGTACCTTTAGAAATTGGTTCCGGTCGCATGATCCCTGGTTTTGAAGACGGAATTATCGGCATGAAAAAGGGAGAGGAAAAAACCATTGAGGTGACTTTCCCAGAAGACTATCAGTCAGAGGAATTGAAAGGCCAGACGGTTACATTCGACATTACCGTTCACTCCGTACAAAAGAAAGTCTTGCCTGAGATCGACGAAGAATTCGTTAAGTCATTCGGCATCGAAGAAGGGACCGAAGAAGCGTTGGTGAACGAAATTCGTTCCAATATGGAGAAAGAATTGCAACGTGCCGTTGAGAACCAAAACCGCACCGCTGTTTTGGATGCGCTGTCTGACAAAGTAGACGTTACTTTGCCACAAGCCCTAATTGACCAAGAAGCGTCGGCCTTGATGCAGCGTCAGGTGGAACAGTTCCAACAACAAGGTTTGAAGGCGGAAGACATCGGTTTGACGTTGGAAACCTTCAAGCCGGATGCGGAAAAACGTGTCAAAATCGGTTTGGTTCTAGGTGAAGTCATCAAAGAAAACAAAATCGAAGCGACGGAAGAAGCGAGAAAAGCGTTTATCGAAGATCAAGCCTCGGCGTATGAAGATCCGAAAGAAGTGATCGACTGGTACGCGAAAAACCCTCAAGCTCAAAAAGAAATCGATGCGATTTTGGTGGAAAAAGAGATTGCCAACACCATCTTGAAAGACGCCAAGGTCAAAGAAGTTTCAAAATCGTTCGAAGAGATTGTTAGCCCGGCTGCTTAACCGCTTTTCAACGTCTGTAAAAAACTTAACTTCTGTTGCAAAATGATGTAATTTTGTAACAAAGTTAAGTTTTTTTTTGCCTGATAAAAAGCTAAGATAGAACCATCTATACGGTAAATTTTTGACGAAACAATTGAAATTTCGAGCCTGCTTTCAGGTCTTTGAAATAAAAACTAAATAAAAATAAAGGTTTATTTGAATGCATTCAACACCGATCCAAGACGCTTTGATTCCAATGGTCATCGAACAAACGAGCCGGGGAGAACGCTCGTTCGACATTTATTCCCGTTTGCTGAAAGAACGCGTCATCTTTTTGGTCGGACAAGTCGAAGACCAGATGGCGAACTTGATTGTCGCCCAGTTGCTGTTTTTGGAATCCGAGAACCCGGATAAGGATATTCATCTTTATATCAATTCACCGGGCGGAAGCGTAACGGCGGGCATGGCCATTTACGATACGATGCGATTCATCAAGCCGGATGTTAGCACCATGTGCATTGGCCAGGCAGCGAGCATGGGATCGTTTTTGCTGTCCGCCGGCGCGGAAGGCAAGCGCTTTGCATTGCCGAATTCCCGTGTGATGATTCACCAGCCGTTGGGTGGTTTTCAGGGGCAGGCTTCGGATATTGAAATCCATGCAAAAGAGATTATGCAAATTAAAGGGCGTTTGAATCAGGCTTTGGCCGACCACACCGGTCAGCCGTTGGATGTGATTGAGCGTGATACGGATCGTGATAATTTCATGAGCGCGCAGGAAGCGTGTGATTACGGTTTGGTTGATAAAGTACTAACACGTCGTTAATAGAAAGAAAAGGCAGTCGGATGAGTGAAAAAACGTTGTATTGTTCATTTTGCGGTAAAGCGCAGGATGAAGTGAAAAAATTGATTGCAGGCCCTTCTGTTTATATTTGTGACGAATGTGTTGAGCTGTGTAATGACATTCTTAAAGAGGAATTCGGCGAAGAAGAATTGAATGCGTTCGAGTTGGATAATTTGCCGACGCCGCATGAAATCAGCCAAATTCTGGACGACTACGTCATTGGCCAGTACCACGCCAAAAAAGTGCTGTCGGTGGCGGTGTATAACCACTACAAGCGTTTACAAAACGGTTATCAGAAAGACGATGTCGAACTGAACAAAAGTAATATTTTGCTGATTGGGCCGACCGGTTCCGGTAAAACCTTGCTGGCTCAGACTCTGGCGCGCTTGCTGGATGTCCCATTCGCCATCGCCGACGCCACCACGCTGACCGAAGCCGGTTATGTGGGGGAAGATGTTGAGAGCATTGTGCTGAAACTGTTGCAACGTTGTGACAACGATGCGGAAAAAGCCGAAAGAGGCATTATCTATATCGATGAAATCGATAAGATTACCCGTAAATCGGAAAACCCATCGATTACGCGCGACGTATCCGGCGAAGGGGTTCAACAGGCGCTTCTGAAACTGATTGAAGGCACCGTTGCGAACATTCCTCCGCAGGGCGGGCGCAAGCACCCGAACCAGGATATGATTCAAGTTGATACCTCGAAGATTCTGTTTATCGTCGGTGGGGCGTTCGAGGGGCTGGATAAGCTTATCGAGCAGCGTACGGATAAGAATACAGGCATCGGCTTCTCGGCTGAGGTGAAGTCGCAAGACACCAAGGCATCATTGTCGGAACGTTTCCAGGGCATCGAGCCGGAAGATTTGGTCAAGTTCGGTTTGATTCCGGAATTTGTCGGGCGCTTGCCGGTGGTCGCGGCTTTGGAAGAGTTGGATGAGAAAGCCTTGATTCAAATTCTGACCGAACCGAAAAACGCTTTGGTCAAACAATATCAGAAAATGTTCGAGCTGGAAGGCGTGGAACTACAGTTTCGTAAGGATGCCTTGACGGAAATCGCCAAAATGGCGATCGAACGTAAAACCGGTGCGCGTGGGTTACGCTCCATTTTGGAGAAAACTTTGCTTGATACCATGTACGACCTACCGAGCATGCAAAATGTCGAGAAAGTTGTGATTAACAAAGCCGTTATCAAAGGCAGTAAAAAGCCGATGCTGATGTACCATGAATCGGACGAAAAAGTTTCCGGGTAATTAACGGTTGCCACTGCGTGGACGCGTGGATAATAACGATAAAAAAGATTGGAACGCATTATGGACATAGACCAAATTGAATTTAAAACCAACGTGTTTGTTTTAGCTTTACGCGACGTGGTGGTTTTTCCCGGGATGGTGGTGCCGTTGTTTGTCGGTCGCCCGAAGTCAATGAATGCATTGAATGCGGCCATGAAAGAAGATAAGCAGATTTTCCTGATTACCCAGAAAAATGCCACCGAGGAGACGCCCACCATCGATAACCTTTACCGCATCGGGGTGATGGCGAATATTCTGCAATTGCTGAAATTGCCGGATGGAACCTTGAAGGTGCTGGTGGAAGGGGTTAAGCGCTTTGACTTGCTGGGATTGAACAACGAAGAGTCTTTCCTGACCGGTGACATTCAGCAGGTGGAGTCGGACGAAAGCTTGGATAACGATGGGGTGGTGCTGGTGCGCACCATTCAAGAGCGTTTTCAGGATTATGCGGATTTGAAGAAAAAGATTCCATCTGAAGTCCAGAAAAGCATTCAAAAGACGACCGAACCGAATCGTTTGGTGGATACTATTTCCGCGAATTTGAAATTGGGCATTGAAGAAAAACAGCAATTGCTGGGAATCTTGTCCATCAATGATCGTTTGGAACACATTCTCAGTACCATCGAAACCGAGATCGATTTGTTGGAGTCGGAACAGCGCATTAATTCGCGCGTTAAGAAAAAGATGGATCAGACCCAGCGAAACTTCTATTTGAACACCAAGCTGCAAGCGATTCACGAAGAGCTGGGCGAAGCTTCGGAAGACGGCGTCAGCGAAATGGCCAAGTTGAAAGAACAAATCGATGCGGCCGGTATGACGCCGGATGCCTTGAAGGTGGCCGAAGAAGAGTTGAAAAAACTCAAAATGATGTCACCGCAATCGCCGGAAGCCAATATTGTTCGCACTTATATTGAGTGGTTGGTGGCGATTCCGTGGAAGAAGCGTACCCGTGTTTCTAAAGACTTGAATAAAGCTCAGGCGATTTTGGATAAACAGCATTACGGCTTGGAAAAAGTCAAAGAACGGATTATTGAATATTTGGCAGTCCAGAAGCGCGTTAAAAAGATGAAAGGGCCGATTCTGTGCTTGGTGGGGCCTCCGGGGGTCGGTAAAACCTCTTTGGCTCGCTCCATTGCAGAAGCCACCAACCGTCATTACGTGCGTATGTCATTGGGTGGTGTGCGAGACGAAGCGGAAATCCGCGGCCACCGTAAAACCTATTTGGGTGCCATGCCGGGACGTGTGATTCAAAAAATGAAAACCGCCGGAACTCGGAACCCGCTGTTCTTGTTGGACGAAATTGACAAAATGGCGCGTGACCAGCGCGGCGATCCAGCCAGTGCGTTGCTGGAAGTATTGGATCCGGAACAAAACAAGGCGTTTAACGACCATTACCTGGAAGTCGACTATGATTTGTCCGACGTCATGTTTGTGGCAACATCGAATTCCATGGATATTCCGGAACCGTTGTTGGACCGAATGGAAATCATCGATTTAGCCGGTTACACCGAAAATGAGAAGCTTAATATCGCTTCCCAACATCTGTTACCGCGTGAAATGAAAGATCACGGCTTGAAAAAAGACGAAATTGAAGTGCCGCGTGAATCGATTTTGAAGATTATTCAAACCTACACCCGCGAAGCCGGTGTGCGATTGTTGGATCAGAAGTTGGCGAAAATCTGTCGTAAATCGGTTAAGGAAATCGTTACGGGCGAGGCCGAAGCGCCGATTCAGGTGTTGCCGGAGGATTTGGAAAAATACCTCGGTGTCGCCAAATACCGTTTCGGTCTGGCGGAAGAAAAAAACCAGATCGGGCAAGTGGCCGGTTTGGCCTGGACACGTGTTGGCGGTGACTTATTACGCATTGAAGCCACGGCTATGCCCGGAAAGGGGAAAAACACCTCAACCGGTCAATTGGGCAGTGTGATGCAGGAATCGACGCAAACCGCGATGAGCGTCATTCGCAGCCGTTCCAAAGAATTGGGGTTGGAAGACGATTTCTATGAAAAACAAGATATTCATTTGCACTTTCCCGAAGGGGCTATTAAAAAGGATGGGCCGAGTGCGGGGATTGCGATTTGTACCGCCATTGCGTCGGTGCTGACCCAAATTCCGGTACGTTCCGATGTGGCCATGACCGGTGAAATTACCTTGCGTGGTGAAGTCTTGCCGATTGGGGGCTTGAAAGAAAAATTGCTGGCGGCGGCGAGAGGCGGCATTAAAACCGTTTTGATTCCGTATGAAAATGTCCGGGATTTGTCGGAAATTTCCGAGGAAGTGAAAGCCGGTTTGGACATTCATCCGGTGCAATGGATTGACGAAGTCTTTAAGATTGCATTGGAATCCATGCCCGAAATCGACGATGCAGAGGCGCTTGCGGACATTAGCATGAAAGATGCCGAAATGGACAAAATCATTGCAAATAAAGAAACTTCCAAGCAAATTCTTAAAAAAGGTCAGAAAAGGCATTAATTTTGTAAATTTTTCCTCTGAACAGGCTTGACAGTAAATGTTGAACGCTGATATAACTACCACAAGCCTTAATTTGGGTGGAAAGAATACTTAATACTTATGGAGAAACTCACATCATGAATAAGACCGAATTAGTTAGTGCGATCGCTGAAGAAGCAGGTTTAACGAAAGCAGATGCCGCTAAAGCGCTAGAAGCAACTGTGTCCACTGTTACAAAAGCCTTGAGCTCAGGTGATTCAGTCGCCATCATTGGATTTGGTACTTTTAAAGTTGGTGAGCGTTCAGCACGTACTGGTCGTAACCCTCAAACAGGTGCAGAAATGCAAATCCCTGCGGCAAAAGTTCCTAAGTTCTCAGCTGGTAAAGCACTTAAGGACGCTGTTAACTAAGACCGAATTTGTCTTAATAGCTGTCACAACCCCTCAAATTTAATCAAATCAATAGGTTAAATTCTGAGGGGTTTTTTTATGTCAGAAATTTGTAAAAAAAGCATCCAAATTGTTTGACAACGTCGCTTAAGTACTTATAATACGCCCATCAGTTGAGGCAAGCTCAGACAGCGTCTGAAACGGCCTCAAGCGCAAAAGAATAGATCAGAGTTGGGTGATTAGCTCAGTTGGGAGAGCATCGCCCTTACAAGGCGAGGGTCACTGGTTCGAGCCCAGTATCACCCACCAGTTTTGATTCGATTCGGAGTGGTAGTTCAGTTGGTTAGAATACCTGCCTGTCACGCAGGGGGTCGCGGGTTCGAGTCCCGTCCACTCCGCCATTATTTGCACTGATTCGAATTGTTTCTACGATTCGGGTGATTAGCTCAGTTGGGAGAGCATCGCCCTTACAAGGCGAGGGTCACTGGTTCGAGCCCAGTATCACCCACCATTATTATTTCGATGATTTCCAATCATCATCCCTGTTCGGAGTGGTAGTTCAGTTGGTTAGAATACCTGCCTGTCACGCAGGGGGTCGCGGGTTCGAGTCCCGTCCACTCCGCCATTTATCGATTCTCGATTTCCTTTTTCTTATTTAAAAATAACCTTTCACAGGCCTTTGCGGTTTTGTTTTCTACGGTATTTTCTATCCGTGCTTCAGGCATAAAAAAAGCCCCTTGCGGAGCTTTTGTATGAAATGACCAGGCCTGGCCATTTTTTGATGATATCAGTTGCTGGCTGTGGTGTTGTAACCGCCATCCACGTAAGTGATTTCACCGGTGATGCCTGATGCCAGGTCTGAGCATAGGAACGCGGCGGTGTTGCCGACTTCTTCGATGCTGACGTTACGACGCAGTGGCGTGGCTGCCGCGGCTTTATCCAGCATGCTACGGAAGTCTTTGATGCCGGAAGCCGCTAGGGTGCGGATCGGACCGGCCGATACGGCATTAACACGGATACCATCTTGTCCCAAGTCGGCCGCCAGGTAACGTACGGTTGCTTCCAGAGACGCTTTGGCGATGCCCATGACGTTATAGTTTGGAACGGCTCTTTCCGCACCCAGGTAAGAGACGGTGAGGACCGAACCGTTGTTTTTGTTCAGCATGTCATAGCCGGCTTTGGTCAAAGCTGTCAGGCTGTAAGCAGAAATGTCGTGCGCCACCGAAAAGCCGGAGCGGGTTGAGGCGTCAATCATGCGGCCTTCCAATTCCTCACGCGGTGCGAAAGCGACCGAGTGAACCAGAATGTCCAAACCGTCCCATTGTTTGCCCAGTTCGGCAAAGACGTTGTCGATTTGTTCGTCGGACGTGACGTCCAAAGGGAGAACGATGCTGCTGCCCAGTTCTTCGGCGATTTTCTCAACGCGACCTTTCAGTTTTTCGGTTTGATAGGTCAGGGCGATTTCCGCACCTTGTTCGTGCATTTGTTTGGCGATACCGTATGCGATGGATTTGTTATTCGCGACCCCGACGATCAGGGCTTTTTTTCCCGCAAGAAATCCCATTTTGACTCCTTTGTTCTACTAGGTTGTTTCCGAAAAATGTACAAAAATAATTTGGGTCATTATAACGTTAAAATCGGGCTATAATGATCTTCTTTTTATTTGAAAAACCATTCGTAATTTTGATAACCTAGTCGGAATGTCGAGTCGATTCAAATCTCTCTTATAAAGCGGATGAAGCGTGGTTGGTAACTTCTTAAAAATCAGTGTGATTTTATCGGTAATCATGTTTTTTTCCGGCTGTGACGGCAGCCGTTGGAACAATCCTTATGAACTGTCGCAAGTGGAAGAGCCGGTGCTGTTTTCGGCTTTTTCATCCCGCCCGAAACATCTTGATCCGGTGATTTCTTATAATGCCAACGAGTGGTCGATTATCAGCCAGGTCTATGAACCGCCGCTGCAATACCATTATTTGAAACGCCCTTATACCCTTGAGCCTTTGACCCTGACGGAAATGCCCACAGTGACCTTTTTAAATCAGGCCGGGGAAGTGGTGTCGGAGGATTCCGGCGAGGTTGCCTTTTCGGAATATCGGCTGCAGCTGAAACCCAACATCTATTTCCAACCCCATCCGGCCTTTGTCAAAGATGCGCAGGGGCAACCGGCATTGGTGTCGCTTACCAACGAGCAGTTGGAAGGTATCCGCACCTTGGAAGACTTTACCGAAACCGATACCCGTCCTTTGACCGCGGACGATTATGCTTATGCCATCAAGCGTATGGCGGTGACCAGTAATCATTCGCCGATTCTGGGTACGATGAAGCCGCTGATTGTCGGCATGGCATCGTTTTCGAAAGCGGTGTCGGCGCAACCGGTAACGGTACCCGAGCTCAGACAGAAGGATTTACCCGGCGTGCAGGTGGTGTCGGACCGTGAATTGCGCATCCGCATTCATGGGGTTTATCCGCAATTTCTGTATTGGTTGAGCATGAATTTCTTCGCGCCGATTCCTTGGGAAGCGGAGGTGTTTTACGATCAGCCAGGCCTGGCGGAAAAGAATATTTCATTGGACACCTATCCGGTCGGCACCGGCCCGTACCAATTGGTGGAAAATGACCCGAACCGTCGCATGCGCCTGTTGGCTAACCCGAATTACCACCACGGTTTTTACCCGACCGACGGCTTGCCGGACGATGCGAATCCGAATCTGCTGAACGATGCCGGAAAGCCGCTGCCGTTCATTAAGGAAGTCATCTATTCCCTGGAAAAGGAAAGTGTGCCGTTATGGAATAAGTTCTTGCAAGGGTATTACGATGCCTCCGGTGTCAGTTCGGACAGCTTCGATCAGGCGATTTCGGTTTCTTCCGGCGGCGATTTGAGTTTGACCCCCGAGATGCGGGACAAAGGCATTCGCTTTCTGAATGTGGTGGAACCCACGGTGTTTTATTTCGGCTTCAATATGCTTGACCCGGTGGTCGGCGGCTACAGTAAGAAGCAGCGCAAACTGCGTCAAGCGATCAGCATTGCGCTGAACGAGGAAGAATTCATTTCCATTTTCCTGAACGGGCGTGGGGTGGCGGCGCAAGGCCCGATTCCGCCGGGTATTTTCGGTTTTGAACCCGGCAAGGCGGGCATGGATCCGTTTGTGTATGATTGGCGAAACGGTCGTCCGCAACGCAAATCGATTGAAGAAGCCAAACGCTTGCTGGTCGAAGCGGGTTACCCGAATGGCCGTCAACCGAACGGCGACCCCTTGGTGTTGCATTACGATACGGCGGCCACTGGCCCGAACAGCAAATCACAGCTTAATTGGTACCGTAAGCAGTTTGCCAAGCTGGGAATTGAGCTGGTGATTCGCGCCACCGATTACAATCGTTTTCAGGACAAAATGCGCACCGGGCAAGGGCAGATGTTTTCCTGGGGTTGGAACGCGGATTACCCCGATCCGGAAAACTTCCTGTTCCTGCTGGACGGCGAGCAGGCGACCGTTAAAAACAAGGGCGCGGGTATCAACTACGCCAATTACGATAATCCGGAATTCAACCGTTTGTTCAAGCAAATCAAAACCATGTCAAACGGGCCGGAGCGTTTAGAATTGATTCGCCAAATGGTGCGCATCGCGCAACAGGACGCGCCTTGGTCTTGGGGCTTTAATCCGAAAAGCCTGGCGCTGTATCACAGTTGGTACCACAATGCCTGGGCGAACCCGTTGGCGAATAACACCTTAAAATACAAGCGCTTGGACCCAAAACTTAGAGCGGAAAAACAGGTTGAATGGAATCCACCGGTGTTGTGGCCATTGATTTTGGTGCTGGTCCTGTTATTGGTGTCCATTTACCCGTTGGTACGTGCCTATCAAAAACGGCAAAAAACCGCAATTGAAACGCATGACTCGGGAGGCGTGTAAATGCTGGCTTATATCGTAAGACGCTTGTTGTTCGCCGTTCCGATTTTGATCGGGGTGAACCTGATTACCTTCGTACTGTTTTTCATGGTGAATACACCGGACGATATGGCGCGCACGCATCTAGGTGCCAAGCAGACCACGCCGGAAATGATCGAAGCCTGGAAGCAGGACCACGGTTACGACAAACCGCTGTTCTATAATGAAAAAGCGCCAGGCCTGGGCGTTTTGACCGATACCTTGTTTGTGAATGAATCCGTCAAGCTCTTTACCTTTGATTTCGGTCAATCGGATGACGGTCGGCAGATTTCCGCCGACATTCAGGAGCGTATGTGGCCGAGTCTGGCTATTGCCTTGCCGACCTTCCTCATCGGTTTGGTGACCAATATTTCACTGGCGTTGTTGATTGTCCTGTTTCGAGGCTCGGTACTCGACAGCGTGACCATGATGGTGGCGGTGGCGATTATGTCGATTTCCGGGTTGTTCTACATCATCGCCGGCCAGGTGCTGTTCAGCAAAATTTGGCATTGGGTGCCGATTTCCGGTTACAGCGAAGGCTGGGATGCCTTTAAGTTCCTGATTTTGCCGGTGGCCATCGGTGTTTTCGCCGGGTTGGGTGCCGGCGTGCGTTGGTATCGCAGCATTTTCCTGGAAGAAATCAATAAGGATTACATCCGCACGGCTCGGGCCAAAGGCTTGTCCGAAATCAAATTGCTGTTCGGCCATTTATTGCAAAACGGGTTGTTGCCGATTCTGACCGGCGTTGTGGTGGTGATTCCGAGCTTGTTCATGGGCAGCTTGATTATGGAGTCTTTCTTCGGTATTCCAGGCCTGGGCAGTTATACGATTGACGCCATCAATGCGCAGGACTTCGCCATCGTGAAGTCGATGGTGTTCCTCGGTTCGGTGTTGTACATCATCGGCCTGATTCTCACCGATATTTCCTATACGGTGTTTGACCCGAGAGTGAGGTTGGACGGATGATGGACATCAGCTTGGAAATGCTTTGGACGGATTACATGATCTGGGGGCTGATGCTGGCCTTGCTGGTGTGGGCGCGTTTGATCAGCCGTTCACCGCAGGTGCGTCAACAATGGCTGCAGATTTTTGAATCGCGTTTGGCAATGATTTCCGCGATTTTGTTGATGGTGTATTTGTTGATTGCCCTGATGGATTCGGTGCATTTCCGCGTTGACGCGTCGTCCACGCAGTTATCGGATAATCAAAGTGTGCTGGACACCGTCTTACCGCATTTGGCGAGTGATCAGGAACGCACTTACTCCGCACCGTTTGCGACGACCGAATACAACAAGAGTTTGGAAGTCGGCGACGATGGTCGCGTCGAACAGCGTTACCGTCCCTTGACGCATGTGGAACCGGTGTCGATTGTTCAGGCCAGTTTGGAAGCCGCTTTAGCCGGATTACTGATCGGCTTGTTGTTGATTTTATTGCACGCCTTGTGGCGCTCACGGGTTCACCGGCAGTCGTTACTGGCTTACAGCCGCCAAGTATGGCTTAACCAAACACGCCTGCCTTGGCGGACCGGCTATTTAACGCTGATATTGGTGGTTGTCTTTTTGACTTGGCTGTATCACCTCAGTTTCTTCTACCATGTGTTCGGAACCGACAAGGTGGGCAATGATGTCTTGTACGAATCCTTGAAAAGTATCCGCACCGGCGTGTTGATCGGGGTGCTGACCACTTTGGTGATGTTGCCGCTATCGTTGATTCTGGGCATCAGCGCGGGTTTGTTCCGCGGCTGGGTGGATGACGTCATCCAATACATTTACACCACCTTGAACTCGATTCCCGGTGTTTTGTTGATTGCCGCCGCCGTCCTGGTGATGCAAGCGATTATGAGCAACAATCCGGAATGGTTCAGCAGCACGGAAGAGCGAGCGGACATTCGATTGCTGTTCTTGATTTTCATTCTCGGCATGACCAGTTGGACCGGACTGTGCCGATTGCTTCGCGCCGAAACCCTGAAAATCAGCCAAGTCGATTACGTTACGGCCTCGAAAGCGTTTGGCGTCAGCCGCTTCCGCATCATAGGCCGCCACATCATGCCGAATGTCATGCACATCGTATTGATCGCGGTGGTGCTGGATTTCAGTGGCCTGGTGTTGGCGGAGGCCGTTTTGTCGTACGTTGGTGTCGGGGTGGACCCGACCATGCACAGTTGGGGGAATATGATCAACCAGGCGCGCTTGGAAATGGCGCGGGAACCCATGGTCTGGTGGTCGCTGTTTTCGGCTTTCTTCTTTATGTTTATCTTGGTGCTGGCCGCCAATTTATTCTCGGATCGAGTGCAGACCGTGCTGGATCCGCGTAATCAGAAATAATGTTAGGATGAATCTATGGCATCACAAGAACCCGTATTGAGCGTTGAACACCTGGCAATCAAAGCCGGTGAAACTTCGCTGGTCAAAAACATCAGCTTTCAGATTCAACCGGGGGAAATTTTCGCGTTGGTCGGGGAATCGGGCAGCGGCAAATCCCTGACGTCATTAGCGATTATGCGTCTGCTGCCGGAAGCACTGGACATCACCGGCGGGCAAATTGTGCTCAACGACGAAAGTCTGTTCTTGTTGCCAGAAGTGAAAATGCAGCGAGTGCGCGGTCAGCAAGTGGCGATGATTTTTCAGGAACCGATGACATCCTTGAACCCGGTCATGAAAGTGGGGGATCAAGTCGCGGAAGCCTTGAAGGTTCATTTAAAAATGAATCGTCAGGCCGCCCGCAAAAAGGTGATCAGCCTGTTTGAGGAAGTCGGCATTCCCGACCCGGAGGCACGTTACGACTGGTATCCACACCAATTGTCCGGTGGGCAGAAGCAACGCGTAATGATTGCGATGGCGTTGGCCTGTGAGCCGGATTTATTGATTGCCGATGAACCGACGACCGCTTTGGACGTCACCATTCAAGCCCAGGTGTTGGAGCTGCTGAAACGGTTGCGCGATGAGCGAGGCCTGGCGATTTTGTTTATTACTCATGACATGGGCGTGGTCAACGAAATGGCGGATCGCGTGGCGGTGATGAAGCAGGGTGAATTGGTCGAGCAGGCCGATAAAGCGCATTTCTTTGCCAACCCGACCCATCCGTATACCCAAAAACTGCTGGCCGATGCCGTGCCGAAACTGACTTACAAGCCGGTTTCGGAAGCGCGCAGCCTGTTGCGCATCAGCGATTTGAAGGTGCATTTTCCGATTAAAAAAGGCATTTTCCAGCGCACCGTCGGTTATGTGAAAGCGGTAGATGGCGTCAATCTGGCGATTAATCGCGGGGAAACCTTGGCGCTGGTCGGCGAATCCGGCAGTGGCAAAAGCACCATCGGGCAGGCGATTTTACGCTTGGTGGACGCGACGTTCGGCGAAGTGGAGTTTCATACCGAATCGGAAATCGTCGATTTGCTGCCCTTGAATGAACGCCATATGAAGCCGTTTCGCAAACGGGTGCAGGTGATTTTTCAGGACCCGTTCTCGGCGCTGAACCCGCGAATGCAGATTCGTGACATTATCCGTGAAGGCATGAACACCTTGAAGGTCGGCCCGAAAACGCTGGCCGAACAGGATGACCGCATTGATGAATTGTTGGAGCAGGTCGGGCTGCTGCCGGAGCACAAGTTCCGTTATCCGCATGAGTTCTCCGGCGGCCAGCGCCAGCGCATCGGCATTGCCCGTGCCTTGGCGGTGGAGCCGGAACTGATTATCTGCGACGAGCCGACCAGCGCCTTGGACGTATCGGTACGGGCGCAGGTGTTGGAGCTGTTGAACCGATTGCAGCAGCAATATCACATGTCGTATCTGTTCATCACCCACGACCTATCGATTATTCCCGCCATCGCCCATCAGGTGGCGGTGATGAAAGAAGGGCAGATTGTCGAACAGGGGCCGGTGGAAGACATTATGCTGAACCCGCAGCATGACTACACTCGCAAGCTGTTGGATTCCGCGCCGGAGTTGATTAAACAGGCCTTTAATCGTCCGCCAGAGACACCAACACTTTAATTCAAGCGAGTATGAAAAGTCACCAGGCCTGGCGACTTTTCAGGAAAGTGCTTTCACCTTCAATCAGGTTTTGGCCTGACCTTCCAGTTCAGCAATGCATTGCATGGTTTTCAACACCGAATCCGGATTCAAACTGATGGAGTCAATACCCAGTTCAATCAAGAACTCGGCCATTTCCGGATAATCCGACGGCGCCTGACCGCATAGTCCGGAGTGCAGACCATTGCGTTTAGCTCCTTCAACCGCCCATTTAATCATGGTTTTCACGCCTTCGGCACGTTCGTCGTAACTGTCTGCGACCAAAGCGGAATCCCGATCCACACCAAGCACCAGCTGCGTCAAATCGTTCGAGCCGATGGAGATACCGTCAAAGTAGGGCGCGAAGGCATCCATTTCAAGTACATTGTTGGGAATCTCGCACATCATATAGATTTTCAATGCATTTTTATTACGCTTTAAACCATGTCTTTCCATGGTTTCGATCACTTTTTGCGCTTCGACCACACGCCGCACAAACGGAATCATCACGATGACATTGCTGAAGCCCATTTCTTCGCGCACGTGTTTGATGGCTTGGCACTCCAGAGCAAAGGCCGGCTCAAACGCCTCGGAAATATAACGCGATGCGCCTCGATAGCCCAACATCGGGTTTTCTTCGTCGGGTTCGAAATATTTTCCGCCCAGCAGGCTGGCGTATTCGTTGGATTTAAAGTCCGACAGGCGGACCACAACCGGTTTCGGATAGAAGGCGGCGGCAATGGTACCAATCCCGCTGGCGAGTTTGTCGATGAAAAAGGCTTCGCCGTTATCGTAACCGTTAATGAGTTCTTCGAGTTGTTCGCGAACGGTTTTGGCGGTGACTTTTTCCGGTCGCAGTAGGGCAAGCGGATGGGCCTTGACCGACTCGTTGATGATGAACTCCATTCTCGCCAGTCCGACGCCTTGGTTCGGGATGAAGCTGCTTTGAAACGCCAGTGCCGGATTGCCGAGATTGAGCATGATGTCGGTTTTCGGCATATCCAAATCGGACAGGTCGGTTTCATGGATTTCAAACGGTTGCTTGCCAAGATAGACTTTGCCGGTGTCGCCCTCGGCGCAGGAAACGGTGACTTCCGGGTTGGATTCCAGCTCCTTGGTAGCGTGCGGACAGCCGACAATGGCGGGAATACCGAGTTCGCGGGCAATGATGGCGGCGTGGCAGGTCCGGCCACCGCGATTGGTGATAATGGCCGACGCGATTTTCATCACCGGTTCCCAATCCGGGGTGGTGATGTCGGTGACGAGGATTTCACCGGCTTTGAATTGGTCGATGTAGGCCACGTCCTGAATCACGTGGGCCTGGCCGTGAGCGACTTTGCTGCCGACGGCACGGCCTTCCACCAGAATTTGCGCATCCGGTTCCGGAGTGATTTGATAGGTTTTCAACTGGGTGCCGACCTTCTGGGACGCAACGGTTTCCGGGCGCGCCTGGACGATGTAAAGTTGTCCATCATCGCCGTCTTTGGCCCATTCAATGTCCATCGGGCGTTGAGCACCGATTTTGTCACTGTAATGTTTTTCAATGCGGATGGCGTAATCGGCCAGTTTTAAGACTTCCTCGTCGGTGATGCAGTAAGCCTGGCGTTCGGCGAGGGAGGTGCTGATGTTGCGCACCGGCGATTTATGGGCGTCCGCTGCATAAATCATTTTGATTTTCTTGGCGCCAAGGTGGCGACGCAGTACCGTTCGGTAACCTTGTTCAAAGGTTGGTTTATGGACATAGAATTCGTCCGGGTCGACGGCGCCTTGAACGACGTTTTCGCCCAGACCGTAAGCACCGGTAATGAACACCGCATCTTTAAAACCGGTTTCGGTGTCGATCGAGAACATCACCCCGGAGGCGGATAAATCGGAACGCACCATTTTTTGGATACCTATCGACAGTCCGACATCAAAGTGATTGAACCCTTGGTCGATTCGGTAATGGATGGCGCGGTCGGTGAACAAGCTGGCAAAGCAGCGTTTACAGGCATCGAGCAGGGCGGTCTCACCGCTGATGTTGAGGTAGGTGTCCTGTTGCCCGGCGAAACTGGCGGTGGGCAGGTCTTCCGCCGTTGCCGAGCTGCGAATGGCCATGGTAATCGGCGTGGTGAAACAGTCGCTTAAAACGTGATAAGCGTCGAGAATTTCGTCGATCAACGCTTGTGGCAGATCGGCATGGTAAACCAATTGCCGTGCGGCCTGACCGCGTTCGGCTAAATCGGTTACGCTGGATTCGTCGAGCGGGTCAAGAATGTCATGAAGCTTGTCCCACAAGTCATTTTCCGTTAACACGGCTCGATAAGCCTCGGCGGTGACGGCAAAACCGTTTGGTACCGGAACGCCGACTGGGGTCAGGGCTTGAAACATTTCTCCCAGGGAGGCGTTTTTGCCACCCACCAATGGAATATCATCAATTCCAATCTCATCAAAAAAACGAATATAACGCCGCTTTGCCATGATGTTCTCCTAACCCGAATATTTCACAAATTTGCACCGATTTTGCTTGTTCCTTGATTCCACAAGAAATATTTTCTCAGTCGGCCGTAATCACCGATACGACGCTTCTTCGAAAATTTCCTTGTGAAACCAATGCTCTGCGCAATCTCAGCACAAATTCATGAAACATTCGGCTAAAAAGTTGTATAGTTTGTAAGGTGTTAATGCTGTGTAACATCATACGCCCTTCCCAGGCGTATTCAAACCCAAATAAAAACACATCCGGCCGTTTGCACAGCATAAGTTTCCAGACCGATTGTAACCCGATAATGAGGAGATTTGATCATGAATGCTACCCGAAACTGGTCGCTACCCGAGCTCAGTATTCCGTTAAAAGCCCTGTTCACCGGCTACATTATGGTGGTGGGGCTAGGGCTGTTGATGGCCGGCGGACAAATACTGCTGACGCACGGTATGGCGGACGGTAAATTCGGGGTTTCGGTCGATGATATTGTGTACAGTTATTACGGGAATCGAACCGGCTCCAAGCTGGAGTCGAAACTGAACGGGTCGATGAAAGACAAAGCCACGCCGGAAGAACGGATGACATTGATTAAGTGGGCGCGTGACGGGGCGAAGGAATCGGAATGGGAGCCGATTGTTCAGCCGATCGTGATGCAAAAATGCGCCATGTGTCATGCGCACATCAAGTCTCTGCCGAATGTCACGCAATTCGATACCATGAAAGGCATCGCCAAAGTGGATGAGGGTGCGGACATTACTTCTTTAACACGCGTTTCACACATCCATTTGTTCGGCATCTCGTTTATTTTCTTCTTTGTCGGTTATATTTTTTCGATGGCGGTTGGCTTCAATCGCTGGGTGAAGGCGGTGATTATCTTTATTCCGTTTGCGTTTCTGGTGGTGGACATTGCGTCCTGGTGGCTGACGAAAATGAACCCACAGTTTGCCTGGTTTGTGATTATCGGTGGCTTTGGTTACAGCATTGCCGCGACGATTATGTTGTTCACGTCCTTATATCAAATGTGGGTGATGCCATGGCGCGCGTAAAACGCCGCCGGCATAATCGCTGAAAATGCCTTTTGAAAAGGCGAAACGACAACTAAATGAATTGAATTGCAAAAACGCCCAGGCCTGGGCGTTTTTCAGTTTTAGAGTTTTTGCAGAAAATCGGCCGCGGAATCGTCTTGCAAAGCTTTCAGGAGCTCGGCGGCAATAGTCTGGCTGGTCGGAATGGTCTCGGGGTTCTCACTCGGGAATTGGCGACTACGTGTGTTGGACTGAAAGGCACCGAGTTTGGCGGTGTAAAAGCGCACGGGGATTTTCTGGTTTTCGAGCGCCACCGTTTTCATAAGCTGTTCCAGCCCGGCTTTGGCCACTCCGTAAGCGCCGTAGTAAGCCGGATTGCTTTCCAGGTTTCCATCCAATGTCGCAACCAACTGCCCGGCGTGTGCAGCGCGTAATAAAGGCAGTGTTTGCTGAATGAGATGGAAGTTGGCATTCAAATTGGTGTGCAGCACTTCGTACCATTGGGTGTAATCGAAATACTCAACCGGCGTAAAGGCCGGTAGGGTCGCGGCATTCAAAAACACCCCATCAAGATGGCCGTATTCATTTTCCAATGTGGTTCTCAGTTGCCCGTAATGTTCGATGTTGGCGCCGAGCAAATCCATTGGAAACAAAGCCGGTTCCGCTTGGTAGTCATCGGAGTCGACAATGGTGTCATAAAGGTGATTCAAGCCTTTTAGGTTTTTATCCAATAAAATCAGTTGGTTGTTGTCGTATGCTAAGGCCATTGCGAGGCTGCGCCCCAAGCCTTCCGCAGCACCGGTAATTAAATAAGTGCTCATAATCTCTCTTGGATGAAGTGGGTGATTTCAATCGGGGTTTCAAAGAAATAATCGGCCGGCCAAGCGGTTTCCGAGGCGGCTTCCGGCAAATAACCGAACATGGCGGCCCCGGTTTGCATCCCGGCGTTGATGCCGGCTTCAATGTCTCTCGGGTGGTCGCCGAGGTAAATACATTGGTCTGCGGTGACGCCGCATTGTTGTGCGGCCAACAACAAGGGTTCCGGATGCGGCTTACGCACGCTTAAGGTGTCGCCGCAAATGATACTGGCCGGTTCGGATGGGAATTGAATATTTTCCAATAATTTTTCCGTCAGCCAGGTGGGTTTGTTGGTGACGATGCCCCAAGGAATATTGCGTTCGGCAATTTCCGCCAGGCCGGCTTCCAGCCCCGGGAAAAGGCGCGTATGCATGTCGATGTGTTTGAAATACACATCCAAGAAAAACTGACGTTTGCTTTCCAATTCCTCGCCTTCCAAGCCGGGAAACGCCAGTTGTGTCATCGCCAAGCCGCCTTGAGAAACGGTTTTGCGAATGTCCTGATAGTGCAACGGTTTTTGGCCGTAATGCCGGCAGGTGTGGTTCAGCGCGTAGGCAAAATCGTAGGAAGTGTCGAGCAGGGTGCCGTCCAAGTCAAAAAGCACACATCGAATGGTCATAGGGTTGTCTCTTTCAATTCGGTCAGTCATTGCGGTTAAGCGGGTTTTTGATAAGCCATCAGGTAATTGACATCGAGTTTCTCGCTCAAACCATAACGCTTTAAGAGCGGGTTGAACTCGATGCCGGCGCCGTCTTTGAGTAGCAGTCCGGCTTGTCTTGCCATGGCATCCAACTCGGAAGGTTGGATGAATTTTTCGTGCGTATGAGTGCCTTTGGGAACCAAATCCAGCAATTGCTCCGCCGCGAAAATCGCCAATAGGTAGGATTTGTAATTGCGGTTCAGGGTGGAAAAGAACACCCAGCCGCCGGGTTTTACGGCTTTAGCAGCCGCTTCGATGATGGCCGCTGGTTGTGGCACGTGTTCCAGCATTTCCATACAGGTGACGATGTCGTAATGTTCTGAGTGTTCAGCGGCGTGGTCTTCCGCCACTTCCAAACGGTAATCAACCTTGACACCTGAGTCCAAGCCATGCAGTTTGGCGACAGTCAAAACTTCTTCGGCCAAGTCGATGCCGGTGACTTGGCCGCCGGCCTTGGCCATGGCTTCCGATAGAATCCCGCCGCCGCAACCGATGTCGAGGATGGTGTGACCTTCAATGGGCAAAAACTGCTCCATGAACGTTAATCGGAAAGGGTTGATTTTATGCAGTGCGCCGAATTCGCCCGACTCGTCCCACCAGGTGTTGGCGAGCTGATTGAAATTGTTCAGTTCGGCTTGGTCGGCGTTGATGTGTGGCGTTTTGGACGTTGACATAAAAACAAAACTTCCTCGGAACTTTTTGGCAATTGGTAAAGTGCTAGTGATTATAGCAACTACTCGGGTTTTTATGTGACTTAATCCAAGCCGTAGCTTTCGTGATTGAAAATTTGAATCCCCCGATAAATTGGTGAATGAAAAATCGCATAAACCCTGATGAATGGCTGGGAAAGGTCAATTGCGCATCGATTGCCGACAGGACGCATAAAACCTAGAGGAAAGGCCTTTTTTTGGGTTATAATGCTTAGCTAATGTCAACTAAAAAGAAAACTGTGATTCTATGTCTGATTTTGCAAGAGAAATTCTTCCGATCTCATTAGAAGATGAGATGAAACAATCTTATCTCAGCTATGCGATGAGCGTTATTGTAGGGCGAGCCTTGCCGGATGTTCGAGACGGTCTGAAACCGGTTCACCGTCGCGTGCTTTATGCGATGAACGAATTGGGGAACTCCTGGAATAAGCCTTACAAGAAATCGGCACGTATCGTCGGGGATGTGATTGGTAAATACCATCCGCATGGCGATACGGCGGTGTACGACACCATTGTGCGTATGGCGCAACCTTTCTCGTTGCGTTACATGCTGGTGGATGGACAGGGGAATTTCGGCTCAATCGACGGGGACGCGCCGGCCGCGATGCGTTATACCGAAGTTCGAATGGCCAAAATCGCACATGAATTATTGGCGGATCTGGAAAAAGAAACCGTCGACTTCACTCCGAACTACGACGGTTCCGAGACTGAACCGGACGTTTTGCCGACACGAGTTCCGAATTTGCTGGTCAACGGTTCTTCCGGGATTGCGGTAGGGATGGCAACCAATATCCCGCCGCACAACCTAAACGAAACCGTCAATGCCTGCGTGGCCCTGATTGACAATCCTGAGTTGGATATTCCTGGGCTGATGGAGTATTTACCGGGACCAGATTTCCCGACTTACGGGATTATCAATGGCACCAAGGGAATCCGAGAAGCCTATGAAACCGGTCGCGGTCGTGTGCAAATGCGCGCCAAAACCAGTGTCGAAACCGATAAGAGTGGCAAAGCTTCCATCATCGTTCATGAAATCCCGTATCAGGTCAATAAAGCCAAACTGATCGAGCGTATTGCCGAACTAGTCAAAGAGAAAAAAATTGACGGCATCACCGCCCTGCGAGACGAGTCCGACAAGGACGGTATGCGTATCGTGATTGAGGTACGTCGTGGTGAAGTCCCGGAGGTTCTGATTAACAATCTCTATAAACAGACCGCGTTGCAAACCGTTTTCGGCATCAATATGGTGGCCTTGATGGACGGCCAGCCAAAATTGCTGAACCTGAAGGACGTGTTGGAAGCCTTTATTCGCCACCGCCGTGAAGTGGTGACGCGTCGCACGATTTTCGACCTGCGCAAAGCGCGTGAAAAAGCGCATATCTTGGAAGGCTTGGCGCTGGCGTTGAACAATATCGACGAAATGATCGAGTTGATTAAATCGTCTCCAAGCCCATCGGTCGCGAAAGAGCGTATGTTGGAGCGCGACTGGCCAATCGGCAATGTCGGACAACTACTGGATCGCGTCGAAATGGATGATGTGCGTCCGGAAGATCTGCCAGCTGGCTTTGGTGCCGATGGCGACATCTACAAGTTGTCACCGGTTCAGGCGCAAGCCATTCTGGAAATGCGCCTGCACCGCTTGACCGGTTTGGAACAGGATAAAATCCTAAACGAATACCGCGAGTTGATCGAAAAAATCGCCGAGTTCCTGGAGATTCTCCGTAACCCGGACCGTTTAACTGAAGTGGTACGTGAAGAATTGCTGGAAGTTGTCGAAAACTTCGGTGATGATCGTCGTACTGAAATCGACCACTCGTATCAAGAAATCGACGCTGAAGATTTGATTGCGGTCGAAGACCGTATCGTCACCTTGTCGCAAGACGGTTACATCAAAACGCAGCCGTTGTCCGATTACCAGGCACAACGTCGGGGCGGTCGTGGCAAATCGGCGACGCAAATGAAAGAAGACGATCAGGTTGGTAAGATTTTGGTGGCCAGTACACACGATATGTTGCTGTGCTTCTCTAACCGCGGCAAGCTTTATTGGCAGAAGACTTGGCAGTTACCTTTGGCGAGCCGAGGTTCGAAAGGGAAACCAATTGTGAACGTCCTGCCATTGGAAGATGGTGAGTACATCACTTCCATCTTGCCGGTGACGGAATTCTCCGACGGTTATTATGTCTTTATGGCGACCAAAAAATCGACCGTGAAACGTGTAGCGTTGGCGGACTTTTCACGTCCAAGAGCCAACGGTATCATCGCCGTCGACTTGTTGGACGATGACGAGCTGGTCGGAACGGCCATTACCGATGGCGAACAGGATATCATGCTGTTCAGTAATATCGGTAAGGCGATTCGTTTCGACGAAAACGACGTCCGTGTCATGGGGCGCCAAGCACGTGGTGTGCGTGGCATGAAACTGAAAGACGATATGTCAATTATCAGCATGCAGGTGGCGCGTCAAGACACATTGATTCTGACCGCGACCGAGCACGGTTACGGTAAATGTACGCCGGTGGACGACTACTCCACCATCAATCGTGGCGGACAAGGGGTCATTTCCATTAAAACCTCCGACCGTAACGGTAATGTGGTGTCGTCGGTCGCGGTGACACCGGAACAGGAAGTGGTGCTGATTACCAATAAAGGGACTTTGGTGCGTACGCGCGTTTCCGAAATTTCCGTGGTGGGACGTAATACCCAGGGTGTGAAATTGATCAACGTCGGCAAAGGTGAAGTCGTGGTCGGTTTGGCTGTCGTCGATGTTCAGGACGAAGAGCTGTTGGAGGCCATCGACGAGGCGGCGGATGAGACAACTGTCGAGAATGCTGCGCCTGAATCGGACGCTGGAGAAGACACTGCAACGGAATAATGTTCAATCAAATCGGGCCGGGTTCATCGGCCCAATTCCAAGTTCAATGTAATAAAGAGACACAATGAGAGCATTTAATTTTAGTGCCGGCCCTGCGATGTTGCCGGAAGCTGTGATGCGTAAAGCGCAGGCGGAGTTTTTAAACTGGAATAATACAGGCATGTCGGTGATGGAAATGAGTCACCGTAGCAAGGAATTTATGGAAGTGGCGCACCATATGGAAGCCACCTTACGTGAAATCATGGGCATTCCTAGCAATTATAAGGTGTTGTTCGTGCATGGCGGCGCCTCTTTGCAGTTTGCCGGTGTGCCGATGAACCTAACCGAAGCCGATGATGTGGTGGATTACGTCAACACCGGTGTTTGGTCTCAAAAAGCCATTAAAGAAGCCTCTCGTTATGTCAATGTGAACGAAGTCGCAAAAGCCGAGAACAGCATTCCGGCTCCGGAAACGTGGCGACTGTCACCTGAAGCCAAATACTTGCATATTTGCCAGAACGAAACCATCACCGGTGTGGAATATCAATCCGCTCCCATCAGCGACAAGCCCATCATTTCCGACTTTTCATCTACAGTTCTTTCCCGTCCGATCAATGTCTCCGACTACGGTGTTATCTATGCCGGAGCGCAAAAGAATATCGGCCCGGCAGGCCTGGCGATTGTTGTGGTGCGCGAGGACCTGATCGGACAGGCGCGTTCCGATACTCCGAATCTGATGAATTGGCAAACCTACAACGATAACGAATCCATGTTCAATACACCGGCGACCTTCTCTTGGTATTTGGCCGGTCTGGTCTTCGACTGGATTAAAGAGCAGGGCGGAGTTGACGCCGTGGGGGAAATCAATCAGCGTAAATCGAAAAAACTGTATGACTTGATTGACGCTTCGGATTTCTTCTACAACGAAGTCGACCCGTCTGTGCGCTCTTGGATGAATGTGACCTTCAAGTTGAAAAATGCGGATTTGGACGCGGCGTTCCTGGAAGAGTCGAAAGCCGCCGGTCTGTTGAGTTTGAAAGGCCATAAAGCCTATGGTGGTATGCGTGCCAGTATCTATAACGCCATGCCGGAAGAAGGCGTGGATGCATTGGTGCAGTTCATGAAAAACTTTGAAGCGAAATACGCCTGATAACAGCCAGCCCTGAGTAAAACGACAAGACTTTATGATTGACGAAACAGAAAAACAGCAACTCAACGAGATTCGAGAAGAAATCGACCAAATTGATGCCGAGATTCAGGCATTGATTTCGCGCCGTGCAGACTGTGCCCAGAAAGTGGCGGACATCAAAACCAAAGGCGGCCAGGTGGAAGCGGTATTTTACCGCCCGGAACGGGAAGCACAGGTTTTGCGTGCGGTCAAAGCGCGTAATAAGAGCTTGATTCCGGATGATGAAATGGCGCGGTTGTTTCGTGAAATCATGTCGGTTTGTTTGGCGTTGGAACAACCGATCAAGGTCGCGTACCTTGGGCCGGAAGGCAGCTTTACACATGCCGGCGTGATAAAACAGTTCGGTTCGTCGGTGCATCCATTGGCGGTTTCGTCGATTGAGGAAGTCTTTGAAATCGTTGAAAAGGGCGACGCCAATTATGGTTTGGTGCCGGTTGAAAATTCCACGGAAGGCGTGGTGAAGCAAACCCAAAACGAGTTGGTGACCACGCCGTTAAAGATTTCCGGTGAAGTCGGTTTGGAAATCCATCATTGTCTGCTGTCACAACAAAGTTCGTTGGACGGTATTGAAAAAATCGTCGCCCACCCACAGGCGCTGGGACAGTGTGAACAGTGGTTGAAAAACAATGCCCCTCGTATTGCGTTGGAACCGGTGGACTCCAATGCGCTGGCCGCACAAATGGCACAGCAGGATGACAGTTTGGGCGCCATAGCTTCAGAAGCCGCGGCCCAATTGTATTCTTTGAACGTGTTGGAAACCCACATCGAAGACCGCAAGGATAATACGACCAAGTTTTGGGTCATCGGCTCCGAAGCGACCGAACCGAGCGGTGAAGATAAAACCGCTATGGTGTTGGCCATGCCCAACAAGGCCGGCTCCTTGTTGGATGTGTTATCGAGTTTCGCCACGCGCAATATCAGTATGACGCGCATCGT
This sequence comes from Thiomicrospira sp. S5, assembly GCF_003991075.1. Classification (NCBI taxonomy): domain Bacteria; kingdom Pseudomonadati; phylum Pseudomonadota; class Gammaproteobacteria; order Thiotrichales; family Piscirickettsiaceae; genus Thiomicrospira; species Thiomicrospira sp. S5. The sequence goes on along the minus strand of NZ_CP014470.1, from coordinate 1,595,468 downwards.
GTCGATTCCATCAACGGAAACCAAATGGGATTATTTGTTTTTCATCGATGTCGATGGTCATCAAAAAGACACCAATCTCGCGGAAGCGATTCAAGAGGTTCAACAAAAAACCAGCTTTTGTAAAATCTTGGGCTCTTTTCCCGTCTCCCCGTTGAACTAATTGAAGCGATTACGATATGTCCAACCCTTTGTTTTCCGACCAGGTCCTGTCACACGTCAACCGTATCGAAGTTTACCAGCCGGGGAAACCGATTTCTGAATTGCAGCGCGAGCATAACCTGTTTCGCATCTCCAAATTGGCGTCCAATGAAAACCCACTGGGCAGTAGCCCGAAAGTGGTGAAAGCCATTCAGTCGGAACTGATGAATCTGGGACGTTATCCGGACGGCAATAATTATTATCTGAAACAAGCTCTGGCGGATTTTCTGCAGCGTGATGTGTCGCAGATTGCGCTGGGCAACGGTTCGAATGAGTTGTTGGAAATGGCCGCTCGGGCGTTTGCGGGTTCGGGTGATGAAATCGTGTATTCGCAGTACGGTTTTGCCGTCTATGCCATTAGCGCTCAGGTGGTCGGCGCGACGGGTGTCGAAGTCCCCGCGAAGGATTGGGGGCATGATTTGGCCGCCATGGCCGATGCGATTACCGAGCGAACCAAACTGGTTTATTTAGCCAACCCGAATAATCCGACCGGCACCTTTTTCGGAAAAACCGAATGGGAAGACTTTATCCAGAAAGTACCGAAGCACGTCATTGTTGTGCTGGATGAAGCCTATACCGAATACGTGACCGATCCGGACTATGCAGATGGACTTGACTATCTGGATGCATATCCGAACCTGTTGGTTTCGCGAACCTTTTCAAAAGCCTATGGTTTGGCCGCATTGCGGGTCGGTTACATGGTCGGTCACCCGGAAGTGATTGGCTACATTAACCGGATTCGTGAGCCATTCAACATCAACCATCTCGCGCAGGTGGCCGCACAAACGGCCTTAACCGACCAAGCTTTCGTCAAGAAAACGGTGGAACTGAATCAGCAGGGCATGGTCAGTCTGATGCGCTTTTTCGACGATATGGATTTGGAATATATCCCATCCCAAGGTAATTTCATTTGTGTCCGATTGGGTGAAAGCGCACTACAGGTCAATCAAGCCTTGTTGGCGGAAGGCGTGATTGTCCGCCCCGTCGCCAAACAAGGTACTTTCGCTGAATTCTTGCGGGTGTCGATTGGGCTGCAAAAAGAAAACAGCCATTTCATGGATGCTTTGCGAAAGATTTTAAGTCGTTCGGCCTAATACACAATAGACGGTTGGAACGGCAACGGATAAAAATGAAATGAAACAATGGAATAATATAACGATTATTGGAGTGGGGCTGATTGGCGGCTCCTTGGCCAAGGCGCTTAAGAAAGCAGGCCTAGTCAAAAACGTCACGGGTTATGGAACACGTGAAGAAAGCCTGCAAAAATCCCAGCAGTTAGGCGTCGTCGACCAATATACCTTGTCATTGCAAGAGGCGGTTCAGGGGGCGGATGTGGTGGTTTTAGCCGTACCGCTGGGCGCGATGGAAGCGGTCTTGAAAGAGATGCAACCGTTCTTGTCGGAAGAGACACTTCTGACCGATGTCGGCAGTGCGAAAACCTCGGTCTTAAACGCCGTGAAAGCGGCGTTTGGGCGAATCCCCAAACGTTTTGTGGCAGGGCATCCGATCGCCGGTAAAGAAAAAAGCGGAGTCGAAGCCGCTTGTGAGAATCTGTTTGTCGACCATCGTGTGATTTTGACGCCGACGGAGGATACCGATAAGGATGCTTTGGCCGAGCTGACCGAACTTTGGCAGGCCACGGGAGCCTGCGTGTCGGAAATGACACCGGAATTTCATGATGAGGTGTTTGCCGCCACCAGCCATTTACCGCATTTGTTGGCGTTCGGGTTGGTCAATCTGCTGAACGAGCATGAAGAATTGGGCAATGTGTTTCAGTACACCGCGGGTGGCTTCCGGGATTTTACTCGCATTGCTTCCAGCGACGCGGTCATGTGGCGGGACATCGCTTTGACGAACCGCGACGCCATCGTCAAGTGGTTGAATCATTATCAAGCCGAAATTCAAGCCTTGACCGAATTGGTCGGCTCCGGCGACGGGCAACGCCTTCATGATTATTTTGCGCAGGCCAAGCAGGCACGGGACGAACACATCGTCAAGCCGAACGAAATAAAAGACGGCTCGCAGGCAAAGCCGTAAAACGTAAAAGGAATTAAGATTGTTCGAGTCGCCGGAAGTCTTACCGGCGGGCTTGTAAACCTCAGGAAAGTTGATTATGTCAGAAAACATTCAATTCAAAGTCCGTCCGGGCGGGAAAATTCACGGGCGCATCCGTGTACCGGGCGATAAATCGGTTTCGCACCGCAGTATTATGCTCGGCGCCATTGCCGACGGCACCACTCACATCACCGGCTTTTTGGAAGGGGAAGACAGCTTGGCGACCTTGAAGGCGTTTCAGGCCATGGGCGTGGAGATTGAAGGCCCGGATAATGGCCGTGTCACCGTGCACGGTGTAGGCCTGAAAGGTTTGAAAGCACCGACTCACCCGTTGGACATGGGGAACTCCGGGACGGCCATGCGTTTGATGGCCGGGATTTTGGCGGGCCAGGATTTCGAATGTGAACTGGTTGGCGATGCTTCCTTATCCAAACGGCCGATGAAGCGGGTGACCGATCCGCTTGCGGAAATGGGCGCTGAAATCGAAACCGAAGCCGGCGGGACGCCACCGTTGAAAATCAAGCGCGGCGGTCCGTTGAAAGCGATTGATTATGTGTTACCGATGGCGAGTGCGCAGGTGAAGTCTTGTGTTCTGTTGGCAGGACTTTATGCGGAAGGGCAGACCGCGGTTGAGGAACCGGCACCGACACGAGATCATACTGAACGCATGTTGCGCGGTTTCGGTTATGATGTGGTGTCCGAAAAACTGGACGATATGCGAACGCGTGTATCGCTCACCGGCGGTCAGTCCTTGGCGGCGTCCGATATCGATGTTCCGTCGGATATTTCTTCGGCGGCTTTCTTTATGGTGGCGGCGGCGATTGCCGAAGAAGCCGATTTGATGATTGAGCATGTCGGCATCAATCCGACTCGTACCGGAGTATTGGATATTCTCAAACTGATGGGCGCCGATATTACGCTTGAGAACGAAGCGACGGTTGGTGGCGAACCGGTGGCGGATATCCGAATCCGTTCGTCGAAATTGAAGGGGATCGACATTCCACCGCATTTGGTCCCTTTGGCAATTGATGAATTCCCTGTGTTGTTTGTTGCGGCTTCCGCAGCTGAAGGGCGCACCGTGTTGACCGGTGCCGAAGAGCTACGTGTCAAGGAGTCCGACCGCATTCAAGTAATGGCGGATGCTTTGAATGCGCTTGGCATTCAAGCCACGCCAACCGAAGATGGCATGATTATCGAAGGGGGACAACAAGCACCGCAATCCGCACCGATTCTAAGTCACCATGACCACCGAATTTCCATGGCGGCGACCGTTGCCGGATTACGCGCCGCGTCGGATGTGATCGTGGACGATTGCGCCAATGTCAATACATCCTTTCCAACGTTCATTGAATTGATTAATCAGGTCGGCATGCATGTTGTCGCCGAGGAGGCTTAATATGGAAACAACCGAAGCAATCGTCACGGTGGATGGGCCAAGCGGTGTCGGAAAGGGCACCTTGGCGCAATACCTGTGTTGCAAAACCGGCTTCCACTTACTGGATAGCGGCGCCATTTATCGAAGCTTGGCGTACGGTGTGCTCGACCAAGACTTGGCGTTGGACAATCTGCCAGGCCTGGTGGAATTGGCTGAAAACCTGCCGGTGGAGTTTATCGAAACCAGCATCCTGTACCAAGGCCAGGACATTACCGCCAAAGTGCGCACCGAAGAAGTGGCGGCCATGGCGTCTAAAGTGGCAGCGATTCCGGAAGTGCGCGCCGCCTTATTGAAACGCCAAAAAGACTATGCGCAACCGCCTGGCTTGATTGCGGACGGGCGAGATATGGGTACAGTGGTCTTCCCGAATGCGCCGGTTAAGCTGTTTTTGACGGCCTCGGCGGAAGAAAGGGCAAAAAGGCGAGTTAAACAGTTGAAAAATCAAGGGGTTGATGTTAATATTCGCCAAATAACTCAAGACATTATGGAAAGGGACGAGCGCGACCGCACTCGGAAGACCTCTCCATTGGTTCCGGCAGACGATGCGTTGGAAATCGATACAACCGATTTAAGCATCGATGAGGTCTGCAAATTGGCGATGGATCAATTATGGAAACATGGGTTAATCAAGTAAGTTAGCATTAAAATAATCTAACTTATTGAATTAAAAGATTTTATTAAAATCCTCGTTCGGTTGACGAATGGGGATTTTGTTTTTTGACGATTTGTTGACTTGTTGGGATGTCGGCAATATTAATAACGGACCCGTTAACTTTCTGGAAACCCCAATACGACAGAAGTGAGCGGCTAAGAAAATTTGGTAAATTATCCATGAGTGAATTATCTTTCGCTGAATTATTTGAGCAGTCTTTGCAAGAAGACAAATTCCAAACCGGTTCTTTGATTATCGGTAAAGTTGTTGGTATCGATAAAGAAACCGTTCTGGTTGACGCCGGTATGAAATCCGAGTCAGCGATTCCTAAGAGCCAATTTGAAAATGCCAACGGTGAGTTGGAAGTGGCTGTTGGTGATGACGTTGAAGTCTATCTTGAGACTTTGGAAGATGGTTTCGGTGAAACGCGTCTTTCTCGCGAAAAAGCGAAACGCGCTAAGACTTGGGATCGTTTGGAAGCGGCTCTTGAAGATGGCGAAACCGTTACCGGTATGGTAACCGGTAAAGTTAAAGGTGGTCTAACAGTTGATGTTGAAGGTGTCCGAGGATTCCTTCCGGGTTCACTTGTGGATGTCCGCCCAATTCGCGACTTCGGCTTCTTGGAAGGTAAAGAAGTTGAATTGAAACTGGTCAAACTTGACCGTAAACGTAACAACGTTGTCGTTTCTCGTCGCGCCGTTATTGAAGCTGAAAACTCTGTTGAGCGTGAAGCGCTTCTGGCCAATATGGAAGAAGGTTCAGTATTGAGCGGTATCGTTAAGAACTTGACCGACTACGGTGCGTTCATCGACCTTGGTGGTATCGATGGTCTATTGCACATCACTGACATGGCTTGGCGTCGTGTAAACCATCCTTCTGAAGTCATCCAAGTGGGTGATGAGATTGAAGTGAAGGTATTGAAGTTCGACCGTGAGAAGAACCGTGTATCTCTAGGCATGAAACAATTGCAAGAAGATCCATGGACCGATATGGTTGCGCGTTACCCGATTGGTTCTGAAATCATGGGTAAAGTGGCGAACATCACCGACTACGGTGCGTTCATTGAGATCGAAGACGGTATCGAAGGTTTGGTTCACACATCTGAACTGGATTGGACTAACCGTAACATCCACCCATCCAAAGTGGTTCACTTGGGTCAGGAAGTTAAAGTTAAGATTTTGGACGTTGATCAAGAACGTCGTCGTATCTCCTTGTCCATCAAGCAATGTACCGTCAACCCTTGGGAAGCGTTCTCTGCAACCCACGCCAAAGGTGACAAAATCACTGGCAGCATCAAATCGATCACCGATTTCGGTATTTTCATCGGTTTGGATGGCAACATCGACGGTTTGGTTCACTTAACGGATATTTCTTGGTCTCAGTCTGGTGAAGAAGCGGTTCGCGAATTCAAAAAAGGCGACGAGCTTGAAACGGTTATCTTGTCTATCGACCCTGAGCGTGAGCGTATCTCTCTTGGTTTGAAACAACTTGAGCAAGACCCATTCGGTGAATTTGTCGCTGAAAACGGTAAAAACAGCATCGTAACCGGTACGGTTAAATCCGTTGACGAGAAAGGTGCGGTTGTCGACTTGGCAGAAGAAGTGGAAGGTTATCTTCGTGCTTCCGAGCTGGAAGAAGATACACGTGATGCCAGCTCTGTCTTGAAAGTTGGTGATTCCGTTGAAGCGAAAATCACGAATGTGGATCGTAAGAACCGCAGCGTATCGCTTTCTGTTAAAGCCAAAGCGGCTCAAGAAGAAGCGAATGCCGTCAAGGACTATTCTGCAAACCAACCTCAAGCCCAAAACACTCTGGGTGATTTGCTAAAAGGTCAACTTTCTTCTGAAGAGTAATTGTTGTGAGATTCGGGTGCTCTGCACCTGAATCGGCCTTTTCAATCCGGCCCTATGTCTATGTACTTCGGCCGGACAACGATTCATTTTTAATGAATGAAGAAAGAGACAAATTACAATGACGAAGTCAGAATTAATTGAATTGATAGCCCGAAAGCAGACTCAGTTTAGTCAAAAGGATGTGGAACTGGCGATCAACCAAATCTTAGACTCGATGATAGACACTTTATCAGAAGGCGACAGAATTGAAATTCGTGGCTTTGGAAGTTTCAGTCTCCATCACCGAAAAGCACGCATGGGCCGAAACCCGAAAACGGGAGAGAAAGTCCAGTTAACTGCAAAACGTGTGCCGCACTTCAAGCCAGGGAAATCCTTGCGGGATCGTGTGGATGAGTCAAAGGATTTTACCGATATTATCGGTTAATATCATTTCAACTCAATTATGAAAAGGTTACAATATTGAAAAAATATTGTGGCCTTTTTTTATGTCTCGAATTCTTTCACTGATCATCACGCTGTTATTCCTGTCTGCCGGTCTGATTTTAGGGGTTCTTAACCCAGCCATCGTTCCATTCGATGTTTTTTGGACGCAAATCGAAATTCCGCTTTCATTGTTATTGGCCATTGCCGTGGTTATCGGTATGCTGTTGGCGGGCTTTTACGCCTTTTCACAATTGATTAAGTTAAAGTGGGAACTGAGACGTTCCGAAAAAAACAATAAAAAACAAATGGATGAAATCATCCGTTTGAAAAAAGACATTCTCGATTTGCAGAAAAAACAACCGGAAAGCGCCGATGCGTCAACCTCACTTGAAATGCTTTCCAAACCTTGAAAAAAGCCCGTCTTCTAGCCTTTACGTTATTTTGATTTACGAGTAATTTATGACTGATATGATTTCTTCCGACCCCAAGGTCGTGGTGGCGTTGGATTTTCCAAAAGAATCCTTAGCGCTTTCATTTGTTGAACAATTGGAACCGAACCTGTGTCGGTTGAAGGTAGGAAAAGAACTGTTTGCCATCGGCGGACCTCAGTTGGTGGAAAAACTGGTCGGCAAAGGCTTTGATGTATTCTTGGATTTGAAATACCATGACATTCCCAACACCGTGGCGATGGCTTGTAAAGCGGCGGCTGAGCTGGGCGTTTGGATGCTGAACGTGCATGCTTTGGGTGGTCGTCGCATGATGGAGGCCGCCAAGGAAGCGGTGATGCAGTGTGAACAGCCGCCTTTATTGATTGGCGTGACGGTTCTGACCAGTATGGAGCAATCCGACTTGGCGGAAATCGGGCTGCCCGGCACACCGAAAGAAAATGTCTTGCGATTGGCAGGCCTGGCCAAATCGTCCGGTTTGGATGGTGTGGTCTGTTCCGCACAAGAAGCCAGCGCCATTCGTAGCCAGTTGGGTGACGACTTTTGCTTGGTGACGCCCGGCATCCGCCCGGCCAACAGTGCCGGCGATGACCAACGCCGTATCATGACGCCGGCACAGGCGATGGAAGCCGGTTCGAGTTATTTGGTGGTCGGTCGACCGATTACTCAAGCGGCGGATCCGGTGGCCGTGTTGAAATCCATCAACGATTCCATTCGATAAGTTTTTATCTGATTTTAAAGCTGTCGATTTAAGCCTTATAAATCGGCAGCTCCAGCCGAAATTCCACACCGTAAGCTTCGCCGTCCGCGTTAAACAGGTTATAGGCTTCGACATTGCCTTTGTGAAAATCCGTGATTAGCTTAACGATGAACAGCCCTAGCCCTAAGTGGGTTTGATCGTCGGCATTCACTTCCCGAATCGACATCATGCCGTCGAATATTTGTTTTTCATAACCGTTTGGTAGGGCCGGTCCGGAGTTCTGGACCGAGATCACCACATCTTTGTCGGTTTGGTGGGCGGAAACCTTAATGGGCGAACGATGATCGTTAAAGTCTTTGGCATTGCTGATGAGCTTATCCATCAGTTGTTCAATCATGAAGCCATCACCCAGTAATAAGGTATTATTTTTCAAGCGGTAATCGACTTCGATTTCACTGGCGTCGTTGGTTTCCCGAATGCTGTCCAGATAATGTTGGAGCATCTCGCCGACGTCAAAGGCTTCCGGTGTTTGAGAGTGCAAACTGTCTTCGATGCTTGAGGCTTCGGACAGGGAGGCGATGATTTGTTTGAGCTGTTCCAGGGCATGCTTGGAGTATTGGACCTGTTTGTGCTCCACGTCTTTTTCCAACAGCGACAGCGACATCGATAGACGGTTTAACGGATTATGGATTTCATGCCGCAAGGTGCGCGGTAACTGCTTCAGATAACGTTCATAGGATGACAATTGCGTGAGCATTTCGTAAATGTGGTGGCGCAGATCGGACAGTTCGTCATGATACCCGCGAATGCGTGTATCCGGGAAGGAAAGCTGGTTGACCTTTCCGTAGTTATCGAAGGTGTTGCTAACGTCCTTATCCAGGCGGACAATGCGATTGGAGAGGGAGGCGGTGTAAAAAATCGCGCCCAAAATCACCAGTAGAAACACCACGCCACCGATACCGATTAATCGATAAAAATAGTTCAACGATTCGGATAACAGGCTGTCCATGGTTTGTTCCAAAACCGCCGCGCCGATGATTTTGTTTTGCAAACGTAAAGGTGTCGCCGACATCAACGAAATCGGCTGATTGTCGCGGTTCATTCGGTATTGCTGAAAGGTCCGGCCATTGATGGCTTGGCGAATCAGGGCAATTTCCGGGGTCTTGCTTTGCGGATACGGGTAGGGCAAGGTGTAGGGGATGATCGTTGAAAACGTCTTAATCAAAAAGTGGCCCAATAAACTGAAGGGATCGCGGTTTTTTTGTGCGCTTTCGTCGTAATTGGGTAAGCGGCCGACGACATACGTGGCCTGCCCGAATTCATTGACAATCCACAGCACGGATTTTTCCAGGTTGAGGTGGGCCAATTGACTGGTGGGGTTACCGGCTTGAATCTGCAATGCCCAGAGATCGGTACGGTTTTCCAGAATATAAGATAAGTTGACAACGGTTTGTTGCTGGATAATGGCTTGGTTTTTCAAGAGCAGGCGGTGAAGGTCCACCGCAAACTTATAGGCGAGAAAAGGCAATATTGTTAGCAATAACAATAAGATAAAAAACCTTGTTCGAATGGAGAGTCGCAATTGAAAAGGGGGCTTGTTTTGCATATGGCTCCTTAAGTGCGATTCTCCGGAATGAGCCAGGCCTGGCTATTTTTCATACCAGCTGTAGCCGCGTCCATATTCGTTGTGAATCAAGTTGAACTCCGGATCGATTTTCTTGAACGCAGAACGGATACGACAAATATGGGTATTGATGGTGTTACGTTCAACCACGCCTTGAGTGGATTCCTGCAGTGTGTCGTAGGTAACGACACCGCGCTCACCGGTCAAAGCGAACTGCTTCAACATTTCAAATTCGGTGGCGGTCAAGTCCAGCGCTTTATCCTGCCAGTAAGCCTTGAACTCTTCGTTGGCCAAGCGCAAACCGTCAATAATCGATTTTTCGACCTTGTCCGCCGTCGGCGCCGTGCCGGTAATACGTAGCAGGTTTTTGACTTTGGCGGTTAGAACGCTCAAGCTGATGGGCTTGGGTAAATAGTCGATAGCGCCTAAGGCATGGCCGGTATAAATATCGAATTCGGATTGGCGCTCCGACAGGAAAATCACCGGAATGGCTCTTTCGTAAGACAACAGGTGCTTGGCCAGTTCAAAACCGCCGTCGATTTCATTACCGAGAATGATGTCGGAAATGACCAGGTCTGGTAACGCTTCATCAAAGCTGGCTTCAGCGGGTTTACGCTCGGTAAAGGCTTTGACTTGGAAGCCTTGTTCGGTCAAAGCGGTTTCGAGGTTTTCCAACTGAAGCGGATCGTCTTCGATAATGGTGATGGTATAATCGGTGTTTAACATAGCCGTGTTTTCTCCACAATACGGGTTATTCCCTAATCGCTTTATTCTATGCCGCTTACGCGATGTATTGGAAGTCCAGTACTTGCATATTCATAATGATTCCAGCATCTTGAATCGGCAGCACAATGGCATCCTGGTCGGAATGGTTGTGGTGCGAGTGCCACCAACCCGGCGGGGTGACGAAAACTGAACCTGGCGTCCACATAGCCTTGACCGGATTGATCAGGTTGCCGTCGGCATCGATTTCCTTGGCGATCATGGTGTAAGTGTCGGGCCCGGCATCCACGCAATAATCCAATGCAATGGAGTTATGGCGGTGCGGTTTTTGCACCACGCCAGCCGGTAAGGCGTTGTACAGCGACCAAAGCGTATGGGTCAGCGTCATGGTTTGCGGAAAATGCGGGTTTGCCAATAGGACGCCGGTGCGATTTCGGCCGGCGGCTTCTTCACGAATCGCATTGAGTTCTTTGGTCAGGCGTTCTTTGGTGTAAAGCACCGGTGAAAAGCGCTTGGTTTTCGGTGCGACGCCGAGGTAATTCAGCAACGGGCCGTCATGCACCCAATACAAGGCGCTGTCTTTTGTGGCAGTGTGTAAGGCATCCGGAACGGCTGGCAAGGTGAACAAATCACCTTCTTTCCATTCAATGGTTCCTTCAGACATTTGTGTCTTACCGGCACCGCGAATGACGAAAAACATTTGCGATGTCGCCTGTGCCTGGGTCTTCAGGGTATCGTTCGGGTTGATTTTGATGAAGTTCGCCATCAGGTTCGGGCTGGTCGCCGGGTATGAAATATCCAGGCTTTTCGATAAATCAAACGGAATAATGCGTGTGTCGCCCTGCTCATGCAGACTGGAAGGGTAGTCCACAACATCGATTTTCGGCATCGGCGGGTTTACGGCAGACATGTACTCTTTAAAATCGGCTTGCGCTTCCCATTGTTGCTGAGCAGCTTCTTGACGTTGTTCAACGGCTTGCTTTGGTATGATCATCCCGATATTCCTAATTATATAAATGAATGGTCGTCTTTATGCGGCCAACCCCCAAAAAGGCCAGGCCTGGTCAAAATGGTTTATAGCAAACATTTTACTGCATGGCTTTATCGAATTCCAAAAATTAGCCGGTTGTCACTGAATTGAATCGCAGCCATCGAGCGGAAACGGATGGAAACGCACTGATGGTCGATAAGATTACGGCTGCCAAATAAGGCATCATTTGCACACCCAGCACGATGCACCAAAACAATGTTTCAAGTGATTCGAAGCCCACTCGCCAGTAAATGACCAGCACTAATGATGCTAAAATCGTGACCAGTGCGGTTTCTTGGCCGGCGTCTTTCAGTGCTTGCAAAATCGCCGCCGACTGGCGCCCTTTTGGGGTTCGTAAAAAGGGCACTTTTCGACCGATAAACAAACCAGACAATACGGCTTTTGCAATGGTGTGTGACAATGCCAGCCCGGCCACGGCCGCGCCCGTAGCCGTAACAAAACTGGCATGCATTCGAGTCCGATAAAGGGCCAGCATCTTCAACAGTTTGAAACCAAAGAATAAAATCGGCACCAGTGAAATCATAATATTCGGCGCATTAAAGTGAACCGGGTTGCTGATCATTAATAATGACCAGATGATGGCCAATAGCGTGAAAATAAAATTGAAACCATCGGCAATCCAAGGCAACCAGCCGGCGATGAAGTGATAACGTTGCCCGAGGTTTAAGTGTGTTTGGTTGAGGAAAAGGGCGCCGGCATGTTCACGCATAATCTGCATGGCACCATAAGCCCAGCGATAACGTTGTTTTTTGTAATCCATAAAGGTATCCGGCATGACGCCTCGGCCATAGCTGGTGGATTCATAAGTGGCTTGATAGCCGTGTTCGAAAATTTTAAGGCCGAGTTCGGCGTCTTCGGTAATGGTCGTTTCACCCCAACCACCGACTTCTTGCAGAACCTTTCGTCGAACCAATGTCATGGTGCCATGCTGGATGATGGCATTGCGTTCGTTGCGGGTCACCATGCCGATATGGAAAAAGCCTTTATATTCGGCGTAGCACATGGCCTTAAAGGCATTTTCATTGAAATCACGATAGTCTTGCGGGGCTTGCACAATTGCCACTTCCGGTTCGTCAAAATGCACGACCAAGCGTTTTAACCAATCCGATTCAACCTGATAATCACTGTCGATCACAGCAATGGCTTCGGCCTCCGTATGCGTATGTTTTAATGCGAAATTCAGGGCCCCGGCTTTGAATCCTTCCAGCGGCGAAACATGAAAAAAACGAAATTTTGCGCCCAATTTTTTGCAATGTTGCTGAACCGGTCGCCAGACATTTTCATTTTGAGTGTTATTATCAATGACCAGTACTTCGAAACTCGGATAATCCAGGCGAGAAAGCGCATCGAGGGTCTCGATCATCATGTCCGGTGGTTCATTATAAGCCGGTACGTGAACGGAAATAAACGGCCAATCTCGAGAGGTTGAAGTCGTTTCTGGAAAAGAAGAGGGTAGTAAAAGCCGGCGATGTTTCCGTAACCAAAGGGCTTCGGCCCATTCGTGCGCTTCAACCAATATAACCAGCCAAACACCCATGACCCCAAGCATCAGTAAGAGGCCAACCATTCGGCTGATCCAGTCTTGATAAAGCAGGGTGTGCTGATAAACAACCCAAATAATAACGGAGGAAGCGAAGAACGCAATGGCAACCAAGAAGGTTCGTCCGCGTTTTTTCAAATTACGGCTATCCATCAGTAAGAAAAGCACTAAAAATACCGCTAATAAAATGGATGCAATGGCAAGAATTCGCCATTCTTTAATCGGAATGATGGGTTTATAAAATTCGAATTTGGGCTGACGGTTTACATCATAAACACCCCAGTAAGCCCCGACAGCACCTTCCAGATCGGCTTTCCAAGGTTGATCAAAAGCTTCCATGACGTAGTAAACGTAACCTTCTGTTCGGGCTTTATCGAGGAAGCGTCTTAAAAAAATGGCTTCGTTGGCATTTGAAGCAGAAGCTTCTTTGATGCTGCGTCCATTACTGGGCCAGCCTACCTCGGCAATGACAATCGGTTTGTTGGGAAAGTTTTCGCTCAGCAAAGCCATTTTATCGACAATATAATCAACCGCACTTTCTACCGGAACACCTTCCCAGAAGGGCAGCATATGGACGGCGAGATAATCTGCATGCTCGGCCAACTCCGGGTATTTCATCCAAACATGCCATGGCTCGGCGGTACTCACAGGAACATCCAGCGCCTTTTGCATTCTTTCAAGGTAAGCGGACATTTGATCAACGCTGATTTCTTTTCTCAGTACCGCCTCATTTCCGACAATGGCGCGCACAACATTGTATGGCGGACGATGAACAATCTCTTCCAGAGCTTTCAGTTCTTGTTCATTTGTTTCGAAGTCACCATCAATCCAGGCGCCAAGCGCAAGGTTAATGTTATGTTTTGCAGCGAGTTCGGGGATCTCACCAAATACGCCTGTCGCCGAATATGTGCGAATAGCGTGAACCATTCCGGATAAGATTTCCAGGTCTTCTTCAATTGATTCTGTGGTTGGGTAAATTCCGGAGAAAGGGCTTTGATCGTAATGATATGGGGAAAATGCAAAACCGGGAATTGTGGTTGGCCAGGATGGCTCTTCAAGTGGTTTATTAAAATAAGCGTAAGAACCAAATGTGAAAAGAGCGAATGATAATAAGATGAGTAAGTTTTGCATAACTGTTTGAAATATTTCACTATCCAGCGATGGAAAGAAAAATATTTTAACAGATTGTTACTTTTTCGTAACAATATATGAAGACGACTTGTCTGTGTCGACCAAGAAGTCAGCTAAAACTTATTTAAATTTATTGAGTTTTTTGCGCTCGCTGGACGATGGAATGTGCATCGCCTCGCGATATTTGGCAATGGTGCGGCGCGCAACATTGATTTCTTTTTCTTCCAGCAACGCCATGAGTTTATTGTCACTGAGCGGTTTGTTTGGATCTTCATCGTCAATCAATTGCTTGATGTGCGATTTGATGGCGATGGCGGATTGATCCTCGCTGCCGTATTGCGACACGCCGGTGGAGAAGAAGTATTTCAGTTCAAAGGTGCCGCGTGGCGTCTGCATGTATTTCTGGTTGGTGGCACGGGAAATGGTGGATTCGTGCAATTCAAGCGATTCGGCCACGTCGCGCAACACCATCGGCTGCATAGCTTGTTCGCCTTCATCGAAGAAGCGAGCTTGTTTCTCGACAATGTATTTGCCGACACGCAGCAGGGTTTCCCCTCGGCTTTGGATGCTTTTAATCAAACCTTTCGCTTCAGTCAGTTGTTCTTTGATTTGTTTGGCTTCCTGGCTACTGGAGCCTAAGTCGCCCGCCATATTGATGTATGCCGAATTGATAGTCAGGCGCGGGAACGCATCCTGATTGAGTTCCACCATAAAGCCGTCTTTGGTGCGATACAGCTTTAAATCCGGAATCACGATTTCACCCTGGGTCGACGAATACTCTCGACCGGGTCTCGGGCTGAGCGATTGGATCACCTGAATCACTTCGGTCAGTTCATCGTCATTCAAAAGGTAAATCTTTTTGATGCGTTTATAGTCACGAACACTCAGCAAATCGAAGTTTTCTTCGATGATTTTGATGGCAGTGACGACATATGGGTTCTGGTGCAAGGCTTTCAGTTGCAGAATCAAGCATTCCGATAAGTCACGCGCGCCGACGCCGGTCGGCTCAAACTGCTGGATGACCGATAAAACGCCTTCGATGTCCGACAGGTGAATCAGCAGGTCGGGTTCTTTTTCCTGAATATCGGCCAGAATGTTTTCCAATGGCGTTTTCAAGTAACCTTCATCGTTGATGTCGTCAATGATATAAGACGCAATGAGTTCTTGCGTTTCGGTCCAGGAATAAATATCCGATTGCCAATACAGCTTTTCACTCAAGGTCACTTCGGACGAAGTATAGTTTTCCGGAGAGGTGTAATCATCGTTGTCGGATTTGATTGAACTGGAAACAGGGGAGATGTCGGTATACACCTCTTCCCATTCACAGTCGATTTGTAAATCGTCGGACAGGGTGTCGGATGCTTCGATGTCAATCTCGTTTTCACTGGCATCCGAGACTTCGGCGGCATCTTCTTCCGAAGCGAACTCTTCGGCGTCTTCCGGGCGGTCTTCATCCAGTTCCAGCATGAAGTTGGTTTCAAGCGTGGTGGAGATGGTTTGCTGAACTTCCAACGCGGAGTATTGCAGGATTTTGATGGATTGTTGCAACTGCGGTGTCAGTTTGAGCTGTTGACCGATATTGATTTGTAAGCCCGGCATTAACGCCATAGAGAATCTCTCCTTGGTGCCCGAAATGATTAATGGTTGAGTATCTCAGTAATGGTTATATAATAATCGAAAATTCGCCAAAACGGTATTATCTTGGCATAGAGATTTAAAAAACATGCCAATTTTTATTTTTAACTCAATAATACAAAAAAGACGAGAGGAGCGACAAGGTGTCAATCAAACAACAAGCGCATGAAATCGTTGATGCACTGCCGGATGATGCAGATTGGAACGAGCTGGTCAAAAGTCTGTATCGCAATCAAAAAATCACCTTGGGAATGACTGATCTCGAGTTGACTCAAAAAGACCTGTCCGAAGCGGAAATTTCAACCATTATGGGCCGTCTGGAATCGTCCAGCTCACGTCCGGACGACATGCGAGACACCCGCTCTTACAACCCGGGAAATGCCGCCACACTGGGCATGGTGGCTGGGATTGTCGCCATTTTCTTCGCCTTCGTATTCCCGCCAATTACCTGGTTGGCCGCGCCGATTGCGGTGGTGGCCGGTGCGATTGGTGTGAAACATCATCAACCAAGAGCTTGGGTGCCGATTTTGATGGCCATTGTGTCCATGGCACCAATGATTATGGTTTTGAGTGAACACGTCGATTACTTTAAATAGTTTTACGTTCAAACGAATCTCACCAAAGAAACGCCCAGGCCTGGGCGTTTTTTGTTTCTGTTATTTTGTTTCTGTTATTTGCAAATCAGTGCAATTTCAGCAAACAACCATCAAAGAATTTCGCAATCAAAATCAAAATCAAATCAAGATAACAGGTTGATTTTAAATAAAAACAAGTGGAATACCCTTCGTGTTCGTCGTTATTATATATTCGCATAATGTATATTATGTTAAATTAAGTATAACGTAAAAAAGTGCGCCGATCAGGCGCACCTCTTCTGTTGAAATTCTAAAGCTTTTAATTCAGAACAAGCTGAGAACGTTTTCCGGCGGACGCCCGATAACGGCTTTGTCACCGATGCGAACAATCGGTCGTTGGATCAGTTTAGGATGTTGATGTAGGATTTCCAGCCAGGCCTGGCGGTTTGTTGCATTGTCTTTCAAGGATAATCCCAGTGCTTTGAATTCGGCTTCGCCGGTACGAATGATTTCGGTGGGTTCGACATTCAATAAACGGCACAATTCATCCAATGTTTCAACACTGGGTGGCGTGTCCAGATACCGTACTTCCTCAATCTCAAAACCGTTTTCTTCTAATAATGCACGTGTTTGACGACTTTTGGAACAACGTGGGTTGTGGTAAATGATGGCGTGTTTCATTTGACGTTCACTTATTTCGGTTATTCGTCGTTGTCTGACGAGTCGTTATCACTGGCGATTCGCTTGTTTAAAGCCGCTTCAACAGCTTCAATGCGGGACTGACACACTTGATAAGCGCGTGTGGCTTCATCCACCATCGGCACCAGTTCATCGATGTCGATTTCTTCGGAGTTCGATAGTTTCTGTGCGATTTCTTGCAGTTTCGCGTAGTTTTTTTGATAACTTTCGTTGGTGCTGTCGGCCATAACGGGTTCCTTTAGCAGTGGTTATTCTTCAACGGGAATGGCTTGTATGGCGCCATCCTTAAAGGTGATTTCAATTTGTGACTGACGTTTCGCCACCTCGGCGGACTTAATCGGTGTGCCGCCCTTTTTGTCCTTAACGATCGCAAACCCGCGGTTCAATTGGGTCTTCGGTCCGGAACTCAAAACGAAACGAATCCACTGTTTATTGCGGACGCGTGCTTTTTCCAAATGTTGAAACGGCGCGCTGGCGACGGTGGTTTGGTATTGAGCCAATTGATGTTTCTGAAGTTTTAACTGACTCGAAACCTGATGTTTAAGCTCTTGATTCAACTGTAATAAAGTGTGTTTCTGGGCTTGAGCCAGCCCCAGGCTCTGTCGCTGAATTTGGTAATGCAGTGGCGTCAATAACCGTTTGAGTCGTTCGGTAATACTCAAGCTTTGCCGTTGCACGGTTTTTTCCATGTCGGCCAGGGTTTGTTTTTGTTTTTGCACGTACAACTGGCTGGATTGTTCGATGGTAAGCCAATGCCGTTGTGCCTTTTGCGCGCCTTCAAAAATCGCCTGGCGAACACCTGCAATGACTTTACTCGGCGTGTCGAATCGAACCGCCGCGACTTCGTCCAGCAGGGTGTTATCGCGCTCGTGGCCAATACCAGTCAAAACCGGAATCGGCGCCATCGCAATCGCCTTAGCAAGGCTATAGACATTCAATGGCGTTAAATCCAATTTGGCCCCGCCGCCACGGATGATAATCAAGGCATCAAACGGATTGGCTTGATGCAGTGCTTCAAAGGCATCGAAGGCCGTGAGCATCTCCGACTCGACCTGCTGGCCTTGAAAAGCGGAGTAGAAATATTTGAATTCGCAGAGTTCGGCTTGTTGCAGCAAGTCGGCGTCGGCGCGGAAATCTCCGAGCCCCGCGGCATTTGGCGGTGCAATGACCGCGACACGGAAAAAATCCGTTGGCATGGCAAATTGTTTGTTGCGCTCATAAAGCTGTTCCGCCACCAACTGTTGGCGAATCTTATTTAAATTGGCTTCCAGTTCTCCCAGTGTAAAGCTCGGATCGATGTCCTGAATCACCAAAGAGAAACCGAATTTTTCATGAAAATTCACTTCGGCCAGCAACAACACCTTTTGGCCTGGTTTTAATTCGGAACCGGTTTCTTTGGCAAAAGTCTCTAAAATACGAGTGACTTGGCTTTGCCAAATCATGGCTCGGCAGGTGGCAACCGCCCCGCCGGTTTCAGCCGTTTCTGTCAGTTCCAGATAAACGTGCCCTCGGCGTTCATTCAGGTTGGCGATTTCCGCTTTGACCCATACGGCACCGGGAAAGGATTGACGCAAAGCCGATTGAACCTGGAACATCAACTGCCCTAGCGTAACGCCCTTTTCCTTTTCATTTGCGGGCACGGCGTCCGGCGACAAGGGTGAATCGACAATCGACAAGGTTGGCTGATTGGGCAACCAGCGTTCGAACGGTGCTAAGTCGTCCGCCAGGTTTTCAGGCACATACCATTTTTTCTCCATGGGGTTCCAACGAGCCCCTAATGACTTGGCGGCGTCTTTTTCGGCGAAGGGCACTTCCAGTAAAATCATCGGTTTTGCTCTTCCATGCGTTGGATTTCCTGGGCCACACGGCGGTAAGCTTCCTGTAACACTTCAATCCCGGCCCCCGGTTGGAACGCATTTTCGGAAATGTAACGGCGCCACATACGCCCGCCCGGCAAGCCGGCAAACAGGCCAAGCATATGGCGGCTCACCTGGTTCAGCTTGCCGCCAGACGACAAATGACGTTCGATATAAGGGTACATGGCTTCCAAAACGGCTTCCCGATTCAATGGTTCAGACACATCATCATAATAAAGCCGATCAACTTCCGTCAATAAATACGGTTTTTCATACACCGCGCGGCCGAGCATGACGCCGTCCACCGCTGGCAAATCACCGTCGGGTTGTAAAAACGCCAAACCGTCTTGCGGCGACGCGATTCCACCATTAATGGCAATCGGAAACTCCGGGAATAACTGTTTAATGCGTCGAACCCAGTCGTATTTCAATGGGGGCACTTCGCGGTTTTCCTTGGGCGACAAACCTTGCAGCCAGGCTTTACGGGCATGGATAATCATGCCGTCGGCACCGGCGTCGTGCACTTGAGTGACAAAGTCCACCAGCGTTTCGAAATCTTCCTGGTCGTCGATACCAATCCGAGATTTCACCGTCACCGGAATTTTCGATACGGCGGCTTTCATGGCCGCCACCCCTTCCGCCACCAAACCGGGATGCCCCATCAAGCACGCGCCAATCATATTATTTTGAACCCGGTCGGATGGGCAGCCGACATTAAGGTTGATTTCCGAATAGCCCCATTCCTCGCCCAAAACGGCGCATTTGGCCAAATCCTCCGGCCCGGAACCGCCTAATTGCAAGACCACCGGGACATCGTCTTCGGAATGCCCGAGAAACCGTTCCAGGTTATCGCCGTAAATAATCGCGCCGGTGGTGACCATTTCCGAATACAGCCAGGCCTGGCGGGTTAGCTGACGATGAAAAACACGACAATGACGGTCGGTCCAGTCCAACATCGGCGCCACAGAGAAGTGTTGGGCACTGCAGGTCGGTTGACCGGTGGTTTTTTGAAGGGAGTGGTTGAGCAAAACGCTTCCTTATTGCGAATCAACAAAGAAGCGTATTATAAGTGAAAGCCGCGTGAATATCAGCGGCATGGTGTTTTTTACAGATGGGCCGGCCTTTCCGTAGATTCGGCCAGGCCTGGTCAATTATTGGCCAACGTACGGTTTAGAAATCGCTCCAATCATGATCGGATGCATCTTTGGCTGCACTTGGCGCGGCCAAACCTTTGGGTTGTGCGGTTTTTTGAACCGGTTTGGTCAGCATCGTCGAACCGGTTTTAAAGAACGCCATTTCACTCGACAGCGTTTGCGCCTGATCCGACATGCTTTCCGTAGCGGCGGAGGTTTCTTCCACCAAAGCGGCATTCTGCTGGGTGGCGGCATCGATATCACTGATGGCCGTGTGCACTTGCTCGATGCCTTTGGCCTGCTCTTCCGACGAACGGGCAATCATCTCAATCATTTCATGTACATGAGTGATGGATTCGCGAATTTCCGCCAGCATTTCACCGGACTCGCCCGTCAATTGAGAACCTTGTTGAACCAGTTCATTACTCTCATTGATCAGGTTTTTGATGTCGCGCGCCGCATCAGCGGATTTTTGCGCCAGGCCGCGAACTTCACCGGCAACCACCGCAAAACCACGTCCGTGATCGCCCGCACGGGCCGCTTCCACGGCTGCATTCAGCGCTAACAGGTTGGTTTGAAAAGCAATGCTGTCAATCAGCGTCACGATGTCGTTAATGCGTTGACTGGAGTTTTCAATGGAGTTCATCGCGTCGATGGTTTGTTTCATCACCTCGGCACCACGCTCCGTTTTCTGTTGCACGTTTTCCGACAGATTCGACGCCTCAATGGCGTTTTTGGTGTTGTTCTGAACCGTGGAATTCATCTCTTCCATGGTCGCAGAGGTTTGCTCGACCGCCGCCGCTTGTTGTTGCACGCGTTGACTTAAATCCAATGCGCCTTTGGAAACTTCTTCCGATGCCGACAAGACAATGTGCGTCGCGCCATTGACCTGGTTTACGATACGGTTCAGATTATTAATGGCATTGTTCAGGTTCTGTTGAATGTGCGCCAATTCCCCCGGATAGCTGCCGGACATGTTCTCGGTCAAATCGCCATCGGCAATCAATGTCAAAATACGGCTAATTTCTTGCATCACCGTGCCCAGCGAATCGACGCTGCTGTTGATGCTTTGTTTCAGTTCGTCGAAGCTGCCGGAGGCGGACGCCTGCACCCGGTGCGAGTAATCACCGGACGCGACGGCGTGCATCACGCGGTTGATTTGGTTGATGATATTGCCGGTGTTGGACAAAGCTCCTTCCACCTTGTTACGGAAGGCTTCGGCAACACGTTTGTCCATTTTGGCTTCCAAATGGCCGTTTTGCAGGGCATTCATAATGCTGTCGAGTTCGTTCATCATGAATTCGACGCTTTCCGCAGAAGCGTTGATGCCGTTTTTCAGCGCCAGCATTTCGCCGACAAAATCGCCGTCCATGCGTTTGCTGAAATCGCCGTCGGCAATCGCCGCGACCGTTGCATTGGCGCCATCAAAGGTGGCTTTGGTTTGGTCCAGTAATTGGTTGAAGGCCATTGACGCACGGCCGATTTCATCTTGATGATACACGTGAATCCGCTTGGAAAAATCGCCATTCTTGACCACATTCTGGGAAACGTCCATCAGCTCGTTCATCGGTCGCAAAATGGCTCTCAGGGTTCGATACGACAAGAGCGCCGCAATCAAGAACATCAACAGCGCCACGACGATGGCCCAAGTGAAGGTCGTTTGATACGCTTCTTCATTGGCGTCATTGAGTTGCCCGGCAATTTCCAATTGCAAATCGATGAGCTGGGTGATCGCATCCGAAATCGGATCGATTGCCGGATACAGCTGTTCGATGCTGTAACCTTCCACCGCCGCCATATTCTGCGATGCAATCGCCGATTTCAAGCCTTCGATGGATTCATCGGCTTTTTTCATCAGCGTTTGTGCATTCTGCGCCAAGGCCGATTCCTGTTCGGTCAAGGTGGTGGCCATGTATTTGTTCCAGGTTTCTTCAATGACTTGTTGCGCCTGCTGAATATTCCCGCTGGCTTGTTCAAACGTCAGGTTTCCATTACGCAGCTTATGATTGGTATCCACGATATTGACCGCGTATTCATCGGCGATGATTTTCAAATCTTTCAGCGGAATAATGCGATCCAGATAGATTTGATGAAAAGATTGGTTGTTTTGTTTCATAATCACCAGGCCTGCGACAATGGCTGCCATCAGAAAACCGATGAGCAGTGAAATAATGAAAATAATGCGTTGCTTGATTGTCATTGAATAAATTACCTCCGTTGGTTACAGCGGGGTAACTATAGTGATTTGAACCCGAAAATAAATAAAAATTTTATGAAATTTGGTTTTTCAATCCCATCAAGAGAGATAAAGCTGGAATTACTCCTTCATAAGTACAGAATTATCGGTAGTTTTCGCTTAAAATGATGCTTGGTTCTGCTTTAGTGAATGTGTTTTTAAGTTAAGCTCAGGTTGTGTAAAGGCGTTATGGATTCGGTTCAAACTCTCTATCAAAAAGTTTTCAAATCGGAAGAGTATGATGCGCTGGGGATAAAGGCCTGTGAAATGGCGCTGGAAGCTTACGACCTGCCCGAACAAAGCATTGTGCGCAGCGCCGAAGTCGCTGCCGTCCTGGCAAACCTGAAACTGGATCGCGACACCTTGATTGCCACGCTGGTCAGCGATATGACCCTGGAACCGCACTATTCCATTGCGCAAATCACCGACGTTTTCGGGCAATCCATTGCCAAAATGGTGGACGGCATTCGTCGCCTAAACCAATTTCGCGATTTCATGCCGGCCAATACCTCTAACGAGGTTCAAAACGAGCGCTTGCGGCAGATGCTGTTGGCGATGACTTCCGACATCCGCACCATGATCGTCAAGCTCGCATATCGCGTGGTGCGCCTGCGTAACCTTAAAAACGAAGATGAAGATGTTCGCCGCCAAATCGCTTCGGAAACCCAGCTAATTTTCGCCCCGCTGGCAAACCGTTTGGGGATTGCCCAATTGAAATGGGAACTGGAAGATCTGTCCTTCCGTTTTCTGGAACCGGGAATCTACAAGGAAGTCGCCCGTCAATTGGACGCCAAGCGCTTAGGCCGCGAAGCCTATATCAACAGCATCATTCAAGAGCTGCAAGAGATGCTCAAAAACTCGGGCATCGAATACCACATTTCCGGTCGCCCGAAGCACATCTACAGTATCTGGCGCAAAATGACCCGCAAAAACCTGCCGATTGACGCGCTGTATGACCTGCGCGCGGTGCGCATCTACGTGGATTCCGTGCGGGAATGTTACGAAGTGCTGGGGATGATTCACAGCCGCTGGGCTTACATCAAAGACGAGTTCGACGATTACATCGCCAGCCCCAAGGAAAACGGTTATCAATCGATTCACACCGTTATCATCGGCGCGGAAAACAAAACCGTCGAAATTCAGATTCGTACCCACGAAATGCACCGTCATGCCGAATTCGGGATTGCCGCCCACTGGCGTTATAAAGAAGGCGGCAAACCGATTGATCCAAGCCTGGAGCAAAGCATTAACCTTGTGCGCCAAATGCTTGAATACAATGACAATCCGGATTTACTGAATGAAATCAGCACCGAACTGTTGAGCGAACACATTTACGTGATGACGCCCGCCAATGAAATCATCACCATGAACAAAGGCTGCACGCCGCTGGATTTCGCTTACCAGATTCACACCGAGCTGGGCCACCGTTGTCGTGGCGCCAAAATCAACGGCAAAATCATGCCATTGACCTATCAGTTGAAAACCGGTGATTCGGTGGAAATTCTGACGGTCAAAGAAGGCACGCCGAACCGTAACTGGCTAAACCCGAACTTGAACTACTTGGGCAGCAGCCGCTCGCGTACCAAGGTGCGCCACTGGTTTAACCAACAGAATAAAGACGCGAATATCGAAGCCGGTGAAGGCCTGTTCCATAAAGAAGTCCGTCGCCTGCAAGCCGACGACATCAGTGCTGAAATGCTGTTGGAGCGTTTCAAGCTGGAAACCGTCGATGAATTGTACGAAGGCATCGGTAAGGGCCAAATCAATGAACGCCAGTTGACCAACGCCATCCAGAAACTCATCAAACCGGAAGAAGAACACATGCGCCCGCGCTCCCGTGACTTGTTGGAACACGATGTGCCGTTGGAACCGGGCAAAGCGTATGTGGTCGGTGTGCCGCAACTGAAAACCTCTTTGGCGCCCTGCTGCCACCCGGACGAATCCGACCAGATTATCGGTTACGTCACCCGTGGCCGCGGTGTTACGGTGCACAAAAAAGATTGCCCGAACATTCTCAACCTGACTTACGACGAACAAAAACGCCTGATCGAAGTGGCCTGGCACGGCGCCAAACCGGAGCCGGAAGCTTACGATGCGGTATTGCAAATCTTGGCGTTCGACCGAAAAGGCTTGTTACGAGACATTATGGCGATGTTGACCCATTGGGACATCAACCTCATCAATTCCGACACGCGTACCGACAAAGCCGACGGCAGCGTGTCCATGACACTGCAAATCGAAGTGGAACCCCAAACCAATGTCGGGGAACTGCTAGACCAAATCGAGCAGATTCAAAACGTGGTGTCGACGTCCATTAACTTGAACAAGGAAAAGCATTCATCGGTTTCGCAAACACTGCACTAAGTGTTTGAAAATAAATATAAAAAGAAAACAAACAAAACCGTCAAAATTGGCGGTTTTTTTATTTTGGATACATGAATTTCTTTAGATCACAGCGCGCTGGAATCGATAAACACCAACGTCTCATCGCCCTGCACACGCTGAATCGGTAAATCGGTGCCGTCCCTGTCCAATAATAGCTGCTTCACTGCCTCACGTTTTCCCGCACCGGTAATCAATTTGAATACATGACGGCTTCGGCCCAAACGTTCGTACGACAGGCTGATGCGTTCCGATGGCGGTTTAGGGGAATGATACTCGGTCACCACGGAAATATCCTCCGGATACGCATGCCCCGGAAACAAACTGGCGGTGTGGCCGTCTTCCCCCATACCAAGCAAAACCACATCAAAGCGATCAATCACGTCGACGGTGGCTTGGTAGGATTTGACTGCCAATTCAGGGCCCAGTTCGGCGGGCATGACATGGATATTCTTGTCCGGAATATGACCGAAAAACAACCAGGCCTGGTGCAAACTCACACTGTTCCGTTCGCTGTCTTCCTTCGGTAAACAGCGCTCGTCGCCCATGTAAATATGCCAGTTGGCCCAATCGGCTTGTTGTTCCGCCAGCAATTCATAACATTTTTGTGGCGTGGTGCCACCCGCCGTCACCAACGTAAAACGCCCACGAGCACGAATGGCTTGATCCGCCAGAGCCAGCAGCTGTTCCACCGTATAGGTGGCGACGTCTGCCGGCGTGTCGAACACACGCCAATTCGTCGGCAGGCCATTCACTTCGGTCATCTTTCAGACTCCGGGTGAATATGGTAACGCCAGTTTTGTTCCGGCGAATCAAACAGTTTATTGGCACCTTCCGGCCCCCAGCTTCCCGACTTGTAGGTATCGATATAACCGGTTTCCGTACCCCAAACCTGAATGACCGGGTCCACCACTTTCCAAGCGGCTTTGACTTCGTCATAGCGCAGGAACAGGGAGCGGTCGCCTTTAATGACATCCAGCAGCAATTCTTCATAGGCATCGTTCGGTTCTTCGCCTTCCCGTCCCATGGAGGCATCCAGACTGATTTGTTCGGTATTAATTTCCAGGCCTGGCTGTTTCGCCATCATTTCGATCTTAATGGATTCGTCCGGCTGAATGCCGAAAATAATCCAGTTGGGTTTCATTTTCTGAACGTGCGAATCGCGGAAGAACTGCTTCGGTGAATGTTTGAAGCAAATCGACACCAGCATTTTGTTTTTCGCCATGTTCTTGCCGGTTTGAATGTAGAACGGCACACCGGCCCAGCGCCAGTTGTCGATGTAGAGTTTCAAGGCCGCATAGGTTTCAGTGACACTGTCTTGCGACATGCCGGGCTCGTCCAGATAAGCCGGCACTTGCTTGCCGTGAATTTCACCGGCCGCATACTGCGCCCGATAGGCTTGGGCCGAGACGTTTTTCTTGGAAATGCTTCGAATCGACTTTAACAGTTTCACTTTTTCGTCGCGCAAATCTTCCGCATCCATTGAGGCCGGCGGCTCCATGGTCACCAGTGCCAACAGTTGCAACAAATGGCTTTGAATCATATCGCGCATCGCACCACTGGTGTCGTAATAGCCCGCGCGTGTCCCGATGGGTCGGTCTTCGGCATGGGTAATCTGAATATGGTCGATGTAATTGCGGTTCCAAAGCGGCTCCATCAACAGGTTGGCGAAGCGGAACACCATAATGTTCTGCACCATGCCTTTGCCGAGATAATGGTCGATTCGGTAGGTCTGGTCTTCGTCCAGGTATTTATTGAGTTGCGCTTGCAGTTGTTTGGCGCTGTCGGAATCGTAACCGAAAGGTTTTTCCAGCACCACGCGTTTCCAGCCGTCGGTTTCGGCCAACATACCGCTTTCACCCAAATGACGCACCGTGCTGGCGAAGTGATCCGGTCCCAACGATAAATAATAGACGGCATTGTTCGGCCAGGCGTCGGAGGCAATCAAACGCGCCAACGCCTGATACGACTCGGCTTTATTAATATCCATTTGGAAATAATCTAAACGTTCGCAAAAACGTTTGAACAGATTTTTATCCAAACCGCCCCGCGCTTTGGGTTCCACCGCTTTTTTCACAATTTTTATCCAGTCGTCTCGGCTCCATTCGCGTCGCCCGATGGCGAGAATGCGCATGTCATCGTCCAAGCGGCCGACTTGTTCCAAATGATAAAAGCTGGGCATGAGTTTCGATAACGACAGGTTTCCGGTGGCCCCGAACACCACATAAGTACAGGCTTCCGACATAAGACTTACACCTCGTACGTTGTGGAGCTGACATTACCGCCGGAATGAATCCAATCGGTATGGAAATATTCACCACGTGGGGCGTCGACACGTTCATAGGTGTGTGCGCCGAAATAATCGCGCTGCGCCTGCAGTAAGTTGGCCGGCACCCGTTCGCTACGATAGCCGTCGAAGAACGCCAGGGCCGAACTCAGCGCCGGGGTTGGAATTTGACTTTGAATGCCGAAAATCACCGCTTGACGCCAATTGGCTTCCGCCGATTTAATCGCGTCTTCAAAGAATGGCGCTTTCAGCAGGTTGGACAGGTTCGGCGATGCATCATAGGCCTTCTTGATTTCGCCCAGGAAGGTACTGCGGATAATACAGCCGCCACGCCACATCAGGGCGATGCCGCCGTAATTCAAATCCCAGTCGAACTCTTTCGCCGCTTCGGACATCAGCATATAGCCTTGTGCATAGGAAATGATTTTTGAAGCGTAGAGCGCATCGTGAATCGCGGTCAACATCGCGTCTTTATCGACATCCAGCGTCTTGTCGCTACGCGGATACAATTTAGCCGCGTCCACCCGCTCGCTTTTCAGGGCGGATAAACAGCGGGCGTAAACCGATTCGGTAATCAATGTCAGCGGCATGCCCAGCTCCAACGAACTGATGCCGGTCCATTTTCCGGTGCCCTTCTGACCGGCCGCATCCAGAATCTTATCGACCAGCGGTTCGCCGTCGTTGTCTTTAAAGCTGAGAATGTCGGCGGTGATTTCAATCAAATAAGAATCCAAAACGCCTTTATTCCATTCCGCAAACACAGCTTGGCATTCGTCGGCGGACATGCCCAAGCCTTCTCGCATCAATTGATAGGCTTCGGTAATGAGCTGCATATCACCATATTCGATCCCGTTATGCACCATTTTGACATAATGTCCGGCCCCTTCTGGACCAACCCAGTCACAACAAGGTTCGCCATCCGATTGTGCGGCAATGGCCTGAAAAATCGGTTTTACCGACGGCCAGGCCGCCGGATCGCCACCCGGCATAATGGATGGCCCGTGACGCGCCCCCTCTTCCCCGCCAGACACGCCGGTACCGACAAACAGAATGCCTTTTTCTTTCAAACTTTGCGTGCGTCGTGTGGAGTCGGTGTATAAGGAATTCCCGCCGTCGATAATCATGTCGCCCTTGTCCAGCAGCGGTAACAATTGGTCGATAAAGTGGTCCACAACCTCACCAGCCTTGACCATCAACATCACCTTACGGGGTGCTTTCAAGCTGTTGACCAGTCCTTCAAGCGAATCGTAGCCGGTAATGGGTTTGTCTTCGACACGGTTTTGAATAAAGTCGTCCGTTTTCTGCTTCGAACGATTGTAAACACTGACGTGGAACCCATGATCGGCCATGTTCAAAACCAGGTTCTGACCCATGACCGCTAAACCAACTAAACCGATATCCGCTTGAGACATAATCACTCCAAAATGTACGCTGAACAAGACGACTCCATGTTAATCAATAACCGGCGTCTTAAAAAGATAGTTTTAAGAAGAATTTATAAAAATTTTAAACGTTCAACGTCAAAACAAGCAAAAAACGAACCACAGAACCAGGCCTGGTTAAAACGAGTAAAGGAAGTATGAAGTGAGACAAATGTCCGGAAATGAAAAAGCCCGCCTGAAAACTCAAGCGGGCTTTTGAAAGTGGCGTCCCGTAGGGGAGTCGAACCCCTGTTACAGCCGTGAAAGGGCCGTGTCCTAGGCCTCTAGACGAACGGGACAATGTGGATTGTCATCCGGCTTGTATTTCAACAAGCAATCAATTGAACCGGTTTCAATTCTACCGACCTAGAGGCAGACCTTTTCAATCAATTTAAATTTGGAGCGGGAAACGAGGATCGAACTCGCGACCCCAACCTTGGCAAGGTTGTGCTCTACCGCTGAGCTATTCCCGCGTAGTGGCGTCCCGTAGGGGAGTCGAACCCCTGTTACAGCCGTGAAAGGGCCGTGTCCTAGGCCTCTAGACGAACGGGACACAATGTGATTAACCAAGTTAATCTGTGCCTGGATTTCTCCAGTTATCTCTTCCAAAATCCCATCGTTTAAGTCCGGCCTAGTGGTCTTAAAAGATTCCAGAAAAGTATCAGAATTGGTGGAGCTAAGCGGGATCGAACCGCTGACCTCAACACTGCCAGTGTTGCGCTCTCCCAGCTGAGCTATAGCCCCTCAAGCTGATGAGCGCGTATTATATAGAACTTATCGGGACGGTCAAGACTTTTTTAACAAAAATGCCATATTAATTTTGCCCGTAAGTACCGCGCCCACCCCGCTGTTTAAGCGTTCTGCTTCCGGATTTCAATGGCCTGTAACGCTAAGTCTATACGGGCAATACATTTTTCCTGCCCGATCAATTCCGCAGTGGCATCAATCGACGGCGATTGACCGCCACCAGTAATGGCGACACGCAATGGCATCCCCACTTTGCCCATGCCCACATCCAAGTCGGAGGCGGCTTCCTGAATGGCGGTGTGAATCGCTTCCGCTTTCCATTCGGACAGCGCCGCAAACTTCTGTTGCACCAAACGCAACGGTTCTTCCGCCACCGGGCGAAGATGTTTTTTGGCCGCATCGGCATCGAATTCGGTGAAGTCCTGATAGAAATAGGTCGCGCCATCTGCCATCTCAATTAAGGTACGGGCACGCTCACGTAGCAAATCGGCCACTTTCGACAGCGCAGGGCCTTGCGATACGTCCAAGCCTTTGGCTTCCATAAACGGCGTCAAATGCGTCACCAAATGGTCGATGTCGGTGGTTTGGATGTGCTGTTGGTTAATCCAAAGCAGTTTTTCGGTGTTGAAAGTCGACGGCGAAGAGTTCACGCTTTCCAGATCAAACAATTCCACCATCTGCGGAACGGTGAAGATTTCCTGATCTTTATAAGACCAACCCAGACGCACCAGATAGTTCAACAAGGCTTCCGGCAAAAAGCCTTCTTCCTTATATTGCAAAACCGACACCGCACCGTGACGTTTGGACAAGCGACTGCCGTCTTCACCCAACACCATCGGAATATGCGCGAACTTCGGCACTTCCGCACCCAAGGCTTTATAAAGGTTGATTTGTCTGGGGGTGTTGTTAACGTGGTCGTCACCGCGAATCACGTGCGTCATGCCCATATCCCAGTCATCCACTACCACAGTCAGGTTATAAGTCGGTGTGCCATCGGAACGAGCGATAATCAAATCGTCCAGCTCTTTATTGGACACGACAATTTTGCCTTTGACCAAATCGTCAATGACCACTTCCCCGTCGGTTGGGTTCTTGAACCGGACCACCGGCTTAACGCCTTCCGGTGGTGTGCCGGTGAAACAACGATAACGGCCATCGTAACGTGGCTTTTCACCACGGGCTTTTTGTTGCTCACGCATTTCATCCAATTCTTCCGGCGATGCATAGCAATAATACGCCAGGTCACGATCCAGCAAATCCTGGATGACCTCTTTATAACGATCGAAACGTTGGGTTTGGTAAATCGGCCCTTCGTCGTAATCCAGCCCCAGCCATTCCATGCCGTCTAAAATCGCTTGAACGGATTCCTGCGTGGAGCGTTCCAAGTCGGTATCTTCGATGCGCAGAATGAACTGACCGTTATTCTGTCTGGCATACAACCAGGAAAACAAGGCCGTGCGAACGCCGCCAATGTGTAGATAACCGGTCGGGCTGGGGGCAAAACGAGTTTTGATCACGAAAATCTCCTAAAGTCATTCGATCGTCTTTGACGGGTATTTTTTAAGTTAACTTCGTCGTAAAGACAGCGGTTCAAAAATGTAGGCTTATAAGTCGGCACTAAATAACGCATTTAAAATTTTGTGGGACGTTTAAGTAGATAGCCTCTAGGCGTGAATTGCAGATAAAGGTTATTCCTTTATCAAAATTCACAACAACGAGGATGCCTGCTTAAACAGCCACCCGAAGGGGCTTCGCCAGACTTACCTCAACTTCGTTAAAAGCTATCATGTTATCCGGATAGCATAATAACTTCTGCCTTGTTGAGAAAAGTCTGGCTTTGCCAAAATTCAAATGCGTTATTTAGTGCCGACTTATTATAAAGGGAATGCCGATGCGATTGGAGAACGAATTTCAGTGAACCCACCAAAAGACACCCCTTTAATCATGCGATAACCGCTTTCCGAAAATCCAAGTCGGTTGTTTCAATGAATAGACTAAGACATTATACTAACGCCAGCCAACACTCATATAACGAGAACATCAAAGTCGATTTCGACCAGGCCTGGAGGATACATGAGAACAACACGAAACCTGTTTATGGGAACATCTGCCGTGCTGGCGGCGGGCGTCATTGCCGCCACAACCGTTTGGCCGAGCGCCGCGTATTTATGGCTGCTGGTCGGCCCGTTCATTTTGCTCGGCGTTTACGATATGAGCCAGAAAAAGCACACTCTGCTCAGGCTCTACCCCATTCTCGGCCACATACGTTATATATTTGAATCGATTCGCCCGGAAATCCAGCAATACTTCGTTGAAAGCGACACCAACGGCAAACCGGTGCCACGAGAGTTCCGTTCACTGATTTACCAACGCGCCAAAGGCGTGATCGACACCCGCCCCTTCGGCACCATTTTCGACACCTATCGTGTCGGCTATGAATGGATCAAACATTCCCTCAAACCGCAAAGCGTTCCGGAAGAGCAAAAACGCGAGCTGGTCGGCGAAAAGAACTGCACCAAACCCTACGCCGCTTCGCACCTCAATATTTCCGCCATGAGTTTCGGTGCCTTGAGCAAACACGCCATTATCGCACTGAACCGGGCCGCCAAAATGGGCAACTTCTATCACAACACCGGTGAAGGCGGCTTGACCGACTACCACCTTCAGGAAGGCGGCGATTTGGTCTGGCAGATCGGCACCGGTTATTTTTCCTGCCGAACGCCTGATGGGCAGTTTGATCGCGACATCTTCGCCGAAAAATCCAAAATCGACCAAGTCAAAATGATTGAAATCAAACTGTCGCAAGGCGCGAAACCGGCGCACGGCGGCGTGCTTCCCGCCGATAAAGTCACGGCGGAGATTGCCAAAATCCGAATCGTCGAACCTGGAAAAGACGTTATTTCACCACCGACACACACCGCCTTCACCACACCGGTCGGGTTATTGCAGTTCGTCGCGGAACTGCGCCAATTGTCCGGCGGCAAGCCGGTGGGCTTCAAGCTGTGTATCGGGGAACCTTGCGAGTTCATCGCCATCTGCAAGGCCATGATTGAAACCGGCCTGACACCGGACTTCATCACCGTGGACGGCGCCGAAGGCGGCACCGGTGCGGCCCCCATTGAATTCACCAACTCGGTGGGCACGCCGCTGCGCGAAGCCCTGCATTTGGTGAACACCACGCTGGTCGGCTTCGGCTTGCGAGACGACATCAAAATCATCGCCTCGGGCAAATCCTTTTCCGCCGCGCATTTGTTAGGCTTGTTAGCCTTGGGCGCCGATATGGTCAATTCGGCACGCGGCATGATGTTCTCGATCGGTTGCGTGCAGTCCAGAAGCTGTCACAACAATACCTGCCCGACCGGTGTTGCGACCCAAGACCCGACGCGCTACAAGCATTTGGACATCGACGATAAAAGCCAGCGTGCGGCGCGTTATCATGAATCGGTGATTCACAACCTGATGCACTTGTCCGCGGCGGCGGGCCTGAAACGCCCCAATGACATTTCACCCAGCCAAATCATGCGCCGCGTGAGCGAAACGCAAGTCAAAAGCTATCAAGAGATTTTCCCGCCGTTGGAAAAAGGGTGTTTGTTGAGCGAAGACACGGTGCCCGCCAATCTTTTGCCGGAGTGGCATGCGGCAAACCCGCATCAATGGTAAAGCCTTCTGCATAACGCAGTAACCAATCCAGCACAAAGCGTTTTAAAAGGGCTTTTAAAGCTCTTTTAAAGCCCTTTTTTACTTTTAACACCCCGTTCAGCGGCCAAGACTCGGCCCAAGCCCTTTTTCTTTATGGTTTTTGTAATACAATGGTGTCATCTGAAAACACCCTTCAAAACAAACCAAGGAAAATCGTCTCTATGCCGGACATACGTTATCGAATCGCTCCCGCCAACCCCAATGCCCATTTATTCCACGTCGAACTGGAAATCGACCAACCGGATACCAACGGGCAATCTCTCAGCTTGCCGAACTGGATTCCCGGCAGTTATTTGATTCGAGACTTTTCCAAACACCTGATCGACCTGCAAGCTGAAACGGCAAGCGGCGAACCTTTGCCCATCACGCCGGTGGAGAAATCCCACTGGCAAGTCGCGCCGCATAACGGGCCAATCAAAGTGCAATACGATGTATACGCCTGGGATTTATCCGTCCGTGGCGCACATTTCGACCAAACCCACGCTTTTTTCAACGGCACTTCTGTGTTTCTGGCGGTGGATGGCCAACGTGACCAGGCCTGCTCGGTGGAAATCGTTCCGTCGCCTTATTCAGAAGCGGAAAACTGGCGTGTCGCCACCACCTTGCCACCGGAAAACGTTAACGAACATGGTTTCGGGTTGTACCGAGCCGACGATTATTTAACACTGATCGATTATCCAGTGGAAATGGGGTGTTTCCATTTGCTGGAATTCGAAGCCTGCGGCATTCCGCATCAAATCGCCTTCACCGGCAAAATCGAATTCCATTGCATCGACAAAAAACAACTGCTGAACGATTTAACCCGCATTTGCGAAACCGAGCTGGAACTGTTCGGCCAACCCTACCCGATTGAACGCTATCTTTTCCAGGTCACCGTCACCGAAAAAGACTACGGCGGCTTGGAACACCGCGATTCCACCGCACTCATCTGTGCGCGCAGCGACCTGCCGTACTTGAACGACGAAAAACGCAGCGACGGTTACATTCAGTTTCTGGAACTCTGCTCGCACGAATATTTCCATACCTGGAACGTCAAACGCATTCAGCCGGAAATCTATCAAACCGCCTCATTGAAAGAACCGGTTTACACCAACCAACTTTGGTGGTTTGAAGGCATCACCTCTTTCTATGATGCCCAGATTCTGCACCGCGCCGGCATTCTCGATCACGACAGTTACTTGAATCAGCTCGCCAAAGAGATGACCCGCGTGTATCGCATGCCGGGCCGTTTCAAACAGTCCGTGGCGGAATCCAGCTTTTTGACCTGGACCAAGTTCTACCAGCAGGATGAAAACGCCCCCAATGCGATTGTCAGTTATTACACCAAAGGCAGTTTGATTGCGCTCGGGCTGGATTTGACCATCCGCGCCGAAACCCAAAACGCCAAATCGCTGGACGACGTGTTGCTGACCTTGTGGCGCGAATATGGCGCCACCGGAAAAGGCTTGCAGGAAGGTGAAATCGAATCCGTTTGTGAGCGAGCTTCCGGCTTGGATTTAAAAGACTTTTTCCAACGGTATCTGTTCGGCACCGAAGACCTGCCGTTTGAAAGCCTGTTCGCCAAATTCGGCATCGACTTCACCTTGCGCCCGGCCACCAACGCCAAAGACACCGGCGGCAAAACCGAGCAAAAAAGCTTCCCGCCACAGTTGGGCGCCAATCTGGCGAATACCGAACATCAAACCGTCAAACTCACCCATGTCTGGAACGAACAATCCGCCGGGCAAGCCGGCTTGGCCGCCGGTGACGAAATCATCGCCCTAAGCGGTTTTAAAATGGCCTCTGTTCAGGCACTGGAAAGTTATCTGGCGCGCCAGGACATCGGAGACGACATCCCCTGCCACTATTTCCGCCGCGACGAACTGCATGAAACCGTCATACATCTGTACGAACCACCCTGCGACAGGGTATTATTGGAACCGGCGTTGAAAAAACCGGACGAGGCCTTAGAATGGATGAGCAAATAAATCAACAACTGATTGATTTAACCGATAAAATACATCACCTGGAAGTCAGCTCGGCTTACCAGGAAGATGTCATCGAGCATCTCAATAAAACACTGGGTAAACAACATCAGGAAATACAGCTTCTGCAAACGCAGGTGAAAGTATTGTCCGACTATATCAAACAACTTAAATACGAAATCGGCAGCGACATCAAATTACCCAGCGAAGAAGTCCCGCCACCGCACTACTGAAACAGGAAAACAATATGAAAACAAAATCACTACTCTTCAGCGCCCTACTGACCTTAACTGCCAGTGCCGAGGTTTACGCCGTCGATTACGGCAAACTGGCCGAATCGGTCGATAAACAGAAAGCCGTGGAATCGGTGGATCAGGAAAAAGCCAAAGAAGCCCTGTCAGCCAAAGACGGCGTGGATTATCAAAAAGCCTACGAATCCGTCGATAAAGGCAAAGCCAAAGATTCCGTGGACATGGAAAAAGCCAAATCCGCTTTCGGGTTTTAATTCCAGCGCGAACTCAAATCATAAAAACCACCAGGCCTGGCTACTTCTTACATTAATCAGGCCTGGTGGTTTTTGCGTTTCTAACCCGAATGTTTCATGAATGTGTGCTGAAATTGCGCAGGACCTTGTTTTCACAAGGAAATTTTCGAAGAAGTGTCGTATCCACGATTACGACCGACTGAGAAAATATTTCTTGTGGAATCAAGGGACAAGCAAGGTCAGTGCAAATTTGTGAAATATTCGGGCTAAGACGACGTCACGTTTTCTTTGGCTTCTTTACGCTGCCAATACGCCGCCAGCATCGACCCGGAAATATTGTGCCACACACTGAACAACGCGCCCGGCAAGGCACTCACCGCGCCGAAATACTTCAACGCCAGCGCCACGCTCAAGCCAGAATTCTGCATCCCCACTTCAATCGCCACCGTTTTCGCCACCCGCTTGTCGAACCCGAATAAACGCGACAAACCATAGCCCGACACCAGCCCAATCGCATTATGCAATACAATCACCAAAGCCAAACTCCACGCCAAGGAATGCAATTGCGAGGTATTCAACGCCACGACAATCGCCACAATAATCACAATCGCAAACATCGAAAAAACCGGCAACACCGGTTGAATCAACTCCAACGGTTTTGGAAAGAACTGATTCAACACCACACCCAACAACACCGGCAACAGAATCAACTGCAACAAACTCACCAGCATGTCCCACACCGGCACGGAAACGGTTTCGTTCAGATAAAACCATGTCAAAAACGGCAACAAGACAATGGCGCACAAGGTCGAAACCAATGTCATGCTCACCGACAAGGCTACATCGCCCTTCGCCAGATACGCCATTACATTCGAAGCCGTACCGCCCGCCGTCGCACCGACGAGCATCAAACCGACCGTCAGCTCCGGCGACAAATGAAACAGCTTCGCCAAACCCAAGGCCGCCAGCGGCATCGCAATAAACTGCACGCTCACGCCCAATAATACCGCCGCCTTATTCTGCATCACCTGGCGGAAATCCTGCCAACGTAACGTCATCCCCATGCCGAACATCACCAGCATCAACAACGGCACAATCGCGCTTTTCAAGTCCACGAAAAACGTCGGCGAAAAAAACGCATACACCGAAAAAATCAGCACCCAAACCGGGAAAAGATGAATCGAAAACACCGCCATATCGTTTAATCCTGCATTGAATCAAGTGAGCTCATTTAAACAGGTTCATGCCTGAAATACCAATAAAACGACTTGGCTTTAGGATTTTTGAAGTGTCACAACCCTTACCACTAAATATACGTTACTATTAGGCAAATGAAACAACCAGCTAGTTAAGAATGTTATAAAAAAATAAAGTGTTTGTTAATTAACAAGTAATTGCTTAGGGAACGATAATAGTGAAAATTGAACTTACAAATATGGAAACGCTTCCAAGAGCTAAAGCTCACAAATTCCCAATTCAAATAGCCTTCCAAACAATGGAGTTTATGCAAGGATCAATCTTTCATCAAATACTTTCTGATACTGCATCAGGGCAACGTGTTAGGCAGCGTAATGCCATAGATGAAATAGAGCAAGAATTACTTCAAGAAGGCATGGATAAATCCACCTGGGAAGAAAGCTGGAAATACCTTCAAAAATATCAAGAAATCTTTACTAAAAGTGCACGACAATCTGTTTTGATTACTCTGAGAAGCCAGTGGGATTGGTATATATCCCATCTTGGAAAGTTTATAAATGATAATTACCTATATGTTTTTGATAAGGAACTTAGCAGTAACAAACAAAAAGACCTTCTCAGAATTGGTTTTAAAGAAATTACTCATCAAATTAAAATCCTTAGCAAAGTCATCAATGAAAACATTGACATTGACCTCCAGACCAAAGATTATTTAAATGAAATGTCTCTAGTCCGAAATCTTGGCCTACACAACCGGTGGGAAGTTGATCATTTTTATTTGCAAAAAACGAAGAGTTCAGGATGGAAGTTCAGGGAAGTAAGACTATTTGAAATAAATGAACTTGAGATGTGGCATTCATCTTTAATAAGACTGATTAATAGTACATGGAAGCCTGTAGCAATTAAATTTAAAGATGCTCCAGAATATACTATATAAGGTAAGTATAAAGTGCTGGTCGGTAACGTTTTATAATTTCACATTGTCGTTTAATTGAATCGTTCGAACATGAATAAAAACCCTATATTAATCGTATTTCTCATTTTCCTAATGAGTTTAACCTCATCTATCATACTTTTTAATTGGCTTGAAAATTCCGCTAATCTAAAACTTCCAATTGGTGAATTCGAGGGCGCATTGGCGGGGTTTATTGGTGTTTTCTATATGCTGGAGAGATCTTTTCAAAAGCTTAGTAAACAAAAGAAATACCCCGTTTTAAACTTGCCAACGGACTACCTATCATTCATTTCAGAAGACTATGGAATTAGTTTTGGGTTTCCAAAAAATTATAAAATTGAATCAATCTTTGATATTAAGGTGATAGGTACTATAAAAATTGATGATAAAAGATCAAATATAAACATCGTACATGAATTTATGAATAATGAGCTAGTCCAAAATAAAAGTGAAACAGAGATAATAAAACACGTTGTCGATCAAAGCGAAAAAATCATTTCAGAAATAGGTGTTATAGGAAATGTTATAAGAAAGCCTTATTCATTAAGTGGTTTAAAAGGAGGCTGGCAACAGTATAAAATAACGTCTCAACATGAAAATCTTATTCAAACACAAGTTATCATCCCTAACTTTAAGACTAAATCTATCTGGTATTTTACACTCACTTCCTTAGAAAAGGACTTAAATCGCGATATTGAAGTATTTGAAAATGTTCTATCAACGGTATCCTTTTCGTAAAGATCTTTTCTCTTAGTACAAATTCTTGTTAATACGCCAAAACAGCTTGTTCTGCTCTTGTCTCCGATTAAAGCAAACTCCTTATCAACACACGTGCTCGGAATCGTCTTTTATGGCAAAGAATCCAAAAAAAACAAAAGTCCCCCACCACTTCGAAATGGTCTCAAGAAGTCACCGAACACAGTCATGCGTTGAATTTAGAGGAAGGTGTTTTCATTTGGGACGACCCGAAAAGAATTGCCGAGTCACTTAAAAAGTCGGCTGACTCAAGCCGTCACCGCAAAACAACGCCCTTTCAATCGGCCATGTCGATGTTGGTTTTCTATATCAACCGTGCTGGGAAAAACCTAGCTCCGGCGCAAGCCGCTATTTTAGAAGACGTCAAACAGGAGCTACGCAAGCTTTACGGCAAAACATAGTCTTTCTGCCGCCAGGATTAGTCAAAACCCTTATTTCAATTTGTGAGCGAATTGTGAACCTTTTGTGAGGATTCCCGGCCGGGATTTTTCAATAATGCTTCTGCAAGCAATCAAACCTCACCAAAGGAGAACCACCATGAAAGCGCTACTCACTTACGCCAGCGTATTTGCATTATTCACCAGCGGATTGGCTTATGCCATGAGCGATACCTCGGCTGAACAGCCACGTTATAAAATCCCACCGCCGACGGCCAACGGCATTGATTTCCCGGTCAATTATCAGGACTGGGACATCGTTGCGGTTTCCCACCGCGAAGATCACAAAAGCGTGCGCGCCATTATCGGTAACGATGTCGCCGTAAAAGCTATTGAAGCCGGAC
Organism: Thiomicrospira sp. S5; assembly: GCF_003991075.1. Lineage (NCBI taxonomy): Bacteria > Pseudomonadati > Pseudomonadota > Gammaproteobacteria > Thiotrichales > Piscirickettsiaceae > Thiomicrospira > Thiomicrospira sp. S5. Next base: position 1,556,830 of record NZ_CP014470.1, on the reverse strand, counting down.
AAACCAACCCTTGGCCGGACGGTGCCGCACTGGGCAAACTGGTTTGGAAAGACCGTCAGGACGACCACTGGAAAGCCGCCACAGTTCCAGGCGAATTCATTCACGCTGAGTTCATGTTCAAGGATGCCGAAAAATGGAAAGACACCAAAGGCTGGGGCTGGGCACGTTGGCTGGAACCAATGGGGTCAGACTCGATTGCTTTTTGAGTTCTAAAGCGTAAAATTGCCATAATCACTTTAAAAGAGGTGACGTTATGGCTCGTCTTCCCCGTTTCACCCTTCCCGGTCAACCACAGCATGTAATTGTGCGTGGTAATAATCGTGAACCGATTTTCTATTCGGATGCAGATTACCTTTTCTATCTTGAAAAACTCCAACAAGCTTGTGAGAAACATAATTGCGATTTACATGCTTATGTTCTGATGACAAATCATGTTCATCTTTTGATTACACCCAATACGGATAACGGCATTTCGAAAACGATGCAAATGATTGGACGTTATTATGTTCAGTATTTTAACCATTCTTACAAGCGCACCGGAACTTTGTGGGAAGGACGCTATAAGGCGACTTTGATTGATAGTGAGGCTTATGCGTTGAGCTGTTATCGCTATATTGAGTTTAATCCTGTCCGGGCCGATATGGTCAGCCATCCCGCTGAATATCCTTGGTCGAGTTATCGTTGTAATGCGCTTGGCGAGACGTGTGACTTGATTACACCGCATCTTATGTATTTGCAACTAGATCATAACGAGGAAGCCAGACGTCAGGCTTATCGAGCACTGTTCGATAACGCAATGAACCCTCAAACACTAGATCAAATTAGAGAGGCGACGAATAAAGCTTGGGTTCTGGGAAGTGATTATTTTAAAGAAAAGATACAGGCGCAATTAAAGCGACCGGTTACTCCAAGAAAAAGAGGCGGCGATCATAGCTCTGCTGATTTTAAAAAGAAAAGCAATCGAGTCTGACCCCATTAATCCTCTGCATGGCGTTTATTTCAGCGCCCTCTCCAGCCAATCGTTATGGCTCGCCCACACCACTGCGTCCATTTACCATGTGATAGCAGCAACATAATGAGCATTTATACTGAAAGTCCTTTATAATCGGGTTTCTTATCGCTCAAAATTAAGGTCAGGAGTCATCGTTATTATGGGATTTGATATTTTTGTTTTGGCGGCACTCGCCCTGATAGTCGTTTATTTGTTTATGGCCGTCAAAATTGTGCCTCAAGCCGAGCAATGGGTGATTGAACGTTTGGGACGCTATCACAAAACCCTGGAAGGCGGTATAAACTTTATCATCCCCATTATTGACCAACGTCGTTCAAAATTTGTAACACAAGAGCAATTAATCGATGTGCCTCAACAATCGGTCATTACCCGTGATAATGTTTCGATTTTAATCGATGCGGTTGTGTTTATTCGCATCAACAATGCCAAGCAAGCCACCTATGAAATTCTCGACCTGAAAATCGCCATCGCGCAATTGGCGCAAACCACCTTGCGTGCCGAAATTGGGCGAATGGAACTGGATGAAACCCTTTCCAGTCGCTCCGACCTGAATGCCGCTCTGCTGGCCGCTCTGGACCAGGCTTCCGGTACTTGGGGAGCCAAGGTTACTCGTGTGGAAGTCTCTGACATTATTGTGCCGGAAAACGTTCAGAAAGCGATGGAACTGCAACTGGAAGCGGAACGTAAAAAACGCGCGGTGGAAATTGAAGCCAACGGACAGAAAAACGCCACCATTACCATTGCAGAAGGCGAAAAGCAAAAGGCGTATCGCGAAGCGGAAGCCCTTGAGCGAACCGCTGAAGCACAGCGCTTTGAAAAAGAACAGTTGGCCGAAGGCGATAAAAAAGCGATGAAACTCATTAATCTCGCCATGGCCGAAAACCAAACGGCGGCTGAGTTTTTATTGGCCAAAGAGCGTATTGAAGCTTTTTCAGGCATTGCCGCCTCCGACAGTGCCAACAAAGTGGTGGTGCCGGTGGAAACCTCTGAAATGGTCGGTTCACTCACCGCGCTGGCTCAAATTTTACGCGACACAAATAATAAACAACCCTAAAAGGAAAGCGTCAAAATGGACTTGACCCCCATTTCAAATTGGATTTTATTAGCCGCCGGCTTAGTGCTAATCGTCATGGAAATGCTGACGTTGACGTTTATTCTTGTTTTTATTGGCATTGGGTTGGTGCTCACCGCGGCCATAGGGCAATTTTTCTGGACCTTTGATAACGCCACCGAACAACTGCTTTTAATGGCCGTAATAAGCTTTGTGCTTGCATTTGTTTTTAAGCCACACCTGACAAAACGCTTTGGCCCCAATACCAGCTCATCCACGCTGGAAACCTTAATGACGGGTGATAAAGGAAAACTGACTTTACATAATGGCGTGTTTCGGGTCATGTATAAAGGCACCACCTATGAAGTAGCGAATGCAGAAGACGGTGATTTTCAAGACGGTGAAAAGGTCATTGTTACTCAAATTGAAAACAACCAGGCACAGGTGGCCAAACCAACACATTAGTGCCGAAGCCCCCATCGCTTTATTGGGCGTTATGAACAAATATAATCCAATAAATAATAAATCATTCAAACAATTAAGGAAGTTAAGATGAATCGAATCAAATGGTTTAAACTAGCCGCCCTATCCACACTGATGTTCATTTTAGCCGGTTGCAGCGGCCATGATTTTGAAGGAAAATTCCAGACAAAAGCCGACTCACCCAACGCCTTTCTCAACCAGTTTACAAACTCGTTAGGTTCACAAACCATTGTCATCGGTCCCGATTATATTGAGTCGGATGGCCAACGAGAACTGTTTGATAAGATTTTCGTTCGCAATTCTGATGGGCAAAAATACTTGATTTTCAAAAAAGACAATACTGAAGATGCCTGGAAAATCGTGGACGAAAACACCTTAGTACAAGGAAACGGTCTGGTTCAGATCAAATTAGTTCGGGTTGAATGAACGCTTCAAAAAAACCTTCGCTGGGCTGGCGTTTATCCGATAAAGTTTACTAAGCTTAACTCTTTAAGCTATTGTTGCGGCTATTTTAAAGTTGCAATAACGCATTGGAAACCAACCCGATCAAACCACCGAAGACACCGCCCCACACAACCAGCCAACCGAGGTGCTGTTCAATCATTTGTTGCACCATGGTTTTGACCATTTTCGGAGTGAGTTCGGCCAAACGGGCTTCGATAATCTCTTCCACTTTATGACGGATTTCCGCCATCACATCCGGCTGATCGATTTCATTCTGCAGCAGTTCCACGAACTGTTCTTTTTCCGTCATTTCGATCAACGCGGCTTTCATATTGCTCACAAAGGGTTCTTTTAGCGGATTCAATGCATCCTTACCACCAAACATACCCAACATGCTGCCAAAGCTGGAGGCCATGATGACATCGGCCAAACGGTCGAAAGCCGGGGTTAAATCGACCTTTTCAATCACCGGTGCCAGATGCAGACTTGGCTTGGCGGTTTGACTGACGAAACGGTCGATGTTTTCTTGCGTGAAAAACTGTTCCATCATCAAATCGCGAATCGCGGCCTTGAACTCTTCAAAGCGCGCCGGAATCACCCCGGAACCGACCAGGCCTGGTACTTTTTCAAACAACATATAAATCGCCAGCCAGTTGGTCAGGGCACCCGACAAGGCAAACAAACCGACCATCAATAACCAGTTGTTCGGCAGCAGCAAACCGGCGGCAAGAATCAATAAACTGATGGCATTGGTGAGAAAGCTTTTATTCATTCCAAACATTTTCCTATCGATTTAGTCAGTGACGGCCATTTCGCTTGCCTTTATAGGGCGAGTGACTCGAGCTTTTATCAAACGTTTTCGCAGGGCGTTTACCACCGGCGGCCGACTTGCTCGCCCCGCCAAGGCGGTTGCGAATATCCGGACGGGCTTCTTCCGGCAAACCGACCGATTTCAGCAACTGATTGATCTGTTTCCAGGTCAATTCCTGCGTCTTGCCGCGACGCAGACTGCGAGGCAAATCAAAGTTGCCGTAACGCGTGCGCACCAAGCGGCTGACTTGCACGCCTTGCGATTCCCAAATACGGCGCACTTCACGGTTGCGGCCTTCCTTGATGACGACCCGATACCACTGGTTAATGGAATCTTCTTCTTGCTGCGGAATCTTATCGACTCGGTCGAATTTGGCCCAGCCGTCTTCCAGCTTGACGCCTTTTTTAAGCTGTTTGATGATGTCATCCGACACCTCACCGAATACCCGCACCGAATATTCCCGTTCCATCTCATAAGACGGATGCATCATGCGGTTGGCCAATTCGCCGTTATTGGTCAACACTAACAAACCGGAGGTATTGATGTCCAAGCGTCCGACGCTGACCCAACGGCTGTTGATGATGCGCGGCAAATGACTGAAAATGGTTTCGCGGCCTTTTTCGTCTTTTCGGCTGCAAACCTGCCCTTCCGGTTTGTTGTACAAAATCACTTGCGTCGGTTGCGTTTCCAGGCGCGTTTCGCGCACCTGTTGGTCGCGCACTTTGATGGTGTCGGTCGTCAACGCACGATCGCCCAAGGTGGCGACCTTTCCGTTGACCTTCACCAAGCCTTCGGCAATCAGTTTTTCCACTTCACGACGCGAACCGAAGCCGCCACGCGCCAGAATTTTCTGGAGTTTTTCACCCTGCGGATTTGCGGCCGTTTTATTGTGTTTTGTGCCCGTCATATCAATGTAACCCCACCAATTGCAGCAGATAGCCTTGTAGCGCTTGATACGGTCCGGAAATAATCGGTCCCAGTACGCCCAGGAACATCATGCCCAGTAAAATAAACAGCCCATAAGGCTCCAAACGATTGTAAGTGTAAGACAAGCCGGACGGTAGGAAAGCCGAAACCACTCGACTGCCGTCCAACGGTGGAATCGGAATCATGTTCAACACCAACAGCACCAAGTTGATGGCAATGCCCGCCATCCCCGAATAGGCCAGGAACTGACCGATATTATCCGGCGACGTGCCGCCCGCCGACAGGTCGTAACCAATTTTGGCGACAACCGCCCAGCCGATGGCCATCACCAAATTCGATAACGGGCCAGCCACAGCAACCCACGCCATATCCCGTGCCGGGTTCTTGAAATTGCGCGCATTGACCGGCACCGCTTTGGCCCAGCCAAAAACAAACCCGCCCAACACCAATAACGCAATCGGCACGATAATGGTGCCGACCAAATCGATGTGTTTTAACGGATTCAAAGTCACGCGTCCAAGCATTTCCGCGGTTTTATCGCCGAGCTTGGAAGCCACCCAACCGTGAGCCGCTTCATGCAAGGTAATGGCCAGCAACACCGGAATGGTCCAGATGGCGATTTTCTGCATTATCGAAAGTTCAATCATGATTTCCTCTCATCCGTCGAACGCGTTCGACTATTCATTAAATTCGCCTTGTCCCTGGCGAATCAAAACCGGCACGTCTTCGGTAAAGTCGATGACAGTGGTGGGTTCAAAACCGCAGAAACCACCGTCCAGAACGGCATCCAATGCGTGGCCCAGTGTTTCCTGAATGGTCCAACCATCGGTCATCGGCAATTCTTCACCCGGTAAAATCAGCGACACCGAAATCAACGGTTTGTCGAAATACGACAGCAACGCGTTGGTGACCGTATTGGGGGTGACGCGCAGCCCGATAAATTTCCGCTTCGGCGTTTGCAAACGGCGTGGCACTTCCCGGCTGGCCGGCAGAATGAAGGTATAAGGCCCCGGTAAATGCGATTTCAAATAACGGAACTGCACGTTTCCGACTTTGGCGTAGGCCGACAAATGGCTTAAATCCGGGCAGACCAGTGTGAAATAGTGTTTGTCGTCCAAGCGACGGATGGTACGAATACGGTCGGCACCTTCTTTGTTATCAAGCAGACAGCCCAAGGCGTAACCCGATTCCGTCGGGTAGGCAATAACCCCGCCCGCGTTCAAAATATCCACCGCTTGCTTTAAAATTCGTTCTTGAGGATTGTCGGGGTGTACCGACAGATACTGGCACTCTCTTCGCACAATGATTTCCGTTTGATTGGTTCGCTGGCCATCGCTTAAGGTAAAGGCCGGGATTTACAACGCGAAAATTATACTGCAAAACCCTTAAAAAAGCGCTAGGAATCCAATGATTACATTCGTTTAATTCAATGGTCCGAGTGCTTAGCTCTCTAAGAAGACTGAGCGCCTTTCTCGATTGCCGTGCCGGAAAAGCATTCTTCAAACAATTGCCAAACCGGTTGGCAGGCCTTCGGCATGGGCGCAAGCCACCCCAAATCCCGCCAGCTCTGCTCCGGACGGTGAAAATCGGATCCCAGCGATGCGTAAAGCTCATAGCGTTCGGCCCGTTGCGCCATGCCGATTTGTTCGGCACAAGGACGAGGTTGATTCACCACTTCAAGCGCCTGACCACCGGCCGCTTTAAAGTCTTCAATCATTTTGTTGAGTTTATTGGAGCTGATTTTATAGATATGCGGGTGCGCAATGACCGCTATGCCGCGGGCATCGAGAATCCAATCCACAACTTCCGTCAACTCCGGCCACTCGACCGGCGCATACATCGGCTTGCCCTTTTTCAAAAATTTATCAAAGGCTTGTTGATGGTTCTTGATATGTCCTTCTTCAATCAGCGCTTGGGCGAAGTGGTTACGGCCGATCATGCCTTCGCCCACCGCCGGCAGGATTTTTTCCAGCAAACCATGAAAGCGACGACTCTGAAACTTGGCGTCAATTTCAAATGCACGTGTCCAGCGTTTGATACGGTTCGCTTTCAACCCGGCTTGCAGGCGCTCGTTATCGACATCAATATTCAGCCCGACCACATGAATGGTATGGCCCTGCCATTGACAGGAAATCTCCGATGCCGGAATCAAATCCAAACCGTTTTCTTGGGCATAATCTTGGATTTGTTCGTAACCGGCGGTGGTATCGTGGTCGGTAATCGCCAAGGCGGAAAGCTCCTTTTCCAGGGCTCGGTCAATCAATTCTTTGGGGGACAAAGAACCGTCCGATGCGGAGGTGTGGCAGTGAAAATCGGCTTTCATGATATTTCCTAATTGCGTTGGTTTGAAGATGTCGAGATGGCGTCAATCCTGACGAAAACGGTAAAAAAACCGCTTGCGGGTTTCTTTACAGCGGAATCCCATATAAAATTGCGGTTCCAGAGTCATTCAGCGAAAACCATTGGTGTTCCCCAGATGGTTTTGTAACAGTAAAAAGAAACGGCTCTTTTTATTCTACCAAACACAGCCAAAAGTATTGCAATGAAACTATTATTCGATTTATTCCCCGTCATTCTCTTTTTCATCGCCTTCAAACTCTACGGCATCTACGTCGCCACTGCCGTCGCCATCGTCGCCTCCATATTGCAAGTGGCTTATGTCTACGCCAAGAACAAGCGCGTCGAAAAAATGCACATCATTACTTTGGCACTGATTATCATTCTTGGGGGCGCCACGCTGATTTTCCAAGACGAAGCCTTCATCAAATGGAAACCAACGGTCGTTAACTGGGGCTTCGCCCTGATTTTCTTGGGCAGCCACTTCATCGGCCAGAAGCCGATTATCCGCCGTATGATGGATCAGGCCATCAGTTTGCCGGATCGTGTCTGGCTGAACTTAAGCTATATGTGGATTGTGTTTTTCATTTTCTCCGGCATCGCCAACATTTACGTGGCCTACCAATACGACACCGACACTTGGGTGAACTTCAAACTTTTCGGTTTGATGGGCTTGACACTGGTGTTCATCATCGTACAGGGCATTTACATCAGTCGCTACATCAAAGAAACCGGTAAACAGTTCGATGAAACCGAACAACGTGTGATGGATGCGTCCATCGAAACCCTGGCCGATGCGGAACTGGATTCGGTTTCACCGGCCAAGTCGCGCAACAAGTCGTCCGACGACAGTAAATAGATTATTCGTTTTATCCGCCCGGAGGATTCCATGCTTTATTCCATCTTTGCCTATGATGTTGAAAACAGTTTGCCCTTGCGCGCCGAGGCCCGTCCGGGGCACATCGCGCGTTTGAAAGAAATGGCGGAACAAGGCCGCCTGATTCTGGCAGGCCCGAACCCGGCCATCGATTCCGAAGAACCCGGCGACGCCGGTTTCAGCGGCAGCTTGATTGTGGCTCAGTTCGATTCACTGGAAGACGCCCAGGCCTGGGCGAATGCCGACCCTTATCTGGCCGCCGGTGTCTATGAAAAAGTCGAAGTCAAACCGTTCAAAAAGGTACTTCCATAAGTCGCCGTTTCACGTTAATATTGGACGTATCCGAAACTGACAGCGAGATGCAATCATGTCGAATGTGGCCTATCTGATTCCAAAACGTAATCAAAAACTGCAACTGGCGGAAGCCGACCCAGTCGAACTCGTCGACATCGATTTCGTACAAGTGCCGTTACTCGGTTGGACCTCAGCCGGTGAGCCCATTCAAATGGAAATGGACTACGACACCGTGGCCGTGCCGCAATCCATGGTGCGCAAGGAAACCTTTGCCCTACGCGTCAAAGGGAGTTCCATGATTGAGGAGAACATCGAAGACGGCGACATCGTCATCATCGAACGCCGCTCCACGGCTGAAAACGGTGAATCCGTGGTGGTTCGCATCAATAATGAAGAAGTCACCATGAAAAAGTTCTACATCGAGAAAAACGGCATTCGCTTGCAACCGGCCAACTCGGAAATGGAACCGATTTACATCACCAATGAAAACATCGAAATTCTGGGCATTGTCACCGGTATTCTACGGCAGCCCGGATAACGCAGCAGATAACGGCAAACGGAATGCACCCTAAAGACCCGAAACTCACGTTGCTTGTCACCGGCGGGACGCTGGATAAAGACTACCAAACCACCACCGGTGCTTTGGTCTTTTCCGAAACCCATTTGCCGGCCATGCTACGCCAGGCCAACACCACTCTGGCGGTCGAGACTCGGGTATTGATGCTGAAAGACAGCCTGGAAATGACCGATTTGGATCGGGACGAAATCGCCCAGGCCTGCCAGGACGCCGACACCGAATCCATCGTCATTACCCATGGTACCGACACCATGGTCGACACCGCCTTGGCGCTATCCGAAAACGCCAATCTTTGTAATAAAACCATTGTGCTCACCGGCGCGATGCGACCTTTCCGACTGGGCGAATCCGACGCCTGTTTTAACCTCGGCGCGGCCCTCACGGCCGCCCAACTGGCTCAGAACGGTGTTTACATCGCCATGAATGGCGAACTGTTCGAAGCCTGTCGAGTGATGAAAAACCGACAAAAGGGTGTTTTCGAATTGACGGTCTAGTGGATGCAACACAACACCTTGATTTGAAACACCCGCCCCGAAGCCTTCACTTCCATATTTTTTCGGTTTTTACACTTTGAGGATTTCTTATTTATGAACGTTTTATTGGCTTATCTGGCCGTGGTCGCCATTTGGGCAACCACGCCGCTGGCGATTCAGTGGAGTGGCCAGGTTGACTGGTTTGTCGGGGTCGCCGGGCGGATTCTGATCAGCGCCACTTTGATTATTCCGATTTTGATTTGGTGGACCCGGCAGCCTTTTTCGTTGCAATGGCGGGACATCAAAATCTATTTATCCGCCAGCCTGGGCATGTTGGGCGGCATGACGCCCATGTATTACGCCGCTCAGACCATGCCTTCGGGCTGGATTTCGTTGATTTTCGGCCTGACGCCGATTCTCACCGGCGTGATGGCGTTTTTGATTTTAAAAAACCTGCAGCTGACCTTCAGTAAATACCTCGGCATCGTCGTCAGCTTCAGCGGTTTGGCGGTGATTCTCGGCCCGAATCTGGATTGGACGCACGGCCAAAACCTACTGATTGGCATTGGTTTGGCGGTGATTGCCGTCACCTTTCACTCCCTGAGCACGGTTCTGGTCAAAAAGTACAACCATGGCTTGCCGAACACCCATATTGTGGCCGGGGCCGTCTGGATTACCAGTACGGTGTATCTGCTCGTCCACCCGCAATTTTTGACCCAACTGCCAACCCTGCCGCCGAAAGCCCTGAACGCCATCGTGTATCTGGGCGTATTCGGTTCCTTAGTCGGGTTCATCCTCTATTATTACGTTCTGAAACGGTTGGATGCGATTCGGTTGGGGTTGATAACTTTGATTACGCCGGTCATGGCGTTATTGCTAGGGCATTTTCTGAATGACGAACCCTTGAACAGCCAAATTTGGCTGGGGGCAGGCCTGGTAATTTTAGGGTTGGTTTCGTTTGAGTTCGGACACCGCATCTCCAAAGAAAACTTCCGCTTGCTGACGTCTAGAATGCCTTAACGATTTAACTGCACAAAACGGGAAAGGAGCGGTCTATTCCATCTATTAAAAGGGATTACCACTCCAAGCCTTTCAAATACTGAAAAATCGCTCGATACGCTTTCGGCGGCTTGTTCTGCTCAGCTTCTTTTTGAGCATTGCGAATCCATTGGCGTAACTGACTGCGATCGGCATGAGTGTATTCCGCCATAAAGTCATTCAGGGCGTCGTCCCCTTCTTCCACCAAGCGGTCGCGCCACTTTTCCAAACGATGAAAATGCGCCGTTTGCTGTTTGGCTTTTTGTTCGATTTCAAACAGTCGTTGTTTGATGTGTACAATCAGCGGCTCGTTCTTACGCAATAATTTTCCGAGGAACAACTTCTGACGCTTTATCGCCGGGCCGTTTTTCATTTCTTTCAGTTGCATGATGGCTTTGATGACATCATCCGGCAATTCAAAAGATTTTAAGGCGGAATCGGACAGTTCGGTCAATTGCACGCCCAAATCGGTGACGGCCTGAGCGGCTTTCTTAATGTCCGTGCGGCTTTCGAACTCTTCCTGTTCCCAATCCGGGATTTCTTTTTTGGCTTTGGTTCGGTTGACATTACGTGGTCTGACCATAATCATTTCCCATATCAGATGTTAAACGCTTTTTTAAGCGCGCGGCGGCATCATTGCCAGCCATTCGGACTCGTCCAGCACCGCCACGCCCAGCGATTCGGCTTTGGTCAATTTCGAGCCGGCCTTCTCGCCGGCCACGACATAATCGGTTTTGGCGGACACGCTGCCAGTGACTTTAGCACCCAGCGATTCCAGCCAGTCTTTGGCTTCCGGGCGGCTCATTTCGGTCAAAGTGCCGGTCAACACCACCACCTTTCCGTCAAACGGCGAATCAACCGGTACGTCGGCGGCTTTCGGTGCCGGCCAATGCATGCCGGCATCCAACAAACCTTGAATCACTTCTTCATTATGCGGCTCCTTGAAAAAGTTCACCAGGTGTTCGGCGACAACTTCACCGACGTCATCCACCTCAATAAATTCTTCAAGCGTGGCCTGCTGAATACTGGGTAAATCTTTGAAATAATTTGCCAAATTCCGCGCCGTGACTTCACCGACTTCCGGAATCCCCAAGCTGTAAATGAACTTGGCCAAGGTGGTTTCGCGAGACGCTTGAATGCCGTCCACCACATTCTGTGCCGATTTTTCCGCCATGCGTTCCAACGTCGCCAATTGCTCGACCGTCAGATGATAAAAATCGTCTGGATGTTTGACCCAACCGATATCGACCAGCTGGTCAATCAGTTTATCACCCAAGCCCTGAATATCCATGGCTTTACGCGACACAAAATGATACAGCGAACGTTTGCGTTGTGCCGGACAAACCAATCCACCCGTGCAACGGTAAGCCGCTTTATCGATTTCCTTGACCACATCGGAACCGCATTCCGGACAATGGCTCGGCATTTCAAACAAACGGGTGTCGTCCGGACGTTGTGCCAACACCGGCCCCACCACTTCGGGAATCACATCACCGGCACGGCGCACGATAACGGTATCACCGATGCGGACATCCTTACGGCGAATTTCATCCATATTATGCAATGTGGCATTGGAAACGGTCACACCGCCGACGGAAACCGGTTCCAGACGCGCTACCGGCGTAATGGCGCCTGTACGCCCAACCTGCACTTCAATATCCAAGAGCTTGGTCCAGACTTCCTGCGCCGGGAATTTGCGCGCGATGGCCCAACGAGGCGCGCGAGCGGTGAACCCAAGGTGTGCTTGCAAGGCAATACGGTTGACTTTATAGACAATGCCATCGATTTCATACGGCAATTCGTCACGCAAGCCCAATATTTTTTCATAGTAGCCCAACATTCCGTCCAGGTTGCGAACCACTTCGGAATTCGGGTTGGATGGCAAGCCCCACGCCACCAGTTGCTCAATCATGTCCGAATAACGTTCCGGTACCGGCCAGTCATCGCTGATTTCGCCCCAGCCATAGAGGTAGAAACTCAACTGACGTTTGGCGACGATTTTGGCATCCAGTTGTCGTAAAGAGCCCGCGGCGGCGTTTCGAGGGTTGGCAAACACTTTGCCGTCAATGGATTGCTGATAGGCGTTCAGTTTGTCAAATGCCGGTTTGGACATGAACACTTCGCCGCGCACTTCCACCACTTCCGGCCAGGCCTGGCCGAAAAGCTTCAACGGAATGGCTTGAATGGTACGCACATTATGGGTGACGTCCTCGCCGACCTGGCCGTCGCCACGGGTGGTGGCTTGCACCAGTTCACCGTTTTCATAACGAATATTGATGGCGAGACCGTCCATTTTCGGCTCGGCGGAAAAGTCGATTTCCGCCAGGCCTGGCTCTTTTTCCTGAATGCGTTTCAAAAACGCCGCCAAGTCCTCATCGTTAAAGGCATTGTCCAGGGAATACATGGCCAACGCGTGGCGGACGGTTTTGAATTCGGTGAGCGGCTGGTCACCGACCCGCTGACTGGGCGATTCCTTGACCACCCAATCCGGATGATCCGCTTCGAGCGTCAAGAGTTCTTGATACATCACATCGTATTGCGGGTCGCTGATCAAGGGATCATCGAGAACGTAATACTGATAGCTGTGCTTATTGAGGGTTTCAACCAGGTCGAGGTAGTGTTGGCGATCGGACATAGAGGCGTTCAGACTTAAATGGCCGCCGATTCGTAAGCCACCGCCGCATCACGCATCGCCTGCAGGTCGGATTCTTTCAGAAGATGACGCTCGCCGTCATACAGTCGGCCGTTCAGACGCTGGGAAATTTTGCGTGACATCATAATCATGTCGTGCATCACCGCAGGCGCTTTGACGGTGGTCGGCAGCTCCAGAATCAACACCACACCAGCGGTTTTCAATTCGCTGTTGGTCGGTTGGTCCAACGGGAAAGTGCCCGGCTCCATCAAATTGGCGACACGAATGATTTCATTGCCCATCGAATCTTTTTTTACGAAAATGCCTTGCTCGGAAGGGACCAAGCCGACACCTTGCAAGGTTTGGTTGACTTTAGGCCATAGGAAATCATCGGTCCCCATCACGATGATGGCGAAAATTTGAGGGTCTTTCAGTTCGGTTTCCACTTCGGTCTCCGGCGTATTCACGCCGCCTTCCGGAATGCCAAAGCTCGGCTTGTAGTCATCGTCATCAGCGGATGCGCCGCCTTCTTCCACCCCGCCGACCGGATGAATGTCTTCCGCTTCCAAAACGATGTGGCGCGGTTTACGCTCTTCGGTTTCCGAAGGTGTTTCTTCTTCCTGCGTCGGCGCTTCCGTTTTGGGTTTTTCAAACTCCTGTCCAAACGACAAGCCCAACTGGGAGTCCGGAATCACTTCTTCTTCCTCGCCGTCCATATGCAGACGATGCTGAGTTTGTTGCGATAAGGGAATGTGCGCTTCGCCCAGTTCGTTCAAGGCCTTGTCGGCCGACGTGCGGGTGTTTTCAACAGGCTGTTCAGGCTGGGAGTCTGGTGCTGATTGATTGCGTTTTGCCTTGATTTTTTGAAGGATGTAAAGCCCGGCAATGACAATAATTGCAAATATCAGTAACACTTGTTGCAATTCGTTCATTCAGCACTTCCCTTAAATTTGTTTGAGTTGATAGAATATTGACCAATGAATGCGCAAAATTTTACTTTAATTTGGGTACAAAGAAAAGCGTATGCGCATGTTTTAATCCGTCATAAACGACGCCTTCCCCTTTAAATCAAGAAGATTGCATGTCACAAACAAAACCGGCTCCGACATTATCCTCCGAATTATTATTGGGCATCGACATTGGCACCTCCGGCATCCGGGGCGTCATTGTCGAAAAAACGCCGAACACCAACCCTGCGCCAGCCCCGTTAGCATCGGCCTCGGTGCCAATGCCGTTCCCCAATCGTCAAGGCCCGAACAGTGAGCAAACAGCCGACCTCTGGGTTCAAACCTTAAACCAACTGTTTGAAGCGCTATCCGAAACCGGTTATTTTCCGCATGTCACACGAATGGCACTGGATGCCACCTCCTCGACGGTCTTGCTTGGCAACCGACAACGACAGGCTTGGACACAAGCGCTGATGTACGATGATAAGCGCGCCACCGAGGCAGCCGAACGGATTCGTCAATTCGCGCCCAGCGACACAGCCGCTCACGGCGCCTCCAGCACACTGGCAAAAGTCATGTGGCTGGAAAAACATGCCTTAAACGGGCGTCAGTCGCATGAAGCCGTTATTTTTCATCAACTGGATTGGGTGAATGCCTATTTGACTGGTCGTTGTGGTATCACCGACGAAAACAACGCCTTGAAACTCGGTTATGACCCGATTCACCAGGCCTGGCCGAATTGGCTAAATGACCTGACCGGACTGCCTTTACCGCAGGTGGTTCCGCCCGGCACGCCGATTGGAGGTGTCTTGCCGGATGTGGCAAGTCGTTACGGTTTCACCCCGGAATTAACCGTTTACAGCGGCACGACGGACAGCATCGCCGCCTTTCTCGCGTCCGGAGCCAGTGAAATCGGCGATGCCGTGACCTCTCTCGGTTCCACCATCGCCTTGAAACTGCTGTCGGACAAACCGGTATTCGCACCCGAATACGGCATTTACAGCCACCGTTTATGGAATCAATGGCTGGTCGGCGGCGCCTCCAATGCCGGCGGGGCCGTCTTGTTAAAGTATTTCTCACTGGAAACACTGAAAACCTTGATTCCCCGTTTGCAAACCGACAAACCGACCGGGCTGGATTATTATCCGTTAGCGAATTCTGGCGAACGTTTTCCCATCAACGACCCGACGCTCGCCCCTAAAGTTGACCCACGACCGGATTCCGACGAACGATTTTTACAAGGGTTATTGGAAGGATTGGTTGAAATTGAAGCTTTAGGCTACGCACGTTTACACGAATTGGGCGGACCGGAAGCGAAACGCATCTTTACCACCGGCGGCGGTATTCAAAATGACGCATGGATGACATTGCGACAGCAACGTTTTGACGGGGAAATCATCCCCATGAAAAATGCCGATGCGGCCCTGGGCGTCACCCGCCTATTGCAGGTGGATGACAGCAAGCCGCACGGCGACTGAGTCTTGAAATCAAGACCGTAGAATCAATCAAGCGTTGGCGACTGCTTTCACCAAATCCAAATTCAAATGATTGTGGTCTTGGGCATTACCGGACAAAACCGTGAAAGCCTCTTCCGGTTCTCCCATGTGATCCAACACCAAATGCGCCGCCGAAAAATCATCGTCTTTGGTGTATTCGTTGATGGTGACGATGGTACGGACATTTGCGGCCGAAGACGACAGAATGCCGTTAGACGAATCCTCAAAGGCAATCGCCTCTTCCGGTGTCAATGACATCTGCTCTAACGCCCAGTGGTAAATATCCGGCGCCGGTTTTTTAGCTGGCACTATGTCGCCGGCGGCAATGACTTCGAACCAGGATTCCGAATCGTCACCCAGCGTATTGGTCAACAGCGCCGTGACATTAGCCGGCGTGGTGGTGGTCACAACCGCCATGCGCATGCCCGCATCTCGAGCTTCCTGAATCAAACGTTCCACGCCGGTACGCAACGGAATCTTGCCTTCGGACAACAACTGGGTATAAAACTTGGTTTTCGCCGCATGCAGTCCCTTGACGAAATCGTCGAAATTTTCCGGCTTTTCGAATTCGGTATTGAATTTATCCAAGTAGTAACGAATACGCTCCTTACCACCGGTCACGGCCAACAAGTCGCCGTAAAGCGCTTCATCCCAATCCCAGTCCAGACCGGCTTCGTCGAAAGCCATATTGAAGGCCACTCGGTGCCCGTCGCGTTCGGTGTCCGCCAGGGTACCGTCCACATCGAACAGCAATGCTTGTAACTCTGCCATAATGTTTAATTTCCTTATTTTTTTAAGAATTTTATTTTTGAAAACTGCGCCTATTAAAGCGTATTTCGCGAAATATGCAACTCTCAAGACCTTCAAATACCGAAAAATTTTGTTGTCACCCTTTTTAAAACTTGGTATAAAACGCAGTTAGATTTTTTAAGTCTGGATCTTTTCACAAGTCAGGGACGAGAGATAAGGTCTTTCATAATAAAACGACAAAAAAGGGAAAGTGATGGAACTTTCACATGATTTTATCGAAAACTACCCTCTGTACGAGCCAAAACCCGGCGAAGAGTACATGAGTCCGGAAATGCTAGAGCATTTCAAAAACAAACTGTTGGCATGGAAAAAGCAGTTGATTTGGGAAGCCAGTAACACGGTAAACCATTTGAAATCCGATTCCTCCACTCCGGCCGATCCGAACGATCGTGCTTCGCAAGAAGAAGAATTCGCTTTGGAACTGAGAACCCGTGATCGTGAACGCAAACTGATTTCCAAAATCGATAAATCGCTGAGAGACATCGAAGACGGCGAATATGGATTCTGTCAAATGAGCGGTGAACCCATCGGCCTCGCGAGAATGGAAGCTCGACCAACCGCCACGCTGACCGTTGAAATGAAGACCAAACAGGAAATGCGCGAAAAACAAGGCATCGCCTAATTTCCATATGACTCAGATCGTTTAAAGCGCCACTCAGGCGCTTTTGACTGACTCGCTCCGCCGTCTCACGACGATGGACCAACCAACTCACGCCGCGGATTTTGTGAATTTACCCTTTTTCATCGATGAATTGTCCCGTGCCGATGTCTACCCGCATCCCACCGAAGTCATCACCACGATTGAAACCCATATTTCCGTTGTCTTCCTGACCGGCGATTACGCCTACAAACTCAAAAAGCCTGTGGATTTCGGTTTTTTGGACTTCTCACAACTGGCCGACCGTAAACGCTATTGCGAGTTGGAAATCCAGCTGAACCAACGCAGCGCGCCAGAACTGTATATCGACATCTGCCCGCTGTATTTCCACGACGGCCAAGTACAATTTGAACCGAACGGCGACCCGGTCGAATACCTCATCAAGATGAAACAGTTCGACCCCAATCGCGTGCTGGGCCGTTATCTCAAAGAGCACACGCTGGATGACCGACAAATCCAGGCGCTGTCGGAACGCATCGCTCAGTTTCACGCCTCTGCCGAAGCCACCATCGAACAGGATGATTTCGGTCACCCGGATAATCTCATCCACCCTATGCTGGAGAACTTTCCACCTTTGCTGAAAAGCTTTCCACACCCGGAACAACAATATCGTCTCAAGCAGTTGGCCGAATGGACGCACTTCACACAGAAAACGCTTTACGACGACTTATTGGCGCGTAAAGCCGATGGCTTCGTCCGTGCTTGCCACGGCGACATGCATCTCGATAACATCACCTTATTGAACGATGTTCCGACCTTGTTTGACGGCATTGAGTTCAACGAACAATTTCGTTGGATCGACGTGATGAACGACCTGGCCTTTTTGATGATCGACCTCGACAACCGGCAACAAGTGGTCTTGAAACGCAAGCTTCTCAGCCAATATCTGAGTTTAACCGGTGATTATAACGGGTTGAAATTTATTCGTTTTTACCAAGTTTACCGCTCCATGGTGCGCTCCAAAATCACCGCCCTTCGTTATCATCAGTTGCCCAAAGGTTCATTTAAAGCCGAACAACATTTTGACCTGGCTCTACAGTACCTAAAGCAAGCCGAAGATGACGCCTACGCCCTGCCTGAGCCGAAATTGATTTTAATGGTCGGCGTATCCGGTTCCGGCAAATCCCATTATGCACAAGCCTTGCTCAACCACCTGGATGCCATCGTCATCAGCTCCGACATTGAACGCAAGCGCCTTTACGGCATCGACCCGACACACCGGGTACCCGAATCGGAAAAAACACGCCTCTATGCACCGGAAATGAGTCGACAAACTTATCAACGCCTGCATCACTTGGCCAAAACGCTTTTAGCCGAAGGCTACAGCGTCATCGTCGACGCCACTTTTTTGAAAAGCGAACACCGCCAACCGTTTTTGGCCTTGGCGGCGCAAGCTAAATGCCGCGCACATCAACTCTACATCACCCCAAACAATCACCTTGAGGTGGTTCGTCGTAATCTGCATGAACGTCAAACCGCCGACACCAATCCGTCGGATGCCGACGTTGCCGTCATGCACCGGCAGCTTGAATCGCTTGAACCGCCATCGGAAACCGACATCACCCTGACCTTAACACCCGGTGCCGAAATTGACGAAGAAATGCTCAAGAATTGGCTGAACCCGCCGCTATAATTCATAACGAATTCGGTTAAACTGATGATTATGATGCGTGATTTTTTCAAACTGTCCATTTTGACGGCCTTTGCTCTTTCTCCCTGCCTTGGGTGGGCGGCGGACGAACGCCCCAAACCGATAGACCAAATCACCTTGCTGGGACTCACGGTGACCGACAGCGACTTGGACAGCGTGCGCAAACAGCTTTGGGACATCGGCGGTTTCAAACAAGCCGACTCCACCAAACGCCAGCGTAACCTGGATAAATTCTTCACCTGGTCACGAATGCGTGACAGTTACTATGTAGAATTCCGCTACGACAATGCTGGTAAAACCACTTCCGCTTACCGGCTGTTTCGCCCGCAATCGATTGAATTTGACAATCGTCTGACGCCGATCAGCACCAAAGCGGTGGCGCGAACCATCGTTGAACAAATCGGTCAACCAACGCGCATTATTCGTAAAGGCTGGGGCGGCTCACCCGATTACACCGCCTACATCTGGCAAAACGATCAAATGAAGGTGGAAGTTGACCGTGAAGGCAGTGAACGCTACGGTAATGTCTTTATTCGTTATACCGTGATGAATCGCGATCCCTATTTTGTTGCGGAAAAAGGTAAATAGGATTAAGATGAAACCGGTTCGCTGATTTTTGGCGACGCTTTTTTCAGGAGTTTCTCATGGACATTTCCACTTCCGCCAATGCATACGCCTACCAAGGCATTCAAAACGGTTTCAACCAACTGGACAATACCAGCGCGAAACTGGCGGATATGAACAACCCCAGTAAAAACGAATCGTTGGTGGATTTAAAGCAATCCGAAACACAGGTCCAAAGTTCGGCCAAAGCCTTGAAAACCGGCAACGACATGCTGGGCACCATTATCGATATTATGGCTTAATCGCCCGGAACCGCCTAAAACCCAACCACCTAGAAGCGCTTCACTCACCCCTTTCGAGTCACATACTGTTCCACAAACTGTTTCATTTTCGGCCAGGCCTGGTCGAGATGCTGAAAGGCATGATTCCCGCCGTCGAACACACACACCTCGCCCGTACCATGATAGGCTTCATACGCCCATTGATACGGAATCACCTCATCGTCTTTATCCAATAGCAGCAGCGACGGCTGATTGACATCAACATGGGTATGATAAGGTTCCAGGGCCGTGAGATACCCCTCATCCAAACAAAAATGCTCGCCCGTGGCCGGGTTGTCGTGTTCCCCCAAGTAAGCGCTTAAAATCGGTTTGGGGGTCAACGCCGGGTTAATCATGCCAACCGGCACGCCGTAACGCTGAGCGATGTAACGGCCATAGAAACCACCCATCGACGATCCGAAAACACACCAGGCCTGGCCGTTTTTCACATTCTGGCTGTTCAAAATCGAATGCTGCACCACGGAATCAATCGCCACCACCGACGCTTGCGGCGACACGATCGGATAAGTTGGCGTCAACACCTCGACGCCTTCGGCTTCAAATGCCCGTTTGACCCATTGGCCTTTATGACTGTTCCCCGAGCTTAAAAAACCATGTAAATACAGAATCATGCTAAAATCTCTTTATGTCAGAAACGAATCAAACGCACCCGAAACAACCGCAAATCATTGAGCGCTCACCACATCCGGATGTCCTTCAAGCCGCCCTTTCGCTGGGCTTGACGCCACTGCAATCCAAACTGGTCGCCAACCGCTTGGCTCCGTCCGATTTGACCGATGATAACATGGCGGACGCGGTGCAGAAAATCGTTTTCCCCAAACTGCAACACCTGCAACACCCTAATGAACTGAAAAACGCCGACCGGGCCGCGCGCTTGATTGCCGACGCCATCGAATCCGACGGCAAAATCGTTCTCGCCACCGATTACGACACGGACGGCGTGACTTCGGCCTGGGTCGCGACGCGCGCGCTCATCGATTTTTTCGGTGTGGCACCGCAGCGCATCGAACACATCATCGGTGAACGCACCGAAGGCTATGGCATTACCGATGACGTCGTCCAACGGATTCTCGCCATTCAAAAACCCATCGATTTGGTCATTTCCGCCGATCAAGGTTCCAGCGACGAACCACGTATCCGCCAATTGGCCGATGCCGGTATTCCGGTCTGCGTCACCGACCACCACCAGATGACCGTGGCCGGCGCCCCTGCCAGTGCCGTCTGCACGGTGAACCCGCAACAAGACGGTTGCGGTTACGACAAAACCGTGGCCGGTTGTTTCGTGATTTTTCTGGTGATGGGACAAACCCGAAGCGAGTTGATCCGGCGCGGACGCTTACCTAAAGACAGCCCCAGCTTAAAGGCCTTGGCGCCGAATATCGCATTGGGCACCGTAGCCGACAGCGTCAGTTTGAAAAGCCTGAACAACCGGGCCATTGTCCAGTCCGGCCTGAGTGTCATCAATCAATTGCAACACCCGACCTGGCAAGCCCTGCATCAAATGAACGACAATCAAGGCCAGCCACTGAATGCCGAGTACCTCGGCTTTCAGGTCGCAACCCGAATCAATGCCGCCAGCCGGGTCAGTGATGTGACCACCGCGTTCAAGTTTTTAAATGCCGCGAATTTACCGGAAGCCGCCCGTCATCTGGAACAACTCGACCAAGACAACCTGGACCGACGTCAGCAACAGGAAGCCATGTTGGCTCAAGCACGTGAACAGGCCAAACAACTGTACCACGATCGTAAGTTCACCCTGTGTATCCAAATGCAAGGCAATGCCGGCATTCAAGGAATTATCGCCTCCCGAATCGGTGAGGAATACGGTGTACCGACCATTGCGATGACCGACCTGCAGGACGGTAATCTCGCCGGCAGTGGCCGTGGCATCGTGTCCAATATCGATTTGCGCGAAGCCTTTCAATGGATGGCGGATACCCATGACGGGCTTTTCCAGTCAATGGGGGGCCACAAAGGCGCGGCAGGTTGCATGATTCCGATTGAAAAATTCGACGTGTTTGCCGACCTGTTTGAAGAAGCCGTCCGCCAACAACTCAACGACGAAGTGCCCGTACCCATCATTGAAACCGACGGATGCCTGGAAGACTGGCAACTCACGCCCGCCTTGATTCAGGAATTAAATCAGCTCGAACCCTATGGCAGAGAATGGCCCAAGCCATTGTTTTACGGTGAATTTCGATTATTGGAAGCGCGCCATGTCGGCCAGACCAAAACCCATTTATCGGTCAAACTGCAAACACAAAACGGTCAGGTATTATCCGGCATTCAGTTCAATGCCAAGCCCTCGGCCGACGCGCCGGATCGTTTTTTCGGCCATGAACATGTCCGTTGCGTTTATCAGCCGAGCTTAAATACCTTCTACGGTCGTACCAACTTACAGTTGAAAATCGTCACCCTACAACCAGCCTAAATCTTGGAGACATAAAAAAAACCGACCAGGCCTGGTCGGTTTTATCATAAAGGCGCCCAACTTTGGAACGCCGTCGATTCAACGCACTCTACCCCAAGAAACTGAGAATTTCCTGTTCGATCTGCTCTTTGTCGATAACGGTCTTCTGAGCAACCTCTTTATCGAACAATGCTGCAATCTGCTCTGGAATTTTGACCTTGGCTTTCAGGGAAATCATCTCCAAAGCGTCCTTATCATGCTCGAACGACTCGCCCGTCAACGCATCGGCAATCACCGGCGAGAATTTGGTCCATTCCGCCGTCGAATAAGCGATGGTTTTGATGGACGTATCGTCACGGCAGGTGTCGTAAGCCTTGAAACAGGTCGCGGTATGCGGACACATCAAATACCCGGCTTCAAACGCCGCTCGAATGTAGTCCTTCCCTTCCTGATCGGAGCAGAAGTCGGCGGCGAAAATCGCTTGAACCTGCTTCAACTCGTCGGCGGTCAACGCATAGTATTTGTCGTTATCCAACTTCAACATCAGTTCTTTAGTGCGTTCCGCGCCGAACAAGTCGAAGAGGATGCGCTCGATGTTGGACGACTTGAGAATATCCATCGCCGGAGAAGTCGTTGGAATCACCGAAGCGTCTCGTAAGTCGTACTCACCGGTTTTAATGAATTTGGTCAACACATTATTCTGGTTGGAAGCGATGTGAATCTGTTTGACCGGCAAGCCCATCTTATAAGCGTAATAACCGCCCAACGCATTTCCGAAATTACCGCTCGGCACATTCAGATACACCAAATCACCTAATTCGATGGCGTTTTGACGCACCAATTCCAAATAACTATGGATGTGGTAAATGGTCTGGAAAATAATGCGCCCGAAGTTCACCGAGTTGGCCGCAGACAAGGAAATGTGGTTTTCGTTCAGCTTATCGCGGAAAGTATCCGATACCAGCAGAGTTTTCAAAGCCGTCTGAGCATCGTCAAAATCACCGTGAATACCGATGACTTTCAAGTTCGCCGCATCTTCGGTCACCATTTGTAAGCGTTGCACGTCCGAGGTACCGCCGTCCGGATACAAACACGCCACTTGCACATTGTCACGGTTCTTGAAGGTTTCCAGGGCCGCCGGGCCGGTATCGCCGCTGGTGGCAGCCAGAATCAGATATTTATCGCCATTGGCTTGCGCGACCGACGACAGCACTTTACCGAACGGTTGCAGCGCCATGTCCTTAAAGGCACGCGTTGGCCCGTGATACAGCTCACTGACATACAGATCGTCATACACCTTCACCACCGGAACCGGGTTTTTTGGCTCATCGAACGCATCGTACAACGACAGCGCTTCGTCAATCACGCTTTCAGCGATATCCACTTCAAACATCGCCAAAACCGCTTTGGCCAGGGTTTTATAATCGGAGTTCGCATGTTGCTGCAAAAAATCCAAACCAAAGTGCGGCAGACTTTCCGGCGAATAAATGCCGCCGAAGGAAGACATCGGGCTTAAGATCGCTTGAGAGAACGTGATCGATTCGGGTCTTTGACCGTCGTTACCGCGGGTTTCGATAAATTTCATACAGATTCCAATTGAATATCAGTTCGTAAATAACGGCAGATTATACAAAAAATCGGGGGCGAAATCCCGATTATGCGACGCTTATAGCCGTGCAAGCGATTTCTTACGGCGCCAGAACCGACGCAGGTGTTTTGGTTTCAAATGATAGCGTTTCGGCAACCCGACATCGATGAACAATGAATCGATGTCTTGATTTTTTACAGCCAGCAATAACGGTTCAAACCAGGTCTTTTCCAGCGTTTGCAAGCCGGCCAGCCATTCAGTTTGGGTCTGTTGCCCTGCCGTCGGCATCGTCAAATGCAGCAGATGATGGGCAAACCCTCCTTTTGTCGACAATGCGGATTCCGACCAGGCCTGGTAGTTTTTCGGTTGTGGGCTGTAGCCCGCTTGCGCCAAGTTTGCCAAGCCTTGCAGATACGCATCTTGGGACCAGATTTTCGCCTGTGGCCGGAACTCGACCTGATCGACTGCCAAACGGCCTTCCCCCCAAAACCATAAGCTGTTGATTTCCGGCCAGCCACGCTCGCGACGGGCTTCGTTCACCGGATGGGTGAAAAACAGCATTTGCGTCTCATTCATCAACTGGTGCCAGTAACCGGCGGCATTGCCTTTCGGATAATGCGGATTGATGTTTTGATACGCCGCGCGAGACAAAGGCGTCGACTGTAAATCGACCGGTTGCGCGATGCGTAAATACCAGTCGGTCGCACCGGCATACTCCAACTGTACGCCATCTTCGGCAAAGTGGGCATTAAACGCTTCCAGCAGGGCTTTGGATTCGGTTTCCGTCACGGCCAAATCACCCGGAGGAATCATCACCAGGGTATCGCGGTCGGGAATCACCTGACAGGGTTCGGCACGCAACCAGAAAGCATCCGCATCGTAGTCCGGCAGTTGCACCGACGCCATAACCGAGGCCACCGGTAAGGTTTGCGTTTGATGGAACAAATAGCTGGCGGTTTCATGAAAGGTTTGCGTCTTGGCGGGAAAGGCATCCGCGCGCGACAAGAGCGTACGCAGAGCCGGCACATGCAAGGCCTTAACATCGGTTTCCGGAAGGTCCGACGACGATAACGGCACCAGCAACTCCGGCAGCCAAAGCGTCACCGATTTTGCTTGAGAGGCCATAACGGACATCCTTTACGATGAGATAGAAGTTCGAAAACCCAAACCGGCCATCTTGGCCGGTTCAAAGAATTTAATCCAGTGCGCCGACTCGAATGCGCATGATTTTGCCATCAATGGCATCCATGGCTTCCAAAGTTTGAATCGCCTGATCGACATCGGATTCTTTGACTTGGTTGGTGATAATGACCACGGTGGCATCGTCCGGATTTTGAGACGATGGTTCCTGGTGCAATAATTCGATATTGATGTGATGTTCGGCCAGCGTCGCGCTTAATTCGGCTAACACGCCTGCGTTGTCTTTCGCGAAACATCGCAAGTAATACGCTGAATTGATCTCGCTGATTGGCAATACCGGCGCCGACTCCAGTTGATTCAACGCGAAGCCCAAGCCTGGAACGCGATCCGCCTGTGGCTGATGCTCGGCACGAATCAAATCGATAATGTCGGCCACCACCGCGCTAGCGGTTGGCCCGGCACCGGCACCCGGCCCATAATACATGGTTGGCCCGACGTGGTCGCCGTTGACCATCACCGCATTCATCACTCCGTTCACCTGCGCCAACAAAACGGACTTTGGCACTAAGGTTGGGTGAACGCGCAGCGAAAAGCCGTCCTCGGCGCGGTTGGCAATGCCCAAGTGTTTAATTTCATACCCTAGTTGGTCGGCAAAACGAATATCTTCCGCGGTGATTTGGCTGATGCCTTCGGTATAAACGCGCTCGAACTGCAACTCGATACCGAACGCAATAGAGGCCAGAATGGTCAATTTGTGCGCCGCATCAATGCCTTCCACGTCAAACGTCGGGTCGGCTTCGGCATAACCCAATTCCTGAGCCGTTTTCAAAACCTTGGCAAAGTCCGCACCGGGCTTTTTCATTTCGGTCAAAATGTAGTTGCCAGTGCCGTTAATGATGCCGGCGACCCATTCAATTTGGTTTCCGGCCAAGCCTTCACGCAAGGCCTTAATAATCGGGATACCGCCGGCCACAGCCGCCTCATAAGCGATGGAAACACCTTTTTTCGCAGCCAACTCAAACAATTCGTTGCCATGTTCGGCAATCAACGCCTTATTGGCGGTCACAACGGATTTGCCGTTTTCGATTGCGGTTTCAATGCAAGTTTTCGCCAGGGTCGTTCCGCCCATCAGCTCGACGACCATATCGACATCCGGATTATTGACCACGTCCAGCGGCTGGTCGGTCATAATGGCTCCGTCGACCTCGACGGCACGTTTTCGGTTCAAATCACGCACGGCAATGTGAATGATTTGAATGGAAACATCCCCGCCCAATCGGCGTTCGATTTCAGACAGGGTGTTTTTCAAAATGGTGGCCGTACCACCGCCGACGGTACCGAATCCCAACAAACCTAACTTAACTTGCTTCACACTCACTCCACACTTATTTTACGTTGATCAATCCGTCTTTTCGGAACATGTCCCGAATGCCACGAATCGCCTGACGGGTACGATGTTCATTCTCAATCAAGCCGAAACGGACATGATCGTCACCATAATCGCCGAAGCCAATCCCCGGCGAGACCGCCACTTTCGCGTCGGTCAACAATTTTTTGGAAAACTCCAACGAGCCCATTTCACGGTAAGCTTCCGGAATCGGGGCCCAGACGAACATGGTCGCTTTCGGTGGTTCCACTTCCCAGCCGATGCTGTTCAAGCCCTGACACAATACATCACGGCGCGAACGATACATGTCGCAGATTTCCTGCACGCAATCCTGCGGCCCTTCCAAGGCCGCGATAGCCGCAACCTGAATCGGCGTAAAGGTACCATAGTCCAGGTAGGATTTCATGCGCTTGAGTGCATGCACCAAGGTTGGGTTACCGACCATAAAGCCGACACGCCAGCCCGGCATGTTATAACTTTTCGATAAGGTATAGAATTCGACCGCAATGTCCTTCGCTCCTTCCACTTGCAGAATGGACGGTGATTGATAGCCATCGAATACGATGTCGGCATACGCCAAATCGTGAATGACCCAAATATCGTGTTCTTTGGCGATGGCCACGACTTTTTCAAAGAATTCCAAGTCCACCGTTTGCGTAGTCGGATTCCCCGGGAAGTTCAGCACCAGCATTTTCGGTGTCGGCCAGGATTCCTTAATGGCTTTTTCCAACTCTTCGAAGAAGTCGACATCCGGCGTCATGCGCACATGACGAATATCGGCACCGGCAATCACAAAGCCGTAAGGGTGGATTGGATAAGCCGGATTCGGCACCAGTACCGTATCACCTTTATCGACCGTCGCTAACGCCAAGTGCGCCAAGCCCTCTTTGGAACCGATGGTAACGACCGCTTCGGTGTCCATATCCAAATCAACATCGAACTTGGTCTTATACCAGTTACAGATGGCTTTACGTAAACGGGGAATGCCTTGAGAAACAGAATAGCGATGGGTGCCTTCGCGTTGCACCACCTCAATCAGTTTGTCGACGATGTGTTTCGGGGTGTCCTGGTCCGGATTCCCCATCCCGAAATCGATGATGTCTTCACCGCGGCGTCGGGCTTCGGCCTTTAGCTCTCCGACGATATTGAATACATAAGGAGGAAGTCGTTTGATTCTTTGAAAGTCGCCAGTCACGGAGTGTTTAACCTTTAAATTGGTTCTGCCAAACGGGGCCTTGCCTTCGGTTTTTTCAGAAACGAGATTCTCCTTGTCTAGAACAACGACAATCGTTGCTTGTATCCGTGTTTTCAGGATGTATCAGACAAAACAGACGGTTTTGAAACCTCGAAACATCAAAGCGCGCACTCACAATTTCACTGTGCGGACTTTGCGGCTCCTATAAGCAGAAAGTGTAATGAGATTTAGTCTGTTTATGATACAGAAACATTTTTTTTCGTCAATTGAAATGTGGGTATAATTCGTGGTAAAAAACCGACTGAAGGAGCCTGACTATGAAATTTACCGAACACCGAGATTCCAACATTCTTTCAGTCAAAAAATATCAACCAGGCCTGGTCAAAATCAATGAAACCGATGTCCACGGCAGCTGTTTTTTGAATCAGCATGAATTGGTGACCGACTGGTCCTGCCGCACGCTGGATGAACTCAGCGAAGACCACCTGCAAGAAGTCTTTTCATTGCGGCCGGAAGTCATTATCCTGGGCACCGGCGAACGTCAGACATTTCCGGCGCCGAAACTGTTCGCGTTCTGTACCCAAAATGGTATTGGCCTGGAAGTGATGGATAACGCCGCGGCCTGCCGAACCTATAATGTCTTAACAACCGAAGACCGTGAAGTGGCACTGGCACTGATTATGGAACCTGCAGCCGATTAATGGCCGTCGCAACCGTTCAAAAAACGATTTAAAATCCTGCACTTAAAATAGTTTTTTAATGTCGATCTTCCGGCCACGATAACGGGCTTCGACGTACAACTCCGGCTTTTTCACACTACCGGTTTGCCCTAAGGTCGCGATGAGCTGACCTTTCTTCACCCGCTGCCCTTCCTTAACCTGCAAGGAATCATTATGGGCGTAAACGGTTAAATGCTCGGTATCGTGTTTAATGACGACCATATTGCCGTACTGACGAATTCCGTTACCGGCATACACGACCTTACCGGCCGCCACCGCATACACTCCATCGCCGATACCACCATAAATACGCAAGCTGTTCAAACCGGATGCATCCTTCACGTATTCGTATTTGAGTTTCTTTTTGACCGGCCAACTGAAATTCGCTTTCTTATAGGCACTGGAGGAAGGTTGTGTTTTTGCAGAACGGTGGGAAACCGTGCTCCGGCTTGATGAACCGCTTGGAATGGTCAATTCCTGTTTGACATACAAGGTATAAGGCGGTGCCAAATGGTTTTTATCCGCCAGCGCCATCATATCAACATCGCAACGAGCGGCGATTTCACTCAAGGTATCGCCGCTCCGCACCACATACACCGAACCGCAACCGGACAGATCATCGAAATAGGCCCGACTCCCGGCTTCACCACGGTATCTTGCCGGTGCACAGCCTGTAATCAGCCATACCACTTCTATCAGCAATAATCCGATGAGTGCCTGCTTCATGACGGGATAAAAACCTTACAACTGTTTGATTAAAAGATAAACGACCACCAATAGGATTAAACCATAACCGATCCAATCGATGTATTGACGAATCTTGGATTCATATCGCTCACCGCCGACCTTCATCAGCGCAGCCACCAAAAAGAACCGTGCGCCGCGGCCGATGAACGAGGCCAGAATAAACGGCAATAACGCCATATTAGTGGCTCCGGCGGAAATGGTAAAGAGCTTATAGGGAATCGGACTGAACCCGGCCAAGAAAACAATCCACACACCGTATTCATCGAAAAAACCTTCGATGGTTCGATATTTATCAACGTAGTTCACCGATTCTAACAGCGGCCAAATGGCTTCCAGCATCCAATAACCGATGGCGTACCCCAGCAGTCCGCCCAGCAGCGAGGTAACGGTCGTGATCCAAGCAAAAAAATAGGCGCGATTCGGCTGAGACAAACTCATCGGCATCAACATCACATCCGGCGGAATCGGGAAAAAAGAGGCTTCGGCAAAACTCATCCCGCTTAGGTACCACGGGGCTTTAGGGTGTTTCGACCACTGCAGGGTCTTATCGTACAATCGGCGGAACAATTTTTTTCCTTTTCATGACATATTATGTTTCGATGCCTGACAGCATCGGAACGAACATTACCGGCCCCAAATAGTCTTCGGTGTAACCGGTTTCGGTTTTGACAAAGCCGAACAACCCCTGCTCAGTCCCGCCGATTGGCATCACCAAACGGCCGCCGACTCTCAGCTGATCCAACAGCTCCTGCGGCACCGACTCCGGTGACGCCGCACACACAATACCGTCAAACGGTGCTTCAGAAGGAATCCCCCAAAAACCATCTGCCACATTGGCGTGGACATTGTTTAACCTTAACTGCTTCAGTACCTGTTGCGCGCGGAGCAATAACGGTTCAATCCGCTCCACACTGTACACTTCGTCCACCAGCAAAGCCAATATCGCGGCCTGATAGCCTGAACCGGTCCCGACATCCAACACTTTATGCAAAGGTCCGTCCGCCAGCAACCAGGACGTCATTTTCGCCACCACCCAAGGCTGAGAAATGGTCTGGCCGTGACCAATCGGCAAGGCCGTGTCTTCATAGGCCCGCGAAGCCATGGCTTCATCGATGAATAAATGTCTGGGCGTCACTCGAATGGCGTTCAAAACCGCTTCATCTGTAATACCTAAAGCCATCAAGCGTTCTACCAAACGGTTACGAGTGCGTTGTGATGTCATGCCAACCCCCTGAGCGCCAGAATAAGCTTCATTTGGGTATTCAATCGGCTGGTTTAACAGACTTTTCATGGATTCTCTTCAAACCAGCCTTTTAGCAGTGCTTGCATTTCATAATGGGTTAAGTCGATTTTCAACGGCGTGACCGACGCATAACCATTTTCGACCGCATGGAAATCCGTTCCCTCGGAAGCATCCTCCGCCTCACCGGCCGGGCCGACCCAGTAAATGGGCTTACCACGCGGGTCTTTGGTACGCACCACCTGCTCCGAACAATGGCGCTTACCCTGTCGTGTAATTTGAATGCCGTTCAATTCTTCAACCGGGATATCCGGGACATTGATATTGAGAATAGTGGATTTATCCAACGGCAATTTTTGAAAATCTTTGAACAGGCGTGTCACCACCTCAGCGGCGGTCTCAAAATGGCGATCCCCACACAAAGACACCGCAATGGACGGTTTACCTAAAAAACGGCCTTCCGTGGCCGCGGCGACCGTACCGGAATAAAGGACATCGTCCCCCATATTGGCGCCGGCATTAATACCGGAAATCACCATTTCGGGTTGAAAGTCCAGGGCACCATTGATGCCCAAATGCACACAATCGGTCGGCGTGCCGTTCACACTGTAAATGGCATCTTCATGCCGGGTAATTCGAAGCGGTTCCATCAAAGTCAGAGAGTTACTGGCCGCACTGCGGTTTCGGTCCGGCGCAATAAGCCGAATATCGGAGTGTACATTCAGACGATGCATACACTGCCACAACGCTCGAATGCCTGGAGCGTCATAGCCGTCATCGTTGGATAACAAGATTTTCATAACCTGCCTTGACTAGGGTAAAATAACAGCTGTCCTTTAGACCATGTCATTATAGTATGTCTCACATTTCAGATGAAGATAAATCCCTGTTTGCGGAAGCCGTTCAAGGCACGCAAAAACTGAATTCGCGTAAAACCGTCGCAACGGTTGCGCCGAAATCGCAGCCGCCCCTACGTCACAAACGCCGTTCGACTTCACCTGAACCCGGTCAATTATTTCAAGGAAACGACCAGGCCTGGCCGTCTCGCGTATCCGCCTTTGAATACATCGAGTACCAGCATCCAAACTGCTCGGCTCAGGATTTCAAGCGACTACGAAAAGGCGACTTCAAAACACGGTTCTGTCTGGACTTACACGGCCATACCGAGTTGGAAGCCGAAAAGGCCCTGGAGCACTTCATTCACGAAGCACTGCAAAGCCAAGCCCGCTATCTGATTATCGTGCACGGTAAAGGCTATCACTCGGAATCCGATTACCCCGTCCTCAAAAACTTGGTGAACTACCGTTTACCGCAAATTCCCGACTTGCTCGGTTTTTGCAGCGCGCAACCCAAAGACGGTGGCACTGGGGCCGTTTACGTGTTTTTGAAAAACCAGCGTTAGCCTTACGGCAAAGAATTCGAAGGCGTTTCAGTAGCCTCGTTACTTTCCATATCGGTTTGTTTTTCAACCGCTTTTGGTTGTGATTTCGGTAACTCGATAATCTTAATGAAAGCCTCATCCTCACCAATCATGCCCAGTTTTTGTCGGGCAATGGTTTCAATCGCTTGCGTACTGGATTGCAAATCCTTCACCTCTTTACGAAGCAAGGCGTTGTTTTGTTCCAACACATCGATTTTAGAGTGCAGTTCATCGAGATTTTTTTGAAGGGATAACAGTTCGCCCACGCCACCGTCCGATGACAGTAAGCGAACCTGTAGAATCAAAATAACAATTGCGAGTGCAATGTAGATGATTTTCAAGATTAACCCGGATTATTTCAGGTTATAAAACGCGTCTTTTCCAGGGTAAACGGCCGCGTCGCCCAATTCTTCCTCAATACGAATCAATTGGTTGTACTTGGCGATACGATCCGTTCTGGACATGGAACCGGTTTTGATTTGCCCCGAACCGGTCGCCACAGCGATATCGGCAATGACCGTATCTTCGGTTTCACCGGAACGGTGAGACACCACGGCCGTGTAACCGGCGTCTTTGGCCATTTGAATCGCTTGGAAAGTTTCCGTTAGCGTACCGATTTGGTTAATCTTGATCAAAATCGAGTTGGCGATGCCTTTTTCGATTCCTTCTTTCAAAATCTTAGGATTGGTCACGAACAAGTCGTCGCCCACGATCTGCAAACGCTGACCGTCTTTTTCCGTTTGATATTTGAAACCGTCCCAGTCGGACTCGTCCAAACCGTCTTCAATCGAAATAATCGGATACTTGCTGACCCAACCGGACAACAAATCAACCATTTCATTGGAAGACAGGGTTTTGTTTTCCGAAGCCAGGTAATATTGGCCGTCTTTGTACAATTCGGAAGAGGCCGCGTCCATCGCGATCATAATGTCTTCACCCGCTTTGTAACCGGCTTTTTCGATCGCTTCCAAAATCACCTGAATCGCTTCTTCGTTGGATTTCAGATCCGGTGCAAAACCACCTTCATCACCGACGGCGGTGTTGTAACCTTTGTCATGCAATACTTTTTTCAACGCATGGAAAATCTCCGCACCGTAACGAATGGCTTCGGACATGGATGGCGCACCAACCGGCATAATCATGAACTCCTGGAAATCCACCGAGTTATCGGCATGCTCCCCACCGTTGATAATGTTCATCATCGGAACCGGCATTTTGTAATCGTCGGTTTTCAAGTAAGCATACAATGGCAAGCCCTTGGATTTTGCCGCCGCTTGCGCCACCGCAATCGAAACCGCCAAAATCGCATTAGCCCCCAAACGGGCCTTATTGTCGGTTCCGTCCAACTCGATCATTGCATTGTCAATCGCCGCTTGGTCGGTTGCGTCTTTGCCTAGCAGGCAGGCTTTGATTTCGGTGTTAATATTATTAACCGCTTTCAAAACGCCTTTACCGCCGAATTTTGACGCATCACCGTCACGCAACTCAATGGCTTCACGAGAACCCGTTGACGCGCCAGACGGAGAAATACCACGACCTTTTGAGCCGTCTTCCAAGATGACATCGGCTTCCACCGTAGGGTTACCACGTGAGTCGATGACTTGACGAGCTTTGATATCTTTAATCAATGACATATGCCTTTTCCTATTTTCTTTTTTTACTCAGTTTCTTCGTTTCATCCGCTCCATTCTAAAGTCAGAATATGGCAAACGGATGACAAATTCGGTTTTATCGGCTCTTAAAGCCGTCCTTATGACAGGTTTTCAATAAAGCCTTTGTCCTTGACCACATCGTCAACCGCTTTCAAGGTTTCCAATAAAGGCTTCAAGTTCCCCAGCGGCCACATATTCGGGCCGTCCGATAAGGCATTAGCAGGATCCGGATGGGTTTCCATAAAGACGCCGGACACGCCAGCCGCCACCGCGGCACGTGCCAAAACCGGAACCATTTCACGCTGTCCACCGGAAGTGGTGCCTTGCCCACCCGGTTGTTGTACGGAATGCGTCGCGTCAAACACCACCGGGCAACCGGTTTGGCGCATGGATGCCAACCCACGCATATCGGAAATCAAAGTGTTGTAACCAAATGAGGTGCCGCGATCACAGACCATGATCTGATCGTTTCCGACTTCACGGGCCTTCAATACCACTTGATCCATATCCCACGGCGCCTGGAACTGTCCTTTTTTGATATTGACCGGCAGGCCTTGGCGACAGACGTTTTGAATAAAATTGGTCTGGCGCACCAAGAAGGCCGGCGTTTGCATCACATCCACCACCGACGCCACTTCATCCAAAGGGGTGTCTTCATGAACATCCGTCAAAACCGACACACCGACTTCGTCTTTCACTTTCTGCAAGATGCGCAATCCTTCTTCAATCCCCAAGCCACGGAAGCTTTTGGTGGACGAACGATTCGCTTTATCATAAGACGATTTGAAAATAAACGGAATGCCCAACGAATCGGTCAACTCTTTCAGTTGCCCCGCCGTATCAATCGCCAATTGTTCAGATTCGATCACACACGGACCGGCAATTAAAAATAAAGGTTGGTCGATACCAACGTTAAAACCGCATAAATTCATTTCAATGCCTTCTTAATTAAGAATTTTCTTTGTATTCGTTCGCCGCTTCCACAAATGCTTTAAACAGCGGATGACCGTTTCGTGGCGTGGAGGTAAATTCCGGGTGGAACTGACAGGCCACAAACCAAGGATGATCTTCGATTTCAATGGTTTCGACCAGGTTTCCGTCTTCGGAACGCCCGGAAATTTTCAAGCCGGCCGCTTCCAATCTGGCGATGTAACCGTCATTCACTTCGTAACGGTGGCGATGACGCTCGCGAATCAATTCCTGGCCGTAAATCTGTTGCATTTTACTGCCTTTCGCCAGCAGACAGCCTTGGCCGCCCAAACGCATGGTACCACCCAAATCAACGGTTTCATCACGTTCAATGACTTTACCGTCTTCATCGGTCCATTCGGTGATCAAAGCCACCACCGGTGTCGGTGTTTTCGGGTCCAGCTCGGTACTGTGTGCATTGGTCAAGCCGGCGACGTGGCGAGCATATTCGACCACCGCCATTTGCATGCCCAGGCAAATCCCCAAATACGGCACTTTGTTTTCACGTGCATAGCGGATGGCTTGGATTTTCCCTTCCACACCGCGTTCGCCGAAACCGCCCGGCACCAGAATCGCATCCATTTCTTCAATCACGCCGGTGCCGGATTTTTCGATGTCTTCTGAGTCAATGTAGTGAATATTCACTTGCGTCAACGTCTGAATGCCACCGTGCACTAACGCTTCAATCAACGACTTGTAGGCTTCGGTTAAATCGACGTATTTTCCGACCATGGCAATGTCCACCGATTTTTTCGGGTTCAATTGCGCGTCAACCACTTTATCCCAGTCGGACAAATCCGCGACCGGAACATTCAAACGGAAGCGGTTGGTGACCAGCTCATCCAAGCCTTGCTCATGCAACATTCTTGGTACTTCATAAATGGTACGCGCATCCAGCGAATTGATAACCGCTTGTTCTTCCACATTGGTGAACAGCGCGATTTTGCGTTTTTCCGATTCTTCCAACGGGCGCTCGGAACGACAGATCAAAATATCCGGTTGAATCCCGATGGAACGTAATTCTTTGACCGAGTGCTGGGTGGGTTTAGTTTTCACTTCACCGGCCACCGCGATGTATGGCAACAAGGTCAGATGCATGAACATGGCGCGTTCACGACCGACTTCCACGCCCAACTGACGGATGGCTTCCAAGAACGGCAAGGATTCGATATCACCCACGGTGCCGCCGACTTCCACCAAGGCGACATCCGCACCGGCGGCGGCCAACTTGATGCGATGTTTGATTTCATCGGTAATGTGCGGAATCACCTGAACGGTGCCACCCAAATAATCACCGCGACGTTCATTGCGAATCACCTTTTCATACACCTGACCGGTGGAGAAGCTGTTTCGCTTGGTGAAGTTACGTTGTACAAAGCGCTCGTAATGCCCCAAATCCAAGTCGGTTTCCGCGCCATCGTCGGTAACGAACACTTCGCCATGTTGGAACGGACTCATGGTGCCTGGATCGACGTTGATATACGGATCCATCTTTAACATACTGACTTTGAGGCCTCTGGCTTCCAGAAGCGACCCGAGGGAGGCAGCGGCAATCCCTTTTCCTAAGGAAGAAACAACACCGCCAGTAACGAATATAAACTTTGTCATGAAATCACTTTAGTTTAGACTTTAATTCAGCAAATTGAGAGCTTTGTTTGGAATAAAGCACCCACCGGAATTGGGTAATCAGAATGGAAGCTAATTATACCGTAACCCCAAGGCTTGAGCAATCTTTGATTGCATCAATCCCGGCCGGAAAAATTCGTATAACCGCCTAGAATCGCCACCGCTTTGCCGTCGATTTCCAAAACCGGCCAACGGTTACGATCCCACGAGGGGACACCACGCGTTTGAAACCACTTTTTTAATTGTGTTTTCGGGCCAAGCGCTTCAGCTTCCAAATCGGTCATGGCTCGCACCACCCAGTCCGAGAACTCCGGTTTCGGCCAGGCCTGGTCGATTTCCAACCGCTTATCGAACGGCTCGGAAAAATACCATTGCGCCGGTTCAAACGCCGACCAAGCGACACGATAATCGACCGGCAACGTTTCCGGCAACGCATACAGGGTTTGTCGGTAAACATAAAAGTCGCATTGCGCCTGTTTCAGCTTGGGGTGCGCCTGCGGGTTAGTATTTTGCAAACTGGTTTCCAGCCAATCGTATACTTTGGCATTAAGCGTTACCTGCGATGCCTGCGTTTTGGCCCAATAACGCAAGGCGTTTTTCACGCGCGACATCCCCAAACTGACGAGGGGCCCTAACGCCAACTGATAGTGATTCGCGGTACAATTTTGCAAATCCATTTCCGCTAAATCATCCAACAACCGCAAACTTTCGGACACTCGCTCCGCACTCTGCGACAACGATTGTTCCGGATTCGGCCAGGCCTGGTGGATTTTCGGCAATAACGCATGACGGATGAAATTGCGCTTCAAGGTCACATCCTGATTGGATGGGTCTTCCACCCAACTCAGTTGGTAATACTCCGCATAGGCTTTTAAAGCCTGGTACGGCACCTGCAATAGCGGTCGACAATGTGAAAGGGTTTTGCGGCCATGAGAAACCGTCTTTTCAAACGGCATGGCCGCCAAACCGGCGACTCCAGCACCGCGCAAAGCGCCTAATAAAAAAGTTTCTGCCTGATCACGTTGATGATGCGCGGTCAACAAAACCGTTTTATCATCCAGCTGTGCATAAAGCGCTTCATAGCGCACTTGCCGAGCCACAGACTCCACGCCTTGGCGCGCAGCATCCGGTACCGCCACCGAAACGGATTGATATGAAATATGCCGAGCGCTACAAAAAGCCCGGGTAAAGGCTTCCCAATCATCCGCTTCGGACTGCAATCCATGATGAACATAAACCGCCCGTAAACGCTCGGCCGGGAAACGTTTCGATAGCGCATCCAGCAAAACCGTGGAGTCAAGCCCGCCACTGAAGGCCACCAGAAAAGAATATTCGGAGGGATAAAGGTCAGCCAGCGCCGAAACCGCCGACTCAACCTTTGAAAAAGACATGCTATTCCTATTCGAAACGGCGATTACGCCACGTCGAAGTTACCGTATTGCATATAGCGCTGGTAACGGTTTTCCAACAAAGCATCCACCGGCTGTTTCGACAAGGTTTCCATTTGACTCAACAGAGCCTGCTTCAGTACGGAGGCTGCCGCTTTCGGGTTACGGTGCGCGCCACCCAATGGCTCATCGATAATGATGTCAATCAAACCTAGCTCTTTCAATCTTGGCGCAGTAATGCCGAGTGCCGACGCGGCATCGGCGGCATTGGCGGCATCTTTCCATAAAATAGACGCACAACCCTCCGGCGAAATCACCGAGTAGGTGCTGTATTGCATCATCATGGTCACATCACCAACACCGATGGCTAAGGCGCCGCCGGAGCCGCCTTCACCGATGACCGTACAAATCACCGGTACCGTCAACTCGGACATTTCAATCAAGTTACGGGCAATGGCTTCGGATTGACCGCGTTCTTCGGCGTTGATGCCCGGATAAGCGCCCGGCGTGTCGATAAAGGTTAAAATCGGCAAATTGAAACGCTCGGCCGTTTTCATCAGACGCAACGCTTTACGGTAACCTTCCGGACGTGGCATACCAAAATTACGGCGGATTTTCTCTTTGGTGTCACGCCCTTTTTCCTGTCCGATGACCATCACCGGCTGGCCGTCGATACGCGCCAGACCACCGACAATCGCCGCATCATCGGCAAACGCACGGTCGCCGTGCATTTCTTTAAAGTCGGTAAAGATTTCTTTCAGGTAATCCAGCATATACGGACGCTGCGGGTGACGCGCCACTTGAGCGACCTGAACATCCGACAAACGACTGAAGATGGATTGCGTCAGGTTTTTACTCTTCTCTTCCAACGCCGACACTTCTTTCAATAAATCCATGTCCTGCCCGTCCAAATGACGCAACTCGTCGATCTTGGCTTCCAATTCCGCAATCGGTTGTTCAAAATCTAAAAAATCCAGTTTCATTGAGGCTTCCTATTTCAATCTCAAGCAAGCACAGGTCCCATTTGGCTTCGGGCCTTTGCGTATTCTGCGTATAAATTCGGTTCATAAAATCTGGTCGACATTTTACCAAATTCCGACTTTTTGTGTTGATTTAAAACCCCGACAAGGGTTGAAAAAACTTCAACGCCATTAATCGGCCAGCTTCCAGGCTTCGGCCTTAACCGCTCGAACGCGTTGGTACACCAACAGTAAATTTTGATGACTGCGACTGCATTCAAAGGCCGCCATTCCCATCGGCAACCCACCAAAGAATTCTTCCCCGTTAATATTTCGCCAAACACGTTCCACCACGGCTTTGCCAAACAACTGTTGCTGAACCGGCAAAGGATAGGCCGCCAAGTCGCCCAGCATCAAGATTTCCAATGCAAACCCAAGCGCTTTGTAAAAAGTAAACATCTCGGCATCATCGACAAAGTACAGACTGGCCTGCAATAAATCGTAGGCGGTTTCATACTCACGATTGGCCAGCGCCAACCACATCTGCAATTCAACGATTTTCAATTTTTTCCAATACGAATCCGCATCCGGCAGTAACCCGATCAAATTGGCCACGCCCTGATGTTCGGAAAAACCGAGTGATTCGATGGCATCAAAAGCGGTTTCAAACCGATCCGCTTCATCGGACTGGGCCAAGGCTTCCAACTCATCCCGCAAAGCGCGTCCGCGGTTTTGATTGTTGTCCAACAACTCATGTAATGGAAACACTTCCGACATGCCCGGCACCACAATACGGCAGGCTGGCACACCAAAGTGCGAATATTCAGCATAATAAACTTCCGCGCCCTGTTGATGGACTTTGGCCACTAAGTCATCGAATTGAGATTGCGTGTCGCCTTCAAAATCCCAGGCAACGAATTCGAAGTCGTATTGATGGGAAATAAAACGTGCGTGAATCAAGCCACTGGAGTCAATAAAGTGGTTTTCAATGTTTTCGTCGTCCGCCACCAACGCTTCGTCAAACACCGGCAATTGGAAGCCGTCGAGCAAATCCAGGCTGCGGCCTTGAAGCGATTCGGTCAAGGTGCGTTCCAGCGCCACTTCAAAGATTGGGTGCGCACCAAAAGAAGCAAAACAACGCCCGGTTTTCTGTTCAAACAAAGTCACGTTCATCACCGGGAAGTGCCCACCCAATGACGCATCGCGAATCGACACCTCAATACCCTGCTCGCGTAGCGCGTCACGAGCCCGAATCACATTCGGATATTGCGTCACCACCGACTCCGGCACTTCCGGCAAACAGAGGTTTTCAGTCAAAATACGACGTTTCACCCAACGTTCGAACACTTCCGACAACCCTTGCACCAACGCCTCTTTCGGCGTATTCCCCGCACTCAACCCGTTGCTTGCATACAGATTACTGAACAGATTCATCGGAAAATAAGCCGTCTCACCGGAACCGGCGGCGACCATCGGCAAGCAACGAATACCATCCGTCGCGTCGTTCAAGCTCAATAAATCCTCGCCTTCCATATCTCCGTCAGCGTCGTAAACGGCCCACAGCGCGTCAGGCAGCAACGATTTAAACGCCTCGCAAGGCACCACTTTTTCGTCCGGGAAGTACAGCCAATCGGGCGTTTCATCCAGGTAAAAATCGGAAAAAAAATAGTTGGTCTCCAGACGTTCGAAAAACTCACCCAAGGCGCTGGCCAAAGTCGCTTTTCGGCTGGCACCCTTGCCGTTAGTGAATAAGGCCGGACACTGCTTATCGCGGATGTGCACGGAATAGACATTCGGCACCGGGTTCAACCAAGAAGCTTCTTCAATGTCGAACCCGGCCGATGCCAACAGCCCCTGCATCCGGCTAATGGAGTCTTCCAGACAGGCATCCTTGCCTTTGATAAACGTTTGTTCAACCATGCATCATTCCTTTGTCAGGTTATTGAATCTGTCATTGCACGGCTCCTTATTTGATGCCGCGGTTCTTTGGCGCGCATTTTAATCGATGTCGCTGAAAAAAGCCCTTTTCTTTTCAGTTATTTAATACCCACCAGGCCTGGCCGAATTCAGCGTAAATCCCCCATAAAAAAAATAAGCGTTTTCTAATATAAATTTCATCTAATATCGAAGCAAAAACATTTATGTGGAATTGAGACGGTTTTCAGTAGAATGAAAAGTGTGTTACGTATTTCATACCCTTTTTAACCACCCATCGTTAATGTTGGAGGCAGTACTTATGAAACAAGCGCGCAATACTCTTTTAGCCGGGATTTTGGTATCCCCTATGTTGGCCTATGCGGATGTGCACCCGGGCAAAACATTACACGACGATGCCAACTGCATGAAGTGCCATGCCGATTTGGGCTACAACCAACCGACCTTGACCAAAATGAAACCGGAAAATTATGTGGATTTACAAAAAGCCGTCGCTTACTGTGACAGCAATTTG
Organism: Thiomicrospira sp. S5; assembly: GCF_003991075.1. Classification (NCBI taxonomy): domain Bacteria; kingdom Pseudomonadati; phylum Pseudomonadota; class Gammaproteobacteria; order Thiotrichales; family Piscirickettsiaceae; genus Thiomicrospira; species Thiomicrospira sp. S5. The sequence goes on along the minus strand of NZ_CP014470.1, from coordinate 1,516,518 downwards.
AACGTCGGGTGGTTCGATGATGAACGGGAAGAAGTCGTCAATTACCTGAATCAAACCTACTACCACTTCCCGAAATAATGGGAAAAAATCAATAAACGTTTAAACGTCCTGCCCGAGGTAACGAAGTTGTTTCTTCAGCTTTTTCACTGCCTCGGGATCCGCTTTTTTCACGTCGTCTTCCGCCAGTAGATTATCGGCGTCTTTTACCGATTTATCGATGGCATCAACCAGAAAATACGTTTTCATATTCGATTCAATTGCTGGCCAATCACGCTGTTTCGCGCGCCAAAGTTGGTTGAGTTTCGGGTTCTGATCCAACACCTCGATGATGTGGTCCAGTAACTTCGTCAAGTGCGGTACCGACTCGTGTGGCCAATAAGGGCGGCCGTTTTTCGGGTCGAAATAACTGGCTCGGTCCAGCTCCGCCACTTTAAACGCCGGAATAATGCCCGGAATATCGGCATAAGCCGCTTCCGCTTCGGCACTCTGCAAGCGATCGATGGACATCACCGGCACATTGGACTTCCAACGGGAATAGGTAATGTAGACATTGTAGCGATCAATGAAGTTCAGCTTGCCTTTGGCCAGCTTCACCACCTTATCCGCCGGCACAATGTATTCGAGACCTTGACTGGTCAATTGTTTGGTGTTGTCCCAAAGCTCCCAGCCGGACTGTCCGGTTTCATTCCCGGCCGAATCCACGGCAATCGGCACACAGGACAAACCGTAATCATGGCCCTCGACGAAATCCCGCACCGCAATCTGATAATCCCCTTTCGGCGTGATTTTACGGACGATTCCGATAATGTAAGCATCATCTTTGATGTTATTAGACGGAAAGCCCACCAGAACTGTTTCACCGACCTTGAATTTATGCGATAGCATATCGGCGGCCATCGCCCAGGAAGATAACAACAGTGTTAAAGTCACCACTAAGGCGGATAAACGTATTTTCAAAATCGATCTCCAATCATGTTTTCGGGAAGCCCTGACATTCAATCTGCTCACTTCCATCCATCAGCCATTCTATCAAGCTTCAACCCGGTTAACTATACACAGAAATTGTGGATAATTGTGTGAGCAAACCCTCAAGAAATCGAAAAAACCGAATAATCTCTTACGGGTTACCTGCGATGATTAAAAAATAGGCACCCCGATAACAACCACCCACATTACGTGGGTTCAAGCGGTCGGCGTCGGTTTTTTATCGGCCACATCGTTCCGTAAATACACCGGCTGAGGAAGCACTTCTTCGACATCAAAAGCCTGCTCGGGACGCTGTGCGGCAATTGCAGCCACCGCTTCAGCCGACGGCAAAGCCGACTCCCAATGCCCAAAAGCGGCCTGAATCGCTGGAAAAACTTGGTCGATATCGCCCACACCCTGTGAGATGCCGGAATCTTTTATCATGGCCAACGCTTGAACTTCAGACACCAGTTGCGCCGAGTCGGAAGCGAGAACGCCTGACTCGATGCGACAAGACTGCACATAGAGTTCCTGCATGCGTGCATCCAGGCAGGCCCACCACTGAGCTTGCCCCGAAGCCTGATAGCCTTGCCAGGCCAGCGCTTCCAAAGTGGATACAGACACCACCGGTTTTTGCCAAGCAAAGGCCAAACCTTGAATCACACCGGCCGCGATTCGAATACCGGTAAAAGCCCCCGGCCCTTCACCATAGGCCAAGGCGTCGATTTCACCAGGTCTGATACCAGCCTGTTTCAGCACCGAATCCACCATCGGCAACAAACGGTCCGCGTGTTTCTGAGGCGCCAGCTCATATTCCAAATAGACATCTTCGCCGCGCTTCAAGCACGCCGAACACGCTTGTGTCGAGGTTTCCACCGCTAAAATCGTCTGCATCGTCATTCGTCTCGCTTTAATTTTTGTTTGGCTTCATCGGCATTAAACACCCACCGGAAATTGGGGAAACTGTTGGTGATAATGCGACCATAGGATTTTTGTGTCAACCGTGGATCGCATAACATCAACACCCCATAATCCGAGGTGTCGCGAATCAGGCGCCCAATTCCCTGCTTCAAGGCAATGGTGGCTTCCGGAATTTGAAAATGGAAAAATCCGCTGAGCCCTTTCTGTTTCAATGCGTTTTCACGCGCTTGTACCACCGGATCATCCGGCGGGATAAACGGAATCCGATCAATCATCACCAACTTCAGTGCATCACCTTTTACATCCACACCTTCCCAAAAACTGCTCGTTCCCAGTAATAACGCTTTATCACTTTCCTTAAACCGCTGCAATAAAGCTGTCTTGGGGCCGTCTCCTTGAATCAGCAAGGTACCGTCCCAGTGTTCGGACAAAATCACTTTGGCTTCCTGCAAGGCCCGGTGACTGGTAAACAATAAAAACGCGCACCCCTGGCTTTCCTGCAACAAGGGCCAAGCCGCTCGAAGGCACACTTTAATGTAATCCGGTGCTTTAGGATCCGGCAACCCGATCGGGTGATAAATCACCGCTTGCTTATCGTAATCGAATGGGCTGTCCCATTGTCGGGTTTCGGCATCCCCCAACCCCAAACGGTGGGCAAAATAATCGTAACTGTGGTTCACGCTGAGCGTGGCGGACGTAAAAATCCAAGCGCCACCCAAGGCATCCCGCTGCCGACTGAACGGATCAGCAACACTTAACGGCGTCAAGTTCAACTTAAACCGCGCTTGAGAGGATTCGACCCAGCGAATTTGATTTTCCGACGAAGCCGTCAACCAACTGCCAATCTGCTTCTCAAACTCTTGAGTGCGTTTATAAAGCGCCGACAGCAGCTTCCCTTTGTCCGTCAGCGGTTTTAACACCTCAATCAGCTGGGTCAATTGATTTCGAAGCAATTCCAATGTCTTATGCGATGCTTTGGAAGCTTCAAACGCCTCCCAGGTCCAACGTTTTTCCCACTTGCCGAGTGCTTCATTAAACACCCGCACCTTATCCTCAACCGCCGAAGCCTGATCAGCCAGCTCAGACGCCTCTGGCGCCTCTTTCTTATAAGCGGTACGAACATCGCGAACCAATTCGTCCAACTGATAACGACTCACACTGAACCCGAGAAATTGCGCCGCGATATCCGGCAGTTGATGCGCCTCATCAAATACATAAATATCGGCTTCCGGCAGCACTTCACCAAACCCTTGTTCCCGCAAGGCCAAATCAGCACAGAACAAGTGGTGGTTTACAATCAGAATTTGAGCATCCTGAGCTTGCTGCTTGACCCTGGGATAAAAACAGCCATCATCGCCACTGCACTCATTGGCCTGGCAAAACTCCATACGCGCACACACTTTGCTCCAGATTGGGTCGTTTTCATCCAACGCCTGCAATTCCGACTTATCGCCATTTCGCGTTTTCAATTGCCAATCATGAATCAGGTTCAGTTTTTTCCAAACTTCTTTAGTGTTTTGCTCAGCCGTTTCGGCGATTTCCAAACGTTGAGGGCACAAATAGTTTTCACGCCCTTTCAAGACTCTGGCCGTACCGCTGATGCCGCATACGTCCATCAATAACGGAATGTCTTTGGTTAATAGCTGGTCTTGCAGGGTTTTGGTCGCCGTGGAAACGATGACTTTTTGACCGGACAATAAGGCTGGAATCAGATACGAGAAGGTCTTTCCGGTGCCAGTACCCGCCTCGGCCAATAAACTGCCGTCTTGCTCGATGATATCGGCAACGGTTTCCGCCATCTCCACTTGCGCCTGACGCACCTGATAACCGTCCACGGCTTGGGCAATACGTCCGTCGGCACCGAGATATGCATCGATTTGGGATTTTAAAGACATCGAAAACGCGCTTCTTGCTGGAAAAACCCAGGCATTTTAACAAAAAACTGGACAGGGCTTTCGAAAATACGTACAATGCGTTCTTTCAAATTTGAACGATAGGCTTCGGCCTAAAAACATATTGGATATCTAAAATGAAAATTTTATCTTCTTTGAAATCAGCTAAGACACGTCACAAGGACTGTCAAGTTGTAAGACGTCGCGGAAAAGTTTACGTTATCAACAAAACGAATCCTAGATTCAAAGCGCGTCAACGTTAATCTCTTAACCGAGATTTCAAACTAAAAAAGGCACCTGATCAGTGCCTTTTTTATTGTCTGTCGTTTACCAACTTCACAACTTAAGCGACATTTTCTTTCCGATAAAACTTCGCTTCGATTTTCTTAATGGTGTCGACAATCAACTGGGTATCGACTTTACCGACAAAGTGATCCGCACCCATCTCAATCACTTCCCGGCTGTTATTATCACTGGTCATGGAAGTGTGCACGATAATCGGTACATCACGCGTTTTCGGGTTGCCGCGCAATTCTTTAATCACCGTATGGCCGGAAGCCTCCGGCATCTCCAGGTCGGTAAAAATCATGGAAATACCACTCATATCCTCCAATCCTTTCACATAATCCAGTAACAACCGGCCATTATCAAAGCCTCGATGTTTCAAGCCCAGTTGTTCGAACACCATACCCATGTATTTCTGGATGGCTTTGCTGTCTTCAGCAAACAGAATTTCACGCGACATAACCGCATCGCAAAAGTCATATTCGGCCTTGCCGACGTCTTTCGCGGATGAAAAAATCTTTTCCGCCATGGACGGCATGGCTTCAATCAAGAGTTTCTCGATATCCAGAATAAAACACAGTGTTTCCGTGCCTTCCAAATAGGTGTGGTTCACCACCTGATTGGTATTGACGTTGACATTGTAGTTACTGGCCGGTTTGATATCGGCCCAGTCCTTCTCTTCGACACCGTGAATATGAGCGACTCGCATGCCGATGAAATTATGACTAAAGTCCGCAACGATAATAATCGACTTCTCGCGCTCTTCTTCAGTCATTTCGAACCCCATCCATTTCGGCAAGTTAATCACCGGTAAATAGACCCCTCGCAACTCAATCATGCCTTCAATCAACGGATTGGTATCCGGCATTTCCGACAGCTCGAAAGCCCGCCCCTCCAATACTTCTCGCACTTTGAATACATTCATGCCGTAGTAAGGTGGCGCATAATCTTCTCGTGGAAATTGAACCTGAAAAATCATCAGACTCATCTGGTTGTTTTTACTGAGTTGAGCGGTTTTTTCAACCTGTTCCAGCGTCGTTGTCATGGTTCTTTCCAATGTCTTCAGAGTTTTAAATAACGATTTAATCGTTTATTGACACCATTATTGCAATGGTTTTTTTAAACTTTAATCCAATTAAACGGTTTTCTCAAATTAAAATTCATTATGAATCTTTGCCAAAAACCTAATCGACCCTTAATCAAATTATTTCGGCAAGTGCACTATGAAATTACGGACAGGTTTAAAAGAATGGCGATACCCCGGGATCAAACCATGCTCGGCTAATTTTTCCAAATGAAGCTTGGTCGGGTAGCCTTTGTGGCTGTCAAAACCATATTGCGGGTAACGTTCATGCAAGGCCAACATCTGTTCGTCACGATGCACTTTCGCCAAAATCGAAGCGGCGCTGATTTCCGCCACTTTGCCGTCCCCTTTGACAATCGCTTCACATGGATGTGGGATATCCGGGCAACGATTACCATCCACCAAGACTTTTTCGATGGGTAGTTTTAAACCGTCTACTGCACGCTGCATCGCGAGCATGGTCGCATGTAAAATATTCAATTCATCAATTTCTTGTGGCGTCGCGCGTGCAATACAAAAATCTAAGGCTTCCGCTTTAATTTGCTTTGTCAGCCGATTACGCTTGGTGTCCGACAGTGCCTTGGAATCCTTCAGAGGCAAGGCACAGTTTTCAGGCAAAATGACGGCGGCCGCCACCACGTCGCCAACCAATGGTCCACGCCCGACTTCATCAACCCCCACCACATAGCCTTTGCCAGCGGCAACGTCTGATGCGAAAAAATTCAACTCACCTTGCTGAACACTCATGACGGGCGTAACTCGGCCCATTCAAGAATGGCATCCGCCGCCAACTCAGAGGCATTTTGTTTTAATTGATGATATTGTGCATCAAATTCAGTCAACTGGGCATCGCGTAGTGTTTGATCTGAAATCAACTTCGCCAACCCCAACGCAATTTGCTGCGGCGAAGCATCTTCCTGAATAAATTCCGGGACAATGGTTTTTTGCGCCAAAACATTGGGCAAGCCTATCCACTTTGTGGTGGCCAGGCGACGCATAATCCAATGGGTAATCGGGTGCAGCTTAATCGCCAACACCAGCGGACGTTTCATCAAAGCGGCTTCCAAGGTTGCCGTACCGGAAGTGACAATCAATTGATCCGAGGCTTCCATCGCCAATTGCGCCTGCTGATCCAGTAATCGCACCTTCAGCCCCTGACCATACGTCTCCAATGATTGCTGAATGCGCTGTTTCGCTTTGTCATTCACACAAGGAATGACAAATTGCATCGTAGGATACATTTGGTGCAGAATTTTGGCCGCTTGAATGTAGACATCAATCAATAAATTGATTTCACTGCTACGAGAACCGGGAAGCAGCCCGGTAATCAAAGCATTTTCCGGTAATTTTAAGGCTTGACGTGCAGCCTTTCGGTTAGGGGTCTCGGGCACCTGATTCGCCAACGGGTGGCCGACGAATTTGGCTGGAATCCCGTATTTTTCGTAAAACGGCAGTTCGAACGGAAACAAGACCAACACCCCATCCACCCAACGTTTGATTTTCAACAACCGCTTTTCCCGCCAAGCCCAAACGGATGGCCCGACATAATGAATGGCTGGAATCTGAGCGGCCTTCATCGCCGCTTCAACTCGAAAATTGAAATCCGGTGCATCCACGCCAATAAAGACATCCGGTTTCAAATCCAATAAACGCTGAATCAACTCTTTGCGCAATTTGACCAGGCCTGGTAGAACCTTCAGAACTTCAAAAAGCCCCATCACCGACAAACGTTCCATCGGATACCAGCTTTCCATACCCTGTGCCAACATTTTAGGACCGCCAATGCCAACAAAACGCGCGTGGGGAAACCGTTTTTTAAGGGAGATAATCAGTTCTGAGCCCAAGGTATCGCCGGAAGCTTCGCCGGCGACCAGGGCAAAAACAGGCGGGTTGGACATCGCATCCATTACAATTGAGTTATCGGACAATGCCACGATTGGACTGTTTAAGGAAGCTGACAAGCGGTCCCAAGGTATCACGCTCATCGTTCATCGCATCGATTTCATAAATCGCTTCTTCAAGGCGATAACCCGTGCGATAGAGTGCGCGGTAAGCTTTTTTCACTAAGTTGATTTGCTCGCGGTCAAACCCTCGACGCTTCAAGCCTTCGACATTCAAGCCACGCGGACCAGCCAGATTTCCGGACACCGTGACGAAATTCGGGACATCTTGGTTGATGACGCTACCCATGCCACAAAAGGAATGTTCTCCGATGTTACAGAACTGATGCACCAATGTGTAGCCACCCAGAATCGCCCAATCATTCACAATAACATGACCGGCTAAGGCGGACGCATTCGCGAAAATAGCATGGTTTCCGACGACACAATCATGGGCGATATGCACTCCGGCCATGACCCAATTATCGTTGCCAATCGTGGTTTCGCCACGATCTTGAACCGTTCCTCGATTCACTGTCACATTTTCACGGAACGTATTGTTATCGCCAATGACCAAGGTCGTGGGCTCACCCGCATATTTCTTGTCCTGTGGCGCGGCACCGATGGAACAAAACTGATAAAAACGGTTATTTTTTCCGATGGTGGTCGGGCCCGAAATCACAACATGCGGTCCAACAACCGTGCCCTCTCCAATCGTGACCGGCCCCTCAATAATGGAATAAGGGCCAATTTCGACATCCGCCGCGACTTTCGCCTGAGAATCAACAATTGCCGTTGAATGTATCACTCAATATCCTTTGTTCTGAAGCGATTAAACACTGCGTTCCGCGCACATCATGTCACAGGAAGCAATCATTTTCCCGTCGACACTGGTCGTGCACTGAAATTTCCAGATACCTTTCTTATTATTGACCGTTTTGACTTCGAACTCCAAGCGATCACCGGGAACAGCGGGCTTTCTGAAACGGCAGTTATCCACGGCGGCCAAGTAATACATTGAAGAACCATCCGGCTTCACTTCTTGGGTTTTAAACGCTAAAATACCGGTACATTGCGCCATGGCTTCGATAATCATCACACCTGGCATAATCGGGTTATCCGGAAAGTGCCCTGTGAATTGTGGTTCGTTGTAAGTGACATTTTTATAAGCTTTTAGAGACTCACCCGCGTTGAATTCGGTTACGCGATCTACCAGCAAAAAAGGGTAACGATGCGGTAGATATTCAAAAATTTCTTTTATATCGATTAGCATTTTAATTATTTTCCAATTGTGATTTTATTTCTTCTAATTCGCTTTCCAACCGTTTCACTTTTTGAGCCATTTTCGAAAGCCCTTTCATGCGAACCATGGTTCTTTGCCATTCGGCCGTCGGCACCGCCGGAAAGCCGGAATAGCTTCCAGCCTCTTTAATATGCCCAGTCACACCGGATTTGGCGCCGAAATGACTTTGATCGGCGATCGTCACATGCCCTGTCACACCAGCTTGTCCAGCCAAAACACAGTATTGACCAATTTCCGTACTGCCTGCGATACCAGCCTGACTGGCAATGGCCGTCCCATAACCAAGCTTAACGTTGTGCCCAATCTGGACCAGACAATCAATTATACAGTTAGATTCAATCACTGTATCATTTATTGCGCCACGGTTAATCGTACTGTTATTACCGATATAGACGCGATCACCAATCACCACTCGTCCAATTTGAGGAATATGGTGCCATTCTCCCTTTTCATTGGCGAAGCCAAAGCCTTCCCCACCAATCACACAGCCTGATTCCATACGGACATCATCACCGATTACACAATCGTGCATAACGGTCACATTCGGTGCCAAATAAGAACGGTGGCCAATTTGCGCTCCGGATTCAATAACCGTTCCGGCACCAATTGAAACCCCATCACCAATAGAAACATTCGCACCAATAACAGCATTAGGACCAATCGATACGGATTTACCGATGGTTGAACTCGGATCAATGACCGCCTTGCTGTGAATGCCCGGTTCGGGAGTCAAGGGGTTCAGTAATTGCGCGGTTAACGCGTAAACATAATAGGGGTTTGAGACGAGTAAACGGTTGGTTGATGTGATGTCACGATGCTCAGGCTTGAGAATAACGGCTCCAGCTTGGCTGGTTTCCAATTCACCCATACGCTTGGTATCGGATAAAAAGCTGATATGCTCAGGAGAAGCCTCAGACAATCCGGAGACTTGATTTACTTGATGGGATGAGTCACCTAGAAACTCAACGTCAACTCCTTGCTTTTCCAGGTGATCTAAAATCGTTTGCAGCTTCAATCTTGCGCTCTAATAAAATGTTACTTATTAAAATTGGCTCGTTTTTTCTGGTACTCTTTTTCCAAGTACTCCAGAACACTTTGCGTAATATCTAAACGGTTATTGGTGTATGCAATCCCTTCATAGAGAATCAAATCGAACTTTTGCTGTTTTCCAATCTCTTTAATCGCTTGATTAACCAAACTTTGCAAAGACGCCAACTCTTCATTACGACGGATATTGACCAGTTCTTGAATATCATTACGCTTACGCTGAATATCGCGTGTCATCATGCTGATTTCACGTTCAGCCGTAACTTTTTGCGATTCGGACATCACCAACTGGTTTTTTTGGTAATCTTGTTGCTTTTGTTCCAGCTTTTTCGCCAGTTTTTTCAGCTCCGCCTGTTGCGGACCAAATTCCTTTTCCAGGTTTTGCCCTGCTGCCTGCGCTTGAGGAGCTTTTTCCAGCAGCAAAGCGACATTCACCACACCCAATTTTGCCGGTTGTGCCAAGGTCTGACCAGACAAGAAAACGAAGACGCTTCCTACTAAAATCGCGAGCCACTTTCGCATAAAAACTTCCCTTAACGCTAAAAATATTTTAAATATTGTATCCGATTTGATTCGGATTTTTAACCATATTTACACAGAGTGACAATAACCATTTTTCACGGTCAGTGCCTACATCGCAACACCTAAGTTAAACTGGAACACTTGGGTTTTATCCGTATCGGTATAGTTCAGGGCTTTCGCAAAACTGAACGATAACGGTCCAACCGGTGTAATCCATGAAACGCCTAAACCAACCGACGAACGAAATTCCGGTAGCTTCACCTCATTCCAATCGGTAAAGACATTCCCCGCATCCGCAAACAGACTCAAACGCAAATTTCCTGAATCCTCGATAAACGGCATCGGGAAAATCACCTCCGCATTGGAAATGATTCGAATACGCCCTCCCGTCGGGTCAGTTGAGCCATCGGTTGCTTCATCATATCTTGGCCCCAGCGAGTTGGGCTCATAACCCCGTACCGTTCCGATACCGCCTGCATAAAAGTTTTCATAAAACGGAATGCCTTTGGAGCCATTATAGCCATCCCCATAAGCGAGATCGCCTTTCAAACGCAAGGTAAAAATATCCGATAACGGCTGGTAGAACGTTTCATTAAAATAGAGCTTATAAAAAGACACATCCGAGTTGGTCGGAATAACCAGCTCCCCACTGACACTGGTGCTATGACCATCCGTCGGAAAATAAAAAGCGTTTTTGGTATCGTGACTCCAACCCATGGTGTAGCGCACTGAATTAAAGTGCTTACCATATTCCGCAGTATAATTTTTACAGTAAAGGAAGTCATCCACACACTGAAGCGTTTGGTCATCGAATTTTAATCCATAATTCAGACTGCTCCACTCACTGGTCGGATATCCCAAGTTAAAACGAATACCATAGTTGTTAGTGGTATAACTGGACACATCCAATTCGGCCGCATCGATTTCACGGTAATAAAGTCCACCGCCTAAGGAAACGCCATCGACGGTGAAATAAGGGTTGGTCACACCCACATCGGCGGATTTTGTCGATGCGCTGTAGGTTCCATTGATATTCGCACGATAGCCGGAACCGATGACATTACGCTCGGTCACACCCAGGGTGAAACTCACGCCATCCACCTGCGAATACCCCACCCCGGCGTTAAAAGAACCGGTTGATTGTTCTTCGACTTTAACCACTAAATCGACCTGATCCTTGGAAATACGGTCGGTATCGATTTTGGCCGTTTTAAAATACCCCAATCGATTCAAACGCGTATTGGAACGACGCACCGCTTTCAAAGAATAAGGCGCGCTCTCAAACTGACGTAACTCCCGGCGGATAACGTAATCCTTGGTACGCGTATTACCTTCAATTCGGATGCGGCGGACGTACACGCGGCTTTTCGGCTCGATACGGAAATCCAATGACACCAATCGATTATCTTTATCCAGATTAGTAATCGGCTCAATTTCTGCAAAAGCATAGCCTTCTTCACTCAAGCGATCGCGAATGGCATTGACCGTGGCCACGATTTTACTGCGCGAGAAATACTCACCTTCTCGGATTCTCAATAGACCACGCAATTCATCCTGAGTGATAATGGTTTCACCGGTGAACTTAATCGTGGAAATCGTATACTGCGGCCCTTCTTTCATATTAATGGTCAAGAATACCTGAGTCTTATCCAACGACAAACTTACTTGAGAAGAGATCACCTTGAACTCGGCAAACCCACGGTCCATATAATAAGAACGCAAGGTTTCGATATCCGATTGCAACTTCGGCTTGGCGTATTTGTCCGAATCGCCGATCATGGCCGACTCCGACAGGAGCATGGCGCTTTTCAGCCGATCATCTTCATAGGTTTGGTTCCCCACCAGCGTAATACGTCCGATACTGGCCGGCTTACCCTCTTCGACCTTAATCAATAAACCAACTCGATTACGCGGCAGTTCGGTCACTTCAATATCCACTTCCGCGGCATAATACCCCTGGTTTTGATAACGACGACGCAAATCAAGGATGATACGGTCCATCTGAGTATCATTGAAAATGCGCCCTTTTTTGACCCCCAGGGAATCCAAAGCCATATTCATGTCTTCGGTTTTGATCAGCTCGTTTCCTTCAATGGTGATATCCGCAATCGACGGACGCTCCAGCACACGAATCACCAGTACACCATCGCCTTGTTCAAAAAAGGCCACATCACGGAAGAAACCGGTTTTGTACAGTTTTTCGATCCCTTCCTGCACTTTGGATGGTGTCAATTCATCTCCGATATCCACCGGCAGGTAACTGCGAATGGTTTCAAAGCTGATGCGCTTATTACCTTCAACCTCAATTTTTTGAATCTTAAAATCGGCGGCCTGTGCGGTGCTCAGCACGGTAAAGACAACAACCAGTACCAAAAGAATCCGCTGAGAAAACTGTTTAACCATTCGAAATTCGTACCACATCATTAAATAAAGCAAAAAACGTCAGTCCTAAAATCAACATCAGGCCAACTTTTTGTGCACCGGCTTCAATCGATTCCTTAACCGGCGCCCCTTTAATCATTTCAATTACATAAAAGAACAAGTGCCCACCATCCAGAACCGGAATCGGCAGCAAGTTCAAAATGCCCAAACTCAAACTGAGCAGCCCCAGCAAACTTAAAAAAGCCACCCAACCGGACTGCATGGCTTTACCGGAAAATTCGGCAATGCTCACGGGGCCGGACAGGTTCGTGACCGATACACTACCGACCAACATACCTTTAATCATGTCCAACGTCATTTCCACTAAATCAACGGTATGACGCCAACCTTTTTCCAAAGACGCCAAGGGACCGTAAGACACCGTCACACGATAAGCACTCAGAGCTTCAGCATCCATTTTTACGGCTGCGCCCAGCGTTCCGATTGGACCATTAGCCGCCTCTCTTTGCGCCAATACCCCCCGAGCAAATTCAGCCCGGCCATTCCGGTCGACCAGCAATTCTACTTCTTTACCCGGATGTTTGCGCACATATTCCACTAATTGCGACCAAGTTTCAATCGGCTGACCATCAATTCGGCGAACCCAATCACCACTCTGCAAGCCCATTTTCTCGGCAGGAGAACCCTCCACCACGCGACTGATGACCGGGCGTATTTCCGGGTATTTCGGCGCAAAACCCAGCGCCGAGAGCCAATCCTGTTTCGGCTGATTGATATCCAGTTCAGCCATCGTCAAAACCACCGTCTTGGATTCCGCACCATCCATGGATTGCAGACCGACAACAATATCCGGTTTACCTTTAACCAGTGCCTGTAACACCTGTTGATACACCGCACGCCAATCCAGCACTTCTTGGTCATCAACCGACAAAACCTGCCAGGCCTGGTCGTTTTGCGGCAAGCTTTTCGCCAACGGCGTTTGAGGCGGCACCGTTTCAAACACCGGTTTCAAACCGGTAATACCGGAAAAATAAATCAATGAAAACACCAACCAGGCAAACACCAGATTTACCAACGGGCCGGCAGCCACCACTGCAAAGCGGCGATAAACGCTTTGGCGATTAAAGGCTCTCGGTAAGTCCTCTTCCGCCACAGGACCTTCTCGTTCGTCCACAAATCGAACGTAACCACCCAGTGGCAACACGCTCAATTGAAACTGGGTTTCGCCCATTTGACGACGGTAAAAAACCTTACCGAACCCCAGCGAAAAATGGGTCACTTTGATATTGAAGGCCCGTGCGACAATATAGTGGCCCCACTCATGGATCGCGACCAGCAACCCCATCGCCACGATAAACCCCGCAATTGACCACAGTATCGTCATGCCAAAATCCACTGCCAAACGAAAAAGAACATCGGAACCGCCACCAACAAACTGTCAACCCGATCCAGTAAACCGCCATGACCAGGCAGTAGTTGACTGCTGTCTTTTAAATCAGCCTGCCGTTTCAGCAGACTTTCAAATAAATCACCGAAAATCGAAAACAACGCCAACCCTGAAAAAATCAACGCCACGCTACCATAAGACAACTGCAATACCGGTTGTAGCCAATTCAAACCGATCACAGCAATGACAAAGGCAAGCAAGGCTCCTCCGTACACGCCTTCCCAGGTTTTGCCAGGACTGACATGCACCGCCAGCTTGCGTCGTCCAAAGCGCCGGCCGGCAAAATAGGCCCCGGTATCAATGGCCCAGACCACAAATAGGCTCAATAACAAAATCGCAGGCGACAGCACCGATAAAAACTCGATTAAGATACTGGCAAAGTTGGCCAGCACCAGCACACCCAATACCAAAATCGCCGCTTTCGATTTAACCAGATATTGCCCGGCGCTCCATTGATGAATCATGACCATGGTCGCCATCACCGCCATAATCACCAGCGTCAGCCATAACCACAGCAACGGACTGTTGATGCTAAACACCAACCCTGCGGCTGACGCCACCAATACGCCATAGACGACTCGCGTCGCCTGAGATTGAATGCGAGCTAAACCGGCCCATTCCCAACCACATAAAAAAGTCGCCAATAAGACAAAAAACGCCCAGGCCTGGTCGTTTCCGTAAAATAACAGGCCGCCCACCAGAAAGAACAGTAAACTGGCTGTAATCACGCGTTGCATCAACATGAAGAGGCCACCTGCTCGCTGGTTTTACCGAAACGGCGTTCACGGTTTTGAAAAGATGCGACCGCTTGATCGATGGAAGCTTCATTGAAGTCCGGCCAAAGCTCATCGGAAAAATACAGCTCGGCATATGCCATTTGCCAAATCAGGAAATTACTGACGCGCTGCTCACCGCCAGTTCGAATCAATAAATCCGGAACCGCCTGATCAGCGAGACACACATATTGCGACAGCTCGGCCTCGGTTAAATCGGCCGCCGACTGGTCAGGGTGCGCAGTCTGCCAAGCCTTTACAGCCTGAACAATATCCCAACGCCCGCCGTAATTGGCGGCGATATTCAGCGTCAGCGCCGTATTTTTAGCTGTCAATGTCTCCGCTTTTTCGATATGCGCTTGAATTTCCTCACTGAACGCTGAACGGTCGCCAATAACCCGTAACCGAACATTGTTATCGTTTAACTTCGACACTTCTTTCTGCAACGCCATCAGGAACAAGCCCATCAACTTATTCACTTCTTCTTCCGGGCGTTTCCAGTTTTCGGTACTGAAAGCAAACAGTGTCAACGACTCCACGCCAATTTCACCGCAACGCTTCACCACCCGCTTAACGGCATTGACGCCTTTTTGATGACCAACAAAACGCGGCAGAAAACGCTGCTTCGCCCAGCGTCCATTTCCATCCATGATAATGGCGATGTGTTTCGGGATATTGGGATTCGTTTGGCGTTGACTCAAAAGCATTCCTAGCGGATTGGTTGTTTAAACAAAAACGGCCTCTCAAGGCAAATGCCAAGACAGGCCGCTGTTGACAATTAACGAGTAATTATGCCGCAAATGCGAAAGAATTTCAGCTTAAATTTCCATCAAGCTGGCTTCTTTTTCCGCCAGCATTGCATCGATTTCCGTCACATGCGCGTCCGTTGCTTTTTGGATTTGATCTTCCGCTTGACGCAACTCGTCGTCGGTGATTTCTTTATCCTTGTTCAAGGATTTGAAATCGGCATTGGCATCACGACGAATGTTACGCACTGCCACCTTAGCCTGCTCGGCTTCGGCACGCGCCATCTTAATGAATTCTTTCCGTCTCTCTTCGGTCAATGGCGGCATCGGAATACGCATCATATTACCGTTCGTCACCGGGTTAATCCCCAGGTCAGATGTCATGATCGCTTTTTCAACCACGGCCACCATCGCTTGCTCCCAAGGCTGAACCGTCAGGGTACGTGCATCTTCAACATTCACGTTCGCGACTTGACTGACAGGCACTTCCGAACCGTAATAATCAACCTTAATCGAATCCAAAATGCTCGGATGAGCACGCCCGGTGCGAATCTTGGCAAAATTGCTCTCCAGATTCTCAACCGACTTTTTCATCCTTTCATTTGCATCATCAAAAATTTCATCCAACATCTTTTATTTTCTCCTTTGAACTCAAATCTGAAGTCAGTGCACCAAAGTGCCTTCATCTTCACCTTTGACAATTCGAATCACCGCATCTTTTTTGAACATATCAAACACCCGGATCGGCATTTTATGGTCACGACACAACACAAATGCCGTCATATCCATGACTTGCAGGTTTTTTTGAATCACATCATCGTAACTCAATTCGGCCAAACGCTCAGCCGTGGGGTCTTTTGCCGGATCCGCCGTATAAATCCCGTCCACTTTCGTGGCTTTCAAAACGATGTCGGCATCAATCTCAATGCCGCGTAGCGCGGCCGCCGTATCGGTCGTAAAGAAAGGACTCCCGGTCCCCGCCGCAAAAATGGCCACCTGCCCCTCGGCCAGGCCTTTTTTCACATGGTTTGCATTAAAGCCATGCGAGACCCCTTCAATGCCCATTGCGGAATAAATCACCGCCGGCATCGCCATGTCTTCAATCACGTCACGCAATGCCAAAGCATTAATGACGGTTGCCATCATGCCCATTTGGTCGCCTGTGGTCCGTTGAATACCGGAACCCATAATCTGAGCACCACGGAAAATATTACCGCCACCGACCACCAGACCGACTTCCACTCCCAGCTCACGCAAGGCTTTGACTTCCGAAACCACTTGACGCAATGTCTGTGCATCCAGACCAAATTGGCCGTCGCCCATCAGAGCTTCACCGCTGAATTTCAGCAACACTCGTTCATATTTCAATGACATGACTCACCTTAAATCTTCTTGAATTTTTGCTTGCGAATCGTTTTGAAACGCATTTTGGAATGGAAGGCATTATAAAATGACTTTCAAAACAAATCGCGAAAAAAAGTTAAAAAAAAACCATGATAAACAATTTGCTTATCATGGCTTTTCTTCAAAAGGCCCTGCCGATCGGTTATCGACAGAACTTTTTCAGTTCCATGAAATCGGAAACCGAATTAACCCTTCACCGCAGCCGCGGCCGCAGCCACTTCATCCGCGAAGTTGGTTTCTTCAATCTCGATCCCTTCACCGACTTCCAAACGCACGAAGTTGGTAACAGAAGCGTCAGAGGCTTTCAATAGCTTCTCAACGGTTTGATCTGGGTCTTTAACAAACGCCTGACCCAACAAAGTGATCTCTTGAAGATACTTACGCATACGACCTTCGATCATTTTTTCAATAATCTCGGCTGGCTTACCGGAGTCCTGAGCTTGTTCGATTTGGAACTTACGCTCTTTTTCCAATACTTCCGCATCCACGTCGTCGGCTGAAATCGCCGCTGGCTTTGCAGCGGCGATGTGCATCGCCACGTCACGCGTCAAGGCGTCATCACCACCGTTCATCGCAACCACTACACCGATTTTCTCGCCGTGCTGGTATTGACCGATGGTACCGTTTGATTCAACCAACTCGATACGACGAACCGCCATGTTTTCACCGATTTTACCGATCATTTCACGACGTTTTTCGTCGATGGTTTGACCATTGGCCATTTTTTCACCCATCAACGCATCAATATCAACCTGACCAGTTGCCAAAACGATGGCTGCAATTTCATCCGCAAAGGTTTTGAACTCATCACCTTTCGCCACGAAGTCGGTTTCACAGTTCACTTCAACGATCGCTGCTTTTTTCTGATCATCGGAAACGGCAATCGCGATAACACCTTCAGCCGCTGTACGACCGGCTTTTTTATCCGCGCCAGCCATCCCTTTTTTGCGAAGAAACTCAACCGCTTCTTCCATATTGCCGTCGGTTTCACCCAACGCTTTTTTACAATCCATCATGCCTGCGCCAGTCATTTCACGCAGTTCTTTTACCATAGATGCAGTAACAGCCATTTTTTAGACCCCTAAAAATAAGTTGTAATCAATTTAAAAGGCCTGGAAAGAATGACCAGGCCTGGTAGTTTCTTGAACGCGAAGCGTCGGTTCGGTTCGATTAAGCTTCCGCTTGCTCTTCGACGAACTCGTCGCTTTCAGAAGCGGTTGTGATAGAGCCTTTCCCTTCAATAATGGCATCCGCCACTGAAGAAAGGTACAAAGATACGGCACGAACCGCATCATCATTACCCGGAATCACATAATCCAGACCGTTTGGATCGTTATTGGTATCAACAACACCGACAACTGGAATCCCTAGGTTTTTCGCTTCTTGGATAGCGATTTTTTCATTTCCGGTATCGATCACGAAAATCGCATCCGGCATGGCACGCATATCTTTGATACCACCCAAGGACAATTCCAGCTTGTCTTTTTGACGGGAGCGCATCAACGCTTCTTTTTTAGTGATTTTTTCAAAAGTACCGTCTTGTTCCTGGGTCTCAAGGTCTTTCAGGTTTTTGATGGATTGTTTGATGGTTTTAAAGTTGGTCAACATACCACCCAACCAACGGTGGTTCACGTAAGGCATTCCGCAACGCTTCGCTTCTTCCGCAACCAAATCGCCTGCCGCACGCTTCGTACCAACGAACAATACCGTTCCTTTGTTCGCTGCGATACCGCCTAGGAAGTTCAAAGCATCGTTGAACATCGGCAAGGTTTTTTCCAGGTTGATGATGTGAATCTTGTTGCGAGCACCGAAAATGTACTCACCCATTTTAGGGTTCCAATAACGTGTTTGGTGTCCGAAGTGAACACCCGCTTCCAACATTTGGCGCATAGTGACTTTAGCCATGATTTTTCTCCATTTTGGGTTAAGCCTCCGCCAGCCCAACAAACGAACTGTTTCGATTCGGCGTCATTTACGATAAAATCGCTCAAAACTCGGAAACAGCACCCCGTTTGATGTATCGGCAGGCGTGTGGATTTTCTGTTAAAATGCCTTTATTCGAAAAGGCGGCGCATTTATACCATGTGGCCGTTTTTTTTTCAAGATTTTTCAATCAAAAACAACTTAACTCTGGAAGCTCAATGGCCATCAAAATCAAAACCGAACAGGAACTCGAAAAACTGCGCGTCGCCGGAAAACTGGCCGCCGATGTACTTGTGATGATTGAACCCTATGTCAAACCCGGTGTTTCCACCGGCGAACTCAATGACATCATGGCCAAGTACATGACCGATGTTCAAGGAACGGTTTCCGCCACTCTGGGCTACCACGGCTTCC
Organism: Thiomicrospira sp. S5; assembly: GCF_003991075.1. Taxonomy (NCBI): domain Bacteria; kingdom Pseudomonadati; phylum Pseudomonadota; class Gammaproteobacteria; order Thiotrichales; family Piscirickettsiaceae; genus Thiomicrospira; species Thiomicrospira sp. S5. The sequence goes on along the minus strand of NZ_CP014470.1, from coordinate 1,497,529 downwards.
CGTCGGAAAGCTGCATCTCCGTCAACGACGTGGTTTGCCACGGCATTCCCGACCACGACAAAAAGCTGAAAAACGGCGATATCGTCAATATCGACGTCACCGTCATCAAAGACGGTTATTACGGTGACAACAGCATGATGTACGAAGTCGGCGAGGTCAAACCGTTCGCACACCGTTTGTGTCGCGTGGCCCATGAATGCATGTGGCTCGGCATTGAAGCCGTCAAACCGGGCGCCACCTTATACGATGTGGCCGAGGCCATTGAAACCCATGCCCACAACAATCATTTTTCCGTGGTCAAAGAATACTGCGGCCACGGCATCGGTTCCGAATTCCACGAAGAGCCTCAGGTCGTGCACTATACGCAGCCCGAACTGAAAGACATTGTCTTACAACCGGGCATGGTGTTCACCATCGAACCGATGATCAACCAAGGTAAAGCCAACGTTAAAACACTGGGGCCGAACAAAAAACACCCAGGCAATACCATTTTTCCGGTCAAAACGGCCGACCGAAAACTTTCCGCACAGTGGGAACACATGCTAGCCGTCACCGACGATGGTTACGAAATCATGACATTACGTCCCGGCGAAGAACCCGTCTTGCCTTAAACCGCCAGACACCTCACCGACTTTTCGAACCAAATTGAACGACCAGAAGGATTCCGCATGCCGAGTGACACGCCTGCCACCACGCCCGACAACAACGAAAGCTCGATTCCCAGCTTCATTTACCAGCTGACGCATGCGGAACGCAATCAATCCCTGAGTGCGGGAAAAGACTTGCTGAAAGAATTCAACGAACAGCAATTCACTAAATTTGATCAGGGACGCTCCATCGAAGCACTGATCAAAGAACGCACCTCCTTCATCGACCAGTTACTGAAAAAAATCTGGCAGCATTTTTTTCCGAAGGACGGCGACCACCGGCTGACCTTGATTGCCGTCGGCGGCTATGGCCGTGGTGAGCTACAACCCTACTCCGATATCGACCTGTTGATTCTCGGCGAATCTTACGAAGCCCACCAACAAACCATCATCGAATTCATCACCTATTTATGGGACTTGGGGTTTGAAGTCGGCCACGCAGTGCGCAATCTGGAAGAATGCATCGAATCCGGGAAGGAAAACGTCTCCACCGCCACCAACCTACTCGAAGCACGCTGGTTATCGGGGGATTACGAACAGTTCTCAGCCCTGCAAAACCTCTTCAACCTCAAAACCTTCTGGCCCAGCCAAGAGTTTTTCGAAGCCAAGCTGGAAGAGCAAGCACGCCGCCATAAACGCTATCACAACACCCTGTACCAGCTGGAACCCAACATCAAAGAAAGTCCCGGCGGCTTGCGCGACATCCAAACCATTCTCTGGGTGGCTAAACGTCACTTCGGCGCCAGCTCCCTGCAGGAACTGATGCAACACAACTTCATCACCCTGCACGAATTTCAGGAAATTCAAGCGGCTTACCTCTACCTCAACCGCATTCGCTTTGCCCTGCACCGTTTGAAAAAACGTCATGAAGACCGTTTACTGTTCGACAACCAGCAACAACTCGCGGAAAAACTGTACCCCAATCTGTCCAGCGACGACAGCGTCAAGGCGGTCGAAGCTTTCATGAAACCCTATTATCAGAACGTGCATATTGTGGCACGTCTGAATGAAATCCTGTTACAGCATTTTAAAGAAGAAATTTTCCGCACCAGTGAAGACCACATCGAGCAGATCAACCCACGTTTCCGTATCGTCAACAACTACCTTGATGTCACCAAAACCAATTTGTTCGAAAAAAACCCAACGGCACTGCTGGAAATTTTCATCATCATCGAAAACTACCAACATCTGATTCAGGGAATTCGTTCGCGCACCATCCGCTTGATTCGCAACAACCTGCACTTGATCGACGACCAGTTCCGCTCCGACCCGATCAACAAGGCGTTATTCATTGAAATTTTCCGCCAACCGAAAGGCGTCAATGCCGCACTCAAACGCATGTATGCTTATGGCATTTTGAGCGCTTACTTGCCGAGTTTCAAAAAAATTTCCGGCTTAATGCAGTTTAATATCTTTCACGCCTATACTGTTGATGAACATACCATTTTAGTTATCCGAAACCTGCGACGTTTCTTCATCAACCAGTACGCCTACGAGTTCCCGACGGCGCACCAAATCGCCAAACAATTGTGCAAACCGGAGATTCTCTTACTGGCCGGTTTATTCCACGACATTGCCAAAGGCCGTAACGGCGCACACGAAAAGCTCGGTGCCATTGATGCCAAAGAATTCAGCTTCAAACACAACCTGAACAAAAACGATACCGAACTCCTCAGCTGGCTGGTATTGCGCCACTTGGATTTCTCCTACGTTGCCCAGAAAAAAGATTTGTCCGACCCGGAAGTCATCGCTCAGTTCGCCGAAAAGGTCGGCACACAGGAACGCCTGGACTATCTCTACCTGCTAACGTTGGCGGATGTGCGCTCCACCTCGGATGATGTTTGGAACGACTGGAAAAACCAACTTTTCCTACAGCTTTACCACAACACCACCCAGGCATTGGACGCCACGTCGACCTTGCCGAGAGACCGTGCCAAACAAGCGATTTTCAATAAAGAAAAAGCCAGCGAATTTTTGAAGAGCAAAGGCCTGACACCACCGGAATTCCAAACCTTCTGGCAGTCGTTTGAACAAACCGATTTTTTCAACCGCCAAAGCCCCGGCGAAATCGCGCGCATCACCGAAGCGTTGCACGATGAAAGCGAAGATGAAATCAACGTACACCTGCAACCGACAACGTCTCGCGGCGCCACCGAATTGATTATTTACATGCACGACCGTGATTACCTCTTCGCGCAATTCACCCAGATTCTTGACAAACTCGGCCTGAACATCGTGGAAGCGAAAATCTACTCCGGCTCCGACAACATGACGCTGGTGATTATCTATCTGCTTAACCACGAAAGCCTGTCGATTACCGACGACATGATTCTGGCGGAAATCGAGGACACGCTGAAATACCAATTATTCCTGAAAGCGGACAGCACCCCGCAGCCGCAGCCGGAACCCAGACGGACGCGAGCTTTCCACACGCCGACCGAAATTCAATTCCAAGAGTTGAATGAAGAGCTCACGGAACTGAGCATCACCACTAAAGACATCCCCGGCCTGCTGGCCCGCATCGGCCAAGCCTTCAAAAGCTGCCAGATTCGCGTACACGACGCCAAAATCAATACGGTAGGTGAAAAGGCGGAAGACGTCTTTATGATCAGTTCAACCAGCAACCACTCGATTCATTCCCATCATACGCAGGAAGCGTTAAAGGCCGCCCTACTGGATAATATCGAACCTTAGAATATTCGGCATCCTTACTTCCGGCCAGGCCTGGCAAATTTCCATATTGACCAGGCCTGGCGCTTTTACACATTCGAACTGACTTCAAACAATTCAAACGCATTATCATCCAAATCCTTGACAAACAAGGCTTTTCGACCGGAACGACTCCGTGTATACGTCAAACCATGTTGTTGCAAATGCGCTTCATAATCGGCAATCGAATCCACTCGGAGTGCAAAGTGAAAATCCCGCCCGCCATGTTCAGGCCGTTCAGACCCACTACTCGGGTTCGGTAATTGCATAATATGCAGGCTTTGGCCATTGAATAAATCCAACCAATAGCCCGGAAAACCCAAATCCGGCTTTTCCAGAACCGACAAACCCAACAACCCCTGGTAAAAATTCAAACTGGCCTCCGCATCCGAAACCAGGATACTGACGTGATCCAACCCAATGACTCTGGCCATCTTTTTCTCCTATCTTTTTTTCAAAGGCCCATAAAAAACCCAGCGCAAAGGCTGGGTTCATTGTATTCAAACAACTGAAGGCGTTGTTATGAATTTGTCATCAGTCGTTACTGTGAAGCGCTTCGTTCAAACCGCCCCAAACCGTACCGTCCGTCATAATTGCCTGCACCTGACCGGTTTGACTATGACGACGGAACAACAGCTTGGATTGACCGGACAAATCACGGGCCGACACAATCGAACCGTCCGGCATCTTAACCTTGGTGCCAGCCGTCAAGTACAGGCCGGACTCAATAATGCAATCATCGCCCAAAGAAATCCCCAAACCGGCATTCGCACCCAGCAGGTTACGTTGCCCCATGGAAATGACTTGTTTACCGCCACCGGACAGTGTACCCATAATTGAAGCACCACCACCGATATCGGTGTTTTCACCTACAATCACACCGGCACTGATACGGCCTTCCACCATGGAGTTACCCAGAGTGCCGGCATTAAAGTTACAGAAGCCTTCATGCATAATGGTGGTGCCCGGTGCCAGATGCGCACCCAAACGAACACGGTCCGCATCCCCGATACGTACCCCTTCCGGAATCACGTAATCCACCATACGCGGGAACTTGTCAATCGAAGTGATTGTCAATTGAATCGGCTCGTCGGCAATCGCTTCACGTAGATTCTCCACCTCGGAAGGCAACACCGGTCCGGCACTGGTCCAAGCCACATTGGTCAACAGACCGAAGACGCCGTCCAAATTGATGTCATGCGGCTTATAAGCGCATTCCGACAACAAATGCAGACGCAAATACGCGTCTTCCGCTGACGTCGGTGCATCGTCCACCGAAGCGATCTCGACCGTCACAAAATCGCTTTTAATGATGCCGGCTTTCAACGCCAGACAATTACGCGCGATTTCTTTGTTTGAACGTGGAAACCATACATCTAAAGTTGCACCCGTTTTCGCATCGCTATAACGATGGCCGATTCGTTTGATAGTCATAACACTCTTCTCTTAACATTCAAAATCAAAAACGCAAAGTATACCTTTTCTGACCAAAACAGAGAAGCCGTTCTGTCCGAGAAAGGCATCATCTTCCCCTTCAAACCACCTTAAAATGCTTTAAAATAACGGATTGACTCAAATCGAACCTTGGAAAGAGCAGCATGAAACCCATCACGTTATACGGCATTCCCAATTGCGACACGGTACGAAAAGCCCGTAAATTTCTCGACACGCAACAGGTGGATTATCAATTTCACGACTTCCGTAAGAACCCTCTTACGCTGGACACCCTTCAACATTGGCTGGCACAACAACCGATTGATGTTATCGTCAATAAACGCAGCACCGGTTGGAAACAGCTGAACGACGAACAAAAACAACAGTTGATGGCCGGCGACAACCTGGAATTGCTCGCCGAAATTCCAACACTGATCAAACGCCCGGTACTGCAAACCGAAACCGCTCTGTTGTTTGGCTTTAAAGAAGCCGACTATCAACAGGCACTGTAAGCGTTGATTGTCAGAACAATCAAGTCTTCTAAAACCACTGCCGAACACCTAAAATGAACGGTAAAAAAACCGATAATAACCAAACTTGCGACCGATAATATGACCGAAACCATTCAACTCGCCCGACAATTGATTCAAATCGAATCCGTCACCCCGGACGATAACGGCTGCCAACAAGTGATTGCCGATTACCTTCGTCCTCTGGGATTTCAGATCGAACCCATGCCGTTTGGCGACGTGAGTAATTTGTGGGCCAGACGCGGTGAAACCGGCCCGTTCATCGTATTTGCCGGCCACACCGATGTCGTCCCCACTGGCCCAGCCGACCAATGGCAATATCCACCATTTTCTGCGCACATCGATGACAAAGGTCAGTTATACGGACGCGGTTCGGCCGACATGAAAAGCAGCATCGCCTGCTTCATGGTCGCCACCAAGCGTTTTGTGGCAAAACATCCCGATGCCAAGGGCTCCATTGGTTTCCTGATTACCAGTGATGAAGAAGGTCCGGCGGTGGACGGCACCGTTAAAGTCGTGGAAGCACTGGAAGTACGTGGCGAAAAATACGATTACTGCCTGGTGGGCGAGCCATCCAGTAGCCAACAACTGGGCGACTCCATCAAAAACGGTCGTCGGGGATCGCTCAGCGGTCGCTTGACCGTCAAAGGCATTCAAGGTCACATTGCCTATCCTGAATTGGCTGAAAACCCGATTCATACGCTGGCCCCGGCACTGAAAACCCTCACCGAAACGGTTTGGGACACCGGTAACGAATATTTTCCGCCGACCTCTTTTCAAGTCTCCAACATCCATGCCGGTACCGGTGCCACCAATGTCATTCCCGGCGACTGCGTGGTGGATTTCAACTTCCGCTTCTCCACCGAACAGACACCGGACAGCTTAAAACAAGCGGTGCACGCAATTTTGGATGGCTGCGAATTTCATTATGATTTACAATGGAATTTATCCGGACTGCCGTTTATTACACCGGCGGAAGGTAAGTTGATTCAAGCCGTTTCCAAAGCCATCAAGCAGGAAACCGGTTTGCAAACCCAACTTTCCACTGGCGGCGGAACATCGGATGGTCGGTTCATTGCCCAAACCGGCGCACAAGTCATCGAACTGGGCCCATTGAACGCCACCATCCATAAAATTGATGAACACGTGAGTGTGGACGACTTGAATCAATTGACGGATATTTACGAACAAACCTTGATTAACCTATTGGTGGACTGATGTTATCGATACTGCTGCAAATCCTGGCTCTGGTCATTTTCATCGCACTGATCTGGCCCTATGCCAAGCAGGAAAACTGGAAAGAAAAATTCATCGACAACAAACAAGCCCGTTCGATTCTCATCGTTTTTGTACTGATACTCTTGTTCACATTCGGACTGTCACTACTCTTCGAGAACTTTTACCCGATTGAACGACTTGACCGATAATGTTAAAAAGTAAAACAACAACAAGAAAAAACGTTTAGGAGCCAAACCATGCCGAAACCAGCCGAAACCCAATTGATTGCCGAATCTGTACTCGGTGCCGACTTGACCCAAGCAGACTGCGAAGCCTTGTCCGAAATCGTGAAGCAACGCGTCCTGTCCAAAGGCGAAATCCTGTTTGAACCGGAGACACTGGACGGCAATCTGTATATTCTGGTGGACGGTAAGCTGGAAATCCAAAAAGTCATCAGCCCGGAAAAGACCATTCACATCAATACCTTGAAAAAAGGAGCCTTGATTGGCGAGCTAAGCTTCTTGGATGGCATTGCCCACACCATGCGTCTGCAAGCTCAGAACGACGTTACGGTATTGATTCTACACCGTGATGAATTTGAAGCATTGGTCGAAAAAAATCCAAAGCTGATGTTCAATGTCATGCGCTCCATTCTGCGCTTTTCCCATCACCTGCAACGTCGGATGCTACAGGAAAATCTGGAAATGCAAAAACACATTCAAAGCAGTTACATGGCGCAATACTGAACCGCATCCCAACGGTTTTAAATAGCATCCACAAAAAAGCGGGCTTTTGCCCGCTTTTTTTATATTCATTTTTATATTCAATCGTCGTCCATCACGAACAAATTACGTCACACTCTCAACGAATACGATAAACACCAGAACCGGTGCCACGAATTTCACCAGAACACCGTAAAGATTCGACCATTTCGGCGGCATCCCGGACTCCCCATCACGCTGTTGTTGTGTCCAGACCCAGCCGACAAACAAGGCCGTGAACATTCCGCCCAATGGCAGCATGACATTCGACGTGAGGAAATCCATGGTACCGAAGAAGGTCTTGTCCTGCAAAAAGTGGACGTTTTTCCAAAGGTTGAACGACAACACACTGCCCAACCCCAACGTCCAGGAAAACAACCCCAGCGTCCAGGCCGCTTTTCGACGCGTAAAGCCCCAGTTCTGTTCCAACCAACTGATGGCCGGTTCAATCATGGAAATCGCCGAACTCAGGGCGGCAAATACCACCATGCCGAAGAATAAGGTACCGAAAAACCAGCCACCGGTCATTTGCCCGAACGCAATCGGTAAGGTCTGGAACAACAATCCCGGGCCGGAACCCGCTTCCAGGCCATTTCCGAATACAATTGAAAAAATCACCAGGCCTGCAATCAAGGCAATAATCGTATCCGCCGCCACGATCCACAAACTGGCGCGCACAATGGAGTAATCTTTCGGCATATAGGAGCCATAAACCATCATGGTACCGAAACCGAGACTCAGCGTGAAAAACGCATGCCCCAAGGCAATCAACACCGAATCGGTCGTCAAAGCGGAAAAGTTGGGTTTGAACAGGAATTCAAAACTCTGCCCCAAAGCACCGGTGGTAGTGGCATAACCGAGCAAGACCAGCAAAATAATCAACAGCCCCGGCATCATGATATTGATAGCGCGTTCAATCCCGCTGCGCACCCCTTTCACCACGATGAGAATCGTTAGCAGCATCACTACCGAATGCCAAAAGGTCAAGCCGGATGGGCTGGCGACAAAATCATCAAAGTGCTGCTGAGCCTGATCCGCGTTCATGCCGCTGAAGACACCAAACAGACTGTCCACGAAATAAGCGATGCCCCAACCGGCAATGACCGAATAAAACGTCAGAATCAATAAACCGCCCATCACCGCATTGAACCCCAGCAGCACCCACAGTTTGCTGGAACCGGTTTCACGTACGATATTGGCGATGGCTTGCGGCGGACTGGCCTTACCGGCTCGCCCCAGTGTGATTTCAGCGATGAGAATCGGCAGACCGATGAGCAGAATACAGAGCAGATAAACAATGACAAACGCACCACCACCGTTTTCGCCGGTGATGTAAGGAAACTTCCAAAGATTCCCGAGGCCAACTGCCGAACCGATTGCCGCTAAAATGAAAATCGTTTGGGACGTCCAAGCCTGAGTTGAAAGTTTCAACTGCGCCATAAATATTCCTTTATAATAACCACACTCTTTGTTACAAAATTATAGCAGATATGCATATTCACGCGAATTATTCCCTAAAAAACCGGAATACGTTCAAAATCGACATCAAAACGCAGTATTTTGTCGAAATAAGCAAACAGTCTGACATCCCGATTTTGCGCTCCGACATGAAACTGTCGGCCATTCCGTGGGTGATCATGGGCGGTGGCAGCAATATCCTGTTTACGCAGGATTTGGAGAAGGTCATCGTCACCTGTCAGTACGATAAAATTCGCGTCATGAAAGAAGACGAAGACAGCATTTGGCTGTCGGTCGGTGCCGGCATGCCTTGGCACGATTTTGTAAAATACACGGTCGAACACGGTTATTGGGGCTTGGAGAACCTCGCCTTGATTCCGGGAACCGTCGGGGCCGCACCGGTTCAGAACATCGGCGCTTACGGTGCCGAAGCGCGCGATACCATCACCCGAGTGCAAACCCTCAACCTCTTCACCGGCGAACGTCGCGAATTCCGTAACAGTGATTGCCGCTTCGGTTACCGCACCAGCATTTTCAAGGAAGAACACGAAAACCGTTTGCTGGTCCACCGCGTGACGTTCCGTTTGAAAAAGCTCGAATCCGGGCAACCCAACCTGGTGTACGAACCGCTCAAAGAAGCCATCTTGTCTCATTACCCCGGTAAAGAAGGCTTAACCCCGCAGGACATTTTCGATGCCGTCGTCACCATCCGCCAGCAAAAGATTCCCGACCCGCGCATTTACGGCAATGCCGGCAGTTTTTTCAAGAACCCTTTGATCACCGAAGAATATTTCAACGAACTCACTGCCACTCACGGCGACATTCCACACCACAAAACCATTACCAATGAATATAAGATCCCGGCAGCTTGGCTGATTGAGCAATCCGGCTGGAAAGGTCGTAAACTGCGAAATGCAGCGGTTTCGGAAAAACATGCTTTGGTTCTGGTAAACCTGGGCGATGCCAGAGGTTGCGACATCGTCCGCTTGGCGGAATGCATTCAAGAAGACATTGACCACAAATTCGGTATCCATCTGGAAAAAGAAGTCATTGTCATGAAATAAGGGCGCTGTTGCGCCCTTATTTTGTCTAGCCCGTCGGCCTGAAACCAAACGTTATTTGTTTGTCGGGATTTCCGCCAGGCCTGGCGATTCCAGCTTCACGCTGTCTTCCACATACAAAGTACGGGTCGGGAAGGCCATTTCCGCGCCATGACTGGCCACCACATCGGCAACCTTCAACAATACATCTTCCTGGATCTCTTGATAACGTACCCATACGGTCGTTTTCGTAAAGGTGTAAATCATAATATCCAAAGTGGAATTGTTGTAGGCCACAAAGTTCACAAAAGTGGTCTGATTCTGATCAATTTCCGGGTGATTTTTCAGCATTTCTTTAATACCTGACGTCACCGCGGCCATTTTATCAATATCGCAATACCGCAACCCAATGACCTGTTTGATTCGGCGATTCGTCATACGCGACGGATTTTCGATGGAAATGGTCGAAAAGATACCATTGGGAATGTACAGCGGACGCTTGTCGAACGTTCGCACCACAGTCAAACGCCAGCCGATGCTTTCCACCGTACCTTCGATTTCTTTATCCGGTGAACGAATCCAATCTCCGGTACTGAAAGGTTTATCCCAATACAGCATCAAGCCACCCAACACATTACCAATGACGTCTTTGGCGGCAAAACCGACCGCCATGGCGCCCACACCGCCGAAGGCGATCAAACCGGCCAGGTTCACACCCATCTCACTCAACACAAACAGCCCTGTCACCACGAACACCGTGAGCTTGAACACCTTGGCACCCGCTTCGACCGTCACCGAATCCCAGCGTGAGTCCTTCCGCTCCAAGCGTTTGAGGTGAATTTCAATGTGCCGCACCCAGCGCACCGAGAACCAAGCCACGGCAATCACACCGAGGGTGGACTTAAATTCTGTAATATAAGGCTTGAGTTCGAGCAACACCCTGAAATGGTTCATCATGGTGATGATGGCCAGTGTCAAACCGGACAACCAGATATAAAATGAAACCGGTGCTTTCAAAGACTTGGTAATGCTGCCCACAAAACGTTTTTTGTGCTTATCTAAATAATAATCCACCCCACCGATGGCAATTCTAAACACCACATCCACCACCAAGGTGATGGCAAAGACAATCAGTAACAACAGCAACCAGATTTGCCCGCCGAACAATTCGGCCAGATAACGCCAAGCTTCCGGAAAAACGTCGATTGTACTGGTGAAAGTGTTTTTCGCGAAGTCCTCGAACAGCGTCTCTTCATCTTGATTCAGCGCTTTTTCGATTCCCGAATTCACAAAAGGGCCGCCAAGCGACAGCAACGTTTCGTTCAAAAAACCGATAATGGACATGAGGATATTCATACTGTAAAGTCCTGCTGATTTTCTTCATTCATAAAATGCTCGATACGTGCCGACGCCGACTGCCATAACGGATTTGTCAGCAACTGATGCTGCTGCAGTTTACCTTTGCCGTGCAAACGAATCAAACGGGCATGGGAAACCGGACCGGTATCCCAAGCCACTTCCGTCAAAACCTGATCGGCCGAAACCGGGTCATTACACACCAACACCAAATCACAGCCCGCTTCCAAAGCCGCTCGCACTCGGGTAGGCGCATCACCAAATTCGGTGGCGGCATGCATCGACATGTCATCACTGATAATGGCGCCTTCAAAGTGGCACTGGCGTCGCAGCACATCTTGTAACCAGGTTTTGGAAAACCCAGCCGGTAAATCATCGACTTTCGGGTAACGCACATGCGCCGGCATCACCGCATCCACACCATATTCAATCAGTTTTAAGAACGGCTGAATATCGGTTTGCAGAATGGTATTGAAATCGCGTTCGTCGACTGCAACTTCCAAATGGGTATCAGCTTGAATGTAACCGTGCCCGGGGAAATGTTTGGCCACCGAGGCCATCCCGGCTTTTTTCATACCGGAAACCAGATGCTGCGCCAGCTTCCCCACCACCAAAGGATCGGCATCAAAGGCTCGGTCACCGATGACGCGACTGTCACCGTAATCCAAATCCACCACCGGCGCAAAACTGAAATCGATACCCACGGCCAGTAATTCCGCTGCCATCAGCCAACCGACACTCTCGGCCAACTCCTGTGCCTGCTTTGGATGTTGATGATACAAGTCTCCAATCAACCCCATCGGTGGCAACCGTGTAAAACCATCTCGAAAGCGCTGAACGCGTCCACCTTCATGATCGACACCAATCAACAGTTTCGGGTGACGTAACTGATGAATCTCCCGAGTCAGAGCCATCAATTGTTCCACCGATTCAAAGTTTCGGCTGAACAGAATCACCCCACCGACCAACGGGTCCATCAAGCGTTCACGCTCGTGCGGCTGCATCTGCGTGCCTTCCAAGTCGACCATTACACAGCCCAACGGCATGGACTCACCAAACAATTTTTCCATATGCTTCCGTGTTTACCTAAATACCTGCCACGATTATAACCGTTTCACGTCAAAATGCAGTCTCCCAGCCATTGAAAATCCTGGACGAAACTTGAACGCCGGTACCAAACCATAAATTTTGGTTATTCTTGATTTAAAACAGCCTTTGTGACATTCGCTTCACATTTCCATATAAAGTTTATGCAAACTTCGTTATAATTTTCTGAAAAGCACTGCGAGCCGGTCACGTCAAATACATGAGAAAAAAGTAAAGACGTTATAACAACAAAAACGACCAGGCCTGGACAATTTTCCTGATGTATCGACCCGGAACAGTCGAAAACCCTGCAAGGTGTTTGAAAGGATTCAAACCGAACGTTTATGCCCCAGAAGAACCTGATTATCCCCACCCTGTTTTCCTTACTGATTCTATCGCTTTTGCTGGTGAGCATTCACTTCTATACCGAAAAGCGCACAGAAGAAATCACCCGAGAAAAATACGAAAACAAAGCTCTGGAAATCCAAAACCTAGTGGATACGCTGATTCAAGGCCAAAAGGACAAGATGACGTTCATCGCTCTTTCCTTGGCGCAGGACTCCCAACTCAAAGACGCCTTATTGAATCAAAACACGCAGCTTTCTTATCAAGATTACTTGAAAACACTTTCGCAACACTCTGATTTAAAAAACCTTTGGCTGCATATCGTCGACAATACCGGCCACAGTTTCTACCGTAGCTGGACGGATAAACGCGGCGATAACATTCTGGAAAAGCGCCGTGATTTGCAAAAAATGCTACAGGAACCGACGGTTATTGAAACCATCAGCACCGGCATTTTCGATATGACCTTCAAATCCAGCGTACCGATTTACGACAATGACCGTTTTATCGGTGTTTTCGAAGTCATCGGCAAATTCAATTCCATTGTCGAAAAGCTCAAAAGCCGTCACATCGAAAGCGTTTTGCTGGCCGATAAACACTACCGGGACCAAATCAAATTTCCGTTTTCCAAACGCTTCCTAAATGACTACTACTTGGTTAACGGCCAAGCACAGACGGCTCACCTTCAAGAAATCCTCGACCATAATCTACTGACGTACAGCCAATCCCACCATTACTACATCGACACCGCCGACCAGCAGCTAATCAGTTTCTTTAAGTTGCCTAATATCGACGGCGAACCAATGGGACATTTCTTCTTTTTCTACCCGCTGGATTTGATTGATGTCAGCTCACAGCAGCTGAAACCGTTCAATCTTTATATTTATACGATTCTGGTTTACCTGTTCCTGCTCGGCGGTTATTTCTACTGGGCCAATAAAAACCGTACCCGTGAAATATTCGAATTCAACCGCCACTTGTCGAAAACGGTAGACCAAAAAACGCAACAACTGTCCACCCAGAAACACTTCCTGCAAAACGTTATCGATGGTGTGTCCGACGCCGTCACAGTGTACGATAGAACCCTTTCGACCTCCCTGATGAACCATGCGGCTCGCGCCCTCCCCGAGCTGAAACTCAGTCAACATCTGCTGAATAACCGTGATACCCTTACCATTCAAGACAACGAGCCGCCCGCTTTAAAACTGGCAGCCCAAAGCTTTGAATCCGGCCGTTCGCAAAAAACGGTTTTGCATTATCTTGACCCTCAACTGAAAAAACATTATGTCGAACTGACCACCACGCCCATTAAAAACAGTCGACACGAGGTGACCTCCGTCATTCAATTGGGGCACGAAATCACCAACTACCTGGACATTCAGGAGCAATTACAGCAACAGAAAAACGACCTGGATTTCATCGCCTACCACGACCCTTTGACCGACTTGCCGAACCGCATTCTGTTCTTGGACCGCTTGAATCAAGCCATCAACCAGGCACAGCGCAATAACGAAAAAATCGCCTTGCTGTTCATTGACCTGGACCGTTTCAAGGAAATCAATGATTCGTTCGGCCACAACAGCGGTGATGAAGTATTGATTGTCTGCGCCGAACGCCTGCAAAGCTGTATTCGCAAAATCGATACCGTGGCCCGCCTCGGTGGCGACGAATTCACCATCCTGCTCGATGCCCTAAAGAGCAATAACGTCATCATTAACATCGTCGAGAAAATCATCAACCACTTGTCGGCCCCCATTTACCTTGGTGACGACGTCTTCCACGTCACCGCCAGCATCGGTATCAGCCTCTTCCCGAACGACGGTCAAAACGCCGAACAGTTGCTCAAAAATGCCGACGCCGCCATGTATAAAGCCAAAGACGACGGAAAGAACACCTATCACTTCTACACCAAAGAAATGACCGAACAGGCTTTCGAACGTATCTTCATGGAAAACAATCTTCGTGAAGCCCTCAACCGTAACGAATTCGAAATGTATTATCAACCGCAATACGACTCCAACACCAACGAAATCGTCGGATTCGAAGCTCTGGTACGCTGGAACCACCCGGAACGAGGCCTGATTCCGCCGCAACAATTCATTCCTGTGGCCGAAGAAACCGGCCTGATTGTGCCACTCGGCCGTCAAATCATCGACATGGCCACAACGGCCATTGCCGAATGGCAACGCAGCGGCTTGACGAAAGCCAGAATGGCCATCAACGTGTCCGCCAAACAATTGCGAGACGCCAGCTTTACCCAAACGCTCAGCGCCATTTTGGATAAGAACCAATGTCTGCCCGAATGGCTGGAATTGGAAATCACCGAAAGTTCGGTCATGAAGAACACCGAACACACCATCAAGCTGTTGCATCAAATCCGCCGCCGCGGCATCACCATTTCCATCGATGATTTCGGCACCGGCTATTCCTCCTTGGCCTACCTGAAAAAGCTACCGATCAATAAGGTGAAAATCGACCGTTCCTTCATCTGCAACCTGCCGGAAGACAAGGATGACGCGGAAATCACCAAGGCCATCATCTCCATGAGCCAGAGCTTGAATTTGGATATTATTGCGGAAGGGATTGAAACCGACGAACAGCGTGCGTTCGTCAATTCGGAAGGCTGCTATATGATTCAAGGCTACTTATACAGCAAACCCGTCACTTACGATGACATGACCGCCAAATTGAAAGGCGAGGCTTAAGGAACACTTTCGGCTCCCAGAGCCAGATAAATATTTAAACGGTGCGCGGGCGGGCTTTGACGTCCAGACGATCCCGCCACTGATCCCCCAGCAGATTCACGCCCAGTACCACCAACATCAACGCAATGCCCGGCGCCCACACCAAGTGCGGCGCCACCAGTAAATAACGCGTACCTTCCCGTATCATACTGCCCCAGGAAGCATCCGGTGCCTGAACCCCCAGCCCTAGGAAAGACAACCCGGCTTCGGAAATGACCGCACCGGCAATTCCAAAGGTCGCTTCCACCCCAAGCGGTGCCAACATCAAGGGGATCAAGTGCCGAAACAAAATACGATGCGTCGGCACGGCCATCGCCTTGGCGGCCAGAATATGCTCGCGCTGCCGCAAACTCAACGTTTGAGCGCGTGCCAAACGCGCATAACCGACCCAACCGACCGTCACCAACGCGAATACGACATTTTCAATGCCCGGCCCTAAAATCGCCGCCAATGCAATCGCTAACAACAACCCCGGAAACGCCAAAAACACATCAATGATTTTCAAAACCACTTTATCGGTCCAACCGCCGACATAGGCGCTGTAGACACCGATGGTCGTGCCGATCAATGCGGAGAATACCACCACCGACACCGCAACCAATAACGACGTCTGCGCGCCCATCAGTAGCCTGTCCCACACGGGTCGTCCCAACTCATCATAGCCCAGCCAGCTTCCCGCATCGCTCAAGGCCAATAATTTGTCGAGTTGAACCTCGATGGCGGCATGACCGACGGCATAACCGCCCAACGCCATCAATATCCAGGCGAGGACAATGCCATAAGGTAACCATTTGAATGTCGGAAACGTCATGTGATTTTAATTTGCCTCATCGCTACTTCGCCAAACGGATTCGGGGGTCCAGCCAAGCATAGACCACTTCAGTCAGCCCGTTCACCGTAATATAGGCCACACTGATAATCAGAATACACGCTTGCACCACTGGATAATCGCGACGTTGAATCGAGTCCACCAACAATTGCCCCAGGCCTGGCCAATCGAAGACCACTTCGGTAATCACCGCGCCGCCCAATAAAGTACCAAGCTGCAACCCCAGAATCGTCACCACCGGCAACAACGCATTGCGCAAGGCGTGTTTTCCGAAAACCGCCCGGGGCGGCAAGCCTTTCGCCTGCGCAGTTCGAATAAAGTCTTCATGAAAGACTTCCAATAAAGAAGCACGGAGCATTCGGGCCAAAATCGCCGCCAAGGCCGTGCCCAAAGTCACCGCCGGCAACACCCAAGACCAAGGCTGCTCCGCCCCGCTGACCGGTAACCAAGCCAAACCGATGGCGAAAATCAAAATCAACATCGGTCCCAACCAAAAATTAGGAATGGACACACCCAGCAACGACACGGTCATCGACACATAATCCGGCCAGTGGCCCGCTCGACGTGCCGCCCAAAACCCTAAAGGGAAGGCAATCAACACGGCAATCAACAGCGCCATCACGGTCAGTTTCAGCGTATAGGAAAATCGTTCGGCAATGAGATTGGAAACCGGCTGCTGGTAAAACAACGACTGTCCGAGGTCGCCGTGCAATAATCCGCCCATGTAATGCAGATACTGCTGCCAAATCGGCAAATCCAGTCCCAGCTGTTTGCGTAACAACGCTTCGTCCGCCGGACTGGCCCAATCGCCCAACATGACCGCGACCGGGTCGCCGGGCACCAAGTGAATCAATAAGAACACCAGCGAACTGACCACCCAGGTAATCAACACCACCGACCCGACCAGCCGTATCAAATACTGAATCATGCCTCAATCACCATTTCCGTTCCTGCCGGAATACGGTCAAACAAATCCAGAATATCGGTGTTGCGCATACGGACACAACCATGAGACAAAGGTTGGCCCATTGGTTCGGAATCCGGCGTGCCATGCAAGTAAATATAACGTTGCATGGTGTCCACCTGACCGAGACGATTCACGCCCTTCTCCAAGCCGGACAGCCATAAAATCCGTGTCAAAATCCAATCACGCTTCGGATGCGCTTCCGCCAGTGCTGCATCATAGACTTCCCCGGTGGGTCGTCGCCCCACGAATACCGTATTGATGGGTTGACCTTCGCCGATTTTGGCACGAATGATGTGGCGCCCCAGCGGGGTTTTTCCAGAACCTTTATCCGCACCGATACCGTTTAAAGCCGTGCTTATGGAATAGGTTTTCATCGGTTTGGAATCACCTTCCACCGAATATAACGCCAACTGCTGTTTGGAAATCGACAAATGCAAAAACAAACGGAACGCTCTGCTGTTCTAAAAAACACTTATTTTAACGTGTCCGTGCAGGCTTTGCTTGGAAAGAAACAAAATTACCAGGCCTGGTCGAAAATGCGAGTAGAAGGTGGACTTTAACCGAACAAACGTCAGGGAGTAGATTAGCTGGCCGCGCGGGCGTCCTGCAAGGCTTGCGGTTCGAAAATGGCTGATTGATAGGCGTCCCACAACAGGTTCCCCAGATTCGAATCGCTTTCCCAACCACGTTGTCGCATACGAAAAGCCGATTTCATCATGCCTTCCAGCAAGGCATTCGCCCATTTGGCATTGACACCGGGCTTCACAACCCCCTGGGCAATCAAGTTATCGAAGAAGGCCGCAAACTTTTCTTCAAAGAAAGTAAATCGTTCCACCAAGTCGTCCGGGCGTCCTTTTTGCTCGAACAAATCGAATAGAAAATTATAATCTTCACCCAGCAGGTGGGTATTCTTCACCAAATATTCCATCTGCTGAACCGGCTGTTGTGCTTCATTCATGGCGTCGTCCAACACCTTGGCGATTCGCTCGACAAACTCATCGGTAATCGCCAGCAAGATCGCATCGCGACCACAGAAATGGCGATGCAATGTCATGCGACTGATGCCGGCGTCACGCGCGATGTACTTCAACGGGGCGCCGTAGTCTTCATTCCAGACAGAAACGGCCGCACTGATGATTTTTTCACGCGTATTTTTCAAAACAACATCCTTATTTTTTACTTAATTCTTACTGACGGTCTGGATTAGAATCGAAAAGAATGCGCTAATAATGAACTCAGCGCCCTTCCGAAGCCTAATATGATACACCATCTGTCAAGTCCGCGGGGATTCAAAGCGCTTATCTCAGGGCTCGAATCTGCTTATCCTGCCAGCCCGACAGGAGACTGACCGCGACAAAGGCTCCCAACAAAGCAAAGCCCATATCGGACTGAGTATCCCAAACATATCCTTGCGTTCCCAGGAATGCTTCAGCGGCCTGTTCACTCAACAACGCCACCCACCATTCGATCAATTCGTAAAACGCGCTCAACGCCAACGCAAAACACACTACCAGGAAATTCAACCAGGCCTGGCCGTTCACAATCGCTTTTCGCAGCAAAATTTCACGTGCAATCAACGCCGGCACCAGGCCTTGCATAAAATGCCCCAACTTGTCGAAATTATTGCGTTCTTGCCCTAACGCCTGCGCCACCCAATCGAATAACGGCACCTCCGCATAAGTGTAATGGGCACCGACAAACAACACCACCATATGCGCCAAAATCAATGCATACAGCATTGGCGTCAAACGAAACACCTGGTAAGTGACCACCAGCACCAAGGCGCCGGCCAACGACGGCAGCGCTTCCAACCACCAGATGACGGTATCCTTTGCACCGATGGCCGACCACAGCATCACGCCAATAAAAATCAGCCCCCATAAGGTTTTCCACATGGTCGAACTCCTATTTAGAAAACCGCCGCAGGCACCTAGCCGCGAGGCGCTTTCGTCACATTCAATAAGCCGTCGAAACGACCGTCGGCGTACATTTTATAACCACGAATCGTCTCCGCAGTCACCGCATACTGATCTTCATACCACAACGGAATCACCGCCAGCGTTTCCTGCAAATGCACTTGCAAAGCACGATACAGTTCGGCCTGCTTGGCCAACGACTGTGTCTCACCCGCTTCACGAATCAAACGGTCCGCTTCGGCATCACGGTAACGACCGCGGTTCGCCCCTTTCGGCGGAATCGCATCGCTGTCAAACACGTACTGGAAAATATCCGGACTTTTCACGCCAACCCAGGCCAGGCTGTACAGCTGAAAACGGCCCTGTTTGATATCGTTGTAAAAGGTACCCCAATCATAGCTTTGCACTTTCAAGTGAATGCCGACTTCCCGCAACTGCGATTGGTAAATGGTCGCCAGACGAATGCGCGTTGGATCCGACGAGGTTTTATAACTGAACTCCAACAGGCCATCCGAATTGACCAGGCCTGGGTGTTTTTGTTTCACCGCCGCAACCAAGGCCCGTGCTTTCTCCGGACGATAGTCGAAGCCATGCAACCCGGGCACGCCGCACCAATGTTCCGGCACCAACAAACCACCCGCCAAACGAGCGTGTCCACTGAAAACACTATCGATAATCGCCTGACGGTCAATACCGTAAGCCAACGCTTGGCGCACCTCCAATTGGGACAACAATGGGTCTTCAAAGTTGAAGCCGATATAACCAAAACTGGTGCCACTGTGCCATAACACCTTCAAATCCTGACGTTCATCACAATAATGCACCAACTCCGGCGACAAATCGTTCTGAATGATGTCCAACTCGCCTTTCCGAAGCTTCAGCACCCGCACGGTGGCGTCTTTCACCGGCATAAACACCAACTGCGTTTCGTCCGGACGTTGTAACACCAGTTTCTGTTCGGTCATGGATACAAAGCGGCAAGGCCCGCAACCGACCGGAGAGAGCTGAAACGGATGATCGGCGTCCACCAGCGATTTCGGCAGAATACCGATGACCAATCGCCCGACAAACAG
Source organism: Thiomicrospira sp. S5 (assembly GCF_003991075.1). Lineage (NCBI taxonomy): Bacteria > Pseudomonadati > Pseudomonadota > Gammaproteobacteria > Thiotrichales > Piscirickettsiaceae > Thiomicrospira > Thiomicrospira sp. S5. The sequence goes on along the minus strand of NZ_CP014470.1, from coordinate 1,477,416 downwards.
CGCATCCGGTCGGGACAACTTGAAATCAACCTGCGATTCGCTCACCACTTCAATGGCCGTAATGTGTTTCAGAGACCCACGGTGCGGCGAACCGAAACTTTCCTTCAAAACGGAACCATAGGTCGCGGCCACATCTTCCGATGTCAGTTTTTCGCCATTGTGAAATGGTGGAAACTCATTCAAAGTAAAACGGTAATGGGTTGGCGAAATGACCTGCCAGGAAGCCAGTTCCGGTACAGGTTCAAAAGATTGATTGAAATCGATTAATTGGCAGTAAATCAATCGATTCACACGACTGGATAAGGCATCGGTCGCCTTACGGGGGTCCAACATGCGCGGTCGGCTGGTGACGCCGACACGAATGGTATCCGACTTCGTCTCAGACGACGAACAGGCTGTCAAAAACGGTGCGCTCGCCGATACGGCGGCCCATTGAAACAGTTGGCGACGGCTAAGCATTCCGTTGCTCGCCCATCGCGCCAAAAAAGTCGGACGTCATGTTCACCTTTTACGGATCAAGTGGATCCAGTTTCGGCATTTTCTCATCGGTCGGATCGGACAACACCTGGTCGTATTTTTCAAGCTTATCCGGGGTCAGAGTGCCTGCCGCCGCTTCCAGCTTCAAACGGCTCAACACCACATTATGTAAGGATTCCGCCAGGTTGCGTCGTGCCTGGAACATATTGGTCCGTGCGGTCAAGACTTCCAGCAGGTTTCTCAAACCCACTTTATAACCTTCTTCCGCCGCCTCCAGGAAGGCGTCGTTCGACTGTACGGCGGCGCGGTTGGCGGTCACCAGTTCTTGACCACGTTGTACATTTCGAACCTGGATACGGGCATCCAGACGAGCGGTTTCGCGGGCATCACGCAAACCGGCATTCGCGGCTTTGTAATTGGAACGCGCTTGCGCCACTTGGGCACTGGTGCCACCACCGGAATACAGCGGCATGCTAGCATAGACGCCGACCGTCAGGTTATTACGGTCCGAGTATTGGGAAGCGTACCCGGAAGCCGTATCGGTATAACTCATATCGTTATAACCGGCTTGTAAGTTCACATTGAACCAATAACCGGACTTCTGCACTTCGATTTCTTCGGATGCCACATTGGCGGCTTCTTCTTGTTGCAGCACCGTCAGATTCTGATCCTGAGCTTTCATTTCCCAATCATCGATATTCAGAGTCTGCGCCGGTAACTTCGTGTTCAATGAAATGACTTTCAATTCATGGACTTCTTTACCGGTCAATTTCATCAATTCATCATAGGCCACATCCAGATTATTCTGGGCGGTGATTCGGTCGGATTTCGACAAGTCGTAACTCGACTTGGCCTGCAACACATCCGTCTTACTCGCCAAACCAACTTCCGCCGAGGCTTTGGCTCTTTCCCACTGAGTTTTATCGGCTTCTTCTTTCGCTTCGGCCAGCGTCAAATCTTCCTGCGCCAACACCACCTTAAAGTAGGAATCGGCCACACGAACAATGATGTCCTGCTCGGCGAATTTCATTTGATATTCGGATTGTTGCAATTGGTACTTGGCCTGCGAGTACTTGGCCCAGTTATCGTGCTGATACAACGATTGCGTCAGATTCACGCCCAGTTCCTGCGTGGTGACGTCATAGGCTTTTTTGTTACTGTCGTTCTTGACGTAGCTGCCGTCGGCCGTCAATTGAGGTAACAAAGGTGCACGCGCAATGTCGACCACTTTCTGGTTGGCTTCATAGGTAGCACGTGCCTGCGCCAATTGCGCATCGTGCAATACTGCCATTTGGTAAATATCCACCAGGCCTGGCGCGGACCAAGCCGTGGAAGACGCCATCAACAAGGCCGCCGCCAAAGGCTTTAATAATACGTTTTTTTGCATTTTCCGAGCATGCGGTTCAGATGTTCTTTTCATTATCACTCCAGTTGCAATAAGGCCGTTGGCTTAAACTAATATTGTAATATCGGGGGATTTCGGTGACTTCCCGCCCGACCCATTCCGGCAATTCAAGTGCCTCATCTTCCGACGACAACTCGACTTCTGCCACAATCAAACCGTTATTATCGCCTAAAAAGCGATCGATTTCCCAAATATGTGACTTAAATGTAACATAATATCGAATTTTTTCAATCACCGGACCGACACATAGTGTTTTCAACATCTTTTTCGCGTCGTCCACATCAATGGGATACTCGTATTCATCACGACTGAGGCCGATTTCCAAACTTTTGATGTTGATATTGGCTTCCTGCCCTTCCAAACGGATACGCACCGAACTTTTACTGCCCGTCTGCTGAATATCGTTCAAATACCCTTGTGCAAAATGCACTTCCTTATCGGCTTGCGCCATCCAGGCTTCGCCCTTGACCAAAAACTTACGTTCTATCTCTCTTGCCATGCTGTTTTATTCTGATTCTTTTTTTAAACGCTCGGCGCGTCATGATACGTGACTTTCCCTTCGGAAAACACATTGGTGGATAAATAACGATCACCGCGATCACACACAATCGTCACGATGGTGGCATTCTCGGTTTCACGGGCAATTTGCAACGCCGCCGCCATAGCTCCACCCGAAGACACGCCGGCAAAAATTCCTTCCTGCACCGCCATCGCTCGCATGGTCTCTTCCGCCAAAGTCTGCGACATATCGATCACCCGGTCGATGCGACGGTCGTCGTAAATGTCCGGCAAATATTCTTTCGGCCAACGACGAATGCCCGGAATGGATGAACCTTCGGTAGGCTGAACACCGACAATCTGCACCGCTTCGGACTGCTCTTTCAAATACATGGACGTCCCCATAATGGTCCCGGTGGTGCCCATTGCGCTGACGAAATGTGTGATTTCACCACTGGTGCCATGCCAGATTTCCGGGCCGGTGGACTGGTAATGCGCCATTGGGTTGTCCGGATTTGCAAACTGGTCCAGCACTAACCCTTTGCCCGACGCTTGCATACTCTGAGCCAAATCCCGCGCGCCTTCCATGCCGGTCTCTTTCGACACCAGAATCAACTCCGCCCCGTAAGCCGCCATCGAAGCGCGGCGTTCCATCGACATATTATCCGGCATAATCAATTTCAAGCGGTAGCCCATCAAGGCGGCGGCCATGGCCAGCGCAATACCTGTATTGCCACTGGTGGCTTCAATTAACGTATCGCCGGGCCGAATCTCACCACGTTTTTCCGCTTGGCGAATCATATTGACGGCCGGACGATCCTTGACCGAACCCGCTGGATTATTCCCTTCCAGCTTCGCCAAAACCACACTGTTGGTGTCCGGATGCACCATGCGCTGCACTCGAACCAAAGGCGTATTGCCCACTGTATCCATTAAGGTCTTATACATTGTTTCTTCCTTAAGACAAGCCTTGATAAAGGCCAATCGCAATCAAAACCGGCATCGTCAACACCACCGCCACATTGATTCCCAATGCAGGCATCAATTGTATTAAATCCGGAGCGGGTGTGCGCAGTTTCTGCCACAAAGGCACCACCAAAAGCAGCGACAAAAAGCCGAAGGCGGCTTGATACGGCAACCAGCCGTCAATAATCAGATACGCCAGCGCCAGATAACTCAACACCAGAAAACTTTTAAAGACCCGTAAACCGCCTTCCCGCCCCAGTCGCATGATGATATTGAAACGCCCAAGGCGCCGGTCCGCCGCTTCGTCTGGGAATTGGTTCAACAATAACAGATTATTGACCAACAAAAATGGAATCCACGACACCCAAAACGCCAGCCAACTGAATTCACCGGTCAGCACCATAAAGCCGCCCACCACCATAAACGGGCCAAACGCCAGGCCTGGCGCAATCAAACACAACCAGGGATACCGCGTGATATGCGATGTATAGGTTACAATCAAGACCACGCCCAGCAGTCCCAGCGGCAAAATCGACCAATCACGCAAATACACAAAAAAACCGCCGAGACTGATGACCATTCCCAGAAAAAAGTACCCAGCCGCCGCCACCGATTCCGCGGCGGCGGGGTTCGCCGGAAGCCCGCCGCTGCCGCCGCTGAACGGCGTTTTATCGGTCTGAAAATCCAAACCGGACTCAAAATCCTCAAATTCGTTGAGCAGATTCACGCTCAAATGCGCCGCCAGCGCCGCCACACAAATCAAGAAAAACAACGGCAAAGACCACTCGAACCCTTCGTAGGTCGCAATGGCCGACACCAACAGCATCATCGCCAGAGTCAACAGCAAAAACGGCAGGCGCATGGCTTGCAAAACGGTCCCCGCCTGCTTGAACATCGATGTCACGGAACAGTTGGCCTCATGTTGTTTAAGAGAGAGTCAGATAACGGTTCAAACGTTTTTCCCAACCGGGCAGCCAGCGCTTTTCATTTTTGTCCAGCGGCGACAATTTCACCCGCAGTTGCAATCGTGCTTTGGCCGAAGCCACAAAGTCCGGTAACGCCGTGGCTCTGGAAGTTTCCGGCATGGCAAGCAACACATCCACCAAGCCCCAGCCTTCGCCCAGATAACGTTCTTTGGCATTATGACCGATGCCTTTGAAGTTAGCGTAATCAATCATCGCAAACACGCCCTGCGGGGTGTGCGTTAATTGTTGAACATTATACGACAAATGCTGCTGTTGGGCGGAAGTCAGCGTTGGCCACAGCCGATCCAATTCCGACACCAAACGCTGAAAAATAAACTCGGCTTGCTCGGACTTGGTGGCCGCCAGCCATTGACGCAGTTCGGTCAGTTTCGGTTTTGACCAGGCCTGGTCAAAAGCGGCACGATTCGGCCAGGGCGGCTCGAACGGTGTCAGGCTTTGCAACCATTCCGGCGCCGGCCGGCGAGCGGAAACAAACGCCACCATTTGCGGAAAGGTTTGCTCAAACGGAACCGAAACGTTTTTCGGAATCCAAATAAAATGGCCGATGCCGAACGAGGGAAACGGCTCGTTCCGACTCCAGTAAGTCAGATACTTGGCATGACCGCCGGTTTCGTTTTGTTCGATGTGCTTGGCCACCCATTGGTAATCAATGGCCTGATTCGACAGCCCCAAACCGCTTGCCGCGGCGGCCAAACTAAACACCGATACCGCCAACCCGGCAACGGCGATGACAAAGGGGGTCAACAGGCGATTCACGTTAGGCATTTCATCTTGACGTTTCCATCCAGCGCTCTATCAGGCCATATTCGCCAGATAGCCGTTTTCGACATTGCGAATCATGTTTTGGTACATGCTCGGCAACTCCGGGACCACAGAATCGATCACGCAATCCTGTGATAAAAGTACTTTTGACCAGGCCTGCATTTTCGGAAAACCGTCCAAAAAATCAATGGAACACAGATTTTTCATCAACGACAATCGCATGAAAAACGGCGCATAAGCCGCATCAATCAAACAGAAATCTTCGCCATTGAAAAAGCGCTCTCCGCTGTGAACACTTTCCAACCGCGCCAGCTTACCATTGATTTCATCCCGGAAAGATTCAAACGCGGCTTGATCGGTGGCATGTGACATTTTGAACTGCAGAATATTCAGGTCGTCACCGAACGTCATCCAGGCCCGATTCATGGCCTTTTTCAGCGGATCTTTGGGGTGCAAGGACGGCGGCGTGACTTCGTCGACATATTCCTGAATCACCATGGATTCGAACAAGACTTCCTTACCGACCTTGAGCACCGGCACCTTCCCGAGCGGGGACAGACTTTCAAACCACTCCGGCGGGTTGCTCAGATCGATAAACGTCAAATCGAAATCGACCTGTTTTTTCTTCAAAACAATCACCGCTCTTTGTACGAAAGGACACAATTTGAAACTGATTAATTCCATCTTTTCCGTTGTCGTGCTCGCCATGTTGCCTCCTTTGAAGAAAATAATGATTTCCCATCATACAATTTCATCGCCGCAGGTCAAGCCAAGGAATCGGAATCGAAACGGGATTCGACCGCGAGCAGCCGAAAAAGAGCGCTCAAGTATCACCTTAAGCGCCTATCCTAAATGGAGGAGGATAAAAATCGGTACGTGCTCATGGTCTGAGCGCGTTATGGTTGAATGAATTTTTCCGGCGTGTCGAACAAAGCTTTGCGATCCGAATCGGACAATTGCCGGATGATGACCACTTGATAGCCGAGCGCCTTGTAATCATTGAGTTGTGCCATGCCGGATTCGGAATAGCTGACGAAATCCGGGAAATCTTCCCGTGAAAGTCCTTTCAAACCGCCGACAGCACCACAGACATAGATGGAAACGCCATCGGATTGGGTGAGTTGGCTGAAGGTATCATGCAAAGCCGCATTGTCAGATTGCGCTTGTTTTTGTAAGGCAAATTCTTCCGCGCCGTGGCTCACCACCGCAATATCGACATCCGGGAACCGCTCACGAATCAAATGGATTTGCTTACGAACATAAGGGGCCAAGGTGTTCAAGGCATTGGCATCCAAGGTTTCAATATCGAACACCACACCGTCGGGAGCGGCCGCTTCAGATAGGATAACGTCAACCTGCGGATGTACATCGGGCAGCGTCTCGGCTTTTGCCGCCATTGAACACAGAGCAAAAATCAGGAGCAAAAATCGATTTCGGAGCCGGGTGACGGTTGGATTCAGCATTGAATAACCTACCTTTAGAGTCAAGTTTTACTCGCATTCTACTCCGGTACCCAATCAAACACCAGCCTTATTAAACTCTACTAATATAGAAGCTTTTTTATCTGTTATTTCATAAGCTTATATCGGCCAGGCCTGGCTGTTTTTTAGGCAATAGAGACATGCGTAGAAACCGCACATCAAAGACTAGATTTTGTCGGCCAATACCAACTCTTCGAACTTTTTCAGTAAGGTATCCTGATCTTCCACTCGTTCCGGATCGGTGATAATACAATCCACCGGGCAGACGCTGACGCACGTCGGGGTATCGTAATACCCGACACACTCCGTACACAAGTCAGGATTGATTTCGTAGATTTTTTCGCCGTAATAAATCGCTTGGTTCGGACACTCCGGCTCGCACATATCGCAATTGGTGCACCCTTCCAGTATTTTCAAGGCCATAATCGTTCCTTCGCCAGCTTACCCGAGTGACTTAAGCCGAAGCGTCGGCCGCATCTTTTGCCGCCTTCGCTTCACGTGCCGCCGCATCCCTCTTCAAGTCGCCGCCCCATGCTTCGTTCCGCATAATCAAACCGAAGCGCAAGGTTTCCACGTCCAGATTTTTAAACGGATTCGGAATGCGTACGCGCCAGCCGGAGCCCAACGCACACTCAACCGGTTTATCGTGATGGTCCTGCATGTCTGCCAGGTTCAATGTCACGTTGCCGGCCGGCGTCATGATTTCCAGCGAATCGCCCAGACAGAATTTGTTCTTCACGTCGATTTCCAGCAGACTTTTTCCATCACGCTCAACGACATCGACCACTTCCCCGACAAAACGCTGACGGTCGGATTTGGACACCCCGTATTCGTAGTTTTGATATTCGGAATGCACATGACGGCGTAAGAAACCTTCGGTGTAGCCACGGCTCGCCAGGCTTTCCAGGTCGCTCAATAAATTTTGGTCAAAGGGTTTACCGGCCGCCGCATCGTCGATGGCTTTACGATAAACCTGCGCGGTGCGCGCCACATAATAATGCGACTTGGTACGTCCTTCGATTTTCAAGGAATCCACGCCCATATCGACCAATTCCGGAATCAATTCCACCGCACGCAGGTCCTTGGAATTCATGATATAAGTGCCGTGTTCGTCCTCGTACGCCGGCATGTATTCGCCCGGGCGCCCTTCCTCTTCCAACAACATCATTTGGTCAGTCGGCTTCCCGGCCCCAATGGTCACATCCGGCATCTCTGTCTCCGCTCCGGTCAGATCGGTGATATTCGCCACCTGCCCAACAGGAACCCCCACTACGTCACCCGTTTCATCTTCCTGACCTTCGTAGGTATTGTAGTTCCAACGACAGGCGTTGGTGCATGTGCCCTGGTTGGCATCACGTTTATTGATATAACCGGACAGCAAACAACGCCCGGAATAAGCGATGCACAAAGCGCCATGCACGAACACTTCCAGCTCCATGCCCGGCACCGCTTCACCGATTTCACGGATTTCCTGAATCGACAATTCGCGCGACAAGACCACTCGGCTGATGCCTTGGTCGTGCCAAAACTTCACCGTGGCCCAGTTAACCGCATTGGACTGCACCGACAAATGGATTTCCTGTTCCGGATATTCCGCCCGCACCATCGCAATCAAACCCGGATCGGACATAATCAAGGCGTCCGGCTTCATGGCGATGATCGGAGCGATGTCGCGCATATAGGTTTTGATTTTGGCGTTATGCGCCGCGATATTACTGACCACATAGAATTTTTTACCCAATTCGTGTGCGCGTTTGATGCCCTTATCCAGGGTCTCTTCGTCGAATTCGTTATTGCGCACGCGCAGGCTGTAACGAGGCTGACCGGCGTAAACCGCGTCCGCGCCATAAGCAAAGGCGTATTCCATGTTTTTAAAGGTCCCGGCGGGCGAGAGTAATTCCGGTTTAAAGTTGTCTGCTTTCAAGGCAAATCCTTTATCGTTCATTTCCGAGTTGTGAACCGGGTATTTTACTCTATTTCACTCCGGTTTGTTCAAGTGTTTGATGCCATAAAACCCTTTTGTTTTCAAAGGATAATTGCGCATTGGCCGGACTGGTGGAGGGAAGCGAATGAAACACCAGATCGTCCGGTAAGGTTTGCGTTTTCATCACCTGCTTTTCAAACAGGTTCTGGGCGGCTTTGCCGTTAAATAACACCGTTTTCAAACCGGGAAAGCGCTTAAAAAGCGATTCGAAATCATTGGCTTCCGGCTGTTTTATGGCCGAATCCAAACTGCCGGACCGCTCGCAAAACGCCAACACATCCCAAAGCAAAATTGCGTGCTGTCGGCACAAAGCGATTTTCTGCTCGACCGTTTCAATCGGCTGCTGAAAGGCTTCCGCCAGAATCGGCCAGAAGGCATTGCGCGGATGGGCGTAATAAAACGCTTCTTCCAAAGACGCCACACTGGGCATGGTGCCGAGAATCATGATTGTCGGGTTTTCAGGCAGAATGGGCGCAAAGCCGGAACAACTGGACATAAGAGAGAGTAACCTTTTACAGAGGCTGAATCAGAAAGATTAAAAGAGCGAATAGCAAAAAACCGCCAGGCCTGGCGGTTTTGTCATGTGTTAACGCCGCATCAAACTTCATTGAATCGACTTTAAGAAGGCTTGCAAATCGGCTTGATTTGAAAAGTATTCCACGTCTTTAATCACCAGATTATACAGCTTATAAACCGAAACCGTTTCCGGCTGTTGCGGCCAGGTCGCCGTCATTTGTTCATCATAAGACAGCGCAATCGGAAAAGCATAATCTTTCATTTTCGGAATCGCAAACAAACTGGTAATCAGGCTCGGCATTTGCGACACATCCGCGACATATAACCACTGATGCGCTTTCGGATCGGTGATTTTCAAGTTGTCGAAACTTTCTTTCACCCATTGACCACCATCTTTATGGTGCGAAAAAATCACCCATTCGGTCCCCGCCGTCAAACGAATCGGCTTATCCCATTGGTCTTTGAATTCATGTGCGGGCAATGCCTGCAGTTTGGCCGGGGCCTGTGCATACGCGGCGAACTGAACACCAACCAACAACATCATGGTCATCATGATTTTCTTTAACATTTTTGAGCTCCAAAATCGTTGTTAAAACAAACCTTCAGATACAAAAACTGCCTGTAAAAACAGGCAGTTCTCGCTTCTTATTCTACGTTTTCTGTCAGTTCATCCAATTAGATGGATTTTTTACAGAAGTAGAAATCAACACACTCGTACTCGCCGGAGGCCATGCGCTCTTTCGCTTCTTCCGTGGTGGAAGGCGGTGGAACGATGACTTTATCGCCTGGCTGCCAAGCTTCCGGCGTCGCACACGCATTCGTGTCAGAGGTTTGCATGGCTTTCACGATGCGCACGAATTCGTCCATAGAACGACCGTTGCTCATCGGATAATACATCATAGCACGCAAAACTCCTTCCGGATCGATGATGAAGGTAGCACGTACAGCAGACGTATCAGCCGCACCCGGGTGAATCATCCCGTAAGATGTCGCGACTTTCATATCCAGGTCAGCGATGATCGGGAATTCGATGTCCACACCGAATTTTTCTTTGATGTTCAACACCCAAGCGTTATGCGAATGGTGTGAGTCAATGGAAAGACCCAAAAGTTCGCAGTTCAATTCGTCAAACTGTGGCTTACGGGCTTGGAACGCCATAAACTCAGTGGTACAAACCGGCGTGAAATCCGCTGGGTGAGAGAAAAGGATCAACCATTTCCCTTTGTAGTCTTCAAGCGTTTTACGGCCAGCCGTTGTAACCGCATCAAAAGCCGGAGCCGGTTCATTCAAACGAGGTAGAGAAATAACTTGTGCTTCTTGGTTTTCCATTTTGGAATCTCCTATAGTTGTTATTTATACCTAGGTATAAAATATATTTTTACATCCACAAGCATATTTAATGCTTGGAACAAACTATAGCAATGCGATCCCGTTCAATCCAATTAATTATTCATTAAATTTTAATAGCAAAAAACTATTAACTTGCTTTTCTCATTAAAAATCAATAAACAGGTGTCTTTTACCCCAACTCGACATAAGAGGTTTCTTGAGCCGTAAACTCACCCACCGGGTTGCCCCACAAGTCATATTCATCCGCCGCAAAAATCTCTACCTCGACAAAGTCGCCGGGGTTCAGATGATGCCCTTCCGGAATAAACACCAGACCGTCAATTTCCGGCGCATCCGCTTGAGAGCGGGCAATCGCACCTTCTTCGTCCACCTCGTCCACCAACACCTGCATGGTCCGGCCGATTTTGGCTTGCATCTTCTCGGCACTGATTTGCTGCTGCAATTGCATAAAACGATCGAACCGCTCCTGCTTGATGTCGTCCGGCACCGGTTCGGCTAGGTCATTGGCCACGGCGCCTTCCACGGGCGAATACTGGAAACAGCCCACTCGATCCAAGCGAGCTTCAGTAATAAAGTCCAGTAAATTCTGGAACTGCTCCTCGGTTTCTCCAGGAAACCCGACGATAAAGGTGGAACGAATGGTCAGGTCTGGTACCTGTTCGCGCCACTTCTGAATACGTTCCAGGGTTTTATCGACATTCCCAGGACGCTTCATGGCTTTCAGGATATCCGGATCGGCATGCTGTAATGGCATATCGAGATACGGCAAGATTTTGCCCTGAGCCATCAGCGGAATCACCTCTTCGACATTCGGGTAGGGATAAACATAATGCAAGCGCACCCAGAAGTCGTCCTGATTCCCCAACTCACCCAGTGCTTCGGCCAAGCCAAGCATGGAGGTTTTGGTCGGACGGCCGTCGGCGAAATCGGTTTTATATTTGACGTCCACGCCATAAGCGGCCGTGTCTTGCGACACCACCAACAATTCCTTGACGCCGGCTTCTTTCAAACGTTTGGCTTCCGCCACCACATCCGACGCTGGGCGGCTGACCAAATCACCGCGCATTGACGGGATAATGCAAAAGGTACAACGATGGTTACAGCCTTCGGAAATCTTCAGGTAAGCAAAGTGTTTCGGCGTCAACTTGATGCCCTGCGGCGGCACCAAATCCACAAACGGATCGTGTGCTGGTGGCGCAATCACTTCATGCACCGCCGTCAAAACTTCTTCATAAGCTGCCGGGCCGGAAACCGCCAAAACTTTCGGGTGAATCTCCTTGATTTGGTTATCGTCTTTCCCACCCAAACAGCCGGTAACGATGACTTTACCGTTTTCCTCCAAGGCTTCCCCAATGGTATCCAACGATTCCTGCACCGCGCTGTCGATAAATCCGCAGGTGTTGACAATAACCGTATCCGCCTCTTCATAGGAATTGGTTAAATGATAGCCCTCGGCTTTGAGCTGGGTGAGAATCCGCTCCGAATCGACGGTAGCTTTCGGACACCCCAAACTCACGATTCCAACGGTCGGGTTCTGTTGCGACATAATAATTTCCTTTGCGTTCCTGGCCCGCATGCCTTGCTTTAAACTGCGGGTATTTTATTCGATTCCACCGTAAAGAAACACACAAAGAGGACATTCTTATTCAAAGAATTGAGAGAATAGAAACGTTTAAACGAGGGTTAAAGCAGGTCTTTTTCCAAAAACGATATTTTCAAATGACTTTGCATGGTCGTTAGCCAAATCTCGCCAGGCCTGGCTTCAAACAGATAACAATAAGACAACCAGGCGCCATCGCACTGCGCAAGCACTTTCGGTTTTGACCAAGTCTGGCCATCATCGTCCGACCAAATCAAACACAATTCGGCTCGGTACCACGAAGCGGCGACTTCGGAGAACAGTCCGGCCACTCGCGGCGCGGTACCATCTTGCGTGTTCGCCAGCGGGTTGTAAGCCAACAACAGCCGACCACTTTGCAAACGGCACAACATGCCCGGCGAACTGCTGGCTTCCATACCCGGCGTCAACTGCGTCCAGGTGCGACCTTTATCCTCGGAATAAACGTTCCAGAACCAATCAAGATTGGTGCGAATCAAATACCAAACCCGCCCGTCTTTCAGTTCAACCAAACTGCCTTCATAGCATCCGCCATGATGACCTTGCCCACCGTTATCAAGCTTATTGCTGGCTTGCCAAGTCTGGCCTTCGTCTTCCGAGCGATAGGTCAAACTGTAATGACGACCGGCCTCATAATCCAAGTTTTGTGCAGCCATCACCAGCTCGCCACTGTCAAGCTGAATCATTGTAGTTGTCGCCCCACAATACCCTTCTGAGACACATACTGGCGCCTCCCAGGAATAACCGCCATCCAAACTGCGAACCGTCCACAAGGCTAAAAAAGTGTTTTTGGTCGGTTTATTAGTTTTACGGTGCCAGTTGAAGTGCACCTTTGCCATGTTCAAGAACCCCAGCACAATGACGCCTGACTCGGTCACACATAAACTTTGGGTGTCTTGCACCTCAAAGTCATCACTATCAAACAAGGAAACCGGTCGCCAGCTTTTACCTTCATCCTTGGAAATCAGTGCATGGCGCGTATCGATACAGACAAGATCACCTTGCCGGTTACGCACAAACGGCCCCGTTTGCTCAATCTCCAGCGGTTGCACACCATCATTCAAATAAACGTCCGCTTCGGTTTTCGGGGCCAGTTTGAAGTCGAGCTGAATGTCTGGATAAGCTTTCATCGCATCAATCCGATTCGGTGGTTAAAACGGTTTGACCACAACAAGAATCAAAATCACGATGGTCAGTACCAGCGGGATTTCATTCGCCCAACGGTAATAAACCCCGCTATGGTCCAAATGGCCTTGTTGCATTTCATCGGTACGCTTTTTCGTCCAGTAGTGATACGCCAACATCAAAATCACAAAGACGATTTTGGCGTGTAGCCATCCCATGCCCTGCGCCAGCGGCCAATACGCCAACCACAACCAGATTCCCGTCCCGATTGCCAACACCATCATAATGGTCATAAAACGATAGAGTTTTTTCGCCATGATGGCCAAACGATCCACCTGCTGCCCGGCCGCCTGACCTTCGACAAAATGCACGAAAATACGGGGTAAATAAAAGATTCCCGCCATCCAGGACATCACAAACAGAATATGAAAAGTTTTTAACCACAACACGTCTATTTTCTCCAATACGGCTTTTAGAATCTGTATGATACAGGTTCTAATGATTCAAAACACGAACAAACAGGATTTAAGATGAAAATTGAACAAAATAAAGTTGGCATGATCAACTACTCTTTGACGGATTCCGAAGGCAACTTAATCGATTCTTCAAACGGTCAGGCGCTGGCTTATTTACACGGTCATTCCAATCTTATTCCTGGTTTGGAAAAAGAGCTTGAAGGCAAAGGCACCGGCGATAAATTCAATGCGAATATCCCGGCCAGCGAAGCCTATGGTGAAGTGGAACCGAACCTGATTCAGGAAGGCGTTCCGAAAAGCATGTTCCAAGGTGTCGATAATCTGGAAGTTGGCATGCGTTTCGAAGCCCAATCGGAACAAGGCGTTCACTCGGTTGAAATCACCGACATTCAAGACGAAACGGTCACCGTGGACGGTAACCACCCGTTGGCGGGCAAAGATTTGAACTTCGACATCGAAGTCATGGGCGTGCGTGATGCCACCGAAGAAGAGCTAGAGCACGGCCACGCACACGGAGACGGCGGTCACCAGCACTAAACGCTGACCAAAAGCTTCAACGAAAAAGCGCTGAGAATGGTGACATTCCAGCGCTTTTTTTGTATCGATTATCTGCATTATCTGCGTTCAACCCGTATTTAATATGGCTCACGGCATGACTTACGGCTTTTCCATTAAATACTCTTCATAATCCAGTCCCGGTCTGTCCACCACGACCGGAATCGCCAACAACCCGACCCCTGCCTTTTGAACCGAGTCTTTATGGCCCGACACCAAAGGATGCCAGTCTGGTAAAGGATCGCCACGCAATAACACTCGATAACCGCAGGTGTCCGGCAACCAATCGAACTCCGCCACCCGGTCCACCGTCAAGTTCACACAGGTGGGTACATTCACCGAACGATTGGCATAATCGGAACACGCCGCTGTTTGGGTATCCGAGTACGGGCAGACCACGCGAGTGTAGACAATTTCGTCATTCTCATCGTCCTGTAATTTGGTCAAACAGCACAAACCACAGCCATCGCAAACCGCCTCCCACTCGTCCGACGTCATTTCCGCCAAAGTTTTGATTTCCCAAAAAGGTTTTTCAGGCGTTTTATCGGTCATCTTGCTTCTCTTTCATCTTAAAAAATCGCCAAGGCGCTTGCCATTCAATCAGGCAAGCGTCGGCGGCGTCACTTAAAAAGCGCTCGCCCTGCTCCGGTTTCAGAACAAACTCATAGTCTTCGCCATCGTACTCAAAGCGCAGCGCATAGGCATGTAAATAACCTCGGTCCTCGTGTTGTGCTTTTTCCACCGCATCATAGCGACGGTCCCCCGCAATCGGTGCGCCAAGGCTTTTCAAGGCCACTCGCAGCTGATGGGTTTTGCCGGTATGCGGTTTCAACAGAAACCAACGCTCATTGGGCCGACAACTTTGGGAAATAAATTGCGTCACGGCCGGGTTGGTTTGTGTGGTGGCCAATTTCCAACTGCCTCGCCGTGCCGGAAGCATATCGCCTTTCACCCAACCTTGCTTTTTCTTCGGCTTGTGCGTGGAAATCGCCAGATAATATTTCTCCACGTCGCGCTGCTCAAACAGCATTTGAAAACGCTGAGCCGCCGACAAGTTAAGGGCAAAAACCACCAGGCCTGATGTCATCTTATCCAAACGGTGCACTGGATACAGTTCGGGCAATTCATACTGCTGTTGTAACAAAACGGCCAGGCCTGGCTGTTTTTCGCCCGCCTCATCCGCTTCGCTGTGAAAGTCCAAGCCGGCCGGCTTATTCACCACCCAGAAATCCTGTCCTCGAAATACCGTTGAAATCCGTTGTGCCATTTGCAACCGTTATGGTCTAAAAAAGCGAAAGTTTACCGAATTCAAAGCCTTAAGTGTCATTTAATTCAGCATACCCCACCCAAAAACAACAATTAAATGACACTCAAATTTCACAAAAAATATTTCACTTTCAATCACTTAAATACAATTACATTCTGGCATGCTTCTTGTAATAGTTCTGTTTGAATAAAACCAACAGGCGTTAAAACGTCAACAAATTGACAATCAAACACTGGGGAACATCATTATGGCGAGTAAAATGAATACATCACAAAAAGTCAGTACCTGTTTGGATTACATCGATCGTCGTTTGGAAACCACGTCCGAACAGACCATCCAGATTGCAGAAATGATTATTAACGACATCAAAGAATTGACCGCCGCTTATCCGGAAGCCTTGAAGAACAATCGTTTAAGAGAGCACGCCGAGCGCGTCCGCACCACGCAGATGAAATGGGTTAATCAATTGCACGACATTATTTTGGAACAAACCAACCGAGATTTGAACGGCCAAGTCATTCAGGCACTACAGAATTTTATTAACACCATGAATAAAAAACAGTTGAAGCACCTGGATTTCGACATGCCCAGCGCCGTCAAGCGTGAACAGCCTGAGCACGAACATGAATATCTGACACAAGAACAGATCGAAGCCTTAATGGCCTCCGACATCAAACAACTGCCGGTGTCGTCCACGCACCATTAAGCTCAATCGGTTCCATGTCGTTCACTGAACGGCAGACATAAAAAAAGACCAGGCCTGGTCTTTTTTTTATATTTCCAATTTGCTGTTTTGAAATTGGGTTATTTTTTGCGCTTGCTCTGCTTGGCCGCATCGCGCGCTTCACGCTCCGCTTCCTGCTCCAGGAAAATGCGGTTCAGTTCTTCTTCCTGCGCAGTGGCATCCGCCCCCTCTTTTACCGGCTTCATCAAATCTTCCTTCGATACGCCCAATGCCAATGCAATGGAGCTGGCGACATAGGTAGAGGAATAGGTCCCGACCACGATACCGACAATCAAGGCCAGTGCGAAGTTGTGAATGATTTCACCGCCCAAAACAAACAAGGCAATCAGCACCAGCAAGGTGGTCAAGGACGTCATGATAGTACGCGACAACATTTGGTTGATGGCCAAATTCGTGACCTCCTCCGGTGTGCCGTCTCGGAGGGTTCGGAAATTTTCCCGCACCCGGTCAAAGACCACGATGGTATCGTTCAGGGAATAACCGATGACCGCCAGTAACGCCGCCAGCACCGTTAAATCGAACTGGGCTTGCGTCCAGGCGAACACGCCCAGCGTGATGACCACATCATGCACCAAGGCCGCCACGGAGCCGATGGAGAAGCGGAACTCGAAACGTAACGCCACGTAAATCAAAATCCCGATCAAGGCATAAATCACCGACAAAGCACCGTCTTCAGTCAATTCATCCCCAACCTGCGGACCGACGAATTCGACACGACGCAACTCAAAACCGTCGGAATGGTTATCCCGCAATCCGTCCATCGCCATATTGCTGATTTGCGCGGAATTCACGCCGTCGCGCGGCGCAATGCGAATCAAAACGTCTTCCGCCGAACCGAAGTTCTGAACCACCGCTTCGTCAAAGCCGCTGACCTGTAAGGCGTCACGAATGTTATCGACATCGGCCGGTTCTTGATACGACAATTCGATAATCGTCCCGCCGGTGAAGTCGATCCCAAGGTTCAGCCCTTTCACAAACAAACCGACGACCGACAAAATGACGAAAGCCAATGAAACCCCCATCGCCAAGCGGCGATGGCCCATAAAGTTATACTGTTTTTCTACTTGTGCGCTCATTGTGTTTCCTCTGACTAAACCGATAATTTTTCTACCGGCTTATTGCCGTATAGCGCGTTCACCAACGCTCTTGTACCCAAGATGGCGGTAAACATGGAGGTAATGATCCCGATGGACAGTGTAATCGCAAAGCCTTTAATCGGCCCGGTACCGAAACTGAATAGGACAACCGCCGCCAACAAGGTGGTGATATTGGCATCGGCAATGGTCACGAAGGCTTTTTCATAACCGGCGTGAATGGCCGACTGCACCGACGAATTACGCAACTCTTCGCGAATCCGCTCGAAAATCAATACATTGGCATCCACCGCCATCCCGACGGTCAAGACGATGCCCGCAATCCCCGGCAACGTCAAAGTCGCCTGCAACAACGATAGCACCGCGACAATCAGAACCAAATTCAAGGTCAGAGCCACATTAGCGATCATGCCGAACACTTTATAACGCCAGACCATCACCACCAATACCAGCAAGAAGCCAACAACCACGGACATCATGCCCTGATCGATATTGTCTTGCCCCAAGCTCGGTCCGACAGTACGTTCTTCAACGATTTCCATCGGTGCCGCTAAAGCCCCGGCACGCAACAGCAACGCCAAATCCTGCGCTTCTTGCGGACTGTCCAAACCGGTGATTTGGAAACGGTTGGCGAACTGACCGCGAATCACTGCGGCGTTAATGACATCTTTAGTCGTCACACGTTTTTTAATGGTTTCATCGCCTTTTTCGATGGTGTCGATACGGTTTTCAATGAACACCACCGCCATGCGGTTACCGATATTCTCTTTGGTGGTCGCCAGCATCTTACGTCCGCCGACGCCATCCAAGGTCACCGTCACTTCCGGCGAACCGGATTCCGGATCGATACCGGACTGCGCATTGATAACATTGTCACCGGTCACAATCACACTGCGTTTCAGCAAAATCGGGCGACCGTTTCGGAAATGGTACAAACGCGAACCGTTCGGCGCATAACCGGTTTTTTCAGCACGTGCCGCATCGCCTTTTTCTTCCACTAGACGGAATTCCAACGTCGCTGTCGCGCCTAGGATTTCCTTTGCTTTAGCCGTGTCTTGAACGCCCGGCAACTGCACCACAATACGGCGATCACCTTGCTGCTGAATCACCGGCTCAGCGACCCCCAGTTCGTTGATACGGTTACGCAAAGTGGTGATGTTTTGCTTCAGCGCATAGGTACGCGCCTCTTCCAATGTTTTTGGAAGCAAGCGGATTTCCAATGCATGCTCGTCCGGTTTTTGAATCAGATTGAACTGAGCCGGATAGGCCTCCTGAAGCGCTTTGTCAGCGGCTTCCACGCTGGCCGCATCGCGGAACTTAGCCATCAAGTGATCTTGCTGGTATTCCACGCCTAGGTAACGAATGCGCTCTTTTCGGAAAGTGGCTTTGATTTCATCCACATAACGGTTGTAGTTTTTCTCGATGGCCGCTTCCATGTCGACGTCCATCAAAAAATGCACCCCGCCACGCAAATCCAAACCGAGGTACATAGGTTGTGCGCCCATCGCTCTCAAAAACTCCGGCGTAGCCGGTGCCAAGTTCAAGGCCACAACAGCTTGACGGCCCAAAACGTCTTTCAGCACACTTTTGGCTTTCAGCTGGTCGTCCGCATTATGAAAACGAATCAGGAACTGACCGTTTTGATATTTTAAGGATTTCGGTTCCAGGTCGGCTTTTGCCAAAGTGGACTCAATGGTTTTTTCAGTGCTGGCATCAAACTGCACCGACTTGGCCGGCGATACCTGTACCGCCGGATCGTCGCCAAACAGGTTCGGAGCTGCATAAATCAGCCCGAGCACAATGACAACGAGTAATAACAGATATTTCCAGGCAGGATACTGGTTACTGATGACTTTTTGTCTTGATTCAAACATGGTCGTATTTTTCCAAAAAACGGCTAAGGTGCTAGCCTAGAGAACACGCACCGTGGATTTCGATACGTGCAAGTGCTTCCCTTAAAACAACAAAAGGGGCCAATCAGCCCCTTGTCGTTTTGGTGCCTGCTTATTCAGCAGTCCCTTTCAATGTTCCTTTCGGCAACTCACGTGCAACGTTTTGACGCTCAACTTTCACAGTCACGTTGTCGGCGATTTCCAAATCGACGAAGTTTTCATCCAATTCACGGATTTTACCGGCCAAACCACCGTAAGTGACGACTTCCGCGCCTTTCCCCAGAGCTTGAACCAACTTCTTATGCTCTTTGACTTTCTTTTGCTGTGGACGAATCAACAAGAAGTAAAACACCACAAACAATAGAACCAACGGAAGCAACGCTTCAAAACCACTTCCTTGTGCGGCCGCGCCGCCTTCTGCCATGGCATCCGAAATCAAAATCATATTTTTCTCCTTAAAATTAACTGCGTTATTGTTGCATAAAAAATTTGAAAATTCTATTAACAAAATCTGACATCATCGGATTGTCACAACGGCGGTACCGCCTCGTCTCGTTCAGCATAAAAATCCGCTACAAAAGCGTCCAATGAATTCGATGCGATGGCGTCCCGCAACCCTTTCATCAATAACTGGTAATAATGCAGATTATGAATGGTGTTCAGGCGTGCCCCCTGGATTTCACCACACTTGTCTAAATGATGCAGATAAGCCCGAGTATAATTGCGGCAGGTATAGCAATCACACTTGGCATCCAACGGTTCCAAACTGGTCTTGTGCACCGCGTTCCGAATTTTGACGACACCGGTGTGCGTAAACAGGAAGCCATTTCGAGCATTGCGAGTCGGAATCACACAGTCGAACATATCAATGCCGCGACGGACCGCTTCGACAATGTCCTCCGGCTTACCGACGCCCATCATATAACGCGGCTTGTCGGTCGGCATATGCGGTTCGGTGAAATCCAATGTCGCCATCATTTCTTCTTTCGGCTCGCCCACCGACAAGCCGCCGATGGCGTAGCCGTCGAAACCGATTTCCATCAACGCCTGAATGGACTCTTCACGCAAATCTTCATACATACCGCCCTGCACAATACCGAACAAGGCCGAAGGGTTGCCTTCATGCGCGTTTTTGGAACGCTCCGCCCAACGCAGCGACAAACGCATCGACTCGGCCGCCACCTCGTGCGACGCCGGATACGGCGTGCATTCGTCGAAAATCATCACGATGTCGGAACCCAATTTGCGCTGGATTTCCATCGATTCTTCCGGCCCCATGAACAAACGCGATCCATTGACCGGGTTACGGAAATGCACCCCTTCTTCGACAATCTTGCGCATTTTGCCGAGACTGAACACCTGAAACCCGCCGGAATCGGTCAGAATCGGGCCCGGCCAGTTAATGAAATCATGCAAATCGCCGTGCTGTTCGATAATATCGGTCCCCGGACGAATCGCCAAATGGAAAGTATTGCCCAAAATAATCTGGGCGCCGGTGTCGGCCACTTCTTCTGGCATCATCCCTTTGACCGAACCGTAGGTGCCGACCGGCATAAAGGCTGGCGTTTCCACCACGCCGCGGTCAAAAATCAATCGGCCGCGACGCGCGCGCCCATCTTGTTTATCCAATTCAAATTTCATTCAATTGTATCCATTCGTTATGTGTTTGGCGTCATCCAGCCTTCGCAGCCGTTTTCTGAGCAGGATGCACCAGCATGGCATCGCCGTAACTGAAAAAGCGGTAACCTTGCGCCACGGCGTGGGCATAGGCTTGCATGGTGCGCTCATACCCCGCCAGCGCCGACACCAACATAATCAAGGTGGATTCCGGCAGGTGAAAATTGGTCAAAAGCACATCCACCACTTGGAATTCGTACCCCGGGGTGATGAAAATATCGGTTTCACCTTGATAAGGTTGCAATGGCCCGTCACCGGAAAAGTGCGCGGCGCTTTCCAAACAGCGAACCGATGTGGTGCCCACGGCAATCACCCGCCCGCCTTTACGTTTGGTTTCTTCAATCAACGCCACGGTTTCCGGCAAGACTTCAATGACTTCGGAATGCATAACGTGCTCGGCAATGTCATCCACCTGCACCGGCTTAAAGGTGCCGGCGCCAACGTGCAGCGTTACAAACCCGGTCGATACGCCTTTGGCACGAATGCGTTCCAACAGGGCCTCATCAAAATGCAGCCCCGCCGTCGGTGCAGCAACCGCCCCCGGTTTGGCGGAGTACACCGTTTGATAGCGTTCTTTATCTTCCAGTTCGTCTTCGCGCTCGATATACGGCGGCAACGGCATATGACCATGCGCTTCAATCAATTCCAACGCCGACAAATCCGACTCTTTTTGTGAAAGCTTCAATTCGAACAACGCGCCTTCACGCCCCAATACTTCGGCCTCGAACGCATCGGCGATGTGCAGAACGGCACCGGCCTTCGGGGCCCGACTGGAACGCACATGCGATAAGACCCGTTCATTATCCAGCACCCGTTCAATCAACAGTTCCACCTGACCGCCGGTTGATTTTTGCCCGAACAGTCTGGCCGGAATCACTTTGGTGTCGTTGAAAATCAAACAATCGTTTTCATTCAGATACGACAGTAAGTCCCGGAAATGTTGATCGGATACGCCACCGTCCGCTTCCATCACCAGCAGTCGGCTTTGGGTACGCTCTTCCGTCGGTTGCTGCGCAATCAGTTCTTCGGGCAGGTCAAAGTAAAAATCTTGTCGTCGCATAGTTTTGCTTACCGGGCGCTGAGCGCCGGTTCGGTTTTGGACTCTGTTTTCGAGTAATGTTTTTCGGTAACGGCTTAAAAACGCAAGATTATACCGTGATTTCATTCCCCCGTCAGATGGAAAATCAAAATTCGCCAGGCCTGGTCGTTTCCGAAAAATCGATGGGTTTAACTCGCAACCCTGTAACGGTCATGCTAAGATTTTGCCATTACCAGAATCGCGCCCGACTTAGTCGGGAATCTCACTGAGGAATTGGTTATGTTCGAAATCAAAGACATTGACCCGGCGTTTTACCGCAAACAAACCCGTAATGCGACCTTGAAAATCATGGCGATTTTCATTGTCATCGGAATGATTACCGCCACCAGTTTCGTGGAATACCTCGGACCCTACAGCTCGAACCACATCGTCTTGAATTTATTGGGCGCATTTGTCGGCCTGGTGATTACCGGCTTAATTGTGCGCTTCTTCTTTAAGGACAGCGCCTGGATGAACGAAGCCATGTACGGCTGGCGCCTGAAACGCAACCTCATGCACATCACCAATGTCATCGACAAGGTCAAGGCCAAAGCCAACCATGACGACGAAAAAGCGCTGAAAATCTTACGTTTTTATCACCTGGGGCTCACCCAAATGTATCAATTGGAAGAAAACAGCCACGAACTGATTGAGATTAAATCCGAAAAAGAACAACTGGTACAACGTCTGGTCAATCTTGGCATCGACATCAACCAAACCCGGTTCGATCCCAGTATGGTCGAAGAATACAAGGACCATGAGGCGTCCCAAGCCTAAAACAAAAAACCACCAGGCCTGGTGGTTTTTGATATTAGAGATAACGTTAACGATTACGGCTCTTGTAACCAATCCAACGCCGCTTGCTCGTCTTCAAAGTATTGAATATCACCGGATACAAACCATTTACCCACTTTCGCCGAATACTCCTGCCACTTTTTATTGCCTAAAATGGCGATTTTTTCAAACTGATTGCGGTGCTTCATGCCCAGCCGAAAATCATCCCAAGCGGCTCGCATTTCCCAGCCTTCCATTTCGGTTAAATCGGCTAAGGCATGAATCTTCGCTTCCTTAACCCCTTCCAGAGCCGAATCAATCATAGGGGTCATCATTTCATAATCTTCGTGCGTCAGTTTTCCTACTGCGGTCAACGCCAGAAAAAACTGCGCGCCGACCCGTTGGATGCCCAACGAAATACCGTGTTTTTGAACTGCCATCTTTGCCTCCTAAACACTGCTTTGAAATGCCTCCGAAGAGACGTCTGAACAACCCTTCAAATCATACGCTTAATCACGCAAAATGAAAATCCCGTTTCACACCAAATTTGCCATCCCGGAAACGGTTTGTTAGGATGAATGCCAATTTAAACACCCTAAAAAAAGGCCTTATTATCGACAGCTTAATAGCTTCGCACGATCGGACGACGACTCTCGCACAGTCCTATTCGTTCCGCTCAACTCTCTTCACCGGTCCCCTGGTCGATCAGCCTTTTTCCAACAACACTCCTTTTTACTTTTGCCACCCCTTCGGATGTCTATGATTTTATATACCTTTCTGTTTTTTCTGTCCCTATTCTTTTTCATCGGTGTCGCCAGTTACTTCTTCTCGCGAAAAACCACCGAAGACTACCTTGTAGCCGGCAAGAGCGTCCACCCGGCTTTAGTGGGGCTGTCCGCGGTGGCCACCAATAACAGCGGTTTCATGTTCATCGGTATGATCGGCGCCACCTACTTTATGGGATTATCATCCATCTGGCTGATGGTCGGCTGGATTTTCGGTGACTGGCTGGTGCAGCGCCAAGCCGTCAAAGCCATTCAAACCCAGGCGCAAAACGATGAAGTCCATTCGTTCGGCGGGCTGATTCTGCATTGGATGAAAGCCCCCAGCGCACACCGGCTTCGTCAATTGATTGGCCTATTGACCATTCTGTTCCTCACCATCTACGCGGCAGCGCAATTAAAAGCCGGCACCAAAGCCACCGAAGCCTTATTGGACTGGCCAAGGGAAACCGGCATCTTGTTGGCGGCGGTCATTATCTTCGTCTACAGTCTGGTTGGCGGCTTGCGCGCCTCAATTTGGACCGACGTGGCGCAATCCATTGTGATGCTAGGCGGGATGTTGCTAATGGTGTATTTCGGCGTGGCATCACTGGGCAGTTTTGGCGACATCAATCATTTATTGCATGAGGTATCCAGCGACTATATGTTCTGGTTCCCATCCGACTTAAACCCATTTTCCGCCCTCTTGTTCATTATCGGCTGGGTATTCGGCGGCATGGGCGTTATCGGTCAACCGCATGTGGTGATTCGCTTTATGACGCTTCACCCGGATCGCACGCCCAGAGAAATGCAATTTTATTACTACGGCTGGTTTACGGTATTTTATAGCCTGACCATCATTGTCGGCTTGCTGAGCCGACTGCTGATTCCCTCCACCGACAACTTCGATGCCGAAATGGCTCTGCCGTTATTGGCGGATCAACTGATGCCGGACATGTTCGCCGGTTTGATGTTGGCGGCGCTGTTTGCCGCCACCATGTCAACGGTGGATTCCCTGATTCTGTCCTGCTCTGCGTCTTTGACACGGGATTTGCGTAACACGCCGACCAATAGTCTGATGTTGACCAAACTCGCCACCTTCACCATTCTGGTCGTCGCCGTTTCCATCGCTTTATCCAACAACCAAACCGTATTCAGCTTGGTCTTGGATGCTTGGGGGCTACTCGGCTCAGCGTTCGGTCCATTGATTATCTGGCTGGCGTTAAAACAACGAATCAACCAGGCCTGGGCGATTTTAACCATTCTGGTCGGTATGCTGAGCTTTACGCTCATCAGTTATTTCGGCTGGTTGTCGTTTGTATACACCATCACCTTCGGCTTCCTGTTCGGGCTTGGAACCGCCTTGTTGGGATCACGTTTTATTTCAGTGGCCGCAAACAAAAATCCCGGCTAAAGCCGGGATTTAATCAGGTCAATAAGAGCGTCACCCTTTAGAAGGTGGACCACTCACCCTCATTTTCCAACGCTTTTTCCGAGTTAGAGGCCGGTTTGGTGAGAGCCGGCTTCTCGGTATTGTTCGCCGGTTTACTTTCCAGAGCGGCCAGGTTAGAAGCTTTGGGTGCATTCAATGCAGCTTCCGCTTCAAGTGCCTTAGTCGTATAGCCCCCAACCACTTTAAAGAAGGCCACCGCTTCACGCATTTCATTCGCCTGCTCGTTCAACTCTTCCGAAGCCGAAGCAGACTCTTCCACCAACGCCGCATTCTGCTGCGTCATCTGGTCGATATCCGTCACCACACGATTCACTTGTTCCACGCCGGTGGTTTGCTCCTGTGACGCTTTGGAGATTTCATTAATCATGCCATTCACTTGGCGAATCACTTCGGTAATCGATTCCAGGGATTGCCCGGAATCTTCCGCCAGACGGCTACCGTTTTCGACACGGCTAACGCTTTCTTCGATCAAATCTTTAATTTCCTTAGCCGCTTCCGCCGACTTTTGCGCCAAGGCACGGACTTCACCGGCGACTACCGCAAAACCACGCCCGTGGTCACCGGCACGCGCCGCTTCCACCGCCGCATTCAAGGCCAGCAAGTTGGTCTGGAAAGCGATACCGTCAATCAAGGTCACGATATCGGCAATACGATGACTGGAATCCTTAATGCCATTCATGGCTTCAATGGTTTGCTTCATCACCGTCATGCCTTGCCCGGCTTCTTCACTGGCTTGCTGCGACATGTCCGCGACCTGAATGGCATTGTCGGTGTTTTGTTTCACGGTCGAAGCCATTTGGTCCATGGTGGCCGAAGTTTCTTCCAACGCGGCTGCTTGCTGCTGAACACGAGACGACAAATCACTCGAGCCTTGTGCCAACTCATTCGCGGCCGACGCCACCACTTCATTACTGTGGCTGATTTGGGCAATGACTTCACTGATTTTGGTTGAGGAGAAATGAATCGCGTCTTTCAACTCTTTCAACTGCCCATGACATTCCGTGGTGATTTCTTTGGTGAAATCGCCCTGCGCCTGCGCTTGCAGTACTTCCCCGATATTGCGCATCACACTTTCCAGGTTATTCAGCGTTTCGTTAATGGACGTTTTCAACTTAGCCAAATCCCCTTCCGCATCGGCCTTAACACGCCCCGAGAACTGTCCATCGACCACTTGCGCCATCACGCCGTTGATTTCGGAAATCACACGATCCAGTCCCTTCACCGTGGCCATTGCACTGCTGGCGATTTCAGCAAATTCGCCTTTTACATCGACATCGAAACTGGCTTTAAAATCACCACCCGCCATGGCTTGCATCAATTGATTCAGTTCCGCCATTGTGCTCGAAACCTGCTCCACCGAAGTATTAACGCCCTGCTTGACGTCATTCAAGCTGCCGACAAATTCGCCGGTAATGCGCTTGGAGAAATCCCCTTGCGACAGCGCCATCACGACCACACCGGTTTGTTCGATGGCTTCATCCAAGTTTTTCAACAACTGGTTAAACGCTACCAACGCCAAGCCGATTTCATCTTCGTTATTGACCGGCACCTGACGTTTGAAATTACCGTCCTGCGCAACGGCTTGCATCACGTTTTGCATTTCCTTAATCGGCTTGACCGCACTTCTTAGAATGTACATCACCATCAAGACACCGAAAATCAACCCGGCGACCAAAATCGCCGTCACTACAATTCGGGTTTCATTGGCAATTCGCATGCCTTCATCACCGCTTTGACGCGCTTGCGCATCCTGATGCTCTGCAATGGCCCGCAACGCCTCTCTCAAAGCAACTCGTTTTTCGCGAGAGGATGAATCCAGCAACGTCTGTTTGGCTTGCTCTTCATAACCATTTTTCACCCATTCGACCACCAGATTATTAACGTCAATCATATCCGTGTTTTTCGCTTCCAAATCCGCCAGCAAACGCTTCCCTTTCTCGGAATGTGTATTTTGTTTCAAATACTCGAACTGCTTAGCAACATCTTGACGGTAATTCGAAATACGCTTCATTAAAACATCACGAGACGCTTCATCCGTAACCAATAAATACTCCCGAAAGTCCCGCTGTATACGAGGGTTAAGTGCTTGAATAGTATTCACCGCAGCCAGTTTCGGCAAGCGGTCACTGACGATTAAGTCTTGAGAAGTGGAAAGCCGCTGCGTTTCCCATAAGGTTGTCAGCCCGAGAATGGCTGTAAGAAGCAACATAGCTGCGAAAGACAAAATTAATTTTGTTCGAATGGTCATAGTATCCTCAGCCTCAAAACGAGGTCAAAACATTGAAAACAAGACATTCAGAGTGACGTTGGCACAGTGTGACACCACTGTTGCATTATGTTTGGCCAAGGATTATATAAGAAATTAATAATAAATTAATGGCGATTCATAAAAAATATAAATAAAAATGCTTAAAAACTTGCTTTGTTCTCAAAGGTCGACAAAGACCGACGCAAAAACCTTTAAAACAGGGGGTTTCAGGTAGATTTCGACCTGAAAAAAATCCATAAAAAAAGCGCCGATAACAACGCTTTTTTAAACGAATTTCGATTAAGTGTTTCAGTAACCGATATTTTTATGATGCGATTGCGGAATCGCTTCGGCACCCGGCAACAAATACCACATGAGATAATCCACCACCATCGGCACAACCACACTGTGCTGGTTGCCGCTATCCACCAACTTCTGACGAATCGCTTGCTTCAGCTCCGGCCGATTCGAGGTATCCATAATAATATCGATTCCCTCACCGAAACGCTCAATGGCTTCTTCAAACTGCGGATAATTCGGAATTCCCTTCTTTTCAGCATCGTCCACCAAAGGGTTTTCAAAATTCGGCTCGCTAATCGCGATGATTTCCACTTGATCCGAGTTCATATCACTAAACTGCTCATAAAACTTGCCGCCAATACGGCCTAGACCGATCATTAATATCGTGATTTTTCTCACTGAATACGCTCCTCCATGCTTTATTAAAACAGGCAACGACACATTCCATTATTCCTTACAAAAAGAAAGGTTAGTTACCATCCATAAAGTATACGACATCCTACTTATCCAATCTATGCCATAACGATGGTTTCTGGATATGGATTTTTTATAACAAAACCTTTAGGGCTTATCAGAAAAGTAAAAACAGAAGCTTAACGAGAATAAATAATTTGATCTGCAGAATTAAAATCAAGAAATTTGGTACGACCGAGTGGATTCGAACCACCGACCCCCACCATGTCAAGGTGGTGCTCTAACCAGCTGAGCTACGGTCGTATATAGAGAATATACGAAAAGTAAATGGTACCAGTGGGCGGACTCGAACCGCCACGGTGTTGCCACCAACGGATTTTGAATCCGTCATGTCTACCAATTTCATCACACTGGCGCTGTGAAAAGATGTGCGAATTATAGAGAGATTCCCTGGGCAAGTCAAACGTTTTTCCACGAAAAATCGCTTAAAAAGCGCCTTTTTTCGCGCATCAATCGAGTTTGTTGCTTAAGTCTTTGATTTTACGTACCCAAGGCGAAATGCCGAAATTTTGCTTGTAACGCTTAGCGGCTTTATCGGCTTCGGTGCGAGAGGCATAACTGCCGGTCAACAAAACGTAATAGGCCTCGCCTTTTCGTTCCAATGGAATGATTTTGGCCCCGTCCAGACCTTTTTCACGAATCATTTTTTCAACCGAGCTGCGCTCTTGCATACTGGCCAACTGCAAGGTGTAATTAAAAGCGGGTTCTTCCAACAACCATTTCACGTCAGCTGTGTAGTTTTTCACAGGAGCTTCAGTGGTCGGTTCGGCCGGTTTTTGAACTTTTTTTACCAAACGCACCACCGGTAGGTCCAACGGTTTCACTTTCGGTTGAGCCGGTTCCGCTACGGACGGTTCGTCAATTGTCTCTTCCTTAATAGACACATTCGCGGCTCCCTGCTCCTGAGCCCCCGCTTCCATCTCAGCCGGATTAATATGTAAGTGCTTCAGAATCACTTCAAGCTTTTTATCAATCCCCTGGGTGTACTCTTGAAGCTTCTGTTCCAAAATATCGGTGGTCACCACATTCGGCGCCAAGGTATCAGCAGATTGAACCGTTTCGGTGACGGTTTGGCTTTCTACTGTTTCAGCCGCGGCTACCGGTTGTTTTTTCAAGGCCGCCAACTCGTTTTCCAAGGCAGTGACACGTTTTTGAAGCTGGTCAAACAATTCGCTTTTACCACCGGTTGCCACGGATTTCTGCAACTCCGCCACCGATTCTTTCAACAAAGTGACTTCGCGCATCGAATCCTCTTTGACCGCCAAGACTTTTTGCAGCTCATTATGAATACTGGTGTAAGCGATGTACACCACCCCGAGAATCGTCAACAGCAGTGACAACATAATCACTACGCCGAAAAAAGAGGCTTTGTTTTTGGATTTAGGTGCTTGGGTATTATTGGATGACGTCGGTCTTTTCGGGGTACTGGGCATAACTTCCTCTGCGGCATTGAGCCAATCATTCAAAGTATGTTCGGAGGTGTGGGTATCGCGGCTTTGGCGCGATGAAGACATTTGCTGAGCCTGGCTTTCGATTGCTTTCAGCAACTCGGCTCTTTCTTTTTCCAATTCTGAGATGGTTTGGGCCATTCGACAAACACTTCGTAACGGATTAATGGGAGCGATTTAAATTTCACTATCAATCGCTTCTGTATTGTAGAATGTTACATGACCTTTGCAAAGGGAAATTTTACGGATTCCTGCTGACGCTGGCGGGAACGAACGAGGATAGAAAAAAGTCTATGCACAGTATCGGTTTGGATGATGTCGGTTCCGCTCTTTTGATTACCCTGATAATGCTGATTGTCAGCCTGACCGTGGTCGGTTTGGCCATGTGGTGGCTGTACCGAGTCTTCAAAAACAAGGATGACAAAACCGCTCAGACCGACCAAAATACAGATTCGAAGGGGCAGACCTCCGATCACTGAATAAAAAGCCTTAGGACACCTCGCCACTGACGTACACCCAGTGTCCTTCATCGTCACGCCGGAATTGGCTTTTTTCCGTCATCACGCCTTTTTCAACACCGGATTCGGTATCTAATTCATATTCGGCACGAAACGCAACCATGCCCTTCCCGTCTTGCACACCGCCTTGTTTGGTTTTCACGATTCGCAACTTACGCCATTTAAGGCCGGATTCAAATGAAAAATCACCAGGCCTGGTCGTTTTATCCCAAGTTTGCAATAAATAGTCTTTCAGATGCAATGCATAGGCACTGTAACGCGAGCGCATCAATTGCTCAGCGGAGGCCGGAAACGCTTCGCCTTGGTGAAACGGTTGGCAGCACTCGGCATAAGGTTTTTTCGAACCACATGGACAAAGCGACTCACTCATTGCAACTCCCCGGTTGTCACCAAATAACGAACCCGCTGACGCAGATTAAGCGATAACAGCACTGCGGCCAACATCAAGCCCAGCAAAATACCAATCCAGAACCCCATTACCCCTTGCGGCGCCCAAAACCAATCGCCGAATGCCAGCGCATAGCCTAACCCGAGGCCGATAACCCAATAACTGATGAAAGTAACCACCATGATGATTCGGGTACTGTGTAACCCGCGTAAGGCACCGGCGCACCCGACCTGAATCGCATCAAAAAGCTGATACATCGCCGCCAGCCATAATAAACTGCCGGCCAGTGCAATCACGTCCGCATCCGGCGAATAAAGCGCGGCAATCGGATAAGCCAACCAATACGTCAGCCCGGCCGTCACCAAACTGACCAGGCCTGAAAAACCGATTCCCGTTGCCAACGACTGTTTCACAGCCTGTAAACGCCCTTGCCCGTAGGCCAACCCCGTGCGGACGGTAATCGCCATCGCCATGCTCAACGGAATCATAAAGACCATGGAGGTATAACTGATGGCAACCTGGTGCGCGGCAATCACCACCGCTCCGAGCTGGGCGATGAACAGCGCGATAAAGCTGAACAGACTGACCTCAAACAGCAACGCCAGCGTATTGGGTACTCCCAGCGCCAACAGGTCACGAATGCCGTTTCGCCAACTGGGCAAGCCGAACCGGCTCCAATGTAAGGAGACCAAATGCGAGGTATGGCGCGATGCCAGTACATACAGCACCGCCATCAATAACATCGACCACATCACAATGGCGGAGGCGATGCCACACCCCGCAGCGCCATAAGCTTCGATTGGCCCCCAGCCATAAATAAACACCGCATTCAACGGAATATTCATCACCAACGCCAATCCGCTGATAATCATGGTTGGAACGGTCAGCCCCAGCCCTTCCCAGAAAAAACGGAACGCCTGATAGAGCGCAATGCCAGGCAAACCGAAAGCAATGTAAAACAGATAATCGTCGGTCAGACGGTACACCGCTTGCGGTAAAGCGAGCCAGTCCAAGACCCATTGCAGATGCATTAGAACGAATAAAGACACCAGCCCCAGCGGTAGAGCCAACCAAATCGCCTGATGAAGGAATTGCGTGACATCGCCCCAGGCTTCACGCCCTTTTTGGCGAGCCACAATCGGCGTCAACGCCAAGAGAACACCGGTGGAAATCATGAACACCGGCAATAACAAACTTGAACCCAAACCGATGGCCGCCAGATCATCGGTGCCGACTTGGCCGGACATCACCGTGTCCACCACACCCAGCCCAGTCAACGCCAACTGTGCCAGCAAAATCGGAATCGCCAATCGAACCAGCTGCTTCAGTTCCAACCAATAAGCGGCTCCGGCCGGAGCGTTGGCGTTACTTGTCATGCGACGTCGGTTTG
This sequence comes from Thiomicrospira sp. S5, assembly GCF_003991075.1. Lineage (NCBI taxonomy): Bacteria > Pseudomonadati > Pseudomonadota > Gammaproteobacteria > Thiotrichales > Piscirickettsiaceae > Thiomicrospira > Thiomicrospira sp. S5. Next base: position 1,445,710 of record NZ_CP014470.1, on the reverse strand, counting down.
TCGGAATCGGATGCCGATTTTAACTCCTCGGAATCCACATCGGCAGGAGCATTTTTTTGAGAACCATTCGATTCGGACGCTTCCTGTTCCCAATAACCGTCTTCCAAAGCTGGATCCAACTCATCACTCAATTCGGAGGCATCACTTGGCAACTGAATGATTTTATCCGACCAGAACAAAATGATTAAAACCTTCAGCCCCCAGAAAATCATGGCATACACCACCAGTGCAAACACCAGCACAACCGGCAGCCCCAGCAACAAATCGACAAACAAAGCCTGCCCGGCAAAGACTTTCTGCAAAAAGGCTTTTTCAATGAAGGCGAAGTACAGCCAATAAAGAGTTCCGCCCAAACTGGCCAACCACACCAGCCAGTTCAGCGGATAAGCGATAAGGGAATTTTTAAATAAACAAAACATCAGACAACGTTATCCTCAAGGCATTTGGAGCGTTTAGAGCTTTTGAAAAAACAGCCATTGTAAGGCAATAATGGTGCTGGCAACATTGAATTCAGCGTGCATCAATTTGCCTTTTGCGGTTTCGAAATCCATTTTCACCAAACGGATATCCTCCACCTCATGAGCTTGCCCGGCATGATCGGGCAAGGCCACGGAATCAACTTCTGCGGCATACAAATGCAAAATCTCATCACTGCCGCCGGGACTGGGGTAAAACTCGCAGATAAACTCAAATTCGGCGTCGGCAACACCGGCTTCTTCATAGGCTTCCCGCGCACAAGCTTCAAGTTTGGTTTCGCCTTCATCGATCATACCCGCGACCGGCTCAATCAGCCAGGCCTGGTCGTTTTGTACCATCGCATGCGTCAAAGCGCCCGCCCGACATTGTTCGACCAGCACCACTTTTCCCGCCGCCAAATCGTACAACAGCACCACCACCGCTTGGCCACGGCCAAACAATTCCCGATCAATCCAAGGTGTCCAGCCACCTCGAAACAGGGTATGGCGAAAAGTCAGACGGTCGATTTTGAAAAAGCCATCGTACCCTCGCTGTTTCTGCTTAAGCTCAATGCGCTTATCGTCGGCCATCAGTCCTTCACCTCAACTCTCGGTACGCGTTGAGTCACATCACACAACAATTCATAACCAATGGTGCCGCACGCCTGAGCAATCACGTCCACCGGTAAACCTTGCCCCCAGAGGATCACTTCATCGCCCAGCGCGACATGGTCGGCCATATCGGTCACATCCACCGTCAGCATATCCATCGACACCCGCCCCGCCATCGGTAAACGCTGCCCATGAATCAGCACAGGGGTGCCGGCCGGGGCACATCGCGGATAACCATCGCCATAACCGGCCGCCACCACCGCAATCAGACTGCGACGTTCCGCCCGCCAGGTTTGGCCGTATCCGACGGTTTCACCCGCTTCAATCCATTTTAAACTGGTGATTTCCGATGCCAACGTCATGGCCGGTTGTAAGCCCGGCACCATTTCGTCGGTTGCGCAAGCGCCATACAGCATAATGCCGGGACGCACCCAGTCGAAATGGCTTTGTGGGTAACGCTGAACACCAGCCGAATTGGCCAGGCTTTTCGGACAGTTCAGTGTCTGTGCAACACGATTGAACGTGGTCAGCTGCTGCTGAGTGAAATCGTCGGACGTATCCGCGGAGGCGAAATGCGACATCAGGTTCAAATGGATCGACATCGGCAAACGATCGATGGCAGTCAACACCCGTTCCATATCTCGTTCGTCAAAGCCCAAGCGATGCATGCCGGTATCCAGCTTCAGCCAGATCGTTAACGGAGTGGTTACATGGCTGGTTTTCAGCCAATTCAATTGTTCCCAGTTGTGCACGGCGAATTCCAGCCGATGCTGAATCGCCAAGTCCAGTTCCACTTCGGAAAACAGTCCTTCCAAAATCACAATCGGGTGTAAAAAACCTTTTTGGCGCAAAAAAATCGCTTCATCAATCGAGGCCACGCCATAACCATCGGCCTCGGCCAACTCGCGTGCTACACGTTCGGCGCCATGTCCATAACCGTTGGATTTGATAATGGCCAGCACCTTAGATTTCGGCGCAAAGGTTTTTACCACCTTCAGATTATTGCGAAGCGCATTTAAGTGAATTCGGGCTTGAATCGGACGGTACGCGGTCATGGCATCGTCACCCGGCGTATCGAGAAAGGTTGTTGAGACATCCTGTGATTACCTTTTTGCAGGCGATTTACGGTTACGTTAATAAGGGTCGTCGGGCACATCGAAGCCGGCATGATTTTCGAATTTGGTGTATTGCCCCATAAAGGTCAGGCGAATATTGGCCAAGGCACCGTTACGGTGTTTGCCGAGAATGATTTCCGCCGTACCTTTGTCATCGGTATCCGGATTATACACTTCGTCACGATAGATGAAGATAATCAAATCGGCATCCTGCTCAATCGCCCCGGATTCACGCAAATCCGCCATTTTCGGACGCTTATCCGGACGTTGTTCCAGGTTACGACTCAACTGAGACAGCGCAATGACCGGCACATTCAATTCCTTGGCAATCGCTTTCAAGCCACGGGAAATTTCCGAGATTTCATTGACCCGGTTATCGGTATTGGTGGAACCCCGCATCAACTGCAGATAATCGATCACAATCAACCCAAGCCCCGTGACCTTTTCTTCGGGATTTTCTTCTCCGGCTTCCACTGCTTTTTTGTATTGGGCGTCACGAATGTCTTTGTCGATACGGCGTGCCCTGGCACGCAGATCCGTAATCATCAATGCCGGTGTATCATCAATGAAAAACTGGGTTTGCGACAGCATACTGACGGCCTTGTTCAGACTTGGCCAGTCTTCTTGTTGCAGTTTACCGGTTCGAATGCGCTCGGCATCGATTTTGCCGATGGAACTGATCATTCTCAAGACCAGCTGCTCACCTGGCATTTCCATACTGAAAACCGCCACCGGACTGCCTTGCATGGCGACATTCTCCGCCAGGTTCATCGAAAAGGTAGTTTTCCCCATCGACGGTCGCCCGGCCACGATAATCAGGTCGCCGTTCTGCAACCCGGATGTCACCTCATCGAATTCCGTCAGCTTGGTCGCCAAACCGGTAATGGAACCATCGGAATTAAAACGCTCGTCGATGGTGCTGACCGCACGGTTCAACAAGGTTTCCATGGTTTCGTATTCGCGTTGTTTACCGGAGCCGTGTTCGGCAATGCCCATGACACGCGATTCCGCCAAATCCAATACTTCGCGAATGTCTTTTCCCTGCGGGAAATAACTTGTTTCGGAAATTTCATTGGACACCGCTATCAGCGATCGTAAAATCGACTTTTCACGAACGGTTTCGGCGTAGAACTCGATATTCACCGAACCCGGTGTATTGGAGACCAGGTCAATCAAATACTGTTTGTCACCGACATCTTCCAACTTTCCGGTGGATTCCAACATTTCAATGACTGTGACCAGATCGAACGGCTTATTGCGTTCACTGAGCTGGCTGATCGCCCCGTAAATCAATTGATGTTGATGGGTATAGAAATCCTCTACTTTCAGCACCACGGAAATGTCGGAAAATTTTTCATTGTCCAACAGCAAGCCACCGATAACGGACTGTTCGGATTCGATCGAGTGCGGCGGAGTTTTGAATAAGGCTTCTTGAGTCATTCGGCGGTCAAACCATTCCATCATTATCGTGTCGGAAGAAGGTTACTATTATACGGGGAATTACCCGATTTTGGACTCAATTTCATATTGGATTCGAAGCCGGACAAACAGTGCGGCTTGCAGCGTGTTTTCATGAAAAAAACACAAAAAAAAGCGAGGATAAACCTCGCTTTCAAGCTGACAAAACGTCAGAAATTTCAGGACAATTTATTATTGCTCTGTTGGTTTCACATCCACCGTGATGGATGCAACGACATCAGAGTGCAACTCAACGTCGAATTCAAATGTACCAACGAAACGGATTGCCCCTTCTGGCATGCGAACGTTTTTACGCTCGACTTCAAAACCGGCATTTGACAAAGCGTCTGCAATGTCCGCCGTACCGATGGAACCGAACAGTTTCCCTTCGTCACCGGCAACGGATTCGATCGTGACAACCACGCCGTTCATTTGTTCATAAACCGCTTGAGCCGCTGCCAATGCTTCGGCCGCTTGTTTTTCCAACTCAGCACGACGCGCTTCAAACTCAGCGATGTTTTCTTTGGTCGCTGGCTTGGCTTTTCCTTGCGGAATCAAGAAATTACGTGCAAAACCTGATTTAACAGTAACCTGATCACCCAAGGATCCTAGGTTCTGTACTTTTTCAAGTAAAATAACATTCATGGCTAAAACCTCTAAAGTTAAATTCTTTAAGACCTTACTCGGTCTCTGTCCATCGGTTTCGGATATCCACCCAAATGTCTATCAAACCGATGGTTGCTAAAATTAAAACTGCCTGCGGAAACAGAAACAAAAGCACATACAAGCCACCCAACCACATTGAGCTCATCTGCCGCTTGTTGACAGTGTGATGCGCCACGGCCAAGCCTTGGAACATCAACCCCGCCATCAATACGCCGGACAAATCCTGAATCAAACCGTTTTGGGTAAACAACCCGACCAGCGCCACAAAGACGGCCAGCGCGGCGATTCCTTTCGGCAACCGAATTTCATAAAAATCGGTGCGGAATTGTCCCGGCACATACAAGGCACTTTGCCACCAACGCCCCAACAACACGATTGAGAACCACAGTACCACCACAAACATGGCGAGCAACATGGTTGCGACCTGAGTCAGGTCTTCAAACATTGCTTGTGGGAACGGTGTTCCGGTTTGCTCGAAAACCGGTTGCACAAATTCCTTGAACACTTGCTGCCACCAAGCCGCGGTATCCCCGACGGCCAGGTGGAAGGCGATAACACCCGCTCCGACAATCAACATGTTCAGGCTCAAACTCAACGCCATGGAACTGGTGTTGCGTAAGACCCAGCTTAACAGCCAAATCGGGAGCATATACTCGATGACACCGACCACGCCCGGCCAAATCGAACCGGACATAAACAGCGTCAGCCCCAGTGTCGTCGCCACCGCAGCGGCTAAAACTTTCAATCCTTCAATTTCACCGATTCTGAGCGTCACCAGTGAAATAATCGCGCCCACCAGAATTCCCAGCGGTGCGATCCAGACAGTCAGTGCGGATAACAACAGTATTGCGATAAAGGCCTGCATCGGTCCTTTCATCACATAGTTGGCAACACCTAGCATTGTCTGTCCTTTGCTTGCTTCCTAATACAAATACGAATTACTTATGCTGATCCGTATAAGGCAATAGCGCCAAGTAACGAGCGCGCTTGATAGCCGTAGCTAGCTGACGCTGGTATTTAGCACTGGTTCCAGTGATACGACTCGGAACGATTTTACCTGTTTCAGTAATGTAGCTTTTCAAGGTATCCAGATCTTTGTAATCGATCTCTTTAACACCCTCTACCGTGAAACGACAGAATTTTTTTCTTCCAAAACCTCTAGCCATGATTACTCTCCTCTACGCTTATCTTCTTTCTGAGAAGCCATAACGGACGGCTCAGTAACAGCTTCTTTACGCTTGATGAACATGTTGCGCAAAACCGCGTCGTTGTAGTAGAACAAATTATCCAACTCGTCCAGTGTTTCCTGGTCGCATTCGATGTTCATCAAAACATAGTGTGCTTTGTGGACTTTGTTGATTAGATAAGCCAGTTGACGACGACCCCAGTCTTCAAGACGGTGAACTGCTCCACCTTTCTCTTCGATCAGACCACGGTAACGTTCAATCATTGCAGGAACCTGTTCGCTTTGATCAGGGTGCACTAAAAATACGACTTCATAATGACGCATTTATTGATCTCCTTATGGATTAAAACTAAGCTTCCCAAGCCCGATTTGGACCGGTGAAGCAAGGAAATTCAGAATTTAAACAAACTGAAAGCGCAGTATTATAAACACTTTCCTGCCGTTTTCAAACAGAAAATCATTCACTTATGTGAAAAAACAACGGCTTTTTGAAAGTTTGATGGCAGGCTAAATGCAAAAAACCACCAGGCCTGGTGGTTTTGATGGAAAACTCGAATTCGGAAACCCCGTTCAAACCGGGGTTTCCTCTCAAAAAAAATGGCTTACAGCCCCATTTCTTCTTTGACTTGATCAACCCACTGGTCAACGCGTTCGGCCGTCATTTCCGGTTGTTGATCTTCGTCGATAGCCAAACCGACGAAGAAGTCACCGTCTTCGGTCACGGCTTTGGATTCGTCGAATTCATAACCGTCCGTGGACCAATAACCGGCTGGCGTCGCACCGTTTTCCAAGGCGATGTCATGCATCATGCCCATCGCATCCAAAAAATACTCCGCATAATCCGCCTGGTCACCCAAACCAAAACACGCCACGGTTTTGCCGGTGAAATCAATGGCTTTGAAGTCTTCCCAGAAATCATCCCAACTGCTTTGCAGCTCGCCGTAATACCAAGTCGGTTGCCCCAGAATGATCTTATCGTATTTGGCAAAATCTTCCGGACTGGCCGTGGCAACATCATGAACATCCACCAGATCACTTCCGATCTTGTCTTTAATCATATCCGCAACACGCTCGGTGTTTCCTGTATCCGTTCCATAGAATAGGCCGACTTGACTCATGTTTAAACCCTTTTTAAAAGTTATCCATTTCTTGTAAAATGCGTGATTAGGCGTTGAATCCCGCGCCTCACAAGACCGACGATGTGAATTTAAGTATACGAAAAACCATCCGGGGAAACCACCCGTCACGCGAGTTATTTCGTGTCGGGCATCATAGCATAAATTTTAACTATCGCATTTCAAAAAAAACTTATTGCCAACAATGAAGAAAACTAATTCCGACAACCCGCACATCGACTGCTTTCAATGCGAACATTTCTTTGTGACCTGGGATGCCAACCAACCGCGCGGTTGCAAAGCCTTTGGCTTCAAAACCAAACAGTTGCCGAGTGTCGTCGTTTTCGAATCGTCCGGTCAGCCCTGTATGAAATTCAGGCCCAAACGCCGCCCGCCGCCATCCGATTCCGGAGGCAACGGTTGGATTGCATAATCCGGTTCCCTAACCCGATTTCAGCGACTCGATAAATTCCCACATAAAATAAGGTCCCGGATCGGTCTTGCGACCTGGCGCAATATCACTGTGGCCGCGAATGCGATCCAACGAAAGCGACGGATAGGTTTCCGTCATTGCCTGAATTACCTGTTTCAAAGTTTCATATTGCGATGCGGTATAAGGCGTTTCATCCGTGCCTTCCAACTCGATACCGACGGAAAAGTCGTTACACGCCGTGCGACCTTCAAACTGCGACACCCCGGCATGCCACGCCCGCTTGTTGAGCGGCACGAATTGAAACAACTCGCCTGCGCGGTTGATAAACAAATGTGATGACACTTTAAGTGATTGAATTTGTTTATAGTATTCATCTTCGTCAGGATTCAGCGAATTGGTAAATAACTGTTCCACGCCCTTCCCCCCGAAACGGCCGGGCGGCAAACTAATACCGTGAATCACAATCAATTGCAAATCGGACTCTTCCGGACGGTCGTCGGCATTCGGGCTTGGGATGTAGCGTGCGCCTTGAAAAAGATGGCTATTCGGGTCAAGTGTTAATGGGCTTTTCATATGCCAGATAGTATAATCCAAAAGAATCGGCCATGAGAACTCACATGGATAAGAATCGAACCGTTTAGACTAAATACACCGAACATCAGGCCTATGTCAGAAATAAACTATTTTAATGATTTGCACACCAACGTCGAAAACGCGCTGAACGAAGACATCGGCGACGGCGACCTCAGCGCCAGCTTCCTACCCGAACACCAAATGGCGAAAGCCAGCGTCATTGCGAAAGAAGACGCAATCGTCTGCGGACGTCCCTGGTTTGACGAGGTCATGCGACAGGTTGATGAACGCATTAAAATCCACTGGCATTGCAATGAAGGCCAAGCCGCCACCAACGGCACGCTTGTGTGTGAGCTCACAGGTCCGGCCGCGGCTATTTTATCCGGTGAACGCAGTGCTTTGAATTTTCTGCAAACCTTATCGGCCACCGCCACCATCACCCGTCAATACGTCGAACAACTCCAGGGCACTCAAACGCGCTTGCTGGACACCCGTAAAACTCTACCGGGCTTACGCTTAGCGCAAAAATACGCGGTTCACTGCGGCGGTGGCACCAATCATCGCATCGGCCTGTACGACGCTATTTTACTGAAAGAAAACCACATCATGGCCGCAGGCGGCATTGACGCCGCTGTTCAGCAAGCGCGCCAGCATCACCCCGGAAAAACCGTTGAAGTGGAAACCGAAAACCTCAACGAGGTCAAGCAAGCACTCGAAGCCGGCGCGGACATTATTATGCTGGATAATTTTTCGCTGACGGACATGCATGAAGCGGTTAGAATGGTAAATCATCAGGCAAAGCTGGAAGTCTCCGGCAATGTCGAACTGCCCCATTTGGCGGAGTTGGCAACAACGGGCGTTGACTTTATCTCCACAGGCGCGATCACCAAACACATTCGAGCGATTGATTACTCCATGCGCTTTAATTTAGAGACAGGTTAACCCGGACACTATGTTTGATCACATCCTTTTAAATATCGTCTTACTGCTCATCATCACTGTCGGCCTGGTTTCGATTTCCCGACGACTGCATTTGCCGGCCATCCTGAACTACATTCTGGTCGGGGTCATTGTCGGGCCTTTCGGTTTTGGCCTCATCCAAAGCGAAAAGAGCATCAGTTTCCTCGCCGAATTCGGCATCGTGTTTCTGCTGTTCTCAATCGGTTTGGAGTTCTCGCTGACGCAAATGATGTCCATGCGCCGGATGGTATTCGGCTTCGGCGGGTTACAGGTTCTCATGACAGGCCTGGTCGTTTTCGGCGTTTCTTATCTGTTGGGCTTTGGCGTGGAAACCAGCGTCGTGATCGCCAGTGCTTTCGCTTTGTCCTCAACCGCCATCGTCATCAAACAATTGACGGAACAGTCCGAAATCCAAACCCGGCATGGCCGCGCCACCGTCGGCATCCTGATTTTCCAGGACATCATGGCCATTCCGTTATTGATTTTGATTCCCGCACTCGGCACGGCCGCCGGTCAATCGCTGCCGACCGAACTGGGCATGGCCTTTTTAAAAGGGGCCATCGTGGTTGTGGTCATGCTGTTTGCCGGGCGCTATATCCTGCGACCTTTGTTCCATGAGGTCGCCTCATCAAAATCCCAAGAGCTGTTCACCTTAACCGTCCTCACCGTCGTCTTAAGCGCAGCCGCCTTTACCGAAGAAATGGAAATTTCCATGACACTCGGCGCCTTCCTGGCCGGGATGATGCTCGGCGAAACCGAATACCGTCATCAGATCGAAGCCGACATCCGCCCCTTCCAGGACATTTTGCTGGGGTTATTTTTCATCACCGTCGGGATGATGATTTCACCGGAGCTGATTCAAACCCACTTTTTAACCATTATGGCCATTACCCTTAGCATTATGCTGGTCAAAACCATTGTCATTTTCGGTATTATGCGCCTGTTTCAAAAACCGGACGGCGTCAGCCTGCGCACGGCCGTTTCCCTGTCTCAAGTCGGCGAATTCGGTTTGGTCTTAATCACCCTGGCGCTCACTTACGAATTGCTGCCACACCAGCTCGGCCAAATCTTGTTAACATCCGCCGTCTTCAGCATGGTTGCCACACCTTTCCTCATCAAATACAACGGTCGCATCGCCAACCGTTTTTGCCGTAAAAGTTATCAAAACGACTTTGCCGAAATGGAAAGTGTCATCAAAGAAGACACCAAATTCCTTTCCGACCACGTGGTTCTGCTCGGTTTTGGTCGTGTCGGACAAATCACCGCCAAATTCCTCGAACAAGCGCATGTACCGTTTGTGGCATTGGACATGGACATCAAGCGGGTTCACGAAGCGCAACAAAGTGGTGAACCGGTTTATTTCGGTGATTCCGCCAAACACAGCATCATTCACGCTACCAATATCAGCAAGGCGAAGGTCGCCATCATTACGTTCCACGACTACCACGCGGCCATCAAGACATTGAAAACCTTGCAGGATGTGGCGCCGGAACTGCCGGTTTTGGTCCGTTCCCTTGACGACAGCCACATCAACGAGCTCACCCAAGCCGGTGCGACCGAAGTCATCCCGGACACCTTCGAGTCCAGCATCATGCTGGCATCGCACCTGTTGTTGATGATTGGTCACCCGCCTAGCCAGGTTTTGAAACAAACCCGTGCCGCCCGACGCGGTCGCTACAATCTGCTGAACGGTCTTTACCCGGGCGAATCCGACCATGTGTCGTTTGATCATGCGCAAATGGGGCAAATCATCCAACCGATTACCATCAACGAATCCGCATTTGCCGTCGGCAAACGCCTGGAAGCCTTCCCGATGGAAACATTGGATCTTTACATCAAGTCGGTACGCCGTGGCTCGGTGCGTGGCGACAACCCGGATTTGAAGACCCGAATCCGCGTCAATGACATTTTGATTGTGCAAGGCTTACCGGAAAACATCGATAAATTCGAACACTACTTGAATACCGGTAAGATTTAACGAAAGCGGTCATCAGAATCAAGATGACCGAATAATCAACCAAATGGTTTTAAAACGGCACGGCTGAGCGACTGAATCAATCTTCCAGCCAGATTAAAGTCGCCATCCGACCGGTTTGGCCGTCGCGTCGGTAAGAATAGAATAAACTTTCATCGTGATAGCTACACAAACCGCTTTGCACAACTTCCGACACCCCTAAAGCCCGTAACTCGAATTCCGCCAGGCCTGGTAAATCCGCATACCACTTACCGTCTTCGGAAGCGTGCGTAAAATACGCCGCATGTTCACGGTTTCGCTGGAGAAACCCGTCATACACATCGGCACCGACTTCAAAATAACGCTGGCTGATGGCTGGTCCAACCCAAGCCAATAGATTTTTCGGATCATCGGGCAATTGTTGTATGGCATTCGCCACCACTCCGTTCAACAGCCCCCGCCAACCGGCGTGAACCGCTGCCGCCACTGAACCGCTTCGATTAGTGACCAACACCGGCAAACAGTCTGCCGTCATCACACAACACACCTGCCCCGATTGATTTGTCCAACTGGCATCGGCCACGGGCGGCCGAGGATACGTTTGACCCTGCCAATGAATCGCATCCACCGTGTGTTCCTGTGCCAGCCAAAGCGGTTCGTTCGGCAAATTTAAAGCCGTTCCCAGCGCTTGTCGATTGGCCGCCACTTGGTTCGGATTGTCACCGACATGCCCTGCCAAATTGAATGCATCATAAGGCGATTGACTGTCCCCACCAATCCGCGTGGTGACAAAAGCCCGAACCTTCTCAGGTGCCGGCCATTGCGGTCGGACAAACTGCAAATTATTCTTGAGGAATATCTGCATCGGTGACCCACTCCACTTCGACGCCATCATCATAATCGTAGTCGTCGTAACCCAAATCGTCCTGCATGGCGTGGAAATCATCCATATCGTCACGCAATACATCAATCAGCGCCAACATATCGTCGGGCATCGGTGCCTTCCATTTCATGACTTTTCCGCTGACAGGATGCGTCAGACTCAATTGACCGGCATGTAACGCCTGACGTTTAAAACCGCGCAAGAAGTCGGCAAATTCCGGCAACATCTGCTGTGGAATCCGTAAACGCCCGCCATAGACCGGGTCGCCAACCAGCGGGAACCCAAGGTACGACATATGCACTCGAATCTGATGCGTCCGACCGGTTTCAAGTTGCACCCGCACATGCGTATGCTCCCGGAACCGCTCCAAAACCCGATAATGCGATACGGCCGGTTTACCACCGCCGGTGGCAATCACCGCCATACGCTTACGGTCGGTCGGGTGACGCCCAATCGGTTTATTAATAGTGCCGCCGGAAATCATGCGTCCGACCACAATGGCATCGTAGACACGCTCCACCGCATGACGCTGCAACTGTTCGACCAAATGGGTCTGTGCCGGCACCGTTTTCGCCACCACCATCAAACCGGTGGTTTCTTTGTCCAAGCGGTGCACAATCCCCGCGCGGGGTACTTCACGCAAACGCTCGTCGTGGTACAGCAACGCATTCAGCAAGGTTCCGTCCGGGTTCCCGGCCCCCGGATGCACGACCAAACCGGCCGGTTTGTTGATGACCAGAATGTCCGCATCCTCATAGACTATGTCCAGTGGAATGTCTTGCGCCTGATACTCGATTTCTTCTTCGATTTCCGCCTGAAGAACAACCTTTTCGCCGCCCAGCACCTTCATATTGGGCTTGCTTTGGAGCTGACCGTCCAGTGCGACCTTCCCCGCCTTGATCCAGTCCTGAATGCGACTGCGTGAATAATCCGAAAACAACTCGGCCAAAACCGCATCGAGGCGTTGCCCCAACTTGTCGGCCGGAATGCGCGCTTCCAATTGTTGACTGCTCAAAACCGCTCCTAATAACCTGATGGCCGACGGATTTTAAGTATCCATTTCTTATACTCACGTCGGCACATATGGTATGATTAATTTTTTATACGAAACGCTATTTTACCAAAATATGAAGCACTCGCTGTTATCCCTGATTGTTTTATTGGCCCTCGCGCTCCAAGCCTGCTCACTGGTCGAAAAGGACGAGTCCGAGTGGACGGTCAAAGATTTTTACGAACACGCAAAAGACGCCTACAACAGCGAACAATGGGAATCCGCCATCGAGTATTACGAGAAACTCAAGGCCTATTACCCTTACGGCAAATACGCCGAACAATCCTACCTGGAGCTGGCTTACTCTTATTACCGCTATGACGAGCCCGAATCGGCCCAGCGTGAACTGGAAGAGTTCATCCGCCTTTACCCGAAACACAGCGCTTTGCCTTATGCTTATTACCTGCGGGCCTTATCGGCGGACTCCATCAACAAAAGCTGGTTCGACAGCTGGTTGACCGATCCGGCCTCGCGGGACATGGACTCCACCCAGGAAGCCTACAACGCCTATTTAGAGCTCTTGAGCCGCTTTCCGACTTCAAAATATTCGGCCAAAGCACGTGAACGCTTGATTGTATTGCGCAACCGTATGGCGCGTCACGAATACCAGGTAGCCGAATACTATTTCAAACGTAAAGCCTATCTGGCGTCGGCCAACCGCGCCAAGTTCATTGTCGAAGCTTACCCGCGTTCCATGGTCAATATTTACGCATTGCAGTTAATGCGCGATGCCTATCAAAAACTGGGCATGACACAAAATGCCGAAGATGCACAAGCTGTCATCGACCTCAACCTAGCGCGTATTGAAGCTCAGGAAAAAGAAGACGAAAACTGATTGATCGAAGACGGTTAATAAAAAAAGCAGATATAAAAAAACCGCCAGGCCTGGCGGTTTTTTATTTAGAGCGGTACGGCTCAAAACATCGGCTTCACTCGCTGTAACGGCTGGTAATCGGATAACGTCGGTCTCGACCAAAGGCGCGTGGTGAAATTTTCACTCCCGGTGCGGCCTGACGGCGCTTGTATTCGTTGCGGGTAATCATTCCCACCACACGCCGGACTTCCGCCTCGTCATAACCAAACGCTTCAACAATCTGGGCGGGGCTTTTGTCTTCTTCCACAAACGCCTGAATCACATTATCCAACACCTCGTAATCCGGTAACGAATCCTGATCCTTCTGATCCGGTCGCAGTTCGGCCGATGGCGCACGCGTAATGACGCGTTCCGGGATGACTTCGCCATCACGATTACGGTAAGTCGCCAAACGATACACCCAGGTTTTCGGCACGTCTTTCAACGGCGAGAAGCCACCGACCATGTCGCCATACAAGGTGGAATAGCCCACGGCCACTTCGGATTTATTACTCGTCGCCAACACCAGTTTATGGGTCTTATTGGAAATCGACATCAATAACATCCCTCGAATGCGCGCCTGCATATTCTCTTCGGTCACGTCTTCTTCATAACCTTGAAAACGATCTGCCAGAGCGGACTCACTCGCCGCATACACCGATTCAATCGGAATGGAATGGTATTTTACGCCGAGGGTATTGGCCTCTTTTTCGGCGTCTTCGATGCTGATATCCGCCGTGTAGCGGAACGGCATCATCACCGCTTCGACTTTATCCGCGCCCAGAGCATCCACTGCCAAAGCCAGCGTCAAGGCCGAGTCGATCCCGCCGGACAGCCCCAGCACCACACCACCGAAACCGTTTTTTTCAACGTAGTCCTTCACACCGGTCACGAGGGCCTGATAAATACGCGCTTCGTCCTGATACAACGGCTGTTTTTCCCCCGGTAGAATCACCACCGAATCGGCTTGTTTCAATACCTGAACCGGAATCAACTCCGAACCGAATTCGCCGCCTTGTACCTGAACATCCCCTTCGGCGCAGGTCGCAAACGAACCGCCGTCAAACACCAGTTCATCCTGGCCACCGACCTGGTTAACATAAATCACCGGCCGCTTCACTTCGCTGACACGACGATTGACCACCTGAATGCGATCCTGATGTTTTTCCTGCGAAAACGGCGAGGCATTCAGACTCAACAGAATGTCGGCCCCGGCTTTCACCGACTGGCTGGCCGGTGACGGTTTCCAAATGTCTTCACAAATCAACAAACCGAAACGCACGCCTTTGTATTCGACCACACACGGCTGCTCACTGGCGGCAAAATAACGCTTCTCGTCAAACACACTGTAATTCGGAAGGTTCTGCTTGATGTAACTGGCTTGAATCTGACCGTTTTCGATCCAGGCCGCCATATTGAAGCGTTCACCCAGCTCGTCCATCATCGGATAACCCAACACCAGCACCACGTCTTGAACCTGTTCGCAAATACTCGATAAGACTTTTTTAACCTGCTCGTATAAGGCTTCGCGAAACAACAGATCTTCCGGCGGATAACCGGTCAATGTCATCTCCGGAAACACCACGATATCGGCTTGCTGCTCGCTTTTCGCCCGTCGGGCCGAATCGATGATCAGATCGACGTTACCGTCGATATCCCCGACCACCGGATTGATTTGCGCCATGACGACCGTGAGTTGTTCTGACATAGTTCGATTCCGTTAGACTTTATCCGATGAGCTTGAACATGGCGTCGCCCAGCTCCGCCGGGGAACGTACTACGGTGACGCCCGCCGCTTCCAGGGCTTCAAATTTGGCTTCCGCCGTCCCCTTGCCGCCGCTGACAATCGCGCCGGCATGGCCCATACGCTTACCGGCCGGTGCCGTGACACCAGCAATGTACGCCACCACCGGTTTGGAGACGTTTTCCTGAATGTACTGCGCGGCGTCTTCTTCGGCTTGACCGCCGATTTCGCCGACCAGAATAATCCCTTCCGTTTGCGGATCTTGTTCAAACAACGCCAAACAATCAATGAAATTCATGCCTTGAATCGGGTCGCCGCCGATGCCGACACACGTCGACTGCCCCAAACCGTTTTGTGTGGTTTGGTGAACCGCTTCATAGGTCAGGGTGCCGGAACGCGAGACAATGCCGATTTTGCCGGGCAAATGAATGTGTCCCGGCATAATACCGATTTTACAACCTTGCTTATCATCGCCCGGCGTAATCAGGCCTGGGCAATTCGGCCCAATCAGGTATGCATCGGATTTATCCAATACGGCGCGAACTTTCAACATATCGTTGACCGGAATGCCTTCGGTAATACAGGTAATCACCTTAATGCCCGCATCGATGGCTTCGATAATCGAATCGGCGGCAAAGGCCGGCGGCACATAAATCATCGAAGCATCCGCGCCGGTTTCGGCCACGGCTTCTTTTACGGTATTGAACACCGGCAACCCCAAGTGTTCGCTACCACCTTTGCCCGGCGTGACACCGCCGACCATTTGCGTGCCATACGCCATGGCTTGCTCGGAGTGGAAAGTCCCTTGTTTGCCGGTGAAGCCCTGACAAATCACTTTGGTCTGATGATTGATTAAAATGCTCATGCCTGCCCCTCCATCGCCGCTTTCACCGCTTTTTGGGCCGCATCAGCCAAGCCGTCCGCCGTAATGATACTCAAGCCACTGCTGGCGAGTTTTTCTTTCCCTAACGTCACATTGGTTCCTTCTAAACGCACCACTACCGGAATCTGTAAGCCCACTTCCTGAACCGCTTGGATAATCCCGTCGGCAATCAGGTCACAGCGCACAATTCCGCCGAAGATATTGACCAGAATCGATTTCACTTCGGAAGACGACAGAATCAATTTAAAGGCTTCTGCCACACGCTCCGGCGTGGCACCGCCGCCGACATCCAAAAAGTTGGCCGGTTCCCCACCGTTCAGTTTGATTAAATCCATGGTCGCCATCGCCAAACCGGCGCCATTGACCATACAGCCGATATTGCCGTCCAACGCGATGTAATTCAACTGATGGTCCGCCGCTTTGGCTTCACGCTCATCTTCCTGGGTGGCATCACGCATTTCCACCAGGCCTGGCTGACGGTACAACGCATTGGAATCGATGTTCAATTTGGCATCCAACGCCACCAACTCATTTTCGGTCGTCAACACCAGTGGGTTGATTTCCAGCAGGGAAACGTCTTTGTCCAGCGCCATCTGATACAGGCCTTGCATAATGGCCGTCATTTGTTTGAAAGCCGTGCCGGTCAAGCCCAATGCAAAACCGATTTCACGGCATTGATACGGCATCAAGCCCACGGCGCCATCGACATGCACCGACAAGATTTTTTCCGGCGACGCTTCCGCCACCAGTTCGATGTCCATGCCACCGGCTTCGGAAATCACAAAAGTGTGGGTTCTGGTGACACGATCCACCAGCAAACTCAGGTAAAACTCCAGCTGAATGTCCAGCGTTTGCTCAATCAACAGCGCATTAATCGGTAACGCTTTACCCGCGGTTTGAATCGTCGCCAAAGACCCGCCCAACAAACTACTGGCCGCCTCTTTCGCCTCATCGGCGGTTTTCACCAACTTGACCCCGCCTGCCTTGCCGCGCGCACCGGCATGGATTTGTGCTTTAACAACCCAGCCATCGGAATCGATTTGTGCCAAGGCGTCGGGTAACTGATTCAAATCATCAATCATAACGCCGCTCGGCGTCGGGATACCATACTGCTGAAACAGTGATTTTGCTTGATACTCGTGTAAGTTCATGAATTGCCTTTTAACGGATTTGCCGCACCAACCTTGATACGATGTTCGGCGGTAAATTAAATTGCAATTATTTTATGTTTTTTAGACAATAAATGCATTAAAACAACCGCTGAAATCACTGAATTCCTATGAGAGCCCTGCTTTTTTTCGTATTTATCCTAGTCGTTTACCTGGCAATCCGCTTTACGTTAAAACGTGTGCGAGAATTGCGCGCCGCTTCAGCAGAGGCTGAAACCCTTAAAAACAAACCCGAACCGGAAGAAATGGTGGCCTGCGCGACCTGCGGATTACACCTGCCAAAACACGAAGCGATTTGCGAAGTTTCCGAAGCCGGCGAACGCTGCTTTTGTTCGGACATCCACCAACAACAGGCACATAAAGAAAATTAAGCTGAAACGAAATCAGGACAGAATGTTTTCGATCTTCGCTTCAAACACAACGACCTGACCGGTCAACGGGTGATTAAAATCCACCACCACGTCGTCTCCTTGGACTTCATAAATGGTGCCCGGAATTTCATCCCCCGACGGGGTGTCGAAGCCAATGACATAGCCTTCCTCCAACACCATCGTGTCGGGAAAGTCGCTACGTGACATGGTCTTGAAGTTTTCCGGATCCGGCAGACCGAAAGCCTGTTCCGGCATGAGGGTGAATTTGCCGGTCGTTCCGACCTCAAGCCCAATCAACAACTCATCCAACCGGTTTAACAGCTGGCCGTCGCCGATTTGAAAAGCAAAGACTTCCCCGTCTTCGGTTTGGTCCACCACCGTGCCATCCAAAAGGGAAAGCTTGAAGGAAATTTCAATATCGCTGTTTTCTTGTACGGTTTTAACAGTATCTTGACTCATATTTTTCGTCTTCTCGTTCATCTTGTTTGTTTAAAGCAACTTCAAGAGAGCTTTGCACGAGTGGGACGCGAGAAAAAAATGAGATAAAACTTTTCTGAATTAGGCGGAAAACGAAGTTAATAGCTGGCTATTAACGAGTTTTTCAACGACATTCAGGAAAATTTTAGCCATTTTTAGCCGTGAATCCATCTCGTGCAAAGCTCTCTTCAAAGCGGTTCACACGTCGTGACCGTCACGCCTTACGTTTACGACCGGCGGTTTGGCGCTTTTGGCCAGGCCTGGCGGTTTTAGATTTTGTATTGGTTCTTGTGTTCGATTTCGTTTTAGGCTTGGTCGCTTTAAGCGGCTCTCCGGCAATGACGATACGGTTTCGCCCCGCTTCTTTCGCCTGATACAAAGCATCGTCGGCGTATTTCATGACCTCGTGCGGCTTCTTGTGCTGGGCATCGCGTGCGGCCAAGCCGAAACTGACGGTGACATGCGTTTCCACCTCTTGACCATTCAGCGGCACATTCAACACTCGCGACTCAATCGCCTTGCGCACCGTTTCCAACGCCGGCATCACTTGCTCAGGCGTCTTCCCTTTAAACACCACGGTAAATTCTTCACCGCCATAACGGTACACCTGACCGGTCGCAATCATGTCCAGTTCCTGTGCGACGGTTCGTAACACCAGGTCACCGACGTCATGGCCGTACGTATCGTTAAAGGATTTGAAGTGGTCGATGTCCATCATGGCGATGCTGTACTTCCGTCCCAGCCCCAGGAAAGACTCCAATAGGGCGCGACGCCCTTTCAATCCGGTCAATTGATCGGTGTAAGCGATGTGATGGGCATCGAAAATCAGCGACAACAGAATCATCACCGCAGCAAACGCGCTGGTCCAGGCCAAAGCGCCATACTGATAAAAAGCATTCAAGCCGAACGCCATTAAAATCAACACAAAGACCACCGTCTGGTCCAACACCTTGGCATGACTGAGAAGCGCATTGCGGAACATCATCAGGAACCAGACCGCCACCATCGTCAACATCGCCACAAACGGTAATCGCACCGAATCGTAACCGCTCGGCGAGGCAATCCAGCGCCAGTATTCCAGCGGTAGATTCACCATCACCCAATAGACGAAATAGGCTTGTGCCGCCAACAACACCAATTGAAACAGAACATAAAGCTTATCCTGAACCCCTCTTTCCGGAAACAGCAACCAGAACAACAGGTTCAGCGGCAGCAACAAGGCCAGCACCGGATAAAGCGTAATGGCGGACAAACTGACGTCGGCTTGCGGCACGAAGTACTGCATGCCGGCATTGAACAATACCAGACTGGCAAGAATCAGAATCGGTTGCAGGCGGTTCAGAAAAACACTGACGAAAATCCCCAGCCCGGCAATCAGATACGGTAACCAAGGCAATAACTTTTGCAGCGCCAGCGGCCAATTCGGGATGTTCGGCATTTGCCAAATGGCGAACACCGTTAATCCCAGTAACCAAATGATGTGTTTCAATGGCCCCATTTAACGCGCCTCAAACCGCCGATTAGGTTTTACCGAAAATGGAGAAATCCGGCTTGGCTCTTTCTTCGCAATGAATACGCCATTCAAGCACGTAATCACAGTTTTGCCCGGCGGCACAACTGAAATCGTTATATCCGAATTCGGCCGCTTTGCCGGCATTTTTGGTCAACACCAAATAGCCCAGCGGGCAGAGTTCGTCCGCTTCACTTTCAATGGTAAAACTATCGAAATCGCGTGGCGGTTCACTGTAAAAATTCACCAGCTGATAAGTATCATCGCCGATTTCTTTGGTTTGAACACCGGAACAGCCCACCAACAAAATCGCCAGGCCTGACAATAAAAAGAGTTTGAAAGGAGATTGTTTGAACACGTAGATGTTTCTCATAGCAGGGATTCTAAAAGGGTCCGTTAAGCTTAACCGACCGGGTTTGAAAAAGATAAAAACATGGCAAGCGTTTAAGGCGTTGACTCGACCGATGGCTCTTCTTTAATACCGATTTCGGTCACCACATAACACATATTGGTGTGCAGTTTCTTACCGTCAACCAAAAACGAGGTGGCACCGCCGATTTTATCGTCCGGGTTCAGGCGCACACTGCCTTTATAGGTCTTCAACACCTTACCGGTGTAACAACTGTAAATCTCGATTTTCCGATCCAACCCAATCCAATCGGACTGGATATTCTTCGCCGTGTTCGAGACCTTTTCACAGGCCGTCACCGCAAACAAAACCGGCAAAATCAACAGCAATTTCAAATAAGGTTTCATAGCTTTCATCGACTCTTCCATCACGCGCCGTTTTGGCAAACGTCTTATCTTGAATTGAGGGTTATTTTACACGTTTTGCCCGCCCAAAAAACAAGAAAGCCGACAATTGTCGGCTTTCCAAATCAAAACACAATGTCTCAATGGATATCAGTCCACCGGAATACCGGCTTCATCCTCTTTCGGCTTGACCGGCATGGCGCCCTGCTCTTTGATTTCTTCCTTGATTTCCTTAAGCGAAGTATCCTTACCTTCATCATAGGCTTCCTCACCGTCATCGGCCACTTTGGAGGCGTTTTCTTTCGTGCCATCCCAAGCCTTGGCGGCGTCTTCCTTGACATTGCCCCACAGCCCCGCTTGTGCACTCATGCTGGCGCCCAACAAAACGGCCAATCCAAATAATTTCACTAACTGCTTCATAAAACACTCTCCGTTTAAACGTTAATGGATTTGTTATATTTTTTTAATTATCGCCTGAGCGTTCCATTCCAGCCGGCTATTGCCGCTATTCCGTAAGGTGGATTCAAGTATACGTCAATACCCATAAGGTTGACTAGGTTAAATAAGTGTACTTTAATGAAATCTTAAAACTTCAAAACTCATAACGTCACGCATTTCGCATTCTGAAATCTGCAACACTCGGAAACATAATTATTTTTTATCACAACAGTAGATAAAATTTTATTTTACCCATATAGATTTTTTCTATAACATTTTTGTCTAACCTTAAACAAAAGGATTAAACCAAGATGAACATTACCATTCTCGGCACAGGATTTGCCGCCCTTACCGCCATCAAGAAAACACGCAAGCTGGCTCCAGACGCACGAATCACGGTGATCGCACCGTCCAAAGAATTGGTTTATCTTCCAAGTTTAATCTGGATTCCGTCCAACCTTCGAAAAGGCGACGACCTGCGCATCAACCTGACCAACTACTTCAATCGCCAAACGGTGGAATATATTCAGGCCAGCGTCACCGACGTTTCCAACAATGGTCGCACCGTACACACCGACCAAGGCGATTTTGAAAACGACGGTCTGATCATTGCCTCCGGCGGGCGCTTTATTAAAAAACTGCCGGGCATCGAACACGCCATCACCCCCTGCGAAGGCATTCCAGCGGCCGAGAAAATCAAAGAACGTTTGGATAATATGTCCGGCGGCACTATCGCCATTGGTTTCGGCGGCAATCCGAAAGAACCGTCCGCGATGCGCGGCGGCCCAATGTTCGAATTCCTGTTCGGCATCGACACCTTGCTACGCAAGCAAGGCCGCCGAGACCAATTTGAGCTGATTTTCTTCAACCCGGCACCGAAGCCTGGCAAACGCTTGGGTGACAAGGTACCGGATGCCGTCATGAAGATGATGGCCAAAAAAGGCATTCAAACCCGCCTCGGCCACAAAATGAAAGCCTTCGAACCCAATAAAGTCATCACCGAAGGCGACGAATTCGAAGCGGATTTGATT
This sequence comes from Thiomicrospira sp. S5, assembly GCF_003991075.1. NCBI lineage: Bacteria > Pseudomonadati > Pseudomonadota > Gammaproteobacteria > Thiotrichales > Piscirickettsiaceae > Thiomicrospira > Thiomicrospira sp. S5. The sequence continues at coordinate 1,424,020 of NZ_CP014470.1, read as the reverse complement.
TTGTTCATGCCAGGCATGACCGGACCGGCTTGGTCGCAGAATTCCGAGATTGCCAAATCCGAAGGTGGTTTGATTAAAGCCAATGAGTTCTGTCAGGTAGACGGTCTGGAAAAAACCTATGTCGCCGGAGACTCCGGCAGCTACCCTGGCCCGGACTGGCAAGCCAAACAAGCGCACATGGCCGATTTACAAGCCGAAGCGGCGGCCCACAACCTGGTGGCGGAACTGCAAGGCCAAACGAACTTCAAAACCTTTAAGCACGAACTGTTGTGCATTATCGACACCTTATCCCACGGCGTTCTCATCAAACGAACCGAAAAAGGCACCTTGATGCTGCCACCGTGTCGATTGATGCACTTGGCGAAACGCTTTTTCGAACACTTGTACCTCAGACAGTACAAGTAATTTTTCAACATGACACATTAGGAACCCACATGGAACAATCGCTTTTTCATGACAAATACCCGGTTTTCTCGAAAACCATTGCCAAGTCCGACACCCAATATCAAAGTGTCGATGCCATTTTGAATTATTTGGAAGATTGTATTAACGGCAATGAAAAAGCGGTGTACATCGCTCGTTTCGACCATGCCGCCCACACTAAAAACATCAACGGTGAAGTGGCGCCGGATATTTTGGAAGCCAAGCACATCATTTTTTGCTTTGGGATGAAATTGCCGGTGCCTCAGGCCATGGCGGTTCGCCCTCGCTCCATCGGGGTGACCGACATGGGTGAGAATTTCGTGGTGAGTTTCATGGAAGCGCCGAACCCACAAGCTCAGGAATGGATGACCGAATGGGTGGAAGCGATTTAACGCTGCCTACCATTCATCACAACAAAAAAAGGGGCTTTTATTAGCCCCTTTTTTATGTCGAATGCTTTAACTGCAATCAGTGGATTTCGTTCAATCCGACTTTCAGCAAACCAATGTGACTGGCATAGTTCACCAGTTCCGCCGAAGCCGTCATTCCGAGTTTCGTCATGATGTTCTCGCGGTGTTTGGACACGGTACGGTCACTGATTTCCAACATTTCCGCGATGTCTTTGGTTTTGTAACCTTCAGCCACCAACTTAATCACCTGCTTCTCTCGCACCGACAATTTTTTCGGGCGCTTCGGCTTGTCGTCCAACTCGCCTTCATCGGTTTGCTGAGCCGCCAATTCGGCTTTGTATTCTTCCAGGCCTGGTTGAATATCGGAATGGACAAAGGTTTCACCGGCCACGACATCTTTAATGCCGCCAATCAGTTCCTCCTTGGACACCGATTTCAAAGCAATCCCTTCCACGCCCAAATCCAACACTTCTTTCCAGACATTCGGCGCTTCCGCCGCCGTCAGAACGATGACCTTGATATCGTATTTCTTCTTTTTCAGATGCGTAATCACCGCCATACCGCTCAGTTTCGGCATCGACAGGTCGATAATCAGAATGTCCGGCTGTTTTTCGTCAATCAAAGCAAGTGCGGTTTCACCATCTTGGGCTTCGGCCACCACTTTGACCGTACCATCAGAATCCAGGATGGATTTGAACCCGGCACGTACCAAATCGTGATCTTCTGCCAAGAGAACTTTAGGTTTTGCTTTTGCCATGCGAAAATCCTTCTGTAGTTTTGGGAGTAAAAGTTCGTAGTAAAAGTTCTTTATTTGGGGTCATTATAGACCGTTTCAAAAAAATTTCATTGAAAAATTACCCCAATTGCCGTAATTGATTTTCCAATTGAACCAGCCGTGCTTCAACATCTTCACGGTTTTGATAGGAGGCCATCCGTTCCATCTCTCGCACCGCTTCGAGCAGTTCGCCCACATTAAACAGCATCAGATTCCCTTTCATCCGATGCAATACCTTGCGAATCGCCGCCTCATCCACTTCATATAACAGTTTACGGACCTCGGCGATTTCCTGATGTGTGTTTTCCAGTAACTGCGGTACCAAATGCTGCAAATGCTCCGGTATTTGCGAAGCCAAAGACTCCGTCTCCTGCAACCCATTTGTCGAAGCCATTTCTTTCGGCTCCGGCTCGGCCGCCGGATGCTCCTTGCAGTGCAACAAATGGATGATCTTATCCTGTGAAATGGGTTTTTCCACCCATTCGTCAAACATGCTTTGGTCGATTTCAATTCCCATTTGTTCGACTTCGTTGACGGTATGGGCCGCGGTCAACGCAAAAACCCCCTGCAAACCAGTTTTCGCCTCGGCCGGCAGTTCACGAATCTTCTGACACACTTCCGCCCCGCTCATGCCCGGCATCTGGATATCCAGAAACACGAAGTCATAAGGCTTTTGTTGGAATTTCGCCCAGGCCTGGTTGCCGTCATGGGCTTGGTCGACCCGGCAGCCCAGCTGCTCCAAAAAGGTTTCCAGCACTTTTTGATTGATTTTGGAATCATCGGCAATCAACACATCGAAATCACACTGAAAATTGTCGCTCAGCGCCAGCTCGGAACAGGTGTCACATTCATCGCCTCTTGCCAATTCCGTCGTCGGGCAGGATTTGACTTCCATCGGCAAGTTCACGGTAAACAAGCTGCCAACCCCTTTGGTGGACTCGACATACGTCCGACCACCCATCAAATCCACCAGCGTCTTCACAATCGCCAACCCCAACCCGGAGCCGACATAACGCGGCCCGGAATCGGAATCCAACTGTTTAAACGGTTTGAAAATATTTTTCAGGTCCTTCTCATCCATCCCCACACCGGAATCGGATACCTGAATTTCCAACTCATTGTCCAGTTCGCGAATTTCGACAAACACCCCGCCGATGTCGGTGAACTTGATGGCATTAACAATCAGGTTCACCAGAATCTGAGACACCCGCACCAAATCCCCGTAAAAACAGTTGTTACGACTGCTGATGGCGAACGAAACGAAAATGCCTTTCTCCGACGCGATGGACTTGGTCAAGTGACTGACGTACTCCCCGAGTTGGTCCAGCTCGAAAACCGTCGGCTTCAATTGAATCGAGCCGAATTCGGTCTGGGCGAACGTCAAAATATCATTGATGAGAAAATTGAGCTGCTCGATGGTCAAACGCATGGTTTTCAAGTCGTCGGAGGCGTCTTCATTGGCAAGTTGCTTTTTCTTGACCACCGACACCAAGCTGTTCATGCCCATCAGCGGCGAGCGCAACTCATGGCTGAGCATCGCCAAAAACTGGGTTTGGTCGTCGTATTGCTGCTGCAAAATCTGGGCTTCTTTTTTCGCCATCTCTTCTTTGGCGCGAAGCTGCTCAATCATCAGGCGACTGTGGGATTCAATCAACTGCTCTTCCAGCGCATACATTTCCGAGACTTCGACACAGGTCGAATACAGTACGCGGCAGTCACCCGGCCCTTGGTTTGCCAAATGAAGTTTATTAATCAACCAGGTGATTTTTTCACCCACTTTAAAGCCGACCAAAAAACGCTCATCCACTTCCGGCCGCGCCATAAACTCACGGGACTTATACTCCAACAAATGAGCACTTTCCGGCATCAGGTAAGATAGAAACGTGGCATAATCGAGAATCTCCGCCCCGACCATTTCCTGCAAGGCGGGCGAGGCTTTAAATTGAACCCCGTCTCCTTCCTGGGTCAGACACCACCAAAGGGTTTTATTGAGCAGCATTTCGCCCAGAAAATTTTTATCCAAATCCATTCACGACACTTTCTATAATTTTTGAGATGAATACGATAGAATAGCAACAAATTTAACCAGATACCAGCAAAGGGCGCCAAAGCGCCCCAGCCCCCGAAAATAGGCCAAAGACGCTTCCTATGACACAAAACTATCGCATTGAAAAAGACAGTATGGGAACCTTGGAAGTTCCCGAATCCGCCCTTTACGGCGCCCAAACCCAAAGAGCCATCGACAACTTCCCGATCAGCGGCCAACCGATGCCCGCCAGCTTCATTCAAGCCCTGGCTTACGTCAAGTTCGCCTGCTCGGAAAGCAACCTCGAACTGGGCTTGATTTCAGACGAAAAAGCCAGCGCCATCCAAGCGGCGGCCAAAGAAATCATTCAAGGCAAACATCTGGAACACTTCCCGATCGATGTGTTCCAGACCGGTTCCGGCACCAGCACCAACATGAACATGAATGAAGTGATTGCCACCCTGGCCAAGCAATTGACCGGCGTCGACATTCACCCGAACGACGACGTCAACATGAGCCAAAGTTCCAACGACGTCATCCCGACCAGCATTCACGTCGCGGCCGCCATTGCCCTCGAAGAGCAATTATTGCCAGGCCTGGAAGAATTGGTTCAGGCGCTGGAAGCCAAAGAACAGGAATTGGCCGGTGTCGTCAAAACCGGACGCACCCACTTGATGGATGCCACGCCGATTCGATTCGACCAGGAAGTTTCCGCCTGGCGCCACCTGATTTTGGACAACATCGAACGTTTGAAGCACACTCAAAGCCGCTTACACCGTTTACCGCAAGGCGGCACGGCCGTCGGCACCGGCATTAACGCCGACCCGGAATTCAGTCGCTTGGTGAGCGCCAACCTGTCCACCATCACCGCCGTGCATTTCGAACCGATGGAAAATCTGTTCGTCGGCCTCAGCTCGCAAGACACCGCCGTGGAACTCAGCGGACAACTGAACGTGCTGGCCACCAGCCTGATGAAAATCGCCAATGATCTGCGCTGGATGAACTCCGGCCCCTTGGCAGGCCTGGGCGAAATTCAACTGCCGGCCCTGCAACCGGGCAGCTCCATCATGCCCGGCAAGGTCAACCCGGTTATTCCGGAGGCGGTTTGCATGGTCGCGGCGCAAATCATGGGCAACCACACCGCCATCACCGTGGGCGGACAAGCCGGCAATTTCCAACTGAACGTCATGTTGCCGATGATTGCTCGCAACCTGCTGGAAAGCATTGAAATTGCCGCCAATGCCGGTAACGTCCTGGCGGAAAAAGCCATTGCCGGCTTTACCGTCAACCCGCAAAACATTCAAGAAGCCTTGGAAGTCAATCCGATTCTGGTCACCGCTTTGAACCGCGTTGTCGGTTACGAGACCGGGGCCGCCATCGCGAAAAAAGCCTACGAAACAGGACAACCTGTTTTGGACGTGGCCAAATCCATGACGGAGCTCGACGAAGAGACTCTGCGCAAGTACCTGAACCCCGCCCTGCTCACGCAAGGCGGCAATCCCAATCCGGATGCTTAATCCGTTCAATCAACCAGCTCAAGGAGACTAGAATGGCTGTAACCAACCTGAAAATCGAAGACTTTGAATCCACTATCGAAAACAATGACATCGTCATTCTGGACTTCTGGGCAGAATGGTGTGGCCCGTGTAAGCAGTTTTCACCGATTTTCGAAGCCGTATCCGAAAAACACCCTGACATCGTTTTTGCCAAGGTCAACGTTGAAGAACAACAGGAACTGGCCGGGATGTTCCAAGTGCGTTCCATTCCAACGCTGGTGTTCATGCGTGAAAAAATCGTCGTTTTCTCCAACCCGGGCATGATTCCGGAAAGCAACCTAGAAGAAGGCATCCAACAATTGTGCGATTTGGACATGGAAAAAGTCCGTCAGGATTTGGAAAAAGCCCAGCAGGAAAATTCTTAAATTTCCATCCGCGCAATTTGTGCTAAATTAAACGAAATGTTCTGAACAACCCAAACACCTTATAAGACAAGGAGGCCTTCATGGCGGATAAGACATTTCGTTTGGTTACACGCAGTGATTTCGACGGTTTGGTGTGTGCCGTCCTACTCAAAGAACTCGATTTGATTGATGATATTTTGTTCGTCCATCCCAAGGACATGCAGGATGGTAAGATTGAAATCACCGAGAACGACATCACCACCAACCTTCCCTATGTCAAAGGCTGTCATCTAGCGTTTGACCATCATTTAAGTGAAAGCGTCCGCAACGCCCAGACCGACAACCATATCATCGACGCCAGTGCGCCTTCCGCGGCACGCGTAGTGTACGATTATTATGGCGGTAAAAAGGCCTTTCCGCGTGTCTCCGACGACATTATGGAGGCCGTCGACAAAAGCGATGCCGCGCAATTCAGCCGCGAAGAAGTTCTCAACCCGACCGGCTGGCCGCTTTTGAACTATTTAATGGATGCCCGTACCGGGCTGGGCCGTTTCCGAGATTTCCGCATTTCCAACTATCAGTTGATGATGGAATTGATTGATTACTGTCGTGACCATACCATTGAGGAAATTCTGAATTTGCCGGATGTCAAAGAGCGCGTTGACCTCTACTTTGAGCACGAATCGCAAGCCAAGGAACAGATCCAGCGTTGTTCAACCGTTCATGACAACTTGGTGGTCTTGGATTTACGCAATGAAGACATTATTCATCCCACCAACCGTTTTATGATTTACGCTCTCTATCCACAGTGTAATATTTCGATTCACATACTTTGGGGATTTCAAAAACAAAATACGGTATTCGCCATCGGCAAATCGATTCTGGACCGCAGTTCCAAAACCAATGTGGGAGAATTATGTCTGAAATACAATGGCGGCGGTCACCGGGCAGCCGGCACCTGTCAGGTCGACAGCGATCAGGCCGGAATCGTATTGGATGAATTGATCAGCGCCATCAACCAGGACGGTTAAACATAAATTTCCAGCGGCGGGGATTCCGACAACCGCCGCACAATATCCGACAGTGTGACAATCCCGCGAATCGACTCGGCGTCGGACATAATGACAATACACCCTAGATTGTATTCGCTCATCACTTGTGCCACGCGTCGAATATCCGTCTCGGCCTTGGTGGTCACCACCTGCTCGGTCATGACTTCCGTCACCAGTCCCTCGCCGCCAATATCCAACTGGCCGTTATCGCCCACCACGGCACGCATCAAAATATCATGACTGGAGACCAGCCCGACCAATTCGCCGACCTCATCCACCACCGGCAAATGGTGCACGTGCGACTCGACCATTTTTTGCCAGGCCTGCCCCAAAGAAGTCTCTTCACCAATCGTAATCACCGGTTGCGTCATGATTTCATAGACCTTCACCACCAGTTTTCGTTCGTGCTTGCTTTGAATCGACTGGTATTCCTTGACCGCCGGTTGGGTCTTTTCATGCACCTGAGCCATCGCCTCTTCGAAGTGCATCTGATCCATTTCCGATTGGCCGACCGGATTGACACGTTTGGTCTGCGCCACTTTCAACTGCGGCGCTAATTCTCCGGGTTGAATGCGGTTGCGTCCTTCGGGTGTATAGACGATAAACATAGCCGGATTTCCTTTTAAAAGACTTTAATACAGTAGTTATCGACCTTGTTTTTAAAAGGATTAAACAAATCTTACCCAAACGATTCAAAACAAGCCGAATGCCAAAACAGACGTTTCGATTGTAAAGCAGTTTTCAAGCCGTCACAAATTGACTATACTATTTGCACTTCAAAATTGAAACTTTAAAAAGGACACTCAAACATGTCAGTACTCGTTACAAAACAAGCGCCCGATTTCACAGCTGCTGCGGTTTTGGCCGACGGCACCATCGTTGACGACTTCAATCTGAAAAGTCACATCGAAGGCAAATACGCCGTGGTTTTCTTCTACCCGCTGGATTTCACTTTTGTTTGTCCATCCGAAATCCTGGCTTTCGACCACCGTGTTGAAAAATTCAAAGAACTGGGCACGGAAGTCATCGGTGTTTCCATCGACTCGCAATTCACGCACAACGCCTGGCGTAACACGCCGGTGAACGAAGGTGGCCTAGGGCCGGTGAAATTCCCATTGGTTGCCGATGTAGGCGGTTCCATCATGGACGCTTACGGTATCGTTCACCCAGGCAATGTCGCCCTTCGCGGTGCTTTCCTGATCGACAAAGACGGCGTCGTGCGTCACCAAGTGGTCAACGACCTGCCATTGGGCCGTAACGTTGACGAAATGGTTCGTATGGTTGAAGCCCTGCAATTCCACGAAGAACACGGTGAAGTTTGCCCAGCCGGTTGGAACAAAGGCGACGATGGCATGAAAGATTCACCGGAAGGTGTGGCGGATTACCTGTCCAAGCACGGTGAAGAACTGTAATCGATTTCAATACGGAATCTGAAAAGGCTGCTTCGAGCAGCCTTTTTTCTTTCTGCCGACTGATATTCAATATTGACCAGGCCTGGGAGATCACTTGAAAACCACGCTGATTGCCTACCAAGAACGCATCCATCAAAAACTGTCCGTTTTTCTAGAGCGGCCCCGTCAGACACCACCGCGTCTGCTGGAAGCCATCCAATACGCTACCTTAAACCAAGGTAAACGTATTCGTCCGGCGTTGCTGTATGCCGTCGGCGAAAGCCTCGACACACCGATTGAACGGCTGGATGCCTGTGCCTGTGCTTTGGAACTGATTCATTGCTACTCATTGGTACACGACGACTTGCCCGCTATGGACGACGATGACCTCCGCCGTGGGAAACCGACTTGCCACATCCAGTACGATGAAGCCACCGCCATCCTGGTTGGCGATGCACAACAATCCCTCGCCTACGAAGCCATCTTGACCGACAATCACCTGCCGGCGACGGCACAAGTGGAAGCTTTACGTCTTCTCGCGCATGCCGCGGGGCCGGAAGGCATGATCGGCGGACAGGTACTGGATATTGAATCGACCGGACACGCCATTTCACTGGAGACGTTACAGCGCCTTCACGAAATGAAAACCGGCGCGTTGATTCAAACGGCTTTGTTGATGGGCGCCGTGGCCTCTCCACGCTATGAAGCCATTCGACCAGGCCTGGCCGATTTAGGTCAAAAGATCGGTTTGGCCTTCCAGGTACAGGATGACATTCTCGACATCGAAAGCACCACCGAACAGCTCGGAAAACCGCAAGGCAGCGACGAAGCGCAAGCCAAATCGACCTATCCCAAATTAATGGGATTGAACGACGCCAAAGCTTTCCGGGACAGCTTGATCCAAGAAGCCCAAAACCGACTGGCGCAACTGCAGATCGACAGCCCGTTTCTGGAAAACCTGATTCGATACATCGCCGACCGCGATCATTGAATCGACTCGGAACCGGTTGCAAATTTCCTTATCTTAAACGGAAATTTGCTATAATTGTCCGCAACTTACAACACTGGATTCAATTCCCGATATGGCACAACAATTCGTACTCAAAACCCTTCTTGACTTCGCTGCGGCCCATAGTCTGAAAAACTATCCTGGGGATTGCGCGAAGCTGCACGGCCATAACTGGAAAATCGAAGTGCAGGTACAGGGATCGAAATTGAACGAAATCGGCATGCTGGTGGATTTCAAGGAAATCAAAAAGCATGCAAAACAAGTCGTCGCCGAACTGGATCATACGTTTTTGAACGACCACCCTTACTTCAAGGAATTGAACCCGACGGCCGAAAACATCGCCGTGTTTCTATACCGCGAAATCGAATCCCGCATTCAATCCGACACGGTGACCATGCACAGCTTGACGGTCTGGGAAAACGACCGCAACTGCGTCATCTACAGCGAAAACGACTAAGCCTCCGTTTTTTGACGAAGGTCAATTCGGAAAGCTTTCAATTAAAAAATTTTTACCCTATACTGATTCTTAAAGAGAACTGAAAACTGGACACGTAAAAATGATTAACAGTAAATTGAAAGGCGATACGCTTTGGGTCTATGTCGGCGACAAGTTCACCATCGACTCTTTTGCGGAATTTCAGGCGGCTTATTGCGAAAACGAATTCAAAGACATCGTCATCGACTTCAGCCAAACGTCGCAAATCGACAGCGGTGGTCTCGGCATGTTGTTGCAGCTTCGCACCCACTTGGGAGAAGAGGCCAACCGCATCACACTTTCCGGTTTATCAGACCATATTTTGAAAGTCTTTGAAGTCGTCAACTTCGAAAAACTTTTCAAAATGGCTTAATCCCAACGAATGCTGGCAATCCACCCGGTAGAATATGTTGTATTTGCCACCGTCCTCGGGTTGATTGTCGGAAGCTTTCTTTCCATGCTCACGTGGCGCTGGCCGCGCATCTTGCATTTAACGGCTTCAGAACAACTCAGACGACTTTCATTCAGCCGCTCGGCCTGCCCCAAATGCAATACCCCTTTACCCTGGTATCGCTTAATTCCCCTTTTCAGTTGGCTGTGGGGCCGCGGCAAGTGCCATCATTGTAATGCGCCCATTGCCTGGCGCTATCCCGCCATAGAACTAGTCACTGCGCTGCTTTCCGCCGTATGGGTCTATCACACCGGCGTGAGCTGGCTAGCACTTTACGGCCTAATTTTCCTATGGATGCTCTTGGCCATCGCCATTATCGACATCGAGCACCAACTGATTCTCGACGCCCTCAGCTTACCGCTTTTATGGCTGGGATTGATACTCAACACCCAACAGCTGTTCACAACCCCCGAACAAGCAATTCTGGGCGCCGCCACTGGCTATCTGGTTTTATGGACGATTTTCCAAACCTTCAAATGGTTGACTGGAAAAGAAGGCATGGGCTACGGAGATTTCAAGTTATTGGCGGCGCTTGGTGCTTGGTTCGGCGTTTTGGCGATTCCGCAAATCATTCTGATTGCCTCCATCAGCAGCCTGATCGTAGGACTGTTATTGGTGGCACTGAAACAACGTCGGTTTGATAGCCCACTCCCGTTCGGGCCATTTCTGGCACTGGGCGGCTGGGTCAGCTTAATGTTTGGAAACGAGTTGATTCAACAACTCTAAACAGACGGGCAAAACGAGGAAACGGGGATTAGGACCCCAATTCGGACTCCATTGAATCACAGACTTCGGACATTTTCAGGTCGTTCGACTTCACGAAGTTCATCACATAATCGAACATCGCCGGATCTTTGGTCTGCAACTCGGTATCGATAATCAGACACTTTTGCCCTTTATACAACTCCGGATGAAGTAGCTCAGAAAATACCAGGCGATGCGAAGAACCATAGGATGCCATCATCGATGCGATGCGATCAATCCAATCACTGGGACGAAATTTTCGGCCTTCGTTGGTATAGCCTTCAATAATGTATTTACAATGCACTGCTGTCTCTTCCAAAAAGTTCCGAATATCAGGACTTGAGATGTTCAATTTATTAACGGGGAATTCTAGCATAACTCATTCGAATAACCACCCTTAAACCCATTAAATCCTGCAGAAATTCATAAAAAATAACTATCGAATCCATTGCCGTTTCCGAAGACCGATTTTTAGCCAACTTTTTCATCCCAAAAATGGCATAATATGCAGTTTTTACGGTTAATGAATTTGACACCCAGAGAAGCACGATGACACAGTATCAGACCGACGATTTACGCATAAAAACGATCACTGAAGTTCGACCACCGCAAGTTCTGCACGAACTGTTTCCCCTTTCGGAAACGGCGTCGAAAACAGTGTACGAAACCCGTCAGCAGATTCACAACATTCTGACCGGTGAAGACGATCGTCTGTTGGTCATCATCGGGCCTTGTTCCATTCATGACACCAAAGCCGCGCGCGAATACGCTGAGCGTCTGAAAACACAGATTGCTCACTACGAGAAAGATTTGTTGATTGTCATGCGTGTTTACTTCGAAAAACCGCGCACGACGGTTGGCTGGAAAGGGCTGATCAATGACCCGCATCTCAATGAATCGTTTGAGATCAACAAAGGATTGGAAGAAGCCCGTTCCCTGCTGGTGGACATCAACGACATGGGCGTGCCTTGCGCGACTGAATTCCTGGACTTGATTTCACCGCAATACGTTGCCGATTTGGTGTCTTGGGGCGCCATCGGTGCTCGCACCACTGAAAGTCAGGGGCACCGTGAATTGGCTTCAGGGCTTTCCTGCCCAATCGGTTTCAAGAACGGAACCGACGGTGGCTTTAAAATTGCCGTGGACGCCATTCGCGCGGCCAACAACCCGCACATTTTCTTATCCTTGACGAAAATGGGCCATTCCGCCATTTTCTCCACCACCGGCAACCCGGATTGTCACGTCATCCTGCGCGGTGGGAACGACGGCCCGAACTACGATGAAGACAGCGTCAACCAAGCCGTATCCGAATTGGAAAAAGCGGGTGTTCAGAAAAAGTTGATGATTGACTGCAGCCATGCCAACAGCAGCAAACAACATGAAAGACAGCTTATCGTTGCACAATCAATCCGAGAGCAGCTCAGTAAAGGAGCCGACCACATCATGGGCGCCATGGTGGAAAGTCATTTGATTGAAGGTCGCCAAGACGTGATTTCCGGTCAACCTCTAACCTACGGTCAAAGCATCACCGATGCCTGCATCAGCTGGGAATCCAGCTTGACCCTGCTCGAAGACCTGGCCACCGGAGTACGCGCCCGCCGCGCTTCAAAATAACCCCTTCTCTTCTTTGCCTTCCTGCACTCAGTAAATGAGCGCAGGCATTGGCTTTTAGATTTCATCCCGCTGTCACATTCCCTTTATATACTGAAACCGTTATTTCCATAGCAGGTATTCAAGGCGATATGAAGTTTTTCAATTACATTTCCATCAATCTACGACTGTTCATCAACACGCTGTTATCCATCGGATTCATGTCTGCTATCGCCTATATCGGCTGGCAATCGCTCTCGGACGTGCAAACCAAAGCCGACGCGCTCTCCGGGTTGCAGAAAGAACAAACCAGTCGCATCGCCAATTTACAGCAATCGCTGATTCTGACCACGCAATTGTCGAACGAATACATTTTGACGCGCAGCCAAGCCTCCAACCAGAAGTTCAACCAAGCCATCGATGAACTCAAGGTGCAAACCGAACAGATGCTAAACGTACTGACGTCTCCCAAAAACCAGGAAGTGATTCATACCATTGAAACGGTGCTGCGACAATATAAGAAAGTCACCAATTCCAACGTCTTCCTGAAAAACGAAATCAACAATACCTTGGAATATGGCATTGCACCAACCGCCGAAACCATGGAAAACACACTCAAAACCCTAAGCGACAGTCCTGAGATTCAAGACTCGGAGGCCTTGCTATCCGCCGTCAAGAACCTGCAAAAACGCCTGGCCGACTCGCAATTGATGCTCGGCAAACTTATCTCGACCAAAGACACTAGCCTGAACCAACTGTTTGACCAAAAAGGCCTGGGAGACGACGCCGATAACGACTTGAGCGTATTAAACGATGAATTGGGTTCCAATTTTGCCTGGATGGACACTCTATCCGAATTAAGTAATGCACGAGATGGCTTTCAGGAATCCTTCGGAGACATTAAAGATTACCTGAACACGGAGACTGAAAACAACAACTCCCTGATTGCCCTGATCAACCAGGCCAATCAGCAAATTAATTTCCTTTCCACCGAATCTCAGCAAACCACTTCCGGCCTGATTCAGGAACTGAACCAACTGTCCAATGAACAAATCTACCGCTTAGGGCTGCTCAGCCTGATTGGTTTGATTTTGATTCTCTTATTGAATCTGCTGGTCGTCAGCTCCATCACCGGCCCGTTGCATCGCATGAAGAAAACCATCGCCCGCATTGCTCAGAGCGGTGAACTGGCGCAATGGAAAACCCTCAAAGGCAAAAACGAACTGGTGGATATGAGCAACAGCATCAACGACCTGATCGGTTCTTTCCGTCACATTACCGGTGAGCTGCAACAGGTCGGCACTGCCTTGTCCCACGGCCAATTCAATCGACACGTCGAAAAAGAATACGCCGGCGACTTACTCAGCCTGAAAGAAAACTTCAACGACTCCGTCAGCCAGATTTCCCACACCATGTCCTCCATTCAAAACATGAGTGAAGCCATCCAACAAGGCAACTTGACCTTCAGCGAATCGGCCGATCAATATCAGGGCGCGTATCGTAAAGTGGTCGAAAGTCTGAACGATGCCATGGCCACTCAACGTCAAGCCATCGAATCGGTCAAGGACGTCATGCTGATGATGAACAAAGGCGATTTCTCAAAACGCATCGAACTGGATATGCCGGGCGATTTAACGCAACTGAAAACCTATTTGAACAACTCCCTCGACAAGCTGGATGAGGCCATCACCCAAAAATCCCACACATTGGATCATTTCCGTCAAGGCAACTTCGCTTTTGAAATCCAAGGGGAGTTTGAAGGCAAATTGAAAGAACTGAAAAACAACATGCAAGACATGGCCGCCAACATCAGCGACATGCTGGCCGACGTGCAAAATGCCTCCTCCGATGCGGTGAGCGGTGTTCAGGAAATCAGCTTAGGCAATCAGGACCTCAACCAGCGCGTCAACCAACAAGCACAGGCGATTCAAAACACCATGAACCACATGCAACAGATGATCAATCAGGTCAATGAGTCCCTGTCCAATGCGTCGACGGTCAATAACCGAAGCTCCCAAGCCAAAGAGAACACCTTATCCGGTGTCAATATCGTCAACAGCATGGTTGAAGCCATTAGCGAAATCGAAGCGGCTAGCGAAGAAATCGCCAGCTTCACCCAAGTAATCGACGACATCGCTTTCCAAACCAACCTTTTGGCGTTGAATGCCGCGGTTGAAGCGGCGCGTGCCGGTGAACAAGGTCGTGGATTTGCCGTAGTGGCGACCGAAGTCCGTAATCTGGCGTCCAAGTCCGGTGACGCGGCACACAGCATTCAGGATGTGACCCAAAAAAGTTTGAAAAAGGTCAAGCAAGGCATCGAGCTCAGCGAACTTACCAAGAAAGCTTTTGAAGAAAACGCTCAGGCCATTGATGAAATTTCTTCGATGATGTCGGCCATGCACGATTCGCTAAATCACCAGTCTCACGGCATCGAGCAAGTGAACCACTCATTGTTGGAAATCAACGAAATCACGCAACAAAACGCCTCGCTGGTGGAGGAAGTGACGCACACTTCGACCAGCATCATCGACAGCGTGAAAGGCGTGGAAGAACGTTTATTGAACTTCCGGCTCAAAGCCAGCGATTCGGTCACCAGTTTGCCACCTGCCAACGAAGTGGATGAACATGAAGTCTTTGCCGAAGAACCCGTGGCGACAGATGAAGGCGTTGACGACGAAACGTTGCTGACCGACAAGACTGCTTAAGCGTCAACGATCTAAGAATTCAAACCGGATTAAAAGTGCTGAAAGCCCAAGTGTTCCAAGGTTTGGACACCTTTCGGCGCGTTTTTCAATACCGCACCCGTTCCAGCGTTAATACGACCGATTTCCGTTATCGGCAGATTTAAATACCGGGCGCGCTCTTTCAGTAGCGCTTCTTTTTCCGCAGGCACCGTAAAGCATAATTCATAATCATCCCCGCCCGTCAGCGGTAACGACCAGGCCTGGGCATTTTGTGCCAAATAACTTTGCATGGCTTGTGAATATGGAACCGCTGACACATCGACCTCACACCCACATTGCGACGCCTCCAATAGATGGGCAATGTCGGCCAATAAGCCATCGGAAACATCGATGGCACTGCTGGCCAGTTTGACCAATAAACCGCCCAATGCCACTCGCGGCTCGGGTCGATTCAATTTTTGCAAAGCACCGGCATAGGCTCCGGCATCCAAAGCTTCGTTGACGGCAATCAACCCCAAAGCGCCATCGCCGATATAGCCGGAAACGTAAAGACCGTCTCCCGGGCGCGCGCCGGAACGCCGCAAGGCCTGCCCGGCAGGCACCCAACCGTGCGCCGTGACCGTCACCGTTAGACGGTCCGACCGAGTGGTGTCCCCACCGATTAACGGAACCTGATGTGCTTCTGCCAAATCGCGCAACCCGCTTGAAAAGGTTTTTAACCAGGCCTGGTGGTTTTTCGACTCCGGCAAACTCAATGCCAATGAGAAAAAAGCCGGATGGGCGCCCATCGCGGCTAAGTCACTGAGGTTAACCGCCAAGGCCTTCCAGCCAATGTCTTCGGGCAAGGTATCCAATGGAAAATGCACCCCTTCCACCATGGTATCGGTCACCACCACCAGTTGTTGCCCCGGCGGACAGGACAAAACGGCTCCATCATCGCCAATGCCAATATCCTGCGTCGCAACCTGTGACAACGGCTGGAAAAAAGTGCGGATCAAATCAAACTCATGCGCCATGCATACTCTCTCTTTAGCGTCAGACCAAACAAAAAAGCCAGAGCAAGCTCTGGCTTTTCCATTCCATTGGAACCCGTTCAGTCCATCTGCGTTTTTTCCAAGCTGCGCAATTGCAACGCCACTTTATCCAAAACACCGTTAATGTACTTGTGACTTTCCTCGGCACCAAAGCGCTTAGCCAGTTCCACCGATTCGTTAATGACGACTCGATAAGGAATTTCCGGCTTGGCTTGCAGTTCGTAAACGCCCATTCTCAGAATGTTTTTCTCCACCGGATCAATCATCGCGACCGCACGATCCAAAAACGGTGCGAAAATCGCATCCAATTCCGTTACTTGGCCAGTCACACTGTTGACCAAGTCACGAAATAAAGAGGCATCCACATCGCTCAGCAAACCGTCTTCCGAAAACTGCTTGATGATGTCAAACGGTTCGGTGTGATTCATCTGCCATTGGTACAACGCCTGCAATGCAACGCGCCGCGATTGGGTACGCGGGCTCACCGGCCCTTCTTCTTCCATTACCTCGACACCGTCGCCGGGCTTAAAATCCGATCGATTCATAGTGTTCCGCAACCAATTAAAGCTGTTTCAACACATTAGCGGTTTCAATCGCCGCCAAGGTGCACTCTTCGCCTTTGTTACCGGCTTTGGTGCCGGCACGTTCAATGGCTTGCTCGATGGTATCCACGGTCAAAACGCCGAATGAAACCGGGGTACCGCTTTTCAGCGCGACTTGTCCAATCCCTTTCACGCATTCACCCGCCACATAATCGAAATGCGGCGTACCGCCACGGATTACCGCGCCCAAAGCCACGATGGCATCGTATTTTCCGGAGTCGGCCATTTTTTGCGCCACAATCGGAATCTCAAACGCGCCCGGCACAAACACCTGTTCGATATTGCCTTCCGAACCGCCATGACGCACGATGGTATCCACGGCCCCTTTTACCAAACTGTCGACAATGAAGCTGTTAAAACGCCCGACCAGCAGACCGATTTTCAACCCTTCCGCCGTCAAATTTCCTTCGATGATTTTCATTCTTATACCCTACTTTTCAACTCATTAAGACGCTCGATCGCCTCAATCTTTTATTTTCTCAATATTTTCGATGATTTCCAAGCCAAAGCCACCCAACGCGCTCATGCGCCAAGCCGAACCGATGACCTTCAACTGTTTCAAACCAAGGTCGGACAAAATTTGCGCGCCCAAACCATAAGTTTTAGCATCGTCTTCCGATTGGGTTTCCGGTTGACTGATGCCGCGATCTTTCATTTGGAACTGCTGAATTTTATCCAACAACTCAGCGCCTTCCTCGTGCTTACGCAAAATGACAATCACGCCCGAACCTTCCTGGGCGATTTGCTTCATGGCGAGCCGCAAAGACCAGCCGCATTCGCTCCGGTTGGAGTCAAACAGGTCGCACAGGGTATCCAACATATGCACACGAACCGCCGTCGGCTGACTGCCGTCCAACTGCCCGTAAACCAAGGCCATGTGCGCGCGATGTTCCAGAATATCTTCGTAACCTATCAACCGGAAGTCGCCGTATTCCGTTGGCATGTGACATTCTGAAACCCGCTCGATGGTCTTTTCATTCTTCAGGCGATATTGAATCAGGTCTGCCACCGTGCCCAATTTAATGCCGTGCTCTTGAGCAAACAATTCCAAATCGTCGCGACGCGCCATGGTGCCGTCTTCATTCATGATTTCCACGATAACCGACGCCGGTTCCATACCGGCCAATCGCGCCAAATCGCAACCGGCTTCAGTATGCCCGGCGCGTTCCAACACACCACCCGGTTTCGCCATAATCGGAAACACGTGCCCCGGCGTAACGATGTCGGCCGGTGTGGCATCGGATTTAATCGCCGCTTGAATCGTCGCGGCACGATCTGCGGCGGAAATTCCGGTGGTCACGCCTTCGGCGGCTTCGATGGAAACCGTAAAACTGGTGCCGTGCGTATCCTGATTCGTTCGCGACATCAACGGCAAATGTAGCTGCTGGCAACGTTCTTTGGTCAGGGTCAGGCAAATCAAGCCGCGACCGTAACGCGCCATAAAATTGATGTGCTCCGCGGTAATCGCATTGGCGGCAATCATCACATCGCCTTCGTTTTCCCGGTCTTCGTCATCCATCAGAATGACCATTTTACCTTGTCGATAATCTTCAATGATTTCTTCAATCGTATTTAACTGCATGTCTCTTTCCAGAATTCGTTAGATAAAACCGCGGTCGGCCAACAACGTTTCGATCACGCCATCGGGTGCGGTTTGTTCATCGTCTTGCGGCGCGGTCAGCATCCGTTCCAAATAGCGCGCCAGCAAATCAACTTCCAGGTTGACTTCGGTGCCGACCTGAAAATCCTTAATTGTGGTTTCCTGCCGTGTATGCGGCACAATATTAACATCAAAGGTATTACCGTCCACCTGATTCACGGTCAAACTGATGCCGTTGATACAGATGGAACCTTTCGCGGCAATATACTTGCTCAACGCCACCGGCGATTCGATCTGGTAACGCCAGGAACGTGCTTCCTGGCGAATCGAAGCCACTTTGCCGACACCATCCACGTGCCCGCTGACCAAGTGACCGCCCAATCGATCCTGCAAACGCAATGCCTTTTCCAGGTTCACCTGCGAACCGACTTTCAAGTGTCCCAGCGTTGAGACCTTGAGGGTTTCCGCCGACACGTCGGCGACGTAAAAATCATGCCCGAGTTCAACCGCCGTCAAACACACACCATTGCACGCGATACTGTCACCGATTTTAACGTCGCTCATATCCAGCTTTCCAGTGGCGATGGTCATTTTCGCATCCCCATTGACCGGCTGAATTTTTCGGATGATGCCTTCTGCTTCGATAATGCCTGTAAACATGTCCGCTCCTAAAAAGATGTCGCCAGAGTGGCCGCGCCGGAAACCGGCTTTAAAACCAGGTGCAAGTCGTCCCCGACGGTTTGAACCGACTGATATTGAAACGGCATTTTATCACTCATTTCGACCAGGCCTGGTAAAAAGAACATCGGTTTAGCCTCATGCCCCATCAGGCACGGCGCCATAAACACATGCAACTCGTTCACGTAACCAGACTGCAAAAAGGCACCCGCCACGATGGCTCCGGCCTCCACCAACACGTCAAAGACCTGCTCTTCCTGATAAAGGTACTCCAGCACCGACAGAATGTCCAACTTATCGCCATCGGCTTCCACCGCAACAATTTCCGCGCCGGCATTTGCCAACAACTCGACCAATTCCGGGTGATCTTCGGCGGTTTCTCGTGACGTCATCAAAATGGTTCGTCCAGGCTGAGACAGCATTTTTGCGTCGGCCGGCATACTCAGGTGCGCATCCAGCACCACGCGAACCGGGTGACTTTCCGCTTCCGACAAGTTCATTGTTTGCAATTCGGCTTCCGGCAAACGCACCGTCATACTTGGATCGTCGGCCAATATCGTACCGATGCCGGTGACCAAGGCACCGCTTTTGGCACGCATTCGATGCACTTCATGCCGCGCAGCGGCGCCGGTAATCCACTGACTCTCGCCATTCGCCATCGCCGTATGACCATCGAGGCTATTGGCCATTTTCAAACGCACATAAGGCAATTTACAACGCATGGCATGGACAAATCCAGCGTTCAATGCTTCCGCTTCCGCTTCTAACAAACCGCTTTGTACGTCAATACCCGCCGCGCCTAATCTGGCCAGACCTTGTCCAGCGACCAACGGGTTTGGGTCTTCCATCGCCACCACCACGCGCCCGACCTTGGCCTCAACCAGAGCATCGGCACACGGCGGTGTTCTGCCATGATGCGAACAGGGTTCCAGCGTGACGTAAACCGTCGCGCCTTCCACCGATTCTTGAGCCGCCGCCAACGCCACTCTTTCCGCATGCGGCTCGCCGGCCCGTTGATGCCAACCTTCGGCGATAATACGATCGTCTTTCGTAATGACACACCCGACCGCTGGATTCGGCTTAGTCGAAAACTCGCCTTGACGGGCAAGCGACATCGCCCGGGTCATCATCTGGATATCGAAATCGGAAAAGGTATTGGAAGGAGAATCCATCATTACTGAGAGGTAGTGGCTTTCACCAGTTTTTCAATTTCTTCACGGAAGGCATTGACGTCTTGGAAGGAACGGTAAACGGAAGCAAAGCGGACATACGCCACTTGATCCAACTCCCGAAGCGCGTCCATCAACAATTCTCCGATTTGAGAGGAAGGAATTTCCTTCACCCCTTCGGCGGTCAATTGCTTATGAATGCGATTCACGACCTGATCGATGACTTCACTTTCCACCGGCCGTTTTTCCAAGGCTTTAATCAAACCGCGACGGATTTTATCGTCATCGAACTTCTCACGATTACCGTCGGATTTAATGACCCTTGGCAGAGTCAGTTCAGCGGTTTCATAGGTTGTAAAACGCTCACCGCAACGCATGCATTCTCGCCGACGACGCACCTGACTCCCTTCCGTTGCCAATCGGGAGTCGATTACTTTCGTATCCGGCGCATTACAAAAAGGACAATGCATAACTCGCGGTCACCGTTATTTGTTATCTGAAAGGCTTATTTGTAAACCGGTCTCGCCGCACACAAGGCTTTGACTTTCTCGCGAACGTCAGCAATGACCTGCTCGTCCCAAGACTCGCTTTCTTGCTTACAGGAATCAATCACATCACACATCCAGTTCGCCAAATTCACAGAATCTTCTTCAGTGAAACCACGCGTTGTCGACGCCGCTGTTCCGACACGAATCCCGCTGGTCACAAATGGCGACATGGGGTCGTTTGGAACCGAATTTTTGTTGATGGTAATATGCGCTTCACCCAACGCCGCGTCGACCAGTTTACCGGTCAAACCTTGCTCAATGAAGCTAACCAGGAACAGGTGATTTTCGGTGCCTTTTGAAACCACATCATAACCACGATCCATAAACACTTTTGCCATGGCTTGAGCGTTGGTTTTAACACGCTTGGCGTATTCTTTGAATTCCGGCTCCATCGCTTCCTTGAAAGCCACCGCTTTCGCCGCGATGACATGCATCAAAGGCCCACCTTGCGCGCCCGGGAAAATCGCCGAATTCAATTTTTTCTCGATTTCCGGATTCGCCTTAGCCAAAATCAAACCACTTCTCGGGCCACGCAAAGTCTTGTGCGTGGTGGTGGTGGTGACGTCGGCAATTTGCACCGGGTTCGGATATTCACCCGCCGCAACCAAACCGGCCACGTGCGCCATATCCACCATCAAGTAAGCGCCAACGGCATCGGCGATGTCACGGAAACGTTGCCAGTCAACCACTTGGGAATACGCGGAGAAACCGGCGATAATCATCTTAGGCTTATGTTCCTTAGCCAAACGCTCGACTTCTTCGTAATCGATTACACCGGTTTCCGGGTTCAAGCCATACTGAACGGCATTGTACATTTTGCCGGAGAAGCTGACGTGCGAACCGTGCGTCAAGTGCCCACCGTGCGCCAAGCTCATGCCCAGCACGGTATCGCCCGGTTCCAACAGCGCCATGTAAACCGGTGCGTTGGCTTGTGAACCGGAGTGCGGTTGCACGTTGGCGTAATCGGCACCGAACAGTTCTTTGGCACGATCAATCGCCAATTGCTCGACGATGTCGACATACTCACAACCGCCGTAATAACGTTTGTGTGGGTAGCCTTCAGCATATTTGTTCGTCAACACAGAGCCTTGCGCTTCCATTACACGCGGGCTGGTGTAATTCTCGGAAGCGATCAATTCGATATGATCTTCCTGGCGTTGCGCTTCCGCATTCATCGCATCCGCAAGTGCATCATCATAACCGGCAATGGTCATATTCTTATCAAACATGCTAAAGGTCTCCAAACAGAAAATAAGTATTACTGAATCAAAAAGAAAATTTTACCAAATTATTCAGGGTTTAGACGACAAAACCGGTGGTTTAACTTGAATTATTTTCACAAGCGGATGATCAAGTTTGTAAAATAGGCATTTTTATGGATATTCCAAAAGAATCTCCTGAGAAAGCCCTGAACTTTTCGTCCGCAGAAGTCAGACACTTTTGAACCAAACAACCTGAGGTAATATCGTGGCACAATTTGTTTACACCATGAATCGCGTTGGAAAAATCGTTCCGCCAAACAAGCACATCCTGAAAGACATCTCCCTATCCTTTTTTCCGGGAGCAAAAATCGGTGTATTGGGTTTGAACGGTGCCGGTAAATCCACACTGCTGAAAATCATGGCGGGCATCGACACGGATATTGTCGGCGAAGCGCGACCACAACCGGGCATTAAAATCGGTTATTTGCCTCAGGAGCCACAACTCGATCCGGAACTCGACGTTCGCGGCAATGTGGAACAAGCCGTCAAGGAAGTCAAAGACGCTCTGGCGGATCTGGATGCCATCTACGCCGCTTATGCCGAACCGGATGCCGACTTCGATGCCCTGGCCAAGAAACAGGCCGAAATCGAAGACCTGATTCAAGCCAAAGACGGGCACAATCTGGACCGCACGCTGGAAATCGCAGCCGATGCACTTCGCCTACCGCCTTGGGAAGCCGACGTCACCAAACTCTCCGGCGGGGAACGCCGTCGTGTGGCACTGTGCAAGCTGTTACTGGAAAGACCGGACATGCTGTTGCTGGATGAACCAACCAACCACTTGGACGCGGAATCCATTGCTTGGTTGGAACGCTTCCTGTTGGAATTCAGCGGCACCGTGGTCGCCATCACGCATGATCGCTACTTCCTCGACAACGCCGCCGAATGGATTCTGGAACTGGATCGCGGCGAAGGCATCCCTTACCACGGCAACTACTCCTCCTGGCTGGAACAAAAAGAAAAACGCCTGGAAATGGAAGCCAAGCAAGAAGCCGCCCGCATGAAAACCATCCAACACGAACTGGAATGGGTGCGCTCTAATGCCAAGGGCCGCCACGCCAAATCCAAAGCGCGTTTGGCCCGCTTTGACGAATTGAGCAGCCAGGAAAGCCAAAAACGTAACGAAACCAAGGAAATCTTCATTCCGGTTTCCGAACGCCTGGGCGAAAAAGTCATCGAGGTGAACCACATTTCCAAAAGTTTTGGCGACCGCTTATTGATTGAAGACCTGAATTTCAAACTACCACAAGGCGGCATTGTCGGGATTATCGGGCCAAACGGCGCCGGTAAATCCACGCTGTTCAAAATGCTCACCGGGCAGGAACAACCCGATTCCGGCAGCATTGAATACGGTGAAACCGTCAAACTCTCCTATGTTGACCAATCCCGCGATGCTTTGGATGACAGCAAAACCGTCTACGAAGAAATCTCCGAGGGCGATGACGTCTTCATGGTCGGTAATATCGAAATCAATGCCCGCGCCTACTGCGGTCGCTTCAACTTCAAAGGCACCGACCAACAAAAACGCATCGGCGAATTGTCCGGCGGAGAGCGTAACCGGGTACACCTCGCCAAAACGCTTCGAAGCGGCGGCAACCTGTTACTACTGGATGAACCGACCAACGACCTCGACGTTGAAACCCTGCGTGCTTTGGAAGAAGCTCTGCTCGATTTTGCCGGCTGCGCGGTGGTCATCTCGCATGACCGCTGGTTCTTGGACAGAATCGCCACACACATGCTCGCTTTTGAAGGTGAGTCTCATGTAGAATGGTTCGAGGGTAATTTCTCGGATTACGAGGAAGACCTCAAGCGCCGCAAAGGTGCGGACGCGGCCCAGCCACACCGAATCAAATACAAACCTGTTATCAAAGATTAACTTCTGCCTATTACAGACCCACTACAGAGGAAACACAGTATGGCCGAACAGTTTGAAAAAATGCACTCGCACATTGAAGCCATCGCGAATGCGATGCCCGATCCGATTTTCGTAATGGGCCAGGATGGTACCTATCTGGATGTCATCGGCGGGCAGGAACGCACGCTGTATGCGGACGGTCACAGTTTGATCGGTAAAAAATACGCCGACGTTTTGCCGGAAAAAATGGCGGAGCGTTTTCTCAAGGTGGTTAATAAAGCGATTCGCTCCGGCTACCTTCAGGAAATCGAATACCAGCTGGCCGACACCGAAGTGCAAGGCATCGAGCCCTTGAGCACCACGGAAGGTCAATGGTATGAAGCGCGTGTGTACCCTCTGGAGGACGACACTTATGAGCAACCGGCCGCGATTTGGCTCGCCATCAATATTACTCATCGCAAACACATGGAAGAACAGATTGAACGTCTGTCCTCCAACGATCCTCTGACGGATTTGTATAACCGGGATTACTTCCTGGGCATTGTCGATGAAGAATTGAATAAAGCACGACTCAACAAGCGCCCTTTATCCTTGGCGAAAATCAACCTGGATTGCTTTAAGCGCATCACCGATGCCTTTGGGCATGAAATGGGCGACAAGGCCATCCTGACGGCGGCACATGCCATCCGTAGCGTGGTGGGTGACTTGGGGTATATTGGCCGCCTGAGCTGCGACCAATTCATGATTGTCCTGCCGGAAGTCAAAGCCGTGGACGCCTTCCGCATCACCAAACTGGCTCAGGAAACCATTTCCGCCCAAACCATCCCGCTGGATGAAAACGAGTCCACTTGCCTGACCAGCCATGCCGGCGTCACCGAATTACGGGAGCCGACCGAAGACAGCCAAGTGCTTTTCAAACGCGTCAATAAAGCCATTAAGTCGCTGGAAGGCACGCGCGAAAAGACTAAAATTCTTTAAGATAATACGTTTGATACAATTCAGATAACTTAAACGTCAGACATAAAAAAACCGCCAGGCCTGGCGGTTTTTTTATGTAGTCGCTTCTAGCTTCTAAAAGCGAGTTAACGCAATCTTATTCTTCGTCTTTCAAGGTACCGTAGATCACCAAGCTGTGCGCCGACAGGTTATAACCTTTGTCCTTGGCAATTTCTTGAATACGCTCTTCGATGACCGGGTCCACGAATTCTTTGACTTTACCAGTCTTTAAACAAACCAAGTGATCGTGATTATCGCCGGTATCCAATTCGAATACGGAGATATTGTTTTCAAAATTCAAACGTCTGACGATACCGGCTTGCTCAAATTGAGTCAAAACACGATAAACGGTCGCCAAACCAACTTCTTCACCCTGGTCAATCAACATCTTATAGACGTCTTCCGCCGTCAAATGATGCTCGTCTCCTTCCTGCTCCAGAATTTCTAAAACTTTTAAGCGAGGCAAAGTCACTTTAAGACCTACTTTTTTCAAATCAGCGCTGCTCATCGAACTCAAGATTCCTTATTAAAAATTCAGTAGTGTGTATAATAAACCAAAAATTGATCTAAGTTAAAATTAATCTATGAATAAAGGCATTAAAAAAATATTGACAATCGCGCTGACCAGCGCCTTGATCACCCTATCCGGATGTTCGTTTTTTACGCCTTACAAGGCTACAATCACCCAGGGTACTGTCATTAATCAGGATGCTCTGGACACATTACAGCCCGGTTTAGTGATGGCACAGGTCAAAGACATTTTGGGACCGCCACTTGGGCAGGATCCTTACAATCCGTTTCATTGGGAATACGTTTTCTACACCACCGATCCGACCTTCCATCCGGATGCCGTACGACACATGTACGTCAATTTCGACCGCGAAGGCTTTTTGACGGATTGGAAAATTCTACAGCGCGAACCGCACCCAGGCGATTGAGCGCGGACCTTAAAGGCTTTTAAACCCTTCTTTTAGATCCTTTAAGCGTCCTTCTCACGCTCCGCCGCCACCTGCTTGCGGCGTCGATCGCGCGGATCCGCTTTCAATGGGCGATACACCTCGATTCGATCTCCTTCTCGCAACACCTGATCCAACTTGACCACTTGCGACCAGACACCTACCTTACTGATGTCCAGCTCCGGAAATTTTTTCAATAACATCGAGGTCTTCAAAGCCGTTTCAACCGTCGTGCCTTCCGGTACTTCCTGCTCGAACAGAAACTGTTCTTCTTCCAACGCATACGCCACTTCTATCTTCATCCGTACACCTGTTTCGCTCGATCGCAAAAAGACTGTACTAAGGTGGACGCAATCTGCTCGAAAATAGCACCAATGGCTGCGTTCAACAGACTGTTGCTGATTTCAAACTCAATGTCCAAGCTAATTTTACAGGCATTTTCATCCAAGGCTTTGAACAACCAGGTTCCGGTCAGAGCTTTAAAAGGCCCGTCCACCAAAGTCATATCGATTCGTTCCGGCTCGGTCAACGTATTTCGTGTGGTGAAGGCCTGCTTGATACCGGCTTTGGAAATCAATACGCTCGCCACCATTTCGTTTTCGGAAGATTCTTTGATTTCCGCCCCACCACACCAGGGCAAAAACTCAGGGTAGGCTTCGACATCATTCACCAAATCGAACACGGCTTGCGACGAATAAGGCAGCAACGCGGAGCGTGATATTTTTTTCATATTTTCCCGGTAAATTCGCTATAATCCGCCTATTATGGCAAAGAAAAAAAAGCAAAACAATCCAAACACCATCGCACAGAACAAAAAGGCGCGCTTCGACTATTTCATCGAAGACACCTTTGAAGCGGGTCTGGCGCTGGAAGGCTGGGAAGTGAAAAGCTTGCGCCAAGGAAAGATTCAACTCAACGAAAGTTATATCCTGCTGAAAAACAACGAAGCCTGGCTATTCGGCGCTCTGATTACACCACTGATCACCGCTTCATCCCACACGGCCCACGACCCGTTACGGCTGCGCAAATTACTGATGCATCGTCGCGAGATCGATCGTTTGTTGGGTTTGGTCGACCAAAAAGGCTACACCATCGTCCCGTTGGACTTGCATTGGCGTCAAGGCAAGGTCAAGCTTAACATTGGCCTAGCGAAAGGGAAAAAACAGCACGATAAACGCGCCACGGAAAAAGAACGCGACTGGAACCGTGATAAACAGCGCATCATGAAATATCACGCGTAATTTCAAATTCGGGCCTTGAAAAATTCAACAAGGCCCCCATATAACTCGTATAATAAGCAACCTGATTAAATTTTGCCGAAAAATGGCCAGACCTGGCAATTTTTCGATTTCCGACAAAATCATCATACCGTTTTGGGGATGCACTGGTTTCGACGGGGAGTACAAAGTTTAGGATGCATGCCGTGCCTGAATGATGCACGTTAATCTTTATTTCAATTTGTTATAGTTGCAAACGACGATAACTACGCTCTAGCGGCTTAATCCCGCTAGCGCAGACTGGGGCCGTTGTTCGTGGCGCCCAGTTCTGTGTCGACTTACACGGAATCGTCAGCTTCATGTGTTTGGATGAAGTCTGATTAAACGTTACAAACTCGCCGAATATGATCCCTGTTGATCGGGCAGTATTCTGGTTAAAATAGTAGATCAAATAAGCATGTAGAGTTTTAAATGGAGGCTTCTCGGACGGCGGTTCGACTCCGCCCATCTCCACCAAATTCCTTATCCGTTTGCGTTGACGACTTCAAACGCACCCGGAAAAATCCACACGGCGATCAACACAATGACGCCGACAATTAGCGCGCCTTTCAGTAGCATACCGGACAATCTGACCACTAGGTACAACCCGGCTAGAATCACAACCAAGCCGGCAATTGCAGTAGCATCACCTTGCAAAATCAATGCGCTGAACTCGTTCACACAACACTCACTTGTATTAAAAAATGCTATAAAAAAAGGGCTTTCAAGCCCTTCTTTTAATAAACGCCATCCCAATCAAAAGCTTATTTCAGCTTCTTGATACGCTCTTGCGGACTGATAACATCGGTCAAACGCACACCGAATTTATCATTGATCACCACCACTTCACCATGCGCGATGAGTGTGCCGTTCACCAACAAATCCAACGGTTCCCCCGCGAGTCGGTCCATTTCAATCACCGACCCCTGTGTATAGGAAAGCAGGTTACGAATCGATACTTTGGCACGGCCGATTTCCAATTGCAGGGTAACCGGAATATCGAGCAATACATCCAAGTCGACTTTTTCACCGCCTTCACCACGCCCTTTTTCCAAGGCTGAGAAGGACGCGGCGTCGATTTCATCGGCATTATTGGAGGCTTCTGCCTGCTCGGACAGCGCCGCTCCCCATGGATCGTCTTCCGCCGCCGATGGTGAAGCCTCCTGCTCCGCTTCCGCTTGTTCGTTCAGAGCATCACCCCATGCGCTCAAATCATCTTCTTCACTCATCGTACCATTCCTTTACGTTTTCGATCACTCTTTCCTGATAAGCAGGATGGTGTAAGATCTGTTCAATACGCACCGCTTTACGGTCGTTACTTTCACCGACTTTCCCTCTCACAAGACTGATTCCTTCCGCTTTCACCGTTACCAGTTCCGGCATTTCGATTGGGATAATGTCGCCTTTTTCCATCTTCATCAAATCGTCCATCTGCATCTGCAACTCGGCCAGATTGACGGACAAATCGATTTCAATATTTTTCGCTTCTTCTTTAAGGGTACGCGACCAACGGTTATCCGATTCGCCTTGCAGATTGGACATGCCTTCCTCGAGCTTGTCGCGTACCGGCTCAAGCATGGCGTAAGGCATGACGATGTCGACGCGCCCTTCCACGCCTTCGAATCGAACGTTGATCGGGCTGACCACAATCATATCGGTCGCATCGACGATACTGGCAAACTTCGGATTCATCTCCGAATGCATATAATCGATTTCGATGTCCATGACCGGCGCCCAGGCTTTTCGCAAATTTTCCGACGACATGTCAAGAATACTGCGTACCATGCTCATTTCCACCGGCGTGTATTCACGACCTTCGATCTTGAACGGCAACAAGCCGGTGCCACCAAAATACATATCCACGGCGGTGAAAATCAATTTGGAGTCCAGCGTAAACAAGGCCACCCCATTCAACGGATTAATCCGGTAAATATTCAGGCTGGTCGGGACGAACAGATTGCGGAGGTAGTCAATCATTTTAATGATTTTCACTTCCCCGGCCGTCACTTCAACACTCGACATGATCATCTCGTTGAAATGACGCTGGAATCCGCGCGCAAAACGTTCGTTAATGATATCCAAAGCCGGCAGACGCCCACGAACAATTCTTTCCTGGTTCGTGAAATCGTAAACCTTGGCAGACGTCCCTTCCGCAGAATCGTCCCCTTCGGTTTCAACGTCGCCACCGCCCATGCCTTTTAACAGGGCGTCGACTTCATCTTGGCTTAGAATATCATCCATTGACTGATTACCCGATCACAACTTATTGCATTACAAAGCGTTCGAAATACACATCTTCCAGCAGGTCTGGATAAATATTGTGCTTCTCCAGCACATTACGCGCCTTGGCCAATACCTTTTCTCTCAGCACATCCGGTCCGTTGTCTTGGTTCAAATCCGTATAGGTTTGAATACGCAACAAACTGGTGATGTCGTTTCTCAGAATCGGACGATAATTTTCCATATCGGCAATCAACTGAGGGTAATGTGACATAAACTTCATATTGACCGCTAAAAACTTCGCCTGCCCTTCGCCCTTAAAGTTCACCACAAACGGTTCCATGGCAAAGTACTGTGGCGCTGACCCTGGCTCTGGTGGATCATATTGCTTGAATTTCGGTGAATAATCTCGAACCACACCGTCATCATGTGCAGTGGCTTCATCACCATGCTCGGCTGAAGCGTGTTGTTCGGTTTCCGAAGAGTTTGCGTTATTGTCACTGCCACCACTGCTCAACAATAAAAAGGTCATCACCCCAATCCCGACGATCAATAGAATCACGACCACCAGTAAGGCAATAATCAAACCTTTTCCACCACCACTTTTTTTCTCTTCTTGAACTTCTTCAGCCATTGTTTATCCTTTATTTCTGCAACTTTTAACCATCTCAACCTAGTTTGACGTCCCGAGAGGCGAATTCACCATTTTTTGGGACAAATCTTCAATACCAGGCGCTTCACTCAGGCTTCGCAACCGTTGATCCGCTTCTTTATTCAAGACGATGATGCTAATCCGTCTATTACGTGGATTATACGGGTTTTCCTTATCAAATGGCACCGTATCCGACAGCCCAACCACCTGAGCGACTTTGTTCGATTCCACGCCGCCATCCAGCAATAGTCGTCGGGCGGCGTTTGCACGATCCGCCGACAGTTCCCAGTTGGTATACTCGGCATTCGAATGATACCCTGAGGAATCGGTATGGCCCGCAATACTGATTCGGTTATTCGTTTGGGCCAGAACACTGCCGACCTCTTTCAAAATC
Organism: Thiomicrospira sp. S5; assembly: GCF_003991075.1. NCBI lineage: Bacteria > Pseudomonadati > Pseudomonadota > Gammaproteobacteria > Thiotrichales > Piscirickettsiaceae > Thiomicrospira > Thiomicrospira sp. S5. The sequence continues at coordinate 1,393,868 of NZ_CP014470.1, read as the reverse complement.
TTAGCGGCATAGTCCTTCGGCAAATCCACACCACTGCCAAACATGGGGCGCTTACGATCATCCAATATCTGAACCTGCAAACCATTTGGCGTGACTTCAATCTTCAACTGATTTTTAAACTGCTCCAATACCGGGTTCTCGGAGATTTTTTTCTCGATCTGCAGTTTTAACATTTCCATCTCGGCCTTTTCCTTGGCCTTATTGGCGGCGTCATCATCACCTTGATCGCCTTTCGGTGTGTCTTTAAACCCGCCCATATCAATCATCGAATCGGAACTTTGGCCGGCTTCTTTCGATTGCACTAAATTCGCCGGAGCCGACTCAATGACCGTCGGATCACGGAAATATTCCGCCATGGCGCGCATTTCTTCATCGTTTACGCCACTCAAGACCCACAACATCAGGAAGAAAGCCATCGCCGCCGTCATAAAGTCGGCAAAAGCTACTTTCCAAGCGCCGCCGTGGGCGCAATGCGGACATTTTTTCAGCCGCTTGATGATTATGGACTGTTCATCGCTCATGGCGCTTCTCTATCGCTTTGGTTATTTTTGAGTTTGCAAAAACTCATCCACTTCCTGGAAGGAAGGTCTTTCCGCTCCAGGAATCGATTTACGTCCGAACTCCACCGCTATTTGCGGAGCATAGCCATTCAAGTTGGCCATCAAACAGGTTTTGATGGTACCGAAAAAGGCCCCTTCGTCATGCGCACGGTTCGCCATATCGGATGCAATCGGCCCCACAATCCCGTAGGCCACCAAGATCCCGAGGAAGGTACCAACCAAGGCCACGGACATGTGGTGGGCAATTTCCAATGGCCCGGCATCCAAGTAGCTCATGGTGACGATAATCCCCAATACCGCTGCGACGATACCGAAACCCGGTAAGGCCTCCGCCACTTTACCAACCGCTTCTGCCGGTGCTGCGGCTTCATGATGGTGAATATCCATTTCCAAAATCATCAAATCTTCAATTTGATATGGGTTACTCGCACCGCTGATCATCAATCTCAAATAGTCGCAAATAAAATCTACTGCATGATGGTCATTGGCAATTTTAGGTGACGCATTGAACAACTCACTGGAATGCGGTTCTTCGACATCAGCCTCTATCGCCATCAAGCCTTCACGGCGTGCTTTATTAAAGATGCGGAACATCAGCCCCAACAGTTCCATATACACTTCTTTGTTGTAAGGCGCGGGTTTTGCCAAGCCTAAGGCGCCGGCAAAACTGGCTTTAACCACCCATCCTGGGTTGGCGATAATGAAGGCCCCCAAGGCGCTCCCGCAGATGATGACCACTTCGAGCGGCTGAATCAAAATGCCAAAGCTACCGTGCGGGAGATACCCGCCCAGCAAACAGCCAATGACCACCAATGTTCCGACAATTGCTTTCATATTTAAACCTTATTTTCTTATTTGCACCACACTAAGCAATTAGGCTTATTAAAGGTTTTTCACGGCATTCGACAAGGCTTCTTGAGCCGTTTTTAGTTGCGTCAGATTATCTTCGATTTCATGTAAAAAATCATTCACTTTTCCAGCTTGCATCTGAGTTGTTTCCACACGCTCTTGACCATTGCCCATGACTTCCACCGCATTACGAGCACGCTGTTGCAATTCTTCGATAATGGTTTGAATCTCGGTCGTGGCTTGTTGCGTTTTCCCCGCCAAGATTCGTACTTCGTCAGCCACCACAGCAAACCCGCGACCATGTTCACCGGCACGTGCCGCTTCAATCGCGGCATTCAAAGCTAATAAGTTGGTCTGTTCGGCAATATCTCGAATCAATACCAGCACCGTTCCGATATTGCTACTGTCTTCTTCCAATTTTTTGATGACCGAAGACGCATGCGTGACTTCATCGGTCAATCCGGTTACCTCAGAGATGACACTGGCAGCCGAAGTCATCCCTTCCTTCGTTCCGGAGTTCATTTGCTCAACGACATTCGACAACTGCTCGGACACACCAATCAGCTCGGAAGAGTCGAAGACTGCCGGCAAAGCGGCATCTTCACCACCCGAAGCGTTCACTTGCTCGTACGCGGCGGCCAAAGTCCCATTCAACTCTTCGATTTGTTCTTCCAACTCGGTCACGCGCTGTACAGCCGTATTGGCTGCCATGTCTTTTTCATCAAGAGAATCAGAGACCTTCGCCAACAACTGATTCAACGCTTTCATGAGCTTTGGATCCGCCGACTCATCTTTTAAAGGACTGGAGAAATCACCGCTTTCACTCAACTTATCCAACGCCGTGATTAACGAGGATTGCTCACACACACCTGGCTTATTACACCAAACCAGATACACGAGCGCTCCAGCGACGACCGCACCGACGGCAATGGCAATCAACGCAACACCTGTCGTTGGAATACCTTGTATTTCGGAACTTGCATTCACCCAAGGAGAAACCAACCCCGCCATCATTGCCATTGAAATTTTATGATGTAATTTCATGTCCATTCCTTTCTATTCTTTATGCTTATATTTATGCGTAGAAATCTACCAAATTGTCGGACGAAACCGTTTGAACAGCGCCTTCGGCTATGTCAGCATCATCGGCATCCGTCAACAAACCGCCGGCATGGTCGCCCGAAGATGATTGATCGCCTTGATTGGCAAAGCTTTGCTCAGAGGACGAACTCTCATCACGGACATCCAAAGAGCCGAAACCAACGCCCGCCGCTTCCAACATCTCTTTCAATCGCGGCATGGCATTTTCAATCGCGTCACGCGTTGTACCGTGCTGCGTCACCATCGAAACATGGGCATGCTGATCTTTATCCAAACTCAATTTCACCTGAATCGGCCCTAGTTTTTCCGGGTTCAAGGTAATCTTGGCTTCCTGAATTTTGTTATTGGCCATATAGGTGACTTTTTGCCCTAACGCTTGTCCCCATTGTGGAGAACGCACCGGGTGACCAATCGAAAAAGACTGTCCAGCGGTTTTCTTGGCATCCATCCCCAGTCCCAGGTTACCCAGAACTTTTTCCGCTTTCTCGGCTTTCTCCGCTTCCGCAACAGACGCTTCATTCGCGTTCTTCACCGCTTCCTGCTGAGTTTGCACCACTTGCTTTTGCACTTGGTTCATAAACTGCTGCTGTGCTTGTTGCTGTTGCCCGGAAAAGGATTGCTGCCCTTGTTGGTTGGACTGGGACGAAGCTGTATTCGACTGACCTGCGTTAGTATTGCCTGAATCCGGTTTATGGGATTTGGCCTCGGTCATTTCTTTACTGGCATTGCCATCGGTTTTCGGTTGCGCGGCATGCGTCTGCGATGTCATCGCAGCTCGGTCTTTATCTTGTGCGGCTTCTTTTACCATTTCTTTTGAATTCGTATCAACAACCGATTGAGAAGCCATAGGGTTGTTGGACGCCGTTTCCGACATAGTTTTTTGCGCTTGAAGGTCATGATCCCCCATGCGTGGCTGCGATGCTGTCAATCCCTCAGCTCGGGCCGACTCTTTGGTCAGACCTTCCGCCGCGTCATCCAACTCTGTCGTAGCGGTATCCGTATCGGTTCGAAGACTGTTCAAAACCTCTGGCGCCTTGGCATTATCCGCTGCGACTTCCGTTACTTTCTCTTGCGCTTGTGTCAAGCCTGAAGCCATCTTGTCGGACGAGCGGTTTTGCCCCATAACTTCATCCACAGCCACTTTCATGTTTGGCGCATCATCGACATTAAATGAGGCGGCTTGTTTTTCATTGGGGCTAACGTTCACCAAATCCATTTCATTTTCCGACACCGTCACTGGAGTACTATCGGTCGCATCCCACGAGGATTCACCTGCCTTTTCCAATGGGCTCATGGACGCCAAAACCGAATCGCCAGCCGTTTGCGTACCCGCTGAAGCCAGATTAACAACCTCTTCATTGGCATCGGTTTTAGTCACCGTGGAAACATGCACCTTTTCCGCAATTCTTTCCATCGATTCCTCAGCGGTCTCTACGACTTCAGAATCCATAATTTCCGCCAGGCCTGGGGCTTTTTCAGTGTTCGCATGGGTTCTGGAAGCATCCATCATGGCTTGTGCTGAAGCAATAGCTTTCGTGGCATTGGATGGCAACGTCGGCAACTTGGCATCTTGCGGCAAGTGAATCTGCTGCATGACCATGTCCAAATCGGTGCCGGCCTCTTCCGACAAGACCGCTTGAGGCAACCCCGTTTCATCGGTCGCCAATGAAGCGACCATCACACCGGCATGCTTGGCTAAGTTTTCCGTATCGACTTGAATATCCGACACAAACGCCGCACCAAGCTGGGAGCGATTTTCTGAATCGACCATAGCGGTTCCTGCCGCATGGTTCAAAACTTCCGCAAAGGAACCATTCAGCTTCGGCAATAATTGCCGTTCATCCGCACTTTCAGTCGTGCCTTGAGACTGACCACCGAGGTTAAGCGCTTTTAAAACCGGATTTTGTTCAATCATAATGCTGTCCGCCAATAAGATAATTTCAACGTCAGTTTGAGTTAAGCAACTTGCAAGCCAACTTTCAACTCTTGAGCTCACGAGTCCTGTATGCCGCGTACAAAGCGCTGGGACGCCAGTTCATCCAGCAGTTTTTGCTCCTGCTTTTCCAACCTGGCATGATGATCTTTTTCGATTTTTTGGCACAGTTTTTCCAACGATTTATGCCGGACACGTTTTTCCAACCATTCAGCATGGGCTTTTTCAACCACCTCATCAAGCTGCCGTACCTGTAAGGTTTGCGAATGGATGGCGTTGGTGACTTTATCCAGAAACGCTTGCATGGTTTGAAGTTGCGTCACAGAAGTGTCGCGCGACTTGGTCAACTGCCCGACATAATCGGCATGGTATTCCAACAAGGAGTCAAGCTGCGCTTGGTGACCATCACGTTGCCCGCGAACCGCCACGAAAACATCCTGCGCCTTATCGAGCTCGTCTTTTGCCAAATCGGCTAGAACACGAAGCCTTTCAAGTTTTGACATTGCCATATCGTGATCCTAGACTCTCTGGCGTATTAAAAGAGCGCTTCCAGTTTATCGAGACTTTCCTGTACCGAAAACGATTCATCAATTCCCTGAGACAAGAAACCGTTCAACTTCGGGAACTTGTCGATGGCTTCGTCAATGGATGCATCGGTCCCCTTACGATAAGCCCCGATACTGATTAAGTCCTGGTTCTGCTGGTAAACGGAATAGACCTGTTTGAAGCGCCGAGCCAGTCGAATCTGCTGCGGCGAAACAATATCAATCATCACTCGGCTGATAGACGACTCTATATCAATCGCCGGATAGCGACCCGAATCCGCAATTTGACGCGACAGCAGAATATGGCCGTCCAGTACACCCCGCGCCGAATCCACTACCGGATCGTTTTGGTCATCTCCCTCGGCCAATACCGTATAAATCGCGGTAATCGAACCGGAATGCGTGGCGCCATTACCGGCTCGTTCAACCAGTTGCGGCAACTTGGCAAACACCGATGGCGGATAGCCTTTACTGGCCGGCGGTTCGCCGACGGCCAGCGCAATTTCACGCTGTGCCTGCGCAAAACGCGTCAGGGAATCCATCAACAACAAGACGTCCTTACCTTGGTCACGGAAGTATTCGGCAATGGAAGTGGCCAACATCGCACCATGCAGTCGCATCAGAGGCGGATCGTCGGCGGGGGTCGCCACTACGACGGAGCGTTTCAACCCTTCTTCTCCCAAATTGTTTCGTACAAAGTCATTCACTTCTCGGCCACGCTCGCCGACCAGCCCCACCACGACCACTTCCGCATTGGTAAAACGGGTCATCATCCCCAGCAACACACTTTTACCGACCCCGGTGCCGGCCAACAAACCGACACGCTGACCTTTACCCAACGTCAACAACCCATTGATGGTTTTAATCCCGACATCCAACGGTTCTTCAATCGGAGCCCGGTGCAACGGGTTGATTTTTTCACCGTTCAAAGACACGCGTTCCTCAGCATGAATCGGCCCCTCTCCATCTAAAGGGTTACCGGCGCCATCAATGACACGCCCCAGCATAGCGGGGCTGACGCCAACCTTAATCCCGCCGGACACGGGAATGACTTTGGCATTCGGCTCCAAGCCATGCACCTTACCGATTGGCATTAAGTACAACCGGTCGTTGTTAAAACCGACCACTTCCGCCTCCACGGGATCACCGTACTTGGAAATCACTTGGCAACGCGAGCCAATCGGGGCATAGGTACCGACCACTTCTAAGGTCATCCCCACCATACGCACCAATTTACCTTCCACTTTCAAGTCGGGTCTATCGGGTAACTGCTCGGAAAATTCTGAAAATTTATGGTTAAGGTATTGATTGAAGAGTTGTTTCATCATAAGTACAAACCCTGTACTCAGGAAGAGGTGTGTTCACTGCCGCTTGCTGAAGCTAGCGGCTGGCTGGGTTCTTTTGCGACCTTTTCGGCTGTCGCTAAGGCGTTTTCCAACAATTCATCCAGGCGTGTTCGCCAATCGTTGATGATCAACGAAGATCCCTGTTTGATTTTACAGGTCCCCACTTCCAGACTGTCATCCGTTTGCAAACGCCATTTTTTCTGGTGAGCCTGCTGGTATTTTTGAACGATGTCGGCATCGTCCGGATTCAAAATAACTTCGAGCTGCACACTGTCATCCGGCAGTTTGCCAATGGCTTCTTGAACAACCGTCAATATCCAGTCATGTCGGGATTGAATCTCGGAAGCCACCAGTTTTTCGGCCAAATCGACGGACAATTTCGCCAGGGATTCGAACACATTCTGTGCAATTTGTTGATAAGGATCGCTCATGGCCTCCACAAGCTTTTGCAGTGACTTCACCTGCACGGACAAAGCCGCATCGGCTTCTTTTTCGGCTTTATCAAAGGCCTCTTTGCGCCCTTTTTCCAGCCCTTCTTGATAACCGGCATCATAACCTTCTTTTTGAGCGGTTTCATAGGCTTCTTTTTTCAAGACGGAAGCACGGCGAAGAATTTCAGGGCGAATCTCTTCCCGCAATTTTTCTTCGACATCGGAACGCAGCTTACGCGCTTTTTCAGCTTCTTCCTGCGCCAAATCCTGGTACTGCCAAGGCTTGATCTCCGGGGTTTTGACTTCATCGGCTCGCAGCAAAGTAGCCACCGGTAAAGCTTCCTCTTCCCCCGGCGCACTTTTGGTCAAAGGGGTATCGTCGGTGGCCATTTAGACGAACTCCTCGCCACCACCCGGCATCATGACCTTCTCTTCGTCGGCCAGACGGCGGACCGTTTGAATAATGGTTCTCTGCGCTTCTTCGACGTCGCTGAGTTTGACCGGACCGGTCATTTCCAACTCTTCTCTCAACATCTCGGCCTGACGTTTGGACATGTTCTCCAAGAACAACTCCACCATTGTTTGATCGGCACCTTTAAGGGCGATTTTAAGCACATCGGTCGGAACTTCGCCCAGAATGGTTTGAATCCCTCTCGGTTCAATACCACTGATGTCTTCAAAGACAAACATTTTGTCCTGAATCGCTTTACTGATGTCTTCATGTTCGACGGCAATGTCATCCAGCACCCTCGAATCGACACCACCGCCGACCAGGTTCAAGATTTCGGCCGCGCGTTTTTCGCCGCCGATTGTGGCTAGCTTGCCGCCCTCACCATCACTGGAAGCGTGCTCCAATACTTCGTTCAAATCGAACAGGGCACGTGGCTGAATGGTCGTCAAGGTCGCAATACGGTAAATGACTTCCGACTGGAAACGTTCCGGAATGCCGGCCAGAATCTCTGCAGATAAATCCGGTTCAAAATAAGACAACACAATCGCGACCACCTGCGGATGCTCGTTACGCAGCATATTGGAAATGGTCGACGGATGCATCCACTTCAGGGCTTCCAGTCCTTTGACCTGATCCCCCAGCATCGCCGCGTCCATTAAGCCGCCACCACCTTCACCCAAGGCATCGACCATCAAAGATTGAGCATACTCGGTTGGGTTGATACCCAAGGCATCTTCGCCCAACTCATCCAAAAAGCTTTTCATCACCACATGGATGTCGGAATGCGACACATCGGATACGTCGGTCATGGCGGTACCGATTTGCTGCACTTCACGCGGGTTGAGGTGTGACAATACTTTGGAAGCTGTTTCCTTTCCCAAAGCCAGCAACAGAATCGAGGTTTTTTCCAAACCGGTTAAATTGTCATCCGCCACTTCTTCGATTTCTGAATTCGCCATACTACTTTTCCTTCGTCATCCATTGCTTGATGATATGCGCGGCCAGTTTCGGATCGGCAGACACAATGGCTTTGACTTTTTCCAGCATCTCTTTGTCTTTTTCAGAGGTTTCGTCATCCTCTTCGGCTTTCTGCTCGACTTCTTCATTCATCTGCTCAAGGGCTCGAGAAATCTCGTCGGCGTTTTCAAGCTCTTCCTCTTCTTCCGGTACATCCTCCGGATAATCCACGGTCATTTCTTCACGTTTCGACAAGTCTTTCAGCATTGGTCGAATCACGCCAAAGATAATGATCAAAACCGCCAGGCCTGCCAGAATTTGCTTGACCAGCGTCCAGAACCAAGGCTCTTCCCAGATCTCAGGTGCCGCGAAATCCTCCTGTTTTTCCTGTACAAAAGAGGCATTCACAATACTCAAAGTATCGCCACGCGCTTCATCCAGACCAACCGCATCACTAACCAACTGACGGTAACGCGCCAGTTCGTCTTCGGTCAAGGGGGTACGCTGAGTATCACCGTTTTCATCCAAGGTCAGTTTGTCATCCAATACAACCGCCACCGACAAACGCCGGATGGTGCCAACCGAGTTTTTAATGTGGCTGACGGTACGGTCCAACTCATAGTTTTTGGTGGTTTTTTCTTTGGAGTTTTTCAGGTTCGGATCTTTTTCCGGATCGTAGCCTTCTTCCGGCGCGATCCCCGCACGTGGTGGCTGATTTGTCAAAGCGCCGGGGATTCCCATTGGCCCTTCGTTTCGATTGATTTCCTTGATTTCCTGTTCGGAACGAATCGCTTCCGGATCCGGTTCATAATTCTCACGGGTTTGTTCTTGCTGGGTAAAGTCCAGTTCGGCCGTGACTTGGGCACGCACTTTATGATCGCCACCGGCGACCGGCGTCAGTAAGCGTACAATACGTCGAGACAGGGTATCTTCGACCTGACGAGTATAACCCAGCTGCTTGAGGCTGACGTTCATAATGCCGGAATGCGAGTCACTGGTCAGCAAATTGCCTTGCTGGTCGACAACCGTTACCCCTTTCGGTTTCATATTCGGAATACTGGACGACACCAGATAAACAATGGCATTGACTTGCTCTTCACTTAAGGAACGCCCCGGATAGAGTTTGACCGTGACCGATGCGGTGGGTTCCTGCTGCTTACGGACAAATACCGAACGTTTCGGCATGCCTAACAGCACGCGAGCCGATTTCACCGAATTGATGGTCGACACCGATTTTGCCAATTCGCCTTCCAACGCCCGTTGATATTGCGCGGTTTCCTTGAATTGCGAAATCCCAAAGCCTTGGTCAATGTCCAGTAGCTGATAACCCGTCGGCGCCTGTTTCGGAAAACCTTGCGCCGCCAGTTTCAGGCGGAGTGAATGCACCATCTCATTCGGCACCAAAATGGCGCCGGAACCTTCTTCAATCTTGTAAGGAACGTTTTCCTGATCCAGTGTTTGAATGACTTCGCTCATGTCCTTGGCATCCATACTGCCAAACAGAAGCGTGTAATGAGTCGATTGGGACCAGAGAATAATGCCGACCGCCAGAGCAACACTGGCGGCCAAAGCGATGACTAAGCTAACTTGCTTCGCAACGGATAGCGAAGTGAGGTTTTTAAGGAGAGGAGAACCTTCCGACGCCTTTTGCGAACTTAAACTAGGATCAAGAGTAGGTTGTTCAGCCATCGAAAAAATAGTCTCTTGTTACAAATAGGCTTAAATCGGCATGTTTTTAATATCTTTGTAAGCTTCAACCAGTTTGTTTCGAACTTGTGTCATTGCTTGAAAAGATAAACTTGCCTTCTGCGCTTGAACCATTACTTCGGTCAAATCCACGTCTTCCCCTTTCTCGAAAGCGGTTTTCATCGCGGAAGATTTATTTTGTTCTTCCGCAACCGAATTGACGGATTGCGACAGTAACTCGGCAAAATTCCCCGCCGCCTCGGCACCTTTTTCCGGTTGTTTGACCGGTTGCGACTGAGACGCGGCTTCCGCCGCCAGGGAACGCATTTGCAACATTAAACTCTGAGTGTCTACCGAATTAGTCATGATTTCGTTAAAACTCCATTAAATCGCGGACTTTCGAAGAAAATCCAACCGATATTTTCATGATTCAATTATGACACAATGAGCAATTGATATGCCAAAAATGTGTCAAATAAATAACACCGCGATGAAGGCCGGATTTTCAGTGGTTTCCACCCGGTACAATGACCCGGTCCTAGACAGGCAAGCTTCCAGCCTGCCCCGCCAATGTAACATGTTTGGACAGGCTATAAAACATCCAAGCCTTGTTCTTTGAACCGAGCCAATTTATAACGCAAGGTACGAGGACTGATATTCAAGGCTTCCGCGGTTTTCTGGCGGTGACCATTATTGGCCTTCAACGTTTCCAAGATAATTTGGACTTCGCGCTCCTTCAAGTCCGTCGTATTGGCTTGAGCGTCAAAACCATTCGAGACAGCCTCCGAAGGTTCTCCAACGCCATTCGGCGTGACTTCCGGAACGGTTGGCACATCGGTTTCAAAGGTCTCATCAAAGAAGATATCTTGCTTCTGAATCGTTTCCCCGGACATCATCACCAAAGCACGTTGAATCACATTGTCCAACTCACGAATATTGCCCGGCCAGCGGAACTCAATCAAGGCTTTGAGCGCTGGAGCCGACAACATCGGTTCTACTCGACTGCCACCGCAATGACGCTGCAAGAGGCGCTCTGCAATGGCGGCAATGTCTTTCGGGCGGTTGCGCAAAGGCGGGATTCGCATTGGAAATACGTTCAAACGATAAAACAGGTCTTCCCGGAAATCGCCATTGGCAATGGCTTGTTTCATGTCGATATTGGACGCACTCAATATTCGAACATCGAGTTTAATCATTTTCGAGCTACCAATACGCTCCACTTCACGTTCCTGCAACACACGCAACAATTTTGCTTGCAAATCCGGTTTCATTTCTCCGATTTCATCCAGAAAAATAGTGCCGCCCTGCGCCAATTCGAATTTTCCCGGCATGGATTTCAAAGCCCCTGTAAACGCGCCCTTCTCATAACCGAACAAGGTGGCTTCCAGCATGTTTTCCGGAATCGCCGCACAGTTAATGGCGACAAACGGTTGTTTGCTGCGATTGGAGTGATTATGGATAAAACGGGCCAAAACTTCTTTACCGGTTCCGCTTTCACCGGTAATCAATACCGAAGCATCACTTTCCGCGACTTTTTTGGCCATGGCTTTCAGTTGAATCGTCGTCGAATCCGCTACCACAAAATCTTCTTCTGCCGACGCATCCCGATAAAAATACGCCCGGGCCTTTTCCACCAGAATATCGGCTTCAAACGGTTTGAGAATGTAGTCGACTGCACCGGACTTCATGGCGTCCACGGCCTGTTCGACCGTGCCATACGCCGTCATCAACACAATCGGCAGATAAGGCTTAATCGCACGAATACGCTTCATTAAATCATAGCCGTCCATGCTACCGTCCATGCGAATGTCGCTGAACACCATAGCGATTTCATCATCCAGCGCGACCAGCGCCTCTTCCGCTGAACTGACGGCTACGACTTCAAAATCATTCAACTCAAGCGTATCAACCAAAGCTTCCTGTAATTTCAGGTCATCTTCCACCACAAGTATTTTCGCTAGAGTCATGCATCCTCTCCATTCTCTAATAACGGCAGTCTCAACCCGAAGACGGCTCCGCGCCCTTTAATCGATTTGACCCAGGCTTCGCCACCATGTGCTTCGGCCACAGCTCGTACCACGGCCAACCCCAGTCCTGTGCCTTGTGCCCGGCTAGTGAAAAAGGGTTCAAAAATTTTTTCATTCATTTCTTCGCTCAAGCCCGGACCATTGTCCGCTACCGTAATATCGACTTGATTGCGTTTTCCGTCCAACTCAACCGAAACATCAATTTCCGCATGCTCCGAGACGATATCAATGGCATTACTCACCAGGTTTTCCAGCGCGGTCAACAGCGCATCCTGATCGCCCAAAACCACCAGGCCTGGTGTCTTTTCATCAAATCGAATCAAACTGTGTGATTGCTGAACTTTTGGTTCCACCGAATGCTTCAAACCATCCAACAAGGCTCCAACCTGCACCTTTTGATCCTTGGCCTTGCCACCCTTGGCGTACTGTAGCATGTCTTTCACCAACGCTTCCAGGTGTCGCAAACTGGTCAGCGTTTTGGCCACAAACTTATCGCGCTTGTCTTCCGCCAATTGAGGGGATGACATTTGCGACACATATAAAAGCGCCGAGGCTAAAGGCGTACGCACTTGATGCGCCAATGAAGCCGCCATCTCACCCATTGAGCTCAAACGTTGGTGACGACTCATATGTTGTTGCAAATCTCGCGCCGCCGTCACATCCTGAATCAGCAAAATCTTGCCATTCAAGTGTTCGCCGTGATTCTGTGACAAACTCAACGGCGATTCCGACAACTGATAATAATTTTGGTTGTGGGTAATCAGCTCACCGGCATCATTGGCGATTAAAAATACATTGCGAACCACCACTTCCCAGTTACGACCAATGGCGTCAATGCCCAAAATCGTTTCTGCCGCCGGATTCATTTCGACAATACGATCATGCTCGTCCAATACAATCACCCCGGCCGGCAGCAAATTCAACAGCTGCTCAAGCCGTTCACCCACTCGGTGCTTTTCGCGGTTGCTCTCATCAAGCTTGTGTTGAAGGTCTTCAACCTCATGCTGCAAGGACTCGTAAGCCAGCGTCAATTGAGACGACGTCTGATTGAACAGTTCAAACGCTTCTTCCAACTCGGCTAAACGTTTTTGTTCAACCGCGTCTGCTCTGGCTTCATCCACAATCGGCCCTTTATCAGTTCAAATTGAATTTACGAATTTTTTCAACCAACGTCGTTCGGTTGGTTTGCAGCAACTTGGCCGCTTGGGAAACATTCCCGTCGGTCTGGACCAAAGCCTTCTGAATCAGCTGTACTTCCATTTCCACCAAATACGACTTCAAGTCCAGGCCTTCTTCAAGATTCGGCGTCGGGTTTGAGGCCATAAATCCGTCCGCTTGACCTGCGGCGTCAAGGGTTTCAGCTTCCATCACGATATCGGTTGACGAAGGAGGTTCACTTTGAGGTGTCGTTTCCACCGGCTGCTGGGCCAATTGAGAGGCGTCGACACGAATCAAACTGGCATCTTCCGGTAGCTCAACTTGATACTTCACCGGTAAATCGCCATATTCAACAACCAAGTCAGGAAACAGAATGGATAAACGTTCAGCCAGATTGCCGAGTTCACGGACATTGCCCGGCCAGGCATATTGTTGCAAGGCAATCATGGCTTTTTCAGACAGCTTGGGAATCGCTCGACCGGAGGATTGGATTTTATCGAACATGAAATCGAACAAATCGGGAATGTCTTCCGGGCGTTCTCTTAAGGACGGCATCTCAATCGGAAAAACATTCAACCGATAGAACAAGTCTTCGCGAAAGGTTCCGTCGGAAATATTGTCTTCCAAATTGCGGTGCGTGGCGGCAATAACGCGGACATCACACTCAAAACTTTTATTACCGCCAACACGCTCGTAAATCCGTTCCTGCAGCACTCGCAGCAATTTGACCTGCATCGGCAATGGCATGTCGCCAATTTCATCCAGAAAAATCGTCCCCCGTTCCGCCATTTCAAAACGGCCTTTACGAGCGGTGATCGCGCCGGTAAAAGCCCCTTTTTCATGCCCGAATAATTCAGACTCCAGCAGCTCCCCCGGAATAGCACCACAGTTGATTGGAATAAAGGCTTGATTGGAACGACTTGAAACGGAGTGAAGGCTTTGGGCGACGACTTCTTTCCCGGTGCCCGATTCTCCGAGAATGAGGACGGTTGCATCGGTCTGGGCAACCTGTTGAATTAGTTTCTTGACTTGTTGCATGGCTGGTCCATTACCAACCAAGGAGGATAAAAGTTCTTCTTTCATCTAGCCGCCATTTTATTTGGTCATCTAGGTGCCTTTATATAAGTTTTTACCTAGGATGTCAAAATTTTGGCATTCTTTTTGTGGAAAAAGCGCTTTTACAGGTAATTCGGCTTATCGCAAGTACTGTTTGACAGCTTTTTGCTGTTGACGCCCGGAAGATACCGCGGCTTCAATTTCAACCATTCTGCGCTGAATCAAAGCACGGATTTTATCGACGTCTTCCAACAACTCGGCCAATGAAGCTTCCATGTCTGGAGAAGGGTTTTCGAGCAGTTGATTAACTTGAATCGTCCACACAGGGTGACGCTCAATAAAGGCATCCCAATCGCCGTCTTCAGCACACCGTAACAGCATTTTGGACTCGTGCAGACAATTCAATAAATCATTCGTCATATGAATCACTTAATGTTTTTGACCGACTCAAGTTGCGATTGAGTCGCCATTTTAAAATTATCAGGCATCTGGTTCCAAGCATCCTTTAACTCGCGAACCAAATTAGCCACTTCGTCGATAAGTGTCTCATCATTTTGTGCGCTGGCCTGTAGCAAACGGCGGTTCATATAAGAATACAAAGCTTCATAGTTTGTCGCCACTTCCCCGCCATGCTCCATGTCCAAATTACTGCGCAAAGAACCAATAATCAAGACAGCTTTATTAAGTTTATTGGCTTTTTGTTCATAATCTTTGCGTTGCATGGCCCCTTTCGTCAACGCCAGGTTGTCTAAAATACCATCGTACAACATGGATACCAGCTTATGCGGAGTCGCATTTTCCAGTCCAGTTTGCACGGATGTTTGTTGGTATTGATCCAAGAACTTCTGTTTCATCATTGAATTCATCATAGACGTTGACTTCCCATGTATATTTTCTCTATTGATAGAGTCTGTTATTCATCACTGGTAGTTAACATAGAGGCTAAAGATTCCCGTGTACTTTCCATTTCAGATAACAATGTCTGTAAAGCACCAAATTCAATACGGTATTTTAATTCCAGCGCCTCATAACGCTCATCCACTTCAGCTTTTTGTTCTTCAATGTCATCCAAACGATCTTGGTAATTAGACATCCGGTTACCAATAATACCGGTATCCTCATCCATCATGTCATCAAACAACATATCCAAACGATCGGCATATCCTCGGTTAAACTCAATCGAACCTCGAGCACCTGTTGCGGTCCCACCAATTGTAAATTCTAAACCTTTTGGAGAACCATCCAAAATCGAACTAATGGTCACATCTTGGCCTTGCCCCACAAAGGTATAGATGGTGCCTTCGTCATTTTCCAAAAAACCTTGTACATCCGTGCCGGTCGTTTGCGCTGTCACCCCTAGGCCAGAAATGCCCGATGTCAAGAAACTGCCCGACACCAGTTCCAAGGAGGATGCCGAGCCGTATTTATTCGACGTCATCGTATAGGTTTGAGTCGCATCATCATACTCCACTGAAACCTTAGCGCCTGCCCCGGCAACAGTACTATCGTTATTGATTACACGAGCCATCTCTTTTGCAAGATCCGCACGTGTGTAAGTGCCTTGTGTCAATTGCAGATCTAAAGTTGTATTACCATCCACTGCCACTTTCAGTACATTATTCGTACCATCAATGGAGATATCACCTCCAACACCAATGGAGGCACCGGCAATTTGTGCCTGAGAAGCGGCTATATTCACCGTCAAATCAAAAGTCCCCTCAAGTGTTTCATCGGTTGATCCGGTATAGGTTACTTGATTATCCGTCGCTGTAGCACTGGCAGCAAACAATTTCCCAACCGCTTCAGGGTTATTCGCGAGAGCTGTGTTGAGCATACTGGTATCCAATGAAAGCGTGCCATCCAGCTCAGAGGTAATCCCTATGTCAGCCAGCGACTGAACCGAACCCGTTAGCCCCGGAATCGACTCAATCATCGCATCCCGAATACGATATTTAACCTCTCGTAGGGCTGAATCCCCATTCAAAGACCCCATGGTTTCGTCTTCTTCATCGGTTTCAGAAGAACCTAGGTTATTAAAAATATCGTCTAAGGCATTATACAAATCAACGAAGTCCTGAACGGACTGAGCCAAGTCAGTGGTATCATTTTGAATTTCTAAGGTTTTCGTACTACCAATATCCGAAGACTTCAAATTTAAGGACACGCCCTCAATCACCCCGTCAATGGTATTGCCAGAATTGGTGATGGTTAAACCATTTACCACAACAGTCGCATCCTGCGCCGCGACCGTTTCATCCATATTAGCGGTTGTCAGGCGTGAAAGTCCGGACGCATCCGTATCGTTCCCATCGGTATCACCGCTAATGGATACATCTATCGTATTACCGGCACCCGATTGAGCCGACGAAAACATGAGTTTATAACCAGTGCCAACATTAACAACCGTTGCATTGACACCAATACCGGCGTCATTCACGGCTTGCTGAATGCCAGACAAGGTATTGTTAGTCGCATCAATGATAATGTTTGAAACCGCCCCGCCGACATTAAACGTCAAGGTACCCTCTCCGATCACACTGCTGGTAGACGCGAACTCTGTTTGAGAAGCCAGAGTATGAGAGGTAGCCAAAGACTGAACTTCTATTTGGTAGGAACCATTATTTGGGGTGCCTGTCACGGTCGCATCTAATACAGACGGATCGGAGGACACAACGGTTTTTTGCTGGAAATTGGAAATATCCATCAAGGTGCTGATTTGCGACATGAAACCATCAAAAGCCATTTCCAGGGTATCGTACCCCGTTAATTTACTGTTGTATTTGGTTTCATTGTTTTCGATGATAGTACGGCGAGCCGAAACATCCGCTTCCGCCAAGGTTTTGGAAATGGTGCTCACATCAAAAGTATTCGCACCCATCGAATTCAGGATACTGACACCGATATCGTTTGCCATGATTTTTCTCCAGCCTTTAAAGCTAATACAAACCTATTTTAACTGTCTATATTAACGGTATTGTTATATTTTTAGATACTTACATTCAATGAATCGGCCATCAAAAACGTAACTTTAGCCTTTTATGAAAAAAGCTTTCGATTGGCAAAAGGAACATATCTAAAAACACTTTGTTGACCATAACAAATTTCAGGCCAACAAAGTGTTTAGATTAACGAGAATTCATGCTCAAGGTTTACTGAAGAAGGCTCAAAACGTTCTGAGTCGACTGGTTTGCTTGCGAAAGCATGCTTTGACCCGCCTGTTGCAGAACTTGCGTTCTGGCAAGATTTGCACTCTCAGCGGCATAATCGGCATCTTCAATACGACTACGGGCCGCCGTAATGTTTTCGTTAACATTTTGCAAGTTGGAAATGGTGTATTCCATACGGTTTTGCATGGCACCATAGCTGGCACGGATTTTCGCAACCGATTCCAAAGCTTTATCCACTTGAGACATAACCCCCAGCGCTGACGCCTGAGTTAGAATCGTACCAGAAACACCCAATGCGGAAGCATTCATGGTTTTCAAAGAAATTTTCAACGTATTTTCAGCATCCGTTTCCCATCCGGCATGAATGGATACCACATTGGCGCTGGCCATTAATTTAACACCGTTAAATTTCGTGGTGGACGCGATACGGTTAATCTCGATTCTCAACTGAGAGACTTCGATGTTCATTTGTGAACGTTGTGCGGAGTTGTAAGTTTCGTTCGCTGATTGAACCGCTAGTTCACGAATACGGTACAACATATTCACGGTTTCTTCGGCCGCACCATCAACGGTTTGTACCAAGCCAATGCCGTCATTGGTGTTACGCAAAGCCATATCGGTTCCGCGAATTTGCGTAGTCATTGCGGTAACAACCGCTTTACCGGCGGCGTCATCCGCTGTTTTATTGATACGCAGACCAGAAGTCAAACGTTCCATTGAAGTCGACATTTCGCGACTGCTTTGATCCAACAAACGGACCGCATTTTCAGACGCAATATTTGTATTGATGACTAGTGCCATGACAGTTCTCCCTGTGTGTACTTGTGTGTGTTTTTAATATCTTTATTTTTATGTTTGAGGCATTCTTTGCTGCCTTCAATTTCTTTATCGGGACCTTTTCAAATTCCTTTAGAAATTTTTTAACGTTTAAATCGAAAAAACATTAACTACAAGCCATCATCCGCTTTTCACCAGGCCTGGTCATTTTTTATATCACTTAAAAAACGCAAAAAAAAAACGGCGAATCCGAAATCTCAGACCGCCGTTAACACACAAGGGAACTGTAAATTATCGCTACGATAATCCAGCCCGTTTATTTTACCCAAAAAACCCGCTTAATGTCACTCTCCGTAATTTTCGGAGTCATCTTTTATTGAAGCAGAGACAAGACGCTGGAAGTCATTTGATTCGCTTGAGATAACATGGACATCCCGGCTTGTTGCAAAACTTGTGTTCTGGCCAGGTTCGCACTTTCCGCTGCATAGTCCGCATCCATAATGCGACTCCGAGCCGCCATAATATTCTCATTCACATTCTGTAAGTTGGAAATGGTGTATTCCATACGATTTTGCATGGCCCCAAAACTCGCTCGGGTTTTCGCCACCGATTTCAACGCCACGTCCACTTGCGACATGACACCCAGAGCGGAGGCTTGGGTCAAAATTCTTCCGGAAACCCCCAAGGCGGATGCATTCATGCTTTTTAATGAGATTTTCAACGTATTTTGAGATGCCGTTTCCCAACCGGCATGGATGGAAATGACATTCGAGCTCGCCATCAACTTCACACCATTAAACTTCGTGGTCGAAGCGATACGGTTGATCTCGATTCGCAGCTGAGACACCTCGATATTCATTTGAGAACGTTGAGCTGAATTGTAGGTTTCGTTCGCTGACTGTACCGCTAGTTCACGAATACGATACAACATGTTGACGGTTTCTTCTGCCGCGCCGTCAACCGTCTGTACCAATGAAATACCATCGTTCACATTTCGAATGGCCATGTCGGTACCGCGAATTTGAGCCGTCATCGCCGTTACAACCGCTTTACCGGCCGCATCATCCGCTGTTCGATTAATTCGTAACCCGGAGGTCAAACGTTCCATCGAAACCGCCATTTCCCGGCTGGACTGATCCAGCAACCGAACGGCATTCACCGACGCTATATTTGTGTTGATAACCATGCTCATCATCGTTTTTCCGTCAACTGATGAAATAAAAAAAACGGCATGCCAAAATGACGATGCCGTTAACACACAAGGGAAACCCTTAAACTCTCTTGCTGTTTAAACACAGCGTATTATCAATTTAAATGATTAAATATGTACTTCCTGAATTTACAACATCGTCTTATCTTAGCAACCCTAAAACACTTTGCTGTTTAGGGTTTGCCTGCAACACCATCCACTCAGACGCATTGACAGAAGCCCGTCGTCTAAAACGTGACACCAAACGGCGAATTTCATCCAAATTCTGTACTTCCTGAGTCGATACGCCAGTCGTGTCCCCCTGATCAACACGTAACAAACGTTTAGATAAGACCAACTCGTTTTCCACCGCTTTAGCATAAACGTTCCCATGCAAGCCCAACAAATGTTTTTCAATTACCTGTGTCATGAGAAACCACTCCTTTTAGCCTGTGTCAAATCAGGACATTAAACTTTGATTTATAGAGTCGTGCTGCTTGAGCAAGACTCCACAAATCAAAATATAATGAGGAAAAAGCCCGGGAGGAAATTCCTCCCGGCATTATTTAGATTACTGAAGTAATCCAAGTACATTTTGAGTTGATTGATTCGCTTGCGAAAGCATACTTTGACCCGCCTGTTGCAGAACTTGCGTTCTGGCAAGATTTGCACTCTCAGCGGCATAATCCGCATCTTCAATACGACTACGGGCGGCCGAAATGTTTTCGTTAACATTTTGCAAGTTGGAAATGGTGTATTCCATACGGTTTTGCATCGCACCGAAACCAGCACGGATTTTTGCAACTGTTTCCAGTGCGGCATCCACCTGAGACATAACCCCCAGGGCCGAAGCTTGCGTTTGAATCGTTCCTAAAACACCTAATGCCGAAGCATTCATGGTTTTCAAGGAGATTTTCAACGTGTTTTCAGCATCCGTCTCCCAACCGGCATGAATGGAAATTGTATTCGAACTGGCCATCAATTTAACGCCGTTAAATTTTGTGGTGGAAGCGATACGGTTGATCTCGATTCTCAACTGAGAAACCTCGATGTTCATTTGTGAACGTTGAGCTGAATTGTAGGTTTCGTTCGCCGACTGAACCGCTAGCTCACGAATACGGTACAACATATTCACGGTTTCTTCGGCCGCACCATCAACGGTTTGTACCAAACCAATCCCATCATTTGCATTACGAATCGCCATATCCGTACCACGAATCTGAGAGGTCATTTGTGTCACAACCGCTTTACCGGCCGCGTCATCCGCCGTTTTATTGATACGCAAACCAGAAGTCAAACGTTCCATTGAAGTTGACATTTCGCGACTGCTTTGATCCAACAAACGGACCGCATTTTCAGAAGCGATATTTGTATTAATTACCATAGCCATAATATTTACTCCCAAGTGTAAAGTAAGCTAATATCAAGGTCTCATCCTATTCCATCTCGGTCGTAGCCATGAAACCTTTCGCCTTTCAATTACGTTATCGGGACACCACTAGAAAACTTGATACCTTTTTACTTAAAAATATAAAATATAGTTTATTTTCAATAACTTAAAAAATATTGGAACTCTAAAATTTAATAAAAGATAGCTTTATAAGGAAGGAGAAAGGCTTTTAGAACATCAATCACGGAGGGCTTAGAAATAAAAAAAGCGAGTGCCGAGAAAACCCAACACTCGCTTTTAGATAACCATAAAATCAAACAATATTACTGACAATATTGCCAATTTTATCGTCACGGCTTACCTCTTTAGAAAGCTCTGCTTCTAAATACTCGACCAGACGTCGGGAGACGCTTAAAAACTCATCCGAAGGAAATTGCTTAATGACCTCTTTAGAGTCTTTATCGATTAAAGAATAGATGTTTCTCCCCGTTACATCGTCTTTTTCAAACATCATATAGTTGTCCAAATTGTCCAACATGGCATTGATGTTTTCCATCAGACGATCGGTTTCCGTTTCGGAAACCGTAACACTGCTCGAATTTTGAGGAGCATCAATCGAAGACTTCTTGTTCAGAACATCTATGCTGGAAGAAGCCTTCTGCTTGTCTAAAGGAGGCGCGGAACCCACTGTTGTTGATTCATTCGCTACCTTTGGCGTCGATGTCGTGCTTGGCACGTACATTTTCGTCTCCAGTAACTCATCACCAAGAGTATTCATAATAATACCCCCCTCCTTTCAAGCTCAGCTATAGTATGTATTTATACTAAATTAACTCAGCAATGCCAATACATTTTGCTGAGACTGGTTCGCTTGAGACAACATACTCATACCCGCTTGTTGTAGAACTTGTGTTCTCGCCAAGTTAGCACTTTCTTCAGCGTAATCCGCATCTTCAATACGACTACGGGCGGCTGAAATGTTTTCGTTAACATTCTGCAAGTTAGAAATGGTGTATTCCATACGGTTTTGCAAGGCACCAAATCCAGCACGGGTTTTTGCAACTGTTTCCAGTGCAGTATCTACCTGAGACATAACCCCCAGGGCCGAAGCTTGCGTTTGAATCGTTCCTAAAACACCCAATGCTGAAGCATTCATGGTTTTCAATGAAATTTTCAAGGTGTTGTCAGCAGCTGTCTCCCAACCCGCATGAATGGAAATTGTATTCGAACTGGCCATCAGCTTCACACCGTTAAATTTGGTGGTGGACGCGATACGGTTAATTTCTTGTCTCAACTGAGACACTTCGATGTTCATCTGTGAACGCTGTGCCGAGTTGTAAGTTTCGTTCGCCGACTGAACTGCTAGCTCACGAATACGGTACAACATGTTAACGGTTTCTTCGGCCGCACCATCAACGGTTTGCACCAAAGAAATACCGTCATTCGCATTACGAACCGCCATATCCGTACCACGGATTTGTGAAGTCATTGACGTTACAACCGCTTTACCGGCCGCGTCATCTGCTGTTTTATTGATACGCAAACCAGAGGTCAAGCGCTCCATTGAAGTCGCCATTTCACGGTTAGAACCGTCCAATAGACGTACTGCGTTTTCGGAAGCAATATTTGTATTGATTACCATTGCCATGATCTTATCTCCTTTTTAAAAAATATACGATTGCTATTATTTTTTATATCAGCACAATCGAGTCATTCTTTCCCTTCACTGTTGGTAACGGCCAACTTTTATAAAGCTTTAGAAAAAAAATCGATTTTTTTTAAATTTTTTTTGGCATACTTTCTGTTACGTATGCAAAAGGCTTTAAAAACAGGCATTTTCATCATTTTTTGAGAAAACTAAAACGGAACCTATGGATACAATTAATACTCAAAACCTTTACACCAATGCTTTTGGCGATCAGTATTTCCAAGAAATCAACCACACAGCATTTGACACGGTTGGCGCGACTTCCACTTTCAATAAGGTATTTAATCAAGTCCTTGACCAAGAAAATATGCTTTTCATTATTGTCGGGTCCGATTCAGGATTATTGGTTCCCTATTTACAAAAATATCATTCTGGCCGAGGACGCCACTACATTCTGATTGATAAACCGGAAATTCTGTCTTACATAAACACGAATATGGAAATCGATGAAAGCTTGATTAGCTTGGCGTCTGAAGATATAAACTTCGGTGACTTGTCTGAACGTTATTCGGATTACATCGCCCACGGTCGTTATACTTTACTGCGTTCACTATCCGTTATTGATTCCAAAAACGACCTGTATCGCCAACTTTGGGAAATCACTCTAGACAAGTACAACATCTTCTCTGCATCCGAAAGTGGCTACGCCATCAATAATATTTTCATTGACAGCCAACTTAAAAGTCTGTCGTCCAATAGCACGCCAGTATCAAAAATTGAAAAGGCTTTAAAAGGCACTACCGCAGTCATCATGGGTGGGGGGCCGTCTCTGGACGACAGTATCGATTGGATTAAAGCCAATCAAGACCAGCTTGTTATTTTTGCAGCGGCTCGAATTGCCAATCGTTTGAAAAAGGAAGGAGTTCAACCTGATTTTTTCGTCACAGTAGATCCCCATGCGGTGAGCTACGACAACAGCAAACCCATGCTCCAATTCGGTGACAGCGCCATATTGGTTCATTCCAATAATGCCAATAACAAACTCATCGCCGAATGGTCTGGTGTACATGCCTATCTTGGTTTAATGTTTCCTTGGGTGGATGAAAAACATCCACAACCAGACAACCTTAATATCGTTGGCCCAACGGTAACCAATACCATGGCATCCGTAGCCAGCTATCTCGGGGCGGAACAAGTTGTTTTTTCAGGTGTGGATTTCTGTTATGGAGAAGGCGGCAAAAGTTACGAGTCCGAAAGTGTTGAGTCCAAAACAGGCAAATATCTGGATACCGCGACCAACCGCGTTAAAACTTATTCAGGACGCATTGCCGAAACCACCCCAAGCTTTGCCAATGCTCGTCAGGGCATGGAAGAATTAGTCGCTTATTCTGTCGAATTTTTCAAAAGCCGTTTTTACACCCTTAGTCAGGAAGCGGCTTTAATCGACAAAGTTGAGTACGCCCGCCCAGAAAACATTCAACTACCCGCCCAAACGAAAGCCGAAGCCATCCGTGATATAAAAAAAGCCCTTTCCTTTGACCTAAAAACCTATAAGAAACATTTACAATATGCCAAGTCTTACTGTCAGGAAATGCGCGATCTATGCCGTACGATCATTAAAGAATCTCGGCAAGGCAAAAAAATTGCACAGCGTTTATTTAAAGATTTAGACGAAACCGACAAACTTACCCAACAAATCATTACTCTCCAAAAAAACCTGAACGCTCAAATGGGGACGCATGCCGAGTTTATATTTAATTATTCCATCAAAGCCTACAAAGATTTTATGAACCCCAGTATCGGCAAGGAGGATATGACGCGTGATCAAATCAAAGACTCCTTTATCCATTATTTCTCAGGCCTGGTGAATTCTGCAACCCCTCTAAAAAAATCCATCGAAGAAGCCATCTCGCGTTTAAACCACCGCATTAAAGAAACAGAAGGGACCAAACATTTCGATAAACTGGTTGAAAAATGGCATCAGTGGCATGAAGAGGGACGGCCAATTGTTTGGATGAAAATGCATGACCTTTCAATAAAGGACTTAACTGAAGAGCAACAAAAAGCCGTACAAACCTTACTTGACACCTACCATCAAGAATTAACTTCAAATGAAACTCAGCTGAGCCAACAGTTGAAATCTCAAGGTGAAAACATAGCCAATCTGTTTGACCGGATTCATCGCTATTTCATCGAAAACCGGCCTTATGATTTAGAAGAACTGATTAATTACATTGCCGAACAGGGTGGTGACAATGCCAAAGACCTTTGCCATTTAGGAACCGGTTACTTATATGAACTCAAAGAAATGCCAAATGACGCCATCGATCAGTTCGTGCAGATCAAAGAAGAAAAACTTTTGATGGAAGGGCTAAAGCGGGTCGTCAACATCACCTTGGATAAAAAAGATTACCAAACCGCTCTGAATGCACTGGAAGTGCTGACTCACTATTCAGACGAATACTTCATCGCTTATGCCGATATTCTGGCCGCTACCGGAGACGGCCCAGGGGCAGCGGAAATCTATCTTCACTATTTAAATCGCAATGAAAAAGATTCCGCAACCTGGATTAAACTGGCCAAGTTGCTCATCTATCTTGGACTTCAAGATGATGCCATTCAAGCCATCAATAAAATCAAGGAAATCGACCCGGATAATATCGTAACCGATGAACTGATGAACCTGGCGACACGCCCGAAAAATTAACCCTCCCTTAAACAAAAACCGGCCAATGCCGGTTTTTGTTTATCCCTAAGACTTATTCTGAGACTATTTGAAATAGACTTCATAATCGGCTTGAGCTTGCTCATAATCGGGAATATGACCAATATCCATCCAATACTCTGTTAGCGGAAATCCTCCGGTTTTTTGGTCTTCATCAATCAGAGCATCCACCAACGTTGGCATATCATAAAAACTATCCTGCGGGATTTTCGACAGAACTTCCGGCGATAAACAGTAGATGCCGGCATTCACAAAATACCGATAAACCGGCTTTTCTACCAACTGGTTAATATAAGGCCCCTGCATCTCAATCACACCATACGGCACTTGATGTGAATACTCACGTACACACGTCGTCACACAATTTTCATGCTCGGCATGAAAGTCCAACAGTGAACGGAAATCAACTTTGGTCAGAAGGTCTCCGTTCATCACAATTAAAGGCAGGCCTGGCAACTTTGGCAAAAGGCTTAAAGCCCCCGCCGTTCCCATCGGCTTGGTTTCCTCTATGTAGGTAATGCGTATACCCCATTGTTTCCCATCACCGAAATACTGTCGAATCTTTTCGCCAAGGTAATTAATGCAAAAATAAAACTCCGTAAACCCTTGATCGGCAATGTGTTTGACGATGGTTTCCAAAATCGGTTGATTGCCGACCGGCAACATGGGTTTTGGAACGGTTTCAGTCAAAGGCCGCAATCGCATTCCCAGGCCTCCCAACATTAAAACCACCGGGTTCTTACGCCGCGGCGTGATCTGTGTTTTACGGTAATAAAGCCCAACCACTTGCTTGTGGGCATTTAAGATTGGTAAATGCCGCAAGGAACGACGCTTCATGTGTTGATGCCAAACCATCTCCGTTTCGGATTCATAGCCAACAGAGGGCTTAGCATTCGCCACCAGTGTAATCGGACTATCCAGACTTTCGCCACGTAATAGACCCCGGCGAATATCCCCATCCGTCACCGTGCCTTTCAACTGACGGTCTTTCGAAATGACCAGCACGATTTGCATCGCTTGCTGATCCAACACCGTCAAAGCATCCCGAATGGTTGCATCTTCACTAATGGATATGGCCTGCCAATCAAATAAGTCCATGCACATTCCTTCCAGTCATTATTTCAGCTGCGTTTGCCGCATCTTTAACAAAGCTTCGACTTGGAATACATCGGCCAAATCATCAATGTCCACCCCGGAAATCGGATCCATCACAAACAATTCGGATAATCCCTCACCGGTAAATTCACGGTGCGAGCGTAAGAATTGTGGTGTGACGATATAGATTGCACCGTTAATCACATAATAATCATTGGTGTAATCCTGGCGTCGGGAAACATAACGTTCCGGTTGCGCAAGATATTCCCAGCCCCCATCATGTGCTTGAACGCACTTGTAAGGGTGTTCCTTCATCGGCTGCACACTAATTAACGAATCTTTATCGCTTTCCAGGAACTGTAAAATGGCCGCGTCGATTTCCTCCACAGTTCGTAAAGGCGACGTCGGTTGCAACAATACCACCGCATCCGGCAAACGGTTCTGTTCTTCCAGCCAATCCAGCGCATGTAAGACAGCTTCGGCCGTCGTGGTATGATCTTCCGCCAAACTGGCCGGACGAACATAGTCGACTTTCAGTCCCAATGATTTCGCATACCCATTGATTTCGGCATCTTCACTCGACATCATCAAACCGTTCAAATAGTCGCTTTTTTGTGCTTCATCAATCGTATATTGCAACAAGGGTTTGTCTAAAATCGGATACAGGTTTTTACCAACCAATCCTTTAGAACCGCCTCGTGCCGGGATTAAGGCTAAAATATCCGCCTGTTCAACCATCTCTGTATTTCCTTTGTGTGTTCAAAACCGACATAGACGTCAGCCAAATGCGCGTTTGGACTTTTCAAAATCCGATAACAGCTTTTCCATCATTATGCCGATGGAAGCCTGCGGATTAGGCAAATGAGCCTTTGCTTTATGCCAAAGGATTTGCCGTGTTTCTTCGAGCAAACCTTGTTCCAAAACCGTCAGCATCTCTTCTTCTTTATCGACCGATAACAGCAACTCTTCACTGATTAACGGTAATTCTTTCAAATGACTGTACTCCTGCCACCAACGAATCAACTCCGGTTCAAACCACAAATAGACGCTGGCGTTGAATGGTCGATGCGCCATTTCGTTTAAATAAAGATTATCGAAACAACACGTCGAAAAAGCACTCAGTACCAAATCACACACCACCAAACTGTCCTTAATATCCAAAAACGGGTCCAAAGAAACTCGGTCACCAAATGCTTCGGTGAACAACGACAAGGTTTTCTCTTGCAATTCCGGCGTTTCTTTCGGGTGCGGACGGTACAGTAAT
Organism: Thiomicrospira sp. S5; assembly: GCF_003991075.1. Lineage (NCBI taxonomy): Bacteria > Pseudomonadati > Pseudomonadota > Gammaproteobacteria > Thiotrichales > Piscirickettsiaceae > Thiomicrospira > Thiomicrospira sp. S5. The sequence continues at coordinate 1,366,513 of NZ_CP014470.1, read as the reverse complement.
TTAAACGGGCGCGGCCAGTTGGAAAGTTGACGGGTGAGCGCTTCAATGGTCTCGAAATAACCGGCAATCTCCAGTATCGGTTGGCCATAAAATCCCAAGACAACTTCATCGGATTCGACCAGGCCTGGGCGTTTTTCGGCGCGAGCTTTCAGAGGATCATAAGCGCGATAATCGATATGCTTGATGGAACCAATCGCGACGTTCTCGATATCCGGATAACGTTCCTGGGTGATGCGAATGGCTTCGTCATCCATCACAAAAGCCGTGTCCGGTAATGCGCCGGAGGCTTGATTCATATCTCCCCAGAAACTTTGCAACGCATAAGAATGAATATCGTGAGTCGCGGCATAGTGCAATACCGCTTCATCGATACCGGTATCCGGTCCTGAAATACCGGTTAAGACCGCGTCGGGTTGAAAGCTTTCAAACTGATTACGGAGAAATGCATCTTCCAATACAAGCGCAAATTCATCTTTGGGAATGGCGTAAAGCTTATCGGCCGGCACAAACGGTTGCAGCATTTGAAACGCCGGTTCCTGGCATAAAACACGTAATTCAAAACGTCCGCTTTCAAGCAATTCCGGAATCAGCTTTTCGAACGAAAGCGCTGTGGCAGGGTCTCGTGCGGTAATCAATAATTTCATCATCTGAACAATCAGGCCGCCGCAGCCCCGGAAAGCGTTCCAGTTTACGAATCACGTTTTGACAACGTAAGGCGCGGCGATGGCTTTTAACTCCGTTTCATGTCGAAAGGTTAGATTATATAAAAATGCGAACTTTTGCCACTCGGATTTCGGTATTTCCTGTGAGGTAGTCAATTGCAACTCTGCCAAAATCAAAAATGCCCGAATCGCCAGCCCTTGCAACAAGTCGATGAACCGGGTTTCAGAGCGGATTGCCACCGGGTTTTGCGCTTGATAGGCATCCAAAAGAGTATGACTCATGGCCGCCAATTGTTCAGGTTCATGCACGCACAACACGAATCGCTCAATCACAAAAGCCAGATCCTTCAAAGGGTCGAACCAAGCCGTCAAACTGTCTTCAAAATCCAAAAACGCCACCCGACCATCAGGCCGAAACAAAACATTACCGACATTCAAGTCTCCGTGCACAGGCTGACCGTCATCCATCAAGTGCGCCAACCAATCCGGCGAATGTGCTTTTAAGCACGCTTGGGCTTCAGTCGGCAATTGAGCCATTCTTTCAGGGGATTGCAACAACATCTTCCAACGTGCCGTTAACATCGCATGACGTTCTTCCCCGCCCGCTCGAATTTTCTCCGCTTGCGGTAGATTCTTCAATCGTCGATGAAGTTGCCCGAGCGCCTGTCCCAACAACCGTAAATCCGAACCCTCATAATCGGTAAAGCGTCCCTCCCAAAAAGGAAACGCCAATGCTGTCACATCTTCGGACACCGTATCCGGAAACCCTTGAACCATAGGCGGTACGGAAAAAACCACGTTCGCATCAATAGACAAATCTTGATGAGTGGACATCATCGCATCAACCAAAACCTGACCTTCCAGCATGCGTTTCGCTTTTTGCGGAGCCACCAGCTTTAAAAACCAATCCAAGGTTTCGTGGTTCGACATCTCGCCCGTCAGACGAAAAAAACCGTACGGCCCAGTTTGGTGGGTTTGCAATTGCCAGGCCTGGTCAATTTTGATTGAATGTTTTTCGGACAGTAAATGCAAAAACGCCCAGGCCTGGGCGTTTTCTGGTGATGCGTCATGAGATGACATCACCATCTCTAACCATTTCAGTTCCGGAGGACGAAGACCGGGGAAAGCGGGAAGCTCAGGTAACCAGCGCATCACATCTCCCAATACCGCTTACTTCTCACGGAACGCAATATCCGGCCAGCCAATGATTTCCCCCGCCGAAAGCGAACGCTTCAAGACCTGCCCTTCTATTTCCGACCAATATTCGGCTTTGATGCCCAATGCCGGAAAGGCAAAACGGACATTATCGATGCTCAAAACACTCTCTGCCGCCAAATCGGTTTTGGCAACCAAGCCCATTCGCGATACATATTTTTCACGTTGCCGTGGCAGAACGCGAATTCCATTACCCATCGCATCGGCGATATTATTGATTTTCTGCAAAACGGCGGCAACTTGGCTGACCGGCATGGCATGACCGCCATCCTGTTCATCGCCCATTTCATCGGGGCAAATGCCTTTTTCCAACACCACCGCTCCCATCGCCGTGGCCGCATACAACATTTCTTCACCACCGTGATGATCCGATAAACCATAGGGCAGCCCAACGGCTTGTCCCAAAGTCTGCATAAAACGTAGATTTTGCTGTTCCACCGGATTGGGCGGTCCTTTTGGGCTATGCTCCACAACAATGTCGACCGCATCCCCTTTCAAACCGCAATCCTGCGCCCAGTTAACCGCACGCGCCATTTCTTCGACCGTGGAATGACCGGTATCGATTATCATCGGCAACCCTAACTGTGCGACATATTCGATTAACGGCTGATGGGTAATATTGGACGAGGCGATTTTGATGGCCTTACAACCGATTTGTCGGGCGAAATCCGCCCCTTCAAAATCATAAACGGACACAATGGTATCCATGCCCTTATCTTTGGCGTACTGGAACAAGGTTTCATAAGACGATAACGGCACTACCTTGCGCTCAATCAAATCACGGTAGTTTTCCTGTTTAAGCTCACCGGTTTGATGTCCCCAGTATTTTTCATTACCGGACAAATGCGCATCCAGGCAAATTTCCGGCGTCTGCAGAATCTCACCCTTGATGGTGGTAACGCCCGCCTCGCCCAGTGCATCCACCAACGCTTCGGCTTGTTGCATATCCTGATTGAAATAAGTACCGATATCCGGTAAAAACATCGGTCGACCGGAGTGCAACTGGTCTTGCCAAAAACTTCTTACATCCATATCACCCCTCCCGATGCCCCATCATAATTTCAAAAAGGCTTCCACCAATTTCAACCCCAACTCGCCGGATTTTTCCGGATGGAACTGACAACCGATTTTATTGTCACGCTGTATCGCGGCGGTAATGGCGTGCCCGCCAAAATCGAACACCGCCAATTGGTCGGCGTCATTGGCCACATCCGCATAATACGAATGCACAAAATAAAAAGCATTGCTTTCCGGCACGGCTTCCAGCAAAGAACCTTGCCAGGACGTTTTGTTCGGCTGAATCGATGCCCAGCCCATGTGCGGAACCGTCATGTTTTGACCGTTCACACCTCGCTCCGGAAGTCTTTCGACCCGACCCGGTAAAAGCCCCAGGCCTGGTGTTTTTTCAAACTCTTCGCCTTCATCCAACATCATTTGCATGCCCAAACAAATCCCTAGAAAGGGTTTATCATTGGCTGCCTGTTGAATCGCTTCCACCAGGTCTTGAGCCTGTAATTGCTGCATCGCTTCCGGAAACGCCCCCACCCCCGGGAACACCAGTCGCTCGGCTTGTTCGATTTGTTCCGGTCGCGTGGCGATATCGACTGTCGCGCCCTGATGTTCAAATGCACGCTGCACATTCAGCAAGTTCCCGGCACCGTAATCAATCAAGGTAACATTGCGACTCATTTGGCTCATTGAACTCATGACAGCTCCCCTCCGTGAACGGAATGGATTGCCTCTTGTGGGCGAACCGACAAACCGTTTTCGGCACACACCTGTCGAATGCCCTCAACGGTATCGCGCTCATAATGCAAAATATCCGCCATGGCAATCGCATTCGCCCCGGCTTGAATTGCTTCCACACCATCCATCCCTTGCCCCATGCCACCGGAAGCAATGATCGGCACCGATACGGCCTCGGAAACCGCCTCAATCAACGCCAAGTCATACCCTTTACGGCCGCCTTCTTTATCCACGGAAGTCAACAACACTTCACCGACGCCACGCGCCACCGCTTCCTTGACCCATTCCACGACATCCAAACCGGTATGCTCACGACCATTGTCGGTAAACGCCAACCATTTACCATCGGCTTGCCGGATAGCTTCAACCGACAACACCACACATTGCTCACCAAAGGTTTTCGCCATTTCATTGATGAGGTCCGGGCGTTGCACCGCAGCAGTGTTAATCGCCACCTTATCGGCACCAGAGCGCAAAATTTCCCGCGCATCTTCTACCGAGCGAATACCGCCACCCACGGTAATCGGAATAAACACAGATTTAACCGTTTCCTTGACGATTTCAGTCAGATTATTGCGACCGTAAAGCGACGCTACGGCATCCATATACAACAATTCATCCGCACCCTTCTCGTAATACTTACGCGCATATTCATTCGGATTACCGATTTTACGCAAACCTTCCAGCTTGACGCCTTTAATCAGGTGCTTGGATTTAATATCAAGACGGGGAATAAGACGAATCATTTATGAATATCTTTAATTTGTTGTAACACAACTCTTCGCTGAAAATTACCAGAGAACCTATCTACAACATCCAAAAAAGACTTGCAAATATAAACTAAAAACATTCCAATAAAACTTACTATGAATAAAAAGGGAAATACGGAACCGTCTCCTGATTCAATGGCATTAATAACTTTTATTAAACCAATACCCCAAAAACCTGTGATTAAAAATACAGTCATAGAAACCCAACCAAAGATTAGCCCTACTATATTAGAAAATCTTTCATATTGCTTATTTAGACTATGCATCAATCCTTTTGGTTTAATCTCATTTTTTAGTTCAATTAAATCATTTTTACTTAATTCACAATTTAAAATTTTCTCTTTTAATTTTTTTCTTATTTCATCGACTTCTTTTTCTTCAACATTTAAGGTTTCTTCCTCTTGTATTAAAAAAATAGCGGAAGTAAAAAAAACAATTAAAGTAATCAAAAATAAAATTATTTGATATAAAAAATTTTGAATAATTAAATCGCTAAATATTGCGAATCCACCAATAATAGCCGTTACTAAGTTAAATAACATCCACTGTACTAAATTACCTTTTAATTTCATCTTAACTATTGCAGGAAACCTAGGTACAAAACTGATTAACTCGTCTTTGAGAATTGTTATTTTATTCATATCCATAAGTTTCTATTTACCCCAAACCGTATGACGCTGCACCCAGACCCCGTTTTCTTTTTTCCACAAATGCGGCGAGCGGAAGGTATCTGTCAATAAATCAAAATATTCTCTGTCCATGATCGGTTGCTCGAACATCTTGGAAGCGATGGGAAACTCTTTTTCCGGAATTGATAAATATTCGAAAATTTCTTCGGCAAAACGCTCCGGAAATTCCATATCAAAGCGTTTCACCAAGGCCACACCTTCTTCACGGTCAATATCGCCGGAACGGATTTCCTGCGCTGCATCATAAGTGGCACGGCCAATGCCGAATTTCACGCCGGTAGTGTAGTAATGGAAATCGTCGATTTTGTCGTCAATGGAGTTATATTTGGAATATGTGCCGGGCGTACGCTCCGGCGAAGCTTCAAACCCTCCGTGCTCGTGGGCATAGTAATAACAACTTTGCGGGTGCCATTTAAGGTAATACCCCAGATAATGCACTTCCACGCCGGTTTCTTCCAGCTGCTGAGGATTGGCCGGCATATAAGGGTCCAAATCGGCTTTTTCCAATCCGAAATCATCTTTGAGGGATTTAATCGACACCCCGCCGATATTAATTTCGGCTTCATCCGTCATGGTGAAATATTGCCAGTCACGCTGTGCCTTGTCGGTATCGCCTTTGGGGTTGCCATATTCCGCTTCGTTTTCACCAAAGAACACCAGTGGTATGTTCATCATCGCGGCCATTTTCGGTGCCAAGGCTTTTTGGCCAATCATAAACGCCTGGAACGGATGAAAGAGTTTTTCCACTGACAGGCGCGTCAGCAAACGGTGCACCCGCCCGTTCGGGGTCATCAACTGGTTATCAAACCCGGCATGAATCCATTTCTGAAAGTTACGCCAGCCCCATTCGGTGTAAATATGCGGCGCCCAGGTCACAGTAAATGGGTGCATACCATATTTTTCTTTCAAAATATGCGAGGCATAGAAGCTATCTTTACCACCGGAGCCGGGCAATAAACAATCGTAAGAACCGTCTTTGGAACGGTGCTTATCACACAAAGCCTGTAGCTCTTCCTCCCGCATGCCCCAATCGATGGTGTGTTCTTTTTCTTCAGCGACTCGGCAAGCGTCGCACACGCCTTCTTCATCAAAATTGATGGTGGCTTTCTTGGAGTCTTTAGTATGTTTGTATTCCACCGCTGAATTGGGGCGTTGGTTGGAAATGGTACATTTTTTACAGAATTTAACGTCTTTCGGTAAACCGTATTTGGTTTCCAGTTGATCTTCCGGCAGTTCAAACTTGGACAGGTCAATCGGCTTCGGTTTTGGAATGATAAAAGACATTGTGTTGTTTCCCTCTGAAGTATTTTTGATTTTTATAATATTCGTATCGGCCAGTTATACTAAAAATTCAGTCTAAATGCGCCATAAAACAGCGGTTTATTTCCTTTCCAGCTTATGCGGCTGTGAGCTTAGGTAAGCGAAGGTTTCTTGAGAAATATCCCGACACTCTGCTTGCCACTGCGACAGACTCTCCATAAGCATTTGATAGCTTTTAGGTTTTTCTGCTTCAAGCGCTTCAGCCACCTCTGGAAACCGTTGCCGCCATCCCGAAAAACGATAAGGTCGCTTTTCCGCCAGCCATAATGCACTCAATTCGGTAAAGTCGTTTAGATGTTTCAACTCTTTTATTTGAAATTGTGTTTTACGGATAGCTTTTTCATAAGATCTGACCAGGCCTGACGCTGTGCGCTCATAAGCCTCAAACGAGGTTTTGAAATAACGATAGTGCCAAACCTTATCGTTTGGGTGACTTTGCAATTGGTTGGCATTTTGAATCACGGATGAAAACACACTAAAGCCATAGCGTTGCATAAAAGAACGGTCATCCAGTACATGCTTCTCGAGCTTTCGATGCAGCTTTTCGACTTTTTGAATAAAATCAATTGCTTCTCCATTCAGTTTCATGGCTTCTTCCGCCGTTTTGGCAAACAATTTTTTACCTTTTCGTGCCAACTCTGAAGCCAATCGATAATGCTTTTGATATCGTTGCAGGGTGGCAAGTGTTTCCTGCAATATTTTACGACTCTCTTGCTCTGACCCCATCAAAGACTGAATCAAGGAAAGGACATCTACTTCGGATTGTTCTGGCACAACGAGTGTCTTTAAATCCAGCAGCTTAACCCCATCGATTTTTGCCGCTTTAGGGTTGATGTTAAAAAGCTGAAAGTCCGCCGATAGCCCATATCGTTGGATTAAAATATCTAACTGCTGAGGAAACGCTTCCACCGCATTTAAAAACTCCAGCGTAGTATCACACCAATCCCCTTGGTAGTTTTCAATGGTTTCGGTCTGTTCTTTCTTGACATCGGTTTCAGCCTCAAGACTGCTACTTTCATGCGTTACCCCCGTCCCATCAAAGCAGAAATCCATCCCGGCACAATAAACCGCTCGACACCCTAGTCCCAATGCGGACAAAACAGCTAGATTAGCTACCGTTCCGCCTTCAATTTCAACATTCGCCTCTGTTTGGTAATCCTTACCGTGCTGCGGCCAATGCGGTCCCCAGTACAAAACCGCTCCCTGCCAAATTTCCAGCAACACTGGGGAAACGTAATGCTGAACAATCAGAACACTTTGCGCCTGAAAGTTTTCCAGCCTTTCCGCATGGGCTAATGTCGCAGAGGTTGGATCGGAAGCGACTAAGAAATCCGGCACGATGCCTTCAACCTGCAACCGCTTTGCCAAGCGAGCCACAGCAAACACCACAACACTCTCTCGGTTGGCCCGTAACCAAGGCAGCATTTGTTCTACAGATGGTGCCGCGCCCAAAACGACAGCGGTTTTCCCCTCACAATAATCAGAATAAGCAATAATGGGATGTGTTAATTCTGTCGCATTCAAAAGTGCATTATCGACAAAAGGGGCATACCTTAATCGCATTTGATGATAGGACAACTCTTCCAACGCTTTCGGCAATTGCCGTTCAATCTCTACCGACCACTCAGATGAAGGGGATAAGTTGTGGACGATAATCTCTCTATTCAACAACTGAGCGAAATATGGTAATAAAATCGAAAGCAAATCTTTCTGAACGACGCCCACGTTCAAAAGCGAAGAAAATGACCCATGTGGGCGTTCATCTGTTAAAAATAAACAAAAATCACCTGGCCGGCCGTGTTCAACCCGATACTCTGCGGAGGAAACCTGGGATGCAAGGCCAATCAAAAGAATGACGTTTCCATTCTGCGTCACACCCCCTCCAGATCATAAAAAGATTTGGCCAGCCTAAAAGGCTGGTTTAACAGTTTCGCCAATAATAAACTGATTTGCTCGGCCGTATCCCCTTGGCCATAGCAAGAAGGCTTCGTTGCGGCCGTGGCTTGCATTGTGCTTGATAAGGCTTTTTCAACCCCGGTGACAATTCCTTCAACGGTTTCATCCGTATCAATAATGGAAAGCGCACGCAAACGCCCAGCTTGCCGCTCGCCGATATTGACCGTCGGTGTACCAATTGCCGGCGCCTCAATGATTCCACTGGAGGAATTTCCCAAAACCACGTCCGCTTCGCGCATTAAACTCAGATAACGCTGTGAGCCCAGTGACGTAAAAAATTTAGCGTTTAAGGTTGTCTCTTTTATCCAACGTTGAACGGCTTGGTTTAAGGTTGCTCCGGAAGCATCGGTATTGGCCGCTGTCCAGACAACCGATGCATTTGGGAAGCGTTCAATGGCTTTAAACAGGTTTTCCAATACTGTTGCACCGGAAGTCTCGCCCCATGAAACCGGATGATAAGTCACTAAAAAAATGGGGGCATCTAACGGCATCTCAAGGCTATTTGAGAGCGCCCCTTTAGACAGGAATGCATTTTTTTGAATAACATCCAGACCCGGCGCTCCGACATTAAACACGCTATCCGGCTGTTCTCCCATTTGAATCACTCGTCGCCGATAAGGTTCCGCAGCCACAAAATGCCAATGTGCAAGCTTCGTGACTGCATGACGAATGGCTTCATCCATCGCGCCTTCCGTCACCTCTCCGCCATGCAAGTGGGCAATCGGCACATGATTCAATAATGCGGCCGAACAAATTCCTAATAATTCATAGCGATCGCCTAGCACGACAACACAATCCGGTTGCCAGGTTTGGAAGGCATGACTGAAACCATAAACCGCCTTCGAGACCGCTTCAGCTTGAGAAAGAACCGGGGCTTTACTTTCCGGCAAAATGGGAATTTTTTCAGCAATCGGCCAGCCATCCGCTTCAATCTGCTGAACGGTCATGCCCTGCTCTTGCGACAAGTGTGCGCCGGTCACGAAAAGCTGCAATTCCAATTTTGGATTTCGATCAACCGCTGCAATCAAGCCCGACAGCAAACCATATTCAGCACGCGTAGCGGTAACTATCGCTATTTTTTTCCGGGCCGAACTCATGGTTCAATCCCCTCTTCAGTTTGATAATCGTGCTGAGCCACTTGGCCAATCACGTCATCCCACTGAGTCGCAAAACATCCTTTGTCACTTCGTTTCAAGGTGACATTATCTTCCGAAAAAACCGTTCCCTTCGAAATGGGCTTCGATGCCACAATGCGCTTACGCGCGATGGCAATATTCCCCGCCTCGGATCGCGAAGCGGACTTTATCCCCGTTCCTAAGGCCACTTCGATATGTCGAATCGCTGTCACCATCGCCGCCAGCTCCCGAGGTTCCAAACTTGCTTTATGATCCGGCCCCGGCAAAGTTTTATCCAAGGTAAAGTGTTTTTCAATGACGGAAGCGCTCAGCGCTACGGCGGCAATCGGCACTTCAATTCCAAGGGAATGGTCAGACAAACCGATGGGCACATTCAACTCCGATTTCAAAGTGTCCATCGCGCGCAAATTGACATCCTCGTAAGGGGTCGGATAAGCCGTGTTCGCATGTAAAACCGTTAAATTTGAAACATGCAACCCCGCCTTCAACAAGGTAGTAACCGCAAATTGGACTTCTTCCAAATCCCCCATTCCGGTCGATAAAATGGTCGGTTGGTTCAGACCCGCGATTTTGCGCAAATAAGGAACAGACAACAATTCACCCGATGGGATTTTCCACCGCGTTACACCCAAAGCGCTTAAAAGGTCAATACTGTCCGAATCAAACGCCGTGGACATAAACTCAATCCCGTTTTGACGACAATGCTCAATCAGCGTTTGATGGTCGGAGTCTGATAACTCAAGTGACTTTAGCAAATCGTACTGGCTTTGCTCCTGGCCGGTATTCTCCGTTTGATAATCGGCTTGCTTGGCGGATTTTGACACCAAGGCTTCCGTTTTGAACGTTTGGAACTTCACCGCATCCGCGCCCGCCGCAACGGCGGCATCGACCAAGGCCAACGCGGTTTGCAAGTCACCATTATGATTAACTCCAGCTTCGGCAATAATGAAAGTATGCTTCTGAACCGACATTAGTCCTCCGCCTCCATTTTCAGGTGCCGAGCCGCCGGCTGTCCAATATAAACACCTGATTCGACAATATCCTTCACCACCACCGAGCCCGCGCCCACGATAGTTTTTCCGGCAATACGCGTTGATTGCACCACCACCGAGCCACTGCCAATCAAGCAATCATCACCGACGGCCACGCCGCCATTTAATAACGCGCCGGTCGCAATATGACAATGCGCGCCGATCCGAACATCATGTTCGACCAGTGCTTTGGAGTTAATAATACTATTGGCGCCAATTTCCGCCAGGGGATTCACTAAGGCCTGATGCATCACCACCGCACCGTCGCCGACTTTGGCCGATGCCGCCACCTTGGAGAACGGCGAAATCACACTGGGCAAATGTCCGCCCAAATCAAGCACCTGTTGAAATAATCTACGACGCACCGCCGAAGATTTAAGCTGACCGACCGTTATCAGGCAAGCCGGTACTTTTTGAACCCAATAAGGTAAATCGTCGTCGGTACCAATCACCGGATAGCCCAATACACATTCGGTTTGCGATTCGGGCGACTCGATAATGCCGACAATATCATAAGCATCCGTGGCTTCAATCACATCGATCACAGCGGCGCAGTGGCCTCCGCCACCCAGTAACAACAGAGGGGTTCGGTTCATGACGTCACACCCTCGCTTGACGCACCGTGACAAGGTATGCCACTCGGTAAATTCACAACCCGATCGGCCAACCATTCGGTATTCGGCAGTTCCGTTTGCAAGCAGGCCTGGTAGATTTCCAGTTTGTGCATCGGTGTCCACAATGGGCGGGTTTGAATATTCTGTTCATTGGTAAAAGCCAGAAACGCCTCGCGGTGAGCGGCATCGTCGCACAAAACGGCATTCAACCAATAATTGGAAGCCGCCGCATGGTCATTATTGGCATCCCCAAAAAACGCCAGGCCTGGTGTGTTTTCAATAATAGCTCGATAGCGCTCAGCCAAAGCGCGTTTTTGCTGGCGAAACGCCGGTAGCTTTTGCATTTGCGCCACGCCCAATGCGGCATTCAAATTCGGCATTCGCAGGTTATACGCCACTTCGTCATGCTCAAAATGCCATGCATGTGGCACCTTGGCGGTGGTGCTGAGGTGTTTGGCGTGTGCGGCCAATTCCGTATCGTCGGTCACCAACATGCCACCACCGCCGGTGGTGAGAATTTTATTGCCATTAAAACTGAACACGCCGACCTCGCCAAACGTACCGGTATGGCGGCCCCGATATTCGGAGCCGAGGCTTTCCGCGGCATCTTCCACCAACTTAATATGATGTTCTCGACAAATGTCGACCAAACGGTCGATTTCGCACGGAAACCCTAAGGTGTGCATTGGCACACAGGCCGCAATGCGTCGGCCGGTTTCGGTGTGCAGGCATTGCCCGTTTTCCAAATGGGTTTGTTCGGCAAGAAAATTGGCCAAACTGTCCGGGCACAAGCCCATGGTTTTACGAGACACATCCAGAAGCACCGGCTCTGCACCACACAATTTGATGGCATTTGGTGTTGCCACAAAGGTCAAGGATTGCGTCAAGACCAAATCGCCCGGCTGCACGCCGACCACTTTCATCGCCAGAAACAAGCCCATTGTGCCATTCACCACGGCAACCGCATGCTTGGCGCCGGTAAAATCGGCCATGGCCTCTTCGAAACGATTGACATACTGACCGACCGACGACACAAAGGTACTGTCGATGCAATCCGACACCATGTGTTTTTCAGTGTCATCGAAACAAGGTGCGTGCAATGGAATCAAACCGGCTTCGGCACTCGGCACGGCATAGGTATCCCGAATAAAATCAATCAGTGTTTGCGTGTCGGCCAAGCGGTCAGACATTGTAAATGCCCGCTTTGTATTGTTTGAGGTTGTCCACATTGCGGAACCAACGAACGGTTTCTTCCAGGCCGGTACGCAAATCGTACTGAGGTTCGAAACCGGTTAGCGATTGAATCAAGGTGTTGTCACACCACAGGCGGAAGACTTCCGAGTCTTTCGGACGAATGCGCGCCTCGTCGGTCACGAACACGACGTCGGACTGCATGATGTCTTTAATCATTTCCAACGTATCCTGCACGGAAATTTCAAAGTTGGAACCGATATTAATGGTTTCGCCGATGGCTTGTTCGGATTGGGCGATCGCCATCATGCCACGGCAGGTATCCGTGACGAAGTTGAAATCGCGTGTCGGGCTGGTATCCCCCAGTTTGATTTCTTTCATGCCGTTGGCGATTTGGGTAATGATGGTGGGAATCACCGCTCTGGCCGATTGTCTCGGCCCGTAAGTGTTGAACGGGCGCGCAATGGAAACCGGCAATTCGAAAGCATTGAAATACGACATCGCCATGGCATCGGCGCCGATTTTACTGGCGCTGTAAGGCGACTGTGGTTGCGCCGGGTGCTTTTCGTCAATCGGAACATATTGCGCGGTGCCGTAGATTTCCGATGTGGAGGTATGCATCAATCGTTGAACGCCGTTATCCAAGCAGGCCTGGGCAATATTCAAAGTGCCGTTGACATTGGTTTCTACATAGGAATTCGGCGCAATATAGGAATACGGAATCGCAATCAAAGCGGCGAGATGAAAGACGGTGTGACAATCTTGGGTGATTTTTCGGCACAGGAACGGATCCCGAACGTCGCCGGCCACCACTTCAATGTCATCCAAATACGGGGATTGATCCAGCCAGCCCCAGGAATTAAAAGAATTGTATAGTGCCAGGGCACGGACTTTGGCTCCGGCTTTCACGAGTTGTTCCGTTAAGTGCGACCCGATAAAACCGTCCGCCCCCGTGACCAGCACCTGTTTTCCCTGCCAATACGCTTCCGTCATTCCTCTCTCGCTTTTATTGTATTTGTCTTGAAACGGTTAAAGAACTTCTGATTGAATCGGTTTGATATTCAATCAGAAGCTCCTTAGGTTTCCTGCAACAACTCCCGATATTTGGTTTCGGCTTTCATGACCTTATCCAAATAACGACGCGTTTCGTCCGAATGATGATCGTAACGCAATTTGCGATACACTTGATTCGGTTTCATGTGATTCAAACGCTTAATCGCCGCTTCCGGTGTTTTTCCAAACAACCCCAAAACCGTTTTGATGCCACCATTATAAGAAGAAATGGTCACCATTTGCTTGATTTTATCATCCAGAATATCCGACAGATAATCATGCTTCAACAGGCCCAAATAAGCCGTTCCCATGCGAATGTTCTTTTCGGAATCGAACAGTTCGTCCAAGCTGGGTTGCCCCGGCTTGGCATCAATGTACTGATAAACATCCTTACCGGCCGCTTCCGCCTTGACCTGCATCAAGCCAATCGCATTGGAACGACTGACGGCTTTCGGGTTAAAAGCGCTTTCCGTTTCCATCACCGCGTAAATCAAAGATTCCGGCACACCAAATTCGCTCGCATAGTTTTTCACCCAGGCCTGGTAGTTTTTGGCCGGGCCCGACAAACCGCTTTCATGCAATGGAATGTGCAGAGCGATAAAGTCGCCTTCTTCATCGGACAACTCTTCCACTTCATGCTCCATCAAGTAATCGGCGTAATCGAAAGCTTGTTTCGGGTAACGGACCGGATTTTGATTCTGATCCAACACTCGACGATAAAAATATGGGCGTTTGCGCAAATTCATTTTTTCACGGGACAACAGTTCGTGCCCGGCTGTCGGGCGATCCAGTAACAATACACGGCTGACGGCGTTTTTGATATTTTGCGTGGAAGCGATGGCTTTCGGAAACTCCAGCACCAGTTCGTTTTCATAGACCACCAACACCGGGCTGGCTTTAGCCGACGAGGTTACAGCCGTTTTTTCCAACGGTTTTGAAGGAGAATTGGGCGTGGTTTTAACAAATGCCGGCTGTGGTCGCTCGGACGAAAAAGCCGGTTTCGAGTCGTTCGGCGGGATTTCAAACTTAGGGGCCGAAGTATTTTCGGCATCCTCAAATCTATCTTCCGGTTCAAATGATGTCGGCAACGCTTTGGGGTTAGACGAAATCATATGACGAATGCCGGACTCCACAATAATCGGCGTTTTCGCCGGAACAGATGCCTGGGATTGCGACAACACCCAGTGCTGAAAAGCCGTCATCACTCCGCTGCTTACGACACCCAGCATCATAATGGCAAACATCAAATGAAAGAAAATTTTAGGTAATGACACGTCGACCCTCTGTCAAAAATCCGTAAACCGTATTGTATCCTTCAGAGACTCTAGCAATTACGACGCCAATTTTATTGTCCTTCCGAAAAAACAAAAAGCCTCTAAAAAGAGGCTTTCAAATACGGCATACGCATCCAATTTATCTTAAATAATCGAACAACGTCATACCCTGAACTTGACTGAACACCTGTTGTGCCATCTGTAAGGCATTTTGTTTCATGGTGAATTCGGAAATGCCTTCTACCACATCCTGATCTTGTAGTTTGGAGCGTCGTTCATCCAAAGCGATGCGGAATTCTTGCCCGGCATCATATTGGTTTTCGATACGGTTCTGACGACTCCCGACCTCTGCCAAAACTTTAGACATCTCTTTAATTCCAGTTTGCAGATCATCGCCAATTTCAGCCGGCGGTTGCAATCCTTGATCCAAATAGTCTTTTAGTTGAACCATGACATTCACCAAGTTGGTATCAACCCCGGCTGGCAAAGATGTCGCGCCAGGAACATTGAACACTTTTCCGCCTTGGTCAGTCACTCGAACCCGACTTGGATCACCATTGTCATCCGGGTTCAGTTTATCGTCACTGTCAAAACCGATTTGAACAAAGCGAGCACCAAAATTAGCGCGTTCATCATAGTCCGCACCCGCATTCGCACTCCCGATATAAGCATAAAAACTCAGGCCTGTCGCGGTAGTCGGGTTCACCGTATCTTCAACAAATGCCGCATCCGCCGAAACATTACTTCCCGCAAACAATAACTCACCCTCGGAATTAGTGCTATTCATCAAACTTGTGACGTGATCGATTAGCTCGCCAATTTCAGCTCCCGCCGCCTGTCTCTGTTCCGGCGTGTAGGTTTCGTTCATCATTTGAATCGTCAACTCACGCACTCGCTGAGTGGCTTCAACGGCAGAATCCATTTGAGTTTCTTCATACGACAGCATGGATTTGGCATAATCACCGTTTTTGGCAAACTGATCCAAAGTATTCATCGTTGTGTTCAACGCATTAATCTGGCTGGTTGCAATCGGATCATCACTCGGACGATTCACCCGTTGGCCAGTCGTTAATTTCTCTTGGATCGCCAATACGGAATTTTGATGTTTCTCAATCGACGCAAACGACTGCATGTGAAATAAATTGGTTGAAATTCTCATTTGGTATTTCCTCTAAGCCGATTAACCGATGGCATTCATCAAGGTTTGGAAAATGGATTGAGCCGTTTGCAAAATTTGCGCAGAAGCTTGATAAGCTTGTTGAAAACGCAGTAAGTTGGCGGCCTCTTCATCCAAGTTCACACCGGACAATGACTCTCTGCGACTCACCATCTGATCATATACGTTTGATTGCGCTGTCGCCTGGATTTCAGTGCTGCTGACATAGGTGCCCACGTTCGTCGCCATCATGGAATACCCGCCTAGCAAGGTTTCCGAGGGCGTTCCAGTGACATCGGAATACAACAGGTTTTTTCCTTGTAAACTCGCCATATTGGCGATATTAACATTATCGCCTTCTGCAGCAGGAGCCGGCACTTCATCATCCAAACCAGCCCCACCTGTATCAACAGGCGACTGTCCTCGTGTCGCCAGTTGGGAAGAATCGTTTAAAACCGTTTCAAAATCGTCCAAAATCGCTTGGTGCGGTTTGACAATAAACTTGTCTCCCTCGGTTACCGTACCGGCACCCACCCCTGAAAAATCAAAATTCAAACCATCAATTTCAGTATTGGTTCCAAAAGGCACTGTCGCAAGCGGTCCACTTCCAACGTCATTTGCATCATAAACGTCAAAATCACCCGCTCCATTCACTCGAACTTCGTATTCTCTCGCTTTAAAGTCACCAATTGCAGTGAAAGCCGTGTCCAAAAAGGCCTCTTTATCACCGTAAGTAGCCGGTTGAGTACCCGGATTATAGGGAGGCTGGCCGTTATAACCCGGTAAGGTTGCAATATCGGGCGTGAAATTCACTAAGATATTGGTTCCGTCTTCCGTCCCGGTGTTTTTACTACTTGCCAGTGCATTCGTGTCCAGTGGCGCATAGATGTTACCGCCAGCATCACCGTTTTCATCATAACCTTGGTAATGTTGCCAATTCACCGAGGCCGTCATTCCATTCAGCACCACTCCAAGTTCATTCATGGATTTATCCAGCATATTTTCCCTGAAATCCAGAACCGCTCCCAGTTCTCCACCATTAATATTGTCGGAAATCACTCGACGTTCACCGTTAATGTTCATATAAACTTCAAAACGGTTATCATGTGTGTACTCAGATAAACCAGCGTCTAATTTTGTCAAGGTATTATCACTAATCAACGGAAGTCTTCCATCTCCAGTCGACACATTGATTTTACCATCGTCTTGAGTGTAGGTTTTGATATCCATATACTGACTCAATTCCAAAATGGCTTGGTCACGCTGATCCAATAAATCATTGGGTGGTTGAGCATTGGTATTGATGAGGTTCGCCACTTGCTCGTTGATTTTGTGAATCGCTTCTAAGCGAGTGTTTACTTCGTTAACCGTATTCGAAAGCTGTTTATTAACTTGGTCATTGGTTTCATCCAAAACGTTGACCATGTTGCCCATCAAACTTTCCAGATTTTCAGATTCATCCAACACAACTTGGCGAGTCGTCGAGGAAGTGGGGTTATCTGCCAAGTTTTGAAACGAGTCAAAAATACGCTGCATGAAGTCTTGAACGCCTTCATCGTTACTGGCGATAACACCCTCTACCTGTTGCGCAAGAGAAAGCTGCTCATCATAACGGGATTTCAAACTGTAGCTGTTGACGAGTTGCGTCTGGATATAGCTGGCGTAGATACGCTCGACACTGTCAACCGTCGAACCTCCACCGTTAAAGGCCGTCGTCAGGGCATTGGTCGAATTACTGGAGATTTCGGCACGTTGACGACTGTAACCTTCCGTCGACACGTTCGCGACGTTATGGCTGGTGACATCAATTGCATTTTTAAAGGTATTGGCCGCGCTTGCACCAATGGATAATAGGTCAGCCATTATATTTTCCTCTTTCTGGTCTCTTCACCTGGACAACGGCTTATCGTAAGCGTCGTAATGCCAAGCTATCTTCTGTCGTTTGCGCCGGTGTTATTTCTTGTTGTTTTTGCGTGTCATCCGCTTGTGTGTTTTCTTGTTTAGCGCCTTGATTTAACATGGCTTTGTAATCTGATTTTGACACAGTCGGCAACTTGGGCGCAAGCTCTTCAACTATTTTATCGGCTAAGCCCAGCGAACCTTTAGAGGATAAAACCTGACCGAGCTGTTGATCGTACCAATCCCGGTAAAAATCGCCTTGGTCGCCATCCAGCCAACCATCATCGAATTTCACCTTACGGGCTTCTTTCAGAATTTGCGACAAGAATAACGCTTCAAACTGCTCCGCCACCGGACGCAACGCTTCGCGTTGATCCTGCTTCGCGATTTGCTTCAGGTCGTTAAAGCTGCCGCCATTGCCGTAAATTTGTTGATAGGCCTCCAGTTTCGGGACCTGTAAATCCACTCCCGACATCACCGCCTCCTTAAATCACCATCAAATCGGCTTGCAAAGCACCGGATTGTTTCAGTGCTTCCAAAATCGCCACCAGGTCACCTGGTGCCGCGCCGACTTTATTGACCGCCTGCACGATATCATCCAATGTCACCCCTTTCGGGAATTTGAACATTCGGCCCTTGCCTTCGTTTTGCACACTGATTTCGGATTCTGGCGTCACAACCGTATCCCCACCGGCAAACGGATTCGGTTGAGAGACATTATTGAACTCGCTCACTTTCACAACCAAGTTACCATGCGTCACCGCCGCCGCGGAAACGCGCACGTTATTGCCAATCACAACCGTACCGGTGCGTGAATTGATAATCACCCTGGCGGCTTCCGCTCCGGGTTGTACTTCAATGTTTTCGACAATCGATAAAAATGCCACGCGCTGGTTTGGAATACGCGGTGCCATCACTTCAACCGATTCGCCGTCCAAGGCATAAGCGGTGCCGTCACCCAGTTTTTCATTGATGGCTTTCACCAAATTCGAAGCGGTCGTGAAGTCGGCATTTTTCAGGTTCAATGTAATGGTATTACCCAAATCAAACCCGCTGTTGACCGTTTTTTCCACTGACGCGCCGCCCGGTACTCGACCCACACTCGGCACATTCACCGTAATACGGGAGCCATCGGCACCGGAAGCATCCAACCCGCCGACAATCAGGTTTCCTTGCGCCAAGGCGTACACATTACCATCCACCCCTTTTAACGGGGTCAACAGTAAAGTACCGCCTCGCAAACTTTTCGCATTCCCCAGCGAGGAAACTGTCACATCAATTCGTTGCCCGGGCTTAGAAAATGCCGGCAAATCGGCATGAACCGCAACGGCTGCGACGTTTTTTGAATTGGTTTTGGTGCCCGGCGGCAGATTGATGCCGAACTTGTTCAACATACTGAGCAAGCTCTGGTCGGCATAATCGGTCTTGTCACCGGTTCCATTCAACCCCACGACCAAACCGTAACCAATCAATTGGTTGGAACGCACGCCTGCGACATTCGCCAAATCCTTGACTCTTTCGGCATAGGACACCGCACTCCAAACGAGTAAGACCGCCATTAAAATGACATTTCTTCTGGTAAACATGGTTTTCTCCTATTCTTTAGGACAATTTTATTGTTATTTTAATAAAACCATAGCATCAGTTATGCCATAACGAATAAAAACACTGAAAATAATTCAATAAATTCAAGTACAGGCCGATAACTAAGGGTTATGAAAAAAGATAAAAAAATGGGGCGCCGAGCGCCCCCAAAGACCAGAAAAAAAACGGTTATCACAAAACGGCCAGGCCTGGCCGTTTTGAAAAGAATAAAAAACCGACTTGCAAAAAGGAGATTATAAAAAAACAAGCCGGAAAAACTTGGCCGCGTTTTCGGTGCGCGGCTCACCCAACTCATACCAAAATTATAGAGGCCAGTACTTATGCAAGAACTGAGTGCCCGCGCTTGGTCGGTTCATGTCACCGGAAATACCGGTATCTTTATAAATCAATCGCACATCCGCCACTTTGGCCGAGTCGATGGTGTTATCGGGGCTAATGTCCTGCGGCCGGATAATGCCGGCAAAACGAATCACTTCTTCCCCTTCGTGAATCGTGATCCATTTCTCGCCACGAATCACCAGATTACCATTCGGAATCACTTCAACGACCGTCACCGCAATCGACCCACTCAAACTGGAATTCTGTTTGACGTCTGACTTACCGTTAAAAGTGCCGTCAGACCCATAACCGATGCCGATCCCCGTGCCCAATCCAGGCACGGAAATATTGCCGCCAAACGCCGTCGCATTCGAGCCAATCGCAGCTTGTCCGTTTAGACCAAAGTTCTGCTGATTGGTTTTGTTGTACTTCGCTTCGTCTTTTTTCTTAGCATCGAACTTCTCGGCCAAGTTAATGGTGATGATATCCCCGACCTTATGCGCTCTTGAGTCATCGAACAGGCTTAAATTATCGCCGGCTTGATACAAAGAACCGTCTTTCGGCTCGGTCTTCGCTGGAATATTCATCGGGTAGTTCGGTTCGTATGAAAACTTCTCCATTCGCTCGGGCACCGTTGAGCAACCCGATAACAACACGGAAGACATCGCCGCGGCAATGGCTACTTTAGCCAAAGACGACGATACGGTAGATGTTTGTTGTTTTTTTCCAGTCATTTCTCACTCCTTAGGCTGAAGCTTGCCAGCCGCCAGATGGTTAAACGTTATTATTTAGGTATTGCATCATGCCGTCTGCGGCACTGATGGCTTTGGAGTTCATTTCATAAGTCCGTTGGGCTTCAATCATGCCCACCAATTCTTCAACCGTATTCACGTTTGAAGATTCCAATGCGCCCTGCAGAATGCTCCCGGCTTCTTCCACTTCGGGGTTTTTCACATTCGGTGGCCCACTGGCCAAGGTTTCCAGATAGAAGTTCTTACCGATGGACTCCAAACCGGATGGATTGATAAACGTGGCCAACTCCAACTGCCCAAGCTGAACCGGTTGCGGATTACCCGGTTCTTTGGCCGAAACAATACCGTCAGCGGTGATGAACACTTCGGTCGAGTTCAGTGGAATATTGATGTTCGGCTCAACCAAATAACCGGATGATGTCACCAGATCACCATTCTGATTGACTTCAAACGACCCATCACGGGTGTACATCAGGTTTCCATCTTGGTCAAGCGCCTGGAAAAAACCTTTCCCTTCAATCATCAAATCCAATTCGTTATCAGTGATGATGGCATTCCCTTCGGTATGGATTTTTTGAACGCCAATAGCGCGCACCCCGGTTCCCAACTGCAAGCCGGACGGCAAAGTATTCTCTTCATTCTGTGTGGCTTGAGCCCCCGGCTGACGAACATTTTGATACATCAAGTCCGCAAACTCGGCTCGGCCGGTTTTATAGCCGTAAGTATTCGCGTTGGCCAGGTTATTCGAAATCGCGGCCAGCCTAAAGTCCTGAGCTTCAAGACCCGTTTTCGCTACATAGAGTGTTCGATTCATTTTAAACTCCTATTTCCCTAGCTTAACTTCACAAGACTGTCGGATTTCTGAGCATGTGTTTTCGACGTACTCATCATCTTGATCTGCATCTCATATTTCCGAGACAGCTCAATCATGTTCGTCAAGGCTTCAACCGTATTGACGTTACTGCTTTCCAAAGCACCACTGACCAGCTGCACCGGCGCTTGCGGCAACTCACCGTCTTCGGTGCTACGAATATAGCCATCCAACCCTTTTTCCAGATTCTTGACATCCGGGCTGACCATTCGAACCTGGTCCAGTACCACCATTAAATTATTCGGGGCATCGGCCGGTAAAAATGAAATGGTGCCGTCGTCACCGATTTCGATGGCCTTCGCAGGTGGGATGTTGATTGGCGCTCCCCCTTCATTCAGAATCGGGTCGCCGTTCACATTCACCAAATCCCCTTCCTGAGTCACGTGCATGGAAGCGGAACGAACCAAGGCCTCGGTGCCATCCGGCGCCTGAATACCGATGAACCCGTTTTCTTTGGTCATCATATCCAAATCCCGTCCGGTCACTTTGACCGCACCTGGTGTAAAATCCGTCGCCGGGCGTTCATCCAATGCATAAGTACGCGTGTGCCAGCCTGGCCCTTCCATATGCTGCGCACGGAATTGGTTAAAGTCCTGCTTAAACCCGTCCGTATTGGCATTGGCCAAATTGTTAGCATTATTCGCTTGGGAGAGCATCACTTCTTTGGCGCCACTCATTGCGATGTATAACATACGATCCATCAGCGAAATCCTTACTTTAATCCAGTCTTGAAAGAACGGGAGCCACCTAAAAAAGAGGCCCCCACAGAAACACTTTTATTTGTGTGACTCTAACGGTCGGTGTTTCGATTCCCTTGTGTGTTAACGTTATTCGTCAAATTTCCGACATTTCGAAAATCCGTTACTGAACTATTAGCACTTGCCGTGCCAAATTGAGGTAAAAAAAGAACTAAAGCCTTTAGAATTCGGCCGATAAACCTATATAGGAAGGACTGAAATAAAAAACCGGCAAGAAATGCCGGTTTTTTTATGATTTCAAGAACGCTTTTACAGGTTCAAGATCGTTTGTGTCAATGTCTGAGACGTTGAAATAACCTGAGCACTGGCTTGATAGGTTCGTTGAGTTTGGATCATATGAACCAACTCACCCGTCGTATCCACATTTGAATACTCCAAAGAACCGGCAGTAATAGAACCATAACCATTCTGTTCCGGCGAACCAATCTGAACTGTACCGGAAGCAAATGTTTCTGCATAGGTTTGACCGCCCAATTTTTCAAGCGCGTTTTTATCCGTAAAGTTTGCCAACGCTAGCTGCGCTACCGGTACCGAACGGCCGTTAGAGTAACGTGCTTCAATCGTCCCGTCAGAGCCAGTCGTCAAGCCAACCAAGTCACCCACCTGATAACCGTTTTGAGATACCCCTCCCAAATCATAAGAACCGGAGTACTGGGTCATTTCCGTGAAATCCAACTCGATTTGGAAATTGTCCGGTGTTCCAGCAATCTCGCCACCCAGCGGATCGGTTGCACCTGTCAAAGGATTGTCGACCACAAAATTCAAGGTTGGCGTTCCATTTACTTGCGCCCAGGTTCCGGCTGGCGCCGTGGATAAGTTATTCGCCGTCGCCCCTACCGCCGCATCGGTGTCAGCCACACCACCGGACGTTGGGTTGATTTGAGTCGGATCATAATTCCCGGCACCGTCATCCGGCTGATAGATTCCCAACAGGTTACCGTCAGTATCATAACGCATTTCATAAACTTGCCCCTCATAAGGGTTGGTCCCGTCATCCAATACGTTACCGGCTGTATCTGCTAAATGCCCAGTATAATTACCCTCATCATCAGTAATGGTATATTGAACCAACCAAGATGTATATTTCACACCAGGATCACCGGATGTTGCGGTCGGAATACCATTCGCATCAATATCAGATGTCGCCGCATCAACCACATCACGTTTGTAGTAGCTGATATTCAATTGATGCTCACCGCCCAAACTATCGAAAATGGTTTTTTTAGTTGCATAGTCAGATGACCCTTGAAAAGTCCCTTGAGCCGGCTGCATCAAAGTTGTCAAGTTTTCGGAAGAGCCAATGGAATCATCCGTGTTGTCATTCGCTGACGAAGTACCCGCCGGGTCAACATTGTTGACTTCTTGACCATCCAAGTTGATGTCATAAGTCATCTCATCCGTTGCTTGTGGTTTTTTATTCAATTCGTCCAAGTCGATGGAGCTCAGTGTCGTTTCAAAAACCGGTTCATTTTCGGTTGAAAGCGTTTCGTTCAACAAATACCCTTGTACTTTATTACCGCTTTGATCAGTGATGTAACCGTCTTTGTCCAATTTGAAAGAACCGTTACGCGTATAAACGTTTTCGTATTTACCGGTTTTGTCTTCCAGGATGAAAAAGCCTTCACCATCAACCGCCATATCCAGTTCACGACCGGTATCATTCAGTGTTCCCTGAGTGAAATCTTGTGTAATGGCATCAACTCGAACACCATTCCCTGGCGAGCTTTGAGACCCGGAAAACAAGTCGGAAAACTCCGCCCGGGAAGCTTTAAAACCTACTGTTTCGGCGTTGGCTAAGTTATTGGAAATAACCGCCAAGCCGTTCGACGCCGCATTAATACCACTTACCGCATTTAAATCATAATTAGCCATGTTCCTAGCCCTCTTTTACTCACTGATTTCTCTTACTGCCGACATATCCACCGATTCCCCGGTTGCCAGCGTTAATGTCATGGTTCCGTCCGAATTAATCGACACGCTATTCACTTTGGTCGAAACCACTGTATTAATTGATTGAAGTTCACCGTCTGCATCCGTTCCGTAGGCCACCAGGTTATAAACACCGGAAGCTTTCGAATTACCGTCTTCATCGACACCATCCCATGAAATGATTTCTTCGCCGGATTCCATATCGCCCAGCGACATTTCTTTCACCACGCCGTCATCGTCGGATACGATCACGGTGACATCGGTCAACGCCTGCCCTAGATCCAACTTGATATTGGAGTCTTGATCTTTGGTATGGCTGAACTCAACGCCTTCAGCTTGCACAGATTTGCCAATCAATGACGAAGCTTGCATGGTCTGAAGGTTTTGGAAACCTTGCGTCATCGCTACCACCGACTCATTCAAGGCGCTAGTCGCTTCCAATTGGCTCATTTGTGTCAAATCGGTTACGAAACTGGTCGGATCCATCGGTTTGGTCGGGTCTTGGTTTTGCAACTGTGTGGTTAACAGCATCAAAAAATCCGACTGATCCATTGCCTGACTCGGCGCAAACGCCGAAGGGTTTGAAGATTGCTGCAACGAAGCAATATAGTCCGATGAGTTATTTGATACGGATGTTGCCATCGTTCACTCCTATTTACCCAGTTGGATAGTTTTCAACAATAATTGTTTGGTAGTGTTCATCACCTCGATGTTGGTCTCATAAGTTCGGGACGCATCCATCATATTGGCCATTTCTTCCACCACATTCACATTCGGGCGATAAATATAGCCATCTTCATTCGCCATCGGATGATTCGGGCTGTATTCCATGATTGCCGGTGCCTCACTTTCTACGATGTCATCAATCATGACACCGCCTTGCGGACGACCGGTTTCTTCATTCATAATGGTCTTGAAAACCGGTTGCTTGGAACGGTATGTCTCATCCGAATTGGAACTGATACTGTCGACATTCGCCATATTCGAAGCAATGGTATTCAATCGAACCGTTTGAACATGCATCCCGGTTGCAGAAATATCAAGGGTTGGAAACATACTCATGATTATTCTCCTCTCAAGGCCCCGCGAATACTGCTGATTTTGCTATTCACAAATTCCAGCGTCGCTTGATATTGCATGGCGTTTTCCATAAATTGCGCTTTTTCAATATGCGTTTCGACCGTGTTGCCATCCAAAGACGGTTGAGTCGGCATGCGATATTTCAAAAAATCGTCGGTCGACGCCTCGGCAAACCCTTCGATATGACGGCTATTCGTCACTTTCAAATCCGGTTTATAACGGCTGGTTTGCATATCTTCTTCCGCCGTTTGCAGTTCTTTACGCCAATCCAGATCACGTGCCTTGAAGTTCGGCGTATCGGCATTGGCCAGGTTGTTGGCCAAAATGCCTTGGCGCTCTTTACGAACCGCTAAGGCTTGCTCATGTATGCCAAAAACAGATTCCATATATTTTTCCTTTCTGATCTTTTTTTCGGTCGTGGCAGAGGTTCTGTCAAACAACCGTCAAAATACTATTGTTTTTATTTTTCTATCGAAACGTAGCAATAGGAGTGCCAAATATGCAAAAAAAGCTAAAGGACAGGAAAAACGGCCGTATATCGGCCGGCTTTAGAAAAACTTTAGGAAAAAATGGCAATTTTTTTCCCAATTCGGCAAAAGTTGCCGAATAGAAACATAACCATTTGTTTTTAAAATAGTTTTACTTATGGAAAGATTGGTATCAGAAATAAATCAGGCAAAAACGGCCAGGCCTGGCCGTTTTTGAAGTGGAAAGATATTCCGAATTTTACCAGGAGCGTACTTTATCGCCGATCTGGATGAGGCCGTCTTTCGCCAAGACTTCGCCCACCGCGAAACGGGATTGAATCCGCTTGATTTTAAGAAAGCCGGTCGGCTCGGAATCCAGTCCCAAGTCATTGCCTTGATAGCGAACCGGTCGCCCGACATTGTGATAAACCGCCAACTCATCCCCGACTTGAGCGCCGGACTCGTTGGAAAGGTAAATCACATAATCGTTACCGCGAATATCGATAATACGGGTCTCAACCGGTTTGCAACGCATATAACCGTACACTTGCTGGGTCGAATTATTCAACAACGCATGAAAGACCATCCCTGTATTGGTGGCGAAAAATGCATTGGTGCCAAATGGACGCTCCCGCCCAACCGTCACGTCACCTTTAATATCAAAACCGTTACG
Organism: Thiomicrospira sp. S5; assembly: GCF_003991075.1. Lineage (NCBI taxonomy): Bacteria > Pseudomonadati > Pseudomonadota > Gammaproteobacteria > Thiotrichales > Piscirickettsiaceae > Thiomicrospira > Thiomicrospira sp. S5. Next base: position 1,340,348 of record NZ_CP014470.1, on the reverse strand, counting down.
CTTCTCCAATACGATATCGTAATTGTATAAATCGACAATATACGTATCGGTTTCAATAAAACGGGAATTAGGGTGAACCTCACGACTGTAAAAACGCTTGAAGTCGTTCCACAATTTCGGGTCATCGTTATGCCTTGAAACCGAGCGAATCACTGTCAACAACAGATATTGTGCGCCAGTCCCTTCACGAATCGGCTCCAAGACATCCGGCGACAAGTTCGGTGCCACCGCCTGAGTGGTATCCAATAACGAACTGTCCTCGATCATCACCATATTACGGTAACCATCCTCATACAGTCGACGTTGCAACTCGGTCTGAAACCCGCCCAACAAGTTGGAAATATCCGTCGCACCTCGGCTGTCGGTGGTGATGGGACGAGCAATGGCCAATTTCGGCTGATAATGGTTTCCCGGCACGTTATTACAAGCTTGCGGGTCTTCAGTCAGGCAGACTTCCATTTTGACCTGATAGGTCTCCATTTTTTTGAGTTTCTGCTCATCCAGAATTTCAATGCCTTTATCGTCGAAACGGTCATTGAAGTCCGCCTCTTGCACACCTTCTTCGACAATCAGAAACTGGGAAACCTTGCTGTTTGAGGTAAAACGCGTCGCGTCCTTGGACAACATAAAGTCTTTCACGACCTGGTCGGAAGAAATTTTCAGGTTACTTTGCATACTGGCTTGCTTCAAACCGTTACGAATGGCCATTTGTCGGGCGAATTCCTTGGAAACACCGTCCATGGACGCCACCCCGGTCACGACCACGCAACGAGTTGGGTATTCTTTTTTCGGCCCTTTGACAGAGGTTTCGGCCCAAACGGCAGGACTCGACAATTGAGCCAAGGTGAACAAAACGAAAATAAGCCCCGTAGCCAAGTTTTTCATAACAGAATCAGTCTCTCAATCTCTATTCAGGACGCTTGCGCTTGCTGCTTTTCGGCGGTGACAACATCAATTCGGTCAATAATGGCCTGCGCCAATTCTTCCGGATGCCATTTCGACATGAACTTATTGGCACCGACCTTTTCGGTCAACGTCGCATTGAAACCACCACTCAATGACGAACTGAGCACCACATACAAATCGCTTAAACGGGGATCTTTACGAATATTGGTCGTCAAGGTGTAACCGTCCATTTCCGGCATTTCAATATCTGAAATGACCATCAATACCCGATCTTTGACCGGAGGACTGATGTCTTTGTCGGCATCGTCCGCCCATTTTTTCAGGAAGTCCAGTGCCAAACGACCGTTGGTGACGATCTTGTTGGTGATTCCCAATTTATCCAAAGTGGTTTTCAATTGGTTACGGGCCACAGCGGAATCGTCCGCAGCCAAAACAAAGAAGTCATGGCCTTCTGTTTTGGATTGATTGTGATGTAAAAACTCATCCGACATCTGCTCTTGCATGCCCGATACTTCGGCCAGCACTTTTTCCACGTCGACGATTTCAACGATTTGATCCTGAGCCCGGGTAATCCCCGTCAAGTAATTGACGTTCTGTAATGAATCCGGCGGCGGCAAAATATCCTCCCAGCGCAAATGGACGATTCGATCGACATCTTCAACCAGGAAGCCCTGAACCGAACTGTTAAATTCGGTCACAATGGTCAGCGAGTCGTTATATTTATCGGCCGGAACAGCCGGCAAATCCAGAGACTTCGCCAAATCGATCATCGGCATGGTTTGTCCGCGTATATCGGACACACCCACCACTCGCGAATCCGCTTTCGGGACCGGTGAAATAAATGGTGTACGAATCACTTCACGAACCTTGAAGACATTGATTCCGAACAACTGGTTACCGTGAATCTTAAACAGCAACAACTCCATGCGGTTCATGCCCGCAAGCGACGTTCGTTGGTCAACCCCTTTTAGAAAACTTGACATGGATGCCACCTTCCTCATTTGATCATTGTAGTCTGTTAGTCAACGCCTTCCTCTAGCCGACAACAAACACAACAATGATAATTCAATCAATATCAGTTAATATAACTGAATTCGTTAACGCAAGCAAAACACAAGCCGGTAAGCAAAGTCACCTATGCATTCACTCATAAAATGGACAATTAAACACTTGCCTCTATTCGGGCTAGCGCTAATCGCAAGCCTCTTCTTTACATCGCTAACGCAAGCCTCCCAAAACGGTTCTAAGGCTGAACATCAATCGATGCAAGCACTCTATGACATGGTGCTGAATCACCTAAAGCAAAAAACCGACCAAAAAGTACATAACGCGACTTTTGACATTATGGAATTCAGTGACCGGTTACGACTTTCACGTTGCCAAGAGCCACTTGAACTGGAAGACAAAGCCCCCGAAAAAATTTATGGCCGCATGACCTTCAAACTGCAATGCCCGAACCCGGAATGGAAAATTTTCGTCACCGCCACGGTAGAGGGCGATTTACCCGTCGTCATTTCCACTAAAGGAATCCTGAAACAGGCCGTTATCCAACCTGGCGACGTCAAACGGGTTTTCATGCCTTACCAAAAAGTTCGACGTGGCGCCCTGATTGATGCCGAGCGAGCCGTTGGAATGCGTGCGAAACGCGCTATTCCACCCAATACGATCTTGACGGTTCGTCAACTTCAACCACCCTATTTGGTGTTTGAAGACAATAACGTGACCATCATCACCCGCGTCGGCCACATCAAGGTTAAGTCGATTGGAGTGGCTTTGAAAAATGGCGTGAAGAACCAACAAATCCCAGTCAGAAACCTTTCTTCAAAGAAAGTCGTAAAAGGCATAGTTATTGCTCCAAATACCGTCGAAGTACCGTAAGACAAAAAATACGTAAAAAAAAAATTAAAGTATCGAAACAATCAGCCGTTAAAAGTACTAGAACAAATATCACAAGTTGTTAAAATACATTAAAGGTTTGGGGATACCGTTATGGATATTAAAAGTGTTAATCAAAATCTGGTGAACAACCGATTGAACGATTCGGGGAATGGTTCACCCAAAAATGCCGGTGCGCAAAACGCATCGCAATCAAATGTCAGTGCGGATAAAGTCACGTTGACAGACGTTTCGACCCAAGTACAAACGCTTGAAAAGCAAGCGGCCGCCAGCACCGTTGACAATTCAGCGAAAATTGAAGAACTGAAAGCCGCCATCAAAGATGGGACTTATCAAGTCGATGCTGAAAAAGTCGCCAATAAACTGATTCAAACTGAAGCCCTGTTCGCAGGCAATTAAGTGCAACAATGAGTCAAGTAGCCGACACACAAACTTTATCCCCACTCTTGTCCGAGCTACTTGACCTACTGTCCAAATTTGAAACGGCTTTGGAAGACGAGGCCGCGGTTTTAAAGTCTCCAGATATTTCCTCTCTTTCCGAGATCCTCCAACAAAAAGAAACCTTATCCGAAGCGGTCACCGAAAAGTTCGACCAACTGACCCATACTCTTTTGACACATGACCAGGACGCTCGTATTTCTCTGGATAACTTGTCACTTCTGGAAATACCGGGGTTAACGGATAGCAACAAACAGTCTTTGAAAAAAATTTCCGAAAAAGCCAAACAATGCCACAAACTCAATGCCGTCAACGGCATGACGGTACAGGCACTCCGCAACCTCAACCAAACCACCATCAATTTATTAACCGGTCGAGATGAAAACGGAAAAACATATAGCGCTTCCGGCAAAACACTTCCCAGCGATCAAAAATCCAATCCACTTGGAAAAGCCTGAAACCTTCCTTCAGCAGTGCCATCACCGTTTGGCGTAAATTCTGCTTGACGATTCTTTGGAATTTAATACACTCGTTTTATGCATATCGATTAAGATATTCAGCAAACGCAACTTAGAAGAGAAACCCTATGTCTTCGAAAAACAGTCGATCTTTTTTTAGAATAGATGTCATGCTGCCATGCAGTTACCGAATCGTACCGGAAGAAGAGGCCATTAACCAACCACTTCCCACCTCACCTGATGCCAGCTATATCGAAAAATACTTTATGGAAAATTTGACCCAGCTGGATGAGCAATTGAGCACGGTCATCTCGCAAATCGGTCAAAAAAGTGCCTTATTGGCGACTGCGCTGACCGCGATGAACAGCAAAATCAACTTTCTGCTTCAGACAGTGGACAGAAAACAATTGGTTCACGCTATTCCACAGCGCATGGTGAACATCAGCGCTGGAGGCCTTGCCATCAAGGTAACGGAAAACGTCAACGCCAATGATAAAGTGGATTTGCTGATCCAACCACTTGAAGATGAATCGCCTGTATTGGTCCGTTGCAATATCGTTAAGGTTATTCCGGAAGCCGACGGCTCAGCCACAACCGTGGCATTGGAATATCAAAACATGTCGGAAGACGATCGCCGTAAATTGGTGTACTTCATTCAAAGCAAGGAAATCGAGTTGGCCAACCAAATGAAAAAACAACAGACCGACTGAACATCTTTGAATACCGGTTTCAAACCGTGTAACAAAATTCAGACATAAAAAAACCGGCTTTCGCCGGTTTTATTTTTTTGAGTAGTCGAAAACACATCTTTAAGGAAAGGAATAGGTTCGATCCAAATCTCCGTCATAAGACGACGGCTTTTTCTCCATCGCTTCTTTTTGACGCATAAACTTCTGGAGTTCGATTCTCAGCAACTCAATCTCTTTCAGCCCCTGCTTCAAATCACTGGTGTAAGCCCGGTCTTTTTTGGCTTGCTCCTTAATCAGCTTGCCTTGCTTATAGACCTTGCTTTCCAGAATCCGCACACGGGTGCTGATGCTTGCCGCCTCCGCAATCGATTGAAAGGTCAACAGCATGATCACGGCCGAAGCCAAAATGGCTGTTCGATTCATTATCATTTCTCCTTATACGCCACGATGACGACCCATTTCATTCAAATCTCTTACTCTCCAATCGTATGGCAAGTCAGAGTACGGCACAAATCTTCCGCCGAAATGGTGGTTTCTTCTTCTTTCTTGGAATAAACGAAGGCATTATGGAAGAAACTTTTATCGATATAGACTTCCAGAATGGTTTCATAGTTGTGGTCGGCCATTGGTGTGATACTGACAACACGCGCACCTCGCACAATCGCATTCACTCTTGCACGGAAACTATCGTTTTGAGCCGTCAAAGTCGCAACCGACGTATTACTGTCGATTTTGATACCATACAGCTGCTCGGCCAATGAACGGTAAGCATCTAGTTTCGCGGCCCGAATCGCCATCAAACGACGTTGTCCAGGCGTATAGCCTTCATAAGTACTTTCGGCCCCATAACCGATACCGGAAATTTTAATCAGCTGAGGCTGTAAAGCACTTTTAGGAACTTTATAAACCACCGGCTGTTTCGCCACCATTTCTTCCACTGTTGGCGCTTCTTTTTCAGAAGCGGCCTGATCCGACATACTGGCAGAACCTGCTGGCGCTACAGGTGCCGGTGCAGGCTGCGGCTGAACCGTTTGCACAGGGGCAGGTGTAGATGTTGAAGTGGATTCCACTTTGGGTTGGGTACTGCAACCCGCCAAGACCATAGCACTGGCCAAAGCGGTTGTGAAAAGTAAGCTCTGTTTATTCATAACAGTGTCTCCGTTTTACTCAAAAAAATAAGGTTTGGGGTAAGCGCGATGCGTAATCCAACGGTTGGATCGCTCAGGCTCACACCGGTTAATCTGTTCACTGCACCTCAGACCATTGACGGAATATTCCGGCCCTGGTTGATAATGCTTCGGTATTAATTCAGTCGTGTAATAATCCGGCACACGATATTTCGCATCCATTCCAGTACAAGCGGTCATGAGACTGCTGGCCATCAACAGCCAAACCATCTTATACAAACCGTTTCCTGTCATCTTTTTAGCCCTCAAGCATTCCCATTACTGATACGAATCGAAATACGGGTTATTCGGTGCACTGTACTCATAAGCTCTCGCCTTTTCCATCGCACGCTGTTTTTGTTTGGCCAGCTGGGATTTTTCAAGTTCCTCGGCTTTCTTTTGCTCTTCCGCAACCTTCACCTGTTCTTCCAGCATGCCCTGTTCAACTTTTTTGACCGTTCTCAAAATCGATTTGTACTGGGACTGCAGCGACTTGATACGGTTGTTAATTTCATTCACTCGTCTTTGTGTAACGACCATTCGAGAGCTGACTTTATCCATTTTCTTCGCCAACTCCGGATCCATCGCCGATACTTGGATATTCTGCGGCACCGGAACCGGCTGGCTAGGCTGAGGAATCACCGCAACCGCTGAATCTTTTTTATCAGTCTTATGACTATCTTTATTGCCATCAATTGATACATCGGACACGGTGTCCGCGCCTTGAGATGGTGTCATTTGTATTAAGTCCCGGTTCAATTGCTCAATTTGAAAGCTCAAGGCATCCAATTTTTTCTCCAGTTCCTTGACGGTTTTCTCCGAACTGGAACTTTTAATCATGCTTTGCGTCGAACCGGCTTGAATATCCTCCAGAAGCGACTTGGCTTCCTCATCCAAGCCAGGATTGGATGCCAAAGCGGCCCAAATCCCGGTACCAATCGCCACCAAGACCAATGTGATTGTGATTGAGCTGAAAATAATGATCAGTTTTTTAATTGAGTCCATTTCGGCCACCGTTAACGTATTTTGATTTTGGTTTTGACTTTGATTCTGTTGCTGCAATGCCGCCCGCTTTTGCAAAAAGTTTTCCGCACCGTCCTCAACAATCGATGCCGGAGCAGGCGGTTCGTCATTTATATTAGTTCCACTGGCTTCGGCCACCGGTTCATCTTTAAACATCGGTTCCAGAGCCGGTTCGGGTTCAGGCTGCGCAGCAGGTTGCGGCTCTAGCTCCGCTTCATCATCCGGTGACGGAAAATTATCCATAATCCCGCCACCGACATCGGGCATTTCTTCGACGACAGGCTCGGGTTCGGGCTCTGATTCCGGTTCAGGCTCGGCCACCTGCTCCGGTTCTGGTTCCGGCTCTTCCTCTTTCGGAAAATCATCCAGACTACCTTCTTCCAGAGGAGTGTCGGCCTCGGGTTGATCCGCTTCCGTTTCACCACCTTGGTCATCATCATTCGAAATCGCTTCCAGCTCCGCCTCGTCTAACAAGGCATCGATGCTGTCTAGATCATTCGGATCAATGGTATCATTGGATTCAGCCACCGCTTATTCCCCAAACTTGCCAATTATCGGTTTCTTAATATCACCAGGCCTGGCCATTTCCGCGACCTGCAAGAACGCTTAAAATTACGGTGTCAATCGCTCGAATACGCCGGTGTCCAACCAGTAGACATCAGGATAGAAATGGAAGTGCTGTTCACTGTCCACACTTAAATCCCCCAGTTCGGAGCGCATGACATGTACATTCTCTTGCGTCAAATTTACAACGGCTTTTGCCGCCAACTGACCTAAAGCATAAAAAATGCCAACTCCTGAATCCGCAGCCGTCGAAGACTGTTTTTTCTGAACCTGAGCAGCGTAGTAGCTTGGAAGAATGGCAGAAGTAGACTGCCAATAAGGAAGGCTGGTCATCAGCTGATCGGCCGGCGGCAAATCAGAAGGCAACCAGTAATGTGCCAAAGCATTCAAGTGATAATACTCCAGCAACGGGGAAACTTGCATGGCCAGCCGGTAAGGCAAAAAACTGACCACAACATCCACATCTTGTCTCGGACGCTCTTCAAACACCAGTGAGTGAGCAATCGTATGCTGTAACCACCCTTTACGCCCTTGGGACTGCTGAGCGTGTAAGGCACGCTCCAAAGCCTCATCGACATGGGATTCGATTTTCGTGACCTCGACAATCTTAACCGGAAAGACCGAGTCATCTTCGGGGGCCAACGTCTCTTTGAAGCGTTTGACAAGTGCTTCAGACTTATCATCGCCATCGGTCAACACCACGATTCGATGCGCATGGCTATTCTGTAAATACCGTACCAGAGAGGTAACCGAGTCGGCCATTGAAGACGGTGCCAGAGCACGCAGCGCGTCACGAGCTTCCGTCTCCTGAAGTTCATTGAAAGCCAGCACCGGCGTATGCAAATCGAGGTTTTTCAATTCCGCTACATGCGCCTTCTGCAAGGGGCCAAAAATAAAACTGGGCTGATACAGGCGTACCCACTCCCATGCCTCGAACATGGAATCATAAATATTGGTGTCCAGAACGTCTAAATCGTACGGCATGGGCATGTCGTGAAAAGCATCTTGCAATCCCTGATAAACCGCTTGCCCCGCTTGAGAATAAGGCCCGGTCATCGGCAAGAGCGCTAACATTTTCCGGGCATTGAAGCGAAAGCCCATTGTTGAAGGTAAGGTCGTTAACTGCGCCGAGTCATAATAGGCTTGCAGTCGCGCCACCCGGTCTTGCATTTGCGAACTTAAACTTTCAATGGGCAACAGTGCTTTCAGTTCGGACAAATATACGCCGACTTGCGAAACCTGCAGGTTTTTCTGTGCCAATTCCGCCTTCAGCAGCAGAATTTCGACATCAATCATTTGAATCTGCTGATCCAAGGTTAAATTCGCGCTCGGAGCCGGGTTGTCCGACAATGGCGTGATGACTTCACCTTCTTCAGCGACAGCGCCCCACGGAGAGGCAAATATTGCCACCATACTCCAAGCCAACAGATTTCGATGCCGTTTCATGATGCCTTTTAATCTACTCTAACGATTTGGAAACGATTTCATAAACATCTTTCGACAGCGCTTTATCCGCCGCAATATGCTGCAAGGCCGATTGCATTTTATCCTGACGATGACCTTTGAAACGCTTCCAGGAAGTGAAAGCCGTTACCAAACGGGCCGCCACTTGCGGGTTGATTTTATCCATTTTAAGCACTTCTTCGGCCAACAGGGCATACCCCTCGCCAGACGCGTCATGAAACGCCTTCATATTCAAACGCCCGAACACACCCAACACACTGCGAACCCGGTTGGGATTGCGGTAATTGAAATCCGGATGTTCCAGTAAACCGCGCACGTCTTGCAAAGCCTGCTCCGATTCCGATCGTGCTTGCAGCGAGAACCACTTATCCATCACTAACGTATCTTGCTGCCAGCGCTCGTAAAAATCGGATAAACACGCTTCTCTTTCCGGTACGGCCAAGTGATTCAATGCATTCAAGGCCGCCAAAACATCGGTCATGTTTTGTTGCTGTTCATATTGCGCCACTGCCCGACCCACCGGTTCCGCCCCATAAGCTAAATAGGCCAGACACTGATTTTTCAACATCCGCGCCGCCATATCGTGTTTGTCATAGCAATAGGCTTTTTCTGAACAGTGAGCCAAATACGCTTTGTCCAAAGCGCCACCAAACGTTTGGGCAATCTGGGCTTTCTGATATTCCACCGCTTGCAGGACAGCATCGACATCAATCGTCTCGAACTGTTCAAACACATACGGCAAGTCCGGCAACCCAATTGCTAACGCTTTGAGTGCAGGATCCAGTCCCTCGGCTTCCAACACCGCCTGAAAAGCCTGCTGATAATGCTCGGAAAACACCATCGCATTCCCCGCTTGAAAACGAGCGACATTGTCTTCGATGTTTTTCAACGCCAGGGTCTGAATCGATTCCCAACGCACAAAACTGTCGGCATCGTGCGAGGCCAACATCATCAATTCCTCGTCGCTGGCCGCATATTCCAGGTTCACCGGCGCGGAGAAATGCCGCAACAACGATAGATGCGGTTCCTGAGAAAGTCCGGCGAATTCAAACGTCTCTGAAAGAGACGTGAGCTTAAGCAAATGGCCTTTTTCGGTTTCAAAGACTTTATTTCGACTATTTTCACCAGGCCTGACCGGCAACGCCCGACCATCATCATTCAGAAACCCGAACAGCACCGGAATCAATAACGGTGCGTGGGCTGATTGGCCCTTTAAGGATTGTTCACAATGAAGTGTTAAAGTACCGGTCGCCGCATCGAAGTGTTTTTCTACCTTCAAGGTTGGGGTACCCGCTTGTGTGTACCAGTTGTGCATTTGAGCCAAATCGATTTCATTGGCATCGGCCATGGCGTTTCGAAAGTCTTCCACCGTAACCGCTTGACCGTCAAACCGGTCAAAATACAACTGCATGCCTTTCTGGAAACCGGCTTCACCCAACAACGTATGGTAAAGACGCACCACTTCCGCGCCTTTCTCATACACCGTCATGGTATAGAAGTTATTCATTTCAATATACGATTGCGGCTGAATCGGGTGCGACATGGGCCCGGCATCCTCCGGAAACTGATTGTTACGCAACCGTTTGACGTCTTCAATGCGTTTCACCGCCGGAGACAGCATGTCCGAAGTGAACTCCTGATCACGAAAAACCGTCAATCCTTCCTTCAACGTCAGTTGGAACCAATCGCGGCAGGTGACACGGTTGCCGGTCCAGTTATGGAAATATTCATGCCCGATAACCGATTCAATGCCTTCGTAATCCGCATCCGTGGCGGTTTCAGGCCTGGCCAAAACATATTTGGAGTTGAAGACATTCAGACCTTTGTTTTCCATAGCCCCCATATTAAAGTCATCTACAGCCACAATCATATAGATGTCCAGGTCATACACCAGACCGAAACGTTCTTCATCCCACTTCATGGAACGTTTCAGCGATTCCATTGCATGCTCACATTTATCCAGGTTTTTCGGTTCTACGTAAATACGCAAATCAATCTGACGCTGATCCCGGGTAATAAACGTGTCTTCCACTTCTTCCAGGTTGCCGGCCACCAATGCAAAAAGATAACAAGGCTTTTTATAAGGATCTTTCCAAATCGCATAATGACGATCATTCGGCAAATCCCCGACTTCCACCAGATTGCCATTGGAAAGCAATACCTTATTGTCTTGCTTGTCGGCAATGATTTTGGTCGTGAAATAGGTTAAAACATCCGGACGGTCGAAATAATAGGTAATGCGACGGAAACCTTCCGCTTCACACTGGGTACAGTAATTACCGCTGGTCCGATACAACCCTTCCAGACGCGTGTTGTTTTCCGGGTCGATTTCGGTAACGATTTCCAACTCAAAACGTTCCGGAACATCCGGCAAGATCAACTGTGTATCGGTGACGTCATACTGCGTCGGCATCAGGGCCACACCATCCAAGTCGACTTGAATTAATTCAAGCCCTTCGCCATCCAACACGAGCGGCGCGGACAAATCCTTTTCCCGGCGAACCAGCATGCGATTAGTCACCCGTGTACCGTTGGGTAATAATTCGAATGTCAGAAAAAGAGATTCAACCTCAAAGGCCGGTGGTTGATAGTCGGTCAAATAATGCGTTTTAGGTAAATTTTGTGTCATAGCTGTTATCAGGAACTCGCTTGAATCGTACTATTGAATGGTTAGACGTTTGATTGTAAAAGACTGGGACAAAAAAATCTGAAAAAAAAAGCCTTTCTGCCAAAGGCAGAAAGGCTTTTAGGGAAAGTTACAGAAATGTCTTAGTAAGAGAACTCAGCGCGACGGTTTTTCGCCCATGCCGCTTCAGTATGCGCTGGATCAACTGGATCCTCTTCACCGTAACTGATGACATTGATTCGGCTTGGGCTTACACCTTCAGCAACCAATGCATTTTTCACGGCATTTGCACGGCGCTCACCCAACGCCAAGTTGTACTCACGCGTACCTCTTTCGTCACAGTAACCTTTGATAGTGACGTTTGCCGTGCTATCCAATGCCATGTAATCGGCATTCAATTTAATGATTTCATAAAACTCTGCTTTCACTTCGGAACGATCGAAGTCAAAGTTAACGACTTTTCCTTGCAAAGTGGCTTTCAACTCAGCGGCCGTTTGACCAGCATCGTTGGTTGCTTCGACAACTTCAACCACCTCTGTTTGTTCAACAACAACTGGTTCTGCCGTTTCCGCTTGCGCATCTGCTGAACCGGATTCTTCTGTCGTTGGCGTTGAGCTACAACCGACTAGAGCGAACCCCAAAAAGCCAACTAAAAATAGTTGTTTAAGACCGGATAAAGACATCGTAAATCTCCCTAAAATGTTAAAAAAACGTATTTAAAATATAACCGAAATTCAAATATACCTGAATTCTAAGAAAAATTGAACTCTATTTCAGAATTTATGTAAAAAACCTTATTTTTTTAGACTTTATTTACTCCAAAACCGCTATTTAAAACGGTTTAACCCGCCGATGAGGCCATTGCCTGCAAGGCCTCCATATCCTGAATAACCACTTCCTTGCGCTTCCAGCTCATCCAACCCTGTTTTTGGAATTTTCCAAGAATGCGAGAAACGGTTTCCGGCGTCAGGTTAAGGTAGCTGGCCACATCGCGATGCAACACATTTAACCGGAACTGAGTATGCTCATACCCGCGTGCCCGAAGGCGTTCGGACATCATCAAAATAAAATCGGCCAACCGCTGCTCGGCGGTTTTTTGGGTCAAAATCGTGGAATGCAGGCGCCCGGTGACAATTTCATGGCTCATCAAGCTGAAAATTTGCGCATTCAGGTTCGGGACTTCCGTTCCCAGCTTGGTGAGTTGCTCGTAAGGCAACGCACAGACTGTCGTGGTATCCATCGCCACGGCGTAGAATTCATGGCGGCAACACGCCAAAGCCTCCATCCCGACAATATCCCCCGGCAAATAGAAGCCATGGATCACTTCCTGCTCATGCTCGTTAACGGAGTAGACTTTCACAATACCGGCTCGAATCGCATAAAGCGACGTAAAATTCTCGCCCGCTTGATAAAGATATTCCCCTTTCACCAAGGACGGCTTGCGGTCGACCAGTTGGTCCAAACGCTCAATATCGGTATCGTACAAACCGTTGGCAAAGCAAATCCCTTGCATTGCACATTTGGAGCAACTTGCATTAAACCCGGAATGCTTTTCTGTCATAGCGCCACTTTCTTTTAAAATCCCTTTTCCGCGATTCTACCAAAATATTTTTTTCAGGGGCACCAAATATCCCAAAAATGCGTCGCACTTTCCGGCTCGTCAAAAAACATAAAAATTCAGCGAAAAATAATTTTATTTTTTACTTAAAAGTTCTTATCAATCCCGACTGCCTATTTTTTAATCAATTTATAAAAACAGTAACATTTTTAAAGCATTTAGCCACCTCAAAAAGAAGTCTTCACAAAGTTATCCACAGCTTCTGTGGATTATAATCAGGCCAATTAAAAACCATGCCAACAAATATAAAAATATCTTTTACATTTTAAAAACAATATCTTAATAAGCATTACTAGAATGCAAATTAAATACAAAAACTAATATCGGCTATTCGCTTGTCAAGTTTTTTTTGAAATTATTCACTTTTACCGACAAACTGCTCGCACCCCTTTTAAACATTGGATTTATGGTAAAATTCGCGTCATAAAACGGTCATCATTAAGGAACACGTCATGGCAAAAATTTTAGGCATCGGCAATGCGGTTTTGGACATTATTTTGAAAACCGACCACTACCCCCACGAAGACGAAGAGCTGCGCGCGCTATCTCGTCATCACCAAGTCGGCGGCAATGTGTGCAACAGCCTTTATGTCCTGAATCAACTGGGGCATGAATCCAGCCTGATGACCACTCTCGGTGGCGACCAAAGTTCCAAACAATTATTGAACGGTTTGCAAGAGCGCCGCATCCAAACAGAACACATCCAACGCTTTATCCAAGGCCAGACGCCAACCTCTTATGTGTTACTGAATGAAGCGTCCGGTAGCCGAACCATCACCCACTATCGTGATTTGCCGGAGCTTAACTTCGATTTTTTTGCCAAAGTCGAAATCGAACAATATGATTGGCTGCACTTTGAAGGTCGAAACATCGACAACCTGAGTGGCATGCTTAACATTGCCAAAACCTTCCTAAGTCATCAGCCGATTTCGTTGGAAGTGGAAAAACCCCGCGACGGCATCGAAGCTTTATTGCCACAGGCCAACGTCATTTTCTTCTCGCATCATTATGCCAAAGCCAAAGGGTATGCCAATGGTCGAACCTTACTGGAAGCCATGCGAGAGAAGGCGCCTCAAGCGCACTTGATTTGTACCTGGGGAACCGAAGGCGCCTGGTATGCGTCCCCCGACAAGCCGGTTCAACACCAACCCATTGAAACCATTCCTCAGGCCGTCGATACCCTAGGCGCCGGCGACACCTTCAATGCGGGCGTAATTGATAGCCTGTTAAACGGAAAGACATTGTCCGAAGCGGTGCATGCCGGCAGCCGACTGGCCGCACGAAAATGCCGCCAAACCGGTTTGGATAACCTGATGACGGAAATCAAAGATAAACGGCCGCTGGCCAACATCAAACAAGTGACAAATGCCAAAACACTGGTCGTGCCTTGTGACGAATTAGCGCATTCCGTGGTGCTCATCAAATACGAAGACAGCATCAAGGCTTACGAAAACAACTGTCCGCATCAGGACGTGCCGCTGAATGAAGCCTATAAGATTGACGTCAATCCTTTCGATAAGACCATGAAATGTTCCGTGCACGATGCCTTTTTCAATATCGAAGACGGACTCTGCGTGGAAGGTCCTTGCATCAATGACGAGCTCACCACTGTGGCGATTGAAATTGACGAGCAAGGGGATATTTACCTGGCACAATAAAAAAACGACCAGGCCTGGTCGTTCTTGACTTAAGTTATAGAAGTAAGAAGGCTTGTCAGAAAAGCCTCATGCTAATGAATAAACACCGCTCAAAAGCACGTGACGGCCTTATTTACGCTGCCGCTGACGAAACACCTCATACAAGGTCACGCCGGTGGCCACGGAAACGTTTAAACTTTCAACCGCCCCCACCATCGGAATCGCAGCCAAGTGATCGCAAGTCTCACGCGTCAGTTTCCGCAATCCGGAGCCTTCCGCACCCATCACCAAGCCGACCGACCCGGTAAAGTCCATATCATAGATGGTCGAATCGGTCTCACCGGCCAAGCCGGTGACCCAAAGTCCGGATTGCTGCATCGTTTTCAAGGTACGCGCCAAATTCGCGACCACAACCACTTTAACGGTTTCAGCCGCGCCACAAGCCACCTTTCGAACCGTGGCATTCACCCCCACCGAATTATGCTTAGGAAGCACCACCGCAGTCACGCCGACCGCATCGGCCGTTCGCAGAATTGCGCCCAGATTATGCGGATCCTGCACCTCGTCCAAAAACAGAAAAACCGGCTGACTTTCAGTTTCCATCATCGACAACAAGTCCGATTCCTGTAACTCCGCCTGTTTGGCAATTGTCGCCACTACACCTTGATGTACGGCATCGAAACGATTGAAATAAGACTTGGGTTCGAATTGATATTGAATGCCAAGGGACTTGGCTTGCGCCATCAGCCCTTGGATGCGTTTATTCTCGACGCCTTTTTGGAAGACAAGTGAATAAACGAGATGTGGGGATTGCTTCAGGAATTTTTCAATTGCGTGAATGCCGTAAAGGGTATCTTGCTTCACGGCTTAACTTCCCGTTTTTTTCTTACCGCCGCGCCCGCGGCCACCACGTTTTTTACGATAGGAACGCTTGCGTTTCTTCGGTTTGGATTCTTCCGATTCGTCTGCCGAAGTTTCCGCACCTTCTGGCTTGGTTTCAGCCGTGGTCTCTGAGTCACCGTCCTCTTCCGAAGACAGGAAACGCAAGTCAATCTTACGATCATCCAGATTGACCTGTGCCACCTGCACTCTCAAGCGGTCACCCAATCGATAGACTTTACCGGTGCGCTCACCTTTCAAGCAGTGACGAGACGCATCGTAATGGAAGTAATCTTCACCGAGCTCGGTAATGTGCACCAGTCCTTCGACATAAAGCGGATCCAGTTCGACAAACAACCCGAAGTTGGTCGCGGCAGTCACCACGGCGTCGTACTCTTCTCCCAACCGGTGCGACAAGAACTCGCACTTCAGGAAAGTAACGGCATCACGTGTCGCTTCATCGGCACGTCTTTCGGTCGAAGAACAGTGATCACCGAAAGACTTCATATCCTGTTCCGAATAATTGAACTCCGTAACCGCTTGCTTGGTCCAGGCAAAGCGAATCGCACGGTGAATCAACAAATCCGGATAACGGCGAATCGGCGAGGTGAAATGGGTGTAATACTCGTAATTCAAACCGAAATGCCCTTGGTTCTCAGGCTGATAGACGGCTTGGTTCATACTTCTCAGCAACACGGTTTCCACAAGGTGTTCATGTGGCGTTCCTTTGACCGCTTCGGAAACGGCCGCATAGTCCTGTGCATCCGGCTCATCGCCACCTTCCAGTGTCAGGCCGAAATCGCCCAGGAAGGTACGCAAATTGGTCAAGCGCTCTTCCGACGGCTTTTCATGCACACGGTACAACATCGGAATTTTATGCCATTTCAGGTAACGAGCGGTTGCCACGTTGGCCATCAACATGCATTCTTCAATCAATTTATGTGCGTCGTTACGGGTTACCGGAACGATTTTCTCAATCTTACGATTCTCATCAAAGACGATACGCGTTTCCGTAGTGTCGAAATCCAAAGCGCCGCGTTCTTCACGGGCTTTCTTCAACACTTGATATAAGTCATTCAAATCCTCGATGTTCGGTACGAATTCAGCGAAGGTTTGACGGTGTTCGGACTGTTCGTCCGTCAACATTTCATGCACTTGGTTGTAGGTCAGACGGGCTTTGGAGTTCATCACCGCATCGTAAAACTGGGTTCTCTCCAACTTACCGTCATCGTCGATATACATATCGCACACCATGCACAAACGGTCGACTTTCGGGTTCAAGGAACACAAACCGTTGGAAAGTTTTTCCGGTAGCATCGGAATGACTTGTTGTGGGAAATACACCGAGTTGCCACGTTCGTAAGCTTCCTTGTCCAACGGTGTGCCCGGTTTCACGTAATGCGATACGTCGGCAATCGCCACCACCAGTCGCCATCCCTTCTTACGGCGTTTAGCAAACACCGCGTCATCGAAGTCTTTTGAATCTTCGCCATCGATGGTCACCAACGGCAAGCTTCGCAAATCCTTGCGGCCTTCCTTATCCGCTTCCGTTACTTCATCGGGAATCGCATCCAACTGTTTGGTTGTATCTTCTGACCATTCGTTCGGAATATCATAGGCATGAATCGCGGAATCGATTTCCATCCCCGGTGCCAGATAATCCCCGATCACTTCAATGACTTTACCGATGGCACTGGAACGCTTGGTTGGCTGGTGAATCACCTCAACCAGAACAATTTGCCCTTCTTCGGCATTCAACAGGCCGTCTTGCGGAATGAAAACGTCCTGCGCAATTTTATTGTTGGTCGGTTGCACCCAAGCCAAACCGTCTTCAAAATGCAGTCGACCAAGCAACTGTTCATTGGCGTGCTCGATGATCTCAACGATCATGCCTTCACGACGACCTTTGCGATCCACGCCGATGACGGAAGCGATTACCAAATCGCCGTGGAAAACCTTATGCATCTCCCGGTCACCCAGGAACAAATCGGAACCACCGTCTTCCGGTTGAACAAAACCAAAACCGCCCGGGTGACCAATGACTTTCCCTTTAATCAAATCCATTTTTTGGATCAAACCAAAGGCCCCGCGACGGTTTCGCAACAACTGCCCGTCCCGTACCATGGCTTTCAAACGGCGCGATAAGGCTTCGAAACGCTCATCATCGTCAATATCTAAGCTATCGGCGATTTGTTTGATACGCATCGGCTTCTGTTCTTTCTCTAACAAATCGATAATGAACTCTCGGCTCGGAATCGGATTGTCGTATTTATCGGCCTCGCGATCGGCATGCGGATCCGCAGGAGGCGTATCGGTGCGATTATCAGATGGGATTTGTGGGTGGGATTCTTCTGTCATCGTCTCTGGCGACGACTCGATATTTTCATTTTTACTTTTTTCAGTCACTCGAAATTCAACTATTTTTGTGTCTATTTTTGAAAAATCTAAAGTTATTTATTCCACACTTTAAAGGATTTTTCACTCGATTTAAACCGTCCGAACGGCCCCTTACAAGGCGGCCTTCTTTCCATACATTCGGTCGAATTCAAATTTTCTATTTAAAAAGCCCGAACGCATCGGGCGCGCCTATTATATACCAATTATAACAATATGTAAGTATTAAGATTTTCGCCTCGCCCATGCCCGGCATTTTGTCAGCAGAAGTCTTTAACAAGTTTCCAAGGCATTCAGCGTTTCCGGCGAATACAATTCTTTCGCCAATAGCTGAATGGCCGATTCGACCGCCTCCTCCAACACTGGATGATAGTAAGGCATTCTCACCAACTGCAACACGTCCATTTCCTGTTCAACCGCCCAAGCCAGTAAGTGCGCAAGGTGTTCGGCTTCCGGCATCATCAGCTCTCCGCCGACCAAGCGTTTCGAAACTTTATCGGCATATAAGGAAATCATTCCCCGATCTTCGCCCATCACAATGGCTCGGCCATTGTTGCGCTCCAGGTTGAACTCAACCACCACCGATTCCGCCAGGTCCAGATCGTCATAACCACAACCAAACGACGCAATTTGAGGGTCGGTAAATGCCACCCCTAAAGCGGTTTTACGCTTATAGGACTGAATAGACGGATACTGCATGGCGTTCAATACCGCAATTTTACCTTCGTGTCCGGCTTCATGCAGAATCGGACGGAAGCCATTGACGTCTCCAGCGATAAACACCGGCAAGTCGGCCACTTGCATGGTTTGCAGATTAAACGGCGGCATCCCCCGCTCATCCAGTTCGACGCCTAAATGCTCAATACCGATTTGGTCGATATTCGGACGGCGTCCAAGCGAGGCCAGCACAGCGTCCACTTCAAAGGTGCCGGAGGAAACCGTGATTTTCGCACCCGATGCCGTCGCTTCGATTTCCGCCGCTTCTCCCAGATAAATCGGAAATTCTTTGGAAATCAATTTAACGGCCTCTTTCGAAACACTCGGCGAACGAAGCCCGGCAATGGTACTGGTCATTTCAAACCCAATCACGTCCACTCCAATGCGCGACAGCGCCTGGCCCAATTCCAGGCCAATCACGCCCAAACCGATGACGGCAATGCGCTTCGGCAAAGTCTCAAGTTCAAAAATTTCATCGCTGGTCAGCAAACGATCACCCAACGCCGTCTTCCAAGGAGTCGGCACCACCGGCCGAGAACCAGTCGCGATGATAATACGTTCGCCTTGAATGCGTTCGCCATTAACTTCCACAACATTCGGCGCCACAAACTTGGCGTAGCCTTTAATCAGCTGTTCTTCGGTCAAAGTATCCGTCGATCCGGACTGTACACCTTTGGTGAAACGGTCCCGAAACGCCCGAACCCGTTTCATCACCGCCGGCTGATCAATGGTCAACCCATCGGCCCCATCGATACCGAAATCGTAGAAATGCTTGCGGGCATGAAAGTGCTCCGCGCAATGAATCAGAGCCTTCGAAGGCATACAGCCCACCCGCGCGCAGGTAGTTCCGAAATGCCCGCCGTTAATCATGACAAAATCGTCCGTTTCACGACGAATCTGACCTAACGCCGTCAAACCGGACGAGCCGGCACCCAAAATAATGTACTTAACCTGTCTCATTCTTTTTCCATCTCTCAACGTATTTTCAGTTGCATTCAATCGTGCCACAGACGACGAAGTACCATCATTGGGTGCCGCTTCTGCTGCTCGTAATTTAACGCACAGTTTGGGTTCATTCTACCGCTAGATTATGACAACTTAAAGAAATGAAGCCGAAAACCGTGTTTTTTCTTAATTATGACTTGATTAATACGCCCGCCAAAATACAATCAAACCTTCTGATCCATTTGAGATAACGAGTTTGCTACAGAAATCGAAACGCGCGTTACTGTTTTCCGCCCTAGGAGTGACATTCGGCTTGGCACCGATTTCATCACTCGGGGATCAGAATGTACCCTTACCCAAAATATCGATTTCGGAACGCATCCTCAAACCGTTTCACGGGGATTTGCCCGAATTGCGAGAACGGCGACTGATTCGAGTCCTCGTCAGCTACACCCGCACCAACTTTTTCCTCACTCCACGCGGTTTTCGAGGTGTGGAATACGACCTGCTCATGGCTTATGAAGCTTATTTGAACCGGGGCCCCAGGCGTCAGCGCTATCAAACCCATTTGACCTTTATTCCGACCACTTTCAACAAGATACTGCCCAGTTTACAGGCCGGGTATGGCGACATTGCGGCTTCCGGCCTCACGATTACGCCCGAGCGAAAGGCCTTGGTTGATTTCACCTTACCGTATATCGAAGACGTCAAAGAAATTCTGGTCTCCAATAAGATGGCGCCTCCCATCAACAGCTTGCTAGATTTCTCAGGTAAACGCGTCATCGTAGTCCGCAACAGCAGTTACATCATTCACCTCGAGCGCATCAATCAGACCCTCGGCTTTTTAGGGTTACCGACCATGGAAATCATCAAGGCTGATCCGCTGGTCGAAGCCGAAGACATACTGGAAATGCTCAATGAAGACATTTACCAATACACTGTGGTCGACAGTCATATCGCGGACATCTGGCAAAAGATTCTCGACAACATCGAATTGCATCCGAACATCGTCATCCACCACAACAGCGATATCGCCTGGGCGGTTCAAAAAAACCATCCGAAATTATTGGCCTCACTCAATGCCTTCATTCAAGCCTACGCCAAGCCTGGGCGTTTTTTAGGCAACGCCGTTTACCGCAAATATTTCGAAGACACCTATTGGATTGAACGGCCATTGACTCATGATCTGCTGAAACGAGTGGATTGCTTGAAGTATTACTTTCAACTCTATGCCGAATTTTACGGCTTCGATTGGAAGTTAATCGCCGCCCTGGCATACCAAGAATCACGCTTCCAACCGAAGAAGAAAAGCCATGCCGGCGCCATCGGCATTATGCAAATCAAGCCGTCCACAGCACGGGACCGCAACGTTAACCTGCCAAATATTTCCGACCTGGAAACCAACATCCACGCCGGCGTGAAGTATCTGGCATTTTTACGAGACCGCTATTTTTCAAGCAATGACTATACACCGGAAGAAAAGGAAAACTTTGCCCTGGCTGCTTATAACGCCGGGCCGCGCAAGGTCTTGCAATTGCAACAGAAAACCCGCGAACTGGGGCTCAACCCTTATAAATGGTTTTACAATGTGGAAACCACTGCCCGGCAGGTCATCGGCCACGAGACCGTTAACTACGTCACCAGCATTCAAAAAATGCGTATTTTCCTCGACGCATCGAAACGACTGGATCAAAACAAACGCTTACTGCTGGATAATGATGATGAAGGCATTCAAGACGCCAGCCAAGTCGAACTTTTCAGGCCCTCGGATAACGACTGATTTGAATGCCGGCTCGACTAGCCGGTGGACTTCGGGCGATAGACCTTCACATTCTGAAAGCCCGCATCGCGTAAATACTGGGCATGCAACTGACTCATCACCCCTTTCTGACAATACAGCAGGTAGCGCTTGGAAGCATCCAGTTTTTTAAAGGCTCGGTTGAGTTCATGAAAAGGGATTGTCAACACGCCCTCCATCGACAGCGGATGCGCCTTAGCCATTTCCGATTTGCGAATATCAATGACGACATCGTCCGGCCCAACGTCATCGATGATTTCCACCGCTTGAGCCTGGTTGACATTTTCAATAATCGAATCCACCGGAATCGCTTCCGCCGAATCCACCGCTTGATCCAACACACTGTAATCGAATTTTTTCGCTTCCACCGCCATACGTTTGAAAGACCCGTGCGTAATCGGGTTTTGCGAAATCACACCGCAATATTCCGGCATATTTTCGGCAAATTCACGTGTACCGATTTGGTCGGCAATTGCCATAATATCCGGCTTACTCATCACCGCCAAAGGGCGCAGCACCAACTTTTCAGACACCTGGTCAATCAAAGCCAGGTTCCGTAAGGTTTGGCTCGACACCTGCGCGACCGACTCCCCAGTCACCAGCGCATCAATGCCCATATCATCCGCCACCTTTTCCGCGGCCATAATCATCAAACGCTTCAATGTCACGCCCATATACGGCTCCGGTGTACTGCGGAAAATTTCCGCCACCACATCTTCAAACGGAATGGTGACGAACATCACCCGATGCGAAGCACTGAATTTTTCCCACAGATACAAGGCCACTTGCTTGACGCCGATTTCATGTGCCGCGCCGCCCAGATTGAAAAAGATGAAATGGGTTTTCAAGCCTCGACGGATGGTCAAATAGCTCGCCACTGTGGAGTCGAACCCTCCGGACATCAGGGACAAAACGTCCCCCTGGGAGCCAAGTGGAAAACCACCCAGGCCTGGCCGACGGTGTTTCACAATATTCAATTGATCCTGGTGATACTCCAGTTCGATTTTCACATCCGGATGATGCAGGTCCACTTTGGCCGGGTTACCGTGGCGACACAAGTAGGCACCGATGGTTCGTTCCATATCAAATGAGGAAAAAGAGTGGTTTCCGGTACGTTTTACTCGCACCACAAACGATTTACCGTCGATTTTCGGCAAGGCAAATGCCGCCACCAACTCCGAAATTTCATCCAGGCTGGTGGCGTGGAATTGCTCTACCTCCAAAAACTGTTCCACACCCGGGGTATTCAGTAACACTTGGCGCACAAAATCCGCTTCATCCGGTTGGCAGAAAACTTCAATTTTATCCCAGTAACGCTTGGTCTCGACTTCGGCAATGCCTCGGCCCAGCAAATTCCGGAGGTTGAAATGCAGCTGATTGACCATTTTTTTCTTAACCGCATGGCCTTTGACCATGATCTCCGGAAACAGCTTAATAATAAATTTCATAAACGACGTTCAAAATCCTTAACCTAAAACCGGGGGCACACCCCTTTTACATCACACCAAACTGTTACTCATCAGCGCCATGCGAATTTCATCGATGACTTCATCTTTAATCAGCAATTCTTCCTGGGCGTTATGCAGCATGTCCTTCACTTCCGTCCCCAAAAAGCTCCCGAAGCTGACCTCGCTGACAATCGCATTCGCCACTTGAATCAGGGCCACCAGGGTTCGAACATAGTCGTCTTTAATCACACTCAAGTCGCGTTGGTGGTGTAATAACATCACCTGCGCAAACACCGAATCCAGGTGCCACTTTTTTGCCACCAGCAAACCGTAAACCCCATGATGGGCCTGGTAAATCTTGCGCTCTCGAACCAAACCGGTGTAACAATTGGTGAGCGTATTGTAAAAAGTAGACTGGTAGTTGCCAAATTTCATTTCCATGATAATCGCGCCGGCATTGTGGAACACACCGGCCAGATAGATTTCATCCGGTGAAATATCACTGACCCATCGCCCCAGCTCGGTGGCAACGTTGGCCACATCAATGCTGTGATCCATCAAATCATCGAAAATGATATCCGAAACCTGCGTTTTGAAGCCCAGACTGAATACCAGATTTTTGAGTCGATATAAGCCCAAGGAGTCAATCGCACCGCGAATGGTGCTGACCGGATCGGAATCTTTGGGAAGAAATTGCGCCTGATTGGCGACTTTAATCAATTCGCCGGACAAGACGGTATTGCGCCCGATGATTTCCGCCACTTCACCGAAATCCGGAAAATCGGTTTTTTGCAGCAAGGACTGCAACTCCAGCAGTTCGGCCGGAATGGTGGGAATTTCAAACCCTTCAAGTTGCCGGTGCGCTTCCAGCATTTGTTGCTTTAAATCCATTTGATACCGTCTGTTTTGAATGTCATTGAGCGAATCCATCCGAACGAATCCTCAACCACACATCACTCTGTGCAAATAACCGGATGGACTGTGCGATATTATAAAACACCCAGGCCTGGTCGTGTCAGCTTTATCACCCTGGCTTTATCAGCAAATCCATCACCTTAAGCGCGGCGGGCTTTGCGTTTCCCAGCTTGATATTTACTCCCTTGCCTGTTATGCTTACGCCAGTTTTTTTATCGACTATAAAGAGAGAATCTCAATGAAAAGATTGGATCAAGTATTAGCACGTGACGGTGTTCCAGCGGAATTGGAATTGGTCATCGATCACATCATGATCGCTTGTAAGGACATCGCATACAAACTGGCTCAAGGTGAATTAGCCGGTATTCTGGGCGCCACCGAAGACGAAAACGTTCAAGGTGAAACCCAAAAGAAACTGGACGTCATCTCCAACGACCTGTTGAAAGACATTCTGATCGACAACCCATATGTAAAAGCCATCGGTTCCGAAGAAGAAGACTACACGGTTGCCAGCACCACGCCAGGCAAATACTTGGTCACATTCGATCCATTAGACGGGTCTTCAAACATCGACGTCAACCTGTCTGTCGGTACCATCTTCTCCGTGCTTGAAGCGCCGGAAGACGACCGCGCTGCGGACGACCAGTCCATCTTCTTGCAGAATGGACGCAAGCAAGTCGCGGCCGGTTACGTTCTTTACGGACCATCCGCCATTTTGGTACTGACCACTGGTAAAGGCGTCAACTTCTTCACGCTAGACCAAACGGTCGGTGAATTCGTTCTGACCAAAGAAGGCGTGACTATCCCAGCCGACACGTCTGAATTCGCCATCAACATGTCGAACCAACGTTTCTGGGAACCGGAAATGAAGCAATACATCGACGACTGCTTGCTGGGCGAAGAAGGTCCTCTGGCGAAACGTTACAACATGCGTTGGGTTGCGTCCATGGTAGCGGAAGTTCACCGTATCTTGGTTCGTGGCGGTATCTTCATGTACCCTTACGACAACCGCGATCCGTCTAAAGCCGGTAAACTGCGCTTGATGTATGAAGGCAACCCTATGTCGATGATCGTCGAGCAAGCCGGTGGCGCTTCCTCAACGGGCCGCATGGACATCATGGACGTTCAGCCGGAAGGCATCCACGACCGTGTTCCAGTGGTCTTGGGCTCCAAGAACGAAGTGGCCAAAGTGGTTGCATACCACACTAAATAAGCTTACAGTTTCTGTAATGTTTGATGAACACCCGCTTCCGGCGGGTGTTTTAGTCTCTAACCACTATTTTTACCAGAGAGTTTTGAGCAAAATGGCTACACAGACAAAACTCTCACAGCATTAAAAAGGGAAATATCATGGGTTATTCAGCTGTTCCAGCCGGAAAAGACGCTCCTAACGACATTAACGTCATCATCGAGATTCCGGCGTTTGCGCCACCAATCAAATACGAAGTCGATAAAGAAACCGATTTGGTTTGGGTGGACCGTTTGCAAGGTGCCACCATGCAATATCCAGCCAACTACGGCTATATCAACGACACCTTGTCGAATGATGGCGATCCGGTTGATGTTTTGGTGGTAACGCCGCATCCATTGATGATCGGTTCCGTTATTCGCTGTCGTCCGATCGGCATCTTCCATATGACCGACGATGGCGGTGAAGATGCAAAAGTCATCGCCGTACCGGTCGATAAACTGACGCCAATCTACAAGGACGTGGAAAAAGTCGAAGACATTCCACTTTTGAAAGAGCAAGTCGAACTGTTCTTCAGTCACTATAAAGACATCGAACCAGGTAAATGGGTCAAAGTCGACGGCTGGGGCGACGTTGAAGCGGCGCGCAAAGAGATTTTGGACGGCATCGAACAGTACGAAGCCACCAAAATGGGCTCTCAACCAGCCTAAGCTTCAAGCGAAAAATGACCAGGCCTGGTCATTTCAATCATAAAAAAGCCCCGTCTTTTTAAGCGGGGCTTTTTTGTATCCAAACGAAATGAATGTAACCGTGAACTACTTCGGCTCCATCAATGCTTGCCAGGCCGCACTGACCACTTCTCTCTCCTCGACAAATTCCTCTGTCGACACCAGCGCCTTTTCATTCTGTAATGCCAAACGATGATAACGGTTGCGATAAACCCGATAAGCATCAATAAGCTGATCGGCACGTTCGGCATCCAGCAGCCCAACCGATTTAATCGTTTCCAACAAACGAATGTTATCCGACCAATCGGTTAAAGATTCATATTGATGCGCAAATCCGAGCACCAAGTATTGCACCATGAATTCAATATCGACAATCCCGCCGGCACCCTGCTTCAAATCAAACCGTTCCGCCGACGTTTTATCCAAAGAGGCGCGCATCTTGTGACGCATCGACACCACTTCTCCCTTCAAATCATCCAACGACCGAGGTTGCGCAATAAACGTTTTTTTGAAGTCATAGAAATGGGTCTGCGCTTGTTCGGAACCGACGATGGCACGGGTCCGCACCAAGGCTTGGTGCTCCCAAACCCAGGCTTTGTTCTTTTCATAGGCTTCGAATGCGGCCAAATCGGTCACAATCATCCCACTGGCACCGTTCGGTCTCAAACGAGTATCCACTTCATACAACACTCCGGTCGGCATAAAGGTCGTCAGCAGCGAAATCACCTTCTGCGTTAACCGCATGAAATACAGGTTGTTTTCCAGTGCTTTCGGCCCATCACTCATTGCAGAAGGATTCAGTTCGTCGTACAGGAAAACGATATCCAAGTCGGAACCGTAACCCAGCTCGATCCCGCCCAATTTACCGTAACCGATAATCAGAAATGGCATGCCGGCTTGCGGATCGTAACCGCCGGGCAAGCCACTACGTTTTTGCATAAACTGCCAGGCATATTCCGTGGTCGCCTCCAGTACCGCCTCGGCAATCCACGTCAGGTAATCACTTACCTTCATGATTGGCAAATGCCCGGTAATGTCCGCCGCCGCCACCCGGAACACCTGAGCGTGCTTCCACTGCCGAATCTGGTTCATAAAGGCTTCATCGTCGTCGAAAGTTTCCGCCAGAATCGCCGACGCTTCCTGCTTCAACCCAATCAAATCAAGCGGCTCATACAGGATGCTTTCATCCAGCAACTGGTCCAACAAGGCTGGATATTTGACCAGCACTTCCGCCATCCAAGCACTCAAAGCGCAAAGTTGCAGTAAATGTTTAATCGCTTGCAGGTTTTCTTTCAGCAGCACCAGATACACACTGCGATTCATGACACTGGCCAAGACACTCAAGGAGCGCTCCAGTGCCAGCGTCTGGTTATCGACCTGACTCAACTCCGTCAACACCAGCGGTAACACCGCCTTGAAACGCTCGACGGCCTCGGCACTGGCATGGGTATAGGCCCGCGAAGCCATGAATTTATTGATTTTATCCGCCACTTCGTCCGGCTGTTCCAACGCCAGAGACTGCAACCCGGCCGAAACAATTTCGTCGGACAGACAGACTTCTTTCAGCGTCTTATCGGTCACCGCATCCTGTGCCTCATCCGCAAACACCTGGTCAAATTCAGACTGCACAAACGCCAAATGCACATCCAAAGCGGCTTTGAAAGCCGTGTAGTCGTCAAAGCCCATCGATTCGGCCAACGCTTGTTGTTGACGTGCTTCCGTCGGCAAGTCATGGGTCTGCTGATCGCTCCACTCCTGCAAGCGGTTTTCCGCCCGACGCAAAAAGATATAGGCCTCCAGCAGCCGCTGTTGCGTCGTTTCGTCGATATAATGCCGCTCCATCAGCACACTGAGCATCGGCATCAACCGACGGCCTTGCAAGGGTTTTTCCCGCCCGCCATGCACCAGCTGAAAAGCCTGGACAATAAACTCGATTTCCCGAATGCCGCCCGGCCCCAATTTGATGTTACGGTGCATGTCCTTTTTCTGAACCTCGACGTTAATCATGGCTTTCAAGTCACGCAAGGCCTCAATCGCCGAAAAATCGACGTATTTGCGATACACGAATGGCCGCAAAATCTCGAACAGTTCCTGCCCCTTCTCATGATCTCCGGCGATGATGCGCGCTTTGACCAACGCATAACGCTCCCAAGCACGACCATGCACTTGGTAATAGGTTTCCATTTCCGCGAAACTGACCGCTAAAGGCCCGCTTTGCCCGAATGGGCGCAAGCGCATATCAACACGGTACACAGTGCCGTCAGGGCTGAACTCCGTTAAGGATTTATTGAGCGCCTGCCCCAAACGAATAAAAAATTGGTCGTTGGGAATGGCGCGGTCGGCGCCTTCGGTCTGGCCTTTTTCCGGATACACGAAAATCAAGTCGATGTCCGACGAGAAGTTCAATTCCTGACCGCCGAGTTTTCCCATTCCCAGCACAATCAGTTTTTGCGGCTCGCCGCTTTCCTGGCCGATGGGCGTGCCGTAACGCTGAGTTAAAACGTGATAGTGCCAATCCAACGCGCCTGAAACCAATGCGTCCGCCAAATCGGACAAATCCTGCAGAGTTTCTTCCACCTCGGCCAGGCCTTTCAAATCACGAATGGCAATCCGTACCATTTCCGCCCGACGGTGGTATCTGAGACGCTGATTCAGCTTCGCCAAACTGTCGGACGCCACCAAGTCTGCATGAATGCGCTGAACCAATTCGCTCGGCGCATAAGCCGTTTGCCAATGGGTTTCCGCCAATAACTCGGGAAAGCGATTGGTTTCCCGCTCCACAAACAAACTCCAGGATTGCACTTGTTCCAAACTGATTTCGTGACTCATGTTTTTCTCTTTTTCTTCCTTAATACCACATTCCATTCCGACCAGGCCTGGCCGAAATCACGATTCGGCCTCATCTGCGAAGCCTTGTGGACGTGTTTTAAAATCGTTCAAATAATAGACATATAGCTGGGTTTCACGCCGGTCCGACAACGACCAAACCTCGCTGGGTTCGACATCCGGCACGGCGAAACTGTTGGATACGAATACGGCATCCTCGCGCATTTCCTCACGAACCTTTTCCCACAGCTTCGGCATCGGTTCCGGGGATAAAAACGCATAGACCACATCGTAATAATCCAGCTGGGTTTTCCAAAGATCCATGGCAAAAACATCTCCGCCTCGCAGCAACGAATAGAGTTTGGCGATCAGATACGGAATCGGCGCGGTTTCCACGCCATCGGAACGTTCGACATTGACTTGCTGCGCCATAAACACCACATTTCCGCCCAGGCCACAACCCAAATCCAAAAAGCGCACCGATTTGCGACGTTTGATTAACCGTTTCAGTGCATTCCGCGTGGTGGCATTGGTCAAATACAGTGGCACCCGTTCTTTGATGGCATTAAAAAACACCAACCACAACACCAGGAACATCCCCAGCGCCCATATGGGATTAACCGCGTAATGCACGCCGAGATACAAGCCGACGGGTAAGCTGAATTGAATGATGCGCCACCAGCAAGGCAAGCCCATCCGGCAGCTTAAAAAGGCGGCCAGCACGCCTTGCGCAATCACTAAAGCCCATAAAGGGTAAGGCGGCGAAACCACCCAGGGCAACCACCAGACAATCCCGGCTAACACGGCCAACGCCACCATTTGTGCCAATAAGGCCACGATAATCTTCGGAAATCTTGCCAGTGTTTTTCCGATTGCACCAACTTGTTTCAACAGAGCACCACAAAAAATTTTTTATTTTTCAAAAAAAACGCAAAAAATGACGTAACTTCATGTTTTAAAAAAATAATTCAAAAGTGGCATAACCGAAGCTATAGACCGTTTGAACATTTTTTAATAACAAAATACAGAGGTTAGTATGAAACTTGTAGTCGCAATTATCAAACCTTTTAAGCTTGATGATGTTCGTGAATCCTTGCACGAAATCGATGTGCATGGCATGACCGTCACGGAAGCGAAAGGTTTCGGCCGTCAAAAAGGCCACACAGAGATTTATCGTGGCGCTGAATACGCGATCGAATTCCTACCAAAAGTGCGCATTGAAATTGCGGTACCGGAGGAGAAAGTGGAGAGCGTAATCGAAGCCATCGGAAATGCTGCGAGAACAGGCAAAATCGGTGACGGCAAGATTTTTGTCAGCCCGATTGAACAAGCTGTCCGTATCAGAACCGAAGAAAAAGGTGAAGTGGCCCTTTAAGCAACAACGGCTACCCTTTACAAGTCTTGATATTTAACGGTAAGGAACTCATGTTATGGAACAAGTATTAGAACTCGGCTATGCATTGGATACGTTTTATTTTCTAATGTCTGGCGCTTTGGTCATGTGGATGGCCGCTGGTTTTGCCATGCTGGAGGCAGGCCTGGTCAGAACCAAAAACACAACGGAAATCTTAGCTAAGAACGTCGGGCTGTTTGCCATCGCCTGTATTATGTATATGTTTGTTGGTTACAACATCATGTACGGCGATGCCATCAGCTCGATCGTTCCTGGCCTAAGCTTCTTCATCGGTGGTGATAACGCAACTGCAGCGGTTGTTGCAGGTGGCGACGATGCACCTTATTACTCAAACATGTCTGACTTCTTCTTCCAAGTCGTATTCGTTGCAACGGCCATGTCGGTTGTCTCCGGTGCGGTGGCAGAACGTATGAAGCTGATGTCTTTCTTCGTTTTCGCCATCATCTTCACAGGCGTGATCTATCCGGTTGAAGGTTACTGGAAATGGGGCGGCGGTTTCCTAGACGGTCTTGGTTTCCTAGACTTCGCTGGTTCCGGTATCGTTCACATGGCCGGTGCGGCGGCCGCTCTTGCAGGTGTGCTACTGCTGGGTGCTCGTAAAGGTAAATACGGACCAAACGGCGAATCCCGTGCGATTCCAGGTGCGAACCTACCGCTAGCAACCTTGGGCACCTTCATCCTATGGTTGGGTTGGTTCGGATTTAACGGTGGTTCAGAGCTTAAAATCTCGAACGTTGAAGAAGCCAACGCCGTTGCGATGATTTTTGTGAACACGCTATTGGCGGCCGCTGGTGGTGTTGTAGGTGCCCTATTGATGTCTAAGATCAAGTTCGGTAAAGCGGATTTGACCATGATGTTGAACGGTGCTTTGGCTGGTTTGGTTGCGATTACCGCTGAACCTCTAACGCCAACCGCTTTGTCTGCAACGCTGATTGGTGTCGTAGCCGGTATCATCGTGGTCTTCTCCATCATCATCCTGGACACGAAGTTCAAGATCGACGATCCAGTCGGGGCTATCTCTGTGCACGGCGTGGTGGGTATCTTCGGTTTGATTGCGGTTACTTTCACCAACCCGGATGCAAGCTTGGTCGCTCAGTTGATCGGTATTGCGGCCATCTTCGCTTGGGTCTTCATCGCGAGCTTGATCGTGTGGGGTATCATCAAAGCGGTTATGGGCATTCGAATCTCTGAAGAAGATGAATTCGAAGGTGCAGACCAATCTGAATGTGGAATGGAAGCTTACCCAGAGTTTACAAAGTAAGTCTCACTTCCTCGAAAACAAAAAACCGCCGAAAGGCGGTTTTTTTATGTCTGAAATAACTCTAAAATTAAAGGGTCCGCAACTTATACAGCCATTGCATCAAGCGCATTTTCAACGTCGGCTTCGTGTTGAGCGGATGCTTGAACTTCAACACCACTGCCTGGGTTTCTGGATTATGCAGCGGATGAAAATACCATTTCCGAATGTCTTCCTCTTCCATCCCCGAGTCCAAAGCAATCAACTGCCAAGGCAAAAACACACCGTCTTCCTGGCCCGTTACACCCGACGGTTCAATCACAAGCGGCACTTTGGCTTCCAGCAACACGGTTTGCGTTTGCCCCGACTCCATCCAAATTCGGACCACCTCTCCTTCCTGCAACAAGGTGCCATACGGCAAAAACAGATAACGGGCATTTAAATTGGTCACCGGATTATCGGTTAACGGCGGACCATCCGGAAATTGAAACTGGCAAAAATTAGCGGGGCAACATGACATGACGTAAGCATCACTTTCAAACAATATAAAAAAGCGTATAATAAAGAATAGCTTAAGCGAATAGCAAGCCTTAAAACCGGAAACCTTACTCATCCGTTATCGTAAGGAGCATATCATGGCCATCGATTCATTAAATTCCACCGATTATTATTCCCAATATTTGGATAACCGCATGACGTCGGTTGACCAAAGCGCTGCGTCCGGTTCTCGAATCAACAACAGTGGCGATGATGCCGCGGGCCAGGCGATTGTGTCGGCTTTTACGTCGCAGATTCAAGGTCAGGACATGGCGATTAAAAATGCCAACACCGGCATCAACCTCATTCAAACCGCCGATGCCGCCAGCCAAACGATGACCCAACAACTGCAATATTTAAACGACTTGAGTGTACAAGCCCAAAACGGCACCTACTCGGCCAGCCAACGCGACATGCTGAATCAAGCCTACCAACAAGGATTGGAAGGACTGAACCAAATCGCAGAGTCAACCACCTTTAACGGCATCAACCTGCTCAACGCCGACACCTCAACCGTGGACATCGCTCTGGACACCAGCAGTTCAACCATTAATTTACCCAACCTGACCATTGATGCGCTTGGCTTAACCGGTTCCAACCTGACCTCACCGGATCAAGCGGCCGCCACCCAAGCACTGCTGGATGAAGCCCTGGGATTGACCTCACAGAGTCAGGCCCAATTCGGCGCGCAACAAAACGGTTTGACGGCCGCCGCCGATACCATGGCCAACCAAAACCTCAATGCGATGGCGTCACGTAGCCAAATCAGCGATGCGGACATGGCGCGCGTTTACACAGAGCAGAACCGGCAACAGGTACTGACCGATGCCGGTGTAGCCATGCAGGCGCAAAGCAACCAAAATTACAGCAACGTCCTCACCTTGCTGGGCTAATCCTCAAAATCACCAGGCCTGGTCGTTTTAACGGATTCCATGCATTAAACGACCAAGCCTTCACAACAAAACCGGTTCGACCCATTGGGCCGCCCCGCCAAACGCCACATCTCCATTCAAATCGCTTTTTCTCTCATAAAAGCCCCTTTTGATTTGCTATAATCCCAAGAATTTCATAATTTAAATCGCGAGGCGATTCCCCTCCATTCCGTCCCGGAATTGGATGAACCGACCTCTTCGTAAACCCGATTAAAGACCGAGAAGACACAAACCAAACATGGAAAAGCATTTCGACCCTAAATCAATTGAAACAAAGTGGTATCAAACGTGGGAAAAGAGTGGCTACTTCAAACCACAAACCAGTACATCCGGCGACAGCTACAGCATTATGATTCCACCGCCGAATGTCACCGGCAGCCTGCACATGGGACATGCTTTTCAAGACACCATCATGGACACCTTGATTCGTTACCACCGCATGAAAGGTGACGAAAC
The DNA here is from genome assembly GCF_003991075.1 of Thiomicrospira sp. S5. NCBI lineage: Bacteria > Pseudomonadati > Pseudomonadota > Gammaproteobacteria > Thiotrichales > Piscirickettsiaceae > Thiomicrospira > Thiomicrospira sp. S5. Next base: position 1,307,448 of record NZ_CP014470.1, on the reverse strand, counting down.
GCTTTGGCAACCCGGCACAGACCACGCCGGTATCGCCACGCAAATGGTGGTCGAGCGCCAACTGGCCGCACAAGGTTTGAGCCGACACGATTTGGGACGTGATGCCTTCACCCAAAAAATCTGGGAATGGAAAGCGGAATCCGGCGGCACCATCACTCAACAATTGCGTCGTCTCGGTGCCTCGCCCGATTGGAGCCGTGAGCGCTTTACCATGGACGACGGGCTATCCGACGCCGTCAAGGAAGTCTTTGTTCAGTTATACAATGAAGGATTGATTTACCGCGGCAAACGCCTGGTCAACTGGGACCCGATTCTGCACACCGCCGTCTCCGATCTGGAAGTGCTTTCCGAAGAAGAAATGGGCAGCCTGTGGCACATGCGTTACCCATTGACTGACGGCTCCGGACATTTGGTTGTTGCTACCACGCGTCCGGAAACCATGTTCGGTGACCAAGCCGTCGCGGTGCACCCGGACGACGAACGCTATCAGGCTCTCATCGGTAAAACCATTACCCTTCCGTTGGTCGGCCGCGAAATTCCGATTATCGCTGACGATTACGTCGAGATGGAATTCGGAACCGGTTGTGTCAAAATCACCCCGGCCCATGATTTCAATGACTACGAAATGGGTAAACGTCATAACCTGCCGATGCTGAATGTCATGACGGTAGATGCCGCCATGAATGACGAAGTCCCGGAGAAATACCAAGGCCTGGACCGCTATGCTGCCCGTAAACAGGTCGTCACCGACCTGGAAGCGGCGGGATTAATGGAAAAAATCGAGCCGCATAAATTGATGGTGCCGCGTGGTGACCGCTCCCACGCTGTCATCGAGCCATTTCTGACCGACCAATGGTATGTGGCGGTGCAGGAACTGGCCAAACCCGCTATTGATGCCGTGAAAAACGGCGATATCGAATTCGTCCCAAAGAACTGGGAAAACACCTATTTCGAGTGGATGAACAACTTACAGGATTGGTGTATTTCACGCCAAATTTGGTGGGGCCACCGTATCCCAGCCTGGTATGACGACAACGGTCAAGTGTATGTGGCACGCACCGAACAAGAAGCCCGCGAAAAATACCAAATCGCAGACGACACAACATTGCACCAGGATGATGACGTACTGGACACCTGGTTCAGCTCGGCCCTGTGGACTTTCTCCACGCTGGGATGGCCGGCCAAAACACCGGAATTGGAAAAGTTCCACCCGACATCGGTTTTGGTCACCGGATTCGACATCATTTTCTTCTGGGTCGCTCGGATGATTATGATGACATTGAAATTCACTGGTCAGGTACCGTTCAAACAGGTTTACGTGCACGGCTTGGTTCGCGACGGCGAAGGCCAGAAAATGTCGAAATCCAAAGGCAATGTTCTGGATCCAATCGACCTCATTGATGGCATCGACCTGGAAAGTTTGGTCGCCAAACGCACTACCGGCATGATGCAGCCGGAAAAAGCCGCTAAAATCGAAAAAGCCACACGAAAACAATTTGCCGACGGCATCGAATCTTACGGGACCGATGCATTGCGCTTTACGTTTGCATCGCTCGCCTCCACCGGCCGCGACATCCGTTTCGATTTGAATCGCTGCGAAGGCTATCGTAATTTCTGCAATAAGCTGTGGAATGCAACCCGTTACGTTCTGATGAACACCGAAGGACAAGATACCGGCTTGGACGACACTCAGGAAATCGAACTGTCGTTGGCCGATAAATGGATCGTGTCCAAGCTGCAAAAAGTGGAAGCCGACGTGGCGAAAAACTTCACGCAATATCGTTTCGACTTGGCGGCCAGCACCCTCTATGAATTCACCTGGAATGAATATTGTGACTGGTACCTGGAACTTTCAAAGCCAATCATCAATTCCGACTCGGCAACCGACGCTCAAAAACGCGGTACACGCCGGACGCTGGTGCGTGTTCTGGAAACCATTCTAAGATTATTGCACCCGATCACGCCTTACATTACCGAAGAAGCCTGGCAAACAGTCGCGCCTTTGGCAGGCAAAGATGGCGACACCATCATGTTGCAACCCTACCCAACCAGCAATGAAGCGTTGGAAGACGAACTGTCCGAAAAAGAATTGGAGTGGGTCAAACACGTCATCATGGGGGTTCGAAAAATCCGTTCTGAAATGGACATCGCACCGGGCAAAAAATTATCCATTCTGCTCAGCAACCTATCCGACCAGGATAAGAATTGGCTGAACCGGAACAAGGTTTTCCTACAAACCCTAGCCAAACTCGAAGACATTACCCTACTGGATAACGAAGACGAAGCGCCCGAGTCCGCGGTTGCACTGGTCGGCGAAATGAAAATCCTGATTCCGATGGCCGGGTTAATCGATAAAGACGCTGAAATGGCCCGTCTCGATAAAGAAATTTCTCGTCTGGAAGGTGAAGTCAAACGCTTCAACGGCAAACTGTCCAACGAAAGTTTCGTTTCCAAGGCACCGGCCGCCGTAGTTGAAAAAGAGAAACAAAAACTGCAAGATACTGAAATAGCATTGAAAAACTTAAAGGATCAATATGCAAAAATCAGCCAATTCTAATTCCAAAATGCGCCCTCTTCTCATTGCAGCCGGCCTGTCCGCTGCATTGCTTTATACAGGCGGTGCGCAAGCAGAATTGCAAACCGGCTATACCCACTATGTCACGGATTCCGTTGAAATTCCGCTTCGCAGTCAGCCGGGCTACAAGTACAAAATTCTGAGAATGGTACGCTCCGGCGCTGCTGTGACAATTTTGGAAGTCAACGAAGACGGCTGGGCCAAACTGCTGTACAAGCATAACGGTAAAGAAACCGAAGGCTGGATGCCGTCAATCGTACTGCAAAGCCAACCGATCGCCAAAATGCAGCTTCAAGAGAAAGAGAAAAAAATTGCTCGCATTGAAAAGCAATTGAATCAATTGAACTTGGAAAAAGAAACCCTTCAAAACCGTTTCAGTGATACCGATAACGAGCTAAAAGAAGTCAAGCAGCAAAACTTCGAACTCAATAAGCAACTGGAAGAGATTGAGGCGATTTCAGGGCAGTCCATTAAGCTCAATGAAGAAAACCAGCGCATGGTGCAAGAAATCGAACGCCTGAATAATGAAAACGCCATTATGAAAGAGCAAATCGATCAGGCGGAAGACGTGGTTCAACGTCATGGTTCCTGACCGGTGGCGGGGTATTGTTACTCGGCTTACTGTTAGGCCGCTTCTTCCGCATGCCAAATCGTAAAAACAAATGGAATACGCTATAAGCGCGTTTCAAAAGAACGCTTTATTGTGATCAAAACCGCCAGACCTGGCGGTTTTTTTATATCTTCTTAACGTGCATTTCCCCTTAATATAAGTCCTACCAGACATCGTTTACCTCAGTACGTCCTAAACTCCCTACATCCCAGATTAGACGTCCTTCATCAACAGGCAAACAAGTATCGTAAAGAACGGACCCCACAGAAAGCTTAAAAAAAAGCGAATGGACACGCGAGACCTAAAAAGCGGAAGGAAGAACCAAGAACCCAAAACTCGACCGGAAGAAGAAGGCGAAGAAGACAATATAAGCCGTTAAGATATAAATCCGAGGCAAAAAAAAACCCATCATAAAGACGGGTTTTTAGGAATATAAGCTTGGGGATGACCTACTCTCACATGGGACCTCCCACACTACCATCGGCGCTAAGACGTTTCACTACTGAGTTCGGAATGGAATCAGGTGGTTCCATCTCGCTATGGTCCCCAAGCAATTTGGTTATGTAAGTTGTCTATTAAACAGACAGCTCACTGAATTCGGAAAAATCTCTTAAGCTTTTCGAGTCAGCTTATCTCATGCTATCTCACATGATGTCACAATGCGCTTAAAGCGTTCTTAATACTAAACTCAAGCTCGAACACGTCTTCACGTCATACTTCGAGTCATTGCTCAAAAGTTACTTTTGAGTTGTATAGTTAAGCCTCACGGGTAATTAGTACTGGTTAGCTTCATCCATTACTGAACTTCCACACCCAGCCTATCAACGTCATAGTCTTTAACGGCCCTTAAGAAGACTTAAAGTCTAGGGAGAACTTATCTCGAGGCAGGTTTCCCACTTAGATGCTTTCAGCGGTTATCCTTTCCGAACATAGCTACCCGGCAGTGCCACTGGCGTGACAACCGGAACACCAGAGGTTCGTCCACTCCGGTCCTCTCGTACTAGGAGCAGCCCCTCTCAATTCTCCAACGCCCACGGCAGATAGGGACCGAACTGTCTCACGACGTTCTAAACCCAGCTCGCGTACCACTTTAAATGGCGAACAGCCATACCCTTGGGACCGACTTCAGCCCCAGGATGTGATGAGCCGACATCGAGGTGCCAAACACCGCCGTCGATATGAACTCTTGGGCGGTATCAGCCTGTTATCCCCGGAGTACCTTTTATCCGTTGAGCGATGGCCCTTCCACACAGAACCACCGGATCACTAGAACCTGCTTTCGCACCTGCTCGACGTGTCTGTCTCGCAGTCAAGCACCCTTTTACTCTTGCGCTCATTGCACGATGTCCGACCGTGCTGAGGGTACCTTCGCGCTCCTCCGTTACACTTTGGGAGGAGACCGCCCCAGTCAAACTACCCACCATACACTGTCCCTGAGCAGGATTCACTGCCCTAGGTTAGAACCTCAATAATATCAGGGTGGTATTTCAAGGATGGCTCCACAATGACTGGCGTCACTGCTTCAAAGCCTCCCACCTATCCTACACAGATAGTATCAAAGTCCAGTGCAAAGCTGTAGTAAAGGTTCACGGGGTCTTTCCGTCTAGCCGCGGGTACGCAGCATCTTAACTGCGAGTTCAATTTCGCTGAGTCTCGGGTGGAGACAGTGTGGCCATCATTACGCCATTCGTGCAGGTCGGAACTTACCCGACAAGGAATTTCGCTACCTTAGGACCGTTATAGTTACGGCCGCCGTTTACCGGGGCTTCGATCAAGAGCTTCGCCTAAGCTAACCCCATCAATTAACCTTCCGGCACCGGGCAGGCGTCACACCGTATACGTCATCTTTCGATTTTGCACAGTGCTATGTTTTTAGTAAACAGTTGCAGCCACCTGGTCTCTGCAACCCCCACTAGCTTAGAGAGCAAGTCTCATCACCGGCAGGGGCACACCTTCTCCCGAAGTTACGGTGTTATTTTGCCTAGTTCCTTCACCCGAGTTCTCTCAAGCGCCTTGGAATTCTCATCCTGACCACCTGTGTTGGTTTGGGGTACGATTCTTTATAACCTGAAGCTTAGAAGCTTTTCTTGGAAGCATGGCATCAACTACTTCGTCCAAAAGAGGACTCGTCATCAGTTCTCAGCATTAAGATCCCGGATTTGCCTAAGATCTCTGCCTACTACCTTAAACTTGCAACCATCAGCAAGCTAGTTTAGCCTTCTCCGTCCCTCCATCGCAGTTATAAAAAGTGCAGGAATATTAACCTGCTTCCCATCGACTACGCCTCTCGGCCTCGTCTAGGGGTCGACTAACCCTACGTCGATTAACGTTGCGTAGGAAACCTTGGTCTTTCGGCGAGGGAGCTTTTCACTCCCTTTATCGCTACTCATGTCAGCATTCGCACTCGTGATACCTCCAGGATGCTTACAAACACCCCTTCGCAGGCTTACACGACGCTCCTCTACCATGCCATAAATGGCATCCACAGCTTCGGTACACTACTTAGCCCCGTTAAATCTTCGGCGCAGGCCGACTCGATCAGTGAGCTATTACGCTTTCTTTAAAGGGTGGCTGCTTCTAAGCCAACCTCCTGACTGTCTAAGCCTTCCCACATCCTTTCCCACTGAGTAGTGTTTAGGGACCTTAGCTGGTGGTCTGGGTTGTTTCCCTCTTGACTACGGACGTTAGCACCCGCAGTCTGTCTCCCATGATTGCACTTGCTGGTATTCGGAGTTTGCAATGGGCTGCTAAGCCTTGACGGCCCGCTAGACCATAACAGTGCTCTACCCCCAGCAGTGAGACATGAGGCTCTACCTAAATAGATTTCGAGGAGAACCAGCTATCTCCGGGCTTGATTAGCCTTTCACTCCGATCCACAGCTCATCCCCGCATTTTTCAACATACGTGGGTTCGGTCCTCCAGTACCTGTTACGGCACCTTCAACCTGGCCATGGATAGATCGCCCGGTTTCGGGTCTACGCCATGCTACTAGTCGCCCATTTAAGACTCGGTTTCCCTTCGGCTCCCTTATTCAGTTAACCTCGCAACATAACGTAAGTCGCTGACCCATTATACAAAAGGTACGCAGTCACCCCGAAGGGCTCCTACTGCTTGTACGTACACGGTTTCAGGTTCTATTTCACTCCCCTCCAGGGGTTCTTTTCGCCTTTCCCTCACGGTACTGGTTCACTATCGGTCGGTAGAGAGTATTTAGCCTTGGAGGGTGGTCCCCCCATGTTCAGACAGAATTTCACGTGTTCCGTCCTACTCGAATAACACTTAATAAGATTTCGCATACAGGACTATCACCTTGTATCGTCAGACTTTCCAGACTGTTCTGCTATCTTAATAAATGCTTTAGGGCTGGTCCCCGTTCGCTCGCCGCTACTTGGGGAATCTCGGTTGATTTCTTTTCCTCCGGGTACTTAGATGTTTCAGTTCTCCGGGTTAGCCTCCCACAAGGGGATATCCATAAAGGATGGGTTTTCCCATTCGGAAATCCACGGATCAAAGCTTGTTTACTAACTCCCCGTGGCTTATCGCAAGTTACTACGTCCTTCGTCGCCTTCTACCGCCTAGGCATCCACCGTGTACGCTTAGTCACTTAACTATACAACTCAAAAATAACCTTGACCTTTTGTGTTGATCCATCATCTTTTAAATACATAAAAAACCATGTCTCAATCAAAGCCTATTTCGCTGCAATGACTAAAGTTTTACGCTGACATGTTCTCGCTTGAGTTTGTATCATCACACTTGCGTGTGTTTGAACTCTTTAAGATACATTGTTACCTTGGCATTCAAGCTGTTGGAGTTGCTTGAATGCCGGTCATACAGAATATGTCGGTATTCTGTATGTTTCTAACTACACTGTCGTGCGTCTTTTCAATTTAACTTTTTAAAATTGTTAAACCAAACGTGACGCTCGACAGTCACTTAGAGATTTTTCCTAATTGTTAAAGATCTATTTCTTTCTTCAGTCTATTGTCACCAATACGACTGTGAATAACCTCTGCTTTAGACTTAAAGTCAGAACCTATTCACAGGTGTAGTGGTGGAGCTATGCGGGATCGAACCGCAGACCTCCTGCGTGCAAGGCAGGCGCTCTCCCAGCTGAGCTATAGCCCCATTCATTGGTGGGTCTGGGTGGATTTGAACCACCGACCTCACCCTTATCAGGGGTGCGCTCTAACCAACTGAGCTACAGACCCAGGTCGTTCTCGTTTTTCTCAGTAATTCAGAGACAATTTATGTGAAAGCTAACTTAGGCTCGCGGCCGTCTTTGTCTTAAAGGAGGTGATCCAGCCCCAGCTTCCGCTAGGGCTACCTTGTTACGACTTCACCCCAGTCATGAATCACAAAGTGGTGAGCGCCCTCCCGAAGGTTAGACTACCCACTTCTTTTGCAACCCACTCCCATGGTGTGACGGGCGGTGTGTACAAGGCCCGGGAACGTATTCACCGTGACATTCTGATTCACGATTACTAGCGATTCCGACTTCACGGAGTCGAGTTGCAGACTCCGATCCGGACTACGAGAGGTTTTATGAGATTCGCGCACTGTCGCCAGCTAGCTGCTCTTTGTACCCCCCATTGTAGCACGTGTGTAGCCCATCCCATAAGGGCCATGATGACTTGACGTCGTCCCCGCCTTCCTCCGGTTTATCACCGGCAGTCTCTTTAGAGTTCTCAACTAAATGGTAGCAACTAAAGATAAGGGTTGCGCTCGTTGCGGGACTTAACCCAACATCTCACGACACGAGCTGACGACAGCCATGCAGCACCTGTCACTGCGTTCCCGAAGGCACCAATCTATCTCTAGAAAGTTCGCAGGATGTCAAGGGATGGTAAGGTTCTTCGCGTTGCATCGAATTAAACCACATGCTCCACCGCTTGTGCGGGCCCCCGTCAATTCCTTTGAGTTTTAATCTTGCGACCGTACTCCCCAGGCGGTCAACTTAGCGCGTTAGCTACGCTACTAACCTTTTTAATAAGGCCAACAGCTAGTTGACATCGTTTACGGCGTGGACTACCGGGGTATCTAATCCCGTTCGCTACCCACGCTTTCGCACCTCAGCGTCAGTTTTAGGCCAGGAAGTCGCCTTCGCCACTGATGTTCCTCCTGATATCTACGCATTTCACTGCTACACCAGGAATTCCACTTCCCTCTCCTAAACTCTAGATTGCCAGTATCGGATGCAATTCCTAGGTTGAGCCCAGGGCTTTCACAACCGACTTAACAGTCCGCCTACGCGCGCTTTACGCCCAGTAATTCCGAATAACGCTTGCACCCTCTGTATTACCGCGGCTGCTGGCACAGAGTTAGCCGGTGCTTCTTCTAAAGTTAACGTCACAGCTAGCCGATATTAGCGACTAACCTTTCCTCACAATTGAAAGTGCTTTACAACCCTCGGGCCTTCTTCACACACGCGGCATGGCTGCATCAAGGTTTCCCTCATTGTGCAATATTCCCCACTGCTGCCTCCCGTAGGAGTCTGGGCCGTGTCTCAGTCCCAGTGTGGCTGATCATCCTCTCAAACCAGCTATAGATCGTCGCCTTGGTAGGCCTTTACCCCACCAACTAGCTAATCTAACGCGGGCTCATCCTTTAGCGATAGCTTACAAGTAGAGGCCACCTTTACTCCGTAGAGCATATTCGGTATTAGCATACGTTTCCATATGTTGTCCCCAACTAAAGGGTAGATTCCCACGCGTTACTCACCCGTCCGCCACTCGACGCCCAAGATCGCCCTCCGAAGAGTTTGTTCTTGTCGTTTCCGTTCGACTTGCATGTGTTAGGCCTGCCGCCAGCGTTCATTCTGAGCCAGGATCAAACTCTTCAGTTTAATCTTTTTACTCGATTTTTTTGTGTGCTTGTCTGCACGAATTAAACACTCGAAATTAACAGGTACATGTTTCACATAAATGTGATTAACCATATACATAGTTGTCGAGATATTTATTTTTGGACAGCCACTTACCTAAGCAACTTCCACATAAATTATCTCTGAATTACCTGATTTTTAAAGAACTCTTGGTCTTGCTTTTCCTCAACTCAGTGCGCTGCACCCTGTCTCGGTAAGCCGCGTATTATAGGCGCTTGATTTTATTTCCGTCAAGCTTTTTTTACGCTTTTTTTTCTTCCCCGTTTCCGCTCAATTCAACTCCCTTTACAGGGTTGTTTTTGGCGTCTCCGTGAAAGAGATGCGTATTCTATAGCCTCTCCAGTTTTTTGCAATAGCTTTTTGCATCTTTTTTGAAAAAAATTTATTCCATGTCCAAAATCGAGTTGGTTTTCCCTTTGGACGGTTGCTCTAAATTAAGCGGTTCCAGGTTGAGCCCTTTGTCTTTGATCTTTGGGTCCTGGAAGGTGCCGGTCACTTCATAGCGATAAGTCACCAAGTCTTCATTCACAATTGGCACAATTTTCATTAAGGCATAAGCCGCGAGGCCCGCTAAAGGCGTCGCCACCCCGCTGATAGCAGCAATCGCGGGTAAGGTACTGCCGACCGCAGGCGTGATTCGAGCCGACAAATCCAATTCGTTTTTAACCAAATCGATTTCACCGGTGACTTGTGCCTTGGCCGCGGGCGCTTTCAGATTCAACTCACGCAACGCAAACGTACCCTGATAAAAGTCCCCTTGCCTTTAATGTCATCGTAAGCCAATCCGGCATCGGTCACATCTTGGATATTCAGCTTTAAACGCCGCGCCAACGACTCAAAACTAAGTAACCCCAAAATTCTCGCCAGGCCTGGTTCGGCATCTTTGATCACACCGTCTTTAAACTCAAACGCCAGATCGCCCGTTAAGCGTGCTCTTGAAAAACACGGATAACTACCCGGCCATTGCAAATTAGCTTCAATCCAGGCTTTATCCCCTTTGAAACCTTTTCGCACCCCAATAAATTCTACCAATGCTTCCGCATTACGACTGTCAATCGACGCCTTGAGAAAACTTTTGTTTTCGGCTTTGTCATAACGGAAAGTTCCTTTAAAGGGTTCTTTCAATTGCGTCGGTTGCACCACGATGTCATTGACCAACATTTCCGAAGCATTATCCAGCAGTACAAAGTCGGCTCGGGCCAAATAACGATCATTAATTTGAATGTTTTTACCTTGGAACGTAATCTTGGTATTTTCTTGCGACTTGATCTCCGATTTCGGGCACGGTGCTTCCACACGTGTTTCTTCGGGCGCCTTGGCATCGACCTTCAGTTTCAATTTATCCAGTGCCACGCTGTAATCGTTCGGAGCCGTTTGATTAATCACCATATCCATATTCTGATTATGAATTTGTGATCGAACGTAAGGCGAACCAGCCACCGACTCCCAGCTAACGGTAACGTCTTTCAAATGATAATCTGAGACATCAACGGTTTTAAACCGTATCGCCGACGGTAACCAACGTGTCGTTTCATTTTTCACTTCGCCTGAAACCTTCTCCCCACCACCGTCCTCCGGGAACCAAGCTTGTTTTATTTTTGGCCAGGCCTGCTGCCAGCCGGCCACATCCAGTCGATTAAAGTGCCCGTTCACACGCCATCCATCTTTCTTTAAAGCCAATGGCGATTCATTAAAAGCAATGGCTAAACGTTGCAACACCGCATCCTGAGTCGAATACAGGCCTTTCAGTGTCAGAAAAGAATCCACCGAAGCGGAAATCGCCAGTTGTTTTTTATCCTGCAAGGTCAACTGCGCTTCCAAAGTTTTAGGCCGGAGACGTCCATCAGCCAGCGCCGCTTCACTGAACGGCGCCGGCAAAGCACTTTTCATCGTGTTCAAGTCCAAACGCGCATTAATGTTCGGAAATTTGCCACCCTCAAATGGAATCGCAACCTCCACCTGCCAAGGTAAGTCGCCCGAATACAACGCTTCCTCATAATGCGCCTCACCGGAGGCCTTGATGCGAGCCACTTTTTGCTGCGTATTGACTTGAAGGTTCGCCGGGCCGTTTCCGAATTCGGCCGTCATGCCTTTTGAGTCGACACTTTTTTCCGTAAACGCCAAAGGTCCTGTCAACTTTTTAAAGGTGAAACGGTCAAACAAAGTTGCTTCCACGCCATGAAATTGAATGGTGCCATCAACGGTCTCTTCTTGCTTGGCATAACCGTGTACCGGAATCCAAATTTTCGGCAAGGATACGGAAACGCGCCCCGCCATCTTGACATCCTCTTTCAAAAAATCGTCAATACCGACCATTTTCGCCAACGGCGAACTCAGCACGAAACGCTTGGCGTCAGTCGCCGACGCTTCGGCCTGCCCGGCAATTTGCACGGCAATGTTTTTCGTATCCAAGTGATTGATATCCACCACCACATTCCGGGCTTCGGCATTTTGAAGCTTCGCCTTGTCGGCGGAAATTCGTAAATCATAAGGCGTAAACATCAAGTGCGCGGTGAACTTTTCCACCGCCGGCCAATCCGGTTGAAACTTCAATACGGTGTTGTGCACCACGCCCGTTGCTTTAAAGATGCCTTGCCCGTCTTTGAACGGAAAATCGTTTAAATCACCTTTCACCACCAGGTTCGCCGAGACTTGATCACCGGAAACCAGTGCCGTTTTCAACCATTTTTCCAAATCCGGCGTCATTAACTTATAAGGCAGATACTGCTTCACAAAACTCAACTGTTTTGGCTCGATGTCGACACGGCCGTCCACTTGGCCTTCAAAGTCCCCCTTGGCGGTTACCCAGACCGGCATACCGTCCAAAGTAAAATCCGCTTTCGGCACGGACCAGCCTTTTAAGCCGTCCAGAAACTGGAAGTGGAACCCTTTAGGTAACTGCATTTGAATCGGTTTATCGTGCACCATCGAGATGGTCCACTCGATAGGGAAATCGGTTTTCAACCAGACATCTTCGCCACGCTTTTCGACAAAAAGATTTTTCAGTGCCAGGCCTGGGAGGTTTTCATTTTCCGGTAAATCCAAACTCGGAACCTGTAACGTCAACGACGACAAGGCGAGTTTATTCAAATCCACGGAACCGTTCACGTTTTGCAGTTCGAGCGCTTCCAGGTTATCGCCAAACCCTTCGTAATTCAGGTTCGCCATCAGCACGTTGAACAAGGGTTTGACGACTTGGAAATTCAACTTTTGGGCTTCAAACGTCAGCGTTCTATTATCGGACAAACTCACAAAAATCGGTGAAACACTCTGCAAATAACGGCGTCCCAAACGAATGCGCTCCACCTCAAAGCGCCAATTTTCCAAGGCATCGCCTTTAAACTGATTCTCCGCCGTCCAGTTCAACGCCAAGCCAATGCTTTTCGGCAAAAGCTCATCATTTTGTGGCCACACCAAATCTTGCGCACTGGCTGTCACGTTCAACTTCGATAATTGCCCACGACGCATCTGAAGTTTCAAATCACCAAGCAACTCGCCGGTCGGTAACTTTTTCGACCAGGCCTGGGGCATCATTTGATATAAGCTTTCCAGAATCAAAGGGGTAAGCAGGTTGGTGTTCATTTCCCCTTCAGCCAAGCGCCCCCAACTGTCGGTGGCGAAATCCCCTTTCATTTGCATGCGCGACACATCACCTTGCGGGCTAATCAAACTGGCCACGCCGCCAAACGACCATTTCAACCCTCGATAAGTTTGAAAATTTTCAATCGCGACCTGCCCACTCGTCTCATTTTCCACTGGAACGTCAAAGACGATGTCTTTCAACGTCATTGCCCGCCATAACTTTGAAAATGGAATATTCAAGGAATCCAATTGAAAGGAACGGGGTTGAGCCCCCGGTTGATTCAAAGCCGTATCGGAAAAGGCAAGTTTCAGGCCGGTCACTTGGAGCTTCTGACCATAACTGACATCGTAAATAAAAGGGGAAAAAATATTGAAATCGCCTTTAGCTTCCTGCAAAGCAGCGGTGACCTCCGCATCACGATAACGAAGTTGCCGGATATCAAACTTGAGCCCCAGCCAATTTTGTTCGACGTCAATGCGCTCGACTTGAATTTGCGCGTCATTGAGCTTTTCGATGTAAGAGAAGAACTGGTTGGGCGCGTATTGCACCCAGGAAATCAACAGCCTGACCACCAGCAAGTAAATGACAAACAAGGCCAGTAAGAAAAAAGAAAGCTGTTGAAGCCGTCTCAACATCAGGAAATCACCACATCAAACTGCTCGATAAAGTAACCACTCTCGGCCTGGAACCGAATATTTTTATTTAAGAACGTTTCCAACTCGGCCACATTACTGGACGCTTCGTCCAGAATATAAGAAACCACAGGTTCGGATGCAATGACACGATAAAAATCGGCATCAAACGATTTCGCCATGCGCGTAATTTCACGAAACACTTCAAACGCAATGGTTTCAGGTGTTTTCACGGTACCGCGGCCATTACACATCGGACAGGGTTCACACAACACCCGTTCCAGGCTTTCGCGCGTTCGCTTACGGGTCATCTCGACCAAGCCGAGATTGGAAATTTCGGTAATTGAGGTTTTGACCCGATCTCTCGACAACTCCCGTTGCAAGGCCGAATACACCACCGATTTATGTTCGGCATCATCCATATCAATCAAGTCCAGAATGATGATTCCGCCTAGGTTACGCAACCGCAACTGACGGGCAATGGCTTGCGTCGCCTCCAGGTTCGTACGGTAAATGGTTTCTTCCAGATTTTTATGTCCGACAAATCCCCCGGTATTGACATCAATCGTCGTCATGGCTTCGGTTTGATCGATAATGAGATAACCGCCGGACTTCAACTCCACGCGTTTTTCCAAAGCCTGCTGAATTTCGTTTTCAATATTGTACAAATCGAAAATGGGTCGCTCGCCGGAGTAGAGTCCAAGCTTATCAGACAAATCCATCACATAGCTTTCCGAAAACTCGACCATTTTCTTGTAGGTTTCCGACGAATCCACTCGAATTTTTTCAATTCGATCAATCGGCACATCGCGCAAGATATGCAGATACAGCGGCAGATCCTCATAAATCAATGCCGATTTTCTGGCTTTTTTGGCTTTATCCTGTATCGACTTCCACAGACGCTGCAGATACACCAGATCTGCTCGCATCTCGTGAAAATCCGCGCCTTCGGCGACGGTTCGAACAATGTAACCACCCTCTGATTCCTGCACTTCGGGAATCGAGCTAATGACCTCCCGCAACCGATCCCGCTCTTCCGGGTCTTCAATTTTCTGCGATACGCCAATCATCTTTTCGTCCGGCATATACACCAACATACGAGAAGGGATCGTGACCTGCATCGTCAAACGTGCACCTTTCGAACTGATGGGATCCTTGACGACCTGAACCATCACCTGCTGCCCGGCATGCAGGAATTTTGTAATGTCTTCACAATCTTCATCAGCCTGTTTACCGATGGAACGTTTGCAAATATCCGATACATGCAAAAAGGCCGTCCGTTCCAGCCCGATATCCACAAAAGCGGCTTGCATGCCCGGCAACACCCGATCGACTTTGCCAATGTAGATATTACCGACCAAGCCCCGTTTGTTGGCCCGTTCAATCCACACTTCTTGCAAAGCACCGTTCTCGACCCAGGCAACCCGAGTTTCGGACGGCGTCACATTCACCAATATTTTTTCTTCGTTATACATGTTCAATCCACATAAAATTCTGATTCGGCCAGCAATTGGTCCAACTCATATAAGGGTAACCCCATTACGCCGGAGTAACTGCCGTGCAACTGCGAGATAAATTTAGCGCCAAGCCCTTGAATAGCGTAACCACCCGCTTTCCCTTCCGGTTCCCCGGTTTGCCAATAGGCCTCGAACTCCGCGTCGGAAACAGCTCGAAACGTTACCTCACTTCGCGATAGTTTAGACAAAATACGGCCGTCGTACACCACCGACACGGCGCTTAACACATCATGCCGGGCGTCGGATAATGCTCTCATCATCCGCTGGGCATCCATTTTGTGGCGCGGCTTGCCAAAAAGCTTGCCGTCTTTGAGCACCACCGTATCGCTACCAATCACCCAAGCCTTCTTTTCCGGCACCTTATTAAAACCGGAGAAAGCTTTCTCAACCGCCATCCGAATCACAAACGACTCGGGGCTTTCATTGGGCAAAAAGGTTTCCTCAACCGGCGCGTCAACCAGTTCGAAGTCCACCCCGATTTGTTCCAATAGTTCTCGCCGTCTCGGTGAAGACGACGCCAAATACACTTTCTTACTCATAAATCTCTCAAAGCACCCAATTCTCAGCGCAACCGCGACGAAATATCGGATATGATTAGCCATTAAATTACACTTATTCTAACGCTTTCGTAAGATTACTGAGGGAGTTTATCTATGGATATTATCATTACAGACCATTCGCCGGAAAACCTTGAAGATAAATTTGAAAACCACTTCCTCTATCAGAACAGCGATTATGCAATCATGTGTGAAAGTACAGAAATTCCCTGGTTGCAATTCATTCCAAACCGACCGGTTACCCCAGACTATGCCGGGCAGCTTTATGCCGAAATGGTTGCGCTGGCGGAATATTTGAGATCGGAAGGCTTTGGCGAACACTACAACATCGCCAAAATCGGCAATAAACTCCCCTATTACCACATTCACCTGGTCATGAGAAATCAAAACGACCAGGCCTGGCCGGAAACGATTTGGGGGTTGGATTTAAAAGAAGACGTGTCGGTGATTGAGCGGTTTAAAACGTGCTTGGAACAGTATTTTGCCCAAGCTTAAGAGTTGCAACAGAAACCCGGACCGTCAGGCCTGGTAAAAATCACGATACCAGCGTACAAAACGCTCAATGCCTGCTTCAATTTCCGTCGCCGGTTTAAAACCGACATCGGCCATCAAATCCGACACATCTGCATAGGTTCTCGGCACATCACCTGCTTGCATCGGCAACTGGTTTTGAACGGACTTTTTCCCCGTCGCCGCTTCAATCGCTTGGATAAAGCGCTGTAAGGTAATCGGTTGATTATTACCGATATTGTAGATTTTATAAGGCGCTTGCGCCGTGGTGATATCCGATTGATGCATCGCCGGAATATGATCCATCACCCGCACGACGCCTTCGACTATATCATCGATATAGGTAAAGTCCCGCTCCATTTGGCCATGGTTAAACACATCAATGGCCTCACCCGCTAATATCTTGCGGGTAAACGAAAAATACGCCATATCCGGGCGCCCCCAAGGGCCGTAGACAGTGAAGAACCGCAATCCGGTCGTTGGAATACCATACAAATGGCTATACGTGTGCGCCATCAATTCGTTGGATTTTTTCGTCGCGGCATAAAGGGAAATGGGAAAATCCACCCGGTCGTCGGTTGAAAATGGGATTTTGGTATTCATGCCGTACACCGAACTTGAAGACGCATAAACCAAGTGCGCCGTTTTCTGGTGGCGACAACCTTCCAGAATGTTCACAAAACCGACCAGATTAGAATCCACATAAGCATGCGGATTTTCAATTGAATAACGCACCCCCGCCTGAGCGGCCAGGTGAATCACTCGATCGAAAGCTTGTGCGTCAAATAGTGCTTGAGTCTCCGCTCGGTCGGCAATATCGATTTCCACAAATTCAAATGCCTCCAAAACCGACTGTTCGGCACAGAAGCGCTCGATTTCAGCCAAGCGCGCACGCTTCAACGCTGGATCATAATAATCATTCAGGTTATCCAGCCCGACGACCTCATGGCCTTTCTTCAATAAATCCAGCGTCACATAGAAACCAATAAACCCGGCTGCACCGGTCACCAATACTTTCATCAATCCTGTCCAAATAAATCGCGTGTGTAAACTTTATCACACACATCTTTAATCTCATCGGTAATACGGTTAGCCAGCACGATGTCCGACATGGCTTTAAACTCTTCCAAAGATGACACCACTTGCGAGTTGAAAAAGGTGTCTTCCGTCAGCACCGGCTCATAGACGACCACCTCAATCCCTTTGGCTTTAATCCGTTTCATCACGCCCTGGATGGCGGACGCGCGGAAATTATCCGAGCCGGCTTTCATCACCAAACGGTAAATTCCGACGACTTTCGGCTGCTTACGAATAATCGAGTCTGCAATAAAATCCTTTCGGGTCGTATTGGAATCGACAATCGCCTTAATCAAATTATTGGGAACTTGGTCGTAATTGGCCAATAGCTGCTTGGTGTCCTTCGGCAGGCAATAGCCGCCATAACCGAACGAAGGGTTGTTGTAATGACTGCCAATGCGCGGGTCCAACCCCACCCCTTCAATCACCTGACGCGTACTGAGACCATGGGTTTCACAATAGGTGTCCAACTCATTGAAGTAAGCGACTCGCATCGCTAGATACGTATTTGAAAACAGTTTCACCGCTTCCGCTTCGGTGGAATGGGTAAATAAAACCGGAATCTCTTCGGCAGGCTTAGCCGCGCCCTCGACAAGCAATTGCGCAAAGCGTTCCGCGCGCTCGGATTCTTCACCCACAATAATGCGCGATGGATATAAATTATCGTAAAGCGCTTTGCCCTCGCGCAAAAACTCCGGCGAAAACACAATCTTATCGGTATTGAATTTTTCTTTGACCGACTGCGTATAACCGACCGGAATCGTCGATTTGATGATCATTACCGCTTCAGGGTTGACTCGAACCACATCCGCAATTACGGCTTCAACCGAACGCGTATTGAACGTATTGGTTTCCGTATCATAGTCGGTGGGCGTTGCGATAATGATAAACTCCGCGCCCCGGTAAGCCTTTTCCGCATCCAGGGTCGCAGAAAAGTTCAACTCTTTGTTCAGCAAAAACTCTTCGATCTCAGCATCGACAATAGGTGATTTTTTATGATTGAGTAAATCGACTTTCTCTTTGACAATGTCCAACGCCACCACTTCATGATGCTGCGACAATAACACGGCTAAGGACAACCCAACATAGCCAGTACCGGCCACGGCAATTTTCATACTTTTTCTCACCTCAATGCCGCAACACTCAACTGTTGCGCTTGTTTAAACGATAAAAACACCTTCTCGGGCGCAATGCTCTCATAGCACGGAGGATACACGCTAAACGTTTCAATATCATTACGTTCACAAGAGTTGCGATTCATACATGGAGAACAGCCTAACGAGGAACACAAATCAATCGCCTCGTTTGAAGGTACTGCAGCATTTGAGCTGGTTGCTCCAAAGATTCTCACGGTCGGCACAGCCAGAATCGAAGCGATATGCGTCAACCCCGTAT
Organism: Thiomicrospira sp. S5; assembly: GCF_003991075.1. Taxonomy (NCBI): domain Bacteria; kingdom Pseudomonadati; phylum Pseudomonadota; class Gammaproteobacteria; order Thiotrichales; family Piscirickettsiaceae; genus Thiomicrospira; species Thiomicrospira sp. S5. Next base: position 1,289,108 of record NZ_CP014470.1, on the reverse strand, counting down.
CACCACCAATAACGCCTACTGACTCCGTGATTAAAACAGCCAACGCTTTCAAAGTCATTCCAGGAAGCAATACAATCTCCGGCCGTCCATTCACAATTTTTTGCGCTCGAACTTTTTCCTCTTCTGAGCCCCAGGGTAACACCACGGTAACTCCGTCGGCGATAAAGAACTCTGCCAAGCGTTCCCAATACTCTAACGGCCAGTTTTTAGCCGCTCCACTTGTCGAGTGCACAAACACTACATATGGTCCCTGAAAACTAACACCAGAATTACTATGGGATAAATCCACGTCATACTTGAGACGAAGAGTGTCCAGTTCATAGCCTACAGCTTTTGCCATGAGAGTTCTGTAAAATAAAACAGACGGTAGTGTCGGGTCAAAATCAACCGTCCTAGCATACAGTCCAGCAATACGCGGGTCATCTTTCATGATCTCCAACATGGAACGAGTAGGCCCAACAAACGGCGCGCCGATTTTTTGAACGAGCTTAGCATCCTGCCAGCCAAAATAAAAATCCAAAATTAAATCGTAGTTTTCCCGTTTCAGTTTTTGTATAACAAATCTTGAAAACATTCCAAACGTAAAAGAGTCAAACCTTCTCAAACGCTTGCGATTGATTGCGAAGACCTTATCGACATGACGACTCCACTTTGGAATATCATGATATTGATCGTCGACTAACCAATGGACTTCCACATCCTGCCGTTTTCTTATGACATCCGCAACAGCGGCAAACACATGAACGATATCTCCAAACGAAGAGGGTTTAAGAATGAGAATTTTCTTCATAGGAACGCAACGAAATCAATACCAGCAAAGTCAGCCAGAATGTAAAAAAGACAATACCATGTGAATATGTCAGCACAGCGCCAAACAAAAAGAAAACAATAGAAGAAACTAAAAAGGCAATACTCCCCAAGTTAAACATAAATGACTCTGGAATTGAATAAACCACACCCCTCCTAAAAATCCAAAAAGAACTCAAAAGGATTCCCAGTAATGCCAACAATCCCAAAATGCCTTTCATCCAGTAATCCATCAAAAATTGATTATGGATATGCTGATAACTTATGATTTGCTGATATAAAAAAGCATTTGAATCCGACTGATGTTCTTGAAAAAGACGCTCTTTATAAGCCAAGAAATTTTGTTCCCCCAATCCCTGCCATGGCATTTGTTTAATACCGTCTACGGCAACTTGGGCCATAAAGATTCTCTGCCCAACAGATCCAGATAAATCTCCATCAACAATTTTATTAAAATCTACCGTCGCCTGTTGGAAACGGGATTTTATCGGGTTATCAATGACAAAAGTAGACACGCCTAGCAGCAGAATCACAACACCTGACGACACCAGCATTTTTTGGGTCATGGTTTGCTTAAAAAGTAACAATAAAAATGGCAAGGACACAATTCCGGCAATGGAGAGAGATAACCAATAACTTCTTGTCGCCGTCAATAGGATCAAGATTGCCAAAACAGCCGCCAATAAAAGATAGTGCTTAGCGGGACGACCATAAAACCGTTCTGTGAGTCCTGCCCCCACAAGCCCGATCAAAACCGAACCAATAAACCAAGCCACCTCGCCACGTTCGGAATATAACTCACCCAAACGATTAGATGCCGATCCGAAATCACTATCGAAGCGCACATAAATCTCATAGCAAGAAATCAAAATAATCAAATATGCTAGCACCATGGCAAATCGATTAAAGTCTTTAATGGACATTCTCAAATAAGCCACCATGAAAAAAAACGGCAATAAATATAGGACCTTGCTGTATTTGCTGACAAAAGCCAACGTTTCCTGTGAATTTTCAGCGGTTGCATGAAGGCCTAGAGGCAAAAAAACCATTAACACATAAAAAAGTAATACGATACGCCATCCTGCATAGGCCCGTCCCATCAAACCAGCATTCATACGAAATACGAATTTTGCCAACAAAACCCACAACGTTATCAAAACCAAGAAAGGTTCATAACTAACAAGCCCATTGTAAAAAAGAGCAAAAAAGAACATGATCAAAAGTCCATGCCCTAACACTTCAAATGGTTTCACCCAATCATTTCGTATTATGTCTAACACAGCTGTCGCAATCCTTTATAAAAACTTTCAAATGAAAACGGCTCCTTGTCGAATACGGGTAGCGTTGCTTGCTGTAACCGAAGCTCTTCCTCAATTCTTTTAGCCAGCGCCAACTCATCCCCTACTGGTACTAAATAATTTTTTAGCTCGCCCGTTAAAATTTCATTAGGCCCGGAAGGACAATCGGTTGAAACCACAGGGGTTCCTAAAGACAGCGCCTCAACAATCACATTTCCAAACCCTTCGTAATCTGACGATAAAATAAGTAACCTTGCCGCTTTCAACCATACAAAAGGATTTGCCTGAAAGCCGGCAATCACAACTCTATGAGACAAGCCTAAACTGTCAATTAAAGCTTTTAGCTTCGGAGTTGACTTTGTCAATAATACCAAAGGCAGTTCGGTATTTACCTCTCGGTAAGCCTTTAACAAAAGATCATGCCTTTTTTGGGACGAAAAACGGCCGATATGCAATAAAAAACCTTGCGACTCCAAATTTTTAAGCGCTTCTATATCTCTGACATCGAAAGCTTGCTTTTGAATGTCTTCATAGTCAAAAAAATTATGCAGTACTTTAACGTTCTCTGGCGATGCGTCGAAATTATCAATCAAGTCCTGCCTAACACCTTGTGAAACAGCGATAATCTTTTTGTTCTTATAAACTTTTCTATGGGTACGAAAATAACGTCTGGTTTTCTTTTTTGAAGTCTGGTCATAAGCTTCACAAGATAAATTGCAGTGTACCCAATACCAAACATTAGACATGGTTAAACGGGCAAACAAACGATGTGTTCCATAAAGCGAAGCAATGACGCAATCAAATGGCTTTCCAGACTCAACAACCAACCGATCAATTAATTTTTCAAGCGCTTTTGCCTTTAACGGATAATCCAAAAACCCCAAAAAAGGTTTCTGAAAGACATGATCTAAAAAATAAATATTTTGATGGTGGTGATAGTCGTAGTCAGCGCCCTTTGACTCAAGCACAATCAAAACGGCGTAATGCCCCATTTCTTGCAATCGACGAAGTAAATCCAAATTTAATTTCTCCGCACCGCCGCCAGTTAATGAGCTAATAACAAGACAATATGTTTTTTCAGTTAACTGCATCACTTCTGTATCCGACTGGAATATTGGAAAATCGCTGATAAGCTTTAATATTCGCATTTTGCAAAATTGGTAACGGCGTCCGATCATGGCTTCCAATCAATGCAACGGAAACATTCGCATTGGGCAAAAACGACTTGGCTTCCAGCAAGATCGTGGAAATGTCGCCGGTAAACATTACATCCTCATTTAAGTTCGGCAGCAACAGTTCAAACGGGATTTCACCCCGCAAAACCGTTTGTTTCGGAAAACGTTTTTGAATCTCCAGTGGGTCGTTCGCTTTATCCCGAGGGTGATATTTCAACAAAAACCGTTTTCCGCTCTGATCCAACTTCGTCAAAAAATGCACCACGTCTTCTGGATAGTCTTGCGATGTTTCAATCGCTTTTCGATAAACATCCAAAATCACCACCACATCAATATCGGCTCTCTGAGGTGCCAAGCCATAAATTTCATTTAATTTTTTTAAAACCTCGGCGCTATCCAACACGGACAACCAGTTTGAATCAATGCCATGCACATTTTTTTCCGGCAACGCACCTTGTAACTTATCCGGAAAAAACAAAAATGCACCGTCTATCCACGGCGCATTAATTTTAAGAGGGTTCGGCTCTTGATACCACCAACCGTATTTCAGTTTTCGACTGAATAGGCGTAACGCGGGCATCGGTTTTCGACTCGTCGCCTGGTAACTGAACAGACCATCATCCAATAAATACGATGCCAAATTCGGGTTTTGAATTTTAGCCGCTTGAATCGTAAACTGTACAAAAGGTTCATTAACAGACCCTGTTAAAATATGGTTCAAACGATGCCCATCCAGAAGTTTTGCCATCGCCCGAATTTGGACTTTTTCAGAGCCTGATGGCAAGATTTCCGCATTCGAAAAATAGTCTAAATTAATCGCGTCTTCCGCCAGTTTTCGTGGAAAACCGGATTCAAATACAATCATGGCCGGTTCGTCTTGAAAACGGGTCAATCGCAAAAACACACTTATCAGCCAATGGCGAGGCGTACTGACAATAAACAGATTAAACAAAACCATCTCCCGGCGCTTTAACAGACAAACCTGCTTGCTGAAACAACGTCAAAAAGCGGCGCTGAAAAGCGTTATGTTCATCCAAAATAGCCGTTCCATCCAAATCCGGTCTCAGCCATTTTGCCATTAACAGCGAACTGCCGACATCACCAAACAACTTGGCGTTCGGCTTAAACAGAGGCAATAAAAACTCAAACGCAATACTGGATGGAATCACCTTTTCCACCCCGAGCGTTTTGAGTTCAAATGCATCTTCGCCTTGCATTCTTGGGTGATACTTGACCGCGATTCGCTGTTTATCCTCAATAAAATGCTCAATCATTCGTTTCAGGTTGGTTTCATAGCCCGGCATTTTATGAATATTGTTCGGGTGCGACAGCAATATCACCACATCAAGCGATCGATAGTCTTCTGGTGACTCGCCGAAATGCGCCAACAACGCCTCACTCAAAGTGGCGAGCTCCGGCGCGGTAAAAAGCGTCGGCGGCAATCGATGACAATTTTTAGCCTTAAGCGGGTCACACACCAAGTCAGGCGCCATCACCCAAACATCGCTGATCCATGCCGATGCACCGATGGTATTGGGTTCTTGCCACCAGACACCGTAAAACAGTTTTTTCAACCCCGCATTCATACGATCTTTCAAGGGATGGTACGGCCGACCGGCGTAAGAATACAAGCCATCATCCAGATAATGCCCTTTCGCAGGATACCCGGCTTGCTTCAGAAGATGCATAATATATTGAAACTCCACACGACGGTCACTGCCGACCAAGACATCCGAAAAATGACGACTTTCCAACAACTGTTGCATTCGTTGGAAATTTTCTCGACGTTCTGCCAGCTTCCGCCAGCCAACTGCGGTGCCACGAAAGAGGTTAATCTCCTCGAATGGCGAATCCGGCCAGGCCTGGAGCACCTCATAATAAGGGTTATCATCTACCCGCTTTTGGTCAATCAACCAAAGCGCCGCCGACTGTTCATGTCGCTGCTCCACCGCATGTGCGGCCGCCAGCAATACATTCAGTGGTGTGGAAGGCAAATACAATGCGTGTTTCAAAACATCCCCATTTTGAGTCTAGCCATTATCGGCCAACACCGCTTTAATCGCATCACGAGCACGGTCGTCTTTCACTACCACGCCGTATTTCGTCAACACCTGAATGGCCTCATCATCCAAAACCAGGCGTTTCCACTCTTCATCCAAACGGCCTTCTTCCGACATTCTTACCCAACGGCGATAATGATTTCCCATTCGGGCACCGATTTTCAGCAAGGGTTTACGGTTTTCCACATGCGTTTCAAAATGATGACGACTACCAATGGCATAATGAAACACTTCCACCGAATCGCTTTCGGCATAGTTCAATTTACTCCACAGATGCCAGGCCCGGTGATTTCCGCCCTTGGCACGTAAAAACCCTTGTAGGTTGACCATCACCTTGCCGTGAATCTTACTCAGTTGAACCGACATATTATCCTGTTTCAACTCGGTGCCCTTTCCGTAATCGATTGGAAACAAAGTGCGGTAAACTCGCTCATAAAACGGCTTGCCTTCCGAATGGCAATCCAGCTGCATGTCATAGCGCGGACAATGCACGATGGACTTGCTGCGCGTCAACCCGGTTTTCAAATCCTGCCCTTCTTTCGGCAACCAGAATTCATCGGCATCATTGGAAATTACCCAATCCGCCTGCATGTCCTCACGGGCAATCAAAGCCATTTCCGTGCGCCAATCACTTTGACGGTAATCGGTAATCGGGCGTGAAATCACATGCAAATCAAACTCCGATGCCAGCGCTTGTAATTTTTCCAACGTACCGTCTGTTGAGCCGTTATCAATTGCCACGAAGCAATCCACGCCCTTGGCGGCATGAAAACGAATATTGCTTTCAATAATGTCGATTTCGTTTTTGACCATGTACGTCATGGCCAATCGAATCGGCTTCCCAGAAAACTGACGCCAGGTAAACAACTTTAAATTTCTAAGTAACACTCGCTCTCCTAAGTACGCTTTGTTACGCCAAGGCTCTCAACTAATTCCGGTAGTTTTTTGGGCGTTAACCCCAGCCTTTCATAAAAGCCCAAGAACTGATCGAAGTGGCCGGACGATTCTCCCAACTGCATGACCATCACTTGCACGCTCGGGCGAAACAATCGCGTTGTGAGGATCGTTGTACTCATATCTCCCAGTACAAAGCAGTTGGCCGGCAGCGACGGCAGAATGACCTCAAACGGTACATTGGCCGGAATTTCAAACACACCGGGCAACGACAACACGGATAATACGTCATTTTCCAGATCTTTTGGGTGGTATTTTACGCCAATTTGCCAACCATTACTGGAAAGTCTGGTCAACAAATCCCGCGCCTCCAATTCATAACCGGGCACTTGGCGCATATCATTGGTTTCCGGCAAGGTCAACACCAACTGGCAGTGTGCAAGACGCGTTTGGTCAATGGCAAAGGATCTTAACCAGGCCTGGGTCATTTCCTGCAAGCGTTTATCTTCAAACCAACTGGACTGCAAGGGCTCGGCGACCTTCTCTTTCAATAAAGGTGTCACCCAATCCGGATAGGCTACAATCATCTCATCAATCCATCGGCTGCCACCGATAGTCGGCGGTGTTTGCCACCAAAAACCGTAAACCAGCTTTTTCAGCCAATCATCGATCACCCGATCTGAAAAGCGTTTGGACGCCTTACGGCCGACATAGGTGTAAAGCCCTTCATCGAGATAAATGCCTTGCACTTTAACACCCAATTCTCGAGTTTGATGCATGATCCACTGAAATTCCAGATGACGATCGTTACCGACATACACTCGTTCCGGTTTGAAAGCGCCCACGTCCGATTTCAACTCCTCAAACAAACGCTTTCGGCTGGCGACTTTATCCCACCCCTTCCCGCTCGGCCGGAAAAACGTTTTCGTATCCACAAAAGGCGAATTTTGCCAGGCCTGCATGGATTCTCGAAAGAAATCCATCCGGCGGTTATCCGCTTCTTGCGCGACAAAAAAGAGCTTGGCCACTTCCTCATCACGGCGGGATAACGCCACGGCAAGAGACACCAATAAGTGCAACGGAGTAGAGACTAGGTAGTAGGCCGTTTTTTTTGTCATATTCGTTGTCACCCAGCCCTCTCCAACGCATGTAACACGTCGTCTGGCCGCAGGTGTTCAAGTGATTGTTCGGCCTGCTCTTCAGACTGAAAACGTTTCAGATACTGATGCGCACAGGGCGAAGCCAAACGAAGAACATTCGCCCCCAATGCTCCGACCAACTCGGGATCGGTAACCCGGTACAGCACCACCATCGGAGTCTCCAAAGCCGCCGCCACATGCGACAAACCGGTGTCCACCGACACGATACCGTCCGCAAACTTCAACAGCCGAGCCATGGCATTCAACCCCAGAGACGAATCCGGCACCCAGGCCTGGTCGTTTTTAAGGGATTTCGCCAATCGCAAAGCCCGTTCGTGCTCCGCTTCGGTTCCCCAGGGCAACACCACTTTTTGTCCTGAAGCCACCAGTTTTGCAAGCAAGTCTCGCCAATACGCCTCCGGCCAAAGCTTGGTCTCCCAAGTCGTGCCATGCAAACACACATAATAAGAATTATTTTGAAAGTCCGCCGGCAAACTGTCGGGGCCTTGCCAGTTCGAGGTATCCAGTCGATACTGAACCGGTGACGCAGAGACATCTTCATACTCCAATGCCGCAGAAAACAATTGCCGCAACCGCACGATCGCGTGTTGCGCCTTCGGAACCGAAATTTTTCGTTGATACCCCAAGCTGGCGGGCGGCTCACGCACACTTTGCCAATCCATTCCGACACGCTCACCGCTACGAATTTTGCGCAGGACCCAAAGGCTTTTCAATAAGCCTTGTGCGTCCAGTACCACGTCATAATGGGTTTGATTAATCGTTTGAAAAAACATTCGAATTTCTTGGCGGGTAGCGGTTTGCCAGAAGTTTTTGCGCCAACGTCGCAGCGCGATGGGAAAGACTTGATTGACGGCCGGATGCCATTGCGGAATTTCGGCAAAGGCTTCTTCCACCACCCAGTCGACTTGCAAATCCGGCCAGGCCTGAAGTGCATCACTCAAGGCCGGAAAGGTATGAAAGACATCCCCCATTGAGGACATTTTGATTAACAGTATCCGCATTGACTTCGACGCGATTACCGAACGAAATCCAATACACGTGGGTTTTCCGACAGCCAAGCCAGATACTTTGCCACACCTTCAGCCACCGAATGGAAAGGCTTATCGTAACCGGCCTTTCTCAAACGGGTATTATCCGCTTGGGTAAAACTCTGGTAAGCCCCCTTCAAGTGCTCGGGGAAAGGAATGTATTGGATTTCGCCCTGACCGTGAAACTGGATGACCGCTTCGGCGATGTTCTGAAACGGCTCCGCCGCGGCCGGCCCCAAATTGAAAATGCCCGACTGCTCCGGGTTTTCCATAAACCACAGATTCACGTTCACGACATCGTCGATATAAACGAAATCACGCGTTTGCATACCCGCTTCATAACCATCGTATGCACCGAACAATTTCAACGGTTCTCCGGCCAGCAACTGATTATGCAATTTGAACGCCACACTGGCCATATCACCCTTATGCTGCTCGCGCGGCCCGTACACATTGAAATAACGGAACCCGGCGACCTGACTTTCCGCATGCGGCAGCACACGGCGAACATACTGATCGAACTGAAACTTGGAATAGCCGTAAACATTCAGCGGCTTTTCATATTCACGCTCTTCGACAAACGTCGGTCCGTCACCGTAAACGGCGGCCGAAGACGCATATAAGAAGGGAATCTTGCGATTCAGACAGTAATTCAGCAGGTCTTTGGAGTATTCATAATTGTTGTCCATGACATATTTGCCATCCCACTCGGTGGTTGCCGAGCAGGCCCCTTCATGAAACACACATTCAATGTCCGGCAACCCTTCTTCGGCGAAAATACGCGACTGAAAGTCTTCTTTATCCAAGTAGTCGGCGATGTCACAATCCGCGATATTGATGAACTTCTTACCGTTCTTCAGGTTGTCCACCACCAAAATGTCGCTACGCCCCTGAGCATTTAAGGCTTTGACAATATTCGAGCCGATAAACCCGGCACCGCCCGTGACCACAATCATGAATCTTTCCTTCTCAATTCAAATCATGAGAATTCTATCATTAACCCCACGCCAGTTGCGAAAAAAGGTAGAATAGGCGCCAAAAAACACAGACGCGACACATGGAAAAACTGCAAACAAAATGGGGGCGCTTCAAGGCGCACATCGAAGCCTGGTTGGTCGACCACGAAATTCTGCGATTCTTTTATCGCAATTTTCATCGGTTGTCTGAAAATGCCTTCCGCAGTAACCACCCGTCACCGGCTTTCATTAAAAAATTGAAGCAAAAATATGGCATCAGCACCATTATCAGTTTGCGCCGTGCCGACAACACCGGCCAATACCAACTGGAAAAAGAAGCCTGCGAACGACACGGCATAACGCTCATCAATCACCCGATGTCATCTCGAAGCTTTCCGGATGTGGATCGAATCCTGCAAGCCAAAAAGATACTGGAAACTGCAGAATACCCTATTTTGATTCACTGCAAATCCGGCGCCGACCGGGCCGGCATGATGAGCGTTTTCTACAAACATTTCATCCTTAAACAGCCGATATCGGAAGCCCTGTCCGAACTGAGCATGAAATACGGCCACTTTCGCTGGGCCGACACCGGCAAACTGGACGTGTTTTTCGATACCTTTCTGGCCTTTGAAAAAGAAAATCCCGACACCACCTTTATCGAATGGGTCGAAAACCATTATGATAAACCCAAACTGAATCAAGAATTCCACGCCGCCGGTTGGGCCAACATCGTCGTCAATCGCATCCTAAAAAGAGAGTAATATGTTCGACCGACAAACGCTGTCACTCTACGGAAGACTGCTGCGATACATTCGTGACTACAAAGCGGCCATATTCATCACCCTGATCACCATTGCCGTGATTGCCGGCATGGAACCGCTGAGCGCCATCATCCTCGGTAACCTAGTCGATGAAAGCCTGATTGAAAAAGATCCTAATTCTTTCATACTCCTGCCACTGCAATTGGCCGGCGTCTTCATATTAAAAGGCATCGCCGAATACTTCAGTAAAGTGATGAGCACCTGGATTGCGCAAAAAGCGATTTTAAACATTCGTTCCGAGCTCTATAGCAAGATGCTCTTCCTACCGAGATCGCACTACAATGAAACCTCCACCGGTAGCATGATGTCGAAAATCACCTACGACGTCACCCAAACCGGTAACGCCTTGTCCGAAGCCTGGATTGTCATCACGCGCGACAGCTTGACCATTCTCGCCTTACTGGCCACCTTAATCTATTACTCTTGGCAGCTTACTCTGGTCATGCTGGTCATCGGCCCGATTGTGGCGTTTTTCATCGATCGTGCCGGCAAACTGATGCGAACATCAAGCACCGACATGCAGGACGACATGGGTCAACTCACCCACCGCCTAGAAGAAGGCCTCAAAGGTTACCAAGACGTCAAGATATACGGTTCAGAATCCTATGAGCTCGACCGCTTTAAAACGTCGGCTGAATCCCTTCGCCGAAACACCATGAAAGTCACCAAGGTTTCCGCCTTGAACGTACCGTTGGTGCAAGTCATCGCCGCGATTGCCTTATCCATTGTGGTTTACATCGCCGTTCAAATGGTCAATGCCGGCACCATGACCGCCGGGGACTTGATCACCTATGTCACTGCCATGGGCCTGATTTTCGAGCCCATCCGCCGCATCACCAACATCAACGCCACTGTCCAAAAAGGGATGGCCGCCGCCAAAAGTATCTTTGCCATTCTCGACGCGCCCAGTGAAGACAACAACGGCACCCAAACACTGGAGCAGATTGACGGCCGTATTCGCTTTGAAAAAGTGTCCTTCACCTACCCAAGCGCCGACAAACCCACTCTCACCGAATTAGACTTAACCATCCCGGCTCGAAAAACCACGGCACTGGTCGGCCAGTCCGGTAGCGGCAAATCAACACTGGCGAATTTAATTGCCCGTTTCTACACCGTCACGGACGGCCAAATCACCCTGGACGATACGCCGCTCAACGACATCGAACTCAACAACCTACGACAACACATCGCCTTCGTTAGCCAAAACGTCATTCTGTTTAATGATACAATAGCAGCCAACATCGCCTACGGTCACGATGAGTTTGATGAAGCGGCCATTATCGCCGCCGCCAAAGCCGCCCATGCCTGGGAATTCATCCAAACGCTTCCTGAAGGGCTTGATACGACCATCGGCGACAACGGCGCCTTACTGTCAGGCGGACAACGTCAACGCATTGCCATCGCCAGGGCCTTTCTGAAAAACGCCCCGATCCTGATCATGGACGAAGCCACGTCGGCACTGGACAATCAAAGTGAAAAACTGATTCAAGACGCGATGGAAACATTGCGTGAAAACCGCACGGTCATTATCATTGCACACCGGCTCAGCACCATTGAAAATGCCGACAATATCGTTGTTCTGCAGGATGGCGTCCTGCAGGAACAAGGCAGCCACGATGAACTGATGGCCTTGAACGCCATCTACTATCAACTGTACACCCAAGGAAATTTAAGTGAGTAACCTCCGTCCAGACACCTTTCGGCTAAGCTTCTTATGCCCAAGGTATTGGGGCATCTGGATAGGCTATGGCTTACTTCGCTTGATCGGATGGCTCCCCTATCAAACCAAATTCCGTGTTGGGAAAACCATTGGCCGCCTGCTTTATCGCGTCGCGCCGAGCCGAAGACGCCTGGTGCGCAAAAACCTGACCATTGCCTTTCCGGAAAAGGCCGACAAAGATCTCGAATCCCTCGTCAAAGAGCACTTCGAGTCGCTTGGCATCAGTTTGATTGAAACCAGCATCAACCTGTGGGGCGACCACCGCAAAGGCCCGAACAACAATCAAGCGAGCAGTCACCAGCATTACAAAGGGCTGGAAAATCTGGAAAAGGCGGCCGGGCAAGGCGTGCTATTATTGGTACCGCACTTCACCACCCTCGAGACCACCGGGTTGATGCTGTCGAAAATCACCCAATTTCGACCGATTTACCGGAAACACGACAACGCACTGATGGAATACCTGATTACCAAAAGCCGGACGCTCACCTCGGACGAAGGAGATACCGTCAAACCGCTCATGAATACCGACACGCGTGCCATGATCAAAGCCTTAAAAGCGGGTGAAGCCATGATGATTCTGCCCGATCAGCGTTATCGCGCCAAGGGCAAAGTCGACGTACCGTTTTTTGGCCGACCGGCACCCAGCAACCCGGGAATCTGCAAACTGGCCAAACTTGGAAACGCCAAAGTGTTGCCGGTTTTCACACGACGCATCGGTACCGATTACGAGCTGAACATTCTGCCAGGCCTGGAGAATTTTCCGACCGGCGACGACTACCAGGACGTCCTACGGTTACACGCACTTTATGAAGCCGAAATTCGGGCCAACCCGGCTCAATATCTATGGAGCCACAACCGTTGGAGCTTAAAGAAAGGAAAGGATTTCTAGGCTTAACCAAGGAACCTATGATTGAATCGGTTTGAGTTTCTGCGGGACTTAAAGCCTACCTATTCTAGGCGTGGCTCGCCGACCTTAGTCATTCTAAGGTCAAGAGTCATAACAACGAAGAGGTGGGCTTTAAGCCCCGCCCGCAGGGGCTTAGCCAAAATTACCAGCTCTGCGTTGTAAAGTTTTGTAAGGTCTAGACATTACTTCAACTTCACGCCTTGATCTGGAAAATTTGGCGTTGCCAGAAGCCAAACCGATTCAATCAGAGGTTCCCTAAAAACACGTAAGCCGACGGGAATACATCAGACGCACTGATATTTAACCATTCAAAAATGCTATAATATCATCAATTTTTTTAGAATTTTAAATCAGAAACGGAAAGAATATGGCAAAGGAACTTCGCGATAAGCAACTTCGATCTCGAGTCAAACTACTGGGTTCCCTCCTTGGGGAAGTCATTGAAACCCAAGTCGGAAAGTCCACACTCGACGCCGTGGAAAAACTCCGAAAAGGTTACATCAAACTCCACAAAGAAGACGACCCGAAACTCCGCCAAGAACTCAAACAATTCATCGAAGAACAATCGCCTGAAAGCCTCATCCTCATCATCCGAGCGTTTAACCTTTATTTCAGCCTAGTTAACCTGGCCGAAGAAGAACATCAATATCATGAACGTCAAAGCCAACTGAAATCCGACGGGCCGCTTTGGATGGGGTCGGTTTTGAACACCATCAGCGAATTCAAGCAAGAAGGCCTTTCTGCGCAGGAAGTGGAAAAACTGATCAATAAGCTGTGCTACATTCCGGTGTTCACGGCTCACCCGACCGAATCGAAACGCCGCGCGGTCATGGAAAACCTGCGCCGTATCTTCATTACCCTGGGCGAACTGAACGAAGCGGAAGCCTACAACAATCCTTACGCTCAAGAAGAGGTCATTAAACGCCTTCAATACCAAATCCAGGTTCTGTGGAAAACCGACGAAGTCCGTCGCATGAAACCGACGGTTGAAGATGAAATCCGTAACGGCATCTACTATTTCCGCCAATCCTTGTTCAAAGCCGTGCCTCGCGTTTACCGTTACATGGAGCGCGCTTTGGCCCGCCACTATCCGGACGACAACATCGAAACCCCGAACTTCCTGACATTCGGCTCCTGGATTGGCGGTGACCGAGACGGCAACCCGTTCGTCACCCATGAAACCACCGTGAACGCTCTGTTAATGCAAAGCCGCGCCGCTATCTACGAATATCAGCGCCGCGTGTTCGAACTGAGCACGCATTTGACGCAATCGCGCTATATTTCCGACATCAAACAAGAAGTCATCAACCGCGCGACCATTATCGACGCCGACCTTCAAGAACGTGTCTTCCACAAACGTGCCGACCGTTTCCGCGACGAACCTTATCGCCGCTTCTTATATTTGATGCACGGCCGTTTGCAAGACAACCTCGCGTACATTGAAGCGCAATTGAATGATGAGCCGACCGAAAAACCGAAATTCGGCTACAAAAACGAACAAGAGTTTCTGGATGACCTGCGATTGATTTACGATTCACTGTGCAGCCACGGTGACCAGGAAGTCGCGGACGCCAACTTGAAAGACCTGATTCGTCTGGTACAGACCTTCGGTTTCTACCTGATGCGTCTCGACATCCGTCAGGAATCCACCGTGCACACCGAAGCGGTTGCCGACCTGCTGTCGCACCTTGGCATCGACTACATGAGCCTTTCGGAAGCCGAACGCCTGGACCTACTGTCGCAGCAAGTGTCTTCTCCGACCATTATCGACACCCAGCATCTGGACTTGAAAGACATGACACTGGAAGTATTGGAAGTCTTCCACGTCATGCGCCGCATGCGCGAAGAAATCAGTGAAAAGGCCTTCAACAACTACGTCATCTCCATGACACACGAAGCCAGCCACGTAATGGAAGTGTTGTTCCTGGCCCACCAAGCCGGCTTGGCAGGCTACAATGCGGGCGAACCTTACTGTAAAATCCGCGTTTCGCCATTGTTCGAAACCATTCAGGATTTGGAACACATCGTACCGGTCACCTCGGCGCTGTTCGAAAACCCGACTTACCATGCCCTGCTGAAAGCGTCCGGTAACCAACAGGAAATCATGCTGGGTTATTCGGATTCCGCAAAAGACGGCGGTAACCTCTCCTCGGCCTGGACGCTTTACCAGGCCCAGCAGCAGATCATGAAGCTGGCCGACGAATACAGCATCGACTGCCGCTTGTTCCACGGACGTGGCGGAACGGTCGGTCGCGGTGGCGGCCCGACTCACAGCTCCATTCTTTCGCAGCCGACCGGTACGGTTCGCGGCGAAATCAAGTTCACCGAACAGGGTGAAGTGCTGTCCTACAAATACAGCAACGCCGAAACCGCCATGTACGAATTGTCGATGGGGATTACCGGCTTGATGAAAGCCAGTAAGTGCCTGGTACGCAAACCGCAGGAAGACAACCCGGCTCACTTGGAAGCCATGCAAAAGCTGGCAAAAGAAGGCGAACACGCATTCCGCGATTTGACCGACCATACCGAAGGTTTCTTCAAATTCTTCTACGAAGCCACACCGGTCAACGAAATCGGCCTGCTGAACATCGGTTCTCGTCCGTCTCACCGTAAGAAAGGCAATTTGTCCAAATCTTCGATTCGCGCCATTCCATGGATTTTCGGTTGGGCACAAGCGCGTTTGACCTTCCCGGCCTGGTACGGCACCGGTTTCGCTTTGGACAACTGGGTCAACGAACAAGGCGATGCTCAGCTGAAAGACATGTATGAAAACTGGCCGTTCTTCCGCGCCCTGTTGAGCAACATTCAGATGTCCCTGTTCAAAACCGACCTGGTGATCGGTAAAGACTATAGCGAACTGGGGCAAGACAAAGCTCAGTCCGACAAAATCTACAATATGATTGCGTCGGAACATGTCCGCTCGGTGGACACCTGCCTGGAAATCAGCGGTAACAACTATCTGATGGCCGACACACCGCAACTGGCGTTGTCGCTTTCCAGACGGACGCCTTATTTAGAGCCGTTAAATCACATCCAGGTTGCGGTTCTGAAACGTTACAAAGACGAACAGACCTCGGAAGAGGAAAGAGAAGTCTGGTTGACACCATTATTGAACAGCATCAACGCCATTGCGGCCGGTATGCGCAACACCGGTTAAAACCGGGCTTCCGTGCACTACAAGCGTTTCAACCGATTGAAGCGCTTGTTTGGTCTGAACAACATTTACCAAAATCGGTTATAATACAAAGCTAGCTGATTTATTTAACAGGAAGGTTAAGCATGCAAATTACCTTGCTAAAATCGAAACTCCATCGGGTTACCACCACGCATTCGGAACTGGACTACGAAGGTTCCTGCGCGATTGACGGCCACCTCTTGGAAGTGGCAGGGATTCGAGAATACGAGCAAATCCAGATTTACAACGTCAATAACGGTAACCGCTTCACCACTTACGCCATTCGTGCGGAAAACAATAGTGGCATCATTTCCGTGAACGGCGCGGCCGCGCATAAAGCGGCGCCTGGAGATTTGCTCATCATTGCGACTTATGCCACCATGGACGCAGAAGAAGCCGATGAGCATAAGCCGATTATGGTGTATTTCGACGAAAACAACCAAATCACTCATACCCGGAATACCATTCCGGTGCAAATGCAGCAGATGGCTTAAATTCAGACTCATTAGGCTAATTTAGCCGCATTATCGATAGCCCGTCTAATCGGGCTATTTTTTTATCTGCATTTCCTCTACTGAAATCGACTGAGTTCGAACATTCTCGCCCTGGCCTTCGTCTTCAAAATAGTTTGGTTCAATGACAATCTCCACTCGACGGTTCATCGCGTAACCAGCCTCGGTTTCCGCCAAGGACAAGGGCGACGTATCCGCCACGCCAACCACTTCGGCCTGACGGGACTGAATAATACCGTTCTCAATCAGCTTTTGAACAACCGCCGCGGCGCGGGCACTGGACAGTTCCCAATTAGATTTAAAGCGCCCGCCCACAACCGGGCGTTTATCGGTATGGCCAACCGCCTGAACTCTGGAAAACTCAGTGACATAAGGCTGTAATTTGCTTAAATAAACCGCAAACCCCGGTTTCAATTCTGCACTGCCGGTGGGGAAGGAAATGTTTTCGGGAAAGGAAATGTGCACCCGTTTTTTCTCCGGGTCCAAGGAGACTTGTACATCGCTTTGGCGGCTCGCCATGGCAAAGGTTTCCACCAAACTCTCATACAAGGGTTTCAGGTTTTCAATCGTCGTTTCTCCATCTTGGTCTTGCTCAACCTTTCGCTGTTCGTCCGCCTGCTTGAAATACTGTACTTGAGTTTGGGTCAAATCCGACCCGTGTCCCAAGGTATGCGTCAGAGATTTAACAATCGCTTCGTATTTATGGGCGTCCAAAGTCGACATGGCAAACAACAGCACAAAAACCGCCATCAATAGCGACATCAGATCCGCGAACGTCGCCAACCAAGGCGCATCATTACACTTTTTCTTCGCCATCAGGCCTCGTCCACCAAAGGTTTGGTTTCCAAATAAGGTGACAGCATGTCCCGCATGATATTTGGATTTTGTCCCTGACTGATGGCTTCCAAAGCATCGACAATCATCAACTGACGCAAGGATTCTTCCTGCCCCCAGGTTGTGATTTTATCGGCCATCGGCAAGGCAAACAGGTTGGCAATCATCGCCCCATATAAGGTCGTCAGCATGGCAACGGCCATCGCCGGTCCAATCGACGCCGGGTCCGACAGATTCGATAACATTTGAATCAAACCCACCAGTGTCCCGATCATACCGAAAGCCGGTGCCGCACCGCCAATGGAAGCAAACACCCCGGCACTGGTTTCCGCACGTTCCACCAGCAGTTTGTTCTCTTCCAACAAAGTCTGACGAATCAAATCCTTGGAATAACCGTCCACCATCATGCGAATGCCGCGACGGTAAAATTCGTGATCAACGTCCATGTTTTCTAAAGCCAAAAAGCCTTTCGAACGCGACGTTCTCAGCAAATCTTCCGTCAAATCAATCAATTCATTTTTGTCTTTAATATCGTTAGACGGCATCAAAATGCGAAACGACATCGCTACGGCATGCATGGCTTCATGATAGGAATACCGAATCATGGTCGCGGCGATGGTACCGCCGATGACAATCATCAAACCGGGAATATTAATAAAGATCAGAATGGAAGATCCCATCGACATGGCGACGAGAACGATGGCCACCCCGAGAAAGAGGCCTATAAAGGTAGAAAAACTCATGGTTAATATCTTATTGTTAGAGTGTCATCGAAAGACCTGTTCTGACCAGGCCTGGTTATTTTTGTTTTTTAATGCGGCGCCACCAGCACATTATCCAACAGGCGCGTCTTCCCTAAACGGGCGGCGGCCACAATCACACAGTTCTCGCCCACGGAATCAACCGGTTCCAGCGAGTCGGCTTGACGGATATTCACATAATCCACAGCGTCAAACCCTTCTGCCAGCAACTGTTGCGTGGCTGTTGCTTCCAATGCCCTGAAATCATCGTTTTCGGACTCAATCGCCATCCGAACCGATTGCAACACCACAAACAGTTTGGGCGCGATCCGACGTTGAGCTTCATCCAGATACTGATTTCGGGAGCTCAATGCGAGACCGTCCGCATCCCGCATAATCTCGGCCCGAATCAACTCGACGGGCATGGACAAATCTTCGACCATACGTTTTAACACCGCCACCTGTTGAAAATCTTTCTGACCAAAAACCGCCGCATCCGGTTGAACCATATTGAACAACTTATTCACCACCGTGGTGACGCCATCAAAGTGCCCTGGCCGGGTGGCACCTTCCAAAATCGTGGTCAAATGCGACGGCGCCACCACCAATGTCTGTTCTTGTCCATTTGGATACATTTCCTCGACGGAGGGCGCAAATACGGCATCCACGCGTTTTTCCCGCAAAGAAGCACAATCCTGCTCATAGGTGCGGGGGTAACGGTCAAAATCTTCATTCGGTCCAAACTGCAAAGGATTCACAAAAACGCTGACCACCACCCGGTCGGCCTTTTGCCGAGCCTTGTCCACCAAACTGAGATGGCCCGCATGCAAATTGCCCATCGTCGGCACCAGTGCCACCCGTTGTCCGGCACGCTTCCATTCCATCACCGCCTCTCTCAGAGACGACACTTTGTCCAGCTGCAGCATTTTTATTCGCCCATCCAGTGTTCCGGCCCCGGAAAACGCTGATGCTTCACATCGGCCACGTATTGCGCCAAGGCCGTTTGTACGGAATCGGCTTCCTGCAAAAAGTTTTTGGCGAATTTCGGCGCTTTTCCCAGCGTCAAGCCCAGCACATCATGCCAAACCAGTACCTGTCCATCCGTATCCACACCGGCACCAATACCAATCACCGGAATCGACAAACGGTCGGTAACGGTTTTTGCCAAGCTGGCCGGCACACATTCCAAGACCAGCATTTCCGCCCCGGATTCCTGCAAAGCGATTGCATCGTCCAACAACTTTTGCGCGGCCTGTTTTTCACGTCCGGCGACTTGATACCCTTTCAGCTGCACCGATTGCGGCAATAGCCCCAAGTGCCCACAAACCGGCACACCCAAATCAGTCAAGGCACGCACCAGCGACAAAACCCGCTTGCCGCCTTCGACCTTGACCATATTGGCCAAACCTTCCTTCATCAAACGGCTCGCCGCGGCCAAACCTTGCGACACGTCGGCATCCGCCATAAACGGCAAATCGGTGACACACCAGGCCTGGTGGTTTTTACGTTGTACCATTTGGGTGTGATAAACCATGTCATCCAACGAAACCGGCAAGGTATTCTCATGCCCTTGCACCACCATACCGAGCGAATCGCCGACCAGCAGAACATCGACCCCCGCTTCCACGCCCCAATAGGCTTGGCTGGCTTCATAAGCCGTCAAACAGGCGATTTTTTCGCCTTCGACTTTCATCTTTCTGAGCTTCGATAAGGTTTTCATAATAATTTCCAGTGTGAGTGAAACCGATTTTGGAATCAAATCGGTTTAACGAAAACGTCCGACACCCGGTCGGCCAATTCTTGAAACGACCGACCGTCCGGCATGCAACCATCCGGTTTTAAATCCAGTAGCGGCAACAATACAAAGTCCCGTTCCGTCATAAACGGGTGCGGCACCTGCAAACGCGGTCCGTCAATAACCGTTTCGCCATACAGCAGCACATCCAAATCAATCAAGCGCTCGCCCCAATGGCGTTTTTTGACTTTGCCCTGCGTACGCTCGATGTCCTGTAATGCATCCAACAATGCCAAAGGCAACAGTCCGGTTCTGACCCAAGCGACGGCATTGACAAAATCCGGTTGATCCTGAGGTCCTTGCGGGCGAGAGCCATACAATTGAGACACACCTTGCCAGTGAGTTTCCGGTAACTTTTTCAAACGCTCAATCGCAGTCAAAACCTGCTGCCTGGGGTTTTCCAGGTTACTGCCAATGCCGATAAAGGCATCGGTTTCCCTCGCCGTTATGGTCGTTGTCATCGCTGTAGGCTTCAGGCGTCGTCCGACGACACCGTTTCCGCCTGGTCGCCACGACCGTGGCTGCGTTTACGGTAAGGGTTTCGATTGCGTCGAGGACGACGGCTCCGACCTTTCGGTTTTTCCACATCATTGGCAAACGCCACCTGATCCACCGCATCCAAATTTTGATATTCCGTCCACCAGTCGAACACTTCTTTCAGACTGTCGTCACCCGCCGCAACGCGAATGCCCATAAAATCATAAGCCGCTCGGAAGCGTGGGTGCTCCGACAACTTCTGCGGCCGATTACCGTGCCGGTTCAGCAGTCGGAATTGCAGGCTCCAGATTTCCTTGATTTGGGAAATGAAACGCTTCGGAATCGATGTGGAATAAATTTGTTGTTCAATCACATCGTTGGCCGCAGCAAACATCGCATCCTGACGGGAAAAGCCTTCCGCCAAATGCTGCTCCATACGCTGCAACATCGGCTCCCACAGCATGGCTGCGAACAAGAACGACGGATTAACCCCTTTTTCGGCCTGAATACGGGCATCGGTACTCTTCAGGGCTTCGATGACCAGCATGCGCGGAAAGCCTTCCGACTCTTGCGACAATAGGTGATGCGTCTGCGGGAACAAAAAGGTAAAAAGCCCGAAGTGGCGCAGTTTTTCAAAGACTTCAATCGCCACCCCACTGTGAAACAGCTTCAGAACCTCTTCGAACATACGGGCGTGCGACACGTCTTTCAACAAATGTCCCAACTCGTAAATCGGCGCCTTGGTGCGTGGCTCGATTTCGAAGCCCAGTTTGGCGGCAAAACGCACCGCACGAATCATGCGGACCGGGTCTTCCCGGTAACGGGTTTCCGGATCACCAATCAAACGCAGTTGTCCATTGCGCAAGTCGGTCATGCCGTCAGCGTAATCCACTACTGAAAAATCGCGAATATTGTAATAGAGACTGTTGATGGTAAAGTCACGGCGCCAAACGTCTTCATCGATGGAACCATACACATTATCACGCACCAAACGCCCGGAATCGTCCACCGCGCGGGTATTGTTGACTTGCTTACGATTGCCCGACTGACGCCCTTCGCCATCGCCACGGAAGGTCGCCACCTCAATGACGTTTCGCCCGAAATACACATGGGCCAAACGAAAACGGCGCCCAATCAAGCGACAACGGCTCTTAAACACCGCTTTGACCTGCTCCGGCTCGGCATTGGTCACCACATCGAAATCCTTCGGTTCCAAACCTAACAAAATGTCACGTACCCCGCCACCGACCAGATAAGCCTCATAACCGGCACGCTTCAAGCCGTAAAGTACATCCAACGCTTCCTTATCGATTTGCTTACGGGAAATCCCATGCTGTTTACGATCAATAATCTTGAGTTTGGAAGGCGATTGAAAAGAAAGGTCTGAATCAGAGGCAGAGAAAAAGGATTTTATTTTATGAATCAATCGTTGCATATTTATAAGGATAGGATTTTCGAGTGGTTAAAGAAAACATTTTAACGACTTTTCCACAGACTGCAATCCACTTGCGCACGATTCACACTTTTACAAGTCCACTAAACTCGAAATGCTTTCTTTCCGTTTCCAGACCAACAGACGCCTTGACCGCTCGCTTTTTCATTTTAAAAGTGCGAAAATAATCGGCTAAGTCCTTGCATGACAAGGCCGATTTCACCGCCATTCGGCGAAAAAACAATTGTGACCTTTAAAAATTATTAATAGGCTCTTTTTAAACAAACGTTAACGAAACCAACGGAAAATACCATGAACAAACCGACATTATTCAGCGGCATCCAGCCTTCAGGCGACCTTATGATTGGCAACTACATCGGGTCCATCAAAAACTGGGTGCAGATGCAGGATGATTACAACTGTCTTTTTTCGTTGGTCAATATGCACGCCATCACCGTCGAACAAAGTCCGCAAGAGCTGGCAAAGCGCAGTCTGGATTTTGTCGCCTTGTATCTCGCTAGCGGAATCGACCCGGAAAAAAGCACTGTCTTCATTCAGTCGCACGTCCCGGAACACGCCGAACTGGCCTGGTTGCTGAACTGCTCGACTTACATGGGCGAGCTTAACCGTATGACACAATTCAAGGACAAATCGCAGAAACACGCCCAGAACATCAATGTCGGGCTGTTCGACTACCCGGTTCTGATGGCGGCTGACATCCTGCTGTACCAAACCGAAATGGTGCCGGTCGGCGCGGATCAAAAACAGCATTTGGAACTGACTCGTGACTTGGCGGTACGTTACAACAACCGTTTCGACCGGGAAATTTTCAAGGTACCGGAACCGTTCATCCCACCGGCGACGTCCGGCGGACGTATTATGAGTTTGCAGGACCCGACCTCGAAAATGTCCAAGTCCGACGAAAACAAAAACAACTTCATCGCCTTGTTGGATGACCCGAAAACCATCATCAAAAAATTCAAAAAAGCGCAAACCGATTCCGGCACGGAAATCACCTACGATGTGGAAAACAAACCGGGCGTTTCCAACCTGCTGACCATTTACTCGGTCATCAGCGGACAATCCATTGACGAGGTAGTCAAACACTTTGAAGGCAAAATGTATGGCCACTTGAAAGTCGAGCTGGGAGA
The DNA here is from genome assembly GCF_003991075.1 of Thiomicrospira sp. S5. Lineage (NCBI taxonomy): Bacteria > Pseudomonadati > Pseudomonadota > Gammaproteobacteria > Thiotrichales > Piscirickettsiaceae > Thiomicrospira > Thiomicrospira sp. S5. The sequence goes on along the minus strand of NZ_CP014470.1, from coordinate 1,266,163 downwards.
ATTGGTCGCCGACTACCTGCAACCGATTCAAGAACGTTATCACACGATTCGTAACGATGAAGCCGAACTGAAAGCGATTTTGAAAAAAGGCGCCGACACGGCACGTGAAAGCGCCCAAAAAACGTTGCGTGACGTTCAGGAAGCGATTGGCTTCGTCCTACCGTAAGCACGACGGTTTCATCGATCTTTCATAAAAACGACCAGGCCTGGTCGTTTTTTGCGTATACAAACGCCACTTTCCACACGGCGTTTTTTTATGGTTAAATACCCTTATCAAGCGCTCAGGAATTCGCCCAATTCAACCGCACTTTTTTCAGGCTTGATTCTTTTCCCCTTTTTCACCTAAAATGTTACACAAAAGTAACGCATTTAATTTATAATCCCATAACAGTATATTTTCTGGCCTCCTCTGCCCGGCTCAAAGCGCCGCTCAACACAGTCGATGCCGTAATGCTCTGACCCCTCATTCAAAGAACATAACAAATGGTAGGTAAAATAATGAAAAATTTTACATCTCGTTCAGCACTCAAATTCAGCGCCCTGGTTTTATCGGCCGGGCTTGCGGTCACGCTCAACGGCTGTGACAGCCTAACGGGTGGCGGCGATGCAAAACAAAACGCCGGTGCCGGCATGCACCGTATGCCGCAAGTCGGCATTCAAAAAGCCGAACCTACCCAAGTCCCGAACACACTTTCCTTTACCGGGCGCGCGGTGCCGTTCACCATCGCCGAAGTCCGCCCACAGGTCGACGGCATCATCACCGAGCGTTTGTTTGAAGAAGGTCAGCATGTGGCAAAAGGTGACATCCTGTACAAAATCGACGATGAAACCTACCAAGCACTTTACGACAATGCGCAGGCCGAGATTAAAAAATCCCAGGCCTTGTTGACCAACGCCGAGCTGAAAGTGAAACGAAACCAGCGTTTGGTCAAAATCAATGCCGTCAGTGAACAGGTACTGGACGATGCCATGGCCACCTTGAGAGAAGCCAAAGCCAACCTGGAAGCCAACAAGGCCGCCTTGAAAACCGCTTCCATCAACTTGGAAAGAACCAAAATCAAAGCACCGGTATCCGGCATGATCGGTCGATCCAGCTTCACCAAAGGTGCCTTGGTCATGAATAACCAAGCCGAAGTCATGGCCACCATCCAACAACTGGACCCGATTTACGTGGATTTCTCCGTGCCGTCTTATTACGCAGCGATTCTGAAGCGTGCCATGAAAAAGAACCCGGACATGAACATCGAAAAATTCCCGGTCACGATCACATTCGATAACGGCGAGAAATACGAGCACACCGGACACATCAAACTGTCTGAATTCAGTGTCGACGAATCGACCGATACCATCATTCTCAGAACCGAGTTCGACAACCCGGATACACAACTGTTGCCCGGCATGTTCATCCGTGGTTCCGTCATGACCGGCTACCATAAAGACGTTTACTTAGTGCCTTCCCTATCGCTGAGTCGCGATACGCTTGGCCATGCCTTTGTGATGGTCTTGGCCCAAGACGGCACCGTCACGGTACGTCCGGTCAAAGAAAAAGGGTTGTACAAAGAAAGCTGGGTCATTACCGATGGCCTACAGCCAGGCGACCAAGTCATCGTCAAAGGCTTGCAATTTATCCGTCCAGGCATGAAAGCCGCCGTTATGGGCGCTAAGCCCGCTGCCGCGCCAAGCGCCACAAAAGCACCCGAGAATGCTAAGGAAGGAAAATAAACATGGCCGCAGAAAAGCTCAATAAAGCCCGTCGCAGCTTTGCGACCCATTTCATCGACCGGCCGGTCACAGCTTGGGTTATCGCGCTGTTAGTGATGATTGCCGGCGTCATTTCCATCAAAAGCTTGCCGGTTTCCCAGTTCCCGTCCATCGCGCCGCCAATGATCAGTGTGACGGCCACCTATCCGGGGGCATCCGCTCAAGTCATTGAGGACACAGTCACCCAGGTCATCGAGAACAAGATGAAAGGCCTGGACGGCTTGTTGTACATGTCGTCCACCAGTGAGTCGACCGGACAAGCTGAAATCCAACTGTATTTCAGAAACGGCACCGATGCCGACATTGCCCAGATGCAGATTCAGAACAAGCTGCAAACGGCCATGTCGTCAATCCCAGATGCCGTTCAGAAACAAGGGATTCAAGTCGCCAAAAAGGCGCGGAACTTCTTAATGGTGGTCACGCTTGTTTCCCCGGACAAAAGCTTGAACGCCTTTGACCTGGGTGACTACGCGGCCACCCACGTGATTGACCAGATCAGTCGGGTCGAAGGCGTGGGCGAAACCTTGCAGTTCAGTGCCGAATACGCCATGCGTATCTGGTTGAACCCGCATCAATTGGCGAAATACGAATTGACATCCACCGACGTCGTCAGCGCGATTCAAGCCAATAACTCCGTGGTCACCGCCGGTCAACTGGGCGCGTCCCCGGCCGTTGAAGACCAACCGATTAACGTGACGGTGAATCTGCAAAGCCGCTTGAAAACGGTGGACGATTTCCGCAACGTCATCGTCAAAACCGATGAAAGCGGTGCCACCATCACGGTCGGCGATGTCTCCCGCGTTGAAATCGGGGCCGATACGTACAGCAAAATGGCTCGTTACGAAGGCACCCCGGCGGCCGGTTTTGCCGTCAAAATCACGCCATCGGCCAACGCACTGGACACGGCGGAACGTGTGAAAAAACGCATGGCTGAATTGTCGGAGCTGTTCCCGGACGGCATGGAATACCTCTTCCCATACGACACCACCCCGTTCATTCAAATTTCCATCGAATCGGTCATTCAAACCCTGATTGAAGCCGTCATCCTGGTGGTTCTGATTATGTACCTGTTCCTCGGGAACCTGCGCGCGACCTTTATCCCGACAATTACGGTGCCGGTGGTGTTGCTCGGTACTTTCGGGGTACTGGCCTATTTCGGTTATTCCATCAACACCCTGACCATGTTCGCGATGGTACTCGCCATCGGGTTACTGGTGGATGACGCCATCGTCGTGGTGGAAAACGTCGAACGGGTGATGCACGAAGAAGGCCTGCCGGCCAAGGAAGCGACACGTCGTTCCATGAATCAGATTTCCGGCGCCCTGATCGGCATCGGCCTGGTTTTGAGTGCCGTCTTCTTGCCGATGGCCTTCTTCCCGGGGTCGGCCGGGGTCATTTATAAACAGTTCGCCGTCACCATCGTATCGGCCATGGTGCTGTCGGTGATGGCCGCGTTCATTTTAACACCGGCGTTGTGTGCCACCATTTTGAAACCGGTGGATAAAGAGAAAGAATCCCGCGGCTTTTTCGGTTGGTTTAATCGCAACTTCACCCGTGCAACCAACGGCTACGGTCGCGGCGTGAAAGGCGTCATCAAACACCGTTATTCCTTCTTGCTGATTTACGCTTTGATCGTCGCGGCTACCGGTTATCTGTATACCAAAACGCCGTCCGGCTTCCTGCCGGAAGAAGATCAAGGCTTCATGTTCACTCAGGTCATGATGCCGCCAGGTGCGACACGCGAGCAAACCCTTGCGGTGGTCAAACAGGTCGAAGACCATTACTTGAGCACCGAGCGCGAAAACATCGCCAGCTTGTTCACGGTGTTGGGCTTTAACTTCTCCGGTACCGGGCAAAATACCGCCATCGCCTTCATCAACTTGAAACCATGGTCGGAACGTTCCAGCCCGTCACAAAGCGTCAACGCCATTGCCGGACGCGCCATGGCCAAGTTCAGCCAGATCAAGGAAGGCATGGTGTTCGCTTTCGGCCCACCACCGGTCATCGAACTGGGCAACGCCACGGGCTTCAACCTTTACGTGAAGGATAATGCCGGACTCGGACGCGACAAACTGTACGACGCCCGTAACCAGGTATTGGGCATGGCGAGCCAAAATCCAAACCTGATTGGCGTTCGTCCGAACGGCCAGGAACCCGCGCCGGTGCTGGAAATGAAAGTTGACAAACAGAAAGCCGAAGCATTGGGCTTGAAAGTTTCAGACATCAACACCGCCTTGTCCGTGGCCTGGGGGAGTGCTTATGTGGACGACTTCATCAAACAAAGTAAGGTGAAGAAAATCTACGTGCAGGCCGATGCCCCTTACCGGATGCGTCCGGAAGACATGCAGGACTGGTATGTTCGCAACAATCAAGGCGAAATGATTCCGGCCACGGCCTTCCTGACCACTCAGTGGACCAAGGAATCACCGAAACTGGAACGTTATAACGGCGTTCCGGCCTTGCAAGTGCTCGGGGCCTCTCCGCCGAACGTCAGTTCAGGACAAGCCATGCAAGCGATTGAACAAATCGCCCAAACCTTGCCGAAAGGCATCGGCATCGAATGGACCGGCTTGTCTTATGAAGAGAAAGCGGCGGGCTCGAAAGCTACCTTGCTTTACGCCCTGTCGATTCTGGTCGTCTTCCTGTGTTTGGCCGCGCTCTATGAGAGCTGGAGTTTACCGGTCTCGGTTATGTTGATCGTGCCATTGGGCGCCTTGGGGACCTTGATTGCCGCGAACTTCTTCCAGATGCCGAGCGACATTTATTTCCAAGTGGGCTTATTGACAATCGTCGGTCTGGCGACCAAAAACGCCATCCTGATTGTCGAGTTCTCTAAAGAATTGGTGGAAGAAGGTGTCGAAGCCGTCGAAGCCAGTATCCGTGCCGCAAAAATGCGTTTGAGACCGATTCTGATGACCTCTTTGGCCTTCGGTTTCGGGGTTCTGCCATTGGCGTTGAGCGCGGGCGCCGGTTCCGGTGCGCACCATGCGATCGGGATCGGGGTATTGGGCGGTATGGTCAGTGCCACGGCACTGGGCATCTTCCTGGTACCAATGTTCTTCGTTGTGATGCAGCAATGGTTTGCCAAGAAATTGACCAAACCCGCTGCGGAGTAACCTAGACAGACAGTTTTAAGTTTTCTTTCGATTGCCCGTCCCAAAACCGCCAGGTCTGGTGGTTTTCGACGGGCTTTTTTATGCCCGCCTGATTCTCCCCAATCCCCCTTCTAACTATTGGTAATCGCTAGCAGAGCATATATTCCTGACGCCTTTTCCTAGAACCCAACTAAGGTTATCGCCCAAAAGCTCAATCATTGCCACAAACGTCATTCAACACTACACTCTCTTACCACACCCCACTTATTTCAAACGATGCCATACCGATACCGCATAAAATGGATAACTCTAGGACACACCCAGCGGGCATAAAAAAACCCCGTATGAATTGATTCATACGGGGTTTGTTCGTCCTCATCACTGACGCCTATTGCGTCAGCTTATGCGGTCGGTTTATTTGCCCAGCGACACATGATAGTGCGGGTCTTCCGACACATTCACTTCCACCAAGTCTCTGGCTTCGTCCAACAAGTTCTGACACTCAGGGCTCAAATGCTTCAATACGATTTTCTTGCCTTCGGCTTTGTATTTTTTCGTCAGGCTATCAATCGCTTCCACCCCGGTGTGATCGTACACGCGGGAATGTTGGAAATCGATGTGTACGCATTCCGGATCGCTTTTCGGATTAAACATATCAATAAAGTTCTGCGACGAGGCGAAGAACAGCGGACCGTACACCTTATAGATTTTGCCTTTGCGTCCGTCGTCCGACGTCATTTCCGAGGTTTCCACCATGACTCTTTGAGCATGTTGCCAAGCGAACACCAACGCCGAGACAATCACACCGGCAATCACCGCCACCGCCAAATCGAAAATCACCGTCAACGCCGTCACCAGCACCATAACAAACGCATCCATTTTGGTCATGCCGCGCATGATATTCCAGCTCGACCAGTTAAAGGTGGCGATGACCACAAAGAACATCAAGCCGACCAAAGCGCCAATCGGTACCATTTCAATCCAAGGCGATGCGATCAGAACAATCACCAGCAGCCCCAGCGCGGCGGTAATGCCGGACAAGCGCCCGGTGCCGCCGGAACTGACGTTAATCATCGACTGACCGATCAAAGCACAACCGCCCATGGTACCGAAGGTACCGGCCGTACAGTTGGCCGCGCCCAACGCGATACATTCACGGTTGCCTTTACCGCGAGTTTCGGTGATGTCATCAATCAACGTCATCGTCAACAAGGATTCCACCGAACCGATAATCGTCAAAATAATCGCATAGGGCAAGATAATCCAAAGCGTTTCCAGACTGAAGAAGTTATCCGGCAACGCCGTCATCCAGGTCATGCCTTGGAAACCGTTTTCCGTTCCGTCACCGAACACCAACGATTCCAAAGTACCGGACACCGCCGCTTTATCGCCGACCGTAACGGTATTCATATCAAAGAAAATCACCGCCAGGGTCACCAGCACAATCGCCGCCAACGCGGATGGCACCGCCTTGGTCAAACGCGGCAACAAATAAATAATCGCCATGGTGACGGCAATGATGCCCATCATGATGTACAGACTGTCGCCGGACAACCAATTGCCGTCCGTATCTTTAAACTGGGTAAACTGGGCAATCAAGATGACCAATGCCAAACCGTTCACGAAGCCGAGCATGACCGGACTCGGCACCATGCGGATAAACCGCCCCCACTTCATCCAACCGATGAATATCTGGAAAACCCCCATCATAATGACTGCCGCGAACAGGTAAGTGGCGCCGTGCTCCATCACCAAATGCATCATCACCACCGCCAAGGAACCGGCCGCCGCGGAAATCATGCCCGGACGCCCGCCGAACATGGAGGTGATGAAACCGACGATAATCGCGGCATACAACCCGACCAACGGATGCACCCCGGCCACGAAGGCAAAGGCGACCGCTTCCGGCACCAACGCCAGCGAAACGGTGATGCCCGACAAGGTGTCGGCTTTGTATTTACGCCAGTCAAAGGCGCTTGAGGGAGACTGAGTCATCTTGAATCCTTTCTTTTGAAAACCGCGCAAATTCTAACAGAAAAAGCGTAAAATGAGGCGTTTTATCTAGGCCTCGGCACAAGCCGGGCCCGAGCAACCCCTTAAAAAAACGGGAAAATCAAAGGCTATAAATCAAAGGCTATCTTATGTGGATCAACCATATCGGCGAAATCATGATGGGCGTTTTCATCCTGCTGATTGCCGTTCATTTCGGACTGCACTTCTATTTCAAATCCGTCAAACGTAAAAAAGCGAAACAACGCAAAGCATCATCGGAAGCGGCTGCCAACCCAACGTCGGACCCAAAACCGAAAGAATAAATATCGATTGAATAAATCAAAAACGCCCAGGCCTGGGCGTTTTAAAGCAACGAATATCGACCTCGCCGTCCACCGACGGCGCTGTCATCACTCGATATAAGAACAGCAATAATCGGCCACGGTTTTGACCTTGATGCCGAATTTTGAATTGGCCGGTACATTGAAGGTTTCACCCCCAACCACGGTTTGCCATTCGGTTTCACCCGGCAACAACACCTCGACTTCTCCGGCCAGCATCTCCATGATTTCAGCCGCTTCGGTACCGAATTCATAATCGCCCGGCAACAAAATGCCTAACGTCTTCTTGCTGCCATCCGCAAACAACAACGTACGGCTGGTGACTTTTCCATCGTAATAAATATTCGCCGCTTTTACGGCGGTGACGTTCTCAAACTGTGACATCGGCCATCCTTATCAGACACAAAAAAAGAAACGTATTATAGCCGAAGCCCCGCTGAATGAAAGCGCTTAACGCGGGTGCGAGGCGTAATAAATCTCACGCAGGAAAATCAGCAACCCCACAATCAAGGAGGCCATGGCCAGAATAAACAGCACCGCGATGAGTACCGACCCGTTAAATGCGAAAAACGCACTCAAGAACATGATCATAATCACCAGCGCCACCAGCAAACCGGTCATGGTACAGGCCAGAATGGCGTGATTGAGATAACGGCGGCGGCGCTCCAGAAAATCCAAACGTTGGCGGATTTCGCTGGAACGACGGTCCACCGGGCTTTGCGATTTCTCCATGAGCAGGATATTGCTCAACTCCTCCGACTTGGAGACAATCCGAGACAGACGACTGACCAACACCCCGAGCAAGCTCCCGATACCGGCCAGCAAAAACACCGGCGCCACAGACAGTTGAATCAAGTGGGACACCGTATTTACCGGCACGGCATCGGAAAACAACTCGGTCATGAAGTTACCTTTTTAAAGTGTTAGAAAATACTAAGAAATAAAACCGCGTTACGAACGTTGGTGGTCCGCACCGATGAATTCGATCTGGTAACCGTCCGGGTCTTCGGCAAACGCAATAATGGTGGTGCCGGCATTCATCGGTCCCGCCTCACGAATGATTTTACCACCGGCCGCTTTCACCGCATCCGCCGCTTGATAGACATCGTCCACTTCAATGGCGATATGCCCATAGCCTTCGCCCAGGTCGTACGAGGAAACACCCCAGTTGTAGGTCAATTCCAAAACCGTGTTGTTCTCTTCATCGCCGTACCCCAAAAAGGCCAAGGTGAACTCGCCTTTCGGATAATCCTTACGACGCAACAGTTTCATTCCCAACACATCGGTGTAGAACTGAATCGATTTTTCCAAATCACCCACTCGTAACATGGTGTGCAATAAACGCATGTTGACTCCTTATTCTAATTCGTTTCCATTAATCGGTTTCAAAAACAGCAACACGATCAACGCCAGCGGGCCGAACAAAATGCCCAGCACCGCCCACGCGTACGGAGAACGCCCTTTCATTTCCGCTAGCTTCATGCAAATAATGCCGATGACCAGCAGTAACAGCAACCATAAAAAGTGCATCATCACGCCCTCCTGTCAGGAATCGTCCGCTTAAGCCTTGACGTTTTCCAGTGCTTGTTCGATATCCGCAATAATATCATCTATGTGCTCAATGCCAATGGACAAACGCACCAAATCTTCCGAAACGCCGGCTTTTTCCAACTCTTCCGGGCTCAATTGGCGGTGTGTCGTGGTCGCTGGGTGACACGCCAACGACTTGGCATCACCGATATTCACCAAGCGCAGAATCATCTGCAACGCATCAATGAACTGACCACCCGCTTCACGTCCGCCTTTAATGCCAAAGCTCAAAATACCGGAACCGGAACCTTTCGTGGTCTTCACACAGACTTCATGATACTTGTCATCTGGCAAAGACGCATAATTCACCCAAGACACTTTCGGATGTTGTTTCAAGTATTCGGCCACCTTCAGGGTGTTCTCGCAATGGCGCTCCATGCGCAGCCCCAAAGTCTCCAACCCTTGCAACAACAAGAAAGCGCTGTGTGCCGACAAGGCCGCGCCGGTATTACGCAACGGCACCACACGACAACGGGCGATAAAGGCCGCCGCCCCAATGTCACGCGTATAACTCACGCCATGATAAGACGGATCCGGGTCATTCAACATTGGGAAACGTTCCTTGTTCGCCACCCAGTCGAATTTACCGGAATCAATGACAATCCCGCCCAAGGTCGTGCCGTGACCACCCACGAATTTGGTCAAAGCGTGAATGACAATGTCCGCGCCCAAATCAATCGGGCGACACAAATACGGCGTCGCGACGGTGTTATCCACCATCAACGGCAAACCGTGCTTATGCGCGATTTCCGCCAGGCGTGCCACGTCCACCACATTCCCGGCCGGATTTCCGATGGACTCACAAAAAATGGCGCGTGTTTTGTCGTCAATAGCCGCTTCAAACGCGTCGTAATCATCCGCCTTCACCATTCGCACTTCAATCCCCTGACGCGGGAACGTATGCGCAAACAGGTTATAGGTGCCGCCATACAACTGGCTGGTACTGACAATATTGTCCCCGGCTTGCGCGATGGTCTGAATCGCATAGGTAATCGCCGCCATACCTGTGGCCAACGCCAAACCGGCCACACCGCCTTCCATTTCCGCCATGCGTTTTTCCAATACATCGCACGTCGGGTTCATGATTCGGCTGTAAATATTCCCCGGCACTTTCAGGTCAAACAAATCTGCCCCGTGTTGGGTGTCGTCAAAGGTATAAGACGTGGTTTGATAAATGGGAACAGCGGCCGATTTGGTGGTACTTTCCGATTCATAGCCGTGGTGAAGCGCGATGGATTCCAGTTTCATATTGATCCTTTATGAGTTAGCGAAGCAATGCCACGTCTCAAATAGCAAGCCGTGCTTGTTAAGACATTGTTATTGCAGTTATTTTATTATTTTCAGCACGCCAGCATCGAACATCATTAATAATTTTCATCTCAACAGGACAAAAATTAATACTTTATTTTCAACAACATAGCGTTTGTTATCTAGCATTAATACTAGTGATATTTCCGTAATCTGTCAAATGGAGACGACCTGAATTCACATACTTGAAATCTGCCAGGCCTGGTCAAATTCTGCACAAAAACCGATGGGCGTCTCACGTCGATTTCAATGACAACCATTTCGGCAAAAAAGCAAATACCAACAGCGACACAACATAAGCGCTGCCGGACACCCAATCCCGCGTGGCCAAATACTCCGATACCGTCAAACCACGCAAGCCCAAAACCAATGTCAGCTCCAGCGTCAAGAGCATCCCCAACGCCACCCAGCCCATGCCGAAAAAATTCACCGGTTTCGGTTGGGCTTGCGCGCGTATTACCCAGTAACGGGCTGAAAAATACACCACCGCCAGCATGATCGGCATTTCCAGTAACTCCGCATAGCGTACGCCCAGCCAAGGTTCCAAACTCAGTACCCGAATCGTACCCAGTATAAAACCGGCTGCAAACACCGTTGCAAAATACAGCAAGCCATAGCGCCACATCATCATCTTGTAACCCCGTTGGTTGTGGCCCCTTTAGTCATAACGAACCCATTTTTGCGCAATCCCAATCGCCAGCAATACCGCCAAGGCACACATGCCAAACGCCCAATCCGCACCGCCGGCATACCAAGCGTAACCAGCCGCCAACATCCCCAAAGCGCCACCGAGTCCATGACTGGCCGAGGCATAAATCGCCTGCCCTTTACTTTGGTTGTCGCCATAAAAATGATGGTCGATCAGATAAATCGCCGCGGCATGGAACAGGCCATAACTGGCAGCATGTAGCAGTTGCGCGAACGCCAACCACACCCAATCGTCAATCACCAATGGAATCATCACCCAGCGCAATAACGTCAACACCAAGCTCGCCATCAACAAGGTTTTGACCCGGAAGCGCCGGAAGAGTGGCACCATCCAGAAGAACACCGCGATTTCTGCCAGCACACCCAACGCCCACAGCCAGGCGATGACGTTTTTGCTGTAGCCGTGTTCGTCCAGAAAAATGCTGTAAAAGCTGTAATAAGTGCCGTGCGAGAATTGAATCAGAATGCTGGCGGCCAATAAACTCGCCACCCACGGCTGTTTGATAATGGTCCAAAACGAACTGGCGTGGTCTTCATGTTGCGCCACCGGGTGTTCTTGCACCGCAAACGTCGCCAGCCAAATCACCACGGCTAGGCCCACTAGCGCCCAAGGCAGCGTCGAAATCGACCAGGCCTCAATCTGCCAGCCCAGCCACAACACCGCCGCAATAAAACCGATGGACCCCCACAGCCTTACCAGACCGTAACGCTCCTTCATCCCTTTCAGGGTTGTGAAGGTGTAGGATTCAAACAACGGCAAGGCAGAGTGAAAAAAGAACCCGAACCCGAATACCGTTAACAGTAGGCCGACAAACGATTCCGTGGTCACAAACCCGAGGGAAAACAACACCGTCAAAAATGCTGTCCAGCGTAACCAGAAGACGGTGCGGCCGGTTTTATCCGCCAGCCAACCCAACACATTCGGCGCGACGATTTTGGTGGCGATGAACATCGCCATCAATTGGCCGATTTGAATGGCGTTGAAAGACAGCGACTGATAATACAAGCCGATATACGGAATCAGCCCGCCGAACAACATGAAATAGAAAAAGTAAAAACTGGAAAGCTTTGGATAGGCTTGTCGATAAAGCTGTTCCGGCATGCAAGCTCCTCAGAGACTCGAAAACGTCACGCCCGTTTGAAACGGGCGCTTCTCGAACCATTATCGGAATTTATAAAAAACCATTGGCTCGAGCCGAATTTGAAATCGGTAAATAAAACTCAATCAGATGAAATTAGGCTTCGGGATGCGCCAAGTCCATAATCGGCGGCACCACATCCCCGTTTTGGGCACGGTTTCGCATGAAATGATCCATCAACACCAACGCCACTTTTGCCTCCGCAATCGGCGTGGCACGAATGCCCACACATGGATCGTGACGGCCTTTGGTTACCATTTCGACCGCTTCGCCGTCGCGGTTAATGCTGCGGCCCGGTGTCATAATGCTCGACGTCGGTTTCAAGGCAATGTGCGCAACGATGTCCTGCCCGGTGGAAATCCCGCCCAGAATACCGCCGGCATGGTTAGAGGCAAACCCTTCCGGCGTCATCTCATCGCGATGCTCGGTGCCACGTTGCGCGGCCACGGCAAACCCATCACCGATTTCCACGCCTTTCACCGCATTGATGCTCATCAACGCGTGGGCCAAATCGGCATCCAAACGGTCAAACACCGGCTCGCCCAATCCGACCGGTACATTCTTCGCCACGATGGAAATTTTCGCGCCGATGGAATCCTTCTGCTTCAGCAGATTATCCATGTATTCGCGGATTTCTTCTTTTTTAACCGGGTCCGGGCAAAAATACTCGTTGTCGTTATCGAATGGCCAGGACACATTTTCCACCGTAATCGGCCCCAACTGCGACAGATAGCCTTTGATTTCAATGCCCAAACGCTCTTTCAAATATTTCTTGGCGATCGCTCCCGCGGCCACACGCATGGCGGTTTCACGCGCGGAAGAGCGCCCGCCGCCGCGATAATCGCGCAGGCCGTATTTCTGGGTGTAAGTGTAATCGGCATGCGCCGGGCGAAAGGTTTCCGCTACTTTGGAATAATCTTTGGAACGCTGGTCGGTGTTATGAATCAGCAAGCCAATCGGCGTTCCGGTGGTTTTGCCTTCAAACACGCCGGAAAGAATCTGCACCTTGTCGTCTTCGCGGCGCGCCGTGGCGTGTTTTGACGTGCCCGGTTTGCGGCGATCCAATTCAACCTGAATGTCCTCTTCCGTCAACGCCAACCCCGGAGGACAGCCATCGATAATCGCACCCAACGCGATTCCATGGCTTTCACCAAAGGTGGTCACACAAAAATTTTTCCCTAACGTATTGCCCGACATAATTTACTTTCTCGAATTTCTTTCATGGAATCGGTGCATTATACTAGGAGTCAATCCAAATTACCTCAATGAACCGCAATCCGGCAAACCGAATGAACGCATCACTTAAATGGCGCCATCCCAAGCCCTTTATCGAAAACCACACCGTCACCGAGGACGAAATCGACTTTCTCGATCACGTCAACAACAAGGTGTATTTGAATTGGATGGAACACATCTCCTGGCAACACAGTCTGGCGGTCGGCATCGACGAATCGGTGCAACGCCAAGTCGGTAAAATCATGGTGGTGCGACAGCATGAGCTGAATTATCGTGCCGCCTGTCATCTAGGCGACGAATTGCTGATTGGCACTTGGGTGGGCGAACAAATCGGCTGCTGCCAACGCCGCCGTTATTATCAGGTGTTCCGGCTAGCCGACGGCAAAGAGGTGTTTTTCGGCCATACGCAATGGGCCTGCATGAATCTGAAAACCCACCAGGCCTGCAAGATTCCACCGGAATTCATTACACCGTACGAAACGACGCAATGACCCATAACACAGCTTATTGCTCGGATAAGGTGACGATCAAGCCTTTATTGGAAAACCAATAACCACGCCCCATACCGCTGTTGGCCATGGTGCCCGGAATATTATGCTGACCGCGTACCAACGTGCCCACCGCCACTTTCTGACCCTGATGCACGCATTGCGGCGGCTGTAAGGTGTATTCGTAACGGCGATGACGCTTGTTCAACACCGCCTCACCTTCGATAATGCACCCTTTCGCCTTACCGTTGATGACCTCCAGCTTCACCGGCAACGGATTTTGCGGGGTGGCATCTCCATAGAGACCGTTCAAGAAAATGGCCTTGGTTTCATCCGCCTGAGCCAGGCCTGGCATGCCCAGCACTCCAAAAACCAAACCATACCCGAGTTGCTTGATATTCATGACCACTCTCCTCAGCTTCATGGACAAGCTGCTCTGCATTCTGACCTCTCGAAATGGCCGGATACGGCAGCCTTGAAACTATCCTACCGCCGTCCACCATCAAAAAGATAATAGAATATAATGAGATGTTAATAAGTATTCGTAATAAGCCGTAAAACGGTTTGAGTAGAAATGAACGTTTTCCACCCAAACCGTCACCCGGAATTTGTCTCAAAATATTCACTTGGCAAGCGGCAAGCGATTGCTTACACTTTAACCGAAAGCCCCACGACAGCGGCAACGGCGCCCGGTTCGAGCATCCTGCGGTTTTCATTATCGAATCACAAAGAGACTGAGCATGTTAAGCATTGAACCCGGCGCCCGCCAAACCTATATCGAACACCTGTGTTTTATCATTCCCCTGAAACCCTTACGAAACACCCCAAACGTCCAGTTTTTCAGCGTTGAAGGCGTCACCGACGGCCTGGCGGGCGTGGATTTGGTGATTCACGAACCGGGCGGCAAAAGCCCATTGATTGCCGGTGACGACACCTGGTACTGGTACATGCACACCGACCAGGAAGACAAACTGGTGGTGCATCAAGGTAAGCGTTTAGTGGAGTTGTATTCGGAAAAGCACGGCCAGGTGGAACGCTTTGAAGTCACCGCCGATGCGGTCTATCACAACGGCGAAAAAATTCACGACGGCGCCGCCATTCTCGGCTGGGAACCTTATGTTTTCCACCGCGTGCATTCACCGGAAGGCAGTTTGTCCACCAACTACGCCAAGCGTTTGCAAGGCTTCGACATTGACACCAATTTCAATATCTATCAACTCGATACCGAATCCGGTGCCTATGACGTGGCGCGTTTGGGTGCGTTGGACCAACCTTAAAACCGGTTAATCCCAACGCCAACGATTAGACCATCAAGGCGATGGAATGGTGTATTGGGCGTGAATACGCTCAATTTGATGCAAGACTTCATCGCTTAATTCAACATGGATGCTGTCGATGTTCTCTTTGAGCTGTTCCATGGTGGTCGCGCCGATGATGTTCGCCGTCAAGAACGGGCGACTGTTGATAAACGCCAGCGCCAATTGCGTCGGCGTCAACCCGTTGCCGCGCGCCAGTGCCGCATACAGCTCCGTCGCTTTCACCGCATTGTCGTTGGAATAACGGTCGTAATGCGGGAACAGCTTCAAACGCGCATTCGCCGCCGCCGAATCATTCAGATACTTGCCACTCAGTACCCCGAAACCCAGCGGTGAATACGCCAACAAACCAACGTTTTCGCGGTGCGACACTTCCGCCAGCCCCACTTCATAACTGCGGTTCAACAAGCTGTACGGATTCTGCACCGTCACAATCTTGCTCAAATCATGTTGCTCGGCCAACTGCAAAAACTTCATCGTGCCCCACGGTGTTTCATTCGACAAACCGATGTGGCGGATTTTACCCTGGTTGACGAACTGCGTCAGCACTTCCAGAGTTTCTTCCATCGGCGTCAGGTCGCTTGGGTCTTCCCCCGCTTCATAGCCCAACTGTCCGAAAAAGTTGGTGTTGCGCTCCGGCCAATGCAATTGGTACAAATCCAGATAATCGGTTTGCAACCGTTTCAAAGACGCATCCAATGCCTGCGTAATCTGCTCACGGTTGAAACGGCTTTTGCCGCCGCGAATGTGTTGCGAAATCTCCGACGGCCCCGCCATTTTCGACGCCAAGACGATCTCATCTCGCTTACCGGTCTTCGCCAACCAATGACCGATGATTTCCTCGGTTCGGCCATAGGTTTCGGCGCGCGGCGGCACCGCATACAGCTCCGCCGTAT
This sequence comes from Thiomicrospira sp. S5, assembly GCF_003991075.1. Lineage (NCBI taxonomy): Bacteria > Pseudomonadati > Pseudomonadota > Gammaproteobacteria > Thiotrichales > Piscirickettsiaceae > Thiomicrospira > Thiomicrospira sp. S5. The sequence goes on along the minus strand of NZ_CP014470.1, from coordinate 1,250,293 downwards.
CCCAGAAATTCACGCCCTGATCCAAGGCGTAATCCATCTGTTCAAACGCCTCTTCTTGCGTATTTTGCTCGCCCCAAGTCATGGTGCCCAAACAAATACGGCTGACTTGAATATCGGAATGTCCTAACGCGTTGTAAAGCATGACGCCTCCTAATCAGTTGAATCTTGAGTTTGAATTTCGGATTAAAGCCTTATCCGGTTTGACGGAATGCTGTTTGATTAATAACAACTTTTTACCCAACCGCTTTATCTATGAAACGGCCAGGCCTGGTCGAAATCAAGGCATTTTAATGCCGGTCGGTTCTTCTTCCTGCTGGCCAGGGCGGTCACGGTCTTCCAGCCGCCAGCGGCGAATCAGGTTATGAATATAAATCAGCAACACAAAAAACGCCGTGGACACCACGCCCAGAATCAGCAAGGTCCAATTCTCCTCCGGCACCGTTTCCAGCAGAATCAGTTTTCGGATAATCACCACGAATGCGATTTCCAAGAACGTCAATGCATACACGAAACTGTCCTTGATAAACAGCGCTTTCACAATCGCCAGAACGATCAGCGTGAACAACGCATCCGTCAGCAGAATCTTCATCGACGGAAAATTCAATGCGCCTTGATGCGATAAAAACTCGAACAACTTGCTCGAAATACTGAACAGGCACGCGGCCAGATACACAATCATAAAAATCGTCAGAATGATTCGCAACACATTGACGGATTTTTTGAGTTGCTCCTCAAAATCTTCTTGAAAAAAGTGATTGGCTTTTTTCAAAAACGCATACAGTGATGACATCTTTTAAAACACCTTAACACCCGAGAACCGGGCCATAAAACATAGGAAGGAAGAAATTTATTGTAGCAGATTCACTTCCGTACCAATAACGAAAATCACCAGGCCTGGTGAAATTAAGTTTTGTACGTATTTTGAACAATCCGTTGAAAAACAGATATGGTAAGATGAAATCCACTACTTATTCGTAAACAAGGCAAACCATTCCGTCAAATTAAGGACCTGATAATGACAAAAAAAGCTCATCCGTTAACGCGTATTTTAACCCTCAGCCTAGCCACAACCGCTTTTGTACTGACGAATACAGCGCAAGCCTGCACTTCATTACTTTATAAAGACGGCAATGGTGCGCCCTACGCCGGCCGCACCATGGAATTACCAATGGAGCTGGCGTATCAAGTGAGTTACTTTCCAAAAGGCACCGCTTTCAACTCCAAAATCAAAAACCACCCAGACCTGAACTATCAATCAAAATATTCGTTCATTTCCATCACCGTGCCCGACCCAGTGGACAAAACACTCAAAGTTTCCGAAGGCATGAACGACCAAGGCCTGACGTTCAGCCTGCTCGCCTTTGCCAGCACCAAAGGGCCGGCGGATACGATTAAAAAGACCAAAAGCGTCCTCGCCGCGATTGACCTGGGCGCCTGGACCTTATCGCAATTCAAGGATGTCGCAGAAGTCAAAACCGCTCTCAAAAAACAACCCGTATTGGTCTCCGCTCTCTTACCGTTAGGCCTCATGAAAACGCCATTTCATTACACCTTGCACGATGCCCAAGGCCAATCCGTGGTCATTGAGTTTGCCAACGGTAAACAAACGCTTATCGACAACCCAATCGGCGTCATGACCAATGGCCCAGAGTTCGACTGGCACATGACCAACCTAAACAACTACACCTTCTTAAACAACATCGACCAATCCAAAACCACCTTTCACGGCATGCAATTCAACCAACCCGACTCCGGCATCGCCACCGCAGGCCTTCCCGCCTCCAACACCTCGGTTGGCCGCTTTGTACGCGCCACCTACTACTCACAATTTGCCGAAAAGGTCGATAACCCCGACAAAGCCATGACCGTTCTCGCCCACATTATGAACAACTTCGACCGCCCTCGCGGCATCACCATGGACAATCGCTTTAAAGAAGAAATCGCCAATATCACCGCCCCGGAAGTCGCAGGCCATCCGCTCTACACCTCGGAATACACCTCCTGGACCGCACTGGGCGATTTGCGTAACCTGCAATTTAAAATCAAACCCTATAGCCAACTCAACTACATCAGTTTCGACTTGGCCAAACTGGCTAAAGAGAAACATCCCAAATCCATTCCGCTCAGCCAAATACCATTTAATGTGAATGACGTCACCGATTGGTTCCGTAAAGCCAGCGCCAAAAAATAACCTTCGCCATTAGCCGATGTATCTTTAAAACATCGGCTATTCTATTTCTCTAGCCAAATAACAAAAACGACCAGACCTGGTGGAAAACTGGATTATGGGATTAAGACCTTCGCCGCATTTTTAAACCGCTTGAGCGCCTCATCCATTGTTTCCGTCGGCACAGCAATATTGATTCGCATAAAGCCTTTTCCGACTTCGCCAAAGCTTTCACCGTCATTCAAGCCCAATTGTGCGGTTTCGGTGAGCCAGCGTTTTAAGTTTTCTTGGCTTTGAAACTTTGTGCCAAAGAGTTCAGAAAAATCCAACCACACCAGAAAGGACGCCTCCGGGCGCATGACGCGTACGGCAGGCAAGCAGTCGGCCAGGGTTTGTTCCAGTCGGTCAATATTGTGCTGCAAATGCACCAGCAAGGTGTCACGATAGGCTTTGCCCGCTTCCGAATAGGCGGCTTGCATGGCTTCTTTGCCGAATAGGTTTAAGTCGTGAATGGAATTGGCGCGGCACACTTTCAGATAAGCCGCTTTCAAGGCACGATTGGCGATAATCGCGTAACCGCTTTGCAGGCCGCCGAGATTAAAGGTTTTGCCCGGTGAACTGAGCGTCACCGTGTTTTGCGCCACCGCTTCCGACAAGGACGCCATCGGTATGTGTTGCAATGGCGAAAAGGTCATGTCGGCATGGATTTCATCGGACACCACCGTCACGCCATGTTTCAAACAAATGTCCGCCAAGCGTTGCAGTTCTTCCCGCCGCCAAACGCGGCCGGACGGGTTTTGCGGATTGCAGAACAAAAACAGCTTCACCTCGTTTTCGGTAATGGCGGCTTCAAACGCGTCAAAATCGATTTGATAACGGTTGTCTTGCAACACCAACGGCGCTTCTACAAGACGGCGGCCGTTATTTTCCGGTGCGTGCAAAAACGGCGGATAAATCGGCGGTTGTACCAGCACCGCATCGCCCGGTTCCGAAAAGGCGGACACCGCCATAAAAAAACCGTTGGCAACATTGTGCGTAAACAGAATTTCCGACGCCTTCACGTCGTAACCGTATTGCGCCTGCCAATCGATAATCGACTGATACAAACTGTCCGGCATGACGTTGTAACCCAGAATCGGGTGTTCCAAACGGCGTTTCAAAGCCTCCAGAATAAAATCCGGCGTGGGTAAATCCTGATCCGCCACCCACATCGGCAACACCGATTCCGAACCGAACAAGCGTTGCCGCAATTCGTACTTTTCGGCGTCGGTGCCTAAACGGGAAATAGCGTGTTCAAAATCTGGAAACATGATTGCCCTTTTTTAAACGATTGTTTACACGACTCAGGATTTCTTTTTCCAAAGCGTGACTTCGGATAGGGAATGCTGGAACTTGCGTTGGGTTTCGCGAATCACAAACGGCAATTCGAACGGTTCTTGAACCCGCTCGAATTCGGCATCCAACACGGCGTGCAGCCCTTCCAAGGTGGTGACGTTTTCACCGCTTTGCGCATCTTTATAGCCACCCAGCCAGTGCTCTTTGGCGGTGAATTCTTCCAACCAAGTGTAAGGTGACGCCAACAACAGCAAACCGCCGTCGTTCATGCGTTCGTGAATCATGTTCAAGAAGCGCTTCGGTTCGTACAAACGGTCAATGAGGTTGACGGCCACCACCATGTCGTACCCGGTGAAATGCGGTTTCAGATTGGCGGCATCCTGCTGCATAAACTCGCAGCGTTGCGCCACGTCGGACAAGCCTAAATCGGCCAACGTCTGCTCTTTGAAATCCATGATTTCGCCTTCCGTCGGAATGGTGTAAAGCACATTACCGGATTCTTTCAATTGGTTGGCAACCTGAATAAAACGCGCCGAGAAATCCAAACCGGTGACCTGCGCGAAATGATGCGCCAGTTCGAAACTGGCACGCCCGACTGAACAACCCACCTCCAGCACGCTCAAATCGTCACGACCGGCCAAGTCGTTATCGTCGCGCGCCGCTTTAATCGCCAATTCGGCATAAGCCTGTGCAAAATTCGCCACACCGAAATATTCGTCGCCGTAATGGAATTCACAGTATTGCGACACCAGATCATCGGTTTCATAAGTGGAGAAATGGGTTTGAACGCTTTCGTCCGATTCGATGTAACGGAAACCGGCGTGCTGGAAAAAGTGACGGCGGAAAGCATAACGTGAATGGCCGTTGGCTTCGTTGCCGGTGGAAATCCAACTGCCGCCTTTGAACAAATTGTGCTGGTTGTCGAACGTCGGCGTGGTGAAGTCATCGTATAACGGATGCACTTTGAAGCCGTCGTACGGGTAAATCGGCGTTTGCGTCCATTGCCAGACGTTACCGACCACATCGAAAAAATCGCCGGTTTCAAAACGATTCACCGGCACCGACGAGGCGTATTGCTGCAAATTGATATTGGCCTCGCCCTGCTTTTCCAACGCGCGGGTATGGTCGCGCAGTCTTAAATATTCATCTTCACTCGGCAGGCGAATCGGACGACCGGTCTGATGCCCTTTCCAGTTACAGAAGGCATTCGCTTCCAGATAGTTCACTTCCACCGGCCAATCCCACGGCATGGGGATTTCATCGGTCATACAGCGTAAATACCAGGCCTGGTCTTTTTTCACCCAAAAGGTCGGATGTTTGTCCGGCGTGAACTGACGCCAGCGATTGCCCTCGTCGGTCCAATATTCCGGGTTGTCGTACCCGCCGGCTTCGACAAACTCCAGATATTCATGGTTGGACACTAAAAAAGCGGCGGCTTTAAAGTCGCTGACATCGGCTTGATGCTGACCGTATTCATTGTCCCAGCCATAGGTTTCCGCCGGGTCTTGGTGGTCGATGGTGACGCGCCCACCGGGGACGTCGAACAAAATATTTTCCGGCGCCTGACCACTGTCCGGGCACACCGGAAACAGGGGATGCGGTTTGACCGATTCGATCGGCAATTGGCGAATCAGCACCGACGAAGTTTCCAGATGAATGCGTTCGTGTTCAATGCCCATCATCACCGGCCACATCGGGCTTTCCCAATCAATCGGCAGGTGGAAATCCACGGAGTCAATCAACTGATTGACCGCGTCGCGCACTTGCTGACGATATTCACGGACCGCATCGACACTCGGCCAGTCGTAATGAGATTCGTCCAAGTCGTCCCAAGACATTTCATCCACGCCGATGGCGCACATGGATTCGATTTTCGGGTTGATGCGTTCCGGTAGCAACTTGGCGAGCACCAGCTTATTGGTGAAAAAGGTGGCGGTGTGGCCGAAATAGAAAATCAGCGGATGGCGCAGTTCACAGGGGCGTTCATAGTAAGCCTCGTCCGACACCAGGGTTTCGAATAAGGTTTCGTAGGCATCGTAAGTGGCGTTGAAATAGGCCTTGATTTCGGCACGTTTCGCTTCGACTTCGCCTTGATTCAAAAACACCGGTTTTGAAATCAAATCTTCTCGGTTTAACATGAATACTCCGTGAACAACTGCTTTTTATAACTTGAACTGACTTAAAATAATACGGTTTAGCCTACATCGATAACATGACGCCACTATCCGGCAAATCCTCGAAGCTCGGATAACAGGTGGTCAAACGGCTGGACTCGATGCCACCCTCCTCGACCAACCAGGTTTTGACCTGAATCTGACGCTGACGCGCCAGTTGATAGAGCTTGTCTTCCAGCTCCGTCCCTTTCAAGCCTTTCTTGACCCAATAATCGCGGTCGGACTGATTATAAAAACCACACACTTTCAAGGTGACGGATTTTTTATCCTTCAACAGCTTGGTGATTTTCTTCAAATACTCCGGCATATCCGCCCGCCATTCATCCAGGCCTGGCTGATATTGCACCGGCTGCAAGGTCATTTCCCCAGCCTTCTTATAAGCGTATTCCGCCGCCAGGTAAATCGCGCCGTAAGGTTGAAGCGTCATCGCCAGCATGGCTTTTGAACCGCCTTTCATCGCATTAAAGAAGGCGACCGAAATCACTTGTGCAATGTTGAACCCGGGGTCGGACAAGTCACCGTTGACCGGCACGCTCAAATCGATGTTGTTGTCACCGTCGCGCAACAGATTCAGCGCCAGACTCATGGAGCCGGCACTGGCGGCTTTTCCAAGATCGCTTGCGGCTTTGTCGACATCGGAAGCCGCTTTGTCGAGACCATCCCCTTTGGTTTTCGACGGAACCGGGACGGAATCGGCTTCCATCTCAAACCCGACCAGTTTCAAACGGTTATCGGCGTCAAGAATATCTTGTTTGATTTGAATGTCCGACTTCATGTTCATGGAACCGCTTTGAATACGATAACCGAGCGAGCGACGGATCAACGGCGAGAAGGCATACAAGTCCATATCCTGGATGTTCACTTTGATGTCGGCGTTCACTTTCGGTGAAAACGGCTGGAAGTCCCCTTTTGCGGTGACTTTGGTGAACCTGTCGATGGCGGCCTGAATATCCAACGGCGTTTTTTCATGCGCCTGGGCCGAATCGAGTGTGCCGATATGCCAGGTTTGAATGGTTATATTCTGGTTCAGCGGTGGCGTAATGCCGGTGGACGTCAAATGCACATGGCTGTCACCGGTGATGTCGAATTGCTGCAGTCTGAATGGCGGCGCTTTCTCTTGAGAGGCTTTGGCCGTGTCGTTTGGTTCGGCCTTTTGTTCGGCTTTTTGCTCCGCCTCGGTTTTTTCGGACTTAGTTTTCGGCTGCGGCTGTAATGCGGCTTTCAAAGCCTCGATTTGTCCCAGTTTCGTTTCTTCGTTGAATGCCAAGGTCAAGTAAAAATCCTGCAAGGTCACCGTTCCAACATCCACCGCTTGATTGTTTTTCACATTGGCGTGGTCAATCGTCACGTCACCGGTGGATAACAAAGGCTGAGGGTATTCAGGGCTGGCGGCCACTTTAAGACCTTTCACATTCAAGCCTTTCAAAGACACCGCTTGCGGAGCGGTAAACGCCAAACCTGTTTTCAGGTTCGCGACATCGGCTACCGTCATCTTCGTGCGGGTATTGTCCAGTTTGACCGACTGCACAGCCAGTTGCCCCGCCGTCTTCACTTGAGGCGTTTCAGATACGGTCAATTGTGTTTTGCCTTTCCAATCCAGCGCTTTCAGCCCCGCGGATAAATCCTGATACGCCGCCGCCAGTTGTTTTACATCCAGGTGACCATCGGTCTGAACGGCTGGATGCGGCGAGATGCCCACTTGAATGCCGCCTTGCCAATTCAAGCGACTGACATCGGCTTTGGAGCCATCTGCGTTGACGCCCACTGACGTCAACGCAATGCGGTTGTCGGTTAAGACGATATCGACCGGCGTTTGGGCCTTTTTCGATTCGGCGTTTTTTTCGTCTGATTTGACCGTGACGTTGACCGGCCCTTTCCAATCCAAATGTTGCAACTTGGCTTCGGTTTTCGGTTGCGAAAACTCGACGTGTTCCATCACTAAAGCGCTGCTCGGCAGAGAAACCAACAACCCGTTCTGGCTTGACTGAGTGATGTTCAAACCGCCCTGCCAATCCAATTGGTTGACATCGACCTTCGCATCATTCGCTTTCACGGCCACGTCGGTGACGGCGATGTGGGAGTCGGATAACGCGACCTTCATCGGCGTATCCGCTTTGGCCACGTCCACATTTTTTGCATCGGCTTGACGATCGGTTTGAGTGTCGGCTTTTTTCGAGGACTTGAGCGTGACGTTCACCGGCCCTTTCCAATCCAACTTTTGCAACTTGGCCTCGGTTCCCGACTGTTTGAATAAAAATTCTTCCGCCGTCAAAGCATTGCTCGGCAACACAATTTCCAGCCCGGACTTGTCAGACTGAGTGACATTGATTTCGCCCTGCCAGTTCAAGTGTCGGTTATCCAGCGCGATGGTTTTATCCGCCATCGCCAGGTGGCTGACTTTCAGTTCACCATCCGTCTTCACTTTCGGAACGCCGTCGGTCACGTCAACCTGACTGTGGTTTTTCCAATGCACTTCGCCCAATTTGATGTCGGCGTCTTGTGCACGGACACCGATGTCTTTCAAGTGCCATTCACCCTGGGTTTTAACCGCGGCATGCCCTTTACGGACCAAGGCTTGAATATCTCCGTCCCAGTTAACAAGGTCGCCGGCCACGCGTAAGTCTTGTTGTTCAAACGCCAGTTTCTGAAAGGAAAAACGGCCTTTTTGGGTGATTTTGAGTTCACCGCCTTCGTTGACAACGTCCAATTTCAAATCACCGAAAACCAGGCCGGACAACTCTAAAATCTCCGGCGGCAGATATTTTCGGTAGGTCGACAAATCAAGATTTTTAACAACAATGTCACCGCTTAGACGCTGTTTTTCAGCAAACGGCCACATTTGAAAATTTCCGACCAGATGATTTTTATCTTCTTGAATTTCAAATACCAGTTTGGCCGCATCGTCCGGTTGCCAGTTAATGGCTTTTTCGAGCAGCACCTTGTCGAATTCGATGTGTTTATCCAGTTCCGGTGTTTTCAGTTCCAATACGGCTTTGTTCAACTCCAACGACTGAATGCCCAGCCCCCATGAAAACGGGTCTTTTTTTTCTTCCGGCATCGCTGCTTTGTCGGATTTTTTATCGAGCGAATAAGACAAACCCGCCACCCGAATGCGCTCGCCGGGACGGTAATCGATTTCAATCCGGGTATCGAAAATCGCCAGTTCTTGAATTTTGATTTTTTTGTGGAAAAGTGCGGTCCAGGAGAGATTGACTTTCAGATGCCCCAGATGCAGGTATTGATGCTTTTCGACTTCAACTTCCAGATTGAAAATCTCCAAGCGACCGGTAAACAGATTGACCGACACCCTTTCGATGTGAACCGACTCTGCGCCTTGTTTTAACAACGCTTGTTCAAATCCCTTTTGCAACATCCAAGGCAATGCCAATAAAAACACACCAAACAAAACCAGTGTGTACACCAACACCTTGTAACGGGTTTTAAGGGACTTCCAACGAGAATATAAAGCAGTCATACCGGCCTCTGAACGGGATTTCATTCATTGTAGCAGAAAGATTCTAAACCCAGTAGATGACAATGGCATTTCAATCCACCGGGTGCGTGATATGAAAAAACCGCCAGGCCTGGCGGTTTTGGGTGTTGTATTTCCAGATGTCGCACCGGGTCATCAATAACTGAGTTCCTCGGCCGAGAGGCCTTCAAACTTAAAGGGTCTGGATGTGACATAGTGCCCGGATACCTCACCGTGCAGCACTCTCGCCTGATCCGGGCCGAGTTCCAGCTTTTTGACCTGACCGGTTTCTTTGGAAAAATCCAATTTATTCAAATCGGTCCAAAACCCGCTCGCAGCCAAAGCGGATTCAAAAAAATAAAGTTTGCGTTTGTGGTCGATGGCGGTTCGCCAGCGTGTGGAGGATATTTCCGGTGCGTCCGCGGTATGAAGCCCGTAAGGAACCGACACATTCCGCATCACACTCAATACACTGGCCAAGGCCTTATTGGGCGTTGTTTTTTGCGGAATGGCATTGATATAGAACTGCGCTCGGGCAAACCGGTCGGGCGAACGATTCGACCCGGGCAACATGGTTGTGCCACCGATGTCCTTCCAGTACTCTTCCATTGCGAGTTGTTTATCGTAAGTCGGTGAATTGGTCATCACCTGATACTGACGACCGTGATGGATGACTTGTTGGCCATCAATGTATTCGATAATAGCGCTATCGCCGGTGGCATCGGAAATGGCCAGATGCAAGCTGGCCTGACGGTTCTGACCGGGCACCTTGTCGGTGACGACGACCAGCGGTTTGTTCCGTAAGGCTTCGACCGCTTCCGACACCGTTGCGAAATTATCCAGCAGATATTGCGCCCAAACGGACACGCTGATGGGGTGTTGCCCTTTTTGAACCGTCGGATAACTGCTTTCCGCCAACCATAATAAATTGGCCGCCAGACCTTTTTCATTGAGGCCGTCGGTTGTGGAAACATCATACCCCGTCGCGATGACGCTGCCGTATTTGGACACCCATTGCAAAGAGTTCGGGCCACCCACACCGTTACGCGTCATGCCTCTCGGGAAAACCCATAAATTGGTACCGATATCGTATTTCCAGTCCATGGAACGACCCGTCATGATTTGATCGTTTTCGCCCAAATACACCACACGCGTACACGCCCAGGCCTGGTTGATTGTCATGAATCCGGTGATAACAACCAACGCAAATGTTGCAAATCGGTGCGGGGAGATTTGTCTCAAGAGAATGTCCATACAAGTTTCCTGTGCCTCTGTAAAAAACGCAATTGCGTTCTATAAGATAAATTCGCGAATACGACAAGGGTTTCGGAAAGGGGCTCAACGGATCGTCGACCATTTCCAACTAAGGGTTATACCCCGCCGAAGTCAGAAGTTCAAATGAAACCTTAAATGAAATTTAGCGATTTGGGTTGGGAGCACCGGGAGCAGCGAACGCCCCCCGGCTTGAAGGGTCTTAATAGAGGTAGAAACTTTCCTGCGCTTGGCGGTCCGGCCAGGACTTGAGCGGTGTACGCGCATTCAAAGGTTGCACCGGGCGCGCATTGGTGCCCAGGTATTCCGTCATCTGTTGCAATTGCGCGGCAGACGCTTCCACCGGCTGTTTGAACACCATCCAGTAAACGCCTTCATCGCAAGGCGGCTGTGTCATGGAACCGCTGTACTTGTAAAAACGCTTGTCCACCGGGAAAAAGGCTTTCGCCGGATGCACCAAGACTTTGTCATGGACATCCAACTTGTTCAGTTGTTTCGGCAAGCGGTCTAAAAACGCCGCCAGGGCTTCGTTTTCCGCGCCTTCCTGAAACAAGATGCTCACCACCGCATAGTCTCCGTTGCCGTCCTTATGCACCAGTTGCATTTCCATTGGATAACTGAAGCCGTCGATTTGGTGTTCGGACGGTGTATGGAACTCATATTCCATCAACTCGTAACGCTGGCCGTTCAACATAATGTAACTGCCGAGCGGCACTTCCACTTTCAGGACATGGCCATCGTTGATCATCTTCAGAATGCTTTTACGGTAATAGACATCAAAGCCGTTCAAGGACGTGGTGCCGACCGCATCGTCCCGTTTGAAATTGATTGGCGATTGGTTTTTCCCGGCTTTACAGGTGGCGTAAGCGGTCGACAGTTGCCCCCAGTTTTGCGGACCGTCGTCACCAAAATAACTCCAAGCCACCGGTTTGGTTTCAGCCGGTTCAGGTACTGGTTTGGCCACTTCGGGTTTGGCGGCAACTTTCGCCTTGTCGGCATCATCGGCTTGCGCTTTCGGCTGAGAGGCCTCCGCCGGCTTCGGTTGGCTCACCGCAATTTTTTTCTGCTTTTCCGCTTGTTTTTTCGCTTCCGCGCCCAAGTCAATCAACGGCGGGACATTGCTGTCCGCCGCATACAACGGCAAACAGACGAGGCAACCGAGCAGCATCAAAAAGCTGGACCTTGTGTTCATTCGTTTTCCTTCTTTATCGCTTTACCGGATAAATCATTTAACATCGGAAATGACTAAGCAAATACCTCACCAAATCCGAGTTTTCAAACACAAAAATCGTTTTTAAGCGCGTGAAAAGCGTCTATCCGCCGTTTTTCCGTTGGTCGAAAATATCCTGAAAAGTTTCCAGCTCCGACTTTTGAAGCGCGAACACGCCCTCACCGCCCTGCTCGAACTCGAACCAGTAAAACGGCACTTCCGGATAGGCTTGTTCCAGATAATATTGCGACACCCCCACTTCGACAATCAAAGTACCGTCGTCTTTCAAGTGTGCGGCGGCTTCCGCCAAAATATGGCGTACCAGGTCCAAGCCATCTTCGCCGGCTTCTAACCCCAAACGCGGTTCCTGATGGAATTCTTCCGGCAATGCGGACATTTCAATCGCATCGACATACGGCGGATTGGACACAATCAAATCGTATTGTTTGCCTTCCAAGGCACTGAACAAGTCGGATTCGACGGCGCGGGCAATGCCCTTTAAATCGTAACGGTCGATGTTGCGCTGCGCCACGGCCAAGGCGTCTGGCGAAATATCCGCCAAATCCACTTGAGCATTCGGACAGGCTTGCAAGCTGGCAATGCCGATGCAACCGCTGCCGGTACACAAATCGAGAATATCGGTCACCGCTTCCGGTTCGACCCAAGGGCGATATTGCTCGGCAATCAATTCGGCAATCGGCGAGCGCGGCACCAAGGTCGCTTCGGAAACGTAGAACTTCAACCCCGCAAACCAGGCTTCACCGGTCAGGTACGGCGTCGGTTTCCGGCTTTCGATGCGTTGACGGAATAACTCGGTCACTTCCCGCTTCTCGGTAATGCTTAAACGCGCCGACCAGTAATTGTCGGGAATCTCCCAAGGCAATCGCAACACATGAAACACCAGCACGCGCGCATCATCGAAGGCGTTGTCGGTTCCATGACCAAAAGCGAGTTCCGCTTTCTGAAACAAGGTCCCGCCCCACCGGACAAAATCGGTCACGGTCTCCAAGTGTTCGTACTGGTAATTGAAATTTGTCATATTGTCGTCTCTTGGTAATGGAAGCCTAGTGTGGTGCTGAATTCAGGCGCCCGGTTTTTTAGCGTGCTTCGGGCGGAAAGCTTTAACGAAGGCTTCGTCGGTTTCCATATAAGCGCCTTCAATCAAATCGATGCAATAAGGCACCGCCGGAAAAACCGCTTCCAAACACTCGCCGATGGCGGACGGTTTGCCCGGTAGATTAATGATCAGACAAGCACCGCGTGTGCCGGCGATTTGGCGCGATAAAATTGCTGTGGGCACATACTGCAAGGATACTGCGCGCATCTGTTCGGCAAACCCGTCGAGAATCTTGTCGCACACCGCCTCGGTTGCTTCCGGTGTCACATCGCGTTTGGCCGGGCCGGTGCCACCGGTGGTCAAAATCAAATCGCACTGTTCGCTATCGGCCAGTTCAATCAGGTTGGATTCGATTAACGATTGTTCATCCTCGATGATTCGCGACACCCCGTCCCATTCCGACACCAAAGCGTTGCCAATCCATTCACGCATGGCCGGGCCACCCAAATCTTCATACTCACCGCGGCTGGCTCGATCCGATACCGTTACAAATCCGACTTTGACTTTTTTCATACTGCTCATACTGTGTTCCGTTGATTTCATTGAATATTCGCCAGGCCTGGTGAATATTCGTCCGTATTCAAATTCAATTGGGCATATGATACTGCATCTCACCAAATCAGAGAACCGAAAGTCCACGACAAAATCCACCGCAATGAAATGCAAAATTTCTATTGAAAGGCCTTGAATTTCAGTCCTTGCCCCCTATTAACACAACATCGAATTTCAAAAAGATACGAGTGATATGACAAAACACGATGATGCAAATGCCCTGAAAGACTTGCTGGCTCAAGCACTTGAGGACGACAACCCGGAAATGAACGACGAGGAAATTACCTTCAGCGAATTCGTCGACCATACCGACGAGTACGCCCAATCGGAAGTGGTCGACGGCGGCGATGCCCTGGACGGCGAGCACATCGCGCATGACGGCGACAAGCCGAACGACTCAGCGCACATGCTGGTGAAAGCGAATATGTCACGCCCGGAAGCCTTGTTCTTGCTGCCGGTCAAAGAGCGTCCGTTTTTCCCAGGCCAGACACTGCCGATCATTCTGGACAAGGACATTTGGCACGATACTATCCAAAGCGTTATCGACAACAAGATCCAATACATCGGCATCATTTATGTCGATACCGACGATCACTTCAAAGCGCTGCCGGACGACTTCGCCCAAACAGGGACGTTGGTGCGCATCCACGATCCGAAAATCAAACCCGATTACATTCAATTGATTGCCGAGGGCATTTGCCGTTTCCAAATCAGCGAATGGATTCATGAAGCGCCGCCTTACCGTGCACGCGTGACCTATCCGTCCGACATCCGCAACGCCAACCCGAGCGAATACAAAGCCTACGGCCTGGCGATTATGAATGCCTTCAAGGAACTGTTGCCGCTGAACCCGCTGTACAGCGAAGAACTGAAGTATTTCCTGAACCGTTACAGCGCATCCGATTCACATCACCTGGCGGACTTTGCCGCCAGCCTGACGGCCGCCAGCAACGAGAAACTGCAAGACTTGCTCGACACCTTGGATTTGAGCGAGCGCCTGGAGAAGGTACTGAACCTGTTCAAGCACGAAATCGAAGTGACCAAGTTGCAGTTCAATATTCGCGAACGCGTGGAAGAAAACCTGACGCAGCAGCAGCGCGAATTCTTCCTACACCAGCAGCTTAAGGAAATTCAAAAAGAACTGGGCATGGTCAAAGACGACCGTACCGCCGACGCCGATCTCTTCCAGGAACGCATCGAAAAACTGGCCCTGTCGGACGAAGCCCAACAAAAGTCCGAAGAGGAATTGAACAAAATCAATATGCTGGACCCGCAATCGCCGGAATACGGCGTGGCGCGCAACTGGCTGGATTGGTTGACGCAGTTGCCGTGGGGACAGTACAGCAAAGACAAGCTCGACCTGAAACGTGCCAAGAAAATTCTCGACAAAGGCCACGACGGCCTGAGCGACGTCAAAGACCGTATTCTGGAGTTTTTGGCGGTGGGCGCGTTGAAAGGCGAAATTTCCGGTTCCATCATCTGCCTGGTCGGGCCGCCGGGCGTGGGGAAAACCTCCATCGGCCGCTCGATTGCCGATACGCTGGGGCGTAAATTCTATCGCTTCTCGGTCGGCGGGATGCGCGACGAGGCCGAAATCAAGGGCCACCGCCGTACCTACATCGGTGCCATGCCGGGGAAATTCGTGCAAGCCTTGAAAGATTGCGGTACCGCCAACCCGGTCATCATGCTGGATGAGGTCGATAAAATCGGTTCTTCGTATCAAGGTGACCCGGCCTCGGCGCTCTTGGAAGTGCTCGACCCGGAACAGAACACCGAGTTTATGGACCATTATATGGACGTACGCTTCGATTTATCGAAAGCCTTGTTCATCTGTACCGCCAACACGCTGGACACGATTCCCGGCCCGTTGTTGGACCGTATGGAAGTGATTCGCCTGTCGGGTTACATCACCGAAGAGAAAGTACAGATTGCCAAACACCATCTATGGCCAACCTTACTGGACGAAGCCGGTTTGGATAAAAAACAGGTGCAGATTACCCCGGCCACCATCCGTCATGTCATTGAGGGCTATGCGCGGGAAGCCGGTGTGCGGAACCTGAAAAAGCAGTTGGCGAAGCTGATTCGTAAACTGGCGATTCGTTTCGTCAAAGGCGAACTGGAACAGACCACTATTCATGTGAACGATTTGGAATCCATGCTGGGTCAACCGCGTTTCTCACCGGAAAAAACCAATCTGCAAATCGGCACCGTCACCGGCCTGGCCTGGACCTCCATGGGCGGCGCGACCTTGACCATTGAGGCCAGTCGCGTCCACACCTTGAACCGTGGCTTCAAATTGTCCGGTCAACTCGGTGAGGTGATGCAGGAATCCGCCAGCATCGCTTACAGCTACATCGCGTCTAACCTGGATAAGTACAAAGCCGATCCGGAATTCTTCGATAAGGCATTCGTCCACTTGCACGTGCCGGACGGCGCCACGCCGAAAGACGGGCCAAGTGCCGGTATCACCATGGCGACGGCATTGCTGTCATTGGCGCGCGACGAAGCCATTAAAAAGCCGCTGGCCATGACCGGGGAACTGAGTTTGACCGGACAGGTGTTGCCGGTGGGCGGGATTCGTGAGAAGGTGATTGCGGCGCGCCGTATCGGCATTCGTGAAATTATCCTACCGGAAGAAAACCGCAAGGATTACGATGAGTTGCCGGATTACCTGAAGGAAGGCGTGACCATTCACTTTGCCAAGCATTTTGACGACGTGGCGAAACTGACGTTCCAGATTCGCAGTAAATCCAAAGCCCTGAAGGCTTATTTGACTAAAGGACCGTCCGCAACAACGGAAACCGAAACGGACAAACGTGGCGATTCGGCCTCTTAATTAACGTC
Organism: Thiomicrospira sp. S5; assembly: GCF_003991075.1. NCBI lineage: Bacteria > Pseudomonadati > Pseudomonadota > Gammaproteobacteria > Thiotrichales > Piscirickettsiaceae > Thiomicrospira > Thiomicrospira sp. S5. The sequence goes on along the minus strand of NZ_CP014470.1, from coordinate 1,234,150 downwards.
GGCTTCGAAAACGCAAAAACCACCAGGCCTGGTGGTTTTTTTATATGCTGAATTTAGGCTAGACAAACTGTTGTGCCATCTGAAACGCCCATAAAAAAAGCCCGCATAAAGCGGGCTTTTTTTATTTGGCTAGGCTATTAGATTAAGCCATTTCACCTGGGTATGCTTCGATACCTGGGTTGCCTTTCACGCCAACCAACTTAGGATGGTTCACTTTCTTCAGCTTCATGTCGTTTTTGTGGTTACGTAGGTAATCCGCAGCAACGTCCCACATCAAGCGGCCGTCACCCACGGAATCCACTTGCGCCCAACCGGAAACTGTGTAGGTTTTACTGGCTTCAAGCGGTGTACCGTCGTCCAAACGCATGTCAGAGATACGGTTACCCAAAGTCGCGTTTGGTTCACAAGTATAGTCCATACCACCCAAACGAACCATGTCCCCACCAGATTGCAGGTATGGGTCTTTTTGGAATAGGTTTTCACAGATACCTTCCAGGATATCTTTCATTTGTGCACCCGTCACTTCAGACTTATAGGTTTCACCGTAAGTCATAGACGTTTCATCCATAACACGCGCCATCGTGATGGTTTCACCCGCCAATACAGAGGTACCCCAACGTACACCGGCCGACATAGCGATTTGCGTGTCATGCTCTTCACGTAGAGAGTTTACGATGATTTGGTCCCACGTCCCCATGAAGTTACCACGACGGTATAGAGTATCTTCCGCCACAGCCAATTCTTCGTTTAGGATTTCGTCGTAAGTCTTACCTAGACGCTCTTTGTTGTAAGCACGCGCTGGATCACGAGACTCAACGATGTCTTTGTTGTACACTTTGGTACCTAGGTGTTCGATGAAGGTTTTAACACTTTCGTCTGCCGCCAATACGTTAGAGAAAACCGGCAACAATTTGTAGTCGACGCCTTTCAACTTACCGTTTTGGATATCCAAATCCATACAACCAACGAACTTACCGTTAGAACCGGCGTTGGTGACGTAGCACACACCACCGTCAGGTGTTTTGACGTTGATGGTCTTAGGAATACCGTCATGGGTGTGACCACCGAAGACCGCATCGATACCGCTGACGCGAGATGCCATTTTGATGTCCACGTCCATACCGTTGTGGGAAATCATCACGACCGCCGCCACTTTTTCGTTTTCACGGATGTGGTTTACGGTTTCTTGCAATGCGTCTTCACGCAGACCGAAAGACCAGTCCGGGAAGTTGGATTGTGGGTTAGCATTCGCTGTACGTGGGAAAGCTTGACCGACAACCGCGATACGCTCACCGTTAACGATTTTAATCGTATAAGGCTTGAACGGACGCGCATCGTCTTCGTCATACATACCCAAACCGTTATGACGTTCCGTCATTTCACGGTAAGCGTCACCGAACAAAGAATCTTCTTTGATACGGATGTTTTGCGCCAAGAACTCACCCTTGAATTTGCCAAGGTTGGTTAGGACTTCGTCTTCTTTATAAGTGAATTCCCAGTGACCGGTCATGATGTCAACACCGATCAGGTTAGAGGCTTCCACCATGTCCTGACCGCGTGTCCACAAAGCCGTACCGGAACCGTGCCACAAGTCACCACCGTCCATTGTCAAAGTGTTTTCACGACCACCGGCCGCTTCACGCAACTTGTCCAACAAAGTTTTAACGTGCGCGAAACCACCGACTTTACCGTATTGCTCGGAAGCGTCCTGGAAGTTCAGGTAAGTGAACGCGTTCGCCAAAGGCGTGTTTTCAGGGATGTTCAATTCTTTCAACAAGTGGTGACCGACAACATGCGGTAATTTACCGTAAGCAGGACCGGTACCTAGGTTCACGTTTGGTTCACGGAAGTAGATCGGCTTTAACTGCGCGTGTGTATCCGTAAGGTGCAACAAACGTACTTTCCCTTTCATCGGAACGTTGTACATATCGGAAGAGACAGCGGATCCCTTGCTTGGGCTTGAAGACATCGCTTTCGCTGTACCAGGAAGCATCCCGGCCGCGGCAGCCATAGACATTACATGAAGAAATTCACGACGATTTAAAGACATATTGTCCTACTCCGTTTGAAATTTAAAAAACGATTTCGGGCGGATATCCTGCCCGAAACAAAAGCAAAAAATAAAGTTGTGTAACATTAATGGAAAGCGCCCTGAAAAGTCAAATAAACTAAAATGATGATTGATAAAATTTTATTTATCAATAATAGGTTTATTTTATATAAGCACTTTCTGATTTACTGATTCGCTGGGCATTTTTACCCAGCTTTTTATCGGGTTCTTAACCAACCCATTTGCGCGCATTTCGGAACAGACGCATCCAAGGTGCGTCTTCCTGCCAATCGTCCGGGTGCCAGGAGTTTTGTACCGTACGGAACACGCGCTCCGGATGCGGCATCATAATGGTGACTCGACCATCCTGCGTGGTCAAACCGGTCATGCCACCTTCAGAACCGTTCGGATTGAAAGGATAGGCTTCGGTTGGATTACCGGCCGAATCCACATAACGCAAACCGACCAGGCCTGATACATCCGCCGCGGAACCGTCGCCGAAGTCCATACGCCCTTCACCGTGCGCCACCGCCACCGGAATACGCGTACCGGCCATGCCTTGCAACAGAATCGATGGCGACTCTTGAACCTCCACCAACGAGAAGCGCGCCTCGAACTGTTCGGAACGGTTACGAACGAACGCCGGCCAGTGCTCGGCGCCCGGAATAATCTCTTTCAGGTTCGACAACATCTGACAGCCGTTACAGACCCCCAAGGTAAAGGTGTCTTCACGCTGGAAGAATTGCTCAAAGGTCTGACGCGCCGTGTCGTTGAACAGGATGGAATTGGCCCAGCCGCGACCGGCCCCCAAAACGTCTCCATAAGAGAAGCCGCCACACGCCACCAAACCGCGGAAATCGTCAAACGCCACTTCGCCGGACAAGACATCCGACATGTGCACGTCAATCGCATCAAAACCGGCACGATCGAATGCCGCAGCCATTTCCTGCTGGCCGTTCACACCTTGTTCACGCAAAATCGCCACCTTCGGACGCTGGTCAGGATTGAACCCTGCGGTGATGTCTTCATTCGGATCAAACGTCACGACCGGGCGGATCTCGGTGTTGGCGTCTTGCTGAATCGCATCGAATTCTTGCTGTGCGCAGGCTTCGTTATCACGCAATGCTTGCATGCGATAACTGGTTTCCGACCACCAGGCCTGGTAAGTTTTGCGGTTTCCACTCAACAGCGTTTGACCGTGCGCGGAAATTTGAATGGCATCGTCGTTATTGGTCGTACCAATCCAATGCGCCATCTCGGCCAAGCCGTGCGCTTCCAACAGTCCGGCAATTACCGCTTCGTCATCCGCAGACACCTGAATGACCGCCCCCACTTCTTCGGCACACAAAGCGGACACCGGTTCATCGCCCAAAGCCGAGGTATCCAACGTCAAACCACAATGTCCGGCAAACGCCATTTCCAATAAGGTAATCAAGAAACCGCCGTCGGAACGATCGTGGTACGCCAGCATCAAATCATCGGCCATCAATGCCTGAACGAAATCGAACAACTTCAACAGGTCATCGGCGGAATCCAAATCCGCCGCCACATCACCGACTTGGTTATAAACCTGCGCCAAACAACTGCCACCCAAACGGTTCTGGCCACGGCTCAAATCAATCGCCAACAACTTGGTGTCACCCAAATCGGTACGCAATTGCGGCGTGACCGTCTTACGGACATCCTGCACCGGTGCAAAGGTGGTGATGTTCAACGACACCGGCGACGTCACCGACTTGGATTCGTCGCCGTCCTGCCAGACGGTTTTCATCGACATGGAATCTTTTCCGACCGGCACGGCGATGCCCAAGGCTGGACACAATTCCAGCCCGACCGCTTCCACGGCATCATACAAGGCGGAATCTTCGCCCGGGTGACCCGCCGCCGCCATCCAGTTGGCGGAAATCTTAATATCGCTCATTTTCTCGATTTTGGCACAGGCGATATTGGTAATCGCTTCGGCAATCGACAAACGCGCCGAGGCTTTCGGATTAATCAACGCCACCGGCGGACGTTCGCCGGATGCCATCGCTTCACCGGTATAGCCTTGATAATCGGAGCATGTAATCCCCGCATCCGCTACCGGAACCTGCCAAGGTCCGACCATTTGGTCGCGCGTCACCATCCCGGTGATGGTACGGTCACCGATGGTGATCAGGAAACTTTTACTGGCAATGGTCGGCAGTTTCAACAAACGTTCGGTCACATCGTTGAAGTCCAATACCGCCGGCTCAAAGCCGGGTTGCGGCAATCGACGGGAGTCCACCTGACGGTGCATTTTCGGCGGCTTGCCCAGCAATACATTCAATGGCATATCAACCGGGTTATTATCGAACTCGGTATCGTTGACCACCAGCTTCTGCTCCGCCGTGGCTTCACCGACAATCGCATACAAACACCGTTCACGGCGACAAATCGCTTCAAACTGCTCGATTTGGTCCGGATAGATGGCGATGACATAACGTTCCTGGGATTCGTTACACCAGATTTCCATCGGCGACATACCCGGTTCGTCGTTTGGCACATCACGCAATTGGAAACGACCGCCTTTGCCAGCATCGTTCACCAGTTCCGGGAAAGCATTCGACAAACCACCGGCCCCAACATCGTGAATGGACGCAATCGGAGATTTCTCTCCTAAATAGGTACAACGGTCGATGACTTCCTGAGCACGTCTTTCCATTTCCGGATTTTCACGCTGAACGGAAGCAAAATCCAGATTCTCGGAACCGGCACCACTGTCCACCGAAGACGCGGCACCGCCGCCCAAACCGATCAACATCGCCGGACCACCCAGCACCACCAGTTTGGCGCCCACAGGAATATCGTTCTTTTCGATGTGCATTTCACGGATGTTCCCAAGACCACCGGCCAACATAATCGGCTTGTGATAACCGCGAATTTCTTCACCCTCGTGCGTAATCAATGCATTTTCATAGGTACGGAAATAGCCGTTGATGGCCGGACGACCGAATTCGTTGTTGAATCCGGCCGCGCCCAATGGGCCCTCAATCATAATGTCAAACGCGGAGACAATACGGTTCGGTTTGCCGTAAGCGCGCTCCCAAGGCTGTTCAAAGCCCGGAATATTCAAATTGGAGACGGTAAAACCGGTCAAACCGGCTTTTGGCTTGGAACCGCGACCGGTCGCACCTTCATCCCGAATCTCACCACCGGAGCCGGTTGCCGCACCCGGCCAGGGTGAAATGGCGGTTGGGTGGTTATGGGTTTCCACCTTGATTTGAAAGTGGACGTTTTCGTCGCTGTACTGATAACGGCGATTTTCGGCATCCGGGAAGAAACGCGTCGCTTGATAACCTTCAACCACGGCGGCGTTATCACTGTAAGCGGACAAGACCCCTTGTGGATTTTTCTGATAGGTATTACGGATCATCCCGAACAAGGAGTTCGGTTTATCCTGACCGTCAATGGTCCAATCCGCATTAAAGATTTTATGACGACAGTGCTCTGAGTTCGCTTGCGCGAACATCATCAATTCGGCATCGGACGGATTACGCTGTAACCCGTTAAAGGCTTCAACCAGATAATCGATTTCATCTTCCGACAACGCCAAGCCCATGGCGCCATTCGCCTCAGCCAAGGCATCCCGTCCGCCACCCAACACATCAACCGTGCTCAACGGCTTCGGCGTTTGATGCGAAAACAGACCTTCCAACGTCGTCACGTCGTAACTGATCTGTTCCATCATGCGGTCGTATAATTCAGTCACCATCGCCTGACGCGACGATTCGTCGACACCTTTCAGATAATAGACAATACCGCGTTCGATACGGTGAACACCATCCAAGCCACACGTATGAGTAATATCGGTCGCCTTGGAAGCCCAGGGCGAAATCGTGCCCAGGCGCGGCGTGATGATGCAGCCGTTTTCACCCTGCTCGTCCAAAACCGCGTCGGAGCCGTTCAATAACACACGCAACTTGGCCCAATCACCGGCTCTCAAGTCCGCAACACCGTCGTTCAAATCGACGAAATAAACATACTGCGAAGCCAATCCCGCAATCGCGCCTTTGTCAGACAGCTGATTGAGCAATTGATTCAAACGGTAATCGGAATGAGCGGATTTTCCCCAGATAACGTGCATACTTTTTTCCTATACAAAAAGCCCTCGGAAACACCAAGGGCAATCTTAAAACAATTTTGAATGAATTCGAATCGGTCCTATTCGGCCAACAGGCCCAGCGATTGGAAGATGTAATGACGCTTCTCAGCCGTCAAAGGTTCCATGCCTTCCGGGGCCTCGACTTTCAACAAGCTGCCATTGGTGACACCGTCTTCTTGCAAGGATGTCACCGAGAATTTCACAATTTCCGGCAGGTATTTCCCGGCCTCTTTATCATCACGCCAGAAAGCCAGCTTGGACATCAAGGTGTTCTCTTTTCGAGCTTCTTCCGGAACCTTGACCCATACCTCGCGGGTATCCGCCTTGATACGGTCATAATGCCAGTCGGCACGGTACAACATCGCTTTCAAATAACTCCAGGTTTCGGAAGCGTCGGCTTTCACACGCAATCCTTCATATTCGTCTTCGCCTTCAACGGAAACCAACCCTTCGGTCGACTCAACCGCTTTCAACGACTCTTCTTGCGAGGCGCCGAAGAAAATCATCGACTGATAAATCGCTTCCGCTTCAACCATCGGGTTGTACGGGCGAATGCGCCAGCCCGAAGACACCACCATGGAACCGTTGGCCGATTCCGCTGCGTCCGGATCGGCAACCATATAATGGTGGAAATAGATTTTCGTGACTTGGCGTTCTTTGTCGAACTCAACCTGCGCAATCAAACGATCATACAAGCCTTCAGCCTGTTCAGGACGCCAGCTGTTCAGCAGCTTGGTCAAAGGCCCTTGGTCATCGAGCGGCACCAGCTCTTTACGCGGTACAAATTCGGTACGAATGAACCCGGTATCTTTTCGCGCTTCCGCAATCGGCATGCCCAACGATTCCAAGAAGGCTTTGGTACCATCCCAGACTTTCTCGCTGCTCATGCCTTTGATTTCCAACCAACGGTCGGACAAATTGGATTTCACGCTCAGGTTATCGGCGCGATAAGTCGGCACATAGCGATACTCTTCTTGAGCGGTTTGATTGGCGGTGTTTTGCAAGGTGACATCAAACCGGTCCTGGCGTTTGGCCGGTGCGAACAAATTCGGCGGCACTTCCAAATCCTGGGAGAGGGATTTTTCGGTTTTCCGATAGTCGGTATCGGCATCATAGTCGAGCACTTCTTTGGCATTTTGACCGCTGGATGGGGTGGAAGAACACCCTGCCATCAGGGTCGGCAAGCCGACGATCAGCACGCCATAACCGGCGGCATTCAACAGTTTTTGCGAAAAGGTCTTCAATTTCATTCGTTTACAGGGCTCCTGCCGTTCGCAATGCTTGACGCACCACTTCATGATACTTTTCAGACAGCGGTGTCAACGGCAAGCGAATGGCGCCACCCATCAGCCCCATTTCCATCATCGCCCACTTCACCGGAATCGGGTTGGCTTCAACAAACAAGGCTTTGTGCAACTCCGTTAAAGGCGCATCCAATTCACGCGCTTTCTCAGCGTCGCCGGCAACGGCGGCATCATACACTTCGGAAACGCGTTGCGGCGCGACATTCGCCGTTACCGAAATCCCGCCATGCCCACCGGCCAACAGAAAATCGACCGCAGTCCCGTCATCACCGGTATAAAGGTCGAAATCATCGCCGACCAACGCTTTGATTTGCGCCACACGACCAACATCGCCGGTGGCTTCTTTCACGCCGACAATGTTTTGAATGCTCGCCAAGCGCCCGATGGTTTCCGGCAACAGGTCGCAAGCCGTTCGCCCCGGCACATTGTAGAGAATTTGTGGAATATCGACGGTTTCGGCGATTTTTTTGTAATGCAGATACAAACCTTCCTGTGTCGGCTTGTTGTAATAAGGCGTGACCAAAAGACACGCATCCGCCCCCACATCTTTGGCATACTCGGTGAGTTCGATGGCTTCGGTGGTGGAGTTGGCGCCGGTACCGGCAATCACCGGAATGCGCCCCGCGGTTTTATCGACCACAAAACGCACCACTTCACGGTGCTCTTCAAAGTCCAAGGTGGCCGATTCCCCGGTCGTGCCCATGGCGACGATGGCCTTGGTCTTGGATTTGATGTGAAACTCGATTAATTTTTCAAGCGCATCAAAATCCACTGATTCGTCCGCCTTCATCGGCGTGACCAAGGCAACCATACTCCCTCTAAACACGATGATTTTCTCCAAAAAATGAATGTAAAAACAAAAGAGTAATATTACCTTCTAACCCCCTTTTCTTCAAGCGATTATTTTGCCTCTCACGCCCTTTTAAAGGTGTCGTCATCTTTTCATAATTTTTTCATTGAACAATTTTTTCAAACCCTGCATACTGGTTACAAAAAGGAGAAAAAATGACTGACAAAGCACGACTGGGTGAAAGCATCCCCGCTTTCTCTTTACCCGCCACCAACGACCGCACCATCACCGATTCCGACTTTTCCGGCCATTACACCATTCTCTACTTCTACCCCAAAGACAATACGCCAGGCTGCACCACGGAAGGCCAGGATTTCAGCGCCGCTTATGCAGAACTGAAACAGCTCAACGCACAGGTTTTCGGCGTGTCCAAAGACTCGATTCGCAAGCATGAAAATTTCAAAGCGAAATTCGACTTTCCTTTCGATTTGATTTCCGACCCGGACGAAACCTTATGTAACATCTTCGACGTCATCAAATTGAAAAAAAATTACGGCCGCGAATACATGGGCATTGAACGTAGCACCTTTCTCATTAGCCCGGAAGGCAAGCTGATTCACGAATGGCGCAAAGTGAAAGTCAAAGAACACGTCAAGGAGGTCATGGACACACTCAAAACCCTTTCAGAATAATGAACCGGCGACTTGCCACGTATTACATAGGATTCCATCGATGACCAACAGTCCAAACAGATTATTCATTCTCGACACCAATGTTTTAATGCATGACCCGATGGCGCTGTTCAATTTTGAAGAACACGACATTTTCATTTCCATGACCGTACTGGAAGAACTGGACGCCGGCAAAAAAGGGATGTCGGAAGTCTCCCGAAACGTCCGTGAAACCAACCGACTCATCGACCAGATCATCAGCAACGCCAGCTTTGACGACATCAAGGCCGGGCTTGATCTGGAACGCATTCACCCCAATAAAGAATCGGAAACATTACATCTCGGCAAACTGTTCTTCGAAACCGAACCGCTCATCGCCAGCCTACCGGAATCCTTACCCAGCCACAAAGCCGACAACCATATCCTGCAAACAGGCCTGGCTCTGAAAGAACATTACCCGAACCGCAACGTCACTCTGGTCACCAAAGACATCAACATGCGCATCAAGTCGTCGGCGGTCGGGTTGCACTCCGAAGATTATTACAACGACCGGGTTTTGGAAGACGCCGACTTACTGTTCACTGGCTGGGAAGTTCTGCCGGAGCACTTTTTCGAAGAAAATTTCAGCAAAATGAAGTCCTGGCAAGAAGACAACAAAACCTTCTACGAACTGGAAATCAACGACGACAACCTGCACTGGTTTCCCAACCAATGCCTGATCAGCGAAAACGAATCCGGTTTCAGCGCGATTGTGCGCAAGGTGGATCACCAATCGGCGGTTTTGGAATATATGCACAACTTCGAGCAATCCAAAAACAGCGTTTGGGGCATCACCGCCCGCAATCAGGAACAAAACATGGCCATGAACTTCCTGATGGATCCGGAAATCGACTTTGTTTCGCTACTCGGCACCGCCGGGACGGGTAAAACCCTGCTGGCCTTGGCCGCGGCGCTCGAGCAGACGCTGGATGAAGGCATCTATAATGAAATCATCATGACGCGTGCCACTATTCCAATCGGTGACGATATCGGCTTCCTACCAGGCACGGAAGAAGAGAAAATGACGCCTTGGATGGGGGCATTGATGGATAACCTCGAAGTCCTGACCAAATCCGATGGCCATGCCACCGATTGGGAAAAGGAATCGACTCAGGAATTGCTGAACAAACGCATTAAAATCAAGTCCCTGAATTTCATGCGCGGACGCACCTTCCAGAATAAATTCATCATCCTCGACGAGGCCCAGAACTTGACTCCCAAACAGATGAAAACCCTCATCACCCGCTCCGGCGAAGGCACCAAAATCGTTTGTCTGGGGAACATCGGACAGATTGACTCTCCCTACCTGACCGAAACCACCACCGGCTTGACCTACATTGTCGACCGTTTCAAATACTGGCCGCACAGCGCCCACATCACCTTAAGACAGGGCGAACGTTCTCGCTTGGCGGAATACGCTTCCGACAACCTGTAAAGCTTTTCGGGCGGATTATTCCATCCGCCTTTTTATCATTACAAACCCCGAAAACAAAAAAGCCGATAATGACCAGGCCTGGTCATTATCGGCTTTTTATCAAGCGTTCCGACTTAACGGAACGAAGCAATCAACTCTGTCCGCGAGAAGTGTACTTTTTCATGTCCTCTTCCGTCGGCAACTGGAAACCTTGTTCAACGGCTTTCTCTTTACAGTAATCCACGGCAAAATCCAGCAACTCGCCCACGGCACGATGACGGAACTTGTGCTTCTGACGCACGTGAGAGAAAGGACGCGTTAACGGAGGATCCAACGGCAATGCCTTGAGGGTACCCAGCTTCATCTCTTTCACGATGGTAGTACGGGAAACGATGGCAATCCCCACATCTGATTCCACCGCCATCTTCACGGCTTCCGGGCTGCCCAATTCCATGACCACATTCAAATCGGAATAACTCAACCCTTGTTCACGGATGTAATTATCGATGACCGAACGCGAACCGGAACCTTCCTCTCGGGAAATATAACGGTACTTACGCATGTCTTCGACGGAAATTTTGTCACGGTTCGACAAAGGATGTCCTTCCGGCACAATCAACACCATCTCATCCAAACGACAGACTTCAACTTCCAGGTTTTTGTTGTAAACCGGCGCTTCCACCACACCCAAGTCAATCATATTGTTTTCGACCATGGCGACAATGGCATCGGTATTCCCAACCTGCAAACGGATATTGACGTCTTCAAATTGCTTTTTGAAGGCGCCCAGCAAGCTTGGCAGCATATATTCGGCAATGGTGGTACTGGCCCCGATGAGAAGACTGCCCGTCACCTCACCGGTGAGCTCCCTCACCTCGCTGTTCATCTTCTCGTAGTGGTCGAGTATTTTTTCGGCATAGTCGTACACGATCTTGCCCGCCTCGGTGAGCGTAATCTTGTTGTGTGTCCTGTCGAATAAGCGGGTGTTGAAGAATTCTTCAAGTTGTTTGACTTGGAAGGTGACCGCAGGCTGGGTCATGTGAAGGGTCTCTGCTGCCTTAGTAAAGCTCAATACTTTCGCAACCGTGTAAAATACTTGAAGCCGTCTGTCAGCCATTCTTAAAATGCCTTTGTCGTCTATAAATTTTTTTAGTGTTTAGACTATAGTTCTATCACTGAAAAATGTCAAAATTTATTTTATAGCCAAGCCCCCACCCCACCTTATATTATGAGATGCTTTAAAATATTACTTGATGAAATCATTGAATTTTTTTATCTTTCTTCAAATCATCCACCAGAGACTTAACCTCGGCTAAAGTCCGCTCGTTTTCACGGCGAATTTGGTGCAATAAATTGTCGTGTTCTTCGCGGCGTTTCACATCCAGTTTATCCAAACCGTGCCCGATATTTTCGGTATGAAACACCTTCATGCGACGTTCAACCTCTTCAACACTTTCGGAAACCTTCTGTAAGACTTCATCAATGTGAGCCTTACTCATCTCGGTTTGCTTATCCAAATGGCTTTGTAACAGCTTGACGTTTTTCAGGATTTCCTTTTCACGCTCTTTCTGTTCGGCGCCAATCAAAAAAGCGGAAATATTCGCCGTCACCAAGGAAAACAACACCACTCCAAACACGATCAGAACCGTGCCAAACGCACGCCCTTTTTCAGTCACCGGCACCACATCACCGTAACCGATGGTCGTCACCGTCACCAGGGAATACCAGACACCGTTTGAAAAGGTCGTGTCTTCCAGGGCGGCGAAAATGGCGCCGGACATCACCACAAACACCACATAGACCACCAGCACCACACCAAAGTTGTTGCGCCTCAACAGCGCCACGACATCGATGAAGACATCCGACATCACGCGCAGGAAAAGCAACAACCGCAAGGCCCGGAAAATTGCGGCCCAGTTGCCGCCGTAATCGCTCCACGGGAACACCAGTATCACAATCAACACATTCAACCAGTTGTGCAGTAAATAACGTTTTTTATCGCGCACCAGCCACAGGTTCACCACCAGTTCGGAAGCAAACACAGCCCAAACCAAGGCCGAAATCCAGATACTGTCACGACCGCGATCGGCATAATCCAGCACCAACTGAACCACCACGACCAACAAGGCCGCCAAGACGGCATAGGAGAAATAACGCCCGACCTGAATCGCTCTGGCGCTTTCGACCTGACTGACCCCTTCGACCCCGATAATGGCTTTTAAATTCATACCCTTACCATTCCGTTATTTAGCCAAGGCCGGTAAAACTTCCCGACCGTTCAACGCCTGACTCATCAACCAGCGCTTCAACGGCTTGGCCTGATCCGCAAAGGGCAACACCCATTGTCTGAATTGGTTTTTCAAACCTTGATCCTGTTTGAACAGCCAGTCAAATCCTTCCATTGATCGTTGCACGATGACATTATCGCCGCGGCGCCAACGCTCATAACGGCGTAATACGGCAAATCGATCCCAATGTTCCGGATTGGCCTGCTTCGCCTCCGTCAGCACCTCCACCAAAGCGGCCGCATCCAGCAACCCCAGGTTCACGCCCTGCCCGGCTTGCGGATGAACGGTATGCGCGGCGTCCCCGACCAACACAAAATGCGGTTTGACGTATTGCTCGGCATGGCGGCGTACCAACGGGAAGGCCGAACGTTCTCCCACTTCAACGACTTCTCCCAGCTTATGGCCCGACGCTTCGGCGATGGCGGCCGCAAAAGCGTCATCCGATAACGATAACGCCCATTGCATTTGTTCGACCGGCAAATACCAGGCGATGGAACTCATGTTATCGTCCATCGCCAGATAAGCGAAAGGCCCTTCCGCTTGATAACGCTGCCAGCAGGTGTCTTGATTCGGCAACTCGGTCTTCACGCAACCGACCACGGCACATTGCTGGTAATCATGCTCTTGAACCGCAATTCCGGCCATATCGCGCGTCTTCGACAAAGCACCATCCGCGCCCACCACCAAACGGGCTTGCAGGCGAACTCCATTATCCAAGATCAGCCAGGCCTGGTCGTTTTCCAGAATCAAGTCCGTCGGAGTTTGGCCGACGATAAGATGCAGATTCGGGTAGTCCGGTATCTGCTCCCAAAGCGCGGCTTGAATCACATTGTTTTCGACCACATACCCCAGGTTCGGTTCTTGCACATCACGCGCATCAAAGTGCACTTCGGCATCGGACACCGATTCCCAAACATGCATATCGGTAAACGCATGACAGCGACGACGTTCGATGCCCGCCCAGGCATTCAAATGCTTAAGAATATTTTCCGAGGCCCGTGTCAGGGCACTAACCCGCGTTTGATAAGGCGCCTCATCCGACCACTCCAGCGAGGGCGCCCGACGTTCCAACAAAGTGACGTCAAAGCCGGCTTGCGCCAATCCCAACGCCACCGTCGCGCCAACCATGCCGCCACCGACAATCACCACGTCAGTTTGCGTAGATGTATTTTTTGGTTTTGACGACTCTGTCACGACGACACTCCCATGGTCATTTTAGTAAAGCGTTTTCGCAATCCGGGCAAAGCGTTCATGGCCATTAAGCCTAAACCCCGCATATGCCCGACCACCGGCGATTCCACTTGAAACAGCTGAATCAAACCATCGGTCAGCCCCATGATTTTTTCGTGATGACGGGCACGTTCATCGGCATAGGGCGCCAAGAAAGCCTCATCGCCCACATCTGTGGTTTCCACATCATGGTCTTGCATCATTTCCAGAAATACCGCTACATCCCGAATCCCCAGATTCAGGCCTTGTGCCGCCACCGGGTGTTGGGTATGAGAGGCATTGCCCATCAGCACCGCCCGCTCGGAATAAAACCTGGGCACATACGTTTCCGTCAACGGATAAGCGACCCGTTCGCTTACCTTGACAAAAGCGCCCAAGCGTTCGCCCATACGGGCCGCAAAGGCTTGCATAAAATCGGTATCATTGAGTGCTCGAACGCGTTCGATGTCGTCTTTCGGCACCACCCAGACCGCTTTGCTTTCATGGCCGTGCATTGGCAATAAGGCCACCGGCCCTTGTTCGGTAAATCGTTCGAATGCCCAGCCATTCGGGCGCTGTTCGGTTTCAATTTTGGCAATTACGCCGAAAGCGTCGTAAGCTTTGGTCTCGATGGGTAAATCAAGACATTTGCGCACTGTGGATTCGGTGCCGTCGGCCCCGACCACCAAACCGGCTTCATACTCGACCATTCCGTCCGGCGTATTCAACTCCGCTCGACGACGATTACCTTGAATGGATAAATCCGCCAGGCCTGACTCAGACAGCAGCGTCACATTCGGCGTATTTTGAGCGGTTTGCCACAAAACGCGCCCCAGGTCGGATGCGGTGACACTGTACCCCAAAGCGGGAACACGCATCTCATCGGCGTGCAATTGCGTCAATCCCAAATAACCTTTTTGCGATACATGGACATGCTCGATGGGCGTGGTCATCGACTCCAGATCGGGCCAAATATTCAGCGTTTTCAACACTTTAACGGAACCATAGGTCAAAGCCAGCACTCGCCCGTCGAAGGAACCGGTTTCGCCCTTTTCAAAGGCATTTTTTTCCGCCACCACCACCGAATAGCCGGCTTGACCCAAACCGATGGCCAGCAACAACCCCACCGGTCCGCCCCCGGAAATCAATACATCGGTTTGCTTCGTCGCCATGCCTTGTTTCCTCTCATGCAGTTGATTCTTAAGAGACCCAGTTAACGCTGCGCCATCCAGGCTTCAATTTCGGCCACCGTGCGTGGCAAGCCTTGCGTCAACACCTCATGCCCTTGCTCGGTCACCACCACATCGTCTTCAATGCGAATGCCGATGCCGCGATAGGCATCCGGCACCGATTCGGCGGTTTCGGAGATGTACAGCCCCGGCTCCACGGTCAGCACCATGCCCGGTTGCAGGCAACGCCATTCACCGTCTTGTTTGTAATCGCCGACATCATGCACGTCCATGCCCAGCCAATGACCGGTGCCGTGCATAAAGAAAGCTTTGTAAGCTTCCTGTTCAATCAAGTCGTCAACCGTACCGGTCAAAATACCCAGTGCCACCAATCCTTCGGTCAGCACCTCGACCGAGATTTCATGCAAACGGTTGTAAGGCATGCCGGGCCGAATCGCATCAATAACCGACTGTTGCGCTTTTAACACCAAATTATACAACTCGGCTTGCGGCGGGGTAAAACGGCCATTGGCCGGGAAGGTATGGGTAATGTCCCCGGCATAACCGGCGTACTCCGCTCCGGCATCGATCAACACCAGTTGACCTTCCTCGATACGGGCGTCGTTTTCGGTGTAATGCAGAATACAGGCATTCTCTCCGGACGCCACAATGCTGTTGAAGCCGACGCGCGGCGACCCCGCCTGTTTGAAACCGTTTTCCAGTTCCGCCTGCACCTGATATTCGTAGCGCCCCGGCGCGGTCGCTTTCATGGCGGCCAAATGCCCGGCCACGGACAGTTGCGCCGCTTCACGCATCCATTCGATTTCCCGAGCGGATTTAAACAACCGCATTTCATGCAAAATGGTATCCAGGTCTTGCAATCGGCTCGGCGCTTGCACCCCTTTACGGGCTTTGGCTTTTTGCGCGCCGATCCAGCCGGACACCCAATCCGACCAATGCGCCAGTTCGGCGAAACTGCACACCAGATGGACGGCCCCTTCCACCAGTTCATTCATCTGTTCTTCAAAGTCGTCAATCGACCAGGCCTGGTCGATTTTCAAGAAAGAGGCAGCCGCCTCAACGCCCAGACGACGTCCCTGCCAAATCTCCTGCTCTTCGTCTTTGGGCCGTAAAAACAAGTGGGTTTGCCGGAGCTCACCGGACTTGACCAGCACCAACACACTGTCGGGCTCGGCAAAGCCGGTCAAATAAAAGAAATCCGACGCTGGACGAAACGGGTATTCGACATCGCGATTGCGAATCTGTTCTTCGCCCGCCGACACAAACGCCACCGAATGGTCCGGAAGCTGGTCGAATAGGGTTTGGCGGCGCTCAATAAAAGGTGTGAAATCCTGTGTCATCAGTGCAAAGTATCCGTCGGCGCGTCCTGCATCATAATCGGTGAACCTTCCACCGGATTCAACTCTTCATTAATGGTCAGGACACCAATCTTGACGAATTCGACCAGTTCCATGAAGTCCGATTCTTCCTGTTCACCGGCCTCACTCAAACCATCGATTTCAATACGGGCAATGTCACCGAAATCACGGAACAGTTCGGCCACATCGCCTTTTAATTTCTGCTCCGATTGACCGGCCAAGCCCATGCCGTATAAGAAACCTTCACACCATTGGCCAAGCATCGCCACCCGCCAGGCCAGTTCTTCGTTTTCTTCCGGCAGACATAAAGTCAGCTCAAAACCGGAACCGTTCAAGGTTTTGTTACTTTCCAAATACAACTCGTGTAACTGCACCAACAAGTTTTCTTTCACGGATTTGACCTCGGCTTCTTCCAGAATGCGCTTAATCCAGACCGCTTCCTTCAAGTCCGAATCGCCGCACATCAACCCCACCAGCATACCTTGCAAAAAAGAAGGTGATTCCAATTCCGGGTGGGCTTTCAGAGCCTCGTTGAGTTGATCAAAATCCATATTCGGTTCAGTCCTATTGAGTCGTCGGTGATAAAAAAGTGATTGTCCGGCATGCTCAAAGCGATGATTTCGCTTGTTTCAGCACACGTTCCGCATACACTCAGCGCATGCCGGGCCTTATGACGGGAATCATACCATGAGCGATACATTCAACCAAGATGAACGCATCCGTCGCCAAACGTCACGCCGGATTTTGGCGGCGAAATCCGGGTGACAAACCCGATTGAAATGCGTACCATATAAATGAGCGGCGAAAACAACGACAAGCCGCCAAACAATCCGGGCCTCGCTTTACCGACGACAGGCCATTGCGCTTCGGATACCCGGCTGTTGCCACTTTGAATTCAACTGGATGAGAGAACTGTCATGCTAACGTTATCTTTAATGAACCACACGTTTGAAGTGCCTTGCGAACCGGAAGACCGCGAGCGACTGATTGAAGCCGCCACCATGCTGGAAGACAAGCTGGATCAAGTCACCACGCTGAAAGGCGAAAGCAAAGTCCTGATGGTCGCCTTGAATCTATGCTACGACTATCTGCAAATGAAGCAGGACACCACTCAGTACTGCCTGCGTTTGGACGACCAACTGGAAGATGCCATGACACAAATCGCCAGTAGCCAGGACTCACCATCAAACAACTGACCCCTTCCATTGCAACTGAAACGCGACGCGATAGAAGCGGTTAATCCCTCTTCGCGCTATCATCAAAACATCCAATCAAGAAAAGCCAACCTCCCCCTATCAATGGCCCTATAAATTGTTATAATGTATTCACAACGGGCTAGGTTCAAATCCCCTGCCGATAGCTATGATCTCGGGGCCAGAAACTTTAGACGGTGAGCATCTCGCTTATGTCCGAGAAGCCTAAGTCTTTAGCGAAGGCTGCCACCTGAACTTTACGGTTCAGGGATAAATGGCCTAGTCCGTTCCTTTTTATTGACAACGTCGTCAAGGTCGCGCTTTTATCCAATCCGAGATTACCGGCTGATATGAATTTACGACAATCCTGCCGCCAACAGCGCAACCAACTCACCCCAAGAGAACAGTTCGAACACGCTCGCCTCGCAACGGCTCACTTACTACGAAGCCCCTGGCTGCAACGCCCGAAACGCATTGCGGTGTATTTATCCCAAGACGGCGAACTCAGCACCGAACTTTTGACCCACCAGCTTTGGAAAAGCCATCATCACGTTTATTTACCGGTTTTGAAAACCTTGCGCGGCCGCCACATGGCCTTTGCCCGCTACACACCGGACACCCCCATGGCACCCAATCGATTCGGCATACTGGAACCGGACATACCGAACCATCAGCATTTGACCGGCAATCAACTCGATGTCGTCTTAATGCCGCTCACCTGTTTTGACGAACAAGGCCATCGCATCGGCATGGGCGGCGGCTTTTATGACCGAACGTTTCAATTCAAACGCTGGCTACCGAGCGCGCATTCCCGTCCCAAACTCATCGGCTGGGCGCATGAATGTCAGAAAGTGGAACGCATTCCCAGCGAACCCTGGGACATTCCGTTGGAAGGCCTGGTGAGTGAAAAGTGCTTGTATCGGTTTCGCTGATCACAAACCCGAAAACAAAAAACGCCCAGGCCTGGGCGTTTTTTATTAAATAACGTATTAAATATATTAGATGACAGACCGTTTATTCAATCGGTCGTAAAAACAGTTGATACCCCACATTATCCTGTTCCGGGAAGAAACGATAGCCGAGGCTCTGTAAATAGGATTCGAATTGCTCGATTTGCGACGGCGGCACCTGCACCCCAACCAACACCCGGCCATACGCCGCGCCGTGGTTGCGGTAATGGAACAAGCTGATGTTCCATTCTTCACTCATTTTAATCAAGAACTGCAACAAAGCCCCCGGGCGCTCCGGGAACTGGAAGCGATACAGCAATTCATTCTCCACGCCTTTGGCATGACCGCCGACCATATAGCGCAAATGCAACTTCGCCATTTCATCGTCGCTCAAATCCTCCAACGGATAATCACAGGCTTGCAATTGTTTGACCAACTGGTCTTTCTCGGCCTGACCGCCTTCGGTCCGCACCCCGACAAACACCACCGCTTTATTGGCATCGGAATAACGGTAATTGAATTCGGTGATGGCGCGGCGGTCGCCCAATAATTCACAGAACTTTTTGAAGCTGCCCGGACGCTCGTCAATCGTGACCGCGAAAATCGCCTCGCGTTTTTCGCCGATTTCCGTCCGCTCGGAAATGTAACGCAAGCCATCGAAATTCATATTGGCGCCACTGACGATTACCGCCATATTTTTATCGGCTACGCCTTTTTCCTCGACGAACTTTTTCATACCCGCCAACGCCAGCGCTCCCGCCGGTTCGGCAATGGCACGGGTGTCTTCGAAAATATCCTTAACGGCGGCGCAGATTTCGTCGGTCTTGACGGTCACCATTTCATCCACGCAGGTTTGCGCGATGCGAAATGGAATCTTACCGGCTTGCGCCACGGCCACACCATCGGCAAAGATGCCGACGGAATCCAGCTTCACCCGTTCACCGGCTTTCAAGGCTTCGGTCATACAGGCGGCGTCTTCCGGCTCCACGCCGACAATACGCGTTTCCGGCGAAACCTGTTTTATCACCGCCGCCACACCGGCAATGAGGCCGCCACCGCCCACCGGTACGAAAATGACATCAAACGGTTTGCTTTGACGCAACATTTCCAGCGCAATCGTGCCCTGGCCGGCAATGACGTCCAAATCATCGTAAGGGGGAATATAGGTGTAACCGTTTTCTTCACACAGCTTGGCGGCATGCGCCGCAGCCTGATCGTAAGCATCGCCGTGCAACACCACTTCCCCGCCGAAATTCCGCACCGAATTGACTTTAATCATCGGCGTGGTGCGCGGCATGACAATGGTGGCTTTAATGCCCATTTTGGTCGCCGACAACGCAACGCCCTGCGCATGGTTACCAGCGGATGCGGCAATCACCCCACGGGCTTTTTCGTCGTCGGTGAGTTGATACAGTCGGTTATAGGCGCCGCGCAACTTGAACGAAAACACCGGCTGCAAGTCTTCACGTTTCAACCAGATATTGTTGCGCATGCGTTGAGAAATCAGCGGTGCCTTCTCCAAAGGCGTTTGCTCCGCCACGTCGTAAACGGGCGCTTTCAAAACACGGCGTAATATGGTTTCTGGCATGGTGCATCCTTACAGCGTTGGTTCAAATCGAATATCGACCAGGCCTGAAGCCCCATCGAAAAACAAAACTCGATTATATCAAAGCCAGCCTTCGCCGTTTTGAAATCCCATTAGGAATTCCAAAACAACCAGGCCTGGTGACTTTTGAGACAAGTCGGTCACATTTTTCCGTAAATTTCGTAGGGTTAAGACTCTCTCAATTTTTCCACCAGCCTATCGCCAGACTTAAGCAAAGTCTCTCAAGAGTCTGGTACGAATTCTTACATACAATACGTCGAAATTATAAATCTAAAAACTTTCGTCAGACACCCACCGTTTAGAGTGTGATTCTGACCTTAACTTAAGGAACCCAACCATGAAGCCTACACCGCTTTATTTCGCCATCCTCAGCGCCCTGTCCTCGTCGGCATTCATTCCAACAGCCATGGCGGCCGAAACCGCCAAACTGGAAAAAATCACCGTGGAAGCTCAGGATGACATCACCCCGCAATCCGATACTGTCAGCACCGAATCCTTGTTGAACACGGGGAACAGCGAAACCGGTGCGGTGTTGCGCGAAATCAACGGCGTCAATGCTTCCCGTAAAGGCGGTCATGGTTTGGACCCGCAAATTCGCGGTCAACAATATTCCCAATTAAACGTTTTGCTGGATGGCGCCAAAATCGCCGGCGGCTGCCCGAACCGAATGGACCCGCCATCCTCTTACGCCGAAGTCTCGTCCTATGACGAAATCGAAGTCATCCGCGGCGTAAAAACCGTGACACAAGGTGCGGGCGGCAGTGGCGGTACGATTCTGTTCAAGCGTAGCAAACCGCAATACGATCCAAACAAATTGGTCTCCGGTGAAATCACCGTCGGTAAATCCAATGTCATGAACTATGAAGCCGATGCCACCGTCCGCGCAGTCGGCCAAGAAGGCTATGTGGTTGTGCAAGGCTCCCGTAAGGACGCCAACAACTACACGGACGGTAACGGCGACATCGTCAAATCCAGCTACAACACCAACCAAGGGCATGTGGACTTAGGCTGGACACCGAACGAACACCATCACCTGAAATTATCGGCCGAGAAAAGCCGTACCGAAGATGCCTTGTACCCAGGTGCTGCCATGGATGCCCCGGAAACCGAAGGCACCATGCTGCGTTTGCAGTATGAAGGCCGTCAGTTGTCCGACGCCATTGCCGATGTGGATGTCGACCTATACCGTTCCACCGTCGACCACACCATGAACAACTATGACCTGCGGACACCGCCTTCTCCAATGATGTTGCGCGAAACACCGACCTCCACCGAAACCAATGGCGCCAAAATCAAACTGACCAGCCAGGTGGGTAATACTCAAGTCGACTACGGGGTACAATATGAAAGCGTCAATAAGGACGCCACTTTATGGAACCGTTACGTCGATCCGAACACGTCTTTGAACTACATGTGGCCGGACGTTACCAACACCACCAAAAGCGTGTTTGCCGAAACCAATACCGAATTCACGCCAAGCACCAATTTGATTGTCGGCGTGCGTTACGATGATGTGTACGCCAAAGCCGACAAAACAAACGACGCGCCATCCGGTGCGCCCGCCAACGTACCGAGCAACGTCTATAACAACACCTACTCGGATTACGACGGAGAAGACTCGGCCAGCGAAGGCAATTTCAACGGTTTGATTCGCCTGGAAAACCGTTTTGGCGCCGGTTATAACTGGTACCTGGGGGCCAGCCGCACCATGCGTACTGCGGATGCCACCGAGCGTTTTATGTCTAAGGCGGCCGGCCCAAGTTCCTGGGTCGGTAACCCGAATATCAAGCCGGAAGAGCACAATCAAATCGATCTCGGCGTCGGTCAACAGACCGGCACCTTGCAGTGGAATGCGTCCGTCTGGTATGACCGCGTCAATAACTACATCTTGCGGGATTTGGCCGCCAACCAGCAAAACAATGGTGTCAAGACCACCAACGGTGAAGTCTACGTCAACGTCGATGCGGACCTGTACGGTGCTGACCTGGAAGCGGATTACGCCGCGACCAACGCTTTGACCTTCGGCGGGCAGTTCAGCATCACCCAAGGTCGCAACACCACCGACAACCGTAATATCGCGATGATTTCAGCACCGACCGGCCAATTGCGCGCCACCTACCAACCGAGTAACTGGCACGTCGGCGGGCGCTTCAATTTCGCACTGGAGCAAACCGAAATCGACAAAGATTACACGCCAACCGCAGATTACGGCAACACGCCGGCGTGGAGCACGGTGGATGTTTTCGGCGGCTACCAAATCAACCGCAACTGGATTGTCAAAGCCGGTGTGGACAACCTGTTCGATCAGGCCTATTATGACCACTTGAACTATGATATTACCGAAGGTTCCAGCGTATACAAGTATAATGAACCGGGACGCAACTTCTGGGCGAAGGTCA
The DNA here is from genome assembly GCF_003991075.1 of Thiomicrospira sp. S5. Classification (NCBI taxonomy): domain Bacteria; kingdom Pseudomonadati; phylum Pseudomonadota; class Gammaproteobacteria; order Thiotrichales; family Piscirickettsiaceae; genus Thiomicrospira; species Thiomicrospira sp. S5. The sequence goes on along the minus strand of NZ_CP014470.1, from coordinate 1,211,566 downwards.
CGGCCAAGTTTTAATCCAGAACGGAAATCGTAAACCCCAAAAGGAGCTTTGGCTCCTTTTTTGACTATAAAGCATTATGAAAAAATTTATCTTCTTCACCGTTTTGTTGGGCATCGTCATCGGGCTGTTTATCCTGGCCTGGCCGTTTTCCCAGCAAAACTCGGAACAAACCACCGCCCACCTGATTCTGAACGACAAGCCGGTCGGCGGTGACTTTACCTTAGAGTCGGCCCAAGGGCCGGTTTCGTTGAGCGACTTCAACGACAAGCTGGTTCTGGTTTACTTCGGCTACACCTTTTGCCCGGACATCTGCCCGACCAACCTGGGCAACTTGGCGCTGGCCTATCGCCAGCTCAGCGAAGACGAAAAAGCCAAACTGCAGATTCTGTTCGTATCGGTTGACCCCAATCGCGACACCCCGCAACGTCTTAAACAATATGCCGACTACTTTAACAGCGGTATCATCGGGCTTACCGGCAGCAAAGCCGAGCTGGACGATATCGTCAACCGCTACGGCGTGGTGTATATGATCCACCAGGAGAACCCGAAAGACGAGCACTACTCTGTCGACCACTCGGCCTTTACCTATGTCATCACGCCCGGTGGTGAACTGGCGACACAACTGCCGCACGCCACCAGCCCGGATGACTTCGTCAAAACCATTCGAACCTATTTAACCCAAACACAACCTTAGGAGTTTCCATGTTTAAGCACACCCTGGCCCTGTTTGCCGCCGCCCTTTCGATTATCAGCGTCAATGCATTCGCAGACAACGCGGCTGACATTGAAGTCGAACAACCCTATGTACGTGAAGTCCCACCTGGCGCCATGGCCACCGGGAGCTTTATGACGCTCACCAACATGAGCGATCAGGACATTCAACTGGTGCAAGCCAAATCCAACGCGGCCAAAAAAGTCGAGCTGCACACCCATGTTCACGACAACGGCGTGATGAAGATGCGCCAGATTCCAGCCATCAAAGTACCGGCGGATGGCCAGGCCCATTTGAAACCGGGCGGTCTGCACATTATGCTGATTGGTTTGCAAGACGGCATTCAAGCCGGCCAAACCATTGAGATGACTTTAATTTTCAAAGACGGCAGTGAAAAATCGATTTCCATGCCGGTCAAATCGGTCATGTCTCATTCCGGTCACATGATGTCGCATTAAACCGCCTGCATTCAGCCTTAACCGGTTTTTACGATGCCCGTCGTAAAAACCGGTTCCATACTCTTTCCAACTTTCAGGCTTGAAAATCCGCCTGACATCCCTATAGAATCCCTGAACCAAATCAATCAAACAAAACAGGTTATAGAATAATGACAGGCCAAAACCTTTCCCTTTACGCACTGATGATCGGTGCTTTGAGCTTTACGTCAGCCTCCCAAGCGGCAGACACCAAACAGTCGCTTGAAGACCAGCAAACCCTGAAACTGTGTGTCGATTACAACGGACTGACCTCCGATGAAGACAGACAAGCCTATATCAAGGAATTGGATCGTCGCGGACAACTCAGTGTTAAAGACCATGAAAACCTGAAGACCCACCACGTTGTCAATGGTTCCACCATGTGCGGCATGTACATGATGATGGGCAAACCACTGGCGGAAGAAGGTAAACAACTGCGTCCAATGGTCTACAAGGTCGTCCACGTTTATCCGAAAAACTATTACGTCACCCAAGTGGGCATGGTCGTCGCCTCTTATGACCGCAAACCGGGTGAACTGCCACCGAAACTGTCCGAAACCAAACCGGCCGTTCAACCGCCACCAGTGATGTTCAACGCCCCGGGCGGCAGCCCGCACCACTGATTCCATCCGTTCCTTTCAAACCCCTCCGGTTTGAAAGGACATTCTTGCCTCAAGCCTTTCTCCATAGGCGTTCAACACCCCACGCTATACATTTTTCTCCAAAGTGATTAGAATACTGGCATCTTTATTTTTATGATTCAGGATGGATACAATGACACAAGACGAATTGAAACAAGAAGTGGCTAAAGCCGCCATCGATTATGTTGTTCCGGATACTTACATCGGCGTTGGCACAGGCTCCACAGCTAATTTCTTCATTGACGAACTGGCCAAAATCAAAGGCAAAATCAAAGGCGCGGTCGCCAGCTCCGAAGCCACCGCCGAGCGTTTGAAAGGACACGGCATTCCGGTTTTGGAACTCAATGCCGTGGACGAAATGTCGGTTTACATCGACGGCGCCGATGAAGCCGATCCAAACCTAAACTTGATTAAAGGCGGCGGCGGTGCTTTGACGCGTGAAAAAATCGTCTTGGCGGTGGCCAAAAAATTCGTGTGCATCGCCGACGACAGCAAAAAAGTTGACGTACTCGGCAAGTTCCCGCTTCCGATTGAAGTCATCCCAATGGCGCGCAGCTATGTGGCTCGCGAAGTCGTCAAACGTTTCGGCGGTGAACCGGTGCTGCGCGAAGGCTTCGTGACCGATAACGGTAACGTGATTCTGGACATTCACGGTCTGGAAATCGTTAACCCGGTGGCTATGGAAACCGAATTGAACAGCATCGTCGGTGTCGTCACCAATGGTTTGTTCGCGGCACGCAATGCGGATATTTTCCTTTGCGGCACAGCTAACGGCGTGGAAACCATCGAGCGCCCTTAAAATGGTCGCCTCTTATTTCGTTTAAACTCAAGAGATTGCCATGAACAAACTCGGTAGCAAACTTTTCGGTCTTCTCGTCGTGGTACTCATCGGTACCTTGCTCTATCTCACCGTCTTCTCGGACGGGTTGGGCAAAGCGCCGGACATCACGGTAAAAACCGCGCAAGGTGACACCCTGCAACTCAGTAAGCCGCTCAAACCGGTTCTGGTGAGTTTCTGGGCGACCACCTGCCCGGGGTGTATCGCTGAAATGCCGCATCTGGCGCAGATGAAAGAAAAGTTCGGCGATAAATTCGAAATCGTCGCCATTTCGATGTCGTACGACCCGGCGGAGCAAGTCGCCAAATTCATCGAGAAAAATCCTTATCCGTTCTCGTTTGTGCGCGATACCGACGGCCAAATGTCGCAAGCGTTCGGCGAAGTTCTGCTGACCCCGACCAATTTCTTGATTGCGCCGAACGGCAACATCGTTTACCAGAAAATCGGTGAAGTCGATTTCGAACTGGTGACCGAACGTATTCGTCAAATGACACCGGATCTGTAATTTATCGTTCCGGCCGACATACGTCCCTCTCAAACTCACAGGAAGCATTTTATGTCACACTCTCAAGCCCTTTTCCAAGCCGCTCAAACCCACATTCCCGGCGGCGTGAATTCACCGGTCCGAGCCTTTAAAGGCGTCGGCGGCGATCCGGTTTTCTTTGAATCGGCGAAAGGTGCCTACTTAAAGGATGTCGACGGCAAGCAATACATCGACTATGTCGCCTCCTGGGGGCCGGCGATTTTGGGACATGCCCACCCGGAAGTCATTCAAACCGTCCAACAACAAGCTGAAAAAGGCTTGTCGTTCGGTGCGCCGACCGAATTGGAAACCACCATTGCCGATTTGGTCTGCGACCTGATTCCATCCATCGACATGGTGCGCATGGTCAGCTCCGGTACCGAAGCCACCATGACCGCAATTCGCCTGGCGCGCGGCTACACCGGACGCGACAAAATCGTCAAATTCGAAGGCTGCTACCACGGCCATTCCGACTCCCTGTTGGTGAAAGCCGGTTCCGGCGCCCTGACCTTAGGGGTTCCATCCTCTCCGGGTGTGCCAGCCTGTTTGGCGGAAGAAACCCTGACGCTGACCCACAACGATTCCGATGAAGTCCGCCGCGTGTTCAGTGAAATCGGCGATCAGATTGCCTGCATCATCGTCGAACCGGTCGCCGGGAATATGAACTGCATTCCACCGGAAGACGGTTTCCTGCAAACCCTGCGTGAGGTCTGCGACGAATCCGGCGCGGTGTTGATTTTCGACGAAGTCATGTGCGGTTTCCGTGTTGGTTTGACCGGTGCACAAGGCCGTTATGGCATCACGCCGGATTTGACCACTTTCGGTAAGGTCATCGGCGGCGGTATGCCGGTCGGTGCTTTCGGCGGCAAGCGCGAAGTCATGGAACACATCGCCCCGTTGGGGCCGGTTTATCAAGCCGGCACCCTGTCCGGCAACCCAATCGCCATGTCTGCGGGCCTGAAAACCTTGCAACTGATCAGCGAAAACGGTTTCTTTGAATCGCTTGAAGTCAAAACCAAGCAATTGGTGGACGGTTTACAGCAAGCGGCCGACGAAGCCGGCATTCCGTTTACCACCAACCAAGTAGGCGGCATGTTCGGCTTATTCTTCACCGAAGAGAAAAACATCCGACGCTACGCTCAGGTTGCCAAAGGCGACATGGAACGTTTCAAACGTTTCTATCACGGCATGTTGGACGCGGGCGTCTATCTGGCCCCATCAGCGTTCGAAGCCGGGTTTGTTTCCAGCGCGCATACCGATGCCGATATCCAGGCCACCATCGACGCGGCCCGCAAGGTCATGTCAACCCTGTAATGCATCCATTCCATTGCGCCGGTTTTTGACCGGCGTCTTCCTTTCTCAAGCTCAGTGGTCCCAACCGTTTCGAGATGTCATCGAATTTTCAGATAGAAACCCTCATCGAACTGTTCAATGCCAACTTCATTCCCTCCCGGAATACCGAGCTGGTCTGTTGCGAACCGGAACCGATTTACCGCCCGGCCGATGCGTCACACCCTCATCATCGCATTATCTTCGCACACGGCTTCTTTGCATCGGCCTTGCATGAAATCGCGCACTGGTGCATTGCCGGGCCGGAGCGACGTTTACTGGAAGATTTCGGCTATTGGTACCAACCGGATGGACGAAGCGCCGAACAACAGGCGGAGTTTGAACGAGTGGAAATCAAACCACAGGCGCTGGAATGGATTTTTTCCGTCTCCGCCGGTTTTCCGTTCGTGTTCAGTGCGGATAACCTCAGTGGCGGCGTCGGTGCGTCGAAAACGTTTAAAACAAACGTTCAACGCCAGGTCTTGGTGTATTTATCGGATGGATTACCCGAAGATGCCCAGGCCTGGTCAAATATCCTATTGCGGCATTATCGACCAGGCCTGACATTACAGACGTCGGAATTCGATTTATCGCGGGTTGGCTGAAGCAGGTTATTTTTGAGTCATTTCTTACGGCGTGGCACCACCGCCCAGACAATCACCAAGACCAGCAGCAACAGTAACCCGACCTCCAGTAACGCCCACATCACGTCACGCGCCTCCTTGGCTACTCTTCAATCTTGACGACGGAACCGTGTTTGCCATCGCTCACCTGCGCCAAACCGGTAGAAATTTTCCGGTCGATGGTTTCGATATCGTCGTACACCGCAACCTTGACAATCACGGCGTTCAATTCGATGTTCTTGATTTCCTGTTGCTTGTCTTTCACCACCAGTTTTTTACTGTTGACCACTTTACGGATGGTTTCGATGTAATCGGGAATCTGGTGAATCGGAAAAGATGCCGGTGGGAAGACTGCGAATTCATCTTCCTGCAAGCGCATCATCTGCCAACTTTCTTCGGTTTCCGACTGGATGATTTTCACTACCAAGCGGATGATGCTGTCGCCCAGCAACCAAGAAAACTCCCGGTTATACGAATCCAGGTTCTTGATGTCGAAAACGATGAAATGACGTTTGGAAATGACGCCGGACATGGATTCTTTGAGGAACTGCCCCAACGTCTTTTTGAAATAACTTTTGTCCGGCAATCCGGTCAGGAAATCACGGCTCATGTTCTGCTCGATTTCGATGACTTCGTTCTGGACGTTTTCCAGCGATTTGACGTTCTTTTGCATCCATAAAGTGGTTTCCAACGAACTGGATTCGATGGTCTTCAGTTCCATGACCGCTTCGGACAGAATAATTTCGATGGCTTCGCGGGTTTCCGCGATGGTCAGACTTTCCCGCATGTCACCCAAGGTATTCTGGTGCGAACGCACGCTTTCCACGAAATCGTAGATTTTTTTCTTCAGGTCATTGGCTTTGTCGATGATTTGAGTGGTGTTGCGGTTAATGCCGAGACTTTCCCGGAAATGCTCCTTCAACACATACACTTCATACAGTTTTTCATAGGACGCGTCGGAGATTGGCTGTCCGGTCGACAGAAACGACTTCATCCGGGCAATCAAGGCTTTGTTCTCACCGAGATAATATAAAAACCAAATACTGAACGTGACCGGCGTCGGTTCGATATCGTTTTTGGTGAGATGTTCTATCGCCTTCCGCGCGACAATCTGATGATTCATACCTTTTCTTCCCTTAGATTAACCCATGAACCAAAGCCGATAAAAACATCCGTGTTTTCAGGCTTCGACCCGCTCCGATAGTGCATCCAATAAACGGTGGTGAATCCCACCAAAACTGCCGTTGCTCATCACCACAACCCGGTCGCCCGGACGAAGCTCCGACACCAACCGTTTCAATAAAGTCTCATAAGATTCCTCAACCATCACCGGGCAGTCAAAGGCGTCGGTCTCCAAGCGCCATTGCCAGGCCGGGTCAACAAAGGCGTAAACCGCATCCGCTTGCGAAAAGGCTTTTGGCAAGGTCGAGCGGTGAATTCCCATTCGCATGGTATTGGAGCGCGGTTCAAATACCGCAATTAAGCGGCCGTTTTGGCCTTCAGCTTGCATTTGCGCTCGCGCGCCGTCCAACGTAGTGGCGATGGCCGTCGGATGATGGGCGAAATCATCATACACCGCAATGCCTTTCGCCTCACCCAAATGCGTCATGCGGCGGCGAACCCCCGCAAATCGGCTCAAAGCCTCGACACACTCGGTCACCGGCACGCCACAATGGCGTGCAGCGGCAATCGCACTCAAACCGTTCTGTACATTATGCCGCCCGGTCATGCCCCAGCGCACTTCGCCGCAGGACTCGCCCTGGAAAAACACCTCGAACACCGAGCCATCGGCTTCTTTCAATTCATAATGCCAATCGGCTTGAGAACCGCTTTCGCCCTGCGATTCCAGTGGCGTCCAGCATCCTTGCGCCAAGACATCGTCAATCGCGACCTCGGCCTTGGGGTGGATAATCATGCCGTTCCCCGGCACCGTTCGTACCAAATGATGAAACTGTTTCTGAATGGCGGCCAGGTTATCGAAGATATCGGCGTGATCGAATTCCAGGTTATTCAGCACACAGGTTCTTGGATGATAATGCACGAACTTGGAGCGCTTATCGAAAAACGCCGTGTCGTATTCATCCGCCTCGACCACAAAAAACGGTGCATCGCCCAAACGCGCGGACACCCCGAAATTTTCCGGCACGCCGCCGATTAAAAACCCGGGCGCCAAACCGGCATCGTCCAAAATCCAGGCCACCATCGAAGCGGTTGTGGTCTTGCCGTGAGTCCCGGCGACGGCCACCACCCAACGGTCTTTCAGAATATTTTCCGCCAGCCACTGCGGGCCGGACGTATAGAATTGCTGTGCATTGAGCGTTTGTTCCACCGCAGGGTGACCGCGGCTCAAAGCGTTTCCGATGACCACCGTCTCCGGCTCGCGGGCGAGAAAATTGTCGTCGTAATTGGAGACATCAATGCCGGCCTGCTCCAATTGCGTACTCATCGGCGGGTAAATGGCCTGATCCGAACCGGAAACATCGAACCCCATGCTTTTTGCCAGCTGGGCGATTCCGCCCATGAAGGTTCCGGCAATACCTAAAATATGAACTTTCAAGTACACTCCCTGTCGAATGCCAGCTTGAAAGACTGCATCCCTAAACAGCTTAACGGCCGTAGGAGTAAATTTTTTAACAATCTTTGCGGCATTTGGTTATCTTATTGAAGATTTTTGAAAAAGCAATGCTTTTGCTTGCCGAACGACAAACAACCTCTTAAACTGAATTTATGACCTATACCTTTATTGATACCCAGGCGGATTTATCGGCTTTCTGCGAGCTTATCGAAGCCGACGGCTGGTTCGCCATCGACACGGAATTCGTGCGTACCGATACCTATTTCCCGAAACTGTGCTTGATTCAAATCCAAAGCCGTTCCGGTCACGCCGCCATCATCGACCCGATGGCATTCGACGCACTCGAACCGTTGTGGCAATTACTGGAGAACCCGAACATCCGAACGGTCTTCCACTCCGCCCGTCAGGACATCGAAGTATTGTATCAAGTTTCCGGCCGGATGCCGGTGGCGATTTACGACACCCAAATCGCCGGTGTTTTTCTCGGATACGGCGACCTGGCAGGCCTGGCCAAAGTCATTAAAGCCGAACTCGATATCGAACTGGAAAAAGACCAGACCCGAACCGATTGGAGCCGACGGCCACTGACCGATAAGCAACTGGAATACGCCATCAACGACGTGCGTTATCTGGCCCCGTTATACGAGCGCTATCTCGACAAGCTCACCGAGGCGCAACAAGCGGCCTTAACCGAAGACTTCGAAGCCCTGCTGAATGAAGACCTTTACCGCCTCGCCCCGGAAAACGCCGCCGACAAAATCAAAGCGGTGCAAAAACTGCCGCGCAAAGCCCAGGCCATCGCCTACCGTTTAGCCGAATGGCGCGAACTCTACGCCATCAATCATAACAAGCCCAAGCGCTGGGTGCTGTCGGACGACGCGTTGGTGGCCATTGCCAAACGCCCACCGAAAGCGCGCGAAGCCTTATACAAAGTTCCGAATATCAAAGCGTCCTCGGTAAAAAATTTTGGTGATGAATGGATTGAGATTATCGACGACGTTTTTGCCAACCCTGATGCCTGGCCGGAAGCGCCCAATAAACCGGCTCCGGCCACGCCACAGGAAGATATTTTCATCAACATCGGTTTTGCTTTATTGCAACAAGTGGCTCAGGACTACCACATTAACCCACCGAATATCGCCGGAAAAGCCGATTTACTCCGCCTGATTCGTCAACCGGAAACCCACCTTGCCGGTTGGCGTCAGACCCTGTTCGGCCAGCCTTTTTCGGACTTTTTGAAGGGTAATATCGGATTGACGTGTGACAACCAACGCCTCATTCAAAAAACTTTCACCCCATAAATTACGTTATATCTCTTATAATCATTTCATATCGAAAACGTGAAAGGATCGCAGTCTATGTCGCACCCGAGAAATGTCATTTACGCACAAGCCGGTGGCGTCACCGCCGTCATTAACGCCAGTGCTGCAGGTGTCATCGAAATGGTGAAACGCCACCCGGAAAAATTCGGTAAAGTCTACGCCGCCATCAATGGCATCGTCGGCGTACTGGAAGAACGCTTGACCGATGCTTCCCGTTTCAGCGAAGACACGTTGGATCGTTTGAAAACCCAGCCCGGTGCAGCCTTTCAAGCGTGTCGTTTCGACCTTGACGGCATCGACGAAAACCCCGGCCAATACCAGCGTGTGCTGGAAGTCTTCCGTACTTACGACATCGGCTACTTTTTCTACAACGGCGGCAACGGCTCCATGGTCACTGCCCAAAAAGTGGCCGACTACTGCTCGGCCCACGGCCATCCCGTCACTTGTATCGGTGTGGCGAAAACCATCGATAACGACCTGGCACTCTCGCACTGTAGCCCGGGCTTCGGCAGTGCCGCTAAATACATTGCCACCAGTTTGCTGGAAGCGACGATGGACCTGTTTTCCATGCACAACACCTCCACCAAATTCTTTGCACTGGAGGCCATGGGGCGTAATGTGGGCTGGTTGACCATCGCCGGCGGGCTCATCAAAACCGCCATGCCGGACGTGCCGTTGTTGATTCTGCCCGCCGAACGCTCTTTCGAACGCAGCAAATTCCTGGACCGTGTTCAACACCTGATCGACACCAAAGGCTATTGTGTCTGCATCGTTTCCGAAGGCTTGATGGATACGGACGGCAATTACATTTCCATCGAGAATGTCGAACACACCCATAACAACGATTACACCCAACTGGGCGGTGTAGCCCACACCTTGTCCGGCCTGGTGGCGAATACCTTCAACTGCAAAACCCACAGCGCCGTGCCCGATTATTTGCAACGTTCCGCCAGCCATCTGGTATCCCAGACCGATTGGGAAATGGCTTACCGGGCCGGTAAAGCCGCGGTTCAAGCGGCACTCGACGGAAAACACGGCGTCTTGCCGGTGATTGAAGTCATCGACACCCAACCCTTGGTGTGGCGTTACAAAAACGTCGACTTGTTTGAGGTGGCCGATTTGGAAAAATCGGTTCCGGACGAATTCCTTACCGAAGACGGCATGGACATCACACCCGCCGCCATCGATTACCTGCTACCGCTCATCAAAGGCGAACGGCACATCCAATACCGCAACGGTTTACCGGACATTTACCCGATGCACTTCGAGCTGGTCGAACAACAACTCCCCAAATACAAAGCCGTTAAATAAACAAACTGAAAAATTGGCCAGGCCTGGCCAATTTCAACCAAAAACCATCACAATTCTTTTAAAATAGCGCCCGTTGCACTTTTACAAAAATAAGACTCATTTTTATCAGGAAGTAAATTTATGGACTTCTCAAACATTGATTTGAAAAACCTATGGGAAACCTACGGCATCGAATGGGGAACGAATATCGTTCTGGCCCTGGTTATTTTCTTTGTCGGTCGCTGGGCCTCTAAACTGGTTTCCGGCATCGTACAGCGCCTACTCAGCCGCGCCAAAATGGACGACATGCTGATTAATTTCATCATGTCGATTCTGAACGCTGTCCTGCTGCTGTTCATTATCATCGCCTCCTTGAGCCAGCTGGGCGTCGACACCACATCACTGGTCGCCTTAATCGGTGCCGCCGGTTTGGCGATCGGTTTGGCATTGAAAGACTCCTTGCAAAACTTTGCTTCCGGCGTCATGTTGATTGTGTTCAAACCGTTTAAGGTCGGCAACTATGTCGAAGCCGCAGGCACCGCCGGTGTCGTCGAGAGCGTGGGCATTTTCAGCTCCACCTTCCGCACCGGTGATAACCGCGAGGTCATCATCCCGAACGGCAATATCTATAAAGGCACCATCACCAACTATTCGGCGCGCGAAACCCGTCGTGTCGATATGGTATTCGGTATCGGTTACGATGATGACATCAAGCAGGCCAAACAAATCCTGACGGATTTAGTCGAATCGGACGAACGCGTCTTGCAAGACCCGGCTCCAACCATTGCTCTTTCCGAGTTGGCAGACTCCAGCATCAATTTCATAGTGCGCCCTTGGGTAAAGTCCGGCGATTACTGGAGTCTGAAATGGGACATGAACGAAAAGGTCAAACACGCCTTTGACGAGGCCGGTATCGGCATCCCTTACCCACAAATGGATGTGCACCTGCATGGCCAGGAAGCCGAATCAAAATAATCATTGATTTACGAATTCAGAATTAAAGTATTAAGGTAATAAACGACATGACGACGAAAAACACTCTCGCCCTCTTAACCCTTTCATCACTGTTTGCCGCTAACCAAGTTATGGCGGCCGAAGCCAAAACTGACAAAGGGCTTCACGGCTCCGGTGAAGCCGGTTATTCCGAAACCACCGGTAACACCAATACCGAAGCGCTTTACGCTTCCTTGAAGCTTGATTACACCCAAGAAATGTACAAGTTGAAAGCCAAAATCGACGCGTCCAATAAAAAAGAAGACGGTAACCGAACCGAAGAACGTTATGTGGGCGACCTGCAAGGTAACCTGTATTTCTCCGACTACCAAAAAGCATACGGCTTCGGGCAGTTCCGCGCAGAAAACAACCGCTTCGAAGACATCGAACTGAACACCTACACCCTGGTCGGTCTGGGTTACAACTTCATTAAAGAACAGGACTTGGTTCTAACAGGTGAAGCCGGTATCGGTAACCAAACCCAGGATTACACCAAAGACAGTGGTGAGAAAGACTTTTCACAGTTGATTGGAAAGCTTTACGGTAATTTCGAATACAGCTTCAACGCCAACGTTCGTTTCTTGCAGAACCTGACGGTCTTCACCGGTGAAAAGCAAACCAAATACGAAAGCAACACCGGCCTGAAAGTCAAACTCAACGGTAACCTTAACCTGAAACTCAACTACCAATACCGTCACAACGACAACCCGGCCACCGGCAAGAAAAAAGACGACACCGAAACAATGTTGACCTTGATGTACGACTTCTAAGTCGCTCATCGCTGAAAATAAAAAACCGGGACTTTCCCGGTTTTTTTATGTCTTCATAATCATCATTCAACCAGAGTTGAAACAAACTCTATGAAATATATTTTGTATTACCTTACAAATTACTCTAGTATTAAGAACAAGCGATATAAACAAATCCTATAGACAAAGACCAGAAAATGAATCCGCCTTCCGTTAAGCGCTTGTTCTCCTTTTTCCTTTTGATGACGTTAAGCGCTTCAATCTTCGCTTCCGAAACCGTTAAAGTGCAATTGCGCTGGCTGCACCAATTTCAGTTCGCCGGCTACTATATCGCGTTGGAAAAAGGCTATTACGCCGAACAAGGTTTGAATGTCGAATTGATCGCCGGCGGGCCGCACGCCTTGAAACCGATTGATGATGTATTAAGCGGCAAAGTCGATTACGCCATCACCGGTTCCGGCGTCGTCATCGACCGAATGGAAGGCAAACCGGTGGTGGCTTTGGCTGCCATTATGCAGACCTCTCCGATTGTGTGGATTACCTTAAAATCCTCCCATATCCGCAGCCCACATGATATGGCCGGACGCAAACTGCTCATCATGCCACCGCCGGAAAGCGCCGAATTATTGACCATGCTGGAAAGCGAAGGCATCCCCCGAGAAAAACTCAACATCCAAAACACCAGCTACCGCATTGAAGACCTGATTGACGGAAAAGCCGACGCCTACGATGGCTACATCTCCAACGAGCCCTACTTCCTCACACAGAAAGGCGTCGACTACAATATCATCAACCCCAGAGACTACGGCATCAACTTTTACAGCGATGTGCTCATTACCAGCGAACAAAAAGTGAACAACAACCCGGAACAGGTCAGCCGCTTTATTAACGCCACTTTACAAGGCTGGGAGTATGCCCTAAAACATATCGACGAAACCGTCCAACTCATCCATCAAAAATACGCTCCGCAAAAGACTCTTGACCATCTGCAATTTGAAGCCCAAACCCTCAAAAAGCTTATCATGCCCGAGCTGGTTCAAATCGGCCACATGAACCCGGGCCGTTGGCAGTTTATCGCCGACAGCTACCGTCAACTGAACATGACCGCCGCCGACACCGATTTGGACGGCTTCCTGTTCAAGGAACATCAAAAAACCGACTACACCTTGGCGCTTAAAATCGCGTTGGCCAGTGCTATACTTTTATTGATTGCAGGCCTGGTCATTATCAAGTTTCATAAGTTATCGCTTGAGCTGAAAAAAACCAACCGACAGTTAGAAGAACTGACCGTCATCGATCAACTCACACAAGTCAAAAACCGCCGTGGACTACTGGAAAAATCGGCCTATGTGCTCAGCCAAGCGCGCCGAAATGGCTCGTCCTGCAGTTTTCTGATGCTCGACATCGATAACTTCAAACGCATCAACGACAATTATGGTCACCCGGCCGGTGACGCCGCTTTAATCAACTTGGCGAAGATCATTTCAGCGAACCGACGAAAACATGACATCGTCGCTCGTCTCGGGGGCGAAGAATTCGCGATATTGTTGGTGGATACCAATTTGGAGGAAGCGGAAAGCGTTGCACAGCAAATTCTAAAAAACATCCAAAATTCGATTATTCAATGTCCGAATAGCCGGACCGAGTTTTCCATCACCGCCAGCATCGGCATTGCCTTAGCCGAAGGCGAATTGGAAACATTTTGGCATAAAGCCGATCAGGCTCTTTATCATGCCAAGTCGAGCGGACGTAATCAAATTTCCATCGCTTAACAGCGTAGCGACACCACCAGATACAGATGTATGGACCGAAAATAAAGCGTCTAAAAGGAATTTAAATAAAGAAAAATGGCGGTGAAAGAGGGATTCGAACCCTCGATGGAGCTACAAACCCCATACTCCCTTAGCAGGGGAGCGCCTTCAGCCTCTCGGCCATTTCACCGTATCGATTTGGATTAAAAGAACTTTAATCCTGCTGTTTGTGGCGCGTATGATACCTTGATTTAAGGTGCTTGTAAACAGAGTTTGGCGGATTGACGTCAATTTTTTAAATGCGTTCGAATCACTCTGCGGCCGCAATCTTGGCTTCGACAACCGGCGCGGCTTCCGACGGCTTTTCCTGAACGTCTTTTTCTTTGAGCAGCAATTCTTCGCGCTGGATTTGAACTTCTTTCGGCGCTTCAATTCCCAGACGCACCTGGCCACTTTTCAAGCCCACCACAGTCAGTTTGATGTTATCGCCAATGATGAGTGTTTCTCCAACACGTCGTGTTAATACCAGCATGACTCAATCCCTTTGTTATGCATGTTTCAAAGGCTATAGTTTAAACTTATTAAACCCCAAATTCTATTTATATTTCTTATCACTATGATAAACCCAGACTAATAAAGTTTACTTATTTCAAGCAATAAAAAACCCGGATAAACCGGGTTTCTTTAAAACAAACACTGGATTACTTATCCAGTTCAAAAGCGGCATGTAGCGCCTGAACCGCTTCCTCCAAATATTCCTCACCAATCACCACCGAAATTTTGATTTCCGTGGTTCCGATCATTTGGATATTGATGTCATGATCCGCCAGGGTTTTAAACATGGTGCTGGCGATACCGGAATGCGACTTCATGCCCACTCCGACCATCGACAATTTCGCGATGGTATCATCACAGATAATCTCGCGTGCGCCCAATTCCATCGCATGCTTTTCCAACACCTGTTTGGCGGCATGCAAGTCACCGCGTGCCACGGTAAAGGTGAAATCGGTGGTGCCATCGACACTCTGGTTTTGGATAATCATATCGATTTCGATATTGGCATCGGAAATCGGCCCCAAAATCTGGAAGGCCACGCCCGGCTTGTCCGGCACGCCCAACACCATCAATTTCGCTTCATCACGGCTGAAGGCAATGCCGGATATTAAAGGTTTTTCCATATCTAAATCCTCAAAATCTTCTTCCGAGATGAGAAGAGTCCCACCCCCTTCTTTCATAGACGACAAGACGCGTAACGGCACTTTATATTTGCTGGCGAATTCCACCGAGCGAATCTGTAATACCTTCGCGCCTAAACTGGCGAGTTCCAACATTTCATCGAAGGTGACCACATCCAACCGTTTGGCTTCCGGCACCACACGCGGGTCGGTGGTATAAACCCCATCCACATCGGTGTAAATCTGGCACTCATCCGCCTGTAAAGCCGCGGCCAGAGCCACGGCCGTAGTGTCGGAGCCGCCCCGTCCCAGCGTCGTAATATCGCCGTCCGGTGTCACACCTTGAAAACCGGCGACCACAACGACCTTACCTTGATTCAATTGCGACTTGATCTTATCGGAGTCGATTTCCTCGATACGCGCTTTGGAATGAATGTCGTTGGTCATAATCGGCACTTGCCAGCCGGTATAGGAAACGGCATCGTAACCATTCTGCTGCAACGCCATGCTCAGCAACGCAATGGTGACCTGCTCCCCCGTTGTCAGCAACACGTCCATTTCCCGACGGGAAGGCTGCTCTTGAATTTCATGTGCCAGCGCGGTCAGCCGGTTTGTTTCTCCACTCATGGCGGAGACCGCAACAACGACCTGATGCCCTTCGTCCACGAATTTCGCGACTTTTTTCGCGACATTCTGGATACGCTCGACATTCCCGACCGACGTCCCACCATATTTTTGAACAATTAATGCCATGTATGATTTTGCCTTCTTAACGAAACCATGTTCTGCCTACCTTACCGCCGTAAATCGTCTTGCCTCAAGTCAAAAAACCGCACAGGGCAAAACGCCATGTGCGGTTAGTCTTGAAGGATTCGTCGCTTATCGAACGATTCGGATAGGATTATTGATTGAAACCAAGGGTAACGGCGCCTTTGCCGTTTTCGACCAGGCCTGGCCGATACCAACCCGAATATTCCATAAATTTTCACAGACCTTGCTTGCTCCTTGATGCCACAAGCCATATTTTCTCAGTCGGTCGTAATCGTCGATAGGACACTTCTTCGAAAATTGTCTTGTGAAACCAATGCTCAGCGCAATCTCAGTGAAAATTTATGAAACACTCGGGTTAAGCTTTGCTCGCCACCCACTCTTTTACGGAAGTCAAGGCTTCCTTTAATTTGCTCGGATCTTTACCGCCGGCCTGCGCCATATCCGGACGCCCGCCGCCTTTACCGCCGACTTGTTGCGCCACGTGATTCACCAATTCGCCGGCTTTCCATTGCGACGTCAGGGCTTTACTCACGCCCGCCACCAAACTGACTTTTTCGCCGTCCACGGCGGCCAAAACAATGGCGGCCGGTTCCAGTTTATCTTTCAGCTTATCCAGCGTTTCACGTAAGGTATTGACATCGGCCCCTTCCAATTGAGCGGCCAAGACATTGACCTCACCCACCTTCTCGACGGCACTCGCCAAATCATCCCCTTGCGAAGAGGCCATTTTCGACTGCAACTGCTTCAACTGCTTTTCCAGTTCTTTCTGGTCGTTGACCAATTGCGTCACTTTGGCATCCACTTGGGCTTTATCGGTTTTCAAACGTCCGGCGATGTCCAACAACACCTGCTCGGTATCGTAAATGGTTTGCCAAGCGGCTTCCCCGGTCACCGCTTCGATACGGCGAACACCGGAAGCAATGCCGCTTTCCGACGTAATGCGGAAAGGCCCAATTTCACCGGTTGAGTTGACGTGAGTACCGCCGCACAGCTCAATGGAGAAATCCCCCATATCAACGACGCGTACCACATCACCGTATTTTTCACCGAACAACGCCATGGCGCCTTTTGCCTTAGCCGCTTCGATGTCCATTTCTTCCATCTGCACGTCGGCGTTCAGCATAATGTTATGGTTCACCAAACGCTCGATTTCCAATAACTGTTCCGCGGAAATCGGTTCGAAATGCGAGAAGTCGAAACGCAGTCTTTCCGGTTGCACCAAAGAACCTTTTTGGCCAACGTGCGTGCCCAAGACTTGACGCAAGGCGGCATGCAACAAATGCGTGGCCGAGTGGTTGCGTTCCGAAGCACGGCGAGCCTTGGTGTCGATATGTGCGTGAATCGTTTGACCGACACTGATCGCTCCGGCCGTCACCTTACCGATGTGCAGGAAAGTGCCGCCCTGTTTCTGACAGCCATCCACATGGAAACTGTTCATGCCTTCGGTCAAGCTGCCCTGGTCGCCGACCTGACCACCGGACTCGGCATAAAAAGGCGTCGTATCGAGAATGACAATCCCCTCTTGCCCTTCGGCCAAGCGCTCTACCGATTCCTGACCGGCGAAAATCGCCATGACTTTAGCATTAGCTTCGTCCTGATGGTAACCGGCAAATTCGGTCGGTTCGTTGTAATCGACTTTATGCTGGCCTTGCGAAGCAAAATTACTGGCCGAACGGGCACGGGCACGCTGCGCTTCCATTTCTTTTTCAAACCCGGCTTCATCCACTGACAACTGGCGTTCACGCGCCACATCTGCGGTCAAATCCAACGGAAAACCATAAGTGTCGTACAATTTAAACGCGGTTGACCCGCTAATGACTGTGCCATCCAATTGTGCAATATCGTCTTCCAGGATTTTCATGCCGTTTTCCAGAGTTTCAGCAAAACGCTCCTCTTCCAATTTCAAGGCACGCTCAACGTTGGCCTGTTCTTTCACCAACTCCGGATAGGCTTCACCCATCTGTTCGACCAAGGTCGGCACCAGACGATAGAAGAAAACGTCTTTTTGACCCAGTTTGTAACCGTGGCGAATCGCGCGACGGATAATACGGCGCAACACATAACCGCGGCCTTCATTCGAGGGCAACACACCATCGACAATCATAAAAGCACAAGAACGGATATGGTCGGCAATCACGCGCAAGGAACTGTTGGTCAGGTCTTTTTCGCCGGTCAACTCAGCCGCTTTGGCAACAATCGCCTGGAACAAGTCGATGTCGTAATTGTTGTGCACCTTCTGCATCACCGCCGCCAAGCGTTCCAAGCCCATACCGGTATCCACCGACGGCTTCGGTAACGGCGTCAAAGTGCCGTCTTCGGAACGGTCGAATTGCATGAACACCAGGTTCCAGATTTCAATGTAACGGTCACCGTCTTCATCCGGCGAGCCTGGAGGCCCACCAGCCACATCCGGACCGTGGTC
Organism: Thiomicrospira sp. S5; assembly: GCF_003991075.1. Classification (NCBI taxonomy): domain Bacteria; kingdom Pseudomonadati; phylum Pseudomonadota; class Gammaproteobacteria; order Thiotrichales; family Piscirickettsiaceae; genus Thiomicrospira; species Thiomicrospira sp. S5. Next base: position 1,193,376 of record NZ_CP014470.1, on the reverse strand, counting down.
ATAGAAAATTTCCGAACAAGGTCCGCATGGCCCGGTGTCACCCATTGACCAGAAGTTGTCCTTGGCTCCGCAACGTGAGAAGCGCTCGGCACTGACGCCCATGTCTTTCAACCAGATGTCTTCGGCTTCCTGATCTTCTTCAAACACCGTGACCCAGAGTTTGTCTTCCGGTAAACCCAATTCTTCGGTCAGGAACTGCCAGGCATACTGAATGGCTTCGCGCTTGAAGTAATCGCCGAAACTGAAATTCCCCAGCATCTCAAAAAAGGTATGGTGGCGCGCGGTGTAACCGACGTTTTCCAAGTCGTTATGCTTGCCCCCGGCACGAATACAGCGTTGCACGCTGGTCGCACGCGAGTAATCACGGGTTTCCTGGCCCAAAAAGGTTTCTTTGAACTGCACCATCCCGGCATTGGTGAACAACAATGTCGGATCGTTACCGGGCACGACAGGGCTGGAGTGCACGGCGGTATGGCCTTGCTTTACAAAAAAGTCTAAAAACGCTTTTCTGAGTTCTGCGCTGGTCATATAAATAAAGTTCCTAAAAGTCAAAAATCGGGTCTAAAATTCAAGTTCCACTTCACACGCACCCGATGAGAGCCATTCCACAAACGCCGAGCGTCCTGCCCGACTTGGGATTCATCTGTTCAAAGTGCCTGCTGGCCAGACGGTTCCGTCTCGGCCGTATTATTATCGTGTTTATGTTTGATTGTCAGCTTGCTACCGTCTCAGTCGTTGCGAAAAGCTTTCCAAATCTGGGATTGGGAAAAGCCTCGCGACTGCAGAAAACGCATCCGCCGAGCCTGCTCTTTGGCCTGCGTGGGCTTGGCGGTGTCACCGTATTTTCGTTCCAACGCCGAAGCGGCAATGTCCGCCCAATCGGAATCCTCCATCGCCAGATACGCTTCTACTAAATCCTGTCGGTCCGTACGCATCTGCAAGGCCTGTTTGATTTTATAAGGCCCCTGCTCCTTTTCCATCGCCTGCCGAACATAGGCTTCGACATAACGCTCATCCGACAGCCAGCGCTGGTCTTCGCATTTATCCAACACAATATCAACCAGGCCTGGGTAATCTTCAGATTGCGGAAACTTCTGCGACAACTTGTACGCCAGCTCCTTACGGCCATGTTCTCGCTGCGATAATAAATACACCGCACGCGATTCCATTTCCTGAGCCAATATTTGAGCGTCGTCCGATTCCAATAGGTTCATTCGTCGCTGAGCCTCCCGTCACCGTTCAGGCTTCGGCTTCATCCCCTTCCGAAGCCGATTTCGATGACGTCGGTTTCGGCATCAAACGCTCTTTCAATTCTTTTTGAAGGGTTTCGGAAATCTCCGGATTCTCTTTCAAGAACTGACGGACATTGTCTTTACCTTGGCCGATTTTTTGCCCTTCATAGCTGTACCAGGCACCGGCTTTCTCAATCAATTTTTCCTTCACGCCCAAGTCGATGATTTCGCCTTCGCGGGAAATCCCTTGGCCGTACAGAATATCAAATTCCACTTGTTTGAACGGCGGGGAAACCTTGTTTTTCACCACTTTCACGCGGGTCTCATTCCCCAAAATCTCTTCGCCTTTCTTAATCGCACCGATACGGCGAATGTCCAAACGCACCGACGAGTAGAATTTCAAGGCGTTACCACCGGTGGTGGTTTCCGGGTTACCGAACATCACGCCGATTTTCATACGAATCTGGTTGATGAAGATGACCAGCGTATTGGTGCGTTTGATATTGGCGGTCAGCTTACGCAACGCCTGCGACATCAAACGGGCCTGTAAGCCCATGTGGGAATCCCCCATGTCACCTTCAATTTCCGCTTTCGGCGTCAAGGCCGCGACCGAATCGACAATCACAATATCGACGGCACCGGAACGCACCAAGGAATCGGTGATTTCCAAAGCCTGTTCACCGGTATCCGGTTGCGACACCAACAGGTTATCGACGTCCACGCCCAACTTCTGGGCGTAAATCGGATCCAAAGCGTGCTCGGCATCCACGAAAGCCGCGGTACCGCCCGCTTTTTGCATCTCGGCAATGGCATGCAACGTTAACGTGGTTTTACCGGAAGATTCCGGGCCGTAAATTTCAACAACACGGCCACGCGGCAAACCACCGATTCCTAAGGCGATGTCCAAGCCCAGAGAACCGGTCGAAACGGCGTCAATGTCACGCGCGACACCTTGGTCGCCCATGCGCATGATGGAGCCTTTACCAAATTGTTTTTCAATTTGTCCTAACGCCGCCTCGAGCGCTTTACGCTTATTCTCATCCATTAACATCACCGTTTTTTCGTTACATCCGATACCGAAGACCGCCGGGGCCGACTTCAGAACCATTCAAATTACATTAAAAAACCCTTGCTCCACTTTTTTCCGTAAACGCGGTTTTCGAAAAAAAACAAAGGCAAAGGTTGAAATTTTATTGGGGCATGATTATCCCATAATTCCGTGGATTTGACACCTTTTTTATCGGCTTTCGTCACCCGCGAGATTCATTGAAAAATCCATTAAAAATCGGGTACCTGAACGCTCAGCCTTCACTCAGCAGGCGCAGCACGCCTTGCAGGGCCTCGACCGTACAGGCCAGCCGAACCGCATTGCGGTCACCGTCAAAATGGTACAGTTTAGAGACGATTTCGTCATGCCCTTGCATCGCCCAGGAAATCCACACCGTTCCCACCGGCTTATCCGGCGTGCCGCCACCCGGCCCGGCAATGCCACTACAGGCAATGCTGATGGCGGCGTGCGATTCCTGCAGAGCCCCAATGACCATTTCCTCGACACATTCCTGGCTGACCGCGCCCTTGTGCTGTAAGGTCACTTCCTTCACCCCCAGCATCTCATGTTTCGATTCATAGCTGTAGGTCACAAACGCCCGATCAAACCAGGCAGTACTGCCGGCCACACTGGTCAAGGCCTCGGCAATCAATCCACCGGTACACGACTCCGCCGTCACGATCAATTTATCGTGTTTCTTCAGGGCGTCGCCCACCTCGGCCACCAAGGTTTCAAGGCTCGAACGGCTCATCATTAAAGGGCTCCTTATTGATAGAAAGTCTTTTATCGATTAGCATACCTTTTTTTACACATTTTTTACAGTGGCGACGCTGGCGAAATCTCACTTTCTGCCATTCACACATGGCATTTCCGCTAAAATATTCGCCCAACGAACCTCCTACGGAAACATCAACCAACCGGAACCGACCGCAAACGACTATGGCCGAAAAAACCACCCACACTCCCATGATGCAACAATACCTGGCGGTTAAAGACGAGCACCCAGGCCATTTGCTGTTCTATCGCATGGGCGATTTTTACGAACTCTTTTATGACGATGCCGTCAAAGCCGCCGAGCTACTGGAAATCACCCTCACCGCACGCGGCAAATCCGGCGGCCAACCGATTCCGATGGCGGGGATTCCGCACCATTCTGCGGACGGCTATCTCGCCAAGCTGGTCAAACTCGGCGAATCCGTCGCCATTTGCGAACAAATCGGCGACCCGGCGACATCCAAAGGCCCGGTCGAACGTAAGGTGGTGCGCATCATCACCCCAGGCACTTTAGTGGAAGACGCACTCCTGGAAGACAAGTCGGAAAACCTGCTGGCAGCCATCACCGAAGTCGACGGCGTCTACGGCTTGGCCTATCTGGATGTGGCCAGCGGCCGTTTCGAAGCCACCCAGCTTGACGATGGCGTACAACTGGCCGCCGAAGTCGAGCGCCTGAAACCGGCGGAAATCATTTTGCCCGACGACCCGTTGCTGGAACAGAACCTGCCGGAAGCGGTTCAAAAACGCCCAGGCCTGGTGCGTTATCCGGCGTGGCACTTTGACGTCGATGCCTGCCGAAAACGCCTGACCGACCACTTCGGCACCCAGGACTTGTTGGCGTTCGGTTGTGAACAGCTACCGACCGTCATTGCGGCTACCGGTACCATTTTGCATTACGCCCGCGCCATGCTGCAAAGCGACTTAGAGCATGTGTTCAGCCTGCAAACCTACCGCACCGACGATGCTTTAGTGCTGGACGCCATGAGCCGACGCAACCTGGAACTGGACACCAACCTCAACGGTGGCAAACACCATACACTGTTTTCGATTCTCGATAACGCCACCACCGCCATGGGCAGTCGTTTAATGAACCGCTGGCTGAATCAGCCGTTGCGCAATCGCGACATCCTCAACGCCCGTCTGGACGCCATCGAGGATTTGATTGCGCAACACAGCACCGACGATTTCCACCAGATTCTAAAGCCTATCGGGGATTTGGAACGTATTCTCAGCCGGGTCTCGCTTTATTCCGCCCGCCCCCGCGACCTATTGCACCTTGGCCGTTCCCTCAACCAGTTGCCGGAACTGCAAGCCTTACTGGCCAATCAAGCCGCCGAAAAATGGCAACACATCGCCCAGCGCCTTGGCGAATATCCGGAACTGGCCGCACAACTGGATAAAGCGCTGGTGGAAAATCCGCCCATGGTCATGCGTGATGGCGGCGTTTTCGATGAAGGTTACGATGCCGAACTCGACGAACTGCGCAACTTGAAAAACGAAGCCGGAGATTATCTACTGGCATTGGAAGAACGTGAAAAAGAACGCACCGGTATTCAAACCCTGAAAGTCGGTTACAACCGTGTACACGGTTATTACATCGAAGTCAGCAAACAACAGTCCGACAAAGTGCCGGCTGAATACGTCCGCCGCCAAACCTTGAAAGCCCAGGAACGTTACATCACACCCGAACTGAAAGGCTTTGAAGACAAAGTCCTCAGTGCCAACGAAAAAGCCTTGGCACGCGAAAAATGGTTGTACCAGCAATTATTGGAGCGCCTCAACGAGGACTTGAAACCCTTGCAACAAACCGCCGCCGCATTGGCGGAAACCGATGTGCTCAATGCGCTGGCCCGTCAGGCCATTGCCCTAAATTTAACCCGCCCGGTTCTGACCGACGAACCCGGATTGGATATTCAACAAGGTCGCCATTTGACGGTCGAAGCCTTGTCCGACCAACCGTTTATCCCCAACGATACCTGTTTCGACGACACCCGTCGCCTGCAGATCATCACCGGACCGAACATGGGCGGTAAATCCACCTTCATGCGCCAGACCGCGTTGATTGCCATCATGGCCTACATGGGCAGTTTCGTCCCGGCGGAATCGGCGACATTAGGACCCATCGACCGCATTTTCACCCGCATCGGGGCGTCGGATGACCTGACGTCCGGGCGTTCGACCTTTATGGTGGAAATGACCGAAACCGCCAATATCCTACACCACGCTACGCCGGAATCCTTGATCCTGATGGACGAAGTCGGCCGGGGAACCTCCACTTTCGACGGCTTGGCGCTGGCTTGGGCCATTGCCGAGCAAATGGCGCAAAGCATTCAGGGTTACTGCTTGTTCGCGACCCATTATTTCGAGTTGACCACCTTGGCGGAACAGTTCAACAACACCGTCAACATTCACCTGAATGCCATCGAACATCAGGACAAAATCGTCTTTATGCACCAAGTGCAGGAAGGTCCGGCATCGCAAAGTTACGGTTTGCAAGTCGCCGCTTTGGCTGGGGTGCCGAATGAGGTGATTCGAAAAGCGAAAACTCACCTGCATCGTCTGGAAAATCAAACCGCGGCGCAAAGCGGACACTCGGTCACCGCCTCCGGCGCAGATGAAACGCCTGTACAACAGTTCGACCTGTTTGCGGCCGGACCGGCCAACCCGAAAGAAATCGAAGCCTTGCTGGACGAGCTGGGAGACTTGAAAGTCGACGACCTCACCCCCAGAAAAGCGCTGGATAAATTATATGAATTGACCGATATCGTAAAAGAGTTTCGAGGATAACCGATTATGGAAGCGATGATTATTGACGTCACCCAAGAAAATTTCAATGAAATGGTGGTAAACAACTCCATGCATGTCCCGGTGCTGGTGGACTTTTGGGCACCTTGGTGCGGCCCGTGTAAACAAGTGATGCCGATGCTGGAAAAATTGGCCAAAGACTTGGCCGGACAATTCATCCTAGCGAAAATCAATACCGAAGAACAGGAAGAGCTGGCGAACCATTTCCAAATTCGCAGCATTCCCAGCTTCAAGATTTTTCACCAAGGCCATGTGGTGGAAGAACTGCAAGGCGGCCAGCCGTTATCCGCCTTCCAAGAAGCCCTGAAACCCTATCTCAAGCCGGACGAGTCCGAAGACCTGCGTGCCCAGGCGCAACAAGCCTTTGCCGAAGGCGATTACGACCGCGCCATGCAACTGCTGGGCCAGGCCTCACAAGCCAACCCCAATAACTATCGAATTCACCTCGACCTGGCGAAGATGTACTTTCAACGCGGCCATGTGGACGAGGCGAAGCAATTACTGGAAAAATTGCCGGACGAAGCCAAAGAGTCCGACGAAGGCAAATCCCTGCTGGCCCTGTTCAAGTTCAGCCAAATGGTGGCCGAAGCACCGGACATCGAAACCGTGCAGAAAAACCTGCAAGCCAATCCGAACGACCCGGAAGCACTGTATCACCTAGCCGGTTACTTGATGCTGCACCAGCAAGTGGAAGAGGCCATGAACTGTTTATTGAAACTCTTCACCGTGGATCGCGACTTCCGCGACGGCATCGCCAAAACCACTCTGCTGGAAATTTTCGACCTGCTGCATCAAGAACACCCTCAGCTGGTCAACGCCTATCGCCGTAAACTGCAAAACCTACTGTTTTAAAGGCTAAACGACACATGACACTGACACAGGAAACCCTACGACAAACCCCCGTATTCGGCATTGCCGGCAACTTTGCCGAACACTTGAACCAAGCCGGTGAAGACGCTGACTTCGTCGAGGTCAAAACCGAAGACGACAAGGCGCCCAAAGGCATGTTCCCGATTTACATTCCCGGCCATCCGTCTTTTCTCGGCACCTATCCGCTCTCCAACGAACGCATCCAGGCCGATTTCTCGCACCCGATCAACGTGCAAATGGAACCGGAAATCTGTGTGCTGTTCGATGTGCTTTACAACGACGATGGTGACATCACCCAATTGAATGCCAAGGCTTTTTCGGCGTTCAACGATTGCTCCATCCGCCGCCCCAACGCCAGTAAGATCAGCCAGAAGAAAAACTGGGGCGAATCCTGCACCGGCATTTCCAACCAATGGGTGGAAATCGACCGTTTCGAAAACGGCGGCATTCTCGACCACTATCACATCACTTCCTTTCTAAAGCGTGCCGACGACGTCGAAGCTTACGGCATGGACAGCCCGGTATTGGGGTACAACTATTTTTACCGTACCTTGAAAGACTGGATGGTGAAAACCTTCAACCAACAGACCGATTTTGGACCCTTGGAACAGTTATCGCCGATGCTGGCGCAAGCCGGGCATCCGAAGCAAATCATCGTCACTCTCGGTGCGACGCGTTATACACCGTTCGGTGAAACCGGTTATTTGAAAGCCGGCGACCGCATCGGCGTCTTTGTGTACGACAAAAATGCCGTCAGCGAAGCCGAAGTGGAAACCTACTTCAAAAACGATATCTTGCCGACGGACTTTAAAGGGTCGGCCCTGATTCAGTCGGTCACCGACACCGAATAACGCCCCAAGCCCATTTCCCGAAAACGCCCAGGCCTGGGCGTTTTTAAAAAAGCGTTTCGCAAACCGATTTTAAGGTTTACTTTTCCCTCAAAAGCCGTCAAAATTCGCCACAAGACCGCCGAAACTCCCCCGGCGATTCCCGGACTGGGCACGTCGCCCGGAAACCGCCTAAACATCGCCCCGAATCTTGAGGACGTCACTATGAACATCGGTTTTATCTTTGAAGACTGGAACACCATCACCCCGGCTAAAAACTCCACCATCCGCATCATCAAAGAATGCCTGGAACGCGGCCATAAGGTGTCCATCCTGTACCCAAGCAATCTAACGGTGCGCAACAACGTTACCCATGGTTACGTGAAACGCATCCTGCCAATGGAGAAGATTCCCGACAACATCTTGCAGTTCTACAAGAAGGTCAAATTCGAACAGAAAATGATGCCGTTACACGGGTTGGATGCGATTATGGTTCGCCGCGATCCGCCAATCGATTCGATGGTGTACAACTTCCTCGACTCGGTCAAAAACGAAGTCGTCATCATCAACGACATCGACGGCATCCGCAAAGCCAACAATAAGCTGTACACCACCACCTTCAACGACCCGAACAACAGCTTCTTGCCGATTACCCATGTGTCCAAAAACAAGGAATACATTCGCCAGATGATTGACGAAATGCCGGGCGACAAGGTCATTTTAAAACCGCTGAACGCCTCCGGCGGGCACGGCGTTATTGTGCTGGAGAAAAACGCCCAGACCAGTATCAATTCCATTCTGGACTTTTACATCCACACGCAGGATAAAAGCTACGTCATCGTGCAGGAATACATCGAAGGTGCGGAAGAAGGCGACGTGCGCGTGCTGATGCTCAACGGTAAATTCATCGGTGCTTACAACCGCAAACCGCCGGAAGGCGACGTGCGCGCCAATATTCAGGTCGGCGGGACGGCACACAAATACAAAATGACCGAATCGCAAATGGCGATCTGCCGCAAAATCGGGCCGAAATTGGCGGCCGACGGTCTTTATTTCGTCGGTGTCGATATGATCGGCGACAAGATTCTAGAAGTGAATGTATTGAATCCGGGCGGCATTACCAACATCAATGCGCTGAATAAGCTGAAACTGCATAAGAACGTGGTCGATTTCATCGAGGAAAAAGTCCACGAAAAGGAAGAGAAACGTGCGGAGCTGGAATTCCTGCTGAAACGCCTCAGTGAATTTCGCCAATCCGATACGAACGAATAATTCGGTCAGCCGACCATTCAAGCGCAAATCCGCAATACTGGCCAGGCCTGGCCAGTATTGCGGATTTCGCTAAAACAGGCTCCAATTCAGGTGCGAGATAATCAGCGTCGACCAAACCAACAGGCACAACCCCATCATCACAAACACCGCCGCCGAGCCCATGTCTTTGGCCAAACCGGACAACTCATGCCACTCCTGGCCATGACGATCCACCACCATTTCCACCGCGGTATTCAATAACTCCACCACCAATAGCAAAATCACCGAACCGATCAACAGAATAAACTCCACCGCATCGTTCGACAGCCACATGGCAATCGGCGTCAACACCGCCAATAACACCAGCTCCTGCCGGAACGCCGCTTCGTTTTGATAACAGGCCTTAATGCCTTGCCAGGAATACCCGGCCGCTTTAACAATGCGAACCAAACCTCTGTGCCCGGGCTTCATCCAATACTCCTTGAATGCTCAGCCGTTACGCGGCGTTGGTCTGGTGACTGATTTCCACCCATTGCAACAGCTTCATCTCGCCGTCGCGGGTTTCGACAATCGCGGTGCAGGACTCCACCCAATCGCCGCAGTTGAGGTACTCCACCCCGTTGATTTCGCGGATTTCCGGATGATGGATATGGCCGCAGATCACCCCCTTGAAGCCCTGTTTTTTACAGTCGTCCACCACTGCTTCTTCATAGGCCGAAATGAATGATACCGCCGATTTGACCTTTTGTTTGATAAACGCCGATAAGGACCAGTAGCCCATGCCGAACTTATGGCGAACGCGATTGAAATAACGGTTAATGACCACCAGGCTTTCGTAGCCCCAGTCGCCGATCACCGCCAACCATTTCTGGGTTTGGATAACGCTGTCGTATTTATCGCCGTGCACCACCAGCAATTTTTCGCCGCTGGTGGTCACGTGCACCGCTTCATCGGTCAGGCGGATATTACCGAAATCGACACCGGAATAACGGCGTAGAAAATCATCGTGATTACCGGTCACAAACACCACTTCGGTGCCGCGTTTGGCCTTGGTGAGAATGCGACGAATCACATTGGTGTGCTCCTGCGGCCAGAAAATACGTTTTTTCAAACGCCAGCCGTCGATGATGTCGCCCACCAGATACAGTTTGTCGCATTGGTTGTATTTCAAGAATTCGGAAAGAAACTCGGCTTTCGCACCTTTAGAGCCCAGATGTACGTCGGAAATAAATATGCTTCGGTAGTTCGACATCTGGTGATTGTTTTCCGCAACAATCAAATCGTCCGCTTCTATGGATTCCATCCAATCCGGCATGATCGCTAAAGGCGTGTCTTTCATTTTCCGTCCCATCGTTAACCTTGTTTCGGGCAAGTTTAAAGGGGGCACTTGATGGATACATGACGCTTTAATGACAATTAAATGACTGAAAAAACAGCGTTTTTCATATTAAGTTCACACAGGCGTCAACAAAGCATTCTAAGGTAATCCTAAGACTCACATATAACATAAAACAGCAGCGCCCGACGATATGAACACACCTGATTCCGCCGCCAGCACCGCCGAACCTTTTGTGCAAATGCCCTTCAATACTCGCCGCATTCAACGCCTCTCCCTAGTCACAGATGCTTGGCAACCGCAAGTGAACGGCGTGGTCACCACCCTGTCGCAACTGGTTGCTCACCTTCGCCAGCAAGGCATAGAAGTCGACGTCATCCACCCCAACGATTACGATTGCGTGCCCTTACCGACCTACCCGGAAATTCCGTTGGTTTGGCGCGCGCACGGATTGGAAAAACGCCTGCTAGACTTCCAACCCAATGCCATCCACATCGCCACCGAAGGCGCTTTAGGATGGAAGGCACGCCGCATTGCGCGCAAACACGGTTTGCCTTTTACCACGGCGTATCACACCAAGTACCCGGAATACATTCACGAACGCTTTCCGGTGCCGACGGACTGGGTGTATAACATCATGCGCCGCTTTCACACCCCGGCGCAAAACACCTTTGTTCCGGGCGAATCCATTTTAACGGAGTTGAAAAACCGTCATTTTCAACACGTGGTGCTGATGACGCGCGGCGTGGATACCGAAATATTCAACCCAACCCGCGCCCGGCCTTCCAAAGACGACACGCCCATGTACCTCTACGTCGGACGCATCGCGCCGGAAAAAAACCTCGCCGCTTTTTTGGATTTAGAGTTGCCCGGCCGGAAGGTGGTGGTCGGCAAAGGGCCGGACTTGGAAAAACTCCAGCAGACCTATCCCGACGTTGAATTTACCGGCCCCAAGTACGGTACGGAACTGGCGCAATACTACGCCTCGGCCACGGTGTTTGTGTTCCCCTCCCTGACCGATACCTTCGGCGTGGTCAATCTGGAAGCTATTGCGTGTGGCACGCCGGTGGCGGCCTTTCCGGTCACCGGCCCCAAAGACATCATTACCGAAGGCGTCAACGGCGTACTGAACTGGGATTTGAAAACGGCCATCGAGCAAGCCGTGCAACTGAAGCAAGACCCAAACAAAATCGCACAATCCATTCCGCAATACACCTGGCAAGGCGCCGCACAACAATTTGTCGACCATCTGGCGTTCATTGAACAGGTCGATTCCCGCCAACCGGCAGACAAGGCCGTTAAAATCTCTTAAAATACCGATAAGCTGTTCTACGAAACCGTTTATCGAGGGAAATACCGTGCCGAAAAATAAAGCTTTATTGTTATTGGTCATCGCCTGGTTGATGGGCTTGATCGGTCTTGTGATGGGGTTGGTATTCGATTCTTTATGGTTTGCCCGCTTCGGCAGTTTGGTGGTGCTGTTTTCCGTGATGAGCGAATTCAGCCTGCTTCAGGTGGAGTTGCGTACCCTTTACGGCCGCTTGGACCAAATCGATGCGGAAGACGACATTCCCGACCTCAGTCCCTCGAAATGGCACCGTAAAAAATTCCGCATGACCCATGTCACCATTATTATCGGCACCCTGATCTGGGGCTTCGGCGATTTAATGCTGCCGCCATATTGAATCGCGCCTCACGTCCCCATCGAATCCTCAAATCCGCCAGGCCTGGCGGGTTTTACAAGAAAAACCACCGTCACATCAAACCGTCATAAAGGCTTCAATAAGCTGTCATCCTAAGGTTAGTCCCCCTTTTTAAAATAAAACCTTTCATCCACATAAAAGATTAAGGAACGACGATGAAGGTCTGCCTTTTTACCGATACCCTCGGAGATTTAAACGGCGTCTCGCGCTTTATTCAAGACATGGGCGAACAAGCCGCACAGCACTCCGACGAAGACTTTGACCTGCAAATCGTCACCGCCACCGCCAAACCCATTCCCGATACGCCCTACATCCATAACCTGCCCTGCCGTTTTCGCCTACCGATGCCGTTTTATCAGGAGTTGGATTTGGTGTATCCGAATACTCGCGCCATCCGCCATTTTCTGGAAAGCTATCAACCGGACCATGTCCACATCTCCACTCCCGGTCCATTCGGATGGGCAGCCAAACGTCAGGCGGAAAAGCTGGGACTGCCGTTGTTCGGCACCTACCACACCGACTTTCCGGCCTATCTGTACGACCTGACCCGTTCCCATTGGGTGAAAAAACAAACCGACAACACCATGGCCAAATTCTACCGTGCCTTCCAGCATGTTTTCTCTCGCTCGGATGCCTATCTCGGCATTATGCAGCAGGATTTGAAACTACCGAGAGAACACATTTCCACGCTATTCCCCGGCACCAATCTGGCTAAATTCCACCCCAAACACCAACGCCGCCAAGTCTGGTCGGATTTCGACTTGGAGCCACAGCGCTTAAAGGTGTTGTATGTCGGCCGAATCAATATCGAAAAGAACGTGCCATTCCTGCTGGAAACCTGGCAAGCGTTGTTGGCGGAATTCCCCGACCTGCCGGCCGACTTGATTCTGGTTGGCGAAGGGCGGTTCCGTAAATGGGCGCCGAAAATGAAACCGCATCACATCCATTTCCTCGGACCGATTCGCAACGCACAAACGCTTTCCGAACTCTATGCTTCCTCGGATTTGTTCGTCTTCCCGTCCGTCACCGACACTTTGGGGCAGGTCATTATGGAAGCGCAGGCCAGCGGCTTGGGCTGCTTGGTTTCGAATGTCGGCGGCCCGCAAACGCTGATCGACCCGAACCAAACCGGTCAAGTGCTTGAAGCCAACCACTTGGACACCTGGAAAAACGCCTTACACGAAGCTTTGACGAAGGATGACATTCGTCGTCAATGGGCACAGAATAGTCGACCGAATATCGAGCAATATGATATTGTTAAATCTTTCCGACAATTTCGAGCGACACACCTGACAAGCGAGGTCTGATACCGAGCCGAGCTTGCAGCACTTTAACCAAACAATTATGCCCCGACCGTTAAAATCCCCGCAACACAAAAACCAACTGAAAGGCGAAGCCTACAGTCTGGCGCTGTCCATTCTGGAAGCGCATTTTCCGATTTTCGCATTTTTCACTGTCGCCGCGCTCGGTGCTTTGCATGCCTATTTTTACAGTTTGCTGGTGGCGACAGTGGTGCTCATCATCTGGTTTCTGGCGCGCGGCAAACGGCACGAACTCAAGCGCACCGAGGCGTATAAAAACCTGGCATTGACCAGCCTGTTTCTCACCACCCTGTTCGCATTGGTGTTTCTGGCGTTGCAAACCACCTCACCGAGCCATGTCGCCATTATTTTGTTCCTGCAAGTATTGTTCAGCTACCTGTTTCTCGGCCGCCGCCCGGGCGAAACACTGGACCGCACCCACTTAATCGGCGTCATACTCATGACCGGCGGGGCCATGATCGTGCTGTTCCCGGATAAATTCACCCTAGTCCTCGGCGACGGTCTGGCTTTGCTGGCCGCGGCCATCGCGCCGATTGCCAATTTTTTCCAGAAACGCGCCCGCGCTCAGGTCTCCTCGGAAACCATCCTGATGACGCGCAGCCTCATCGCCCTGCCGTTCGTCTACCTTTTGGCCGTGACCTTCGAAACCACGCCCAGCTGGGAAGCCATTGAAGCGCAATGGCTCTGGCTGTTCCTGACCGGTTTTCTGGTGTTTTTCATTTCGAAAATCTTCTGGGTAGAGGCCTTGCACCTTTTGCCCATCACCAAGGTGAATGCGCTGTTTGCCTTCTCGCCGCTGCTCACTTTGGTGTTGGCGTATTTTTACCTGAACGAAGTCCCGACCTGGTCGCAAATTCTCGGCGCTCTGCCCATTATTATCGGTAGCTATTTCATTACTCAGAAGCCCAAACCACAAACGCTTGGCTAATAAGAAAATAGCCAGGCCTGGCTATTTTTCGCTAAGTAGAAGTGCTACACTTGCTATAAATGGATTTACCGTTAAAATAAGAATCATTATTACTTGAAAGAGATGCACCTTATGAAAAAAACACTTTGGACATTATTGCTGGTTTTCGGTTTGAGCGGTTGCTCCACGGTTCAGGTCAGTGACGATTACGATACCGGCACGGATTTCAGTCAGCTGAAAACCTATGACTGGTTACCGGCTGGCGACCAGGTCAAACCCACCGCGGAAGAGTTCGAAAAGAAAAACCCGCTCATCGCGGAACGCATTCAAAAAGCCGTTCTGGCCAACATGAACGCCAAAGGCTATCAGTTCGTGTCCGAAAAACCGAATGCCTACATCACCTACCATGTCGGCGTCAGCTCTAAAATCCGTTCCACGCCGGTCACCACATCGATTGGCTTTGGTACCGGCTTTTACGGTGGCTACGGCGGTTTAGGCGTGCAAACCGGTTCCGATATCGAAGAATATCAACAAGGCAAAGTGGTGTTGGACATTCTGGACAGCAACAAAAAACTGGTCTGGCGCGGCATCAGCACCTCGGATGTCGACCAACATGCCGAGCCGAAAGAAATCACCGAACAGGTGAATGAAATCGTACAAAAGCTGCTGGCGCAATATCCGCCGAAAAAAGCCAAATAAGCGCTCACGCTTATTACCAATAAAAAAAGCCGTTCCAAAGAACGGCTTTTTTTATGCCAGATATTCAAAGCCCGGCAATTGATACTGACCGAAGCTTATTCGTTTTCAGCCAGGTACGACTCGTAATCACCGTGATAGATTTCCACGCCATCCGGCTTCATCACCATCAGGCGCGTGGCCAGAGAGGAAACAAATTCACGGTCATGGGAGACGAAAATGACGGTGCCTTCAAACTCTTCCAACGCCTGGTTCAAAGACTCGATGGATTCCATGTCCAGGTGATTGGTCGGTTCGTCCATAATCAGAATATTCGGTTTCTGCAACATCAGTTTACCGAACAGCATGCGCCCTTGCTCCCCACCGGACAGCACCTTCACCGATTTATCGATTTCCTTTTGGGAAAACAGCATTTTACCCAATACCGAACGTACGGCCTGCTCATCGTCTTCCGGCTGCTTCCATTGCGACATCCAGTCCAACAGATTCAAATCTTCTTCAAATTCGTGCGCATGATCCTGTGCATAGTAGCCAATCTGGTTGTTTTCCGACCACTTCACGGTACCGGAATCGATATCGGTGTCGCCGACCAGCGTTTTCAGGAAAGTGGTTTTCCCGATGCCATTCGGTCCGATGACCGCCATTTTTTCACCAGCTTCCAACATCAGGTTCAAGTCCTTGAAAATCGTCAGGTCATCGTAGGATTTAGTCAAATGCTCGATTTCCAATGCCAGGCGGAACAACTTCTTGTCCTGTTCGAAACGAATGAACGGATTCACCCGGCTGGACGGCTTCACCTCTTCCAGCTCGATTTTATCAATCTGCTTCAAGCGCGATGTGGCCTGCTTGGCTTTGGACGCGTTGGCGGAGAAGCGGCTGACAAAGGATTTCAGTTCATTGATTTGCGCTTTTTTCTTG
The DNA here is from genome assembly GCF_003991075.1 of Thiomicrospira sp. S5. Taxonomy (NCBI): domain Bacteria; kingdom Pseudomonadati; phylum Pseudomonadota; class Gammaproteobacteria; order Thiotrichales; family Piscirickettsiaceae; genus Thiomicrospira; species Thiomicrospira sp. S5. The sequence continues at coordinate 1,177,687 of NZ_CP014470.1, read as the reverse complement.
GCGTTATCGGCCAACAAACGCTCACGCGCCTGAGTGGACGCAAACATGTATTGGTCGTAATTGCCCGGATAGACGCGCAACTCGCCGTAGTCCAAATCCGCCATATGGGTACAGACCGAGTTCAGGAAGTGGCGGTCATGCGAGATGATGATCATGGTGCTTTTACGTTCGTTCAACACGCCTTCCAGCCAACGGATGGTATTGATGTCGAGGTTGTTGGTCGGCTCGTCCAGCAACAGGATGTCCGGATCCGCGAACAGCGCTTGCGCCAACAGTACCCGCAGCTTCCAGCCCGGTGCGATTTCCGACATGGGGCCGAAATGTTGTTCCACCGGAATCTCCAAGCCCAATAGCAGTTCGCCGGCGCGGGATTCGGCGGTGTAACCGTCCATTTCGCCAAACGCCACTTCCAGGTCGGCGACTTTGATGCCGTCTTCTTCGGACATTTCCGGCAAGCTGTAAATGCGGTCGCGCTCTTGCTTGACCTCCCACAGCGCCGTATCCCCCATAATCACGGTATCGATTACGCTGAACTCTTCATACGCGAACTGGTCCTGACGCAGTTTCCCCAATACATCGTCCGGGTCGAGGCTGACGTTCCCGCTGGTCGGTTCCAAGTCGCCGCCCAGGATTTTCATAAAGGTGGATTTCCCACAACCGTTGGCGCCGATCAAACCGTAACGATTTCCGTCGCCGAATTTGACGCTGATGTTTTCGAAAAGCGGCTTTTCGCCGAATTGCATGGTAATGTTCGCGGTTGAAATCAAAATGGGTATCCTTTTGGGAAGCTGGAATCAAAAAATCGGCTTTCAAACCGAACGTAAAAAGAAGGCGCTATTGTGGCATAAAACGCCACAAAAAACGACCAGGCCTGGTGGTTTTCGATTGTTTTGCGTTGTTTTAAAAGGGTCACTTGACAGCTCTAAAACCCCTTATGCTATAGTGGTTACTCATCCACTCAAATGGAACACCGCCATGAAAGTCGCCTTTTTCAGCACCACCAAAACCGATAAAGCCCTCTTCGAAAAACTGTCCCCGGATTATCCAGTCGATCTCGACTATTTCGACGTTCACCTCAACGAAAAGACCGTGCCTTTGGCGAAAGGTTATCGCGCGGTATGCGTGTTCGTCAACGACACCCTTTCACGCCCGGTCATAGAACAATTGGCGGCCGGCGGCACCGAACTGATCGCATTACGCTGCGCCGGTTTCAATAACGTCGACCGTGATGCAGCTCGCGAACACAAACTCACCGTCTTACGCGTGCCGGCCTATTCGCCGATGGCGGTGGCGGAACACGCTTTGGCGTTGATGATGAGTTTGAATCGCAAAACGTACCGCTCCTACATTCGGGTGCGTGATGGCAACTTCACCCTGGAAGGCTTACTCGGTTTCGATATGTTCCGTAAAACCGCCGGTATCATCGGCACCGGCCGTATCGGTCTGGAAATGACCCGTATCCTCACCGGCATCGGCCTGAATGTTTTGGCGTACGACCCTTATCCGAATCCCAAAGTGGAGGAATACGGCGCCAAATACGTCGAACTGGACGAGCTTTACCGCCAAAGTGATATCATCACCTTGCATGTACCGCTGATGCCGGAAACACACCACCTGATCGACGAAACCGCATTGAGTAAAATGAAAGACGGCGTCATGCTGATTAACACCAGTCGTGGTGCCTTGACGGATGCTGATGCACTGGTGCAAGGCGTGAAAGACCGCAAAATCGGCTACCTAGGCATCGATGTCTACGAACAGGAAGAAAACCTGTTTTTCGAAGACCACTCCGAGGAAATCATCGACGACGATACCTTCGAACGTCTCGTGACTTTGCCGAATGTATTGATTACCGCGCACCAGGCTTATTTCACCGCCGAAGCGCTGGATAACATCGGACAGACCACGCTCGAAAACATTCAGGATTTCGAACACGATAACATCAACGAAAGCCGTTGCGTGTTATGTGAGCTGTAATCCTCCACAGTATATTTCTGATTTCCATAAAAAAAGCCCCGGGGCGACTGTCGACCCGGGGCTTTTTTATGTCTTTTCTAGCGAGGTTCTCGAACCAATCAGATGACTTCACTCAGCAACGCATTCATGCGTTTAATGAAGTCGGCCGGATTTTCCAGGTGATCGCCTTCCGCCAATTGTGCTTGCTCCAACAGGAACAAGGACCACTCTTTGACTTTGGCTTCATCGTCCAGCGTATCCAATTTTTTCACCAAGGCGTGTTCCGGGTTCAGCTCAAGCACCGGCTTCTGCTTCGGCATGGCTTGCCCCATTTGCTCCAGCATACGCGCCATGTGCGCGGAAACATCCCCATCCGCCGGGACCACGCACGCGGGTGAGTCGGTCAGACGGTGCGTAATTTTGACGTCGGACACGGCATCTTCAATCGCTTTTTTGACTTTCTCGGTCAGGGCTTCACGCGCTTTCTTGTCTTCTTCGGACAAATCCTTTTCGGCTTCATCTTCGAACTCTTTCAAGTCCGCCGCCGTCACCGACTTCAATGGTTTTCCTTCGAATTCAGTCAAGTGCGACACCAGCCATTCGTCGATGCGGTCCGTCATCAACAAGACTTCAATGCCTTTCTTACGGAACATTTCCAAATGTGGGCTACCGGAAGCCGCCGCGTAAGTTTCTGCGGTAATAAAGTAAATGGCTTCTTGGTCGTCCGCCATGCGATCGACATAATCCTGCAGGGACACACGTTGCGTCGGCCCGGAGGATTCATGTGTTGACGAAAAGCGCAGCAGCTTGGCGATTTTTTCGCGGTTGGCAAAATCCTCGATAATCCCTTCTTTCATGACATTACCGAACTGATCCCAGAAGGTTTCGTAATCGGTTTTGTCGTCGGCCTTGGCCATTTTGTCCAGCTGGTCCAACACACGCTTCACCGAAGCGGAACGAATTTTATCGACCACTCGATTGCTTTGCAGGATTTCACGCGACACGTTCAACGGCAAGTCATTGGAATCAATGACCCCACGAACGAAACGCAAATAGCTCGGCATCAAGTGTTCAGCATCGTCCATAATGAACACACGCTTGACGTACAGCTTCAAGCCATAACGACGGTCGCGGTCGTACAAATCAAACGGCGCACGTTTCGGAATATACAGCAAAGAGGTGTATTCCAAAGTACCTTCCACTTTGTTGTGGATGTGCGCCAGCGGGTTTTCGTAATCGTGCGACACCGTTTGATAGAAGTTGTTGTAATCCTCATCGGACAACTCGGATTTCGGTTGTGTCCAGATGGCGGTGGCTTTGTTGACCTGCTCCAAGGTTTTCTCGCCGGTTTCCTTACCTTCATCATCGGTTTCCACCTGCCACATCTTAATCGGGAAATTGATGTGGTCGGAGTAAGTGGTAATGATATGTTTCAGGCGGAAATCGTCCAGGAATTCGTCCATGTCTTCTTTCAAGTGCAGAACGATTTCGGTTCCCTTGGTTTCCTTCTCGACGGTCTCCAGAGAGTATTCCCCCTCTCCGGCCGATTCCCAACGGGTGCCTTCCGTTTTATCGTCGCCCGCCTTACGGGTCGTCAACGTCACTTTATCGGCCACGATGAAGGAGGAATAGAAGCCCACCCCGAACTGACCGATCAGATGGCTGTCTTTGGCTTGATCGCCGGTCAGGCTTTCCAGGAATTTTTTGGTACCGGAATTGGCGATGGTCCCGATATTGGCGATGACTTCATCACGCGTCATGCCGATACCGTTATCGATAATGGACACGGTACGCGCTTCTTTGTCGAAGCCGACCTGAATCGCCAATTCGGACTCGCCTTCGGATAAGGCATCGTTGGAAACCGACTCGAAACGCAGTTTGTCCAACGCATCGGAGGCATTGGATACCAGCTCTCTCAAGAAAATCTCTTTATTACTGTAAAGGGCGTGAATCATCAGTTTCAGTAATTGATTCACTTCGGTTTGAAACGCATGAGTTTCCGTATGGCTCATTTAAAGCTTCTCCTTCATTGAGGTTAGTCTTTTGTTTATTGGAGAGCTTTGCACGGGATGGATACACGGCTAAAAATGGCTAAAATCTTCCTGAATGTCGTTGAAAAACTCGTTAATAGCCCGCTATTAGCTTCGTTTTCCGCCTAATTCAGAAAAATTTTATCTCATTTTTTCCTCGCGTCCCACCCGTGCAAATCTCTCTATAGGTTTAAAAAGTTAGGGGTTAAATAAGGCCAGGCCTGGTCACTTTCAAGGTTTGAATGCATGTTTTTTTCATGACCGGGTACTGAAACCAAAAAAAGCGCTCAGAGAGCGCTTTTTTAATGTATCGAAAGGGATTGGAAATTATTCGTTTCCAGCCACAATCTCCAAAGATTGCTTGATTTCATCCGGCGCGTTGGCAATCGACATGAAACTGCCGGACCCCATCATGGACAGGCTTGGCCAGTTGATGGCGATACGGAACTTGCCGTTCAACGCCAAAGCTTCATTGCCGTTCACCAACAATTCATATGGCAAATGCGCCGCGTGGGAGTGGCCTTCGCCGTCGATTTGCGTCAGGATGTTTTTGTCCGCCCCTTCGGTTTTGGAGAAAGCCACACCGAATACGGTCATGTCTTTGCCCGGAATATCAATGCGATAAACTTGCGTAACGCCACCACGACCGGCTTTTAAACCCGCTTCGATAGTATTCACGCCTTCCTGGTACGAATCGAACTCCTGAATCTCATCCACATCGTCAAAGTACGGCATCATGAACTTATAGTGGTATTCGCGCAATTCTTCAGCCGTCAAAGGCTTATCGGCTCCAAAGCCTTTCTGGTTGCCCAAAGCTTTTTCCATGGCGGCTTGCACCGGCTGGATATCGCCATCCATGCGATACACATTCCACATATAGGTCGGGTTGGTGTAAGACACTTCGGTCTGGTTACCACGTTTGACCACGGAAACGCGTTCCATGGCACCGAAACCGCCGTTTTTGGACAGTCCGGCCAAGTTTTTCAAAGCGTCGTTAGTGACAACGATGACTTCGCTGTCGGCATTCGGCTTATAGCTGCCAACCACTTCGAAACCGTTTTCGGTCAAAGCTTGCTTGGTTTTATCCACGACAACGGACACACTGTCACCGGAAGACGAACCCAAAATAAACGGCATATAACCGGCGGCCATGGCTGATGTCGCCGAAACCAGTAACGACACCGCCAGAGAAGCGGTCAAAAAGAGGGATTTAAATTTCATGAGCGATCCATTTATATTGTTAAATTTACGGAGTCATCATTGTTATCAATTTTCCATCAGAATTAAAATTCAATTTATTTATGCTCAAATTAAGAAAATGGTAAAACTCTAATATGTTTTGAGGTTGCTCACTTTGAATGCTCCAAAAAGCACAAAAGCGCCTGAAAAGGCGCTTTTGTCATCGATTGATAATTTAAATCCAACGGGTATCAGAAAAACTCGATTTCTTCCTCTTCTTCCTCGTTTTCAGCCATGCGATCGCGCATACGCGCTTTCATCACATCAATCGCCTCATCAGCCGGCATTTCCTGGTCGAAAATCAATTCAAACAGTTCTTCCTCTTCACGCATGGTGGTGCCTTTGCGGACTTCCGACTTGAAGGCTTCCCACTGCGCTTCGTCCTTAGCATGCATTTCATGCGAGACAATTTCCGCCAGGCCTGACAAGCCGTGCGAGACATGATTCAAACGTTGACTGAGCTTATCGTAAAACTGAAACGCGATAATCGCCTGCTGCATTTTCAAAGCCAAATCCCCGGTCTGAGTCAGAAGCGATTGGTTATGCTCTTCGATTCCGGCCACATCGGTCGTCATCTCGGCGATTTTCTTACTGGAACGTTCAATGTCTTCAATGTGTTGAGACATATAGGAAAACGAATCGATCAAGGTATTGACCGAATTGTCCCCGTCCGTGATCGACAACTCGATTTGAGCCACGGACAGGTTTAACACCATGATGGTTTCTTGTACTTCTTTAGCGCCTAATGCGAACGACATAATTCCCTCTGGTCTGTCTTGTTATTGTTATCTTATTTTATGCGGAAGGGCCATGCCCTTCCGGCGGTTAGGCTGCATTGGAATGGAGGTTGCCACCTTTGTGCGAAGAAAGCGTCTCGGTCACATCCAGAATCAACGAAACCGTTCCATCCCCAAGGATAGTGGCGCCGGCGATACTGCTGATTTTCATAAAGTTGCTTTCCAAGCTTTTAATCACCACTTGCTGTTGCCCCAGCAAATCGTCGACAAAGATGCCGGCACGACGACCGCCGTCTTCAACCACCACCAACAGCCCTTCTTCCAAATCGGTTCGCGCATCGGCAATACCGAGTTTGTCGTGCAAGCGAATCACCGGAATGTAGCTGTCACGCAATTTGTACAATTCGGTTTGGCCCGCAATCCCTTTGACAAGGGATTTGTCGACCTGAATGGATTCCACAATCGATACCAGTGGGAAAACGTAAGTCTCGGAACCGACTTTCGCCAACTGACCGTCCAGAATCGCCAGGGTCAACGGCAAACGGATGGTAAAGACACTGCCCTTGCCCTGTTCCGTTTTCACTTCAACGGAACCGCCCAAGCCGCGGATATTACGACGAACGACGTCCATCCCCACACCGCGCCCGGAAATATCACTGATCACATCGGCGGTTGAGAAACCCGGATGGAAAATCAAATCAATGACTTCCTCATCGCTCATTTTGATGTCTTCATCAATCACGCCCTTTTCAATGGCTTTTTGACGAATTTTATCGGCGTGAATCCCCGCGCCATCATCGGTAATCTGAATCAGAATATTGCCACCCTGGTGGAAAGCCGCCAATTTAACGGTACCGGTTTCCGGTTTCCCGGCTGCCAAGCGGACATCCGGTGCTTCAACCCCGTGGTCAATCGAGTTACGCACGATGTGCACAAGCGGATCGGTCAAGGCTTCCAGCATGGTTTTATCCAACTCGGTGCCTTCCCCTTCCATCACCAGTTCGATTTTCTTGCCCAGCTTCTGGCTGACGTCATGCACGATACGTGGCATACGGTTGAAGGCAAAACTTACCGGCAACATGCGGATGTTCATCACGCTTTCCTGCAAATCACGCGTATGGCGTTCCAAATGGGTCAGCCCTTCTTTGAGTTTATCGGCCCAATCCGAGGTGCCGCCTTCGTTTTGCTCGGCCTGTTCGCCGAACTGGCTCAGCATAGACTGAGTGATGACCAATTCGCCAACCAGGTTGACCAATTGATCGATTTTGCTCAAATCGACACGAATCGAACTGTCCTGTTTCGGGGCCGGTGCGGAAGCTTTCGCCGCCGGCTTTTTAGCAGCCGGTTTGGCCGCAACCGCTGGTGCCGCCGATTCGGCTGATTGCGCCGGGGCCGCGGTTTCCGCGGGCTTTTCCGCAGCGGCTTCTACAACTGGCACTTCGGCCGCGGCTGGAGGCGTAATGGTGATTTCGGCACCGTCACCATCGATCCATTCGAAAACTTCTTTGACGTCTTCTTCATTGATGTTGTCGCCGGACAAATGCAACGTCCATTTCAGGAACAGTTCTTCCGGGTTCAACTCGGCGATGTCTTCCGGCAACGCGGAATCATCTACCGTCACTTCAACGGTGCCCAACGTTTCCAATTCGCGGAAAATACGAATCGGCTCGTTACCGGTTTGCAATAATTCTTTTTCAGGCAGTACTTCGATGGTCCAGACGCCGCCCGCACTTGGTGCGGCAACCGGCGCTTCGGTAACCGCTTCAGCCGGTGCTGAGGCCGGCGCAGCACCCGAGCCATCATGACTGAGAATAGCTTCTAAGGCCTGCTGCACTTCCGACGCTTTTTCATCATCGATTTCTTCGTGGTTTTGCAGGCGCGTCATCATGTCCCGCAACACATCCACCGCTTGCAACATGACGTCTGTGGCTTCCTGAGTGACATCACGACGTCCGTCGCGCATTTCATCCAGCAAGGTTTCCAAAACGTGGGTGAAATCGATGATTTCATTGAATCCGAAGGTACCGCTTCCACCTTTGATGGAGTGGGCTGCACGGAAAATTTCGTTGATCTTTTCATTATCCGGGGTGCCGGGCTCCAACTCCAGTAACCCGGCTTCCATCACGTCCAACCCTTCAAAACTTTCTTCCAGGTAGGTTTGTCGAAACGTTTCCATCATGTCCATAGCGGTATCCTCAGAACAGTTCTACATCACCCTCAACAGGCTTCGATCCAATATTATTAATATAACGGCTTTCTTCTGCAGCCAATGTTTGGTTATGCATCGCATTCAATCGTCTCACCCGTACCCGACCGGAATTCGGGTAATATAAAATTTTTCTCGGATAGACATCGCCGATGTCTTGCGAAACGATTTTAAAGCCTTCCGTATAAATGTAATCAAACGCAAAGCCAATATTGTACCAACCAATGTTGGTGGTGGAGCTCATGATGCGCCCGCCCCCGAACAATTTGAACTCCAAACGATCGCGCTTGGCGCCCAAATTCAGCAAGGCGTTGACCAGGTTTTCCATGGCATAGTTGCCGTAACGGTTGGCATCCGACAGCTCGGAGGCACCAGTGGCGTTCTTATCCACCGGCAACATAAAGTGATTCATCCCGCCGACCCCCGTGACCGGATCCCGGACACAGGCCGAAATACAAGACCCTAAAACCGTTTCAATGCGCTCGTTTTCTCGTGTTACGTAAAACTCACCCGGTAAAATTTTATAGGTTGTGATGCCCTCGGCTGGATCCACACTTTTTTGCATAATTCGGTCAAACCCGTCTGCGATACTTGTTGTTTTTATAGCTGTAATACTCGCATTTATTCAAAAAAGTGGCAAGTATTACTTGCATAATTTTATGGTTTTTGCCTAGCTTCCCGAGCTTGTTTTTGCGCTTGGCGGCGCTTTTTGAAGAAACGGCTCAACATCTCACCGGTTTGATCCGCCATCACACCGCTTGTGACCGCCATCTGATGATTCAAGTGTTCATGCTGCACCAAATTCATCAACGAGCCGGCCGAACCGGTGCGCAGGTCAGCCGCACCGAACACCAAACGTTTGATACGGGCATGCACCAAGGCACTGGCACACATCGGACAGGGTTCCAAAGTGACGTAAAGGGTTAAATCGACCAATCGATAATTCTGCCAGGCCTGGCCAGCAGCGCGCAGTGCCACCACTTCGGCGTGTGCCGTCGGGTCATGCGATTGAATGGTTTGGTTCCAGCCTTCGGCCACCAGTTCGTTTTGGTGAACCAATACGGCGCCGACGGGCACTTCGCCCTGGCTTTCCGCTTTTTCGGCCAGCGTGATGGCATGTTGCATCCAAAACCGGTCTTGTTCGGTTTGAGACAAGGCGTCAGGACACAACATGAATCGAATCGGAGGGGTTTATTCCCACTCAATAGTCGCCGGTGGCTTACTGGAGATGTCGTAAGTCACTCGGGTAATGCGAGGGATTTCATTGATGATACGGTTCGAGACTTTTTCCAAGAATTCGTACGGCAGATGCGCCCAACGCGCCGTCATGAAATCGATGGTTTCAACGGCGCGCAAAGCCACCACATAATCGTAACGGCGCGCATCTCCAACCACACCGACTGATTTCACCGGTAAGAACACCGTGAACGCCTGTGAGGTTTTGTCGTACAAATCCGCGGCACGCAACTCTTCAATGAAGATGTGATCCGCCAAGCGCAAAATATCAGCGTACTCTTTTTTGACTTCGCCCAGAATACGAACCCCCAAACCCGGTCCTGGGAAAGGGTGACGATATACCATATCCGACGGCAAGCCCAGCGCAACGCCCAACTTACGAACTTCATCCTTGAACAGTTCGCGCAACGGCTCCAGCAACTCCAGCTTCATATCTTCCGGTAAACCACCGACGTTGTGGTGAGACTTGATGACTTTGGCCTTACCGGTTTTCGAACCGGCGGACTCAATCACATCCGGATAGATGGTGCCCTGAGCCAACCACTTCACGCTGGTCAACTTACCGGCTTCCTGATCGAAGATTTCAATAAAGGAATGCCCGATGATTTTGCGTTTCTTTTCCGGATCGGCTTCGCCTTTCAAAGCGTCCATAAAATAGTCTTCCGCATCGACACGAATGACCTTAATCCCCATGTTCTCGGCAAACATCGCCATGACCTGATCGCCTTCCTGATGGCGAAGCAAGCCGTGATCAACGAAAACACAGGTGAGCTGCTCGCCGATAGCTTTGTGCAACAAAGCCGCCACGACCGAGGAATCCACCCCGCCGGACAAACCGAGCAACACTTCGTCGGAACCGACTTGCTCGCGAATTCGCTCCACACTGTCATCAATAATGTTTTCGGTGGTCCAAAGTTTTTCACAGCCACACAAGTCAACAATAAAACGCTCGATAATGCGCTGACCTTGCTTGGTGTGCGTCACTTCCGGGTGGAATTGAATGCCATAGAAACGTTTGTCTTCATTCGCCATCCCGGCCACCGGGCAATTCGGTGTAGACGCCATCAACTTGAACCCGTCCGGCATCGCATCGACACGATCCCCATGAGACATCCATACATCCAACATGCCGTGCCCTTCCGGCGTCACATGATCTTCGATGTCTTTCAGCAAATCGGTATGGCCGCGAGCGCGTACCTGAGCATAGCCATATTCATGCTCTTTGGCATGGATGACCTTCCCACCCAACTGTTCGGCCATGGTTTGCATCCCATAACAAATCCCGAGCACCGGCACACCCAACTCAAACACCATTTGCGGTGCCACTGGCGCGTCATCACCAATCACAGTTTCCGGACCACCGGAAAGGATAACCCCCTTGGCACCAAAATCGGCAATGACTTTTTCTTCGATATCCCAAGGTTCCACCTCGCAGTACACACCGATTTCACGAATGCGTCGAGCAATCAACTGGGTATATTGCGAACCGAAATCCAGAATTAAAATCCGATCTTGATGAATGTTGTTTTGTGACATATCTAGGAGGTTTCCAACTAAAAACTAAGAAAATATAAGACTTAAACCCATACGGCGCGCGCCGGCGCCGTTGGCATTACACGCGATAGTTCGGTGCCTCTTTGGTGATGGTGACATCGTGCACGTGGCTTTCGGCCATGCCGGCCCCGGTCACACGCACAAAACTTGGTTTGGTATTGAACTCATGAATGTCTTTACAGCCGGTATACCCCATGCTGGAGCGGATACCGCCCACCAATTGGTGGATAATCGGTGCCAACGCGCCTTTATAGGCCACGCGCCCTTCAATGCCTTCCGGCACCAGCTTGTCTGCGGCATTAGACGATTGGAAATAACGATCGGAAGATCCTTGTTTTTGTGACATGGCCCCCATGGAACCCATACCACGGTAGGACTTATAAGCACGCCCTTGATAGTATTCCACTTCGCCCGGAGACTCTTCTGTTCCCGCAAACATGCTACCCAGCATCACCGCAGAAGCACCGGCCACCAGCGCTTTGGCAACGTCACCGGAGAAACGGATACCGCCGTCGGCAATAATCGGAATGCCCGAATCTTTCAACGCCGCGGCCACATTGGCGATGGCCGATAACTGTGGCACACCAACACCGGCCACGATGCGCGTGGTACAAATCGAACCAGGACCGATCCCGACCTTGACCGCATCCGCACCGGCTTTCATCAAGTCCAGTGCGGCTTCTGCCGTTGCGATATTACCGCCGACCACGTCAATTTGCGGGTAATTTTCTTTCACCCATTTGACGCGATCCAGAACGCCTTGGGAATGCCCGTGCGCCGTATCAACAATAATCACATCCACACCGGCTTTTACCAGTGCCGCGACGCGATCCGGCGTATCCGCCCCGGTTCCCACGGCAGCCCCCACGCGCAAACGACCGTTTGAATCTTTCGCAGCGAACGGGTGTTCAGAGGATTTTTCCATATCCTTAACGGTGATCATCCCTTTCAGCTTAAAGGCATCATCCACCACCAACAAACGCTCCAAACGGTGTTCGTGCAACAGTTCCAGCACCACCTCACGTTTTTCCTTTTCCTTCACCGTCACCAAACGGTCCTTCGGCGTCATAATTTGCGAAACCGACTGGGAAACATCGTCCACATAACGTAAATCACGGCTGGTGACGATGCCGACCAGATCATCACCATCCATCACCGGCGCCGAAGACACGCGGTTTTCTAGTGTTTTGTCTAATACGGTCTGCACGGTATCGTTCACCTGTACGGTAATCGGTTCTAAAATCACACCATGCTCGTACTTCTTCACTTTGGTGACCACATGCGCCTGTTCGGCAATCGTCATATTCTTATGCACGATCCCGATTCCGCCTTCCTGTGCCATCGAAATAGCCAACCGCGCTTCGGTGACGGTGTCCATAGCCGCAGACACGAATGGAATATTCAATTCAATATTACGTGACAATCGTGTTTTCAACGACACGTCGGATGGCAACACATTCGAATGAGCGGGTACCAATAAAACGTCATCAAAAGTGAGGGCTTCTTGCAGGATGCGCATATATCTATCTACCTTTATAAATTTTATAGGCCAATTAGTATTTTTTGCGTAACCCCGGTCAAGCGGGCAAAAACACCAATTTAACTATTTATTTCAACAAGTTAAATGAAATAACCAGTTAAAAAACCTAAATAAAACATGAATTTTAGCTGAATAGTGTACATTATAAGGATTGACAGTGTCGGGGTAAACTTAATAAGTTATACACCCATACGAAAAATGTAAAAAAACGGGGCTGATTCAACGTTTTTTCGCTTTTATTCGTTCAGATTTGTGATTAGAATAATACCGAGCTTAGAAATCTTACAAAAACAAGCTTATTTTCGAACTTGGAGGATATACATGAAAAAATTATTTGTGAGTGCTGCTGTTGTTGCAACCATGTCGCTAGCCGCGTGTTCAACCAACCAGACGAAAGACCTTTCTTCTTACGACGACATCATCGGAGAAGCCGCTTCCATTCATGCCGAAGCTGCTAAAGACGGTTATGTCTGGAAACAGAAAGCCATGAAAAAAGCGTATGTTGATCACTACATCGCACTAGCTGAAGAAGCCAAGAAAAAAGGCGACGACGCGACGGCCATGAAATATGCGAAAGAAGCACTTAAATCCGCTAACGCTGAAATGAACCAAGAAGTGAAGTACGCGGACATCCAACCAGGTTGGATTAAAAAATAAGCTTGGCACTCAGCCGAACTGAATAAAAACCGCCAGGCCTGGCGGTTTTTTTATGTCTGAAATAATAGGCACAATATTACTGTCCATTATTTTCCATTCAAATATTGCTCATCGGTAAAGCAGCTCACCCATTCGGGCTTCATCAATACCAGCGCCAGAATCAACATGCCGTTCATAAACCCTTCCGGTATCGCCATTAAGGGGATATATGGGATAAACGAGCGTTCCAACGTCTCCAAACTCTGTACCCCGCTGAACCCCATCACCGCGGCGGCCACCAACAACGATACCACCGAGCTGATACCCGCTGCGAAAAAACCGTTCAACAACACAAACACAAAGAAATTACGATCCAGATATTTGTACGCCAGAATGGCAATCCACCACACAATCAAAATCGGCACCACCCCCATCATGACCATATTCAGTCCGTAAGCCATCCAACCGGCATTCCCGAGAATCGTCACCCCCAGTAACGCTACGCTCATGCATAAAATGGCGAACTGCGCACCGAACATCAAGGTTGTCAGAGCCGCCAGTAACAGATGGAAAGTGATGCCGCCACCGAGTGAAGCCCCGGAATTCCACAACAACAAGACGATGACCGTCATCCCCAAAAAGACATGCTGTGCTTCCTTGTCTTGAATTTTGTACCAAGGCGCGGTACGCACCGCCCAAAACAAAGCCGCCGCGCACAACAAGCCGCCACCGGCCAGCCAACCCCATGCCAATCCCGCATCTTGCAGATTCATATCGCCCCCTGTACCACCTTCGGTCGTTTCCAGCCATCCGGCCTCTTTTCAACAATCTTTACTGAGAAAAGTCGTCAAATCGATTATTATTTTACCCTCGCAAAATCAACCTGGGGTCAAAATGCGTCCTTTTAAAATCATTTTTGCCTTTTTATACGACTTACTGTTACTGTGCGCCGTCTGGTTTGTCGCCGCCATTCCGTTCGTTATCTGGCAAGGGCCGGGCTTTGAAAAAGAGACGGTCAAACTCGTGGCCTTTCAAGTGTACTTACTGGCCATCACCTATGTCTACCTCAGTTATTTCTGGGTGCTCAACGGCCAAACGCCCGGCTTACGCGTCTGGCACCTGCAAATCTTACGTCAGGACGGTTACATCATGACACGTCACAATGCCAATCTGCGATTTTTAACCGGCATACTGCTGTTTCCCATCGGCTGGCTGGGGCTATTCATCGGGCCCCAAAAGCAAACTTTGCAGGATTTACTCGCACAGACTAAAATAGTGCCCACTCAAAAAACGGAACCCAATCAATGACGATCATCATTCATGAAAACGCACTCACTTACGAGCAAAGCAAAGAGCTGTCTCGCACCTTCGGCACACCGGAAAAAAACCAGAATCATTTCAGAATCTACGCCGAGCAAGTCGACCAGGACAAATTGAAAAGCCTTTCCGACAAATGGCAGATTGACATGAATGTCCTGCCGGAAACATTCGATCCAACCAACGTCAAACTGGTCATCAGTGACATGGATTCCACCTTGATCGGCATCGAGTGCGTCGACGAAATCGCCGACATGATGAACATCAAACCACAGGTTGCGGAAATCACCGAAGCGGCCATGCGCGGTGAATTGAACTTCGAGGCCTCATTGACGCAACGCGTTCAATTACTGGCGGGATTGGAAACCGACGCCTTGCAAAAAGTATACGATGAACGCCTCTTCCTGAATTCCGGTGCCGAAACCTGGCTCAGCGGATTGAAAGAGCAAAAAATCGCTTTTTCCTTGGTTTCGGGCGGTTTCACCTTTTTCACGGAACGGCTACAAAAAGAACTCGATATCGATTTCACCCGCGCCAATGTCTTGGAAGAGGAAAACGGCCGTTTGACAGGCAAAGTCAAAGGCAGCATCGTCGGCGCGCAAGCCAAAGCCGATTTTTTACAGGAGCTGTGTGACCAGCTCGACATCTCGTTAAATCAAACCATCGCCATTGGCGACGGGGCCAATGATTTGTTGATGATGACCGAAGCGGGCCTCAGCATCGCTTATCACGCCAAACCGAAAGTGCAAGCCCAATCCAACGTGGCACTGAACTACGGCGGGCTAGACAAAGTCCTGGACTTTATTGGTTAAGCTTTCGCTCACATCACCAAACCGGGTGAAACGGCAATAAAAAAGCCCAACATGTGTTGGGCTTTTTTATGTTAAGTTGAAAGCCGTTAAAAATCAGAACATGTTCTTTTCATATTCTTGAACCGCGACAACGACATATTTCCCAAGCGTGGATTCATAGCCAGGCCATTGGCTGGCAGTATCCTTCATGAACGGCTCTTCCATCAGCTTCGGTTTGATTTCGAAATCCGACATTCCTTCATCGTAGTATTCGCCCGTCTTGTTATAAACCACTTCACAGAAGGTTTTAAAATCCGTAATCAGTTTCTGTCCGTCGTGTTTGCCATGCCCGGGAATGAATTGCTTCGCCGGCAACGCCGCCAATTGATCCATCGCGTCAATCGAGCCCAAGTAAGAACCGTCCGCCATATTGGCGATACGGCGCATCATCATGTCGCCGGAATAAACCGTCTGGTCCTCGACCACTTCCACGGCCAAATCGGCCACGGTGTGCACTCGCCCAAAATGATGGATTTTCAAAGTCGTATCACCGACTTTCATCACTTCACCGCCCTTCAACACTTTTGTCGGACTGGTCGCGACCGTACCGCTGATGGCGTTATCGGTATTACGCTGCATGAAACCGATCCAGAATTCTCCGGAACCGTTCTTAATCTGATCGATCACTTCCTGATGAGAGTAAATTTCCACGTCCGGGTTAGCTTTTACGAACGCATGATTCCCTAACCAGTGATCGCCATGGAAGTGAGTGTTAATGACCTTGATGACCGGCTTATCCGTAACGGTTTTGATCTGACGCAAAATCATCTCACCGATTTGCACCGACCCACCGGTATCGATCACAACCACACCTTCCGACGTGACGATGAAGCCCGGGTTACTGAAAAAGCCGAAGTTCTGCGGGGACGGCTCCGGGTCCTGAGCCATCAAGTAGTAACAGCGATCCGACACCTTCGTCACCGGCACATCCGGAACGTCTGGGCCTCGGATAATCATTTCATCACTGGCATACAGAGGCTTCAGCGCGGACATTCCGACCAAACCGGCCGTCAGACCAAAAGCGCTTTTGAATAAATCACGACGTCCCATTGAACTCATATCGTCTTCCTTTTTGTTCTTTTACAATTCGATTTTCGAAGGTTCGCTATTATAATCAATGCTTTCCGCAACCGCCATTGATGTTTTTTATCACGGTTCCGGCAGGGTCAACAACCTTCGGATAGATACAGCCTGCCACCGGCATTCAAGGTTTCTTAAAAATCTTCGATGGCTTATCTTATATAATGCTTGCGTTAAAGAATTCAACCTTACTCGAAAAATTGGCAAATATTATGGAACTACTGAAATCCTACCTTGATATCACCGTATTCAGCTTACTGGGGCTGATGAGCTTTATCATGGTATGGCTCACCATCGAACGTAAACTGTTTTTTTCCCGCTTAGACCTTTCCCAGTTTGACAGTTTGGAAGCGCTTAAAATCGCCACCACCAATAACCTCACCACCATCGCCAGTATCGGCTCCAATGCGCCTTATGTCGGTTTATTGGGCACTGTCCTCGGCATTCTGGTCACGTTTTATGAACTGGGCCTCAATAATCAAATCGAAACCGGCCAGATCATGATGGGCTTGGCGCTGGCTTTAAAAGCCACCGCGGGCGGTATTGCCCTGGCGATTCCCAGCATCATTATCTACAACGGGTTACTCCGCAAAGTGGATACGATTGAACTGGAATACCTGGCGATGCAAAAGCGCCAAACCCAAGCTTAAACTGCTGGAGCTGAGGCCATGAAACGATTCGACCAAATCAATGTCATCCCGATGATTGACGTCATGCTGGTACTGCTGGCGATCGTGCTGACCTCGGCCAGCTTCATCGTACAGGACAAGCTGGGCATTGACCTGCCCGAAACCCAGGAAACCCAAAGCTATCAACCGCCTGAAACCATCGACATCCGCCTGGCCATTGATGCCGACAACCAATTTTATCTGAACGACAACGCCATTACGCTGGCTGAGCTGGAAAACGCGTTGTTGTCGGCCAACCCGGACAAGCCTATTGAAATCCGAGTCGATCGCGCCACCGATTTCGGTTACTTCACCCAGTTAATCGACCTGCTGAAAAAGCACCAGCTACACAACCTGAACATTCTGACAAGGAAGCAGAATGGCTAAACCGGGCCGCTTGGCATTTTTCATCACCTTTACCCTTTACGCGGTGCTCGGTACCTTTTTATGGAAATCATTGAAAGTCCCGGCATTGGAAACGCAACTGGCACCGGTGGAAGTGACCACCGCCATGTTCCAATCCTTGCCGGAGCCGGAACCTAAGCCGGAACCTAAGCCGGAACCTAAGCCGGAACCAAAGCCGGAACCAAAGCCGGAACCAAAGCCGGAACCTAAACCGGAACCTAAACCGGAACCTAAACCGGAACCTAAATCCAAAACCAGTCAAACGCCGCCGCCAACGTCTCCTCCGGCCAAAGAACTGGCGCCGCAACCGCCGAAATATTCGGTGGCCGAACGCATCAAAGCCGAAGAACGCTATATGGCGGAGCTCAATCAGCAACTGGCGATGCTGGCGCAAGAGCATTATCCACGTCGTGCCAAACGTCGCCATCAACAAGGCATGGTGACGCTGCGATTCACCTTGCATGCCGACGGACGCATTACTGAAGAATCCATCGCGACACCCAGCCACTACGGGCTTTTGAACGACGCCACCCTGGACATCATCCGAACGTCACTCAACCATCGCTACAAACCGTTTCCGGAAGAAATGGGCACCTCACCGAGAGTGATTGAAGTGCCGATTGAATACATTTTGCGTTAGCGTAAAGTAGTTCGCCGGCCAAGGCTGGTTTCAGTCGACATTTTTGATAAAATGGCGTTTCGCAAAAACTGAGTGGACACTATGAATTATCAACCCGCCGAAAAATCGATTGCCGACGTCCAAGCCGACTTGGTCAAACGCTTCACCCATTTCGACAACTGGAAAGACCGTTACAAATACCTGATCGACATGGGCAAAGTGTTACAAAAAATGCCGGACGAATACAAAACCGAAGACAATCGTATTCACGGCTGCCAATCGCAAGTCTGGATTCACATTGAAGAGAAAGATGGCGTGCTTTATATGGAAGCCATGTCCGATGCCGCCATCGTTTCCGGGCTCATTGCCTTGTTGTTGAAAATTTATAACGGCCGCACACCTAAAGAAATCAAAGAAGCGCCGCTCGACTTCCTGGCCGACATCGGGCTACTACAACATTTGTCCGCCAACCGCTCCACTGGTTTGTATCACATGATCAAACGCATCCAATCGGAAGCCTCGGCTCGCCTGTAATCTCAAAGAGTACTTCTCACCAGGCCTGGCCATTTTCAGCAAAACCAGCGGATAATAAAAAAGGGCTCTGAGAGCCCTTTTTTAATGCCTTGACGCTTAATCTTTCAACCCATCAACTCAGTCATTGATATTTTCATCGTAATTGTCAATGAAATCGGCTTTCGAGACATCATTAATCATGATCTCAATCTCCTGACCGTTTTTGGTATTGGAAGCATCAATCGTCACTTTCAGGTCGTTTCCATCGCCTTCGCCGTCGGAGAAGTTCAAGTAGGTCTCCAAGTTCGCGGCATCCAAGTCAATGGAATCTTTCAAAACTTCCGACAAATCCAGAACGTCCACACCATCTTCAAAGTCGGTGATAGTGTCCATACTGTCTTCGTCCTGAGCGATTCGGAAGGTATCGGCACCCGCGCCACCCGTCAACTCATCGCTGCCGGTTCCGCCGACAAGGACATCATCCCCTTCACCGCCGAACAAGAAGTCCGCACCGCCGAGACCGTAAATCACATCATTACCGTCGCCTCCGACCAGTGTTTCACCATCGGCCGAACCATCAATGGAACCGCTTGAATCCACCGTCACATCCGGAGTGACCGTTGTGGAGGACACAGTGGAAGTCTCTTCCGTATCGGTCAAGATGGAATACGCTTCCACCGTCACCGTTGGGAAATTGCCATCCACCGAACCGGTCACCAGAGAAATACCGGACGATTGCAGATTGGCAATCGTCGTCGTGTAGTCCGGAGTGGTCGGATCGGCCAACGTAATCACCCAATCGGTTCCATCCTGTTCCAGCGTAGCGCCCGGCAAATTGGCAATATCCACCGTTGAAACACTGGAGCCCAGGCCGGACAACTTGATGACCAGGGCTTCCGAGCCATCTTTATCCAACAAGTCCAAACCGGCCAACAACACCGGAATGCTGTAGCCCGAACCGACAACCGTTTTATCAGCGATTGACGTCACGGACGTCGGGCCGGTCACACCACTGGCCTTGGACTCCAAACGCATTTCGAAGGTGCCGCTGGTAGAGCTGACACTTCCATCAGCATTGTGGTTATTGGACGATTCCACCATCCAGGCAGTGACATCGATATCATGCGAGCCTTTAAAACCAACCGGCGGCGTAACCGCAATATCGTTGACTTTGTCGTACGCCACACCCGTCACCGTGTAGACACCGGCATCATAAGTCACATTGCCGTAAGCCACACCATCCACCGTAAAGACCATACCGTCCGGCAAGGTGTCACCATTGCCGGTTAAGGTAAAGCTTACGGTTTCCGAACCGTCGACATCGTCCAGGTTCATATTCAAGTTAATGGCGACTTCCCCGCTTTCGTCTCCAAACGTGGCGGTTGGGCTCATGCTGAGGAGATCATCGGCCTGAGCAATGAACTCGACAGCCACATCAATCGTCTGAGTATTGCCGGAACCGCCTTCACCACTGGAAACGCTGAGCGTAATGTCGTCCAAGGTTTCACTGACGTGCTCCACCGTTGGCTGAATACCAATTTTTTCCAGGTCTGCCACATCCGATACATTAAAACTGTAATCGTAAATGAAATTACCATCCGCATCTTTTCCGGAAACTTGACCGGTTTGTTTTACGCCGTCATAGTAAACTTCATAACCAAACGGAACCCCACTGAGCGTTGCACTGGAAACCGATTCCGTTGCATCTACCATAGTACCGCTGGTAACCGACAGCATCGCCATCTGGTCTTCCAAACCGGACATTTCGGCCGTAAAACCACTGATTCCATCATCGACCGGTGTGACATTGACGACTTGTGTAATACTGGTCGTTTCCGGGCTGGTCGTATAGCCGGAAGCCCCAGCGTCTTCCTGAGTCGTTACCTTGGCGTCAATGGTCAAGGAACCGTAATGATTCGCCGGTGGTGTATATTCAAAGACCACATCCGTATCCAAGTCATTGATACCACTGATTTCGATATAGCCGTCACCATTGGTCGGCACGTCCACGCCGTTATAGGTAATCGTACCGTGCGTAGAAGCATCGCCATCGGTATAGCTTTCGGCAAACTTCACATAAACTTTACCATCCTGAATAATAGTGCGTGCACCGTCCGCGGCATTGTTCAAGTCCAACGTAATGGTTTGCGCAACTGGGGTAGCGCTTTCCGCGACATTTGTTGCATCAACCGAAATGGTCGTCGCATCGGAAACCGGCGCCAGCTCGGCATCGAAGCCGCCGACACCGCCATCCACGCTGTAGGCGTTTTGACCGCTTGGGTCCTCGCTGACATACGTTACCACTTCGATATCAAAATCGACTTTTTCGACATCCAGAGTATTTTCATTACCACTTGGCGACACCGTCACCGAAGCCAGCAAATTATTGACATCGGTCACATCCCCTTCACCGTAAATGACGTAATAGGTTTCGCCATCCACCACTTGCGTTTCGGTAGTGCCGGAAACACTGTAACCACCCGGCAGGTTCGAGATCAGAATCGCAAACTTCGAACTATCGCCCACGGTGGCGCCATCAGAGGCTTCCACCAAGTCACTCAAATTAAACCCGGTATCTTCCGTCAATTGAACGGTTTTCGGCGTGAACGCCAGGTCCATCGGAGTGCCTGTCTCGTTTTGAACGCCGCCGGCACCCGTTCCGTCGAAAGCAGGATCCGCAACCAACTCAAACGTTTCCGAATTCGTCAGGGTCGCCGAGCTTCCGTCCTGATGCGACACGGTAATGGTGATCTCACCATTAGTGGTAATGGTATTAAAATGAACGGCTTCACCATTGACCAAGAACTGAATGGTATTCAAAGCTCCGTCCGCATCCAACGTCAGATCCGAGGCATTCAACGTCCAATTACCGGAATTGACAATGATTTTATTGCCCGAGCCATCGTCCACCAAGGTATCCCCTGTATAGGTTCCCCCAACGACTTCGACACCTTCCGGCACACCACTGATGGTGATGGCCGTGATTTGTTCACTGCCGTCGTCATCGGCACCATTGGCTTCACTGGCCATGTCGTCCGGAATCAAACTGAAGGGTACATCAATCGTGGTATTCGTTTGATCAACGGTCACGGTATAACCACTGACATCATCACCGTCAACCGACAAGTGCGCATCGGCATCGTTCGCACTGATACCGCTGATCGAAGATGTCGCCGTATCGGTCACGCCATTGACGGTCACGTTATAGGTGGCCGTAATATAGCCGGTATCGGCATCGTCATACCCGCTTGCGCCGGAGGTATCCAGATAACTGGTACCATCGGCCGTCTCGTCAACGGTTTTATACCGTACGTCGAAACTGTAGTCATCATCTGAATCGGCGGGAATGGAAGCCGTCACAGTATCCGTGACATTTCCGGACGCATCCACCGAAAGCGACACCCAACCGCTGCCGATTGGCGCGCCGTTAATGGTCAAATCCACACCGGCAGGAATGCTATCCGCATTGATCCAAACTTCCGTCAACAGCTCATCGGAATCCGAACTGGTAAACGAAAAGTCCAGAGGTTGCACCGTGTCTTCATTTTGGGTCGCTGACGTATTCAAGGAACCGTCGCCACTCAACTCCGGTGTAATCAGTAAATTAAACGGAATCGTATCCACGGCGGATTTGTCACCGTCGTTTTCATACGTTTGCACTTGCAACTCAAAATCCACTTCACCACTGTAATGGATCGGCGCCGTCATCGACACACCGGACAATTCACTGGACTCCACCACCCACTCACGGGCTTCGCCGGTGGCCGATGCGTCCAACAAGGTGGCGCCGGTAATAGAGAATCCATCCGGGACATGGGTAATGGTGACAAAGACGGTTTCGGAGCCGTCACCATCGACCGATTGAATCGGATTGGCGACCTGGTCTTTCAGTAAGCCACTGAGTGAAATCGCGCCCGAATCCTCTTGGACGATGGCATGATAATCATGCGTTACGCCGTCGGTATCCTCAATGGATGTGGTATCAACCGGATCTTTATTGATGGCTTCATCCGCATCACCGGTGACTTTGATGGTCATATCCAATGGACTCGACCAACTACCGGTATCGGTCACATTCGAACCATTCACCATCGCCGTATCATTGGAACGCCCTTCAATTTGAATATCGACGTCTTCGTTCAAGTCGTGCACCGGAATGAATTTAAAATCCGTTGCATTCGAGTAATCGTCGATTTGAAGAGACCATTCCGCGCCATTCTGAACAAGGGTAAAATTGCCCAACGAATCACCGGAAGCCATGACTGTGACAGCGCCACCTGGTGCGGTGATTTGGCCGTATTCGATGAGATAACCGTCATAATAAATCGCTGCATCTTGTGGCAAAACGGACAGTTTGACATCAAAACTTTCGGAACCGTCTTTATCCGACGTAGTGATGGACCCGGACAAGTCGATGCCATTGGCTGCGGAAGCCAGCGTAATGCTGCCGTCGGCTTCCCGGCCATCGTCTTCATAACCGAATGGCTGCTTGATGGCAATGGTCACATCGTCGGCCACCGGGTTCACATAGACATTGAAGACATCGTATTCCGTCGATTCGATTGTCGACTCGGAACTGTCGGCGGCATCGTCATCGACATCAGTTGAAATCACCGTCATATGAATCGCGATGTCACCACTGTTTGTACCTGGAAACCCGTCCGGCGCTTTGAATTCAACCGTCGCCAAATCCGCCGCATCAATGGTCACGCCTTTGGTGGCGTCGGTCACCGTCAGAACGGTTGCACCACCATCCACGGTAAACGTCGATCCGACCGGGGCGTTCCACAATTTTACCTGCAGAGATTCATTACTGTCTTCGTTCGTCACCGACAAGGCGCCGGCACTGTTTAGATCTAACCAGCCGCTGTCTTCATCAATGGCGGCAAAGGTTTTATCGCCTTGCGTGACAATATCGTCATTACCGTCATCGTCTGTATCGTTATAGGCATTATTATTGTTTTTGTCATACTGTTCGGCGACGGGTTTAACGACCACGGTATGCGTTTCATTGGTGATCGCCAGATTTCCTTGGTCATCGGTTTCGAAGACATAATCCAGTTCCATATCCAAGCTGCTGTGCGGTGGCGGCGTAATCAATGCATTTGCATAGTCGTCAAACACATAATAGTCCTGACCGTTGAGCGTGGCCGTTGAATAGGTCGAACCGGAAATCACCGCGCCATCCGTCACCAAGGCATCCAAACCGGATTTCAGAATACCGGCGCGCGTCAACGTTTCACCGCCAGTATCCGAATCGGAAATGGTAATCGTCCCGAATAGGTGAATCGCAGAATCTTCCAGGCCTGACGCCGGCGTCGACATGGACACGTCACCGCCCACTGGCGTCACGTGCAAATCCAAATAAACCTCGGAGGTTTCAACAGAAGCGGTTCCGGCCGAATCCGAATCGGTATCCTGTACATTCAGAGTAATAACGACATCTTCCATGTCCCCGCTATAGTTATCCGGCGGCGTGATTTTAAAGGTCGGGTTTTCTGACAGTTCATCAATAGTGATTTTATGACCGGAAGAACTGATATTGCCCGACGCATCCGCCGTATAGGTGTGAGAACCGATTTGAACCTGTGTACCCTCTTCCAAACCGGAAATGGCGTACCACATTTTTTCCGAACCATCGGCATCGACAAAGCTTTCCTGCAAGGTTGATGTCAGGTCAAAGGTTTGATCTTCTTCAATGGTCAAATCAACGGTATCATTTGGATTCACGGTGGTTTCCAATGTCACTTCCGCGGCCGAACCATCCAACGTTAAGGTTGGTGTATCGGTTACGGCTTGCACATCCACTGTGACGCTGGTCGAATTATCCACGCCGCTGACACCGGAGAAAGGCGTTCCGGAGGCATCCACTTCATATTCTGTCACGCTCATGGTCACATCGAAGTTATCACCGGAGTTGGCTGGCGCCTGCACTTTAAGCCCCTCAAAGTCGGTACTGGACATGGTCGCATCCGCTGACACAGTGGAAATGTGCTCACCATCGGTCAATTCGATGGTAAATTCATCACTTTCGCCGGAGGAGGTGAACAGAACCACTCCTGTGGCGCTCATAATCACCGCGCCATCCGGCAAACCGCTCAAGGTAATTGGCCCCAGTTTTTCGGCATAATCCTCGGCGCCGGTGCTCAAATCGGTGGCATCCGATACCTGCGGTGCATTCAAGCCCAACGCAACAGATTCATCCTCATTGACCGAAATCGTATCCGCGTCCACACTGAGCGTCGCGGCATCGGCAATCGGCGTCACGGTAATGTCCAATGTACTGGTGGCGGTATCGCCATCCACATCCGTCACACTGTAAGCAATCGACGGAATCGTGCCGCTGAAATCGGCTGCCGGTAAAAAGGTGAAGGTGCCATCACCGTTATCGACAATTCGCCCTAGGGTCTCATCCGCTGCATTGGTGCTCAAAGAACCGTCCGCTTGGATATAAGCCTTGCCGTTATCGAAACTGGCAACGGCAACCCCGCCCAGCGTCGAAGCCAACGAATCGACATTTTCACCGGCCAATTCAAACACGGTTCCGGCACTGTCTTCATCCACCGTCAAGGAGACGCCATCCACATCCGGGACGGAATCCTCCACATTGACCGTGACAGAACTGGTAGTCGAAGCACCACTGTCGGTATCAGTAAGCTCGAAACCGAACGTCAGTTGCTCAATGTTTTGGCCATTGCCGTCGACATGATCAATCGGCTGGTGCAATACGAATTCGTAAGTTTGAGTGGCTTTATCAATCGTCACAACAAACACGGTCTCGGAGGCACTTGGTGTGGCTCCAGCCGTACCGGTATGTCCGGTCAGCGTCATGCCATCAGCTGACAAGGTGTAATTCACAGGTGTGCCATCGGCCGTTGTCACCGAAGGATAAGGTGTATCGGTGCTTTCAAACGTCAAGGTATAATTTGGCGTTCCAGCGACGGTCACACCCAACGACTTAGCGCCGTCGGTATCCGTCGATTCATTACCGGACGCATCTCTTAAATCATCTTCATGGACATTAGAATCTGTGCTGCCGCCCACTGACAAATCATCGTAAATGGTGGTTTCGACCGAATCGTCTGTTCCGATGGCCACCGCTTCAAATTCACCGTCCGTATCGGTGATGCCGTTCAGAGTGACGCTATAGACTTCGCCAGCGGCCCCTTCATCGGTGAAATCATCCAACGTATCCACCGAGAACGTCGATTGGCTGGTACCTCCGGCAATGACAACCGTCGTTGTGGAAGTATTTTGATTGTAATCAACGCCGTCAGTGGCATCACTGGTTCCGGCATCTGTATCGACACCATACACAACGGTCACGGCGACACTGCTGCCTGTCGGAACGGTCACCGGATTGCCATCACTGTCGACCAGTTTGACGGTATAACCGGCTTGCTCGCCTTCCGTTACCGTCGCATCGCCGGTAATGATGGCGTACACCGTATCTTCGGTGCCCACGGACGTATCGTCTTGGATTGTCGCCGTGCCTTCAGCCGGTGTCGTATTGGTTACCGTTCCGGAAGTCACATCGGCTTGCAATGCGATTGTTTCATCGTCGGCTTGCAATGCGATTGTTTCATCGCTTTCGTCCAGATAATCGTCTACCAGTTCCGTACGGATTTGCACACTGGTCTCGCCGGCTGGAATCTCAACCCCAGTCGCCGGAACGCTGACCCAGTTGGTGCCGTCATAGTATTCCAGTTGCGGTGTGGTTCCGGTATCGGCTCCGACCGTACCGCTTCCATCATGCAAAGAAGGCGTAAAGACGACGGTTTCATCACTTGGATTACTGAGACTGACGGTGAATTCAATATAGCCGTCAGTGCCTTCGGTAACGGTTTCGTCACTGACACTTAAGGTCGGTGTGTCGTCGTTGCTGTTACCTTCGTCATCGACCGTTCCGTTATCCAGAATCGTGGCGGTGCCGCTGTCGTCGGCGATGGTCACGGTGTTGCCTCCGTTGTCGACCAGGCTGCCGCCCGCAGTCAGAATCACCGTTTCTGGTCCTTCGTAGACGGTGTCGTCGGTGGTGTCGATGGTGACATTCATGTCGGTGATACCGGCTGGAAGTGTGACGTTCCCGCTGCCGTCCGGCGTCAGCGTTTGAGTGATGCCGCCGCCGTCAACGTAGGTGACGACCATGTTGCTGTAGTCGTTGCTTTCGGCGGTGCCGTTGCTTAACGCTAGGTTGATGGTGACGTCGTTTTCCGTGGCGTTGGATAGACTGACTTCATAGGTGGCTTGGTTGCCTTCGGCGACAGTGACGTCACTGACACTTAAGGTCGGTGTGTCGTCGTTGCTGTTACCTTCGTCATCGACCGTTCCGTTATCCAGAATCGTACCCGTTCCAGTATCGGTCACCAGAACACCATCAACAGTGGTCCCTGCAACAATATCAAATGTTTCCGGGCCTTCGTAAATCGTATCTTGATTCGTGGAAACCGCGACATCCAAGTCCGTAATACCCGCAGGAACGGTAACATTTCCGGAAGCATCGACCGGCAAGGTCTGAGTTACGCCCGAACCATCAACATAGGTCACAACCATATTACTATAATCTACCGATTCGGCTGTTCCATTAATTAGTTTTAAGTTAACAACCACATCAATTTCGGCCGCTTGGCTTAGACTGGCTGTAAAGTGTGCGGTCTCCCCCTCAGCAACGGTAACATCATCAATAGTGATGATCGGTGTATCGTCTGAACTGCCATGAGTACCATCATCGTAAATTGTCGTGGTAACAGGCGTAGAATCGAACACTGAGTTTTCGAACTGACCATTATCATTCAAGGCGGAAATTGCAATCGAAAAATTTTCTGGGCCTTCCAAAACCGTATCATTAACAGTAGGAACAGCGAAGCTATAGACAGATTGTCCCGGAGAAAAAGTCTGAGTCACGACTTCGGTAATATCTGCACCCTCTGCCGTTTGGTAGGTATAAATAAATGTTACAGTCGCTGACTGCTCCAGAACCAATGGTTGGCCATTACCGTCTGTAACCGTTACGCTATAGACAGCATCCTGACCTTCCGCAACAGCGTTAACCCCTGACAAACTAAAATGAGCAGTATCAGCCAAACCGGTACCACCATCCACTTCAGTCGCCCCGTCCGTAATTACCGTCGAAACCGGCAATGGCAATTCCGGTTGGACCGTATAACCACCACCAGAAGTTGAAACCACCGAGACTTGATAAGTTTCATTCCCTTCGGCATAGGCATCGTCAGTTGTATTGACGGTAAAAGAAGCAGACGTCTGGCCGGGCTGGAACGTAACGGTTTGAGTCGCTGCCTGATAATCTTTATTTGTTGTCGAAACATTACTCACGGCCAAAATAACGGTAAAGGCTTCTAATGGAGGCGTATCCAATGTCAGTGTATAGGTCGCCACGCCTCCCTCTGTTACGACGGACAAACCAGTCAACTCAAGATTTGAAAAATAACCGTCTTCATTTTCCCGCCCGTCGTCTTCCGTCTCGTCCTCAATAATCGTGGCCGATGTAGTTGTATCATAACCCGCGGTGACTTCGCCTTCTGCCGCCGTTCGCACATAGGTTTCCGCCTCATCATTGGATGAACTGATCGGTTCTTGCTCTTCTTTTTCACTCAGTGACTTGGAGCGATCTTCCAGGATTTTGGCAATTTCCGGCGGTAATTCATCACCGGCTTGCTGGAGCTCATCGAAATTCCCTTCTTCAACGGCACGTTGCAAGGTTTCAAAACTGGTGGCTTGGTCTTGTGTCATGGAATTGATGGAACTAGCCGGAATGACATCATTATCAAGAACCATACGACTGTCACGTCCCAAAGCGATGACATTTCCATCGATCAACTGAACCGATACCGAAGCATTGTCCGACGTCACAATGGTTTCATTCG
The DNA here is from genome assembly GCF_003991075.1 of Thiomicrospira sp. S5. Classification (NCBI taxonomy): domain Bacteria; kingdom Pseudomonadati; phylum Pseudomonadota; class Gammaproteobacteria; order Thiotrichales; family Piscirickettsiaceae; genus Thiomicrospira; species Thiomicrospira sp. S5. The sequence goes on along the minus strand of NZ_CP014470.1, from coordinate 1,149,216 downwards.
GATACAACTTTCCCTGCGGCCCTAACCCACGCGTTTGGCCGGTTTCCGTATCAACGACCTGAACATTGCCTTCCACACCAATTACTTCACCAACTGCAATCGCCATAATGGTTCTCCTGAGTGCATACTGTTGTTTTCTATGTGAAGCTAACTATAGTGAGATATGAAAATAATTCCTATTGTCCCTAGGGTCACTTTTTACGTGTTTTTGATAAAAAATAATCGGAAATAAAAAAGCCCTCGGAGCGAGGGCTTTTAGAAAAGAAGATTTGTGATTGAAAAATCAGGCGATTTTCAATTGCTCTTGACTGGTCGCACGCAAAGCCGCGATACGATCTTCCAAAGGCGGATGCGAACGGAACAAGTCACCGAAGCTGGACGCTTTCGCAGAAATCCCGAAGGCCGCCATTTGATCCGGCAATTCACCCGGCTGCATGGTTTGCAAGCGTTGCAGCGCTGCGATCATGTTTTCTTTACCGGCCAAATAAGCACCACCGTTGTCGGCATGGAATTCACGCTTACGCGAGAACCACATGGTGATCATACTGGCCAGAATACCGAACAGGATTTGCGCCACGATGTCTACCACAATAAACACAAAGCTGTGCCCTTCGTTTTCGTTCTTAAGCACCACGCGATCCACAACGTAGGCTACGATCTTAGCGAAGAAAATAACAAAGGTGTTCACCACGCCTTGCAACAACGCCATGGTGACCATGTCACCGTTAGCGATGTGCGCGACTTCGTGCCCCAGTACCGCTTCGACTTCGTTTTGACGCATATTGCGCAACAACCCAGTCGATACCGCAACCAAAGCGGAATTTTTAGTCATCCCGGTGGCAAAAGCGTTTGGCTCCGGCGAGTCGTAAATCGCGACTTCCGGCATGCCGATACCGGCTTTTTCCGCTTGACGACGCACGGTTTCCAACAGCCATTGCTCATCGGCATTACGAGGTTGCTCGATAACTTGCGCCCCTACCGACATTTTCGCCAGCCACTTCGACATGGCAAGAGAGATAAACGAACCTGCAAAACCGAAAATGGCCGCGAAGGCAAACAGGTTACCCAGGTCCAGATTCGTGCCCTGCATATAGTTGCCGACACCTAACAAATTCATCGTAATCATGGCCACAGCCAAAACCGCGATGTTTGTTAATAAAAATAAACCGATTCGTTTCATTCAAAACCTCCAATGGTTACCAAATCGTCTGTTGTTGAGAGTCCAGTCATGTTTTAACACATTAACTGTAGATAATGACTAATATAAGGTTTTTTTATAGAGTTTCAAGCGAATTTTAGACAAGATTCAAACTGCCTTAATCTTTTCACATTTCCGCCCGCCTAAAATAAAAAACCGCCAGGCCTGGCGGTTTTGATGATTTTAAGACTGCAGCTTCTCTTTCAGTATCTGATTGACCTGAGCCGGATTGGCTTGACCTTGCGAAGCTTTCATCACCTGCCCGACAAAGAAACCGAACATCTTTTCCTGGCCGCCTTTATAGGCCTCCACTTGAGATGGGTTGTTCGCCAAGACGTCATCAACCATCGCCTCAATCGCTGAGGAATCGGTGATTTGTTTAAGGCCTTTCTGCTCGATAATCGCATCGGCGTCACCCTCGCCCGCCCAAATCGCATCGAACACCTGCTTAGCAATCTTACCGGAAATGGTCTGATCCTGAATGCGTGCAATCAAACCGGCCAACTGCGCCGCGGAAACCGGTGAATCGGCAATATCCATATCGTTTTGGTTCAGCGCTTTCGACAACTCGCCCATCACCCAGTTGGCAGACACTTTGGGTTCATTGGTTTCCGCCAACACGGCTTCAAAATATTCCGCCATGGCGCGTGAACCGGTTAAGAACGCCGCATCGTAATCCGACAACCCGAAATCCGCGACGTACCGTTGACGCTTGGCCTCCGGTAACTCCGGCATATCGGCCCGGATCGCTTCAATGTCTTCGTCGGTAATCACCACAGGCAGCAAGTCCGGGCACGGGAAGTAACGGTAATCGTTGGCCTCTTCCTTTTCACGCATGGAACGGGTTTCGTTTTTATCGGCATCGTACAAACGGGTTTCCTGCACGACTTGGCCGCCGGATTCCAAAATATCGATCTGGCGCTGAATTTCATACTCGATGGCTTGCTCAATGAACTTAAACGAGTTGATGTTTTTCAACTCGGCACGTGTTCCAAACGGTGTACCCGGCTTATGAATCGAGACATTGGAATCCACCCGGAAAGAGCCTTCCTGCATATTGCCGTCGCAAATCCCCAAGTACTGCACCAGTTCATGCATTTTCTTGGCATAAGCCACCGCTTCCTGAGCCGAACGCATGTCCGGTTCGGACACGATTTCCAACAAAGGCGTCCCGGCACGGTTCAAATCCACCCCGGTTTGCCCTGGAAAGGCATCGTGAATCGATTTACCGGCGTCTTCTTCCAAATGAGCGCGCGTGACACCAATTCGCTTGGTTTCACCGTCCACTTCAATATCCAAAAAACCGCCTTTATCGACGATGGGATACGAAAACTGCGAGGTCTGATACCCTTTCGGCAAATCCGGATAAAAATAGTTTTTACGGTCAAAGACCGAACGTTTACCGATTTCGGCACTCAAGGCCAAGCCCAAGCGAATCGCTTTCGGAATCACCGCTTTATTCAATACCGGCAATTGTCCCGGCATCCCCAAGTCCAACAAATTGGCCTGGGTGTTCGGCTCCGCACCATAAGCAATGGATGAGCCGGAAAAAATTTTTGTTTTAGTGGTTAATTGAGCGTGAATCTCTAAACCAATCACAACTTCCCAAGTCATTGTCCATTCCTTCCTTATTGATAATCCGCAGGCATTTGTTGATGCCAATCGGTATTTTGTTGATATTGGTGCGCCACTTTCAAGAGCGTCGGTTCGCTGTGATATGGACCGACCAAGTGCAGACCAACCGGCAAACCATCGGCAAAACCGGCGGGAACGGACATGGCCGGCAAGCCGGCCAAGTTGACAGGAATGGTGTAAAGATCCGCCAGATACATACTGACCGGATCATCGGATTTTTCACCGATCTTAAAGGCCGGTGACGGTGCTACCGGCCCGACAATCACGTCACATTGCTCAAACGCTTTGACGAAATCGTCACGCACAATGCGGCGCAGTTTCTGGGCTTTCAAGTAATAGGCATCGTAATAACCGGCCGACAAGGTGTAAGCGCCCACCATGATACGGCGCTTCACTTCGGCACCAAAGCCTTCGGAACGGGAACGCATATACAAGTCCTGTAAATCCTGCGGGTTGTCGCAACGATAGCCATAACGCACACCGTCGAAACGCGACAAATTGGACGAGGCTTCCGCCGGGGCCAGCACATAATAAGACGGCACCGCCAAATCCTTGTTCGGCAAACTAACTTCAACGATTTCCGCCCCCAACGCTTCCAGCTGGGCAATCGCGTCGCGAACCGCTTTTTCAACGCCTTCATCCAGGCCGTCACCGAAATATTCCGCCGGGACACCGACTTTCAGGCCTTTGATGTCTTGGCCTAATTCGGCCTCAAAATCAGGCCGGGCCATTTCAATGCTGGTGGAGTCTTTCTCGTCAAACCCGGCCATGGCATTCAACAACCAAGCCATTTCTTCCGCTGAACGCGCCATTGGACCGGCCTGATCAAAACTGGATGCGTAAGCGATCATGCCGTAGCGCGAAACCGCACCATAGGTCGGTTTAATCCCCGTCACGCCGCAAAAAGACGCCGGTTGACGAATCGACCCGCCGGTATCGGAACCGGTCGCCAAAGGCGCCAGGCCTGCCGCGACCACCGCCGCAGAACCGCCCGAGGAACCACCCGGTACGGTTTGCAAATTCCAAGGGTTTTTCGTCGGCCCGAAGTAACTGCTTTCGGAAGACGAGCCCATGGCAAACTCGTCCATATTGGTTTTACCCAAAATCGGCATACCGGCCGCTTTGATTTTTTCCACAATGGTGGCATCGTAAGGCGCAATAAAGTTATACAGCATTTTCGAGCCGCACGTCGTTTTGACGCCGTCGGTACAAAAAATATCTTTATGAGCTACCGGAATACCGGTTAAAGGCCCGCCTTTCCCTTCGTCCAGCATGGCGTCGGCCGCTTTGGCCATTTCCATCGCCAATTCCGGCGTCACCGTCACATAAGCATTCAACGCCGCATCGTAGCGTTCAATACGGTCCAAATAATGTTGTGTCAGCGCAACGCTGGTGATTTCACGTTTGTTGAGCTTGTCGCTCATTTCTTTAACAGATAAAGTGTGCATCTGAAGTCTGTCTCTTTTAGTCAATTACTTGCGGCACAAGGTACATGCCATTTTCCGCGGCCGGGGCCAGCTTTTGATACTTTTCATGCTGATCCACCTCGGTGACCACATCGTCACGCAAACGCTGCACCTGATCCAACGGATGCGACATCGGCTCGACCCCCTCCGTATCCACGGCCTGCATTTGCGTGAAGATATCCAGAATACTGGACAATTTATCCGCCAAAGGCTCGACTTCGGACGCTTCCACCGAAATGGCCGCCAAGCGCGAAATTGACTCGACGTCAGTTTTATTCAAGGACACTTCGACTCTCCATAAACCAAAAATTAAAACCTTATTAAGTTACCACATTTCGAACTTTTCAAAAAGAGACAAGCCGGAAAAAGGCCGACAAAAACCCGGAATAAAACCACAAATAAAACACTCGTTTCCGGGCGAAAAGCCCATAAACGGAAATTTAAGGTTTTATACGAATTTCTATGACAAATAAATGACTTTTCATAACGAGTTTGATATAAAATGTTTGGGTTATTTCTGGGTTCATTTTCCAGCTCAATCAAAGACGATTGAAAAAGTGGCTTTCACCAACACCAATCACTTTGACAAAGCGCCCATTCGGCGACGAAAAACCCATTAATTGAAACCAACGAAACAAGCTATTTTAAGGATTTGCCTCAATGTTGCGTAAAATCATCGGACTCTTTTCTAACGACCTTTCCATCGACCTCGGTACCGCCAACACCCTAATTTATGTCAGAGGAAAAGGCATGGTTCTGAATGAACCATCCGTCGTGGCGATCATGAACAACCGTCAGGGTTCCAACTCCCGTTCGATTGTGGCCGTCGGTGAAGGCGCGAAACAGATGCTTGGGAAAGAGAACCAGAAAATTCAAACGGTTCGTCCGATGAAAGACGGCGTCATCGCCGACTTCGAAGTCACCGAAAAAATGTTGCAATCCTTTATCCGAAAAGTACACGAAGCCCGCTTCTTCCAACCCAGCCCACGCGTTTTGGTGTGTGTGCCTTGCGGCTCCACCCAAGTCGAGCGCCGCGCGATCCGTGAATCCGCTGCCGGTGCAGGCGCGCGTGAAGTCTACCTGATTGAAGAACCGATGGCCGCTGCTATCGGTGCCGGCATGCCGGTCAGTGAAGCCACCGGCTCCATGGTCGTTGATATCGGCGGGGGCACCACCGAAGTCGCCACCTTATCTTTGAACGGTATTGTTTGGTCGGACTCGGTCAAGGTCGGCGGCGACCGCTTTGATGACGCCATTATCAAATACGTGCGTCGCAATTACGGCATGGTTATCGGTGAAGCCACCGCCGAGAAAATCAAAAAAGAAATCGGCACCGCTTATCACGAAATCGAGCCGGACACACTGGAAGTCCACGGTGCCAACATTGCCGAATCGGTACCACGACGTTTTACGTTGAACAGTAATGAAATTCTGGAAGCCCTTCAAGAACCGCTTTCTGCGATTGTCAGTGCGGTTCGTACTGCTTTGGAACACACGCCACCAGAACTCGGTGCCGACATTGCCGAGCATGGTATCGTACTGACTGGCGGCGGCGCTTTGCTTCGCAACATTAACACCATGCTGTCTGAAGAGACCGGCGTCCCGGTCATTATTGCCGATGATCCGTTAACGTGTGTGGCGCGCGGCGGCGGCCGAGCGTTGGAATTGATGGATGAAAAAGGAATTGACGTTTTTTCATTTGACTGAGATGTTTTTTACAGACTCTAACCGCTTTTCGATTTCATTCGGCCTTCTTGTCGCAAGGAGGCTACCATCAACCTGAGCTCCACCTCGCCCCAAAAAGAAGGCACTCAGTTCGTCGCTTTTTTCATTCTCTGTATCGCTTTGATGGTCATGGACCATTACAGCCACCTATTGTCCAATTTCCGCAACCTGCTGCTGACCACCATCGAACCGATTGAGCGCACCGCCACCCTGCCGCTCGACATCTATAACTGGATGCAGAAAGACTACACCACCATCAACCAGTTGCGTTTACAGAACCAGCAACTGCAGACGGAAAACCTGTTACTCAAGGCCCAACAGCAACAAATGGCCAAGCTCAAACTGGAAATCGATCGTTTAAACCGTTTGCTCGGCACCGCCAGCCAATTGGATGCTTCAAAAATCCAAATCGCCACCGTGACCGCTTACAGCCAAACACCCTATGCCCAGTTCTATACACTGAATAAAGGCGCTCTCGACGATGTCGACATCAACCAAACCGTCATCGACGCCAAGGGACTCATCGGCCTGATCACCTATATGACACCGACCTCCAGCCGAGTGCAACTCATCACCGATCCCGATATTCAGGTGCCGGTACGCATCCAACGAACCGGACAGCGCGGCATTCTCAGCGGCATGGGCCACGACCAGCTGTCCCTGATGTTCATTCCCAATTCCAGCTCGGTACAGGAAGGCGATTTACTGGAGACATCAGGCCTGGGCAATATTTTCCCGGAAGGCTACCCGGTGGCGAAAATCTCTCAGGTCAGTAACCTGAAAGACGAACCTTACTATGAAATTTCCGCTGAACCCATGGCAGATTTGAACCGTTCGCAAAAAGTGCTGATTCTCTCAAACCAGATTGGAGAAATCGATGTCCGATAAAGTGTTTTCCCTTCGGGTATCCGACATCAAATGGCTGTTGCTGTTCAGCTACCTGCTGAGCATGGTGATCGACAACATGATGATTTTGAGCTTCAAAATCAACTTCATCCCGTACCTGACCGTCTTAATGTTATTGTTTTGGACCACCCAAATCCTCGATAAAACCCATTTGCTGTCGGCGTTTTTACTCGGCCTGATCTTCGATGCCTCGCTCAACACCCCCTTGGGCTCTCACAGCTTGATTTTTATCACCTTGACGTTTCTGATGCTGCGCTCCCGCTTACGATTCAAGGGTTATCCGCTCTGGCAACAATCCTTAATTATCGGCACTTACATTGCGCTGTTTCAAGTCATGAACTGGTTTTTATTTCATCCGGTTCTTGTCGGGCATGACCTTTTCTACTTCTGGGCCGAACCGTTCATTGCCGCACTCATCTGGCCGTTTTTCTCAACGATCATGCAGCGCCTGACGCAACGATTCGTATTCAGCTAAATGCCATGAGACATCACCACCACCTGTACCAAACGGAAAACGAAATCAGCCAACAGAAACGACTTTTCCGTGCCCGCATCTACTTTGCCTTGGCCTTTGCCATCCTTTTCTTTTTGGTACTGTTGGGGCGCATGACTTACCTACAGTGGATTGGCTACAATCATTATCATTCCATGGCGGAAGGCAACCGGATATCCGTGGAACCCATTCCCGCGGTGCGTGGCCGTATCTACGACCGTAACCACATTCTTCTAGCGGACAACCAACCAGTTTTCGTCCTGAAGTTTTCCAAAGATAAAATCGAAGACATCACCGAAACCATCAACCGGTTACACGAGATTCTGCCAGACCTGCCCGAGCAAAAACTCAACAAGTTTGAAGAACGCCTGAAAGTTTCGAGCAAGTATCGGCCAATCTATTTACCTTATACCCTTTCGGAAAATGAAGCCGCACGCTTTGCCGGTAACAGCTACCAATTCCCGGGCATCACGCTGGTTGCAAAACTCAAACGCACCTATCCTTTCGGCTCCGCTGCGGTGCATGCACTGGGCTATGTCGGCAAAATCAATCAAAAGGAATACGACGGCCTGAACGAATCCCGTTACGCGGGTACCGACGTCATCGGGAAACTGGGCGTGGAAAAATTCTATGAACCCGTTCTCCACGGCTTTCCCGGTCTACAGCAAGTGGAAACCAATGCACGAGGTCGCGTCATTCGAAAACTGGAAACCATTCCCGCCAAACCCGGGAAGGACATTCAGCTCACCCTCGATATCCGCTTACAGGAATACATCGAAAAATACCTGGATGGCAAAAAAGCCGCCGTCGTGGTCACCGACCCGAAAACCGGCGACATCCTCGCTTACGTCAGTTCGCCCGGCTACGATCCGAACCTGTTCGTGGACGGCATCAGCCAGACCAACTATAAAAAACTGCTGTCCAATCACAACCGCCCCCTCATCAACCGGGTTTTGAACGGTCAATACCCACCCGGTTCTACCATCAAGCCCTTTGTAGCCCTGGCCGCCATTGAAAACAACATCATTTCCCCTGAAAAACAAATCTTTGATCCCGGCTTTTTCGAATTCAAAGATCACCGTTACCGTGACTGGAAGCGCCAAGGGCATGGCCTCGTCGACATGAACGATGCCATCGCCCAGTCCTGTGATACCTACTTTTATGAACTCAGCCTGGATATGGGCATCGATTTGATCCACGACTCATTGTACCCTTTCGGTTTCGGCCACCATACCGGGATAGACCTTTACAATGAATCGGTCGGCATTTTGCCTTCCAAGGCCTGGAAGAAAAACACCAAAGGTGAATCCTGGTATAAAGGGGAAACCATCATCGCCGCCATTGGCCAGGGATATTTTCTGGCCACACCATTGCAATTAGCCAAAGCCGCCTCCATCATGGCTAACCGCGGCGAAGTGGTCGAACCTCACCTACTAAAAGGCATGACCGAACCGGAAAAAGAACAAATCCCGATTCAAAAAATTAAAAATTGGGAAGAAGTCATTCAGGCGATGGTTGACGTCATGCACGGTTCGCGAGGAACTGCCAGACGATACGCACGCGACTTGCCATTTAAAATGGCCGGAAAGACCGGTACCGCTCAAGTTTTCAGCTTGAATGAAGCCGAATACGATGAAGAAAACATTAAAAAAAGCCTACGCGACCACTCGCTGTTTATCGGCTTTGCGCCGGTGGAAAAGCCTAAAATCGCCATCAGTGTTATCATAGAAAATTCCACGCTCAAGGCCGCGCCGGTCGCCGTGGACATCATTAAATATTACCTGACCGAGTTGCACGATGAGAATTGATTTACCCGCCAAGGAAAAGGTCTATCGCCAGAACAAAGGGCTTCTGGTGTCGCTGCATATTGATGCCTGGCTTCTACTGGGCATTCTCGGGTTAATCGTCATCGGCAGTCTGATTGTATTCAGCGCTTCCGGCGCCGACCCCGAAGTCTTATCACGCCACCTGCTCCGTGTCGGGTTCGCGTTTGCCTTGATGATACTGTTCGCGCAAATCCCACCCAATTTGATGATGGTTTACACCCCCTGGGTTTTCGCCATTGGCACCATTATGCTCGCCAGTGTTTTGCTGTTTGGCGACATCGGGAAAGGCGCCAAACGTTGGCTGGACCTGGGCTTCTTCCGTTTTCAGCCATCGGAAATCATGAAACTGGCGCTCCCCATGATGATTGCCTGGCTGTTCGCACACGACACCTTGCCGCCCTCCAACAAAAAAATGCTGGTTGGCATCGGGCTCGTCGGACTCATTTCCGGGTTAATTATCGTACAACCCGATCTCGGAACTTCCATTTTGATTGCCATGAGCGGTTTATTTGTTTTGTTCTTTGCCGGCTTGTCCTGGAGATTCATTTTGTCAGCCATGGCTTTGGTCGCCGCCAGCTTGCCGATTATCTGGAATTTCTACATGTATGATTACCAGAAACAGCGGGTTTTAACCTTCCTCAACCCGGAATCCGATCCGCTCGGTACCGGTTACCATATAATCCAATCCAAAATCGCCATCGGTTCCGGGGGCATCGAGGGCAAAGGCTTTATGGGCAGTACACAAGCCCATTTAGAGTTTTTGCCGGAAAGCACCACCGACTTCATCTTTTCGGTACTGGCCGAAGAATTCGGTTTGATTGGGGTCGCAATCCTCTTACTGCTTTATTTACTGGTCATCGCGCGCGGTCTCTACATCGCCTACCAAGCCCAGGAAAATTTCGCTCGCCTGACCGCGGCCAGCCTTGTGATGACGCTCTTCGTGTACGTATTCGTCAACATCGGCATGGTCAGTGGCTTACTGCCGGTTGTCGGCTTGCCTTTACCCTTATTGAGCTATGGCGGAAGTTCACTGGTTACCCTGATGGTCAGCTTCGGCATTCTCATGTCGATCCACACCCACAAACGGCTACTCACCTCTTAACGAAACTTGAAAAACGCCGTTTCGCCTCCATGATCTTTCCATGCTTTTAAGCCGGATAACGCGCGGACGTCTCTTCCGGTTTTACCCCGTTTGTGTTAAATTATCAAAATTATTAATTGCTAAAAAAGATACTGATATCTCATGGTTAAGACGCTTGGTTTTATTTTCGCTTTCTTTGCATTTCTCAGCCCTGTTTGGGCCGACAGCATTCAAACACCGCCTCCGGCCCAACCGGTTCCGCACGTTGTTCCATCACCGCCGAAAACAGCGGCCGAAGCCTATATCCTGATCGATTACAACAGTGGCAAAATCATTGCCAGCCAAAACGCTGACATGCGCGTCGAACCGGCCAGCTTAACCAAAATCATGACCGGTTACGTCGTCATCAACGAATTGAGCAACGGCAATATCAGCCTAGACGACATGGTGACGATTTCACCGAAAGCCTGGAAAATGCCCGGCTCCAAAATGTTCATCGAAGTCGGTAAAAAAGTCTCTGTCCACGACTTGATCAAAGGCATGGTCATCCAATCCGGTAACGATGCCAGTGTGGCGTTGGCTGAGCACATTGCCGGCAGCGAAGAAGTCTTTGCCGAACTGATGAACAAATACGCCGAATCTCTGGGAATGGCGCACACTCATTACATGAACGCCACCGGCTTGCCCAACCCGGATCATTACACGACCGCGGAAGACCTATCTATTTTGGCCCGCGCACTCATCAACAAGTTCCCGGAAGAATATGAGTGGTATGCCCAGAAAAAATTCACGTTCAATGGCATCACCCAATACAACCGCAACAAATTGCTTTGGCAAGACCCTTCCGTGGACGGTTTAAAAACCGGGCACACCGAATCGGCTGGCTATTGCTTGGTAACATCGGCCAAACGTGATGACATGCGCTTGATTTCCGTCGTGCTGGGAACGGACAGCGCCAAACAACGCATTCAAGAAAGCCAAAAACTGCTGAATTACGGTTTCCGTTTCTTTGAAACCCACAAACTGTACCAAGCCGGTCAACGCTTGAATGACGCACGGATTTGGGAAGGACAACAAGACACTGTCGGACTGGGCTTGGAAAACGACCTTTACGTCACCATTCCGCGTGGTCAATACAAAAATTTGAAAATCGAATCCACCATCGACCCGAAAATCACGGCCCCGGTAAATGCCGATCAGCCACTGGGTGAATTGACCGTTTCACTGAACGATGAGACCATCTCCCAGAAGCAGCTGGTCAGCTTATCTCCGGTCGAAGAAGGTTCTTTTTTTAAGAAAATCCTGGACCAAATCAAACTGTTATTCAAAAGTTTGCTGGGGTTCCTGGGCCTTTAATTGAGGACAGCCTATGGGAAAATCCGGACAAATCGCCTACCTGAACGGCGACTTCATTCCCATTGAAAAAGCCCAAATATCCCCCCAAGACAGGGGGTTTTTATTTGGTGACGGGGTTTATGAAGTCATCCCCGTTTACAGCAAACGGCTGTTCACTTTCGAACCGCACCTGAAACGCCTCAAAAACAGTCTCGCCGCCACGGGCATTATGAATCCGCTGGACGACGACGGTTGGCGCAAACTTCTGCAGAAACTGGTCGATATGCATCCCTGGCCAGACCAATTCATCTACCTTCAAGTCACACGCGGCGTTCAAATGCAGCGCGACCATTTGCCCGCCGACAACTTGACCCCGACGCTCTACGCCTACACCAATGAATTAAAACCGGTTTCGGATGACATTCAAATCCATGGCATCAAAGCCGTCACACTGGACGATTTACGCTGGCAGCATTGCGACATCAAAGCCATTACACTGCTGCCCAATATCCTGATGAAGATGACCGCCAAACAACAAGGCGCCGACGATGCCATTCTCATTGACCGAGATGGTTTTGTGACCGAAGGCACGTCCAACAATGTATTCATTGTCCGGGATGGACAACTGCAAACCCCGCCGCAAAGCACCACACTGCTGTCTGGCATCACCCGCCAAGTCATTCTGGAACTGGCTGAACAACATAATATGCCTTTTAGCGAAACCCCATTGACCTTGCCCGACTTGCAAGCCGCCGATGAAATCTGGCTGACCAGTTCCACCAAATACGCCTTACCCGTTACCCAACTCAACGGACAGCCGGTCGGAAACGGTCAACCCGGCCAGGCCTGGCAAAAAATGCAACAACACTTTGAAAACGCCAAACAAGCCCATATAAACAAAGCATTAAACCAATAAAGCCTAAACCGAGAACACGAGAACACACATTATGACGGTCGATTTACACACTCCCGATAACGAATCGTTGATCGATTTCCCATGCGATTTTGAACTGAAAGCCATGGGCCGAAACAACGGCACTCTGGTGGAAACCGTATATGAAATCACCCAAAAATACGCGCCGGATGCCTCCCGCGACAACATTCGCATCAAGGACTCGAAGGGCAGCCGCTTCATTTCCGTCAATATCACCTTCCACGCCACCAGCCTCGAACAGTTGCACAGCATCTATGGTGAACTGAAGCAACACCCCGAAATCCTGATGACACTGTAAGCAAACATGCCCGTTCACATTCGAACCCTCGGCCTGCAACCCTATGAGGACATCTGGCAGGCCATGCAAAACTTCACCAGCGAACGCTCCGACGAGACCGACGATCAAATTTGGCTGGTCACCCATCCTCCGGTCTTCACCCAGGGCTTGAACGGCGACGCCAAGCACCTGCTCGTCCCGGCACACCAGAACAACATCCCCATTATCCAAACCGATCGAGGCGGCCAAGTCACCTACCACGGCCCCGGACAAGCGGTCGTCTATTTATTGTTGGATCTCAAACGTGCCAAACTTGGCGTTCGTGACCTGGTCAGTCGAATGGAAAACGCCATTATCGCCTACCTGGACACCCTCCACATAGAAGCAACAGCTCGCACCGATGCGCCGGGTGTGTACGTTAACGGCGACAAAATTGCCTCTCTAGGCTTAAAAATCCGCAAACAACGCACCTATCACGGTTTGGCACTCAATCTCGAAATGGACATGAGTCCTTTCCACTGGATCACCCCCTGCGGCTTGGAAGGCATTCAAATGACTCAGGTCACCGATCAATTGGAAGACACAACGGCCGTTCCCGACATGGACACCTGCCTGACCGAATTGAGTCAAATTTTATTAACCCATCTGGAACCGGAAATCTCCGGCTAACACACGGCATTTCTTGAATAAAATCGCTTTGGCTCTATAATAACGTCTTTGTTTTATTGGGTTTTCCAGCTTATGACGTCACCACAAATGCACGAAATTTCTCTCGACGCCATCACCGGCTTGCAAAAAGACAGCCTGAAAGCGCGTAACGAACAGATGTCAAAAGGCGAATACAAAACCAAATCGCTGAAACACCGCCCGGACCCAAGCCAGCCCAAACTGAAAAAACCTGGTTGGATTAAAGCCAAATTACCGTCGGCCAAACACATTGGTCGAGTCAAGGAACTCAAACAAATTTTGCGCGAGCAAGGGTTAAACTCGGTGTGCGAAGAAGCTTCCTGCCCGAACCTGGGCGAGTGCTTCGGGCACGGCACCGCGACCTTTATGATTATGGGCCACATCTGCACACGCAAATGCCCTTTCTGCGATGTCACCCACGGCCGACCGAATGCATTGGACAACAATGAACCGCAACATTTGGCCGACACCATCGCCGCCATGCAGCTCAATTACGTGGTCATCACCTCCGTGGACCGAGACGACCTTCGAGACGGCGGCTCCGGTCACTTTTTGCAGTGCATTGATGCCATTCGCACCACCACACCGGACGTTAAAATCGAAACCCTCGTGCCCGATTTTCGCGGTCGATTGACCGTGGCTTTGGATACGCTCGCACAATCGCCTCCAGATGTGCTGAACCACAACTTGGAAACCATCCCACGTCTGTATGAAGAAGCACGCCCAGGTGCGGATTACCAGGCCTCGTTAGACCTACTCAAACGCTTTAAAGCCATGCGCCCGGACACCACCACCAAATCCGGTCTGATGGTTGGATTAGGTGAAGAAATGGACGAAATTCTCGACGTTATGCGAGATTTACGCGCACACGATGTGGAAATGCTGACTGTCGGCCAGTACCTGCAACCGTCGGATTTCCATTTGGGCGTCAAACGCTACTGGACGCCGGACGAGTTCAAACAATTGGAACTGGCCGGCCTGGAAATGGGCTTCACCCACGTGGCGTCTGGCCCGATGGTTCGCTCTTCCTATCATGCCGACCTGCAAGCGCAAGGCCAATTTGCTTAACCGTCTTACACAGGACTCCCGACCATGAATAATTCGATTCAACGTTTTTTATTCAAACACCTCAATATCCGTGGCCAGCATCTGCAAATTGACCAGGCCTGGCAGGAAATGATAAAAGACCGCCACTATACCGCGCCGTTGACCAAGGTGTTGGGGGAACTAACCGCCATGGCCGTCATGCTTGCCAATGGCATGAAACACACCGGTAAGGTTTCCATTCAAGTGCAAGGCAAAGGGCCGGTAAACTTATTAGTGGTCGAATCGACACACGACTTACAGATCCGCGGCGTCGCGAAAACCAATGCCACCCTGACCACCGAATCCACCCTGGAAGAGTTGCTCGGCGACGGCCAAATTTTAGTGACCATGGAAAACACCCAAACAAACGGCATTTTCCAATCCTACGTACCGCGTGAAGAAAACAGCATCGCCCAATCGTTTGAGGTATTTTTAAGCCAGTCCGAACAACAACCGTCCAAACTGTGGCTGGCCGCGAATGAAAACGGCATTGGCGGCGTGATGATCCAAAAAATGCCCACCACCGATGAGCACGACGAAGATGGCTGGGAACGCATCTACATGCTCACCGATACTTTAAAGGACGACGAACTGATCGGGCTGGATGCACAAACATTGTTGCATCGTTTATTCCACGAAGAAACCATCGAACTGTTCGAACCCCAAGACATTGAATTCGAATGTCCGCAAGACCGTAAAAAAGTGGAAGACATGCTGTTATCACTCGGCGAGGCCGAAGCGCGCAAAATTTTAGAAGAGCATGGCGAAATCGTGGTACACAATGAAATCTGCAACTACCACATCCGCTTCACTGAAGAGGATGTGGACCGATTGTTTTCCGGTTCCACTCAAGACACCACATTGCAATAACACCGGAAAACAAAAAACCAAATAAAAAACCGCCAGACCTTTTCTGCCAGTCTGACGGTTTTTTAGAACCGAGAATGTTCAGCCAACACTTGGCAATTAATCGAAATTAACCGTTAACCGTCCTGTTTTCGGGTAAACACCCAATCTTTTTCGGATGATAAATCCGGCGCAAAGCGATAACCGTCGTAATCGAAATACTTCAAATCCTCAACCTGTTCAACCTGATTAACGGCCGCATAACGCGCCATCAAACCACGGGCGCGCTTGGCGTAAAAACTGATCATTTTATACTGACCGTTTTTCCAGTCTTTGAACTGCGGCGTGATGATGTCGGCGTTCAATTCTTTCTTCTTCACCGCTTTGAAATACTCATTGGAGGCCAGATTCACCACCAAACGACTGTCCTGCTCGGCCAGTTGCCGATTCAAGGCTTCGGTCAACTGATTTCCCCAGAAAGCATACAAATCTTTCCCTTCCGCATTGGCGAATTTGGTACCCATTTCCAAACGATAAGGCAAAATCAAATCCAACGGCTTCAACAAACCATACAAGCCGGACAGAATACGCAAATGATTCTGTAGATACGACATTTGCGACTCATTAAGCGAAGACGCCTCCAGTCCTTGATACACGTCGCCTTTAAACAACAACACCGCCTGCTTGGCTTGATCGCCAAACGGCTGTTCCCACGCCTGAAAACGCTCATAGTTCAACTCGGCCAACTTGTCGCTCAAATGCATCAACCCGGCGACATCCACCGGCCCGAGTTGCTTCAAATCATCAATCAAGCGCTGAGACTGCGTCAGGAATTCGGCCTCGGAAGACGGAACCGACGCTGGGGCGGGCGTTTCATCCAACGCTTTGGCTGGCGAGACTAAAAACAACATATTCGCTCCTTGGAATTTTGGGTAGGGAAATTCAAATGAAACTTATTTTAGCGCCAAAACGCAAAAAGGGAAGCCACGCTTCCCTTTTCGGTTCAAAGTGCATCCATTGTCCGTTTAAAGACCGTCCGGCGTCAGCCCTTGCTCTTCCAGAAAATGGCGCAGCTGAGTCACCTCTTCCTTGTTTGCCAGTTCATGGCCGTGGTGCGGCAACCCCAGCGTCAACTCGGCATCATTCAACTTGATGTGCGCACGGTTGGCGTTGGACACATCAATCTCCGCACCGTAATGCTCCAAAGCCGAAGCCAGCTTCTTCCAGTCAATATTCGTCGCAATCGGGTGTGCAAACACTTTTTCAATCGTCACTTTATGTTTGTGGCTCATTTATTATCCTACTGATTTCAATCCATTCATCTGAGTGAGTAATCGGGCGTTATCCTTTGCCCCTTCTCAACTTTTAATATACTCTTATTGACGTAAAAGCCAACTTAAAAAATTCTATGAACGCGTGTTATTTTTGGTAATGGCGTCGAGCCGCTTCCAAACGCTCCACCGTCCCGATATCGTCCCACAACCCCGAGTAAATTTCACCGCTCACCTTTCCGGCCGCCATCGCTTGTCGTAACAACGGGGCTAAGGGTTCAACACCAGGTATCAGACCATCAAACAAACTCGGGTGCAACACACTGATGCCCGCAAAGGTCCACTCCCCTTCCGCAACCACTCGGCCATTTTCCAAACCGAAATCGCCTGTCGCTTTAAACGCCGGGGTCGGCACCAAGACCAAATGCGCCAACACATCGTCCGGCAAGACCATTTTGGCCAGGCCTGCAAAATTGTAATCGGTCAGCACATCGCCGTTCACCACCAGAAACGGGGCGGAATGGTCGCTTAACTTCGGCAACGCTTGTAATATCCCGCCTGCCGTCTCCAGTCCACCTTCCGGCTCCGCCGAATACTGAATGTGTACGCCGTAAGCATCCCCGTTCCCCAGTTTGGTTTCAATTTTTTCGCCGAGCCAAGCATGGTTCACCACCACGTCCGTCACCCCTGCGCTGGCCAGAGCCAAAAGATGGTGTTCAATCAGGGCCTGCCCACCGACTTCCATCAGGGGTTTCGGTAAGACATCAGTCAACGGCCGCAAACGATTGCCGCGCCCCGCAGCTAAAATCATCGCTTTGTGAGGAGTGGAAACAACCATCACACCGCCTTGCCCGACATCGGCAAAACCGGTAACACCTTGCTTTCCAGTAAGCTCGCCAGGGCACGGGTTTCAGCGTATTTCGGCGCCATATCGTAGATATATTGCACCGTGTTCGGAATGTCGTTCAAGTAGCCGTCCTTGCCGTCACGATGATACAAACGAGCAAAAATGCCGGAGGCTTTCAGGTGGCGCTGGATGCCCATCAAATCCATCGCTTTCACAAACCCTTTCCATTCGTCTTTCGCCAGCAATCTGGCTTGCACCAAACTCAGAAAATACTGTCGCTGCCATTCGGTCACCTGCTCGGCCGGCCAGGTGATATAACAATCCCGCAATAGAGACACCGCATCGTACGTTAACGGGCCTTTAACCGCATCCTGGAAGTCCAAAATGCCCGGATTGCCTTTATCCAACACCATCAAATTCCGACTGTGATAATCTCGGTGCACGTAGGTCTGCGGTTGACTCAACGCCGACTGCGCCAACAGGGCTGTCACTTCCTGCCAGGCCTGGCGTTCGGTGGCGGAAAGAGTAATGTCCAAATGCGTGTTCAACAGCCAATCGGTAAACAACGCCATCTCATTATTCAGCAAGGTGGCATCGTATGGCGGTAAGCTTTCCGCAGCATTATGGCCCTCTGTTTGCAAGGTGACCAGAGCGTTCAAGGCATCGGTATACAAGGCCTCGGCGCTGGCTTCCGTTAACCGATGCAAATAGGTTTCGTTCCCCAGATCGGTCAATAACAGAAACCCCTGAGACAAATCTTGCTCCAACACCACCGGGACAGTTAGACCCATTTGATTCAATTGCCCGGCAATGCGCACAAAGGGTTCGCAATTTTCATGTTCGGGCGGCGCATCCATAATGATACAGGTTGCCTCCGGTTCATGATGACGGCGCACCTCAATTCGGTAATAGCGCCGAAAACTCGCGTCACTGGACGCGGCGACAGGCATTGAGAAATCGGTTTCTTTTAGAAAAGAACACTGGTCAAGCCAGTTTTGTAGTTGTTGAAAACGTTGTGACATCGAATCTATTTCGGCTCCTTTGCCCGACCGAAGAAAGGTTTATCGTGATTGACCGCCGCTCACCTTACCACTCGCGGTTTTATACCGCGGACATGAGTATCGTAATCTCGTTTGCCTGCGTATTTTAACGCTTCAAAGGTAACGTCGGCGTTGTCTTTGCGGTAGAATACCTGAATTATTCATCATTTACGATTTAACGCTGGATGTCAATTCGAAGCCGCTCCATTTTATCAGGTTTTTTACTGCTACCGCTGTGGGCGCCGCCTATGGTGAAAGCGGCGGATGACAGCCCGATAAAAGCCGCTTCTCCGGTTTCCACCGACCCGGCCTGCTTACCGGCCTGGATTGCACCACCGATAACACCACCCGGTGTGCAAGCGGATCACTCCGCTGAAGCCGACAACATCTCTCAGCCGGATGAACTCACTTACGACCTGACCGGGAATGTGGTATTAAAACGACCAGGCCTGGTGGTTTTGTCCGATCGTGTACAGCTCAACCGTCTGAACGAAGAAGCCAATGCGTTTGGTCAAGTCCAGTTCCAGCGAGACGGCTTGATTGTCACCAGCCAAAGCGCGCACCTTAACCATCAGAAGCAAACCGCGCAACTCAAAGACGCCCGTTACCAGTTCATCGACACTCGGGCGCACGGCACCGCCAAGCAAATTGATGTCGACCAAAAAACCAACCTGGCCGAGCTCGAAAAAGCCTCTTTCACCACCTGCCCCTTAGTGCAGTACAGTTGGCAGGCCCGTAACGGCAACATCAAGACCTCGGAAAAATACGACTGGGAGCTGGATTTTGGCCATTTGCAAATCAACAACAACAAACGCCGCATTTACGGCTACAACACTTGGCTGTACTTCCAAACCGTGCCGGTGTTTTATACGCCTTACATCGACTTCCCGATGGATGACCGGGCCAGCGGCTTCCTATTCCCGACCATCGGAAGCTACCGCCCTCTGACGCGTGATACGGCGGAGAACTATGTCGCCGTACCTTATTATTTCAATCTCGCCCCCAATTACGACGATACGTTGACCGTCATGAAAATGCAGGATCGCGGCTGGGTCGTGGACAATGAATTCCGCTACCTGCTCCCAAACAGCAGCGCTCAACTGAGTTTGACCGGTTTGAACGATCAGGTCACCTCAAAAGAAGGCTTAAGCTATATCGACGAAAACGGCGATCCCGCTTACGGCGAAAAAATCGATCAACGCTGGCGTGCGAAATTAATTGCCCAACAACAATGGGCGCCGGGCTTGAACAGCAATATTCTCTGGCACGAATTATCCGACAAATATTTCTATACCGATATTCCGGTGGAAAGCGCACTGGACAGCGCCAGTTATACCCAACGCTACATCAACCTTAATTACAATAAAGACAACCTGCAAGCCGGCGTTCATATCCTAAACTATTTACGCTTACGCGACGATGCAGCCTACAACTACGAAAAACGTCCGGAAGTCACACTCAATTATTTTCATCCTTTCGAGGCTGAAGGCTTGCGCAATGTCAGCATCAACTTTCCCGTCACCTCCACCGAATTCCAAATCGCACCCCAAGCGCATAAACCGGAAGCCCAGCGAAACGTCTTCTCGCCGTCGGCTCAATATCAGTATTACAAACCTTACGGTAGCTTCAAAGCCGAGGCCGTGGCCAATAAAGTCCATTATTATATGGAAGACAATGGCTATAACACGTCCGGTCAGAACCAACTCGACATCACCGTTCCGCAGTATGCGCTCCACGGTAAACTAATTTTCGAACGCGACTTTTCGCTCGCCGGATTCGACATGGTGCAAACCCTGGAACCGGAAGTGCAATACCTCTATGTCCCTTACCAAGACCAATCGCGCATTCCGCTGTTTGATACCACCGCTCGCAGCTTGGACTTCACCAACCTGTTCAGCTACAACCGTTTTTCGGGCTCCGACCGTATCGGCGATACCAACCAAGTCTCAGCCGCTCTGACCACCCGCTTCCTGAAACGCGACGGCACGCCTCTGGCCGAAGCCGGTTTAGGGCAAATTTTTTACTTCGCCGACCGCCAGGTCACGCTCAACAGTACGGCTACCAACACGGAACTGGCGCAAAACACCCAAAACGTTTCAGACTATTACGTCAAGCTGGGCTTTACCGCCGGGCCGGTTTACTTTGCCTCCACCAGCCAGTACGATAACCGTAACTATGAACTGACCAACAGCAACAGTCGCTTGAAATTTGGCCTGTCGTCAGACTTTAACCTGTTGATGACGCACCTTATCACCAACCAGAACCAACCAGGTGAACAGGAAGACCTCGCTGCGGGCCTAACCTGGCAACTGACCTCGAAATGGGGCGTCGGCGGTTACATCAATTACGACTTCACCAAAGAACGAAAAACCGAAGTCCAAAGTGCTATCCGTTACGACAGCTGTTGCTGGGCCTCGGAACTGTCACTTAAGGAAACACAACTGGACAATGGGCTGTATAATTACAGCATCCAATACGTCATCGAGTTCAAAGGACTTAGCACCGTCGGCACGCCGTTCAAGGAATACTTAAACGACAAACTGAATTTTTAAACCGAAACCGAAACCGAAACATCACGCTTAGAGACTTGCATGAAACCAACATTATTGACCCGTTTTTTCACATGGCTGCCCCTTCTTATGATGCTCCATTCCGCCCAGGCCTGGTCGGAATCACAACCGCAACTGCTTGACCGCGTAGTCGCCGTGGTGAACGACGACATCATTCTCAAAAGCCAACTGGACCGCGAAGCGGAACTGGCGCGCCAAGAGCTGCAAACACGCAATATCAATGTCAGCAACATGGACGAACTGAACATGAAAGTGCTGGATCGCATGATTTTGGAAAAGCTGCAACTGCAAGAAATCAAGCGCATGGGGCTGAAAGTACCGGATGAGGAACTGCTGGGGCAAATTCAACAAATTGCCGAGCAAAACAACCTTTCAGTGCTGCAATTACGTGATCGTCTCAATTATGCACGTCCGAACGGATTTCAGGAATTTCGTGAACGCATTCGCCAGCAGATGTTGTTTCAAAAACTGCGCGAAGCCGAAGTGCTTTCCAAAACCCAAGTAACCGAAGATGAGATCAATAACTTCATCCAGCGCCAAAACCTGATTGAAAACAGCGATGAATACCACCTGAAGCACATTCTGATCGGTTTACCGGAGTCCGCGACCCCGGCACAACGCGATGCCGCTCGCAAGAAAGCCGAAGAGGTTTTACAGAAGTTGCGTGAAGGCGAAGACTTCAGTCAAATGGCCGTGCGCTATTCCGATGGCAGCAAGGCATTGCAAGGCGGCGATTTAGGCTGGTTATCCAATGACCAGATTCCAACGTTCTTCGCCAAAGCATTCAGTCAACTTAAACCCGGTCAGTTCAGCGACATCATCCGCAGCCCGGTCGGCTTTCACATCATTGAACTCGATGGCCAGCGCAATAAAAACAGTCAACTGGTCAAGCAATATCATGTCTACCGTTTCATCCTCTTATCGGACGATGCCAAACACTTGAAACAACCCAGCAATACGCTTATCAGCCTGGCTGACAGCATCGATAGTTTGGAAAAATTCAAGCAGCTCAATGAACAATATTCCGATATTCCCGCGTCCGTCAACGCCAACGGTAATCTGGGCTGGCAAACCGCCCGTGACTTACCGGCCGAATATTTCGCGGCCATCGCCGACCTCGACCCCGGTCAAGCCGCACGGCCATTCGCAACCGATGAAGGTTGGGTCATCCTCTACCTGGATGGCATTCGTCAACAGGATGTGACGTTAAAGGACAAACGGGAACAGGCAATGCAAACCCTGCGCATGAAAAAAGCCAATGAAACCTATGAAATCTGGCTTCGCCGTTTGCGTGACGAGGCTTTGGTCGATATCCGATACCATGATCCGGAAATCATGCAACCTTTACCGAAGCATGACGAGGGTAACGGAGAATAAATGACTGCGACACAACACCGACTCGTCATTACCTCTGGAGAACCGGCCGGCATCGGCCCCGAACAAGTCGTTCAACTGGCTCAACAAGACTGGCCGTTTGAATGGGTCGTCATCGCCGATGCCGACCTGCTCAAAGAAAGAGCCAAACGCATCGGCCTGCCGATTCACATCGAAATGTTTGATGCGTCTCGGTCAGCCACGCCAAATTTAGCCGGAACCATCAAGCTGTTGCCAATTAACCTGGCGGTGCCCTCTATTCCGGGGCAACTGGCGGTTGAAAATGCCGATTACGTGCTCAAAATGCTTCACACCGCCATTAAGGGCTGCCTCGACGGAACCTTCGACGCCATGATTACCGGACCGATTCATAAAGGCATTATCAATGACGCCGGTTTGAAGTTCACCGGCCATACCGAACTCTTGGCCGAAGCCTCAGGAACCGAACGCGTGGTGATGATGCTGGCCACACCTGGCCTACGGGTTCCGCTGGTCACCACTCATTTGCCGCTTTCAGAGGTGCCGCAAGCCATTACACCCAAATTATTGGAAGAAGTCATCGGCATCCTGCACCAATCCCTGCAAACCCAGTTCAAAATTCCCGAACCGAAAATCTATGTGATGGGCCTCAACCCACATGCCGGAGAAGATGGACATCTTGGCCGCGAAGAGCTCGATGTCATCATTCCAACATTGGATCGTTTACGCGCAAAAGGCATGGACTTGGTCGGTCCGCTTCCGGCCGACACCATCTTTAGCCCCGGCAACCTCAAGCAAGCCGATGCCTTTTTAGCCATGTACCACGACCAAGGCCTACCGGTTCTGAAATACGTCGGCTTCGGGCACGCGGTGAACGTCACTCTCGGCCTTCCCTTCGTCCGCACCTCGGTGGATCATGGCACCGCGTTGGACTTGGCCGGAAAAGGGCAAGCCGACATCAACAGCTTCCGCTACGCACTGGAAGTCGCCATCGATATGATACCCTCGCAGGGGAAAGCTTGATGGCACAAAAAAACAAACCCCATCAGCACAAAAAACGCTTCGGCCAAAACTTTCTCAATAACGACCGAGTTATCCAGCAAATCGTCATGGCCATTCAGCCAAAGCCCGATCAGCATCTGGTCGAAATCGGTCCGGGTGAAGCGGCATTGACTCAACCATTACTGGAAGTCGTAAAGATTCTCGACATCATCGAAATCGATAACGATTTGATTGGTCCTTTGACACAAAAACTCGGTCACTATCCGGCCTTTCATTTACATCACACCGATGCACTGACTTTCGATTACCATCGACTGCTGAAAGATGAAAACGACCGCCTGCGCGTGGTCGGCAACTTACCGTATAACATTTCCAGCCCACTCTTGTTTCATCTGATGCAATACGGGAATCGTATTACTGATATGCACTTCATGTTGCAAAAAGAAGTGGTGGAACGGATCACGGCCGAACCGGGCAGTAAAACCTATGGCCGTTTAAGTGTCATGTTGCAATACGCTTGTGCCACCGAGCATCTGTTCACAGTTGGTCCGGAAAACTTCACGCCGCCGCCAAAAGTGGATTCCGCCATTATCCGTTTAACGCCCTACCAAACCAAGCCTTATTCGGCGACATCCGAAAGCGACCTTTCCGACTTGGTGCGCCAGTCCTTCTCGCAAAAACGCAAAACCTTACGCAACAACTTGAAAGGTTGGTTGACGGACGATGACATTGAGGCTTGTGGCGTCCGACCATCCGATCGCGCGGAAACTTTGTCCGTCGCCGACTTTGTAGCACTGGCGGACTGTTACACGACCAAAGGAGCCATTTGATGGCGACCTATGTCATTGGCGACCTGCAGGGTTGCTTCGACGAACTGATGGAGCTGCTGGCGGCCATTGAATATGACGAACAGCATGACGTGCTTTGGTTCGCCGGAGACATTGTCAATCGAGGCCCGAAATCTCTGGAGTGCCTGACTTTCGTGAAATCGATCGAAGAATCCGGCCAGGGCAAAACGGTCTTGGGCAACCATGATTTTCACTTGCTGGCGGCCTACTCAGGCCTCGAAAAATACGTCTCAAAATCGGATACTTTGACGGAGATTCTCCAATCCGAAGACGCACCGGAATTGCTTGACTGGTTACGCCGCCAACCGCTGGTCGTGAAGCACGACTACCTTCCCGTCGCGATGGTGCATGCAGGAATCCCCCCGCAATGGACAATCGCGGAAGCCTTAACTCACAGCCGTGAAGTCGAGCACCACTTACAATCCGATGCCTGGCAAACCTTTATCCGAGAGCACCTCTTCGGTTCCGAACCGAGAGAATGGCAAGAAACACTCACCGGCTGGGAACGCATTCGCTATATCGTCAATGCATTTGCTCGAATGCGTTATTGTGACGACAAAGGCAAACTCGAATTCAAACAAAAAATGTCACCGAATCAAGCCGACTCATTGAAAAAACATTATCAACCTTGGTTTGCACACGGCAACCGCAAAAACAAAGACCATGAAATCTTTTTCGGACACTGGTCCACCCTCGGTGCCGTCGATGCCTACAACATCCATTCCACCGACACCGGCTGTTTATGGGGCGGAGAATTAACCGCCTATTGCCTTGAGACCCACACTCGGCATACAATAAAATGCAAAATGCAGTGCAAACCCAAAAAGAAACCCTGAACGAAATCTAAACGCCAGAGCCATTACCCCTTATGGAAACAACTGAAAACGACTTGCCGGACGGCTCTCAGGAAGACATGGCGCTCGAACCGCGCACCCCGACGGCGGAAGAAATGCTGGAACGTCTGCATGCCGTGAATTTGGACGATTTCAATATGCAGGAAATCACCGATGAGCTGAAAGGCAACAATGCTTGGTTATTCGTACTGACCATGCCGATTACCGCGATTCTGTTGGTCGTATTCACCTTGGTTGGCACCTTTGCGACCGGTTACTTTATTCTAAGCTTCATCGTCTCGGCCGGTATTTTATTCGTTGTCGGCAAGATGATTGACCAATACGAACAGAAGTTCCGCTACCAAGCACGCCTAGAAGTCATGCGGCGCATCAGGGAAGCCGAAACGGAAGACGGCTTGATTCCGCACTTCAAAGACTTTCTGCCCAAAAAATACCGCCATCTTTGGCAAAGCTTGAAAAAACAGAATTACATCTACATCGATCAATACATTGCCGCCATGACCCTCTTGCAACAGCGCTTGGACAGTGATAAATTCATTCGTATATGGCGGCTAAAACACCCGGAAACCGCTCCCGACGCCGAGGAAATGGAAGAAGAGTACACCGATTACCAGGGCCAGCAACGCGCTTAACTGGATAACACATAAGAGATTACAATGCACTTACCCACTCGCCCCATCCAACCGGAAGATCACGTTCTCATTGCACTCGGTCCGAACGGCCATCCAACATTCAAAACCATCCACCCCAGCGAGCATTATCTCGATCATTTGGGTCAACACATGGTCGGCTGCAAAAAGTCCCAGTACGAAACCCACATGGTGGTCTCATCCCACAACGTCTTCACTTTGACGAACCCGGATTACCGTTTCGACGAAGCGCTGGATCAGATTATTCGAAATTTGATTTTGAATCGATACCCGAAAAGTATCTAGTATTTAAATATCTGCTGCCGACGCTTAATAGCGCTGGCTGAGGTAGCGTTGGAATTCTTTCAATTCCGAACGCATCTGTTGAAGCAACCCCATCGCATTCTCCGCTTCCCCTTTCAAGTCGGCTTCCAACACATCGGATTTGCTTAATCGGGCCTTGGCGCCCGGAATGGTAAATCCCTGCTCGTGTAGCAACGATTTGATTTCAATGACCATTTCGACATCGCGTCGTTGATAATAACGCCGACCACGGCGTTTGCTGGGTTGCAGCTGTGGAAACACCTGCTCCCAATAACGCAAAACATGCGATTTCAACTGGCAAAACTCGCTGACTTCCCCGATGGTGAAGTACTTCTTATCGGGTAAATCGATTTCCAGTTGCTTCGGTTTGTCCGTCGATTTAGGCTTTACCATAGTTATCTATCTGAGCTCGCAATTTCTGACCGGGCTTGAAGGTGACCACACGGCGTGCCGAAATCGGTACATCTTCACCCGTTCTTGGATTTCGACCAGGCCTGGCACTTTTGTCCTTCAGTTCAAAGTTGCCAAAGCCCGAAAGCTTGATCTGCTCACCCTTGACCAGAATATCCGACATTTCATCGTAAAACTGTTCCACCAACTCTTTGGATTCACGCTTATTGAAACCGAACTTTTCCGATAGGGTTTCCGCAAGGTCTGCTTTGGTCAATGCCATGTCTTTTCCTCTCAATACAATACGTCAATTAAACCTTTTCAAGGCGGTTAATTCAACTTTTATTCAATCCGTCATCCATTATTGCCGCAACTCGGCCTGGACTTTTTCTTTTGCCATATCAATTACTTGTGATACCAGCGCGTCAACCTCTTCATCCTGAAGCGTGCGCTCTTGGTGTTGTATTTTCAGGGCCAAGGCCACACTTTTACGCCCTTCCCCGACACCTTGCCCCCGATAAATATCAAAGACTTCCACACCTTGCAAAATATCCGATTCAACCTGCTGAATGGCATCCAATAAATCATGCATCGGCAAGCTTTCCGACACGACAAACGCCAAATCACGCTGCACTTCCGGGAACTTGGAAACCGGCTTGGCCTGTGGCACCTGCGCTTTAGAGATCGCATCCAAGCGTAATTCGAACACATACACTTTACCGGACACACCAGTAGTCTTCACCAGGCTTGGATGCAATTGCCCCATTACCCCAACCGTACGACCGTCTTTAACAATTGCGGCCGACTGCCCTGGATGCAACATCGGATATTCTCGCGCTTCAAAACGTACCTGACCCAGTACATGACTCATTTCCAGCAACGTCTCTACATCCCCCTTCAAATCGAAGAAATCAGCGGCACGGTTATCCCCCGCCCAATTTTGCGGATGCAGATCGCCCACAATCGCGCCACCAATCATCGGTGTTTGCAAGGTTTTACCGTCCTGAATATTGAACACCAAACCGGATTCGAAAATGCGAATACGGCTTTGTTGACGTTTCTGGTTATAAGAGACCGTTTGCAACAACCCGGGGAACAAGGTAGTGCGCATCGCCTTCATATCATCGGAAATCGGATTTTTTAGACAGATGGCCGGACTGTCGGGTACCAGCTTAGCCTGCAAGTCCTCTTCGACAAACGAATAAGTCACCACTTCGAAATAACCGCGATTGACTAGGGCTTTACGAATGACATACAACTCCTGCTCCGACTCAGGCAAAGTCGGCAATCGCATAGGGGCTTGTACCTCGGTATCCGGTAAATTGTTATAACCGTATACTCGGCCGACCTCTTCAATCAAATCGGCTTCGATTTCCATGTCGAAGCGATAAGTTGGTGCCGTCATTTCCCAGCCGCCGTCAATCGCTTTCACATCAAAATTCAAGCGTTCGAAAATGGCTTCGATTTCCGCGTTCAACAAATTGACACCCAACAATTTCGCCACGCGCTCCGGGCGCAGGACAATCGTCTTCGCCGTCGGCAAGTTTTCCATCGAAACCGTCGACGACACTTCCGAGACCTGACCCCCGGCAATATCGGTAATCAGCCGTAACGCTCGCTCCAGAGCGCGCTCCGGTAAATACGCGTCCACCCCACGTTCGAAACGGTGTGACGAATCGGTATGCAAACCGTACTGACGCGCTTTACCGGTAATCGCCAATGGCGAAAAGTGCGCACATTCCAGGAAAATACGCTGCGTTGCATCGGACACGGCCGTCGCTAGACCGCCCATGATTCCGGCCAACGCAATGGCACCGGAATCGTCGGCAATCACTAAAGTGTCGTCTTGCAGTGTTAGTTCTTTCTCGTCCAGCGTGACCAGAGTTTCACCCGATTGCGCATAACGGATTTGGATATCCCCTTGCAACTTATCCGCATCAAAAGCATGCATCGGCTGCCCCAGCTCCAACAGCACGTAATTGGTCACATCCACCAAGAAGGTCTTCGGCGAAATACCGCCACGTTCCAAGCGCTGCTTCATCCAAAGGGGTGTTTCGGCTTGCGGGTTCAGACCTTCTACCACACAGCCAAGATATTTCGGGCAAGCCTGGGGTTGTTCAACCGCAACGTTTTGCGGACAAGCACCGTTTTTCGCCACTTCCTGACTTTCAAACGGGACCTTGAAAGGCGCATTGCTGATGGCCGCGATATCACGCGCCACACCTTCCACACTCAAACAATCGGCGCGGTTTGGCGTTAAGTCAACATCGATGACTTGATCGTTTAAGTTTAAGTATTCACGAACATCCTGACCGACCTGGGCCTCATCCGGCAACACATACAAACCGTCCACACCATCATCCGGCAGACCGATTTCGGTCGCGCCGCACAACATACCGTGCGATGGCACGCCGCGTAACTTGGCTTTTTTGATTTTGAAATCGCCCGGCAATACCGCACCGACCTTCGCGCAGCAGGCTTTCATACCGGCCACCACATTCGGCGCACCGCATACGATTTGCAGATTCTCTTCTTCACCGACATCCACTTGGGTCACGTTCAGCTTATCGGCGTCCGGATGCTTCTCCACCGACACCACCTGGCCAACAACGACATTCGAAAAGGCGGGAGCCACCGGCTCCACGCCATCCACTTCCAGGCCGGCCAAACTCAATTCTTCCGCTAAGGTTTGAGAATCCCATTCCGGATTCGTCCACTCTCTTAACCAACTTTCACTTACTTTCATAATGCTTATCTTCTCGTCAGGCCTGGTGATTATTTAAACTGTTTCAAAAAGCGTAGGTCGTTCTCAAAGAACTGGCGCAAATCGGTTACGCCATAACGCAACATCGCCAAACGCTCCACACCCAATCCGAACGCGAAACCGGAGTACTGCTCCGCGTCCACTTCTACATTTTTCAGAACGTTCGGGTGAACCATGCCGCACCCCAGTACTTCGATCCAACGCCCGTCACCGAACAAATCCGTGGCGATATCCACTTCCGCAGACGGCTCGGTAAACGGGAAATACGATGGGCGGAAACGCACTTTCAGGTTTTCGTCTTCAAAGAACTGACGCAGGAATTCGATAATCAAGGTGCGTAATTGCGCGAAACTGGCGTTTTCCTCGATGACCAAGCCCTCCACCTGATGGAACATCGGCGTGTGAGTCTGGTCGGAGTCGCAACGATACACCCGCCCCGGTGCAATAATACGCATCGGCACGTCTTTATTTTCCATGGTTCGAATTTGCACACCGGAAGTATGGGTTCTGAGAACGGTTTGCTCGTCGAAATAAAAGGTGTCGTGCATGGCACGAGCCGGATGGGTTTCCGGAATATTCAGGGCTTCAAAGTTGTGCCAATCGTCTTCGATTTCCGGACCGGTTTCGACATCGAACCCGGCCTTGGCAAAAATCATCTCAATGCGGCGCAAGGTGCGTGTGACCGGGTGCAAGCCACCCACATCCAAACCGCGGCCAGGCAAGGAAACGTCGATGGTTTCACTGGCCAACTGAGCATCCAAGATCGCTTTTTCCAATTCGGCCTTCTTTTCGTTCAAAAAGCCTTGTACCGCTTGTTTGGCTTCATTAATCACCTGACCTGCTTTCGGTCTTTCCTCGGCGGAAAGTTGCCCCAGCGTTTTCATCATGGCGGTCAGTTCACCTTTTTTCCCGAGGTATTGGACTCGAATTTCGTCCAAGTGCATCAATTCTGAAACGGAATGAATCGTTTCCTTGGCTTGCGACACTATCTGCTGCAGTTTTTCTTGCATGATCCAAACGACCTTTAAAATAAAAATGAGGAATATCTTGTTTTATACGCGCCGAACATTATGGGCGGTAAAAGCTTCGCATTGATTTGACACCTGCAATCAATGCGTGTGTTTGTTTATTTTTAAGCCCAGTCATCCCCCGCAAGGGAGCCGAAAAACTGGGCTTAAAAATAAAAAAGGAGCTTATTAAAAGCCCCTTTAAATTGGTTCCGTAGGAACCTCTATCGTTATGCCAAGGCCGCTTTTGCTTTTTCAACAATGGCGGAAAACGCTTCTGCGTCATGGATAGCGATATCGGATAGCACTTTACGATCCACTTCGATTCCCGCTTTATTCAAACCGGAAATGAAACGGCTGTAAGTCATACCATTCATACGTGTCGCAGCATTGATACGTGCAATCCACAAACGACGGAATTGACGTTTCTTTTGACGACGGTCACGATAAGCATATTGACCCGCTTTGATTACAGCCTGCTTGGCCACACGGAAAATCTTTTTACGAGCTCCGTAATAACCTTTTGCTTGCTTTAATACTTTATTGTGTCTTCTGCGTGCAATCACGCCTCTTTTAACTCTTGCCATGGGTCAACCTCCTTACGCGTATGGTAGCATGCGGCGAACCATTGCCACATCGTTATCATGAATCATGCTTGCAGCACGCAAGTGACGTTTACGCTTAGTCGACTTCTTGGTCAAGATATGACGAAGATGCGATTGTTTGCACTTAAAACGGCCGGAGCCGGTTTTCTTAAAGCGCTTTTGAGCACTTTTATTTGTTTTCATCTTAGGCATGGCTAAAACTCCAATTGCCGATATTCCAGCGAACCGGAATACCATCAGTTTTGAGGATGTTCGATGCTTTTCGGCACCCAACGCTTAACAATAAACAGCACTGAAGAGCTGCACCGGTAACGACGTTTAAAACGCCAGTCCCAGTTATTGTTTTTATGATTCCCTTTTTCAACTTGTGGGAGCAAGTTTTCTATCGAAAGCCACCCGACCAATGGCCGGGTGTTTTCCATAAACCGTTACCGAATTATTTTTTGATCGGCGCGACCATCATTTGCAATTGGCGCCCTTCCATCTTCGGCATTTGTTCGACGGTGGCGATTTCCTGAATATCATCGCGCACACGTTCCAACATTCGCATGCCCAGCTCTTTATGGGTAATTTCGCGTCCGCGGAACCAGATGGTGACCTTCACGCGGTCACCTTTTTCCAGGAACTTCGTCAGGTTACGCATTTTCACCTGATAATCCCCTTCTTCCGTTCCAGGGCGGAATTTCACTTCCTTGACCTGAACCTGCTTTTGTTTTTTCTTAGCTTCGTGCTTTTTCTTCTGCTGTTGATAAACGTATTTACCATAGTCCATGATTCGGCAAACCGGCGGGCTGGATTTTGCAGAGATTTCCACCAAGTCCATTTCTGCATCACGCGCGGCTTCTAAAGCCTCTTCAATTGAGACGACACCTTTCTGCTCTCCATCCGCATCGATCAAGCGGACTTCTTTTGCCGTAATTCTGTCGTTAATGTTGTCTTTAGGCGCTTCCGGTTGCTGCGGCCTACCACGACCTCTTCTAACTGCGATAGTAATATCTCCTCAATAAACTATTTCTGTAAAACTTAGGATTCAACAACTCGCCCAAGGTGTGAAATATCGTCTACAAGTAGATTGAGCAGCTCTTCAAACGAGAAACTTCCCAGATTTTCTCCACCACGGGCACGCACGTTTACGGTACCGTTTTCCATTTCCTGATCCCCAACGACGAGGATATACGGCACGCGTTGTAAAGTGTGTTCGCGAATTTTAAACCCAACCTTCTCATTTCTCAAGTCTGTTTCGACTCTAAACCCATGTTTTTTCAATTTTTTAGCAAAATCGCCCACATAATCGTTGTGGACTTCGGCAATGGATGCCATCACCATTTGCACCGGCGCTAGCCACGTTGGGAACTTGCCTTCATAGTGTTCAACCAAAATACCGACAAAACGTTCCAACGATCCAAGAATCGCTCGGTGGATCATGACCGGGTGATGTTTCTCATTATCCGCACCGATGTAAACAGCATTCAAACGCTCGGCTTGCGTCATCGAAAAGTCCAGCTGAATGGTGCCACACTGCCAGACACGCCCAATGCAATCCTTCAACTGAAATTCGATCTTAGGGCCGTAAAACGCACCTTCACCCGGCTGTAAGGCATACTCCAATCCGGCATCTTTAAGAGTTTGCTCCAATGCCTCTTCCGCAGCATCCCACACGTCATCGGAACCCACGCGCTGCTCAGGACGGGTCGAGAATTTCACTTGGATATTATCGAAACCAAAGTCTGCATAAGTGGTAAAGACCAAATCGATACAGGCCTGAACCTCTTCCTTAATTTGCTCCGGCGTACAGAAAATATGCGCATCATCTTGCGTAAAGGAACGCACACGCATCAGGCCGTGCAAGGTTCCCGATGGCTCGTTACGATGCACCAAACCGAATTCGGCCAAACGAATCGGCAAGTCACGGTAGCTACTCAAATTATGGTTATACACCTGAATATGCCCTGGGCAGTTCATCGGCTTGACCGCGTAATCACGATTTTCCGTTTCGGTGGTAAACATATTGTCTTTGAATTTGTCCCAGTGCCCGGATTTTTCCCACAGCACTCGATCCATAATCAACGGTGTACGAATTTCGTGATAGTCGTTTTCACGCAGCTGCTCACGCATATAATCTTCCACAATGCGGTACAGAGTTGAGCCTTTCGGGTGCCAGAATGCCATCCCCGGCGCCAGTTCATCCACGTGAAATAAATCCAATTGTTTCCCCAACTTACGATGGTCGCGCTTTTCGGCTTCTTCCATCATCGTCAGGTAGTCTTTCAACTCTTTCTTATCGGCAAATGCCACGCCGTAAATACGTTGCAGCATTTTATTATCGGAATCGCCGCGCCAGTAAGCACCGGCCACATGCGTCAACTTAAACGCTTTAATGAACCCCATGTTCGGTACGTGCGGCCCACGACACATGTCAATGTATTCCTGGTGATAGTAAAAACCGAACTCCGTCTCAGCCGGCATATCTTCAATCAATTCGACTTTGTAGTCTTCACCACGTTCCTTGAAAATCGCTAACGCCTCATCACGTGGCGTCATCTTTTTAATGACTTCGTACTTGGTTTTCGCCAATTCCGTCATACGCTTTTCAATTTTCGATAGATCTTCGGGCGTGATTTTTTCTTCCAGATCAATGTCGTAATAAAAGCCGTTTTCAATGACCGGGCCAATCGCCATCTTCGCCGACGGATACAATTGCTTCAAGGCGTGCCCCAACAAATGGGCACAGGAATGTCGCATGATGTGCAAACCATCTTCATCTTTCAGAGTGATAATCTGCAGTTCGGCATCTTCCGTGATCAAATCACACGCATCTTTCAATTGACCGTTCACGCGACCGGCAATCGTCGCCTTGGCCAATCCCGTCCCGATATCGGACGCAACTTGCATGACAGTAACGGCATCTTCAAACGCTCTTTTCGAGCCATCCGGCAAGGTAATGATAGGCATGATTTAATCTCTTTAAATTTTATTCAACTATTTCAATTCAAATTATTTTAAATTTACTTCTTAAAATGCGCTGACGACAAAGACTGGGAGCAGGTTTCCCGAAGAAAAGTCAATCCGCGGCAAAGCGGACGATTATAACACGAAGGATTACGTTTTAGCAGATTAAAATGAAAAATAACCACTGGTGTGTAATCGAGGCAAACAATGCGTTCACCCCGATAAATCAATGCCTTAGAAGCATTGAGGTTTTTCAAATAGAGAGCTTTGCATGAGTGGGGCGCGAGGAAATATGAGATAAAATTTTTCTGAATTAGGCGGAAAACGAAGCTAATAGCGGGCTATTAACGAGTTTTTCAACGACATTCAGGAAGATTTTAGCCATTTTTAGCCGTGAATCCATCTCGTGTGGAGCTCTCAAATATTAAGGCGAGGTCGTCGTGGTGAGACCCAAAGCATTCCAAGCCTGCATGCCACCGCGGTACCAATAGATTTTATCCGCCGGGTAGCCCATATTCACCAACGCTTTGATATTGGTCGGCGACTGACCACACCAAGGGCCGTTACAGAACATCACCAAGGTTTTCGCATTGGAAAAATCCCAGATACCGTCATCGACTTTGGCGCCAAACCGGCTGGTCAACAAATCTTCCACAACGAAGGGTTGATAAGAAGAAGATTCCGGATACAACTGCGTCCACGGGATATTAATGGCACTTGGAATCGAACCTTTTCGAACCCAGTCCGGGGTACGTGAATCAATAATCATAATGCTTTTATCGCCATCGGAGCGGGCTTTCAAAAACTTCAACATCTCAATTTCACCAATCGTATGCACGCCGGGCAATAACTGCATCGGTTGCACACAAAACGGCGGACAAGCCCGAGACGTTAATGCATAATCCTCATTAATCGTATTTTTGACGTTTTGATTACGTTTGATGACATACTTTTTGCCATTGTCCATCACTGTGATGGAGGCCAAATCTTTGGTGATGTTCACCTTCTGTTCGGCCGCATACACCGACGACGTCCCGAACAGCGC
The DNA here is from genome assembly GCF_003991075.1 of Thiomicrospira sp. S5. Classification (NCBI taxonomy): domain Bacteria; kingdom Pseudomonadati; phylum Pseudomonadota; class Gammaproteobacteria; order Thiotrichales; family Piscirickettsiaceae; genus Thiomicrospira; species Thiomicrospira sp. S5. The sequence goes on along the minus strand of NZ_CP014470.1, from coordinate 1,114,223 downwards.
GCCCAAAGGCCCGCTCAGCATCAGCATCAACACAAAGCTCAAAAATGATTTAATCGCCATGACACACCTCCTTCCGAAAAAAATCGAAAACCGACTAGCGGGTTACAACCTCAACGATAGCAATCCATCGACCGACTGTCAAAAAAACCTAGTCACCAGAAAGGTTATTCCACAATCTTTTCACAAAGAATCGCCAGGCCTGGGCATTTTGCGGATTTCATACAACCTGCCACAATCCACCTTAAATGGATTCGCTGTTTTTTCAAAAAAATTCCGCTATAATTAAGCGCCCATTTTGAGACGGCCGAATTACCCCAAAGCGAAAAAAGCGGGTAAAGACAATGAATAAAAACCTCGTACTCAACGGAACCAGAACAAAAGGAACAACGCCATGAACTTCGAACAAGCGCGCTTTAACATGGTCGAACAACAAATCCGCCCTTGGGATGTGCTCGACCCGAAAATACTGGATTTGTTCATGTCAACACCGCGTCACGAGTTCGTGGCCGAGTCGCAACAAGCGCTGGCTTATAGTGACATCGAATTGCCGATTGGCGAAGATCAATCCATGTTGCCGCCACGTGTCGAGGCCCGCTTACTGCAAGCGCTTGACCCGGCCGAAGACGAAACCGTTCTGGAAATCGGCACCGGTTCCGGCTACACCACAGCCCTACTGGCTAAAGCGGCAAAAAGCGTCACCACCGTAGAGCTCTTCCCAAGCCTACAAGAAACGGCTCAGCAACGTTTGACCAAATTCGACAACATTACCTTCAAACAAGGCGACGCCAGCCAAGGCTGGGATGATGAACAAACCTACGACGTCATCTTCCTGACCGGCGCCGTAGCGGAACTGCCAGACAGTTACAAGCAGCAACTGAACCTGGGCGGCCGGCTGGTCGCTATTCAGGGCGAAAAACCGACTATGACTGCAGAAGTCTTGACCCGCATCAGCGACACCGAATGGGAAACGGAAGTCTTGTTTGAAACCGTTTTGCCTTACCTGGTCCATGCCGAACCGAAATCGCATTTTTCCCTTTAATCAAACAGATCTAACCAAGCCAGCTTTTACTGCAAATCCTGGTCGGTGCGGACACGCAAAAAGACCGGGAACCGTGGGTTCCCTTTCTGAGTCAGACCATAATACTTAAACGTCACCCATGCATTGAGCGTTGGCGGACTTTCACGATCCGCAACACTTAGGCCAGACCCCAGTTTAATCCGCTGTCCTTGCCAATCACACACCAAAGATCCGACCAAACCGTCAAAACGGCCTTTGCCTGGCGTATAGCCAATCACTTGACACTCATCATCCCAATAGGTTTTCACTTTCAAGGCCGTTTGCGTGCGGCCAGTCACATAGGGTTGTGAAGCCTGTCGTAAAATTAGCCCTTCGGCGCCCTTTTCAACCAGTCGGTCAAGCGTTTCTTGAACCTGAGCCGTCGTTTCAACCGGTATTTGCGGAATCAACTTCACCTGTGGTAAAGACTGTTTTTTCAAATAGGTTTCCAACACCGCAAGCCGCTCCAACAATCCTCCAGATTGGTTCGGCACGTCAAATACCCGGTAAGAGATTTGGTGCCACCGGTTATCCGGTTCCTGCTGGCGCACAATGGAAACGATGTTTTCAAAGTCTTGGCGTCTGGTCCAAAGCTCACCGTCCAACTCAAACTTCGGAAAGCCTTTCAAAAACCAAGCTGGAGCATGAATAATCTGGCCACCGCGTGATAACAACTGCTGACCATCCCAGTAAGCTCGAACGCCATCCAGCTTTTCACTCATCAACCAACCTCGAACGTCGACTTTACCCGGTTCATACACCTTTGGTAAAAAAAGGTCAGGACTGTCTTCTGAGTTGGCCGTTGGGAAAGCCACCAAGCCGCCGCACAAACAAAAAAGGAGGCCAAGCCTCCTAACTATTAGATTCATTTGCTGTCTCGATTATTTCTTATTCGACAACAAAATATCGTCCTTGTTCTTCTCAAGCGTTTTGGCACCAATGCCTTTAACATTCGCCAACTCATCTACGGACTTAAATCCGCCGTGCGCTTTACGGTACTCAACAATCGCCTGCGCTTTTACTTCACCCACACCACTCAAAGCATCGGCAATTTCACTCGCCGAAGCGCTGTTGACATTAACCGGTGCCGCCATAACGTAGGAAGCGAAAAACAAACTGAAAACAAGTGCAACTAATCTAATCATCGTTATCATCCTTTAACGTTTAATATTAAAAATTACGCACTAAAGCGTAACAAAGATCATAACGCAAAAATACTTAAAACACAAAACCCCGCATCGCGGGGTTTTTAATGTAATTTTTGGGTCAAGTAAACCCGCGAACGAAAACTAACTCGCCGCCATTTGCGCTCGGCGTTTTTTTACCGCACGACGAATCAGCGCAATGAACACACCCAACATTAATCCCAGCACGCTGGCCACGGCTAGAATCAATGCTTTTTTTGGCTTAACTGGATTATCCGAAACATTAATCCTACCAATGACTTTAGTAGACAAAACTTCAACATAACCTAAAGCTTTCAATTTTGAAAATAACTGTTGATACCGTTTTTCGATAACGCCAATAGTGTCTTGAACATTTTGCTTAATTTGCTGCTTATCCGGGCCTGTCGCTGAAATCACAACATACCCATTATCCTGCCGGTTTTTGTTGCCGGAGGACATACCGGCATTAACCACCCCAGATAATAACTCAACGGTTTTTTCAGCTCTTTCTACGGACATGTAAGGTGACGGTATATTAGAAGAATCTTCCACCGGAAGTGCTATCTGCTGTACTTGCAGCTTGGCAGATGCTTGGTACTGAGGTTTGGTAAACAACAAATACACAACCGCTAAAACAAAAACTACAACAAACGATACAAAAACTGTTTTCTTTTCTTCCATCAACCCATTCCAAAGCTCAAATAAATCGATTTCATCATCGGCTGAATAGTGCACTTCATTTACGGACGGCACAGGCTGTTTTTCCATTGGAAACCCTCATGTTTTATAATTTAAATAGAAAGTTATTTTTGCATGAAAGAAAGTATATCAACTTTCGCCGGATCTGAGTATTTCACTCAATAATTCACATACCGCCTTTACACTTTTTAAACCTACTTAAAAAAATTAAACGTTAAAATAATGAATATATATACTTACTAGGTTTAAAAAGATTGAGAATTTTAATAACCCCAATTTTCAAGCCATTCCACGCTATAATTGGCAAATACTAATAAAAGCTTACGAGCACTAAAAACTCCCAATCAGGAATTAACTACAAATGCTGAGAGCCATTAGACCCGACCATTCCGGCTTTGTTTGGTTACACCGTGTGACCGATATTTTACTCCCAACCAGCTTATTGCTTGCCCTTACTGTTCTTTTAAACATTCCTTGGCAGGAACGCTATTTAACCATGGGTTTATTAGGCGGCTTCGTTTTTGTCATCGCCAGCCAAATGGTCGGCGTTTATCGCAGCTGGCGAGGTCGGTCCCTGTTTGCCAGCGCCAAACTCATTTTAAACGCCTGGTTACTCACTTGGGCCACACTGATCGTTATTGCTTTTTTGTATAAAGACAGCGAAAACTTCTCACGCCTGGCCGTCACTCTTTGGGCCATTATCACGCCGGTCGTTTTAATCGGCTACCGCGTCACCTTGCGAACTGTCTTGGCCAAATATCGTATGCACGGCAATAACACCAAAACCATTGCCATTATCGGTGCGGGTAAAGTTGGCCAACATATTGCCAACATCATTCAAACAAATCCCTGGCTTGGCTATCGTGTCTGTGCTTTTTATGACGACAACACAGAACTTCACGACACTCAGATAAACGACATTCCAGTTAAGGGATGCACCAACAAAATTGGCGATATCGTTAACCAAAACCAATACAGCGAAATTTACATTTGCCTGCCTTTAAGAGCTGAACATAAGATAAAACAAATCCTTAACGAACTCACCGACACCACCAGCGTGGTGAAATTCGTGCCAGACTTATTCACTTTCGATCTCATGCACGCCAAAACCAGTGAACTGAAAGGCATCCCCGTTTTCAGCGTGTACGACACACCTCTCAGCTCAACCAGCAATCAAATCATTAAAAGACTAGAGGACGTTGTCTTCTCGTCCATCATATTAGTACTCATCAGCCCAATACTGCTGTGGATTGCCTTCATGGTCAAAAAAAGTTCTCCCGGCCCGGTTTTATTCAAACAAAAGCGCTATGGACTTAATGGAAAAGAAATTAAGGTTTACAAGTTTCGCTCTATGACTACTCAAGACAACGGCACCGTTATAAAACAAGCCACACAAAACGACCCTCGAGTAACAGCTTTTGGCGCCTTTATTCGTCGAACAAGCTTGGACGAGCTCCCCCAGTTTATTAATGTATTACAGGGTAAAATGAGTATTGTTGGCCCAAGACCACATGCAGTTGCGCATAATGAAGAGTACCGAAAGCTTGTACCCAAGTATATGCAACGCCATTTAGTGAAACCTGGAATTACTGGTTGGGCACAAATAAATGGCTGGCGCGGAGAAACAGATACATTAGAAAAAATGGAAAAACGAGTACAATTTGATTTACACTACATCAATAATTGGTCACTTTGGCTTGACATCAGAATAATTATTTTGACTTTGTTTAAAGGCTTTGTAAACAAGAACGCCTATTAAACAATAGGCGCTCAGAGCATCAGATTAGCAGTTCTTCTATTTCTTTTACCTTTTTCCAAACAAGTTCTGCGTTTCCTTTACTTTCGACATTCAGTCGCAATAAGGGTTCTGTATTAGAGGCGCGAATATTCATTCGCCAATTACCGAAATCTAGGCTAATGCCATCCGTTCTATCCACCAGGGGATTGAGGGGAGCAAAATGTTTTATTACTTTTTCCAAAACTACTGGCACATCTTGAACCTTATAATTAATCTCACCACTACACGGATAGGCTTTCATACGCTCACTGACCAACCCTGATAAAGGTTTTCCTGTGCTAGACATTAACTGTGCAACCAACAGCCACGGAATCATACCGGAATCACAATAAGCGAAATCTTTAAAGTAATGGTGAGCAGACATTTCACCACCGTAAATGGCATCTTCCAAACGCATACGCTCTTTAATAAACGCATGTCCCGTTTTAGATTGCACCGGAACCCCGCCTGCCTTGCGAACTTGATCTATAGTATTCCATGTTAAACGCGGATCATGAATGATTTTAGCCCCCGGCTCTTTGGCTAACAGCGTTTCAGCCAATAAGCCAACCAAGTAATAGCCTTCGATAAACTCGCCTTTTTCGTCAAACAAGAAACAGCGATCGAAATCGCCATCCCAGGCAATACCTAAATCAGCTCCATACTCAATCACGGCTCGAGATGTCATTGAACGCATCTCCGGCAATAATGGATTGGGAACCCCGTTAGGAAAATTGCCATCGGGCGTTTCGTTAACAAACACACATTCAAACGGTAACTTCTCAGCAATTTGTTTAATCACTGCCCCGGCAGAACCATTCCCTACATCCATCACCAATTTAAGCGGTTTTAAAACAGACAAGTCTACATAAGACATCAAGTGCTGAATATAGGCAGACTTGTCCGGTTGAAAATCTACCAGACCTGGTGATTTTTTGGTATCGAAATCATCATTCAAAATCCGCTGTTCAATGGCTTTTAAACCAGAATCACCAGAAATTGGTTTAGCATCTGTCGCCACCAATTTCATACCGTTATAACCTTTTGGATTATGACTGGCAGTAATCATAATCCCACCATCCAATTTTCGGTGAAACGTAGCGAAATACACCTCTTCGGTGCCACATAAACCAATATCCAAAACATTCGCGCCTGCTTCTGTCAGACCTTTTTTTAAAGCTGCTGCCAGGCCTTCGCTCTCCAGCCGGATGTCATAGCCTACGACCACAGATGCCGCATTTAACTCCTCCACAAATGCCCGGCCAATTTTGTAAGCCAGTTTTTCATTCAGCTCATCCGGCACCTTACCACGAAGGTCATAAGCCTTAAAACACGATAATTTATTCATACTCTTTTCCATAAAAATGCCAGCAAGTGCTGGCATTCAAAATAATTACATCAAAATTTCACTGCTAACATTAACGCCCGTAAATATCATCAATACGAACAATATCATCTTCGCCGGTATACTCACCAACTTGAACTTCCACCATCACCAGATCTATCTTTCCGCAATTTTCCAAACGGTGCACCTGGCCCATTTGAATGTAAGTCGATTCATTCGGACGCACCAAGAACGTATCATCATCCACGGTCACCGTGGCCGTGCCAGACACAACAACCCAGTGTTCATTACGATGAAAATGTTTCTGCAAAGACAAACGCTGACCAGGCTTTACAACTATGCGTTTTACCTTATACTGATCAGAATCGACCAATACTTCATAGGTGCCCCAAGGGCGATGTGCCAAACGGTGCACCTCGGCCAACTCCGGTTGTGATTTTTTGATTTCCGTCACAACCTGTTTCACTTTTTGAGAGCTACCTTTTTTAGAAATCAAAATCGCGTCTGACGTATCTACCACTAATAAATCGTCCACATCCACCAATGCAATTTGACGATTACGCGATACAATCAAATTGTTTTTTGAATTCACACAAACCGGTTCGGGCATATCTGCTAAACGTTTCAAAACGGCATTGTCCAGTTCAGCCGTTTTCAGCTCGTCATAAAGTGCATCATACGATCCCAAGTCGGACCACCCCATATCACACGGCACGACCTTTACCTTATCGGACTTTTCCATAACCGCATAGTCAATAGAGTCTTCAGGAATAGCCTGCATCGCTTCATGGTCAATTCGGATTTCCGAACAATCCTGCTGTTTTGGCAAAGCTACACGACAGGCTTCCAACATCTCCGATGAATATTTTTCAAGCTCTTTGAGTAGAACGCCCGCCTTAAAGCAAAACATACCGGAGTTCCAATAGTAATTACCTTGCTCTATGTAAGATTGGGCCGTCTCAACATCCGGTTTTTCTTTAAAGGAAAGTACATCATGACCGGATGCTTCAATATAACCAAACCCAGTTTCCGCATAAGTTGGCTGAATGCCAAAAGTGACCAGATTGCCTGCTTCTGCCAACTCTTTCGCTTGAAAAACCGCCTTTTCATAAGCCGCTTGATCTTTCACCAAATGATCTGATGTTGTTACCAAAACAACATCATCCTCATCCAGCAACATACATGCTAAAGCTATCGCAGGAGCTGTATTTCGACCAACAGACTCCAGAAGAAATTGCGCCGCATGCTCACTAACTTGTTGATATTGATCAACTGCAAGAAAGTACTGGTCAACATTCGAGACAATTAAACTGTGGGAACAGACTGTAACGTTGCGTTTTACGGTCTGCTGAAACAAGGATTCGTTATCGAATAAACGGACAAATTGCTTAGGCAGCATTGTGCGACTCAAAGGCCATAAACGTGTACCAGACCCGCCTGATAAAAGAATATTAATCATTACTGAGCTCCATACATCCAGCGTAAAGTATCTTCGATACCATATTTAAAATCAGGCTGAATCAAATCATTTAATTGCGTCACATCGCCAGACAAATCCTTTATTTCATTTGCACGCACAAAAGCAGGATTTACCTTTACTTGCATTTTATAACCGGCAATCTGATTCATTAACGTAATAATGCGCATCAAACTAATCGTTCTACCAGAGCAAACATTTACGGTAATGCCGGAATTTTCACCCAACAACAAATCATGGTAAATGCAGCATACATCACGAACATCATTAAACTCACGCGAAACATCCAAGTTTCCTAGCTCAATTTCAGTTCTTCCCTCTTGGTAAGCTTTAACAATCTTAGGAATCAAAAAATGCTCTGCATGACCAATACCGGTGTAATTAAATGGACGGGTAATAACCAATGGCAACTTATCCAGATAGTTCTGCAACATATGCTCCATAGCCAGCTTACTGCAGCCATAATGGCTCACGGGTTTAGGGCACAATGCTTCAGAAAGTACCGAACCAATAACATTGCCGTAAACTGTTGCACTACTGGCAATGACAACTTTTTGAACCGGCTTATCAAGCTGACACAACGCATCTAATAAGTTTAATGTACCGACCACATTGACTCGGTAAATCAAATCCGCATCCGCTTCTGCCGCAAAAGATATACCCGCCAAATGAACCACACAATCAGGCGAACATGATGCTACTTCCGAAAATACCGCACTTCGATCCGTCAAATCACTTTTTAAACCCACAACCTCAAAACCGGCCAGGGCTAAAAAAGCTGCTAAATGCTGACCAGTAAAGCCTTCGATACCGGTTATTAAAACTTTAGAAAGAGAAGCTGGCTTCATTTCGTCTCAAATCTTCTTTAACCATCATCGCACAAAGCTCTTCAAGAGAAGTCTTTGGCTCCCAGCCCAATTCTTTCTTCGCTTTTTCTGGGTTACCAATTAGCAAATCCACCTCGGCTGGTCGATAAAACTTCGGATTCACTTTAACCACCGCTTTCCCTGCCGCCTTATCAACCCCAACTTCGTTTTCAGCTTCGCCTTTAAACTCAAGCTCAATATCAACAGCTTTAAAGGCTAAACGCACAAAATCACGGACCGTTTCAGTACGATTGGTGGCCAACACATAAGTATCCGGTTTATCAGCCTGTAACATTAAATACATACCCTCAACATATTCTTTAGCAAAACCCCAATCACGTTTCGCATCCATGTTACCAAGCTCTAAACAATCCAACTTGCCTAATTTAATTTTTGCCACCGAGTCTGTAATTTTTCTGGTGACAAACTCACGTCCGCGTAACGGCGATTCGTGGTTAAACAAAATACCACTTGAGCCAAAAATGTCATAACTTTCACGGTAATTAATCGTCATCCAATGTGCATACAACTTGGCAACGCCATAAGGACTGCGTGGATAAAAAGGCGTGGATTCAACTTGAGGTATCGCTTGAACTTCACCAAACATTTCTGAAGTAGATGCCTGGTAAAACTTAATTTTAGGGTTAACGATTCTAATTGCCTCTAACAAATGAGCCGCCCCCAAACCTGTGATGTGAGCGGTAGCCAATGGCTGTTCAAATGACACACCTACAAAGCTTTGAGCTGCAAGGTTATAAATTTCATCCGGCTGTATATCAGATACCATACGAATCGAGTTGGATGCATCGGTTAAATCATATTCAACTAAGTGTAAATTTGGATGATTCTGAATTCCTAACTCCTCAATACGCCAAAAATTAACAGAGGCCGTCCTGCGAAAAGTGCCATAAACAGCATAACCTTTCTCTAACAACAACTCAGCTAGATAAGCGCCATCTTGACCAGTAATGCCAGTTACAATTGCCTTTTTCATAAGTTTTCTTTCCACTCTTTATATTCTTGTTCTACAAAATCTTTAAATTCTTGTCTAAAACGCTCGTCGCTGAAATGTCGAGCGTTTCCAACACAATGCTCAGGTTGAATTTTATGCCCCTCTGCCTCAAAATTCTCAACGGCTTGCGCCAATGCATCTAAAGATTGTTCTTTAAAAAACAATCCGGTTGGCTTATCAAAATCAAACCCCACAATCGTCTCTAAAGCACCACCTTTTCCAAATGCAATAACAGGCGTTCCACTTGCTTGTGCTTCTAAAGGCGCAATGCCAAAATCTTCCTCTGCAGCAAAAATAAACGCTTTGGCTTTGGCCAAATGATCTTTCAAAACATCAAACTTTTGATACCCAAGTAAAATGACATTATCACCCGCTAAGGCCCGTATCTTTTTAAAGTCAGGCCCATCACCAATCACCACCAATTTTTTATCAGGCAGTTTTTTCGAAAAGGTCTCAACGATCAAGTCGATCTTTTTATAAGGCACCATTCTGGAAGACGTAAAATAAAAATCTTCCTTCGTGACATCAGTAGCTACAAAATCATCAACATAAACGGGCGGATAAATAGTGACTGAATCACGACGATATATCTTGTTTATTCTTCGCCCAATAAAATCGGAAATAGCAATAAACTTATCCACACCATTAACAGTCCGTAAATCCCACAATCGGATTTTGTGCAACAACCACTTGGCCAGCCAGCCTTTTAATCCCTTACCTAATCCTGACTCACGTAAATATTGATGCTGCAAATCCCACGCATAGCGAATAGGCGAATAACACATACAAATATGCAATTGATCAGGACCTGTAATTACGCCTTTAGCTACAGCATGAGAAGAAGAAATAACCAAGTCATAGCTAGATAAATCAAATTGTTCGACTGCTAACGGCATCAGGGGTAAATAACTGCGATACTTAGTTTTTGCCTTCGGCCATTTTTGGATAAATGAAGTTTTAACGGGTTTATTTAAAATAAAATCCCGTTCCGTTTCTGACAAAAAATCAACCATACTAAATAAGTCGGCATCAGGAAAAACCTTAAGCATCTGCTCAAGCACCCTCTCAGCTCCAGCATAAGTAACTAACCAATCATGGACAAATGCTACCTTCATTGCAATCCTTCTATTATTTGTATGATTTGTTTAGCAGATTTTGTCCAGCTAAAACGTTTAATATTTTCAAAACCTTTTGCTCTCAATTCGCCACGAAGCGTTTCATCATTAACAACTAACTGTATTTTTTTTGCCATATCTGACACATCAAACGGGTCACAATAGACCACACTATCCGCACAAGCCTCTGGCAAACTAGCCGCACTTGAAACAACACAAGGACACCCACAAGCCTGAGCTTCTAACGGCGGGATCCCAAAACCTTCATATAGAGAAGGATAAACAAAACACAGTGCATTAGAATAAAGCTGAACAAGTTCATCATCATTAACCCTCCCCATAAATTTGATGTTAGAGTTGCTTTCAATATTTTCAACTAATTTGTGATCGGCAAAGTTCTTATTAATCGCCCCTACCAAATAGAGTTTTATATTCTTATCTTTCAATAAATTAAAAGCCTGGATTAAAGCATGAAAATTCTTTTGGTAATTTAACGAAGATACAGCCAAAATATATTTCTCAGTCGTTTCTTTTTCTGAGAAACAAAATCTTCCAGAAACAGAACAATGCACAATGTCTATTTTATTCCTGTCAACACCATAAACAGCCGAAATTTCATCTTTAGAGAAAGCACTATCCGTTAGTAACTTCTTAGAAGACCTAGCAATCCGGGGTATTGCAAGCTGATAAGCATAACGAAACTTCCAAGAGAAAGTCCGTGGATAACGCTCAAACGCGATGTCATGCAAAGTTACGACGTTATTTTTGTAAAATAACGGAGCCGTATTGCACAGGTTAAGCAACAGCGGGTTTCTCAGCTTACTCAAGTAACGTGGCAACTCATACTGCTCCCACAAATGACCCGTTAAATTCCCAATAATTTCAACATCTAATTCATCAGCTAACTCTTTATGAATAAGGTTATTTGGCGCAAAAAAACGAACACCATATCCAAGTATTTTTAATTGACGGGATATCTCAATAGCATAACGTTGAACGCCCGATATATTTTGGCTTAAAAACCTAGCATTAACCACGATCATCATGCCTACCCTTTAAAATTCTGTCCTGAAAGCCCAGAAGCATAGCCATTAAATACCACAGGAATGGACTGCTAATATCTGGTACCGCCACTAACATACCTACAAATACAGTTAATAAAAATAAAAATGCAAACAAGACCATCTCATTCTTAATAAACCTTAATGATCTATAAAGAAGCAGTACTAATAAAGACAGAAAAATCAAACTTAAAAAGCCAAGATTACTCAACAAATAATAGAAAAAACTTGACGGACGGTTACTCCCTAGGCCAGCCCCTAAAAAATAGGTATTTGCCCAAACCTCAATCGCAAACTGATTTGAAAAAGATCTATGCAAATAAGAATCTGACCCCATTTTATCAAATATTACAAACTCCAAAATATGAGAAAAATGAGCATAATTTATAATAAATAAACTTATAAAAAAAACTAAAAAAATTAATGCATAAAACAGCTTCTTTCTCGGAATAATAGATTTAAACAAATAAACAATTAAATAAATTAGAAATGAAATCGTAAATGCAACATACCCTGAAGAAGATGTGGTTAAAACCAAGGTAGTAAAAGCTACTAATGCGACCAAAAAAATACAACAATATCGCCTTGAAGAAAATGAAAACATAAGGCCAATTAATGACAGAGATAACCCTGCTAAATACAAACCAGCGTTTGAAGGTTCCAGAAAAGGCCCAGAAAAACGCGGCATTCCAAATGAAGTTACCTGTTGGTATAAAATTGCATATGAAGGATTATTAAAGAAAAGCCTTTCTACAATATCAATTGCTTCTTCATTAAATCCATCAATAAAAAAGAATGCTTGAAAAGCAAACAAAGCTAAAATTAATAATAGGGTAGATGAAAACACACTAATTATAAAACGGGGATTTTTTATCTTTAGTGTAAAATTAAGAACATACAAAAAAGTAATAAAATTTAAAAAAATATAAATTGATTGCGCAAGATTACTTAACGAGAATAGTAAACTGCTTTGGTTACCGTAACCATATTGAGAATCTATCCCCATTTTAGGGTTAAATACAGGCGTACCTTCAAAAATTATTGGAAACGTCCATGCGGAACTAATTGATAAAAAAACAAACATACCTAATAAAAAAACAAATTGCCTTGTAAAACCTTTTTTTAGTACGAAAAAATCATTTAAGTAAGGTTTGCTTACGATACTCCTTAGTAAAATTAAAAAGAATATAAAAATTTGAATAAAAGCAAAAACGGGAACCCCTGTGTCACCATAATTGTAGACAGAAACACCTTGAAGCAAAGACGCATAAATTAATAAAGTGAATAAGAAACGTTCTTTAAACAGCCCTAAAAAGCTTAGAAAACTAAATACCACTCCTGGAAGAGTTATCATAATTTACTAACACAGACTAAATTAATAAAAAAATAATTAAGCTTTCTTTTAACGCACATCAATATCTTTCTCTAAAAACTTATGGTTATCTAGCGATGACAAAAATACAAAATACTTGACTAAGGACAAATAACGCTTCACTCCAATCAACTTTATTAACTGCCTTAAAGCAAAGTTCACCTTTCTTGCACTAGAGCTAATCTTTTTATCGTCCAATTTACTCGAAATACTATGAGACTCTTTTATATGATATTTTCTTAAAACCTGAATGAAGTCTTCTTCCAGTTTTAAGATTTCAAAGGAGAATCTAAATCAGATTTATTCCAAAAATAAACACGCCGTGCCAGCAGAGATATCTCTTTACCCGATGGATAAAAATTAAACTTATATGGTTTACTACTAAAAACTGGCGCTATACATGACTTCACCTCATTGGCATAATTTTGAAAATACTCTTTAAGATCAGGCCTACTACCCAAAGTAAATTTATTTTGATATTTACTTATAGAATCAATCTCATCTACTCTTATTCCACTAATGAAAAAATGTTAAAGGTGTATTTTTATTTACTCTAAATTGTTGATCAAGTGTTCTTCCATTTCGTTCAGAATCTAGCTGCTTCACCCAGCGTCTTAAAATATTTTCACTTACATCAAACGAGCGACTGGCCTCAGCAATTGAGTAACCTTCATCCAAAACTAATTGCGATGCTTCTTTCTTGAGTTCAACTGAAAATGTCCGCCTTTGCCTTGTCATTGAAACTCCTTCATGGTAGCAGTTTATTATTAAAGTACTTCAAATCGATATAACCGCAACAATGAAAAGGTACAAAAATTATTCATATCGTCTCAACATGAACTTAATAGTTTGTAAGGCTCGATCAAACTGCCTTCTTTTGATTCGATTAAACAACACAACCAAAAAACTTAACCGAACTATTAAAGCCATATTAGGAAAAAATTTCCTAGTAAACGCTATTCTATTTATTAACCCATAATAGTCTGAAAGCTCTGATCTTTGTATTCCATCTGAAGAAGAGCCAATTGACCCTCCTTCCTTATGAAAAATTTTTATACACCAGCAATATCCAATTTGCCAGCCCTTTTCTTTGCCACGACAAACCCAATCAAGCTCTTCAAAGTACAGAAAGTAATCTTCGCACATCATGCCTACGTCTTTAATAAATGCAATATCAACCAGCATACTAGCGCCAACGGGATAGCTTATTTTTTTTACAATGTCTTCGTTATCATATTGCCCGATATCTTCTTCAAATGCGCCGATATGCTTGGTAGTTGCTAACCATTTATTATAGATTCCACCAATAGCTTGTATTAACTTGGGTTGATGATAGTACATCAGTTTTGCGCCGATTATTCCTACTCTTTGACCATTCTCTTTGTACTGATTAGCTTTTTTAACATACTCTGACAACGCATTTGGCTCAACGACAGTATCGTTGTTCAAGTACCAAAGATATTCAGCATCACCTTTCTTTAGGGCATATTCCGTGCCTATATTGTTGCCAGCAGCAAACCCCCTGTTTTCGTCTGATTGAATAAAAATAATTGGATTATTTAAATGGACTTCTTGAGTAGCATTCCCACCAGCTAAAGCGGTTGGTTTATCGTATAAAACAAATTCAATCGGTTTTTTAATCGGCGGCGTAGAAAGATGCGCAAAATCAGGACTATTACCCGTCGCCAACTCCTCACCCTTCGCCCACGCTAATAGGTGTGACATAGAATCATTAGGCGAATTGTTATCAACCACAATTACTTGGAAGTTTGGATAATCGAGCTTTAAAGCCGACTCCAAACACTCCTGTGTATCTCGCCAACCATTGTAGTTTAGAATAATGAAATAAACCTTACTCATCATAACTTACGGCTCTTTTTATTTTGAAAGCTAGGTTTATAATGAAAGTAGGAATAAATAAGGGTATATATATTGCAAATATCTTTCTGCAATTAAATGAAATCCGTAAAATTTGGTGGTACTCCTTCATTATTTGAGTAGTATAAAAACCATACATTTTCAACAAAAGCAAATTTTTAAAACTGAAAACACTTGTCTTATTATTATGGTCTGAAATTGCCCTTAATTTCGAATCCAGCGAATAAATATGAGGCAATGACAAAATCAGTTGCGGCCAACTTTTTAGCCAAATGTCAAAGGTAATATTTTGCCATGAAACTTTTCTTATGCTGTCGAGCATAATTGGTTTAACCGTAGCATCTCCTAACCATAAAACATTAAATGTAACAAAATCCGCTAAATATCCAAATACAGCGCCTACATGAGTAAAGCGTGAATCAGAGTACAACTTAAAATCAATCGACTGCATAATGTTTTTCGACACTATCAAGCTACTTAATTGTGTCATATGCCACCCTAAGTCACTAAGCAGTTCATTATGCTCAGTATAAATCCTTGCTTCTTTATTATTAACTCTATAATTATCATCTACAACTACTACATCCAACTCGGAATTTAAACTTTCAACAACAAGTTCGAGAGACTTTTGATCAAAACAATTAGAGTCCCCTAGTATCCAAACATAATCAGACTCCGGTAACTTTAATGCGACTTCAATATTTTCATCTGGCCCAAGATTTTGAGCATTCTCATGGTAAAAAAGTAAGTCATATTCTTTTTGCCACTTAGCAACAACGCTTTTAGTTTCATCTGGGGAAGCGTTGTCAGATACATAAATAGCAATTCCATACTTTTTTACTAGTGGTATATGAAATTCAAGAGAACGATCTAGAAATTCAGCGCGATTATATGTAGGAATTGATATTGAAATTTTTTTATTTTGAAGCATAGGAAACTGTTCTTTTAAACCTAACAAAAATAATTAAAACAACTGGAAGAACCCAGAAATATGAACTCACAAACCCCATCAAAACATATTCAAAAGACAAATTTAGTGCAATTATCCATGTCACAACACCAATGAATACACCGTTAGCTAACGAAGCCCAAACCAGAGGTTCTTTTTTGTGTCCTCGCATATATATAGCTAACGCATTAATCAATACTTGTACTAGCCATGCAAAAGAAATCCAAAGTAAAGAGTTCATTGAAACTAAACGCTTTGACAAATCATAACTTGTATCTTCTGTCATCCACAACACACTAAATAAAGTAGTCACCCCTACTACATAAGTAAAAATAGACATAATCAAATGCCGGATATAGATCGCATTCAATTGCTTATAATCACTATGAGCAATATACATATTTATTTTGGGTGTAATAATCATCATCCAAACATTGGAGACAGAAAATATTGCTGAAAACACTGCCATAGAAAGCCCGACCTGACCTGCCTCAACTGCTCCATAATAATGAAAAGTAATTGGGCTAAGTATAGAAAAAATAAAATAACCGCTAACCCAACTAATGGCATACCTCCACATTAAAGGCATTATTTCAGAAAACCATGAATGGCTGACATCAGTTTTTATATTAAATAGCTGACGAATTAGGTTTCTATACTTAATTGCAATAATCAATTGACCAACTAAAGCACCAAAGATAAGCCCAACTGACAATGCATATAGTTTCTCTCCAATCAAGAGTAAGCTCACCGTTATGCATGCAATAATGACAGAAATAATGAATCGGATTTTTTGAACACTTCCTACTCTATCGCAACCCTCAATAAAAGATAACACTATACTATTGAGAAAGACGACCACTGATGCCGCCCCATACAGTATCCAAGCAACCTTCCAATTAACATTATCTTCTTTCCCCTCCAAGATCACATAACCCGCAATCAATACAAAAGGGAACACAAAA
The DNA here is from genome assembly GCF_003991075.1 of Thiomicrospira sp. S5. Lineage (NCBI taxonomy): Bacteria > Pseudomonadati > Pseudomonadota > Gammaproteobacteria > Thiotrichales > Piscirickettsiaceae > Thiomicrospira > Thiomicrospira sp. S5. Next base: position 1,097,484 of record NZ_CP014470.1, on the reverse strand, counting down.
ACTGCCATCGCTGTGGACCACTTTATTGAAAAACGCCAAAGTGAGGCGATACGTTGAAGGTAATAAGCATTACCTTCAAGGCTTCCATCTGAATTAAACTTGAGATGTGCATATTCATGCGCTGAAAACTGCAGAAGTATGGTTGAAAAGCCCATATCTGCGAATACTGCAAGAGCCGCAAGGCTAATAAATGTAAACCAATAGCCTTGCTCTTCGGGAGATAGGTAAATAGGAACCAAAACCAGTAATACAGGACCTGATATAAGCCTCCATAATTGATTCAGTGCCGTATGCCTAAAATCATAACTTAAAAGAGTTTTAAGCATTATGTCAAAAAACTTTTCGCGGCAATATTACTCTTAGCAAGCCTTACTCTCTTCATTTGCATAGTTCAAGTATTTGCTTGATCGAACTACATACATACATGACCTCCGCCTTCGTTAAACAAACACCACTTGGCAAGTTCATAGCTGTATTTCCAACTAAAAATGCTGTTGGCTGTTCATTTTGCTTCTTATCCCAAATAGGGTATTGGCTAATCGAAGGGAACACAGGGCGAGTATCAACATTCTTCGTCTTAAGCTCCTGAATTAATTGATCCCTTGATATTGGAGCGTCTTTATCTAAACGTAAACTTGTCATCCAATATATACTGCGCGCGCCTTCAACTTCTTTATTCAAGTGAATATAGGGCACATTTGCCAAACCTTCCTGGTACCAATCAAATATTCTGCGCTTCATTTCAATCAGCTCATCAGCTCGCTCAAGCTGAGCTAAACCAATTGCAGCCTGAACATTTGACATTTTAAACTTAACACCTTTTTCATCGATCCAGAACGTACGAGAAGGATTACGGCCTTGATCCCAAATTTTTGTAGCTTTTTTATATAGCTCTTCATTGTCGGTAACCAGCATCCCTCCTTCACCAGTAACTAACAATTTCGCTCCTTGGAAACTAAACCCAGCAAAATCCCCAAAACTACCACAACGCTTACCTTGCCATTCTGCTCCTATTGCAGGGGCAGCATCTTCAACTATTTTTAAATTGTATTTTTTTGCTATTGCTTGAATTTTATCCATTCGTGCTGGATGCCCATACATATGAACAGGCATAATTGCTTTTGTTTTTGGGGTAATTAGCTTTTCTACGGAAGAAGCATCTAAATTCCATGAATCTAACTCCACATCAGCAAATATAGGCGTTGCCCCAACATAGCGCACAGCATTTGCTGTCGCCACCCAAGTTTGATCAGGAACAATCACCTCATCACCCTCACCGATGTCTAATGACATTAAGGCAATTTGCAATGCTCCAGTACAACTGGATGTCGCTAAAGCGTATTTAACACCAACATATTCGGCAAATTCTTGCTCGAACTTTGTTAAATACTTCGACCATTGAGAATTCCATCCGTTCATTGCTGCATCATAAGCGTAAACTCCTTCTTTTGCACTAATCGAAGGTCCAGCTGTCAGTATCATCGTTTTCCCGACATCTGCTACAGAAGGTTCATAAGCCATTTTCAAAAAGAACTTATCTGCTAATTCGCTACTTTCCACAGCATGATATGTAACAACACCTCCCTCCTGCTCTTTGGCAAGAGGGATTTTTTCCTGTTTTACGAAGCCATTACGCTCATAAAATGAGATTGCTCTATCGTTTTCATCCATTACGCGCAAAAAGAACCCACTAACATTAATAGTTTTTCTTGCCCACTCAATCATTGCATTCATTGCTAAGGAAAAAAAGTTTTTAGTGGGCAGATGATTCTCAGCACGAACTACATTATCAACCTCAAACAACATTTCGTTATTAAAACAAGAGTTAAAGCCCATATGCCCTAGCACTTTACCTTGGTTATCAACTACCAAAAATAAAATTCTATCTTCAACTTGCAACAACCCTTTTTCCAGCCAAATCCCTGTTCCTTCAGCCGTTGCTACAAATTGCGTTGGATACCCCCCAACGTTTTGGTTTCTCCATAATGCCAAATTCGAAATCAACTCATTGTCTTCTTTATGACATACACTTGCTGGTAACAAATACCCAAGATTTTCCACCTTAATCGCACGCAAATAAGCATCCTGAATACTCTCAGCACTTTTCATAAATGAAAAAATTTCTTTTACTGATTTTGTATAAACATCCACGCCACTCATTTAATGTTTTCCTTCGTTTAGTTCCCATTCGAGAATGATAGAAATAATATTCCCTTTTGATAAAGACGAGTACTCTCTCAAGAAAGCTTGAGTGCCTACGGTGGCAACATACGTATCATTTATAGCAAGAGGCTTAAATTTTTTAGGCAAAACCGATTTTGAAACAAATAGGCTTGAAAGCATAAAACTCAGACCATTCTCTTTATTGCCTTCTTCAAGAGTAATAATACCCTTTTTTGTTTTTACTTCATCAATAGCATTATCATGGTCATAAAATGGTTTTAGTGTAGGCAGGCTTATTACTTTTAAGCCTATATCATGATCGACTTTTAGCTCAATGGATGCCTTTACTGCTTCTTCAGCTATACCGCCAATCACAAAAACTGCATAATCAGCCCCATCAACTAGAGTTTTCATTTCACCAATTTCAAAAATATCAGACTCATCAGAGACTTCTGCCTTTGATTTATCAATTCTAAGATAACCAACGCCCGATCTTTTGGCCAATGCAAGGGTTGCATGCTTTGTTTGACTTGCTGTACATGGAGCTATAACTGTTACTCCAGGCAACGAGCGCATAATTGCGATATCTTCTGTGGCATGATGAGACATACCAAGTGAACCGTAACTAAAACCTCCACCCATCGCAATAATATTGATATTCAAATCATGATAACAAGCATCATTCCTAATTTGCTCCAAACACCTCAATGTGGGGAAGTTGCCTATAGAATAAAGAAATACGGTTTTCCCCTCCAGTGCTAAACCTGATGCTATCCCTATCATATTCTGCTCAGCGACACCTACATTTAAATACTGAAAAGGAAAACGACTTTCAAACTCCTCGAAAACTCCATAACCTAAATCGGCAGTCAACAACATAAAATTTTTATCTTCACTTGCCAAGTTATACAAAGCATCCATCAACGCATTTCTCATAAATTAGGCTCCTTGAAGCTCGTTAATTGCTTCTTCAAACAACTTGTCAGTTGGAGTTTTATAGTGCCAAGCCACATTATTTTCCATAAATGAAACCCCCTTACCCTTCGTTGTGTTCGCAATCAGCACCAAGGGCTTATTTACATCTTTCATAGATAGACATCTTCTAAGGTCTTCATGATCATGGCCATCTACTTCAAGCACTTTCCAGCCAAATACAGACAACTTGTCTGCAAGAGGTTCAAGTCCTAGCGTTTCTTCTGTTGTTTTCATGCTTTGTAAACGATTACGATCAATGATTGCCACTAAGTTATTTAACTTATGATGCGCTGCAAACATAAAAGCTTCCCAATTTGAACCTTCATTTAATTCGCCATCACTCATAAGCACGAAAATTCGGTGATCCTTATTGTCCAGCTTCGCACTATATGCCATGCCACAAGCAACAGGTAATCCATGCCCCAATGCTCCAGTCGATAACTCAACGCCAGGAATGCCTTTATGAGAAACATGACCGCTCATAATTGAACCGTTCTGACAATGCTCAAGCAGTTTTTCTTTTTCAAAAAAACCGACTTCGGCAAGAGCAGCATACACTCCTGCACCAGCATGTCCTTTACTTAGGATGAATCGATCACGATCAGCTAGCTTTGGGTTCTCAGGGGCATATTTCATAATGTTCCCGTATAAAACAGCCAAAATGTCAGCTATTGACAATACCGAACCAATATGCGAACTTCCTCCAGCATTGACCATTCGAACAGCATCAATCCGTATCTTTTTTGCTAACTGAATTGTATCTTTCATAGTTAAAATCCCATACCAAAAAATTCTTCAATTTTTTCAGCAATATAGTCCAAATGTTCTTTACCCAGGCCTGGATAAATACCCAACCATAAGGTTTGATTCATCGTGATGTCGGTATTGGTGAGGCCGCCCACAACACGGTATTCAACGCCTTCAAAATAAGGCTGTCGAATCAAATTTCCAGCGAAGAGTAAACGTGTACCAATTTTGCATTGATCAAGATATTTGGTTAAATCCACACGGTTAACACCTGCAGCTTCTTTTAAGGTAATTGGAAAACCAAACCAAGACGGTTTTGAATTCTCTGTTGGTTCAGTCAGTTCAATAAAGTCGGTCACTGAATTTAAACGACTCTTCAGGTAATCGAAATTGGCATTACGTTTTTCAATAAACTCAGGTAGGCGTTTCAACTGCGCTAAACCACACGCGGCTTGCATGTCAGTGATTTTTAGGTTGTAGCCTAAATGTGAGTAAGTGTACTTATGGTCATACCCTTCCGGTAAATCACCCAGCTTCATACTAAAGCGTGTACCACATGTATTGTCACACCCAGGCTTGCAATAGCAATCACGCCCCCAGTCACGAAAAGATTCTGCAATAATGGCTAATTGTGCATCATTGGTAAACACAGCACCTCCTTCGCCCATGGTCATGTGGTGTGCGGGATAAAAACTCAAAGTGGCAATATCACCCCAAGTGCCGACTTTTTTTCCGTCAAACTCTGCTCCAAGTGCATCACAACAATCTTCAATTAGCCATAAATGATGCTTTTCACAAATGGCTTTAATTTTCGCAAGATTGAACGGATTTCCTAAAGTATGTGCCAACATAATAGCTTTGGTTTTTGGCGTAATTGCCGCTTCAACCAAATCGGCATCGATATTATGCGTTTTCAAATCAACGTCAACAAACACAGGAACCGCACCAAATTGCACGATAGGATTCACAGTAGTCGGAAAACCTGCTGCCACGCCAATGACCTCATCCCCTTTTTTGATTGCACGCGGCCCTAACTTAGGAGACGTCAAAGCGCTAAAAGCAACCAAGTTTGCAGAGGAACCCGAGTTAACGGTAATTAAATGTTTAACACCGATAAACTCGGCAAGTTCTTTTTCAAACTGTTCGTTAAAACGCCCAGTGGTTAACCAACCGTCCAAGGAAGCCTCAACCATATATTGAAGCTCTGTTTCACCAATCACTTTACCTGATGGAGGTACAACCGATACTCCTGGTTCAAAAGGTTTTTCGTCATACTGCAACTCGGCATACTTTTTAACCAACTCGGAAATTTCTTGTCTAATCGATTTAGTAGTTTGCATTATTAAAATCTCTCATAAATTCATTAATTTCTTCCAGACACACTTGTTGTATATCCGCTTTATTTAGCCAAGCCTGGTGCCATTTAATAATTTTGGCAAGTGTTTGCTCTAAACGCCAAGTGGGGTGCCATTTAAGCCTCGCTTTGGCTTTAGAGACATCCAACTTTAAATAACCCGCTTCATGAGGATGAGCGTTTTTATCCAGTTCCCAACTTGCCCCCGGCCAGTTGGCGACCATGTGATTTAAAATCCAATCCACGGGTTTAGCGTCGTCTTCATAAGGGCCGAAGTTCCATCCTTCTGCAAAATCCGTTGGGGTTTGGTATAGATGTTGGGCTAAAACCAAATAACCGGAAAGCGGCTCAAGCACGTGTTGCCAAGGGCGTGTTGAAGCGGGATTGCGAATAACAACTGGCTGAGTTTTTTCAAACGCACGTAAAATATCTGGAACCAATCGATCATCCGCCCAGTCTCCACCACCAATCACATTACCCGCCCTGGCAGAAGCCAAACCAATACCTTGTTCTTGCATAAAGGAACGACGATAAGCGGAAGTGACGAGTTCTGCACAGCCTTTTGAACTGGAATAAGGATCATAACCGCCCATGGGCTCGTCTTCGCGATAACCCCACACCCATTCTCTGTTTTCGTAACATTTGTCTGTTGTGACACTGACAATGGATTTGAGGTTTGAACAACTTCGTGCCGTTTCTAAAACTTTTGCAGTCCCCATAACGTTGGTGTCATAAGTTTCTAACGGCTCTTTGTAGGACAAGCGAACTAAAGGCTGTGCTGCCATATGAATCAGAATATCTGGATTAAACTCCATCATGCTGGTTTTTAAGGTTTCAAAATCACGAATATCACCGATTTGTGATTCAATTTTTTCAGAAACATTGGCTTCTTCATACAAGCTAGGGTTTGTGGGCGGGTTAAGCGCATAGCCTTTTACGATGGCTCCCATATCCGCCAACCATAGCGATAGCCAACTGCCTTTAAAACCGGTGTGTCCGGTAAGGTAAACGCGCTTACCTTGCCAAAAACTTACGTCAATCATGGTTTATTCCCAATTTTTCCAAGGTGCTTTGCCGGATTGCCAGAGTTCTTCAAGATGGTTTTTATCACGCAAGGTATCCATTGGCTGCCAGAAACCATGATGCTCATAAGCCATCAACTCGCCATCTTCAGCCAAGCCCATTAGCGGTTGTTGCTCCCACACACATGCGTCTGAGTCAATTCGCTCTAAAACTTTCGGTGAGAGAACAAAAAAACCACCGTTAATCATGGCACCATCGCCTTTTGGCTTTTCTTTAAAGCTGTTTACTTTACCCGCTTGTATATCTAATGCACCAAACCGTCCAGGCGGGTAAGTCGCCGTAAGCGTGGCTTGCTTGCCGTGTTGCTTGTGAAATTCTATTGTTTTCGCAATGTCAATATCACCAACCCCATCGCCATAAGTAAAACAAAAGGCATCTTCATCTTTAATGTAATCAGCAACACGTCCCAATCGCCCTCCAGTCATGGATTCATCACCGGTATCCACCAAAGTTACCGTCCAGGGTTCGGCTCGTTTTTCATGCACATCCATGCGGTTTTCTTTCATGCAGAAAGTCACATCCGACTGGTGCAAGAAATAATTTGCAAAATACTCCTTAATGACATAGCCTTTATAGCCACAACAAATTACAAAGTCATGAATGCCATGTGAAGAGTACATTTTCATAATGTGCCAAAGAATGGGTTTCCCCCCAACTTCAACCATGGGTTTTGGACGATGTCCGGTTTCTTCACTTAGTCGGGTGCCGAGTCCTCCGGCAAGTATTACAGCTTTCATATTATTACTCTTCTATTTTCTTAACCTTTAAAAACTTTGCACAAAGGCGTCTGAATAAAACTGGTTTTCTGGCAAGCCTGCTTCTGTAAATAATTGCTTGGCTGATTTGATCATAGCGTTTGAACCGCAAGCATACACCGCACAATCCACCAGACCTGGTTGTTTTTGGATTGCGATATTTTGCAGATATCCGACCTCTCCCACCCAATTTTCGCTGGGTTTTGAGCAAACCTTTATAAAATCGACGTTAATTTTTTTAAATTCCGGTTGCCATACAAACTTTTCAGCGTAACGATTTCCCCAATAAACTGTTATAGGCTGGCATTGCTGGAAGTTTTCGTTTTCTTCTAAGTTATTTAGTATCGACATAATTGGTGCAATACCTGTACCTGTCGCTAAGAATAACAATGGTTTTGTATAATCACGCAAGAAAAATGTTCCTTTAGGCCCTTCAATTCTGAGCAAATCGTTTTCTTTGGCATGATTAAACCAATAGTCGCTCATTTTGCCATTTTCAAAACGTTTGATTAGCAAAGTAATTTCTTTTTGACTTGAAGTTGAAGCTATTGAATAGCTTCTACGGATTGAATTTTGGAGGACGTCTAAATATTGTCCTTCGAGAAATTTAAAATTAGCGGTCGGCGGTAGTCTTAAAATGACTTCGATAATATCGGCGGTATGCTTTTTAATTGTGTTAATTCTGGCTGGTAAAGTTTTGGTCTCAATACCATGAAGCGCACTTAAGTCCTCCGCATTAATTAAAACATTGGTTTTCGGTGCACAACAACAAGTAAGGATTTGATTGCTTTCTTTTTGAGAATCTGTCAGTGCAACCTGTGCCTGCAGCTCAATCACCTCCCCCTCTAACAAAAAAGTTTTACAAACCCCACACTGTCCTGTTTTACAGCTATACTCAAAAATGTAACCATTTTTTACAGCTGCATCCAAGATAGATACATCGCCGCCACACTCAAACTCCGGGCCTTGATTTGACTTAACCACGAACTCAGACATTATGCACTCCTAACCTGCCACGCTGATAACTTCCATCCTGAACATGTTGGCACCACAATTGATTGTTTAAGTACCATTGCACAGTTTTACGAATCCCAGATTCAAATGTTTCCAGTGGTGCCCACCCGAGTTCACGTTGAATCTTACTAGCATCAATTGCATAACGCATATCATGCCCAGGACGGTCGGTGACATAAGTAATCTGCTCGACATAAGAGCTTGTTTTCGGTTTGACTTCATCCAAAATGGCGCAAATGGTTTTCACCACTTCAATATTTTGCTTTTCATTATGCCCGCCGATATTATAGGTTTCACCGATGTCGCCTTGTGTTGCAACCAAAACCAAAGCTCGGGCATGATCTTCGACAAACAACCAGTCGCGAATTTGATTGCCCTTCCCATAAACAGGTAAATCCTTACCATCCAGTGCATTTAAAATAACCAACGGAATAAGTTTTTCCGGGAAATGGAACGGGCCGTAATTATTAGAACAGTTAGTTACGACAGTCGGCAAACCAAAGGTTCTTTGCCAAGCCCGGACAAGATGATCGCTACCGGCTTTCGAAGCTGAATAAGGTGAACTCGGCGCATAAGCTGTGGTTTCCGTAAACAAAGGTAATGCTTTGCTCTCGACGCCTCCTTGATCATCCGGATGCGGTAAATCCCCATACACTTCATCGGTTGAGATATGGTGAAAACGAAAACAGTCCTTTTTATCACCGTCAAGCTGAGACCAATAAGCTCTTGCCTGCTCTAACAAGGTATAGGTACCAACAATATTGGTATGAATGAAATCGCCCGGCCCATCAATCGAACGGTCGACATGGGACTCCGCAGCTAAATGCATGATAATATCCGGCTGATGCGTTTCAAAAACTTTTTTCAACGCCAAAGCATCACAAATATCGACTTGCTCAAAGGCGTATCTCGAACTATCGCTAACAGTTTTCAGGGATTCTAAATTACCAGCATAGGTGAGCTTATCTACATTAACAACAACATGCTGAGTATCATTAATTAAGTGACGTACAACTGCACTTCCAATGAATCCAGCACCACCTGTGACTAATATTGTTTTCATTGTTTTGGACGCCATCTTATTTTTCAAGTTCCTTTAAACAAGTTTTTAAGCCATCCCGCCAATAAGGAATTTCCAAGCCATATGACTGTTTAATTTTGGCTTTATTCATCAAGCTATAATATGGACGGGCTGCAGGCGTCGGATAGTCTTTTGTTTCAATTGGCCACACTTGGCAAGCATATTTTGAGAATTCAAAGATGGCCTTTGCAAAATCAAACCAACTACAAACGCCTTCATTTGAATAATGAAATATCTGCGACTCCACTTTAGTCTTTTGGAGAATTGGATGTGTCGCGATCTGTAAAATAGCATTTGCAAGATCCCTTGCATAAGTCGGGCTGCCAATCTGATCAAAGATAACATTGAGGTGCTCACGCTCTTTTCCCAAACGCAGCATGGTCTTGACAAAGTTATTTCCGAATTCCGAATACACCCAACTTGTACGGACCACAATTGCATTTTCAGGCATTTGTTTCAATAAAACCTGTTCACCCTTCAGCTTCGTAAAACCGTAAATATTTTGAGGATCCGTTTTGTCTGTTTCTTGATAAGGTCTATAAGCTCGACCATTGAAAACATAATCGGTGGAAACATGAATGATTTTTGCGCCTTGTCGCTTTGTCGCCATAGCCAGTTCTTTGAGCGCTTGATGATTAATCCTATTGGCGAGATCTTTTTCAGACTCGGCTTGATCGACGGCGGTATAGGCCGCACAGTTCAATAAAACATCAAACTCATAGCCCGACAAAACAGTTTGAATTGAGTTCAGTTGCGACAAGTCCAACTGACTCCGATCGAGAAAGACAAATGATAAATCCGAAAATTGGTTTTGTAGAACCTGCAGACTTTGCCCTAGCTGCCCATTTGAACCGGTTACCAGCACCTTAATCATAGTAATTGATTCCATATTCAAAACAACTTGCTAAATCCACCAGGCCTGGCTGTTTTTGATCCTTATCAGACAGCTTCAGTTCTTCGGCAAGTAACATCCAGTCAATATTCAACGCTGGATCATTGTAGGCTAGGCCCCGATCGCATTCAGGAGAATAGTAGTTATCCACCTTATAGGCAAAAATCGCCGTTTCACTCAGCACAACAAAGCCATGTGCAAACCCTCGTGGAATAAACAATTGGTGCTTGTTTTCATCACTCAAAACAGCCGTCACTACTTGCCCAAAAGTCGGGCTCCCCTTCCTAATATCAACCGCGACATCGAGCACTTCACCCTCGATCACACGCACTAGCTTGCTTTGTGCATAAGGCGGCAACTGAAAGTGCAGCCCTCTCAAAACGCCTTTTGTTGATTTGGATTCGTTATCTTGGCAAAAATGAACTCGATAACCAACGGCTTCCTCAAACTTGTCTTGACGAAATGTTTCTGAAAAATAGCCTCGGTGATCGCCGTGAACTTGAGGTTTAATTAAAACGACTTCGGGAATCGGTTGCTTAATAAATTGCATTAAACCCGCCCTTATTCCGCTCTTTTTAGGAGGTACTGCCCATATTGGTTTTTCTTTAACGGCTGGGCCAGATCAATTAACTGCTGTTTTGAAATATAGCCCATTTCATAAGCAATTTCTTCAATACAGGCCACTTTTAGCCCCTGGCGTTTTTCGATGGTTTCGATAAATTGCGAAGCCTCCAACAAACTTTCATGCGTTCCTGTATCCAACCAAGCATACCCCCTTCCCATGGTTTCTAACTTTAAACGGCGTTCTTCCAAGTACATTTGATTCACCGTGGTAATTTCTAACTCACCACGATGAGAAGGTTTCACTTGTTTTGCCTTTTGAACCACGTCATTTGGGTAAAAATAAAGCCCCGTGACGGCATAATTAGATTTTGGTACTTCCGGTTTTTCTTCCAAAGAAATGACGTTACCAGAATCGTCAAACTCCGCCACACCGTAACGCTCTGGGTCATGGACGTGATAACCAAAAACCGTTGCTTTAGAATCTTGCTTAGCGTTTTGTACTGCATTGCCAAGTGTTGTTGTCAGGTCGTGACCATAATAGATATTATCGCCCAACACCAAACAGGCATCATCACCACCAATAAAATCCTCACCCAAAATAAACGCTTGGGCTAATCCGTCCGGTGTCGGCTGTACAACGTACTCAAAACGCATCCCCAACTCCGTTCCATCGCCTAGTAACTTTTGAAAATTTTCTTGGTCTTCCGGCGTTGTAATAATCAATACCTCTTGAATACCGGCCAGCATCAAAACGGACAGAGGATAATACACCATCGGTTTGTCATAAATCGGAACTAACTGTTTTGAAACACCTTTTGTAATAGGGTACAGCCTTGTACCCGAACCACCTGCTAAAATAATACCTTTCATATTTCCTTAAACGACTTTTATTCTACTGTTACTGACTTTGCCAAATTTCTAGGCTGATCCACATCCGTGCCTTTAATCAACGCCACGTGATAGCTCAACAACTGCAATGGCACATTAAACGTGATTGGCGCGGTAATGCGCCCAACATTCGTCGTAGCCTTCACCACTTTCATATTCCCTTGAGAATCGACATCTGCTTGCTCATCTTCGAACACAATCATTTGTCCGCCACGCGCTTTGACTTCCTGAAGGTTGGATTTCAACTTTTCCAACAAGTCATCGTGAGGCGCAATCGCAATCACCGGAATGTGTTCGTCAATCAACGCTAAGGGGCCATGCTTTAACTCTCCGGCCGGATAAGCCTCTGCATGAATGTAACTGATTTCTTTTAATTTTAGAGCTCCCTCCATGGCGATGGGATACATAGTCCCTCGCCCTAGGAACAAAGCACTTTCTTTATCCGCAAAACCTTGCGCAATGGCCTTAATATCGTTTTCATGAGTCAATGCTTTTTGCAGCAGGCCTGGCAGTTTCTGCAACCCGTGAATGATTTTGCGTTCCTGGGTTTCAGACATCAAATGCAACGCTTTACCAAGCGCCGTCACCAGCAAAGACAAGGCGACTAATTGAGTTGTAAAAGCCTTAGTAGAGGCAACACCAATTTCCGGCCCGGCATGGGTTAAGAAGGTTAAATCAGATTCACGCGTCAGGCTGGATTCTGGCACATTACAGATCGACAAGGTGGCAATCGTCTTATCCCCTTTCAGGGCTTTGATTTGTTGAAGGGCAGCAAGGGTATCAGCGGTTTCACCGGACTGACTAATGGTCACAAAAAGCGTATGATCGAGTAGCACCGGATTGCGGTAACGATATTCACTGGCGACTTCCACCTGACACGGCAAACCGATAATGTCTTCAAACCAATATTTCGCGACCAAACCGGCATGATAGCTTGTACCACAGGCAATAATTTGCACCTGCCGAACCGTTTGAAAAATGGCTTCCGCATCGTGCCCAAAAGCCGAAACCAGCATATGGTTTTGCGTAATCCGCCCTTCTAATGTGTCGATTACCGCTTGGGGCTGCTCAAAAATTTCTTTGTGCATGTAGTGACGATGCTCTCCCAAATCCACGGAATGCATAGTCAAAGAAGACTGCTTGATTTCTCGAGCGACCTGATGACCATTCACATCATAAACATTGACACTTTCACGGGTAATTTCAGCGACATCCCCTTCTTCCAGAAAGATAAAGCTCTGCGTCACCGGTAATAAAGCAGACACATCCGAGGCAATAAAATGTTCTCCGATACCAACGCCAATCACTAAAGGACTTCCTTTGCGAGCTGCGATTAAAGTATTCGGATATTCAACCGACACTACCCCTAAGGCATAAGCGCCTTCAAAGTGGGTAATGGCTTTTTGCACGGCTTCAAGCAATGTTTGCGATGATTTCAATTGCTCGTGCACACAGTGCGCGACGACTTCCGTATCGGTATCGGAGGTAAAGCGATACCCTTCAGTCAGCTGATGCTTCTTAAGCGATTGATAATTTTCGATAATGCCGTTATGAACAACAGCGACTTGATTATTACAGATGTGAGGATGCGCGTTATTTTCGGCAGGAACACCATGCGTGGCCCAACGAGTATGCGCGATACCAATTTGACCGGAAAGAGGATGTTCGGCTTCTGCGATTTTCGCTTCTAGGCTTTTAATTTTACCCAGTGCACGAACGCGTTGAATAGTGTTTTCAGAATCCAAAACTGCGACACCGGAAGAATCATAACCACGATACTCCAGCCTTTTTAGACCTTCCAATAAAATCGGAACCAGATTCCGTTCGGCTATACCGCCCACAATTCCGCACATAAATTCGCTACTTTTTCTTTTTTATTTGCTCTAACAGGGTGTTACATTCACGTTTTTATTTAGTGGAACATAATACCTTATCCGAGCACTTTTATGGGCGATTTATGCGGTTTTTAACAGCTTCAATAAACATTTTTTATCCTAAAAGGTAATATGTTACACAGCTGTAAATAGTAAACAAAAATACGAAAAATTCTTATTCACCCTCTTTTGAAGAAAACATAAAGAAAAATACTAGTTTTTTAACTCTAAAACCGACTGATACACCACTTTCTTTTTCAAACCGTAAGCATCCGACACGATTTCCGAAATCTGTTTCACCGGCAACGATTGTCCCAGCAATATTTGAATCAAATTTTCCGCTTCCGCACTCAGCGCCGTGGCATCAACCTCCACCACGGCACAGCCCGACAAAATCAACACAAATTCACCACGAACTTTATCGGGATGTTGTTCAAAAAAGGATAAAACCGTTTCGACACCACCGGAAACAAATGTTTCGAACTGTTTCGTCAGCTCTTTGGCGACGACCATTTCCCGATCCGAACCAAACACCTCCTTGAAAGCCGCCAGGCTTTCCAACAACCGGTGCGGCGATTCATAAAACACCATGGTCCTCGGTTCGGCCAACAACGCTTCTAACGCGTGTAAACGCTTCTGTTTTTTCGCCGGCAAAAACCCTTCAAACGTAAATCGGTTAGTCGGCATCCCCGCCGCACTCAAGGCCGCAATCATCGCGGACGCTCCCGGTACTGGCTCCACTCGCACCTGCGCGTCACGCAATAAGCTCACCAAATGATACCCCGGGTCACTGATCAACGGTGTCCCGGCATCGGAAATCAACGCGCCTGTTTCGCCTTTTTCCAAGCGCGCCAGCAATTCGTCCCGCCGTTCCAGTTCGTTATGGTCATGCAAACTGATCAAAGGCTTATTCACGCCATAATGCTGCAACAGCTTTTTGGAATGGCGCGTATCCTCCGCCGCCACCCAATCGACGGCTTCCAACACCTCCAACGCGCGCAACGTAATATCCTTCAAATTCCCGATCGGCGTCGCAACAATGTAAAGGCACCCCGACATCGCATCCTGGGATTCTGTCATTTTTTCAGTCATTCATTATTTACCTGTTTCGCCGTGACGTCTGCCGAACACATAAGACTTCATCATTCAATCCTTTCGTGACGGTCATGACATTATCAATCTCAACGTAATCCGTTATAATGGTTGCAATATTTCATCGCGACCATTTCATACAGACATTTAACTTGGGCCATTCTAACCAAAATGCTTAAACAAATCGCTTTCATCTCCGTCCTTTTCTTCCCAGTTTTATGGCTGTCGAGCTGTAGCACGCCGTCCAAAAAAATCGAAACCGTCGAAAAGGTCATGACCGACCCGAAAAGCAGCGCCGCCGAAAAGCAAGCCATCCTGCTTGAACTGGAAGACGCGATTCGCGATGCCAAAAAGCGCCAGGCCTGGCCGGATTATATTCAATTGAGCCAGTCGCTATGGCAAAAAGTCGGCCCATCGGATCAACTCGCGATTGAATACCAAATCTGGTCCACCTTGAAACAACTGCCGCCGAAAACCCTGGCCCAGTTACAAGCTCAGGCGGAAACCGACCAAAACATTGAAATACTCGATTGGCTGGCGCTGGTCGAAGCCACGCAACAACGCCCGATTTGGCAAAAACAATCCTTGCGCGACCTGGCCGAATTCAATACCGGCGCGCTTTACAACGAGCATTTGCTGGCCCAATTGCAAACGCGTCTGGAACACCCGGTTCCCGTTAAACATGTTGCCGTGCTTCTGCCGTTCAGCGGGCAGTACGCCAATATCAGCGAACAGATTCGTGACGGCATCCTGAAAAACCACTTCGCGCACCAGCGCGACACCATCATTCGTTTTTACGACAGTTCGGATTTAAACAATCTCCAACAAATCTATTTAAACGCCGTTCACCAAGGTGCCGAATGGGTCATCGGCCCGCTCACCAAGGAAGCCGTGGAAATCTTAGCCGCTCTGAAACCAAACAACCTGATCGCCTTGAATCACGTCGACCAAAGCCACGTCAGACAATTCAATTTCAAATCGGAATCCGAAGCGTATCAAATCAACCAGAAACTGCAATATAACAATATGAAACGCATCGGCATCCTCACCAGCACGGCCAATTCCGACGCTGCCCTGGCATCGCAAATTGCCGGGCACTGGAAGCAAACCGACGGCAATGTCGCGGTGCTCAAAAGTTACCCGACCAAAAACCCGAATCTGCGTAAAGCCCTCGGCAGCGTCATCAACGAAACCAACAGTCAGGCTCGCAAAAACAACCTCTACTGGCTGTTCCGGGAAAAAATCGAATTCACGCCGCGTACCCGCCAAGACTTGGATGCCATCGTATTGGTCGGCAACACGCGCCGCCTGGGCGTTTTCAAACCTCAGTTCAAATTTTTCGAATTGGACCTGCCAATTTATGGCACCTCGAAAATCACCCCGGCTCAGCTGGATAAAACCCCGGCCAATCGCGACCTCAGTGATTTGATTTTCCCAACCATGCCCGCCGCGCTTAAACCGACGCCGCTCAACACACCGTTTGAAGCCTTCGGTTGGGACAGCCTGACCATTGTCATGAATCAAGACAACCTCGCGCCCGGCGTCTGTTTAAACAACGGCATGACGGGAAGACTCTCCATTCAGGAAAACGAAATCGACCACGACTATGTCTGGGGAAAATACAGTTCGGCCGGCCTGGCTGAAAAAGCGCCCGATATCCGACCGTCCAATACTCCGGAAACACCGCTGGAAGAAACCGGCTCCGACACATTGGAAACGGCACAGAACTGATGGGCTGGTTCAGCCAAAACAAAGGACGTCAAGCGGAACAAAGCGCCAAACATTGGCTGAACCAACACGGCATTCAAATCCTCGCCGAAAACCATCGCTGCAAAGGCGGTGAAATCGACCTCATTGGACTGGATACCGACAACACCTTGATTTTCATTGAGGTCAAAGCGCGCCAGAACGGCAATTATGGCCACGCCACCGAGTTTGTCGACACCCGAAAACAACAGCGCATCCGGCGCTGCGCCGAAGCCTTCCTGCTTCAACACAGCGATTACCAAAACCACGCCATGCGCTTTGACGTCCTCGCCTTTCACGACAACACGTCAGACGCGCCGGAATGGCTGCAAAACGCTTTTTAGCGCCGGCTTTTTGTAGAGCACGTTAGATTACTTCTCCACCACCAAACGCACAAAACGGTCATTGCGATAGCTCAAACGGTCCACCAGCTTGAAACCACCGAGTTCCAACATATACACTATGTCATCCGGGTGATAACGATTGTGCTCCTGAAAATGCTCGAACGCATCTTCCAAGTCCGCCACCGTGGTGTCATCACCCCAAACTTGGGTTTCGGTATAACGGTGCTCCAAATAGTCTTCGAGTGCAGTGAACAAAACGGTATGCTGCTTTAGAAGCGGCCCAAATTTCACAAGTCAAGGCAAGGTTTGCAGGTAATGGCTAGTCCTTGGCAAAAACCGTAACGCAGAATTGTGGGATTTGGGCGCTTCCCTTCGGGCGAGCCAGGAAAACGCTCTCTGCGTTGTTACGCCCCTTATAAAGGGCATGCCATTCACTGCGGCGCGTGCCTAGCAGAAAACATTTTCCTGACTCGCTAAAGTGCCATACCGTTTTGATCACTGCACTGGCGGCTGCCGCACCACATCCACCACACACAAACGACCGCCCGGTTTCAACCAATCGTAAGCCGCTTTGAACATCTTGATCGGCTGGGTCAATTCATGCACCACCATATTCGCCATCACCATCGACACGGAACCCGGCGCAATGTCCGCCTGCGGAAGATTCAAATCGTCTTGGACAATGCGGGCATTGTTCGGCAGCTCGACGGTATGCTCCAGCATATAAGGCGCCGCTTCCAATCCAATGACCGCCGAATCGGGATAACGCAACGCACAATCCCGCACGAACTGCCCGATGCCGGCGCCCATATCGACAATGCCATCGCCAGATTGATGGTTCGCGGCCACCGTCTCGCCCCAAAATTGCCAGAAGTCGCCATCATGACGTCGGTCATAACTGTTGGCAATGGCCTGCCGGGCTTGAGAACCATTACCACCATGATGTTTTAAAATTTGTTGTTGCGTTTTTTCAATGGACACACTCATCTCTTTTTCACTCTTCCGGTTTGACTTCCACCCAGGCATCCAGCGCGGTGAAATACAAAATCCACTTCTGCGGCCGCTCTTCCATGGCCTTAAACAAATCGCCGTACCGTGCCAATTGCGGTCGGTAAACGGCCACCTGTTCTTCAATAAATATGTTTCGATCCGCTTCATTTGCCGCGGCATCTAACCAGCTGGTTTTATAATCCACAATCCAGCGAACGCCTTGGTCATCGACAAAGGTGCGGTCGACAATATGATTGGCCTGCCCGGCCTCGCTGATCGAACTCAACGCCAACTCCACCGCCGATTCGGCATGCGACGGATTCAAAGCCCAAATCAGCGACTCATTACGGACGGCGTTTTGCAATGAGCGCATGACCCGTACCATCGCCGTTTCCAGCAACTCGCCATTCAGCCCATCTTGCGATAGCTGATGCCGATACAAGGCGTCATAACTTATCAATTCCAACTCTGTCGGGACGCCCTGGGCCACCCAAATTTCCAGCATTTTATGCACAAAATTCCCGACGCTTTTCGCCAACAAAGCGGTTTGCCAGTTCATGCGTTCCGCGACGGCGTTAGAGTCAGCAGTCGCCAAGACTGAAGCCTGTTCATGCTCGCCCGCTTCATCGTCCTGCAGCAACGGTTCCGTCGCACCGCGCTTCAACCAATCCGGCATCGCCACCGCGGATGAGGCAAACCCCGTTCGCATCAACGGCAATCGGCTGACCTTCGGAATAATCGCACACTCTTCAACAACTTCCTCCGAGGGTGCAGAGTTCGTCAACAACGTCTCAAATTCGGCCTGCACCTGCGGCCACAAACAGTTCAATAAGCTTTTGGCTGGCGGTGCCAACGGCTGGTCACCATCCAATTGTTTGGCCGACACCGTCACCGACCCCAGCAAATGCAAACGGCGCTTGGCCCGCGTGGCCGCGACATAGAACAAACGCCCCAATTCGTAATCCTGTTTCACGCTGTCGGTGCGTTTAATCAAATTCACCAGGCCGGGTGAGTTGCTGGCTTGCGCGGCCTTGCCTTTTTGTTCAAAGGGCGCAATCACCAAGCGGTTGTCATCACCGTCGGTGCCTTTAAACGACAACCAGGACAACAAAGTGTTGTCATCCGAACGCGGCTTACGCCCCAGGCCTGGCAGAATCACGGTATCGAACTCCAGCCCTTTGGATTTATGCATGGTCATCAATTCCACCCGGCCGCTTTCCGGGGAGGCATCCGGCAGGGCAAACAGTTTTTCCAACGTGTCCGCCAATCCGGCGGCGGTCAACGCCTGAGTGTCATTTTGCGCTTGCAAGGCATTGAGCATCATCCAAAATGCCTCAATATTCTGCAACGCCAGTTCCGATTCCACCGTCTGCGCACCGTCCAATTCCAACCAAGCCTGACGCACCACCTGCTCCAATCGGAAGGATCCCATCGACTTCAAGGCTTTATCCAAAACCGGCCAGGCCTGCGCCAAACGGGTTTGACCGGGTTCCGATAATTTCGACCAAGCTAGGTTGTTTTGATCACTGACTGCCGCTTGCAGGCTTTGCCAAACCGGGGTCTGATAATAATCGTCGTTTTCGCCCAACAGCGCATACAAATCGGCCAGTGACAAACCGACCAGCGGCGAACGCAGCAATGCAATCCAAGCCGGACGGTCGCCCAAATGCAGCAATGCACGTGACAACGCTTCGCAATCCTGAATTTCCTGACGCTCTTTCAGGCCTTCCAATTCCAGCGCCCGGAAACGAATGCCCGCTTGTTTTAAACGCACCGCAATCGGCATCAGATGCGAACGACTCCGCCCCAGCACGCCAATGGCCGCACCCGGCTTCAAGTCCGGCAAGGTGGTTTGGATGATGTCGACCGCCGCGTCGGCTTCCTCTCCGGCCGAACGCTCCAAGGCCCATTCCGCACGCACCGCCGGTTCGGCGTTGTCGGAAAAGGCAGTCGCCGGGGAATAACACACGGCACCCTGCTCGATGACGCTGTGTTTCGGAAATACCTCGGCAAAGGTTTGATTGACCCAATCCACCACGCCCTGAGTGGAACGGAAGTTCACCGTCAGACTCAACGGCGTCAACGCCACCTGCCCCAAACGCCCTTGCCAGGCCTGGAGGAAATTGCCCACTTCCGCCTCACGGAAACGGTAAATCGACTGCATCGGGTCACCTACGATAAACAGGCTGTGATCGTCTTCGGCAGTCCAACCGGCCACCAGTTTTTTAACCAATTCATACTGCGCCACACTGGTGTCTTGGAATTCGTCGATGAGCAAATGCTTCAAGGTATAATCCAGCCGTTCGGCCAAATCGGTCGGTTCCAATTCGGTACCGAGCGCTTGCGACGCCGCCTGCGCTACTTCAATGAAATCCGCTTCGCCCTGTTGCTGGAACGCCAGCTTCAAGTGCGCCACTGCACGACGCAGCAACGCAATCAAATGCCGCAGGCTTTGCCATTGATCATCGTTATAGTGCCCGTCCGGCAGTTGCCGCAACTCATGCAACGCTTGCGCCATATCGCCGCGCAAATCGGCCAGAGCAAAATCCGACAAGGCTTCCAAAAAGCCGTCCTTATTGGCTTTATTTTCGCCTTTTCCGGCCGGAAAGCCCTGCGCTTTATTAACCGTTTTTCGGCAAGCCGGGTCGCTTTTTGTGAGAATCCAATCGCCCAGTGTGCGCCAAACCGATAAATCCGTTTCCGGCGACAAAACGACCCCCGACAAACGTTGCAATTGCGGCTGGTCATTGCCCGCGGCAAATTCGGCGTAATCGCATAATGCCTGCAATTTGCCCAGGCCTGGCGACAGTCGCTGCACCGCTTGTTGTTGCTCCTGCGCCACCAACAAGGCCAGGGCGCTTTCCAATTCGGCCCGCTCCGCGGCTTCATCCTCGGAACCGTATTGCAACAGGGCGCCCATCCATTGATCGCGTTTGGCCAACATGCCCACCAACAGATTTTCCGCGGTGCGAAAAGAGCCGTTCACCAACCGCAACAAGCTCGCCACCGCTTCGCTGGTCTGAGTGTCTTTCAACGCCTGTCGCGCGGCATGCAAATACAGTGTTTCCGGCGACGACGCCATCTGCGGTTGAGTGCCGAGTCGCGACAAAAGCGGCATTTTCTGCACCAGATAACCGTTCATGGAGTCGATGGTGCGAATTCGCAAGCGATTCGGATTATCCAACAATTGCCAACCGCGCTGTGCGGCATTCTGCAAAGCGGCTTGCGCCAATTGCCAGGTATTGTGATCGTAAAGCGAGGCATTTTCCGGCAGGGGTTTCTGGCCGTCGGCCAGAGCCTCGAAAATCCGCTCGCGCATTTCGGCGGCGGCTTTTTTGGTAAAGGTCATGGCGACAATCTGTTCCGGCGTCTCCACCTGTGAGAGCAACGCCAAAAAGCGCTGGGTCAGCAAAGCGGTTTTCCCGGAACCGGCCGGTGCCTGCACAATAAAGGAACCTTGCGGGTGAATCGCTTGATAACGGGCTTCGCCATCCGGCAGGACCGTGTCCAATTGCACCTGTGCCAAAGGGTTGATTGGGGTGTGTAACGGAGTGTTCAGCGATGCGCTCGACGATGTATTCATGCGTCCTCCTCCGAGCCTTGCCAACCGGCTTGCGCCAACTGACTTTTCACTTCCGGCAATCGCAACGCCAAAGCGCCGGCGGCATACGCCAAATCCTTTTCATCGCGGAAGGTCATTTCCGCACGGCCCCGCTGAATCGATTCGGCCAAGGCTTCGACTTCATCCCGTAAGCCGTTCAGGAAATCGGTCCAGGTGACACCTTCATAATCGCCGCCCTCTTTTCCCGATTCTTTGGCAAAGACCAACTGCGAGCGGTCTTTCAACATGACGCCGTCGTCGGCCACCAAAGTATTGAACCGAACCCCGTCGTCACTGTGGAGGATGCCGTAGCCCAAACCGGCCACCGCATCCCGGTAAGCGTGCAGATACACCGCCAGCTGTGGCGCTTCAATCGGCTCTTTCAATAGGTCTTTCACGGAGGCTTTGCCGGTTTTGTAATCGAGAATGACCGACACGGCTTCGCCGCTGTTTTCGCCTTCCTCGGCCAACACCGCATCCACCCGGTCGATTTTGATTTTGAATTCAATGCCGGCAATCGTCGGCGTATGGACTTCTTCAAACGCCACCACCTTAAACCCAGGCCGCTGTTTTTCCAAGGCCAGCCAATTCATCAGAAGCTCGGTAATGCGTTCCTTTTCCAAGACCAGATAATGGTCGTCGAACTGCTGCATCAGCGGCTGCATCGCCTCATCCAACAACGTGTGCAACTTGGCGACAAGGCTGTCGTCGTCCAAGGCCAGCAAGGTGTTTTGGGTTTGCACATCACGCCAGAAAGCTTCCAGTACTTCATGCACCAAGGTCCCGAGATGGTTGGCGCGCATGCCCTCGGCCACGTCTTCCAATTGCTGACGCGCACCCAGCCGGAAATCGATAAACGCCATCAGCGGACATTTGTTCTGCGCCGTCAAAATCCCGGAACCGCCCGGCGCTCGTTCGCCCAATGGAATCGGCGGCGCTTGCGCGTCTTCTTCCCATTCAATCGGAGCGGCTTGCTGATATTGTTGCTCGGCAAGACTGCGATAGTCGCGCGCCGGATAGGGTTCCGCCATCGCCAACGCCGGCAAATTCAACAACGGCGATGGCAAAGCGACGCGATCTTCCAATTGCGTGGCATAAGACCAGACGACCTGCTCGGCCGACGCCGCCAAACGGCGGGTGATTTTCTGGGCATACTGCAACTCGCGCTGGGCATCGGCGCGCGGCACGGCCCGTTCGCGTTGCAACGGCATCGGCAGGAAAGGATTCGGGCTGGGCGGTCGCGGCCAGGCTTCGTCGGTCAAGCCCAAAACCCACAAGGCATCAAAGGTTTGTCCGCCGGCTTCGAGCATCCCCACCACCTGAATGGGGACAACATCTTTGGTCTGGGGTTGATGCACGGTTTCGGCGACAAAGCGTTTCAGCAAATTCAGCCAGGCCTGGGCGTTTTGCGCTTCGTCGCCCAAATGCAGTTGCGAAAAGCGGCCGAGACATTCCAAAAAGGCTTCTTTCTGCTGGGTTTCAATACTGGTTAAGGCGCGCTCCGGGCGTGAACCGCCCCATTGGAATTGCTGCAACACCCGTTCGACCCGCTCCAGAAAAGCGTGCAATGACAGGCGCCCGGTGTATTTTCGGTCAGAAGACTTGGCAGATATTTTTTGCAGCACCGTCATCAACGGCTTGGGCAAAAGGGTCGGCCAGTGGTTTTCCTGCTGTTCCAGCCAGGTCACCAAATTCGGCCATTTGAAACTGGCCCATTGCAGTCGCCGCAATTGGGCATCGGCTTTCTGTCGCTGAGGTAAGGCCCCCAGGGTAAAGGGCGACACCAGCCAGGCCGACCAGTCGGCGTAGTTTAAGCGTTTATCCGGCAAAAGCGCCAGGTTCAGCGTTTGCAAGGCATTTTGCACAATCGGTGTGTTCGCCAAGGATTCGCCGAGCGAGACGTTATACAACACACGGCGCCCGGTTTTTAACGGCAATGCTTGGCCGAAGCGTTGAAACAACACCTCATCCAATAACGCACTGAACCCTTGTTGAATGTCGTTGAGGTTCGGTGCCACCACGCCGATGCGAATATCTTTGGCCGCTTTGGTTTCACCGAGGCGTTGCAGGGTTTCCGCGCACCAAAGCGCCGCTTGTTGCATTTCGTCCTGGGGGTTCATGGCGGCGTAACGCCTCTGCTGCCGGGCCGGAGCCTCATCTGCTTCCGCGACCATGACCTCATTGCCAGCTTCTCGCAGTAAGTTCATCCATTGCTGCATAAACGGCGTGATTTCGTCAAAGCCATGCAACATGAATCGCGTGGATGTGACCGGACGTTCCGGCAACCAACGCAATCGCCATTGCATGGTCAAGACATCGTCTTGCCAGTTCTGTTCTTTCAGCCGCTTTTGGTAATCGTCTTTCAGAGCCAAAAACAAACGCACTTCATCGGTTTGGAAAATTGTTTGTTCATCCTGGTCATCGAAGTATTCCGACCAAAAGCACCAGGCCTGGTAGAGTTGTTTGGCGGTGGCGGTCTCGTTCAGCAACGCCAATTGCGGCTCGGCTTGAATCTTGTCGTCCAGCAGGGACTCCCAAATCAATTGGGCTTCAAACGCCGACAAGCGTTTGGACGGCCAAGCGTCCAACGCCAAGCGACCGCTCAACAAAGCCTCTTGCTCCCATTCCTGCCACCATTGGTTCCAGGTCATCACCGCCGGGGTTTTCGCCACGGATTGCGTCGCCCACTGGTCGGCCAGCAAGGCTTGCTTCAAAAAGCCGGTCAAACGGCTGTTGGCGGTAATGTGAATGGTTGGCATCATGAAGAGATCAATATCGCTTTTCAGTCAATTGGAATCAAACCCAAAGGATACCAAAAATTACGATGGGCGGCTGCCTTTTGGCGACAGGTTCCTGTCGATTTTAGCCCGAAACAAACGACACCCAACTCCAATAAAGCGCGATATTGAGCGGCATCAACCAGACGGCCGGCCATTGCCATTTGAACAGCAATACCAGATTCAGCGCCACCAACACACCGCTGGCCCAGTCCACTAACGCATGCGGTAGAATCGGCACAATCAACGCAAACAGCAGAAAACCGACCACCCCGGCTTGCACCCCCACCAAAGCGGCTTGCACCCGTTCCGAGGAGGTGAACGCTTGGTAAAACGGCAAAATGCCGATAATCAATAATAAACCGGGCAGGAAAATCGCCAGCGTCGCCACGACCGCGCCGAGCCAACCGGCCATGACACCGCCCAAATAGGTCGCAAAGGTAAACAGGGGGCCCGGCAAGGCTTGCGCCAAACTGTAACCGGCCAAAAATTGCGATTCGGTCACGCGTCCGGTTTGCACCCACTCCAATTCCAACATGGGCAAGACCACATGTCCGCCGCCGAACACCAGCGCACCGGCACGATAAAAGCCATCTCCGATTGACCAGATACACTCGTCCGTCCATGCCAATAATGGCAAAATTCCCAATAAGCCAATCGCTAAAACGATCAGGCCCCAGCCGGTCTTGATGGACGGACTGCGCGCTTCAAACGCGGGTGTCCGTTCGCCCGAACCCATTGAGTTATGAGAAGGCGACACCGCCGCTAGAGAACCGAAACGGTGTTTGAAAAGCGTGCCGATAATGCCCAATCCTAACAATAACACCACCGGTGCCCACACCGACGGCCAAAGAATCAGTCCAAGCGCTGTCAGCAACGCCAGGAGCCGAAGTGACCAGGCCTGGCAGAATTGTCGACTCATCTGCCAAGTGACCTGAATGACAATGGCGGCGGCCACCAGCACCAAAGCATGCCAAACCGGCTGCCAGGTGTCGTCCAGCCAGAACCAGCCGTACGCCAAACCCAACATCATCATGGCCGAAGGCAAGGTAAAACCGACAAACGCGGCGACGGCACCGGGCCAACCACCGCGTTGATAACCGATTAAAAACCCCAATTGCGAACTGGAAGGCCCGGGCAAAAGATGACACAAGGCAATCCAACGCGCAAAAGTGCCGTCATCAAACCAACGCTGTCGAACCACAAACGCTTGATGAAAAAAACCGATATGAGCCGCCGGGCCACCAAAACTGGTCAAGCCGAGCTTTAGAAACTGTGTAAAGATGGAAACTGTAACGGCCCAACGGGCCAAAAAGACAGGCAATGACATGCCGGACAAATCCTCAACGACAACATAAACGATTCATTTAAGCGATTCAGTTTACCGGCCGCTGAGACAGTTTGGATGACAGTTTTATGAGGATGCGGACTTCAAAGGCTCCGCAGGTTTATCCAATGCCGGTTTTTCATCCATATCCAATTCCAGGTATTGGTCGCCATGAGCTTGCAAGAACTTCAGGAATTCTTCCGCCAATAACGACAGTGACTTGGTTTTCGGATAAACGATATTCCATTCCTTATGAATCGGAAAACCTTCCACATCCAGCTTGGCGATTCTCGCGCCCGGGCTAAGCAGATCCAATGCATGCTCGGACACACAAGCCACGCCCAGTTCTCCCATGACACAATGCTTGATGGCTTCGTTGGTTTCCAGCATCATGCGCTCTTTCACCGTCAAACCGTGTTGCGCGAACAGGTCTTCCACCGCCGAGCGAATGCCGGACCCTTTTTCACGCATGATGAAAGGTTCCTTTGCCAAACGCTTCAAACTGACCTTGGTGCCGACCAGTTCATGGTTGGCGTGCGCGATAATGACCAACGGGTTCGGCGCGAACGGAATCGCCTCCAGATCCATGTCCATGCTCGGTACCTGACCGAGTATGTATAAATCGTCCAGATTACGATCAATACGTTTCAGAATGGTATTACGGTTGCCGACCTTGAGGCTCAGTTCGATGTCGGGATATTTTTTGCAAAACTTACCCAACGCGACCGGCGCGAAATATTTGGCGGTGGTAATAACCGCAACGCGCAGACGCCCCCGTTTCAACCCACGGAAATCGTCCAGCATGATTTCCAGATTGGATAACTGATCGATGATACCACGACAGCTACACGCCACCTCTTCACCGATTTCGGTCAGGAAAATCTGCCGCCCCACCTGCTCGTAAAGCGGCATATCGATGGCTTCCGCCAGACTTTTAACCTGCGAGGAAACCGTCGGTTGCGTCAAATACAACTCTTCGGCGGCACGCGTAAAACTGAGATTTCTCGCCACACACTCAAACACTTGAATTTGCCGAAGGGAAGCATGCCGAATCAAAAAATTTGACGTGGCCTTATTTAAATGTTCACTCATTCCCACCCCCAATATCACCCCAAACGATTTAAACCCTATCCTAAAAACGGATTCAAAAAACTAATTTATTGTTATGAATAACATAACGTTACGATTATTACCGGTTATCCGGCCGGCACTGTAAACCTTCCAAAGCCTGCGTTGCGGCACGGGCGGCTTCATTGATATCCGCTTCCTTACCACACATGATCAGACGCCCGTAAGCCCCGACCGCACGCGCCTCGACCAAGGTCACATTGGACGCCTTTTCCGCTTCGTTGGCCGCATAAACGATGTACCCGGCCGGTTCGGTTTCCATAATGAACATACTTTGTCCGGCCAACGCCATCGACCCGCGACGGTTATCCCGGTTAATCAAGGTCGCATGGTCGGCGGTAATGCAGCGTATGGTTTCATTCCACATCACCAGACATTGCTGGCGATCAAATTCATGTGTTTGTAAATGCTGCAGAATCCGCTCGCCGGATTCCAGCACATCGCTTTGCGTGCGATGGTGAATCACCATCGAACCGTAAGCCCGTTCCACCACCTGCTGCGCCAAACGTACATTGGAGGCTTTCAAGGCAATGTCGGACAAGCGGTGCACCGCCATCCCCGGTGCCACTTCCACCCACAGGCACGCATCGCCCTCAACCGGCAGAAAGCCCATGGAAGCCGTGGCCATATACGAAGCCAACTGCGGCTGCAAGGCGTCCAAAAAAACATAAGTTCTGAGCTTAATCATAAAAAGCGTTCGTCTCCAATTGCGTCATCACCGAATGAATCGCTTGCGTGCGATGACTCAAACGTATCTTTTCGTCCAGCGGCAGTTCCGACACCGTTTTCACCAACGCCGGAATCCACATGACATCGTCATAGCCGATACCCTGCCCCGTTCGTGGCGATTTCAATATCTCGCCGTACCAATGACCGATGCCAATCACCGGCATGGGATCGCACTCATGCGATACATACACTACGGCACAGGAATAACGGGCCTTGCGTTCGCTGAAGTCCCTTCCATCCAAATCGTCCAATAACTGACGGACATTCTCTGCTTCCGTCGGTTTATGGCTCCCTTGCGAGGCATAACGCGCGGAAATAATACCGGGGAGCCCTCCCAAGGACGCCACCTCCAAACCCGAGTCGTCCGCCAGAGCCGGTAATCCGCTTTTTGCACTGGCAAAACGGGCTTTTTTCAAGGCATTCTCCACAAAGCTCAAACCGTCTTCCTCGACCTCTCCGTCAAAAAAAGTACTTTGTGCCAGCGGCTCCACACCGTATTGCCTCAATACCGGTGCCATTTCCGCGACTTTATATGGGTTGCCCGTGGCTAAAACCAAACGTTCCATAAATTCGCCCTAGGCAAAATAACTCGGCGTCAACACGTCCACATTCGCTGTGAACACCGTCAATTGATGACTGCCGTCCAAATACACATTCAATTCGTTATACAGTCGGTTCAGCCGTTCTTCGGCCACCACCACCAAAAACAATATTTGCCCGGTGGTTTCATTTTGTGCGGGTTTGACATCAAACGCCGTCACTCGGCTCACAGATACCTGTTCAAACAAGGCGCGCAAATCGTTTTCCAATTCGCCGTTCGCCACGATGTGCACCAGTTTTTCGCAACAGGTTTCCACCATATTCAATCCTCCGTCGAATTCCTGAGAAGGATTGCCATGGCTCGGACAACTCCAGGACTCTGCATTTGCTTCATGCCATTTCATATCTGTTCGCCATCTCTTTTGTTCGTACTCAATCCGATCCACCGACCAAAGGCCACATCGTGAATCCTCTTCATCGCGACATCATGTATTCCATTACGATGACGGACGCTTTTTTCCTGAACTCCATGCTAGTGAAATCCACTCGACATGAAAAATTGATTTTTCAACTTGCAGCCATAGACTCGAATCAATGAATGCCTGGCCGACATATGCACCCCCGGCTTAAGTTTTCCGATCGCACATAAAAAAACGGGCAGAAAAATCTGCCCAAACGACTAAGACTAACTAACTTAACGAAATACTTAAAACGTGATACCTGACACTAGTCCGGCCACACGCGTCGACTCGGAAAACGTTTGACGGCTTCCGCAATGTGCTCCTGCCCGGCATTGCCGGAACCACTGGATTTTGCAGGTGGTTCCTTCTTCCGTGCAGGCGTCGACTTAGCGGCCGGCTTAGAAGCAGTTTTCTTACTCGTGGTTGCCGGCGTCGATTTTTGAGATGCCGTCGCAGATTTTGGGGCCGCTTTAGGCGTCGGTTTTGAAACCGGTTTTTCCGCCGTGTCCGTTGACGTCGGTTGAGCCGCCGTCGACGGCTTGGTTTTGTCTGATGGGGTCGTCATAAGACTCTCCTTTTAATGCAGATTAACGCGACTGAAACCTTCATCAATGCCATCCGCCAGCGCAAAATCGACATCCTGCAACTCTTGCGCTTGGGAATAGATGATGACCGACACATGCTCACGACCAAAACTGATGTTCGGGTGGTGATTCAGATGCTCGGCTTTTTCCGCCATATCGTCGAGAAAGGTCCGTAGGGTTTCGAAATCCTCGAATTCGAAACGGGCCTCTAAACTGGCGGGTTTCTTTTTGAGCTTCCATCGTTGTTCGTTCATACAAAACTCCTATTTGGCTGTTGCTGCATCATCAAAGATCCATAATATTCTTCCAACCAGGACTGCACTCTCACAAGCTGAGATTGCTCTTCTTCCAAAAGCCGGTTAAACAGCATCAAATCTTCTTGAGCACCAAAATTGGCGCAATATTGTGAAGCTTCCGAATAAAGCTGAATAAGAGCCATTTCCCTTTCTTCACAACTTCTCAGAGCTTCAACCATATTGGTTGCCGGTCCAGCCGGACGTAAGACACTCCCCGCAGGAAGGGCTCCTTGTGCAACCATACGATCCGTAATCAAGTTCGCATGTTGGAACTCTTCATTTGCCAGGGTCACAAACCCTTCGGCATATGAAATTTCTTGGCGAAATTTCGCCAGCGAAGCCTGTGCGAGGTAATGCTGACCGGCCGAAAATTCCAGGCTCAACGCTCGCCCCAAATACCCCAGGATTTGACTGTTTGCAACAGCCATCTGTGCCTGGGGGATTTGTGGGTATGCGCCTGCTCCTGGCATTACGGAACCGGGCATTCTTTGTGAATAACGCATTTTTCCCTCCTAACTTCCAAATGAGGGTTAAAAACTAACCCTCGACATTCAATCAGCTACGGGTTGCACCGTTACCAATTGTCAAAACAGGTTCCACTTCTTTGTGTGGACGAGCAATGATGTGCGCGGCTACCAGACCGTCACCAACACGTTCACAAGCGTCTGCTCCGGCACGAACCGCCGCGTTAACCGCACCGGTTTCACCACGGACCATTACCGTGACATAACCGCCGCCAACAAACTCACGACTGACCAAACGCACTTCCGCCGCTTTCGTCATCGCATCCGCTGCTTCAATCGCTGGCACCAAACCACGGGTTTCAATCATGCCCAGTGCAATTCCATATTCCGTACTCATAGCCTTTCTCCTTAGAGGTAAAAAGAATTGTTCCCGCATCAAGCCCCTAAACATTAAGAGTTTCGGGGTACTTTCTGTTTAGAGACTTTTAGCGAAAGACAAATTACTTACTTTCAATTGTTAAAACGGGTTCCACTTCTTTGTGTGGACGAGCAATGATGTGCGCGGCTACCAGACCGTCACCAACACGTTCACAAGCGTCTGCTCCGGCACGAACCGCAGCGTTAACCGCACCGGTTTCACCACGGACCATTACCGTTACATAACCGCCGCCAACAAACTCACGACTGACCAGGCGTACTTCCGCCGCTTTCGTCATCGCATCCGCTGCTTCGATCGCTGGCACCAAACCACGGGTTTCAATCATGCCCAGTGCAATTCCATATTCCGTACTCATAGCCTTTCTCCTTTAATAAAGAACTAAATTACTTTTGATCAATTGTTAAAACAGGTTCCACTTCTTTGTGTGGGCGAGCAATGATGTGCGCGGCTACCAGACCGTCACCAACACGTTCACAAGCGTCTGCTCCGGCACGAACCGCAGCGTTAACCGCACCGGTTTCACCACGGACCATTACCGTTACATAACCGCCGCCAACAAACTCACGACTGACCAGGCGTACTTCCGCCGCTTTCGTCATCGCATCCGCTGCTTCAATCGCTGGCACCAAACCACGGGTTTCAATCATGCCTAACGCAATACCGTAATCACTCATAACTTTCTCCTTTGAGTTGCTCACTTTAAAACTTACTTCTGTTCTGGTTGCCAATCATCGATGATGCCGCCAACCGTTAAATCCGTTAATAATCGTTTGTCTCCTGCCGCGTCTCTCGCCGCAGAATTGGCGATGGTAAACACCCAGTCACCCAACTTTGTTCCAACGGGATCCATCGCCACAAGTACTTCGCCTGTCTGGCTAACCAGCGCTTTGATCGGAAGATGACCTAACCCTTCCAAGCGACTGGTCAGAACCAGCTCTTTTTTAACTTGTAGTATCTGCATCCTCTGGCACTTCCCATTTATCGATAATTCCAACGATGGTTAAATCACTTGGATATCCTTTTACACCTGTCGCATCTCGGGCCGCCGAGCTACCACAACAAATAACCCAATCTCCCGGCTTGCACCCCACCGGATCAACCGCTACTTGAGGGGTACCGCCATCTTTTTCTCGAACCACCAGCAGAGGCTTGTGCTCCATCATGGCGATGCGATTGGTCGAAACGAGTGTCTTATCGACTTTATAAATTTTCACCTTCTACTCCTTTCTAAGCAGTGCTTCTCAAGCTGAAAAATCTGCCAGGCTGGGTAGTCTTTCCGCTGGCTGACAGCCGGTAAAATCTCTTAAGGTCGGCATGGTTTGCAACAAACCGGATGCCGACAATTCCTGATAACGGTTGTGCAATGCCTTTTCGATTCTCACCGCTTTGGCTTGCGCTCTATCTTTAGAGCCAGGAACGCGTCCGTCGTAATCGCAACGGATGATGATCGGAATCGGTCGCCCTTTTTTGACGTTCAGACCTTTAAAAATCTTGATACCGACATCCACATCGTTCACACCTTCTTCCACCGTATCGAGGAAGCTGTAATAACTCAGATTGCGAAGTTGCACTTCTTCGAAGCCGTTACCGACGCCGATAAACCTTTCCGCATGACCGATATCGCTATAGCAACCGTTTTCATATCGGTTGACATAGGCCAGTTGCGAGAAATTGTTCGCAATCAACCAGGCAATCAGGGTATTCACCCCTGGCTGAGGTGCGGTAGAGCTTCGATTCAAATTGCAATCGTCGATTGCGTGCTCAATCGCTTGCTTCGCCTGGTCTGCCGACAGGTCAGCGGTTTGCTGATATAGCTGGTCGGTTTCCACAAAACGCTGCAAACACACCTTGCCTTGCTCGTTAGGGATATGGATTTTCAAACTGTCGTCGTCGGTATTCATTCCGATCAACAAGGTTTGAACACTGGCACCACACCCGAAACGGTTTTCAATTGCCTGCCTAAAATCCTTGAGCTTTGTTAATGCAGCCTCCGCTGCTTTTTGGTCATCACTCCCGTGTGCGGCACAACCTTGATGGGTCGGGTCGGCTTTCGAAAAGTGATATACCGCAATCTTTAAATAACGCGTCGGTTCTTCAGCCGCATTTGGCTTACCTTCTCTGAACCGCGTGTGCTCAATAAACACCCAGTTTCTGACACTTTCACTGATATCGAATAATGACCCCGCATGGGCCTTTCTTCTCACAGCGTCATAAGGCAGTCTGAGTACATAACTGACTACATGAGCAAGACGTCCATCCGCACAAGGCGCAATGCCTACGGCGTGAAACCCTGCTTCTTTAAAAATGCGTTCGGCTTCTTGTTTTCGCTGGCCCATTAATGGGTCATTGATATAGAAGTCTTCCGACATTCGAATAAATTGTGCAAAGAGGGTTTTGGCGTACAGTTTCTGAAACGCTTTCTGAGGTTGAAAATTCAATTCAGACTGCCAATCGTCTTCTGTCAGCTTTACACCCAACTTTGCAAACAACGCTTGGTTCGCCCAAGCCACAAAACCCGGTTTGCCCTGCTGCGTCAAGATGTCTTTCAAAACAGCTTCGATATCATCAAAACGTGCCTTGATATCCATTTCATAACGACGCAACAATTCATTTTGAGCCTCGTTAACCAAAACATGAGTGCCGGTCATTGCCTGAGTTGTATCAACTCTGTCCTGTCTTCCGATTTCATCAATCGCTTCTGTTGCAACCGTGGAACCATGAGCAGTCGGCTTCTTTTGCTGCCACAAAGGATTCGATGGAATCGGCTTCCAGAACAATGACTTTTGACGATAGTTCTTTTTTGTAGAATTCATCTAACACTCACACTTTCGTTACACAATCATTAAGCTCTAGCACCGCCCGACAAAGTCACTTTCGCGCCCGTGTCGGTATTACCGGATGAACCCGTAATCGGACTCATAGGCACTTCGGCATTGGCCCCTGGCGTAAACTGCGCAGCCGCCATAGGAGACTGTTTAGCTGTACCACGAACCGACGCA
Source organism: Thiomicrospira sp. S5 (assembly GCF_003991075.1). NCBI lineage: Bacteria > Pseudomonadati > Pseudomonadota > Gammaproteobacteria > Thiotrichales > Piscirickettsiaceae > Thiomicrospira > Thiomicrospira sp. S5. Next base: position 1,064,577 of record NZ_CP014470.1, on the reverse strand, counting down.
TTACGCTGTGCCGCCCAAGGTCCATCCGTACCGGTTACTTTGGAACCTCTGTCCCATCCGTCACCGGTAATTCTCGACCCTTGTTCCGGCGCTGGCTCAGCCATGGCCACCGGAGCGGCTTGTGCTTGCCCCAGCATCATCGGAAAATCCGACTCGCCCGGTGCGGCGGCATTGTTAGAGTCACATACCATGGCCGTTTGATCCATGCCTTGATAATGCGTCCCGGAAACCAATTCACAAGCACCTTTTTGTGCACCTGTTAGTCCCTGAGGCCCCGGTTGAACACCTGAAATGGATGGGTTAGCGCCTTGACGCTGCCGAACCTTTATTTCAGTTTGCTGATCAACCGAACACAATTGTGTTTGCTCAGCGCCCGTATAAGGTGTGCCGGTTACCGCTTGACAATCACCCGTTTCCGCGCCGGTCATACCGTAGTAAGCACCGCTGCGTTCCCCTGTGACCTTTTGACCTCGGCTGGTTCCAGAAGCCGTTACCTTAGTTGCGGTATCCGTTGCCGGCATTTGACATAAAGTCTCAGCTTCTTCGGCACTTTGATAACCGGTTCCTGTAACAGACTTACAAGTTCCTGCTTCACCGCCAGTCACCGCTTGCAAACGACCAACCTGCGTTCCTGTCGTGGTATTGCCTTTTGCAGTTTGCGAAGGCATTACCTTTTGAGGTGCTTTCGCTGGTGTTTTTGGCTTGATCGTTGTCGATTGAGACCGACGATTGTCGCCACCGGTGATTTTTTCACCACTTTTCTGCGCCGGCTGAGACATCACCGAAAATCCGGTTGCCTTAGCTTTTGCAGGGGTTGCACCACAGTACATTTGGCTTTGGTCTGCCGGTAAGTACTCGGTCCCTGTAATGGATGAACAAGTCCCTGTTTCGTTACCCGTCATCTTCTCGGCACGTCCGACTTCCGTTCCGCTGACACTTTGACCACGAGTGGTTTGTGTCTGCGTGACTTTTGCAGGCTTCGCCTCCGGTTGAGAACCACAGTTTGTATGGAACTCTTCCGAACCCAAATACTCCGTGCCACTCACCAATTGACATGCACCGGTTTCAGCACCGGTCATTTTCTTTTCACCTTGACCGACTTGCGTACCGGAAACAGCTTGACCGCTTAAGGTTTGTGACTCGCCTACTTTTTGTGGCAAAGACTCGCTATTTCTCGGTTGGCGCATGGGGCGTGAACCACCAGTTGAACAGGTTTTGCCTTTAGCGCATTTTTCTGCACGAACTTGTTTTGCAATTTCGCGTGTCGATGCATCCGGGTTCGCCAACTTGGCTTTCGCACCAGATTGACTTGTTCCTTTGGATTTAAAGGCCTCCTGTCCAGCTTTGCCTTTAGCTTGTGCCTGACGGTATGCCTTCGATTGAAGGCGTCCGCTCGGTTGCACGGCCACTTCAGGTTTTACCGCTTTACGGCGTTCTGAGCGAGCTGCAGGCTTCGGTGTCTTAGACTGACGAGGTTCCACAATCGGCTCTTCCGGTTTTTGCTTGGCTTTCGCCTTCTGACCAGGGCGAGACGTTGACTTAGCCGCATCTGCCGCACTTTTCCCGTGCTTCTGTTGCTGTCTTTTCTGCTTCGCCGCTTCACGACCTGCCGCGGACGCCGGAGTTGGCGCTGCAGCAGAGACTTGACGACGAGAGCGAGACGGCTTAGAAGCAACCGGAGTAGGTGCAGGCGCCGCCGTTGTCGCAACCGGCTCGGGTGTGGATGGACGCTGACGAGTCGCTGTCGAAGCCGACGACTGTCCTCCCTTCCCTTTTACCTGTGCTTTTCGGCGTGCAATCGCTGCGGCTCGACCGCTTTGAGCATTGTTACTCATGCTAAAGCCTCCTTTTCGTCTTGATGACTCGTTTAATCTCGTTATTCGTTCCGTGCGAATTACATTCCGCGAGGACGGTAAACTACAAAGTTGTGCCCTTGGCACTGGGTGTAGTTGTCATATCCGATCAAACGAATCAAGTGGTTTGGGTAAGCGGCGCGACAAGCGTCCAACTCAACCAACACTTCATTTGGATCACGTGTACCAAACAATGGCAACTTCCACATTCCCCAGTAATGCGCTGAGGCATTGGCCGGATCTTCATGCTCTAGAGCTGGCGTCCAACCCTGGTTGATGATGTAAACAATCTGATCGTAAACTTCATCCGCATTGAACTCCGGTAAAAACGAGAAGGTTTCCAACGTGTACTGAGTACGGTAATCATCTGTTTGCATTGACATTTTTATCTCCTTGTATTGTTAGGATTCATTCAAATAAGATGCGGCTTAGCCCACATCCAATTTGTCAACGGTATCGAACTCGAACTTGATTTCTTTCCAAGTCTCCAGAGCGACTGCCAATTCTTTACTCGTACGAGCCGCGTCTCTCAAGATGTCTCCACCCTCTCTTTCCAGGTCACGCCCTTCGTTACGTGCTTTAACACAAGCTTCCAACGCCACACGGTTAGCTGCCGCACCGGCTGCGTTACCGCCTGGGTGACCTTGCGTACCACCACCGAACTGAAGAACGGAATCGTCACCGAAGATATTCACCAATGCCGGCATATGCCATACGTGGATACCACCGGACGCCACGGCCATAACACCTGGCATGGAACCCCAATCCTGATCAAAGAACACACCACGTGAACGATCTTCCGGAACAAAGGCTTCACGAAGCTGATCAACGAAACCAAGCGTTGAAGCACGGTCACCTTCCAACTTACCAACAACCGTACCGGTATGTAGGTGGTCACCACCTGACAAACGTAGACACTTAGCCAATACGCGGAAGTGGATACCATGGTTCGGGTTACGGTCGATTACGGCGTGCATCGCACGGTGAATGTGCAACAACATGCCATTCTCACGACACCAGTTCGCCAACGTCGTATTGGCCGTGAAACCTGCGGTCAAGAAGTCATGCATGATGATTGGCTGACCCAGTTCTTTAGCGAACTCGGCACGCTTCATCATTTCTTCAACGGTACCGGCGGTAACGTTCAAGTAGTGACCTTTACGCTCACCGGTTTCCGCAGTCGCTTTATCAACCGCTTCGGCGACGAATTCAAAACGATCTCTCCAACGTTGGAATGGTTGTGAGTTGATGTTTTCGTCATCCTTGGTCAAATCCAGACCACCGCGCAAACATTCATACACGGCACGTCCGTAGTTCTTAGCGGAAAGGCCTAGTTTTGGCTTGATGGTACAACCCAACATAGGACGACCGTATTTGTTCAACTTGTCACGCTCAACTTGAATCCCGGATGGTGGTCCACCACACGTTTTGATGAATGCCATTGGGAAACGTAGATCTTCCAAACGAAGTGAACGTACGGCTTTAAACCCGAATACGTTACCTACCAATGAAGTCAATACGTTTACAACAGACCCTTCTTCGAAAAGATCCAACGGGTAAGCGATGAATGCATAGAATGCGTTCTTGTCACCAGGTACATCTTCGATTCTGTACGCACGACCTTTGTAGAACTCCATGTCTGTCAACAAATCCGTCCAAACTGTCGTCCAAGTACCCGTTGATGATTCTGCCGCTACAGCTGCTGCTGCCTCTTCACGCGGTACACCTTCTTGAGGGACAACTTTGAAACAAGCCAATAGATCTGTATCCAGAGGCGTATAATCTGGTGTCCAATAAGTCAGCTGGTAATCCTGTACACCAGCGTCAAACGTTTTACTCGCCATAAATGCTCTCCTTGTTTTTGGAGTTGAAATAAATTCAAGTGCAATATTAGTGCGCCAACCTATAGGTGACTAATTGAAAGGCATGATGATTAGAATTGATGATAATCAATGCTTTGAAAATATTTCCTTATTTTTCAAATACTTAAAAATCATTGATTTTTCTTAAAATTCAAAAGGAAAGGGCTATTTTTTTAATTGAAAGGTTTGACGGCCACATAAAATCCATCCCGATGAGGGTGAATCCCCATCCAAAAAACGACCAGGCCTGGTCAAAAATGACCCTATCGAAAAGCGGTTCATCCCGATAGGAAAGCTTGGAACAAAATGCGGTAAAGCACCATTCCAAGATGGCTGGTATACAGTCCTATACGGAGGCTGTAAATAAAAAAGGCCCCATCATGAAGATGGAGCCTTGAAAGGTTAGTCACGGTTCACCCTAAATCCGACTGTCGGTACGGATGAACCAACCTCTTGACGTTACTCGAAGTTTTCACCTAAATCACCGCCGGTCATCTCTCGGTAAATATGACTGGCGTTGTTTCGATGGGTCTGCTCGAAGACCGGGCGGTCTTGGTACATCGACTGGTCGATTTCCAAAGCGTCCTCTTCCACACCATCCCGGTCGATGATTTTCTGCACTTCGGTTTGCATATAGGTCAAATAATCATACGTATCGCGTTTGATGGTCGCCATATCGGTCGGCGCACCGTGCCCCGGAATCACTTTGACATCGTTGGGCATCGCGGCCATCATCCGGTCGAAGGACTCCACCCAATGCAAGGTGTTGGTGTAGGAGAACAATGCCAGCATCCGGCTGTTATAAGCCAAATCCCCGGTAAGCAACAGTTTTCGACTCGGCACATACACCAATGTCGACCCCGGCGTGTGCCCCGGCCCGAAGTTCAGCACTTCAACGGTTTCTCCGCCGCCGACATCCACGGTCAGCTTATCTTCAAAGGTGGTGAATTGGTCCGACACATCACGTGCCGAATGGGTGATTTCCCTTCCCACACGAGTGGACCAATGTTCTTTGATATGGGCAAATCCTTTATGGAAATCGTCATTGGCGCGTTTGTGCGAATACAGGTTCTTCACGCCCACATCCACCCAATAACTCGCTCCGAGGTAAGCATGTCCCTGGCTGTTTTCCACGGCCACCCATTTCACCGGCTTGTCGGTATAGGAGCGGATCATTTTATGGAAGGCCGCGGCCACCGCAGGGTTCGGTCCGGCATTGAACACAAAGACGCCGTCTTTAAAAATCATAAAGGTCAGATTGTTGTTCAACCCGTAATTAGATGGATTATGCCAAATCAGACTGCCGACCACGGTATACACTCCGTCCATGACTTTCACCGGCTTCGGCAAATGCACCGTCGGACCGATGTAACCGGCCTTGCGTTCAGTTTTGACCACTTCTTGTGCATAGCCGCTATAAGTGGCGTCTCCGCCCATTTCCTTGGCATAGGTTTCAAACCCCATCACATAAGGGTCTCCCGTCTTATCGCCCGCCGCAAGCGCCGCACAGGACATAAAACCGGACGACAAAATCAACGTTGATAACAGGTGTCGCATAATATTTTCCTTTCAAATACGTTCAATCAATTCACTCTTAAAAATCCGTTTCACTCAGGCTTTCTGCACCGAACCGTCCACCGGTTTGGAAAAAAAGGTGGAACGAATCAACCCCCAACTGAAGCGTTCGGAATGATTCCATGGCATCAGCGACATAAAACGCGCCAGGAAGCAATAGTCGAAAAACACCATCGCGGAGGTGCCCAAAATAATGAGGTAATACAGGAAGAACAACGGCGGATACAACGCGACCAGCAACAGTACCAGATAGGCCAAACGCACTTGCACGGGGAAGGCTTTTACATCCGGAGTACGGGCATAGAAATGCACCACCTGTATCACGTTGAAGACAATCGCCGCCTCAATGCCATAAGGCACACCCGCCACACCGGCAATCAACAGCGCATCCGTAATGGCCCAATACCACCAAATCAAATCCATCTTTAAAGTCATTTTCGCTCCTTGAGGTTTATTGTGAGAGCTTTGCACGAGTGGGGCGCGAGCAAAGCTCTCATTGTAAAAATATGTTCATCGAACTGACGCCATCATTCCGCCGCCAAAGCCCGCCAAGCCGCCTCGGTCAGCTCGTCGAAATGCGTCATCAACGGCGTGGTCAAAACACCATCCAGGTACAGTTGAATCAATCGTAGGACGCTACCATACGCAATGGACGATGCCACCATCACATCCATTTGTCGCAATACACCGGTTTCCTGTCCTTCCAGAATGACGTCCCGTAATGTCATAAAAGGTTTCGCCGAGCAGATGGGTTTCACCGACGGCATGAATTCCTTGTGGCGCGCATACAAAATAAACTGCTCCACATCCGGATAGGCTTCCGCAAAACGCAACATCCACTCCACCAAGGCGAAATAACGCGCTTTAACCGTTTGGTGCCGCGCCAAAATATCGGCCTGCTCCGCTTCAATGGTCGCCAGCAAATGGTGCATCAACTCCGTGGCCAACGCCTCTTTATCTTTAAAGGCATGGTAAATCGACCCGGTGCTGACACCGGAATGCTCCACCAGGTCCGGAATCGAGGTATTGAAAAACCCCTTTTCCACGAACAACGTCAATGCACTTTGCAAAATGCGTTTCTTGGATGCACTGATATCGGAAGCATCGAAAAAATTCGCCATACATTCCCCCGTAAATTAATTTAGAATGATTATTCTAGAATATTCATTCTAATACCAATCAAAAAAACTGATTGGGGTAATAAAGAAGCCTGAATTTTGGTTTCAAAAACAGCAAAAACCTTACAAAACAAGAGGTTTAAAAATAGACTTAATGCAAGAAAAGGGTTTTATTGTATGTACATTTACCTATAATGAATTTTGACCTTTTCATTGAAATGTGAAAAAACCATGGAGGCTTTGATTCAAGTGTGACGCTAGTCTTTCCATAACCGATTGATTCTTAGCGCATTTCACTTATCATTAAAATTTATACACCCATAAATATAAATATTTTCTAATTCCATAAACCACGTTGAATATTTAAGATTGCCGCAAAGCCATAACTTAGGCTTATATAAGATAAAAGATATTAATATCGAGGAATAGCAAGATGGATTTAATCAGCTTATATCCAACCTGGTACGAACCAATCGTCGGTTCGGGCTGGGTGGTTGCGCTTATCGCAACCTTTCATGTGTTGGCCTCCCACACTTCCGTGGGGGCCGCACTTCTCTTTGCCTACCTGTCTCACAAAGCCTACAAAGAAGACCGTGAAGACTTGCTGGATTTCATCAAGAAATACGGCCTTTTCCTATTGGTCTTCACCTATGTGGCCGGTTCCATAACCGGTCCGGGCATCTGGTATTCGACCACCGTCGCCAGCCCGAACGGGATCGGCGCGCTGATTCACTCCTTCGTATGGAAATGGGCCACCGAATGGGTCTTCTTCGTCATCGAAGTGGTGGGCGTATATATGATTGTGTATCTGGTCGGCAAAGTGGATAAGAAAACCCACATGAAGATTTCGCTGATTTTCGGGATTGCCTCTCTGGCCACCATGGTCATCATCGTCGGGATTCTGTCATTCATGATGGTTCCGGGGAAAGAGATGTGGTTTGAAGAAGGCGGTTACCTGAACGGTTTCTACGGCACCAACACCTTTGCCCAACTGGGCATGCGTATGGCGTTCATGTTCACCATGACCGCGGTGGTCGGCGGAATCATCATCTCCGGCATCAAAGACCCGGCCTTCAAAAAGGAAATGGCGCGTAAATTGGGTTGGCTGGGGATTATCTCCACCTTGATCGGTGCGGCCATGTTCCAATGGTATATGACTTCCGTTCCAGGCCAGGCGATTCTGGTCATGGAAAACCGTTTGCCGGATTACTTCCAGGCCAGCATCATGGCGGTCTTGGCAGGTACCCTGGCCTATTTCATCATCACCATGCTACGTCCTCAAGTATTGGTTCAAGGCTTTGCCGGTGCCATGGCGGTCATCATTCTGGTGGCCGGTCTGTGGCCGGAGGAAACCGCACGTGAATCCATGCGTAAACCATGGGTCGCCGGTCAATACGTTTACTCCAACCAGGTCGTTGGACGCGACGTCCCGGGTATGGACATCAAATCGCAACTGCCGACCATCGAAAAAGTCGGTATCCTCAAGGCGCACCCTTTTACGCCTGAACACCTGAAAGAAGTCAATAACGGCAATATGATCCAAGCCGGTGAATTCATCGCCATGACCTATTGTTCAAACTGTCACTCGCCAAGTGAAAGCGGCATTCGTCCGTTGCACCGTTACTTCCCGGACGGCATCACGCAAGCACGTATGGAAGAGTATGTACGGGGTGTCCTCACCACCGGCAACATCGCTTACATGCCGAAAATGCCGATGCTGGAATCGGAAGTCAAAGCCTTGTCGGCCTTCTTGGTCATGAACAAGGAAGGCGGACAAGCCGCCGTCACTGCGGCGATTGACAAAGAAATTTCAGACCGTGACCGTGCGTTGGCCATTAAACACGCCGACGACAAAGTTGCACGTCTGACCGTTGAACAGGAGGGCAAATAATGGATGCTGCTCAAGTTGCTCAGGTTACTGAGATGATGTATGCCCTGCGTAACCCCGCAGGGATTCCAACCTATCCGATTGTTTTCATTGCGTTAGGGGTATTGACCTTCGCCATGCACATTTTCTTTGTGCAGTTGATGTTGGGCACCTCTTTGATTACGCTCATCGGCGCTTTCAGCCAGAACGCTTACTGGCGTCGCCTGGGAGCGGCCATGCTGGAAATCGCCAAGGTGTCCGTTTCGGTCGCCATTGTAATCGGGGTCGCCCCGTTGCTGTTCGTGCAGGTCACCTATGATCCGCACTGGTACACGTCCAACGTGCTGTCCGCCGATTGGGTGATTTCCTTTATCGTCCTTCTGATTCTGGCGTATTGGGCGATGTACTTCTATTACTTCCGCAACAACAAAGAAAAAGACAAAACTCTTCAGCCGAAATCACGCTGGTCGATGGTTGTCAGCTTGGCGTTGATGTTGGTCGTCGGTTTCATCATGCACAGTTTGACCAAACAAATGTTGCACCCTGAACTGTGGCAAGAATGGTATATGCAGAACGGTACCCTGGACTATTCCGGTTCCCAACTGCATGCCTTTAGCCCTTGGCGCTTTGCGTTCTTCATCAGCTTGGCGATTCCGGTTGCCGGTGCGATGTTGGTCACCTACCGTCGCTTTAAGTCGGTGCGTGAAGATGCCGATCACGACTACTTGAACTGGGCGGCGAGCGTCGGCAAAAAATGGATGCTGGCCGGTTCGGTGATTTCAACCGTGCTGTACATCGGCTGGATGATGACCTTACCGGAAACCGCCGGCAATTTCGCCACGTCCTTCTGGGGTATCCTCGGTGGCGCCGCGGTTCTGTTCTACGGTGTTTGGGGCTTGATTCGTCTCAGAGGCGAAGCTCGCATCTGCAGCTACATGGCCTTGCCAATGGGCCTAGTGGTCGGTTTGGTTGTCGCCATCTCACGTGAAGTGTTGCGTTACGACATTCTGAACGGGTTCTTCAACTACAGTTTCTTCGACTACAAAGTGATTACAGACTGGTATTCCACCGGCTTGTTCTTCCTGACCTTTGCGATTGTCGGCGGTAGCGTCTTGGCTTACTTCCTGACCATCGCTTGGAAAGCCGGGCAAACCGTCGGCGTTTACACGCCGGGCGAAACCGTCAATAAGATGGGCACCATCGCAATTTGGATCATGACCCTGTGGATGGTCCAGTTCTTTGCGGTTGGCTTCTATATCTGGTCACTGTAAGGAGAAGACAATGAAAAAACAATTATTAACCGTCTCATTCTGTGCCCTCACCCTGGCCGGAACGCACGCTGCGCAAGCGGATGTTAAAACACCAACGGCCTCCGGCCAGGCCATGGCTTGGCAATGTGCGCCTTGTCACGGCACCAACGGGCAAGAGCTGCAAGAAGCCATGCCACCGTTGGCGGGCATGTCGGTCGAACAATTCACCGAAGCGATGATTGCTTATCGTGAAGGCACTCGCCCGGCGGTCATTATGGACCGAGTCGCGCGCGGCTTCACCGATGAGGAAATCAAAGCCATGGCGGAATGGTTCGTCAAACAACCGATGAAGCCTTGGGAAGAAACCAGTTTAAAAGAGTCGTTGGCGGCACAGAAAGCCGGTTCGACAGGAGGTCAAGAATGAGCCAATTAGAAAACATGACTTTCGATCGTAAAATCACACGTCGCGATCTGATCAAAGTGTTCGGTGCCGCGGCTGTGGCCGGGACCGGCATTTTCGGCGCGAGCAATAAAGCCTTCGCCAAATCTGCACCGCACGTTGTGGTGCTGGGCGGCGGTGTCGGTGGGTCCACTTTTTCAAAGTACCTGCGATTTGCCGATCCAGACGTCAAAATCACCATCATTGAACAGTATCCGGAATACATCACCTGCTTGCGAAGCAACGACGTCATCGTCGGTATGCACACTTTGGATGATTTGACGTTCAACCTGAACACCATCAAGTCGAAATACAACGTGAATGTGGTCATCGACAAAGTCGTCGGTGCCGACTTCGACAAGAAAACCGTGCGCACCGAAAAAGGCCACAGCTTCCAATACGACAAACTGGTGGTCTCACCAGGTATCGACTTCAAGTTTGAAGATTACGAAGGCTATAACGCCGAGCTGGCCGCGGGCGATTTCCCGCACGCCTACAAAGCCGGCCCGCAAACCTTGAAGCTGCGCGATCAATTGTTCGGCATGCGTAAAGGCGGCGTCGCTATTATCGCACCACCGCAAAACCCGTTCCGTTGCCCGCCTGGGCCTTATGAACGCGCGTCCTTCTTTGCGGAGCACTTCAAGAACTTCAACCCGACGGCCAAGCTGATCGTGTTGGACCCGAAAGAACGCTTCACCAAAGACGTACCGTTCAAGAAAGCTTGGGAACGCCTCTACGGTTATAAAACCGATAACGCCCTTCTGGAATGGGTATCGGGTTCCGATGGCGGTAAAGTCGTTGGGCTGGACGCCAAAAACAAAACAGTCCTCACCGAATTCGGCGAGTACAAAGCGGATGTCATCAACATTATCCCGAACCAACGTGCCGGTAAACTGGCGCAAAAACTCGGTTTGACGGATCGTTCCGGCTGGTGCCCGATTGACCGTAACTCGTTCGAATCCACGATTCACAAAGAAGTTTACGTTCTGGGCGACAGTAGCATTGCCGATGCGATGCCGAAATCCGGTTACTCCGCCAACTCGCAGGCCAAAGTCTGTGCGCAAGCGGTGGCCGATACGTTGAAAGGGAATCAACTGCAAAAAGCCATTTACTCCAACGTCTGTTACAGCTTGGCTGGCCAGAACTACGGGGTATCGATTGCCGCCATCTACGAGGTGCGTGACGGTTTGATTCAGCCAAAAGGCAAATCGGCCGGTGTTTCGCCGATTACCGACAAACCGGCTCAGCCGATTCTCGAAGCCGTTTATCAAAAGAACTGGCAACGTGAATTTGTGAAAGACGTATTCTCTTGATAAAGGTGTGAGGTAATGACAATGTTAAAACGAACTTTAATTTCCGCCTGCACGGCCGCCTTTATCGGACTCAGCGGTGCGGCGTTAGCCGGTGGTCACGGTGAAAAGCCAGAGGCCAACCCTTGGACCAACTTCGCGTTGCAGAACACGCTCAACAAAATGCCGGCCGGCGATGCCGCCAACGGCAAAGAATTGAGCGACCAATGGATGTGTGCCGCCTGTCACGGCGAAACGGGCAAGTCCCCTTCCCGTAACTACGCGTCCATCAACGGGATGCCGAAAGAATACACCATCAAGATGATGTTGGATTATCGCGATGGGCGTCGTTGGGAAAACTACAAACAAGCCAATATTATGGTCAAACTGGCGCAAAGCATGAACGATCAGGAAATAGCCGATTTGGCGGCTTTCTATGCCGAGCAACCGCTAACCAACTGGACAGACAGCACCGATATTGACCCTAAAATTGACCGTTTGGTACGTAAAGGCGACGTCAATCGTATGATTACGCCTTGTGCGTCCTGCCACGGTGTGCACGGTGAAGGCCACGGTGTCGTACCGTCCTTGGCCGGTCAGGTACCGGAGTACTTTGTCCGCACCATGAAAGCCTATCAGGACGGCCAACGCCATAACGACGTCAACCAAGGGATGTCACAATTCACTCACGACCTGACCGACGAAGAAATTCAAGGTCTGGCGGATTACTACGCAGCCATGCCGGCTGTTAAGGAGTAATATTATGAATGGCATTAAAGCAATTATCTGGGGCTTGATCCTGACCTTTGGTTCAGTCGCTCTGATGTGGTGGCTGAGTACCATCACCGTCGTCGCGGTTTAAGCCCAACCCACTCTCCTCAGCCGACCTCCCTTTTCAGGATGAAAATGGGAGGTTTTTTTATTTCTGGGCCACGCACATTAATGGCCCGACACCCCCTCTTCAAGTTTCGTCCTGCGTCTGAACGCGTTACAATAAATGCTTTCAAATTAAACGCGAACCGATCCATGCCATCCCTTTCATCGTCCAACCCTTCGGCCTCCAATCTGTCACCGATGTTCTTAATCGTGGTCGTCGCCATGATCGGCATGCTTGCGCCCTTCACCATCGACACTTATCTGCCCTCTTTCCCGGCCATTGAAGCCGAGCTGTCCGCGAATCGGGATTTACTCTCGCAAACGCTGGCCATTTACCTCATCAGTTTCGCCTTGGCGACGCTGTTCTGGGGGCCGATGGCCGACCGTTGGGGACGCAAACCGATTATTCTCATCAGCTTGGTTGGGTATTTGGCCGCGTCCATTCTCAGCGCGCTGGCGCAGAACATTGAAACGCTGTTGTTGGGTCGCGCCCTGCAGGGCACCATGTTGGCGGGCAGCCTGGTCGCGAGCCGCGCCATGTTGCGCGATTTCTTTCAGGGCGACGAAGCGCAAAAGGCCATGGCGTTGATGATGATGCTGTTCACCGCGGCCCCGGCATTGGCCCCGATTATCGGCGGTTGGTTGGAAATGCATCTGGGCTGGCGCTCGGTGTTTTATTTTCTGGCGATTTACAGCGTCATCATCATTATGCTGTTTTCCCTGCGGGTGAAAGAGTCCCAATCCCCCGAACACGTGCAATCCATTCACCCGCTTCGCATCCTCAAAGGCTACTGGCAAAGTCTGGTGCATCCGCAGTTTTTGCGGCTGGTGGCGGCACAAGGGTTTATTATCGGCGGGTTCTTTATCTATGTGGCCGGTGCCGCCAGCGTGGTGTTCGACCACCTGAAACTCGGTGAACAGGATTTCTGGATACTGTTTGTGCCGGTGGTGTCCGGCGTGCTGGTCGGTTCCATTCTGATTCACCGTCTCACCCACCGGTTCAAAGCCACCACCTTAATCAATGTCGCTTTCACGCTGGCGAGTTTGGCGGTCATCATCAATCTCATCTTTGAAAGCTTCTTGCCGGTACAGGCCTGGCTGGTCATTGCGCCGCTGGTACTCTATTCGTTTGCGTTTGCCATGGCGAACCCCGGCCTCAGTTTGGTGGCTTTGGATTGCTTGCCAAGCCAACGCGGTTTGGCCAGTTCGGTGCAAAGTCTCTTTCAAATGGGGATGGCGGGATTAGTCGCCGCGCTGGTGGTGCCGTATGTGCAGCACAGTCTTCAATGGATGGCGATATCGCAAGCGATACTGGTGATGCTGGCGCTGTTGCTCTGGCTGAGTGTGCGCCGTCAGATTCAAACCACGGCCTGAGCGGCGTCGTACATTGTCAGAAACAAAAACCGCCCAGGCCTGGTGAAAATAAAGATTGTGAATAATAAGACTTAACGCTGATTGACGACCAAAGTGCGCGCCAAAATATCGTGCAAGCCTTGTTTTCGGGCGGTGAAGGCAATCATCAGGAAACCGATCATCAACAAAATCGCCGACAGGTATTTTCCGAAAAAGCGCCCGGTGGCGCGTAGAAACGAAATACGCTGACCGTCGTAATCGGTGACCTTAATGCCCAACGCCATTTTACCCAACGTGCCTTGCTTCGATGACGACTCCATCAACGCAAAATACCCCCAGGTAATCAGAATCGACCCCAAATCCACCGTGTTGTCGTATTTCTCCATCGGCACTTCCTGATTCAAGTCCACCAAGCCCATCAAGGCCAAGGCAAAACCGATGATAACAAACACAAACGAAATCACCACAAAGTCGATGATATACGCCGCCAAACGTTTCCAGAAACCGGCGTACCGGACTGGCGCTTCCGCAGCCGCTTCCGGTTCGGTCACGGGCGTGGTTTCATTTTCCACAATGGGTTGAATGTCTTCCTGCTTCTTATCCATACTGCGTCCTTTCCTAGGGTTTGAAATCTGTGTTTGAATTTAGGTTTGAAATTTGGGTTTAAAGCTTCCGTCTTCTAAAAGGCAATCAGCGCCGCGCCGTTATCTTTCAGCCACTGTTTGTGGGTCTCGAAATCCGGGCAATGGCGCGCCACCAGCGCCCAGTAATCGGCAGAATGATTCGGATGAATCAAATGACACAACTCATGTTGAATCACATAATCCACCACCGCTTTCGGCGCCATTGCCAGCCGCCAGTTGAACTGCACTCGCCCGTCGGTGTAGCAACTGCCCCAACGGGATTTGTAATTGCGGATGGTCACTTCGGTGGGCTGCACCCCGATTTGCTCGGCAAACATCTGCAAGCGCGGTTCCAGATAAGTTTGCAGTTGCTCGCTGAAAAACTGCACCACTTTTTTACGCTGCGTGGCTTGCGGGTCTTTCAAAGCGCGGGCGGTTTTCATATACGCCATCAAATGCGCGCCGTCCAGCGCCACCGACAGGGTTTTCACCGGGGTATGATGATCTTCTTTGAACAGGATTTTTTCGCCGAATAGCAACAGCTCGTGGCCGTTTTTCAACAGCAGGCGTTTCGGCATTTCCGCCTGATGTTGGCGGATTTGCTGCAACAACCAATCCCGCTCGTTTTCAATCAGGGATTCGATTGTCGCATCGGAAAATTGTTTCGGCACCATCAGGGCGATGCGGTCGGGTTCGACTTTCAGGGCAATCGAACCGCGGCGGGTGGTTTTGACCACCTCGATTGTTTCAGTATCCAGTTGTAATGTTTGCACTCGGCTGAACCATCTTTGATTGCAATGCGACAAATTGTACTGCAAAAACCGTCGATGCTCGACAATTTACCGATGAAGCCACCGCAAGTCATGAGAATCCCGTAAAATATTCCCATGACCACGACACCTGACATCGAAAAGACCACCGAAACACCGTTTGAATGCCACTTTACGCTGGCGCAGGAACAATCGCTTCTGGACGCCTTGCAAACGCATTTACCGGACGGCGTGACCTTTTCCAATCAAGCCTTAAAACGTTTTTGCCAACAAGGCGCGGTCTGGGTGGCCGAGCTTTATAAGGCGGCTGGAACCAACGCGGATGCCAACAGCGAAAACCCAAAATTAACCCGACCTGGCCGAATCCGCCGTGCCAAAAAAGTTCTGCCGGCCGGCAGTGAGGTGTCGTTTTACTACAATCCGGCGGTATTGAACAGCGAGATTCCCTCGCCAGTATTGATCGCGGACGAACAAGCATACAGCGTTTGGTACAAACCCAAAGGCGTGCTGTCGCAAGGTTCGAAATGGGGCGACCACACCACTTTGTACCGCTGGGTGGAAAGCGAATACCGTTTCGAGCAACCGCCGCACCAACGCCCCTGTTGGCCGATTCACCGTCTCGACAAAGCCACCGACGGCCTCATGCTGTTGGCGCACAATAAGAAAACCGCCCAACAACTCGCTCAACGCTTTGAACGCACAAATGCCGATGACGAGCCGAATGAGCCGCGACAACCGCACATTCGTAAAATCTACCAGGCCTGGGTAAAAGGGGAATTTCCGCCAGACACCTTAACATTGGATGCGCCGATTGACGGTAAAGCTGCGCGCAGTCATGCCACGCGGCTGGCCTATAATGCCGAACGGCATCAAAGTCGGGTGGAAGTGAGCATCGACACCGGCCGCAAACACCAGATTCGCATTCATCTGGCACAAGCCGGTTTTCCGATTATCGGCGACCGTCTGCATGGCGAAGCCGACGAAAACGCGCCGGACTTGCAACTCACCGCCGTGCGCTTAACGCTGCTTTCCGAAAGCGGTGAGATGGAACGGGATTACCGCTTGCCGGATGCACTCAATACGCTGATGACTTAAAACGTCCGATTAAACGCCGACCTGAGCAAATCATTATTCTTTAACCTTTTCCGCCTCGCGACTCAGTTCTTCATGCGACTCCTTGGCCGCTTCCTTTTGATACTCTTTCTGATAGGCGCGTTCTTCCGCCGTCGAACAACCGTTCAACACAAACATCGCCCCCAACACTAAACTCAACCAAGCTAATTTCATCGCCTTCTCCTTTCCGGCTCGCCGTCGCGAAAACGTCATAATATTTGCAGATTCCCGACGCTTTCGGCGTGTATCCTAATTTCGATTGTTCCAACCCAAAAATTTCATAAATTTGCGCCAATATCGCGCAGAAACTTGGTTTCACAAGGAAATTTTCGAAGAAATGTCGTATCCACGATTACGACCGACTGAGAAAATATTTCTTGTGGAATCCAGTAGCAAGCTAGATGGTGTCTAATTTATGAATTTTTCGGGTTAAAATAGAAACATTCATTCGGGTCAAATATACCCGATAAAACCACACATGCAAAGGAGCTTTCATGTCGGACAACGCCTCGTCTTCGTCACCGCCCCAAGCCTCAATCGAACCGCGCAACACCTTGGCGGTGTCCATTTCCGGCTCCGGCGGCACCGGCGCCGTCACCGTCGGGTTGATTCTGCTGGACGCGGTGGCCAAGGCGGGCTTTTACGGCGTGATGAACCGCTCCTTCGGTCCACAGATTCGCGGCGGGGAATCGGCCGTGATGTTGCATTTTTCCGACCGTCCCATCGAAACCCTTGCCGAATATTCTCACCTGCATCTGGCATTGGATTGGTTAAAGTTCGAACGTTTCCACGATGAAATCCCGCTGACCTCGGACAGTCTGGTGATTTACGACAACAGCCGCGAAAAACCGCCAGGCCTGGTGGAAAACACCGGTGCCACCTTGATTGGCGTCGCCTTGCAAGAAGCGGTGCGTAACCTCAAAGGTAGCCGCATCAACATGTTCGCGCTCGGCATTCTCGCCCAGCAAATCGGCCTGTCGTTGGACACCGTGGAAGCCGCCCTGCGCAAAACCCTCGGCAAAAAAGGCGACGAGGTTGTCCAGCAATCGCTGGAAGCCGTCAAAATCGGTACCACGCTGGTGGCGGAAACACCCTATTGTCGTCTGCCGGATTGGACGCCCACCGACACGCCGCGCTGGAACATCAGCGGCAACGAAGCCTGCGGACTGGGCGCCCTGCGCGGCGGCTTGAAACTGGCCGCGGCTTATCCGATCACCCCCGCCACCGATATTGTCGAATACCTCGCGCCCCGCATCGAACAACTGGGCGGCAATGTGTTGATTGCCGAAGACGAACTCGCCGCCATGAACATGGTCATCGGCGGTTCTTTCGGCGGTTTGCCGAGCATGACCGCCACCTCCGGCCCCGGCTTTGCCTTGATGACCGAAGCCATGGGCCTGGCCATTGCCAGCGAAACGCCCGCGTTGGTGGTCACGGTGATGCGCGGCGGGCCGTCCACCGGCATTCCCACCAAATCCGAACAAACCGATTTGAACCAAGTGCTGTACGCCTTCCACGGCGAAGCGCCGCACGTGGTGGTCGCGCCGTTGAACGTGCAGGAAATGGTGCCGATTTCGCAATGGTCGCTCGGTCTGGCCGAAGCCCTGCAAACGCTGGTGGTGGAAGTCACCGATCAGCATTTGGGACAATGCCGTGCCATTATCGACCCGGTGCCGCCGCAAGATTTCGGGTTACAACGCAAAACCGCCACACCGCAGGAAGGCGCTTACCGTCGATACCAACTGACCGAAGATGCCATTTCACCAATTGCCTGGCCGGGCATGCCGGACACCCAATACACCGCCGATGGTTTGGAGCACACCGAAGTCGGCGTGCCGTCGTCGATGGCTTCCGACCATTCGGAACAACTGGCGAAACGCGCCCGCAAAATCGCCGAGTTCGATTACGGCGACCGATGGGCCAGCCTCGACCTGCCGCCGAAAACCAAAACCGTCGTCATCACCTGGGGTTCCAGTTATGAAGCGGTGCGCGTGGCAGTCGACAACCTGAATGCCGACGGCGCCAACATCGGCTTGCTGGCGTTGCGCCTGTTGATGCCGCTGCAAACCGACGCCTTGCAAAAACACCTCAAAGGCAAACAGGTCATCGTCATCGAACAAAACGCCAGCGGCCAGTTGTATCATTATCTGCTGTCGCAAAGTGCGATTCCGGTCAAAGCCGTTTCCATCGCCGAAGCCGGGCCGATTCTGTTCAATCCCGCCCGTGTCGAACACCACCTGACCGCCTGTCTGGAGAATAGCCAATGAGCACCGACGCCTTGAACCACGTGGAAGTCAGAGCCACACAAAATGCCGCCGAATCGGATAATCCCGCTAAGCCTGCCAGACCGGCCAAACCCAATGATTATATGTCCGACATTCACCCGGTTTGGTGTCCGGGCTGCGGTCACTTTTTCATCCTGCGCGCCTTGACCAAAGCCCTGGCCTGGTTGAATTTGCCGAAAGAGAAAATCGGGCTGGTGTCCGGCATCGGGTGTTCCTCTCGTTTGCCCGCCTACTTGGATGTGTACGGATTCCACGGCGTCCACGGACGTGCTCTGGCGGTGGCCAGCGGCTTGAAGCTGAATCGTCCGGATTTGACCGTGTTGGTCGCCGGCGGCGACGGTGACGGCTACTCCATCGGCGGCAACCACTTCATTCACGCCTGCCGCCGCAATATGGACATGACCTACATCGTCATGGACAACGAAGTTTACGGCATGACCAAAGGCCAACCGTCGCCCACCACCGCGCCGGACTGGCACAGCAAACTCGCCCCGCACGGCACCGGCATCCGCTCCTTCAACCCATTGGGCATTGCACTGGCCTCCGGCGCCAGCTTTATCGCCCGCGGTTTTTCAGGCGACCCGAACGGCTTGAGCAAACTGATTGTCGAAGGCATTCAGCACAAAGGCTTTTCGTTGATTGAAGTGAAAAGCCCCTGCGTGACCTTCCGCCCCGAAGAAAAGGAATGGCAGAAAACCATGCGCCCGTTGAATGTCGAACCCACGTCCGACGTCATCGAAGCCGCCAAAGCCATTCACGGCAGCGACGGCTTCGATACCGGCATTTTCTATCAAGCCGATTTGCCGATTTACCCGGACGGTGACAGCACGGTCAAAACTGGGCAAACCGAACAAGCCACCTCCGAAGCATTGGCCGACGACCAGGCGCAAACCATCCTGAACCGTATTGAAGAGGGCCATTTGGTATGAACGCACTGCACACCAAAACCCAGCCACGTCCACACCTGAAAACCAGCCACAAAAACCTGGCCTGGGTGCTGGCCGCCGTCAATGAGATGATTGAAGAATCCATGTACCATTGCCAAACCTTCGGCCACACCTTGCAGGCGCATCACAACCCGAGCGCCGCGCGAATTTTCGATTCCATGCTGCCGCATTTCGAATCCGAACAATCCTTCCTGCTGGACAAACTGCCCAAGGTGCAACTGCCGAGCATTCCGCCTTGGGAAATTCCGCATCAGGAATACGAACACCCCGCCATGCGTCTGTTTCAAGCCCATTACCTGATGACCGAAGCCGAGGCCTGGAAACTCATGGGCGAAATGATTCAGGTACACACCTGTTTTTACAACCAGCTTTTGGAAGAACTGCAACAGGACGAAATCCGTGAACTGCTGCAATCCCTGCAAAAGCACTGCCAAATCTGCCGGGAAATGTGCAAACAGCAAAGCCTCACCATCGAACCGCATCCCGAGGATTTGGACCCGCCGAATATCCAAGGATGAAGGTTAGAAAGACTCGAAAGGATAACCCATGCTGTCCACCTGGTTTCAGAAACTCACCCAAAGAATCCTGCACCCGTCTTTAAGCTGGGTGCTGCCGGTCAAAGGCGTGTATTTCTATGAAACCGACGCCGTGGAAAATCATGGCTTGCTGACGCCGGGCGCCGCCGTCACCCTCAAACCGGAACCCGACAACGAATTCGACCGCCATGCCGTGCAAATCTGGCTGAACGATTCACCAAACTCGCCACCTCACGCTTCCCCTTATTCGCCCTGCTTGCTCGGTTACATTCCGCGCAGCCATTCGCGCCGCATCGCCTGGCTGTTGCAACACGCCCAACTCAACACCGCGGAAATCGAATCCGCTTATCGGCAATATCACCGGCTGTATATTTACGTCCGCCTGCGGTTTGACGTTCGCTGGTGGCAAGCCGTGCAATATTGGATTCGATAACTCACACCGCCACCCGCTTCGCGAAACAGTTGCCCGCCCTGCCGAGTTTTGTCACAATGGGCGTTCACATCTTTAACACAGCGAATCACACAAGCCTATGACAACCGACACCAATCTGGAAACCCTCGCCCAACAACTCGATGCCTCCGGCGACTATCAAGTCCTGCGCCGTTTTCAAGCCGTTTCCCAATACCAGGCACCGCAAGGCGACGATTATCATAAAGTCTGTATCATCGACACCGAAACCACCGGGTTGGACACCTCGGTGTGCGAAATCATCGAACTGGGTTATCAGGTGGTGGAATTCGATTCGCAAGGCCATTTCTATCGCGTATTACTCGCCAAAAACTTCCTCAACGAGCCGGAAGGCGAAATCACGCCCGAAGTCACCCAAGTGACCGGCCTGACCCTGGAAGACGTGCAAGGCCACCGCATTCCGTGGGAAGAAGTCGAAGCCGATCTGGCGGGCGTGCAACTCTGCGTGGCGCATAACGCTTCTTTCGACCGCCCGGTGGTGGAACGTTATAACGATTTGTTTGTCGAAAAGGTGTGGGGCTGCTCCGCCAGCCAGGTGGACTGGTTTCACCTCGCCAAAGTCAGCTCGCGCAGTCAGGAATTTTTATGCTGGAAAGTCGGGCAGTTTTTCTACGGCGCGCACCGCGCCTTGGACGACGTGCAAGCTCTTACCCATTTGCTGAGTTTCCCGATTTCCGAATCGCAACTGCCCGCCTTCCACTTCCTGCTGGCCTCCGTGCGTCAGCAAAAAGTGCTCATCAAAGCCACCGGCGCGCCGTTTGATTTGAAAGATGCGTTACGTCAACGCGGCTACCGCTGGCAAGTCTCGGAACGCGTCTGGCAAAAAATCTTCGACGCCAGCCAACAGCAAGACGAAATTGCTTGGCTGATTGAAAACAACACCCCCAATCCGGACGTCATTAAAATCAAAGCCACCGATACCTTTTCAGTGCGCGCGCAATAAGCTAAATACAAAAAACGCCCAGGCCTGGGCGCAAAAAACGCCCAGGCCTGGGCGTTTCGAAAAGAGAGTGTCAAACGTGCGCATCTCATCGGCTTTGAGAAAACATGGCTGAATTGTCGGGCATTATCAA
This sequence comes from Thiomicrospira sp. S5, assembly GCF_003991075.1. Taxonomy (NCBI): domain Bacteria; kingdom Pseudomonadati; phylum Pseudomonadota; class Gammaproteobacteria; order Thiotrichales; family Piscirickettsiaceae; genus Thiomicrospira; species Thiomicrospira sp. S5. The sequence continues at coordinate 1,043,279 of NZ_CP014470.1, read as the reverse complement.
TAGCCGTCATTCAAAAAAATTCTCAGTGCCACCCGTGTGCAGGATATTGGCTAAATGTTGTTTATTACGCGTTATATCGGCTAGCGAATAGCCATCCAACACATTCAAAAATGCTTCCATCGCTTCATTGACGGCGTTTTTCAATAAGCACACTTCTTTAATACAACAGGCAGGCGCATCACAATTAATGGGTTTTAGCGTGGCTTCAAAGCACCGAACAACCGTTCCCACCATAATCGAAGAAGGCGCTCGGCATAAGAAAATCCCCCCTCCTTTGCCTTTCACCGTGCTGATATATTGCTCCTGACCAAGGCGATGCACCACCTTTACCAAATGATTTTTAGGAATATCAAACTTGTCGGCAATACTTTTGATCTGTATTTTTTCGGTTTGATCTTCCTGGAGCGCTAGAAAAATCAATACTCGTAAAGCGTAATCAGTATGTTTTGTGAGCTGCATAAAATGTATCTATTATATATCTTATAGACATAACCCCTACTCTTGACTTAAGATGTATTTCAAATACACCTTAAAAGGAGACATAGGATGTCTGAACTGGTTACATTGGATTATAACCAAAAAAAGCAAGCACGGACGGCGCATAATATTTTCAACCTGAATATTATTTTGGTTCATTTATTCGGGGTCGTTATTCTGTTTGAGCTCCACCTGATTCACTGGTTTTGGCTCATTCCCTTTCTATCAATCAGCATTATGCTATTCCAATACCACCATTGGAAAAAATTGTTTTCCAATCACAAAGCCCACTGGTATGTGGTGTCTAACTGGGGATTAGCCGTCAAACATAACCGAATCGTATTCATCGCTTACTTGGTTTGCGGCAGCATTTTTTTGGCTGGCTATACCGTCACCAACTCGTTGGCCAACGATCCTAATATGGGAAAAATCGGCATGATGGTTTTTTTATATTTATCCGGGAACCTGATGTTAATCAGCTTGGTCGTGACATTTGTATTGAGTAGTGGTGCGGTTTGGCATACCAACAAAGGCGAAGTCACGCGTGCGCTTGAAAAAATTCGAGTCCGTTTAAACACCCAAACCAACTCATAACACAACACGAAAACACACCAAATCATACTATGAAAAAACTAATCCGAACATTTCCCACGCTTTTCGGTATCGAGCAAACCGCGTCAAGCCACCACGAAAAACTGATTTCAGCCGTCGGCAGTTTCATCGCCATTTTGATGATCATCACCATCAGTGAACAACTGCTTGGCAAAGATCATATGTGGTTAATCGTGCCCTCATTGGGTGCCTCGGCCGTTTTATTATTTGCCGTTCCGCATGGTCAGCTATCTCAACCCTGGCCTTTATTCGGCGGCCATTTAATTTCAGCCTTTATCGGGGTGACATTCGGGTTGCTCGTTCCGGATCAAGCCATTTCAATAAGCCTGGCCGTCGGCTTTTCCGTCTTGGCCATGTATTATCTCAAATGCATTCATCCGCCTGGAGGGGCCACGGCTTTAAGTGCCGTTCTCGCCAGCCAAAGTGCTTATTCAACGGGTTATGAGTTTATGTTAATCCCCGTTTTGTTGAATACACTCGTTATCTTTTTAGTCGCCGTCTGGTTCAACTGGTTTTTTAAATGGCGGCGTTATCCCGCTTTTTTAAGCCAAAGCCAGCCAGCACCTAAAGCCAAAATGAAAGATGATTTTGATCACGACGACTTTATTGATGCCTTAAAAGAAATTGATTCCTTTGTGGACATTAATGAATACGACTTAAGAAGAATACTGAAACTGGTCAACAACAGCCATCAAATGCACCCGCTTCGGCTCCAAGACCTGAAAATAGGGCATTATTACAGCAATGGGAAACCTGGCAAAGAATGGTCCATCAGACAAATCACGGATGAAGATCCGGCGAAAGGTTTGATATTTTTTAAACAAATCGTTGGTCAAGACACTACACCCAATCACTCTCTGACCGAAAAAGAATTTCTAAAATGGTCAAAATACGAAATCGTCAATGAAAATGGATTATGGCGGCGCAAACTATCCATTTGTTCTAAAGACTGACGCGAGGATAAGCTTTTATTCTCCTTTATTGAAAATTTGACCGAATTCGCTTTTAAAAAGGCACCTTTGGTTTTCAGGTGCCTTCCATAATTTACAACTCAAGCCTCCAGCTTTGTCGTCGGTCCAAACACCTCATAATGCAAATGCTCTTCCTCGTAACCCAATTCCTGGCATAAACGGTTGACGTCCGCCATAAAGCCCTTGGGCCCACAAAAATAGATATCCGCTTCCCCTTCCGGCAACCAGGCGTTAAGAACATCTCGATTTAATGCCCCTTCATAGTCGCCACCTGCCCCCATACTATAAGCGACATAATACTGAAAGCCATGCTCGTCTTGCAGCGCATAGAGTTCATTTTTCATAATATGATGCGCCTCATTACGACAGCACTGTATAAACGTAACGCCTTGCCCGCTTGAGTTTTTTAACGTTTCCAACAACATACTCATAACAGGCGTCATGCCGACCCCACCAGCAATAAACACCTTGCTTCGACCATTTCTTTTTAATACAAAGTCACCCGTTGGAGGCTGCAACCAAACCTCATCACCGGCCTTGGCCGAATGAAGATAGTTTGACACCTTACCCGGGGCTTCTTCCAAGTTTTGTTCAGCCTTCACCGTAATGCGATAATGCCCCTCCCCTGGAGAGTTCGATAACGAATACTGTCTGATTTCATCGTAATCATCATTGGCGGGTTTAACTTTTACGCCCACATACTGCCCTGGTTCAAATGTCACCAACTGACTATCATCCGGAACCAAATGAAATGACTTTACACCCTCGGCATCGTCAACAACCTGGTCAATCAAAAAACGCTTAAAGCCACGCCAGCCGCCCTCTTTGATTGCATTATCTTGATAAATCGCTTCTTCGACATTAATAAAAATACTGGCCAGGGCCTCATAAGCCAATCCCCAATGCTTCAATAAAATGGCATCCTCAGGCAAATCGAAATAATCCTGAATCGCCTCCAAAAGATACTTCCCAACAATTGGATAATGCTCTGGAAGCACATTCAAACTGGCGTGCTTATGCGCAATTCGCTTCACCATCGGTCTAAGCTCATCCAGGTTATCAATATGCGCCGCATATAAAAAAACAGACTCCGCTAAGGCCTTTGCTTGATCCCCTTGCGCTTGATTACTCATATTAAAGATATGCTTTAATTCCGGGTGATTTGAAAACAGTTTGGTATAAAAAAGCTCGGTAATATTCACTCCATGTTCAGCCAATAAAGGCGCTGTTTCTTTAACACTCTTGATGGTTTCTTCGGTCAGCATAGTCACACTCCTTTAAATTAAAAACTCATAAAGACTTAAAAAGCCCATAAAGATTCATCTATTTTGAATCTTTATTAAGATGCATATTACATGCATCTAATATATAATGTCAATTTCAAAGAAAGTAAAAACACCCAAACAAGTTCAGGGACGCCATGCACTTAACCAAACAAACGGATTATGCATTCCGAGTTTTAATTTATCTTGCCTCGCAAGATGAAACGCAGCTATCCACCATTCAAGCCGTTTGCGACGTGTTTGACATTTCCAAAAGTCATGTGATGAAAGTCGTGCAAAAATTAGCAAACCACGGCTATATTGACACCGTTCGAGGCCCAAACGGCGGCATTAAATTAGGCCAAGAGCCCAATAAAATAAACCTACGCAAGATTGTAGAATTAATGGAAACGACGTTACAGCCTTTTAATTGCGAAGTTCCTCTCTGCCGAATCAATAAAAGCTGTGCTCTAAAACATATTCTGAACGACGCTCAAACAAAATACCTGGAATACATTGAAGGGTTTACGTTGGAAGACCTCGTTTCCGGATCAGTACGAAAAGACATACTTATATCGTAAACCGAAGCCACCAGCGCACCGTTTGATTTAAAAGATGCGTTACGCCAACGCGGCTACCGCTGGCAAGTGTCGGAACACGTCTGGCAAAAAATCTTCGACGCCAGCTGGCAAAAAATCTTCGACGCCAGCCAGCAACAAGACGAAATCGCCTAGCTAATCGAAAACAACACCCCCAATCCGGACGTCATTAAAATCAAAGCCACCGATACCTTTTCAGTGCGCGCGCAGTAAAGATGAATACAAAAAACGCCCAGGCCTGGGCGTTTTTTGAAAGAGCATAACTGCCTTTACATTATCCACTTATAAACTTAACTCCAGCTTGATAAATGGCAATCTGTTTCTTAAGTTCACCAATATCATGCTGTAAATCCATTAATTTTGCTGATTCTTCTATACTATCAAATCTAAAATGATTCAAAATATGGAATCTTAGTAACTGTTCAACATAGCTTTTCAACTGATATACATGAACATCAATTTGGCTTTCACCTGCACCCAAATGTACAGACTTGTTTCTATACTGTCTTAGATGCTCTAGAACTTGCCTCTCGTATTCACGATCTGGATAGTGAAAAGAAGCTCTCCTAATGGTTTTGTCATAACCATCTTTTGAAGTAGATGTGAGATATTCAAGTATGCCCCATAAACTAATGAAAACGGAATTGTAGTCCCGTGAATCCAGTGCCCTCACATACCGTACAATTGCTCCTTCAACTTCTTTTCTATAACAATTCTTCCTCAATATCTTGCGTACGTTTTTTGTAAATTCAAGTGTTTTATATGAGTTCTTAGAAAAATCGATTTTGGTCGGTTCTTTGGAATACTCAGGTTGATACCAGTACGTGTCATTCACTTTTTTTCCATTTTTATCATGAAGCGTATGAATTGCCCCTAGCATAACTTTATTAACCGGTTTTCTCCGACCACCAAAGTTTAATACCATTGCTTTATTTAAGTGTAAATTCCAAATACCTCTCAGTAAATCAATGGCATCCATCACTTTCTCAGCAGCTCCATGAATACTTTTTTCCGCCACTTGAGCAACAATGAAATGTGACAAATCATCGTCCTTATCAACTAACCAAGGAGAAGCCATATCTAAGAACTCTTGTCTAGCATTCCTATATTTTTTGGGCAACGTTTTATAAAATCGGATAGAACAACCATTAATAATATACCTTGGCAAATCATTATTAATATGGACATTCAATGTTGTAACCAGGTAATAGTTCTTGTCTGGTTTACCTAAATGCTCACGAACGACTTTTTTGACTGATGAAATAACACCCTGCTTTGTCAGTTCCGGTTTCTTTGCTGCTTCATAAAAGCCTTTTACAATAAGCTCATGAGACATTTCAATCGGAATATCTTCATCTATGTCAATCATTGATTGAAGTACCGATATATACTCTTCATATTCCAACCCAATAAAAGAAACCTTCCCCCCTCCTAGCGCTCTAATTTTAGACAGCTTTTCAATTACAAGTTCAGGTTTAAAGCTATTTTTCCACTTTACAGCCAATTGCAAATATTCCTTCTAATCTAATATCTAGGCTCCAAAATAACTTGATTATTTATTTTGCCAAAACAATTATTAGAGCAAATCAATTATAAATACTAACTCACCATTCATACGTATTATCCTATATCAAAAACCACCAGGCCTGGTGGTTTTTTGCTAATCCAATCTAGCTAATACAAAGCCCTTCTTTCTGGCTTCTCGGCCATTTTTTGATTTGCAGCTCGCGCTTGAGGGCTTGACTTTTGTCGGGATGGTTTTCGGAATAGACCAATTGGCAGGGGCGGCGGCCTTGGGTGTATTTGGCGCCACCGTTAATTTCGCCATTGTGTTGGCGCAGGCGGCGCGGCAGGTCGTTGGTGATGCCGCAATAGAGGGTGTTGTCGGCGCAGCGTAACAAATACACTTGCCAGTCATTTTGAGGAATTTCGGTTATTTGCGCTTCGTCAGTCATCTTTGGAAACGCTGGGCGGAATATCAAACACCTTGGCGACGCCGCGGCCGCGCACATCGGCGGCGGCTTGCAGACCGTTATCGTCCTGCACAATCAGTTGCACATCGCCCAAATAATTACCGCGTTTTAAACGATACCCCATCAATTCCAACGCCTGACGAGTGTCGGTGTCGAGTTCGGGGTGGTATTGAATCAAATCCTTCGGCAGTAATTGATGATGCACGCGCGTGGCGTCCACCGCTTGCTGGGCGGGCATTTTGCGATCCACCACATTGACGATGGTTTGGAACACGGAGGTGATAATGGAGGAGCCGCCCGGCGTGCCGACCACGACTTCGGCTTGATTGTCCTTGACCAGAATGGTTGGCGACATGGAGGATAACATCCGTTTTTCCGGCGCGATTTCATTGGCTTTGCCGCCGACGACACCGAACACATTCGCCACGCCGGGTTTGGTGCTGAAGTCGTCCATTTCGTCGTTCATCAGGAAACCGGCACCGGACACCACCACGCCGCTGCCGAACGGCATATTCAAGGTGTAGGTATTCGACACGGCGTTCCCGTCACCGTCCACCACCGAGAAGTGTGTGGTATCCGGCGATTCGCCCAGGCCAGGTTGAATTTGTTCCGACTCGGAAATCTCGTCCATTTTCACTTCGCCGGCGCGGCGTTGCAGATACACATCCGAAATCAATTGCTGAATCGGCACCTCGACGAAATCCGGGTCGCCGAGGTATTTGGCGCGGTCGGCATAGACGCGTTTTTCCATTTCCGCGTAGAAGTGGGCGCGCGTGGCGTCCGGCGGGATACCGGCTTTGTCCATCGATACCAGCGCGTCTTGGAATTCATCGTCCAGCAGGGCTTTCATTTTCAGCAATTGCACGATGGCAATGCCGCCGGAGCTGGGCGGCGCGGCGGAAATGACGTCGCGCCCTTTCCATTCAGCCACAATCGGCTGACGCCATTTTACGCGGTAATCGGCCAAATCCTGACGGGTAATCAAACCGCCATTGGACTGCATTTCCTTGACCAGTAAATCGGCGGTTTCCCCGAAATAAAAATCGTAAGGCCCGAATTTGGCGATGCGTTTCAGGGTTTCCGCCAACTCCGGTTGCTTGAAGGTTTGCCCGGCTTTGAGATGACCGAAATAGGTTTTGAAATTAAGCGGTTGTTTGGATTTATCGGCAATCCAGTTTTGATACCATTGGGCGACTTTGGCCAGATGCTTAGACACCACAAAACCGTTTTCGGCGTAATCAACCGCCGGTTGCACCAGCATCCACCACGGCATGGAACCGAATTTTTGATGCGCTTCCCACAAACCCAACACTGTGCCCGGTACACCGGAGGCTTGGTAGCCGACCAGCGATTGATACGGAATCACGCGTTTTTTGGCATCCAGATACAAATCACGATGTGCGGCTTGTGGGGCTTTTTCGCGGTAATCGAGAAAATACGCTTGCTGAGTTTTTTGTTCTGCACGGGTCGATGGCTTGGGCTTGGGGAAATACAAGGTCATAAAACCGCCGCCGCCCAGATTTCCGGCTTCGGGATAGGTCACCGCCAAGGTCAGCGCCGCGGCAATGGAAGCGTCCACCGCATTGCCGCCGCGTTGTAAAATCTGCTGAGCGACTTTGGCGCTGTATTCGTCCGGCATGGCGACGGCGGCTTGTTTGGTCGGCGTGGTTTGTGCGGCCTGAACATTGGCCCAAACCGAAACGGACACCACCAAAAACGAAACGATTTGTAACATTCGACGCATGAACAACATCCTGTTTTTTATTATTTAAACAATCCGCCTATTGTAACAAACCTTGTTTTTGTTACGGTTTTATCGGTTTCGCCGATTAGCCAGCCAATTCGAAAAACCGCCAGGCCTGGTCAAAATCGGGATAAACCTTTTGTGTTTAACCCTCGTTGTCCGAACCGGATATTTGCGTGGCGAAATAATTGTAGAACTGTTTCGCCACCCGGCCACTGCGCCCGCCGCGAGCGGTGGCGAAATTAATGGCTTCACGATGCAGCATTTCACGGTCGCCCGCATAGTCGGTAAACAATCGGTCCACCATTTGCAGGTATTGATCCTGCGGCGGCGCGTAAAAAGACAAACGCAAGCCGAAACGATCCGCCAGCGAAGTGCTTTCTTCCACCGCGTCTCCGTAATGAATTTCGCCGTTCTGCCCTTGCGTCACCGCCAGATTATCCTGCATTTTTTCACTGACCAGGTGACGACGATTCGACGTGGCCATCATCAGAATGTTTTCCGGCGGACGCTCGATGGAACCTTCCATCAACACTTTTAAATAACGATAACGCGGGTCACCGGCTTCGAAGGTCAGGTCATCGCAATACAAAATGAAGCGCCACGGTAATTCGCGCAGCAAATCGCTGATTTCCGGCAGGTCTTCTATATCTTGTTTTTCTACTTCCACGACACGCAGCTTTTGCTCGCCATAGGTGTTGAGTGCGGCTTTGACCAGAGACGATTTGCCTGTGCCACGCGCGCCCCATAGCAAGACATGGTTACGCGGTCGGCCATCCAGAAACTGTTCGAGATTTTGACGGAATTCGGCTTTTTGGGTGTCGATGCCCAGCAAATCGTCCATTGCGATGCTGTCCAAATCGGAGACGGCGCGTAAACGCCCTTTTTTACCGCGCCAAACGGCGGCGTAGGTCTTTTTCCAATTGATGTCTTTTGCCATGATTCTTTACGCTGAATGTGTGTGAACGTCGGATAAAAGGGTGCCGGAAAGAGTTTTAAATTCATTCGAACTCTCTGGGGCAATTGAATCATCATAGCGCAAATTCGCGACAAGACAAACGCAAAAAATAAGGAAGGAAAATGACTCTCTTTTCGAGGGCACAAAATAAAAAACGGTCAGACCTGGCCGTTTTTAAAGGTGAGTCAAACCGAATGGTTTATTCGGTTCTGTCCGTCACTTCCACCAGGTGATAACCGAATTGAGTCTTGATTGGCCCTTCTAAAGAACCGACTTCAGCCGAAAAACAGACCTTATCAAATTCCGGCACCATCATGCCCGGTCCGAATTGTCCTAAATCGCCACCGCTACGGCTGGATGGACACTGAGAATTATCACGCGCCACATCGGCAAAATCCGCACCCTCTTCAATTTGTTTTTTCAACGCTAACGCTTTTTCTTCGGTGTCGACAAGAATGTGTCTTGCGGTCGCTAATGCCATTTTTACTTTCCTTTTCATTTCGATGGTCGCTCCGGTTCGATTGCAATGCCCGAACCCCAAAAGCGACCACCATTTTTTCAATCAATCATTGCTTCAGTTCGCATATAATACCCCAATATGAAAAATGAATCATCCGACAAAACCGCCATGCACTTTGCACAGATTCCCATGCAATCGGTCGGCCCGTTCAAACTCATCGGCGAGGTGGACACCGACGACCTGATGGTGCCTATGGCGACGTATGAATCGCCGCTTTGGCCGTCAGTGGCCCGTGGCGCCCGCGTCACTCATCATGCCGGCGGCATTCGCGTCACCGTCATCGACGAGCGCATGACCCGCTCGGTCCTGCTGGAAGCGCCGAATGCCGAAATCGCCTTACGCGACACCCGCGCCCTGCAACAACGCCAGGACGACTTGCAAGCCGTGGTATCGGAATCCAGCCGCTTCGCGAAACTACTGGACACCCATGTGCAGATTGTCGGCAAGCTGATTTATTTACGTTTGGAATTCCACACCGGCGACGCCTCCGGGCACAACATGGTCACCAATGCCGCCGACCGTCTGATTCCGTGGATTCTGCAACAGTATCCGGAACTGGATTACGTTTCCATTTCGGCCAATTACTGCACGGACAAAAAAGTCTCCGCCGTCAACGGCATTCTAGGGCGCGGTAAAAACGTGGTGTGCGAAACCACCATTCCGCGCAAACTCTGTCAGCGCTTTCTGAAAACCACCCCCGAAGCGCTGGTGGATTTGCACATCAAAAAAGACCTGATCGGCAGCATCGTTTCCGGCGGCTTGCGCAGTGCCAACGCCCATGTGGCGAATATGCTGCTCGGCTTTTACCTCGCCACCGGCCAGGATGCCGCCAATATCGTCGAAGGCTCGCAAGCCATCAACCACGCCGAAGTCACCCCGGACGGCGACTTATATTTTTCCACCACATTACCGAATCTGATTGTCGGCACCGTCGGTAACGGCAAAGGCCTGGACTTCGTTTTGGACAACCTCAAGCAACTCGGCTGTGACGACGAAACCGCCAGGCCTGGTCAAAATGCCCGTCGCCTGGCCTGCATCGCCGGCGCCACCGCTTTATGCGGCGAACTGTCATTGCTGGCGGCACAAACCAATCCCGGCGAATTGATGGCCGCCCATTTGAAACTCGAACGCCAAGCAGATTCCGATTAACGGCTCCCCCATGACCGATTCGAATATCACACAGCGCAAGCAGGATCACATCCATTTTCTTTTGCAGGATGCCGACATCGAACGCGGGCAATCCGGCTTCGAACGTATCCGACTGACCCATCGCGGCCTGCCGGAATGCGATTTCGCGGACATCGACAGCGGCACCGACTTTCTCGGCAAGCCTCTGTCCAGCCCGTTACTGATTTCCTCCATGACCGGCGGGGCGGCCGCCACGCTGCAAGCCATCAACCGCCGTCTGGCCGAAGCCGCCGAAAGCGCCGGCGTGGCGATGGCGGTCGGTTCGCAACGCGCCATGATTCAGGACCCACAAGCCCGCGCCAGTTTCGAACTGCGCCAATACGCGCCGACCATCCCGCTGATTGCCAATATGGGTGCCGTGCAGTTGAACTACGGTTTCGGCCTCGACGAAGCGCAACGCATGGTGGACGTATTGGAAGCGGATGCGCTTTACCTGCACCTCAACCCGTTGCAGGAAGTCATTCAACCGGAAGGCAACACCAACTTCGCCCAATTGACCGATAAAATCGCACAACTGGCCGAAGCCTTACCAGTGCCCATCATTTTGAAAGAAGTCGGCTGCGGCTTATCCGCCAGAGACATCGAACTCGGCTTGTCGGCCGGCATTCGGTGGTTCGACCTGGCCGGGCGCGGCGGCACATCCTGGAGCCGCATCGAGTCGCATCGCGCCCATTCCAGCCAGTTGGCCAGCCTGGGTGAAACCTTCCAGGACTGGGGCCTGACCACGCCGCAAGCCCTGTTGCAAGCCCGCCCGTTTCAGGACCGCGCACACTTTATCGCCAGTGGCGGAATTCGCAATGGCATCGACATGATTAAATCGGTTATAATGGGCGGCCAAATTTGCGGGGTCGCCGCGCCGTTACTGAAACCGGCCATGGATTCCACCGCCGCAACGCTGGCAACGATAGAACAATTGAAGCAGGAATTCCGTACCGCGCAATTCCTGCTGGGTGCGCCGACACTGGCGGATGTATTTTTAAACGATTCACTGATAGAGCCGTAACGGAATTTCCTTTTAACGCATGAAAGTAGGTATTGATCTCATTCACTTCGCGACCTCGGACTACGCCCTGGGGCTGGACACTTTTGCCGAGGAAAAAGGAACCGACGTCAACAAATACCACATCGGTATCGGGCAGGAACAAATGTCCATCGCCCCACCGGACGAAGACATCGTGACTCTCTCCGCCAAAGCAGCGGCACCGATCATCAATCAAATCGACCGCAACGACATCACCGCCGTGCTTTTCGCCACCGAATCCGGAGTGGATCAGTCCAAATCGGCCGGCGCTTTTTTGCACGGGTTGCTGAAACTCTCCAACCGATGCCGCGTGGTGGAATTCAAGCACGCCTGCTACGCCGGCACCGCAGCCTTACAAATGGCCACCACCATGGTCAAGGCCAACCCGAAAGAAACCATTCTGGTCATCGCCGCCGACATCGCGAAATACGATGTCGATTCGTCCGGTGAAGCCACCCAGGGTTGCGGCGCGGTGGCCATGCTGGTCAAAGCGGAACCGCGCATTCTCGCCATCGAACCCGGTTCCGGTTATTACACCGACGACGTCATGGATTTCTGGCGCCCGAACAAACGCACCACCGCCCTAGTAGACGGCAAATACTCCACCAAGGTTTACCTGAACAGCTTGAAGCAGGCCTGGGAACATTTCGTGGAAGAAACCGGCCGTCACTTTGAAGACTTCGACGCTTTCTGTTACCACATTCCCTTTTCGCGCATGACCGAGAAGGCACATAAAACGCTGGTTAAAAAAGTGGGAGCCAAACTGACACCCGAGACCTTTCGTGAGCAGACCGCGCCCGGCCAGGTTTACAACCGCGTTGTGGGCAACAGCTACAGCGCCTCTTTATTCATCGGTTTCTGCTCGTTTCTGGATAACGCCATCCAAGATTTGACCGGTAAACGTTTCGGCTTTTTCAGCTATGGTTCCGGTTGTGTGGCGGAATTCTTCAGCGGCATCATCCAACCGGGCTACCAACAACATTTGATGACCGAAAGCCATCGCCAACAAATTGAATCCCGCCAGCCGTTGGATTACCAACAATACCTAGCGTTCTATCACCAAACGGACAGCGACGTCGAGAACATCACCTTCCCGCACAACAACAAAGGTCCTTTCCGTTTGGCGGGCATCGAAAACCACATCCGTCGTTACGAATCGGATATCCAACCGGCTTAAACAGTTCTTAAACGATTCCCAACCGTTTCAAGCCGGGCGGTCACACCCCTTTCACGTCCAGACATCACTTCTGCTAAAATTCACCGTATCCCGCTTCGATAAGGCTTACGCATGTCGTCTTTAAACACCTTTCCCGCCATTGCCATACTGATTGCCTTGATTTCGCTGGTCGTGGCCCTACGCGCATCCGGCCTGTTGAAAACCGACGACGGTCCACTGTTTGCCCGTATCGTGACCTACTTAACACTTCCGGCCACCATCTTTTATGCGCTCGCCCATGCCCGTGATTTGCAGTGGGATTATGCGCTGGTGGTGCTGTTCTTATTCGCCGCGGAAACCTTGCTATTATTACTCGCCTGGCTGACGGGACGAGCCCTCAAATTATCGCGCCCGCAACTGGGCAGTTTGATGTTGGTATCGGCCTTCGGCAGTTCCGCCTTGCTCGGCTATGCGCTGGTCGAACAACTTTTCCCGAATGATGTCGAAGCCTTATCCGAAGCCGTGTTCATTTCCGAATTGGGTGTGGGCGTCGGCTTATTCACACTCGGCACCTTGGTAGCCATTCACTTCGGCCAGGCAACCAACTCGACCAATTCCATGCTTCGAAGCCTTGGACTCTTCGCCAAATCACCGATTTTCCTGTCCATTTTGGCGGGCCTAGCTTACGGCCAGTTTCAGGCACCGGTGGAGGGCCCGTTTTTCAAAGAACTGTTTGCCGCGTTGCATTTGGTGGCGCAAGCCAATACCTTTTTTGTGATTCTCACCATCGGCGTGATGTTGCAATTTCATGGTTTGAAGGCGTTGGCAGGTTTGGTAGCCGTTGCGATTGTGCTGAAGCTTCTAATCAGCCCCTTATTGGTTTGGTTACCGTCTCTGGCCATGTCGTTGCAGACTTGGCAAATGGATGTGATTTTATTGGAGTCGGCCATGCCGTCGGCCTTGTTAAGCGTTGTTCTGGCGGCGCGTTACGGCTGCGATGCACCATTGGCGTCAAAACTGGTCTATGTCACCACATTGGTCAGTGCCGGTTCGATATTACTGGTATTGGCAATATTGGGATGACTCTAAAAAGAACAAGTCGGAAAGAAAAGAAAGGGAAAAATAATGGCGGATAGCGGGGGATTCGAACCCCCGATAGGCTATTAACCTATACACGCTTTCCAGGCGTGCTCCTTCAACCGCTCAGACAGCTATCCGAAAGAAGTGGCGTATTTTACTGTCAAATCCTTACAAAGTCTAGCCTCGAATGCAAAATTATCACAGGGTTTTGTATTTGTCGAAAATCCCCGGTGCAGGCGCTTTTCAATCGGCATAAAAAAACCGGCCCGAAGGCCGGTTAAGGAGAAACAAAACCGACCAGGCCTGGCCGGTTTTCTTCAATCACGATCATGACGTGATTACATCATTTCTAAATCCATTTGTACCGCTTCCACACCGGCTGCGGCGCATTTTTCATCGTCCATACCATCCGGCGCACCACTGACGCCCACGGCGCCATACAATTTACCGCCGGCTTGAATCGGCACGGAACCGGCCATGAATGCCAAACCTTCACCCATGGTTTGCAACGGACTGTTGGCACGTCCACTTAACTGGGAACCTTTCACGTTAAACATAACGGCCGTATAAGCTTTTTTCTCACTGATGGACCAGGAAACCGGTGGTGCCATGGTGTCACGTAACTTCGCTTGCGGAATTCCGTTACGCTCGACAACGGTCACACTAACCGGGATGCCTTTCTCACGGCAGGCTTCAATCGTGGCCATGGCGATTTTATTGGCGACATCCATCGACAGACGGCTGACATTAACGGCCATTTCTTCGGCTTGAACAGGCAAAGCAGCGGACACACCGATGGCGGCGGCCAAACTCAATTGCGTTAGTTTTTTCATTTTCATACTCGCTCCAAAGTATTGTTTAAGTCAAAGACTGAGGTTTACATGCCGGGCGGCCAACATTGTGGTCCCGTGCTAACGTATTTAGGAGATACAGATTTTCATTCTAAAGATTTTTACTCACTTGTAAAACGTCCACCCGATTCCCCGGATGAAAATCGCGGTTGTCTTTAAGGCATTTTATCGATGAAACAAAGGTTTTTCGGGGGCTGACGGACATTGTGAAAAGATTATGCAATGCCGCAATACGAGGGAACCTCCAGTGGTTTCGGAGGAAACTCAACTCGTTTTCAGGCGGCATTCGTTATAATAAGACCAATACCCTGAATGGAACACACATGAAGACAGTCTGCACCACACCCGCCAAGCTGATTCTGACCGGCGAACACTCGGTTTTGTTCGGTGCGCCGGCGTTGTGTATGGCCGTCGCGCTGGACACGGTGTGCGAGATTGATTTCAACCCGTTGGAAACGGCGGACCACCAGCCTTTTCTGGAAATTGAACTCGCCGATTTCAACCAGAAAATGGCATACCCCTACCTGACTTGGCAAAAACGTGTCACCCATATCGAATCACGTTATGCGCTCTATGAAAAGAATGCCCTCGCCATCCAAACCGTATTACAGCAACCCGTGGATTTGGTATTGCTGACATTGCAGCAATTCCACAACCTGCAGCGATTGAAACCGGGGCATTGGCAAATCAAATTACGTTCGCACAATCTGAGCGGCAAAGGCCTGGGCAGTTCGGCTTCCATTATCATCAGTCTGCTGCACAGCTTATTCGTTCACCACCAAATCGACATCAGTGAAATCGACCTTCTGGCACTGGCCCAGCAGGTGGAATCCCGCCAGCATGGCGCCTCCAGCGGGTTGGACCCGACCACGGTTTTCCGCGGCGGTTTATTGCGTTTTCAACAAGGCGTGCCGTTGCAACAACTGACTCACCAGAATTTCAATGCCTGGGTGATTGACACCGGCAAGCCCAGTTCCACGACCGGGCAAGCGGTGAACCATGTTCACAATCACTTCACCCACCAAAGTGCCATCTGGCAGGATTTCAAGCAGGTGGCTTCAAACATGGAATCGGCGTGGGACACCTCGGATGCCGAACGCCTGAATCAGGCCGTCCGAGACAATCAAGCGTTGTTGGAGCACATCGGCGTGGTGCCGGACAAAGTGAAAACCTTTATTCAGGCATTGCACAAGACCGGCTACTCCGCCAAAATCTGCGGTGCGGGCAGTATCAGCGGCGACCAAGCCGGTGTTGTACTTTGCATCGGTCCGGATGCGCCGTCGGAAGTCTGCGAGGCTTACGGTTACGATTACTACCCTTTGAAACTCAATGAAACCGGGAGTCAATGTGAAGTACATCACTAGCGCTCCCGCCAATATCATGCTGATGGGTGAACACAGTGTGGTGGCCGGAGAAAAGGCCATCGCTTGTGGCCTGAACCAGCGGCTGCGCATCGAATGGCAAGGCCGTACCGACCGACGGATTCTTATCCGTTCCGAACTGGGTGACCACGAAACCGACTTGGACACTCTGGCCCCTCATCCGAAACTGACTTGGGTGCTCGCCGCCCTGCGCCATTATCAGCCGACCTTATCGCACGGTTTGACACTCACCATCGAAAGCGACTTCAAATCCACGCTGGGGCTGGGCAGTTCCGCCGCATTGTTGGCCGCTTTATTGGGGGGACTCGATGCGATTACCGATCGAGCTCCCGACTTTAAAGCGCGCTTTGACACCGGATTGCATCTGATACACGAATTGCAGGGACGCGGGTCCGGTACCGATTTGGCCGCCAGCTTGAGTGGCGGCGTGGTGCTGTTTGACCCGAAAGTGCGCCAGACCGAATCGCTGACCGTCGAATTCCCCCTCACGCTGGTCTATTGCGGCTACAAGACGCCGACGGCCAAAGTGTTGCAAAAAGTGGCCGACGACTGGCAACATCAACCCGATTTGCTGGCCGCGCTTTACCGCTTGATGGGACAAACCACCGACGCGGCTTACCAAGCCTTGAAAACTGACGACACGACCGAGTTTTATCGTTTGGTGAATACGTATCAGGGGTTGATGGACGCTTTGGGCGTCAACGACCCGGTGTTATCGAACTTGATTGTTCGCCTGCGTCAGGACCCCGGCATTACCGCCAGCAAGATTTCCGGTTCCGGCTTGGGCGACTGTGTGTTAGGGTTCGGACGGCTGGCCGAGCCGCTGACCGGCTTCGAGCCATTGCCAATTGCCATCGATTCACGCGGCCTGGAAGTCCAGAAGTTGTAATTCAACCTGACACAACATGAACCGAATCGCTTACAAAAATTGACCGAAACCGTTTGAGAAACCCACATGACACCGATTGATTTTATCCAACACATCCTCCCCCCAAACCATACGCCGGTCAAAACCGGTTACGGGCAAGCCCCGGTCAATATCGCACTCAGTAAATACTGGGGAAAACGGGATGTGCCCCTCAACCTGCCGACCAACGGCAGCCTGTCCATCAGTTTGCCGGAACTCGGCACCGAAACCCGCTTGAGCTGGCATGAAACCGGTCCCGACAAAATCACCTTGAATAATGAGGAAATGGCACCGGAAGCGCCCTTTGCCAAACGCCTGAGCCGGTTTTTGGATTTCTTTCGCCCGGACGCCAACGGCGGATTCGACGTCGAGACACTGAATACCGTGCCCACGGCGGCGGGATTGGCATCCTCCGCATCCGGTTACGCGGCCTTAGTCAAGGCATTGGACGACTGTTTTCAATGGCAACTTGCACCACGCGAGCTGTCTTTACTGGCCCGTTTAGGCAGTGGCAGTGCCAGCCGTTCGCTGTATGACGGGTTTGCCCTTTGGCATAAAGGCGAGCGCGCAGACGGTTTGGACAGTTACGCCGAAAAAATTGACCAGGCCTGGCCGGAATTCTGTATCGGCTTACTGGAAATCGACACCTCCATCAAGCCAATCGGCTCAACGCAAGGGATGCAGCAAACGGTCAATCATTGTGAACTTTACCAGGCCTGGCCGAAAAAGGCGGAACAGGATTTAGCGACAATCCACCGTGCCATTCTGGACAAGGATTTCCAAACGCTCGGCGCGACCGCCGAAAACAATGCTTTGGCGATGCACGCCACCATGATCGCGACCTGGCCGCCGATTCTGTATTGGCAACCGGAGTCGGTCGCCGCCATGCACCGAGTCTGGCAGTTGCGCCAGGAAGGTGTAACGGTGTATTTCACCATGGATGCCGGACCGAATTTGAAACTGTTGTTTCTGGAAACAGAAACGCCCGCGTTGATGCGGGCGTTTCCGGAAATGAAATGTTTGAAGCCGTTTGCGTAAAGTGACCTTAAACCGTTTATTTAACCACCGATAGGTGCGACCCTTTTTTGGACTTTTTGGCTCTGGGCTTTTTGGACTTCTCGTCTTGGTCGGCTTTTTGAGCGGTTTTCTCAGAGGCCTCGTCAGACGTACCGGAATCCTTCACCGCCGACATGGTCGGCTTGCTCGGCGACTCATCCGTGGCTTCCGGATAGGGTTCCGGCGGGAACGGCATGCCCTGCCCGTTTTCACGCGCAAAAATCGCCAACACCGCTTCCGGCGGAAACCCTAAACGTCTTTCCACACCTTGAAAGCGCGCTTTGAAACTGAACCAGTCATTCGCGAACTGTAACTCACGAATCGCATTGGGATGCACATTCAAGACGATGACGCCGTCCTGCGCAAAATCCATCGGCACTTCGATGCCCGGATAATTGGCATCCACTTGCACATGCGGCGTCCAGTCGTTATCGACAATCCAGTCGAACATGGCACGAATCATATAAGGGCGATTGGAAATCATCGTTACGCTCGCTCAAACCACTTCTCGCATGTCCAACTCGTCGTCGGACAAGCTATCCGGGAACTCTTCACGCGCCAACACTTTTTCAGCGTAATCGACCACCGGCTTGGCGGACTTCGGCAAATCGATGCCCAAATACGGCAAACGCCACATCAATACCGCCAAGCTGACGTCCACCAGGGAATACTCCTCGCTCATGAAATACGGTTGATGTTCGAACACCGGAATCATTTGAATCAAACGCTCCTGCAAATCTCGGCGCGCGGCTTTGACTTCTTTTTCATCGTCGCTGTTGGCGATGGTGTCGGCCAACTGATACCACTCCTGTTCGATTTGACGCAGCATCTGGCGGGCACGCGCTTTGGAAATCGGATCGACCGACAACAACGGCGGATGCGGGAAACGCTCGTCCAGATATTCGACGATGACTTGTGGATCGTACAACACCAAATCACGGTCGACCAAGGTCGGCAAGGTGCCGTAAGGGTTCAGTTCCAGCAAATCCTCCGGAATGCCTTCGGAGGTATCCACTTCGATGATTTCCAACGGGATGTCTTTTTCTTTTGCCATCAAACGCACGCGGTGCGAGCTCGGACTTTTGGAATCTGAAAATAAGGTCATTACGGATCTTTGCGTGATAGGCAAATCTGACATGGAGTTCTCCTGGAAATCGAATCGTCAATATTGTTGTTTTTCAAAGCCTTAGCGTCGAACACGAATGCTTCCGATTAAAGCTCTATAAAGCCATTATACATGGCTTGTCAAGCCCTCTTTCGGCGTCAGGATTCTTCGATTGAAAACGGCAGGACACCGCGAATATCGTCGGCTTGAAACGCCAACATCAGCAAGCGGTCCACGCCCAGCGCCACGCCCGAACAGGGCGGTAAGCCGTCAACCGCCAAGGCGCTCAACAAGGCCTCATCCATTGGAACATTCGGCAGGCCATTTTCCGACCGTTGGGCCAGGTCGGCTTCGAAACGACGGCGATACTCGTCGGCGTCGGCCAGCTCCTGATACCCATTGGCCAGCTCCATGCCGTCGACAAACACTTCAAACCGCAGCGCCAAACGCTCGTCCTGAGGATGAAGCTGCGCCAAGGCGGCTTCACGCGACGGGTAATGATACAAACAGGTAATTTTCCCCCGCCCCAATTGCGGTTCAATGACCTCGGTCAGCACCAATTGTTCCCATAAAGGTTTATCGTCGGCGTCCACTCCGACAATTTCCGGCACCCGATGCTCGGCCAGGCAGGCCTGGCAACTTTTCGCACCGGTGTCATGAACAGCTTCCAACCCGGCATAGGATTCAAACGCTTCTTCATAGGAAATCATTTCCACCGGACGCTCACCGAGCAGGGATTGCACGACCTTGACGGTTTCGTCCATCATCGCGCGTAAATCAAACCCCAGACGATACCATTCCAGCAGAGTGAACTCGACTTGATGCCGACGGCTGACATCCCCATCTCGAAACACCTTGCCGAGATAGAAAATGTCGCCACTGCCGGCGCATAACAAGCGCTTCATCGGGTATTCCGGCGAGGTGTGCAAATAAAAGATGCGGGGATCGGCCTCACCGGGCACCTGAACCTGAGTGCTGAGCGAACGCAAATGCAGGTCCGGCGTGGCGGCGGACGACAACATCGGCGTGTCCACTTCCATCACCGAGCGGGCATAAAAAAACGCCCGCAAGGTTTTCAAAGCCTGCGAGCGTTTTTTCAAGTGGTCAATCGATGTCATACTTTGCCTCGATTGAAAACCGTGAACTTACTTGGCGCGGGAAACGTATTCCCCGGTCTGGGTGTTGCACACCACCTGTTCGCCGATTTGAATGAACAACGGCACTTGCACCACAGCACCGGTGGACAAAGTCGCCGGCTTACCGCCGGTTCCGGCCGTGTCGCCTTTCAAGCCGGGATCGGTTTCCGTGACTTCCAAAGTCACTTGTTTCGGCGGCAGTACGGAAATCGGGTCACCGTTCCACAAAGTCACGGTGCAGATATCCTGTTCGATCAACCATTTGCTGACATCCGCCACGGCGGCTTCGCTGGCTTGATACTGCTCGAACGAAGCCGGGTCCATAAAGTGCCAGAACTCACCGTCGTTGTACAAATATTGCAATTCGGTGTCCATGACATCAGCCGCTTCGACTTTTTCGCCGGACTTGAAGGTTTTTTCCAACACGCGCCCGGTAATCAGGTTACGGAATTTCACACGGTTAAACGCCTGACCTTTCCCCGGTTGAACAATTTGGTTGTCCACAATGGTACACGGTTGACCGTCCATCAAAAACTTCAAACCGTTTTTAAATTCGTTCGTACTGACTGTTGCCATGATTTTTTCACCCTTAGATTCACGCCGAGAAAACAGGAGTCGGCGCGCATTGAACTCTTTTCATGTAAAATAAGCCGCATATTTTAACGCAACTCCGCCCGTGAAGGTAGTTTCTTATCACAAAACCGGGAAACCGGGGCGAATCGTTCATGGGCTTCAAACACAACGCCATGAAGCATCGCGGCTCCTCTGCAAAACGTTGCGGATAAGTTACGGATAAACACGGGCAGCGCAACACGGAACCACATGATTCAATCCATCGAACAATTGTGCGATTTAATCGAACTCGCGCCGGAAGCCTTGGCGCTGGACGTTAACAGCCCCTTTCCGCTGAAAGTGCCCAAACACTTTGCGCAGCAGATTGAAAAAGGTCAGCCAAACGACCCTTTGTTACGACAAATTCTGCCAGACCTGGCGGAACGACAGCCCGTACCCGGTTTCGTCGCCGACCCGGTGGGCGATTTGCAGTCCAACCCACAACCTGGGTTGATTCACAAATACCACGGCCGTGCCCTGTTGATTGCCAGCCCGCGTTGCGACATCCACTGCCGTTACTGTTTCCGCCGCCACTTTCCTTACGAACAGGCCAAAAAACAACACTGGCAAGCCGCCATCGACACCTTGAAAAACGCGACCGATATCGAAGAAGTCATTCTCAGCGGCGGCGACCCCATGACCTTGTCGGAAAACGCCCTGATGGATTTAATCGGCGAACTGGAAGCCATTCCGCATTTAACAACGTTACGCATTCACAGCCGCACGCCGGTGGTGGCACCGGAGCGCGCCAATCGCCCGCAACTGCTGGCAAAACTGTCGCAAAGCCGTTTGCAAACGGTGCTTGTCGTGCACTGCAACCACCCCAACGAGTTGAGCGAGCAAACCGCCGCCTGTTTGCAGGCGTACCGTAACGCCGGGGTGACATTACTCAACCAGTCGGTGCTCTTGAAAGGCGTCAACGATTCGGCCGACACCTTGGCGGCCTTGAGCAAAAAACTCTTCTGCCAGGGTGTTTTACCGTATTATTGTCACCTATTGGATAAGGTCGCGGGCGCGGGCGACTTTGACATCGAAAACGACCAGGCCTGGTCGATTTTCGAACAATTACGCCGCCGCCTGCCGGGCTATTTGGTGCCGCGATTTGTCGAGGAAATTGCCGGCGAACCCTATAAGACATTGCTCACAAAACGCTTTTAACCGAAACGGATTGACCGAATTTATGAAACCGATGACAAGTGCTTTTTCATCCCTAGACCGTCCGGCACGCGCGGCTTTCTGGCTGGTGCTGCTGGTCAGCGTATGGCATTTATTGCTGGCCGGCCAATTGAACTTGAGTGTCGATGAAGCCCATTACGCGCTGTACGGCCTGAAACCGGACTGGAGTTACTTCGACCATCCGCCAATGGTGGGCTGGCTCAATGCTTTGATGGTGCCCTTTACCCATTCCGACTTCGGGCTGCGAATCTTACCGGCCACCTTATTCGCGCTCGCCAACTGGGTGCTTTACAAACTGGCGAAACGCCTGTTCCCGAGCTTTAGCTGGATCGGTTTCTGGACGCTGGCGCTCGTCAACAGCGCCATTATGTTCCAGCTATTGAGCATTTCGATGTTACCGGATACGCCGCTGATGCTGGCGGGGCTGATGTTGCTTTGGCACCTGCTCAATCTGCGGGAAGCGCCGCTGAACTCCCGTGACTCGTTGAAAAACTGGTTATGGATCGGTTTCTGGCTCGGCGTGGCCGCTTTGTCCAAATACACCGCGATTACTCTGGTGCTGTCCTTGCTGCTGGTCATGTTGGTGGAAAAGCGTTTTTACTGGCTGAAAGACAAAGGCCTCTGGCTTGCCGTGGCACTAACCGCACTGATGATTACGCCGGTTTTGTATTGGAACGCCACCCATGATTGGATTTCATTTCTGTACCAATTGAATCACGGCCAACATCACGACCAATGGGATTGGCTCAGAGCCGTCAACACCCAGTTGGCGCAATTGGGCGTTTATTCGTTGGCCCTATTCGTGATTGGGCTTTGGTTGATGGTGTCATCCTGGTTCCAGCCGCACCGTGAAAATGCTCGTCTGCTGGCCGCCTTCGCGCTGCCGATTATCCTGCTTTTTGCCCTGAACTCCGGTTACGAAATGAGCCTGCCGCACTGGACACAACTGGCTTGGCTGTTCATCAGCCCGGCCGTGGTGTATTGGCTGTGGCGACGCTGGCAATACAAAACCGCTCGAGTGTTCGTTTACGTCAGTTCCGCCATTACGCTGGCCGGCAGCCTCGCCCTCAACAGCCAGTTGGCCGTGCCATGGATGCCGTTCCCGGCCAATGAAAATCCGGTGCGGGAACTGCACGGCTGGCCACAGGCCGTTGCCATGGCGAAAAGCTTTCAAAACGACCAACAGCAGCCGCCACTGTTCGCGGCCAACTGGTCACAAGGCAGCCGCATCGCCTGGTATGCCTATCCGCAACCGGTGTACGTGACCGATAACCGTTTCGACCAATTCGATCTTTGGTATGGCAATCCGCCGGCCGGTTCCGAGGGGTTATTACTGGTGCCGTCTTATGAAGACCGTCCGCCCGAAACCGCCAGGCCTGGGCATTTTCAACACTGCCAACCCTTGGCGGTCATGCCCGCATTGCATGGCGACATCACCATCGTGACCTATCACCTGTACCTCTGCCAAGGTTTCCAACCGGTGCAATATTCCGGCTGGGCGGCGCAATTGCCACTGGTACAGGCCGCGGAATGACGATGACTGCACGCCTCATAACCGCCGTTGGTCAACCCGACTCGCAGTTTCGTTTGGGTTTTGCGATAATACCCCGCAATTTCTTCCCAAAACTCACATGACGTAAGGAACTCGGTTTGGGCAACCTCATAAAACTCGGTCTCTCCATCGCGATTATCGGCTTTATTTTGTATAAGTTCGATGTCCGCGCGGTTTGGGACACCATTCTCAACGCCAATGGCGCCTTTCTGCTGGCCGCCTTAGCTGTCCAGATGCTCAGCCAAACCGTGGCCGCCTACCGCTGGTCGTTGATTATGGGCATCTTGAAGTTCAAACACAGCTTCGGGTTTTACTTCCGCAGTTATTTCAAAGGCAGCCTGTTCAACCAGGTCTTGCCGACCAGCATCGGCGGCGATGCCTATCGGATTGCCGAAGTCACCGCGCACGGCGGTTTGGTCAAGGAAGCGTTTTATGGTGTGTTCATCGACCGCGTTGTCGGCCTAGTCGGTTTGCTGTTGTTGAACCTGTTCGCCAATATGATTGAATCCAACCTGATGCCCTACGAAGTCTTTATGACCATCAACGTGATTTTGGTCGCTTCCTTGTTCGGCCTCTTCGTACTGATGGCGATTCATAAATTCGACATTTTCAAACGCTACCGCCTGACCCGCCTGTTCTATGAATTATCCGAGCGCTTCCGCTTTATCTATAAAACCCCGAAACGCATCAGCCAGCAGCTCGGCTTGTCGATTGTGATTCACCTTTTGTCGATGGTCGCGATTTTCGGCATCGGCCACAGTGTGGGCATCAACGAACCGCTGGTGGCTTACTTAGTGATTATTCCGCCTGCGATTTTGCTGACCTTATTGCCGATTTCCTTCGCGGGCTGGGGCGTGCGCGAAGGCGCGCTGGTGGCGTTATTCATGATGATTGGGATTGATGAAAACCTGGTGTTGGCGATGTCGCTGCTTTATGGCCTGATTCTGATTCTCAGCGCGCTGCCGGGGCTGTATTTCTACCTGACCAGCCAACACAAATACCTTTAATTAGAGCCTTTTGTAAAAACATAAAAGACTCAAGCAATTTCCCGAAACAAGATAAAAAGACTTACAATAACGCCATGAATGTAGATTTAATGCGAAAAATCGATCACCACCTGGGGATTCCGCTGACCTTCGTCAGCACCTATGTGTTGAAAACCCTTTATTGGTTAAAAGGCAAAAAGCCCACTACGCCGAAAAACATCCTCTTTGTGGAGCTTTCGGAAATGGGCAGCACCATCATTGCCGACCCGGCCATGAAACGCGCCCAAAAAGTCTTTGACGCCAACCTGTTTTTCGTGATTTTCAGTAAAAACAAGCCCAGCCTGGATCTGTTGAATACCATCCCGCAGGAAAACATCTTCACCCTGTGCGAAGACAACTTGTTCACGCTGATGCGCGACGCCGTGCGTTACCTGTTCTGGTGCCGAAAAAACCGTATCGACACCGCCATTGACCTGGAACTTTTCTCGCGGGTATCGGCGTTGCTGACCGGTTTCAGCGGCGCCAATAACCGCATTGGTTACCATAATTTCCACGGCGAAGGGCTCTATCGTGGTGAAATGCTGACCCATAAAGTCAGCTACAACCCGCACATCCACATCGCCAAAAACTTCATGGCGCTCATTCATGCATTGGAAGCGCCGAAACAGGAAGTGCCTTATGCCAAGGTACTGATCAGCGACGACCACATTCGCTTGGATCAAGTCACCTTCAGCGATGATGAAAAGGAATTTGTGCACCAAAAGGTCGCCGACTGTTATGCCGGTTACGACCGCGACGCACACGAACTGGTGCTCATCAACCCGAATGCCAGCGACTTATTGCCGCAGCGCCGTTGGCCGAAAGCCAACTTCATCGCATTGATGCAACAAGTATTAACTCAATATCCAAATGCGCTGGTGTTGATTACCGGCGCGCCCAACGAACGCGAAGAAGCGCAACAGCTTCTGGAACAAGTCGACCACGAACGTTGCATCAACTTCGCAGGGCAATTGAAGCTGCTGCAAATGCCGATTTTGTATAGCATCGCCCGCCTGATGGTCACCAATGACTCCGGGCCTGGGCATTTTTCGGCCATTACCCCACTCAAAACCTTTGTTCTGTTCGGCCCGGAAACGCCGAAGCTGTACGGTTCTCTGGGCAACAGCACGCCGATTTTCGCCGGACTGGCCTGCTCACCGTGCGTGAGTGCCGCCAATCACCGGAAAACGCCCTGCACCGAACCGGTCTGCATGGACGCCATCACGGTTGATACCGTCTTCAAACAGGTTCAAATCGAACTGAATTATTAAGCGGAACCCTGAGTTAAAGATCAGGTCAAAAGATAAAACAACCACCGGCCGGGCGGTGATAAACAAAGCTTAATGCAAACGCCGTAATAAGAAAAGCGCACTCAACACCAGTACAATGGACGGTAGAAACGCCCCGACAATCGCCGGGAGCTGATAGACGACACTGAGGTTGCCGAAAATCTGATTCAACAGATGGAAACTCATGCCGATCATAATGCCGACAAACACCCGTTGCCCGATGCTCACCTGACGTTGCGACCCAAAAATCAACGGGAACACCAACGCGATCATCCCCAAAATCACAAACGGCATCGCCACCTTGCGCCAAAACGCCAGCTTATAAGGTTCGGCATCCAAAGCATTGGCCTCCAAAAAACCAATGTATTGGTACAAATCCCAAATGCCCATATAACGGGTTTCAACATGCAATGTCTGCAACAGCGTCGGCGTGACCGGCAAGGAAACCGGGAGCGACACATCCTTAAAGGCGATGTAATCCAAACGTTTCCATTCCGGGCGGTCCGCTAATCGGGACGGAGCCATCTTCCAGTCCAGGCGTTTGCCTTCCACACTGAACAAATGCCATTCACCTTTTTCAAAACGCGCGGTTTTGGCAAACATCGTCTGCTTCAATTCACCGTCTTGCATATCGTAAATGCGCACATCGTAGAACTGAGTGTCGGAAATGACTTGTCCGACATGAATATAGCGCTCCCCTTCCCGCATCCAGAAGTCGTCGGACGCCCCGATGGAAAAGCTTTTATGGAGCGCTTCGCCGCGCATCTTCTTGGCGTAACTTTCACTGGCCGGCGCCACCCATTCCCCGATAACGGCCGCGCAAATCCACAGAATGAACGCCGACTTCATCACGCCCCAGAAAATGCGCCCGATGGACCAACCGGTGACGCGCAAAATCGTCAATTCAGCATGGTTCGCCAGGCCGCCCAACCCAATCAGGGTACCGATCAATAACGCCACCGGAAAAATCTCATAACCGTACACCGGCAACTTCAACACCGTGTACAACGCACCTTTTTCAAACGTGTATTCATCGGTCAGTTTGCCAACCTGAATCATGAACTCCGAAAAGCCCAAAATCACCAACAAAACCATCAGCACCAACAAGGTATGTCCGACCAGAACCCGGCCAAGGTAACGTTCAATCAAGTTCATCTTGATATTCATGATTTCGACTCCGCGGGCTTCTTAAACCAGCGACCGACATCCGGCCACTCGAACCAACTCGGCTTCAGCGAGCCTTGATACAACGCATAGGCCAAAAACAACACCGGCACCGGCCACAGCCCGATGGTTGTCGGCAACGATTCGTTGGCGATGGCTTCTTTGAAGGTCACCAACAATTGGTTGTAAACGACATACAGCACCAACGCGAAAAACACTTTACCGAACCGGCCTTCCCGCGGGCCGGAACGACTCATCTTCAACCCCAGCAACCCCAAGACAAGAATACTGAACGGCGTGACCAGGCGCCATTGAAACAAGGCCTGATAATCCAAGTTATCCGACTGCCACAACTGCATACTGGCGATTTCAAATTTTTTCTGGCTTGGCGGGGTCACCTGTATTTCCGGCAAAAACCCTTCAAACCGGCGGAATTCGCGGGCGGTGAAGGCATCACCTTTGTCCAGCCCTTCATAACTGTGACCGTTCAACAACACCAAAGCCAACTTACCGTCAATCCACTCGAAGCGGCCTTGCGGTGCCGTCATCAACACATCCTGCTCATCGGTTTTCAATCGTAACCAGACCGACGACAGGTCGCCGTCGTCATCGATGGTGCGGGTGTAAAACACCCCTTCGCCGTTCGGCAAGGGGTTGAATTTTCCCGGCACCAAAGCCGCCAACGGCGAGGTCACTTGCGCCTCCGCCACCAGATGCCGTTCCTGCTGATAACTCCAAGGCGTCACCCACAAGGTAATCCAGGCCGTCAGCAAGGCCAACGGCAACAAAAACCAAAACACCCGTTTCTGAAAATAACGCGTCGGGATGCCGCAACTTTGTAGCACCACCATTTCCTGATCCTGATACAAACGCCCCACCGCCAGCATGACACTCAACAGCGCGACCAACGGCAGAATCACTTCCAAAGCCGGTGGAATTTTATACAGTAAGACCTTGAAGATAATGGAAGACGGAATGGTGCCTTCGACGGCCACGGCCAGCAGTTTGGTGGCCTCGGTACCAAAGGTGATCAACAACAGTACCGACAGAACGGCAAAAAAGGTCGCAAACAATTCTTTGTAGAGATATTTATCAAGAATTCGCAAAAACAGCCACCAAAGCGTTAGAATAATGAGATATTTTCGAGACGGCGACACCGCCATCCAACCGATTGAAAACACGCGCATCTGGCTCGCTGACATTCAGCCACCAGACGAAAGGTTCATTTGTTTTCAAGATTATACAAGAAGGAATTCCGCGACATGAAACAAATCCAGTTTAGTCTCTCTTCAAACGCCGACCTGAACGCTTTCGACACCTTGATTTTACCGGTGTTCGACAAGGGGCAAACCACCGATTTGGGCACCGACACCCAATTGGCGACCTTGACCGAAAGCCTGTTTGAACAAGGGGATTTTCTGGCCAAACCGGGGCAAACCCAAATGGTGTTTCAGCCGACGGGCGTACCATGCCGCCGTGTCCTGCTGGTCGGCTTCGGCGACATCGGCAAACTGACCGTCAAAGCGTATCTGGAAAGCTTGAACGCCGCGGCCAAAGCCTTGGACAACTCCGGCGCGGAAGAAGTGCTGAATTCCTTGATTGACGTACAACCGGCCGAAACCGACCAGGCCTGGTCGGTTTATCAAAATGCCTTGACTTTCCAACGCAGCCTATACGATTACGAACACGAAAGCCGCAACAAGAAAACCCCGAAGACGCCGAAATTAAACGGCATGACCTTCCCGGTTGAAGCGTCCGCAGAAAATGTGTCACAACTGGAACAAGCCCAAGCATCCGCTCTGGGCATGGCGTTGACCCAGGATCTGGCGAACATGCCAAGTAACTTCTGTACCCCAACCTATTTGGCGGAAACCGCTCAGAAACTGGGCGAAATGCACGGCTTTGACGTCAATATCCTCGACGAGGCCGAAATGACTCAAATGGGCATGGGCGCTTTCATGGCGGTGGCACAAGGCGCGCATACGCCGCCAAAAATGATTTGCCTGTCCTACCGGGGAGCCGGAGACGAAGCCCCGATTGCCTTGGTCGGTAAAGGCGTGACTTTCGACACCGGCGGGATCTCCTTGAAACCCGGCGAATCCATGGATGAAATGAAATACGATATGGGCGGTGCCGCCACCGTATTGGGCGTTTTCGAAGCCTTGGGGCGTTTGAAACCTAAGGTAAACGTCGTCGGCGTAATCCCATCCACCGAAAACATGCCGGCCGGCAACGCCACCAAGCCAGGCGACGTGGTGAAATCGCTTTCCGGTCAAACCATCGAAATTCTCAACACCGATGCCGAAGGACGTTTGATCCTGTGTGATGCGTTGACCTATGCACAGCAAACCTATCAACCGAAAAAAATCATCGACATGGCAACCTTGACCGGTGCCTGCATCATCGCACTGGGCCACCAAATGTCCGCCGTACTGGGGAACAACCAACCGTTAGTGGATGCCCTTCTGGCCTCCGGCTTGAAAACCTACGACCGCTTCTGGCAAATGCCGTTGAGCGAAGAATACGACGAGCAACTGCAATCCAATTTCGCCGACATGGCCAACATCGGCGGTCGCCCGGCCGGCACCATCACCGCCGCTCAATTCCTGGCACGTTATACTCGGGATGTGGAATGGGCGCATCTGGACATTGCCGGCACAGCTTGGGTCAGTGGCAAAAACAAAGGTGCCACCGGTCGCCCGGTACCGGCCGTGGTCGATTTTCTAATGGCTCAGGCCGGCCAGTAAACGGAGTTGCATCATGTCGGGAGAACAAGATGTGGTGTTCTATGTTTTGAGCAGTGACGGCGATGCGGAACGCGAAGCCTTCATCGCCAAACTGGTCAATAAAATTCACCGTGAAAACCGCTTGTGCGACATTCGTTTCGACGAAGAGCAAGCTCGAACACGCTTCGACACGCAGCTTTGGCAATACCAGCCACAAGCGTTCATCCCGCATGTCCTCGGAGAAGAAGTCAACGAACTTGCCGCGCCGATTCGCCTATGGTCGGAGAACATCGCCCAACCCTGTCAGGACGTCTTACTCAACATCCACCCCGTTTTTCCGGAAACCTTCGAACAATACCGCCGGACCATTGAGGTACTGGATCAGTCCGAACGGCTGATTCAAATGGGGCGTGAGCGCTGGAAAACCTATAAAGCCAAAGGCTTTGAGCCGGTAGTGCATAAAATTTAACGCCCCGACATAGCCTTGGGCTAAAATAAGCCTCCTAAGAAAAACATCAAAAATGGCGAAAAACGCTTTTATGAAACGCACCGCTCAGCTTGTCAAACCGGGTCGACGCTTAGCCCGTCTGCCATCCGCTCTCCGCCTGGCCCTGCTCGGCGGCCTCATGAGCATGAGCCAAACGGCGTCGGCGTCCGTCGTATCATCGCCCGCTCCGAACAATCCACCGGCTATCACCAAATTCTGTCAGGACTTTGCCGATAAACTGCGCACCGTGGACTACCAAGGGTGTTTGACGCTCAACTTGAATCAAAGTATCGAACATAAAAGCATCGAACATCGTCCCCTGACCTACAAGGAAGTGCTACCGGCCAATAATCAACCACCGAAAGGGCGCATCCTGTTTATCAGCGGAATTCACGGCGATGAATACTCCGCCATCAGTATCAGCTACCTATGGCTTCAAACCTTATTGAGCCCTGAGAGCCAAACCCAATACCATTGGCTGTTTTTACCGCTGGCCAACCCGGATGGGCTTTTTCAAAGCCCGGCGACCCGACAGAATGCCGACGGCGTCGACTTGAATCGTAACTTTCCGTCGCCCGACTGGGACGAGCTGGCCATACGCACCTGGAAAAACCACTATCGCATGAACAAGCGTCGTTACCCCGGTCCGACCGCGGCCAGTGAACCGGAAACACAATGGATGGTGCAATTGGTTGAACGCTTCAAACCCACCGCCATCATTTCAATTCACGCACCTTACGGCCTGCTGGATTATGACGGTCCCGAACATGCCCAACCCAATAAAATCGGCCATCTCAAGCACCGTGCCCTAGGCACCTACCCGGGATCACTCGGTCGTTATGCCGGCGAACACCTCAATATTCCGGTTTTGACACTGGAGTTGAAATCGGCTGGCCGCATGCCGAACCAAACCGAAATCAACCACATGCTGAATGACCTGGAAACTTGGGTGACCGAAAAAATCGAACAAAAAGAGTGGGATCTTTAAAACGCCACACGAATCGTGACGCCTTGAAATAAGGATAGATTAAGGGTTGCCGGATAACGCCAGGTTTTGTGACACGCTCGGCGCGTTTTTGGATTCCTGCTCGGTTTCAAACACCAACTGCCAACGCCCTTCGTTTTGACGCTGCCAATACTGCTCCACCAGTTTACGCCCTTCGTCGATTGGGAAGCTCACGTAATAAACCCCTTCTTCCCCGGGATAGGCGTACACACTGACGTGACCCCAATCCACACGATAATCATTCTGGCTGCGCAGCCATTGATTGATTTGCGAAAGTACCTGCTGTTTGTCTTCATCATTCCGTTCAATGAAATTACGCTGAATGTTCTGCGCAATGATGACCGGCGTCGACGGCAGCAAGCGGTATTTGAACACCAAAGACTCCATCGCCGGATTGTTCAGCACCACACAACCACGGCTGGCCAACGGCGCTCGACTAAAGGTATTGCGTGGCGTACCGTGCAACCAGATTCCGGAACCGGTTCGACCTTTTTGCTTATCCCAACTGTTCGGGTAATTCAAGGTCAAAGCTGCCACACCATACAATTCCGGCAATTTGGAGTCCGGTAGTTCTTTTTCGATTTTGTAGATGCCGATTGGGGTTTTCAGGTCGCCGCGCACTTGCTTGCCGGTGCCTTTTTCACCCAACGAGACGTAATAATTGACCACTTCCTGGTAACCGTTTTCGTTTTTACGATATAGGAATAGGCGGTGTGCTTCGGAATCGACAATCACCAAGTAGGGTTCGTCACTGGTTTTCAGAACATACTGCGCCAAAAGCGCATCCCACGTAGCATCTTGATTGACGCCGTCGTTTTCCTGTTGCTGCCAACGCACCTTGGCTTCGGACAATAAGGACTCCGCCTCGCGCTGATTGCGTTGCCGTTGTTGCTGAATCCAATCGGCCTTACCGGCGCGAATCGCATAGAGTTCGGCTTTGACCAGTTGGGCCAGTTTGTATTCCGGCATATCTTTGGCGAGCGTCTGCGCCTGGGAAACGGCTTGATCGAATGAAGCCGTTTTCACCGCGCCCAAACCGGACAATAAGGAATGCTCGGCCTGCAAAGCGCCGTCTTCCGCGGAAACGGACGTCGCCATCGCGCTCAGGCATAACAGCATCGCCCCCCAGATTGGGCGAGGTTTCCGAAAAGGTTCCGGTCGTTTGCTCTCAGTCATAAAGCACGTTTTCCTGTACGATTTTCCATTGGTCGTCCTGGTTCTGCCATACCAGTTTCTTGCGTACGCGATCCTTAAACGTATTGGATTCATAGGCTTGCCAGAAAGTCACTTGAATGGTTTGCGGCGTCAACGGCACTACCTGAACATCGTCCAACTGGATACGGATGTAGCTCGGACGCGTTAAACTGCGATCCCGGCTTTTCGCCCAGGCCTGGTGATTATTGTAATTGTCCGAGGTGTAATCCGGGCTGTAATAATCAAGATAACGGGACACTTCCTGTTCCACCCAGGCCTGACGCCAGCTTTCGACGCGGTTCGCGACCCGTTTCATATTGTTTTCCACCAACGCCAATTGCGCCTGCTCCGGCGTTTTCAACTCAGTGCCAGCCGACAGAATCCATTGCCCTTGCGGCAAATCCACTTCCGACTTTTTAAACACGGATTGATACGCTTGCTGCGCCTGGTAAGCGTAAATCTGGTTCAGGTTCTTGCGCAAGGCGGCGATTTTCGGGTCGGCGTTCAATGCCGACTCCAGAACCTGTTGCGCCTTGTCGTACTCGTGTTGCTTGATGTAGGCCGCCGCCAGGTTATTACTCGCCGCCAAGTCCTGCGGGTAATCTTTCAACAGGCCTTGCAACAGTTGAATCGCGCCGTCCATATCACCGGACTGAGACGCCTGAATCGCCTGTTCGAAACGCGTTTGATACGCTTGCTCATCCGCTGCCGCCGTCTCGGCAAACATCGTCAAGGGAGCGATTATCCCCCAAGTCCACAAAAGAGTCGTCAATAGGGCGCCGGGGCGTTTTCGAAGATGGGTGCTATCGTGTTTCATAAATCCTTTTTTGCGAACCGGGGCACGTATAACCGTCAGATTTCTTTAAAAAACTAAGGTATTCTAACGTAAATCGCCCACGCCAACCATAGAAGTTTTCAAGCCTTTGATTTCATCACGCAACTTGGCGGCCTGCTCGAAATCCAAATCCTTGGCCGCTTTGTACATCTGTTTTTCCAACCGCTTGATGGCCGACGCCAATTCCGCCGGCGTCATGGCCTTGGCTTTCGACGTATCATAATCGCCCTCTGACTCGGCCGCTTTCAGTTTCGCCGCGGAAGCACCGGCACGCGGTGCGTACGGTGAATCTTCCAAAATATCCGCGACTTTTTTGTTCAGTTTTTGCGGGGTGATGCCGTGCATTTCATTGAACTCGATCTGTTTGGCGCGGCGGCGTTCGGATTCGTCAATGGCCCGCTGCATCGAATCGGTGATTTTATCGCCATACAGAATCGCCTTACCGGCCACATTTCGCGCCGCACGGCCAATGGTCTGAATCAGAGATCGTTCGGAACGCAAGAACCCTTCTTTATCGGCATCCAGAATCGCCACCAATGAGACTTCGGGAATATCCAGCCCTTCCCGCAACAGGTTGATGCCGACCAACACATCGAATTCGCCCAGCCGCAAATCGCGGATGATTTCAATTCGTTCCACCGTGTCGATATCCGAATGCAGGTACCGCACCCGGACATTGTGTTCTTCCAAGTATTCAGTGAGGTTTTCCGCCATGCGTTTGGTCAAGGTGGTCACCAATACCCGCTCCTCCTTGTCCACCCGCAACCCAATTTCGCCCAACAAATCGTCCACCTGGGTAAGCGCCGGGCGCACTTCCAAAACCGGGTCCAGCAAACCGGTCGGCCGCACCACCTGTTCGACGATTTTCGACTGATGTTCTTCCTCATACTTTGCCGGCGTGGCGGAGACGAAAATGGTCTGCGGCATGATGCGTTCGAATTCGTCGAACCGCATCGGCCGGTTATCCAACGCCGACGGCAGACGGAAACCGAAGTTGACCAGATTCTCTTTACGGGAACGGTCCCCTTTATACATCCCGCCGATTTGCGGAATGGTGACGTGGCTTTCGTCGATGAACATCAGGGCGTTTTTCGGCAGGTAATCCAGCAAAGTCGGCGGCGGTTCGCCCGGGCCCCGACCGGATAGATAGCGCGAATAGTTTTCGATGCCGGAACAATACCCCAGCTCCATCATCATTTCGATGTCCAAACGCGTGCGTTCTTCCAAACGCTGGGCTTCGACGAGCTTGTTGGCGTCCCGCAATTCCTGCAAGCGCACCACCAGCTCATCCTTGATTTTGTCAATGGTTTCCAACACCCGTTCCCGCGGCGTCACGTAATGGGATTTCGGATAAACGGTGATGCGGGTCGGACGACTCAAGACTTCGCCGGTCAAAGGATCAAACCAGGCCAGCGAATCGACTTCGTCATCGAACAATTCTATGCGAATGGCATACTCTTCCGCCTCGGCCGGAAAGACATCGATGACATCGCCCCGCACCCGGAAACAGCCCCGCCACAGCTCGACGTCGTTACGGGTGTACTGCATGCTCGTCAAACGTTCCAGAATATCACGCTGCGAGATGACATCGCCCAAACGCAATTGCAAAATCATCTTCAAATACAGGTCCGGATCACCCAAGCCGTAAATCGCCGAGACGGTCGCGATCAGCACCACGTCATTGCGTTCCATCAACGCTTTGGTGGCGGACAACCGCAACTGCTCAATCTGTTCGTTCACCGAGGAGTCTTTGGCGATGTAAGTATCGGAAGCCGGCACATAGGCTTCCGGTTGATAATAATCGTAGTAGGAAACGAAATATTCCACCGCATTGTGCGGGAAGAAACTTTTCATCTCGCCATACAACTGCGCCGCCAAGGTTTTATTGTGCGCCAGAATAATGGTTGGCCGCTGAACCTGTGCAATGACATTCGCCATGGTGAACGTCTTCCCGGAACCGGTCACCCCCAGCAGGGTTTGAAAGGCTTCACCATCTTCCAATCCCTCCACCAATTGTGCGATGGCAGTCGGTTGGTCACCGGCCGGCTGGTAGGAAGAAACAATTTCAAATGCTTTGGCCATGGGCTCGTTGAGACTCCGCGTCGGGTTCGTTAAAAAATAATTTGTTGTCAGTTTACTGTCGGCCAATCCGATTCAATTACCGATTAAAGAAAATTTACGCCAAAACCGCCCTAAACACTGAATTTTTCACTTAAAAAAAGGCCGAATTGGTTGTAAAATGACCGTAACATTTTACCTGAGTGCCGAGCAGAACAAAACCGAAACCCATTGGAATCTTGGGAATCTGAAAAAGAATCGCCCAACAATGTCGAATCCGTTCTGCTTCCGGTTCGTATGGCACCGTCCACCAACTTGAATGAGATGAAAATTTATGTCCCGACTGTCCAATCGTGT
The DNA here is from genome assembly GCF_003991075.1 of Thiomicrospira sp. S5. Taxonomy (NCBI): domain Bacteria; kingdom Pseudomonadati; phylum Pseudomonadota; class Gammaproteobacteria; order Thiotrichales; family Piscirickettsiaceae; genus Thiomicrospira; species Thiomicrospira sp. S5. The sequence goes on along the minus strand of NZ_CP014470.1, from coordinate 1,007,800 downwards.
TAATCGAGTCAAACCCTCCCTGACCTTGGTCATTACCGCCAAAGCCGCCGAGCTGAAACGCGCCGGGAAGGACATCATCAGCTTGGGCGCCGGCGAACCGGATTTCGACACCCCCGACCACATCAAAGCGGCCGGCATTCACGCCATTGAAAACGGCCAAACCCGTTACACTGCCGTGGACGGCACACCGGAACTGAAAGACGCCATCATCGCCAAATTCAAGCGTGACAATCATCTTAACTTTGCGGCCGACCAGATTCTGGTATCGTCTGGCGGGAAACAGAGTTTTTACAATCTGTGCCAAGGCATTTTGGACGACGGCGACGAAGTGATCATTCCTGCGCCTTACTGGGTGTCTTACCCGGACATGGCTTTGCTGGCCGGTGGCGAACCGATCATTATTGAAGCCGGCATCGAGCAAGGCTTCAAAATCACCGCATCACAATTGGAAGCGGCGGTTACCCCGAAAACCAAACTGGTGGTCATCAACAGCCCGTCCAACCCGACCGGAGCCGTCTACACGCCGGAAGAACTGAAAGCCCTCGGCGAAGTGCTCACCAAGCACCCGGACATTCTGATTGCGTCGGACGACATGTATGAACACATTTTACTCACCGACACGCCGTTCACCAACATCCTGGAAGTTTGCCCGGAACTGACCGACCGCACCGTGGTCATGAACGGCGTCTCCAAAGCCTATTCGATGACCGGCTGGCGCATCGGTTACGCCGGCGGCCCGAAAGACATCATCGCAGCCATGCGAAAAGTGCAATCCCAAAGCACGTCCAACCCGTGCTCGATTTCCCAGGCCGCATCGGTGGAAGCCCTGAACGGCGACCAAGGTTGCATTCAAACCATGTTGGTGGAATTCAAAAAACGCCACGATTTCGTGGTGGAACGTATCAATCAAATTCCCGGTTTCAAGTGCATTCCGGCCGCCGGCGCTTTCTATGCCTTTATGGACGTCCGCGATGCCATGAAACAGAAAGGGTTTGAGACGGATGCCGATTTCGCCACGGCGATTCTGGAAGAGGTCGACGTCGCCGCCGTGCCGGGATCCGGCTTTGGTGCCGAAGGCTACTTGCGTATCTCCTTCGCCACCAGCATGGACAACTTGGTGAATGCTCTGGATCGCATCGACGGCTTCATGCAAAAGGCTTAACGCAAAACGCGTGTCAAAGGACTTAAACAAAAAACCGCCAGGCCTGGCGGTTTTTGTGTATTCAGGGGAACTTGCTCAAGAATCTTTAAAGACAAACCATCGGACACGCAAAATCGCTCGCAACCTACGTACTGGGTTCAAATCTGGTTGAGGTGACGTAACACCAACATCAAAGCCGCATAAGCCCGGCCTTCTGAAAACTCCGGGTGTTCTAACAGGGTTTTCCAATCAGATAACGGCCAGTGAACCACTTCCAACGGCTCCGGTTCATCACCTTCCGCTTGCTGCGGACGCAGCCCTTCCGCCAGCACCACATGCGTTTGATGAGTCATATAACCGGCGGCCAAACTGAGCGAGTCCAACAAAGACACCTGTTCGGGGAAAAAGCCGATTTCTTCCTGGCTTTCGCGCACCGCTGCCTGCTGCCAGTCCTCGCCTGGGTCGATTTTCCCTTTCGGGAAACCGAGTTCATAACGCTCCACCCCGGCCGCATACTCGCGAATCAACACCAGGGCATCGTCCAAAACCGGTACAATCAAAACCGCACCGTACGCCGAGCTGACCAAACGCTCAAACTGCACTTGCGTGTCATTCCCATAGAGGATATCCAATCCTTCCACGGTGAAAATCCGCGTGTTAGCGAGTTTTTTTTTCGTTAGAATAACGGGCGATTTTTTCGTTTCCATAGCGAGCATCATACGAGAATAGGAGTTAAAATGCGAATTAAAACCACCGCTCAAGGCCCCGCCATCCCCTGGAATGACATCGAGACGGTTTTGCTTGATATGGACGGGACACTGCTCGATTTACACTTCGACTGGCACTTCTGGATGACCTACGTTCCACAGATGTACGCCGAGCGTAATCAAATGACCGAAGACGAAGCCCAACGCATCATCCGCGAGAAAATCCACTCCCAGCAAGGCACCTTGAACTGGTATTGCCTCGATTACTGGACCGAACAGCTTGACTTGCCCATTGCCGCGCTCAAACACGAGCTCAAACACATGATTCAGGCGCACCCGGAAGTCATCACCTTCCTGCAACGCCTGCAAGCGCTGGGCAAGCACGTCATCATGGTCACCAACGCTCACCGCGACAGCCTCGCCATCAAACTGGAAATGACCGAAATCGGCGACTACTTCGATGAGATGATTTCCGCCCACGACTTCGGTATGCCGAAAGAAGATGGCGCCCTTTGGTCGGCGATTCAGAATAAGGTGCATTTCGACCCAAAACACACCTTACTGGTGGACGACAACCTCCACGCGCTGGAATCCGCCCAAGCCTTCGGCATCGCCTATCAACTGGCCGCGGTTCACGTCAGTCCGAAAATGGACAAAATCGACCCGAAAGCCTTTCCTTACTTCGAGAACTTCAACCAAATCATGCCGGATTGAGCGGCGTCAACCGATACACGGTTTCCGTAGTGGACACGCCTTTGCGTTCAAAGGTTTCCGAGTGTAGCACCTCGATTTGGTAGCGATTGCCGAACAAATCACGGATTTCACGCTCCGGCACCGAAAACGGCGGCCCGGCTTTCAACGTCTGGTCGTACTCCAAACCGATCAGCAGCATCGGAACCGTAGCTCCCAGGATTACTGTCATGTGTTCGGCATACCGACGGCGCATTTCCGAGGGCAACGCCACCAACGCCGCCCGGTCATAGACGGCTTGAACCCCTTTACAGTCATCGGCGGACAAATGGAAAAAATCCCCGCAGAATAACGTCATGTCTTCCAGCTCGTAACCGCAAAAACGGTCATGCTGAGCCGGTCGGCCGTTCAAGCCGTTTTCCGTCAGAAAATCCGCCAGCGCTTTTTCGCTCAGCTCCACACCTAAAACCGGATGTCCGGCCGCATGCAGCCACACCATATCCTGTGACTTACCGCATAAAGGCACCAGCACGGCCGCGCCTTGGGCGACTCCCAGCATCGGCCAGTAAGTTTTCAGCAAGGCATTCACCCCCGGTTGATGGAAACCGATTTCGTCTCGCGCCCATTTTCGATGCCAAAAATCCGCTTTCATGTTTTCCGTGTTTATCCTTTGTTTTGCGCCTGAATTACGCTAATATGGCTGGCAATAATTTTACCCAAAATCGATGACGAAAAGTTTGCAACAACCATGAAAATGTCGAAACCACCGGTCCCGGAAAACCGATTACAAGCCACCCGCGCTTTCTTACAGCGCAAATGGGTGAAAAATCTCTTGTTCATGCTGGCACTCATCATCGTCTATCTCGCCTTGCGTCCGTTCATGCAAGGTGACGTCGTCAAAGGGCCGGCCCCGGCTTTCGAAACCGAATCCATCACCGGCCAGCCGATTCGACTCGCCGATTATCGCGGCCAGCCCGTCATGGTCCACTTCTGGGCCACTTGGTGCCCGATTTGCCAACTGGAACGCGACAGTGTCGAACGCCTTTCCAAAGACTACCCGGTCATCAATATCGCCACCCAGTCCATGGACGACGAAGGCCTGCTTGCCTTTGCCGAAGAGCACGGCATGAACCCCAACCAAATCGTCAACGATTTCGACGGCCAACTGATGAAAGCCTTCGGCGCCCGCGCCGTCCCCGCCACCTTTATTATCGGCCCGGACGGCAACGTTTCTTTTGTCGAAGTCGGCTACACCACGCCTTATGGGCTGAGAACGCGTCTATGGTGGCTTCAATAGCATCCAAGTTCCGCCGCAAAAACACGCCTAAAGGACAAATCATCCACAGTGTCCGGGACGGCTTCGGCCTGATTGAAGTCGTCGACACTCAAGTGGCACGCAGCCTGTATTTCGGCACCCGCGTCGAGCAAAGTCGCCTGTATTTCAACGCCCCCATGACGCTGGCGTTCGAATACCAGGAAGCGTTGATGGAATCTATTCTGGAGCATCCGGCCGCCATCAACCGCCTGTTAACGCTGGGGCTTGGTGGCGGCAGCCTGCCCGCTCAAATGCACCATATTTTTCCGAAATGCCAGCAAACCGTGGTGGAACTCCGCTCGGCAGTCATCGACATCGCTTATCGGTATTTCCATCTGCCGGAAACGCCACACATCGACACGCGAGAAGCCGACGCCTACATGTTCGTCCTGCAGGAAACCGAACGCTACGATATCATCGTCATCGACCTTTACGACGGCGATAGCATGCCGCCCGAATTCACCGACGAAATCTTCCTGCTCGCTTTGCAAAAACTGACCAGGCCTGGTGGATTATTGTTATTCAATTTGTGGAAAGGCACGCCGGAAAAAACCCTCAGAGTCATCCGCTTTTGGGAAGACATGACCGACTGTGAAATCACCATGCGCGAAATCCACTCCAGCAACAATCTGATTCTATCGGTAAAACCATGTTAACCCGAGGAGAACACCATGACCGCTCCCAGTCTCAGCGCCTACTCCGAACAGTTTGAAACCCTGTTCAACCAGCACCGCATCGCCTGTATGCTGTGCGAACTGACGCCGCCTTACCGAGTGAACTATCACTCCGTGGCGTTACGCAAACTGATTCGTTTACCCGATGACGACAGCGCCATGCACCTGCTCGACTGGGTTCACCCGGACGACCGTGAGCGCTACCAACTTGAGTTGAAAGCTTACGCCGCCCAGCCGGAAACCCCGAGTTTCGAACGCTTGCCGTTTCGCATCCTCAACCAGAACGGTGAAATCAAATGGGTACGCGAACTCGTCCTGATCGACGACAGTGACGGCCAACAACAACTGGTACTCAGTTGGGAGGACATCACCAAGCGTTATCTGGAAGACCAGCAAAACCGCGAAAACAAACACCAGTTCAACTTGGTGTTGGACTCGCTCAATGTCGGTTTTTTCGAATTTCTATTCGGCACCAACACGGTGTTCTATTCGCCGACCTGGAAAAAACAACTCGGCTACGAACCCTATGAAATCGAAGACAAAATGGCCGAATGGGAAAAACGCGTGCCGCCCAAATACGTCACCGCCGCCTACAAAAATCTGGAAAAACATCTGTCCGGCAAAACCGAATGGTACGAAGCCGTTTTCCCCATGCGCCACAAACAAGGTCATCAAGTCTGGATTCTGGCCAGAGGCAAAGCCGAGCGCGACGCCAACGGCCATCCGTATAAAATCATCGGCACCCATACCGATCTGTCGGCGGTGCAGAAGCTGCCGAAACAACTTCAGGCGCTGGCCGACATCGAGTTTCACCCGGAAACCCTTTACCAACGTGCTTTCGCTACCGCGCCGATACCGCTGTCTCTGTTCAATCTCAATTCCAACAAAGTGGAAATCAACCCTAAAATGGTGGAACTTTGCGGCTACCAGAGCCAGGAGCTCACCGGCCAAGTCTACACTCGTTTCTTCCACCCGGACGACCGTCAAGCCAGCATCGAAGCCATTGAGCGCCATATCCGCAACGCCACACCGAACCTGGAAACCGTCGAGCGACGCGCGTTTCATAAAGACGGCCGTCTGCTGACATTACGCATCACCAGTTTTGTCACCACGCTGGAAAACGACGACCGAGTGCTGTGTTCCTATATCGAAGACATCACCGAGGCGACACAAAAAGACACAGAGATGGATGCGAAATCGTCGCCACTGGATTAAAATGCTCCCCTATTTGAGTCCTCATTCACCCACCCTGCAAACTTGAAGGCGTTATTGTTCTATGGCACTGCTTTTCCTACGCGACACCCAACTCAGCTACGGCACCCAAACCCTCTTGGACGGCGTCGATTTTAAAATCGAGCCCAACGAACGGGTCTGTATCGTCGGACGCAACGGCGAAGGCAAATCCACCCTGCTCAAAGTCATTGAAGGCAGCGTTCAAGCCGACGATGGCAGTCGAATTCTGCAAGACGGCGTGCAAATCGCCAAGCTGCAACAGGAAGTGCCCAATGACACCCAAGGCAGTGTCTTCCACATCATCGCACAAGGCCTGGGCAACATCGGTCAGTTAATCGAACGCTTCCACCAATTGACCGCGACATTGGCCGACGACAGTTCCGAAAACACCTTGAATGAACTGACCCGCACCCAACAAGCCATTGATGACCAGGACGGCTGGGACCTGAACCAGAAAGTCGAAACACTGATTTCCAAACTCTCATTACCCGCCGAAGCCGAATTTTCCGAATTGTCCGGCGGCATGAAGCGCCGAGTTCTGCTGGCGCAGGCCCTGATCCAAGACCCGGACATTCTCCTGCTGGACGAACCGACCAACCATTTGGACATCCCCTCCATCCAATGGCTGGAAGACTTTTTGAAAAACCTGTCTTGCAGCCTGGTATTCATTACCCATGACCGCTCCTTCCTGCAAGCGCTGGCGACGCGCATCGTGGAGCTGGATCGCGGCCAGCTTTATAACTGGGAATGCGATTACGCCACCTACCTGCAACGCAAAGCCGCACAACTGGAATCCGAAGCCAAATCCAATGCCGAATTCGATAAAAAGCTGGCGCAGGAAGAAGCCTGGATTCGTCAAGGCATCAAGGCACGCCGCACCCGAAACGAAGGCCGGGTTCGCGCGCTGGAAAAGCTGCGCGAAGCCCACAAGGCGCGCCGTCAGCAACAAGGCAAAGCCAACCTGCAATACAACCAGGCCAACCACTCCGGCAAACAGGTCATCGAAGTGGACGACATTCACTTTGCCTGGCCCGACCAAGTCGTCATCGATCATTTCTCCACCATGATTTTGCGCGGCGACAAAGTCGGTTTTATCGGTGCCAACGGCTGCGGGAAGTCCACCCTGCTGAAGCTGCTACTCGGCCAACTGTCACCGCAATCCGGTCACATCAAACTCGGCACCAATCTGAAAATCGCCTATTTCGATCAACACCGCGACCAGCTCGACGAAAACAAAGCGGTGGTCGACAGTGTATTGGAAGAGTCGGACTACATCGAAATCAACGGTCAACGCAAGCACATCATGGGCTATCTGGGCGACTTCCTCTTCAGTCCGGAACGCGCCCGCCAACCGGTCAAAGCCCTGTCCGGCGGCGAACGTAACCGTCTGTTACTGGCGCGCGTCTTCGCCAAACCGTCCAACCTGCTGGTGCTGGACGAACCCACCAACGACTTGGACATTGAAACCTTGGAACTTCTGGAAGAACTCCTGCTCGATTATCCGGGCACCGTGCTCATCGTCAGCCACGACCGGGCCTTTTTGAACAGCGTGGTCACCAGCTCCATCGTGTTCGACGCACCAGGCCAAGTCAATGAATACGTCGGTGGTTACGACGACTGGTTACGCCAGCGCCCGGCGCACTACGACGCCCCAACTCAAAAAACCGGCACTCGGACAAACACCCAAGAATCCGCCAGGCCTGGCGAAAAGACCGAAACGCCAGCCGCCAAATCGAGCGACAAACCCGCAGCGAAAAAACCGAAAAAGTTGAGCTACAAAGACCAACGGGAATACGATGCCCTGCCGGAAACCATCGAAACACTGGAAACGGAGTTGGAAGCACTGCAAATGCAAATCAGCGAACCGGAGTTTTATCAACAAACCGGCCATGAGGCGGTCTTGGAACGCCTCAATGCGTGTGAGGCCGAATTGGAAGCCGCTTTCGAACGTTGGGAAATTTTGGAAGCCCAACTCGAAGACTAGGCATATCAGAGTTGGCGAAGGTCAGTGACCGAGCACAGCGCTTGGTCTGGGCGGCATCGACAACTCTTCGCGCCACTTTTTCCAGCGGTTCAAGCGATTCAATAATCGCAACATCGCTTTGGGTTGCACCGGTTGCGCCAGTTGAAAGCGGAAATAGCCCTTATTGATGAGCGGCAAAGCCGCGGCCAACTCGTCATCCCGCCGCATCAACACCACCGGCGTTTTCAAAATGGTCGGGTTGTTATGGGTCGTTTCCTGCCAGGCCTGCTCGACCTGATTGGCCAATTGAAAATCGATGAGAATCGCCAAATACACCCGGTGGGTGGAATAGCGACGCTTTTCAATTTCCGAGACCACCGCATCAACGTCATTAAAGGCCGCGACACTGATGCCATAGCGTTTCAGAAACTGTTCAATATCGGCAAAACGTTGCGCATCCGGTTCGCATACGGCAATGCGTCGGCCTTTCAGCCATTTCAATTCTTTTTTGAATCCCATTTTTGTCAGTCCACACGGTCAAGGCGGATTCGAGACTTGTTCCCGGTCGGAACCCGCTGAAAATTCGGTTTTATTTTTTATATTACCAAAAAATCCGTTGCCTCGGTGTGGCTTTAAAATGACAAACAGATGACCTCTGTGCGCTATTTCCGCCGACGCGACCAAGCCAATCCTAAACGGTGACCGCCCATTCCATCCGTCATAAATAATAATAATTCTTAATTGCAATTATATAAATTTCGCGTAGAATGCTAGACTCGCTTTTGCGAAAAACATGATGTCACCATCGCAAAAAATACGCTACAATTTTATTCTATTGCGTAATCGAAATCCCACGCTGGAAAACCCTTTTATTTTTGCTTATTTTTGGCAGGAAAACTTCTTTATGAGCTGTAACGAAAAACATACTTATTCTACCTTTTGCCGTTCTTCCAACAATGCGTTGAAAGAACCGATGTTCTTTGGCCAAAACGTCAACGTGGCACGTTACGACCAGCAAAAGCACCCGATTTTCGAAAAACTGATTGAAAAGCAATTAAGCTTTTTCTGGCGACCGGAGGAAATCGACCTGTCGAGCGACCGAGGGGAATACGCCGATCTGCCGGATCACGAAAAACATGTTTTCATCAGCAACCTGAAATACCAAACCCTGCTGGATTCGGTACAGGGCCGTTCGCCGAATGTGGCGCTGTTGCCGTTGGTATCCATTCCGGAACTGGAAACCTGGATTGAAACCTGGTCCTTCTCGGAAACCATCCACAGCCGCTCCTACACCCACATTATTCGCAACATCGTCTCGGATCCGTCATTGGTGTTCGACGACATCGTCACCAATGACGAAATCGTCAAACGCGCCATCAGCGTCACCGAACATTACGACCGTTTGATTTACCTGACCAACCGCATGTACGCCGAAGAAATCGATCTGGAAAAAGACGACGCCTTCCGTAAAGAAGTGAAAACCGCCTTGTTCCTGACCATCGTATCGGTCAACGTGTTGGAAGCGATTCGTTTCTACGTCTCCTTCGCTTGCAGCTTCTCCTTCGCCGAACGCTCCTTGATGGAAGGCAACGCCAAAGTCATCAAGCTGATCGCCCGTGACGAAGCCCTGCATTTGTCCGGTACCCAGCACATCATCAACTTGATGCGCGAAGGCAAAGACGACCCGGAAATGATGCAAATAGCCAAGGAAAACGAAGACATGGTCTATCAGATTTTCCGCGAAGCCGCCGAACAGGAAAAAGAATGGGCCGACTATCTGTTCAAAGACGGTTCCATGATCGGTTTGAATGCCGGCATTTTGAAAGACTACGTCGAGTACATCACCAATACGCGTATTCGCGCCGTGAAACTGGATCCGATTTTCGAACAGAAAAGCAATCCACTTCCGTGGATGAACAACTGGCTGGTGTCCGACAACGTTCAGGTCGCACCACAGGAATCGGAAATCAGTTCCTATCTGGTCGGCCAGGTGGACTCCACCGTCGGCAAAGACGACTTCAACGATTTCGCGCTGTAAACAGCCGTACTCATCATATCCCAAAGCCCGCTTCTGCGGGCTTTTTGGTTTTTCGCCCCCGTCAATCTTGTTACAAAACTGTCATCCGCTTATCACTTGATTTTCAAATAAGCACTCTAAACTGGCCGGAATGAACGAAGCGACACACATTCTGGCGTTCCTCCGTCACGGAGAATACCATCAAAAACCCAATACGCCCAGCGCGTTACAACACGGTGCTCTGACGACCTTAGGCCAACAACAGGCCGCTCGCGCCGCCGAAGACGTGTATCATTACGCCCAGGCGCACGGCTTGAGACTTCACCCGGAAATCGACACCTCGCATTCGTTACGTGCCTGGCAGACCGCCGACGCCTTGAAGCAAACACTCAAACGCCAAGCCGGTTTTCAAGGACGTATCGTCGAGCAGAAAACCCTACACGAACGTTCCGTCGGTGCCCTGGCGAACTTATCCGTCACCGAAATCGAGCACATTTTGGAGCAGGATCCAAGAGTCGAATCTCCCCCGCTCAACTGGAAATCCGACAGTCATTACCGCTTACCGGTACACGGTGCGGAATCCTTATTGTCCGCCGGGGAGCGGGTTGCTGGACACCTCAACCGAACGTTCGCGTCACTGGCGCAAACCGAAACGCAACCGACCTTGAAAATCATCGTGGGGCACGGGGCTTCCTTTCGACACGCCGCGTTTCTGCTCGGCCTGCTGTCGTTTGAGGACATCGCCCAAAAGTCCATGCACCACGCCCGCCCACTTTATTTTGAATACCGAACCCGTTCGCAAGACTGGCGACACCGTCACGGCGAATGGAAACAGCGCGCCCGCGCCAACCCGTCAATGATTGATTGAGGAGAATGGATTATGTACGCCGCGACCGCAACCGCTTGGCAACCTCAGCCACACCCCCAAACGCCTTTCCCAACCGAAAACTGGATGGCACCGGCAAAAGACACCTATTTTTTCTGTGATTTGCACGCCGATGCCGACGCCTTTTTACGTTCGCTGAAACTGAGTTATCTGGTCACGCTCGACAGCACCGTCGAGCGCATCACCCTCACCACCAAAGGCCGCAGCGGGCAAATCATCATCGGCGGCGACTGCTTCGATAAAGGGCCGAGCAACCTGGCCCTGTTCCGCCTGATTGCCGAGCTTAAGCATGCCGAATGCGATCTGGTGCTGCTGGCCGGCAATCACGACATCCGCATCTACGCCGGTTTGCTGGCGACCGACTTCATGGACGACCTGCGCCAAGCCCACTTTTTCGTACGCATGGGACGCAAAACCGCCAGCTTGTTTGCCGAAATCCACCGCCATTATTGTCAGGGCGAAAAACTGCCAGGCCTGGCTGATTCGGTGATTCGCCAACGTTTGTTTCCATCCGAAGACTGGTTCGATTTCTTTCCGTCCTATGCGCAACACACCATGCCGAAAAGCAAAATCGATAAAGAACTGAAACAGATTCGCAAAAAACAGGACGATTTCATCCAGGCCTGCGGCGAACACGGTTTAAGCCTGCCGGAAATTTACCAGGCCGTTGCCAAAGCTAAGCAACTCTTCCTGTCACCGGATGGCGAATTCGCTTGGTTTTTCCAAGCGCTGGACTTGATTCACCTCGCCGGCAGCTATTGTTTCAGCCACGCCGGCCTGGACGACCAGTTCGCCGAAAAACTGGTGGCGCACAGTGCCGACGAACTCAACCAGACCTTTCGCGAGCAAATGAATCAAGGCCGGATTTTCGAAATGTACTACAGCGAATTCGGCAATGTGTTCCGCACCAAATACCGCGCCAACGACTGGCCTTTGACCGAACGTGGCAGCGACATTTTGCGCCGCAACCACATCTTCGCCATCGTCAACGGCCACCGCAGCCACCGCGAAGGCCAACAGTTGTTTCTGCGCCAAGGTCTGTTGAATTTCGAGTGCGACACCCAGCTCAACGCCAATTGCCGCCGTAAATCTAACCTACAAACCCCGGGCGAAGCTGTTACAATTTTCTATGCCGACGGCATGGTCTCTGCGCTCAGCAGCGATTTTCCCATGACCAAACAATTCCACCCCAAACAGCTGAAACAGCAATAGAAGGTAGGGTATGGCTAAAAAAAGTAAATACTTCGAACACGAGTCTCTGCAAGACAACGATGCCATCATCAGCTATTTAAAAGCCATCACGCAGGGGTTCAAAAAAGGCGCCATCGAGTTCAGTGATGAAGAGGAAGAATTCATGCTGACCCCGCAAAAACTGGCGAACCTCAAAATCAAAGCCGATAAATCGAAAAAAGGCCAGACGCTGAACATCAAAATCAGCTGGTCTTCCGATCAAAGCTCCGACTTCGAAGAGTCGCCGCTGTTTATCGACCCGAAAAAACCGAAAAAATAACCTAATTCAGTAGCCGAACAGCCAGATGCAACCACTCACGGAACTTTACGACCCTTTGCGCTTTTTGATTATCGAAGTGCAAAAACAACTCGATTCCGTCACCCTGTTTTTGGAAACGGGCGATTTGCGACAAGCTGAAAACGGCCAAAAACGCGTGGATTACATCGACAACTACCACGTCAACCTGCTCAACCGCGCCGCCACCTATCTCGGCGAGCAAACCGACAAAGACATCCGCATCACCGTTCAAAGTTACGAACACATCAATCACGGTTTGAAATCCCTTTCCCGTCAGTTGCAGGCGATTATTTTCCAGGCCAAGCAGTCCAGCACCGCGTTGAAGCTGCTGCGCAAAAAAAATGTGTTCCGCGCCCTCAACGATTTGCAGGTCGGTCTGGAACTGATTGAACCGGCCATCGAATCCGAGGGTTCCATGCTCGCCATCGACATTTGCCGTTTGAAAGTCCACATCGACAAACGCTGCGATCAGCAACTCGAAAAATACAAAATCCGGCTTAAAAAAGGTCAACAAACCGAGGCCTTATTGCACGCCAGCTTCATTATCCGCGACATCAGTGATATGGGCGAAGCCCTGCTGCGCATCGGCGAAGGCATCATCTCCGCCAATATGGGCCAGATGATCCAGATCGACCGCTACCATTCGCTGGAAGCGACCCTGACCGCCCTGCAACTCAACCCGCAGGAAGACGATCTCACCATTCGCGCCATGGGCGAAACCAAATCCGGTTGCACCATTTCCGGTGTCATGACTGCCGAAGAGTCGGAAGGCCAGATGCTCGCCGTCTTCAAAGAAGGCGACAAAGCCAAACTCAAGGAAGAAAAAACCGGGATCGAAAGCTGGCACGAGAAGTTTCCCGGCATCGCCCCACAGGTCTATTCCTATCATAAAAGCGGCAACAAAGCCGCCCTGCTGTTCGAATACCTGACCGGCGAAACCTTCGACAAACTCCTGTTGCAGAAAAACCGTAAAACCCTGAAAGCGGCGCTGAACCGACTGTTTGAAACCCTGACGCAAATCTGGGAAGAAACCCGTGCCGACCAACCCTATCCGGCCAACTTCATGGCCCAGTTGCGCAAACGCTTGAAAGACGTTTACGAAGTCCACCCCGAATTCCAAGCACCATCGGTCAGCATCAACGGCGTAAAAAGTCCGACACTTGAAGCCCTGGTCGATGACGCCGAAGCGCTGGAATCCGAACTGCCCTGTCCGCTGGGTGTTTACATCCACGGCGATTTCAATCTCGACAACATCATTTACGACCCGGTCGATAACGACATCAATTTCATCGACCTACACCGTTCCGAGTACCTCGACTTCGTGCAGGACTTATCGGTTCTGATGGTGTCGGCCTATCGTCTGTCGAATTTTGACCCGCAAGTCCGCAAACTGATCGCTCAAACCATGCAGGCGATTTACGAATTCGGCCAGGATTACGCCGAACACATCGACGACACCAGTTACCACCTTCGGATGGCTTTAGGATTAAGCCGTTCTTTTTTGACCTCCACGCGTTTCGTGCTGGATAAACAGCACGCCAAAGCCATGCATTTTCGAGGTCGTTACCTGATTGAACAAGTCATTCGTCTGACGGAAGCAGAACGAATGACCTACCGGATACCGAAAGAGATTTTCCATGATTAAAGACGATCTAAAAATCGCGGTGGTGGGCATTCCCGGCAAATGGTCCACCGAAGTATTGGCCGATGAAATCGAAGCCCAAACCGGCTTTCGCTGGGTCATCGACATTGAAAAAGTCGTGGCCGACCTCAGCGAACCGTCGGTGCGTTACGAAGGACGTTGCCTGTGTCAACTGGACGGCATCATCATCAAAAAGATTTCCCAGACCTACAGTCCAACGGTCATCGATCGTTTGGAAATTCTGCGCTTTGTGGAAAAGTGCGGCGTGCAGATTTTCTCCAAGCCCCAGGAAATCATCCGTCTGGTAGACCGCATGAGTTGCACCGTATCGCTGGCCAAAGCCGATATCCCGATGCCGCCGACCATCATCACCGAAGATTTGGACGCCGCTTTCGACCATGTGGAAAAATTTGGCGAAGCCATTCTCAAACCGTTATTTTCCACCAAAGCCCGGGGCATGGAAGTCCTGTGCTGCGACGATGGCAAAAAAGCCGTTAAACAGCGCCTGAAAGACTATTACGACAAACAGGGCTTCTTTTACTTGCAGAAAAAACTCGCCCTGCCCGGCAAGGATATGGGGCTGGTGTTTCTGGGCGGTGAATATCGCGGTGCTTACGCCCGTGTCTCCGGCAACGACAGTTGGAACACCACCATTCACTCCGGTGGCAAATACGCCGAAGCGCAACCGTCGGATGACATCATCGACATGGCGTATCGTGCCCAATCACAATTCGACTTGAGCTACACCACCGTCGACATCGCCGAAACCGAAGACGGACCGGTCTGTTTCGAGGTTTCCGCTTTTGGTGGTTTCAAAGGCGCACACGAAGGGTTGGGCTTGAATATGGCCAAGGAATATGCCGATTACGTCATTCAGACACTGAGTACGGCCTCTTAACAACCCTGAAACCAAAAAAACCGAACAAGGAAACTGTTTTGCCCCTCAATCTCGTTCAACAGATTCGCCAATTTCAAGAAAACACGCCGTTGCAACCGCAACGGCTCTCCCTGAGCTTACCCGGCTGGACGCTGGCCATCGAATCCAATTCCAAAACCCTGCTGACCACCCTGCAGCACTATTTCGGCGATCTTCTGAGCGAGAGTGCCGCTCAAGCAGATCAAACCATCACCGCTTACGAAACCGATCAGTTTTTGAATCAGGGGCTCCACTGGGAGGACTGGAAGCGGGAAACCGGAAAAACCGGGCGTAAAGATGCATTTTTGGATTTCGACAATGGCCTGGAAGCGCAGCGTTTCATCTATAAAGTCAAAACCGGGATGCTGTTCTGGCAACGCCATGACCAACCGATGGCATTCGGTCCCACCGAAAGCCACCCGAACCAAATCATCAACTTCATCCTCACCCAATACCTGAATGAACACCTGCGCCGCGATTGGTTGCTGGGCCACGCCGCTGGCTTGCAACTAAACGGCCGCGGCCTCGCGATTGCCGGCCTGTCCGGCGGCGGAAAATCGACCTTGATGTTACATTTATTGGAAAACGGCGAACACTTCATCAGCAATGACCGTTTGTTGTTCGCCGACTCGACAATCACCGAATCGGCCAGGCCTGGTGAATTATGGATGCGCGGCATTCCAAAACAGCCCCGCATCAACCCCGGCACCATCGTTCACAACCCGCGGCTGCACGCTTTAATTCCGGCCGAGCGACGCGCCGAATTACTGCAACTACCCCGCGAAGAACTGCGCCAACTGGAAGAAAAATACGATGCCGACGTCAACCGGCTTTACCACCCGAACTGCTTCAAAGCCGAAAGTCCTTTGAGTGCATTGGTCATTCTCAACTGGCAGCCCGGCTCCGACGACGCCACACGCCTGACCGAAACCACGCTGAACGACAGCCCGCATCTGTTACCGGCCATTATCAAAAGCCCCGGTCCTTTCTATGCCGACCGCCAAAATGTCTTTCTGCCGAATCAAATCGAACCGGACACCGCGCCTTATCTGGCCATGCTAGGCGATTTGCCGTGCTGGGAATTAAATGGCAACGTCGATTTTGCCGCCGCCGTCCGTCTGGTCGAAGAGGCCGCCCGCCGTCAATAATGGGCGCTTAACCGAAGCGAACCGCTTTGAAGAAGTGCATTTGCGCCATCGCCAATTCCTGGTACGAATCGCCGACAATCGCCACCATCGCCCCTTTGACCGGAATCATCTGCCCCTGGAAACCGGAGCGATTAAACGCCTGCATGGTGGTGAGCTGTTTGCCCGGCAGCACAATAATGGTCACCGGCCCGGCTTCTTCCTGTAACACCAGATGCAGTCCTTTCTGACCGTTCACCTCGCACTCTCCGGCATAACTCATGAAATCCACCGGCTTGTCCAACACCGCCCCCACCTTGGCAAACAATTTCTGCAAAGAAGCTTCGTCTTGATCCAACGGTTGCGCTTTCATCAAGTCCGGCGCTTCCCGAGCGTGGTCAATAATGTGATCCACCACCGCCTGTTCCAGCAAAACTTCCTGCGCACTCGCCACGGAATGTTCGACTGAACCGGTTCCCGGCTGTAACGGCCACTGCCAAATCGCAAAAACCGCCACCAAAGCAAACGACGCCGCAAATGCCGTCAAGTTCCCGAACCAGCCACCATCGTTTTGTGGCGGTTCTTCGAAACGGCTTTTTAAGAGAATACGCTCTTCCAGCCCCTCCGGCGGCATCACCCGCATTGCCTGCTTCAATTCCGCTTCAAAGGCTTTTTGTGCCTTGACGTCGGCCGCTTTGTCGGGATGTTCGGCCAAATACGCTTGCATCGCCTCGTCCAATTGGTTCGGCGACTCCAACAGTCTGCGTCGAAATTCCAGTTCGGTCATGTGCGATTTCCTTTCAAACCGACCGTCGCGGACGGCCGTTCCAATTGTTGTTTGAGTTGCTGCCGGGCCCGAAACAGACGGGTGTTGACCGTCACCAGTTTCAGTCCGAGTTGGTCGGCGATTTCATCGCCGCTGAACCCCCACAACACCTGTAACAACAAAGGTTCCTTAAATTGTGCATCCAGCGACAGAATAGCCTGGTACAGCGCCTGTCGTTCCATTTGCCGTTCCGGCTCCCGATCGACGCTGTCGGCGATCATCGCCTCTTCCATTGCCACCCACTCCGGTGATTGCTTTTCAAAACGACGGGCATTTTCACGGCGCAGAATCGTCATCAACCAGGCTTTGGCGGCTTGCTCGTCCTGCAACTTGTCCAAGGCTTTCCAGGCACGGGAAAAGGTTTCCTGCACCAAATCCTCGGCCACATTCGCGTCCTTGCTCATCCAAAACGCATAGCGATACAGGTCTTTGGCGTAAGCGCGGACCAATTGATCAAAAAACAGCGTTTTATTCGACATTCGATTCCATCCCGTTGGATTACCTTTGTAACCGTTGGTTTAAACCAAAGGTTCCTTAATAAGACCGCCCTTTCCTCGAATTGTTTCAAAACCGTTCGAAATAATCGCGCCTCAAGCCGCTTTCGGCTTCACCATCATCTGGTGCACCACCGAGGCATTGAAGACCAGAATCAACCAGAGCAGATACAGCCACAGCAAAAACAGCGGAATCACCGCAAACGCACCATAAATCAGGTTATAGGTCGGGAACCATTTCACATACAGTCCAAAACCGTATTTCAACAATTCCAATTCAAAGGTGGCTAAAATAGCCCCAACCAACGCATAACGCCAAGGGACACGATGCAATGGCACGAAACGGTATAAGAACCAGAAACCGATTACATTGATCAGAATCGGCAATTGATTCAAAAACACCGTTTCCAGCGGCACCCCTGGCAAAACGGGGGCCGCCAGCAACACCGAACTCAACACCAGACTGCCGCCAAGTAACACCGGCCCGACCACACTGATGCCGATGTAATGCAATAAGCTCACCCACCAACTGCGTTGCAAGTGCTTGTCCCACATGGCATTGATTTTTTGGTCGATGGTCCACAGCAACAGCAAGGCAATCACCAACATGCTGAAGATACCGATGCCGTGCAACTTACTCGCCTGCTGGGAAAACTGAAGCAGGTAAGATTCCACCATCGGTGTCGAGGCCGGCAACAGATAATGGAACACCTTGTCCATCACCGCCTCTTCGAAAGCTTGAAAACTGTCCGACATCGAAAACACGCTGAGCATGATGGTCAGAAACGGCACTAACCCGACCAAGGAGGCATAAGCCAAAACCGTCACCGCATCCAAACCGTCCTTACGAATGAAATTCTGAGCTGCCTGAATCCAAAAGGCGATCTTATACAAACGGTTTTCCGTTTCGGCCATGCGTTAATTCCTTAAGAAACGTCGTGAAATCAGGCTTTTGACGCACCAACAATTTCACATATCATCATTAATTTTTTTAAATTGCTTCTGAAAATTCATTCTATCAAAATACCCGCTATGTATAAGAATTCTAGCAATTTCATTCACTTTCTGGTCATCGGCTACAGCCTCGTCATCATCCTGGTGGCCATCTCTTCCGGCATTTTCTTCAACTACGAAAGTAAAATCGCCAACGCCTTCGAAAACCACCAGGAAAACACCGCTTACCAGAGCAATCTGGACGCCCTGTTCAATGCCGCCACCCAGCGCAGTATCCTGATGGTGCGCATGATCAATGCCAAAGACCCGTTTGAAATTGATGCCCTTCACATGGACATGTTCCGCTACGAGCAAATTGTCATCCAAAACCTGAGCACGTTGCGTGAAAATGCATTCGCCCCCTCTCAGATTGATATCATTGAAGACGCCGGCGAGATCATGACCCGAAATCGTCGGTTTCAGGAGACCGTTTACAGTCTGTTGATGGACGACCAGAAAGACGCCGCGCTCAAGCAACTGGTGGATGTCACCCTGCCGCTTCAAAAGCAGGTCATCAGCACCTTGAACCGCTTGGAGGCCGATTATCAAGCCGCTTCACAGCGCTCGGAAGCCAACTTTGCGGCCATCCTATCGGACATGCGCAATATGATTCTGTGGGTCGCCGTGCCGATTATCGTCAGTTTGTTGATCATTGCCCTGCTGACCATCGACCAACTCAAACGCTATGCGCGAAATCAGGAAGCCCTGCGCGACCACCTGGAAGAGCGCGTACACCAGCGCACCCACGAACTGCTGCTGGACCGCAACCTCATGCAAAACCTGAACGAAGCCATCGGCATCTTCAACGAAGAAGGTCACTTGCAGATCAGTAACAAAAAGCTCACTGAAATGCGGCTGGCGAGCGACTTGGGCGATACCCTATCGGTCTGGGAAATGCTGGAAAAGGCTTTCCACGAACTCAACCTCCCTGCCATTCAGGAGTATTTAGCCATCCACAAATCTTGGCGCGGTGAAGCGGCCGTCAACCATTATCGGCATCAATACATGATGATCGACATCAACAAACTGCAAGACCGCAGTTTGCCGGACAGCTATTATTCCATCATCCTGACCGATATTTCCGAACTGAAGAACATTCAGAACCAGTTGTCCTATACCGCCAACTACGATGCGGTGACGCATTTGCCGAACCGTTACTCTTTCAATCATCAAATCCAGGAAATGATTGAAAAACACGCTGAGGAAAGCTTTCATCTCTACTACATCGACCTCAACGACTTCAAATGGGTCAACGACCATTTAGGGCATACCATCGGGGACGAGTTCCTCTGGCACGTCGGCCAAGCTTTCAAGGAAGCGGTTCCGGAAGGCGAATTTCTGGCGCGCCTCGGCGGCGACGAATTCGCTGTCCTGCTCACCTCACTCCATACACCGTCCGAATTGGCTGAACTGGCCAATCAACTGTTCCTGCAAGTGAAGAAAATCAACCACATTCATCACTCCAACCACGAAGTCAGTTGCAGCATCGGCATCGCCTCTTACCCTCAGCACGGCACCACCCCCGAATCGCTGATCAAGCATGCCGACTACGCCATGTACACCGCCAAAAAAGTACAGCACACGCCATATTGTCTGTTCTCGAAAGACATGCGCCAGCAACTCAGTTATCTACATGAAATCGAAGAAAGCTTGCACCGAGCGGTGCGGGAAAAAGAATTCCAGGTCCATTACCAACCGCAATACAGCCTGCACTCCCTGAAGTTGGTCGGTGCCGAAGCCCTGGTACGCTGGCCGAGAAGCGACCGCATGGTCTCGCCGGGTGAGTTCATTCCACTGGCGGAAAAATTCGGCCTCATCAGTGCCATCGGCGAATTCGTGTTCGAGACCGCCGCGCGTCAGCTCCAGGCCTGGTCACATTGCAAAATCGAATTGCCCCGGGTCGCGGTTAACACTTCCTCCACCCAACTGCTGGCCGGTAATTTCGGTGACGTGGTGGAACGTATCTTGCAGGAAAACCAACTCACCGCGAACCGCATCGACATCGAGGTCACCGAATCGGTGATGATGAAAAACATTGAGCGCAACGGCAACAACGAAAACGCCAACTGCCTGAGCACCCTTCAGGAAAAAGGGCTGGAAATTTCCATCGACGATTTCGGCACCGGCTATTCGTCGCTGTCCTACATCAAACATTTGAATGTGGACCGCATCAAAATCGACAAAAGCTTTATCGACGACATCGAATTCAATAAAGAAGCACGTTCCATCGTCCGAGCCATTATCAAGATGGGGCACAGTCTGGGCATGAAAGTGCTGGCCGAGGGCATTGAAACCCCCAACCAATTGGATATTCTCAAGGCGTTGGAATGCGACGAAGGCCAAGGCTATTTGTTCAGTAAACCGCTGGATGCCGCCAAATTCGAAATGAAGTGTCTATCGGCCTAAACCAAAGCTTTACTCGAACCGTAATCACACGACGGGGCGTAACACCTGACGGTCGATCAAGTCCTGCAATACCGACTGAGCAAAGCCCTCCAAATCCGCCACCGGAACCTGCAACGCCTCGGCCAAGCCCTGTAATACGGTTCGGGCCGTCGGCCTCTCGACGATTTCAACGACGTCCGGATTCGCCAAACGCTGGATGAACTCGTATAACACCGGTGACAACACCATAAACTGAATGGCATCGTCCGCACCCCGATACACCAACAGCGTGGTGACCATTTCCGGTGGTGCCTCAGGCATAAAATCCGGTCCCAATTCATGCACCGGCCAATCATAGGCCAAAGGCCACGCCACCGGCGACAACTCGTACACCGCATCCAAATCGGCCGTCAGACCTGGCGGATTCTCAAAACCATCGGCTTCATCCACCGATAAGGCCAGTTCCACCCACTCGTAATGCGCCAACGGCAACATAAACGCCGGGTCCTGCGGCTGAGGGTCATACCCTTGTTGCAGGAACACTAAAAATTCTTCGCCCAGCTCGTGAAACAACGGCGTCCGGGCACGGTGTTTCTGCATATACTCGCGCACCAGCTCGGCCCACCGCGTTTCACCGACCACCGACTTCAGCACCGGAAACAATTTGGAAAAGAATTCCTGCACATTATTGAAAAACAAATCCTCGTAGGCCTTCCAGCGACGTTCTTCAATCGGCAAGGTCGGATCCACCTCGGTTTCCACCAAGCCTGGTGACTTCTCGGCCAAATCACCGCTAGCGTCCGCCGTTCCTTGCGGGTCACGTATACGTGCCGCGAAACGATATTGCATTTTTTGAAAGTCCGGCAATGCCTGCCAATCCAGTTCGTCCATCAGCCTTCCTTTCTAATGTGTTCCGCCGGGCCATTGGCAGCGGTTTTTGTGACCACTTTTGCCTGGGCGGTTCGAATTTGTGCCACTTCCTGCATCAGTTCCGCCAACGGCGGAATATTGAAATCCCGTTCCAACAAGGTGGGAAAAACGCCCTGCTGAGCATAGGTTTCATCCAGCAACTCCCAGACGGCCTGCTTGACGTCCTGACCGTGGGTATCGATTTTCAAATCTTCGGCTTCGTCGAAATGCCCGGCCATGTGAAAATACATCATCCGTTCGGTCGGCATTTGCCGCATGAACTCAAGCGCATCATAACGATGGTTGATGCTGTTGACGTAGGTGTTGTTAACGTCGAACAAGAGCCCACAATCGGCTTCCGACACCACCGCATTGATAAACTCGGCCTCGGTCAGCTCATTGCTCGGCATGGCGTAAAAAGACACGTTTTCCACGCCGATGGGCCTTTCCAACAAATCTTGTACCCGTTTAATGCGGTCGGCCACGTAATACACCGCCTCTTCGGTAAACGGAATCGGCATCAGGTCATACATGTGGCCAGAATCGCCACAATAGCTTAAATGCTCGGTGTACACGCGGACATCGTGTTGTTCGAAAAATGCTTTGAGTTCCAGCACATAAGCCTCGTCAAGTGGGTGCGGGCCGCCCAGGTCGAGCGACAAACCGTGACAGGCGAACGGATAACGCTCGGTCAATTGGCGCAATGCACGGCCTTGACGCCCACCAAACCGCAGCCAGTTTTCCGGTGCGATTTCGAGAAAATCGATGTCGAAATCCGGGTCGGCGAGAATCTCGTCGAAAAAGTCGCGACGCAGCCCCAAGCCGACGCCCTGCAAAGCGGGTTCAAATCGTAAACTCATCCACACTTCCTTACACAAATCATAAAGGCACATTCATCTTTGTTCATCTTAAAATAAAAAGCCGCTCAAATGGGCGGCTTTTGGGGTCAGGCGTTACGGGGCCATCATTTCATGCCGCCGCATTTGCCCTCACCGCATTTACCTTCCATGGCCGGTTTGGGTTGCTTGGGCTGACCGCCACACTTGCCTTCGCCGCATTTGCCCTCACCACACTTGCCTTCCATGGATTTGTTCGCCTTACCGCCGCACTTGCCTTCCTTATCTTTCATGCCGCCACATTTACCTTCTTTATCCTTCATGCCGCCGCATTTGCCTTCGGCGACCTGCTGATAGCCCCCGGCCATTTCCTTGAAGCCGAACGGGTTGTCGGACGCCAGAACGTTACCGGTCAAGGTCGCCGCAGTGGCGGCACCCGCCATCTTCAAAAAGTCTCTTCGATTTTGCTTAGACATACGCTTTACTCCTGTTGTTTTCATAAAAAACATTGTTGGTTCAAACACTTAAAAAACATTCATTTAGTAGACCCAGTTTACTCAACTTTATTTCTGCCATAAGTTGTTTTCTTCACTCATTTTTCCTATGGCCCAATAAAATTTCGCCAGGTCTTCACCGATTTGCGCTTTCAAAACCGGTAAGTCCCGCTCGGTTTTGTGCAAACTGCGCTGCGCATTGAGCAAGTCCAAAATATTGCGTCGTCCGGTCTGCAACCCTTGCTCGGTGGCTTTCAAGGCCGCCCGGTTCGACACCAACGCCGACTGCAAAGCCTTGACCCGTGCCACGCCGGTCTGCAACCCCAGCCAGGCGTTTTTCGCTTCCGCTTCCAGCTTCAATTGCTGTTCGCGTTTTTGCGCCAAGCGTTTTTGCGACTGATGCCGGGCTTTGGACACCGACGATTCGGTGCGTCCGCCCAAATACAACGGCACGGTCAATTGCACCCCGCCGCGGGCGCCTTCCATATCATCGTAGTAATGATTGCCGGAATCGTTGTACACCAGGGTGCCGAACGCATCCAGTTGGAAGGTGTCCTTGTTTTTGCGGTATTCCGCCTCGTTGCGCAACGCATCGGCGGAGGCCTGCAACGCGAACAGACTCGGATGATGCGACACCAATTCCGACCAGGCCTGGCGATTTTTTGAATTCGCCAACCCATACCGCTGCGCCAACTGCGTCACTTCATCACCGACATCCACCGGAAACCCGAAAGCCGTTTGCGGGATGGCGTCCAGATTGTCCACGCCCAACAAGGCCGCCAGATTCTGACGCGTGCGTTCCAGCGACTGTCGCGCTTCCAGTGCATCGGCATGGTTCATGTCCAGCCGCGCCTGTATCTCGACGATGTCGTTCAAATCCTGATAGCCGACCTGAAAGCGTTGTTTGACCTGTTGCAAAATCGATTCGATGGAACGGCGCTCCTTTTGCAGAAAGTGCAAATCTTCCTGCTGCGACCAATAACGAAAATACGTCAGAGCCACCTGCAATAACAACTGTTGGCGCGTGGCATCCAGTTGATATTGACGACTGCTGTGTTGCTGACTGGCCGCGGCATTCAAATCGCTCTGTTCCGGCTGGTACAACGGATAGGTCGCCACCAGCTGGTTGGCGGTTCGGGAGAAAGAACTTTCCTTCATCCAAGCGTAACTCAGCTCACTTTTCAGATTGACGGTGAGGTTTTCTTCGGACTCGGCCTGCTGTACATCGCTCATAGCCGCCGCACTGTCGGCTTCGGCCGCCGACAATTGCGGATTGTTGGCCAGTGCGACTTCAAACAGTTGTTGCAACTGTGAAGCCGACGCCGGCGACGACCCGATGACGGCCGCCAGAATCAAGCCACCGAACCGAACTGAAAGCAGCTTGAATAAGCTTTTTGAAAAACAAGTTAAACCCTTCATACAGCGTCTCCTTTGGCTTCGGCGGCCTTCTCGGCTCCGAACCCCTTGGCGGCATACAGTAAATACGTCAACAACGGAATCAACAGCATCGACACCAGCGGCGCCGAAATCATGCCGCCGACCATCGGTGCGGCAATGCGTTTCATCACTTCCGCGCCGGTGCCGTTGGCGAATAAAATCGGCAACAACCCGATGACGATGACACTCACCGTCATGGCTTTCGGCCGCACGCGCTGCACCGCGCCTTGCATAATGGCGGCGGCCAAATCGTTACGGTTATTCAGTTGCCCTTCCGTTTCGGCTTTGTGAATCGCCTGTTTCAGATACAACAACATCACCACACCGAATTCGGTCGCCACACCGGCCAAAGCAATCATTCCCACGGCCACGGCAATCGAGTAGTCGTAACCCAACCACCACAAGAACCAGACCGAGCCGAGCAGCGCGAATGGAATCACCAACAGAATCATCAAAGCTTCCGCCACTTGCTTGAAGATGATGTACAGCAGCACGAAGATAATGATGAGCGTCAGCGGCACGATGTTATATAAGGTTTGCTGTGCTTTGAGCAGGTATTCATACTGCCCGGTCCACTGCACACTGATCCCCGGCGGCAAGGGCACGGCGTCGGCCACCGCTTGTTTGGCACGCTGAATGTAATCCACCAGATCGGTGCCTTTATCCAAGTCGACAAACGTCCAACCGTTGAGGCGTGCGTTTTCCGACTTGATCATCGGCGGCCCCATGCGGATTTTGATATCGGCAATCATGCCCAGTTGAATCTGCGCACCGGAAGCGGTCACAATCGGCAACAACTTCAAGGATTCCACCGAATTCCGCCAGGCCTGGGGATACCGTAGATTCAAACTGTAACGTTCCCGCCCTTCAATGGTCTGTTGCAACACCTGACCACCGACCGCCGACGCGACGATATTGGCCACTTGCGCCACACTCAAACCATAACGGGCCGCTTGTGCACGCTTCGGCAAGATATCAATATAGCGCCCGCCTTCGGATCGGTCGGAAAAGGCCGACAAGGTGCCCGGCACTTTCGAGACCGCCGATTCGACCTGTTCGCCGACGGCTTGAATCTCGGCCAAGTCGTCCCCGGCGATTTTAATGCCAATGGGCGTTTTGATCCCGGTGGACAACATGTCGATGCGGGTTTTGATAGGCTGCACCCAAGCATTGGTCAAGCCGGGAATCGCCACCGCCTCGTTCAAGGCTTGAATTAATTTCGGCAAGGTCATGCCCTCACGCCATTCCGACTTGTCCTTCAACTGAATGGTGGTTTCAATCATCGTCAAAGGCGCCGGATCGGTCGCGGTATCGGCCCGACCGATTTTGCCGAACACCGTCTTCACTTCCGGGAAGGACTTGATGATGCGGTCGGTTTGCTGCAGCAAACTTTGCGCATTACCAATCGATAAACCAGGCAAGGTGGTCGGCATGTAAAGCAAATCGCCTTCCTCCAGTTCCGGCATGAATTCGGAACCGATATGCTGCCAAGGATACGCCGCACTGACCAACAACACCAACGCCGCAACCAAGACGCTTTTTGGAAAACGCAACGCCCACTGTAAGACCGGACGATACAACGCCACCAGCCAACGGTTCAGGGGATTGGCGGATTCACTCGGCAAGCGCCCGCGAATAAACCACCCCATCAACACCGGCACCAGCGTAATCGCCAGCCCCGCCGCCACGGCCATCGCCAGGGTTTTGGTCAAAGCCAATGGCGTGAAAAGGCGTCCGGCCTGCTCTTGCAGGGCAAAAATCGGCACAAAACTCAACGCGATGATTAACAGCGACAGAAATAACGGCAAGCCGACTTCCTGAGCCGATTCCCGAACCAAACGCCAATGATCGCGCCCTTGAGCGGGTTCGCCCGTTTCACGACGATAGGCCTCCAAATGCTTGTGGGCATTCTCGATCATTACAATCGCTGCATCCACCATGGTGCCAATGGCGATGGCGATGCCGCCCAAACTCATGATATTGGCGGTGACGCCCATGGCTTCCATAATGATGAAAGCGCCGAGAATCCCGAGCGGTAAAGAAACCACCGCCACCAAAGCGGAGCGCAAGTGGAACAAGAACACCAGCGAGACCAAGGCCACCACAATCATTTCTTCCAGCAGCTTATCTTTAAGTGTCGCCACGGAACGCTCGATCAGCCCGGAGCGATTATAGACTTCAACCAAGTCCACGCCTTCCGGCAGGCCTGGGCGAATATCGTCCAATTTGGCTTTCACCGCCTGAATCACATTCAAGGCGTTTTCACCGGAACGCATCACCACAATGCCGCCGACCACCTCGCCTTCGCCATTCAGTTCTGCAATGCCGCGGCGCGGCTTCGCACCCAACTGAACCCGAGCGATGTCCTTCAACAGCAACGGGGTACCGTCGGCCGACAGACCGCCCACCGGCACCTGCTGCAAGTCCTTTAAGCGGGTGACATAGCCTTTCACGCCAACCATGTATTCGGCTTCCGCCAGCTCGATGACCGACGCGCCCATTTCCGTCGCGCTTTGACGAATCGCTTGCTGCACTTGTTCCAGGGTCAGGTTATAGCCCCGCAATTTGTTCGGGTCCACCACCACTTGATATTGTTTGACCATCCCGCCGACGGACGCGACTTCCGACACGCCGGGCACCGATTGCAGTTCGTACTTCAAAAACCAATCCTGCAAACTGCGCAGTTCGGCCAAATCGGTCGAGTGGGTTCGGTCCACCAACGCATATTGATACACCCAACCCACCCCGGAAGCGTCCGGCCCCAATCGCGGCTGCACCCCGTCGGGCAATTGCGGTTTCACTTGATTGAGATATTCGAGCACCCGGGAGCGAGCCCAATAAGGATCGGTGCCCTCCTCAAACAGAATATAAACGTAGGAATCCCCGAAAAAGGAATAACCGCGCACCGCTTTGGCTTTAGGCACCGACATCATCAGACTGGAAATCGGATAGGTCACCTGGTCTTCAACCAACTGCGGACTTTGCCCGGCAAAAGGCGTTTTGACAATGACCTGCACATCGGATAAATCGGGAATCGCGTCCAATGGCGTATTTTGAACCGCTTTCCAGCCCCAGACTGCCAGCACCAGGCTGAACAGCAGCACCAAAAACCGGTTCGCAATGGAGGCGGCAATAATCGAACGAATCATAACCACCTCCTAATGCGCATGCGCGTGGTTAGCCGCACCGGAATCCGATGAGCCGGCCATGCGTTTTAGGTTGGACTGGATCTGACTTTCCGAATCGATCAGGAACTGACCGGACGTGACAATACGTTCCCCGGCTTTCAAACCCGACAACACTTCCACCCAATTACGGGTTTCCATGCCGGTGACGATTTCCGCCACCCGGTAACCGCCGTTGGGTTGTTCCACCACCACGCGTGACTGAGTGCCGTCTTGAATCACCGCTTCCATCGGGATGGCCAGCACCGAATGCTTCGGCCCACCGTAGATGGTGACGTCCACCAGCATATTTGGTTTGAAGCGCTGTTCGTCCGTATTTTGCAACGGAATACGCACTTTCAGGGCTTGCAAAACCGGGTCGGCCGTCGGATACAAATAATCAATCCGGCTTTCCCAGGTTTGGCCGGGATACGCATCGGTGGCCACTTCAACCGTGAGTCCTTGTTTTACCCAGGCCTGCTGTAAAGGCAGGACTTCCGCCTCAACCCAAACGCTGTTCAAACCAATCAGACTCATCAACTCGGTCTGCGGCTGGATGTACATGCCGTTTTGCACCGCCATTTCGCTCACGTAACCGCTTTGCGGTGCATACACTGGAATCTGTTCCATCACCCGACGCTTACGTTGCAAAACCTGAACGGTCTGATCGTCGACCCCCAGCAGCGATAACCGGACCCGTGCCGATTCGACAATCGATTGAGCGCTGTTACCCAGTTTGCGCTGGCTTTGCAAAGCTTGTAGAAAATCCTGTTGCGCCGATACGATCTCCGGCGAGTAGATACGATATAACAAAGCACCTTTCTTGACGAAATCGCCATTACTGCGAACACTCAAGTCGCTGATCCACCCTGAAGCACGCGGGTGAATATGAACCACTTGCGTTTCATCCGGCACCACTTTCCCGAAGGTTTCAATGTATTTCCAAAGAGTGGTCCGCTGGACTTCGGCCGTCCGTACCGCGAACGTTTGTCTCAAGGAACCGTCAGCGGAAGCACTGCCTTTCACGTGGACTTCCGGCGCCGATTCGGAGGCGTCAAACAATTGTTTGACCAGTGCCATACCACAGATGGGACAAGTCCCCTCATGATCCCGAACGATTTGCGGGTGCATCGGACAGACGTATTTATACACCGCTGTATCGGTGTGCTGTGTATCCGAAGCATTTGCTTCGGTAGAAGGGTTTTCAGTTGAAGCGCCCGCCTCATGCGTATGGGCTTCCTGAGCAATATCCGGCAAATCGGCGGCGAAAGCCGAACAACCGGACAAAGAGAGCCAAAGCGCCAGGCCTGGCCATAAAAAACGTGTGGAAGGTGTCATCTTAAAATCCTTTAATCGGTCTGTTGTTGAGGCCGATCAGCTGATAATCGAAATCCATACCGTCTGCACGGAGCACAACGATATCGGTCAAGCGTCAGAGGAGTTTAAGCGTGTTTTGGAGGGCGTTTTTCCAGCGCAAGTTCTGCGGAAACAAATGAAAAGTCGGAAGGTTCGACGGTTTTAACAACCATCGGCGCCATACGAATAGCCACGGTTTGAATCACACCGAAGGAATGGCTGGTGATATGGCAAGTCACACCACAATCGCATTGATCGCCACACATCGGGCAACCGGCAGACGCCATGGTATGGTCACAACTAGCGTGGCCAGTGGTCTGTGTGGAATGGGATGACATCTGATTGGCTGTCTTGTGTGCGGAATGCATGTCATGGTGCATTCCCGTCATTTCATCGCAACAAGCGTGTGCGGGTGCTTCGCTCGACATCTTTTGCGCAGGCACAGATGCGCCGGCCACTTGCAGTTGACCGAATAAAAACGCGATGATTAAAAACACATAAGACAGTTTCATAATTTCGAGTCTAATGAAAACCCCGGGCAATTACAAATAAATATTTTTGTGTTTTAATAAGTAAAATCGATTTTTAGCGACTTAAATGGACTGTCAACGACAATCAACCCAAATCTGCCAGGCCTGGTGAAAAGTCGATTCAATAGCAATTCAATGAAGAGTGTTTAGAAGATGGGAAGCGACAAACAACCACAGGATGAACAGGCGTTGAAAGCCTTGCTGAACCAGATTCGTTCCGACCCCAAAGCCGGTCAAACCACACACTTGACGGACGAACAGGCCAAGCAGTTAGCCTTGCGCATCAAAAAGCTGCTGCGCCAACACCTCAACTGAGCTGGAGACCGCTTTCGACTTCGTGCCGTTTGTCCGGCCCCAGTAGATTTTCAATCAGTGTCAGTGCAAATGGAATGGCGGTTCCCGGTCCTTTCGATGTCACGACCTGACCGTCCTGAACCACCGCTTCATCCACAAACGTCATGTTTTCCGCCGGTTGCTGTTCAATCACACCGGGGAAGCTGGTGGCTTTTTTACCATCCAACAGCCCGGCCGAGACCAAGACCTTCGGCGCGGCACAAATGGCCGCGGACAATCCACCTTGCTGGACCGTTTGCCGCAACATACGATGCAAACGTGCATCCTCATTCAAGTGATTCGCGCCCGGTAGACCGCCAGGCAAGGCAATCACGTCAAACCTGTCCGATTCGACATCAGCCAAGGTGGTCTGCGCCACCAGTTGCACGCCACGGCTGGCGGTGATGGTTCGGTTATCGTCCAGACTAGCCGTCACCACGTCTACACCGGCACGCGTCAACAAATCGATAATGGTTACGGCTTCAAGTTCTTCACACCCTTGCGCCAATGGAACCAATACACGTTTTGTCATACACCCTCACTGTTTCATTTGCTGTGTGAAATACATCCCTTTCAGCAAGCTCAAGGCTTCATGCAGTTCGTAGTCGTTCGCCAACAACTCTTCCAAAGCCTTCTGAGAAGCTTTTTGCTCTTTGGTCAGTTTTTTGGTCGACTCTTCGTCTTCATTTTCACCATCCAGGTGTCCGCTCAAATCTTTTTCCTTGATGCGGGTGAAGTCCGGTGCCTGCAATTTTTCCACTTTCACCTGGTCGATTTCAATGTCCGGCTTGATGCCTTCCGCTTGAATCGAACGACCGGACGGCGTGTAGTAACGGGCAGTAGTCACCTTAATGGCGCCGCCGTTGTTCAACGGAATCAAGGTCTGGACGGACCCTTTACCGAAACTGGTACGGCCAGCGATCAACGCACGCTTCTGGTCTTGCAGAGCACCGGAAACGATTTCCGAAGCGGACGCCGACCCTTCGTTAATCAATACCACAATTGGCTTGCCTTCCATCAAGTCGCCCGCTTCGGCTTCAAAATTCATCTCCGAATTTTTCACACGTCCCTTGGTGTAAACGATCAACCCGTCATTCAGAAACGCATCGGAAACTTCAACTGCCGCCCGCAATACGCCGCCCGGATTGTTACGCAAGTCCAATACCAAGCCGTTCAAAGGCCCCTTGTTTTCTTTTTCCAGTTTTTCTATGGCTTTCACCAAGTCTTCGCCGGTACGCATTTGGAACTGGCTGATACGGACATACCCCATACCGTCGTTCAACAATTGCTCCTTGACGCTTTTGACCTTGATAATCGCACGGGTCAATTCTTTTACAATCGGCTTGTCTTCGCCTTGACGCACAATCGTCAGAGTGATTTTCGACCCCGGTTTACCCCGCATGATTTTGACGGCGTCGGCCAGAGATTTTCCTTTCACCGGATGATCGTCGAGCTTAATAATCAAATCGCCCGCTTTCACACCGGCTTTTTGCGCCGGCGTATCATCAATCGGGGAAATGACTTTCACGAACCCGTCTTCCATCCCGACTTCCATTCCAAGACCGCCGAATTCACCGGTGGTGTGCTCTTCCATTTTCTTGTAATTCTTAGGTGGCAGGTAAGCCGAGTGCGGGTCCAAACTGGACAACATGCCACTGATGGCTCCCTCCAGAAGCTCTTTATTTTCGACCGGTTCCACATAATCGGTGGAGATGCGATCAAACACTTCAACAAACGAACGTAATTCTTCAAGAGGTAAAACCGCTTGGGGGCTGGCATCCGGTGAGGCTTTCTTTTCATTTTCGCTCTCGGCCCAAACGCTGGTGCCGACAACGATAGTGGCGCCCAAGACGGCACCGTAAAACATCCAAAAACTTTTTTTCACCCAAGTTATTTTCACTCTTTACTCCAGAATGTTCATTTTTGTATTCAAAAGTGCTGCTAAAAAATTAATTTACTTCATTATAAGTGAAGTTTAAGTGACATTAGAGAACTATTTAATTAGAATTACAGACATCTACACATTTAAACATATTCTG
The DNA here is from genome assembly GCF_003991075.1 of Thiomicrospira sp. S5. Lineage (NCBI taxonomy): Bacteria > Pseudomonadati > Pseudomonadota > Gammaproteobacteria > Thiotrichales > Piscirickettsiaceae > Thiomicrospira > Thiomicrospira sp. S5. Next base: position 976,168 of record NZ_CP014470.1, on the reverse strand, counting down.
ACAAAATAACAATTAAGCGGTGACAAAGGAATGGAAGAAATCAACCCGTTAGCGATAAAAGAAGAAAATATCGAAAAGGCCTCGAAGGCGCTCAAAGCCATGGGCCACCCTCTAAGACTCAAGATTTTATGTGTACTTGGAGACAGCGAACTTCCAGTCATGGACATCGTTTCAAAAGTCGGAACCACTCAAAGCAACATTTCCCAGCATATCGACATCCTGAGAGAGAAAGAAATCATCACCTCTCGCCGCGATGGCAGCAAAATTCTGTGCAAAGTGCGAGACCCACAGATTTTGAACCTGCTGGAAGCCATGCAACAAACATTCTGTCCGGTTTAATTCCCTTTTAACTCGCCTGGTTCATCAGGCGAATTTCAAATTGATTCCGTTCACTGACCGCCGACGACATCAACCTGTTCTCAGGTGACACCGACATTTCCAAACGGTTTTCGTTTTGAGTGTCACTCAACAAGGGGTTGCTTTGGATGTCACGCTCAGAACTCTCAGACAAAGGCCTTTCATTAGTGGATTCCGTATCCTCAACCCCTTCCGTCCGCTCTTCTTGTTTGGTATCCATTATGTCGGCCCGTGCTTCCGCAGCCATTTGCGATGCTTGTGCCGCCACTTTACGGTCTTGAGAGGACGGTTCGGCCGGTGCCAAAGCCGCAGCCCGAATCTGCTGGGCTTTTGCTAAAGTGGCCTGAGGGTCTCCCGACACTGGGCTGGTATCGATTCCGACTTCACCGCCAATCGCATAACGCCGTCCGTCCGGGCCGGTTTGATATGAATAATTGGCGCCACCGGTGACGTGTTGCCCACCGGCCGCTAAATGCGCCTGCTCATGGGCTTTCACTTCTCTGTCGCGTGATTTGAGTTCCGAAATAACACGCTGTACTTCGCGCTCAACCTGCTGATCTGAAGAAGCAGACTTTTCGGTTGGTGCCTTTTCCGCTTGTGAAATGGTATTACTACGTCCAGCCTGAGAATCTCTTTCACGGTTGGAGGAGGTATTATTTTGAGAAGCCGTCGAGGATGAGGAGGTTGAAACCTGAATGGATTTAGCAGGAATGGACGACAGAACATCCATCGGCGCTTGTGAAGCCGACGTCATGCTGTATAAAGCCGAATTTGATGTTGCCGCGATATCCATTTTCCCACCAAACTAGAGTCATGTGAGAATAGTATACCACCATCCTTTATAATTTAAAAAACAATAAAAACAAGGATTTAAGATTCAACCCACCCTTTATTACGGAATTTTAAGTAAAACCTTGGTCACACCTCAAAAAGGAGGTAAAATTTCTTTACACCGTTTAAAGTGGCCTAAGTTATGCAACAAGCGCTCAAAGTAGCCGCCGATATTCTTGCCCGGCAACACACGCCATCCATTCCCCTGGAACTACTGGAGCTAAAAGCCGAGCTCAATAAAAAATATCCGAATACCGTAACCGTTGCACAGCTGATAAGCCACAACCCGGAATTATTGGCTAACTTCCTGAATCTGGCCAATACCAACCTCACGCAAGAGAAAAACCCTATTCAGGATGCCAAAGTAGCCGTTAACCTGCTCGGCTTACAAGAAATCTATAATCTTTTTTTGTCATCGGTGCTCAGCCACATCTTGGCCGAAAACGACTATGAGCGTTCCATTCTCCTACACGGCGCGAAAGCAGGTTTAGCAGCGGCTGAGCTTTCTTACTGGGTATTCGATGTCTCACGTACTGAAGCCTATATCGCGGGGTTAATGCAAAATGTCGGTGCCATTTACCTTTATCGCCAACACCCCGACTCCTACCCTGACATGTTCGCGGGTGAACTCAGTAACCCGGTCAGTGGCTACCAAAAAGAACTGGAGCGTTACCAAACAAGCCACGTACACATTGGCGGCTTGCTTGGCAAGAAATGGCAAATCAACCCGCTTATCTACAAAGCACTCCTCTTTCATCATGACTTGGACTTCGGTCTCAAGACCATTGGCAACAGCCAAATCAAACACCTTACGGCTCTGACCATACTGAGCAATTATGTAGTCAGTGTCTGTGAAGACGAACACTTCATCACTCAAGAACTCAAAGACTATCGAGACAGTGCTAAACAGGTCTTGGAGCTCCCCGATAACGCCTACAGTTCGGCAATGGCCGCCGTTACCAAGTGGGGCAACAGCAGTGGTCTCGTTTCCGCCAGCCATTAAAGCTTACCAGATTAGACGTCCTCCATAGCCTTCATCAGTAGGCAAACAAGTATCGTAAAGAACGGACCTCCACACAGAAGAGCTTAAAAAAGAAGCGAATGGACACGCGAGACCTAAAAAGCGGAAGGAAGAACCAAGAACCCAAAACTCGACCGGAAGAAGAAGGCGAAGAAGACAATATAAGCCGTTAAGATATAAATCCGAGGCAAAAAAAAACCCATCATAAAGACGGGTTTTTAGGAATATAAGCTTGGGGATGACCTACTCTCACATGGGACCTCCCACACTACCATCGGCGCTAAGACGTTTCACTACTGAGTTCGGAATGGAATCAGGTGGTTCCATCTCGCTATGGTCCCCAAGCAATTTGGTTATGTAAGTTGTCTATTAAACAGACAGCTCACTGAATTCGGAAAAATCTCTTAAGCTTTTCGAGTCAGCTTATCTCATGCTATCTCACATGATGTCACAATGCGCTTAAAGCGTTCTTAATACTAAACTCAAGCTCGAACACGTCTTCACGTCATACTTCGAGTCATTGCTCAAAAGTTACTTTTGAGTTGTATAGTTAAGCCTCACGGGTAATTAGTACTGGTTAGCTTCATCCATTACTGAACTTCCACACCCAGCCTATCAACGTCATAGTCTTTAACGGCCCTTAAGAAGACTTAAAGTCTAGGGAGAACTTATCTCGAGGCAGGTTTCCCACTTAGATGCTTTCAGCGGTTATCCTTTCCGAACATAGCTACCCGGCAGTGCCACTGGCGTGACAACCGGAACACCAGAGGTTCGTCCACTCCGGTCCTCTCGTACTAGGAGCAGCCCCTCTCAATTCTCCAACGCCCACGGCAGATAGGGACCGAACTGTCTCACGACGTTCTAAACCCAGCTCGCGTACCACTTTAAATGGCGAACAGCCATACCCTTGGGACCGACTTCAGCCCCAGGATGTGATGAGCCGACATCGAGGTGCCAAACACCGCCGTCGATATGAACTCTTGGGCGGTATCAGCCTGTTATCCCCGGAGTACCTTTTATCCGTTGAGCGATGGCCCTTCCACACAGAACCACCGGATCACTAGAACCTGCTTTCGCACCTGCTCGACGTGTCTGTCTCGCAGTCAAGCACCCTTTTACTCTTGCGCTCATTGCACGATGTCCGACCGTGCTGAGGGTACCTTCGCGCTCCTCCGTTACACTTTGGGAGGAGACCGCCCCAGTCAAACTACCCACCATACACTGTCCCTGAGCAGGATTCACTGCCCTAGGTTAGAACCTCAATAATATCAGGGTGGTATTTCAAGGATGGCTCCACAATGACTGGCGTCACTGCTTCAAAGCCTCCCACCTATCCTACACAGATAGTATCAAAGTCCAGTGCAAAGCTGTAGTAAAGGTTCACGGGGTCTTTCCGTCTAGCCGCGGGTACGCAGCATCTTAACTGCGAGTTCAATTTCGCTGAGTCTCGGGTGGAGACAGTGTGGCCATCATTACGCCATTCGTGCAGGTCGGAACTTACCCGACAAGGAATTTCGCTACCTTAGGACCGTTATAGTTACGGCCGCCGTTTACCGGGGCTTCGATCAAGAGCTTCGCCTAAGCTAACCCCATCAATTAACCTTCCGGCACCGGGCAGGCGTCACACCGTATACGTCATCTTTCGATTTTGCACAGTGCTATGTTTTTAGTAAACAGTTGCAGCCACCTGGTCTCTGCAACCCCCACTAGCTTAGAGAGCAAGTCTCATCACCGGCAGGGGCACACCTTCTCCCGAAGTTACGGTGTTATTTTGCCTAGTTCCTTCACCCGAGTTCTCTCAAGCGCCTTGGAATTCTCATCCTGACCACCTGTGTTGGTTTGGGGTACGATTCTTTATAACCTGAAGCTTAGAAGCTTTTCTTGGAAGCATGGCATCAACTACTTCGTCCAAAAGAGGACTCGTCATCAGTTCTCAGCATTAAGATCCCGGATTTGCCTAAGATCTCTGCCTACTACCTTAAACTTGCAACCATCAGCAAGCTAGTTTAGCCTTCTCCGTCCCTCCATCGCAGTTATAAAAAGTGCAGGAATATTAACCTGCTTCCCATCGACTACGCCTCTCGGCCTCGTCTTAGGGGTCGACTAACCCTACGTCGATTAACGTTGCGTAGGAAACCTTGGTCTTTCGGCGAGGGAGCTTTTCACTCCCTTTATCGCTACTCATGTCAGCATTCGCACTCGTGATACCTCCAGGATGCTTTACAACACCCCTTCGCAGGCTTACACGACGCTCCTCTACCATGCCATAAATGGCATCCACAGCTTCGGTACACTACTTAGCCCCGTTAAATCTTCGGCGCAGGCCGACTCGATCAGTGAGCTATTACGCTTTTTCTTAAAGGGTGGCTGCTTCTAAGCCAATCCTCCTGACTGTCTAAGCCTTCCCACATCCTTTTTCCACTGAGTAGTGTTTAGGGACCTTAGCTGGTGGTCTGGGTTGTTTCCCTCTTGACTACGGACGTTAGCACCCGCAGTCTGTCTCCCATGATTGCACTTGCTGGTATTCGGAGTTTGCAATGGGCTGCTAAGCCTTGACGGCCCGCTAGACCATAACAGTGCTCTACCCCCAGCAGTGAGACATGAGGCTCTACCTAAATAGATTTCGAGGAGAACCAGCTATCTCCGGGCTTGATTAGCCTTTCACTCCGATCCACAGCTCATCCCCGCATTTTTCAACATACGTGGGTTCGGTCCTCCAGTACCTGTTACGGCACCTTCAACCTGGCCATGGATAGATCGCCCGGTTTCGGGTCTACGCCATGCTACTAGTCGCCCATTTAAGACTCGGTTTCCCTTCGGCTCCCTTATTCAGTTAACCTCGCAACATAACGTAAGTCGCTGACCCATTATACAAAAGGTACGCAGTCACCCCGAAGGGCTCCTACTGCTTGTACGTACACGGTTTCAGGTTCTATTTCACTCCCCTCCAGGGGTTCTTTTCGCCTTTCCCTCACGGTACTGGTTCACTATCGGTCGGTAGAGAGTATTTAGCCTTGGAGGGTGGTCCCCCCATGTTCAGACAGAATTTCACGTGTTCCGTCCTACTCGAATAACACTTAATAAGATTTCGCATACAGGACTATCACCTTGTATCGTCAGACTTTCCAGACTGTTCTGCTATCTTAATAAATGCTTTAGGGCTGGTCCCCGTTCGCTCGCCGCTACTTGGGGAATCTCGGTTGATTTCTTTTCCTCCGGGTACTTAGATGTTTCAGTTCTCCGGGTTAGCCTCCCACCAAGGGGATATCCATAAAGGATGGGTTTTCCCATTCGGAAATCCACGGATCAAAGCTTGTTTACTAACTCCCCGTGGCTTATCGCAAGTTACTACGTCCTTCGTCGCCTTCTACCGCCTAGGCATCCACCGTGTACGCTTAGTCACTTAACTATACAACTCAAAAATAACCTTGACCTTTTGTGTTGATCCATCATCTTTTAAATACATAAAAAACCATGTCTCAATCAAAGCCTATTTCGCTGCAATGACTAAAGTTTTACGCTGACATGTTCTCGCTTGAGTTTGTATCATCACACTTGCGTGTGTTTGAACTCTTTAAGATACATTGTTACCTTGGCATTCAAGCTGTTGGAGTTGCTTGAATGCCGGTCATACAGAATATGTCGGTATTCTGTATGTTTCTAACTACACTGTCGTGCGTCTTTTCAATTTAACTTTTTAAAATTGTTAAACCAAACGTGACGCTCGACAGTCACTTAGAGATTTTTCCTAATTGTTAAAGATCTATTTCTTTCTTCAGTCTATTGTCACCAATACGACTGTGAATAACCTCTGCTTTAGACTTAAAGTCAGAACCTATTCACAGGTGTAGTGGTGGAGCTATGCGGGATCGAACCGCAGACCTCCTGCGTGCAAGGCAGGCGCTCTCCCAGCTGAGCTATAGCCCCATTCATTGGTGGGTCTGGGTGGATTTGAACCACCGACCTCACCCTTATCAGGGGTGCGCTCTAACCAACTGAGCTACAGACCCAGGTCGTTCTCGTTTTTCTCAGTAATTCAGAGACAATTTATGTGAAAGCTAACTTAGGCTCGCGGCCGTCTTTGTCTTAAAGGAGGTGATCCAGCCCCAGCTTCCGCTAGGGCTACCTTGTTACGACTTCACCCCAGTCATGAATCACAAAGTGGTGAGCGCCCTCCCGAAGGTTAGACTACCCACTTCTTTTGCAACCCACTCCCATGGTGTGACGGGCGGTGTGTACAAGGCCCGGGAACGTATTCACCGTGACATTCTGATTCACGATTACTAGCGATTCCGACTTCACGGAGTCGAGTTGCAGACTCCGATCCGGACTACGAGAGGTTTTATGAGATTCGCGCACTGTCGCCAGCTAGCTGCTCTTTGTACCCCCCATTGTAGCACGTGTGTAGCCCATCCCATAAGGGCCATGATGACTTGACGTCGTCCCCGCCTTCCTCCGGTTTATCACCGGCAGTCTCTTTAGAGTTCTCAACTAAATGGTAGCAACTAAAGATAAGGGTTGCGCTCGTTGCGGGACTTAACCCAACATCTCACGACACGAGCTGACGACAGCCATGCAGCACCTGTCACTGCGTTCCCGAAGGCACCAATCTATCTCTAGAAAGTTCGCAGGATGTCAAGGGATGGTAAGGTTCTTCGCGTTGCATCGAATTAAACCACATGCTCCACCGCTTGTGCGGGCCCCCGTCAATTCCTTTGAGTTTTAATCTTGCGACCGTACTCCCCCAGGCGGTCAACTTAGCGCGTTAGCTACGCTACTAACCTTTTTAATAAGGCCAACAGCTAGTTGACATCGTTTACGGCGTGGACTACCGGGGTATCTAATCCCGTTCGCTACCCACGCTTTCGCACCTCAGCGTCAGTTTTAGGCCAGGAAGTCGCCTTCGCCACTGATGTTCCTCCTGATATCTACGCATTTCACTGCTACACCAGGAATTCCACTTCCCTCTCCTAAACTCTAGATTGCCAGTATCGGATGCAATTCCTAGGTTGAGCCCAGGGCTTTCACAACCGACTTAACAGTCCGCCTACGCGCGCTTTACGCCCAGTAATTCCGAATAACGCTTGCACCCTCTGTATTACCGCGGCTGCTGGCACAGAGTTAGCCGGTGCTTCTTCTAAAGTTAACGTCACAGCTAGCCGATATTAGCGACTAACCTTTCCTCACAATTGAAAGTGCTTTACAACCCTCGGGCCTTCTTCACACACGCGGCATGGCTGCATCAAGGTTTCCCTCATTGTGCAATATTCCCCACTGCTGCCTCCCGTAGGAGTCTGGGCCGTGTCTCAGTCCCAGTGTGGCTGATCATCCTCTCAAACCAGCTATAGATCGTCGCCTTGGTAGGCCTTTACCCCACCAACTAGCTAATCTAACGCGGGCTCATCCTTTAGCGATAGCTTACAAGTAGAGGCCACCTTTACTCCGTAGAGCATATTCGGTATTAGCATACGTTTCCATATGTTGTCCCCAACTAAAGGGTAGATTCCCACGCGTTACTCACCCGTCCGCCACTCGACGCCCAAGATCGCCCTCCGAAGAGTTTGTTCTTGTCGTTTCCGTTCGACTTGCATGTGTTAGGCCTGCCGCCAGCGTTCATTCTGAGCCAGGATCAAACTCTTCAGTTTAATCTTTTTACTCGATTTTTTTGTGTGCTTGTCTGCACGAATTAAACACTCGAAATTAACAGGTACATGTTTCACATAAATGTGATTAACCATATACATAGTTGTCGAGATATTTATTTTTGGACAGCCACTTACCTAAGCAACTTCCACATAAATTATCTCTGAATTACCTGATTTTTAAAGAACTCTTGGTCTTGCTTTTCCTCAACTCAGTGCGTCGCACCCTGTCTCGGTAAGCCGCGTATTATAGGCGCTTGATTTTGTTTCCGTCAAGCTTTTTTTACGCTTTTTTTTCTTCCCCGTTTCCGCTCAATTCAACTCCCTTTACAGTGTTGTTTTGGCGTCTCCGTGAAAGAGATGCGTATTCTATAGCCTCTCCAGTTTTTTGCAATAGCTTTTTGCACTTTTTTGACATTTTTTTATCACTTTTTTAAAACCCACCTCAAATTCGGTGAATTTCAGGATTTTATCCAAAAAGTTATCCACAGGATGTCATTGTTTGGTGTAAAACGATACAATCCTGTCACATGACATTCAATCCATATTCATAAACGGTTATCAACCCATGACACGCATCACAGTATTTTACTTTACCCCTCTCTTTATTGTTATCCACGCACTCTTTTGCCAAAGCGACGCAAACGTTTCACGAAGACTACAGTCTAACGACTTACTTAAACCCCTACACCCAAGAACCCGACCAAGTGGAATTATTCACGAAACAGGCCTCCAGCGAGGCTTTCTTCGGTCTCACCTGCAGCGCGGGAAATTCATTACCTGCTTTGCAAATCCTATTATTAAATAAGGCGGTCATCAGCCCAACCCCGAAATTAATGACCGTCCAATATCAAATTCGACCATCCGACAAGCGCGCGCCGATTCCGTTACAAGGCATTTTAAAAATCCAATCACAAAACAATCTAAAACAGAATCGAATTCGTCTGGAAATTCCAACCCAACAAATCGGCACTTTCCAACAATTGCAGCAAAGTTATCAACAATTACTCAATCAGTTGAAAAACGGTCAAACCCTTCATATTAAAATCGCACATCACTCCTTAGGGGAATACGACTATACATTTTCTCTGAAAGGGCTAAACTATTTACTTACCTCGAATGAATCTCTTTGCTTTTAAGGAGTGGTTATGTCAGGAAGACGCGCATTCATCAAACAGCTGGCCGCCTTCGGCGCACTGGGAGCAACAGCCTTTAGCCCCATCAGTTATGGCAAACCGGCCAGGCCTGGCGATTATTCGGTCGGCGTGGTGCTTGACCCGTTGTTTCTGAAACACGATTTACCCAAGCATCCGGAAACCGCCCAACGGCTGGTCGCCATCAACGACGAGATGGAACGCCAGAAAATCTGGGAACAATTGACACCGGTCGACACGCGCATGGCGACACAGGAAGAGTTACGTTTCGCCCACCAGCAGAACTACATCCATGAAATCGAAATCCTAAGCAAAGGTGGCGGCGGCTTCTATGACGCTTATAATCAAGACACCTATTTAAACCACGCCACCTTCGATGCCGCTAAAATGGCGGCCGGAAGCAATATCAACCTGAACCTGGCCGTATACGACCGCCAAGTTGACCGTGGTTTCGCCTTATTACGCCCACCCGGACACCACGCCTTGACGAATAAAGCCATGGGCTTCTGTATTTTCAATTCCGACATCATCGCCGCCCGCGTGCTCCAGAAATACCGTGATGTCGAGCGGGTCGCCATCATCGACTTCGACGTCCACCACGGCAATGGCACACAAGACTTGGTCGCGGACGACCCTTCCATTATGGCGATTTCCATCCACCAGCACCCTTACTGGCCAATGACCGGCGGTGCCAAATTCACAGGTAAAGACGGCGCGGAAGGCACAGTCGTCAATTGCCCCTTCCAAAAAAAGGCCGGCAATACGACTTATTTATCGGTTTACGATGAAGTCATCCAACCCAAACTCGAAGCCTTCAAGCCAGATCATATTATTGTATTCGCCGGTTACGACGCCCACTGGCAGGACCCACTGGCCGAACACCAACTCTCGGTGGCCGGTTTCAATCAACTGGTGGAAAAGTGCCTGAACTCGGCCGACACCTTATGTAAAGGCCGCATCAGTTTTTCTCTGGGTGGAGGCTATAATCTGGAACCCTTGGCACACTGCACCGTCGGCACTTTCCACACATTATTGAACAACCCGGAAAAACGTCTCAACCCGCTGGGTGAGTCGCCGACGCCCGAAGCCGATTACAGCCAAACCATTCAAAAACTGGCTCAGCACCATCTCAAAACCTAAACAACACGATGACCATGAAAGCTTTTTTGCGACACACCTTATTGATAACCAGCCTGGCTGCATTGATACCAGCGAGCCAGGCCAACACCCTGCCGATTTTCGACAGCCACTCGCATTACTCCTTGGCCGACAGCCGCGTTCTCAGCCCGGCGCAAATCATTTCGCGCTATGACAAGTACAATGTCATCGGCGCCGTGATTTCCAGCACCCCGACATCGAAAGCCGAATTGCTGTATCAACACGCCCCCAAACGCATTATTCCGTTTTTGAGCTTATACAAAACCAAAGCCAACAAACCCAACTGGATGCTGGACCTCAATACCTTAAACGACATTGAAGCCCAACTTGATGCCTTCCCTTACCAAGGCATCGGCGAGTTCCACATCTTCAAGCAAGACACTTACAGCCCGGTTTTAAAACGCATCATTCAAATCGCTGACGAGCGCAGCTTAATGCTGCAAATCCACGGCGATGCGGAAATCGTCGACCGCATATTCGAGATCTCACCCAATGCTCAAGTCATTTGGGCCCACCTCGGCACCAAACCGACACCGGACTTTCTGGCTTCGCTCCTGAAGCGTCACCCCCAAAACCTATACATTGACACCTCGGTACGAGATGGCGAGTTTTTTGACGACCGAGGTCGTCTTAACCCCGAATGGGAAGGTTTTTTCATCCAACACCAAGATCGATTACTGGCCGCCGTCGACACCTTCAGCACACTACGCTGGCTCACCGTCGGCCATACCTTATCGAAAATGCGCCGCTGGCTGAGCCAATTGCCACCGGATGTAGCCCATAAAATTGCCTACCAAAATGCACTGAAGCTATTCGATCGCCCGGACTTAACGCCCTAACCCCCAAACCTGCCCCAATGCATCACACAGGGGCACCAAAAGAATGCAGCACCGCATTCAAAATATCACCCAAAACACATAAACTATTGAAAAACAAACAATAACTAGCTTGGTACAGCGATTGCTTATTACGATTAAAGAAAAACGTAATAAATTTATCCTCCGAAGCAGAAGGCATAAATAAGCATTTCGAGAGAGAGCAAGCTATGGCATTATTTTCAAAATCCTGGACAACGCCTCGCGTTCCCTTAGATAAAACATCGCGAATCTGGCTGACCTTCGCCAGCTTCGCCATTCCGATTCTGCTTTGGTCATTGGTGAGCTACTCGCCTTACATCTGGCATCCGCAAATGAAAATCTCCGATCCCGGCGATGTTTCCTACTTCCGCAAAGACAGCCTGATTGATAAAGAAATCTATTATCGCGAAATGGACAAACTGCTGACCAAACAGGCGGAAGAACAAGCTGAGGTCAAGCTGCCGCAAGGCGTTCCGTCCAACCCGGTTTACCTGCCCGCACCACACGAAGTGCTGACCGCGCTTTACACGGCCTTCACGACCCCGCCCAAACGCAGTAACGAGCCTTGGTTTCACGAAAGCCTGGGACATTCGATTCAAGTCATCGCTTGGGGCTTTTTCTGGTCAATGGTCTTTGGTTTGCCGCTCGGCATTCTGGCCGGCACCTATGAATCGGCGTCACGTGTTATCGAACCGTTCACCGAATTTTTCCGTTACTTACCGGCTCCGGCCTTCGGCGCCTTGGCCGTGGCCATTTTAGGGATTTACGACGCCCCGAAAATCGCCATTATTTTCATCGGAACCTTTTTCCAAATGGTGTTGATTACCGCCAACACCACACGCAAACTGAATATGGCGCTCATCGAAGCCTCGCTGACGTTGGGCTGCAAAGGGCTTTCCCTGATTCGCCGTGTGATCATTCCTGGCATTCTGCCGGATCTGTATCGCGACATGCGTATTCTGCTGGGCTGGGCTTGGACTTACTTGATCGTCGCCGAGCTCATCGGCACCAGCTCCGGGATTACCTGGTTTATTACCCAGCAAGCCCGTTACAAAAACTTCGACAATGTTTTCGCCGCGATTTTAATTATCGGGATTATCGGCCTGGTGACCGACCTGGTTCTGGCCCGCATCGGCAAACGCCTTTTCCCTTGGCACGGTTCACACTAAGGAGCATAGAATGACACAAGCACAACATCCCTTAGACACATGGCAAACGCCGGAAATCCAGGACCGTAACCAACGCATTCTCAAACGTCCCAAGGCGCTTGAAATCCAAAACCTGGAAATGTCTTTCGAACATAAAGGCAAAACCAACAAAGTTCTGGGCGGCATCGATTTCACCGCTTTCAAGCGTGAATTCGTCTGCGTGGTCGGGCCATCCGGCTGCGGTAAATCGACCTTGGCTCGCCTCATCGCCGGTTTGGAAACCAAGGACAGCGGCGACATTCTGGTGGAAAACAAACAAGTGGTCGAGCCCGGCCCGGATCGCGGCATGGTTTTCCAAAGCTACTCGCTTTTCCCGTGGATGTCGGTAAAAGAAAACGTCATGTTCGGTCTCACCCAAGGCGGCATGTCGAAAAACACCGCCGAAACCGAGGCGTTGCAATGGATTGACCTGGTCGGGCTGGAGAAGTTCGCCGAAGCCTATCCGCACCAACTGTCGGGCGGCATGAAGCAACGTGTCGCGATTATCCGCGCCCTGGCCAACCAACCGAAAATCCTGCTGATGGACGAACCTTTCGCGGCGCTGGATCCGCAGAACCGTTTAAAGATGCAACAGTATCTGCTGGAAATCTGGCAGAACATCGACATCACCATTTTCTTTATCACCCACGATTTGGACGAAGCCATTTATCTGGCCGACCGAATCCTGGTATTGGATGCCAACCCGGGCCGGGTGCGCGAAGTGGTCAATGTGCCATTACCGCGTCCGAGAGCAGACGACACGCTGCTCAGCCCGGCGTTCATGGCCACCAAAGAATATTTGGAAAGCCTCGTGCATCCCCCCGAGCCCGAGCTGGACTTTGAGGAAAAACTCAGCATGGTCCGCCTCGTTCCCGTTAACGCAGAAGTTCCGGATGTATTTTAAATGACTCAGAACAACAAAGGCCTTGTCCGCACCAGCGCTTCCCTACCTGCCAAGGTACTGGAAGACCTGGATCAGCTCGTGATCGACCGCGGTTTCAATAACCGCTCCGCCCTCCTGGCGGAAATGATTCAAAAGGAAGTCTCGGCGTATCGCCAAGACTACACCAACGAAGTCATGGCCGGCACCCTGACACTGGTGTATGACCACGCCGTGCCTGGCTTGCAGGTCAAGCTGAATCAGCTTAAGCATCAATACGTGGCGGAAATCATCTCCTCCACCCAAATTCAATTAATGGACCACCACACCTTGGAGGTCAATCTGATGCAAGGCGCGGCCGACCAGCTGAACCGCATCAGCCACGAAATGATTTCCAACCGGGGCGTGAAAACCGGCAACCTTTACTTGACCCATTCGGCCCTGCCACCGATTCACACCTCGGTCACCGACTCGTCACAGGAGACTCAAAATGACTGACAACACTTCATTCAAAACCACCACCAGGCCTGGTGATTTCATCTGGCAAGAAAGCTTGCCGGGTGGCGGCCACTGGTCCGGCGTCATTCGCCGCGGCACCGTTTTGCGTTTAACCGATGTGGAAGGCGGCGCCAATGTCGCCATGCTCATCAACAACCTGGAAGTCAAAAACGAACGCTACAACATGCCGGACACATTGAAAGCGCAGAAAACCGCTTTCCTGACCCGACCGAACATGTGTTTCAGCGATATGGGGCGCGTGATGTGCTCGATTATCGAAGACACCTGCGGCTGGCACGACACCATCGGCGGCTTGTCGCACGCGGCATTGGTGCATAAAAAATACGGCGATAAGTCTTACCAGGAAGCCCACAACGACTACTACAAAAACGGCTACGACAGCCTGTTGAACGAGCTTGGCAAATGGGGCCTAAACGCCAGCGACATCATGCCGAACATCAACTGGTTCAGCAAAGTGCGCGTCGAAGACGACGGCCAAATGACTTTTGTCCCGAACAACTCCAAAGCGGGCGACTACGTCGATTTGCGCTTTGAAATGGACAGCATCGTCTCTTTATCCACCGCACAACATCCGTTGGATCCGAACCCGGAATACGCTCCGAAACCGATTCAACTGACCGTGTTCAAAGCGCAACCGGTCACGCAGGACGACGCCAGTCGCCTCCACCGTGCCGAAAACGAACGCGCTTACTACAACACCAAAATTTACTATGGAGAAAACCCAAATGACGACATCTAACGTTGATGAAAGCCGTATTGTCTATCGCGAAGTGGTCGAAGCGGGTAAACCATGGATGCACGAAGTCAAAGCCGGGCAACATTTCCGCATTGTAGACCTGGAAGGTAACCAGGCGGTCGATACCCTGTTTTACAACGCCCACGACCACAGCGAGCGCTATTCGGCGGCGGACACCATCCGCGAACAAGGCAATATTTATTTGACCACCGGTTCGGTACTGCAATCCAACTTGGTCAACCCGATGCTGACCATCACCGACGACACCTGTGGCCGCCACGATACCATCGGCGGTGCCTGTTCGGCGGAGAGCAACACCGTGCGCTACGCCATTGAAAAACGCCACATGCACTCGTGCCGTGATTCCTTCCTGATGGCGTTGGGAGAATGTGAATGCAACCACGGTCAGCAAATGACCAAGGATGACCTCGCCAGCAACATCAATTTCTTTATGAACGTGCCCGTTTCACCGGACGGCCATCTCGATTTCGACGACGGCATTTCCGCACCGGGGCGCTATGTGGAAATGAAAGCCCATATGGATGTGTTGGTGTTGGTGTCCAATTGCCCGCAATTGAACAACCCTTGTAACGGCTACAACCCGACACCGGTTGAAATGATTATCTGGGAATAACGCAATACGCTTCCCAACACTCTTCAGAACGCGCTGAAAAGGAAAACACATGTTTAAGAAAGTTCTCATCGCCAACCGTGGCGCCATCGCTACCCGGATTATCCGCACACTTCGCGCCATGGGCATCCAATCGGTGGTGCTGGCGTCCGACGCCGACCGTACATCGCTGCACGTGCTGGAAGCCGACGAAGTCATTTCCCTACCGGGCAATGTCGCCACCGAAACCTACTTGAACGTGCCGCTGATTCTGGAGCACGCTCAGGAATTGGGCGTCGAAGCAATCCATCCGGGCTACGGTTTTTTAAGTGAGAACGCCGGTTTCGCCGAAACCTGTGAAAGCATGGGCATCCGATTCATCGGCCCCACGCCCGAACACATCCGCGATTTCGGTTTAAAACACACCGCACGCGAACTGGCCATTAAAGCCGAAGTGCCCCTACTGCCCGGCTCCGATTTGCTCGAATCGCTCGAAGCGGCATTAGAAGAGGCCGAGCGCATCGGTTACCCGGTCATGCTGAAAAGCACGGCCGGCGGTGGTGGCATCGGCATGCAGCGTTGCGACGACGCCGACGCGCTTTCCGAAGCGTTTGAACAGGTTGCGCGTTTGAGCCAAAACGCCTTCGGCCAAAGCGGCATTTTTCTGGAGAAATTCGTCGTCAACGCCCGTCACATCGAAATCCAAATTTTCGGTGACGGTCTGGGCCAAGTCGTTTCCTTCGGCGAGCGTGACTGTTCCTTGCAGCGCCGTAACCAAAAGGTCGTTGAAGAAACCCCGGCCGTGGGCATTTCCCGCGAACAGGTCGCGGAAATGGAAGCCCACGCCGTGCGCCTCGGCGAGCTGGTCAGCTACCGCTCCGCCGGCACGGTGGAATACGTTTATGACGCCGACACCGAACAATACTATTTCCTCGAAGTGAACACGCGTTTGCAGGTCGAACACGGCATCACCGAAGCGGTGCGCGACGTCGACTTGGTGGAATGGATGATTCAAGTCGCCTTTGACCAAACTTTCCCAGGCCTGGTCAAACCGGCGCAAGGCCACGCCATTGAAGTCCGTGTTTACGCCGAAGACCCGTTCAAGAATTTCCAGCCAAGTTCCGGCCGTCTCACCGGCTGGAAAATGCCGAGTGACTGCCGAGTGGATACCTGGTGCAGCAGCGGTCAGGAAGTCAGCTCCTTCTACGACCCGATGCTGGCAAAAATCATCGTCAAAGGCCAAAACCGTGACGACGCCGTGGCCAAACTGCAAACCGCCATGAACGAAACCCGCATCGACGGTTTCGAAACCAATGCGACTTATTTGAAAACCCTCAGCCATGCCGAAGCGTTCATCAAAGCCGAAAACCTCTATACGCGCTTTTTGAACGGTTTTACCCATCAGCCCGATACGGTCGAGATCACCAACGCCGGCACCCACTCCATGCTCATTAGTTATCCGGGCCGAACCGGTTATTGGGACATCGGCGTGCCGCCGTCCGGGCCGATGGACGCCCTATCACACCGATTGGCCAACCGCTGTCTGGGCAATGCCGATGACGCTGCAACCATCGAAATGACCGTATCCGGCGTCAGCATGACCTTCGACCGCGATGCCGTCATCTGCATCACCGGGGCCGATGTGCAACCGACGCTGGATAAACAGCCAATTCCGCAGTGGCAAGCCGTGGAAGTGAAAGCCGGTCAACAACTGAAATCCAAAGTCATCAAATCCTTGGGACAGCGGGCGTATCTCGCCATCCAAGGCGGCTTCAGCGTACCGGATTACATGGGCAGTAAAACCACCTTCTCGCTGGGCGGCTTCGGCGGCCATGCCGGACGGTTGCTGCGCGCCGGCGACGTCCTGCACATTCCGGCGGACACCGCCGGCATCAGCGCCACCCAGCCGATTCCGGCCGAACTGATTCCCAACCTGGAAAACGAGGTGGAAATCGCGGTGATTTATGGTCCGCAAGGCTCACCGGATTTCTTCACCGAAGGCGACATCAACACCTTCTTCTCCACCGCTTGGGAAGTCCACTACAACTCCAGCCGAACCGGCATCCGCCTGATCGGTCCGAAACCGACCTGGGCGCGAACGGACGGTGGCGAAGCCGGTCTGCATCCATCCAACATTCACGACAACGCTTACGCCATCGGTGCCATCGACTTCACCGGCGACATGCCGGTCATCCTGGCGCAGGACGGCCCGAGCTTGGGCGGGTTTGTCTGCCCCGCCACCATCATCGAAGCCGAGCAATGGAAAATGGGGCAATTACGTCCCGGCGACACCGTGCGCTTCAAGCCGGTGTCCATCGACACCGCCGAAGCCGCACTCAAAGCGCAGGACGCCGCCATCAACGCCTTGGAGGCCACGACCGTTTCCGACCTGACCTATCTGTCGGAACCGACCGAACAACCCTGCTTGGCGAAAGAACTGCCCGCCGGCGAACACGAATTCGGCGTCAAATACCGTCGTTCCGGCGACAGCCATGTGCTCATCGAATACGGCGCCATGGAACTGGACTTGGCGTTGCGCTTCCGCATTCAGGTGCTGACCGACAAATTGAAAGAACTCAAAAACGACCAGGCCTGGGCGTTTTTGAAGGATTTAACGCCGGGTATCCGTTCCTTGCAGGTGCACTACAACCCGCGCCAAATTGCCCAAAACGATCTGATTCAAAAGCTGGTCGATCTGGAAGCGGAGATTTCATCCGCCAAAGACCTCACGGTGAAAAGCCGCATCGTCAAATTACCGTTGTCATGGGATGATCCGAGCACCCGCCTGGCCATCGAAAAATACATGAATTCGGTGCGCCCGGATGCGCCTTGGTGCCCGAGCAATATCGAGTTCATCCGCCGCATTAACGGGTTGGATTCGATTGAAGACGTCAAACGCATCGTTTTCGAAGCCAAGTATCTGGTCATGGGGTTGGGCGACGTTTACCTTGGTGCGCCGGTCTCCACGCCATTAGACCCGCGCCATCGCTTGGTCACCACCAAATACAACCCGGCCAGAACCTGGACGCCGGAAAATGCCGTGGGCATCGGCGGCGCTTATATGTGTGTTTACGGCATGGAAGGCCCAGGCGGTTATCAGTTTGTGGGGCGCACTATCCAAATGTGGAACGCCTATCGCAACACCCAATATTTCCCACAGGGCAAACCTTGGTTGCTGGATTTCTTCGACCAGATTCAGTTCTATCCGGTCAGTGAAGACGAGTTGAAACAGGCACGCCACGACTTCCCGTTGGGCCGTTTCGACATAGACATTGAAGAAACCACCTTGTCTCTGGCCGATTATCAGGCGTTCCTGGCCGAAGAAGCCGACAGCATCGCCGAATTCCAGACCAAGCAAAAAGCCGCTTTCGAAGCCGAACGCCAACGTTGGGAAGCCAACGGCCAAGCCAACTACGAAGACACGTCATCCCAAGAGGAAATTCAAAACGAACCGATGGCCGAAATCCCGGAAGGCTTTGAAGCCGCCCTGTCGCCGATTACCGGCAGCGTCTGGAAAATTCAGGTCAAACCGGGCGATGCGGTGGCCGAAGGCGATGTCATCGCCATTCTGGAAACCATGAAAATCGAAATTCCGATTGAAGCGGAATACGACGGCACCGTCACCGAAATTCTCATCAACGAGGGGGATTTGATTCAAAATGGCCAGGCCTTATTGGTCATGGAGGTATCGGAATGATCGATTGTCGCATCGCGTCGTTACGCCAGGCCTATGGCGAAGGCCAACTCACGCCGCGTCAAGTGGTCGAGAGCTTGCATCAACAGGCGAGCCATTACACGGATTACAACCTTTTCATCCATGTGTTGACGGATGAAGAACTGGCGCCTTACCTGAACCGATTGGAGCAATCGGAACCCAACAGCCTGCCGCTGTGGGGCATTCCGTTTATGATCAAAGACAACATCGATTTGGCGGGCATTCCCACCACGGCGGCCTGTGAAGAATTCGCCTACGTGCCGGAGCACTCCGCCACGGTGGTGCAACTGTTGATTGACGCCGGTGCCATTCCGCTTGCCAAAACCAATATGGACCAATTTGCCACCGGCTTGGTCGGCACCCGTTCGCCTTACGGCGTGTGCCACAATGCGTTTGATTTCAACATGATTTCCGGCGGGTCCAGCTCCGGTTCGGCCGCCTCGCTGGCGTTGAATTTATGCAGTTTTTCGCTGGGCACAGACACCGCCGGTTCCGGTCGAGTGCCCGCCGCGTTCAACAACCTGATTGGCCTAAAACCGTCCAAAGGCCTTTTGAGTACGTCCGGCGTGGTGCCTGCGGTTCGCTCGCAGGATGTGGTGAGCATTTTTGCCTTGAATGCCCAGGACGCTTACGAAGTGTTTGACGTCGCCGCTCAGCCGGATGACACCGACGAATTCAGCCGAGACGAAATGGCCCTGACACCCCCAGCCTGGGCAGCCAAACCCGTCATCGGCATTCCCGACGCCGCTGGTTTGATCTTTTATGACGACCACGAGGCGCAAGCCAATTTTGAGGCCACGGTCACACAACTGAAAAGCCAAGGCTTTGAAATCAAGGAAATCGATTTCACCTTGTGGCTGGAAACCGCCAAACTCTTATACGGTGGCGCTTGGGTGGCGGAGCGCTACGCCGCCATCGAAACGTTTTTCGAAGCCCATGAAACCCAACTCGACCCGACGGTGGGCGGCATTATCGCCGGTGCGCGCAACTTAAGTGCCGCCGATGCCTACAAAGGCAGCTATGCCCTGCAGCAGGCGCAACGCGATACCCGCGCCGTGTGGCAGGACATCGATTGTTTCATGACGCCGACCACGCCGACCATTTTCAGCACCGAGCAAATCGAACAAGACCCGGTGGGGCTGAATTCGGTGCTCGGCACCTACACCAATTTCATGAATTTATTGGATTACGCCGCCGTCGCCATGCCTAGCGGCTTGCGAAACGATGGCTTACCGACCGGTGTAACCTTTTTCGCCCCCGCCGGCAGTGATCGCGCCCTGTTGAAACTAACCGACGCATTACACAACCAGTTCAACAAAACGGCGGGCGCCAAAGCACTGCCGATTCCGGCTCCAAAAGCCGAATTGTTCGACACGCCACACACCATTTCATTGGCGGTGGTCGGCGCCCATTTGGTCGGATTTCCATTGAACGGACAATTAATCGAACGCGGTGCAACCTTGTTGCAAACCACCCAAACCGCACCGAAATACCGTTTTTACCAACTGGCCGGCGGCCCGATTCTGAAGCCAGGCCTGGTGAAAACCGGTACTGACGGCGCCAGTATCGAAGTGGAAGTCTGGTCCATGCCCAAGCAACATCTTGGCACCTTTTTGGCGTTGATTCCTTCCCCGCTGGGGCTGGGCAAAGTGAAGTTGATTGACGGTTCACAAGTGGTCGGCTTTATCTGCGAACCTTACGGCATTGAAGGCGCCACCGACATCACCCATACCGGCGGTTGGCGCAACTGGATGAAAGAACGCGAAGCGAAGGGTTTGTAACCCTCGCGCTCAGCTCGGCTGAACGGCCAAAAAACAACGACTGGAATAATCGAGGAACACTTCGATTTTTTCGAGTGCCATCGGCGTCAAGGTGATGAGCCGGATACGGCGATCCGCCTCGCAAGGTGTTTCCGCCAGAAACCCCTGCTCAATGGCTTTCTGAACGTATTTCACCGCCGTTCGGCGACTGATGTTCGGCATGAGATCATACAGCTCGGTCTTGGTTTTCGGCGCTTCGTGACGGTGAATCCACAGCTGGCTCAAAAGATCGCAGTAGTTCAAATCGCGCATATCGGTATCGGCAAAGGTTTCCGCCCAGAAGATATCGATATTGAAGATGGCTTCCGCCGCCCTGATGCGATGTTGTTCCGTCTTGTCGTGTGTGGTCATTCCACGTCCTTTCGTCTATCGGGCAACGGCCGAAACTGATTGATTGCTTGAAACATCCAAACCGGAGACAGTTCCATGAAACTGACATTATTCAAAACCCTTTGGGGCCATGACGGCACCTATCAAGAAGCGGCCGACATGGCGTTGGCCGCCGATTTCAACGGTCTGGAAGCCCCCGCACCGGATAATCATAACCAGCTGGCGCAATTGGGGCAAGTGCTCGCCGACAACCGGCTGGATTACATTGCCGAAATTTGCACCGCCGGCAGCTACGTGCCGGACCGCCGAGCGACGCCGGACGAACACCTGGCGTCCTTGGAAAAAAAGTTACAGCTCAGCCGCGAATTATCACCACAGTTTTGCAACGTGATCGGCGGCTGCGATGCCTGGCCGCTCGACACCCAAATCGATTTTTTCCAGCGCGCACAGGCATTGGCCGAAAAACACGATCTGCTCTGCAGTTTTGAAACCCATCGAAGCCGCTCCTTTTTCACCCCCTGGGTCACACGCGACGTGTTACGCGCCTTACCGGAGCTGAAAATCACCTGCGACTTCAGCCATTGGGCGGTGGTCTGCGAACGACTCATGGACAGCGAATGGGACGTCATTGAGGAAATCGCACCCAACGCCCACCACATCCACGGTCGCGTCGGTTACGACCAAGGCCCACAGGTTCCGCACCCGGCCGCGCCGGAATACGCTGACGCGCTGGCGTCTCACGAACGCGCATGGGAAACCCTATGGCAAGCCCAACAAGCCCAAGGTTACGAAATCAGCACCCTCACCCCCGAGTTCGGTCCGGATGGGTATTTGCACACCTTACCGTTCACCGATATGCCGGTCGGCGATCTCTGGGAAATCAACCAATGGATGGGCCAACGTCAAACGACGCATTTTGCGGACTGGTCCCGAACCGCTTAACACCAATGCCCGAAACATCCAGGCCTGGTCAAATAACGGATTGGGCTTGTTTTCTGCGCCGGGTTTTGTACAATCATTCTAAAGCTCTTTTAAAGTTTCGTTCATAACAGCATTCGGAAACACTTGATTTTCCGACACTTTCAACTCTTCTTTTGCGTCAAACAAATGCCGAAAACGGCAACGCATTTAACCGTTTCATTGAATTGCCATAACATCAAACTGCGCCCCTAACGGGCTTCTTTAACGTAACGTACCGAAAACATTATGAACCCAACCACAGGTGGTCTTTACATCGCCTTAATCAGTGTCCACGGACTGATCCGTGGCAACAATCTGGAACTCGGCCGCGACGCGGATACCGGGGGGCAAACGCTTTATGTATTAGAACTGGCGCAAGCCCTCGCCGAAAAACCCGGCGTGGCGCGCGTCGAACTCTTCACCCGCTTGGTTCGGGACGAACACGTCTCACCCGAATACGCCGAACCGTTTGAAAAACTGTCCGATACCTTACAAATTGTTCGCATCGAAGCCGGGCCGGACGAATACATCCACAAAGAACAACTTTGGGATCACCTCGACACCTTCGCCGACAATATGGCGGACTATTTCCGTCAACAAGAGCGCACCCCGGACATCGTCCACAGCCATTATGCCGATGCCGGTTACGTCGGTTCCCATCTGGCGCACCAGCTCTCGATTCCGCTGATCCACACCGGCCATTCATTGGGTCGGGTCAAACGTGCCCGCTTGATTGCCGGCGGCCTGAGCGCGGAAGAAATCGAACAACGTTACAATATGGCGCGACGCATTGACGCCGAAGAACACACGCTGGCCTCGGCGGAACGCGTGATTACCAGTACCTATCAGGAAATCGAAGAGCAATACGAGCTCTACGACTTCTATCAACCCGAACAAATGCGCGTGCTGCCGCCCGGCACCAACCTCAAACATTTCATGCCGCCGATGGGCAACGAACTCAACAGCGACCTTTATCAGATGCTGGTCAAGCATCTCAAGGAACCGGACAAACCGATTATCCTAGCGCTCTCTCGACCTGACCATCGCAAAAATATCGCTTCATTGATTGAAGCCTACGGCCAATCGAAAGACTTACAAGACCGCGCGAATCTCGTCATCATCGCCGGGAATCGCGACGACGTCGAAGACCTGGAGCCCGGTGCACAACAAGTGTTCCACGAACTCTGGGCCGCCATCGACCGCCATGACCTTTACGGCAAAGTCGCTTTGCCCAAACACCATTGCCGAAACGACGTACCGATGATTTACCGTATTGCCGCCGCCTCCGGCGGCGTCTTCGTCAACCCGGCACTGACCGAACCCTTCGGCCTCACCTTGATAGAAGCGGCCGCGTCGGGCCTACCGATTGTCGCCACCGAAGACGGTGGTCCGCGCGACATCATCGGCAACTGCCACAACGGTCTGCTCATCGACCCGCTGGAACCGAAAACCATTACCGATGCCCTGCTTACGATTCTCAAGTCACCGAAAACACAACAGGAATTCATTCACAAAGGCCTGGTCGGCGTTCTGGAACATTATGCCTGGCAAGCCCACGCCGATCGTTATCTCGATTTGATTTGCCCAATTGTCAAGGAATCCGAGCGTCTGGAACGCCGCCATATTTCGCGTCGTGCTGGCCTGTACCGCGACCGGGCCTTTGTCAGTAGCCTTGACCAAAACCTTATGGGTAATCCAGATGCCTTGAAAGTCTTACTGGCGGAAATGAAAGCGCATAAAAAGTCCACGCTGTTCATTGTCGCCACCGGCCGCCGCCTCGATTCGGCCTTACGCCTGATGAAACAGCACAATATTCCCGAACCGGACATTCTCATTTCCAGTAGCGGCACGGAAATCAGCTACGCACCGAAGCTGACCACCGACACCGCTTGGGAAGAGCACATCGATTACCACTGGGTGCCGCACAAAGTGCGCTCTTTGCTGGATAATTACCCCGGATTGGAGCGCCAACCGAAATCGGAACAGAACCGTTTCAAAATCAGTTACTACATCGACCCGGAAATCGCCGATTTGGAAGAAATCAAACGCTATCTCCATCAGGAAGAACAATCCGTCAACGTACAACTCTCATTCGGCCAATACCTCGACATCCTGCCGATTCGGGCCTCGAAGGGCATGGCCTTACGTTACGTGGCCGACCGCTGGGAAATTCCGCTGGAACGCATTCTGGTGGCAGGCGGTTCCGGCGCGGATGAGGACATGATGCGCGGTAACGCCCTTGCGGCGGTGGTGGCGAACCGGCACGATGAAGAACTGTCGCAATTGATTGACATCGACCGCATCTATTTCGCCAAAAAACCGTATGAAGAAGGCATTCTCGAAGCACTTGAATACTATGACTTTTTCGACAGCTGCCGTCCGCCGGAGACAGAGCACACATACGAAAAAGTGGTGGAGGACGCATGACCGCATCACAAAACGCTTCGACCTTATTGCTCTGCACCGACATGGACCGCACCGTCATTCCCAATGGCGCGCAACCGGAGCATCCGCACGCACGCGCGGCCTTCAAAGCCTTTTGCCAACAGCCGGAAATCACCTTGGTGTACGTTACCGGGCGGCATCTCGCACTGATGGAAGAAGCCATTCATGCTTATGACTTGCCACAACCCGATTACGCCATCACCGATGTCGGCACCAAAATTCGTCACCGTGAAAACGGCCACTGGCAAGCCGTCGAGGAATGGGAAACCGAAATCGGCCAGGCCTGGGGGAATTGCCGACACGATGACATCGCCCAACCCTTAATGCAATTGGACGGTCTGACACTGCAGGAAAGCGAAAAACAAAACACTCACAAAGTCAGTTTTTACGCCGATTTGTCCGCGGCCAGCGAATCCGACTACCTCGCTCGGGCCGAGGCCGCCCTCGCACCGTTAAACATTCGGGCCAGCTTGATTTGGAGCATCGACGAAGCCGCCGATGTGGGTTTGTTGGACGTTTTACCGCAAAACGCCACCAAACTGCACGCCATCGAATTTCTGCAACAGCAATTGGACTTCGCATTAGCGGACGTGATTTTCGCCGGTGACAGCGGCAACGACCTACCGGTACTCACCAGCCACATACAATCGGTGCTGGTGGCCAACGCCTCGGAAGACATCAAACACCAAGCCTGGCAAGCATGTGTGCAACGCCATACCGAATCGGCGTTCTATCAAGCCCAAAACCTTCAAGACCACAACGGCAACTATGCCGCCGGCGTGTTGCAAGGCGTCGGCTATTACGCGCCCCGTTTTCAACCCACTCTGAACGAACAGGTCCTGCCTTTATGAATGCGAATCCTTCATCCATCACCGTTTTCGGCGAAGTCTTATTCGACTGCTTTCCCAATGGCAAACAGGTATTGGGCGGTGCGCCCTTCAATGTCGCCTGGCATTTACAGGCATTGGGCGACGACCCGACATTCATCTCCCGAATCGGCGACGACACCCTCGGCAAAACCATTTTAAAAAACGCCCAGGCCTGGGGCTTGCGAACCGACAACATTCAAATTGACCAAGCCCACCCCACCGGACGTGTCGACATCACCGTCCACGACGATGAACCCCATTACGACATCACGCCGGGCAGCGCCTACGATTTCATTTCCGCGCAATCGGTTCAACTGACCAAACGCAGCGGCCTGCTCTACCACGGCTCTCTGGCGCTGAGAAGCCCTTATGCCCAACAGCAATTCAAAACCTTGCGCGAATCCGGCGACTGGTCGGTGTTTTTGGACGTCAACCTCCGTGCGCCCTGGTGGGATCAAGCCAGCCTGTTCGACTGGATTCAGTCCGCGCGCTGGGTCAAACTCAATGTCGACGAACTGCGTGAACTCGGCTTTCAGGAACCTGTGTTGGAAGTGGCAATGCGTAATTTCCAAACCCAGTTCGAACTGGAGCAGGTCATTGTCACCCGCGGTTCGGAAGGCGCCTCCGTCCTCACCCCCGAAGGTTTCTTCAGCCAGACACCGGGCGAGATTCCCGAATTTGTCGATACCGTCGGCGCCGGAGACGCCTTTACGGCGGTTTTCATTCATGGTCTAATAGAATCCTGGCCTATTCAAGACACCTTGATCGCAGCACAGGCGTTTGCGAGTCAAGTCATCGGTTTACGCGGCGCGACGCCCGACAACCGGGCCTTTTATAAAACGATTCTCGAAATGCACGCCTGAGTCTTCGCGACGACAGGCCCTCAAACTCTCGCACCGGGGAAGCTATGTACGAGCAAATCTCACATTCGCTGCTGAACGATATCCTCAATAAAATTAAACCGGATATCTACGAAGAAGACCTGCGGCATTTCTACACCCGACTGGGCGCAAACTTCTACGCCATTCATTCCTTATTCGAACGCTTGTACGGCCACCGGCCAGACTTCAACGACCAGGCGCTGCGTCTGGTGGAAACCATGGCACGCCAATACATCAAGCGTCCCGATTGTCTGAAAGACCTCGATATCGAACGTGAAAAGGACTACAACTGGTTCCTCAGCCAAAAATGGGTCGGCATGGCCATGTACGCGCACGGTTTCGCCGGCGACCTCAACGGCATGCAAACCCACCTGCCGTATTTTCAGGAGCTCGGCGTGAACATGGTGCACATCATGCCGATCATGCGATGCCCGGAAGGCGAAAGCGACGGCGGCTATGCGGTCAGCGATTTCCGTGAAATCGACGAGCGCGCCGGCACATTGGACGACCTCACCACCCTGTCCGGTGAAATGCGCGACCGCGACATGCTGCTGGCGTTGGACGTGGTCTTGAACCACACCTCGGACGAACACGAATGGGCCCAGAAAGCCCGTGCCGGTGACGCCAAATATCAGGACTACTACTACACCTTCGAATCGCGCAATATCCCGGATATGTTCGAGCAAAGCATGCCGGAGGTCTTTCCGGAAACCTCGCCCGGCAATTTCACTTGGGACGAGGAAATGCAACGCTGGGTGATGACGGTTTTCAACGACTATCAGTGGGATTTGAATTACAGTAACCCGGCCGTGTTCATCGAGATGCTCGATGTCATTCTGTTCTGGGCCAACCAGGGCGCGGACATTCTGCGCCTGGATGCGGTGGCTTTCCTTTGGAAGAAAATCGGCAGCACCTGCCAAAACGAACACGAAGCCCATTTGATTCTGCAACTGTTGAAAGATTGCTGCCAAGTCACGGCACCGGGTGTGTTGTTCATTGCCGAAGCCATCGTCGCGCCGGTGGAAGTCACCAAATACTTCGGTGAAGACGCCGTCATCGCCAAAGAGTGCGAAATCGCCTACAACGCTACCTTTATGGCCTTGATGTGGGATGCCGTCGCCACCAAAAACGCCAAGCTGCTCAATCAAGGCATCAAGAGCCTGCCGGTCAAGCTGGAAAGAGCCACCTGGCTGAATTACGTGCGCTGCCACGATGACATCGGCCTCGGGTTTGACGACAAAGACATCATCCGCGCCGGATACGAACCGCATTCGCACCGCCGTTTCCTCATCGACTATCTGATCGGGAAATTCGACAACTCCCACGCCCGAGGCTTACCGTTTGCCGCCAATGCCAAAACCGGCGACGCGCGTATTTCCGGTTCACTCGCCTCCTTGGTCGGGTTGCAATACGCGCTGGAAACCGGCGATATCGAAGCCCTAGACGACGCCATCAAACTGATTATTCTGATGCACAGCATGATTTTCTCGTTCGGCGGCATGCCGCTGCTGTATTATGGCGATGAAATCGGCACTCTCAACGACGACTCCTATTTGTCCGACCCGAATAAAATGGATGATAACCGTTGGGTGCATCGTCCCTCCATCAACTGGGAAAAGGCCGAACGACGCAATACACCGGGTGCGGTCGAATACGAAATTTTCAGCGCCATCAAAAAATTGATTGCCGTGCGTAAAGACATCCACGTCTTTGCCGATTTCAACAACCGTGAATTGATTGACGTCGCAAATCCGAATCTGTTCGTCATCAACCGCTTCGACCCGCATAAATACACGGACCGGGTTCTGGTGGTGGCCAATTTCAATGGCAAACCGCAAAACCTGAATATGGAGGAAGTCGCGGGCTGGGGCACCTATTCGGAAGGTCAATTGATTGATCTGGTGACACGCCACAAACCGGAAATCTTTAACAACACCCTGGTCATTCCCGGTTTCAGTTTCTATTGGTTATACGAGATGTAATCAAACGGCCAGGCCTGGCCGTTTTGAGTGAATCGTTTTTCGCGCGGGTGTTTATTCAATCAACGGCGTTTCTTCGAAATCGTCTTTCAAACCGACGCCGGACAACCGCTTTTGCAAAGCACCTTCCATCAACCGCACCAGCAAATCCGCCGCCTGCTCGTAACTTTGCCCGCCCGGTCGGATATTGGAAATGCAGTTGCGCTCGGCATCGGAACGGCCGACACGCGGCTCGTAAGTCATGTAAATGCCCATACTGTTGGCCGCACTCAAACCGGGGCGTTCGCCAATCAGAATCACCGCCAACTTCGCACCGTACTGCTCTCCCACTTCATCCGCCAAGGCCACACGCGCCTGAGTGGCGAGATGCACCGGCGTCAGTCGCCAGCCTTTGGCCCGACACAACGGCAACAAAACCGATAAAAAGGGCACGGCATTCTGTTGAATCGCCTTGGACGACAAGCCATCCCCGATCACAATGCAGACATCGGCTTCCGTACTTTCTTCTGCCTGTGTTTGCTCCTGCAACAAAGTACGAGACTCCAACCCCAGCTTACGTCCCAAATCCGGGCGCTGTAAATAAGTCATGCGGTCCACGGCGGCGGATTGAATCGTCAGGGTCGACACGCCCAACGCCTCGATTGGCTCTGCCAAGGCTTCGGGTTGAAACGGCAAATGCACCGCATCGCGCGCACGGGCGTGGTCCAAATCGAACGTCAGCACCTCTTTCGACGCCAGACTGGAACCCGCTCGCTTCAAACCGATGCGCGCCTCGGTGATGTGTTTGAGTTTCGCCAAGTCCTGTAAAACCTGCGGCTGAGACGCCTTCATACTTCGCCCCCAAACGTTTGATTCGTCAATAACGGCGTCGGCTGATTTTCGGGTAACAGGTGCCCGGCCGCATCTTGAATACCCATATCTCGTAGCCAGCGCTCGAACTCCGGTGCCGGTTTTTTGCCCAACACCTGCCGCAAGTAATTGGCATCGTGGAAGGACGTGGTCTGATAATTGAGCATGATATCGTCGGCGCCGGGAATGCCCATAATGAAATTGACCCCGGCCGTGCCAAGCAACGTCAGCAGGTTATCCATATCGTTCTGGTCAGCTTCGGCGTGATTGGTGTAACAAATATCGCACCCCATCGGCACGCCCAGCAGCTTGCCGCAGAAATGGTCTTCCAGCCCGGCGCGGATAATCTGCTTACCGTCGAACAGATATTCCGGGCCGATAAAACCGACCACCGTATTCACCAACAACGGTCGGAACTTGCGCGCCACGGCGTAGGCTCGCGTTTCCAACGTTTGCTGATCGACGCCATGAAAAAATCCGGACGACAGGGCGCTGCCCTGACCGGTTTCGAAATACATCACATTATCGCCAACCGTGCCCCGTTTCAGCGACAAGGCCGCCTCATGCGCTTCGGCCAGCACCGCCAAATCAATGCCGAAGGTTTTATTGGCGCCTTCGGTTCCGGCAATCGACTGAAACACCAAATCCACCGGCTCGTTCCGTTCCATCATCACCATGCTGTTGGTGACGTGCGTCAATACGCAAGACTGCATCGGAATGTCGTAACGTTGCCGCACTTCATCCAGCAACCGAATCAAAGCCGAGGCCGCCTGAACGTTGTCGGTGGCCGGATTGATGCCGATGACCGCATCGCCCGAACCGTTCAGCAAGCCGTCCAAGGTCGAGGCAATGATGCCTTGCGTGCTGTCGGTCGGATGATTGGGTTGCAGACGTGTCGACAGCCCGCCTTTCAAGCCGATGGTATTCCGGAAACGCGTGACCACCTCTTTTTTGCTGGCCACCAGAATCAAATCCTGGTTGCGCATCAGCTTCGAGACCGCCGCCACCATTTCCGGAGTCAACCCGGCTTCCACCGTCGCCAAGGCCGCGGCATCGGTATCATAATCCAACAACCAGTCCCGGAAGTCGCCCACCGTCAAATGGGCAATCGGTTCAAACGCGGTTTCGTCCCAATCGTCCATAATCAAGCGCGTCACCTCATCCGATTCGTAAGGCACCACGGCTTCATTCACAAACGTTTTCAACGGCAGTTCCGCCAACGCGAAACGGGCCGCCATCCGTTCCTCTTCGGTTTTGGCCGCCACTTGCGCCAACACATCGCCGGAACGCATGGGGGTGGCTTTCGCCATCAAATCCTTCAAGTCGTCAAAGCGATAGACCAGTTGCCCTAAAGTGTAGTGATACTGAGCCATAAATTGCGAAAAACCTATGAGAAAACCGATTTCGGAAAATAAAACGAGACGATCCAGTTGGGGGCATCGACGATTTCACTGATTCTCAGATCGCCGCACACACTGCACAACATATAAGCATCCATCGCCGCCAACTGATGCTGTTTTTGCAACTCGTCGATCATGTAACGCACCGCATCGCGGGCGGCGGTCATCAAGTCATGATTGACGCCGGTGGTGACGTGATACCCTTCGGCATCCAAATGGCGCGTGACCGGCCCCGGTGTGGCAAATTTCGGCGCGGGCAGATTCTGCGCTTTTTCCAACTCCAGCTTCACCGATACCGTCATCGGACTTTCAATCGCGGTGCCACACACCTCACCGTCGCCTTGCGCGGCGTGGGTATCGCCGATGGAGAACAAGGCGCCTTCAACACCGACCGGCAACCAAAGCTCGCTGCCTTTGGCAAGGTCACGAATATCCATGTTTCCGCCCCAACGCCGCGGCGGTACGATGCTGTGAAACCCTTTTTCCGGCGGCGCCACGCCAATGGTGCCGGCAAAGGGTTTCAAGGGCACTTTCGCAAATTCATTGAATAACGCCGGCGACAAGCTGTCCGGATCATACTGCCAAAGATGCAAGGCCGCGTCTTCGAACTCGTCCGCCAATAGCCCGAATCCCGGAATATTGGCGGTCCAGCCCCAGCCGGACGGCTCGTAATCCAGCAACGTGACCTTCAAGGCATCGCCGGGTTCGGCCCCTTCCACCCAAACCGGTCCGGTGACTGGGTTGATTCGATCGAAATCGAAATTAATGACATCGTCCACGCCGGAATCCAACGATAACTGACCGCCCGACGCATCGTGCACCTCTATGTCGAGACAATCGCCGGACACCACCGTCAATTCCGGACGATTATCACAATCCCATCCGCAATGGCTTTGCTGTTTGCCCAGCGCATGAATCGTATGTTGGCCGCATTGACACAT
The DNA here is from genome assembly GCF_003991075.1 of Thiomicrospira sp. S5. NCBI lineage: Bacteria > Pseudomonadati > Pseudomonadota > Gammaproteobacteria > Thiotrichales > Piscirickettsiaceae > Thiomicrospira > Thiomicrospira sp. S5. The sequence goes on along the minus strand of NZ_CP014470.1, from coordinate 945,027 downwards.
AATGTTATCCCAATCCGTTTAGCGGTTAACCGACCGCTTCCAGAGATTCCGGCAACACTTGTCCGCCGTCGACGACGATGGTTTGCCCGGTGACGTAACCCGCTTCTTCCGACGCGAAATACAACATGGCATTGGCGATGTCCTCAACCGACCCCAAACGTTTCAGCGGAATCGAGGAAGCCATTTGCGTCAGGTAATCGTCGCCCATGTCTTCCAGACCCTCGGTCAAAATATTGCCCGGCATGACGGCATTCACAGTGATACCGTATTTCGCCAATTCGATGGCGGCGGTGCGAATAAAACCGAGCTGCCCGGCTTTGGAGGCACCATAATGGCTCCAGCCGGGGAATCCGGTAATCGGCCCGGTAATCGACGACGTAATCACCACCCGTCCGGCCCCGGATTTTTTCAATTCCGGCAAACAGGTTTGCACACTGAACAATGTCCCTTTCAGGTTGGTGTTCATCACCGTATCCCAATCCTCTTCGGTCATTTCTTCCAAACTGGCGGACGGGAAAATCCCGGCATTGGCACACAGAATATCCAAACCGCCGTAGGCTTCAACCGCGGTTTGCACCGCGGATTGCAATGAAGCCTTGTCGGCCACATCGGCGGCCACGCCCATGGCTTCGTAACCGGCGGCCTTTAATTCATCGGCCACGGCTTGAGCGGCGTCTAAATGCCGCGCTACGATGACGGTATTGGCGCCTTGCTTGGCGAACACTTTGGCAATGCCACGCCCGATGCCCTTACTGGCACCGGTGATTAAAACGGTTTTTCCTTGAATGGATGTCAACATATAACCTCCTTTTAAACGACTTCAATAACGGCTTAGGTCTTCGGTAACGATTTCACCACTGCGTCAATGGAACATTCCAGAATGTCCATGACCTCTTTCGATAACTCCAACGACATCAACAAACCGGCTTTGAACTGCAACACTCTCGGGTCCAGCGCAGAATAAATCGCCCAAACGCCCTGTTTATAAAGTTCCTGCATCACCAGTTCAGCCCCTCTCGGGTAATCGAATTCCAGCCCCATCACCAGGCCGTTCTTACGAACACCGACGAAGAAATCCGGGTACTTGGCCTGCAAATCGGCCAGCGCCTGATCAAAATAATCGCTGATACGTTGAATGTTTTCCAATGTTTCCGGGCGCTGCGCCACTTCCAAGGTTTTGATGGCGGCCGCGCAACCGATTTCCGAGCCACCGAAAGTGGACATATGCGCCCAACCGTCTTCGGTCAACCATTGGCCGGACTGCTCGGTCACCAACACCGCGGCAATCGGATAAATCCCGCCGGACAAGCCTTTACCGGTGACCAGTAAATCCGGTTCCACACCATAGCCGGTGCAACACCACATCTGGCCGGTTCGCATCAGGCCGGTCTGTACTTCATCCGCCACATACAAGGCCTGGTATTTTTCACACAGGGTCTTCACCGCTTGTAAATAGCCGGGTGCCGGCATCGGGAAACCGTAAGTCGCCGGAATGCTTTCGATGATGACACAAGCCACATCCCGCCCGGACAACGCTTCTTCCATTGCGTCCAAATCATTAAACGGCACCTGAACGAACTGGTCGGCTTCGGGTTCGGTTAAGAAAATCTCATTGAAACGCGGCGCGCCGGTTTTCACCGACAGACCGGTATGACCGTGGTAACAGTTCTGCAACGACACGATTTTCTTCTTGCCGGTGGCATGGCGTGCCGATTTCAAAGCGATGTCGATCGCCTCACCTCCGCCGCTGGCAAAGATGGCGTATTGCATATTGTCCGGTGCCGTCGCCAGCAGTTTTTCCGCCAGTTCGGTACGCATCAAAGACGGAAAATGGTGGTTACCGATGTCGAAATGCGCCATGGCGTCGGTCACCGCCTGAATCACTTCCGGGTTGCGATGCCCGAGGTTATAGACCCCGCCGTTCAAATGCATATTGATCAGACGGTGCCCGTCCATATCCCAAAAGCAATAGCCTTCGCGTCGGTCGATGACAATATCGACGCCGGTATCGATCCAATCCTGGGTTTTCCCCGGGTTCCAAACCTTTTTGGTTCTCTCTAAAAAGGCCTGTTTTTGTTCACTTGCCATTAGTCAAATCCTTACATTAAATCACTGCGTTATGATTGAAATTGTGTCAGGTAGGCGTTACCCAACTCCACCGTACCCTGTGCGAATGAATCGCCTAACTCCTGAGCCAAATCCGCCGTCGGGTGCGAGCCCAGCCAGGCGAATAACGTTAAACGCCGCATCATGATGAAGGTCGGAATTTCCCGTTCCTCTTCTTCGGAAAGCGATGCGCTACGTCGATAGCCTTCCACCCACGCGTCAATCACCTTATCCAACCCAGGGTTGGTTTCGATAAAGCTGACCGCAGATGCCAAGTCATATAAAAACCAGCCCAACCCGCAATCGTCAAAATCGATGACTCGGGTGTCGTCACCGCAAATCAGCAGATTCGCCAAGCGAATATCGGAGTGAATCAAGCCGAAACGTTGCGGCGATTGCCCGAAGGCCGCCAGCCGCTGTTTAATCAAATCGGAGACCGCTTCCAGTGTTCCGACATCTTCCGGCTTCAGGCCTGGCCCTTTTCGCCAGTCGCCCCAATTGGGCGTGTCGCCGATGCAACCATCGTAATCCCACACCAAACGGTCAAAATAACTCGGCAACGTCCAGCCGCGTGCGTGGTTGTGCATTTTTCCGGTGACTTCGCCCAACTTTTTGAAGGGTTCGATCAGGTCCGATTCATCCGGTTCGTCGCCGTCGATAAAATGAAATAACGTCACATAACGCACTTCGTCCAAAGCCGCCGACACCACTTCCTGAATCGCGGAACCGTCACGACCGTCGATGGACTGTGGCGTTTGGATACCGGCGTCTTCCTGCAAGGCTTTCATCCAATCCAACTCGGTCTGAATCCCATCGCGGGAATGGTAGTCGGTGCGGTGTACCCGCAAAATCAACGGATCACGATCCGGTAAATCGACACGGTAAGTGGCGTTTTCCGACAAACTCAACAGCTTCAAACCGGTCGGTTCGGGCAGCGCCCACTTTTGCAACGCTTTTTCCGCAACGCCTTGCAGATAGGCCAGTTGCGCGTCATAACTCATTTGTTCAAACATAGATCCTTACGGCTACCTCACGTCTTTGCTCGTTGTTTTTTCTTTTTAAAATGCATGCCCAGCCAATAACTGCCGAACAGAATGATTGCTGCCATCAACACGGTCAGCGATCCCAATGCCGGAACCTGCGGGGTATAACCGGCCACCATTTTGGCGTAGAGCCATTCCGGCGCGGTTTGATCGGCCCCGGTGGTGTAGGTGGACAGCGGGAAATTCCCCCAGGACAATAAGAAAGCGAACAAGGCACCGGAAAAAATGCCCGGCCACAGAATCGGCAAAGTTATTTCCTTGAAGACCTGCACACGGGATGCGCCCAGGTCATAAGCCGCTTCCTCCACCGACGGGTCGAAACCGTAGACCTGAATGGCGATGACCAGTGTGACGATCGGCACAATCCACACCAGGTGCGCGAAAATCGCGGTGTGCCAGGTCGGCGTAATGCCTAATGAGGACGTCCACAACAGAATCGCCAAGCCCAACACCGCCTGCGGAAAGAAAATCGGCAACAGAATCATTTTTTGGTAGATGCTGCGCCCTTTCCAGTCATAACGCGCAAACGCCAGGGCGCCAAAAATGGCCATCACCACCGAAATCACGGTGACCACGGCGGCGATACTCAAAGAAGTGAAAACATACTCCCGAATCGACAAAGAATTGAAGACCGATTCATACCATTTGGTCGACCAAATATTCACCGGGAACATGAAAAACTTGATCTTCGAGAAAGATGCCAACACCACGGCCAGCATCGGCATATACAGGAACAAAATGACAATCACCGTCCACCAGCGCATCAGCTTCTGGTTGGCGGAGGTGAATCGACTTTGATACATGGCTGACATACGATTTCCTTATTTCTTACGACCGAACAAACGGTCTAAATCCAGTTTCGACAACAGAGTCAGAACCAAAGCCCCGATCAACAAAATCAACAGGGTCGCCAATGCGGATCCTAACGGCCAGTTCTGCGCATAGGTAAACGCGGTTTCGATATCGTGCGAAATCATGATGATGGATTGGCCGCCCAAGATTTTGGCTTCGGAAATCGACCCCATCACCAACACGAAGGTCAAGAGGGAACCGATAAGAATGCCCGGCATCGCCAGCGGCAATTCAATTTCCTTGAACACCTGCCAGCGGTTGGCGCCCATGTCAAAACTGGCCTCGCGACAGGATTCCGGAATCATGGAAATGCCCAACACCATCGGGAACAACATGAACGGCAGATAGGTGTACAACAGGCCCAGCAGAATCACCGGCACGTTGTACAGCAAACTCGGCAAATCCACGCCGAACATGGCGTTCAGGGAGCCGTCCAGCACCCCGTGATTCACCAGCATCAGCACCCAGCCGAACAGACGCACGTTTTCCGATACGAATAACGGCAACACCAAAATCAGCGTCAAAATCATCGAGCGCTTAAAGCTTTTCGCCAAACCATAGGCGACCGGCCAGCTGATCAGAATCAACAACACCGTGGTCACCAACGCCAGAATCAGCGACCAACCGAACGACAGGTAATAACTGCTGCTGAAAATATCGGCGTAGTTTTCCAGCGTCGGCAGATGGTCCAGTCCGAATTCTTTCGACGGCATGAAACTGTAGATGCCGACCAACAGTAAAGGCCCGATGAAGCCGGCGAAAAACAGAATCATCACCGGCAGCGACAACAAGAACCCGGTCTGCTTCAACCAGTCTTTCAGCCAGGCCTGGCGAAAACGCTTAGGCGTTTCGGCGCTGCTTTCTTCTTTTACGGATGTCGTTTTCATAACACACCTTATTCTTTCAACAGGATGGCGCTGTCGGTGGACCAGCCCACCTTAACCTCATCCCCTTCGGATACATCAACACCGGCACCGAGCATTTCCACCAGCAGCGTCTTGCCGTTGACCATCACTTGGTATTGGGTGCGTGAGCCCAGCGAATACTGGTTCACCAACGTGCCTTCCAGTTCGTTTTCCGCCGTGTCTTCCGGCGACAGCAAACGCATGTCTTCCGGACGCACAATCAGAATGCCCGAAGAATTGTCGTAAGCCGGATTCGGCGAACGGTAGGTCGCCAACATTTTCGAGTCGGCCAGTTCGTCGCCGCGCACATCCACTTCAAATTGATTGACCTCACCCATGAACTGCGCCACAAAGCCATTCACCGGGCTGTTGTAGATTTCTTCGGGCGTGCCCACTTGAATCAGTCGACCGCGGCGCATAATGCCGATGCGGTCACTCATCACCATCGCCTCTTCCAATGAGTGGGTGATGTAAATAAAGGTTTTGCCGGTCTTACGTTGAATGTCTTTCAGCTCTTTTTCCAGCGTCTTACGCAGACGGTAATCCAGTGCCGACAAAGGTTCGTCGAAGAACAAAATCTCCGGGTCGAATGCCAGGGCACGCGCCAAAGCGACACGTTGTCTTTCCCCACCCGAACATTCGGTAATCATCTTGTCGTAATAACTTTCCGACAGGTGCAATTGCTCGAGCAACTCGATGGCTCGTGCCTTGCGGTAATTCTTGAGTTCGCCCTTGATTTTCATCGGGAACTCGATGTTTTCACCGACCGTTTTATGTGGAAACAGCGCCAGAGACTGGAACACCATGCAGGTCGGCCGTTTATTGGCCGGCACGTCGTTGATGACCTTGCCTCGCAGCGAAATTTCGCCATTTGTCGGTTTGTCCATGCCGACCAACATACGAATCATGGTGGTTTTCCCACTGCCCGACGGCCCGACGATGGTAAAAAATTCACCGTCTTTCACATCGAGATTGATTCGGTCGACCGCCACAAAATCGTTAAAGAATTTGTCGACGTCTTTTAACTTCAGAACCGTTTCTTGATCCATAGTCCATCTCTCTTTCAAGCCGGGCACGTTAGACGTGCCCGCCAGTTTCAATTACGATTTATCCTTTCGCTTCACGACGCGCGGCCGTGTACAGCTCCAACATTTCGGCGTAATCCGGGTTCACGTCGTAATCGGCGCAATGCTCCAACTCCCATTCCAGGCTGTCGAACTGAATCGCATCCAATTCTTTCTTGGTGAAAGCGTTCATGACTTCCGGAATCCCCATTTGGGTAACCGGGTTATGAGACCCTTCCGCAAACGCTACGTTCTTGGACACATCCGGTCTTTGCACGTACTCCAGGAAATCTTCCGCTTTGGTGGACAGGTTCGGGTTATTCACGATGGACGTCACTTCCACCCAGACAATCCCACCCTTGCCATCAATCGGCCCTTCTTTCGGCGTAATGCCTCGAACATTTGAGAAACCGTCGTAACGCGCCACGGAGCACGAATAGGTTCCGCCGGTAAAGTAAGCGTCGATTTCGCCGGTAATCAAGGCCTGGTTCATCGCCAAATGGTCATCCGACGCCAGCTTGGCGTTTTTGAAGATGTAAGTCGCCACTTCCTTGAACTTCTGCATTTCTTCCTTGGTGTGTTTTCTGAACGGCGAGAAGCCGGCCGTGATACACATGTGGTAGATGTTCCAGTTCGCCCAGGTCAGAATCCCGTAACGCCCTTTCATCTTAGGATCCATAAACAGGTTGAACCCTTGGTCTTCCGCCATCGGGCGCGAAATCACATCGGTGTTCACTACAAAAGACAAAGGCCCGAAACGTTGCGTCATCCCCAACAGCTCTTTGTTGTCCAGACTCATGGCCCACTTGTAAGGCCACTTGAACTCGTCCATCATCTTGTCGAAATAGGGTTTAAACCGTTCCTGATCCAGTGGTTTGATCAACCCTTCCGGATAGAGAAGTTCCCGTGCCCAAGGGTTGTTCAGGTTAATCAAATCCCATACCTTGGTTTCGCCGGCGCGCAGTTTATTCACGGCATCCGGGTCGGAAATGACGTTTTCCGCCGACACTTTGGTGTCGAACTCACGACGAAACGGGTCTAGAACATTGTCCGAGTTGTAACCTTCCCACACCAAAATATTCAATTCGTTGGTACGAGCGGCATTCGCCACCCCTGGAAACAACCCTGGAATTGCCGCCGTCGCCGACATTGCCGCTGCAGCTTTCAGAAAATCACGTCTTCCAAAATTAGAACTTGCCATTGCAAACCTCCTATGAGACATCAATAAAATTGGTAAAAACCACAAAAACTTGGTTTTGAGCAAAAAAGCAAACATGCACCCAAATAAAAAATAATTCATTTAAATCAACATATTAATATTTTTCATCTCAATATGAACCATATTAATGCCACATTTTATGCCCGCTTTTGCACCAAAATTTACATAAAAATGTTGTAATCACCACAAAATATTCCACCTAAATACGGTAAGATAAGCACAAATCAATTGTTACGGACTTCGACATGCAACCCATCGCTCCCGCTCGTTTAAACAAAAACCAACGGCACGAACGCATCTTGCATCTGCTGCAAATCAAGCCGGTGGTGCTGATTTCCGAATTGGCGCAGGAATTCAATGTCTCCATCGAAACCATTCGACGCGACATTGATGCTTTAGCCGAACAATCGCTGTTGCAGCGTACCCACGGCGGTGCCGCGAATATGTCGACCGCCAAGGAAGGCGTACTGAATCAACGCAAGAATATTTTTCCGGAAGAGCGTATGCGCATCGCCAAGGAAGCGGAAAAGCAAGTGAGCGACGGGCAAGTGTTAATGTTCGATTCCAGCGTGACCTGCACCTTTCTGGCGAATCGCCTCGCCATCACCAAAAAGGAACTGACGGTCATCACCAACAGCTTTTCCATCGCCATCGCGCTGTCGGAAAACCCGACCCATCAAATCATCATGCTGCCCGGCCAATACCGTGCATCGGAAGGCAGTTGCTATGGCGCCGCGACGGTTTCCGCCGTCCAGCAATTCAATGCCGATCATTGTTTTTCGAGCTGCGGCTCGATTACATTGGAAGGCATTACCGAGTACGACCAAGACGTGGCCGCGTTAAAACGGGAAATGATTAAACGCTCACGCCAAACATCGATACTGGCGGACCATTCAAAATTCGGATTGGGGAAATTGGAACGAGTTTGCGGGTTTGAAGACGTGGATTTATTGATCACCGACCAACCGATGCCGGAAGCGGTCACCAAAGCGCTGAATCAGAACGACGTCAGCTGGACCGTGGTCAAATAACCAAAACGCCCAGGCCTGGCGATTTCCCGCCTTGGCCCGAGCTGAACAGAATGAATCGAATACAGCCAATCAGAACAAGTGGCTGTAACGCTTGATTTCCCATTCGGAAATCGTGCGGTGGTACTCCTCCCATTCTTCGGTTTTGTATTTAATGAACTCGTTGCGCAGTTCGGAACCCAGCACTTCCTCGACAAACGGATCTGCCGCAAAGGCTTCCACCGCTTCCGCCAGGTTTTGCGGCAAGAACTCAATGCCTCTTTCCAAACGCTCGGCTTCCGACAACTCATACAGATTGTCTTCCTGCGGCATACCAGGATCCAATTTCTCACGCACCCCTTGCAAACCGGCCGCCAACACCAACGTCGCCGCCAGATACGGATTCACCGAGCCGTCGGCATTACGCGACTCGAAACGCCCGCCGCCCATCGGCACTCGCACCGAATTGGTTCGGTTATTGGAACCGAAGGAATTGAACACCGGCGCCCAGGAGAAGGTTGCCATCGCTCCTTGGCGAATCAAGCGCTTGTAACTGTTGACCGTCGGCGAGAAAACCGCACACAAAGCCGGACCGTGCTTCAAAACACCGGCGATGAAGTGATAACCGATTTCGGTCAAGCCCAAACCGCGCGGATCGTCTTTCGGATCACAGGCAAAGACATTTTCGCCGGTATCCTTATCGAACAGCGACATATTGAAATGCGCCCCGTTACCGGTTTTATTTGCAAACGGCTTCGGCATAAAGGTCGCCAGCAAGCCTTCTTCCTGCGCATAGTGTTTCGCCATGTAACGGAAGAAAATAAAACGGTCACACATGGTCAGCGCATCACTGAATTTGAAATCGAATTCATACTGACCGTTGGCGTCTTCATGATCGAGCGAGTACAAATCCCAGCCCAAATCGTTGATGGTGGTCGCCATCTTATCCAGCCAGCTGAAGCGGTTCATAAAGCTGCGCACGTCGTAACACGGCTTGATAAGCTTATCGTCCTTATCCGGTACGGACAAGGAGCCGTCTTCTTCCTCTTTCAGCACGAACAACTCGCACTCGATGCCGAGGTTAAACCCAAAGCCCATTTCTTCGGCTTCCGCCAAGACTTTCTTCAAAGCAACACGCGTGTTGATTTCATAAGGCTCGCCGTGCAAGGTATTGTCGGCCGCCATCCAAGCCACCTCCGGTTGCCAAGGCAGTTGAATCAAACTGTCCAGATCCGGCACCGAAGCGATTTCATCGTCGTTCGGCATCTGCCCCAAACCATCCAGCGCGTACCCCGTGTACAATTCCGACCCTTCCACCATATGGTGCAAATGATCGATTGGCACGAATTTGCCTTTCGGTATCCCGTGAATGTCCACGTAAGCGCCCAAACAATATTTGATGCCCATGTCCTTTAAGCGGCGTTGCATGGCATCCACATCAATTTTCGAATTCATTTGTTTATCCTTTTATCCCTTTGTTTGATCAAAATAGCCGTGAGGCAAAGGCGCCTCTTCTTGTAAACCTTTCATCACCAGAGCGCTGAGGTCATCCACCATCCAATCGAACAGCTCCCGGCCTTTTTCAACCGAAGCGTCGCTCGGTTTTCCGGTCACGCCATTCAAACTGGTGCGATTCACCGGATGGGAAAACACGCAGTCTTCCGTCCGATCCGGGTCATCACTGGTTGCTAACTTATCGTCCCGCACCAGGTTCGGCGCCAACGCCATCATCAATGACGTTTCCGCCTCATTAGCGTGCCAATCCTCGGCATCGTCGAAATGCCGCGCCTTGACGCGTTCACTGACGGTGGACGAATTAATCAGCGCCACCATAAAGCCGTCGTGTTCGGCACGCAGCATTTCCAACGCGCAGCGTAACGGTGCGAAATTGGACACATGACTGTTGAGAATGAACAGGCGCTTGAACCCGGAAGCCGCCACCCAATCGCCGATTTCCTTAACCACATCAATCAAGGTTTTCGGCTGCAAGGCAATGGTGCCCGGCCAGCGATGCGAGTGCCCGATGGAACAGCCGTAAGGCAAAGTCGGCAGCACCGCAACCTGGGTTTTGGCCGAGACCTGCTCACTCAAGTGGCGGGCAATTTCCGAATCCATGCCACACCCTAGGTGCGGGCCATGCTGCTCGGTCGCACCGACCGGCAGCAATGCGGCATCCATACCCTGTTCGACCAACTCGCCGATTTCTTCCCACGTCAGGTCATGCCATAACTTCATGGTTTTCTCCTTCAACTCGGTTTTCAAGTCAGCCGCAGCCCTTACCCCATATCAGGTACGTTGCGAATAACAGAAAACAGAGAGGTGTTAAAAGACAAGGCCACTGGAACCAGTGGCCTTTTGAGTCCGCTTCAGCCGTTCAGCCGATTACAGACCCGTTGTGATGGAAGGGTCAATATAAGCGTTCACGTCTTGTGGCGTATCGTAAACTTTGTTGGCGACGTTGAAGTCATCAGACAATTGCGTCGAACCATACAGAGAACTGAAACCATCCCCTTTTTGGAAGTGTTTCTTCGCTTCTTCCAAGGTCAGGATTTTGGTGCCGTCCACAAACCCTTTGTACTCGTCCGGAGACAGACCGACACGAGAAGACATGATTTCGATGGCTTCGTCATAGTGCTTCGGATCCTTGATGAAGTCCACAACGCGATACCAGACTTTGGCCACTTTTACCCAATCGTCGCGATTCGCCGACAAACTGCTTGGCGAGACACACAACATATCGTAAATCAAACCTGGCTCATCCTTACTGGTATAGATGGCTTTCGAACCCGGTACCAAGTTCAATGCCGAACCGGAGCTTGGTTGCCAAGCGACAATCGCATCCACTTGACCGGACGCCAAGACTTGTGGGGTTTCATTGGTCGGCACATTCACCAACTCCACATCACCTTCGCTCATGCCATTGGCTTTCAAAGCGTTCAGCAACAACAGGTGGCTCACGAAACCGACTTCCACGCCGACTTTCTTGCCTTTCAAATCCTTAACGGATTCAATGCCCGGCGCACCGATCACCATATCGTTACCGTTACTGTAGTCGTTCATTAAGAACATGACGCTGCGCGCACCGGTCGCACCGGTTACCAACGCATCACCGTTGGTCATGCCAACCGCGTCCAACTGTCCGGCCGCGAAGGCATCCATTGACGCCACATAGTCAAACCATTCGAATTTGACGTCCACGCCTTCTTCTTTAAACCAATCTTTTTCGATTGCGACCTGCCAAGCCACCCATCCTGGCCAGTCACTGTATCCAATCTTCAACGGCTCGGCACTGACCGACATCGCTTGAACGGAAAGCAACAGCCCCGCAAGACCACCTAATAGCTTTTTATATGAGAACATGATTACACCACCTTAGTTATTACAATTTAAGAGAAAGGTAATAATTTATAAACACAGGTCGAACCAAAAAACTTTTTGTCTTTATTTTTCAACAATATAACAAAAATAACGTGATTTTAACCAACCCTAAGATCGGTTAAATCGCATTACTTTGGGTCAAATATTTTTCATATGGTGCAATTCAGTGCCCGTTTGCACGACGTGCTTCCAGGAACGCGGCCACCACAATTAACAAGCCGCCGACCATTTCCGTCGGACTCATGGTTTCATTCAACAGAATACTGGCCGACAAGACCGCCGTCACCAGCTCCATAATAATGATGATTGAAGAACGTCCGGCTTCCATGTGCGTCACCGCCCATTGCGTTCCGAGGTTGGCCATCATCATCCAAACCGCGCCGAACAAGAACAAAATTCCCCAGGCCTGAAGGCTGACATCCGGCAAGGTCGGCAAGGACATCACCTGAATGACCCCGCTGGCCATCAACACCGAACCGCCGAACATAAAGGCCAACTTCAGCGACACATCCACCTTCGGCGACACTCGGAAAGCAATGTTATTCATGGCAAACAAAAAACCGGACAACAGCGCCAGCGCATCAATCCAGGACGGCGGCGATTCCAGGGCTTTCCAACCGCCCACCACCAAGAAGGCGCCGGACACCGCCAGCCCCAATCCCAACCAACGCACCCGGTCGATGGCTTCCCCCAAAAACAGACGGCCGCCAATCACACCCCAAACCGGCAAGAGATAAAACAGCACCATGACCCGAATCACTTCGCCGTAAATCATCGCGGTATTGAACGCCAACTGCGCCCCGCCGCCCAGCACACCGATGGCCAGCAAGATTTTCCAGGACGGGCGAATTTCCGAACGTTTGCGCCAAATCCACGGCAAAATCACCACCAACATAATGGTGTACAAAAACAAGGTCAGCGGAATCCCGTCAAACCCCATTTCATGCAAATACTTCAACGGCAACCAAGCCAGGCCCCATAACACCGAGGAAAAAAACAGCACCACCGTGGCGACAAGTTCCATAACCTAAAATCCTTAAAAATCCATCATCCAAAAAAAAGACAGCGTGACGCTGCCGGGTAAGTTACTAACGTAAAGCGGGCCTGACGGCTCCGCCTTTCTATTCGAAAAAGTTCGGGAATCGATTATGGCGCTGGAAAAATGCCCAATCATGATTCGGCCAAAGCGCCGCCTGCTGTTTTTCACTGAGGTATTTCAATTTACGGATACTCTCGATCGCCAATTGCTCGTTATCCTGCCAGCACAAACCGGGCGCGACTTCGTCTTCGATATTCTCCGTCAAGTCCGCCGCATCGCCTGCCAACAAAATCGGCGGACCTTTCGGCAACTCCACCAGCATCGACATATGCCCCGCAGTATGGCCCGGAGTTTCAATCGCGCTGACTCCGTCGGTTAACTCGTACTCGCCGGTTTGCAACTTCCAATTCAAGGGCAACTCGAAATCGGACGCAAAATAAGCATCGTCCGCCGGCTCTTTCGCCGCCGCCATTTCCTGAGCGTGGACATGCACTTCGGCATGGCAGAATTCGCATAAGCCGCCGGCATGGTCGAAATGCAAATGACTGCAAAACACCAAATCCACATCTTCGGTTTTCAACCCCAGTTCCTGCAAACGATTCGGCAAACGTTCTTCCTCATCCATTTCCGGTGGCCCGAATGGAAAACCGTCGTGCTCGTAATAATGGGCACGCTGCTCTTTTTGCTGAATTTTTTGATAATCACAGCCCACATCAAACAGAATGCGACCGTTTTTGGTTTCAATCAAATAGGCCAAAATCGGCGCCTGAATGATTTCACCCTGTCCGCGCCCACGCGTGGACAAGGTTTTTTCATAGGTATGACGGCCGGTGAGAATTGGCCAAAATTTGGTTACTTGGGTCATATTCGCTCCAATCTCGTTTTAATGCGCGGTCAGGAAAGACACGCCATCCACACCGATAAAGCTCTCGCCTTCATCCTGCTTCACCGGCAAATTGACAGGGTCGGCGTTTAAAATGCGCGGCACACGATAACGGTGGAAACTTTTCATGAGGTGGCGGAACGTCAGCACTTGACGATCATCATCGCCATAGGATTCCTGGTGCAATTTCGGCAATCGATACCAGGGCTGCAACATGCTGTCATGATGGACATTGTGGTAACAGAAATTCAGCACCAGCAAGTTCACCCAAGGATACTTTTCCGACAGCAGATTGGAATAGGTATTGTCGTGCTCGAACTGAGCGTCGCGCAGACGCGCTTCCGGCCCGCGCTTTTGATCCAGAGTTTCATACACCTCATAAGTATGCTGATGCACATCCATAAAGCGCATCACCGTCAAGAACATCAAATACGCAATCGGATACAGCCACAACACATCGATCGACACCGAAGCCAGCGCCCAGAAAAACGCCACGCGAACGACCAAAAAGAACACCACGCGCGCCCGTCTGGAACGACGGCTTTCTTTAATGAACGGCAAGACGATGACCAGAAAATGCATCCAGACTTCCAACGCCGGAATGTAAAACCATTCCAGAGTTTTCAACAGTTTCAAAAATCGTGGATGCTTTTCCAACAACGGACGAAAGTCGAACGACACCACATCCGCCCGGTCGATATGATGGCGGTTATGTTTATTACGAATATCGTCGAAATGCGAATAACTGGTGCCGGTAATCCACAACAGAATTTCTGCAAACCACTGGTTATGCTCCTTTTTCCGGAACAAACTCAAATGCGCCGTTTCATGAATCAAGTAGGCCGCAATCACCATCGAATGCGCCAGCGCCAAAACCCCCACCGCATTCAGCCAGCCCGAATCGGACAGCATAAAATACAACCCGAATCCATAGGTCAATAACACATACCCAAATGCCAACGCATTCGGCAAGGCTGCATCGTCATGCCGGAACAAACCGGTTGCCTTATTTGTTTTCACCATCTTCGCCTCACTTAATCCACTGATTTCCCAAAACCGCCAGGCCTGGTGATTATTCAGTCGATTCACACATTATTATGAAAGTTAAATTTAGTAATAATAAAATTATGTGCAAATCTGCAAGCATTTTGCATGCCATAGAATTAAGCGATTGATTTTGAAAGGTTAAGTTAAAAAGTACAGATGAGTACCATTCTAAAACGCACTAAACTGGTGCTAGACAAACACACTCATGAAACAAAAAAGACCATGAATGAAAATGGTGCCTCCTCTGTGACTTGAACACAGGACCTACCGATTATGAGTCGGGTGCTCTAACCAACTGAGCTAAGGAGGCAGATTGACGTGCAATTTTTGAAATCCTGATTGATACAGGATGACAGATACAGCGATTGAAAAGGACGATATTATAAAGAAAATAACAGGGTTTTCATCATGTTTTTTGGCGAGCACCCAAATCGCTCTCATAAAACGCACTCAAAAACAGGGCGCTAATCCTATTTCGCAAGGACGCCTTATCAAGGTTTATGGCATCGAATCATGGTCGATTTCAGAATACGCGGTGACCTGATTGCGCCCTTTATCTTTTGAGACATACAGCGCTTTATCCGCTTGAGCAAGTAGTCCATCGATATTGGCGCTTTCCCGGTTACTTTCAACCACCCCTAGACTGACGGTAAATTGAATAAACTGCTGATTATGTTCTAACTCGATTTGACTGATTTGCTGGCGAAGAGTTTGCGCTATAGCCAATGCTTCCGTTTCAGCGGTATTAGGCAACAGCACCGCAAATTCTTCCCCGCCTAACCGACCCAACAAATCGGCCGGACGTAGATGGTTTTGAAGCGTGTTGGCAAACGCTTGCAATGCTTTGTCCCCCAAAGCGTGGCCATAGGTGTCGTTGAGTTTTTTAAAATAATCGATATCCAACATAATCAAACTCAACGGCATTTTTTGCTGATACGCTTGATCCAACATCCGTTGCCCAAAATCAAAAAACGCACGGCGGTTGCTGAGCTGTGTTAGCGGATCGCTGTACGCCAGTTTTTCCGCGCTTTCTTTGGCCTGTTCTAAATCGAGCGTACGAGCCTTGACCTTTTCATCCAGCTCTTGGTTCAGCTTTAACAACTCGTGTTGATGACCGTTCAATCGCCGGATCATTTGATTGTAACTGTCTTTTAAAATAAGCAGTTCATTTTTATCCGTCCACGGAATTTCCAAGTCAATGGACTGCGGGGATTGAGTGTTTTGCTGCTGAATCTTCAGGGTGAATTCCTGCAGCGGGCGCCCTAAATATTTTCTGATGAAGAAATAAATAATGAACCAAAGCGCGAAGGTTTTGATTAAGGAGTTAATCAGAATCAGAAAGAAGCCGTATTTGACCCGTTCGAATACCAGATGGTCATTGGAATAAAGTGTCACCTTTCCTAAGGGAATATCTTCGTCAAACGCCGGGCCTTGATAATGAATGGGGAATTGGTAATCGAAAAGCGATTTGGCGCCCAGGCCGAAAAGCTGCTGCTCAGTGGGGTTGCCCATCGAGTCAAAGTAGGTGACTTCGTTTTGTTCATTGAATACGGTGCCGATCTGCAAGTCCATCTTGTGGTCGAGCGATTCGATTTTAACCCCCACCACGATGGGAAGGTTGTACATGCCTTGTAAAATGGAGCGCAACAGTTCTTGATTGTACGTCCAAACCGAATCGGAAATGCCCTTACCAAAGGTGGCCGGTAAGGTTTGGATTTCTTCATAAAACTCTTTTTTGGTGTTTTCGTATTCTTTGTAAAGCTGAATCACCGTCACCAATACCGCCACCAAAAAATAAAACCCGAAGATGACGGTCAACAGGTGGAGCGCAATGGATTGGCGATAACGATTCAGTAAGCCACGCATTTAAGTCATCATTCTTTATTGTGCTTGCCAATCTTGAATGCCGTAACGCTCCAGCAATTCTTGTAAACGACCGCTTTTTCGCATTTTCAGGGTTTCTTCCGAGAGAATTTTGGCGTATTCCTCGGACTTAGGGTTTTTCGGCGAGAAACTGCTGTAAACATCAATCACCGCGCTGGTGGTGCCGGACACTTTCACTTGGTCCGATTTGCCCATTTGTTTGGCCTTATATTCCAAGACGATTTTATCTTCAATGATGGCGGTCAAACGGCCATTGATGAGCATTTCAATCAATCTTTCCAGAGGCTTTTCGCCGGTAATGGCCAGAACATTTTCCGGATTTTGATTAATGTAGTCCATCACCGTCGGATCCACATAATCGTACCCTTTGATGATGCCGATCATTTTCGCTTGCTTGAGCGAGTCGGTTCCGGTATAACGCCAGGACGCGTCTTTCTGACTGAAAAAGGTGCTGTTGCTTTAGCCCCTAATACACATCCCTAACGGAAAATCGGGAAACACGAAATCCGGCGCTTCTTCTCGGAAGCAGGCCATGGTGCCGTCCAGCTTGCCTTCTCTAATCAGTTGCAAACCTCGGTAATAAGAAACCTCGACAAACTCCACCTCATGCCCTCTCGCTTTCAGTGCCTCCTCCATCAAATCGCCCAAATAACCGACCTTGCCTTGGTTTTGACTGGGAATGCAGTCGTAAGGGCACCATTCATCGGTCGCGATGCGAAGGGTATCCGAAAACGCATAAGTGGGGAGAATGACCATAAGACAGGTCAATATCAAGCCGAAGCTCAGAGAGGTTTGGGGTTGCTTGGCTTGCGCACGCATGGTGATACTCCAAATAAAAGTAAGGTTTTTCCATTATAGGGTTTCCACCCGAATACTTCCATAAGAGTTATTTCGAATGAAATGCGTGATTCATTGACCGAATAAAATGGCGTTAGAGGCGAGAACAGGTCAGAAATGAAAACGTTGGAAAGAAATGAAAAAACCACCAGGCCTGGTGGTTTTTCAGAGGCCCATTACGAACGAGCCCATAATGTTTGCCGTGTTTTAGGCGGTTTGGAAATCAGTCCAAAAAGCTTTTTAAACGCTCGGCACGGCTTGGGTGGCGCAGTTTGCGCAAGGCTTTGGCTTCGATTTGACGGATACGCTCACGCGTTACGTCAAACTGTTTACCAACCTCTTCCAACGTGTGGTCGGTGTTCATGCCCAAGCCGAAACGCATACGCAACACTTTAGCTTCGCGCGGCGTCAAGGTGCTGAGCATTTCACGAACGGTTTCGCCCATGCCTTCCAAATCGGCGGAATCCTGCGGAGACAGGATATTGGAATCTTCGATAAAGTCGCCCAATGAGGAATCTTCATCGTCGCCGACCGGGGTTTCCATGGAAATCGGTTCTTTGGCGATTTTCATCACTTTGCGAACCTTGTCTTCCGGCATTTCCATTTCTTCGGCCAGTTCTTCCGGCGTCGGTTCACGACCCATTTTTTGCAACAACTGACGCTGGATTCGGTTCAGCTTGTTGATGGTTTCAATCATGTGCACCGGAATACGGATGGTACGCGCCTGGTCGGCAATCGAACGGGTGATGGCCTGACGAATCCACCAAGTCGCGTAAGTGGAGAACTTGTAACCACGACGATATTCGAACTTTTCCACCGCTTTCATCAAGCCGATGTTGCCTTCCTGAATCAAGTCCAGGAATTGCAGACCACGGTTGGTGTATTTTTTGGCGATGGAAATAACCAGACGCAGGTTGGCCTCAATCATTTCACGCTTGGCGACACGTGCCTGACTCTCGGCCTTGCTCAAATCCTTGTAGATGGTTTTGAATTCGTTGATCGGCATTTTTTCCGATTTTTCAATCATCGCCAAACGCTTTTGCGCCCGCTTCACTTCGGAACGCACCGCTTCCAACGCATCAGCTTTATCCGAATGCGCTTCTTTCAAACGATCAATCAATTCGTAATCGGTTTCGGAACCGACGAACAGTTTCAAGAAGCTAGGACGCGGCACACCGGCTTGACGCATCGCCGCGTTTACGATGTTACGCTCCTGCTCGCGAATGCCGGCGATTTTCATTTTGATGGTCTTGATCGTACGGTTGACGAACACCGGCGACAATTTGACCGTCGCCAACAATTCAACGACTTTCGCACGCTGCTTGACCGACTTCGGATCGGAATAGCCTTTTTCGGCCTCCATCTTTAACGTTTCGGTATTCAGCTTGTCGAGATTTTTCAAGAACTCGTCCAGCTCTTCCTGATTGATACCGTCTTCTTTCGGTTCACCGGAATCGTTATCCGGCGACAATTCTTCAATCGGAATATCCACCAGGTCTGACGGACGCACAAACCCTTGAATCAAGTCGGCGGTTTTCCCTTCCCCTTCGTCGATGCGAGAGAAAGAGTTCAACAAATCGGTCGCAACCACCGGGTATTTCGCCATGGCTTCCAGCATGTCGCGGATGCCGTATTCGATACGCTTGGCAATCTCAACCTCGCCCTGACGCGTCAACAGTTCGACCGACCCCATTTCGCGCATGTACATACGCACCGGATCGGTGGTACGACCGAATTCGGCATCGACTTCCGCCAGTGCCAAAATCGCGGCCTCAGCGGCGGCATCGTCGAAGGTTTCACCTTCTTTGGTCAAAAGTTCGTCGGAGTCCGGCGCGGATTCGAACAATTGAATCCCGAAATCCCTTAGAATCGTTAATACTTGTCCAAGCTGATCTTCCTCGATGTCATCCGGCAGAACATCGTTCACGTCGGAAAACGTCAAGTAACCCAGATCCTTGGCTCTTTCAATCAAGTCGATTAACTGCTGCTTTCTTTCTACTCTTGTCATCTTTGCCTCAATTTTAGATTCTAAGGAAGGAACCGAACCCTCCAAAAAATAGAACAGAATATTATACTAGATTTTCAATAAGATTTTGAATTTTCATCAAAATCAAACCTGGAAACAGACTGAATTAAACCGCGCGAATCTCAATCGTTTTTGCCCATTAACTTTTCCGTCAGGGCCTTTCTGTCGCGCTCTTTCTGCAGCTCGGTTCCAATTCTCAGCACGATGGCTTTAAATTCATTTTCGATAAACGTATCGTCGTTTTGTATTTCAATGCCGTGAACCTGCTTCAACACCCGTTCACGCGGGGCTTCACCCAACCAGGCCGTGACGGCTTCCGGCACATAATTATTGGCCTGCAATACCTGTACCAATTGTGCCAAAAAGCGGTATTCGGCATTATCGGAGCGCTTCAAATCCGCAATCAAAGCCTCGGAAAACACGCCGCCCCACGAAGGCCGAGCCAACAGCAAGCGAATCAATTTCAACACCACGCTGGTCGCTTTTAAACTCACCGGTTTTTCGGATCGTTTCGCTGACGTCTTCGCCGTCGACGAGACCCGAATGCCCATTACCTGCCCCAGACGCCACACCGGCATTTCCACGTAATCCGACAGAATCTTGGTTAACAAATCCGGCATCGCATCCGGCGCGGATGTTATGTAAGGTTTGGCCAGGGCAATTAATTGCTGCTGCCCTTCTGCACTCGTCAATGGCAATCCCAGGCGCCCAATTAACCCCTTAAACAAAAAGTCGGACAGGGTCATGGATTGCTTGACCCGTGCGTTGAAGCCATCCACGCCTTCTTTGCGAACAGTGGAATCCGGGTCTTCGCCCTGGTCCAAAAACAAAAACCGCACCGAACGAGTGCCGACCATATTGGGCAAGGCCAGTTCCAAGGCTTTCCAGGCCGCTTTTTTGCCAGCCTCATCCCCGTCGAAACAGAACACCACTTCGTTCACTTGACGGAACAGAATATCTAAATGCTCCGCCGTAATCGCGGTGCCCAAGGTGGCGACGGCATTACGAATGCCAAACTGCGCCAACGCCACCACATCCATATAGCCTTCCACAACGAGAATATGGTCGGGGTTTTCGCGCGACTGGCGCATTTCGTACAGACCATAAAGCGTGTATGTCTTATGAAATATGGGCGTTTCTGGCGAATTCAAGTACTTGGGTTGATCTTCCGGGGTGAGAACGCGCCCGCCGAACGCCACAACCCGCCCCCGACCGTCCCGAATCGGGAACATAATGCGATGGCGAAAACGATCGTAGGTCTTACCATCGTCTTTTTGCACCAACATGCCGGTTTCCACCAACTGCTTTTTCAATGTATTGTCGGCTTTGAGGCCTGACACCAAACTATCCCATCCAGGTGGCGCAAACCCAATGACGAAGGTTTTGGCGATATCGGACGTCAGACCACGTTGTTTGAGGTACTGCTTGGCTTCTTCGGAAGCCGGGTGGCTTTTGAGTTGCTGGCGGTAGAATTTAGTGACCGAATGCATGACATCGTATAAATCACGCGTCGCCTGTTGCTGTTTGGCTTCTTTCGGTGAAAGCTTTTCGCGCGGCACTTCCATACCGTTCATGGCCGCCAGAGTCTCCACGGCTTCGACAAACGTCAAACCGTCATATTCCGTCAGGAACTTGATGGCATCCCCGCTGGCGCCACAACCAAAACAGTGGTAAAACTGCTTCTGCGGATTGACATTAAAAGACGGCGTTTTTTCGTCGTGGAACGGACAACAGGCTTTATAGGTGCTACCGGCCTTTTTCAATGGCACGCGCTGATTGATGACTTGCACAATATCGGCGCGCGCCAGCAAATCTTCGATAAAAGAACGTGGGATACTGCCCTTAGGCGATTTTCCAGCCACTTAACGTCGCTCCTTCATTTGATCTGAACACAGCTTATCCACAGAAAAATACACACCCCTTAAACGCAAAAAACCCGCCAGTGCTCACACCTGCGGGTTTATACGATTGTAACCAATTTTTGAACTAAAAGCGCTT
The DNA here is from genome assembly GCF_003991075.1 of Thiomicrospira sp. S5. Classification (NCBI taxonomy): domain Bacteria; kingdom Pseudomonadati; phylum Pseudomonadota; class Gammaproteobacteria; order Thiotrichales; family Piscirickettsiaceae; genus Thiomicrospira; species Thiomicrospira sp. S5. Next base: position 923,739 of record NZ_CP014470.1, on the reverse strand, counting down.
AGCCGAGCTTCGACTTAATCAACTTGCTCACTTCGGCCATATCGGCGCGGCCTTGCATTTTCGGCTTTAACAGCCCCATGACTTTGCCCATGTCCTGCATGGAGCTGGCAGACACTTCCGCAATCGCTTCATCAATCATTTGAGCGATTTCCGCTTCCGTCAAAGCTTGTGGCAAGAAGTCCTGGATGATCGTCATCTCAAAGGCTTCCTGTTCAGCCAACTCCGGTCGATCCGCATCCAAATATTGTTGGTGCGAATCCCGTCTTTGCTTCAACATTTTATCCAAAATCGGCAATACTTCGGCATCGTCTTCAAGTGTGGTTTGTTTATCCACTTCAACTTGTTTGATGGCCGCCAGCATGGAACGGATTACCGCCAGGCGCTCTTTTTCCTTCGCCTTCATGGCTTCCTTCATCGAGGAAGTCAGTGTCGCTTTTAATTCTGACATCAATTCAATCCTGAAACCGATGCTTAGTACATACGAGTCGTACGACGGTTTTCACGCGACAAACGCTTAGCCAGACGCTTAACAGCCGCGGCTTTCATGCGCTTTCTAGCCCAAGTAGGCTTTTCATAAAACTCACGCTTACGAGACTCGGTCAATACACCGGCTTTTTCGCAAGCACGTTTGAAACGACGTAGGGCTACGTCAAATGGTTCGGTATCTCTTACTTTTACGCTTGGCATAATCTACTCTTTACTTTTAAATTCGTTTAACGATTTTCAATAGGAAAACCAGGAAAACGCGAATTATAAAATTAACCTTCTAATTTTGCAAACAAAACTTCGGACATTTCCGGTGTTTTTGTTAAAATTCCGAGTCTTTCAAACAACAAAAGCGCTGCCGGAATGGAATTGATGGAATATCCCCCAACGGCCACCGCTTAATAAAACCAATTCACAACCACCATTGATTATGCAAACAACCGACACCAACACGCCGTCCTTGACACTGGGCATTGAGACTTCTTGCGACGAAACGGGCATTGCCCTCTACCATTCCGAAAAAGGCTTGTTGGCACATTCCCTGTACAGCCAGGTCAAATTACATGCCGAATACGGCGGTGTGGTGCCGGAACTGGCCTCGCGCGACCATGTTCGTAAAATCCTTCCGCTGGTACGTGAAACATTGGACAAAGCCCAGATCCAACCGTCAGACATCACCGGCATTGCTTACACACGCGGCCCCGGGTTAATGGGCGCACTACTCTCCGGCGCAGCGGTCGCGCGCAGTCTGGCCTTTGCCTGGCAGCTTCCCGCCGTTGGCGTCCACCATATGGAAGGCCATTTGCTCGCCCCCATGCTGGAAGACACCCAGCCCGAATTCCCGTTTATTTGTTTATTGGTCTCCGGCGGCCACAGCATGATTATCCGCGTGGACGGCATTGGTCGTTACCGCTTACTGGGCGACACCCTTGACGACGCCGCCGGTGAAGCCTTCGACAAAACCGCCAAAATGCTCGGGCTGGGCTATCCGGGCGGCCCGGAAGTCTCGAAACGCGCCTTGCAGGGTGCTTCGGACCGCTACAAATTCCCACGTCCGATGGTGGACCGTCCCGGCCTGGACATGAGCTTCAGTGGTTTAAAAACCTACACATTGAACACTTGGTTAAAAGCAAAAAACGAAAACGATGCCACCGAACAAACGCAAGCCGACATTTGCCGAGCCTTCGAAATGGCGGTGGCCGACACTTTGCGCATTAAATGCAAACGCGCTTTGGAACAGGAAGGCTTGAACCGTTTGGTGGTGTCGGGCGGCGTCAGCGCCAACCGTGAAATTCGCGAACAACTCAGCGCTCTGATGGACAAACGCCACGGCGAAGTCTTTTTCCCACGTTTAGAATTCTGCACCGACAACGGGGCCATGATCGCTTACGCTGGGTCAAAACGTTTGGCGGCCGGTCAAGCGGACGATTTAAACTTTGCCTGCCAACCGCGCTGGGACCTGGAATCCCTCGCGCCCATCGACAACGTAGCCGACTGAACCAAACACCAACTTAAAGCCCCCATCAAACGCCCAAACTTAATCCGGTTTGGGCGTTTTTTTAATCAAATCTTCTTCGCCTTTCAGCAGGCGCTGGATATTACTGCGGTGGCGCCAGAACAGAATCAACGTCATCAAGGTCGTCAACCCGACCCAACTCATTTCGCCATCCGACAGAAAATAAATATACAAAGGCGCCAAAGCCGTGGCGACCAACGCCGACAAGGAGGAAATTTTCAACACCTTGGCCACGAACAGCCAAGTCCCCGCCACGGCAATGCCGATTGGAAAGGACAAACCGAACATCACCCCCAACATGGTGGCGACCCCTTTGCCACCACGAAAGCCGAAAAACACCGGATACAAATGCCCGAGAAAACTCGCGACACCGATCAAAATCACCAAAAGCGGAGACCAACCGGCATAATTTGCCAACGCGACGGGCACAAAACCTTTCAGAATATCCCCCAACAAGGTCACCGCCGCCGGCTTAGAGCCGTACAACCGCTTAACATTGGTCGCCCCCGGGTTCCCGGAACCGTCCTGACGGGGGTCGCCCAAGCCCATCAGCCGACAAACGATTATCGCCGAAGAAATCGATCCCAGACCGTAAGCCGCCAAAATCGCCAACCATTGCATTGTTGTAAAATCCACTCTAAAGAATCCTTTTAATATTTGTCTTGATCTCGGTTAATCGAGACATTCGTCCATGATTTGGAAGCGCTATTTTAACGAAATATGCGATAATTTCGAATAGAATTCATGGTTCTCCCCGGCAAGACGAACCAAATGATTGACCAGAACGGCATAAGAAGGGATTTATGACACAGGACACTATCTTCGTACAAGGCTTAAAAACCCAAGCCATCATCGGAGTGTACGATTGGGAAAAACAATTCAGGCAACCTCTGATTTTCGACTTGGCACTCAGCACCGATTTGCGTGCGGCGGCGAATTCCGACCGACTGGCGGACACCGTTAATTACAAAGCCATTAGCGATGAAATCATCGAACTGGTCGCCGCCAGCCGTTTTGAATTGATTGAATCTCTGGCAGAAGCCATCTGCCAACACCTTTTTGAACACCATGCCGGCGTGTCGGCCATTGAACTGACATTGCACAAACCCAATGCCGTTATCGAAGCTGACTCAGTGGGGCTGAAAATCCGACGTCAACGCTGAAGCCTAACCCAAAAAACGCCCAGGCCTGGGCGTTTTTCACAATCACACCCAACCGGTTATCAACCTTGTCCCATCAACGCTTTCTGCTCTTGAGCGGCTTGGCGAATTTTCGGCACCGCCTGCTCCATATACAAGGACGCCTGATGCACGGTAATTTTGTTTAAGTCGTGATAATCCTGCTGGAATTGCTGACCATTCTGGCGCGATAAATTGCGAATCACTTTATGAAACAAGCGCTCGCCATCGGCCAGGCGCACCATGGTCACCAGTTGTTCAGGCGTCACTTCCGTCGCCAACTTCTGTAATACGCGGTCATCCATCGACACCAACTTGCTTGCCAACGCACGATAAGCGTTCAATTTTTTATTCAAACCCTCCATGTCGTCGGAGGCTTGGCCGCCAAGACGTTCATCGACCAGTTTGTGCAACAATTCCAGTGACTCCAACGGCAATTCAAAAAACACTGGTCCCATTTCCAGTATGTATTGACCGTCGTGATCTCGTTTGGCGGTAATATCCATGCGTCTTCCTAAATGTACTGCGTATTTTTATCAAAAAACTCAATTTTGCCCAGACATTCCAATTCAAACATCTTTTCGACCACCCGTTTGATGGCGGCTTTGGCTTCGTCATTATTGGGCGGTACCGGGTTGGCCATATCCGCTTTCAATTGTTTGGCGAGAATGCCGCCGACATTCCGCAGCACCGCCTCGTTCAATTCCTCGTCCTGAGCGATCACCATCAATTTCAATAAATCCTGGTTATCGACACCTCGCACCAGCAACTGCACACCGGCATCGTCCAACTCTCGGATACGGCACCCCAGTTTAATATAACTTGTCAGGGTCGAGTGGGTTTGGCCATGCTCCAACGCCACCAAGTGCTCCAAGGTGATGTTCAGCAATTCCACCGAAAAACGGTCAAGCCGAATCGACGCATAACCGATATGCACCAACCACTCGTTTTCATGGACTTTTTTAATCCCTAACTTCATGTCTGCTCAAGCCTCATGCACTATAAATTCTGACTGAATAATGACTAAGCAAAAAGACGGCCAAATCCCAATCCAATCTCAACGGATACTATACTATAATAGGGCAGTTCGATTAATCCCCAGTGAGATTCTGCGGAATTTAATTGACTTGCCCTGTAAATTTAAATATCGAATGGCCTCGCATGAAACCGAATCACCAGCTTCCAACCCCGCCCCCCGAAAACCAAGAACGCAGCGACGCCCTGGCCCAGAAAATCCGCCAAACGCTCAAACGCCACGGTTCTTTATCGTTCGCCCACTTCATGCAGATGGCGCTCTATACACCCGGCCTGGGCTATTATTCCAGCGGTTTACCTAAAATCGGCGCGCAAGGCGACTTCATCACCGCGCCGGAAATTTCACCGATTTTTTCGCGCTGTCTGGCTCGCCAAGCCGCACAGGTTCTGGCATCATTGGAACAACCCAACGTCATCGAATTCGGCGCCGGAAAAGGCACCATGGCCAAGGATATCCTGCTGGAATTGGACGCTTTGCAACAACCGGTTGAACACTACTTTATCGTCGAACTCAGTGCCGATTTGCGCGCCCGGCAAGAAGCCACCCTGAAAACCTTGCCGGAAGCCCTGTTCGAAAAAGTCGTCTGGCTGGATCAGCTACCCAAAAAGCCCATGGAAGGCGTTGTCATCGCCAACGAAGTGCTGGATGCCATGCCGGTTGAAAAATTACGTTTAGAGGCCGAACAAAGCCTGCGCGGCTACGTCGCCTACAACGAAAGCAAACAACGCTTCGAATGGGAGTATCATCCGGTAACGGACCCGACCTTGCAAAAGGCCGCCAACGGCATTCTCAACCAGATCGGCCACCCACCGTCACAAGGCTATGAAACTGAAATCAACCTCAACATTCAACCTTGGCTGCAATCCATTTCCGACTTTCTGAGCCACGGCGCTTTACTGCTGGTGGATTACGGCTACACGCGACGCGAGTACTACCAGCCGGCCCGCCGCATGGGTACCTTACGATGCCATTATCAGCACCGCGCCCACAGCGACCCTTTCTTTTACCCAGGCCTGCAAGACATCACCGCCCACGTCGATTTCACCGCCGTGGCGGAATCCGCTTTCGGCGCCGGTTTCAAGGTAGCCGGCTTCACCACCCAAGCGCATTTTTTAATGGGCAGCGGCTTACTGGAAATGTCGGGCGACCCGGAAATGGACATTACCGAATCGTTGAAAATCGCCCAGCAAATCAAAACCCTGACCCTGCCGGATGAAATGGGCGAAAGCTTCAAAGTCATCGCCCTCACCAAAGGGTGCGACCTGTCGTTGATGGGCTTTAAGCTCCGCGATTTAAGACACCAACTCTAAACCGACAAAGCCCCAAACAAACCATTCATACAAGGACGCGGCATGGAACAAACACTGGACTGGATTCAAATCACTTTTCTCGCCATCATTCAGGGCCTGACCGAGTTTCTGCCGATTTCCAGCTCCGGGCATTTGATCCTCATCCCCCAGCTTTTCGGCTGGCAAGACCAGGGCTTGGCATTCGACGTCGCGGTTCACATCGGTACCTTGTCCGCCGTGTTACTGTATTTCCGACAGGACGTCTGGCTCATGACCCGCGACTGGAGCACCTCGTTAGTCACCCGTCAACCCACCAGCAACAGTCGCCTAGCCTGGTGGGTGATTTTCGCCACCTTACCGGCCGTCATTTTCGGATTCATCGTCAACAACGGTTTGGAAGAAGCGCTACGCGACCCGCTGATTATCGCCGCAACCACCATCGGGTTCGGCGCTCTGCTCTGGTGGTCGGACGTCAAAGGTAAACGCATTCGCGACGAACGCAGCTTAAGTTTCAAAGACATCCTCATCATCGGGTTTGCACAGGCTTTGGCGCTGATTCCCGGCACCTCGCGCTCCGGCATCACCATCACCGCCGCGCTGATGGTCGGGTTGACACGTGAAGCGGCGGCCCGCTTCTCTTTCCTATTGTCCATTCCGATTATCCTCGGCGCCGGTCTGTTAAAACTAAAAGACCTTCTCGACAGCGCCCACCCGGTGCAATGGGATGCCATGATCGGCGGCGTCATTCTGTCCGGCCTGACGGCTTACGCCGTGATTGCACTCTTTCTGAAATGGATTAATTCCATCGGCATGGCGCCTTTTGCTTGGTATCGCTTTATTCTCGGCGCAATACTCATCGCCCTGTTTATTTAAAAGGTACCCAGCGTATAATGAACAACATGACGACGCGTAAACCGCGATCGTCTTTTCCGCCACGCTTCCAAACTCAGCAGGTGCCGAATGCCGACCATTGATTTTTACACTGCGGCCCAAAGCCGCGCCATCGACCGCTACGCCATCGAAACCCAAAAACAGCCAGGCCTGCTGCTGATGAAGCGTGCCGCCTATTTCGCCTACCAGACATTGAAAGAAACCCAACCGAACGCCGAAAAAATTCTCCTGCTGTGCGGCAGTGGCAATAACGGCGGCGACGGCTGGGTGCTGGCGCAATACGCCCTGCTGGAAGGACGTCAGGTCACGGCGGTACTGTTAGGGGATGAAACGAAGATTCGCGGCGATGCCCTCGCGGCGTTACAGGAGCTCAAAGCGCTCGGCTTGTCGCCCACTCCCTTTGACAGCAACCGGTTACAGGATGCCGATATCGTCGTGGACGCGGTTTTCGGTACCGGCTTGAATCAGCCGGTTTCCGGCGACTTCGCCGAGATATTCCAACAGGTGAACGACGCCCACAAACCGGTGCTGGCCATCGATATTCCCAGTGGCCTACACGCCGACACCGGCCACATTCTCGGCACCGCCATCCGCGCGTCGCACACCTGCACCTTCATCACCCAGAAACCTGGGTTATACACCCATATGGGCCCGGAAACCGCCGGCAAGATTCATTTCAGCCCGCTATTCCTCAGCCGGGACAGCTACCAAGCGCAAACGCCCATCGCGCACAACCACTCTTTGAAAGACTGGCTGGCGAAACGACCGCCGGTCACCGCTTCCAGCCATAAAGGCCGCCAAGGCACCGTATTATTAGCGGGCGGCAATCACCATATGATGGGCGCCATCCAACTGGCCGGTTTGGCCAGCTTAACCAGCGGAGCAGGCCTGGTGAAAATTGTCACGCAACCGGAACACTTGGTCGCGCTCACCCAAGCGCAACCGGAATTGATGACCTATTTACCAAACGATTTAACCGATCTTCTGCCGCAAACCAGCGCCATCGGATTGGGCCCCGGCCTCGGTCAGGACGACTGGGCGCAGGCCTTATTCCAATGTATTCTGGACGCTGAATCATCCCAATCCATTCCCAAAGTCATGGATGCCGATGCACTGAACCTACTGGCCAAGCAGCCGCAAACACAACCTAACTGGGTGCTGACACCACATCCGGGCGAAGCTGCCCGCTTGCTCGGCACCGATACTGCAGACATCCAGCGAGACCGTTTCAAAGCAGTGATGGCATTGCAAAAACGTTACGGCGGCGTGGTGGTGTTAAAAGGCAACGGCACTTTGGTGTATGACGGGAGACGTATGGAACTGTGTACGGCGGGCAACGCCGGTATGGCAGTCGGCGGCATGGGCGATGTATTGACTGGCGCCATCACCAGCTTTCTGGCGCAAGGCATGGATTTGTTTGAAGCGGCGTGTTTGGGCGTGTCGTTACACGCCCACAGCGGTGACGTGCTGGCAAACCAAACCAGCCAGGCCGGCGTGATTCCGTCCGACCTGGCGTTGACCATGAGTCAACTGCTCAGTTATACCCAGTCGTAACCAAATCGGACGTCTCTGCTTAAGATTCGCTCTTGTCCTCGGCAGGCAAAAATGCGCTCAACTGTTTGATCTGTTCGTACAGCGCGTCTTCCGAATCAGCAACTAGATTGATGTGCCCCAGCTTGCGCCCCGCTCTTTCGGCTTTATCGTATAAATGCAGGAAAGCGTTCGGCATTTTCAACACCTCCGCCACCGGGCCGGTTTCGCCGATGATGTTAATCATCGCCGCCACCGGTTGACGCGGCGACGTATCGCCCAACGGCAGTCCGGTGATGGCCCGCACATGGTTTTCGAACTGGCTGGTCAAAGCACCTTCAATGGTCCAGTGGCCGGAATTATGCACACGCGGCGCCATTTCATTCGCGACTAACCCATCAACCGTTTCGAATAACTCCAACGTCAGCACGCCAACATGATCCAGCTTGTCCAGCAAGGCCTTCATATAGGCTTCAGCCTGCGTCTGGACGGTCTCGGAAATTTGCCGAGCCGGCGCAATGGTGTAACGCAAAATGCCCTCATGATGAACGTTCTGCACCAACGGATAGTAAACGTGCTCGTTATCGGCATTGCGCACCGCGACAATCGACAATTCGCGACTGAAATCGATGAATCCTTCCAGAATCAATTCCCGGCCGCCGATGGCTTTCCAGGCCTGGTCGATTTGCGACTTTTCCTTGAGGACGAATTGCCCCTTGCCATCATACCCTTCGGTGGTGGTTTTCAGAATGGCCGGCAACCCGATTTCTTCCACCGCCTGAGTCAGGTTTTCCAACGAATCCACCACTTGGTAAGGCGCACACGGAATGCTCAGTTCATCGAATAAGCCTTTTTCACGGCCGCGATGCTGAGAATAATACAACGACTTTTCGCCCGGATACACCGGAATGCTACGAGCGATTTCACGCACCATTTCCACCGAGGTGTTCTCGCTTTCATAGGTCATCACATCGGAAAACTTGACCAGGTCTTTCAAGGACTCGACTTCATCAGTGTACATCTGCCCCAGCAAGGCGGATGGTTCGTCATGACTGGTGCCCAAAAAACCGAACTTCTGCCCGAGCGGATAGCCGGCAATCGCCAACATACGGCCCAATTGGCCGGCTCCCAAAACACCGATTTTCTTTGTGATAGGCGTCATATCGCTCCTCAATTTCCGTTGTTTGCTGTGGTGATGACTTATTCATTCGACCGATGGTCATGCATGACATTGAGCGCCTTTTCCGGTTATTCGACCGGAAAAGGACAAGACAGGTATTTTACGTGAAAAGCCGCGAACTGGGTAGGGAATCTACTCGCGAAACGTCAGTCGCGCGGATCCGGGTTATCCAACACGAACTGGGTTTGTGCTTCACGGAAAGCGCGCACGGCTTCACGCACAGCCGGGATATGTGTGCCGACCATTTGCGACGCCAGGATACCGGCGTTCTTGGCACCGGCGTCGCCGATGGCCAAGGTACCGACCGGAATGCCGCCCGGCATCTGCACGATGGACAACAGCGAATCTTCACCGCTCAAGGCACGAGATTGAACCGGCACACCCAAAACAGGCACGATGGTCTTGGCGGCAACCATGCCCGGCAAATGCGCCGCACCGCCGGCACCGGCAATGATGACTTGCAAGCCACGGGCTTCAGCCGTTTGGGCGTATTCAAACATCAAATCCGGCGTTCGGTGCGCGGACACCACCTTGACCTCATAAGGCACACCGAATTGCTCCAGCATGTCCACGGCGTTTTTCATGGTAGGCCAGTCCGATTTGGACCCCATAATGACACCGACCAACGGTGTTTGATTTTCAGTTTTCACGGTCGACATAATTTCGTACCTGTTTTGAAAAAAGCGGCTAATTTTACATGAACCTGACCACTTTGCAAGCAAAAAAGATTCAACGGGTAAAACCCAAGTCTTTGTTATGACTGATTTTTTAAAAGACCAAAACCGACCAGGCCTGGCCAAAAGCAACATCCTATCACACGATTCAAACAAGCTTAAAAGAAGTGAATTGACTCGGTCAGGCGCGCATCAGCCCGACTTGACGGGAGTCCACCACATAATAGGTGTTGCCCCCTTGGGATTTGGCACCTTTTTTGGCGCGCGTGGCGTAAGACGATAGTTTTTGAGTGTGGTCGAACACGCCGGGATGCACCAGCAACACCCCCAGCGATAACGACATCATTGGAAAGAAAACCTTTTCACCCGCTCGGTCCTCGGCATAAATGCCGCCGCGATGACGGTCTTCCTGAGTGTAAAAATTCAAACTGGCGAACTGGAAGCCTTTCAAAATGCGCTGACACACCATTTCATATTGCATATCCGGCATCACCACCACAAAATCGTCCCCACCGACATGCCCGATAAAGGCTTCCTGCACACCGAGGGACTCTTTCAACACCCGCGCCACCGCGCTGATGACCTGATCCCCCTGTTCGAAACTGTAATAATCGTTATACGGCTTGAAATTATCGACGTCGACGTAAATCACCACAAACGGCGACTGACGATCGAGGTATTCCTGAATCATATTCTGAATCGGCACATTGCCCGGTAAACCGGACAGCGGATTGGCGTACTGCGCACTGCGGATTTTCAAGTCGGTGATGACCCGCAACAATTCCATAAAGGAACCACAGCCTTTGTAATTGCCCTTATCGGTCAAAATAAAGGTGCCCTTATCGTAGGAACCGTTTTCGGTGATTTCCCGACTCGCTTCCACCAATGGCGTATTGATATCGAACACCAGCGGCGACGGGTCCATCAATTTAGCGATGTTTTTGCGGCCGTGCAAATCGCGCCCAAATTTACTGGCCAGCAGCTCGGTCAATTCGCGCCGCCACACCATGCCATGCACTTGCCCCTTCTCGACAATCGGCACATAATCCACTCCCGGGCGCTGTAACAACTCGTCCGTCATCTGATCAATCGTCGTGCTCAAAGGCATGGTGAACGCTTCCCGACACAACAACTTCACCGTTTCTTTCGGATTAGTCACATCCTGAACGACTTCGTTCCACTTGTAATCCAATGTCAGGGCCGTGGACGGCGACGGGCGTTTCAACAAATACCCTTGCACAAAATCCACGCCCAGTTTTTCCAAAATCTGCAATTCGGCTTCGGTTTCCACGCCTTCTGCAATGATCTTGGTTCCCATGCTTTTCGCCAGAGTCAGAATGGTTTCCATAAACCGATATTTGTCGGCTTGCTTGTCGATGTTGGCAATAAAGTGTTTATCGATTTTTACGAAATCGGGTTTGACCTCCGACCACAGCTTCAAGCCGTTATAACCGGACCCTAAATCATCAATAGCGACCTTGAACCCCATCTTGCGGTAATGTTGAATGGCGTTCAGAAACAGGCCGCTGTCCTCCACCGGCTGCAATTCGGTAATTTCAATCACCACCTGATGAATATTCAAACCATAATAATTCAAGCAATCCAGTGTCAGGCCGGAACGGTGGTCGACATTCATCAACGAGCTGACCGACACATTCAGAAACAGCTTAGCCTGGTTCTGATGCTGTGCCACCGCTTTCATAAAGTTTTTAATGGACACCCGGCGCGCCATCAAATCCATTTCCAGCAAGCAGCCGTGATCCGACGCCAAACGGAACAGATGGGCGGGTGAATACAAGGCGGAATTATCCGGGCCGCGCGTTAAAGCTTCAAACGCAAACACGGAACGCGTTTTCAGGCCCACAATCGGCTGAAAATGCGTTTGAATCCGCTGGTGATCGAAAATATCTTTCAATTCCCGGCCCAATGGCGAATGTTGTAAGCCGGAACATTTTTCGTCCGGCAAAGTCACTCTTTCCACGACTCACTCCGTTTCAATTTCTCTGCCTCCGGCACCTGCGCCCAAAGACCCAATTTGAAGCGAATGGTAACAAAATGCCAGTCACGCCAATATGACAGTTTGATGATACTCCCCCGCCATTCACGGCATACCATAGCATTCAGAGTAAACACCTTACGGTTTTTAGGCCCAGCAATTCCAGACATTTCCCCAATAAAACCAAGTCTAAATTCCCCAAAATTCGATAAAAAACTTGCATCTACCGCACAATTTAACGAAAATTGCGCCTAGCGCCGATTTGACTCATCAGCTTGCGGGCGCCTAAATAAGTACGGCTAAAGCGAGGAGACGTTTCATCCTTTCCCGCCTGATATTCCGTATCTCAACTTTGCAATACTAAAACTTGAGGACAGTTATCCATGACCACCACTGTATTTACGTCTGAATCCGTTTCCGAAGGCCACCCAGACAAAATCGCCGACCAAATTTCAGATGCCATGCTGGACGCCATCCTAAAACAGGACCCGAAAGCACGCGTCGCCTGCGAAACCTTTGTCAAAACCGGCATGGTCATGCTGGGCGGGGAAATCACCACCGAAGCCTGGGTCGACCAGGAAGAACTCGTACGAAAAGTCGTGAATGACATCGGCTACAACCACGGCGACCTGGGCTTTGACGGCAGCACCTGCGCGGTACTGAGTTCCATCGGTAAACAGTCCCCGGAAATCGCCCAGGGCGTGGACGAATCCAATGACCACGAACAAGGTGCGGGCGATCAGGGCTTAATGTTCGGTTACGCCTCCAACGAAACTGAGGTATTGATGCCGGCGCCGATTTTTTATGCTCACCGCTTGATGGAAAAACAAGCCGACTGCCGCAAATCCGGCCAATTGAACTGGCTGAGACCGGACGCCAAAAGCCAAGTAACCTTGCGCTATGAAAACGGCCAACCGGTCGCCATTGATGCCGTGGTATTGTCCACCCAGCATTCGCCGGACATCGACAACAAACACCTGCACGAAGCGGTCATGGAAGAAATCATCAAGCCGGTGCTCCCGGCCGAATGGCTCCATGCCGATACTCAATACCACATCAACCCGACCGGGCGTTTCGTCATCGGTGGACCGGTGGGCGATGCCGGTTTGACCGGCCGTAAAATCATTGTCGACACCTACGGCGGCATGGCCCGTCACGGCGGCGGAGCCTTCTCGGGCAAAGACCCATCCAAAGTGGACCGCTCCGCGGCCTATGCCGGTCGTTATGTGGCGAAAAACATCGTCGCGGCCGGTTTGGCAGACAAATGCGAGATTCAGGTCTCCTACGCCATCGGCGTCGCGGAACCGACCTCCATCAGCATCGACACCTTCGGCACCGAACGCATTCCGGTCAGCCGCATCGAACAACTGGTGCGCGAACATTTCGATTTGCGTCCGAAAGGCCTGATCGCGATGCTCGACCTGTATCGTCCGATTTATCGCCAGACGGCGTCCTACGGCCATTTCGGCCGCGAATTGCCGGATTTCACCTGGGAAAAGACCGACAAAGCCGAGGCCCTGAAAGCCGACGCCGGACTCTAAGCGACCTGTTTCGCTGACCCCGGCCGCCTCATCGCCTGACCGCCGTTTAATACGGCGATCATCCAGAAAAGCGCAAGGAAAACACATGCAGTCACAACAACAATATGAACAAAAAATCAGCTTGGAATTCTTCCCGCCCCGTACCGAAAAAGGCATGGAAAAGCTGAAAACCGTTATTCAGGAACTCTCACCGATTCAGCCGGAATACATGTCCGTGACTTACGGTGCCGGCGGCACCACCCAAAGCCGTACCATCGATACGGTGCGTTACATCCAAACCGAAACCGATAACGAAGCGGCGCCACACTTGACCTGCATCGGCGCGTCCGAGGAAAGTGTTCTGGAGTTGCTCGACACTTACGAAGCCATGGGCATCAAGCGCATCGTCGCTCTGCGCGGCGACCTGCCGTCCGGCATGATGGATCCGGGCGAATTCAAATACGCCAGCGACCTCATCGCCTTCATCCGACGCGAGCGTGGCGATACCTTCAAGCTGGAAGTGGCCGCCTACCCGGAAACCCATCCGCAAGCGCGTAACTGCAACATCGGCATCAAATGGTTCAAACACAAGGTGGAACAAGGTGCCGACTCCGCCATCACCCAATATTTTTACAATGTCGACAGCTACCTGTATTTCATCGACAACTGCGAGCGCTCCGGCATCGACCTTCCGATTGTGCCGGGCATCATGCCGATCACCAACTATGAAAACCTGGTGCGTTTCTCCGAAGGCTGTGGCGCGGAAGTGCCCCGTTGGTTGAAATGTCGTCTGGAAAGCTTTGAAGACGACCAGGAAAGTTTGCTAGCATTCGGTGAAGACGTGGTCACGGAACTGTCACAACGTTTGCTGGACGCCGGTGCCCCCGGTCTGCACTTTTACAGCATGAACCAATCCAAACCGGTGTTGAATATCGTTAACCAACTGACGTTTAAAGACCGCTGATTTCGGGCGCATCATGAGAATTCCGCGTTTCTATCTGCCCGCCGACCTGACCGCCGGGCAAACCCTGTCTTTGGACAAGGATCAGGCGCATTACGCTCTGACGGTGTTGCGCTTGAAACATGACCGACCGGTCGAAGTCTTTGACGGGCGCGGCACCTGTGCCCAAGCCACACTATTGCACACCAGCCGCCGCACCGCCGACGTAGTCATCGAAAGTACGGCGTCACCGGTGACCGAATCGCCGTTGGAAACGGTTTTATTGCAAGGCATCTCCAAAGGCGACCGTATGGATTACAGCATCCAGAAAGCGGTGGAACTCGGCGTGACCCGCATTCAACCGCTGTTCACCGAACGCTGTGATGTGAAGCTGAGCGGCGACAAACAGGACAAGAAACGTCGTCAATGGCAAGACATCGCCATCAACGCCTGTGAGCAATCCAACCGCAATGTGGTGCCGGAAATTGCCCAACCCGAAACCTACCAGGCCTGGCTGAAAGCCGCGAACGCTCCGAGCGGACTGGTGCTCAGCCCTACGGCGGAGCACTCCCTGACCACATTAAACCCAAGTTTGGCGGAAAGTCCCATTCACTTGCTCATCGGGCCGGAAGGCGGCTTGACGGATGATGAAGTCGACCAAGCCGTGGCCGCGGGCTTGACGGCCATCCAACTTGGGCCGCGCATTTTGCGCACCGAAACCGCCGCCCCGGTGATTCTCGCCGCCTTGCAAACGCTATGGGGGGATTTCAACACCCCGATGACCGCCTCATGACGCAAACAGCGACCTGCAAACCGGAAACGATTTTGTATAATGAGAACTTTGCATGAGTGAGATGCGAGAGAAAAATGAGGAAAAAACTGACTGATCAAGGCGTAAAACGCAGCTAATAGCTCGCTATTGGCAAGTTTTACAACGACAATCAGGCGGTTTTTAACCATTTTTATCCGTGTAATCATCTCGTACAAAGCTCTCATAACCTTTACTGTTTAACATTCGAGAACACTATGCCATTATCAACCAATCAAGTCCCCCACCTGCAAACGGCCCTCACCGGTCCCCTTCTGGAACTGGAAGAACATTTGCTTAATCACCAGGCGGACATCGAATGCTGGTTCCGAAAACAATTTAAAGAAACGCCCGCGCCTTTCTATGCATCGGTGGATTTGCGCAACGCCGGTTATAAACTGGCACCGGTTGATACCAATCTGTTCCCGGCCGGTTTCAACAACCTACACCCCGACTTACGCCCTTTGGCGATTCAAGCCGCGCAAAGCGCCGTCACCCAAGCCTGTCCGATTGCCGACGGCGTTCTGCTGATTCCGGAGAACCATACCCGAAACCAGTTTTATCTGGAGAACCTCGCCGTCTTGCAGGAAATCCTGATTGCCGCCGGCTACGAAGTGCACATCGGCAGCCTGAACCCAGAAATCACCGAGCGCACCGAAATCGAGCTGCCGTCCGGCAAAACGCTGGTGCTTCGTCCTCTGGAAAAACAGGACGACCGCGTCGGGGTCGACGACTTCTTTCCATGCGCCGTCCTGTTGAACAACGATTTGTCCAGCGGCCGCCCGGAAATCCTGGAGAACATCGATCAAACCTTACTGCCGCCGCTGGACCTGGGCTGGGCCGATCGCTTTAAAACCGAGCATTTCGACCACTACAAAAACGTCTCCAACGAATTTTCGAAAATGGTCGACATCGACCCTTGGTTGATTAACCCCATGTCGATGCAATGCGGTCCGGTGGACTTTAAGGAGCGTGAAGGGTTGGAATGTCTGGCCGGCGCGGTCAATACCGTCTTGCAGGAAACCCAACGTTATTATGACCAGCACGACATCGCCTGTAAGCCGTTTGCCATCGTCAAATCCGACAGCGGCACTTATGGCATGGCCATCATGTCGGTCGATACCCCGGAAGACGTTCTGAACCTCAACCGCAAACAACGCAACAAGATGTCCTCCGCCAAGGAAGGATTGGTTGCCAAACAAATGCTGGTGCAGGAAGGTGTTTACACCCACGAAACCATCAATGACGCCGTGGCGGAGCCGGTGGTCTACATGATTCATAACCAAGTGGTCGGAGGCTTTTACCGAGTGCACACCGGTAAAACCGCCACCGACAATTTGAATTCCCCGGGCATGCATTTCGAATCCCTTTCGTTTGCGACTTCCTGCGTGATGCCGGACCAAACCCAGGCTCCGGATGCCAGCCCGAACCGCTTTTATGCCTACGGCGTAGTGGCCCGTCTGGCCTTGCTGGCCGCGGCACGTGAAATCGCCGATGCCAAACGCGAAGCTTCCGACGAAAAAAAGGCCGCCTCATGAGTTTACTGAACGTCGGCATCGTGATGGACCCGATCGCGGACATCAAACCTTATAAAGACAGTTCCTTCGCCATGCTGCTGGAAGCCCAACGCCGCGGCCACCAACTGCACTATATGGAACCGACCGACTTGTTTTTAAAGAACGGTCGGCCCTTTGCCGAAACCACCGAACTGAAAGTCTGGGACCGAGCCAAAAGCGACACCACCTCACAGTTCTATGGTTTCGGTGCTAGCCATGAAACCGATTTGAACGAATTGGATATTATTTTGATTCGTCAGGATCCGCCGTTCAATAACGACTATCTATACGCCACCCATATGCTGGAGCTGGCTGAAGCACAGGGCGTACTGGTGGTCAACAAACCGCAGTCCCTGCGCGACGCCAATGAAAAGCTGTTCGCCAGCTGGTTCCCGCAGTGCATTCCGCCGACACTGGTCGCTGCCGATGCCGCTCGCTTGAAGCAATTCATCCAAGACCACCAGGATGTCATCTTGAAACCTTTGGATGCAATGGGCGGCGCGTCGATTTTCCGGGTCACCGCACAAGACCCGAACATCAACGTCATTATCGAAACCATGACCGATCACGGGCGTCATCACATTATGGCGCAAATTTATCTACCGGAAATCAAACAGGGTGACAAACGTATTCTATTGGTGAATGGCGAACCCATGCCGTATGCGCTGGCGCGCATTCCCGCCGAAGGGGAAACCCGCGGCAACATTGCCGCCGGCGGCCAAGGCGTGGGCGTAGCTTTAACGGAACGGGATGAATGGTTATGTGAACAGATTGCGCCGACCTTGCGTCGTAAAGGGCTGCACTTTGTGGGATTGGACGTCATCGGCGATTACATCACCGAAATCAACGTCACCAGCCCGACCTGCATTCGGGAGTTGGACGAACAATATGGGTTGAACATCGCCGGTGCACTGTTCGACCATCTCGAAAGCTTAATGCCACCGGCTTAAAACCGATTGCTCACCGATTACGTTTGTTGAATCCGAAGATGAAAAACGCCCAGGCCTGGGCGTTTTTCCGTTTATCCGGCGCGTAACGCCGGAAGCGGTTCGGTGCGACTATGCTCGAACACCACCTGTTCCAAAACGCCGAGCGCCTTGTCGAGCTTCTCGGTGACGATAACGAACTCATCCAACATGCCGTCCTGCAGGGACAAGGTGTTGAAATCTTCCGGCAGACACTTGGCGTCACGACACTCCAGCACCAATTTCACCAGATTATGCTGCCGGACGTGCAACTCCATGACTTCCTTCATTTGATCCAAGGCTTCCAGAGACGGGTCGGCGCTCAATAACTGCCCCAATGCCTGGCCGACACTGCAGCGCGTCGGATCCACCGCCGCCTGCAAATCGATGTCCACCTCCATACCGCACAGATAAGACTGAACCATCGTACGCCAGATGCGCATTTTCTGACGGGCTTCGGACAGCCGGACACCGTGTACCGCCGGATAACTTTGCGCTTTCCCCTGCATCAGGCTTTCACTGATTTGGAACTTCTGTACTTCATTGGTCAGTAGACTGGCTTGGTCATGTAAGGATTCCGCCGACGCCGAGGTTTCTTCCACCAGCGCGGCGTTGTTTTGAATGTTTTCATCCAAGGACCCGAGGGCGCGGGTCACTTCCGACACACTTTGTTGCTGGTCGCTGATGGAAGCCGTCACCGTCTCCAGAGTGCTTCCGATTTTGGCGACACTCTCATTGACTTGTTTGAACACTTCATGCGATTGCTGAACCCGGTCGGCACCCTCATTGATGCGTTGCCCGGAATCCTCAATCAGTTTTTTGATTTCCTGCGCGGCATCGGCGGATTTGGCCGCCAGCGTGCGCACCTCATTCGCCACCACCGCAAAACCGCGCCCATGCTCTCCGGCACGCGCCGCTTCCACCGCAGCGTTCAACGCCAGCAAATTGGTTTGGAAAGCGATGCTGTCGATCATGCCGATGATGTCGCCGATTTTGGCGGAGGTTTCACGAATGCTTTCCATCGCTTCCACCGACGCCAACATCACTTCGCCGGCCTTATCGTTTTCCTGCATGGTTTCCCGCGTCAAGCCGGATACTTCGGTTAAGGATTGGGTGTTTTCAATCTGCAACTGGTTGATGTTCTGCATGGTGGCGTTCAACTCTTCCAGCGTGGCGGCCGCTTGCTGAGTACGCACCGACAAATCGTTGGCGGCCTTGGCCGAATCGCTGGACGCATTACTGGCCGACGCCGCCACTTCTTTGATTTGCAGCATGATGACGCTCAAATTATCCAGCGACACATTCATCGCGCCTTTCATCGCCGCCAAAGAACCTTGCAAATCTTTTTCCACCCGCGTGGTCATATTGCCGGACGCCAGATTGACCATCACCCCGACCATGTCTTCCAAAGCCCCGTTCATGGTCGCCAACAAGGCATTGATGTCCGTCGCCGTGGTGTGGAAAAACCCTTCCAGCCCCTGAGTGTTCAACTTAATATCGGTATGCCCTTTCGACGCCAATGACAAAGCATTGTTCAAAGTCTCTTCAATGCTACGTTGCTGTGTTAAATCCATCCACTCGACAATGGTGCCGATGCGTTTTTGTTCATCATTGATGACCGGCTGCATGGTCAATTTCAAAATCAAATTTCCGACCGAAATTTCCGCCACATGCTTATCGGTCAAATTCGCCAACAACTGTTTTTGATGCTGGGGATGGCGATGGAACACATCAATCGATTTACCCACCAAATTATCGGCATCGAACCCGGGCACTTCTTCGGCAATCGCCGAGGCGTGACGTTTCAATAAATCGTGGAGGGCGTGGTTCAAATAGATGACGTCGTTATTCTGGTCGGCCACCATCATATTAGTGGTGGCGCTGTCGAGCGCAACCTTCAATCGGGTGTTTTCATGCAGCTGGCGGGTGCGTTGTGCGGTTTCCGCACCGACTTGCGTCTGCATCATTTTCACCGAGGCCAACACCCCGCTCAGGGAATGAAAACCGTAGGTCTCCAAATCGGAATGGAAATTGCCGCTGCGCACTTGCGTCATGATTTGGCGCGCTTTCTTCAAGCGGGAGAAAACATAACGCCGCCCCATAAAGGTGCCCACCAACAGAATCGCCGCGACGGGCAAACCGACCGCCGCCGGAATCGTCAACAACCCGGCCGACGTCACGGCTTGCAAGGCGATTAAGAACACAATCAACGACACCATGACGTTGACCGGATGAATGTGATGGAAGAGATTGAAACGTCGGGACGGGCTCATCAAATAGCCCTGACGAATCGACGCCTTGCCATTTTGAATCTGTTTGTAAAGCGCCTCGGCCGAGGCCTTTTCCGCATCGGAAATGCGTGTCCGAACCGATTGATACCCAACCAGCTCGTTGGCTCGCAATACCGGCGTGATGTTGGCTTTCACCCAATAGAAATCGCCATTCTTACAACGGTTTTTGACATACTGCGTCCAGGGTTTGCCTTGCTTGAGCGTTTGCCATAAATCTTTGAACACCGCCGCCGGAACATCCGGGTGCCGCAAAATATTGTGCGGCTGCCCTATCAACTCCTGGCGGGTATAACCGGAGATGTCGACAAAGTCGTCATTACACTCAACAATGGTTCCGTTCAAATCCGTCGTCGAAATAATCGTCGACCCCGGCTTCACCTCTCGTTCGTTTCCTGTCAGCTCTACTTTTTTCATTTTTAACCGTTCTTTCACCCTTTAAGGGTTAGAATAACCACACTGAATACTCTGGTCATCGCGGACATTTTCATCGGAAATTCGAGGGTTAATACGTTTTAACAATCACGAATATTTGTTTACGCGGATGAACCTTTTCTCATTATAAACATATTTTATAAAAACCCAAATTTTGTTTTATCCAATACATTTCAAGTAAATTCCATATGAAATTCAACGGTTTTCCATTCAAACACTTCACCATCGCTGTCCTCGCCTTTTGGGGACTGACCACCTGTTCTCCGCCCCCCCAAACCGTTCAGGAAGTGTTTTACGTGTTCGGCACCGAAGTGCGGGTCGAAATCGTCGACGCGCCGCAAGCCAAAGCCGAACACGCCATTCAGGGCATCGAAGCCACCTTCCAGCAATTCAATCAGGATTGGCACGCCTGGGAAAAAGGCGGCATTCTCGGCAACATCAACGACGCCATCGCCGCCCGGCAACCGATTACCATTGCCGACAGCGTCAAACGCTTTATTCTCAAATCGCAAACCCTCGCCGCCGAATCGGATTATCTGTTCGATCCCGGCATCGGACAATTGATTGAGCTCTGGGGCTTTCACTCCGAAGACTGGCACGGGCCGCCGCCCAATGAAGAAACCCTCCAGGCCTGGCTAAAATCGCGCCCGTCCATTCGCGACATTTATTTCAAAGGCAACACCCTTTACAGTCGAAACTCGAATGTGCGTCTCGACTTCGGCGGCAATGCCAAAGGATTGGCGCTCGACTTGGCGATTGAAAGTTTATTGCACGCCGGCATTGAAAACGCCATCGTCAACATCGGCGGTGACATGCGCATCATCGGTTCGAAAAACCCGGAAAACCACCAGGCCTGGCGCATCGGCATCCAAGACCCGGACCACCCGAACACCGCCTTGGCGAGCTTGCAAATCAACGGCGACGAAAGCATCGTCACGTCCGGCACCTATCAGCGTTATTTCACCTGGAAAGGCAAGCGTTACAGCCACATCATCAACCCGAATACCGGTTACCCGGCGGATCACTTCATTTCCGTCACGGTGGTGCACCCGGATGCGACCACCGCCGACGCCGCCGCCACGGCCCTGATGATTGCCGGGCCGTCCGGCTGGGAAAAAATCGCCCGTCAGATGGGCATCAACGAAGCCTTTATGGTGGACGAAAACCGTCAAACCTACGCCACACCGACCATGAAAAAACGTTTGCACTTACTGGATGCGAAAAACTCGTAAAAAAACCGTCAAAACCGGCCACTAAAAAATCAACGCGATTTGGCAAGCTGATATAATTTACGGCTATGGAACAGCTGAACTCTCTCGAACATCATTTTCTCATCGCCATGCCGAACCTGGCCGACAGCTGGTTCGACAAAACGCTGGTGTACATCGTTGAGGACAACGAACATGGTTCGATGGGACTGGTCGTCAACCTGGAACACGGTTTGACCGTCGAACAATTGCTGGAACATTTTGAGCTCACCATTGAGCATCCGTCGCCGCTTTTGGAACAGAACATCATGATGGGCGGCCCCATCGACATGGAGCACGGCTTTATCCTGCACGAACCGCAAGGGCACTGGCAAAAAAGCCTGCCATTACGCGACCGATTGGCGATGACCGTCTCGGAAGACTTTCTCAAGTCACTCGCCAGCGGTGATGCGCCCGAGAAACTGGTGGTCTGTCTTGGCTTCGCCGGATGGGAAGCGGGACAACTCAATGAAGAAATCCAAGCCAACAACTGGCTGACGATTCCCTATAACGAAGCCCTGCTGTTTGATGTGCCGACCAAGAAAAAATGGCAAGTCGCACTCAACACACTGGGGATTTCACCGGAATCTCTCAGCATGGACGCCGGCCATGACTAAGGCCATCGATCCCCAAACGCTCGACGGCGTTATTCTGGGGTTCGACTTCGGTTTGCGGCGCATCGGTGTGGCCGTTGGCCAAACCATTACCCGCACCGCCACGCCGGAAGCCATCGTTCAGAGCCGGGACGGCAAACCGGACTGGGAACACATCACTCGCCTGTTCGAAACCTGGCAGCCCCAGGCGGTGGTGGTGGGATTACCCATGCGATTGAACGGCGAAGAACAGGCCTTGACGCAACCGGCCCGAAAATTCGGCCAGCGCCTCAGCGGCCGCTACCATACGCCGGTGTTTTATATCGAAGAACAACTCAGCTCGATCGAAGCGGAACAACGCAACGCCGGCGCCAAAAACACGACCCAACCGATTGACGACCATGCGGCCCAAATTATTCTTGAAAACTGGTTAGACGCGCTCACGACACAGAAGGAAACATCATGAGACTCACAACCCCCAACATCCAACTCAATGAACAAGGAAAGCTGCGCCATTTCCTGACACTGGAAGGCCTCAAGCAACATCATTTGACGGAAATCCTGGACGTTGCGGAAAGTTTCATCGACCCGGCCACCGGCCAAATCAAAAAAGTGCCGAACCTGCACGGTAAGACCATCATGAACCTGTTTTTCGAGCCCAGCACGCGCACGCTGACCACTTTCGAAATCGCCGAAAAACGTTTGTCCGCCGATGTGGTGAACCTCAATATCGAAACCTCGTCCACCAAAAAAGGGGAAACCCTGCTGGACACCCTTTGGAATCTGGAAGCCATGCTGGCCGATGTCTTCGTGGTGCGTCACAGCGAAAGCGGCGCCGCCCATTTCATCGCAAAACACGTCGCCCCTCACGTCCACGTGGTCAATGCCGGTGACGGCCAGCACGCCCACCCAACTCAGGCGATGCTCGACATGTTCACCATCCGCAAACACAAAGGCGATATCTACGACCTGAAGGTCGCCATCATCGGGGACGTGCAACATTCCCGCGTGGTGCGCTCACAAATTCAAGCCTTGAGCATTCTCGAAGCGCGCGAAATCCGCGTCATCGGCCCGAAAACCCTGATGCCATCACATCCGGAAGCGCTCGGCGTCCACGTCTATGAACACATTGAAGAAGGCCTGGACGGCGTGGATGTCATCATCAACGTCCGCCTGCAGAGCGAACGCATGAAAAGCGCCCTGCTACCCAGCGGCAAGGAATTTTTCAACCTGTACGGCCTGACCAAGGAACGTCTGGGCTACGCCAAGCCCGACGCCATCGTGATGCATCCCGGCCCGGTCAACCGCGGGGTGGAAATCGACTCCGAAGTCGTGGACGGACACCAATCGGTGATACTCGAACAGGTCACCTACGGCATCGCCGTGCGCATGGCGGTGATGAGTGTCATCATCGAAAACGCGAGACAATTGAACGAAAGCAAGCTGAGTGAAGCGAAAGCGACAGAGGAGACAGAAGCTTGAGACTGTTAATCGAAAATGCACGAATCATCGACCCCAGTCAGTCACTTGACCAGGTCACCAATCTGTATATTGCACGCGGCCGCATCCAAGCCATCAGCGACACGGCACCGGAAGGCTTCTCGCCGGACCAAACGATTGACGGCACCGGCAAGTGGATTTTCCCAGGCCTGGTGGATTTGCATGCTCGTCTGGCCGAACCCGGCAGTCGTTACGAAGGCAGCATCGCCTCCGAAACCAAAGCCGCCGTCGCCGGCGGCATCACCACCATCTGCTGCCCGCCGGACACCAACCCGGTCAACGACACCCAGGCGGTGACCGAACTGATCCAGCGCCGTGCGCGCCAGGCCGCCACAGCTTTCGTTCTGCCGCTGGGTGCCATCACGCAAGGATTGGAAGGCAAAATGCTCAGCAATATGGCGGCATTGAAAAACGCCGGCTGCATCGCCTTAAGCCAAGCCGCCCAACCGATTCAGAATGCCTTGACGCTGAAAAACGCCATGGCCTATGCCGTCAGTAATGACGTGCTCTTGATGATGCGCTGTGAAAACTCGCAACTGAAAAACAAGGGCGTAGTGCACAGCGGCGTCATCAGCAGTCGTCTCGGTTTGCCTGAAATCCCAGCCTCGGCGGAAACCACCGCGCTGGCGCGTAATCTGATTCTCGCCGAGGAAACCGGCGCACGCATCCACATATCGCAAATTTCCACCGCTCGTTCGGTGGAAATGATTGCCGATGCGAAAAAGCGCGGCATGCAAGTCACCTGCGACGTGGCAATTCACCAACTGCACCTGACCGAATACGATGTGATGGACTTTGATTCCCTGTTCCATGTTTCGCCTCCGCTACGCACCCATGAAGACAAGGAAGCGTTGCGTCTCGGCGTCAAAACCGGCATCATCGACGCCATCGTCAGCGACCATACGCCGCTTGACCGCGACGTCAAACTATTACCGTTCGGCGAAAGCGAACCGGGCATCAGCGGATTGGAAACCCTGTTGCCGTTGACCATGAAACTGGTACAGGAAGGCGTTTTGGACATTCACACCGCACTGGCGGCTTTGACACAGCGTCCGGCCGACATTCTCGGCATTCAAAACGGCAGTTTAATCGAGGGGCATTACGCCGACTTCAGCCTGTATAACCCGGAGGCCATCTGGACGCTGGAGCGCTCGGAAATGATTAGCCAGGGCGACAATTCACCCTTCAGCGGTTGGGAGTTCAATGGTGAAATCGAAGCCACTTACTTCCAAGGCCGTCCGGTCTACCGCAACAACCAGGTCTGAGACGATAACGTGCGTTGGATTGGGCAACAGGAACAGCCGAACGGCTTTTATCTGATTGAGGTTGAACAAGACGACGAGACCGAACGTCCGGTCAACTTCGCCGTCACCGACGGCGAACGACAGGCGATTTTATTCAGGCAACAGGGGAATAAACTGCTGTTCATGACCGAACAGCCTTTTCCCGAACCCACCGAATTACAACCGAAAAACGCCCAGGCCTGGGTGTTTTTAAACGACCTCACCGTAAGCTTATCCCCATCGCAACCGGTGTTAATTACCGGAAGCCATCAAGCCTTAGCCACGGTATTTTATCTGGCCGACCGGCTCCGGGAAACGTTTGATGTCCGCGCGGTATTGGCCAGCGAATCGGCCTTTCCCTTTGTGGTGAAACCGGCCCGTTTCCTGTTCCCGGATTTTCCGGCTCAGGCCATTGGTGCCGCGACCCTGTTGGAGGATTGGAAAATCCCCAACCGACTGTGCAGTGAAGCCGCGTTACCGGGCTGTTTCGATGGCCGCCTCGGCGACCTTTGGTCACAATGGACACCACCGCCGCATTGGCAGCAAGTGGACTGCGACCACCTGCCCACCACCGCGTGAGACCGACCAACATCGTCTAAACAATTCGACCGGCTGTCACGGATTGCGGAAATCGATATGGCTTATTTGTCGGCTTATTCCACTTCGCTGGACTGACGTCGCAACTCGTGGGCGTATTCTTCCAACAACTTGGCGGCGCGATGCGACTGTTCCGAATGCACCACCCCCAAAGCGGCGCTGATCAGCATCTCCAGCTCTTCGAAATGCTCTTCGCCGATGGCGTCTTTTTGTTCCTGGTTCAACATCCGTTGAAAACGGGCCACCACTTCTTTCGCATGGCCGTGATAATGCATTTTCGTCATGATGAAATTCCTTTCGTTCAAATGAAGCCTTGGCTTCAGTCTTCTTTAAATACGTCTTCGCCGCTGCTGAGAATCAACGGATCAGGTTGCAAAATGTCTTCGTTCTTATCGTCGTAAGGGAAATAGTTCAACACATAACGCATGGCTTCCAAGCGCGCGCGTTTCTTATCGTTCGACTTGATGACCGTCCAAGGCGCTTCATTGGTATTCGTGTAAAAAAACATGTCTTCCTTGGCACGCGTGTAGTCCTCCCATCGATCCAGGGACGCCAAGTCCATTGGACTCAACTTCCATTGTTTCAACGGATCGTTTTTGCGTGCGTTAAACCGGCGTAGTTGCTCGTCACGCCCCACCGAAAACCAAAACTTCATCAAATGAATCCCGCTGGCGGTGATCATCCGTTCGAACTCCGGTGCCTGGTGCATGAACTGATTGTATTGCGGCGGGGTACAAAATCCCATGACCCGCTCCACGCCCGCACGGTTATACCAGGAACGGTCGAACAAAACCATTTCGCCAGAGGTCGGCAGGTGCTGAATGTAGCGTTGAAAGTACCATTGTCCCTTTTCGGTTTCGCTGGGCTTGTCCAACGCCACCACACGTGCGCCACGAGGATTAAGGTGCTCCATAATCCGTTTGATGGTGCCACCCTTCCCGGCCGCGTCACGACCTTCGAACAAAATGATCAAGCGCTCGCCATTGTGCTTGATCCACTTCTGCAATTTCAACAACTCGATTTGCAACTGTTCTTTGGTTTCTTCGTATTCCGAACGGCTCAATTTTTCTTTATAGGGATAATTTACGTCGCTGGATTTGATTTTCTTCATGAAGCTTCCTCTGACTCAAAACGTTTTCGATGAATGACCGCAACCGATGCAACCAATTTTTTTAGGTGTATTTTTTTCATTTTACGCCCGCCGACCGCTCAGTACCATAAAAACCATTCAATTGTCCGGAATAAGGCGCGCTTATCCCGGCAAGAAGCCGACAGCCGACCTTGGAAATGTTAAAATGAACGTTAAGATTATTCATGATTCACGCCTTCCAATCCGCAGGAAACGAGATGAACAACACATTGCTCAGCCGCTATCAACAGGTTTTAAACCGAATCGAAACCGCCCGTAAAGACAGCGGTCGCCATGACCCGGTCACTCTGCTGGCCGTCAGCAAAACCAAACCGCTGGCCGACATCGAAGCCCTGGCCGAGGCCGGACAAAAAGCCTTCGGTGAAAACTATGTGCAGGAAGCCTTGGAAAAAATCGCTCAACGACCGGATTTGGAATGGCATTTTATCGGCCCCATCCAGTCCAATAAAACCAAGCCTATTGCCGAGCATTTCCAATGGGTACACAGCGTGGATCGTTTGAAAATCGCCAAACGTCTGTCGGCGCAAAGACCACCAGGCCTGGGCGATTTGCAGATATTACTTGAAGTGAACGTCAGCGAGGAAGCCTCCAAGTCCGGATTCCGGCCGGAGGAAATCCTCGACGTGACCGAAGAAGTGATGGCGCTGCCAAACCTCTCGTTGCGTGGTTTGATGGCGATTCCGGCCCGTACCGAGTCAATGGAAGCGCAGCGCCGGCCCTTTCGCCAACTGCGCGAGTTGCTGACGGAAATGCAACAGCGCTTTCCGCAGGCGCCATTGGACACTTTGTCGATGGGCATGTCCGCCGATCTGGAAGCGGCGATTATGGAAGGCAGCACCCTGGTACGGATTGGAACCGATATTTTCGGCGCACGCAACTACGCCTAGTCCACCAAAAATCCGAAACCAAAATCCAAAAACGAAAAAGCCGAACATTTCTGTTCGGCGCTCTCCTTTTTGAACCGGCACGAAAACCGCCATACCGGCCATCGACATCGTGCCTTTTCTAAATGCGGCACGTATCCCGATTAATAATGTTATCGGCCGATTACTCGGTATCTTGAGTGGTTTCAGCCGCTTCACTCTCGGCGCTTTCGTTGCCGGAAGCGTCATCCATTGAATCAAACGTCGGGCCGGCCGGCACTTCAATACCACTCGGCTTCAAGGTGACCGTATCCAACCCGGCCGCGTTCGCCAACTGGTCGTGGAATTCTTTCACACGGTCATACCAGGTTGCAGCCTGACCTTCTTCTCCGGCACGCTGCGCCAAACTGTCGGCCAGCCATTCATCGAATTTTTCACGTGCGTTGGCAAAGAACTCGTCCAGCTTCTCGACAGCATCCTGCATATTCTGTAGATAAGGCGGTAACTGAGCGATTTGACCACCCGAAACGGCGTCACCGGTTTCGGTATCCTGCACACCCTGATACGCCTGAGCCTGCTGATAATTAGCCGCATACATTTCGGTTTTCTGCATATCCAGACTGAAGGATTGAATCTGCCCGAAATCGATTTCAAGCTCTTGCGCTTTGGCAAAGGCCTTTTCGATATCGCCGTTGAAGAATTCATTCGACAAGGCATCCACTTTCTCGAACACATCGAAAATGGCATTCAGTTCGTCTTCGTTCAAATCACCTTGTACCGAAAAACCAAAACGTTCTTCAAACGCGGTGGCTTCCATTTCTTCGGTGCTTTCAAAATAACGTGCGCCGGACGGTCCTTCTTCCTGACCGTATTCACTTTTGTAGGATTGGTATTGAGCATACAACTGACGGAAGTCGACCTGAACCGTATCGCCTTCCTGCGTTTGAATCTGCATCGTCATGGTTTGACTGTAGGCGTAAGATTGCTGGTATTGGGTACTGCCGGAAACCGCCTGCAAACCTTGAGAGGAAGCGGAAAAGAAATCCGACAGGTTCGGCAGTGCCTGACTGTTTTCCAGCGCCTTTTCATCGGCTTGCTGACTGGCTTTGAACAATCCTTCCAAACCATTGGCGGACTTGTTGTTCGACGCACCATTCAGCAACGAACTGATGTAATCGTTTTGTGGCTTAATGAGTGACATACTAATCTTCCTTTTCTGACAATGTTTCACGATAACACTCGTTCATGACAAGGCTCGGAAACCACACTGGGCTATTGTTATTATTCGACACCATTTGATTATATTTTCGGTGTGTATCGGTTTTAACGGCCAAAACGAAAAAGACTTTAACGATTTTTCATTAAAATCAATCAATTAGATTTAAGTCCCTTTCCAACGCCCATTCTATAAGGTTTTAAGGCGACGTTCAAATTCGAACATCCGCACTTTTTCGAATCAAATATTAATTTTCTTTATTAATCAATAAGAAATAAAAACCTTAACTTCATTGATGAATTTATCAACCTACGCTAATATGCTTATATAAAAAATTCCATAATAATCAACGCATAACAACCTGCGACAGGATGGACGGCAACATGAACCCAGCACACCCTGAAACACACGCCCCTGAAAACGAATACCTCGTTCCCGACAATATCGCTCTCGTCTCCAAGACCGACCTGCACGGCACCATTACCGAAGTGAATGATGCCTTTGAGCTGGCCAGCGGTTTCAGCCGGGAGGAATTGATCGGCCAACCTCACAGCATCGTACGCCACCCGGACGTACCCAAGCGGGTGTTCAAAGACATGTGGCACACCTTGAAAATGGGGGCCACCTGGTCTCAAGTGGTGAAAAACCGCCGCAAAGACGGCGGTTACTACTGGGTCAAAGCCAATGTGTCGCCCATTTATGAAAACAACCGGCACGTCGGGTATCTATCGTTTCGGACCCACGTCTCGGAATCCGAGAAAGCCGCCACAGCCGAAGCCTACCGCCAAATCAATGCCGGAAAACGTCATATCCAGTACGGTAAAGTCTATCAAGGCATCAACTGGCCGCAGCTGAATTGGATGGCTCAAATGGCGCCGCAATGGCAACTGACGCTCTTGATGACAATTTTTGCCGTCATCCCGTTTATCTGGCTGACGCAACACTTTTTGTCCGTCGGATTATTGGCAGCCATCAGCGCCATGATGTTGATTCCCGCCTTTCTTTACGGTTTACGGCTGTCCCGTTTTCAACAAAGCATTCAAAAAGCCCTGCAAAATGTCTCCGCCAACGAACCCATCAATATGAGCTGCCATCGTCCTAAACACTTCGTCGGGCAACTCATCAACCCGGTAATTTCAGCCGCCATTTCGATTCGCTATGCGATTGAAGACAATCAGGCCAAAGTCGATGAAGCGGCCAAACTGCAAACCGCCATCAACCAGATTTCCAGCAACTTAATGATTACCGACGCCAACCTCAACATCGTTTACATGAACGATGAAATGCAGCGTTTCATGCAGACGGAAGAAGCCAAGCTCAAAGAGTATCTCCCACAATTCGAGGCCAGCGACCTCATTGGCCAGAACATCGATATTTTTCACCGCAACGCCCAGCATCAACGTCAATTGCTCAACGAATTGAAAGAACCTTATGTCGCCAACATCCAAATCGGCGACACCCATTTGGAAGTGAACACCATCCCCATTTTCAATCGTGCCGGCAGTCGCACCGCCACCTTGGCGGAATGGCGAGATAAAACCCAGGAAATCCAGTTGATTAACCAGGTACAGAAAACGGTCAACGCGGCCAAAAACGGACTCTTGGATCAACGCATCGACCTGAGCCGTGTGTCGGGGTTGGCCCGCGAACTGAGCGGCGCCATCAATGAAATGATGGAAACCATCGAACACCCGATCAGCCAAGCTGTGGACCTAGGGGTCGCGCTCTCGGAAGGCAATTTGACCCAGCACATGCAAGGTGAATTCAAAGGCCGATTCGCCCTATTACAAGACAGTCTGAATGTTGCCGTGGAAAATCTCTCCAATATGATGAACCAGACCCGCATCGCCATCCATAATGTCAACACCTGCGCCAATGAAATCAGCCAATCCAGTTTGAGTTTGAACGAGCGTACTCAGTCCCAGGCCGCCTCTTTGCAGCAAACCGCCGCCAGCATGGAACAGATGACCTCAGCCGTACAACAAAACGCCGATAATGCCGGCAAATCGAGTCAGGTCACCCAGACCACCGCACGCCAAGCGGCGCAAAGTGAAACCGTCATGAGCAAAGCGGAAGACTCGATGAAGCAAATTCACGAATCCAGCCAGAAAATAAACGAAATCATCGGTTTGATCGACAGCATCGCTTTCCAAACCAACCTATTGGCGCTGAACGCCGCCGTGGAAGCCGCCCGTGCCGGCGAGCACGGCAAAGGCTTTGCCGTCGTCGCCGGCGAAGTGCGCAGTTTGGCGGGTAAAAGTTCGGAAGCGGCACGCGATATTCGCCAGTTGATTGAAGACACGGTTTCCAAAGTATCGGAAGGCACCGACCAGGTTCGTGCCTCCGGCGAAGAACTGCATAACATTGTCGCCGCCATCGAAAACGTTAACGAAATGATTGACGACATTGCCGTGTCCAGCCACGAGCAATCGGAAGGCGTCAAACAAGCCAACCAGGCCATCGCCGACATCGACAGTGCCGTTCAGGAAAATGCGGCACTGGTCGAGGAAACCACCGCCATGGCCGAAGACCTCAGCGGCATGGCCGAGTCCATGGAATCCAATGTCGCCCAATTTACCTTGAAACCGCCCACACACGAACACAATGCCCTGAAAGTCGGTAACTTCGACTTTGCCGCGGCTCGCCGGGCGCACCGCCAGTGGCGAGTCAAAGTACGTGCTTACCTGAACGACTTCGAGATCGACTTCAACCGACAATCGGCCGATGACCCGACGCTCTGCCCCCTCGGCACCTGGCTCTATCAAGAAGGTCAGACGTATCAAAGCTTGCCGTCTTTTCAGGTACTGGAAAAATCCCACGCCAACCTGCATGCCTTCATCGGCCGCATTTTCGATTTGAAAGACATCGGCGATATGGAACAAGCCAATGACGAAATGCAAAAACTGGAAGGCCTCAGTCTCGAAGTGATTGAGCACATTCATGCACTGGAAGATGAAATATCAATGGGTGAAAGCCGACCGCAAACGGCCATTAAACCCGAAATTCAAGCGCCTGAATCCAGTCAAACACAGCCGAACAAGGTTACGCGAATCCACCAGGCCTCGGCGCCGATTAAACAAGAACACCCAGACCTGGATCTCGCCGCCGCCACGCCCCAGTCCCCCTCGGAACCGGAGGACGACTGGAACGATTTTTAAAAACCACATTTGTTCCTCAAAGTGAAAAACGCCCCTGAAAGATGGATTTAAGGGGCGTTTTTGTTTGCAAACGCCGTATTTTCCCTTATGCTTAGACCGTCTTAGTTTAAACCGTTTTACCCGATTACGGAGAGTGTGCATGTTCGAAATTGCAAAGCAGCGATTAGGAGAAGTCTTCAAACACATTGAAGTGGACGAAGAGGTCATCAACCGGTTATCGGTTCCGAAACGTTCCATCAAAGCCAGTATCCCGGTACGAATGGATGACGGCAGTTTGCAAATATTCACCGGTTACCGCGTGCAATACGACGACACTCGCGGCCCGACAAAGGGCGGCATTCGTTATCACCCGCGCGTCAATCTGGACGAGGTCACCTCCCTGAGTTTCTGGATGACAGTCAAATGCGCCGTGGCCGGGTTACCCTTCGGCGGCGCCAAAGGCGGCATCACCGTCAACCCGAAAGAACTGTCGCAATTGGAAATCGAACGTTTGTCACGAGGCTACATTCGCGCCTTTGCCGATGTGCTGGGGGAAACGCGGGACATTCCCGCACCGGACATGTACACCAACGCCACCATCATGGGGTGGATGGCCGACGAATATTCCGTCATCGCCCGCCGCCAGATTCCCGGCATCATCACCGGAAAACCGCTGCACTTGAATGGTTCGGAAGGCCGCACCCAAGCCACCGGACAAGGTGCCTTGTTCTGTCTGAGCGAATACGCCCGCCGCCAAGGCTGGGACATTCAAAACACCACCATCGCCGTGCAAGGCTTCGGTAACGCCGGTTACCATTTTGCCCGTCTGGCGCAACAGGCCGGCTATCGCGTCATTGCCGTGTCCGATTCAAAAGGGGCGGTTTGCACCGCCAGCGGACTGAACATCGACGACATCAAACAATTCAAAGACGAAACCAGTGAATTGAATTCCGTCTATTGCGACGGCTCGGTCTGCAATGTGATCGAACACGAAACCCTCACCAATGAAGAACTGTTGGAAATGGACGTCGATGTTTTGGTGCTGGCCGCTATGGAGAACCAAATCACTCAGGAAAACGCCGATAAAATTCGTGCGAAAACCCTATTGGAAATCGCCAACGGCCCCATTTCCCCTCAAGCGGATGAAATCCTGCAAGCGAAAGGCACCCAAGTCATTCCCGACGTACTCGCCAACTCCGGTGGGGTGACGGTCAGTTACTTCGAATGGGTCCAGAATCGTTCCGGTTTTTATTGGGACGCCGACGAAGTGGAACGGCGCCTCGATAAAATCATGCGACGCGAAGCCAACGTGATTTACGATTTAGCGATTCGCTATCAAACCAGCTTAAGAACCGCCGCCTACATTCACGGCATCGACCGCCTGGCCGGCGCCATCGATCAACGCGGCAATCATAAACTCTTCAAAAAACCTATCTGATTCCCCCATCCGACGGACTGTTTTTTCAGTCCGTTGCCGCTATAATAGACACCCATTCCCATTTGGACAGGCTCGGAAAACGGTACAGACCGTGAAACGCCCAACCAGCCAACGACAGACACGAGGTGATTTCTATGGATTCGACAATCTGCTTTATCGGTGCGGGCAATATGTCCCTCAGCCTCATGGGCGGCTTGCTGGCCAGCGGCTACCCGAAGGATAAAATTCTGGCGACCGACCCCAGCGCGGATCGACGCCAGGAAGTCACCCAGTCACTCGGTATCCCCTGTCTGGAAAGCAATACCGAAACGGCCGCTCAGGCCGACATCATCCTGCTGGCGGTCAAACCGCAACAGTTGGAACCGGTCTGCAAGGAACTGGCCGACACGGTGAAAGCGAAAGGCGCACTGGTGATTTCCATCGCGGCGGGTGTCCGAACCAGTGACATCGCTTTCTGGCTAGGCGGCGAAGCGGCCATCGTCCGCACCATGCCCAACACCCCGGCCTTGATTCGCAGCGGCGCCACCGGCCTGTTCGCCACGGCGTCGGTCTCCGACGCTCAGAAAGACCAGGCCGAAAACATTCTGCGCGCTGCTGGCCTGACGGTTTGGGTACCACAGGAAAGCGACCTGGACATTGTCACCGCCATCTCCGGCAGCGGCCCGGCTTACTATTTTCTGTTTATGGAAGCCATGCAAGCCGCCGGCCAGAAACTCGGACTGGATGAGTCCACCGCCCGTCTGCTAACGATTCAGACCGCATTCGGCGCGGCGAAAATGGCCCTGGAAAGTCCAGATGATTGCGCCACCTTGCGCCAGAAAGTGACGTCGCCGAACGGTACCACGGAAAAAGCCATTCAGACATTCGAACAGCACGACTTACGTGCTATCATTGAGGAGGCCATGACCGCCGCGAAAGATCGCGCCATCAGTCTGGCCGATGAATTGGGCACGACCCACAACAATTCCTAATCGAGTACACAGGAGCAAAGCATGTCCCCAGTCGGTGAAGGCGGTTTATTTCTCATTCAATTTTTAGCAGGCCTGGTGATTTTCGTCTTGATTCTGCGCTTTTTCATGCGTGCCACGCATGTGGACTGGCGCCACCCGATCGTCAACTTTGTCGCCAAAGTCACCAACCCGCTGTGCGCGCCCTTGAATCTGGTGTTACCGAAACCGGGCCGCTGGGACTGGAGTGCGTTGCTCACAGCCATGATTGTTCAAGCTTTGTTCGTCGTACTACTGGGCTTCTTAACCGACCGCAGCTTCTCCGTCGGACTGATTGCGATTTCCTCGGTGACGGAAATTCTCAATCAAATGCTCGACATGATGTTCTGGCTGATCATCATTCAAGTGGTGTTAAGCTGGGTATCGCAAGGTTACAACCCGAATACGGCGATTTTCTATCAACTGGCCGAACCGATTCTGCGCCCTTTCCAGAAAGTGATTCCGCCGATCGGCGGCCTGGACTTATCGCCGATTGTGGCCATCATCGCCATCAAGCTGACCCAAATTATTGTGGTGGGGTCCATTGCTCAACTGGGGCAAAGCTTACTATAATAACGCCACGCTGGCGGTTTCTGGCAAACCGTCGGCCACCCCGTCTCATGGCACGTTCATGGATGAACCCTTAACTCAACGAAGATTGTAACGCAACAGATGACAGATTCGATTGGCCTCGTCGCGCCTCAAACAATGCATGTTTCGACCCCTCTGGAAATGGTCAGCGGTTCCGTATTGCCGGAATACGACCTGGTGTACGAAACCTATGGCACCTTGAATGACGATGCCTCCAATGCCGTGCTCATCTGTCACGCCCTCAGCGGCAACCACCATGTCGCCGGTCAATACGAAGGCGAAAAAGCCCGCGGCTGGTGGGACGGCTATATCGGTCCCGGCAAACCGATCGATACCGATCAATTTTTCGTGGTGTGCTCCAACAATCTGGGCGGTTGCCACGGTTCCACCGGCCCGGCCAGCATCAACCCGGAAACCGGTAAGGTCTACGGCCCGGACTTTCCGATTGTCACCTGTAAGGACTGGGTACACAGTCAAAACACCCTACGCGAGCATTTGAACATTGATCGCTGGGCCGCGGTCATCGGCGGTTCGATGGGCGGCATGCAGGTCATGCAGTGGGCCATGGACTATCCGGATAAAATCCGCCACGCTGTCGTGATCGCTTCGGCCCCGAAACTTTCCGCGCAAAACATCGCCTTTAATGAAGTGGCGCGCCGCGCCATTATGACCGACCCGGATTTCCACAACGGGCGTTTCATTGAAATGAACACCACCCCGAAACGTGGCTTGGCGCTGGCTCGCATGTTGGGGCATCTTACCTATTTGTCGGACGACATGATGGGCTCGAAGTTTGGTCGAGAATTACGCGAAGGCAAACTCAAATACAATTTCGACGTCGAATTCCAGGTGGAAAGTTACTTGCGTTACCAAGGCGAAAAATTTGCCACCAAACAAAACTTCGACGCCAACACCTACCTGCTGATGACCAAAGCCCTGGACTACTTCGATCCGGCGTCGGAATACGACGACAACCTCACCGAAGCCCTAGCGGGTGCCACGGCGAAATTCCTGGTGGTCTCCTTCACCACCGACTGGCGTTTTTCGCCGGAACGTTCGCATGAAATCGTCAAGGCGTTGCTCGATAACGATGCCGACGTCTGTTACGCCGAAGTCAGTTCGCAGCACGGTCACGACGCCTTTTTATTGCCGAACGACCATTACGAAGGCGTCTTCCGCACCTACATGAAGCGGGTGCTGACCGATATTCAGGAAACGTCCGGCACGGAGGAGCGCGCATGACTTTCAATCACATCTCCCCCGAATTCAAATTGATCGCCGACTGGATTGAACCCAACAGCCGCGTGCTGGACTTGGGCTGTGGCGAAGGTCAATTATTGGCCTATTTGAAACAGACCCATAACATCACCGGCTATGGCATGGAAATCGACCCGCAAAACAACATCAAGGCGATTGAGAATGGCATCAACGTCATTCAAAGCAATCTGAACAGCCACGATATTTGCGATTATTTCGATGAAGACTCATTCGATTTCGTCATCATGACCCAGGCACTGCAAGTGGTCAGCCGCCCCGACTTATTGCTGGACGAAATGCTCACCGTCGGCAAACAAAGCATCATCACCTTCCCGAACTTCGCGCATTGGCGCAACCGCGCGCAACTGTTCTTCGGCGGACGTATGCCGCAGAACGCCAGCTTGCCGAACCCCTGGTATAACACACCCAATATCCATCTCTGCACCTTCAACGATTTCGAAGACCTCTGCGAAGAAAAAGACATCGAAGTCGTGGCCCGAACCGTGGTCAACAGCAAACACCAGCCGTCTTTGGCAATGAAGTTTGCGCCGAACTGGCTGGGTGAAATTGCCCTGTATCAAATCCAGCGTAAATAAAGTTTTTGTCATTTGACAAACATGAAATTTTTGTTAAGATTTCACATCCAAAATCAATAATAATTATCATTTATTTTATGAATCCAATTACAAAGCTCAATCAGGAAACCGTCAGCCTCGCGGATTGCCGCCAGGATCAGACCTGCCGCATCCTTGCGTTGACCGGCGATTTGGCCTGCAAACTGCACCTGGTCAACCTGGGCTTTCATACCGACAGCCACCTGAAACTCAGCATGATTCGCAATCAGTGCTACATTGTTTCCGTGGACGGTAGCCGTTTTGCATTGGATGCCAGCCTCGCCAAGAATATCCAGGTCCAACTGCTTTCATGAAACGACCGCTTCCGAATGCAACGCCGCATCATATCGCGTTGATCGGCAGCCCGAATTCCGGGAAAACCACGCTTTTCAACCGCTTGACCGGGGCCAACCAGACCACCGGCAACTGGCCGGGTGTGACCGTCGAGAAAAAAGTCGGTCATTTTCAAGTCGGCCATGAAGCTTATCAACTGACCGACCTACCGGGCATTTACAGCCTGGAAAACTCCTCCCATTCAGGGCTGGACGAACAGGTCGCGCGCGACTTCCTGCAACACGAACACCTGGATTTACTCATCAATGTGGTCGACGCCACTTGTCTGGAGCGCCAACTGTTCCTGACCGCACAACTGCTGCACATGGGGCTGCCGGTAGTGGTGGCGTTGAACCGCATGGACCGCTTGGAAAAGGCCCACCTCGAGATTGACATCGACACCTTGTCCGAAAAACTCGGTTGCCCGGTTCTACCGATTTCCGCCTATTACAATCAAGGCATCGACGAATTAAAAGAAAATCTACCAGGCCTGGCGGAAAAGCATACACCCCTGCATTTCGACCTGCCGGATGCCCTGCACCACTCGGTTCACAGCATCCGCGACCGTTTGTATGACGAGCCCAGTGCCGAGTCCTGCTGGCTGGCGTTGCAATACTTGATTGACCCGAACAAAGCGCCCTTTTCGTTACGGACCTTTGCCGCGGACGAAAAACAGCGCCTGGAAGACCATTACGATGAAGAACTGGCTCTGATTGCGGCCGATTTATATTTTCAATTCGCCCACGAGGCTGCGCACACCAGTCAAACCCATACCGACAAATTCACCCGCGACACCACCTCGATTATCGACCATTGGGCGCTACACCCCTGGCTGGGCATGCCGATTTTCCTCGGCATCATGTACTTGATTTTCGCCTTGTCGATTACCATCGGTAACGTCTTCATCGACTTTTTCGACATCGGCGCTCAAGCCTTATTCGTAGATGGCCCGGCTCAGGTGATGAACGCTCTGCACAGCCCCGAATGGCTGACAGTATTACTGACCCAGGGTGTTGGCGGCGGCTTGCAAGTCGTAGCGACGTTCATCCCGGTCATCGGCGGCCTATTCCTGCTCTTATCGATACTCGAAGAAACCGGTTACATGCAACGCGCCGCTTTTATCATGGACCGCTTCATGCGCCGACTCGGCCTGTCCGGCCAAGCGTTCATTCCGCTGGTGGTCGGTTTTGGCTGTAACATTCCGGCCGTGCTCGCCAGCCGCACCTTGCCGGACGAACGGGTTCGCATCATGACCGTTATGATGACGCCGTTTATGTCTTGCAGCGCCCGTTTGACGGTTTATGTGCTGTTTGCCACCGCCTTCTTCGCCGATAACGCCACACTGCTCGTGTTCTCGCTGTACCTGATCGGAATCTTAGCCGCGGTCGTCACCGCGCTTTTGCTGAAACACACTTTGCTGCAAGGCGAAACCGCTCCGCTGCTGATGGAACTGCCGACTTACCACCGTCCGTCACTGATGAACATCGGGCTGAACACCTACAACAAAATGAAAGGCTTTATTTTCGGCGCGGGTAAAATCATCGTTGTCATCGTTTTACTGATTAATGTCTTCAACAGCCTGGGCACGGACGGCTCGTTCGGGCATGAAAACCAGTCGGATTCGGTCTTGAGCAGCATTGCCAAAACCGCGACCCCTATCGTCGAACCGCTGGGCGTGAATGAGGACAACTGGCCGGCGACCGTCGGCTTGTTGACCGGGATTCTCGCCAAAGAAGTCGTGGTCGGCGCGCTGGATGCGTTGTATCAATCCATGGACGAAGTGCCGCAAGCGGAAACCACCGACGAATACGATTTCTGGGGTGAAATCGCCGCCGCTTTCCAGACGATTCCGGAAAACCTGCAAAAATTCATCACCGACCTGACCGATCCACTTGGTTTGGAAGCCCTCACCAGCACCTCCGATTCCGAAAAAGCGGCCGAAGAACTGGACATCGCCGCCACGACATTGGATAAGATGGTCAAACACTTCAACGGTGAAGTCGCCGCTTATGCCTATTTGCTGTTGGTCCTGCTGTACTTCCCGTGCGTGGCGACCTTCGCCGCCATCAAAAAAGAACTGGGCTGGCGCTGGGCAAGTTACAGCGGCGTTTGGAGCCTCTTCCTCGGTTACAGCGTGGCCGTAAGCTTCTATCAAATCATGACGTTCAATGCGCACCCGGTTACCAGCAGTGTTTGGCTGGGGATTTTCGCCGCCGGTTATCTATTACTATACGCCCTCTTGAAACGCATCGGCCAAAAGTCGTATCATTCGATTAATACCCAATTTTAACCAAGGTGGGGTCCAATGATTCTATTGGAGCTGAAACGTTACATCCGAACACACCAAAATGTCACAGAAGAAAACATTCTGAACCATTTTGACATCTCCCCCGATACGCTGGAAGGCTTGATTCGCCCCCTCATCGACCAAGGCCACATCAAGGAGTCTTTCGCCCAAGCCAGTTGCGCCAGCGGACAATGCCAATCCGGCTGCGGACACAATGACGCCGACAAACACTACTTCTGGACCGACAAACGCCACAAATCCCTGACGATTCCATTGGAAATCCAACCCGCCGCCCATTAAAAATTTTTTACCCCATTCCGGGAATTGGCATTGACTTTGCATGTAGGTTGGACAACTATAATGGGCACCTCGATTAACCCCGAATAAAATTCTGCGGGACTTAAAGGTCACTTATTCTAGGCGCGACTCGCCGGTCTTAGTCATTCTATGGCCAAGAGTCGTAACAACGAAGAAGTGGTCTTTAAGCCCCGCCCGAAGGGGCTTAGCCAAGTTCGCCAGTTCTACGTTGTGAACGTTTGCAAGGTCTAGACATTCCTTCACGTTCACGCCTTGATCTGACAAACTTGGCGTTGCCAGAATTCATTGGGGGTTAATCGAGGTGCCCTAATCCTACAACGAAACGAAGTAGCACCGCTCCCATGAATAGATGGTTTCAAAAAGGCAATTCCAGACGGTTTTTCCGAATCGACATGCCGGTTCGGCTTTTCATCACCCCGTCGTCTCCGATTAAGGATCGGGAAATTTATGCCACCGGCGTCGATTATTTTCCGCCGATTGTCCAAAAGCTGATTGCCGAACAAAAAAGCGACACCTTGTATTGGCTGGGCCGCATCCAAGACCAAAAAGTCCTGGTCACCGAATTGTTCAACGAGGTCATCGACTTTGTGGAGTTTTTCGGCGAGTGCGCCAAGTCACTTTCCCAAGGCATCAACCCCCGTCTGGACCCAAAGTACTGGGTGCAGATCAATCAGAAGAAACAAGGCTTCCAAAAGGTCGAGGCGCTTCACCAGTCGTCACCAAAGACCTACCGTTATTTCAAGATGATTGAAGAGAAATACATGACGTTTCTGGAGTCGATGATCCACAGCATCACCCACTCCACGGCCAGCCAGTTCGAAGCGAACATCCAACTGCCCTACGCCTTTAAAATCGACGAAACCATCGAGCTGTTCAAAAACGAGAAATTCGCCAAAATTCCGCTGGTGCAATCCATTTATTCGCTGTGCTCCCTGATGGATACCTATCTGGAAGCCTATCGCCAGATCAACGACGACAATGTGATGCGGCAATACCCGCAAGAATGGCGACTGCAACAAGCCAACGTCAGCGCCTCAGGCCTGGCGGTTTTACTGAATAAGCGTTTTCGGCCTTTCGAAAAGGTCGATGTGTTTTTCTATTTCCCGTCCCACGACAAAACCTTGCAGTTCAGCGGCAATATTGTCGATATCCGTACCATCGACGATGCTTACAAGGAACGGGTCGCCATCAACTTTGAATTTCCGGATGGCAAGAGTCAGGATTTCCTGCAAAATGAAATTCAGCGCTTCGAAATCGAAGAATGCATGCACTTTAACTTCGCTTAGAGGAATTTGATTACACTATGCCAGGTCGCAATCACACAGTCGAAGCCGGATTTTTGGACGCCCTCCCCGCCTCTTACCGAGACGCGGCCGCCGACCTCCTGCATTTCTATCGTCTGAGTCAATTGCTGGACATGCGCCAGAACGGCGTTTACCCGGAAGTGCAGGATCGCTTCGACCTGAAACCGATACAGTGGTTTGAAATTTTGGACGCCGTCATCCTCACCAAAGTAAGTTATTTCGACGTCACCACCCAAATGAGCCCCAAACACATCAACAAACTGTTGGAAATCACCGCGTTTGCGTTACACCATCCCGGCGCGCCTTTATCGGAAATTTACCAACTGGTGGAAAAGGATTATCATTTTTTCGCCGACTGGCTGAAACAAGTGCAGGAAGTTCGTATGGAGTTCGTCAAACACGCCAAAGCCAAAGGCCTGCTCTAGCAACCTCTGATTCAATCAGTGGCTCCAACAATCAAGAGAAAATGTCAGAACAGTGCCAAGCCGTTCTTTGACGCCAAAGACATGGCATCCTGCAGTTCACGGTGCTGCTCGAACAGTGTGATGATTTCGGCGTGCTCACGGCTGAGAAACTCGAACTCCACTCCGATCTTATAGGCAAACTCGCTGTTTTTCAGCGCCTTATTCAATACGATTTTGCCGCGGCACACCAAAATATTATCGTCCAATTGCATGAAAATATTCATGTGCGCGAACTTTTCGAAAGTCTCGTTGGTATTTAAACTGAAACCGCCCGCACTGATATTGACCGACATCACCGGCCAGGAGCCCGGATCGGAAATCGAATGGTAAGCCTCTTTCAAGCGGGCGAAAACGGTTTCGTAAAAATTGAGTTTTTGAATCAATAATTCCAGTGCTTTGGCGGGCAAAATGCCGCGTTCGCTTAATTCACCTAAATTGGATACGTAATCGGTCTCGTCGAAGTTCGGTTTGATTTTACGCGGAAACAGGAAAATTTTACCGTCGATGCTGTTCTGCACCGACTCAATCAACTCATGAAGGTGATCGCTGACCTGTAGATAAAAGCCCTCGATCAACGGGCCGACCTTGGAAACGTTACTGACTTCCGGCGGAGTGATTTTGCGGTCTTCGCGTAACCGGAACTTATAGTCGTGGCGTAAACGCGGATCGTGCCCTTCGATGATGTCGTCCAGCAACCAGGCCATGTAATCGATGCGGTGATTCAGCATGTGGAAAATTCGTAACGCATCGGATGTCGGCGAAAAAGCCTCGCTCAACAACTCCCGAATGTCATGATCCAGTTCTTCAAGATGAAACGCTTCCTGACGTTTAATCAGCTTATCGCGATTCACGCGCAAATGACGGCCCTGCACATCCACTGTTTCAAAATACAGCGGAATCTCCACATCGTATCGAAAAAAACGTCTTACATTCGCCACTCTTGGGCCGTCCTTTATTATGCTTGCTTAATCGTGATTCTAGCCAGGCCTGGTCATTTTTCGACCACTGTATTTTTATATCAGCAAATGGCGTTGAATGAAATGGGCAATATCACGGACTTCTTCGGCACACACCTGATGCGGCATCCCCGGATAGACGTGCCACTCCACCGCCCGCCCGAGCGTTTGCAAGGCGTCGCGTGACGACTCGGCCACGGTGAAAGGGCAAATCGGATCGGCCGTCCCATGCCCCAGAAAAATCGGGCAGGCATCCGGCTGGACATAAGCATCCGCCAGCGCATCCTGATGCGGAAAATAAGTCGACAACCCCATGATACCGGCCAGCGGCGCTTCATAACGCAACCCGGCTTGCAGGACAATCACCCCGCCTTGCGAAAACCCAGCCAGCAGAATGCGCTCGCTTGGAATCCCTTTCGCCTGTTCCGCCCGAATCCAATCGTGTACTTGGGCCAGACTTTGCTCAATACCCGGCCAATCAACCTGTTCCGTTAGATGAATGGTCTTAATGTCATACCAGGCCGTCATGGGTTCCCCCAAGTTCACGGTGACCGGCTGCACCGGAGCATTCGGAAACACAAAACGAATGCCGTGGTTTTCCGGTAACCCCAGGTGCGGCAACAACCCTTCAAAGTCATGACCGTCGGCTCCCAGACCATGCAGCCAAATCACGCAGGCGGAGGCGGTTCCTTGGCGGGGTTCAATGATAATGGGCGGGTTTCCTTCCGGCATTCGAGTTCCTCATTCCCTGTTCACGTCCGTTGATTGTCGATATTTTACCCAAACCCGCGCCTGCTCCGCCAACTTTCCGGCGCAAGATGCAATGTTTTTCATTTGCGGTACGGATAGGCTAAAATAGCGCCTTTAATCACACCGGGGATGGCCGACCATGTTTCGCTTCCAAAATGCAGGTTCTCAACACATGACGCGCCGGGCAACGGCCATCAAAGCGTTATTCGGCGTT
Source organism: Thiomicrospira sp. S5 (assembly GCF_003991075.1). Lineage (NCBI taxonomy): Bacteria > Pseudomonadati > Pseudomonadota > Gammaproteobacteria > Thiotrichales > Piscirickettsiaceae > Thiomicrospira > Thiomicrospira sp. S5. The sequence goes on along the minus strand of NZ_CP014470.1, from coordinate 880,353 downwards.
CTTTTGCTTGCCATTGGCAGCATCAGCCTCTCCGGCTGCGGAAAAAAAGGGCCTTTATACCTGCCTGAAAAACCGCAGGAAGTGACCGAGGAATCGCCCACAACCGAGACGGCCACCGACAACGCGGCAGCCGTAGCGCCGGATACAGAACTGACCGAACAATCGACCGAACCCAAACAGGAAACACCATGAGCCAAATCCCACAACCTTTCCATTATCAGAACGACACCCTTTATGCCGAAGGCTGCCCGCTGGAGAGTCTGGCTCAGCAATACGGGACCCCGCTGTACGTTTACTCGCGTGAAGCCTTTGAAGAACGCTGGCAAGCGTTCGACACCGCTTTCGGCGACCAACCGCATCTGGTCTGCTACGCGGTCAAGACCAACTCCAATCTGGCGATTTTGAACCTTCTGGCACGCCTGGGTTCCGGCTTCGACATCGTCTCGCAAGGCGAGTTGGAACGCGTCTTGAAAGCCGGCGGCGATCCGGCCAAAGTGGTGTTTTCCGGTGTGGCGAAAAAACCGGCTGAAATCGAACGCGCCTTGACCGTCGGCATCCGCTGCTTCAATATCGAATCCCACGCCGAGTTGGACCGCATCCAATCGGTCGCGCAGCGCCTCGACATCGTTGCGCCGATTTCAATTCGCGTCAACCCGGATGTCGACGCCAAAACCCACCCGTATATTTCGACCGGCTTGAAAGATAACAAGTTCGGAGTGGACATCAACACCGCCCCGCAACTCTATGCCGATGCCCAAAAACTGTCTCATATCGATATCATCGGCATCGACTGCCACATCGGTTCGCAACTGACTGAAATCACCCCGTTTGTCGATGCGCTGGAACGAGTTTTGAAGCTGAAAGCCGCTTTGGAAGCACAAGGCATTCACCTGCACCATCTGGACTTGGGCGGCGGCTTGGGCATCCAATACACCGACGAGCAGCCGCCGGCGGTGCGCGATTACATCCAGGCGATTCTCACCAAATTGAATGACCCGTCGATTGAAGTCATTATCGAGCCGGGCCGGGCTATTGCCGGAAACGCCGGCGTTCTGCTGACGGAAGTCGAATACCTTAAACCGACCGAGCACAAGAATTTCGCCATTATCGATGCCGCCATGAATGACCTGATTCGCCCGGCACTGTATCAGTCCTACCAGACCATTCAGCCGGTTACACAACGCAAAGACGGTGACGAGGCCGAATGGGATATCGTGGGGCCGGTATGCGAAACCGGCGACTTTTTAGGCAAAGACCGCCGCTTGAACTTGAAAGCCGGAGACATTTTGGCGGTCATGTCATCCGGCGCCTACGGTTTCACGATGAGTTCGAACTACAATACTCGCCCGCGCGCGGCCGAAGTGTTGGTGGACGGCGACCAGGCTTATGAAATCCGTCCGCGCGAAACCTACGACGACTTGATGGGATCGGAAAAATTATTACCGACCGTCTAAAAGATAAGAAATTTCCGGGCTAGTTTGCCGGGGTTTCATAACGCCCGGCCAACCAAAGATGAATGGCACTGAGTTGCTCGGGCGTCGGCAGTTGGTTTTCTCCCTGACGCACCCGCGCCAGCTTGAGCATTTCTCCCGGCGCGTCTCCCTTCGACGCCGTTTCGGACAGGTGCAACAAGATGCCCACCAACTCGCCATGCAACTGCCATACCCATAACGCGGCTTTACCGGCTTCGTAATCCGGCCAATCAGTCAACCAGTAATGTTTCTGCAAATGGCTCAAGGCCTCCCATTCGGCTTTTTGCGTCAAACGCACCGGATGACTGCACAAGTCCTCCGGCGGCAACGCGTGCGATGCGGATTCGGAAAACCACCAGGCCTGGTAGATTTTCTCCACATCCACCAGATAACGACAAGCACCGATGGCATCCAATTCGGACGCCGATACGTGTAACCATTCGGCCGCGCGATAAACATCCTCCAACTGGGCAATCAGGCTTTGGCATTGCATCGGCCGACACGGCAATTGCGCCAGGGAACGATGCAAGCGGGAACCAATCAGTTGCGGAAAGCGCGCTGCCAAGGACAAGGCCATGGAATTCACCCTTGGCAAGGTTTGCAAGCCCTCCAAACGGTCTTCATCCATCACGCAGACTTCCACAAAATCGGAAATTTCTTCGGTCACATACCGTAAGCGCAACTTGCGTAGAAACTGCACGGTTTCCTGCTTGCCCGGCCAGCCGATTTCCGCCACCATCTGAGTACGTTTATCATTCAACAATGCAACGATTTCCGCCTCCGGCAACCCGGAGGCAACCAGTCGCCACGCCAGCATCGGGGAATGGTCCAATAGCTCCAGCAATTGCGGATAGCGCCCCACATAATGCAACAGCGCCAATTGATGGGTCGGGAACAAGGCACAACTGTCTTTGACCCAATTCGGAATCTGTTTTCGCCAGGCACCGAGTTGACCGTAATCCGGCCAACTCAAGACGGCCAAGTCGTCAGGATAGTCCGGCACCGGTTCGGAACCGACCATCATATTGTCCCAGCCGGGAATGCCTAAAACCCCCATTTTCGGCATCCACTGACGCCCATCCACCCAAAGCACTTGGGCATCGACATCCCAATAACAGTGTTTGGCTAACTGTTTCTGTTGAATGGACAAGGCGGGTTTCATCATAGGACTCCGTCTTACCAGCTTTTGCCGACTTTAAAGAAGAAGGACTTGAGGTATTCGGTTTCCGGAATCGCCGGATGCACCGGATGATCCGGCGCCTGATGACATTGGTCGAACAACTGGATTTGACGGTCGACATGACGGCTGGCCTGCTGAATTTGATTCAGCAAAGCGTCTCGGCTCATATGATGCGAACAGGAAGCCGACACCAGAATCCCATCGGTGTTCAATAAACGCATGGCCAATTCATTGATGCGGCGATAGCCTTCCGAACCGGCCTTGAAATCTTTCTTGCGTTTGACGAACGCCGGAGGATCGACGATGACCACGTCGTATTTATGCGCTTCGGCCAACAAGGCTTTCAACACATCAAACGCATTGCCTTCGACGGTGATGACACGATCAATCACCTCGTTCAGCACGGCGTTTTGTTCCAAACCGTCCAGTGCAAAGGCCGAAGCATCCACACAGGTAACTTCCGAAGCACCCGCCACGGCCGCTTCCACGCCCCAGCCGCCCAAATAACTGAACACGTCCAGCACCGTCTTGCCTTTCACCAATGACTGCAAGCGTGAACGCGCCGAACGGTGGTCGTAAAACCATCCGGTCTTCTGACCGTCTTCGGCGGGAATCACAAAACGGGCGCCGTTTTCTTGCATCTGAATGGATTCCGGTAAGGTTCCGATGGCCACTTCCGTGTACAGCGGCAGACCTTCCAGTCCACGACTGCCGGTATCATTACGCAACACCAACGCCTGTGGGTGATACAGGTTCTCGATGGTTTGCACCAGTTCGTCTTTCATGGCTTCCATACCCGCCGTGGTGATTTGCGCCACGAAAACGTCGCCGAAACGGTCGATGACCAAGCCCGGCAAACCGTCGGATTCACCAAAGACCAAACGATAATAAGGCGCATCGTAATTCAGTTCACGCAGAGCTTGCGCGGCTTGAATGCGTTTTTTCAAAAACGCCTGATTGAACGATACTTTCGGGTTACGGCTCAACAGACGCCCGCAAATCAAGGTATTCGGATTGATGTAGGCCACACCGATGGCTTTTCCGTTGGCGGCTTCCACCGTCACCACCTGCCCGGGTTCGAAGTTTTTCAACGGTGAGACCTGCGTGTCGACCTCGTTACTGAAAATCCACAGATGGCCTTGTTTGAGACGTTTTTCTTCGTTCTTTTTCAGTCTTAAAACCGCTTCGGTCATAGTGTTTCCTTAAGTGAATGTGGTGCCCTAAACAAAAAGGGCATCGAGCCCGCAGCGCAACGGCCGCGAGGCTTTATGCCCTTTTGAAATAATGCGACGAACGTCGACTTACTGGTCGATCATCGCTTGATAGTCTTGGTCCGATAGAAGGTTGTCCAATTCGGACGCATCGTGCGGGGCGATTTTGAACAGCCAGCCGCCATCGTAAGGTTCGTCGTTGACCAGTTCCGGCTCGTCTTCCAATTCGGTATTCACCTCGACGATTTCACCGCTCAAAGGCGCAAAGATATCGGAAGCGGCCTTCACCGATTCCAACGACATGATTTCTTCGCCCTGGGAAATGTCGGTACCGACTTCCGGCAGGTGCGCCGCCATCAAATCGCCCAACGACTCCTGAGCGAAATCGGTGATACCGACAACGGCTTCACCGGATTCATTGATATACACCCATTCATGCGACTCCGCATACTTCAAATGATTTGGTAAAACGCTCACGGCGACACTCCATACAATTAAATTCGAATCTGCCGCAAATCATACCAAAAAACGCGATAAAAAACCGATAAAGACCGGAAGCGGAATCCAGCGAAAAAACCACCAGGCCTGGTGGTTTTCGGACGAAAGGGAGGTTACAGGGTACGGTCGATTTCCACCCGGTTACGGCCTTGCTGCTTGGCCAGGTACAGCGCTCGGTCGGCGCGTTTATAGAAGCTTTGCAGGCTGTCATTGGCCTGAAGCTGCACCACCCCGAGACTGATGGTGACCGAAAGCTGCCCTTTATCGACCGCCAAATCCGCCACGGCTTCACGATAGCGTTCCGCCAGAATCAAGGCGCTTTCCAACTGAGTGTCCGGCAGCATGACGGCGAATTCTTCACCACCGACCCGGCAGACTTCGTCTCGGGCACGCAACAGACTTTTCAGGGTTTGCGCCACTTCCACCAGCACCTTATCGCCCATATCGTGACCGTGGGCATCGTTCACCTGTTTGAAGTGGTCGACATCCAGGAAGACCATACAGAAAGGGTTCGGACGTTCCGCCATGACCTTCTGAAGGTATTGATTGAAATAATGCCGATTGTGCACACCGGTCAATTCGTCGTGCACAATCAAGTGTTCCAAGCGGCTCTTATAATGTTCTTCTTCGGTGATGTCGGTCATCAGCACACTGACGTAATCGGTTCCGAAGTGCGACGAAATATCGGTGGCTTTGACCAAAAAAATGTAATCCCGGTCGTGCCATCGAATCTTGGCGTAGTGCGATTTATCCTTGTTTTCCACCACATAATCAAACCAGTAGGTGCCGTCCATATAGCGCCGCAAATAGCCCTCTTCCGGCACGAACAGCTCGCAGATGCAATGATACGACTGATGAAATTCCTCGACGTTCTGAAAGGTATCGAAGAATTCGAAAAACCGACGATTGGCGAACAGAATGCGGCGATGGTTCGAGACATACACGATTTCCGTCGACGTATCGAACACCTCGAAGAAAAAGCGTTTTTCCAGCTCGGCCTGACGCTTGAAATACATCATCGCCAGCAGGAAAATCAGCAACAGTACGATGAACAGCGTCATAACGATGAACTGCTTCTGGGTATCGTACACGTGGATGAATTCAAAGCTGTCCAACGGCTTCAAGGTGACCCAGGTCGCCATCGGTTGACCGCTGAGATCGGAAATATGACGAGTCACCACCAGATAACCGTCAAACACCATATAACCGGAGTGCTTAAACGCACGCTCGACCCCGTAACGTTCAATCAACGCGACATCCGGTTCGGTGGCATCGATATTCGCCACATAATAATCATCGATGAATTTGCCCGTGAAGGCGTTGGTCAATTGCTTACGATAGCGTTTATCCACCAGCACCACCGAATGGACATGACTCATTTCCGACAAGGCCTGGTCGATGGAGTCGATTTGCGAAATCACATCCACCATCCCCAAAAACCGGTCGTTATCATCGAAAATCGGCACCATGGATTTAAACGTCAAAGCAAACTTTCCGACACTGAAGTTATTGATCCGGCGCGGGTTTTCAATCATGGAAGCGATATCTTTTCGCACCGGAGTCAGGTTGTCGCCTTTTTTAGTGGTCCAACTCCGCGCCAAACTCACACCGTTTTTGTCCACCAACTGAATCCACACCCCTTTGTATTTGGTCAGGGTCTTTAACTGATGGGTGTAATGAGCCAGTTTTTTCTGTAAATCCGGGTCACCGTTGAGCAAAGCATTTTTGAAATTCGGCGGCGAGGTCATCGCCACGGCCAACGCCTGGGTAGTGTTTTGCTTTTCTTTGATCAAGACATCGACTTTTTCAATCAGGGACGATTGATAGAATTGGAATTCCTGATTGCGCGCCTCGTCGACCTGCCATGCGTAGAGCATATAGACTACCGGGGAAAGCAACAAAGTTCCCAATAGCATCAGCCAATACAAATGCTGGTTGATCAGGCGAAAAAAGTTCGGCATAGAATAGGCTTTAAAAAATAAAGGAAATTGTCCTGTTTTTCGGCTCCCGCGTCCAATAAAAGACTAAAGTACAAGAATAAAATAAACTAATTTTACTCCCTTGACCAGCTTCTTGAACCTGTCAGCCCCAAGCCTTATCGCCAAGTACCTGAATCACCGAACGCAGTTCATAGCTGCAAGACATCCATATGGGTATGACTTTTGAACTGCTGAGATTCCATTTTTTGCAAAACGTCACTCAATAACCGTACCGCCTCGGTAATGTACGGACCTTTATTCAACATCACGCATTCAGCACGTTGCGACATAGCGGCATCAGTGATTTCCGGGCGCGAAATACGCCCGTCTTTGACAAAGGATTCCATCACTTGTGTGGCCCAGACAACGGGAATATGGGCCGCCTCACACACCCTTAAAATCTGGTCTTGCACCCCGGCCATGCGAACACTGCCTAGCTCCACTGCCAAATCCCCCCGCGCCAACATCACGCCCAGTTCGATATTCCGCGCCAAGCTGACGGCCAAAATCGTCGGGAGCTGACGCACGGCTTTCGCCGTTTCGATTTTCGCCAGAATCGGCAAAGGTTCCACACCTTTTTCACACATCCGGTTGTGTAACCGTAAAACATCCTCCGCGCATTCGGTAAACGACAGACCGACCATATCCGCATGCTGACAAACGAAATCGAGATCATGCTCATCTTTGTCGCTGAGCGTCGGTAACGCCAAATCCGTATTCGGAAAGTTGAGGCCCTTTTCCGGTTTCAAACGGACGCCGCCCGGCCCCACCTGAGTTATATCGATCAACAGGGCCTCATCCCGTTTATCCATCACCTCACCGCCCATTTTGCCATCATCAAACCAGACGCTGTCACCGATGGACACCATCGCAATCACATCCGGGCAAGTGACCGTTACCATGGCATGCACCGACAGGCCAAAAACCGCTTCCATCTCGGAAAAACGCGCTTGATCACGGCACAATAATACTTTGTCATGTCGGTGAACTTTCGGGTAAACACCTTTTTGGCCCTTTTGCCCGCTTGCGAATTTTTCACGTGTTTTTTGCGATGCCGCCTGGCCGACCTGAATGTCCCCGGTGCGGATTTTGTGCCCCGCCAAGTCCATCAAAATCGGACAGGTCACACCCAACGCCTTGGCCTGACCACGAATATGACGAACCATTTTTGACCAGGCCTGGTCATTATCATGTGCACAATTAATACGGGCGCAATTCATGCCCGCCGCCAAGAGCGATTCCACCAAGGCCGGGTGATCGGCCGCTTCGGAAGGCAAAGTCACCAAAATGTATTCGCTCCGGTTTTCTGGCCGAGCACCGAACAAACGACCTGCCCGCTTTTGCAACGCATGATAACCGGCTTCATATCCCAGGCACCATTCGGCCTTTTCGGGGACATAAGCCACGCCGTCCACCGCAAGCGATAGGACATTCAGCACCGCATCGATATTGGACAGCACATGCGGCTCCACTCGCCCCAAGGACGACAACCCGGCCGCCGCCAACCCCGATTGCAACGCATGAAGATTTTCCCGGCGCATGACCTGATAATTGAGCAAATTGTGCAAACTGAACAACCGCCCGTCGTCGTTTGTTTGCACATCGATTGATTGCAGCTCGGTTTGCGTCTCGCCAAGGATACGCGCCCTCAAAGCTTTCAACCGAACGAATAAACTTTCCAGGGAAACGTCTTCCCCCGGTTTCATTTCAAAATGCGTCATAGCCGCCTCGCACTCAACCCAACATGATTTCAGAATAGCCACCGAAATTGACAACCAAATGAAACCTATTGGGTTTTCGCCAGCCTTCACGACAACACACTTAACAGCGGTTCTGCGCTTTTCGATGGATTCTGCTGTTAATACGCTGACGAAACCCTTATAATGAGCGCGTTTCAAAAACACTTCCCAAACGCGCCCGTAGCTCAGCTGGATAGAGCGTTGCCCTCCGGAGGCAAAGGTCTGGGGTTCGAATCCCTTCGGGCGCGCCATTACACAGCCTTTCTTATCCATCAATAACGCATTCGGCCATACTCTCCCCTAGCCGTGCTATAAAAAATTACTTAGTTTTCTAGCGTGCCAGATTGGGTATAATATCGCCATTACCTCCAAGAAAAGACAGATTCAATGAGCGCAAAAGACAATCAATCCCTTGACCTCTACATCGGCAAAATCATCAATAACGTTCGTAAAAAACAAGGCCTGACCATCGCGGAAATTTCCGAGCAGTCCGGCGTCAGCCGTGGGATGTTGAGCAAGATTGAAAACGGACAGGTGTCCCCAAGTCTGGACTCGTTGTTGAAAATCTCACGCGCGCTCGGCGTGCCGATTTCGGCGTTCTTCAAGGAATTCGATTCGGAGGAAGGAGGCGCTCAACTGGTGAAAGCGGAAGAAGCGCTTGAGGTGGTTCGTCGCGGCACCAAAGTCGGGCACACTTATCACCTGCTGGCTTACGACTCGGGCCCTCACAAAACCTTCGAGCCTTTCTTAATTTCCTTGGATAACAAAAGCGAGATCTTCCCGACCTTTGCGCACGAAGGTTCGGTGTTCATGTATCTGTTGGAAGGTGAAATGATCTATCGTCACGGCAAACAGACCTATCACATGAAGCCGGGCGACTCCTTGACCTACAACGCACAAATCTCCCACGGACCGGAAGAATTACTGCAAGTGCCGATTAAATTTCTCAACATCATCTACTACAACCAGAGTGCACCAGAATAAAAAACTCCGTTTCCAACCCGGTGCAACAACTTTCCGATTTCATCTCAAATTCCTTTCAGATTAAAACTAATACCTTGAAATTAAATACAATTTAATTCTTGGTACTAAACTTCCTTTCTTCCTCGCAGGTATTTGTTCCATACCTAAAAAAACTTAACCAAATTACCTTTGCTATCAAAGGTAATTTGGTTCTTTTTAGTTTCTCGTTCAGGGGAGGTCGCATATGAAGTTAGTGAAAGCGATCATTAATCCTTACAAGTTGAATGATGTCCGTGACGCGCTTTCCGATTTAGGAAGCTACGGACTGACCACAACGGAAGTGAAGGGTTATGGTCGTCAAAAAGGACAAAAGGAAATCTATCGCGGTGCAGAATACGAAATCTCTTATGTACCCAAGATTATGATTGAATTGGCGATTTCGGACGATGCGCTCGACAGTGTCGTGGCTTGCATATCCGAAACAGCCAGAACCGGGAAAGTGGGAGATGGCAAAATTTTTGTCATGCCAATCGAAGAAGTCATCAGAGTTCGTACCGCTGAAACGGGAGATGACGCTTTATAAAAGAAGTGAACATGGAGTAATTTTATGGAAGGAAATTTTTTACAACTATCCTATGCACTGGATACGTTTTACTTTTTGATGAGCGCCGTGCTCGTCATGTGGATGGCCGCCGGGTTTGCCATGCTGGAAGCCGGTCTGGTTCGCAGCAAGAACACGGTTGAAATCTTAACCAAAAACGCACTGCTTTACAGTGTTGCCTGTACTATGTACCTGATTGTCGGGTATAACTTCATGTACCCTGGCGACCCAATCAGCGCTTACCTACCTAACATCTCGTTCCTGTTGGGCGCGGACAATGCGGTTGACGCCGTAGTCGCTGGCGGAGACGGTGCACCTTACTACTCAGGTATGTCTGACTTCATCTTCCAAGCGGTTTTCGCGGCTGCGACGATGTCGATTGTTTCCGGTGCGATTGCTGAGCGTATGAAGCTTTGGCCTTTCTTGGTGTTCGCAGTTGTCATGACAGCGTTCATCTACCCTATGGAAGGTTACTGGAAATGGGGCGGCGGCTGGTTGGATCAGCTAGGCTTCCAAGACTTCGCTGGTTCCGTTGTTGTTCACATGGCTGGTGCCGCTGCCGCTTTGGCTGCTGTAATCCTGGTCGGACCACGTCTTGGTAAATACGGTCCTAACGGTGAAGTCCGTGCGATTCCAGGTGCGAACCTTCCGATGGCAACCCTAGGTATGTTCATTCTTTGGATGGGCTGGTTCGGGTTCAACGGTGGTTCTGAGCTGATGATCTCCAATGTTGACGAAGCGAACGCCGTTGCTGCGATCTTCGTAAACACGAATGCGGCTGCTGCCGGTGGTATGATTGCCGCTGCATTGTTGGGACGCTTCATGTTCGGTAAGACCGACTTGACCATGGCGATCAACGGTGCCTTGGCCGGTCTGGTATCCATCACGGCTGAACCGCTAGCGCCAACACCTGGTCTAGCTCTGATCATCGGTATGGTCGGTGGTATCATCGTGGTACTTTCCATCATCGGTATGGACAAAATGAAGCTTGACGATCCAGTCGGTGCGATCTCCGTTCACGGTACCGCCGGTATCTGGGGTATCTTCGCGGTATTGTTCAGCAACTCCGACGCGACTTTCATGGGTCAGTTGATCGGTACGGTTGCAACATTCGCTTGGATGTTCATCGCTTCGTTCATTGTTCTTTACATCATCAAGAAAGCGGTTGGCCTACGCCCAACTGAAGAACAAGAACAAGAAGGCTTGGACGTTGAAGAATGTGGTATGGAAGCTTACCCAGAATTCAACCAGAAAAACTAAGTCCGACTTAGATGTAAAGAAACGAAAAACCGCCGTTCTCATACGGCGGTTTTTTCATTTTTGAAAGCCCTTAATAAAAACGGGATTTTTTATTAAGTGTTTTTAAAAGGTAACTACAATAGATGTCAACGCAGATCAGACAAGCCTCTTTTCAGGACATTCCCGAAATGGTCGTCCTACTCAAATCCTTATTCGCGCTGGAAGCCGATTTCGATTTCGATATCGACAAGCAAGTCAAAGGAATCGGTTTCATCATCGAGAACAAGGATTGCTGTTATCTGGTGGCCGAATCGAATAACCACGTCATCGGCATCTGCAGTGCACAATGGGTGTATTCCACTTCGGAAGGCGCCAAATCCGCCTGGATCGAAGATCTGATCGTCCACCCGACCCATCAAGGCAAAGGGATCGGCAAACTGTTATTGAACGCGATACTGGACTGGTGTGAACAGCAGGGCTGCACGAGAGCACAACTGGTGTATGACAAAGACAACACCAACGCCATTGCGTTTTATGAGAAAGCCGGCTGGCAAATGACGAATCTCGGCGTTTTGAAGATTCACCCGGCCGAGTAACAAGAAACGCCCGAGGAATCTCGAGCGCCATGTATCACAAATTTAAAGAAGTTCCGACAGAACGCCTCAAGCGTCCCGAACCAGATAATCGAGCAAATCGAACAATACCGGCCGCACCGTCAGCATTTTAACTTCCGGTTCGGCCAACATCACGTCGGGTTGCTGAACATAATCCCCTTCCGTCATCTGCTCACCGATTTCATCAACCCACTCTTGAATAATCATCGGCGTCACTTCCGGATGGCATTGCAAACCGATGATGCGTTCACCAAGCTGGAACCCTTGATTCGGACAAACTTTACTTTCAATCAGACGCTTGGCACCTTCCGGCAACGCAAAGGTTTCACCGTGCCAGTTGAAAATCTCCAGCGCGTCCGGAAAGCGGAAAACCGTCGCATTGTCGCTCACATTCGAGACGGTATGCCAACCGATTTCCACTTCCGGGCTATCGGTGACTTTCGCGCCCAGTGCCGTGGCAATCAATTGCCCGCCCAGGCAAATGCCCAATAACGGAATATCGGCTTCAATCACATCGCGAATATACTGCTTCTCCGCCACCAACCAAGGGTAATTGACCTCGTCATTCACGCTCATCGGACCGCCTAATGCAATCACCAGGTCCGTGGATGCCAAATCAGGATAACGCACGTTGGGTTCATACAAAACCACGGTTTCGACCGAGGCCGATTTCGCCTGCAACCATACCTCGATTTGCCCGAGCCGTTCAAACGGCGCGTGCTTTAACACCACCACATTCATGCCCCATCTCCTATCAAGTCATTGCCTGTTTATCAGACACATATTAATCAAAAATCCTAACCGCCTAAAACAAAAAAGCCGTGCGCCACACTCATGAAATGGCTAACACGGCAAACGAAACGAAAAATACAAGCTTATGAAGAAACCATCATTTTTAAGACAGTTGATGTCGCTCGCAAGCGATCAAGGTGTTTTCCAGCAGGGTCGCAATGGTCATCGGCCCCACACCACCCGGTACTGGCGTGACATGCGCCGCCACGTCCATTGCCGCCTTATCGACATCGCCAGTCAGGGAGCCGTCTTCCAAACGGTTGATGCCCACATCGATAACGATGCAGCCCGGTTTCAACCAATCCGCCGGAATAAAGCCCGGCTTACCGACCGCCACCACCAGGATGTCGGCCATGGCGACGTGGGTTTTCAAGTCCGCCGTGAAGCGGTGGCAAACCGTGGTTGTCGCACCGGCCAACAACAGCTCCAGCGACATCGGGCGGCCCACGATATTGGAAGCCCCGACAATCACCGCATGCTTGCCTTTGGCGGACAAACCGTAATGGTTCAACAGCGTCATGCAACCGTATGGCGTACAGGGACGCAAGGTCGGCATCCGCACCGTCAAACGGCCGATGTTATACGGGTGGAAACCATCCACATCCTTATCGGGATGGATGTTTTCAATCACGGTTTCGGCATCGATGTGTTCCGGTAACGGCAACTGAACCAGAATCCCGTCAATCGAACTGTCGTCGTTCAATTGGCGAATCAAATCCAATAGCTCGGTTTGCGTGGTCGAAGACGGCCAATGCCAGGACTTGGACACGAAGCCCACTTCCTCACACGCCCGTTTCTTGTTGTTCACGTAAACCGACGACGCCGGATCGTCACCAATCAGAATAACGGCCAGGCCTGGCGCTCTCAAGCCCTGCGACAAACGCATATCGACCTGATCTTTGATTTTGTCGCGAACCGCTTTTGAGACAGCCTTACCGTCAATAATCTTTGCGCTCATGGCTCAACCTTTAATAGTTTGATTTACCCGGAATCCAGCCTGTTCCTGCCAAAGGCACACCGGCCATGGCCGCCGCTTCCACATTCAAAGCCACCAGATCTTCCGGTTCCAGGTTGTGCAAGTGGGACTTACCACAGGCGCGCGCCAGCGTTTGCGCTTCCATCGTCAGCACTTGCAGATAGTTGGCCAAACGCTTACCAGCTTCTTCCGGATTCAGACGCGCCGCCAATTCGGTGTCTTGCGTGGAAATCCCCGCTGGGCATTTACCTTCGTGGTAATCGTCGTAGAAACCGGCCGCTGAACCGATTTTTTGGTACTCGGCATCCCATTTCGGGTGGTTACAGCCCAACGCCACCAATGCAGCCGTTCCGATGGCGACAGCGTCCGCGCCCAACGCCATGGCTTTCGCCACATCGGCGCCACTGCGAATCCCGCCGGAAACAATCAACTGAACCTTACGGTGCATGTCCATTTCCTGCAAGGCACGAACCGCCTGTGGAATCGCCGCCATGGTCGGAATCCCGACGTGCTCGATAAAGACGTCTTGCGTCGCCGCCGTACCGCCTTGCATACCATCGACAACGATGACGTCCGCACCGGCTTTCACCGCCAACTTCACGTCGTAGTAAGTACGCGTTGCACCCACTTTGATGTAAATCGGTACTTGCCAATCGGTGATTTCACGCAATTCCTGAATCTTGATGGCCAAATCGTCCGGTCCGGTCCAGTCCGGGTGACGACAGGCACTGCGTTGGTCGATGCCTTTCGGCAGGTTACGCATCTGCGCGACACGGTCGGTAATTTTTTGCCCCAACAGCATCCCACCGCCGCCCGGCTTGGCGCCCTGCCCCAATACCACCTCAATGGCGTCGGCCTTACGCAAATCATCCGGGTTCATCCCGTAACGAGACGGCAAGTATTGATAAACTAGCGTTTTGGACGTTTTACGCTCTTCCGGCGTCATCCCGCCGTCACCGGTCGTGGTACTGGTGCCCACCATGTTGGCACCGCGTCCCAGAGCTTCTTTGGCATTGGCGGACAAGGCACCGAAACTCATCCCGGCAATGGTCACCGGAATATCCAACTTAATCGGGTTCTTGGCGAAACGCGTGCCCAAGGTCACGTCGGTACCGCATTTCTCACGGTAGCCTTCCAACGGATAACGCGACATACTGGCGCCCAAGAACAATAAATCATCGAAATGCGGTACTTTACGCTTCGCACCGAAACCGCGAATGTCGTAGATGCCCGTTTCCGCCGCACGTTGAATTTCATGAATCACGTCACGGCTAAAAGTTGCGGATTCGATTAATCCAGGTTGTTTCATCGTCATATCTGACTCCTTGCAATTAGGTTAATGCCTTAATACGCCGAGGCGTTATCGACTTTAAAGGTATACAGCTGGCGAGCTGAACCGTAACGGGTAAAGCTGTTCGGGTCCTCATCACTACCGGCTTCTTTCAACAATGCGGACAGTTCCTCGATGTGCTCCGGACGCATTTCTTTCTGAATGCAATCCGCGCCCAGGGACTCGACCTTACCTTTGACATACAAATGGGCTTCATACAAGGAATCCCCCAACGCCTCACCGGCGTCACCACAGACAACCAAACAACCCGACTGCCCCATAAAGGCACTCATGTGACCGACCGAGCCTTTCACAACGATGTTGACGCCTTTCATGGAAATACCGCAACGGGCGGCGGCATCGCCATCCACCACCAACAGGCCGCCATGTGCCGTGGCTGCAGCCGACTGGCTGGCATTGCCTTTGACGTGCACCTTACCGGACATCATATTTTCCGCCACGCCTTGACCGGCGTTACCGTTAACGATGATTTCCGCTTCTTTGTTCATGCCCGCGCAATAGTAACCGGCATGACCGTTCAAAGTAATCTTCGCAGGCTGGTCCATCCCGACCGCCAGGTTGTGGTCACCACTGATGCCGTTCACCACCACTTCCGTGGTTTTGTCTTTCGGCAAATCATGCAAGGCTTGATTCACCTCTCTGACCGTTTGTGTTTTCAAATCAAATTCCATGGCAATTCCTTTTTCTTATTCGTTTTGAGAGCTTTGCATGAGTGGGGCGCGATAGAAAAATGAGATAAAATTTTTCTGAATTAGGCGGAAAACGCAGCGAATAGCGAGCTATTCGCCAGTTTTTCAACGACATTCAGGGAAATTTTAGCCATTTTTATCCGTGCATCCACCTCCTGCAAAGCTCTCGTTTGTTTCTCAATCAGCCTTTACCCCAGAAATACACTTTTCCTGGATCGGGTTCCCACAATTTAGCGTTCTCGATGCCCGGCAAGGAGGACAACGCATGGTACTCAGACGCCATGGCCACGTAATCGTCCGTTTCCGCCATGACCGCCGGCTTACACGCGATTGGGTCACGCACCACCGCAAACCCGTCTTTGGTTCCGACCGTAAAAGTGAAAAAACCGTCCAAATCTTCAATGGCCCCTTCCAACGCTTCTTTTACGCTGGCGCCTTCACGCAAACGCCAGGTCAGGTAACCGGCCGCCACTTCGGAATCGTTTTCGGTTTCGAACTGGATACCTTTGTGCTCCAGCTCTTCACGCAAACGGTTATGGTTCGACAAGGAACCGTTGTGCACCAGGCACAAATCCATCCCGGTCGAAAACGGATGCGACCCTTCCATCGTCACGCCACTTTCGGTGGCCATACGGGTGTGGCCCACAATGTGCGACCCTTTCATGCCTGCCAAATTGAAACGCTCGGCGATGTTTTCCGGCAAGCCGACTTCTTTCAAAATCTCAATGGAACGCCCCACGCTCATGATGCGGATAGTCGAATCGAATTCAGCGATGGTTTCACGTACCGGCGCTTCTTCGGCTTTCATTTTCAGCACCGCCGCATTGGCGTTGTGCATCACCGAAACCGGCGTGCTATAGGTTTCTTCAAGCTTTTCGGCCAACATATGCCAAGGATAATGCTCATCTTCATGCTGCAGCGTCAGCTTAATCATATCGTCGGACACTTCGTCCCCGTAAATCGCGAACCCGGCACTGTCCGGTCCGCGCCCAGTCATGGCAATCAGCATCGGCTCGAACAGCTTGCCGAGTTGACTCTCAAGTGCGCTGTTTTTTAAATATAACCCTACAATTCCACACATGAGCCTTCTCCTTTAAAAATACTCTGCGGCTTAAAAATATTCTGCATATCGGTTTAACTCCCAATCGGACACATGGCGCTGGTATTCGACCCATTCCATGCGTTTGATATCAATGAATTCTTTCATGAAGTTTTCGCCGAACTGTTCGACGAACAACGAATCTTCTTCCAACTCGTCCAAGGCTTCCGACAAGGATTGCGGCAGGGTATCAATCCCTCTTGCCTTGATTTCATCCAACGACAAGCCGTAGTGGTTGATGTTTTGCGGCTCGCCTGGGTTCAATTTTTTCGCCACACCGTCCAAACCGGCGGCAATGATGGCGGCGGTCACCAGATACGGGTTGCACCCGGTATCCGGCAAACGGAATTCCAAACGCCCGTAAGGCACGCGGACCATCGCCGAACGGTTGTTGTCGCCGTAACTGATAAACGCCGGTGCCCAAGTCGCGCCGGACAGCGAACGCCCGACGACCAGACGCTTATAGGAGTTCACCGTCGGCGCGGCAAACGCACACAACGCTTTCGCGTGATGCATCAATCCGCCCAAGAAGTCATAAGCCAGTTCCGACAATCCCATGTTATTTTTGTCGGAATCGTCTTTGAACAGGTTATTTCCTTGGTCATCGGTAATCGACAAGTGGAAATGGAACCCGTTCCCGGTGCGGTTGGCGTTCGGTTTCGGCATGAAGGAGCAGATCATGCCCATTTCATTGGCGATTTCGCTGCCGGCCATGCGCACAAAAGTGATGCGGTCTGCCGAAGTTTTCGCGTCGGAATAGGTGTAGTTGATTTCGAACTGACCGTTGGCGTCTTCGTGGTCAATCTGATAAACATCGAATCCGACCTGCTGCAGGGAATCGACGAATTTTTCCAAAAACGCACGGGAACGCGACAACCCTTTATAGTCGTAACATGGCTTGTCCAAGGTATCGCTTTCGTCATACGGCATCAAATGCCCGTCTTCATTGCGTTTCAGCAAGCTGAATTCCGGCTCGATCCCAGTGTTCAAGGTCCAGCCTTTTTCGCTCAAACGCTCGATTTGTTTCAACATGATGTGGCGCGTATCGTATTCGTAAGGCTTATCATGCACGTGACCGGTACAGGCCACACGCGCATACCCCGGTTGCCAAGGGACGATACTCAAAGTGCTTAAATCCGCTTTGGCCATATAATCGCCATCATGCGGTTCCATGCCCAAGCCCCAAACGGCGAACCCGGCAAACCCGGCACCGTCTTCCACAATCGACTCCAGGCAACTGGCCGGAACCGACTTGGTTTTGGCGACACCGTGGATATCGACAAACTGGGCCAGAATGTATTTAATCTGGTTGTCTTCAAGGAATTTTTTGGCTTCTTCAATCGTCATCTTGGCACTCCATTTTTAAAAAAGGGGATTTTTGTATTTGCTGGCTCAAGGTTTCCTGGAAGTAGTATCCAAAAGTCGGATCACACCCAAGAATGAGCGGTGCATCGGCTTCTGGAACCAACAGCCAGGCCGAGACACCCGCAATCGAGACCATCAGGAAATCACCCGGCTGACTTTGACGGAAGTCGTAAATACACACTTCCGACATCAAAGCTTTCCAGTTGCCCGACAGTTCAAAAATCGCATCCCCTCTTTGGAATGCATATTGGTTGTTTTCGGATACAGCCTCCAACGGTTGTTCAACGCAGACATAGAGTTCTTCTTCACCCAATTTGGCGACGAATTGGTCTTTCGCCACCGATTGATATTGAAAAACCTCCAGGCCTGACGCCCCGAAGGAAGCCAAAACATCATTAAGGCCTTCCCCGCGAAAATGCATTAGAGTCGGCATTGTCTTCGGTGTAATCTGTAAACTCATGCCGCGTCTCCTTCTGCTGTTTCGTCCGGTTTTTGCATTAACCCTTCCGGATCATAGAAAGGGGTTTTAACCACTTTTGCCTTCACAAATCGACCGTCGGTCAATTTGATGCTCAGCACATTATTCGCCATTGAATAATCGGTTGAAATCATCGCCAAACCGATGACCTTTTTCAGTGTGGCACTGCTACCGATACTGGTCACACGCCCAATCATCTCGTCGGCTTCAATCACAAGGTTTGATTCCAGCGGCTGGTCGTTCGGGTTGTCAGACAACAATTCGAACCCAACCAAGGTACGCATCTTGGTTTCTTTCAATCTCACCAAACTCGGTTTGCCAAGGAAATACGGTTTTTTGAAATGCACCGCCCATGGCATATTGGCCTCGAACGGGTTGGTCAAGCCATCGGTATCCTGGCCGACAATGATGTGGCCTTTCTCCAAACGAAGCAGTCGTTGCGCTTCCACACCGAACGGCTTGATACCATAGGCTTGACCGGCACTCATCAGCGCCTTCCAAATGGTCAATGCCGATTGCGAATCGGTATGGATTTCATACCCCAATTCGCCCACGAAACCGACCCGAATCAAGGTGACATCCAACCCCAGCATTTTGCCTTGGCGCATCGCCAGATACGGGAAGGCTTCCGTCGATAAATCAATATCACAAAGCTTTTCCAGAATCTTGCGGCTGTTCGGACCGGCCAGGTTCATGGCACCAATCTGCCCGGTGCGGTTCAATACCGTGACCTTCAAGCCCCACTCGATGACTTTTTTCTGAATCAAGCGGTAGGCCGAATCCGACGTTGACGTCGTGGTGGTCACATAAAAATGTTCGTCGGAATAGCGAATCGCGACACCATCGTCGATGACCACTCCGGAATCGTCCACCATCAAGGCATAACGGCTGGCGCCAATCGCCATATTCGACATGCGCATGGTGTACAGTCGGTCCATCAACTCCCCGGCATCCCGTCCGAAAACATCCAGCTTGCCCAGCGTCGAAACGTCAATCAACCCGACGGAATTCCGTACCGCTTCGACTTCAGCCTGAATCGAGGTTTCACGGGTCATTTCGGTTGGATAATATTCCGGTCTCAACCAGTTACCGGCTTCCATAAAACAGGCATTTTCTTCTTCGTGAAACGGATGGATCGGCGTCAAACGCTCCGGACGGAAACGCATCCCACCCAAGTGCGAAACCGGTGTTGGGTGAAACATCGGTCTCGCGGTCGTGGAACCGGTTTGGTCGATGGTTTTCCCCGTCAGTTTCGCCAACATGCGGATGCCGTTCATATTGCTGTGTTTGCCTTGGCTTGGCCCCATACCGATGGTTGAGAAACGTTTCATCAACTCGATATTGTCGAACCCTTGCGCAATCGCCCCTTTCAAATCCTTGATCTGAATATCTTCATCGAAGTCGACAAACTCTTTGCCTTTCGGATGCGCCCAAATCGGGTACGGATGCGAATGCGCGGCTGTGGCACGGTAATCTTCAACTTCCGGCAATGCCTGGCCTTTCATATATAAAGCCGCCGCCAGCCCAGCTTGTTCACCGTCCTTAATCCGGTTTTCAATGTCGTAAACACCGTTGATGCGGCCGCACGCGAACACACCTTCCGGCAAGGTCACCGGCAACAACTGCTCCACGGTGGCGTTGTAACCGAATTTAGCGCCCGCCTGATACAAAGGTGCGCCGGCCGGTGCCCAGCCCACGCTCATCAACAAGCCGTCACACAACAAACGTTTTTCCGTGCCGTTGGTTTTGAAAATCACCCCTTCCAGTTGTTTGCGCCCCAGCGCTTCGACCATTTCCGCGTTTTCATACACCACCATGCCGGCCTGTTTGGCTTGCTCGACCCACTCGCCTTCGGTGCGCCCGGTATCGATAATCGCCTTCACCACCAAACCGTTCTGATGCAAGTCGAGCGCGGCACGATAGCCTTCGGCATTAGCGGTCAGCACCACCGATTCGGTACAAGGGGCGACGGCATAACGCGTCATCAGACGTTGCGCGGCGGAAGCATTCATCACCCCCGGTAAATCATTATTACGGAACACCGCCGGTTGCTCGAACACGCCCGTGGCGACCACCACGGACTGCGCCGACAATTTAATCAAACCGTCATTGGTATTGATCGACAACCAATGGTCGCCGTAATACCCGGCCACATAGGCCGATGTGATTACATGGATATTCGGTGTGGATTCGATGGTTTCTTTCAAGTAATGGCGGTTCAATGTCTGCGCACTTTCGTTCACAAACTGATAATCCAACGAACCGCCGATGTGTGGATTTTCGTCAATCAAACAGACATCCACGCCTTGCTTGGCCGCTTGAATGGCCGCCGCCATCCCCGAAGGCCCGGCGCCGATGACCGCGACGTCACAATGACGATAACGCTTTGGCTTACGCTCTTCAGTCCAGCGAGTATCCACTTTGCCCAGGCCTGCCATTTCACGAATCAAACGCTCCCATTTCGGGAACAGAAATTTCGGCGAATAAAAGGCTTTATAGTAGAAACCGACCGGCAGAAACTTTCCGATTAACTCCACCAATGCACCCTTGTCGTTCGCCAAAGAGCCAAAGGTGTTGACAGCGGTCAGTGACATGCCATTTTCCGGCGCCACCACATCACCGCGGACATTCGGTCTGTCCTCGGCCTGAAACAAAGCATTGACGTCGTGGTTGGCCAAACTCATCACGCCGCGACGACGGTGGTATTTAAAACTGCGGCCCAACACTTTCGTGCCCTCGGCCCATAAAGCGCTACTGATCACATCTCCCTTGAAACCTTTGACCGGTTTACCTTCGAATTCGAAGGTAACCGACGCTTTGCGATCAATCCATTCCAATGGCTGTGGCGCGAGTCTAAGCTTCATGTGCAATTCCTTTATTCGCAAAATCGACCTGTGTGATTTGATCGGTCAACGTATTTCGTTCAAATAAAAACCAGATTCCCGTCGGACGGTGATACCACCATTCGGTCTGGGTTTGCGGCGCGCCGTTATGGTAGAAAACATAATCCGCCCATTCTTTTTCCGACACGGCTTCCTGATCCGGTTCACGTTCAAGTCGCCCACCGTAAGTGAACTCACTCAAGGCTCTTCTTCCCAAACTTGGACACGTAACAAATTTCATACTGTCTCCTTAGTGACCGACCGACGCCGCGCCTTTCTCACCCACCAACTCAAACTTGGCGTAGCGATCCAGACTGAACGGCTTGATCAATTCGTGTGTCGAATCGGTGGCCACGGTATGCGCCATGGTTTTTCCGCTGACCGGTGTCGCTTTAAAGCCCCAGGTTCCCCAACCGGCATCCAGATAGAACCCTTCCACATCGGTTTTACCCATAATCGGTGCGAAATCCGGTGTGATATCACTCATCCCGGCCCACTGACGCATGATTTTCAAGCGACTGGTGAACGGGAACAAATCCATCATCTGGTCGGTCAGACCTTCCACAAAATCCAGGGTCGATCGGGTCGAATGCAATTCCGCCGGATCCACCGACGCCCCCATGACCAACTCACCGCGCGACGACTGACTGACGTAAACGTGCAAACTGCCGGATACCACAATCGTGTCCATAAACGGCTTCACCGGTTCGGTCACGCAGGCCTGCAACGGGAAAATCTCAATCGGGGTTTTAATGTCCAGCATTTCGGTGATGCGTGGCGTGGAACCTGCCACCATCGAAATCACTTTCTTGGCCTCGACAAACCCTTTGTCCGTTTCCACGCCGACAACCTTGCCGCCTTTGGTTTTAATATCCGTCACCTGGGTTTTCTGATGAATTTCCACCCCACGCATTTGCGCGCCTCGGGCATACCCCCAGGCCACCGCATCATGACGCGCCACCGAACCCGGTGCATGGTACAAAGCGCCCATCACCGGATGCTGACCGTTACAGGACATGTCCATGTAAGGCACTTCTTTTTTGATGGTATCCACATCGACGACTTCACTGTCGATGCCGTGATGTTTATTCACCTCTGCACGCCATCTCATGGTGCGCATCGCACTATCGGTGTGCGCCAAGGTAAAATGGCCACGCGTCGAATAGAAGATGTTCAAATCGAAATCGTCGCTCAAATCCTCGAACAATTTCAGGCTTTCGTCGTAGAACTTAACCCCTTCAGACGTCAGGTAATTCGAGCGTACGATGGTGGTATTACGACCTGTGTTTCCGCCGCCGATATACCCCTGCTCCAAAACCGCCACATTGGTGATACCGTGTTCTTTAGCCAGGTAATAAGCACAGGCCATTCCATGACCGCCGCCGCCGATAATCACGACGTCATAAGCCTTTTTCAGCGGCTTTTCTTCCGGGAAAAAACGCGGTTCGTCTTCCGATTTTTTCCAGGCGTATTTCAGTAATCTGAGTGGCATTCAAGTCTCCTAAGCGAACACAACGGTTTTATTGCCGTAAACCAACACTCGGTCTTGCAAGTGGTACTTCAAGCCGCGTGCCAATACATTCTTTTCAACATCTTTCCCGAGCACCACCATCTCTTCGGCGGACTCGCTGTGCGACACGCGCGCCACGTCCTGCTCGATAATCGGTCCGGCATCCAGATCTTCGGTGACATAATGACAAGTCGCCCCAATCAGCTTCACCCCGCGCTCGTACGCTTGATGATAAGGCTTGGCCCCGATAAACGACGGCAGGAAACTGTGGTGGATATTGATAATCTGGCCTGGGTATTTTTGGCATAACGCCGGCGGAATGATTTGCATGTAACGCGCCAACACGATGGTATCCGCTTGATAGTGATCCACCCAGTTGACGACCTCGTCAAACACCTGCGGTTTGTTCTCAGGCGTCACCGGAATATGCAGATACGGAATGCCGTACCATTCGACCAAGCCTTTCATATCCAAATGGTTGGAAATCACGCACGGAATCTCGCAGTCGATTTCGCCACTGCTCCAGCGATACAACAAATCCGCCAGACAGTGATCCTGCTTACTCACCATAATCAACACTCGTTTTTTACGGCTTGAGGCCGTCAACTGCCACTTCATGTCGAATTCGTCGGCGATTTTGGAAAAGGCTTCGCGAAACGCCGTTTCATCCATTTGGATGTCGGTGATTTCGTTACGCATAAAAAACTGACCGGTGTGTCTATCCGCGTGATGATTCGCCTCGGCGATCATGCAATCGTTTTCCGCCAAAAAAGTCGACACTTTGGCGACGATTCCCACACGATCCGGGCATGAGATGGTTAAAACATATGAATTTTGCTGCATTATTTCCCCCCGAGAAACTTTGATTCATATATTAAGACTTCTTCATTTTCATTTCAAGAACTTTTTGTTCATTTTATGAAAATATTTTTAACGTAACGAAATGCCGGACTGAACCAAAGATTAAGGAGAAGGAAATGAATAGCGAGACCGCCCGGTTAGACAGGGCTTGAAAGAAGAAACGTCGAAAAAAACAAATGATGATGACTTATATAAGGTCGGTTAAAACGAAAATGAAACACCCAAAAAGGTATACCGACCGTTTGACGATTAAAATATCGACAGTCTCGTTATATAGACAGTTATATAAATGTATAAGAGAGTGAATATAAAAGAGAGGCGCTTTATGGAAAGGCCCTTAGCAGACTGTACGTCTTCTTAATAACGGGACAATAAAATGCTTTTGAAAATGGGGGAAGAGTAACCGGACGCTGAAATGCGGGCACAAAAAAACCCTCGTATTGAGAACCAATAAAAGGGCTTAAGAATGTAAAACAGAGATTATACGGCGGTAACGTTCTCTGCTTGTGGTCCTTTCTGACCTTGCGTCACTTCCATGGTAACCGATTGACCTTCGGCCAATGTCTTGCGGCCGGTTCCGTTAATGGCTGAGAAGTGAACGAACACATCCTTTCCGCCCTCTTGCTCGATGAAGCCGAAGCCTTTCTCATCGTTGAACCACTTAACTTTGCCTGTAACTAAATCTGACATGCTTTTTCCTTTCTAACAAATAAAACAACTCCCAAACCCTGACTGAAATTTAAAAAATTTAAACTTGTCAAAAACTTAGGAAATTTCATTATAAGGAAAATCCATAGAAATTCTTATTAATTTTTCGTATTTCCGAAAAAAGTCAAAAGTGTCGTAAAAAAGCCACAGAACAACAGCTTAACCGCTGAATACCCTCTAACGATAAGCAGTGATTTCGGACCGCAAAGCCAACTCCGCCGGATAAGGCTGGAAAAACACCTGTGTTTCCAGATAGTCGGAACCATAATGACTCAAGAACTGCTGCAACACCTTAATCACCGCAATCAACGGCACAATACCATTGCGGAACTCCTCAACCGTTTCCCGATAATGTGTCTTTTCCTGTTCGGTCAGCTGTTTTTTGAAGTAGCCGTAAAGATGGTCCAGCACATTAATCACACTGCCGCGCTTGGAGCGGTGTGCCAATAACGCATGCAATTTGGTTTCATACGCTTTCAAACAATCCGCCAGGTTTTCCTGAGTGGTCTCCGCCACAATCGGCCCCATCTCCCGATAAATCGATTCAGACTTCGACAACAGCAGATATTTATGATCACGATGAAAGGCCTGAAAATCCACCACCGAAGGATGCCCCGACATGAACTCACGCCAGCGCGCGGTGGTGAAGACCCGCATCATAAAGTTTTCCCGCAACCAGGCATCCTGCAAACGGCCTTCTTCCTCCACCGCCAATTCAGGTGACTGACGTTGCAATTCCGCGGTAAACAACCCCTGGCCCATTTTATCTTGCGAACCGAACCATTCCCCGCTCGGACGATAAATCTTGATGCGTTCCAGCCCGCAAGTGGGTGAACGCGACTTCACCACGGCGCCGTCAACCCCTTGCTGCAACAGCTTCGGCACCATTTTGTCGTTATAACGTTGAATGCCCTCGGTCACATCCTGCTCGGTGCGCGTGCCACGCACACGAATCGTACCGTCGACATTCACCAGCCGAATGGTCTCTCTTGGTGTCCCCAGCACCGGCGCTTCCGGGCAGAACGGCAAAAAGTCGGCGTATTTCGCCAAAGCCTGATTGATAAAGTCGTCCTGAGCATGACCACCGTTATAACGGCATTCCGTTCCCCGCAAGCAGTCGGACACGGCAATTTTCAATCTCGGAAAGTGTTCCCCGGAAGCGGGCAATGACGTCGACGTCGGCATAATCGGCTCCTTACAATATGACAAAATCATTCCAAGAATGATATGTTATACAAAACATATACAATATTGTACAACCACTACAATTCAATTATACTCTTTTCTCATCGACTGACATCCTTCCCAAGCGAAAGGAAACCGTCGCGCCGTTTACCTGACGGTAAAATCGGTCTAAAATGGCGCAAGCCCTTATCCGGAACCAGTACAGGACCCCTTATGGAATACAAAAACTACACCGCTTACCAACACGGTTCGGAACCCGCTGTCGGCGTTCTGATCACCAACCTGGGCACACCCGACGCCCCCACCAAAGAAGCGCTGAAACCCTATTTAAAAGAATTCCTGATGGATCCCCGCGTCGTGGAACCGCCACCGGCGCGCTGGTTATGGAAATTGATTCTGAACCTCATCATTCTGAACACCCGCCCGGCGAAATCGGCGGAAGCCTATGAAGAAGTTTGGGGACATTACGGCGAAGGCTCGCCTTTATTGGACATCAGCAACCGTCAGTTAGCCGACATCGAAGAAAAGGTGCGCGGCCATTTTAGCGGTCGCGTTGAATTTGCGCTGGGCATGCGTTACGGCAATCCGTCGATTGCCGATGCACTCAAATCCTTACAGGAACGCAATGTGCAACGCCTGATTGTGTTGCCGCTGTATCCACAATACGCCGGTGCCACCACCGCCTCCACCTTCGACGCTGTCACCGCCGAACTGCAAACCTGGCGCTGGATTCCGGAAATGCGCTTTGTGCGCAACTACCATAAGCATCCCGGCTACATCAAAGCGCTGGCGAACAGCATCCGCGAACACCAGGAAAAGCACGGCAAACCGGATTTACTGGTGATGTCATACCACGGCATCCCGAAACGTTATTTCGATAATGGCGACCCTTACCCATGCGAATGCCGCGCCACCTCACGACTGGTGGCCGAAGAACTCGGTATTGGCCCGGACGATTACATGGTCACCTTCCAGTCGCTGTTCGGGAAAGAGGAATGGGTCAAGCCTTACACCGACGCCACCTTGAAAGGCTTACCGGCCAAAGGCGTCAAACACCTGCAAGTCATCTGCCCGGGCTTCTCCGCCGATTGTTTGGAAACCATCGAAGAAATCGACCAGGAAAACCGCGAGTATTTCGAAGAAGCCGGTGGCGAAACCTTCAGCTACATCCCGGCGTTGAACGACCGCGACGATCACACCAGCGCCTTAATGGAAGTAATTTTGCAACAGACCAAAGGCTGGCCGGAAAGAGACGGTTTTGACGAAGCGGCCGCGCAGGCCGAACGGGAATTGCAAGCCAAGCTGACCCGTGCGCAAGGCGCGAAGCATTAAAAGGCATTCCACCGACGTTCGACAAGCGCGTTAAACGAAACGGCGTTACGCTTTTTTCTGCCCGAGTGACACGGTCGAGCCCGTAGCATTCGGGCTGTCCATCAGAAATCGCACCGCTTGCCAAATCGATGCCTCGCCCGGTTCCACCGGAATGGCGCTTTCCGCCAAACGCTTCTGGCGATACGCGTCGGAATCTTCAGGATGAAAAATCACCAGGCCGGGTGCAATGTTATTGACTTTAATGTGCGGCGCAAACGCCTGGGCAAACGATTGGGTCAAGGAGGCCAAACCCGCCTTCGACGCCAGATAAGCTGCATAATCGGCATGGCCGTCTGCCACTTTCACATCCGTCAACGCCACAATATCCGCCGTGGCCGCGGACGTTTTTTCCAGTAACGGGCGGCAGGCCTGGTTGATTCGATACGGCGCTTCCACATGCACCGCCAGCAAATCGGCCAGCAAGCCCGGGTTGGCGTCCACTTGCACATCGGTCGCCCAGAGCGATGCATTGTGAACCACCGCACGCAAGCTCGCGACCTGCTGCGGCAAACATTGTAAGAAGGTGTTCAAAGAAGCGGAATCGGTGAAATCCACTTGAAACCCCAAAGCGCCCTGCGCTTTCAGCTCATCCACCGCCGGACGTTCGGTGCGGTACGTAAAGACCACCACTTGGCCTTGCGCCAAAAATTGTTTCGCCAGATACAAGCCGATGCGCTGCCCGGCTCCGGTAATCAAAACGGCGTCTTTTAGCATGGCAGTCAATGCGACAGCTCCTTATTTCCAGACCATTTTCCAGCCAAGGCCGTTTAAGCATTTTCGCCAGGCCTGGGCAAAGTTCATATTGCCCTATTCTAACGACTTTATGCGCCCTTTTATGCGGTTTTTGGCATCGGCTGCGCTTTCAGCACCAACAGCCCGGCCGACAACACCATCAACGCCGACAACCATAACGTCATTTCCATACCCGACACCTGATACACCCAGCCGGATAATACCGTGCCCGCCAACCGCCCGGCGGCATTGGCCATATAGTAGAAACCGACGTCTTTAGAAGTGCCGTCCGCATCGGCATACGACACAATCAAATACGAATGCACCGCCGAGTTCAAGGCAAACACCACCCCGAACACCAGTAAACCGCCCACCAAAATCACTTGCGGTGAATAGGACAAGGTCGCCGCCATCAGCGCGGGCACAACGGCTAAGGCCAAGGCCAGTTTCATCGCCGTGGTGCGCGTCGGGTTGTGTTCTTGGTCGGCGTCGCGCCCCTTTTTCAACCCGGTCCATTTCGGTGTGGTCGCCTGCACCACGCCATAACCGATAATCCACAGCGCCATAAAGGTGCCCACTTCGGTGTGCGACCATTGCAACACGCCTTGCAGATACACCGGCAAAGCCACCACAAACCACACATCGCGTGCGCCGAACAAAAAGAAGCGCGCGCCGGACAACCAGTTAATGGCCGGCGACTTGGAAAACATTTCCTGGAATTTCGGTTTGTTTTGCGCCTTGCCCAATTGCCCGTCCAGATAAATAATCGAAAAGAACAGCGGCACCAGAATCAACATCACCAACACGAACAACGCATACTGAAAGCCCACCGCGCCCAGCAACACGGCACCGATAAAAAAGCCAACCCCTTTCAAGGCGTTTTTCGAACCGGTCAGCACCGACACCCAACGATATAACTGCCCGTCCGTATCCGGTGCCAGACTTTTAATCGCACTTTTCGCCGACATTTTATTGAGGTCTTTGGCAATGCCGGACAAGGCCTGCGCCGCCATCACATAAGCCACCGACAACCATTCCGGCGACACCGCCAACATCATCAAGGCGATGACCTGCAAACCCAGACCGATGTTCATGGTCACATTCAGGCCCAGACGAGCGCCCAACCAACCGCCAAACAAATTGGTAACAATGCCGAAAAACTCATAGAACAAAAACAGCATGGCAATTTCCAGCGGGCTGTAACCCAACTGGTAGAAAAACAACAACACCAACATACGCAAAGCGCCGTCGGTGATGGTAAAGGCCCAATAATTCGCGGTAATCAAGCCGTATTGTTGTTTCAAAGACATCGCCATCCGTCTTACTCCTGCTCTGCCACCCGCTGATTCAGATCCCCGACCTTCACCGCCAGTTCCATCATGCGAGTGACATAGCCGATCTCATTGTCGTACCAAGCCAGCAGCTTCACTTGAGTGCCGTTCACCACCATCGTGGAAGGCGCATCAATCACCGACGAACAGCTTTCGCCTTCATAATCCACCGACACCAATGGGCGTTCTTCGTAGCCGAGAATACCGTCCAAATAGGTTTCCGAAGCCGCTTTCAACATCCGGTTAACTTCGTCCACCGAGGTTTCCCGTTGCATCTCCAACACCAAGTCCGTCAAAGAGGCATTCATAAACGGCACCCGAACCGCCAAACCGTTCAGCTTGCCGTTGAGTTCCGGAAAAATCGTGCCGATAGCTTTGGCCGACCCGGTGGAGGTTGGAATCAGCGATTCAAACGAGGCACGCGCGCGGCGCAAATCCTTATGGCCGTGATCCACCACCTTCTGCGTGTTGGTGCGGTCGTGCATGGTGGTGATGGTGCCGTGCTTGATGCCGATTTGTTCGTGCATCACCTTAATCACCGGCGCAATGCAGTTGGTGGTGCAGGAAGCCGCCGTGATAATCGGGTCCAGGCCTGGTGAAAACACCGCATCGTTGATGCCCATGACGATGTTTTTCACCCCTTCCTGCATCGGTGCGGCGACAATCACTTGCTTAACGCCCTGGTCGAAATACGGCTGCAAACTTTCACGCGTACGGAATCGCCCGGTGGCCTCAATCACCACATCCACGCCCAGCTCGCCCCAAGGCGTGTCGGCCACCGCCTCATTCGAGGAGTAACCGATCAGCGATTCCTCCACCCGAATGCCGCCGTCCTCCGCTTCGGCGTCATGCCACCAGCGTCCATGCGCCGAATCAAAATGCAGCAAATGCGCCGAGCCTTCAGCATCGGTCGCCGTCTCATTGATGTGCACAAATTCCACATCCGGCCAGTCGTAGGCCTCACGCAAGGCCAAGCGGCCCATGCGTCCGAATCCGTTGATTGCCACCTTGACCATCTTTTGTCTCCTCAATTTCAATCCGTTTCGAGTTTACGGCTTTGCCGTCATCCAGAAATGACGATTTGATTAAAACCAGCTGGCGATACGTTGCCGATCCGGTACGCTGCCGGTATGCACCACCACTTCGTCAATGACCACGCCTGGCGTGCTCATCACACCGTAACCGGCGATTTCGGCGATGTCTTCCACCTTTTCCAACTCAATGGCCACGCCTTTCTCTTCGGCCACCGCCTGAATCAATCTCGCGGTGGTTTCGCAATTGGCGCAACCACTGCCCAGCACTTTCACCACCTTGGCATTGTCATCATAGGTCGCACCACAGGCCGTGGTTTGCACCGATGATTCATCCGCACCTGTATCACCTCCGCAACACGGCGTCTCATCCAACGCCGCTGCTGATTTGGAAGACGCCTTTGAGCCAGAAGTATCACAACTCCCGCTGGGACAGCATTCGCCGGTTTTCGACAGCTTGCCCACCAGATTCGACGGACACCAGCCCGTGAAAGTCGCCTGCAAGCCCATCCCTGCGGCAAACACCGCTAGCCACAGCCAATTCCAGCGCGTCAAATCGGTTTGCCCGGTGGCGTGCGCCAACGCAATCGCCAACAACACCATCAACGTCATCATCCGCACCATTAAGTTCCCTTTCATTGTTTCACTCTCCTAATCATTCAACACTCTCTAAATCGCCCAGGCCTGGCTAAAATCAACCAAACTTCGGTCACACCGTAAAAGCGGCGTTAAAGCCATAACCGACCAAAATAAACGCCACCGTCAAGACACCGGCGAACACGGCCAGCGCCGGCCAGCGAATCACTTTTCGCAAAATCAGCAATTCCGGCAGCGACAAGGTGGCAATACTCATCATCAGCGCCAAACTGGTGCCGATGGGCACGCCTTTATTCAACATGGCCTCGATAATCGGAATCACTCCGGTCGCATTCGAATACAGCGGCACACCGACCAGCACGGCCGCGGGCACACTCCACCAGTGGCCCGCATCGGCCAAAGTGGATTCGATCCAGGCCTGCGGCACATAACCGTGAAAAGCCGCCCCGATACCGATACCGGCAAAGACCCAAAGCCAAATGCGTTTGACGATGACTTTCACTTCGTTCCACGCGAATGCATGCCGTTGCGAAAAGCCGCCGCTTTGTGCCTGAGCTTCCTGCACCTGACGCATTTTAATGTCCCAGACATAGGCTTCCACCCAGCGCTCCGGTTTGAACCATTCCATCACCATCGAGCCGACATAAGCCACTACCACGCCGGCCAACACATACAACAACGCCACTTCCCAGCCGAGAATGCCGATCAGCAACACCACCGCCACTTCGTTAATCATCGGGCTGGCAATCAAAAACGCGAAGGTGATGCCCAGCGGAATACGCGCTTCCACAAAACCGATGAACAACGGCACGGAAGAACAGGAACAGAACGGCGTCACACCGCCCAGCCCAATCGCCAACGAACGGCCCAGCCACTTCGGCTTGCCGGCCACGACTTCACGCACCTTTTCGGTCGAGACAAAGGCCCGTAACAGCCCCATCAAATAAATAATCACCACCAGCATGACAAAAATTTTCAGGGTATCCATCACAAAAAACTGAACGGCACTGCCCAGAGCGGATTCTTTCCCAAGCCCCAGCCATTCGAACGCAACCTGGTTTCCGATCATGTCAAACATTCCATTTCTCCATAAGCACGCCGCACAAATCAGAAAGCGCTTTTAAACAACACTAAATCTGCATAAACAGATATATTAAAACCTCTTAACGGAAAATACAATCAAATCAATCACAAAATTGATACAATAACGTAACAATTAATACTGTTTTGCCGAGCCAGACCTGTGGGTATATTTGCTCAAATGGCTATCCGGCGCTATGATAAACGCTAGCACAACATAGGAATTCCACCCGTGGCCTTAGACCGAACTGCACAGATTTTTAAAGCTCTCTCCGAACCGCTGCGTTTGCGTATCCTGCATTTGCTGTTGCTCCGGGATTCTCTGTGCGTTTGTGACTTGGTTACCGTTTTAGAACAAGGGCAAAGCACCATTTCGCGCCACCTCACGTATCTGAAAAACGCAGGCCTGGTGAAATCCTGGCGAGAAGGCACCTGGATGCATTACGAACTGGTCAATAACACCCCGGCTCCGCTGTCCTTCGAAACCCTGAAAAACCACCTGACCCAGTTGCCGGAATGCGAAACCGACTTCGCCGCTTTGCAAGAATATGAGAAAATTCAACCCCGTAGCTGCCAGCTCAGCTGAACCCCATAACCGCATTCAATCCAACGACATCAGAAAATTCGCATTCATCGCGATTAGTCAAACCCTAAAGAATTTTATATAATACTTGGCTCCCTGAATTCGAATGGATTGAAATTCCTATGCAAAATCGTACATTTGATGTCGTGATCGTCGGCGGTGGTATCACCGGAACCGCGCTCGCCTATACACTGGCTAAATACACCGACATCAAGTCCATCGCCATCCTGGAAAAATACGGCTCTTTATCCCCGTTAAACTCCAATGCGCGCAGCAACAGCCAAACGTTGCACTGCGGCGACATCGAAACCAACTACACTTTGGAAAAAGCCATTTCCGTCAAGCGTACCGCCAATATGCTGGTGAAGTATGCCGAACAGGTCGATAAAAACGATTTCCTGTATAAGTTCCCGAAAATGATTCTCGCCGTCGGCGACGATGAATGCGAGCGTCTGGAAAAACGCCACGAAGAATTCAAGGAAGGCTTCCCGTACATGGAACTGTGGGACGCCGAAAAAATCGCCGAAGTCGAACCCAAGGTTGCGCTGAAAGACGGCAAACCACGCCCGGAACGCATTTTAGCCAGCGGTTGTACCGACGAATATTCCGCCGTCAACTACGGCAACCTGTCAAAATCCTTTATCGACAGCGCCCGTAAAACCGGCAAGGACATCCGGGTTTCCCTCAGCTCCAAAGTGGACCGCATCATCGAACTGGAAGACCACTACGAACTACAAACCGCGCACGGCACTTATGTCGGCCGTTTTGCCGTGGTGTCCGCCGGAGCGCACAGTTTGTTACTGGCCAACCAACTCGGGCATGGCATGAACCTGTCCACCTTGCCGATGGCCGGAAGTTTCTATTTCGCACCGAAAATGCTGAACGGCAAGGTCTACACCATGCAAAACGACAAACTGCCGTTCGCCGCACTGCATGGCGACCCCGACTTAACCGAGCCGGACAAAACCCGCCTAGGGCCAACCGCCCTGGTTCTGCCAAAACTGGAACGCTACACCGGCGGCACCTAT
Organism: Thiomicrospira sp. S5; assembly: GCF_003991075.1. NCBI lineage: Bacteria > Pseudomonadati > Pseudomonadota > Gammaproteobacteria > Thiotrichales > Piscirickettsiaceae > Thiomicrospira > Thiomicrospira sp. S5. The sequence continues at coordinate 847,208 of NZ_CP014470.1, read as the reverse complement.
ATGGACTTCTGGCGCTCGTTGAAACTGGACACCAAAGTCTTGCGCGTGTTCTGGGATTTGATGAAAGACGGCACCATCCGCAATTACATTTTCCGCAACTTCCTGTTTGAAGTGCCGTGGTTGAACAAAAAATTGTTTGTCAAAGATGCCCGCAAAATCCTACCGGATTTGACCACCAAAGACCTGACTTATGCGGAAGGTTACGGCGGTGTGCGCCCACAGGTCATCGACAAGACCACCAAAGAATTGAAACTGGGTGAAGCCAGCATCGTACCCGAGCACGACAACATCATCTTTAATATGACACCGTCGCCAGGTGCCACCACCTGCCTGGGCAACGCCTATCGCGACGCCAAAATCATTTGTGAACGTCTCGGCGTAAATCTGAAACACGACGAACTCGTCAACGATCTGTTGGATGGCAAAGACCTATAAGCAGGACGTCCCCATTCCCGTTACGCTGGTAACGGGATTGCTCGGCAGTGGCAAAACCACCGCCATTCACCGGCTGTTGCAACAGCGCCCCGCCGGTGAAAACTGGGGGCTGCTCATCAACGAATTCGGCGAGATCGGCATTGACGCCGCCACGCTCAATGCCGATAGCCCATGGATTGAAGACGTCACCGGCGGTTGCATCTGTTGCAGCGCTCAGTTCGGCTATCGCCAAGCTTTGCAAAAGCTGTTACAGCATCCACTGGACCGCATTTTGGTCGAACCCACCGGGCTCGGTCATCCGGCGCAGGTTATCGACACCTTAAAACAATTCCAACCGCATATTCGCATCGCCGGTGTATTGCTGGTCATCACCCCGCAACAACTTACGCCGGAACGCTGGGCCAAATCTGCCGTGATGCGCGACCTGGTCAACCTCGCCGATACGGTTCTGCTTAATAAAACCGACCTCGCCAATGACGACGACATCCGCCAGGCCGAACAACTGTTGCAACAAACCTACCCGCCGAAAGAATCGATTTTGCACACCCGTTTGAATGCCGAATGTGACTTTCCACCAGGCCTGGTGGATTTTAAACAAACCAAACCGGCCTTTACCTTACTCAGCGGCCTGCATGAACACCAGCAACAAACCGAAACCTGCGCTCTCCCCGGCGAATCCAAACTGTCGCATTGCCTGCAACGCCAAGTGCAAACCGGCCACACCACCAGCGTTGGTTGGCAGTTCGACGCCCACATCCAGTTCAACCGCGTGGCGCTCAAAGCGTTTATCGAACAGCACACTCATCTGATTCGCGCCAAAGGCATCCTGCGCACCGGCAACGAATGGCAATTGCTGAATGTGATTAATAACCAAATCCGATGGCAAGATATCGCCTGGCGGCAGGACAGCCGGCTGGAATTATTGCTCGAAACCGCTTCGGACACCGCCTCAGAAAACGACTCGAATACCCTTATCGACCAGCTGGAAACGGCTCTCAGCACCTGCCTGATCGACCGTTCTTAAAATCACTTATGAGAAAATTTATTTATTATCATGAATTATTTTCACAGTAAATGATACCCATTCCCACAAGATATGGTATACTTCTCCTCTTTTTTAAAATATGAGCTCAACTTTGTTTTATCCGGGCGGACCGAACAAAGACCTCAATCAAAGCCGAAGGAAATTGCATGACGAAGCACATGCCCGATATCGCTTGCCAACCCCACCAAGACCCACAGGGAAAACTCAACTGGGTCGGAATGAGTGGCATTGAACTGCCAATCCAGCTACAACAAGATTCGCAAAACACCCTAACCCTATCCTCGCAGGTACAAGCCTACGTCAGTTTGGACGACCCTTTAAGCAAAGGTATCCACATGTCGCGCCTGTATCTGATTTTGGATGAAACCGGCTCGAAAGCGCCGTTAACACCGGCCAGCATCCAAAGCATGCTACAAGCCTTTATCGAATCGCATCAGGGGCTCAGCCAAAACGCTTTTGTCGAATTCCGTTTCGACTATTACGAAAGACGCCGCTCCCTGAAATCCGATAACTCCGGCTGGAAACACTATCCCTGTACGATGCGCGGTGAAATGCGCGACGGACAATACGAATGCGAAGTCAGCATCAGCGTGCCCTATTCCTCCACCTGCCCGTGTTCTGCGGCCCTGTCTCGTCAATTGATTCAGGAAGCCTTCGAACAGCAATTCAACGGTCAGGCACTGGACTACAATCAGGTGCTGGAATGGCTCGGCACGCCGGAAGGCATCTGCGCCACACCGCACAGCCAGCGCTCTTATGCGCAGATCAAACTGAAAGTGGATGCGTCGCACGACCTGAACCTCTCCACCGTCATCAATCAGATTGAAGACGCGGTGAAAACGCCGGTGCAATCCACCGTCAAACGTGAAGACGAACAGGAATTTGCCCGTTTGAACGCCACCAACCTGATGTTCTGTGAAGACGCCGCGCGTCGCATGCAAGCCAAACTGGAAAGCTGCACCGAATATCAAGACTACTGGGTGCGCGTCAACCACTTGGAAAGCCTGCACCCGCACGATGCGGTGGCGATTGTCACCAAAAACGTGCCGGGCGGTTACACCGACGAACCCAACTTTATGGATCGTTTCGAGCACTAAACTCGAGTACTTAATCTTGCATTAAAGCCATCGCAAAACCGCTGACTGCGGTTTTGTCTTTTTTTGCCTGCACAGGCTTAAACACCTTAAAGCTGACTCCAGGACTTGCCCAATCCTTTTTACCTTACATTTATGAGAGCTTTGCCGAAATTGGGTCAATACCCCAGCAAACAGGCGTAATCGCAAACTCATTTTAACTTTGTTACAATCTTCACATCAAGGCAAGTTTTTAGAAAAAACACTTACGATTTCAACCCTAATAAACGTCGCTTTTAATCCATTTAAAGCAGAAAGGATTCTAATTTGGACACCGCACCAACACCCTCCCATAAATTCAAATCCGCCCTGCTGTTGCCGGTTTTCATTCCGGCTGTCAGTGTCATTTTTCTAATGATTATCGGCACCCTCAGCAATCCGCAACTGGCAGGCGAGCTGTTTGCTGAGGTGCTGGCCAGCATCACCCAGAATTTCGGCTGGTTTTATATGCTGTCTGTCGCCATTTTCCTGGTGTTTATTTTTGCGGTGGCGGCCTCACCTTGGGGCAAAATCAAACTGGGGCCAGACCATGCCGAACCCCAGTACAGCTTCACCGCCTGGTTTGCGATGCTGTTTTCCGCCGGTTACGGTATTGCCCTGTTATTTTTTGGCGTCGCCGAACCGGTTTTACACTATGCCACCCCACCACAAGGCTCGCCCGAAAGCATCGACTCCGCAAAACAAGCCATGCAGATTGCTTTTTTTCACTGGGGATTTCATATCTGGGGCATTTATGGATTGGTCGGACTGACACTGGCGTATTTTGCGTTTCGTCACGGCCTGCCACTGTCCATGCGCTCAACGCTGTTTCCATTAATTGGGGACCGCATTCATGGCCCGATGGGGCACACGGTGGACACCTTTGCCATTCTCGGCACCGTCTTCGGCTTAGCCACTACCCTAGGGTTATCGGTGGCGCAAATCAACACTGGACTGAATTATTTGATTCCATCCATTCCTGTCTCGGTAAATGTACAGATACTGGCGCTGGCCGTTATTACCTTGCTGGCCACCATTTCCGTAGTCGCCGGCATGGACAAAGGCATTAAACGGCTTTCGCTCATCAATATCGGTCTCGCCGTGGCGTTAATGATTTTCGTATTTTTGACCGGCCCAACCATTTTTATTTTAGAAACATTTTTACAAAACACCGGCAGCTACTTAAGCGGCATTGTAGAACGCACTTTTAACCTACAAGCTTATGTCCACAGTGACTGGATTGGTAACTGGACCCTATTTATCTTTGGCTGGACCATTGCTTGGGCGCCCTTTGTCGGGCTGTTTATCGCCAAAATCAGCCGAGGGCGCACCATTCGCCAATTCGTGTTCGGCGTTTTGCTGGTGCCCACCACCTTCACCTTCTTCTGGTTTTCCGTCTTTGGAGACACCGCACTCTACATGATTATGCAAGAAGGCTATACCGCCTTAATCGGCGAAGTTCAGAACGACACCGCCATTGCGTTATTCCAGTTGTTTGAACACCTGCCGTTATCAACTGTCACCTCGACGTTGGCGGTACTGCTCATCATTACCTTTTTCGTCACCTCGGCCGATTCCGGCTCACTAGTGGTGGACTCGCTGGCCTCCGGTGGTGCCATGGAAACACCCGTGTGGCAGCGTATTTTCTGGGCGGGTTTACTGGGCACTGTCGCCGCCGTGCTGTTGCTGGCCGGTGGCCTGAAAGCCCTGCAGACCGCGTCCATTGTCAGCGCCCTGCCGTTTGCGGTGATTATGCTGATTGCCGCTTTCGGCATGTGGCGAGCGCTCAGCATTGAAACCCACCGCGACAGCAGCCTGGAGCAGGCCTTGCAGCAAAGTCGGCACTTTCATCAGCGCAAAGGGTATGGCTGGAAAGACCGTCTGGACAGTCTGGTGGACTACCCGGACGAAACCACCGTCAGCCAATTTATTACAGAAACCGCATTACCGGCTATGAACAGTGTGCAGAAAGAGCTGTCACGACGCGGCTGGGAAGCCCAGATTCATCATGAAGAAGCCCCTCTCAGAGTCCGCATTGAAGTGTTGAAAGAGGATCAGATGGATTTCATCTACGAAATTCGTCTGTGCGAATTTACCATTCCACTGTTCGCCTACCCCGAAATGGAGGCGGAAAGTGAAGACGTATCCCTTTATTATCGTGCTGAAGTCTTCCTGCGTCGCGGTGGACAAGCCTATGATGTGTACGGTTATGACCGTAACGACATCATCAGCGACATTTTGGATCACTTCGAACGCTATCTGCACTTTTTAAACAATTCACCAGGCCTGCTGCCTTGGCGTATGGAGCAACACGACGAACAGTTGCAACCCAAACCCGAGAGCGACGAGGAAAAAACTTAAAAAACCTTGCAAGAACTGTGCAACAAACCACCAGGCCTGGGCAAAACACTGAGCAAATCCCCAGGTCTGGTCGTTTTCATTGTTATGGCCAAAACGCCATCACCCAATAGGCAAGGCTGTTTTATCCACTACCTTACGCAACACAAAACTGGTGTGCACCCCGCTGACGCCTTCGATTTGGGTAATATGATTCAGCAGCAAATCCTGATAGGCTTCCAAATCCTTCACCACCACCTTCAACTGGTAATCGGCGGTTTGGCCGGTGAGCAGCAGACACTCCACCACATTCGGCAAGGCTTGTATCGCATCGTCAAACGCTTCAAACCGTTCATGTGTGTGTTTATCCATGGAAATGTGCACCAACGCCATTAAGTCCAACCCCAATGAACGCGCGTCCAACAGCGCACGATAGCCGAGAATCACCCCGGCGGTTTCCAAAGCTTTAAAACGGCGCAGACACGCCGACGGCGACAAACCGATTTGGTCGGCCAATTCCTGGTTGCTCAAGCGGCCGTTATTTTGCAACGCATTGAGGATGGCTTTGTCGTATTTATCCAGCTTATTAAGCATAGTCTTAACCATTTATTTAACGTTTATTTTTATCCTAGAAATAAAATATCAAATAAATAGATAAAATTGGAATTAAATTGCTAAAAAGGTGTTTTTTAATCACGTTTTCACAATTTAATCGCTTCAAGAAGTTGTTACAATTTTTTTCCAGAGAGCAAAGAACTTGCGAACTCTATTAGGGAACCGCTATTGATTCTGGACGGAGCAGATTGAGAGTCAAAATTTGTGCTCTCAAGGCGGGAATCGCACGTAATAGCCAGCTATTGCGAAGATTTCCAACGCAGATAGAACGAATTTTGGACTCAAGATGCCTGTTCATGAATCAATAACGGCTCCCTTTAACAGAACTCCAATTTTTAAAGCGACAGGAAAACCGATGAACCGCATGAGACCTGAAAAATATCGCCCAACCGAGACACCCGATTTACCCAATCGTCAGTGGCCGGACCGTCGCCTTACCCAGGCGCCGATTTGGGTGAGTGTCGACTTACGAGACGGCAACCAAGCCTTAGCCAACCCGATGACTGTCGAGCAAAAGCTGAAGCTGTGGGATCAATTGATTGCGATTGGCTTCAAAACCATTGAAATCGGCTTTCCGTCGGCCAGCCAATTGGAGTTCGACTTTACCCGCCGTTTGATTGAGGAAAATCGCATCCCCGAGGACGTGACCGTTCAGGTTCTGGTCCAGGCCAGGGAGCATTTGATCAAACGCACCTATGAAGCGCTGAAAGGCGTGAAACAAGCCGTGGTGCATGTTTACAACACCACGTCTACCGTACAACGCGAAAACGTTTTCTGCAAATCGAAAGCGGATATCAAAACCATGGCCATTCAGGGCGCGCAGTGGGTGAAAGCCTATGCCGAGCAAACCCCGGAAACCCAATGGACCTTTGAATATTCCCCGGAAAGCTTTTCCCAAACCGAAACCGATTACGCCGTGGAGGTCTGCCAGGCCGTCATGGACGTTTGGCAACCGACGGTGCATAACCGTTGCATTTTGAACCTGCCGTCCACCGTGGAAAGCACCTCGCCCAACCGTTATGCCGACCAGATCGAGTATTTCGTGACCCATTTGAAAAACCGCGATGCGGCGATTATTTCGGTCCACACTCACAATGACCGTGGTTGCGCCGTGGCCGCTGCGGAACTGGCGATATTGGCCGGGGCCGAACGCGTGGAAGGCACCTTGCTGGGCAACGGCGAACGCACCGGCAATATGGACATTGTCACGCTGGCGATGAACCTTTACAGCGAAGGCATCGACCCGCAATTGGATTTGTCGCGCCCCGACGATTGGATTCCGGTATTGGAGGAAGTCACCCGCATCGACACCCATATTCGACACCCGTGGGTCGGCGAAGCGGTTTACACCGCCTATTCCGGTAGTCATCAGGACGCCATCCGAAAATGCTTGATGCGCCAACAGGACGACCAACCCTGGAACGTGGCCTATTTACCGATCGACCCGATGGACATCCATCGCAGTTACGAAGCGATTATCCGCGTCAACAGCCAATCCGGCAAAGCCGGTGCCGCCTTTGTACTGACGCAGGAATACGGATTGAATCTGCCGAAATGGGTTCAGCAGGATTTCGCGCCCGTCGCACAATCGGTGGCGGAAGACGCCGGCGGCATTGTCAGTCATCAAACGCTGTTCGAGGCCTTCAACCGTCATTACGGCATCAACCAACCGCAAGCCACCTTGAACAATTACCAACTGTCCCGAAAAGACGGCAAAGAACATTTGAGCGTGGAGGTCAACGGCGAAACCTGGCAAGGACAAGGCAACGGCACTTTGAGCGCGCTGTGTGATGCCTGGCAAAGACGCACCGGACAGCAAGTGGACGTGTTGGACTACAGCGAACATGCCATGCAGCAAGGCAAGGAAGCGAAAGCCATCGCCTATGTGTATGTGAAACAGAAATCGCAAAACACCATCGGCATCGCCACGGCGGACGACACCGTTTCGGCCATGATTCAGGCGCTGCTGTCCACCGTCAAAACGTGATGGCCAAAACCGTTCTTTTTGCCAGGCCTGGCCACAAGCCGCGTCACCCTGAGCGAAGCCGAAGGGTCTCAAGCAGGGTGGCATCGTCTGAACGGTTTACGTTTGTCGGCGTGAGATGTTTCGACTTCGCTCAACATGACCGCCGTGAGGTTCGGCATGACACCGTTTTAAAACTCTGTACCCAGAGGGCATAAATGCCTCAGTGCCTCTGTGGTTCAAATCAGCTTTTCCCCAGGCCTGGCGGTTTGTGTGATTTCATATTCGTTGCATAAAGCTTGAAGGATTTTTGCTAAAATCAGATTGGCAACGTTTTTTCACTTACGGAAAGGAAACACCATGATATTCAAACACGCCGCTTTACCTTGGTTGTTGGCCGTCACTCTGCCGTTTTCAGTGCAGGCTGAAACGATTCACATTAAAGACGTCGGATTCGCCACACCGGAAGCGATGGAATACGACGCCGACAGCGACACCTACCTGGTCGCCAACATCAACGGTAGCCCGTTTGAAAAAGACGACAACGGCTTTATTTCCAAGTTGTCACCGGACGGCAAAGTGATTGAATTGAAATGGCTGGATGGCGCCAGCGACGACATCGCACTCAACGCGCCGAAAGGCATGGTGACGCAAGACGGCAAGCTTTATGTGGCCGACATTGACCGTTTGCGCGTGTTCGATTTGAGCAGCAAAAAACAATTGGACGACATCGTCTTTCCCGGCAGTAGCTTCATTAACGGTGTCAGCCCGGCACCGGACGGCGGCTTATACGTCACCGACAGCGGCATGGCCCCCGGCTTTAAACCCTCGGGCACCGAAGCGCTTTATAAGGTCGATGCCAATGGCAAGGTCACCCAACTGAAACGCGGTAAACTCGGCCACCCGAACGGTGTTTACGCCAAAGGCGATACTCTCTGGATGGTCACCCTCGGTTCCGGCCAACTACGCACCATGACGCTGGACGGCACGGAAAAATCGCGCATGACCTTACCGTTCAATCGTCTGGACGGTTTGATTGTGACCAATGACAACCGCCTCATCACCTCCAGCTGGAAAGCCAAAGGGGTTTACGAAATCACCCCGGACGACCATTTGGAATTGATTGTCGGCGACCTGGAATCTCCGGCGGACTTGGGCTACGACAGCCAACGCAACCGCTTGTTGATTCCGTTGTTCCTGAAGGACGAAGTGGTCATTTACTCACTGGACGACTAAAGACTCTGCGATCCAGGCCTGGTGATTTTAAGTTGTCTCAGGCCTTTGATTCATTTAGGTCTAGCCACAAAACACTCACCTCAGGGAAACTGTTTGAATCATTTTTTCTCACCCTCTCAAGGTTTCAGAGTAAAATTATGATTCATTCTAAAATTAAGCGCACCCTCTTCTCTACGGCATAAACAAATAGAAAAACATATATGACCGAACCTCAGTTGCAACTTTCAGCACTTTTGAATCTGTTAACCCCCTTGCCAGCCGCCGTTGCCGTGGCCGACTGTGAAACGGGGGAAATCCTCTATGTGAACCCGCAAGCCGAAAAACTCTTTGGACGCGGACACGCCGAACTGGCAGGAAAGCCTCAAACGATACTACACCCCAAAAATCGTCCCAACACTTTCCATCAACATCAGAAACAATTACGCGAACATCATCAGATTGAACAAACCGAAGATGTCATTCTCACAGCCGATGGACAAGAGCTCCCTGTCGAAATCACCGCTAACCTGCTGGAACAAAACACCCAATGTTTGATGGTAGCGGTCTTTACCCCGATTAAACAACGACAGCAAGCTCTTAAGGCATTAACCGAAAAAACCCAAGAATATGAAGCCTTATTCAACAACTCCCAAGTGGGCATTATGCTGCTCAAAGGCTATCGCATTTTGCACCAAGCCAATCAGCGACTGGCGGAAATCCTTGGGTACGACACCCCAGAAGAAATGATTGGGCTGTCAATGGAAGCCCTCCACCTATCCAAAGAGCGCTTTGAAGCCTACGGAAAAGATAATTACGACACCCTAAGTGATCATAAAAACCTGCATGTGGATTATGAACTGCGTAGAAAAGATGGTTCCCCTGTCTGGTGTCGCCTCAGCGGTATGGCGTTGGATAAAAGCCAGCCGGCCGATTTAAGCAAAGGCGTGGTCTGGGTGGTGGATGACATTTCGGACATTAAAGCGACGGAAACCAATCTCAATTTAGAGCGTCAATTATTTCAAGATGGCCCAACCGTTATTTTTCGATGGCGCCCAGAGCCTGGCTGGCCAGTTGAATATGTTTCACCGAATGTGCAAAAGACTTTCGGCTACCCCCCGGATGATTTTCTCAGCCACAAGCTGGTGTTCGCGGATTTAATCCATCCCGACGACTTGGACAAAATTACCCAAGAGTTTAAAAATCACCAAATCAACCGACGCCATCGGTTTGAACAAACCTATCAATTAAAAACCTACTCGGGTGAATACCGCAAAGTTTACGATTACTCGCTGATCGAATATGCCCCCAACGGAGATATTCAAGCGATCTACGGTTATTTAATCGATATGACCGATTACCTCAAGGCTCAAGAATTTAGTCGTTTACTGCTCAGCACGACAAATGAAGGCATTTTGGGCATTGATACCAAAGGACGAGCCACTTTCGTTAACCCAGCCGCGCTGAAAATGCTCGGCTACGAAGAATCCGAACTCATTGGGCAGGATATTCACACCTTTTTGCACCACACAGATGAAACGGGCGCAGAAATCTCACCTGCCAACTGCCGTATCATCCGCTCCGTGACCAGCGGAAAAACTGAACACGGCGCTCACGATATATTATGGCGAAAAGATGGCTCACACCTGCCAGTGGAATATCACGTCAACCCTATCCGGCGCAACAATCAAGTTGTCGGTGGCGTCATCACCTTTCACGATATTTCATATCGCCGTGCACGGGAACAACGCATCAAATACTTGGCGTTTCACGATGACTTAACGGGGTTATTTAATCGTCGCTTTTTTAATGAACATCTCCAAAAGCAATTAAAACAAGCTTCGAACTCATCCAGCCACCCAGTGTTAATGATGCTGGACATCGACCACTTTAAAGACATTAACGACACGCTAGGGCACCCTGTTGGGGATGAATTACTTAAAGCGATTACAAAACGCATTGGCAACATTTTACGACCAAATGACATTTTTGCCCGTTTAGGGGGAGATGAATTTGCCATTCTCATGCAAGAAGCCACTGCAACGGTGGAAGCCACACAACTGGCAGAACGCATTTTAGAGCTGTTTAAACGGCCCTTTCAAATACGCCACTTATCCATTCCCATCAGTACCAGCATTGGCATTGCCTTTTGCGAACCCCAATATTCGGCAGACGATATTATTTCCCAAGCCGATATTGCACTTTACGAAGCGAAATACAACGGACGAAACAACTTTATCTATTACGAACCGGAAATGTCTGCCAAAGTGCATGAAGATGTCAAAATATACAATGAACTTAAACAAGCGATTCAAAACCACTCATTCCAGCTTTATTACCAACCGCAAATTCACACTCAAACCGAAAAGGTCATTGGCATAGAGCTCTTACTGCGCTGGTTTCCAAAAGCCGACATAACAGTGCCCCTAAGCTCTCCCAGCCACTTTATTCCCGTAGCCGAAACACGGGGCATGATTCACGACATTACGCTTTGGCAATTTGGTCAACTGGTCAAAGAAATGCAAGCCATTCAAGCGGCCGGCTTAAATGGTCGAATCGCCATTAACATTTCCGGCGAACTGCTCAGCCACATCGAAAATCTAGTGGAACTTCTGGAAGTCATTGAACACAATAACTTATCCTTTGAGCAACTGGCCTTTGAAATCACCGAAACCGCCTATGCGAAACTTTCGTCGGCTGAAATTTCTGTCTTGGAAAGTCTTGAAAAACAAGGGCTCGAAATGGGCATTGATGATTTTGGAACCGGCTACTCGTCTTTAGTCTCTCTGCGTCAGTTTCATTCCAGCCATCTGAAAATCGACAAAGCCTTTATTGACGAAGTGCATTGCAATGCGGATGACTATGCCATCGTCTCCGCTACCATATCCATGGCGCACGCGCTTGGAAAACAAGTGATTGCAGAAGGCGTTGAAACCCAAGAACAACTCAAGGTACTCAAAGAACTGAACTGTGACATTATTCAAGGCTATTATTACGCCAAGCCCATGCCATTGAAGGAAGTTTGCGACTTTATTCAAAACCACTCATGAGTTTTAGAACCTCGCATTAGAAGCCACTTCTTTTGAAGCCCTGGTCTGTCAACCCTTTTAGATTCCCAAACCGACCAGACCTGGTGCATTTTTCATTCGCCGCATCAATCCGCCAGGCAAAAAAAAGGGCCTTCCGGCCCTTTTTTATTCGTATCGAACTCAAAACATTGACTTAAAAATCACCGCCGGTGATTTCATTGTAAATGCGTCGAGCATTGTTTTTCGCCGCCTGGTCGAAGACCGGACGATCTTTATACATCGACTGATCGATGTTTTCAGCCTCTTCCTGGTTACCCCCGTTATCCACGACTTTCTGCACTTCTTTCTGCACATACTTGAAGTAATCGTAGGTTTGCTTTTTCACCGTCGCCATATCGGTCGGCGTTCCGTGCCCAGGGATAACATACACATCGGACGGAATCTGCGACATCATATTCTCAAAAGACGCCACCCAGTCCATGCTGTTGGTGTAAGCAAACATCACCGGCATCCGCTCGTTAAAGCCCAAATCCCCGGTCATCAACACCTTACGACTCGGAATGTACACGCTGGTGGAAGCGGGCGTATGCCCCGGCCCGAAATCCATCAAGATGAACTGTTCGCCACCGCCGACATCGACGCTCAACTTGTTATTGAAGGTAGTGAACTTATCGGAGACATTTCGCGCCATATTGGTGATGGAGTTCCCGACTCGCAAAGCCCACTCCGACTTGATGGCGTCGAACGACTGACCGAACTGCATATTGGCCAAATCGCTGGAATACAGGTGTTTCACGCCCACATCCCACCAATAACTGGCCCCCAGATAGGCGTGGCCCTGGTTGTTTTCGACCGCGACCCACTTAACCGGTTTATTGGTGATGCGCTTGATTTGCTGATGCACGCTGTAGGCAATCGCCGGATTGGCCCCAGCGTTAAAAACAAACACACCATCCTTGAAAAGGACAAAGGAAATATTATTGTTCAGTCCAAAGTTGGACGGATTATGCCAGATTTGACTGCCGACAATGGTGTACACACCATCGGTCACTTTCACCGCTTTCGGCAACGGCAATTCGTCGCCAATGTAACCGGCTTTCTTCATGGTCGATTTGACTTCATTCACATAGGTATTGGCCGCGCTGGCAGCTACGTTACCATTCCCCATCTCTTTAGCCCAGGCTTCAAACCCGGCGGTATAAGGGTCTTCCGTATCGGCCGAAAACGTCTGCGGACTGACCAGAGCACTGCTGATCAGAATGATCGTACCTAACTTGGAAATGACTTTCATCTTTCCTCCATCTATTGTCTTTTGTGTGTGAATTCACATCTTTTATCTATTAAATAACCTAGGGCTGAAACAGGTTCAGTTACAGGCATGATAACATTCGTAATGCCTTATCCCCATTGATGTTTTTAATCGCTAACAAAAGTTTTCGATGGGTCAAAGTCCTAAAGAAAATGATTCCATCAGGTCCGGTCGAGCAAATCGGAGTTTTTATGGGCGTAAACATCAAAGATGGTAATCGCCATGGCCGCAATCACCGGCCCGAAGAATAAACCGATCATGCCGAAATGAATCAACCCGGCAAAGGTGGACAACACCGTAATCAGAGTATGGTTGGCAACCGCCAAATCATCCGTTCCGCTGCCGATGGAGCGGGCAATTTTCTGAATCAGCATGGGGCGCACAATGTTATCAATAACAAACCCGTTCACCAAGGCCCCGAAAAACACCACCACTCCGGCACCGACATAATTCCCTTGCGCAAGCAATACCAACGTCAACGGAATCCAAACCAGTGCGGCACCGACAATCGGAATAAAAGACGTGATGGCAATCGCCATTCCGATAAACAGGCCGGGCAAACCAAGCCCCCAGGAAACAAACGCAAACACCAGTCCTTGCAGCAACGCAATGCCCAACACCGACAACAGCAAGATACTCGACAGATTGGCAAAGCGGTTCATTATCATGGTGTCGTAGTAGTTTTCCAACGGCGACAAGACTTTCAGATGGTGGGCGATACGGTGCCCATCACGATAGAAAAAGAACAAAGCGAACACCGCCAGCAAAACAAAGGTCAGAAACGACGTGGTACTGCCAAAAACCCCACTGACCAAAAACACGATGGTGTCCTGTGCGAACTTAATGATCTTGCCGGAATTCTCACGCAACTGTTCAATCAACTGGGCCTGAGTATCCGCCGGAATCGGAATGATATTAACCAGATTTTGGTTCAACCGAGCAAAACTGTCCGGCGTTTGCTGGGATAACCATTGCTGTGCCTGACCGAAGATATGCCCTACCTGCAAGCCCACTTCCAGCAGCAAATAGGTGACCGGTACAATCACCGTCAAAAACACCACCGTGCTCATGATCGCCGACGCATAAGTTTCCGAACGGTTGACTTTGGGTAGAATCTTCAAATACATTGTATAGGTCGCGGTCGCCAGAATCATCGCGAACAACAACGCTTCCAGAAACGGCGAGAAGAGCCACAGCAATCCAATGATGGCCGTCAGCAACAAAAGGATCAAAAAACCTTCTTCGTAGGGTGCGTTTGAGCGCATAATATCAACCTGTCAGAGAAAACAAGCACTAATCTATCATGAACAGCATTATCAAAAAAGTTTTAATTCGCCCGGCCGGCGCCCTGCAAATCCTTTCCTACAAAGAAGCCCAACAGCTTTGTGACCAGACCGAAACAGGCTTGAACGAAGTCTTCCGTCGTTGCAGTTTGGCGGTTCTGAACACCGGCACCAAAGACGACAACGGCCTGGCCTTATTGGAGGCCCATCCGGACTTTCAAATACAGGTACACACCAAAGGCCGCGGCTTGCAGATTGAAATCGATAATGCACCGGAAAACGCCTTTGTAAACGGCGAGATGATTGAAGGTCTGCAAGAACACCTGACAGCCGTCATTCGAGATTTGATTTACGCCCAAAACGAAATCATCGATAGCCAGGAATTCGATTTGGAAACGCCATTTGGTCTGACCAATGCCATTTTCCACATTGCCCGCAACGCCTGTTTGATGAAACCTGATCTCGATCCAAACATCGTCACCTGCTGGGGCGGCCACTCCATTCCGTTGGAAGAATACAAATACACCAAACAAATGGGCTATCACCTCGGCTTACGCCGTTTAGACATCTGTACCGGCTGCGGACCGGGTGCCATGAAAGGACCGATGAAAGGCGCGGTACTCGGCCACGGTAAACAACGTTACAAACACGCCCGTTTCATCGGCCTGACCGAGCCGGGCATCATTGCCGCCGAAGCGCCGAATGCCATTGTCACCGAACTGGCGATCTTCCCCGACATCGAAAAGCGTCTGGAAGCCTTTATGCGGCTGGGGCATAGCATCATTATCTTCCCGGGCGGCGCCGGCACCATGGAAGAAATCCTTTACTTGCTGAGCGTATTATTACACCCGCAAAACAACAATATTCCTTTCCCAGTGGCCCTGACCGCACCCGAGTCCGGCCGGGCCTACTTCGATGCGGTACTGGAGTTCATCGAACATGCCCTCGGAAAAGAAGCGGTGCGCAAACTGACCGTTCTCATCGATCGCCCGGAGGAAGTCGCCGACTTCATCGAAGAAGGCATCCAGGACGTCAAGGCCTTCCGCAAAGCCACCAGCGACGCTTACTATTACAATTGGAATCTGCACATTCCTTACGAACTGCAACAACCCTTCGTGCCGACGCATGACAGCGTGGCCGCGCTGGAGCTGCACAAAGACCAACCGACTTACCATTTGGCGGGGCAGTTACGCAATGTGTTCTCCGCCATCGTGGCCGGTAATGTCAAAAGCGAAGGCATCGCACAAATCAATGAACGAGGTCCTTTTGAAATCAATGGTGATCCGGAAATCATGGAACGCATGGACAAACTGCTCAAATCATTCGTGGCCCAGCGCCGCATGAAATTAGGCACGGAACATTACGAGCCCTGCTATAATATCGTCACGGGTCAATAAGCAAACGAAACGCGTTTATTTTACAAGCCCGACCGATCAACCGTGCTCAAGCCATCACGTGAGTCCAGCATGACATTTGAAGAATTAGACCTTGACCCGGCGTTGCTCAGCGCCATCGAAGAACAGCATTTCCACAAACCCACGCCGATTCAGGCGGAAGCCATCCCCGAAATGCTGTTATGTAAAGATGTCCTGGCCGGAGCCGCGACGGGTACGGGGAAAACCGCCGCTTTTGTCTTACCGGCCCTACAATTTCTGTTGGACACCCCCAAACCCAGCCGACACCCTCGCGTGTTGATTCTGGCTCCAACACGTGAATTGGCCTTCCAAATTCACAAAGTGGTTAAACAACTCGGTACGCATTGCCCATTCGAATCCAACATCATTACCGGAGGGTTTGCTTCCGACAAACAATTGAACGTTTTACAGTCCAACATGGACATACTGGTCGCCACGCCGGGCCGTCTGCTCAACATCATGACCAAGGAATTCATCGATTTGTCCGATGTGGAGCTGCTCATCATTGATGAAGCCGATCGCATGCTCGATATGGGACAAGGACCGGATGTGCTGGCCTTGATTGAAGCCATTCCCGGCGATTTTCAAGCCGCCTGCTTTTCCGCCACCCTCGGCGGGTCAGGCCTGGCGAAATTCGCCGAAGAGATTTTGGATGAACCCAGCGTCATTCAAGTGAATGCGCCGAACCAACAATCCGACCAAATCCAGCAATTCGCCTATCTCGCGAATGATAAGGCACATAAGCAAGCCTTACTGAAAGCGATTCTAAACGACGACACCTGCCAGAGCGCGATTGTCTTCTGCAACAAAAAAGACCGCGCTATCGAACTGGCGGATTGGTTACAGGCCGAAGGCGTGTCCAGCACCGTTCTGCATGGCGACTTTATCCAGGCCAAACGACTGGAAAAGACCAATAAATTCAAACAAGGCAAAATCAAGGTGCTGGTCGCCACCGATGTCGCCGCTCGCGGCTTGGACATTCTCAATGTCACCCACGTCATCAACTACGACGTGCCTTTCCGTGGAGACACTTATATCCACCGCATCGGTCGAACCGGCCGCGCACAACAAGTCGGCATCGCCATCAATCTGGTGGAACGCCATGACCTATCCAACCTGCAACGCATCGAATATCATCTCAAACAGCGCATTCCGCTGGCCAAAATCCCGGGGTTGGAGCCCAACTTCAAGCTCAAAGACACCCTGAAAAAACCGAAGAAGAAAAAGAAAAAAGACACCAAAGCGAAGAAAAAACGCTAAAACCTCTCCCACTTTTCCCTGCACATTTCTTTCACACTTTTCGGCTGGAAAAATTTAACTAAATAGTTAAACTATATAGTCAAATAAAAAAGTTGTAATTCATTTAATTTAATGCCGCCAACAGATTCAAGAGAATCCACACATGCTAGAAGCTTTTAAACAATCTACCACTCGTTACGTTACGATTACCGCCGGACTAATCGTCGGAGCCTTAATTTTGGCTATTTTTATTTTTACCCGCCAACCCCCACCAAAAATACCGGATACAAATTCTTCGACCCCTGTCAGGTATATA
Source organism: Thiomicrospira sp. S5 (assembly GCF_003991075.1). NCBI lineage: Bacteria > Pseudomonadati > Pseudomonadota > Gammaproteobacteria > Thiotrichales > Piscirickettsiaceae > Thiomicrospira > Thiomicrospira sp. S5. Next base: position 829,898 of record NZ_CP014470.1, on the reverse strand, counting down.
GAAGCACGCCCGATGGTTGCCAAACTCAGCGTTCGCGGATATGGAGTTGTCCAGTCCGCCCGACCATGGCAGGCCATTGCTAATGTTTCCGGCCGCATCACTGAATTTAGTTCGCTACTTAAAAACGGTGCCTTTGTGAAGGCAGGAACCCATCTTTTAACCGTTGACCCTAGTCGTTATCAACTTAAGCTTGAACAGATCATTGCTGACCTCAGAGGAATTAATGCCGATCTGAAAGAACTCAACCAAGAAAAGAAAAATACCCAAGCGCTCTACCAGCTGGAAAGCGATCGACTATCTTTAGCAGAACAAGAATTAGCACGTATCCAATCATTAGCAAAACGCGATATGATGTCAGAGAACCAAGTAGATATTCAGAAACGTGCAACGTTACAGCAACGTCAATCCACTCAAACTCTGCAAAACCAGCTAAACCAGATCCCGATAAAGCTTGAAAAACTAAAATCGAAACAAGCCCAGCTCGAAATACAACGCATGCTGGCCACAAAAGACCTTGAAGACACACAGATATACGCACCGTTTGACTTGCGTATCGGAAGCGTTAAAGTTCAGAAGGGACAGCAAGTCAATCAAACTCAGCTTTTATTCGATAGCGAGGGCATCGAAACAGCCGAAGTACCAGTTCAGATTACTTTGGACCTCATACAGGAACTCATGGCCACTTTTGAGCCGGGTGCCGTTAACATGAATGACCTTCTTCTTTCCATTCAAGCTCTGAGACAAATCGAAGCCCGGATTTACCCAACAAATAACCGACATTTTTTTTGGCCTGCCAAAATCACTCGAATAGCTGAAGAAGTTGACCCTGATGCACGTACCTTACAAGTTATTTTAAGTGTTGAAGAACCTTATCGAAAGGCTAACCCTCCTAGTCTACCACCATTGATTTCTGGAGATTTTGTAGAAGGAGTCTTATCTCGAACTGTAAGCCAACCACAGTTAGTCATCCCCACGCATACAGTCCACCAAGGTTTCGTTTACTTGGTGGATAAAAAAAATCGACTCCAACGACAGGCTGTCAAAACCTCCCTTCCCCAAGGTAATTGGGTATTAGTCTATTCTGGCCTTAATCAAGGAGACAAAGTAATTCTTGATGACCTTGTCCCAGCAATAGAAGGCATGCCCTTGTCAACCACTCATGCAACAGACGAAGCCGAAAAACTTGCCAACCAAGTTAAGGAAATTCAATCATGATCAGTTGGTTTGCCAATCATCCAACTGCTGCGAACCTACTACTCATATTAATCTTGGCAGCAGGACTAATCAGTGCACCTAATCTAAAACGCGAAACCTTTCCTGATTACGAACCGGTCGAAGCCAATATTTCTATCGAATATCGCGGTGCCACAGCCGTCGACGTTGAAGAAAACATATGCTTACGTTTAATAAATGCTCTCAGCGGCGTCAATCACCTGGAAGAATTGACCTGCCGTGCTCAAGATAATCTTGCTGACGCGAACGCTAAAATGAAACCCAGTGGTAATAGCAGCCAGTTTTTAGATGATCTTCGCACAGAAATAGACACAATCATCGATTTTCCCGAGCGAGCAAGGCCGCCTATTATCCGTGAACGACATCGTAAAGATTTGGTTGCCGCCATCGCAATTCATGCTCAAACGTCTCTACCTCACCTAGAGAGTTATGCTCGGCAACTGGAGGCAAAGCTTCGAAACATTAACGGTGTCAATGACATCGAGTTATCAGGACTTTCAGATCGTCGGTGGGAAATTCAAGTTTCACGAGACCAATTGCAACAACACGGGCTGTCTATAAAAGATATTGCCCAAACAATCCAACGCCAAAATATTGATCTACCTATCGGAACCATCGAAACAAATGATAAGGAAATTCAGCTTCGTTTCGTTGATCAACGTCGCAATGTTGACGCCTTATCAAGCTTACCGGTTATTCGTTCTGACTCTGGAGCAGAAATCACATTAGGTGACATTGCAAACATAAGCATACGCTACGAGCGTCCAGAAAAACGAGTCGACTATAATGGCCACCGAGCCATAGTACTTGAAGTCTTTAAAAACCGAGAAGATGACGCTTTGACCGTAATGGCGGATTTACGTCAATTCCTTAGAGAAGAGCGCATAAAGAAAGGAGACACCATCTTTCTGTCGATTACACAAGATATGACATCTTTGGTAGAAGATAGATTACAAATGCTTGTAAAAAACGGCATAACAGGGCTGGCTCTGGTTGCATTGGTAATGAGTCTATTTTTTCGACCTCGTCTAGCACTCTGGGCCATTATGGGTCTCCCCGCCGCTTTTGCAGGCGCCATAATTGCCATGAACCTGTTTGGCTTATCACTCAATATGATTACTTTAGTTGCTCTATTGATGGCGGTAGGAATTGTTATGGATGATTCCGTAGTTCTGACCGATCAGATCGTAAAACAACTCAAAAACACTTCTTCAACCTTAGAAGCCGTCACGTTGGGTACTCGCCAAATACTCCCTGGAGTGCTTTCTTCATTCTTAACAACAGTTGCCGTGTTTGCACCCTTATCTTTTCTAGCCGGGGAACTTGGAGCTGTACTTCAGGTGCTTCCAGTCGTATTAATTGCAGCGTTAACAGCTAGTTTAATTGAAGCCTTTTGGATTTTACCTCATCACTTAAAACAAAGCGCTGAACACCATGATTTCACCCAAGACCCTTTACAGGCTCCTGGCTTTTATGGAAGTTTCCATCGCGGTTTTGAACGGTTTAAGGAGAAAGTAGGGCGAACCGCAGACCTAGCAATTCGCCGACGCTATATTACGGCTGCAAGCTTGATAGTGATTTTACTGGGATCAATTGGTTTTATTGCAGGTGGTAACATCCAAATGGAAGCCATGCCAGACATTGATGGAGACGTCTTGGAAGCACGTATTTTAATGCCTCAAGGTACACCTTTATCTCGCACCGAAGAGGTTACTCAGCAAGTCGTTGAGGCTATCCAACAAGTTGAAAACAACAAATTCAAACGAGCTGACGAAAAAGGGTTAATAGAAGGCATTCAAGTTCACTTTGGTCAAAATGCCAGCGCCAATGAAAGTGGTCCACATGTAGCAACGGTTTCTGTCGACTTGTTAACGGCCGAAAAACGTACAGTAACACTCGATGAATTAACCTCGGCCTGGCAAGAGAAAATTCCGACTATCTATGGTTTGATCAGTTTAAATATTCAAGAACCTGGTTTCGGTCCAGCGGGGATTCCCATTGAAATTCGTTTGGCAGGCAGCAATCTAAACCAGCTAAAACAAGCTTCTATAGAAACCCAGAACACTCTGAAAAAATACGTAGGGGTCTATAATGTAATTGACGACTTACGGCCGGGTAAACCACAACAACAGTTAAGCCTAACCTCTGGTACTTACGCAAAAGGATTTACCGCAGAAGAAATCGCGAACCAACTGCGAACAGGCTTGCTTGGTGAACGTCTAACAACACTTCAAATTGGCGATCAACCCGTCGATCTAGTTGTTCGCCAAATTCAATCCGAACGATCACGTCCAGATTTTCTTGAACAATCCATTATTATTTCTCCAAAAGGAAGCCCCATTCCCTTGATTGAGCTTGTCGATATTAAATCGGTACGACAATGGGGACAAATCACCAGAATCAATGGCGATCGGACTGTGACCATATCAGCGGATGTAGACGTGCAACGAAACAATGCCGAAGCCATAATTAAAGATTTTAAAAACAACCACGCTTCAAATATATTAAATAAATATCCGGACATTAATATCACCTACGAAGGGCAAGTTGCTAGATCTGCCGAGACCAAACAATCAATTGTTCGTGGATTACTGATCGGGTTACTGGGAGTATTTTTGATTCTATCCTACCAATTTCGCAGTTACATTGAACCTTTGATTGTAATGGTGTCGATTCCAATGGCCTTTCTCGGCGCAATTTGGGGGCATGCAATCATGGGTTACAATCTTTCCATGCCTTCGTTGGTGGGTGCAGCTTCATTGGCGGGGATTGTAGTTAATAATGCCATTCTCTTAATTTATTTCATTAAACATTATCGCGATAAAGAAAAGTTGGATATTATTAGCGCAGCCGGTAAAGCAAGCCGAGCACGCATGCGCGCCATATTTATTTCGTCATCAACGACTATTGCAGGGTTATTACCACTTTTAGCTGAAACATCAACACAAGCCGTTGCTATTATTCCGCTAGTAATTGCCGTTGTATTTGGACTACTGACGTCCACTGTACTCGTACTTTTGGTTTTACCAGCTTTATATGTAATTTTAGATGATGTTGGTCTAGTAACCCCTATCGTGTTTAAAAGTTCAAAGCAAAAATAATTCAAAACACTGATCAGCTAGCATAGTTCATTAAGCAATGAGATATTAATATATAACCACTTGTTAAAAGTTTTTTATCCAAAGGCCTTTAATTTTTTTAAAGATTGTTATGAAACCAAACACCCGAAAACCCAACGCAACCGCCCTGAAAATCCAGCTTTGTGCGACCGAAATGTTTGCTGAAAAAGGATATGAAGGCACCATCATGGATGAGTTGACGGAGCGAACCGGAGTCAACAAGGCCAGTATTTACTACCATTTCCGCGACAAAGCCACGCTCTATGAACATTGCCTGACCCAACTGTTCGCCAGCGTGGCCGCCCCGGTTGCCGATGCCGTCGACCAGGCTTCAACGCCCGATGAAAAACTTGCAATCTTCATTCAAAGCTTTGCCGAACAAGCCCGTGAAAAACCCGCCATGCCGTCGATATTAATGCGCGAAATCGCTTCCGGAGGCCAACACATGCCCGATACCGCGCGTCAACAAATGCAGCGTTTACTCTCGACCTTGAAAAACCTATTAAACCAGGGACAACAAGAAGCTATATTCGAGTCATTCAATGCTTTGACACCGCATTTCATGGTCATTGGCAGTCTGTGCTTTTTCCTCACCAGCCAACCCATGCGCGATCGCATCGACAGCCCGGAAAAGATCGACCCGGAACTGAACGAATTTACGCACCAACTGATTCGAATTTTACAATCAGGCCTGGCCAAAACCACCAAAGGAGCATGACATGAAAACCGTATTACAACGCCTCGCATTAAGCACCCTGCTCACTCTAATCTCACTTCCTGCATTCTCAGCCGATAACCGAACCGTCGTCTGGCTCAACGAAGAAGAACAAGCCATGTTGCTCAGCGAAATGCGCCAGTTTTTGGTTGCCAGCCAAAAAATTCTAGCGGCCAGCTTGAAAGATGACATGGAAACGGTTGAAGCAACCGCTCGTAACGTCGGCATTCAGCAAATGCGCTCGACACCGCCCAGCTTGAGAGCCAAACTGCCAAAAGGCTTTAAAGCTCTAGGGCCCAAGGTGCATCGCGGGTTCGAAGCCATTGCCAACGAGGCGGAAACCCTTGGAGATTCAACGGTGATATTGGAACGCCTCGCGCAACTGCAAAAAAACTGCATCGCCTGCCACGCAGCGTATCAAGTAAAAGCCACGGCAACCTTGACTGAAAAGTGACCAGGCCTGGTCAGAATTGCCATTTCAACGCCCAACTTCATCGGACGTTGAAATGGTGAATCGGTTCACGAAACGAACCGGAAAACGATGAGTCGTTAATCGATAATGGTATCCGCATCGCTTTTCAATCCAGGTTCCAATGACAGCTGGTCGAAATAATAATGCGACAAGGCGATGACCGCCAGTACCGGCGCGAAAAAGCTGATAATCGGAAACACACTCAAGGCATAGAGCACCCCGACGGCAAAAGTCGGCGGCCAGTTCGTCAACGGCTTCAAGCGGCTGAACAAGGCTTCCGGCAGAATCACCTGCCCCACATCCAGCACCACGGCATAACGGAAAAACAAGAACCCGATCAGCCAGAACCACACCACGTTGATGAGCGGCACAAACAGCAGCGGGAAAGTCACAATCAACAGCAGCAAAATCAACAACCCGAATTTCACCAGTTTCCAAATCATGCCCAACATCGAGCCGTGACCGTGGTATTCGGTGTGCGGGTAATGTTTGTCATGCACCGCTTTCACCAGCGAATCGGTCATAAAACCGGTCACGATCATCGCGAACAACAGCACCAGATAACTGCCGAGCACAATGCCCAGCAACCCGGCAATCACCGCGACGGTAAAGCCCAAAAACCAGAGCACCAATCCGCCCACCAGAGGAATCGCGCCGATGGTATTCTCGGCTTGAAGCTTCCAACTTTCAAAGTCCTGTACAAACGCACTCTGCGTAATAAAGTCACTCGTCAACAACAGGCCGAATACGCCATACCCCATCAACGAGACCAAAACCAGGCCAACGGCGAACGGAATAAACAGCCGAATCAGAATGGTCGGTTCTTTCAAATCGACCAGGGTTTTCCAGAGCAATGTCATTATTTAATCCAAATGCTTTTAATATTAGTGAATTCGCGAATGCCTTGTCCCGACAGTTCACGCCCGTAACCGGAATGCTTAATGCCTCCAAACGGCATGCGCGGGTCGGAAAAGGTAATGCTGTTAACAAAGGTCGCGCCCGATTCCATGCCACGTGCCATGGTTTCCGCCGTGGCCGAATCATTCGACCAGATGGAACCGCCCAAACCGAAGTCGGTGGCATTGGCCAGCCCAAGTGCATGCGCCGGCTCGGTGGCTTTCAATACAATGGCGACTGGCCCGAAAAACTCCTCGCTGAACGCCGGCATATTGCTGGTCACATCCGTCAGAATGGTGGGCGCATAATAACAGCCCGGACGATCCAACTGATAACCGCCGGTGACGATTTTCGCCCCCATTTCAACCGATTTGGTGACTTGTTGATGCAACTCGTCGAGCAAATCCTGGCGCGCCATCGGCGCCAAGGTCGCATCCGGTTCCATCGGATCACCCGCTTCGAACTGTGACTCCACCGCCGTTTTAAAACGCTCGATAAAGTCATCGATAATCCCCGCGTCCACGATAAAGCGCTTGGAAGCGATACAACTTTGCCCCATATTCATGAAACGCCCTTTCACCGCATTTTCCACCGCGGTTTGAATATCGGCGTTATCCAGCACGATAAAGGCATCGGAGCCGCCCAATTCCAGCACGGATTTTTTCAATTCTTCCCCGGCGACACTCGCCACTTTGCGGCCGGCCGGTTCGCTCCCCGTCAAAGACACGGCTTTGACCGCCGGATGGCGAATCACCGACTCCACCTTATCGGAACCGATCATCAAGGTCGTGAAGACCCCGTCCGGGTATCCGGCCTTACGGAACACTTCTTCAATCGCCAAAGCACACTGCGGTACGTTGGAAGCGTGTTTCAACAAACCGATGTTACCGGCGGTGACGGTCGGTACCGCAAACCGCAATGCCTGCCAGAACGGGAAGTTCCACGGCATTACACCCAGCACCACGCCCAGCGGTAAATAGGCCACATAGCTTTTGCTGGCATCGGTTTCAATCATTTCATCGGCCAGAAACCGCTCGGCATTTTCGGCATAGTAATCGCACAACCAGGCGCACTTTTCGATTTCCGCCACGGCTTCGGAATAGCGTTTCCCCATCTCCAGCGTAATCAACTCCGCCAGGACTTCCTTGTCGTCCAACAACACATCACCCAAACGATTCAACAATGCGATACGGTCGGACAGCGGCGTCAGTTTCGACCAGTCGGCAAAGCCGTAACCGGCTTGCGTGACCACCTCGTCGAGTGTGGCCTGATCCCAGGTATCGAATTCGGCTAACAGTTCATTGGTTGCGGGATTGATTGATTGCATCATAGTCGTTCCTTCTTTGGTTACGGCCGAACGTAAATGCGGTCCATTCGGGATGGCGGACTCGCCGCCGAAAAGGTTAAGGGTTATCCATGGCTTGCTGTGCCCAGGCCGAAGCCGATAACAGCAAATTGGCCAAATCGGAAATGCCGACTTCGCCATAACGCAGGTTGGCGACGGTCTCTCCGGCACTTTCCAATTGTTTCAAGCACGACAGAGCTTCCCCCATCGGGCCACGATAATGAATCAAGGCCTCTTTCACTTCATCGGACAAAGGCATTTCGTCAAGAATTTCGGCAATCGGGGCGCGGAAAAACGCGCCTAAATTGGAAAACAGCCCCACCAGAAAGAACGTGTCGCGTTCACGGGCATGGCCGGTTTTCTCGGCCAGTTTTTCACAAAAATTGGCGCGCATCAACGAAGTGGTCAAGAGTTCTTTCGGCGCATCTTCCAAATCGCCAAGCATCATCATATTGACCCAGAACTTCAAACGCTTCAGCCCCATGTATTTCAAAGCATCGGAAACCGACTCGACCTTGATGGGAATCATGGTCGCCGGATTGTTCACCGCCACCAATAACTTGTGCGTCAAGGCGACATCCTGGCTCAAAATGCCGGACAGTTCTTCGAATTTGGTTTTGGGGTCGTTGATTTTGGACATCAACTGCAACAAGGTCAGCTTGTTGCCGGTCAATTTCTGACCGTTCATCACCACGGGATTGGTGAAAAAGTAGCCCTGAAAATAATCGAAACCGATACGTTTGAGATAATTGAACATCTCTTCGGTTTCCACCCGTTCCGCAATCACCTTGACGCCTTTTTCATGCAAATCTTGCAACATGGACTTCATTTTGACTTCGGAGTGGGCTTCGTTATCGATTTTCACGAAATCGCTGATCGAGGCCAGCTTGACACTGGATTCATCATCGATAAAGTTATCCAGCGCAATGGCGGAACCTTCCAGCTTCAAGGCCTTCAAGCTTTTGAGAATCTCGACGTCCTTATTCACGTCGTTGGGGATTTCCAACACGATGTTATGATTCTGGTCGAAACTCGGCCATTTCGCTTTGGCAATCAACTCGCGCGGCAACTGCATCACCGCCGCATGAGAACCGACAATCGACTGAAACCCGATTTCGGATTCGGTCTTTTCCAACAATTGTTCAGTGGCTTCAATGGTGGTTTGGTTGGGGTTCAGTCCTTGATGAAATTCCAGCTCATACGCAAAGACTTTCATATTACGATCAAGAATCGGTTGGCGGCCAATAAAAACTTCTGACATGATTCATTCCTATTGCACTCAGAGTGACGCTTTCGTCGACGACGATATTGTTATGTTTGATACGTTTTCACGCGTACTTCAAACTTTAACGCCGAGCCAGAACGAACGCAAGCAAAAATGGTTGGGCCAATCCGAAAGTTGGGCCAAATCATCTGACTTTCCGCCAGGCCTGGTGGAAATTCGGATTCCGCTTAACGGGTAAATGTCAGGCGTTGCCCCGGTGTGAACTCGGCAAACTTGCCTTGGTGATACTTCAATTCACCATTGACGATGGTGCTCATCACCGACGATTTGAAGGTGTGACCTTCCCAAGGCGACCAACCGCATTGATAAAGGTTGTTGTCACGCGTGTCGGTATGCGGACGGTTCATGTCCACCAACACCAAATCGGCGGCATACCCTTCACGGATAAAGCCACGCTTTTCAATCTGGTAACGAATCGCGACATTGTGCGAGGTTTTCTGCACCACGGTTTCCAAATCGAACACCCCGTCATGCACCATGTCCAGCAAGGCCGTCAGCGATTGCTGCACCTGCGGCAAACCGGCCGGCGTGCCGAAGTAGGAGTCACTTTGTTTTTCTTCCCAGGTGTGCGGCGCATGGTCGGTGGCAATAATGTCGATCCGCCCTTCTTTCACCGCTTGGCGAATGGCATCACGATCGGACTGTTGTTTGATGGCCGGGTTACATTTGATCAAACTGCCTTTTTCCATGTAATCGTCGGCGGTAAACCACAAATGGTGCACACAGGCTTCGGCGGTGATTTTTTTGCCTTCGACCGGCCCCGGTGCAAACAACGCCATTTCTTCGGCGGTGGTCAAATGCAGAATGTGCAAATCGGCCCCGGTTTTCTTCGCCAAATCGACCGCAAAAGACGACGACTTGTAACAGGCTTCTCGACAACGAATGTCCGGATGGTATTGCATCGGAATCGCATCACCGTATTTTTCGCGATACAAGGCTTCCTGTTCTTTAATCATCGGCGTGTCTTCGCAATGTGTGGTAATCAAGGTCGGACTGTGGGTGAAAATATCGGTCAACGCCTGCTCACGATCCACCAGCATGTTCCCGGTGGACGCTCCCATGAAAATCTTAACTCCGCAGGTCGCGTTCGGATCCAGTGCTTTGACTTCTTCGATGTTGTCGTTGGTGGCGCCCAGATAAAACGAGTGATTGGCCCAAGCGGTTTTGGCGGCCAGTTCATACTTGGCTTCCAAATTTTCCAACGTGGTGGTGGTCGGTTTCACGTTCGGCATGTCCATAAAGGTCGTTGTACCGCCCGCGATCGCCGCTTTCGATTCAGTCGCAATACTGCCTTTGGCCGGGAACCCAGGGTCGCGAAAATGCACTTGGTCATCGATAAACCCAGGCAATAAATGTTGGCCGGCCGCGTCGATGGTCACGTCCGCCGCCACCGACAACTGCGGTGCGATTTGCGCAATCACACCATCTTGAATGAACACATCGGCTTCAAAAATTCGGCCTTCGTTAACGATTTTGGCTTGGGTAATCAATAGACTTTTCATAAACGGACTCTTGTATTGCAATGCGAATGGCATCATTTTAAACCCTTGAACCGATTTGCATAGAGAAAACCCATGAAAATTTCGTATCCTGGTAAAATCATCTTGGCACAATATCAAATGTGATAAAGTAACATTTTATCCTAAACGGAGAAAACCGCTTCGACCATGAACCCGTTCAAATGGCTGGCCATATTGCCGATTCGCTTTTACCAGTTGTTCATCAGTCCATTACTGGGGCCGCGCTGTCGCTTTTACCCAAGCTGCTCTCACTACACCATTGAAGCGATACAACAACACGGTGTCTTGTGTGGATTATGGCTGGGCGTCAAACGGGTCTCCAAATGCCATCCCGGCAACCCTGGCGGTGTTGACCCGGTGCCGGAATGCGGTTGCTCGCATCATGACAAGAAGGCTTCGACCGCCGACAAGGTCCCGGCTTCCGTACCAGAACACGAAGACCGTTCGAAAGACTGAACGCAAATTTCATTTTATCGTCATCTAGCGGCTCTATACTGCCTGTCACGAACGGCTGTCTTTGCAACGCCACACCGAATCCCTCTTGTAAATCGGCCTAGAAAGAGGAAAATATGAAGGTTGGCACTCGGCCAGCTGCACAGTCGACCATAACAACAATATCAGAGGACGCCATGGAAACCGAAACGACGATTGACACCCCTTACATCAACCAAGAACGAAGCTTACTCGAGTTTAACCGTCGCGTTTTGGCCCAAGCGAAAAACCCCGACATTCCATTGTTGGAACGCTTGAAATTTCTATGTATTTCCAGCAGCAACATGGATGAATTTTTTGAGGTGCGCCTGGCCAGTCTGTATGAGTTGTGCAAAGATCCGTCCGCACGCACCCAACCCGACAATCTGACGCCGCACGACGCCATTGAAGTGTTGTCGGACGTAGCGCATGAATTGGTGGACGACCAGTACCACACCTTAAACCACATACTGATTCCCGAGTTGGAAAAGGAAGGCATTCGTTTTCTGCGCCGCAACCACTGGACCGAACAACAAAAGGAGTGGATTCGCGACTATTTCGTCAAATCCCTGCAACCGGTCATGAGCCCGATGGGGCTCGATCCGTCGCATCCGTTCCCGAGACTGCTCAACAAAAGTTTGAACTTCATCGTCTCGTTGGAAGGCAAAGACGCTTTCGGACGCTCCAACGGTTTAGCCATCGTACAGGTACCGCGTTCCTTGCCGCGCATCATCAAACTGCCGCCGGAAGCCACCGACGGTTCGAACGATTTCGTTTTCCTATCATCCGTGTTGCACTCCAACGTCTCCAACCTCTTCCCGGGTATGACCGTGACCGGCTGTCACCAATTCCGTATCACCCGTAACACCAATTTGTTCATCGACGAAGAGGAAGTGGACGACATTATGAGCGCACTGGAAGGCGAACTGAGCAGCCGTCAATACGGCGGCGCCATTCGTCTGGAGGTCTCCGACAAGTGTCCGAAAAACATGTACGAATACCTGATGGACCGCTTCAACCTGAACGAAGAACAACTCTATCAGGTCAACGGTCCGGTGAACCTGCACCGTCTCAACGCCGTGCCGGATTTGGCCAAACGACCAGACCTGCTGTTCGAACCTTATTCACCGAGACAGTTGACGGTCAAGGAAGCCAAACAAGGCGCGTTTAAACTCTTTACCCGCAACAAGGCGCCGCAAACCCTGTTTGACCAAATTCAACAGCGCGACATCCTGTTGCACCACCCGTACGATTCTTTCACGCCGGTCATCGAGTTCCTGCAACAGGCCGCCAAAGACCCGAACGTACTGGCGATTCGCATGACCCTTTACCGAACCGGTGAAAAATCGGCGATTATCGACGCCTTGGAAAAAGCCGCCAAAAACGGCAAGGAAGTCACCGCCGTGGTGGAACTGCGTGCCCGCTTCGACGAGGATAACAACATCATTCAGGCCAACCGCCTGCAGGATGCCGGGGTCAATGTGGTTTACGGCGTGGTCGGTTACAAGACCCACGCCAAAATGATTCTGGTGGTGCGCCGCGAAGGCGAGCAGTTACGCCATTACGTCCATCTCGGCACTGGTAACTATCACCACATCACCACACGTTTTTACACCGATTTCGGGTTGTTTTCCGCCCACCCGGAAATGGGACGTGATGTCTCAAAAATCTTCCAACAACTGACCAGTTTGGGCGACACCAAAAACTTGCAGGTGCTGTTGCAGTCCCCGTTCACCTTACAGAGCGGCATGGTTGAACGCATTCAACGCGAAGCGGAAAACGCCCGACAGGGCAAACCGGCGCGCATCATTGCCAAAATGAACGGCTTGCAGGAACAAGGCATGATTGACGCTCTCTACGAAGCCTCGCAGGCCGGCGTGGAAATCGACTTAATCGTGCGCGGCATTTGCAGCTTACGCCCCGGCGTGCCGGGCTTATCGGAAAACATTCGGGTCACCAGCATCATCGGTCGTTTCCTGGAACACCACCGCGTCTATTACTTCGAAAACAGCCAGAGCGAGCCGGAACTTTTCTGTTCCAGTGCCGATTGGATGCGCCGCAACCTCTTCTCGCGCGTGGAAACCTGCTTCCCGATTCTGGACAAAAAACACTTCCAGCAAGTCTATACCGAAGGGTTGGCCATTTACCTGAACGACAACACCGGCGCCTGGCAACTGCAGGCCGATGGCTCCTACACTCAAAAAGCCCCGGCCGACGGCGAAGAACCCTTCAACGCCCAGCGCTGGCTGATTGAAAAATATTCCAGCTAAAACGGCTGACCCGCCATTAACCGACTGAGCGCCGACGGTCAGTCGGCGTGGTTCATCGTTTGCGAATCATCCACTTTCACAGTAAGCTGTAACAGACAGGTCAGGGACGGCCGATTTTCATTTTCGCCAAAAGCGAGTAAACTATGCCCCTTTTTCGCCAACTCAGTAGCTTAAAATGACAGAAACGACCGCCGAACCGAATCAAAATATCTACGCCGCCATCGACCTCGGCTCCAACAGTTTCCACATGGTCATCGCTCGCGAAGTCCACGGTCAGCTCCAGATCATCGACAAGCATAAAGAGATGATTCGGTTGCGGTCAGGCCTGGACAAAAAAGGTTATTTGACCCCGCAGGCCTTTCAAAACGGCATCGAATGCCTAGAACGTTTCGGCCAGTTGATTAAAAACATTCCGTCCCACCAAGTCCGCGCCGTCGGCACCAATACCCTGCGCAACGCCAAGAACAGCCATGAGTTTCTCAGCCAGGCGCGACAAGCCCTTGGCCACAGCATCCAAATCATCGCCGGACAGGAAGAGGCTCGCCTGATTTACCTCGGCGTGGCGCACGGTCTGCCGCAAAACGACGAACAACGCCTGGTGATGGACATCGGCGGCGGCAGTACCGAATACATCATTGGTCAGAACTTCACCTACAGTCACCTCACCAGCACCGAAATGGGCTGTGTCAGCATCACCCAAAAGTTCTTTTCCAAAGAAGACATTACGGAAAAACGCATGAACAAAGCGATTTCCGCCTGCCGTCAAATCATCCGCCCGCACCTGTTAAAACTGACACGCCTTGGCTGGGACTGCGCTCTGGGCGCTTCCGGCACCATCAAGGCCATCGGCACCATCCTGAAAGACAATGACTGGAGCCCTTCCGGTATCACCTTAGACGGCATGTACCAGTTGCGGGACGCGATGATTGCCTCGGACTCGCTGGCCACTTCCGGCATTCAAGGCTTGAAAGACGAACGGGTGCCGGTGTTGCCGGGCGGCTTGGCAATTCTCATCGCCACCTTTGAGGAACTGAAAATCGATCAGATGCAGGTGTCTTCCAACGCCTTGCGCGAAGGCCTGATATTCGACACCCTTGGCCGCCTGTTCGCGGAAGACGTGCGCGAAACCAGTGTCGCTGCCGCCCAGGCCTGGTTAAAAATCGACTTACAACAGGCCAACGCCATCGCCCGTACCAGCGAGATGCTGTACAAACAGGCGCACAACAGTTGGCAATTGCACGACGGCGATTACAGTTATGAAAAGTTATTGAACTGGGCGGCGCGCCTGCACGAAGCCGGCATGGCGCTGAGCTACAAGCGTTACCGCCATCACAGTGCCTATTTGATTGAAAATTCCGAATTGGCGGGTTTCACCCAGGAAGAAAAGCAGATGCTGTCGGCCATGTTATTGAACCATCGCGGCAAGTTCGTGCCGGATGTCTACGACAAGTTCGATGCGCCGCACAACAACAAACTCAAATACCTGACCGTCTTGCTGCGCTTGGCGGTGCGTATTCACCGCGGGCGTGAAACCGACATTCCGGACATTCTGCTCTACATTGAAGACGAGCGCAGCATTCGCCTGCAATTCGAAAACGACTGGCTGCCGGAGCACCCGCTCACCCAGCTTGACTTGGATGTCGAAGCCGGGCGTTTGGCCGCCGCCGGTTTTGAACTGACGTATCAGTAGAATCACAATCAGTAAACGTCGAACTGCACCCGTCGGCTCTTTTTCCAGTCGTGCCACAGTGCTTCGGCGGCCGCTTCGTCCAACCCGCCCTCGGTTTGCAATATCTTCAGCAACACGCTTTCCACACCCACTTTGAGCTGGTTTTTGTCGCCGCACAAATAAAAGAACGCTCCGTCCGACAATAATTTCCAAACCGCAGCACGGTCTTCCCAAAGTCGATCCTGCACATACACTTTATGCGCCTGGTCGCGGGAAAAGGCGGTGCGTAAATGCAAGCCTTGGGTTTCCCACTCCGCCAGAGTGGTCTCGAACAGATGGCTTTTATCTCGATGGGTTTCCCCGAAAAACAGCCAGGCCTGGTGATTTTGCACACAACGCTCTTCCAGAAACCACTCCTGCAAAAAACCGATAAACGGCGCAATACCGGTACCCGCACCCACCATAATGATCGGCGCCGGTTCACACAACGCATCTTCCAAAGCATGCGGCAATTTGAAGTTACGGTTTTTGCTCAAGGCGACATCAATGACGTCACCCGACTGCAACGCACTCAACGCCGTGGTGACTAACCCTTTGCGTTCCCGCTCGGCGCGCTCGAACGCCACCTTGCGATACACCAAATCCACGCGTTTGTCGCCCACCGCCTTCGGGGCGGAAGCAATGGAATAATATCGTGGAGCCAAGGGCGCCAACAGTTCACAAAAGGACAAGCCTTTGAATTGAGGATACGCCTCCAGCAGATCGACGATGTCGCGCCCTTCGGCGTACGCCATCATCTCCGCACGGTCGGCCCAATCGTCCAATCCTTCGTGACGTTTGAGCTTGTTCAAAATCGCCGGACTCAACTGCGTCAGTTCCAGATGATAATGCAAGGCTTCGCGCACCGGCATTTCACCCAACCGCCGTAGCTCAATCCGTTCGTCGCCGGACAGTTCCAGTTTCTGCAACACCAACTCGACCAGCTCGGGGGAATTTTCGGCCGACACCATCAACCAGTCTCCTGGCAGGTAATCGAGCGCGTCTTCGGTTTCCAGACCGATGTGAAACACATCTTTTTCCGGATGGTCAGGCGTCAAAAGTTCGTTGAATAGCACTTTGGCTTGCATGGAATGTCCTCACGATTCGTGTTGGCCATCCATTATAGGATGCAACGGCTTTTTTACAAAACCGTTGCCAAGAGAGTAATAAGGATACAAAAAAGAAATCGGTCTGAATCAGCCA
Organism: Thiomicrospira sp. S5; assembly: GCF_003991075.1. NCBI lineage: Bacteria > Pseudomonadati > Pseudomonadota > Gammaproteobacteria > Thiotrichales > Piscirickettsiaceae > Thiomicrospira > Thiomicrospira sp. S5. The sequence continues at coordinate 813,660 of NZ_CP014470.1, read as the reverse complement.
CGCAGGTTTTCAATCAACACACTGAGCCACGGCGCAGTGGCCAGAATGGTCACCGCCGACATCAACCCGGAAATCAACCCGATACCGACCTGCGGAATCAGGTTATTGTTTTTGATTTCGATGTCGGACATTTGACGCTCGACGGCGGCGAAAATATCGACTTGTTTTTTCAGCAAACTGTTCAAGGTCCGAATCTGCTTGAACAGTAATTGCTGCTCTTTTTCGACCTTATCACGCGACTTTTCGGAAACCGCTTCCAGGTCATGCATTTGTTTCGCCAACTGACCAATGGAGGCATCCATCTGTTTGACCAGACTTTGAATCGCCACTTTATCGTCTTTCAGCCACTCGAAATCCGGCGAAACCATGTCTTCCATATCAATCGAATTGAACTCCTCCGCCTGGTTCTGGGCACGATGACGTCTGAGCGCCTGTTCCAACAACACGCTTTTCGAGCCGAGAGGTTCCACTTTACTGAGGTCAATAGCCATTTTTCCGTCCTTTTATGAGTGATGCGAGGTGACAAAAAGTGTCAATATTCCGTCACCTGAATTGTCTTTGTGACATCACTTGCAGGATGTGTGCCAATTTCGTTTTTTCTGCACTACGCGATTTAACGAATGCCTGATAGAGCGCCTTTCGAGCGGACATAAATGCATAAAAAAATATATGATTTCAGTGGCAAAAAACTTTATCCCTAAAGTGCTTGAGAAAAAAAAACCGCATGGTTAAGATAACCTGACGAAAAGGAATGAATACACACGAATGAACAAAGCAAAATTTATTGAATTTATCATGGAAGCCGGCGTCTTGAAGCTGGGCGAATTCACATTGAAATCGGGCCGTAAGAGCCCTTATTTTTTTAATGCCGGTCTCTTCAACACCGGCGGGCAACTTGCCCAGTTGGCGGAAGCTTACGCGGCCACCATCTCCGACAGCGGTGTCGGGTTCGACGTTCTCTTCGGCCCCGCTTATAAGGGCATTCCGCTGGCGGCCACCACCAGCGTCGCATTGGCGAAAGATTTTGCTTTGGACAAACCCTATGCGTTTAACCGCAAAGAAGCGAAGGATCATGGTGAAGGCGGCACCATTGTCGGCCACCCGTTGGAAGGCGATGTGCTGATTATTGATGATGTCATCACCGCCGGTACGGCGATTCGCGAATCGATGGAAATCATCCGTTCGCACGGTGCCCGGCCGGCCGGCGTGGTGGTTGCATTGGATCGAATGGAACGCGGCCAGGGAACCCAATCCGCCATTCAGGAAGTGGAAGCGGAATATGGCATTCCGGTCTTCAGCGTGATTGACCTGAACGATATCATCGACTTTTTGACCGAACAAAGCGATGATTCGACCATTTTGGCATCCATGAAAGATTACCGTGCCAACTACGGCATTGACGCCTGACGAATGTAAACAACCAGTGAGTAAGCGACGACGTGGCAAATAAACTTCGAGAGCTGCTGTTATTGCGGCATGCGAAATCCGACTGGAAAAAACCGGACACGGCCGACATCGACCGCCCGATTTCCGATAAAGGAAAAAAAGCCGCCTGCAAAATCGCTCATTGGTTCGGCGAACAGAACATTTGGCCAGACCTGGTGTGGGTCTCACCGGCCAAACGTGCGCAACAAACGCTCAAGCGCCTGAATTTGCCAAAAGACATTCCGGTCGAAACCCAGGACGCCTTGTATATGGCCGATCGAACCCAACTGCTGGCCTTATTGGCCAAGATACCGGATGGATTCGAGCGGGTGTTGCTGATTGGCCACAACCCCGGCTTTGAGGACTTGATTCATTTTCTCATTGGCGACCCGAAAGAAGACGGTACCAAATTACTGCCGACGGCGGCGTTAGCACAAATGGTATTAGGCCATAACTGGCAACATTTATCCGCGGGTGACGGACGTTTATCGCACATAACCCGCCCGAAAGACATCGCTCGGCCCTGCAAGGAAAAGGACGCTCCCGCAAGCTGACAAATTTGGCTGGGCATACTTTATGCTAAGCGATTGATTCAATAAGACAATAACAACGATAACAACTCAATAAAACTGTCAGAGGCACCGGTATGACACAAGCAAACAGACACCTTATCGATGAACAAGTCGAAATTCCGGATTACTATCGGATCATTTCCCGAACCGACCTTCAAGGAACCATCTTGGAAGCCAATTCCGAATTCATCGAGGTCAGTGGCTATCCCGCCGATGAAATCATCGGCCAACCCCACAACATTTTGCGTCACCCGGACGTGCCAAAAGCCGTCTTCAAGGACTTTTGGGATACGCTGAAAGCCGGACTTTCCTGGACGCAAATCGTCAAAAACCGCACTAAAGACGGTCGCCACTATTGGGTCAAGGACAACGCCGCTCCGATTGTTGAAAACGGCAAATCCGTCGGTTACATTTCCGTCCGCACGCCCGCCACCAAAGAAGAAATCGCCACCGCCTCGGCGGCCTATAAAGGCATTAATGCCGGGCGCCTAGTCATTCACCGCGGCAAAATCCAAACACCATCCCGTTATCGTTTCGACCAACTCAATCCGTTTAACCGCATGAAAATCATGAGCAAACTGGCGGTCACCGGTTTGATTTTGGTGGTGCTCGGTTTTGCCATCAGCGCCACGCTTGCGGAAATCGACTACTTAAAGGCGGAAGACGAAAACGCACAAATTCGTAAAGAACAGATTGTTCGCGATCTCGACAACTACGTCTCCAAATATGAACTCGTCAGCTTGAATACAGCCATCGGATTAGCCGCCAACCCGGATGTGATTCGTTCACTGGAAAGCGGCGATAACCGTCTCGCCAAAAAAGCCTTGGACGAAGATTTCAATTTGATTAAAAAGGTATCCGGTCAAACGGTTCGTGCTCACATCCATGATGCACGCGGCCACTCTTTCCTACGTTCCTGGCGCGATAAATCCGGTGACGACCTGAAATCGTTCCGCTATACCGTCAACCAGGTTCGCGAACGCCAAACAGCCGTGACCGGCATTGAGCTGGGCCGTGCCGGTGCCGCTATCCGCAGCTTGTCACCAATCTTCAGCGAAGACGGCTCCACGTTCCTCGGTTCCGTCGAAATCGTCTCCAGCATTAAATCTCTGGTGAAGTTTTTACAAAACGACGCCATTGATTACGTTTCACTGTTCACCCCTAACGCGTTGGATATCGCGGTCAAAGCCAAAGACAATCCGAAATTCGGTAACCTGACGCTGGCCAGCACCACGGATTTCGCACCGGAAACCGTCGAAAAATTGAAAGCCATCGATATCAATCGCTTGATTGATAAAGGTCAGTTGATTGCCAACGGCGCTTTCTACGCGTTGAAGCCGATTACCGATACCAATGGAGATATGATCGGTTACCACATTTTCATTGAGGACATGGCCAAACTCAATGGCTTAAACAAAGCGGCCGCCAACGCGGCCATCGATTCGGTCGTCAATGTCGGCGTTTCAATGCTGGCACTGATCATCATCTTCCTATTACTCATCAAAACCAATGTCATTCGTCCGTTGAAGCGTATTGTCGACGTCATGACTCACGCCACGGAATCCGGCGATTTGAGTACCCGTGTCGACGCGTCCCATAAAGATGAAATGGGGCAGTTGGCCGAAGCTTATAACAACCAGATGCAATCCGCACAAGTCTCACTGGGTGAAGCTGGCCGCATGATGAAAGACATCTCCGAAGGCCGCCTGAAAACCGAAACCATCATTCCGATGACCGGTGATTATCAGGTGATGAAAACCAACCTGAACAATGCCTCCAAAGCCTTGCAGGAAACCTTTGGCGAAGTTCGCGGCATTCTTAAAGAAATCCGTGCCGGTAACTTCAACTACGAAACACACCACCAGACCCGCGGCGATTTCAGCGACGCTATGAAAGACGCCCAAGCGGCCATGACCATCCTGAAAGGGGTTTTCTACGAAGTCAACGAACTGATGAGTCAAGTTGCGGAAGGTTTCTTCGGACGCCGAATCACCTCCAAAGCCGAAGGTGAAATTCAAGAATTGAAGGACAACATTAATGCCTCCTTGGACAAGCTGGAAAGCATCATTCAGCAGACCACTCAAGTCATGATTGCCCAAGGCACCGGTGATTTACGGACCCGCATTGACATGGAAACCGACGGTACTTTAGCCGTACTAAAAGCAGGTATCAATAACTCCGTCACCAATATTGCCAGCTTACTGTCACAATCGACCTATTCCATTAAAAAACTGTCCGATGGAACCATCAAGATTTCCAACGACATCTCCGACTTGTCAGCTCGCACTCAGCAGCAGGCCGCGTCATTGGAAGAAACCGCCGCGAGTATGGAACAAATCACCTCCACCATCCAGCAGACCGCTAACAACGCGAAAGAAGCCAATGAAGCCGCCACGGCATCTTTATCGGAAGCGCGCGAAGCCAATCAGGTGGTACACAAAACCATTGAGTCCATCAATGAAATCAACGAAGCCAGTGCCAAAATTTCCGAAATCACCACCTTGATCGACAGCATCGCTTTCCAAACCAACCTGCTGGCATTGAACGCCGCAGTGGAAGCCGCGCGTGCCGGCGACCACGGTCGCGGTTTTGCCGTCGTGGCGGGTGAGGTACGAACGCTGGCCGGAAAATCGGCCGATGCCGCAAAAGACATTCGTCAATTGATCGACAATACGGTTGAAAAAGTCCATGAAGGCGCAAAGCTGGCGGATGAATCCGGTAAGGCATTAGAACTGATTAACGATTCCATTGCCCGCATTGGCAGTTACGTCAGTGAGATTTCACAAACAACAGCCGAGCAAGCCAAAGGGGTTGAACAGGTCAATATCGCTATCAGCAGTATTGACCAGGTCACACAACAAAACTCCACGCTGGTCGATGAAACCGCCGACCGAACCACGGAAATGAGTCGCTTGGCCGAAAGTGTCGATGAATTGATTGGCACCTTCAAAATCGATTTGGATCAAATCGCTTTCCGGACGGCGATGGAAAGCGGTATCTTTACCTTTGCCCACGCACGCCGCGCCCACCGTCAATGGAAAGGCATCATCACCGCTTATGTGGAAGGCCTTGACATTGAATTTGACCACGCAGCCGCCACCGACCACCACAAATGTGCGCTCGGTCAATGGTATTACGGCCCGGAAGGTCAGAAATACATGCACCTTCAGGAAATGAAAGATGTTGAGAAATGGCACGCCGAGTTGCACGCTGTCATTAAACGCATCTTGGAAGCCAATAAAGTCGGCGACACCGAAGCCATCAAACGTGAATTCCGTAATCTCGACCAAGCCAGTGAAGAAGTCATTAAACACTTGTCCTTGGCCGAAAAAGCCGTGGCCCGAGAAGCTAGAACCCATGAAAACACCATGCCGCCTTCTGCGGTTAACGGTCGCCCGACTCCCAAACTGAGCACGTCCAATACTCCGAAAATCAAATCGGAAAAACCGGTCGCCAAACCAGAGGATAAGCCGGAAACCGTTTATCGTCAGCCGATGCCTTCGACTCCAGAAACAGGCTTGCAAAAACCGGCACCTTCACAACCCAAGCAAGATGAGGGTGATGAATGGGGTGAATTCTAAAACCTCATTGCTTAGCCCATTTCAACCCGCAAACAAAAAAGCCCCTTCAGAAATCTGAAGGGGCTTTTTTATAACATAGACACGACTAAATTGACTGGCTCAAACGGCTCTTACAATCAAAGCGACACCAACACACACCGTGACCACTTCAAAACTGCGTTTCACCAGTTGATTGCCTTTGATAATTGAAAAATGCGCGCCCAGATAGCCACCAATTAGCGACCCCAGAATCAGGGCCGGCAACCAATCCCATTGAATGTGGCCAAGCCATCCTAACGTGGCGGCACCAAAGCCGTTCCAAAAAATCCCCACCAATACCAACGTATAAGCCACCGCGGCCTTATAGTCCAAACCAAACCACACAATCAACCAAAGGGTGACGAACAGCCCGGAACCGGATGTCAGAGAGCCATTCACGGCACCGATTGCAAACAGGACCAAACCGCCCAACAGCAGGCCTGGCAGGTTTCGGTGTTTAGGATCGGACACATGCCCTAAATCGGGTTTAAAATAAGAGTAAGCTCCCAGACTCAGCGTCAATATTCCCAGCGCCAATTGCGCCCAACGGTCATCCACCTGCAAAATGAGGTTGGCGCCTAGCAGCACACCCGGCAAGCCTGACAGCAGGATCAAACCGACAAAACGGACATCAAATTGAGAGGATTGCAAATGCCGGGCCGTGGCGCCCAGCCCGAGAAACACACTGGCGACTTTATGAGTCGCAAGGGCCACGCTGAACGGCAACCCCAAAAACAATAACGCCGGTAGCTGTAACAGACCGGCGCCCCCGCCCGCCAAGGCGGATAATAGATTGGCCACAAACGAAATAACGAATAACAGCAACTGATCCTGCATGTGTCGTTACCCGTTCCAGCCGTTAAATCGAACCACTATCGCGAAGTGATTAAGGTGCCAACACCTTCATCGGTGAAGACTTCCAGCATCACCGCATGTTCGACACGCCCGTCGATAATGTGGGCCGATTTCACGCCGCTTTGCACCGCATCCAATGCACACTGGATTTTCGGCAGCATACCGCCGTAAATAGTCCCGTCTTGAATCAACGCGTCCACCGTGCTGGCATTCAACCCGGTGAGCAATTCACCTTGCTTGTCCAACAAGCCCGGGGTATTGGTCAACAACATCAGTTTCTCGGCTTGCAGCGCTTCCGCGACCTTGCCCGCCACCAAATCGGCATTGATGTTATAGGAATGACCTTCGTAGTCGACCCCGACCGGTGCGATGACCGGAATAAAATCGTCCTGAATCAACATATCCAAGACCTTAGTATTGATGCGCACCACTTCACCGACATGCCCCAAATCAATTAACTCCGGCGCATTCAAGGATTCGTTAAAGGTGGTCATTTCCAGTTTACGGGCCTGAATCAAATTACCGTCCTTGCCGGTCAATCCCACGGCATTCCCCTTATGCTGGTGAATGAGGTTAACGATTTCTTTATTGACCATACCGCCCAACACCATTTCCACGATGTCCATGGTTTCCGAGTCGGTTACACGCATCCCCTGGATGAATTCGGATTCCTTACCCACTCTCTCCAACAGGTTGCCGATTTGTGGGCCGCCGCCATGCACCACCACCGGGTTCATACCCACCAGCTTCATCAAAACAATGTCACGCGCAAAGCCGTTTTTCAACGATTCTTCCGTCATGGCATTGCCGCCATATTTCACCACGATGGTTTTACCGGCAAATCGTTGAATATAAGGCAAGGCCTCCGCAAGAACGGAAGCGATGTTCTGAGCTTGAGCTTTATTTAAATTCATGGTGTTCTGAACTCTCATGACGGACTCTTAACAAAAGGGGTTAAAGCGCTTATTCTACCATTTTTGAGCGCCGTCAACCCCTTAAACCGATTGGCTTTTGCTTGAGTCAAAGCCTGAGCATCGCTACAATGCAAGCATTCACACAAATTTAGGATGCATGTATGCGACTCCTCGCCTTACTTCTGACGGCCACAATGCTCGTCACCGGCTGCGAAAGCCTTTCCAAACAACCGTCTTCTCCGCAAGATGACGTCATGATTGACCTCAAAGACAAAAACAATGCCGATGCCACCAAAATTCTGTCCAATGTCTTGCAGGATAACGGCTACACCGTGCGCAAAGTCTCCCAGGATCAATTCATCGTGACCTATAACCAGCATAATTACATTCTGGAACCGAAATTGATGAAAAACAGCTTGAGCCGCATCGTGGTCAGCCGTTTGTTTGAAATCAAAGAAGAATATCAGCACTCGCCGAAACTGTTTGTCCTCGTGACCTCCTTGAACCGCGATCTGAACTTTGCCAAATTCTCGATTCTGCCCGGTAACCGGGCCGGCCATGTGCAAACCGCCATCACCTTCGCCCACGAAACCGTATCATTGGATGAAATCAAGCAATTCATTGCCTGGTTCGACGACAGCTTGGCGGAAGTCAAACAGATGGTTCCGCGCGAAGCGCTGGACATGATCAAGCACACCTCCCGCCAGTAAACACTCACCGACGGTGTGCGAATCAGGTTCCGTCGGAATAGCGGCTTTCGATTTTTTCCAGCAACGCCTTTCGCTCGGCGATAGCCTGTCGAATGTATTCGAATAACTGTTCGAAAAAGTTTTTCGCGTCGTCGGGCTTGTCCGATTCGGTGGTATCAAATATCGATTGACCGGCTTGATTCAGACGTGCCTGCCAGCTATTCTGAGCCTGCTGCATTTGGTTCATCGCCACCGAAAAAGCTTCAAACTGCTCCACCTGACGCTCCGAAAACAAACCCGTCGCTTCGACGTCCAACTCATCATCCGAGACACGATCACTCAAATCGATGGACTGTGCCGTTCGCACCTCGCCGTCTTCCATCAAGACCATCCCGGCGGCTTTTACCTGCCCCAACAGTTCCCCTTGTGAGCTACGTAAATCGCCGCTTTGTTCAACGTTACCCAAATAAATCGCGCCCACGCCTTTGGAAGCCAAACTCACCAATTGAGCGTCGTTCGATTGATCCGTCCAAAGTTGTAATTGTTTAAAAATCGGGTCGGCCTCATCAATCCAGCCGTTGCCGTCGACATCATACTTCGCCAAATCGGTGAAACCGTTACCGCTTTCGGTGCCGAACAGCTCGGAGCCATCATTCACCTGACCGTCGCCATTTAGGTCCAGCACCAGGTAGCCGCTGCCACTTCCCAACTGCGCCAGCGACTGTTCGTCGCCGTCACCATTTAAATCAAACTCGAAATATTGATCGCTCAAGGCCACCGAATCCGTTCCGAAATTGATGACCAACGGGTCGCTCATCACCTGAGCGCTCATGGTGGCTTTGGTCTCGGCGGAAATACTTGTCATCGAGGTATGCGAGGTAAACAAATTGAAATTGATGCTGCGGCCATCGGCCAGTGTCACCTGACCTCCGGCTGACATAGCGGAATAGGACTGGGTCTGAATCGTCAATTGATGCGCAAATTCGAAGGTCACCTCACCACTGACACTCAAATTCGGACCGTCTCCGGCCGGAAACACTCTCTGGTTGGCGATGCTGGCGGCTTCGCCGGCCAAACTGACTTGAACGAGCTGTTTCGTCAAGTACTCGCGCTGGTGTACGGTTTGAACGTCACCATCAGTGACTTCGGACGCCGACTCAAATCTCTGACGGGAATCGTTACGATAATGGAATTGCTCGGATTGCTGAAAATTGACACTCAGGTTCAAGGCTCTCAAACCACCTGGCGCCGTATTGATGCTCTCGCCGACGGCCACCACGGTTTTATCCGAGCGTTGCGCGTCATAGCGATGATACTGCTCGAGCTGAACAGCAGAAGATTGGATAATCATAAGTGTACTCCACGATATTAAACAACTTTCCCTTGTTTAAATCACGGCACCACACACCGTGAATCGTAGAATCACATTTTCATTTCTGGTCGATGAACTGTGACAGCCTGGCGTTTGGAGGTTAGCCTCTCTGTGTATTATTAATCACCAAGCCTGATGTCTATATCGACCGTCGGAGGATTTTATTGAGTATCAATCGCGGAAATTATTAAACTGTAATGGCATTTCCAGGTCTTCCATGCCTTTCAACAACTGCATCACCCCTTGCAGGTCATCGCGTTTTTTGCCGGTCACACGAATGCTGTCTTCCTGCTTGGCCGCTTGCACTTTCAACTTGGAATCCTTAATGGCTTTAATGATTTTTTTCGCCAAGGCCGCATCCAAACCTTCTTTCATCTCCACCACCTGTTTGGCCGATTTCAACTGAATGTCCGGATCCTTGACGTCCATGCATTTCACATCGATGCCACGGCGATTGGCTTTTTGAATCAAAATGTCCAACATCTGCTGCAACTGAAAGTCGGACTCGGTTTTCATGGTCACGATGGAATCCTTCAGCTCGAAACTGGAACCGGTTCCCTTGAAGTCATAGCGCGTGGTCACTTCTTTATTGGCTTGGTCCACGGCATTGGTCAGTTCATGTTGGTCCAATTCGGAAACGATGTCGAATGAAGGCATAAGTTCTCCTAAAAATAATCATCCCTAAAAACGGCCAGGCCTGGGCGTTTTGGTTCAAGTCACAAAGCCGGATACCCTTTTGGGAACCACTTACCCTTTTGGGAACCACTTCAAAAATCGTATTTTAGCACTTAACATCGCCAGGATGTACTTTACAACCGACTGAGCATTCCGAAAGGCTACCGGAACGTGATAGGATATTCTTTTTCAGCAACCCAAATATCAGAACCACTCCGCAATGAAATCCTTCTCACCAGAACCTTACCCGATTGCCGACACCGCCCAACAGATTCAGCCCTTTCATGTCATGAAAATTCTCGGCGAAGCCAAAACCCTTGAAGCGCAAGGGCATGACATTATTCACATGGAAATCGGCGAACCCGACTTCAGTTCCTTGCCACAAGTGCATAAGGCCGCTCAAGATGCCATGGAAACCGGACAAACACATTACACCCCCACACTGGGCTTACCGGAACTGCGCGCGGCACTCTCCAATTTCTACCGAGGCTTCTACGGTGCTGAAGTGCCGGCAGAACGCATGATGTTGACACCCGGCTCTTCCAGCGGGTTACAGCTGTTGCTGACCGCCTTGTTGAACCCCAAAGACAAGGTCTTGATGACTGACCCGACCTATCCCTGCAATCGCGAATTCGTGCGTTTACTGAAAGGCCAGCTCATCAGCGTGCCCGTCACCGAAAGTACGCGTTACCAGCTGACATTGCCGTTATTGAAAGCGCACTGGCAAGACGGCATCAAAGTGGTGATGGTCGCCAGCCCCTCCAACCCCACCGGCACGATTATTGAAGCCGATGAGTTGGTCGCCATGGCCGAGTTTGCGGCGCAAAAAGGTGCCTATTTGTTGGTGGATGAAATCTATCAGGGCTTGGTGTATGACCGCCCGGCCGAATCCATTCTCAGCCGCTGCGCCCACTTGGACAATGTATTGGTCATCAACTCTTTTTCAAAATTTTTCTGCATGACCGGCTGGCGCCTCGGGTGGATCGTCGCGCCGACTTTCTTAGTTCCCACGCTGGAACGTCTGGGCCAAAACCTGTTTCTCTCCGCACCGACCTTATCGCAATACGGTGCTTTGGCGGTTTTGAAACCCGACGCACTGGCCGAACTGGAACAACGTCGCCAAACCTTCCAAAAACGCCGTGATACCTTAATGCAAGCCATGCAAGAAGCCGGATTTGCACCCCGCCTTTGCCCGGATGGCGCTTTTTACCTTTACTGGGACATTTCGGCTTTCAGCGATAATGCCGAAGCCTTTTGCCTGGAACTGTTACACGAAACCGGCGTGGCGTTAACTCCCGGCACGGATTTCGGTCATTACCGCGCCCAGCAGCATGTTCGCTTAGCCTACACAACGGACGAAGAAACATTGCGGCGCGCGGTCGAAAAACTAAAAAGGGCGCTCCGCAAGCGGGCGCCCCTTTCAAACACTTAATGAGAGCTTTGCACGAGATGGATGCACGGATAAAAATGGCTAAAATTTCCCTGAATGTCGTTGAAAAACTGGCAAATAGCCAGCTATTCACTGCGTTTTCCGCCTAATTCAGAAAAATTTTATCTCATTTTTCTATCGCACCCCACCCGTGCAAAGCTCTCTTAATATTTCGCCGGAACAACAGTCCGGCCTAACCATTTCAGGTCGAACCAATCAAGACACGTCGCAACCCATTTATGGTCTCGTCCGACAGCATCAGTTCTTCTTGCGCTTCGGCCAAATATTGTCGTGCTTCATCGGTCATATAAGCACCAAACGAGACTTCATTGACAATCACATTGGCGATTTTAACCATCGCGATCATGCCGCGCACTTTATCCTTCCCGATATTAGAGTGCGACATATGGTGCAACATAATCACATTGAGCATCTCGACCGGCAATTTCCATTTTTGACCAATCAAAATACCGATGTCAGTATGTGCTGAACCATAACGTTCGACTTCTTTTTTGACACCACTGACCGGGTTGGTGTTAATCAACGAAAACACTTTTTGGTAATTTTCCGGGTCTTTGGTCGCCAACAGCAAACACCCGCCGTTATGGAATAATCCGAGCAGATAGGCTTCATCTCGTGACACATCGTGTACATATTCCGACAGTTCGGCACAACAAAACGCCGTGTCTTTGGAGTGTTCGATGATTTCTTGAACTTCGCGGGTGTTAAATAAATTTTGAATCGCCGCCGACAACACCAAATTTTTCAAGTTGTTGTAACCCAGCACATCCACCGCTTCCCGAATCGATTTAACCGGTGTTTTCAATTTCATAATCGGCGAATTAACGATGCGAATGACTTCGCCGGAAAGCTTGGTATTACTTTCAATAATCTCGGTGATTTGTTGGTTGTTTGGAAATTTGCTGGAGAGTGCAGAGTCCAGCTCCATGATTTCTTTTGGTAAATCGGGAATTTTCACTCCCTGAATGGCTTTAATCGCCCCTCTGAGTCGTTGCTCCATGAACGTCCACTGTTTTATCGTTATATAATCGTGAATCCTATTTTAATCATGACAGCCACATTACACAATATAAAACAACGCACAAAATCAGGATATTTTCATAGACTTAAAATGGTAGCGTCAAACTCGGGTCAACCGACAACATCAAGACTTTAAAACGCTGCTGAATCCGGGCCAACGCTTCCGGCGTTTCGCCCTCAAAGCGCAACACGATGACCGGCGACGTATTGGAAGGCCGAATCAACCCCCAACCGTCTTCGAAATCGACCCGCAAACCGTCCAAATCAAACACTTTGGCATCACTGAAATCGGCCACGGCTTTAATTTTTTCCATAAAAGCATAATGCTGCCCTTCTTCAAACGGAATATCAATTTCCGGGGTGTTGTAGGCATTCGGCAAAGCCGCGAATAACGCCGCCGCCGTCTGCGACTGGGTCGATAAAATCTCCAACATACGTGCGGCGGTGTAAACACCGTCATCGAACCCATACCAACGTTCTTTAAAAAACATATGGCCGGACACTTCCCCACCAAGGGCCGCGCCGGACTCGCGCATTTTCGCTTTCATATAGGAATGCCCGGTTTTCCACATGGTGGCGTGGCCACCTGCCGCTTCAATGACCTTCGGCAACAAGGCCGTGCATTTGATATCGTAAATCACTTCCGCACCCGGCTGGCGGGTTAACACATCCTGTGCGTACAACATCATTTGCCGGTCCGGATACAAAGCTTCTCCGCGATTATCCACCACGCCACACCGATCACCATCGCCATCAAATGCCAAACCAACGTCGGCCTCCAACGCAACGACTTTTTCAGCCAGGTCTTGCAAATTCTTCAATTTCGCCGGGTCGGGATGGTGATTCGGGAAGGAGCCGTCCACCTCACAAAAAATCGCCGTCACATCGCACCCCAAGGCTTCGATAATCTCTGGAGCAAACGCGCCGGCAATGCCGTTACCGGCATCCACCACCACTTTTAAAGGGCGTTTTAACGCGATACCGGAAAGGATACGCTCACGGTAGGCCGGAAAGATGTCGTAGGTCTGATAATCGCCAGGCCTGGCGGATTCGACAAAATCGTCGTTTTGAATACGTTGCAACAGTTTTTGAATGTGTTCGCCATAAAGCGTGACGCCATCAATGACCATTTTGATGCCATTGTAGTCTGGTGGATTATGGGAGCCGGTAATGACCACACAGGAATGCCCGCCGGGCAAGGTCTCAGCGGCGAAATACACCATCGGCGTCATCACGGCGCCGAGATCAATCACCTTGATGCCGGTCGAACGCAACCCTTCCGACATCAAGTGCGCAAAGCGTTCACCGGACAAGCGTCCGTCGCGGCCGAGCACGATCTGCGTCTCGCCGGCGACCAACATTTCCGAACCCAGCGCCTGCCCGACATAATAGACGGTTTCCTCGGTCATGGCTTGGTCGACAATGCCACGAATATCGTAGGTTCGAAAGATACGCGGGTCAACGTGAGCCATGGGGTTTCCTGTTTCGAATCAAAATCATCGCGCCATCATACCGCCTTAACATAACAGGGATATGACAAGCTTTTGGGACGTTCCGTTCAGTGTGTGCCGGTATGCCCAAAACCGCCTTCACCTCGCTCGGTGGCATCACCGAATTCTTCGACTTGGGTAAACACGGGCTGTAACACCGGCACAATGACCATTTGTGCAATGCGCTCACCTACCTCAACCGTATAAGCTTGATCGCTTCGATTCCAACAAGACACCATTAAAGGGCCTTGATAATCGGAGTCGATCAGTCCCACCAAATTGCCAAGCACAATACCATGTTTATGCCCAAGCCCCGAACGCGGCAACAACATCGCGGCCAATCCAGGGTCATCCAAGTGAATCGCCATCCCGGTCGGAATCAACACCGTTTGCCCCGGCTCGATGGTCATGGCCTCGTCAATACAAGCACGCAAATCCAATCCGGCCGAACCGCGTGTGCCGTAAGTCGGCAGTTCGATTTCATTCCCCAGACGCGGGTCGAGAATTTTGTATTGCACTTGCATGGTCATCCGTCTTTCCTTCTTCCAAATTGAAAACGAATTTATTCTACACCAACCGAGTCCGTCATAAGACGCAAATAGACTGAGCAACACACCCCCGAAGAAGCTTTGACTCCACCCAAGACATCCAGTAGGATTGCAAACATCATTTTTACGGAAGCCTGCCTGTGAACGAACTCACTCTGATTTTATTATTGACCTTATTCGCCGGAGCCTGTATCCCACTGGGCGGTCTTTTGGGCTATTTTGAAAGCATCCGGCCGAGATGGCTGGAAAATGAACTGCGCCACGCCATCATCGCTTTCGGCGGCGGTATTCTGGTGGCTGCCGTGGCCTTGGTACTGGTGCCCGAAGGAAAGGAATACGTTCAGCACGACTTGGGAAGCGTGTTGATCTTCTTGGCGGGCGGCGTGTTCTTTTTTATGATGGAACGTTTTTTAGGCTTGAAACGCCGCGAAAAACCGCAGTTTACCGCCATGTTACTCGACTACCTGCCGGAGTCGTTAGCCTTAGGCGGAGCTTTCGCGCTGGGTTCACCGACGGCACCGTTGCTGGCACTATTCATCGGCCTGCAAAACCTGCCGGAAGGCTTCAACGCCTACCGTGAACTGGTCGCTCAACCCGGCAGCAGCAAACGCAAAATTCTCGGTTTCATGCTGCTATTGGCTCTATTAGGCCCCATCATCGGCCTGCTGGGCTACACCTATTTTGCCGAAAGTGAAGTCCTGCTCGGTGCCGTGATGCTGTTTGCCTCCGGCGGTATCCTGTATTTGATTTTTCAGGACATCGCACCTCAGTCACGAATGCAACACCATTGGGCACCGCCATTAGGCGCGGTGCTTGGTTTCTGCCTGGGACTGCTGGGGCAAAGCCTGGTTACAAGCTAAGTCTCAACGCAAGACATGCAGGAAGTGCATGTGCTTGTGGTAGTGATCAATAATGTCTTGGATGATCGCTTGTTTCGACCACCCCATGACGTCGTAATCCTGACCGCCTTCCTGCAAATGAATCTCCGCCCGGTAATAATGCGCGGTTTCGTCCATTTCATCTTCCGGTAACTCCACTTGCGTGAACTCCGGTTTCAGGTGCGAACGGCTGCGAACCTCATAAACAAAATCGGTTTCGTCCCCGTGTCGGACATTCAGTTTCACCCGATCTCGCTCCGAATCCAGCTCCACCACCGCGTCGAGTCCTTGCGTCTGTAACTCCCGGCTCACTTCGTCACAAGCCTGTTTCGCCACGGTACGAATGTAACGGCTGACGACGGTTTTACTCGGATAATCGACAATATTATGCAAGCGTTGCTTCCAGTTATCGTCCAAGGCGGACGGTGCCGGCGACACATTCATTTGCAAGCTTTCGCGTTTCGCCAAATCCACCCGTAACGCCATAATCAGGCCATAGGTCGCGACCAACAGTACCAGCGAGAACGGCAAGGCACTGGCAATGGTCATGGTTTGCAGCGCTCCCAGACCGCCGGCCAATAGCAAAATCGCCGCAATCAGCCCCACACCGATGACCCAATACAATCGCTGCCAAAGCGGCGTGTCATCCCGCCCGTTGGAACACAGCATATTGACCACCAGCGCCCCGGAGTCCGCCGAGGTGACGAAAAAGATCACCACCATCAAAATGGCGATAAAAGACAAGATATCCCCAAACGGAAAATGGCCGAGGAATGCGAACAAGGCAATGGCGACATCTTCGGACACCACTTCGCCTAAGCTCGCCATGCCCTGGTTCATAATCATGTCGATGGCCGAGTTCCCAAAGAAAGTAAACCACATCATACTGAAGCCCACCGGCACGAACAGCACGCCGGTTGCAAATTCACGAATGGTGCGCCCACGCGACACCCGTGCAATGAACAACCCCACAAACGGCGCCCAAGCCAGCCACCAGGCCCAGTAAAGGATAGTCCAACCGCCAATCCAATCGGTTTTTTCATACGCAAACAGGAAAAACGTCTCTTTGACGATGCTGGACACATAATTCCCGGCATTTTGAATCAACGCCTGCAACAAAAACACCGTGGACCCTAAAAACAGTACCAACAACATCAAGGTGACGGCTAGCCCCATATTCAATTCCGATAAACGACGAATGCCTTTATCCAACCCGGTCGCCACCGAAATGCCGGCCAAACCGGTCACAGCGACAATCAACACCACCTGCGTCCAGACGCCGACCGGCACATCGAACAGGTAGTTCAAACCACTGTTCATCTGCAGCACCCCATAGCCGAGCGACGTGGCAATCCCGAAGATGGTACCGATCACGGCGAAGACATCCACCGCATGCCCAATCGGCCCATAAATACGCTCACCGATAATCGGGTAAAGTGCCGAACGCAGTGTCAACGGCAAACCGTGTCGGTAGCTGAAAAACGCCAATATCAACGCAACGATGGCATAAATCGCCCAGGCGTGCATCCCCCAATGGAAAAAGGTGATTTTCATCGCACTGCGCGCCGCTTCCAAGCTTTCCGGTTCGCCAACCGGCGGTGATAAGAAGTGCATCACCGGTTCCGCGACCCCGAAAAACATCAGGCCAATGCCCATCCCGGCCGAAAACAACATTGAAAACCAGGTCAGGTTGGAATAGTCGGGCGTGGCGTGATCCGGCCCGAGCTTGATATCGCCGTAACGCGACAGCCCCAAGAACACCACCGTGATGAGCAGTATCGCCACCGTCAAAACATAAAACCAGCTGCCGTTATCGACAATCGCGTCTTGCAAGTGTCCGAAAAAATTGTCCGCGTGGGTCGGCAATACCACCGCATAAAGCAGCAATAAAATGACCAGGCCTGATGCGGTATAAAAAACCGGCGGATTGAGTTTGGCGGCTTCCGGTTTTGTCTCTGATGAATTGTCTGGCGATGTCGTTTGATTCATGGGAGTGTCCTTATCGGTTATCGCTTGTCGGTTCCAGCATTGAGAATTGGGCGCAATCGCCACACTTAGAAGTAAAAATCGACCGTGAGGTATAAGGCGGAAAAATCCCCTTCGCCGACGTTCCCGTCCATGCCGATATAACCGTCTTGTGTCAGATATTCGGCATACAACCAGCCGGGGCCGTAATCGTATTTGATGCCCGGCGCATAGGCCGACACCAAGCCCGCCGGATTGCCTTTGGTTTGCGAATCCGCCCAGGAAGCATCCAGATAATAAGTCCAGTTGCCGGTCGAGCGACCAATTTCAAAGGCATAACGTGTGTTTTCAATGTCTTTTTCCAAACCTTCACTGTCTGCATAATGGTCTGGCAAGCGGCGTTGGGTTTGAATCACCTGAGCATTGACGAATGTCGCTCCGAAATGGCCTTTGTAATAGACGACACCGGCGGCATGGTTACCGCTCACAGGGTGGTTGCCGACATCATTGCCGCTGGCGTCGTAAATATCCTGCAATTGGCCGGTCTGTAACGATACCCCGACTTGATGGTCTTCATTCACGTTGACGGCAAAATTCCCCACCCAGGTCTGGACTTTTCGATAACGGGTTTTACCCCCGCTGTGCGAACCCCAGTGGTTATTATCGTCCATGGTGTCACTGCTGGTATCACCGAAGTCGTCTTGGTGGTAATAAGCGAAATCGTATAAGATTTTTTCCGTCTGGCCGTGCCATTTCAGGCCCACATCCATTTGATCGCCATAACCACCGATGAGCATGTCGCCCGGCCAGAAGTTATAGGTTTTCCAGCCGAAAGGCACTTGGCTTTTACCGATTTTGAGGGTGTTGTTTTTAATCAGATCAAACCCTACCCAAGCCCGTTTCATCGACATTTGGTTACCGGTGGAATTATGCTCCGGATCGGTAAAACTTCCCGGTCCCATACGCCATTCCGCCGAGTAGGACCAAATACCTTTGCCCGGGTCGGCCGCGCCGTCCGCATAGATGATAAAGGCCTCATCCCCAAAGTTACCGTTATTGGGTTCGTCGGAACCGTCGTCAAAGCTGTAGTTGTAGTTGAACCAGACACCGCCGGCAAAATTGTATTCGGCCTGAGCCGACATGCCCAGTAAGGCTAATAACGAGAATAAACTGAGTTGTACCTGACGGACCGATGGCATAGATCACCTTATTGTTCTGATTTTCAAACATGCACCCAAGCGAATGACGGCTTGAATGAATTGGAACACGCTCGCTGGATTGAGCATGATTTGACCGAGATCAAAGACTCGAAAAACCACTTTTTGAAAGTGAAAAGACGTCGCAATGGCGCGACAAAACTGTTTTTATTGGGGTTATTCTACTGTGTTGGCGCTGGGCCGTCAAAATAACGGCTTGCAAAACACTCCGTCAGAACCTGGTTTCAGGCGTTATCGGCATCGGCATACGCCGCTTTGATTTCCAGAATCTGCGGCAATATTGCGATAAAACACTCCACCAGGTAGGGGTCGAAATGCTCTCCTTTCTCGGACTCGATAAGGTGCACCGCTTTTTCAACACTCCAAGCTTTTTTGTAAGGGCGCTCGGAGGTTAGGGCGTCAAAGACATCGGCGATGGCGACAATTCGTCCGGAGATGGGAATATCCTCCCCCAGCAATCCTTTGGGATAGCCCTTGCCATTGTATTTTTCATGATGCGTCAGCGCGATTTCATAAGCGATTCTCAACACTTCCGAATCGTGCCCTTCAAGAATTTCCGCCCCGATTTCCACATGACGCTGCATTTCAAAGTATTCGTCGTCGGACAACTTGCCCGGTTTCAACATGATTTCGTCGGAAATCCCGATTTTACCGACATCGTGCATTGGCGAAGCAATCCGAATCATATGCGCCTTGTTTTTGCCCAAGCCGGCCTTCAAGGCGATTTTTTCGGAATAAAAACTGACCCGTTTAACATGGTTTCCGGTTTCGTTATCACGGTATTCCGCTGCCCGCCCAAGCCGATAAATGATTTCGTGATGCGCATCTTCCAAAGCTTTGGTTCTTTCCCAGACTTTTTTTTCCAACATTTTATTCTGTTGGCGCAACATCTTTTTCATCAACCAGTTTTCCAGCTGAATTTCGATACGCTTTAACAGCTCATAACGATTGAACGGTTTCATCACATAATCGCTGGCACCGCCCCTCAACGCTTTCACACGGTTATCCTGGTCATTTTGTGCCGTCAGCATAATGACCGGCGGCACGCTGTCGACGGTGAAATGCTGTTTAATCAATGCCAAGCACGCAAATCCATCCAATATCGGCATATTGATGTCCAGCAACACCAAGTCAATGTCGAGCTGATTTAACAATAGGCTCAACTGCAACGGATCCTTAGTGGTATGGACATGGCGAAACCCTTCGACATCCAACAAATCCCGTACTAAATCCAGATTCATTTGCTGATCGTCAATGACCAGAATATTCGTCTCGTGAATTTGATCCCTAAACATCGGCCATTCCTTTCGCTTTGGCGATGATGGCCGTCACATCCGAGTCCGATAATTCGGCGGGCAGAATACAATCGACATCGTCCAGAACAAAATCGGCCATCAGACAGTAAATCATCCTGGCGGACTCGGCCATAATGTTTTTATAGGCGTGAATCGTTTCCGCTGCCTCTTGTGGTGCCAGGCGTTTGCCCAGCAAAACCAAGTTCGGCTGATAGGACGTCAACATGTCCAACCCCAATTCAAGCGTCGGCGCAATGTTCAATTCCACACCGTTCAAATCATGACTGGCTTCCGCCATCAATCGCATATTGTTCGGGTTATCATCCACCAACAACACCTTGACCAGACAATCCGAGCATTCAAATTCGGTCAACACCTCCGAGGCCTCGTCGACGGCCGTTACGCCGGACTGAGTCAACGGAAGCGCCACCCAGAAAGATGAACCCTTGCCTTCTTCACTGCTGAATCCGATTTCACCATCCATCAACTCGACCAGCTTTTGCGTGATACTGAGCCCGATACCGGTGCCTTCGATGTCCGACGTTTCCTGCCCAAGCCGTTTATAAGCCGCGAATACCTGGGATTGCTTTTCCAACGGAATACCATAACCCGTGTCCGTCACCGCAATACGGACATGCTTTTGTCCTCCGGGTAATGCAATGGTCTGCGCCTTGAGCTCAAGAGTGCCGTTCGGACGGTTGTATTTCACGGCATTCGACAATAAGTTCAGCAACACTTGCTTGAATCGCAACCCATCCACATCGATTTTACGGTCGAAATCCGACCAGGCGATTGGCAACACATCGACACGGTGTTTTTTCGCCAAAGGTTCGATGGTCGACAGGCAACTTTTCACCAGGTTCTCCAAGCACGTCGGCTCGATATTGATATCGACTTCCCCTTCCTCGATTTTGGAAAGCTCCAGTAGCTGGTTAATCAGTGCCAACAGATGCTCACCACTGTCGGCGATATTGTGCACCTGCCATAACTGACGTTCCGCCAAGCCGTCATCTTTCAGCAACTCGGCAAAGCCGATAATCGCATTCAGTGGCGTCCGAAGTTCATGACTCATGCTGGATAAGAAATCGCTTTTGGCTTGGTCGGCTTTTTCCGCGCGTTTGACCGCCTCAATCAACTTCTGTTCGGCTTGTTTACGTTCTGTGACATCCTGCACGATACCGAGCATTTTGATGGCTTCACCCGTTTCGGATCGCACCACATCACCGCGTTCCTGCAACCAGCGCACCGTACCGTCACCCCAGACCACCCGGTGTTCCACATTGTAGTCCTCGCCCTTTTCGACACAGGCGGTAATGGCATCCAACACCGTTTGTCGGTCGTCTGGATGCAAGGCGTCGACAAAATTATCAAAATTGGATTCCATTTCAACACGTTCGCCACCAAACAAAGGCGCAATCCGGTCGGACCAATAGAGTTCGCCCGTTTGAATATTCCAATCCCAGGTACCGATATTGGCAAAACTCTGGCTGCGGCTCAAACGATCTTCACTGGTTTTCAAAGCACTTTCCGCCAGTTTGACATCGGTGACATCCTGCGCGAAACCGGAAATGAAAATCACATTGCCAGCCTCATCAAACACCGGATGGCCTTGTTGCTGGATGTAACGCAGTGTTCCATCGGCTCGAATGATGCGATGCACAAACGCATAACCTTCGGGGTCCGCCAGTTTGGCTTTGGCGGCGACCACATAATCGTAGTCGTCCGGATGGACAATCGACTCGAACCCTTCGATATCCGGTGGGAAACTCTCACGGTCGTAACCGAAAATATCGTAAATGGTGTCGGACCATTCCAAAGTCTGATCATTCACATTCAATTGCCAATAACTGATTTTGGCCATGGACTGCGCGTCCAACAGACGCTGCTCGGTTCGCTTGATATGTGTGACGTCGGTTCGGATGGAAATGTATTTTTCCGGGCGGCCTTTGGTATCGAGAATCGGGATGATACTCGACTCCACCCAGTAGAGTTCGCCCGACTTAGCTCGGTTGCACACTTCACCTCGCCAAGGGCGCCCGGAAGCGATGGTACGCCACATCTCGGCAAAAAACTCTTGCGGGTGTCGCCCTGAGTTGACAATGCGGTGATCCTGCCCCAACAACTCATCCCGCGTATAGCCACTGACACGACAGAAGGTGTCGTTGACTTCGATGATGCGCCCTTTGCGATCCGCCACGGAAATAATGTTATGGAAATCCAACCCGGTTTTATAGTCGATGGCTTTTTGCAGAGCGTTATCGGCCGCCTCGGTGAAATAACGCAAATCCCGTTCATGATCCAAACGCGCCAGGATTTGCGCCCCCAAACGGTAAACCGACGTCCCTTTCGGCAACACCACATCTTCCTGATAGTGATTAAAGGCATCCAGTTTCGCTAAATGCTCCGGGACGGTCTGAAAATGAAACACTGGCACCATTTTCATATTCGGAAACTGGCGCAACGCCGTGTGCATGGAGGCCGCGTCATCCGTCGCATCCTGATTCAGCACGATGGCGTTCGGCAGGCCGTTACGAACGGCCGCCAACGCTTGCGCCGCTTCGTAGTAATGCGCCGTGTGCACCCCCAATCCACGCAAATGCGTTTCCAAGTCCCGGCATTCATCGCCCTGACCGATCAAACAAACGCGATAGGGTTGATACTGTGCCGCAATATTATGATAAAGCTGATAAAAATGACGCCGGAAATAGAAACTGTCTTCCGGCCAGACAAAAAAGAATTGGAACCCGTGCCGGGATAAATCCAATCGCAAGGCCATGTCTTCACTGGACGCCAAGTAAATGGCCTGTTCCAACGGAAAATGCTGCGCCATGACATTGGCGAGAAACGACAGATTGTGCTGTTCGTTTTCAGGCAACGAGAAGACCAGAATATCCCGTCGACGTAGTCCGGACAATTCCGTCGGAGAGTGGAAAATCACTTCCTGCAAACTCAAGCCGCTGGTTCGGCGCGACAGGTCGTTGATTTGTGAATCCGGGACACCGTAAAAACACAGTCTTGGCGCGTCCTCTTTCCGCAAGGATTCCGTCTCGACACTTTCCGCCAGTCGGTTCCGGAGCGCCTTCAACTCCACCAAAAAGTCATCGAACCCTTCAAACGTCGGATGGATATCCTTCATCATCCGCCGCTTCAAACGGGCAAACCCGTCGGAAAAAGCGTTCATGCCATAAGATTTCAACGTGTAAGACAGAGAATCCAACACGCAGAAAAGCGTGTCCAGTTCCATCTCGAACGAGATGGAATCGAAATCTGAAAACGGTTCGATCACCTCATCCAGTCGCTGAAGAATCAACGTCCGGAATTCGGCTTGTTTCGGTTGATACGAGTGCATAGTCTGTAATCTATTTTTCAGCCGGATTGGATTGTCCTATCCATTTGCTTTTTATCAGATTATACACATACACATAATTTTAGTAAGGAAATAAAAAATTCCAATGAATGGAAAGGGTTTCCGATTATAAAGCCCGAAAACCCACCCGAAAGGGCTTAATCGTCGACGAAGTCGTCACACGATTATTTCGCGCACTTATAAATGTCGAACTTTTGCATGCCGCCAATCACGGGGGAAACCGCAACCACCGAATCGCCGCCCATGGTACCGGCGTCGTTCTTAGCGATATTGATCAGTTCTTTTTGAACCTTCTCTTCCGAAAATTCAACGCCCCCCAACGAACTCTGAACCTGAGCCGTGGTGGTGCCCAGCTTTTCACAGCCGGTGACATTAAACGCTTTCACCACAGAAACGCTTTTCGATGCCTCGGTCGGTTTATTAAAAGTACAGCCACTGACCGTTAACAAGGACGCGACAACCACGCTCGCCAATGGAAGAATGAAACGTTGCTTCAACGCTGGTGCTTTCATAATGCCTCACTTAATTTAGGATTACTTTGAAACAGGGAGTTCGTATCAAATTGTACGCGAGAAACGGCGGACGTTAAATACGGTCCCTTCCTTTCTCATGTAAATGAACATTAAATACGCTAGTCTAAAAATGCCCAGGCCTGGGCGTTTTAAAAGGACGCTTCCGCAATGAACGCCAACAGCTCGAATGCTTGTTGCGACTTGGACGACGGCGTCAATGCCCGTTCCTGCGCTTCGGAAATCAAGGTCAACTGGTTATCATCGGTTTCAAACCCCAGCCCGTCGCCGACACGGTTGGCGCAAATCATGTCCAGCCCTTTTCGGGCGCGTTTTTCTCGCGCGTGCGCCAGCACATCGTCCGTTTCGGCGGCAAATCCCACCACGAAAACATCCGGATACTGCCGCGCCACCGTGGCGACGATATCGGGGTTTTTCACCAAACGCAAGGTCATGTCATCCTGACCGGCCTGTTTTTTCAACTTACGGTCATGCGCGGTTTCCGGCCGAAAGTCGGCCACCGCCGCCGCACTGATAAACACATCCTGAGAAGTGACTTGCTCGGTCACCGCCGCCAACATCTCCTGAGCGGACACCACATCCACCCGCCGAATATCGGGATGGGCGGACAGCGCCACGGGCCCGGCTACTAACGTCACGTCCGCGCCTAACTTCCGGGCGGTTTCGGCAATGGCAAACCCCATTTTTCCGGAACTGCGGTTCCCCAGAAAACGCACCGGATCCATCGCTTCCTGCGTCGGCCCCGCCGACACCAACAAACGTTTGCCCTGCCAATGTTTCGCCAATTCCACCCAGGCCTGGGCGTTTTTCGTGATGTCCGCGATCTGCTGCTCCACCGCCACATAAATCGCCGGGGGTTCCGGCAGGCGCCCGGCACCGGTTTCGCCGCAGGCCTGCTCGCCTTCTCCCGGCGGAATCACTTGCCAACCGCGTTGCTGCAGTACCGCCAGGTTTTCCTGAGTGGCCTCATTTTGCCACATCAAACGGTTCATGGCCGGTGCCAACATTTTCGGCTTATCCGACGCCAGGCACAGAGTCGTCAACAAATCATCGGCGCGCCCCATTCGGAACTTAGCGAGGGTTTCCGCCGAACACGGCGCCACCAAAATCACATCCGGCCAGCGCGCCAATTCAATGTGGCCCATCCCGGCTTCCTGGGTTTCGTCAAACAACTGGTCACGCACCGGATGGCCCGACAGGGCTTGAAAGGACAACGGCTGAATAAAGGCCTTGGCACCCTCGGTCATCACCACCTGCACCTCATGCCCGCCTTTGACAAACAGTCGCACCAATTCCAATGCCTTATACGCGGCAATACCGCCGGTGACGCCCAGTAACACGTTCATCTACAACTACCCGGCTTCCGTGGCCTGAGAAGCCAACGCCAATAACTCCGGCGCCATTCGCACCGGGCGACCGTTTTGCACGGTGGCACCGTAGGTTTTCGCCGCCACCATCAAGGTGCCGTCTTCTTTATAAACATTCTGAACAAACACCACTTTGACACGCCCCTGTGGCACCATTTCCACCGTCACATAAAAACGGTCGTGCGGCCGCAAGGAAGCCTTGTAATCCACTTCGGCCCGAATCACCATCAAATCGATGCCTTGTGCCGCCAAAGCTGCGAAATCCACTTG
Organism: Thiomicrospira sp. S5; assembly: GCF_003991075.1. Lineage (NCBI taxonomy): Bacteria > Pseudomonadati > Pseudomonadota > Gammaproteobacteria > Thiotrichales > Piscirickettsiaceae > Thiomicrospira > Thiomicrospira sp. S5. Next base: position 788,162 of record NZ_CP014470.1, on the reverse strand, counting down.
GTTCGCCAATAAAAATTCATGACGCGCGTGTTCCAGATAATTTTGATAAACGGCATTATTGACCACGCCCTGCAGATCGCACTCATAATCGCGGACGGCCATTTCAAGTTTAAACATTGCCAGTGAAAACCCTTTTCATTAAGATGGCGATTATCTTACCAAAAATTCCGTAAAAACATGGCAATTACCGATTGGCACGAAAACGACCGTCCGCGTGAAAAACTCCTCAACTTCGGCCCCGAACACCTCAGTGACGCCGAACTGCTCGCCATTTTCCTACGCGTCGGCGTGCAAGGCAAAAGCGCCGTCGAACTGGCGCAGGATTTACTGGACCACTTCGGTAGTCTGCACCAACTGCTCAATGCCGACGAAACGGAATTTTGCGAAGCCAAGGGACTCGGGCAAGCCAAATTCGTTCAACTCCAAGCGGTTTTGGAAATCTCACGGCGCCACTTTGAATCCGGGTTGACCAAAGGCGACGCCTTGACTGACCCGGAAAACGTCGCCCGGTTATTGCAACACCACATCGGCCAGCAGGCACGGGAAACCTTTGGTTTGGTCTTGCTGGACCAGCAACACCATTTTATCGCCTTTGTCCCGCTCTTTACCGGCACCCTGAATCAAGCCTCGGTACACGCCCGTGAAGTCATCCAGACCGTTCTGGACCATCAGGCAGCGGCAGTGATACTGGCGCACAATCATCCGTCCGGCGACCCAACGCCCAGCCAAGCCGACCTGGATTTGACCCAACGCTTGAAGCAGGCCTTGGACATGATTGATGTGCGTTGCTTGGATCACATTATTTTGGGCGATCATGGACGGTGGACGTCCCTTGCACAGCAAGGGCATTTGTAACCATGCACCAAGCCCGATACTGGATAACGCCCTCTTTTTGGTTAGGTGTTATTTGGGTTTGGACGGGGTTTCTGCTATCGCTTTGGATCAGCTGGCACCTGTTGGCCAAAGCGGATTTCTTCTATCCGGTTTGGTACGACCACGCCGGCATTCACGAAAACATTGAACGTTATGCCCCCGACAACCGTTACCGAGAAGGGTTTGAGAATACCTCGCGCGGCGAACGTCTGGCGCTGTTTCACGGCATTGTCGAGTCGATTCAACACCAAGGGAAAGGGTTGGAAACGCTGGCTTACCGTCATGCAGGGCAAAACGTTTTATTACTGCGCCCACCGGAAATCGCTCACTTGCAGGATGTCGCCAATCTGGTCTCCTGGTTGAACCGGGCAGGCCTGGTCGTTTTCGGCATTTGGCTTCTTGTCAGTGCATGGCAACTCAAGCGCCATCAATACACAACTTTCCGCCAGGCCTGGTGGTTTCTGGGAACCGGCTTAGCCCTAATCGCACTGCTCTTGGCTCTGCTCGGAGCGGAAAAGGTCTTCTACCAACTGCATGTTTGGGTGTTTCCGCCGGAACATCCCTGGTTCTTTTTCTACGAAGACTCGTTAATGAGCACTTTGATGAAGGCGCCGGATTTATTCGCGTACATCACCATCGCATTGGTCGTGACCGCCGGATTGATTTTTAGCTTGCTACTCTACACCGCACAACGCTTCCAAACACAGGCGGGCCGCCTAAAAAGCCGTTGAATTTACAGAAAAAAGATTTTTTTAACCCCCAACACAACATTTCCATGCGAGACGCTTGCTTTTTGATTGGATTTTATGGATAATTCCGCTTCTTGTTTTTCACAGTCTTACCCAGGCTGTTTTAACATAGAAATATTCGAATATTTTTAATGTCAGGGGTAGCGAGATTCGCTAACCTTTTTTGAGAGGAATTGAGAAATGTCCAAAGTCTGCCAAGTAACAGGAAAGAAGCCTGTAGTCGGTAACAATGTTTCCCACTCTCATCGTAAAACTCGTCGTCGTTTTTTACCTAACCTACAAACTCACCGTTTTTGGGTTGAGAACGAAAGCCGTTTTGTAAAACTACGCGTTTCCACTTCTGGAATGCGTGTTATTGATAAAAACGGTATTGAGTCAGTGCTTGCAGAAATGCGTGCACGTGGTGAGAAAGTTTAAGGGAGCCCGACATGCGCGATAAAATTAAACTTCAATCGACAGAAAGCGCTTATTTTTATACAACCGATAAAAACAAGCGTAACATGGCCGGAAAATTCGAGATCAAGAAATACGATCCGATTCTGCGCAAGCATGTTCTCTTCAAAGAAGCCAAAATCAAATAAGTTCTATCCGACTTAGATGATGACCCAGCTCAAAAGGCTGGGTTTTTTTATGCCTGAAATTCAGGCTCCGACACGGTTTCCTCACCCCAATGCCTGCGTTTCAAGCGACAGCGTCCGGCTTCACCATCACCACCTGATTGCGCCCCTGCTGTTTGGCCGCATAGAGCGCTTCGTCCACCAAATGGTAAACCTGATCGGTCCCCGACAGGTCTTGCGGTTGCAGGAAGGCAGCTCCCACGGAAATCGTCAGATAACCATGTTGCGAGCTTTCATTCCGAACTTTTAGCCCTTCCACGTCCCGGCACAGGTCTTGCAAGTGCTCCTGTAACGCGGCTTGTGACTTGAAGTTCGCCAGCACAAAAAACTCTTCCCCGCCCATTCGGAAAATCACATCGGTTTCACGGGCAAAGTGTTTTTTCAGCAAATCCGCCACTTGCTTCAACACTTCGTCCCCTTTCTGATGACCGTAATGGTCATTGATTTTTTTGAAGAAATCGATATCGAGCATCGCCACCGACAAAGGGACTGCATCCCGTTGCGATCGTTTCAACTCCCGCCCGAACACTTGATTGAAATAACGACGGTTATACAAGTCGGTCAGGTCATCGGTAATGGAAATCTGCTCGATACGCTTACGGTCGGAAATGTCCACCCGAGTCGCCCAGACCTGGTCAACCCGCCCCCAGAGGTTGCGTACCGGCGTCAAGGTCAACTCCACCCAATAAGGTTTGTCGTCGGCGGTACGACCTTCCATTTCCCCGCGCCAGGTGCGTCCCGCCAGCACCCAGTTCTGAATATAATCCTGTTTACTTTTCGGCAGATCGTGTGCGGCCAAGTCGAGATAAGAGCGTCCCAACAGCTCCCGCTCATTATAACCGGTCAAACGGCAATAGGACTCGCTCACCCAATCGAAGGTCAAGGATTCCAGATCAATCAAGGTCGCATAGGTCAACTCGTGGATTTGATTGATGTAAACCTGTTGCTTGTTTTTTTGATAACGATAAAACATCACCAAAAACAGCATGGTCAACACCACCACCAAAATCACCAAAGCGACCTCAAACAACTGGCGTTTATCCAGACGATTCACCATTTCCAACTGAATCCAATGATTAAAAATTTCCCGGCGCTCCTCATCACTGATGGATGCCAATCCTTTCTGTAGAATACTGAACAGAGCCGGCTTGTCTTTGCGCACCCCGATGGCCAGCTCGAAACGGTGTTCGGATTGCCCGATGACATGAATACCGGTCAAACCATATTTGTTGATGGCGTAGTTAATCGCCCCTAGGTTACCGGAGTACACCATGGCTCGACCGTCAATCACGGCTTCCAAGCCTTCCTTCACCGAATTCACCGGCAGCAACTTGATTTGCGGGTAGTTTTTGGCCAATGTCTCATGCGACCAATAACCTTTCACCACCGCTACCGTGTGGCCGTTTAATTGTTCATAATCCGGAATCACCGACAGCTCTTTTTGCCCGACCAATACCATCGGGAACGACAGATACGGTTCGGTAAACTGCATATACTCGGAACGTTCCGGGGTCGCCACGGCGCAGGAAAAGGCATCGTATTCCCCCTCCTGCGCCAATTTCAACACCTCGGCCCAAGGTCGAGTTTGGTCGACCTGAAAACGCAACCCTGTTTTTTGCGACAACAGTTGAAAATATTCGGCGGCGATGCCTCGGTAACGTCCTTTGGAATCGATGAACTCAAACGGCTCCCAATCGATGTCATTCGCCAGATACACTACCGGGTTCTGTTCGATATACGCCAATTCTTCCGGTGTAAACACATAACTGGCCGCATTGAAAATAAAGTCCTTCATATCGAGTTGATTGAACACCGAAGCCGAAATCAGCCCGACTTCCTTGGCTTCGGCCGCCGTGGCCAACAGTTTTGCCGGTTCAATCGTCCCGATCGGCGTCAACCCGGATTTCACATAGTGCACCGTCACCTTGGCTTCGTTGAGCAAGGCTTCCCGCGATTTGACCACCGGATAATGCGCCAAAATATAATCCACCACTTCAGGCTGATGCTGCAACGCATAGCGCCAACCGCGAATGGTGGCTTCCTTGAATCGCTGCACCACTTCAGGGTGACGGTTGGCAAAACGTTCGGAGGTGATAATCAAATCGCCGTAACTTTGCACCCCGAAGGTTTTCGGGTCCACGGCATAATAAGGGATGCCCTCTTGCTGAAGACGAAAAGGCTCATTGGTCATGTAGGCGCCATACAAGTCCACCCGGTGATTGATAAAGTCGTTCAAATCACCCGAAGGAGGAATCGACTTCAACGGCTTTTGGGTCACGGTATTGGCTTTGTTGATCAGGCTTTGAATCTGGAGGTTGCTGAAGTGCATGACATCCATGCCGCTCATGTCTTTGAGGTCTTCAACCGGCTTGTGGGCCAGCAACACCATCGGCGAAAACTGGAAAGAACTCATCACCAGCTTAATCGGCGCGCCTTTGGCGTAATCGACGATCACCGAACTGTAAGCCGTGGCAAAGTCGGCCCGCCCGTTAACCACTTCATTGACCATATTGGTGCCGGGCTTCCAGCTTTTGACGGTCACATCCAACCCGGCATTTTGATAATAACCTTGCTTGATGGCGGCGTAAAAACCGGCGAATTGAAATTGATGATTCCAGTTAACCTGAACGGTGATGGGCGTCAGTGTCTGAGAGAAAGCCTTGGCGGAAAACACCAAGCCGACCAGCAGTGCGGAAATCCATAAAGGGCGAAAGGGCATAGCGAGTGCAAACCGTTATTATTGTGTTTGCCATCATTATAAAAAATTTACCCTACTTTAAAAGAGATTAATTAGAATAAATTCACGCTGTCCTGCGTTCAATCACGTATGCATTGAACGCAGGCGTCAGGAAACGACGCCATACAAACGGCGTTTGGCTTCCCGCATCGCCGGCGGTACCTTGGCCCAGTTTTCCGGAAAATCCTTGGACTGAAATTCACGCAATGCATTATAAGCGTCTTCAATCAAGCTGAAACTCGCGACCACGCCGTCGTTATTGGCAACGCAATACCCTAATTCATCGCAGTCCACATAATAATCTTGTGTGTTCATTTGTTCACCCTCCTGATACTCGAAGGTTTTTTATTTTTTCCCTTGCCTTAATAGTGCTATCGACCATTTAACGGAAAGGTTAAGGCCTCATATTCTGAAAACTGGCTTTTTGCGCCAACTGCATTAGAATATTGACACCTGAAATCGTTTAACAACCTCAAGAAAGAAACATGCCAGAATTACCGGAAGTCGAGACCACCAAACGCGGCATTCAGCCGAATGTCGAACAACAAACCATCCGCGACATCATTATTCGCGATGCCCGCCTGCGTTGGCCGGTGGACACGACTCTGCCGAAAAAACTCCCAGGCCTGGTGATTTCCGCAATTCGCCGCCGCGCCAAATACTTGCTGCTGGAAACCGAGCGCGGTCATCTCATCATCCATTTAGGCATGTCCGGTAACTTACGAGTCTTGCCGCACGACCATCCGCCCGTCAAACACGACCACATCGATTTGGTTCTGGACAACGGCTATCTGTTGCGTTATCACGACCCGCGTCGTTTTGGCTGCTGGCTGTGGACGGAAACTGCCCCCGAAGAGCACGATTTACTTAAAGCGCTTGGGCCAGAACCTTTAACCGATGCCTTCAACACCGACCACCTGTTGCAAAAAGCTCAAAACCGAAAAGTGGCCGTCAAAACCTTCATCATGACCAACTCCGTGGTCGTTGGTGTCGGCAACATCTACGCCAACGAAGCCTTGTTTCTCAGCGGCCTGCATCCGACACGCCCCGCGCACAGCCTGACGCGCCCGGAAGCCGAACAGTTGGTCGGCCACATCAAACAGGTGTTGGCCGCCGCCATCGAACAAGGCGGTACCACCTTGAAAGACTTTCTCAGCCCAAGTGGCCAGCCGGGCTATTTCGAACAAAAGCTGCACGTATACGGCCGCGACAAACAACCTTGTCCGACCTGTGGCCGTCCCGTGCAAAAAACGGTGCTGAATCAGCGAGCCGCCTACTTCTGCGAACATTGTCAAAAGTAATGCACAACCCTGAAGATAGCCTGCGTGTCGTCCCTGACACCAAAAAGCGACTTGAGCGCATGAAAAAAAGCTTCTAATATAGCCACATAGATTTCACTGGACACTTCGATTCCGACGCAGGCCATATGAACACCTTCTTCTCGACAATCCGCTCGTTTCCTGTCTGGCTCGCCGTCGGACTGACATCACTGACGTTTGCACTGTCCAGTTGCGACTCGTCCTCGCCATCGAATATCGAGCAATGGCCCTTGAACGACGCCTGTGAACTGCACCAATCCGCCTGCCAAACTCAGCATGAAAAGCAAAACATCACCATCGACATCCGTCCTAAACCGATCCGGGTGGCGCGCACCTTGACCGTCCGCGTCAAACTCGACAACATCTACGCCAGCAAAGTGGAACTCGATATTTCCGGCTTGAATATGTACATGGGCTATAACCGCGTCACCCTTTTCCCATTACCGGGCCAACCCGGTTTTTACGAAGGCAAATCCATGCTGGCCTTCTGCACCAATGACCGCATGGACTGGCAACTGACCGTCATCGCCACTCAGGAAGATGGCGAAGTCATTCAAGCGCCCTTCTTATTGGTTACGCATAATCGCTGAATAATTCTTTAAAAGCCTCCGGCGTTTGTGTCAGAATAAAATCATTCTGTCCAACAACTTATCGCTGTAAGAGGTTTGAGATGAACTGGTTTCAAAAAACACCTGACGAGGTTTTACAACAGCTCGACAGCCACCGAGAGGAAGGTCTTTCCCCCGAGCACATCACCGAACGCCAACAGACCTTCGGTTCGAACAGTCTCACTCAAACCGAAAGCATTTCACCGTTTCGGTTATTCCTGAAGCAGCTGAAAAATCCATTATTGGTGGTGCTGGCCTTCGGCGCGCTCTTATCGTTTTACACCGGGCATACTGTCGATGCCATCGCCATCACCATCATCATTCTCATCAACGCCCTGATTACGTTTTTTCAGGAACTCAAAGCGCAAAAATCCATCGACGCCCTTAAGGACATGGCCGCCCCCAAGTGCATGGTTCGCCGCGAGCGAAAATGGCAAGAGATTTCCGCCGCCGAATTGGTGCCGGGCGACCTTATCAAGTTACAGACCGGCGACATCGTTCCCGCCGACGGTCGTTTAATCGAGGTCACCCGTTTGGAGGTCGACGAAGCCCCCTTGACCGGCGAGTCGGACTTGATTCATAAAAAAACCGAAGCCCTGAATGAGGCTGACCCGACACTGGGCGATCAGGTCAACATGGTGTTCATGAGCACCTCCGTCAACCACGGTCACGGTTTGGCCGTGGTCACCGCCACCGGTATGAAAACCGAGGTGGGCAAAATCGCCAGCTTGATGCAAAGCACCGACAACCGCCTGACACCGCTCCAAAACCGCATCGCCAAACTGTCACACACCTTGATATGGGCCGCCCTGTTCATCGTCGCCGTCATTGTCGGCATCGGTCTGCTGAAAGGACTGGACCCCATCGGCATGGTCAACACCAGCATATCCTTAGCCGTCGCCGCCATACCGGAAGGCTTGCCGACCGTCGTCACCATCGTGCTGACGCTGGGCGCCAAGCAGATGATGCAGAACAAAGCCCTGGCAAAACAACTGGCCTCGGTGGAAACATTGGGCTCCACTTCAGTCATTTGCTCCGACAAAACCGGTACCTTGACCCAAAACAAGATGCAAACCGTCAGTGTCTGGGCCGCGGGCGAATATTACCGAATCAGCGGACAAGGCTACGACCCGACCGGCGACTACACCGACATCCACGGACGCACCCGAACCCCGAAACACCACTTTCATCTCAATCGCATGCTGGAAATGTCCGCGCTCTGCAACGATACCACCTTACTGGAAGAAGACGGTCATTACCGGATTCAGGGCGTTCCCACCGAAGGCGCGATTTTGGTGGCCGCGGCCAAAGCCGGTATTGACAAAGAGGCCTTGATGACCACCCATCAACGAGTCGTGTCCCACCCGTTCGATCCCAAACGCAAAATGATGAGTGTCATCGTCCGTGATGCGGACGGCAACCACACGCTCATCGTCAAGGGCGCGCCGGACGTCATCCTCAAGCACTCCGAAGTCATCGAATACGCCGACCAACGTCGCGACATCGTCAGTAACCCCAACCTAATCGACAACGTCATCCACGAGTTCGGTACTCAGGCGTTACGTACACTGGCGGTCGCTTATCGCCCGCTGCGTCCCGATGAGATTGAACAGCCGTTGGAAGCGTTGGAAAACCGTCTCATCATCACCGGCATTCACGGCATTATCGACCCGCCACGCCCCGAAGCCACCCAAGCGGTCAAAGAATGCCATTCCGCCGGCATTCGCGTGGTGATGATCACCGGCGACCACGCCATCACCGCCAAAGCCATCGCCCGTCAAATGGACATCATCGATTCGGACGACGAACTGGTAATGACCGGAGCCGAATTGAATCAAATCAGCGATGAAGAACTGCAGCGATTGGCACCGAAAACCTCGGTCTTCGCACGGGTGACACCGGAACACAAACTGCGCATCGTCAAGGCCTTGCAGTCCAACGGCGAAGTCGTCGCCATGACCGGCGACGGCGTCAACGATTCTCCGGCTTTGCGTAAGGCCGACATCGGTATCGCCATGGGCATCACCGGCACCGGCGTCGCCAAAGAATCCGCCGACCTGATTTTGCTGGACGACAACTTCGCCACCATCGTCCATGCCGTGCAAGAAGGCCGCCGTATTTACGACAATATCCGCAAATTCATCCGCCAGGGCCTCACCGCCAACGTCAGTGAGGTATCGGCGATACTCTTCTCGTTTCTGATTATGATTGGCGAACCGCTGCTGACATTGGCGCCCCTGATGATTCTCTGGATCAACCTGGTCAGCGACGGGATGCCTTCGCTAGCGCTGGGCGTCGATGAAGCGGAAGGCGACGTGATGCAACGTAAACCGCGGGCCGGCAACGAAAGCTTCTTCGCCGACAACCTCGGCACGCGCATCGTGATACGGGGGTTGATTATGGGCGGCCTGACCTTTGCGATGTTCATGTACGCGCTCAATTTGAACCTGTCACTGGAATACGCTCAAACACTCGCCTTTATGACTTTGATTTTCGGCCAACTGGTGCATGTGTTCGACGCGCGCACCTTCACCACGCTTTATCACCGCAACCCGTTCAGCAATCATTTGCTGCTGTTGGCGGTATTCGGATCGGCCTGTGTGTCATTGTTGATGGTCTACACACCGTTCGGCAACCTGGCGCTCGGCACCACGCCGCTGGAACCTCAGCATTTGTTGATGACACTGTTCATCGCCGCACTGCCGACATTCATTCTGTCCGGCCTGAAAGAAATATTTCACATGAAATGGCTGTAACGCCGACGAAAAAAATGCCCAGGCCTGGGCATTTTCCGGAAAGATGGTCCGTCCGACAAGAAAGGGGGATTCGACGATTTATTCGGTCACCGCGACCGATTTAATCAGGGCAAAAACCGCCAGGCCTGGTTGAATCTTCAGTCGTTCCGCCGAGTGTTGGGTCACTTCCGAAAACAGTTGCTGGCCGTCCGACAAGCGTAAGCGCACCAATAAACGGTGCTGGCCTTGCGGAATCAGCTCGGTGACTTCCGCGGGAAAATGGTTAATGATACTCAGGTCTTTCGGGTCGGACAGGGCCAAACTGACGTCCCGCGCCAATACCCGCACCCGGATGGTTTCCTTACCCTTCGGCACGGCTTCCGACAACCAAATGGTTTCGGTTTCCCCAAAGCGGGCCGGTTGCAAGCCGTCCTGCATTGGCAACGGACTCGCCTGCAACACCGACACCGCGCCCTGCTCGTCAAACAACGGCGAATCCGGACGCGCCAACGCCTGTTGCAACGTCTCGACGGTTTCAACCCGACCGTTTTGCATGAACAGCACCCGGTCGGCCAAACGCTCGACTTCCGCTGGCGCATGAGTGATGTAGAGCACCGGCAAACGGTAGGCCGCCACCAATTCTTCAATCAGCGTCAGCATCTCCGCTTTGGCACGCCAGTCCAGTGCCGATAACGGTTCGTCCATACACAACAGCTTCGGGCGCATCAACAACGCACGGGCAATTGCCACTCGCTGACGTTCGCCACCGGACAAAAACGTCACGGCTCGATTCAGCTTGTCGGCAATACCAACGCGTTGAACAATGTCGTCAAAATCTTCCGGCGTGATGTCTTTCGGCAAACGTTTGACTCCGTACATTAGATTTTGTCGTACGGTCATGTGCGGAAATAAGGCGGCATCTTGAAATACGAACCCGATATGACGCTTTTGCGTTGGCAAAACGTTTGCTTCATCCTGCCATATCTCGCCATTCACCGTGAGGTGCCCTTCAGTGCGTTTATCCAGCCCGCTGATGGCACGTAACAAGGTGCTTTTGCCGCTACCGGAACGGCCAAACAATACCGTCACGCCCTGCAGCGGAATTTCAAACGAGCCGGAGTCCAGACGAAAACTGCCCAGATCCAGCGTCAAATCGCCTTTCATCAGCGCTTGTATATCACTCATCTTTATCCTACCTTCACACCGAAACGACGATTCAAGCCGTACACCAGCATCAGCACACTCAACGCGAAAATCAACATCATCGCCGACAAAATGTGCGCCTGATCATATTCCAGACTTTCCACATGGTCGAAAATATCAATCGACACCATGCGGGTTTCGCCCGGGATATTGCCCCCCACCATTAGCACGACCCCGAATTCCCCCACCGTATGCGCAAACGACAAAGTGGCGGCCACCAGAATTCCTCGGCGCGACAAGGGCAAAACAATGGTCCAGAAACGGTCCAGAAACGACGCTCGCATGGTGGCGGCCGCGTCCAGTAGACGATGTGGAATATTTTCAAAGGCATGCATCAGCGGTTGAATGGCAAAGGGTAATGAATAAAACACCGACCCAATCACCAGGCCGGTTTTACTGAAGGTCAACTGTCCTTCAAAACCGAACCAGTGCAACACTTCGGTCACGGTTCCATTTGGATTGAACAGAATCAGAAGATAAAACCCCAGCACCGTCGGCGGCAGCACCAATGGCAAGGCCACCAGCGCTTCCAGAAACACCTTATTGGACGAGCGCATTTGCGCCATCCACCAGGCCAAAGGCGTCCCCAAGACCAATAAAACAATGGTCGTCATGGTCGCCACTTCCAGCGTCAGCCAAATGGGTTGTAAATTGATTTCCGTACCGAAGATTTCCAACATGATGTCTCTTTTCCGCTCCCATAAAAAAACGACCAGGCCTGGTCGTTTTTTCAGACAAAGGCTATTGTAACTTAGCTGACGTTATAGCCATAACGTTTGATAATCTCGATGGCTTTCGGCGTCTTGATGAATGCCATAAAGGCTTTGGCGGCCGCATTCTTTTCACCTTGTTTAGTCAGAAGCGCGCCTTGGTTAATCGGCTTATAGTCCGACTGCGGCACCACCCAGTATTGACCTTTTTTGTACACCGGACTTTGCGGGTCCACCACTTGCGACATGGCGACAAACCCGATTTCGGCATTGCCGGTGGCGACGTATTGGAAAGCGTGAGCGATGCTTTCACCATTGACGATTTTCGATTTCACGTCCTGATACAAACCCTCTTTTTTCAAGAAAGCGACCGCACGTTCGCCATAAGGAGCGGTTTTCGGGTTCGCCACCGCCAAGTGATTGTATTTTTTGGCTTTCAATACCTCAATCGGGCTGTTTTTCACCGGCAGTTTTGCACTGTACAGTACGATTTGACCTTGTGCATAAACAAAATAACTGTCGGCAATGCCAATCCCGTCGTCAATGGTTTTTTTCGGGCGACGTTCATCCGCACCGAAGAAGGCATCGAAAGGCGCGCCGTTTTTAATTTGGGCATAGAGTTTACCGGTCGGGCCGAAAGAGAATTTCACCTGATGACCGGTTTCCTTTTCAAACACCTTGCCGACCTCTTCGATGGTTTTGGTGAAATTGGCCGCCACCGCAATCTTGGCGGTTTCCGCATACGCCATCGAGGCACTCAAAACACCCATAGCCAAGGCCAGGGTACGAATCATCGTTTTCATACAGTCACTCCGTTATGATAGTTAATACATATTACGTTTGATACATATCGTTAAATCAAAAAAATCCGACCTCAGTCGGAAACCGCCAACAATACATGACTGGCTTTGACCAGGGCGCAACATCTTGCCCCCACGGCCAGCCCCAAATTCTCGACACTCTGGTTTGTCACGATGGCAGAAATCATTTGCTCCCCTTCCAGTTGAATGGACACATCACTGTTCACGGCGCCCTCATCCAGTTTGGTGACCACGCCGCAGAACTGGTTCCGTGCGCTGGTTTTCACCGTGCCGTTCAAGTCTTCGGTCAGAATGACCCAACTGGCTTTAATCAGGGCATACGCATCGGAACCGACTTCCAGCCCCAGACGCTCCAAACTGTCCAGCGTAATCTGCGCGATCACTTCGTTACCTTGCCCCACCGACAGGGTCACCTCACAGTTCACCGCCCCTTTTTCAATTTCGGTAACGGTTCCGTGGAATAAATTTCGTGCACTTGTTTTCATGGAAATTTTCCTCATCAATTCCAATTGACTGAGCATGTTCGGCGACATCGCCTCCAGCTCCCGCATCCAATGCTGCATCTGTTCATTGAATAATCGATAGGCCGCCAACAAGGCTTCACCGGCTTGGGTCAACACCATTCCGCCGCCGCCAGCACCGCCTTTCTGGGTGTGCACCAACGGCTCTTCCGCCAGCTGATTCATGGCTTCAATGGCTTGCCAGGCGCCTTTGTAACTCATCCCACAAGCTTTCGCCGCCGCCGACAGGGAACCCAGTGACTCCACTTTGTTCAACAATTCCAAACGACGCTGCCCGGAGCGAGACTGTTTGCTGCCCATCAAGAAAGATTGCACAAGCTGTTCGGGGAGATTGGATGCGTTCAAATGTCCGGCCTTCTTTATAACTTTAAGTACATAGCGAAGCATTATAGTCGAGCGATTGACCAACCGCAACGCTTAGGTGTTTAAATTATTTAATCGCCAAATAAATTCCCGACCTGGCTGGTAAAACTCAATTTTAACCGCCGCCAGGCATCATGTTAAGATACGCTTTTAATGCGCTATCTCTCAAGGACGAAGATGGACAGCCTCTCCCCCAAACAACCGCAAAACAACCGCATGGCCGACTTGCGGTCAACGATTCGCCGCTACCTAGGGGTCCGCGAAGCCGGCAGCAGCCATTCCGAAAAACTCATTTCAGGCCTGGGCGGTTTTCTGGCGATTCTGGTCATCCTGCTGATCAGCCACCGCTTTCTGGCACTCCCGGATGCGTTGGCCGTGGTCGCCTCCATGGGCGCCTCCGCCGTTTTGTTGTTTGCGGTTCCACACGGTCCTTTATCACAACCCTGGCCGTTGATTGGCGGCAACCTGATTTCCGCCTTCATCGGCGTCAGCTGCGCACACTTGATCGACCCGCCGATTCTCGCCGCCAGCGTCGCCGTCGGCGCGTCCATCACCGCCATGTATTATTTGAAATGCATTCATCCGCCGGGCGGGGCCACCGCCTTAACCGCCGTCATCGGCAGCGAAAGCATCCATGCATTGGGTTACGAGTTTCTGTTGACGCCGGTATTATTGAATGTGTTTTCCATCCTGGCGATTGCCGTGTTGTTCAATGCTTTTTTTCATTGGCGGCGCTATCCGGCTTACTGGTACCAACAACAGACCGAGCCCCAACCGGCATCGCAGGACGGCTTTTCCCACAGCGATTTTTTAAATGCCTTAAAGGAAATCGATTCGTTCGTGGACATCAATGAATACGATTTGCGTCGCATTCTGGCTTTGATTGGTCATCCGAACACGCAGCTTTCGTCGTCAGACATCGAACTCGGTCGAGTTTACAGCAATGGCTTGATTGGTCGGGATTGGTCGATGCGTCGCATCATTGACGAATCGGGCAGTGACGATCCGGAAAAGGACTTTGTGATTTTCAAACAAATCGCCGGTCAGGAACGCAAAACCACCGATTGCGTCACCCGCGAGGAATTCGCGCATTGGGCGAAATATGAAATGGTGCAGGAAAACGGGCTTTGGCACCGAAAAACCTCGTCAGAACCACGTCCGGAATCACGGAATGAATAGTTGAGAGGGAGCGTTGAAACCTTATCAACGAATAATAGAAGAATCGACCAGGCCTGGCGAAAACGGCTGTTTACAGACTGGCTTCGTCCAGCGCCTTGGCAACCACCGGGTGCACGAATTCCGAAACATCCCCACCTAAAGCAGAGATTTCCCGCACCAGACTGGAGGAAATAAAAGCGTATTGTTCCGCCGGGGTCATGAACATGGTTTCCACTTCCGGGGCCAGTTTACGATTCATCGACGCCAACTGGAATTCGTACTCGAAATCGGAGACGGCTCGCAGTCCCCGCAGCAGCACGTTGCCGTCAATCTCACGCACAAAGTCCACCAATAACCCGCTGAAACCGATGACTTCGACATTGTCCATGCCCGACGTCACCTCTTTCGCCAGCGCCACACGCTTTTCCAGCGAAAACAAAGAGGTTTTATTGCGGTTATCCGCCACGGCGATGACCAGCCGGTCGTAAAAACGCGCCGCCCTTTCGATTAAATCGAAATGGCCGCAGGTAATGGGATCGAAGGTGCCAGGGTAAACCGCTGTGATCGACATAATTTCACTCTTTCAGGGTAATGAATGGCGCCTATTCTACTTGAGATACGATTTCGGTTCCATGCCAAATCCGGTCGGTTATGATTTTTCGCACTGCGGCGACTTTTCCCATTCGCATACCCAATCCGGTAACGCCTCGGGTAACATCGGCCTGGCGATGGCATAGCCCTGCGCCAGTTCACATCCCATCGCCAACAGGGCTTCAAAATGCGCTTCGGTTTCCACCCCTTCGGCAATCACTTCGCGATCGAACGCCTGGGCCAGTTTCAAAATTCCGTCCACGATGGCTCGGTCATCCGAATCCATCAGCATGTCGCGGATAAAGGTTTGGTCAATCTTGATGATTTTGGCCGGCAGGTGGCGCAAGTAAGTCAGGGAGGAATAACCGGTGCCGAAATCATCCAATGCAAAATGCACGCCCAGTTCATGGCATTCCCAGATCAACAGACTGACATTGACGACGTCTTCCAGCGCACTGGTTTCCAAAATTTCGATTTCCAATGTAAACGGCGGCAAAGCCGGATAATCCGCCACGTATTCGCGTAACGTTTCCATGAAATCGCGATGTTGGATGAAGTAGGCGCCGATATTGACACTCACATTGATGTGCATGCCTTGTTCATGCCATATATTCGCTTGCTTCAACGCCGTGCGCAACACCCATTTATCCAGTTCGATACTCAGAGGCAAACCGTCCACGCTGGGCAGAAAATCGGCGGGCATCAGCAGGCCTTTCTCCGGATGCGGCCAACGCACCAAGGCCTCGACACCAATCACCCGACCTTCCTTGATATTGACCTTGGGCTGAAAGTGCAATTCCAACTGATTGTGTTCAATGGCATCGGCCATTTCGCGCTGGATGCGACTTTGCGACTTGACCATCGAATCGTGGCTGACATCAAAGAAATGGTAACGGTTCTTGCCTTCCTGCTTGGCCTGATACATGGCTTGGTCGGCATGGCGCATCAATTGGTCGGCATCGCCCTGGTCATCCGGATAGAAAGTCACACCGATACTGGCGGACACCGTCAAACTATGCCCCTGAACTTCAACCGGATCGGAAGCGGCCACCAACAGCCGGTCCAAAATTTCCTCACAGTCCTGAATCCCTTCCAGATTGGCCAGCACCGCCACAAATTCATCGCCCCCAATTCGAGCCAGCGTGTCCTCTTCTCGTAAAGCGATTCGCATCCGCTTGGACACCTCCACCAGCAAATCGTCGCCAATGTCGTGCCCGAAGGAATCATTGATCGCTTTGAACTGATCCAGGTCGATAAACAACACCGCCAGATAACCGCCATGACGGTTAATGATGAGCATGGCCTGATTCAACCGGTCGGCCAACAATGAGCGGTTCGGCAGTTGCGTCAGCACATCGTAATGGGCAATGTGTTCGAGTTGCTGTTGTTGCTCTTTCAATGAGGTTATGTCGGTGAACAGGCCGACGTAATTCTGGATGGAGCCGTTGCTGTCTTTAATGGCACTGATGGTGATGAGCTGAGCGTAAATCGAACCGTTCTTGTCACGGTTCCACATTTCACCGGTCCAGTGCCCTTTCTCGAACAGGGTTTTCCACATGGTATTGTAGAATTCTTTGGGCTGACGCCCTGAGCTGAGAATGTTCGGATTTTTCCCGATCACTTCGTCACGTTCGTAACCGGTAATCAGCGTAAAGCCGCGATTGACGTCGATAATCAATCCGTTCTTATCGGTGATGGTGATGCCTTCTCGCGCATGCGTGAATACACTGGCGGCGAGATTCAAACGGGCTTCGGCGGCACGTTTATCGGAAATATCTTCATAACTGATGACCAGATCATACTGAGGATGATCCAACGGCGTGGCGTTGACGTTCAGCCAGGTACTGCCGTCCATGCGTCGAACTTCCATCAACTGATTTTTGATGGTTGTGTGATCCTGTAAAGCACGAACACTGGCATACTCATCCGGCGGCATCGGGGTACCGTCTTCCCGATAAATCTGCCATACGTCATCGTCATAACGCCGCGAGGTATGCTCTTCTCGGGTAATACCCAACAGTTTTTCCGACGCGGAATTGCATTCTAAAATATGTCCGTCACGATCGGTCAGGGAAATGCCAATCGGCAGTATTTCAAAAATGGTTCTCAAGCGCTCTTCATTCATGGCAATCATATCTTCGACCTGCTTACGGTCGGAGACATCCATGTGCATCCCCACCATCCGGGTCGGATGGCCTTCATCGTCGCGCTCGACCACCTGCCCGCGCGATTCGATCCAAAGCCAGTCGTTGTCCACCGTCGCAAGCCGATACTCAACACTGTAGGTATCTTTATCCTCCAAATGCGCTTGCAAGCGCTCCACCGCGTGACAGTCATCCGGGTGCAACATCTGCCGCCATTTCTCGAAGCTGACTTTAAACGCATTTTCTTTAAAACCGAGCATGGTATAAGAACGTGCATCCCAAAGCATGACGTCATTGACGATGTCCCAATCCCATTGCCCGATATTGCTGGCTTCCAAAATCAGATTGAGACGCTGGTCTTTTTCCGCCAACTGGCGTTCCTGACGCTTACGCAAGGAAATATCCCGCGCCAGCACCACAAACCTTGGTGTTTCGGTCACATCCAACGGCGTTTTCCGTGACACGGACAGTTCGTAATATCGCCGTCCATCTTCAAAATCCAGTGCGTACTGTAATCCGAAGGATTGACCGGATTTATGGGCATTGTGCAAAGCCGTCATAATCACAATCGCCGGTTTTTCAGGTAAAACCGCTTCAACCGTCTTATTCAAAAACACATCCGGCGTCACATAAAGATGATCTGCTTCCGCCGAATGATAACTGAGAATCACGCCATTCAGGTCCACCTCAAACAACAAATCCGGCAAGGCATCGAATGTCGCTTTCAGCTCATTTCGTGCCGTTTCCAGTGCCAACTGTGAGGCTTTCAATTCAGAAATATCCTGAACCAACCCCAAGTATCCGATCACATCACCCGCTTCATTCAAGATATTGGAGGCATACAGGCTGACTAAAAAACGAGAGCCGTCTTTACGAATATAGGTCCACTCGCTTTGACGATGTTGATTGCCTTCCAACTGCTGGACAAAGACACCAAAGCCGTTCACCGGGCGCCCCAATAGACGCGAAAGCACGCCTTGTTGCGCCTTCACTTCCTCCTTGTCATGAAATTTCAACGGCGTGACTTTGCCGATGATTTCATCCGCGCGATACCCCAACAGCTTTTCGGCACCATGGTTGAAAGCCGTAATCATCCCCTCAGTATCCGTCGCGATAATGCCAATCCCGGTGGCTGAATTCATGATATTAGTCAGCAGTGAAGCCACACCGTTTAAAGACTTTTGCAGTTTTTGACGCCGGTGCATCACCCACAGCAACAACAAAATCAAGAGCGCCTGAATCAGAATGCCCGCCACCAGAATCCAGGTTTGGCGCGCATAGGAGGCTTCAAGCTCCTGACGCTGGGCATCGACCATTTCTTCCAAACGGGTTTGGTAGTGCCAGAAATCTTCCGTCTTCTCGCGCAGGGGGGTCATGTCGTGAACCATGGACAGCAGCAAGGTGCGTCCATTGAAATCATAGGGTTCGGAATGGACTTCGACCGTACGAATTTCACCGTCCGCCAGCTCATGGCGGAAAATGAAATAATTACGGCCTTCGGATTTCGCCAGGCGGCGCTCTTCGGCGACTTGCTCCGGAGTCAGTTGATTGATTTCTTGAATGGTCATCCGCTGAAGTTGCGGAATGGAATAGCCGTAGAATTTGGCCGCGGCAGCGTTAGCTTCGACAATGTCGCCATTGGCCGGATCAATCAGCAACATGACAGAACCGCTGTCTTGGAAAAAGGCTTGAAACGTTGGATGCGCCTTCACCGCCCAAGATGCCATCAACATCCATGCGGCCAGCCATAACACACTAAATCGTTTGAGCGACATTTGCATCCATTAAGTCCCTCTTGCCTTCTGATAAACGGCTTCGGTCGCCATGACAGCCTCCCGCGCGTCATGGCAACCTCTCCTGATTTTATTCTAACGCAACGGCTCAGGCTTGCCTAACATTTCTCTTAATGGCCGGATATACAAAACAATCCGTAACGCACTTCCGGGGTGGTCTTCTCACGGTGGCACACCCAACCGTCGGGCAAGGTCGGCCAGTCCAGCGCTTTTTCCTGTTCCAAATACAGCCAGGCCTGGTCGTTTTTCAAATACTGCCCGGCAAACAGCTTATCCACCGCCGGCTGCATCAACCCTTGATGGAACGGCGGATCCAGAAACACCATGTCAAACAGTTGTCTGGCAGGTTGTTCCAACCAAACCAAACTGTCGGCTTGCACCACCTCGGCGTTCTTGGCTTGCAGTGTCGCCACATTCTGCTTGAGCTGCTCGGCATTCGACTTGGACAACTCCAAAAAAGTCACCGCGGCCGCGCCACGGGACAAGGCCTCAAACCCCAGTCCACCGGACCCGGCAAATACATCCAGGCAATGTGCACCCTCCACATCAAACTGCAACCAGTTGAACAGTGTTTCCCGCACCCGGTCGGATGTCGGCCGCAAGCCTTGCGCATCCAACACCGGTAGCTTACGCCCCCGCCAGTCACCGCCGATAATACGGACAGCGCCCATCTGCACGGATTTTTTGCCAGCTTGTCGGCCCTGAGAACCATGTGTGCGTCGTTTTTTCGTCATTTTGTTAAGCCAGTATCGTTATCTTTCCCGCCCATGATAACCAACTCTCACCAGGTCTGCGACTAAAAGCCCGAAAAACACCTCGGTTTGACAAACCCTCCCCATCATTAGTAAGGTGGGCACAGGGAGTTGAAACCGCTTCTTTCATAGAAGCGGCCTTTACACGCACGAAATTGATCCGACGAGGTGAAAGATGAGTACGAGTAACAAACAAGCTTATCAAGCGAAACTCCAAGCCCAACTGGATGAGTGGTCCGCCAATATTGATGCTTTGGAAGCCAAAGCCAGACAAGCCGATGCGCAGGCCCGCATCGACCTTCAAGCGGACATCGACACGCTCAAAACCTATCAACATCAAGCTGAGGCCAAACTGGCCGAACTCAAAACCGCGGGCGACCAGGCCTGGCAAGATCTCAAACAAGGCATCGAGCAAGCACACGACAACCTAAAGCGGGCGTTACAGGCGGCCACTGACCGTTTTTAAACATCAGCAGTCAAAACCACCGCTGGAAAGATTCGAAAGGCTTTCCGGATGCTAACCGCTTAAATTCCAACCGTTTAAATAGCCGAAGCAGGGCCGGGCAAAACCACCGGGTTGCGGTTGACTCGATTCATCCCGGCCATCGCTAACCATGACAAACCGTATTGGACAAGTCAAAGGAGGCACCATGCAACACTCAACCCGTTACCAAACCACAAAAACGCTGTCTCATACATTAAACCAGCGCCAAACCCGCAAAAGTTTGAAGCGCTCAATAAAGCCCAACATCTCACAATCAGCTTCCGGCCGACAGGGACGTCGGCACTTGAAGCGCCTTTTACACCCTGTATCGGAAGACCCCTGACCCAACACGCCGCAGCTCTGATCACTCGCGGCAAAGGAGGAATGAGATGAAAAAAATGTTTGAACTCATCATCAGCATCAGTTACTCCGCCGCCGCATTAGTGTTATTCGCCATGGCCTTCACCACTATCGGCTGGTCGATTTACGAAGTCGTGTCCGAAGTGGACAACGACAACCTATTGGACGGCGAATTTGTGTCGATGATGTTGCAGGCCGTCGGCGCCACCGTCATTTCGGTGGCGATTATCGACGTCGCCAAGTACATGATTGAAGAAGAGGTCTTTCGCAATAAGGAGTTGCGTTCGCCGGTTGAAGCACGCCAGACCATCACCAAAGTGATTGTCATTCTGTCGATTGCGGTCGGCATTGAAGGCTTGGTGTTCATTTTCAAAGCCGGGATTCAGGACATTACCTTATTGGTCTATCCGACGACATTGGTGCTCGCCGCGGTGGTTCTGATCGTCGGCCTGGGGGTTTACCAGAAATTGAGCGCGACCGTTGAGAAAGAAACCTAAGGAACCGGCGCGCGTTCAACGCGCGTCTTATCAATCTTCGCTCGCTGACACCTGGTTTTTACCGTTGCGCTTGGCACGATACAGGTTGCGGTCAGCTCGGTCCACGCACTCGTTGACCGACTCTCCGGCGTGGTATTGCGCCACCCCCAAACTGAAGGTCAAGCGTATGTCTTGCGAAAATTCAGTCGTCTCAATCGCCGCCCGCACCTTTTCAGCCAGTTGCGAGGCTTGATGCAAATCGGTTTCCGGGCAAATCAAAATGAACTCCTCTCCGCCCCAACGTCCGAAAGTATCGGTCTTCCGCACCAGATGGTGGATGGTTTCAACACTCTTGACCAACACTTCATCCCCGACCAGATGGCCGTAAGTGTCATTGACTCGCTTGAAATCGTCCAAATCCATCATCACCAGACTGAGCTTCGAATGATAACGATCCACTCGCTCCACTTCGGCATCCAAAACCTGATCCAGGTATTGACGGTTATAAATTCCGGTCAAGTGATCCGTCACCGACAGAACCGACAACTTCTCATTGGAGGCGCGAAGCTCGTCTTGAGTATGTCGCAACTTGCGGTTAAAGAAAATAAACACCGCCAATAACAATAAAACCGGCGCGAGGATGAGCAACAGCTGTGTCCAACTGTATTCTTTCTTGTAATTGATCTGAAGCCAACTGTTGGTCATTTCGACATAACGTGGTTTCGGTATTTGTTGCAACACCTTTTGAAAAATGCTCAAAAGTTCCGGCCAGTCCTGGCGAACGCCCATGGCGATATTGGCGTGGAACGGCATTTCCCCGGAAATCTGCAAATTGGTCAGACCGTACTTTTTGATGTGATAGCCAATCACCGCAACATTATCGACGTAACCGAACACATCCCCGTTGGCGACGGCTTCCAAACCTTCTTTGGCATTATCGACCAACTTCAATGCCACATCCGGAAACACACTGTGTAATTTTTCATGCGCCGCATAATTCTTGACCACGGCAATGGTTTTGGAGCGCAACTGGTTGAAATTGGCGATATAAGGCACCCCATCCCGCGTCGCCACCACCATCGGAAACTTCAAGTAAGCTTGCGTGAAGTTCATATAGGCCTTGCGCTCCTCGGTCTCAATCACCGCCGGCAACACATCCTGCCGATGCGCCTTGAACTCGGCCAAGACTTCCGGCCACTTCAAATGCAGTGACGGCACGAATTCCAAGCCGGTACGCTGTGATATAAAATCCAGAAACTCGGGCGTAATGCCGGAATACTGCCCTTGTTCGTTCACGAACTCAACCGGAGCATAAGCGCGATCAACACCGATACGAATCACCGGATGTTGCTTGATCCACTCTTTTTCGCGCTGTGTTAATTGAAGTGTTTCATCCTCCGGCCGATAAATGCCTTTTTGCAAATCCACCGAGCCTTTCAACAGCCCTTGTTTCTGGAACAAGTCGGCAATGTATCGAAGCCGCCCTTCGTTTAAAGTGCCGATGGGCACACTATTCAAGTCCATCACGCTTTCAATCACCCGCGCTTCAAACATCAGGTGCTGAAAGGATTTTTTCAAGCCGTACTGTTTCAGGATATAGCGCGCCATTTCCTCTTGATGCGCCATCGCATACTGCCAACCTTTAATGGTCGCCCGGCGCATTTTGGCAACCCGTTCCGGATGCTGTTCGACCTCATCCCGCGTGGTGAATAACATATCACCATACAAATCGATGCCATAGTTCATCGGGTTAATGACATCGTAGGGCACACCGTTTTTCTTGAAGAAGTAAGCTTCATTCGCCAGGTAACCGGCATAGGCGTCCACTTCCTTACGCACCAGCATGATAGGCGATTTATCGATAATCACCCGATCCATCACGGGTTTGACGCCCAGCTCCTCCAGCATCGCCAAAATCGCCAAACCGTCCGTGTCTTTTTTATAAAAGGCCAGTAATTTATCGTTTAATTTATAAGGGCTGTCCAACCCGGAAGACTTGAGGGTAAACAGGACTTGTGGAGAATGCTGAAAAATCGGCGCAACGATCACGATGGGTTTTTGGCGGGATTGATACAACAATAAGATACTGTCGGACACTCCATATTGCGCGTCGCCCTTCAAGACCTGTTCGATGTTGTTTTCCAACAGGTCACGAGGATGTAGCGCAACCTCCAAACCTTCGTCTCGATAATAACCTTGCTTCTGCGCCGCGTAATATCCGGCAAACTGAAACTGATGGCGCCACTTGAGTTTGACGGTGACTTTTTCCAGCTTAGGACCGGACGACACCGGTAGGGTATTGTCCGCCGACACCGGTAGGGAGAAAAACAAGGATGAAATGACAAAGGCCAATACCGCTTGGATTATCGCCCCCCTTAACCACTGCCATGTTCGGGGCCTGTTCAGGCATGTCACCTCTACCACTGAAGTCATCCGTTTTTATCTATTATCAATATTCTTTATATGATAAACCGAACCGGCTTGCTGCACCAGCTCGGCGACAGAAAAACCTTAAAATTGAATTGGTTAAATCCGGCGTTCAACCACCTGAAAATTCGGTTTCAAAACAAGGCTAGCCAATGTAACAATGGCACCAACGTTGGAAGCACAATGGCCGTCAACACCGCCGAAAGCGCCATGGCCAAGCCGGAGAAGGCACCCATTTCCGAACTGATTTGAAAACTGCGCGCGGTACCGATGCCATGTGCGGTTACCCCCATGGCGACTCCCTTGATGCTGTCGTCTCGAATGCCCAACCACTGAAACACCTTCAGACCAATCACGGCACCGAGAATACCGGTTACCACCACCAATACGGCCGTCAACGACGGTAAGCCTCCGATCTTTTCGGAAATCCCCATTGCAATCGGCACCGTTACAGACTTTGGCGCCAGCGACAATAAGGTTTCCAGGCTCGCGCCGGTAACGTGCGCAATGGCAATCGAACTGATTGCCCCCGTCAACACCCCGGCCAACAAACCGAACGTCACCGGCAACCAGATTTTTTTCAATTTCGGGAACTGCTGATACAGGGGAATCGCCAGCGCCACGGTCGCCGGCCCCAACAAGAAATGAATGAACTGCCCGCCTTCGAAGTAGGCTTCGTAATCCATCTCGGACAGGGTTAAAAATACGATCAGTAAGCCGATGGCGGTAATAACCGGATGCAGCAGGACATTTCGGTTCATACGCTCATACAACTTCAGCGCTAAGGTGTAGGCCACCAACGTCATCGTCAAACCGGTCAACGGCGAAGCCGACAGGTAGACCCAGAGATAAGTCAAATCACTTTCCGCCATCACCCGCCGCCTTTTTCGCCAATCGTTTTTGCGACCATTGCATCACCCACCACATGGTCAGGGCGGTTGTCACCATCGTAATCACGGTGCTGAGCAACAGCGTCAAACCGATGGGCAGCCATTCGCTGGCAATACGGTGAAAATACACCATAATGCCGACCCCGGCCGGCACAAACAGTAACGACAAGTGACTCAACAAACCGTCGGACACCTCATCCAACGCTTCGGAGCTGCGCCCTCGCCACAGTAGTGAGGCAAACAACAGCATCATGCCGATGACCGGCCCGGGCACCGGCAGATTCAATACAATCGCCAACGATTCGCCTACAAGCTGAAAAATCAGCAACCAAGTTATTCCGTATAAAAACTTCATTTTCGATTTCCAAACCTTTCCATGAATCCATCTCGTGCAAAGCTCTCATTATAACTTTCAAGACGAATTGACACAGTTTTGGAATAAAAAAAACCGCCAGGCCTGGCGGTTTAAACAACGGAAAGCTTAAGTGGTCACTTTTCGATCGGTTTCACATTCGGTTCGCCGACCATCAACGTCAGCATTTTGTTTGGATGGATATGCTTACGCCAGGCTTCAAGGACGTCTTCCTTGGTCAGTTCCGCCATCTTTTTCGGAAAACGCTCCAAGTAATCCAGCGGCAAATCGTAAAAGCCGATCATCGCAATGTATCCGGCGATTTTTGAATTGCTATCGATGCGGAGCGGAAAGCCACCAATCAGGTTACTTTTAATTTCGGCCAACTTCTCATCCGGAAAATCCTTCATAAACTGCGCCAACGTTTGTTTGACGACTTCATCCGCTTCTTTGGCCGAAGCGTTTTTGGTGGACAAGCCGATTTGGAATGGCCCCGGCACTTTCATCGGATAAAAGCCACTCGACACCCCATACACCAAGCCGCGTTTCTCACGCACTTCTTCCATCAACAAAGAACCGAAGCCGCTACCTCCCAACAGATGGTTGCCGAGAAAGAGCGCATAATAGTCCGGGTCTCCGCGCTCCACACCCAGTTGCGCCAAGGTATAGTACGTCTGGGTCGAGCCGAAACGGATGATTTTCGCCTGAGCTTTATCCAGCGGCTTAGGTTGCGGCAACGCCGCCGCTTTTTCGCCGGTCGCCAAGGAACGGGTCAAATCTTCCACCATTTGCTCGGCCTGCTTGCGATCCACCGCGCCGACAATGGTCACTTGCGCATTGGCGGCCACATAATAACGTTTGTAAAAGGCTTTTAAGTCCTCGACCGTCAAGGCCTCGACCGTTTTCAAGGTGCCCGGTACCGGATGAGCGTATGGGTGGTCGCCGTAGAGCTTGGCCCAGAGTTCATCCGACAACATCGCTTGCGGCTTGACGGTTTTTTGCTTCAAACCGGTCATCAGACGCGCTTTTTCACGCGCCATAATGTTTTGGCGAAACACCGGTTGTCCGACGATTTCGGCAAACAACGTCATCGCCGGCGTCAAAATTTCCGACCGCGTCAGACTGCGTAAATGAATGCTGGCGGAATCGCGCCCTGCATTGGAACCGATTTGCACGCCCAAGTCGTTAAAGGCTTCGGAGATCTGATTTTCGTCATGCTCCGGCGTCGCCGTGCCCAATAAATTCGAGGTAAAGGAGGCGACGCCCCATTGGTCGCCGTCTCGTGCCGAACCGGCATCGAACATTAATTCCACATCCACCATCGGCAGTTGCGGCGCATGGACGTACATCACCTTGGTGCCTTTGGCGGTCTGCCAAGTTTGAATATCGACTTTCGCCCAGGCCTGGGTACTTAACAAGCAGGCAAACGCGAATGCCCACACGGTCAGTTGCTTCATTCTCGTCACTATCGAACCCCTCCTTCCATCACCGGTACACTCGGGGTTTGCACGCCTTCCCCGTTCGGCAGCAAGGTCGCCACCGTGACTTTATCGCGCGTCAGGTATTTTTTCGCCACGGCTTGCACCGCCTCCGGCGTGACCTGACGTAAATTTTCCACCCAGTTATCGTAGGTTTCGGTCGGCAATCCGATGCTGACCAGCGAGCCCAAAATCATCGCTTGAGATTGAATCGAATCCTGGTGAAACACATACTGGGCTTCACTTTGCGCCAGCACCCGTTTCAGTTCGTCTTCGGAAATCGGCTGTTGTTGCAACTGCTCGATTTGCTCCCAAAGCGCGGCTTCGGCTTCTTCCAGCGTTTTCCCTTCAGAAGGCGTGATATTCACCATAAACAGGCTTTCCAGACGGCTGGTTTCATCGTAACTGGCGCCGGCGGAGACCGCGACTTTCGAACCACGCACCAAGTGGCGCGGCAAACGCGCGCTGTCACCGCCGTCCAAAACACTGTTCAACACCGAAAGCGCATAGACTTCCTGACTGTCTTTAGCCGTCACCAACGATGGCGCATGGAAGCCCATAATCAAGCTCGGCGATTTGGTCGCGCCCTTCATCTGAATGCGGCGCTCGCCTTCCTGTTCGATTTCCACACGCGGTTTTGGCGGGGTAATGGTTTCCGGCTTATGCGCGCCGTAATAGCGTTTCGCCCATTCGTAGACCTGCTTCGGGTCGACGTCACCGACCACCACCAAGGTGGCGTTATTCGGCGCATACCACTGTTGATACCATTGCTGTAAGTCGTCGACCGTATAGGCACGGATGTCCGACATCCAGCCAATAACCGGATGATGCTGCGGACTGTTCACATAGGCCGACGCTTTGAACAATTCATAGAGTTTGGAACCCGGGCGGTCTTCAACACGCCAGCGGCGCTCTTCGGTCACCACATCACGCTCTTTTTGAAACTCCTCGTCTTTAATGACTAGGTTGCGCATGCGGTCCGATTCCAACTCCATGACTTTTTCCAGATTCTGGGTGCCGACGACCTGATAGTAAGCGGTGTAGTCATTCGACGTAAAAGCGTTATCCTGACCGCCCAACTTCGACACGACTTTGGAGAATTCACCCGGTTCCAACGACTCCGTCCCTTTGAACATCATGTGCTCCAGCATATGCGAAATGCCGGTAATGCCACCGTATTCATAATTGGAACCGACCCGGTACCAGACCTGCTGTACCACAACCGGCGCACGATGATCTTCTTTGACCAGCACTTGCATGCCGTTGTCGAGTTTGAACTTCGATATACTGGCGTGAACCGGCCATGCCAACGCCATCACCAGACCGAATAATCCAATTCTCACCATAGGGGAATCTCCTAAAATTAAACGAATTTCATTTATAATAACGTAATTGATTGCCGCAAGTATTGACGAAGCTTTAAAACAGGAAGCGACATGTTCAGTTTTTTAAAACGCAAAGACAAACCATCATCCGACGAAACCCAGCCAAACGATTCAACCAGCCTCCCGGAAAATCCGGACACATCCATCGAAGCCCCCAATCCGGTCGAGACAATCGACGAGATGCCGGCAGCACCATCCGATAAAGCGGAAGATGCGGACGAAACGCCTCGCAAACCCGGCCTGTTCACCCGGCTGAAAAACAGCCTGAGTAAAACGCGTCGTAACTTTACCGACAGTCTGTCAACCTTGGTTATGGGGCGCAAAGAAATCGATGCGGATTTACTGGATGAGCTGGAAATGATTCTACTCACCGCCGATGTGGGTGTCGAAGCCACCGACAAAATCATCCAAAACCTGACGGACCAAGTCTCACGCAAAGAGCTTAAAGAACCCGAAGCGTTAATTCAAGCACTAAAAAGCCAATTGGAAGCGTTATTGGAACCGGTTTCACAGCCTCTGAGCCTTTCAAACGACGACGGGCCCTTTGTGATTTTAATGGTCGGCGTCAACGGCGTCGGCAAAACCACCACCATTGGCAAGCTGGCGAAAAAATTCCAAAACGAAGGTAAGTCCGTAATGCTGGCGGCCGGGGACACCTTCCGCGCCGCCGCTGTAGAACAACTGGAAACCTGGGGCGAACGCAACCAAGTGCCAGTCATTGCCCAGAAAACCGGAGCCGATTCCGCCGCCGTCATTTTCGACGCCATTCAATCCGCCACCGCGAAAAAAGTCGATGTCCTCATTGCCGATACCGCCGGACGCTTACACACCCAATCCAACTTGATGGAAGAACTGAAAAAGGTCAAGCGCGTCATTCAAAAGGTCAACCCCAACGCACCACACGAAGTCATGCTGGTACTCGATGCCGGCACCGGGCAAAATGCCTTGAGCCAAGCACAGCAATTCCATGAAGCGGTTGATTTGACTGGATTGACCCTGACCAAACTGGACGGCACCGCCAAAGGGGGGATTGTCTTCGCTCTGGCCGAACAACTCGGCATTCCGGTTCGTTTTATTGGGGTCGGCGAAGCAATTGACGACTTGCGACCTTTCCAAGCCGATGAATTTGCTGAAGCGCTGTTCGATCAGACCGATAGCTGATTTCCATGAACCTGCCGGACACGGATAACGCCCATTACCATTACGCCTTTAAAAAAGGCTATCGCCTGGCCTTGGATGGTAAACCCATGTCGCACATGCCCAGCAGCATCCGCCGGGATGCCGCTTTACGGGAATACTTTCAAATGGGCTGGAACCAACTGCAGGAAGAGGTCGCCAACGGCGAAGAGGACGATGCCAAAACACCTTGGCGAAGTCGTTTTGCCTGGTTCATGATGATGATGCTCGCCGGCATCGGCACCGCATCACTGATGATTACGCAAATCAACGACAAAAAAGCCGAACAACAAGCACGTATCGATGCCCCGGCGAATGCTGAAACCGCCAGGCCTGGCGAGAATACCGCTTCCACGGCCCCAGAAGTGAAATCGGAGCCATCTCCCGAACCCACCACTGACACCGCCATGAATACCGCGGATTTAAGTCTAATCGAAACCGCACCAGCCAACTCAACTTCTTTGCCTGAAATACCTTCTCCAGAAGCCATGACACCCAAAGCGCCCACCGAACCATCACCTTCGCTTCCAGAGAAAACAGAGGCAACAAACGATGGTTTGTCATTGCTCTCCCATCAGGCACGGCAAGATTTAGCCCAAACGCGTGAAGAAGTCCTTTATAATCAATCGGAAAAACGCGTTTCCATGGCTCCGGTTCAAGCCAGCGACATTCGAATTGAACAAGCCGTTTTGGCTGAAGAGGTGTCGAACCTGACACCAACTCAACCGCTTGGCCCCTTCGTACCGAAGTATGTACGGAAAGTGTTTTTCTTTACCCAAGTCGACCATGCCGCCGACCAGACGATATACCATCGTTGGATTTACAAAGACCGGGTGATGGCCACGGTGCCGTTGAAAATCACCAGCCAACGCTTCCGAACCTGGTCCAGCAAGCGCCTGAGCAGTGCCTGGCCGGGACAATGGCATGTCGAGGTATTGGATAACCAAGAACAAGTCATCTATCGATACTCGTTCAATTACATAACAGAAAGCGAGAGACCGTAAGCACCATGATTCGTCAGATTAAACCCGCCTTGATCTTCTTTGCACTCATTGGATTGGCCGGTTGCTCCAGCAACCCGCCAAAAGAAACCCACGATAACATTTGCTATATTTACGATCACGATTCCGACTGGGAAGAAGCCGCGCACGACTCGGCCAAGAAATGGGGCACACCGGAATACATTCTGATGGCGTTTATCCACCAGGAATCCCGTTTCACACACGATGCCCAACCACCACGGGAGTATGCATTGGGATTAATTCCGTTACCGAGAAGCTCATCCGCTTACGGATACTGCCAAGCGCAGGACCCGGCTTGGTACGATTACCAAAAAGCCACCGGAAACTGGTCGGCACGCCGCACTGACATTGAGGACTCCCTCGACTTTATCGGTTGGTACAACTATCAATCTTACAAGCGCAACGGCATTTCACGAAACGACCCTTACAACCTTTACCTGGCCTATCACGAAGGCCAAGGCGGTTACTCCCGCAAGACCTATCAAAATAAGACCTGGCTGAAGAAAGTCGCCTATAAAGTCACTAAACGCTCAATGCTGTACAAAAAACAGTTACAAGTCTGTGACAAGCTTGCTGTAACGACTCCGGCACCGAAGCCCAAGAAGGCTGAACCGGTCGTTCAAAACCGTACTCAACAAGCCAAGAGCCGAGGAGAATGCAATGCGCCTTGGCCTTACTGTTAAATTGCCAGAGCGTCAAAAAACAGATACAAAAAAGCCGCTTTTCAGCGGCTTTTTTGTACACTCGATCTCCGCGCAATAACGCGTCTCGATTATCCTTGGTATTTTTCAAAGACCAGAGATGCGTTGGTTCCACCGAAACCAAAGCTGTTACTCATCATCCGCGTCAACCCGGCATTTTCTTCAAGTGCCGTCACGATTGGCATCCCTTCACATTCCGGATCCATGGTCTCGATGTTAACCGATGGTGCGATGAAATCGTTTTCCAGCATCATCAAGCTGTAAATGAACTCATGTACTCCCGCTGCACCCAAAGAGTGGCCGGACAATGACTTGGTTGAACTGATTTTCGGCACTTTGGCACCGAATACATCACGAATCGCCGCGGCTTCTTTGGTATCGCCCACCGGGGTGGACGTTCCATGCGGGTTGATGTAATCCACGTCGCCGTTCACTGTCGACAACGCCAGCTCCATGCAACGTACCGCCCCTTCACCGGAAGGGGCAACCATGTCATAACCATCGGAATTGGCACCGTAACCGGTGATTTCCGCATAGATTTTCGCACCACGCGCCAAAGCGTGTTCCAATTCCTCAACCACAACCATACCACCGCCACCGGCGATGACAAAGCCATCACGGTCGGCGTCGTAAGCACGGGAGGCCTTTTCAGGCGTGTCATTATATTTGGTCGACAAAGCCCCCATGGCGTCGAACAAGACCGACATGGTCCAGTGCAACTCTTCACCACCACCGGCAAACACCACATCCTGCTTACCCAGTTGAATCTGCTCAACCGCAGTGCCGATACAGTGTGCCGATGTGGAACAAGCCGAACTGATGGAGTAGTTAATGCCTTGGATTTTGAACGGCGTTGCCAAACAGGCTGACACAGTGCTACCCATGGTACGCGTTACCATATAAGGCCCAATACGCTTAACGCCACGTTCTTTGGCGATGCTGACGGCTTCCGTTGCATTTGAGTTGGAGCCGCCGCCGGAACCGGCTACCAAGCCGGTTCTCGGATTTGAAATTTGATCTTCGGTCAAACCGGAATCTTCCACCGCTTGTTTCATCGCAATGTAAGAGTAAGCAGCGGCATCGCCCATAAAGCGCAGTTGCTTACGATCGATATGCTCTTTGAAATCCAGGTTCTTAACCGCGCCATGAACTTGCGAGCGCATACCGTTCTCTTCGTATTCTGGGGCAAACACAATCCCGGAACGTCCGTTTTTCAAGGAATCCGTGACTTCATCTTTATTGTTTCCAAGGCTGGAAACAATCCCAACACCGGTGATAACAACTCTTTTCATGTTAAAAACTATCCGTATTTGTAAACAATCCGACTTTCAAGTCATCCGCTGAATAAATTTCACGCCCATCCACGAACAAATGAGCATTGGCAATGCCCATATATAACTTACGTTTGATGACCCGCTTGATATCAATCACATATTCGACTTTTTTGGCCTTCGGCAAGACCTGGCCATAAAATTTGACTTCACCGGCGCCTAGCGCACGGCCGCGTCCAGGACCACCGGTCCACCCTAGGTAGAAACCGATCAACTGCCACATGGCATCCAACCCCAGGCAGCCCGGCATGACCGGATCGTTATTGAAGTGGCATTCGAAAAACCACAGGTCTTCAGTTACGTCTAGCTCAGCGCGGATTTCTCCTTTCCCATAAGCCCCACCTTCTTCGGAAATGTGGCTGATACGATCAAACATTAACATCGGTGGCAATGGAAGTTGGGCGTTACCTGGGCCGAATAATTCGCCGCGCCCGCAAGATAAAAGTTCTTCTTTATTATAGCTAGACTGCTTTTCCATGTATTTTCCAAATTGACAAGTTATAAATCCTATTATAACAGTAGTGAGATTTCCATTACAACGCAATTCCCACATACAAAAAAGCCCGCGATTCCCTTTTGGAATGCGGGCTTGGAAGATGGTGCCGACAGAGGGACTTGAACCCCCAACCTACTGATTACAAATCAGTTGCACTACCAATTGTGCTATGTCGGCTGAATGCGGCGTATTATAAATTCTTACCGATTTATGTCAACTGTTTTTTATAAACTTTCGATGACCTCGACCATGCCTTGTAACGTCAGGTCTTCGACATAATCGAACGACTTATCCAGCAGGGGTTCAATGATCGGAAAGTCCCCGCCAGTCCCCACACAATCGAATCGTCGACCGGTTTCCTTTTCCAAGTCTGCCAGAAGAGCGTTCAGATAAGCCGCCACCATATAAAGCGTGCCGCCAGCCACGGCTTCAGCGGTATTGGTGGCCAATAAACCGGAAGACATGGTCTCATCCTTCAGCTGTATCGCCTCGGGTTTCAGTGCGGTTTGGTCCAACAGGCTTTGCTTCATAATCGCCAGGCCTGGCACGATAAAGCCGCCAATGTGCTCTTTTTCAATGACGACATCCACGGTGATCGCCGTCCCGGCATCCACAATAAAGGTTGGCTTATTTTGCCCGGAACAGGCACCGATAATGGCCATCCAACGATCGACTCCAAACGTTTCAAAAGCGTCATAGCCACACTGGATACCACAGCAGTTCGGCTGGGTTGCAAGATACGTCGGATAGAGTTTAAATGCCTGTTGAATCCATTCATTGAACTTCGCATTGGACTCCGAATCCACCACAGAACAGACATACACGGCATCCACATCAACACCCTGTAAACCCAAATCGGTCAACAAGCTGTCTGAAGTCATCTCGGCATGATTGACTGATCCCAGATAGTCGTAACGGCCCTTTTTCAACGAAGCCGCTTTCAGCCGTGTATTTCCCAGTTCAAAAAAAATCAACATTCTTTATCTCACTCATAACGGCCGAATGGAAACCGCACCGGACTGGTAACGTTTCACTCGGCCTTCAATCTCGACCATGGCACATGCCATCTCATCCAACCCGTCGTATCGGCCTGTTTCGGACGAGTCGTTATGATACACAATCACTTCCTGCCCCGGCGTAAAAAAATCATGATTTCGCCATTCGCTCAATTTAAAAACAGGGGGCACATCCACCATGAACAATTCATATAGTGCTACTGAAAACGATTGAAAAAAACGCTCCGAATCCAAATCGTTCACATATTGGGCATCAAATCCGTCACCCGATACCGGAGAACAATTCACACCCACCCCGATAATCAAATAACCTTCCTTACGCGAAGGTGACGGACTGAGCATTTCAATCAGACAGCCTGCCACCTTTTTTCCATCCAGAAAGACATCATTTGGCCACTTAACGGTCAAATTCGTGGCATGAGATGCCCCGGCAATCGATTGTCGTAGCAATAAGGCAATTTGCGCTGAAATAAACGGCATTTCGCCAATACGACCGTCGAAAGGCAGCGCAATTGAAAACGTTAGCGAATCCAACGACTGCGTCCACGCACGGCCTCGCTGGCCATAACCTGCTGTCTGACTGTGCGCACGGCAAAAAATCGGTCCCGTCAACCGCCCCTCGGACAATTCGGTTTTCAGATAACGGTTGGTTGAATCAACTTCGCTTAATTCAATCGTTTGATACAATTCAGACGTAAACGACATACACATCTCTTCAAAACCTGGAACCCCTATTGTATAAATCCCAGGCAAAAAAAAACCCATCATAAAGACGGGTTTTTAGGAATATAAGCTTGGGGATGACCTACTCTCACATGGGACCTCCCACACTACCATCGGCGCTAAGACGTTTCACTACTGAGTTCGGAATGGAATCAGGTGGTTCCATCTCGCTATGGTCCCCAAGCAATTTGGTTATGTAAGTTGTCTATTAAACAGACAGCTCACTGAATTCGGAAAAATCTCTTAAGCTTTTCGAGTCAGCTTATCTCATGCTATCTCACATGATGTCACAATGCGCTTAAAGCGTTCTTAATACTAAACTCAAGCTCGAACACGTCTTCACGTCATACTTCGAGTCATTGCTCAAAAGTTACTTTTGAGTTGTATAGTTAAGCCTCACGGGTAATTAGTACTGGTTAGCTTCATCCATTACTGAACTTCCACACCCAGCCTATCAACGTCATAGTCTTTAACGGCCCTTAAGAAGACTTAAAGTCTAGGGAGAACTTATCTCGAGGCAGGTTTCCCACTTAGATGCTTTCAGCGGTTATCCTTTCCGAACATAGCTACCCGGCAGTGCCACTGGCGTGACAACCGGAACACCAGAGGTTCGTCCACTCCGGTCCTCTCGTACTAGGAGCAGCCCCTCTCAATTCTCCAACGCCCACGGCAGATAGGGACCGAACTGTCTCACGACGTTCTAAACCCAGCTCGCGTACCACTTTAAATGGCGAACAGCCATACCCTTGGGACCGACTTCAGCCCCAGGATGTGATGAGCCGACATCGAGGTGCCAAACACCGCCGTCGATATGAACTCTTGGGCGGTATCAGCCTGTTATCCCCGGAGTACCTTTTATCCGTTGAGCGATGGCCCTTCCACACAGAACCACCGGATCACTAGAACCTGCTTTCGCACCTGCTCGACGTGTCTGTCTCGCAGTCAAGCACCCTTTTACTCTTGCGCTCATTGCACGATGTCCGACCGTGCTGAGGGTACCTTCGCGCTCCTCCGTTACACTTTGGGAGGAGACCGCCCCAGTCAAACTACCCACCATACACTGTCCCTGAGCAGGATTCACTGCCCTAGGTTAGAACCTCAATAATATCAGGGTGGTATTTCAAGGATGGCTCCACAATGACTGGCGTCACTGCTTCAAAGCCTCCCACCTATCCTACACAGATAGTATCAAAGTCCAGTGCAAAGCTGTAGTAAAGGTTCACGGGGTCTTTCCGTCTAGCCGCGGGTACGCAGCATCTTAACTGCGAGTTCAATTTCGCTGAGTCTCGGGTGGAGACAGTGTGGCCATCATTACGCCATTCGTGCAGGTCGGAACTTACCCGACAAGGAATTTCGCTACCTTAGGACCGTTATAGTTACGGCCGCCGTTTACCGGGGCTTCGATCAAGAGCTTCGCCTAAGCTAACCCCATCAATTAACCTTCCGGCACCGGGCAGGCGTCACACCGTATACGTCATCTTTCGATTTTGCACAGTGCTATGTTTTTAGTAAACAGTTGCAGCCACCTGGTCTCTGCAACCCCCACTAGCTTAGAGAGCAAGTCTCATCACCGGCAGGGGCACACCTTCTCCCGAAGTTACGGTGTTATTTTGCCTAGTTCCTTCACCCGAGTTCTCTCAAGCGCCTTGGAATTCTCATCCTGACCACCTGTGTTGGTTTGGGGTACGATTCTTTATAACCTGAAGCTTAGAAGCTTTTCTTGGAAGCATGGCATCAACTACTTCGTCCAAAAGAGGACTCGTCATCAGTTCTCAGCATTAAGATCCCGGATTTGCCTAAGATCTCTGCCTACTACCTTAAACTTGCAACCATCAGCAAGCTAGTTTAGCCTTCTCCGTCCCTCCATCGCAGTTATAAAAAGTGCAGGAATATTAACCTGCTTCCCATCGACTACGCCTCTCGGCCTCGTCTTAGGGGTCGACTAACCCTACGTCGATTAACGTTGCGTAGGAAACCTTGGTCTTTCGGCGAGGGAGCTTTTCACTCCCTTTATCGCTACTCATGTCAGCATTCGCACTCGTGATACCTCCAGGATGCTTTACAACACCCCTTCGCCAGGCTTACACGACGCTCCTCTACCATGCCATAAATGGCATCCACAGCTTCGGTACACTACTTAGCCCCGTTAAATCTTCGGCGCAGGCCGACTCGATCAGTGAGCTATTACGCTTTTTCTTAAAGGGTGGCTGCTTCTAAGCCAAACCTCCTGACTGTCTAAGCCTTCCCACATCCTTTCCCACTGAGTAGTGTTTAGGGACCTTAGCTGGTGGTCTGGGTTGTTTCCCTCTTGACTACGGACGTTAGCACCCGCAGTCTGTCTCCCATGATTGCACTTGCTGGTATTCGGAGTTTGCAATGGGCTGCTAAGCCTTGACGGCCCGCTAGACCATAACAGTGCTCTACCCCCAGCAGTGAGACATGAGGCTCTACCTAAATAGATTTCGAGGAGAACCAGCTATCTCCGGGCTTGATTAGCCTTTCACTCCGATCCACAGCTCATCCCCGCATTTTTCAACATACGTGGGTTCGGTCCTCCAGTACCTGTTACGGCACCTTCAACCTGGCCATGGATAGATCGCCCGGTTTCGGGTCTACGCCATGCTACTAGTCGCCCATTTAAGACTCGGTTTCCCTTCGGCTCCCTTATTCAGTTAACCTCGCAACATAACGTAAGTCGCTGACCCATTATACAAAAGGTACGCAGTCACCCCGAAGGGCTCCTACTGCTTGTACGTACACGGTTTCAGGTTCTATTTCACTCCCCTCCAGGGGTTCTTTTCGCCTTTCCCTCACGGTACTGGTTCACTATCGGTCGGTAGAGAGTATTTAGCCTTGGAGGGTGGTCCCCCCATGTTCAGACAGAATTTCACGTGTTCCGTCCTACTCGAATAACACTTAATAAGATTTCGCATACAGGACTATCACCTTGTATCGTCAGACTTTCCAGACTGTTCTGCTATCTTAATAAATGCTTTAGGGCTGGTCCCCGTTCGCTCGCCGCTACTTGGGGAATCTCGGTTGATTTCTTTTCCTCCGGGTACTTAGATGTTTCAGTTCTCCGGGTTAGCCTCCCACCAAGGGGATATCCATAAAGGATGGGTTTTCCCATTCGGAAATCCACGGATCAAAGCTTGTTTACTAACTCCCCGTGGCTTATCGCAAGTTACTACGTCCTTCGTCGCCTTCTACCGCCTAGGCATCCACCGTGTACGCTTAGTCACTTAACTATACAACTCAAAAATAACCTTGACCTTTTGTGTTGATCCATCATCTTTTAAATACATAAAAAACCATGTCTCAATCAAAGCCTATTTCGCTGCAATGACTAAAGTTTTACGCTGACATGTTCTCGCTTGAGTTTGTATCATCACACTTGCGTGTGTTTGAACTCTTTAAGATACATTGTTACCTTGGCATTCAAGCTGTTGGAATTTGCTTGAATGCCGGTCATACAGAATATGTCCGGTATTCTGTATGTTTCTAACTACACTGTCGTGCGTCTTTTCAATTTAACTTTTTAAAATTGTTAAACCAAACGTGACGCTCGACAGTCACTTAGAGATTTTTCCTAATTGTTAAAGATCTATTTCTTTCTTCAGTCTATTGTCACCAATACGACTGTGAATAACCTCTGCTTTAGACTTAAAGTCAGAACCTATTCACAGGTGTAGTGGTGGAGCTATGCGGGATCGAACCGCAGACCTCCTGCGTGCAAGGCAGGCGCTCTCCCAGCTGAGCTATAGCCCCATTCATTGGTGGGTCTGGGTGGATTTGAACCACCGACCTCACCCTTATCAGGGGTGCGCTCTAACCAACTGAGCTACAGACCCAGGTCGTTCTCGTTTTTCTCAGTAATTCAGAGACAATTTATGTGAAAGCTAACTTAGGCTCGCGGCCGTCTTTGTCTTAAAGGAGGTGATCCAGCCCCAGCTTCCGCTAGGGCTACCTTGTTACGACTTCACCCCAGTCATGAATCACAAAGTGGTGAGCGCCCTCCCGAAGGTTAGACTACCCACTTCTTTTGCAACCCACTCCCATGGTGTGACGGGCGGTGTGTACAAGGCCCGGGAACGTATTCACCGTGACATTCTGATTCACGATTACTAGCGATTCCGACTTCACGGAGTCGAGTTGCAGACTCCGATCCGGACTACGAGAGGTTTTATGAGATTCGCGCACTGTCGCCAGCTAGCTGCTCTTTGTACCCCCCATTGTAGCACGTGTGTAGCCCATCCCATAAGGGCCATGATGACTTGACGTCGTCCCCGCCTTCCTCCGGTTTATCACCGGCAGTCTCTTTAGAGTTCTCAACTAAATGGTAGCAACTAAAGATAAGGGTTGCGCTCGTTGCGGGACTTAACCCAACATCTCACGACACGAGCTGACGACAGCCATGCAGCACCTGTCACTGCGTTCCCGAAGGCACCAATCTATCTCTAGAAAGTTCGCAGGATGTCAAGGGATGGTAAGGTTCTTCGCGTTGCATCGAATTAAACCACATGCTCCACCGCTTGTGCGGGCCCCCGTCAATTCCTTTGAGTTTTAATCTTGCGACCGTACTCCCCCAGGCGGTCAACTTAGCGCGTTAGCTACGCTACTAACCTTTTTAATAAGGCCAACAGCTAGTTGACATCGTTTACGGCGTGGACTACCGGGGTATCTAATCCCGTTCGCTACCCACGCTTTCGCACCTCAGCGTCAGTTTTAGGCCAGGAAGTCGCCTTCGCCACTGATGTTCCTCCTGATATCTACGCATTTCACTGCTACACCAGGAATTCCACTTCCCTCTCCTAAACTCTAGATTGCCAGTATCGGATGCAATTCCTAGGTTGAGCCCAGGGCTTTCACAACCGACTTAACAGTCCGCCTACGCGCGCTTTACGCCCAGTAATTCCGAATAACGCTTGCACCCTCTGTATTACCGCGGCTGCTGGCACAGAGTTAGCCGGTGCTTCTTCTAAAGTTAACGTCACAGCTAGCCGATATTAGCGACTAACCTTTCCTCACAATTGAAAGTGCTTTACAACCCTCGGGCCTTCTTCACACACGCGGCATGGCTGCATCAAGGTTTCCCTCATTGTGCAATATTCCCCACTGCTGCCTCCCGTAGGAGTCTGGGCCGTGTCTCAGTCCCAGTGTGGCTGATCATCCTCTCAAACCAGCTATAGATCGTCGCCTTGGTAGGCCTTTACCCCACCAACTAGCTAATCTAACGCGGGCTCATCCTTTAGCGATAGCTTACAAGTAGAGGCCACCTTTACTCCGTAGAGCATATTCGGTATTAGCATACGTTTCCATATGTTGTCCCCAACTAAAGGGTAGATTCCCACGCGTTACTCACCCGTCCGCCACTCGACGCCCAAGATCGCCCTCCGAAGAGTTTGTTCTTGTCGTTTCCGTTCGACTTGCATGTGTTAGGCCTGCCGCCAGCGTTCATTCTGAGCCAGGATCAAACTCTTCAGTTTAATCTTTTTACTCGATTTTTTTGTGTGCTTGTCTGCACGAATTAAACACTCGAAATTAACAGGTACATGTTTCACATAAATGTGATTAACCATATACATAGTTGTCGAGATATTTATTTTTGGACAGCCACTTACCTAAGCAACTTCCACATAAATTATCTCTGAATTACCTGATTTTTAAAGAACTCTTGGTCTTGCTTTTCCTCAACTCAGTGCGTCGCACCCTGTCTCGGTAAGCCGCGTATTATAGGCGCTTGATTTTGTTTCCGTCAAGCTTTTTTTACGCTTTTTTTTCTTCCCCGTTTCCGCTCAATTCAACTCCCTTTACAGTGTTGTTTTGGCGTCTCCGTGAAAGAGATGCGTATTCTATAGCCTCTCCAGTTTTTTGCAATAGCTTTTTGCACTTTTTTGACATTTTTTTATCACTTTTTTAAAACCCACCTCAAATTCGGTGAATTTCAGGATTTTATCCAAAAAGTTATCCACAGGATGTCATTGTTTGGTGTAAAACGATACAATCCTGTCACATGACATTCAATCCATATTCATAAACGGTTATCAACCCATGACACGCATCACAGTATTTTACTTTACCCCTCTCTTTATTGTTATCCACGCACTCTTTTGCCAAAGCGACGCAAACGTTTCACGAAGACTACAGTCTAACGACTTACTTAAACCCCTACACCCAAGAACCCGACCAAGTGGAATTATTCACGAAACAGGCCTCCAGCGAGGCTTTCTTCGGTCTCACCTGCAGCGCGGGAAATTCATTACCTGCTTTGCAAATCCTATTATTAAATAAGGCGGTCATCAGCCCAACCCCGAAATTAATGACCGTCCAATATCAAATTCGACCATCCGACAAGCGCGCGCCGATTCCGTTACAAGGCATTTTAAAAATCCAATCACAAAACAATCTAAAACAGAATCGAATTCGTCTGGAAATTCCAACCCAACAAATCGGCACTTTCCAACAATTGCAGCAAAGTTATCAACAATTACTCAATCAGTTGAAAAACGGTCAAACCCTTCATATTAAAATCGCACATCACTCCTTAGGGGAATACGACTATACATTTTCTCTGAAAGGGCTAAACTATTTACTTACCTCGAATGAATCTCTTTGCTTTTAAGGAGTGGTTATGTCAGGAAGACGCGCATTCATCAAACAGCTGGCCGCCTTCGGCGCACTGGGAGCAACAGCCTTTAGCCCCATCAGTTATGGCAAACCGGCCAGGCCTGGCGATTATTCGGTCGGCGTGGTGCTTGACCCGTTGTTTCTGAAACACGATTTACCCAAGCATCCGGAAACCGCCCAACGGCTGGTCGCCATCAACGACGAGATGGAACGCCAGAAAATCTGGGAACAATTGACACCGGTCGACACGCGCATGGCGACACAGGAAGAGTTACGTTTCGCCCACCAGCAGAACTACATCCATGAAATCGAAATCCTAAGCAAAGGTGGCGGCGGCTTCTATGACGCTTATAATCAAGACACCTATTTAAACCACGCCACCTTCGATGCCGCTAAAATGGCGGCCGGAAGCAATATCAACCTGAACCTGGCCGTATACGACCGCCAAGTTGACCGTGGTTTCGCCTTATTACGCCCACCCGGACACCACGCCTTGACGAATAAAGCCATGGGCTTCTGTATTTTCAATTCCGACATCATCGCCGCCCGCGTGCTCCAGAAATACCGTGATGTCGAGCGGGTCGCCATCATCGACTTCGACGTCCACCACGGCAATGGCACACAAGACTTGGTCGCGGACGACCCTTCCATTATGGCGATTTCCATCCACCAGCACCCTTACTGGCCAATGACCGGCGGTGCCAAATTCACAGGTAAAGACGGCGCGGAAGGCACAGTCGTCAATTGCCCCTTCCAAAAAAAGGCCGGCAATACGACTTATTTATCGGTTTACGATGAAGTCATCCAACCCAAACTCGAAGCCTTCAAGCCAGATCATATTATTGTATTCGCCGGTTACGACGCCCACTGGCAGGACCCACTGGCCGAACACCAACTCTCGGTGGCCGGTTTCAATCAACTGGTGGAAAAGTGCCTGAACTCGGCCGACACCTTATGTAAAGGCCGCATCAGTTTTTCTCTGGGTGGAGGCTATAATCTGGAACCCTTGGCACACTGCACCGTCGGCACTTTCCACACATTATTGAACAACCCGGAAAAACGTCTCAACCCGCTGGGTGAGTCGCCGACGCCCGAAGCCGATTACAGCCAAACCATTCAAAAACTGGCTCAGCACCATCTCAAAACCTAAACAACACGATGACCATGAAAGCTTTTTTGCGACACACCTTATTGATAACCAGCCTGGCTGCATTGATACCAGCGAGCCAGGCCAACACCCTGCCGATTTTCGACAGCCACTCGCATTACTCCTTGGCCGACAGCCGCGTTCTCAGCCCGGCGCAAATCATTTCGCGCTATGACAAGTACAATGTCATCGGCGCCGTGATTTCCAGCACCCCGACATCGAAAGCCGAATTGCTGTATCAACACGCCCCCAAACGCATTATTCCGTTTTTGAGCTTATACAAAACCAAAGCCAACAAACCCAACTGGATGCTGGACCTCAATACCTTAAACGACATTGAAGCCCAACTTGATGCCTTCCCTTACCAAGGCATCGGCGAGTTCCACATCTTCAAGCAAGACACTTACAGCCCGGTTTTAAAACGCATCATTCAAATCGCTGAC
Source organism: Thiomicrospira sp. S5 (assembly GCF_003991075.1). Taxonomy (NCBI): domain Bacteria; kingdom Pseudomonadati; phylum Pseudomonadota; class Gammaproteobacteria; order Thiotrichales; family Piscirickettsiaceae; genus Thiomicrospira; species Thiomicrospira sp. S5. The sequence continues at coordinate 745,934 of NZ_CP014470.1, read as the reverse complement.
GAGCGCAGCTTAATGCTGCAAATCCACGGCGATGCGGAAATCGTCGACCGCATATTCGAGATCTCACCCAATGCTCAAGTCATTTGGGCCCACCTCGGCACCAAACCGACACCGGACTTTCTGGCTTCGCTCCTGAAGCGTCACCCCCAAAACCTATACATTGACACCTCGGTACGAGATGGCGAGTTTTTTGACGACCGAGGTCGTCTTAACCCCGAATGGGAAGGTTTTTTCATCCAACACCAAGATCGATTACTGGCCGCCGTCGACACCTTCAGCACACTACGCTGGCTCACCGTCGGCCATACCTTATCGAAAATGCGCCGCTGGCTGAGCCAATTGCCACCGGATGTAGCCCATAAAATTGCCTACCAAAATGCACTGAAGCTATTCGATCGCCCGGACTTAACGCCCTAACCCCCAAACCTGCCCCAATGCATCACACAGGGGCACCAAAAGAATGCAGCACCGCATTCAAAATATCACCCAAAACACATAAACTATTGAAAAACAAACAATAACTAGCTTGGTACAGCGATTGCTTATTACGATTAAAGAAAAACGTAATAAATTTATCCTCCGAAGCAGAAGGCATAAATAAGCATTTCGAGAGAGAGCAAGCTATGGCATTATTTTCAAAATCCTGGACAACGCCTCGCGTTCCCTTAGATAAAACATCGCGAATCTGGCTGACCTTCGCCAGCTTCGCCATTCCGATTCTGCTTTGGTCATTGGTGAGCTACTCGCCTTACATCTGGCATCCGCAAATGAAAATCTCCGATCCCGGCGATGTTTCCTACTTCCGCAAAGACAGCCTGATTGATAAAGAAATCTATTATCGCGAAATGGACAAACTGCTGACCAAACAGGCGGAAGAACAAGCTGAGGTCAAGCTGCCGCAAGGCGTTCCGTCCAACCCGGTTTACCTGCCCGCACCACACGAAGTGCTGACCGCGCTTTACACGGCCTTCACGACCCCGCCCAAACGCAGTAACGAGCCTTGGTTTCACGAAAGCCTGGGACATTCGATTCAAGTCATCGCTTGGGGCTTTTTCTGGTCAATGGTCTTTGGTTTGCCGCTCGGCATTCTGGCCGGCACCTATGAATCGGCGTCACGTGTTATCGAACCGTTCACCGAATTTTTCCGTTACTTACCGGCTCCGGCCTTCGGCGCCTTGGCCGTGGCCATTTTAGGGATTTACGACGCCCCGAAAATCGCCATTATTTTCATCGGAACCTTTTTCCAAATGGTGTTGATTACCGCCAACACCACACGCAAACTGAATATGGCGCTCATCGAAGCCTCGCTGACGTTGGGCTGCAAAGGGCTTTCCCTGATTCGCCGTGTGATCATTCCTGGCATTCTGCCGGATCTGTATCGCGACATGCGTATTCTGCTGGGCTGGGCTTGGACTTACTTGATCGTCGCCGAGCTCATCGGCACCAGCTCCGGGATTACCTGGTTTATTACCCAGCAAGCCCGTTACAAAAACTTCGACAATGTTTTCGCCGCGATTTTAATTATCGGGATTATCGGCCTGGTGACCGACCTGGTTCTGGCCCGCATCGGCAAACGCCTTTTCCCTTGGCACGGTTCACACTAAGGAGCATAGAATGACACAAGCACAACATCCCTTAGACACATGGCAAACGCCGGAAATCCAGGACCGTAACCAACGCATTCTCAAACGTCCCAAGGCGCTTGAAATCCAAAACCTGGAAATGTCTTTCGAACATAAAGGCAAAACCAACAAAGTTCTGGGCGGCATCGATTTCACCGCTTTCAAGCGTGAATTCGTCTGCGTGGTCGGGCCATCCGGCTGCGGTAAATCGACCTTGGCTCGCCTCATCGCCGGTTTGGAAACCAAGGACAGCGGCGACATTCTGGTGGAAAACAAACAAGTGGTCGAGCCCGGCCCGGATCGCGGCATGGTTTTCCAAAGCTACTCGCTTTTCCCGTGGATGTCGGTAAAAGAAAACGTCATGTTCGGTCTCACCCAAGGCGGCATGTCGAAAAACACCGCCGAAACCGAGGCGTTGCAATGGATTGACCTGGTCGGGCTGGAGAAGTTCGCCGAAGCCTATCCGCACCAACTGTCGGGCGGCATGAAGCAACGTGTCGCGATTATCCGCGCCCTGGCCAACCAACCGAAAATCCTGCTGATGGACGAACCTTTCGCGGCGCTGGATCCGCAGAACCGTTTAAAGATGCAACAGTATCTGCTGGAAATCTGGCAGAACATCGACATCACCATTTTCTTTATCACCCACGATTTGGACGAAGCCATTTATCTGGCCGACCGAATCCTGGTATTGGATGCCAACCCGGGCCGGGTGCGCGAAGTGGTCAATGTGCCATTACCGCGTCCGAGAGCAGACGACACGCTGCTCAGCCCGGCGTTCATGGCCACCAAAGAATATTTGGAAAGCCTCGTGCATCCCCCCGAGCCCGAGCTGGACTTTGAGGAAAAACTCAGCATGGTCCGCCTCGTTCCCGTTAACGCAGAAGTTCCGGATGTATTTTAAATGACTCAGAACAACAAAGGCCTTGTCCGCACCAGCGCTTCCCTACCTGCCAAGGTACTGGAAGACCTGGATCAGCTCGTGATCGACCGCGGTTTCAATAACCGCTCCGCCCTCCTGGCGGAAATGATTCAAAAGGAAGTCTCGGCGTATCGCCAAGACTACACCAACGAAGTCATGGCCGGCACCCTGACACTGGTGTATGACCACGCCGTGCCTGGCTTGCAGGTCAAGCTGAATCAGCTTAAGCATCAATACGTGGCGGAAATCATCTCCTCCACCCAAATTCAATTAATGGACCACCACACCTTGGAGGTCAATCTGATGCAAGGCGCGGCCGACCAGCTGAACCGCATCAGCCACGAAATGATTTCCAACCGGGGCGTGAAAACCGGCAACCTTTACTTGACCCATTCGGCCCTGCCACCGATTCACACCTCGGTCACCGACTCGTCACAGGAGACTCAAAATGACTGACAACACTTCATTCAAAACCACCACCAGGCCTGGTGATTTCATCTGGCAAGAAAGCTTGCCGGGTGGCGGCCACTGGTCCGGCGTCATTCGCCGCGGCACCGTTTTGCGTTTAACCGATGTGGAAGGCGGCGCCAATGTCGCCATGCTCATCAACAACCTGGAAGTCAAAAACGAACGCTACAACATGCCGGACACATTGAAAGCGCAGAAAACCGCTTTCCTGACCCGACCGAACATGTGTTTCAGCGATATGGGGCGCGTGATGTGCTCGATTATCGAAGACACCTGCGGCTGGCACGACACCATCGGCGGCTTGTCGCACGCGGCATTGGTGCATAAAAAATACGGCGATAAGTCTTACCAGGAAGCCCACAACGACTACTACAAAAACGGCTACGACAGCCTGTTGAACGAGCTTGGCAAATGGGGCCTAAACGCCAGCGACATCATGCCGAACATCAACTGGTTCAGCAAAGTGCGCGTCGAAGACGACGGCCAAATGACTTTTGTCCCGAACAACTCCAAAGCGGGCGACTACGTCGATTTGCGCTTTGAAATGGACAGCATCGTCTCTTTATCCACCGCACAACATCCGTTGGATCCGAACCCGGAATACGCTCCGAAACCGATTCAACTGACCGTGTTCAAAGCGCAACCGGTCACGCAGGACGACGCCAGTCGCCTCCACCGTGCCGAAAACGAACGCGCTTACTACAACACCAAAATTTACTATGGAGAAAACCCAAATGACGACATCTAACGTTGATGAAAGCCGTATTGTCTATCGCGAAGTGGTCGAAGCGGGTAAACCATGGATGCACGAAGTCAAAGCCGGGCAACATTTCCGCATTGTAGACCTGGAAGGTAACCAGGCGGTCGATACCCTGTTTTACAACGCCCACGACCACAGCGAGCGCTATTCGGCGGCGGACACCATCCGCGAACAAGGCAATATTTATTTGACCACCGGTTCGGTACTGCAATCCAACTTGGTCAACCCGATGCTGACCATCACCGACGACACCTGTGGCCGCCACGATACCATCGGCGGTGCCTGTTCGGCGGAGAGCAACACCGTGCGCTACGCCATTGAAAAACGCCACATGCACTCGTGCCGTGATTCCTTCCTGATGGCGTTGGGAGAATGTGAATGCAACCACGGTCAGCAAATGACCAAGGATGACCTCGCCAGCAACATCAATTTCTTTATGAACGTGCCCGTTTCACCGGACGGCCATCTCGATTTCGACGACGGCATTTCCGCACCGGGGCGCTATGTGGAAATGAAAGCCCATATGGATGTGTTGGTGTTGGTGTCCAATTGCCCGCAATTGAACAACCCTTGTAACGGCTACAACCCGACACCGGTTGAAATGATTATCTGGGAATAACGCAATACGCTTCCCAACACTCTTCAGAACGCGCTGAAAAGGAAAACACATGTTTAAGAAAGTTCTCATCGCCAACCGTGGCGCCATCGCTACCCGGATTATCCGCACACTTCGCGCCATGGGCATCCAATCGGTGGTGCTGGCGTCCGACGCCGACCGTACATCGCTGCACGTGCTGGAAGCCGACGAAGTCATTTCCCTACCGGGCAATGTCGCCACCGAAACCTACTTGAACGTGCCGCTGATTCTGGAGCACGCTCAGGAATTGGGCGTCGAAGCAATCCATCCGGGCTACGGTTTTTTAAGTGAGAACGCCGGTTTCGCCGAAACCTGTGAAAGCATGGGCATCCGATTCATCGGCCCCACGCCCGAACACATCCGCGATTTCGGTTTAAAACACACCGCACGCGAACTGGCCATTAAAGCCGAAGTGCCCCTACTGCCCGGCTCCGATTTGCTCGAATCGCTCGAAGCGGCATTAGAAGAGGCCGAGCGCATCGGTTACCCGGTCATGCTGAAAAGCACGGCCGGCGGTGGTGGCATCGGCATGCAGCGTTGCGACGACGCCGACGCGCTTTCCGAAGCGTTTGAACAGGTTGCGCGTTTGAGCCAAAACGCCTTCGGCCAAAGCGGCATTTTTCTGGAGAAATTCGTCGTCAACGCCCGTCACATCGAAATCCAAATTTTCGGTGACGGTCTGGGCCAAGTCGTTTCCTTCGGCGAGCGTGACTGTTCCTTGCAGCGCCGTAACCAAAAGGTCGTTGAAGAAACCCCGGCCGTGGGCATTTCCCGCGAACAGGTCGCGGAAATGGAAGCCCACGCCGTGCGCCTCGGCGAGCTGGTCAGCTACCGCTCCGCCGGCACGGTGGAATACGTTTATGACGCCGACACCGAACAATACTATTTCCTCGAAGTGAACACGCGTTTGCAGGTCGAACACGGCATCACCGAAGCGGTGCGCGACGTCGACTTGGTGGAATGGATGATTCAAGTCGCCTTTGACCAAACTTTCCCAGGCCTGGTCAAACCGGCGCAAGGCCACGCCATTGAAGTCCGTGTTTACGCCGAAGACCCGTTCAAGAATTTCCAGCCAAGTTCCGGCCGTCTCACCGGCTGGAAAATGCCGAGTGACTGCCGAGTGGATACCTGGTGCAGCAGCGGTCAGGAAGTCAGCTCCTTCTACGACCCGATGCTGGCAAAAATCATCGTCAAAGGCCAAAACCGTGACGACGCCGTGGCCAAACTGCAAACCGCCATGAACGAAACCCGCATCGACGGTTTCGAAACCAATGCGACTTATTTGAAAACCCTCAGCCATGCCGAAGCGTTCATCAAAGCCGAAAACCTCTATACGCGCTTTTTGAACGGTTTTACCCATCAGCCCGATACGGTCGAGATCACCAACGCCGGCACCCACTCCATGCTCATTAGTTATCCGGGCCGAACCGGTTATTGGGACATCGGCGTGCCGCCGTCCGGGCCGATGGACGCCCTATCACACCGATTGGCCAACCGCTGTCTGGGCAATGCCGATGACGCTGCAACCATCGAAATGACCGTATCCGGCGTCAGCATGACCTTCGACCGCGATGCCGTCATCTGCATCACCGGGGCCGATGTGCAACCGACGCTGGATAAACAGCCAATTCCGCAGTGGCAAGCCGTGGAAGTGAAAGCCGGTCAACAACTGAAATCCAAAGTCATCAAATCCTTGGGACAGCGGGCGTATCTCGCCATCCAAGGCGGCTTCAGCGTACCGGATTACATGGGCAGTAAAACCACCTTCTCGCTGGGCGGCTTCGGCGGCCATGCCGGACGGTTGCTGCGCGCCGGCGACGTCCTGCACATTCCGGCGGACACCGCCGGCATCAGCGCCACCCAGCCGATTCCGGCCGAACTGATTCCCAACCTGGAAAACGAGGTGGAAATCGCGGTGATTTATGGTCCGCAAGGCTCACCGGATTTCTTCACCGAAGGCGACATCAACACCTTCTTCTCCACCGCTTGGGAAGTCCACTACAACTCCAGCCGAACCGGCATCCGCCTGATCGGTCCGAAACCGACCTGGGCGCGAACGGACGGTGGCGAAGCCGGTCTGCATCCATCCAACATTCACGACAACGCTTACGCCATCGGTGCCATCGACTTCACCGGCGACATGCCGGTCATCCTGGCGCAGGACGGCCCGAGCTTGGGCGGGTTTGTCTGCCCCGCCACCATCATCGAAGCCGAGCAATGGAAAATGGGGCAATTACGTCCCGGCGACACCGTGCGCTTCAAGCCGGTGTCCATCGACACCGCCGAAGCCGCACTCAAAGCGCAGGACGCCGCCATCAACGCCTTGGAGGCCACGACCGTTTCCGACCTGACCTATCTGTCGGAACCGACCGAACAACCCTGCTTGGCGAAAGAACTGCCCGCCGGCGAACACGAATTCGGCGTCAAATACCGTCGTTCCGGCGACAGCCATGTGCTCATCGAATACGGCGCCATGGAACTGGACTTGGCGTTGCGCTTCCGCATTCAGGTGCTGACCGACAAATTGAAAGAACTCAAAAACGACCAGGCCTGGGCGTTTTTGAAGGATTTAACGCCGGGTATCCGTTCCTTGCAGGTGCACTACAACCCGCGCCAAATTGCCCAAAACGATCTGATTCAAAAGCTGGTCGATCTGGAAGCGGAGATTTCATCCGCCAAAGACCTCACGGTGAAAAGCCGCATCGTCAAATTACCGTTGTCATGGGATGATCCGAGCACCCGCCTGGCCATCGAAAAATACATGAATTCGGTGCGCCCGGATGCGCCTTGGTGCCCGAGCAATATCGAGTTCATCCGCCGCATTAACGGGTTGGATTCGATTGAAGACGTCAAACGCATCGTTTTCGAAGCCAAGTATCTGGTCATGGGGTTGGGCGACGTTTACCTTGGTGCGCCGGTCTCCACGCCATTAGACCCGCGCCATCGCTTGGTCACCACCAAATACAACCCGGCCAGAACCTGGACGCCGGAAAATGCCGTGGGCATCGGCGGCGCTTATATGTGTGTTTACGGCATGGAAGGCCCAGGCGGTTATCAGTTTGTGGGGCGCACTATCCAAATGTGGAACGCCTATCGCAACACCCAATATTTCCCACAGGGCAAACCTTGGTTGCTGGATTTCTTCGACCAGATTCAGTTCTATCCGGTCAGTGAAGACGAGTTGAAACAGGCACGCCACGACTTCCCGTTGGGCCGTTTCGACATAGACATTGAAGAAACCACCTTGTCTCTGGCCGATTATCAGGCGTTCCTGGCCGAAGAAGCCGACAGCATCGCCGAATTCCAGACCAAGCAAAAAGCCGCTTTCGAAGCCGAACGCCAACGTTGGGAAGCCAACGGCCAAGCCAACTACGAAGACACGTCATCCCAAGAGGAAATTCAAAACGAACCGATGGCCGAAATCCCGGAAGGCTTTGAAGCCGCCCTGTCGCCGATTACCGGCAGCGTCTGGAAAATTCAGGTCAAACCGGGCGATGCGGTGGCCGAAGGCGATGTCATCGCCATTCTGGAAACCATGAAAATCGAAATTCCGATTGAAGCGGAATACGACGGCACCGTCACCGAAATTCTCATCAACGAGGGGGATTTGATTCAAAATGGCCAGGCCTTATTGGTCATGGAGGTATCGGAATGATCGATTGTCGCATCGCGTCGTTACGCCAGGCCTATGGCGAAGGCCAACTCACGCCGCGTCAAGTGGTCGAGAGCTTGCATCAACAGGCGAGCCATTACACGGATTACAACCTTTTCATCCATGTGTTGACGGATGAAGAACTGGCGCCTTACCTGAACCGATTGGAGCAATCGGAACCCAACAGCCTGCCGCTGTGGGGCATTCCGTTTATGATCAAAGACAACATCGATTTGGCGGGCATTCCCACCACGGCGGCCTGTGAAGAATTCGCCTACGTGCCGGAGCACTCCGCCACGGTGGTGCAACTGTTGATTGACGCCGGTGCCATTCCGCTTGCCAAAACCAATATGGACCAATTTGCCACCGGCTTGGTCGGCACCCGTTCGCCTTACGGCGTGTGCCACAATGCGTTTGATTTCAACATGATTTCCGGCGGGTCCAGCTCCGGTTCGGCCGCCTCGCTGGCGTTGAATTTATGCAGTTTTTCGCTGGGCACAGACACCGCCGGTTCCGGTCGAGTGCCCGCCGCGTTCAACAACCTGATTGGCCTAAAACCGTCCAAAGGCCTTTTGAGTACGTCCGGCGTGGTGCCTGCGGTTCGCTCGCAGGATGTGGTGAGCATTTTTGCCTTGAATGCCCAGGACGCTTACGAAGTGTTTGACGTCGCCGCTCAGCCGGATGACACCGACGAATTCAGCCGAGACGAAATGGCCCTGACACCCCCAGCCTGGGCAGCCAAACCCGTCATCGGCATTCCCGACGCCGCTGGTTTGATCTTTTATGACGACCACGAGGCGCAAGCCAATTTTGAGGCCACGGTCACACAACTGAAAAGCCAAGGCTTTGAAATCAAGGAAATCGATTTCACCTTGTGGCTGGAAACCGCCAAACTCTTATACGGTGGCGCTTGGGTGGCGGAGCGCTACGCCGCCATCGAAACGTTTTTCGAAGCCCATGAAACCCAACTCGACCCGACGGTGGGCGGCATTATCGCCGGTGCGCGCAACTTAAGTGCCGCCGATGCCTACAAAGGCAGCTATGCCCTGCAGCAGGCGCAACGCGATACCCGCGCCGTGTGGCAGGACATCGATTGTTTCATGACGCCGACCACGCCGACCATTTTCAGCACCGAGCAAATCGAACAAGACCCGGTGGGGCTGAATTCGGTGCTCGGCACCTACACCAATTTCATGAATTTATTGGATTACGCCGCCGTCGCCATGCCTAGCGGCTTGCGAAACGATGGCTTACCGACCGGTGTAACCTTTTTCGCCCCCGCCGGCAGTGATCGCGCCCTGTTGAAACTAACCGACGCATTACACAACCAGTTCAACAAAACGGCGGGCGCCAAAGCACTGCCGATTCCGGCTCCAAAAGCCGAATTGTTCGACACGCCACACACCATTTCATTGGCGGTGGTCGGCGCCCATTTGGTCGGATTTCCATTGAACGGACAATTAATCGAACGCGGTGCAACCTTGTTGCAAACCACCCAAACCGCACCGAAATACCGTTTTTACCAACTGGCCGGCGGCCCGATTCTGAAGCCAGGCCTGGTGAAAACCGGTACTGACGGCGCCAGTATCGAAGTGGAAGTCTGGTCCATGCCCAAGCAACATCTTGGCACCTTTTTGGCGTTGATTCCTTCCCCGCTGGGGCTGGGCAAAGTGAAGTTGATTGACGGTTCACAAGTGGTCGGCTTTATCTGCGAACCTTACGGCATTGAAGGCGCCACCGACATCACCCATACCGGCGGTTGGCGCAACTGGATGAAAGAACGCGAAGCGAAGGGTTTGTAACCCTCGCGCTCAGCTCGGCTGAACGGCCAAAAAACAACGACTGGAATAATCGAGGAACACTTCGATTTTTTCGAGTGCCATCGGCGTCAAGGTGATGAGCCGGATACGGCGATCCGCCTCGCAAGGTGTTTCCGCCAGAAACCCCTGCTCAATGGCTTTCTGAACGTATTTCACCGCCGTTCGGCGACTGATGTTCGGCATGAGATCATACAGCTCGGTCTTGGTTTTCGGCGCTTCGTGACGGTGAATCCACAGCTGGCTCAAAAGATCGCAGTAGTTCAAATCGCGCATATCGGTATCGGCAAAGGTTTCCGCCCAGAAGATATCGATATTGAAGATGGCTTCCGCCGCCCTGATGCGATGTTGTTCCGTCTTGTCGTGTGTGGTCATTCCACGTCCTTTCGTCTATCGGGCAACGGCCGAAACTGATTGATTGCTTGAAACATCCAAACCGGAGACAGTTCCATGAAACTGACATTATTCAAAACCCTTTGGGGCCATGACGGCACCTATCAAGAAGCGGCCGACATGGCGTTGGCCGCCGATTTCAACGGTCTGGAAGCCCCCGCACCGGATAATCATAACCAGCTGGCGCAATTGGGGCAAGTGCTCGCCGACAACCGGCTGGATTACATTGCCGAAATTTGCACCGCCGGCAGCTACGTGCCGGACCGCCGAGCGACGCCGGACGAACACCTGGCGTCCTTGGAAAAAAAGTTACAGCTCAGCCGCGAATTATCACCACAGTTTTGCAACGTGATCGGCGGCTGCGATGCCTGGCCGCTCGACACCCAAATCGATTTTTTCCAGCGCGCACAGGCATTGGCCGAAAAACACGATCTGCTCTGCAGTTTTGAAACCCATCGAAGCCGCTCCTTTTTCACCCCCTGGGTCACACGCGACGTGTTACGCGCCTTACCGGAGCTGAAAATCACCTGCGACTTCAGCCATTGGGCGGTGGTCTGCGAACGACTCATGGACAGCGAATGGGACGTCATTGAGGAAATCGCACCCAACGCCCACCACATCCACGGTCGCGTCGGTTACGACCAAGGCCCACAGGTTCCGCACCCGGCCGCGCCGGAATACGCTGACGCGCTGGCGTCTCACGAACGCGCATGGGAAACCCTATGGCAAGCCCAACAAGCCCAAGGTTACGAAATCAGCACCCTCACCCCCGAGTTCGGTCCGGATGGGTATTTGCACACCTTACCGTTCACCGATATGCCGGTCGGCGATCTCTGGGAAATCAACCAATGGATGGGCCAACGTCAAACGACGCATTTTGCGGACTGGTCCCGAACCGCTTAACACCAATGCCCGAAACATCCAGGCCTGGTCAAATAACGGATTGGGCTTGTTTTCTGCGCCGGGTTTTGTACAATCATTCTAAAGCTCTTTTAAAGTTTCGTTCATAACAGCATTCGGAAACACTTGATTTTCCGACACTTTCAACTCTTCTTTTGCGTCAAACAAATGCCGAAAACGGCAACGCATTTAACCGTTTCATTGAATTGCCATAACATCAAACTGCGCCCCTAACGGGCTTCTTTAACGTAACGTACCGAAAACATTATGAACCCAACCACAGGTGGTCTTTACATCGCCTTAATCAGTGTCCACGGACTGATCCGTGGCAACAATCTGGAACTCGGCCGCGACGCGGATACCGGGGGGCAAACGCTTTATGTATTAGAACTGGCGCAAGCCCTCGCCGAAAAACCCGGCGTGGCGCGCGTCGAACTCTTCACCCGCTTGGTTCGGGACGAACACGTCTCACCCGAATACGCCGAACCGTTTGAAAAACTGTCCGATACCTTACAAATTGTTCGCATCGAAGCCGGGCCGGACGAATACATCCACAAAGAACAACTTTGGGATCACCTCGACACCTTCGCCGACAATATGGCGGACTATTTCCGTCAACAAGAGCGCACCCCGGACATCGTCCACAGCCATTATGCCGATGCCGGTTACGTCGGTTCCCATCTGGCGCACCAGCTCTCGATTCCGCTGATCCACACCGGCCATTCATTGGGTCGGGTCAAACGTGCCCGCTTGATTGCCGGCGGCCTGAGCGCGGAAGAAATCGAACAACGTTACAATATGGCGCGACGCATTGACGCCGAAGAACACACGCTGGCCTCGGCGGAACGCGTGATTACCAGTACCTATCAGGAAATCGAAGAGCAATACGAGCTCTACGACTTCTATCAACCCGAACAAATGCGCGTGCTGCCGCCCGGCACCAACCTCAAACATTTCATGCCGCCGATGGGCAACGAACTCAACAGCGACCTTTATCAGATGCTGGTCAAGCATCTCAAGGAACCGGACAAACCGATTATCCTAGCGCTCTCTCGACCTGACCATCGCAAAAATATCGCTTCATTGATTGAAGCCTACGGCCAATCGAAAGACTTACAAGACCGCGCGAATCTCGTCATCATCGCCGGGAATCGCGACGACGTCGAAGACCTGGAGCCCGGTGCACAACAAGTGTTCCACGAACTCTGGGCCGCCATCGACCGCCATGACCTTTACGGCAAAGTCGCTTTGCCCAAACACCATTGCCGAAACGACGTACCGATGATTTACCGTATTGCCGCCGCCTCCGGCGGCGTCTTCGTCAACCCGGCACTGACCGAACCCTTCGGCCTCACCTTGATAGAAGCGGCCGCGTCGGGCCTACCGATTGTCGCCACCGAAGACGGTGGTCCGCGCGACATCATCGGCAACTGCCACAACGGTCTGCTCATCGACCCGCTGGAACCGAAAACCATTACCGATGCCCTGCTTACGATTCTCAAGTCACCGAAAACACAACAGGAATTCATTCACAAAGGCCTGGTCGGCGTTCTGGAACATTATGCCTGGCAAGCCCACGCCGATCGTTATCTCGATTTGATTTGCCCAATTGTCAAGGAATCCGAGCGTCTGGAACGCCGCCATATTTCGCGTCGTGCTGGCCTGTACCGCGACCGGGCCTTTGTCAGTAGCCTTGACCAAAACCTTATGGGTAATCCAGATGCCTTGAAAGTCTTACTGGCGGAAATGAAAGCGCATAAAAAGTCCACGCTGTTCATTGTCGCCACCGGCCGCCGCCTCGATTCGGCCTTACGCCTGATGAAACAGCACAATATTCCCGAACCGGACATTCTCATTTCCAGTAGCGGCACGGAAATCAGCTACGCACCGAAGCTGACCACCGACACCGCTTGGGAAGAGCACATCGATTACCACTGGGTGCCGCACAAAGTGCGCTCTTTGCTGGATAATTACCCCGGATTGGAGCGCCAACCGAAATCGGAACAGAACCGTTTCAAAATCAGTTACTACATCGACCCGGAAATCGCCGATTTGGAAGAAATCAAACGCTATCTCCATCAGGAAGAACAATCCGTCAACGTACAACTCTCATTCGGCCAATACCTCGACATCCTGCCGATTCGGGCCTCGAAGGGCATGGCCTTACGTTACGTGGCCGACCGCTGGGAAATTCCGCTGGAACGCATTCTGGTGGCAGGCGGTTCCGGCGCGGATGAGGACATGATGCGCGGTAACGCCCTTGCGGCGGTGGTGGCGAACCGGCACGATGAAGAACTGTCGCAATTGATTGACATCGACCGCATCTATTTCGCCAAAAAACCGTATGAAGAAGGCATTCTCGAAGCACTTGAATACTATGACTTTTTCGACAGCTGCCGTCCGCCGGAGACAGAGCACACATACGAAAAAGTGGTGGAGGACGCATGACCGCATCACAAAACGCTTCGACCTTATTGCTCTGCACCGACATGGACCGCACCGTCATTCCCAATGGCGCGCAACCGGAGCATCCGCACGCACGCGCGGCCTTCAAAGCCTTTTGCCAACAGCCGGAAATCACCTTGGTGTACGTTACCGGGCGGCATCTCGCACTGATGGAAGAAGCCATTCATGCTTATGACTTGCCACAACCCGATTACGCCATCACCGATGTCGGCACCAAAATTCGTCACCGTGAAAACGGCCACTGGCAAGCCGTCGAGGAATGGGAAACCGAAATCGGCCAGGCCTGGGGGAATTGCCGACACGATGACATCGCCCAACCCTTAATGCAATTGGACGGTCTGACACTGCAGGAAAGCGAAAAACAAAACACTCACAAAGTCAGTTTTTACGCCGATTTGTCCGCGGCCAGCGAATCCGACTACCTCGCTCGGGCCGAGGCCGCCCTCGCACCGTTAAACATTCGGGCCAGCTTGATTTGGAGCATCGACGAAGCCGCCGATGTGGGTTTGTTGGACGTTTTACCGCAAAACGCCACCAAACTGCACGCCATCGAATTTCTGCAACAGCAATTGGACTTCGCATTAGCGGACGTGATTTTCGCCGGTGACAGCGGCAACGACCTACCGGTACTCACCAGCCACATACAATCGGTGCTGGTGGCCAACGCCTCGGAAGACATCAAACACCAAGCCTGGCAAGCATGTGTGCAACGCCATACCGAATCGGCGTTCTATCAAGCCCAAAACCTTCAAGACCACAACGGCAACTATGCCGCCGGCGTGTTGCAAGGCGTCGGCTATTACGCGCCCCGTTTTCAACCCACTCTGAACGAACAGGTCCTGCCTTTATGAATGCGAATCCTTCATCCATCACCGTTTTCGGCGAAGTCTTATTCGACTGCTTTCCCAATGGCAAACAGGTATTGGGCGGTGCGCCCTTCAATGTCGCCTGGCATTTACAGGCATTGGGCGACGACCCGACATTCATCTCCCGAATCGGCGACGACACCCTCGGCAAAACCATTTTAAAAAACGCCCAGGCCTGGGGCTTGCGAACCGACAACATTCAAATTGACCAAGCCCACCCCACCGGACGTGTCGACATCACCGTCCACGACGATGAACCCCATTACGACATCACGCCGGGCAGCGCCTACGATTTCATTTCCGCGCAATCGGTTCAACTGACCAAACGCAGCGGCCTGCTCTACCACGGCTCTCTGGCGCTGAGAAGCCCTTATGCCCAACAGCAATTCAAAACCTTGCGCGAATCCGGCGACTGGTCGGTGTTTTTGGACGTCAACCTCCGTGCGCCCTGGTGGGATCAAGCCAGCCTGTTCGACTGGATTCAGTCCGCGCGCTGGGTCAAACTCAATGTCGACGAACTGCGTGAACTCGGCTTTCAGGAACCTGTGTTGGAAGTGGCAATGCGTAATTTCCAAACCCAGTTCGAACTGGAGCAGGTCATTGTCACCCGCGGTTCGGAAGGCGCCTCCGTCCTCACCCCCGAAGGTTTCTTCAGCCAGACACCGGGCGAGATTCCCGAATTTGTCGATACCGTCGGCGCCGGAGACGCCTTTACGGCGGTTTTCATTCATGGTCTAATAGAATCCTGGCCTATTCAAGACACCTTGATCGCAGCACAGGCGTTTGCGAGTCAAGTCATCGGTTTACGCGGCGCGACGCCCGACAACCGGGCCTTTTATAAAACGATTCTCGAAATGCACGCCTGAGTCTTCGCGACGACAGGCCCTCAAACTCTCGCACCGGGGAAGCTATGTACGAGCAAATCTCACATTCGCTGCTGAACGATATCCTCAATAAAATTAAACCGGATATCTACGAAGAAGACCTGCGGCATTTCTACACCCGACTGGGCGCAAACTTCTACGCCATTCATTCCTTATTCGAACGCTTGTACGGCCACCGGCCAGACTTCAACGACCAGGCGCTGCGTCTGGTGGAAACCATGGCACGCCAATACATCAAGCGTCCCGATTGTCTGAAAGACCTCGATATCGAACGTGAAAAGGACTACAACTGGTTCCTCAGCCAAAAATGGGTCGGCATGGCCATGTACGCGCACGGTTTCGCCGGCGACCTCAACGGCATGCAAACCCACCTGCCGTATTTTCAGGAGCTCGGCGTGAACATGGTGCACATCATGCCGATCATGCGATGCCCGGAAGGCGAAAGCGACGGCGGCTATGCGGTCAGCGATTTCCGTGAAATCGACGAGCGCGCCGGCACATTGGACGACCTCACCACCCTGTCCGGTGAAATGCGCGACCGCGACATGCTGCTGGCGTTGGACGTGGTCTTGAACCACACCTCGGACGAACACGAATGGGCCCAGAAAGCCCGTGCCGGTGACGCCAAATATCAGGACTACTACTACACCTTCGAATCGCGCAATATCCCGGATATGTTCGAGCAAAGCATGCCGGAGGTCTTTCCGGAAACCTCGCCCGGCAATTTCACTTGGGACGAGGAAATGCAACGCTGGGTGATGACGGTTTTCAACGACTATCAGTGGGATTTGAATTACAGTAACCCGGCCGTGTTCATCGAGATGCTCGATGTCATTCTGTTCTGGGCCAACCAGGGCGCGGACATTCTGCGCCTGGATGCGGTGGCTTTCCTTTGGAAGAAAATCGGCAGCACCTGCCAAAACGAACACGAAGCCCATTTGATTCTGCAACTGTTGAAAGATTGCTGCCAAGTCACGGCACCGGGTGTGTTGTTCATTGCCGAAGCCATCGTCGCGCCGGTGGAAGTCACCAAATACTTCGGTGAAGACGCCGTCATCGCCAAAGAGTGCGAAATCGCCTACAACGCTACCTTTATGGCCTTGATGTGGGATGCCGTCGCCACCAAAAACGCCAAGCTGCTCAATCAAGGCATCAAGAGCCTGCCGGTCAAGCTGGAAAGAGCCACCTGGCTGAATTACGTGCGCTGCCACGATGACATCGGCCTCGGGTTTGACGACAAAGACATCATCCGCGCCGGATACGAACCGCATTCGCACCGCCGTTTCCTCATCGACTATCTGATCGGGAAATTCGACAACTCCCACGCCCGAGGCTTACCGTTTGCCGCCAATGCCAAAACCGGCGACGCGCGTATTTCCGGTTCACTCGCCTCCTTGGTCGGGTTGCAATACGCGCTGGAAACCGGCGATATCGAAGCCCTAGACGACGCCATCAAACTGATTATTCTGATGCACAGCATGATTTTCTCGTTCGGCGGCATGCCGCTGCTGTATTATGGCGATGAAATCGGCACTCTCAACGACGACTCCTATTTGTCCGACCCGAATAAAATGGATGATAACCGTTGGGTGCATCGTCCCTCCATCAACTGGGAAAAGGCCGAACGACGCAATACACCGGGTGCGGTCGAATACGAAATTTTCAGCGCCATCAAAAAATTGATTGCCGTGCGTAAAGACATCCACGTCTTTGCCGATTTCAACAACCGTGAATTGATTGACGTCGCAAATCCGAATCTGTTCGTCATCAACCGCTTCGACCCGCATAAATACACGGACCGGGTTCTGGTGGTGGCCAATTTCAATGGCAAACCGCAAAACCTGAATATGGAGGAAGTCGCGGGCTGGGGCACCTATTCGGAAGGTCAATTGATTGATCTGGTGACACGCCACAAACCGGAAATCTTTAACAACACCCTGGTCATTCCCGGTTTCAGTTTCTATTGGTTATACGAGATGTAATCAAACGGCCAGGCCTGGCCGTTTTGAGTGAATCGTTTTTCGCGCGGGTGTTTATTCAATCAACGGCGTTTCTTCGAAATCGTCTTTCAAACCGACGCCGGACAACCGCTTTTGCAAAGCACCTTCCATCAACCGCACCAGCAAATCCGCCGCCTGCTCGTAACTTTGCCCGCCCGGTCGGATATTGGAAATGCAGTTGCGCTCGGCATCGGAACGGCCGACACGCGGCTCGTAAGTCATGTAAATGCCCATACTGTTGGCCGCACTCAAACCGGGGCGTTCGCCAATCAGAATCACCGCCAACTTCGCACCGTACTGCTCTCCCACTTCATCCGCCAAGGCCACACGCGCCTGAGTGGCGAGATGCACCGGCGTCAGTCGCCAGCCTTTGGCCCGACACAACGGCAACAAAACCGATAAAAAGGGCACGGCATTCTGTTGAATCGCCTTGGACGACAAGCCATCCCCGATCACAATGCAGACATCGGCTTCCGTACTTTCTTCTGCCTGTGTTTGCTCCTGCAACAAAGTACGAGACTCCAACCCCAGCTTACGTCCCAAATCCGGGCGCTGTAAATAAGTCATGCGGTCCACGGCGGCGGATTGAATCGTCAGGGTCGACACGCCCAACGCCTCGATTGGCTCTGCCAAGGCTTCGGGTTGAAACGGCAAATGCACCGCATCGCGCGCACGGGCGTGGTCCAAATCGAACGTCAGCACCTCTTTCGACGCCAGACTGGAACCCGCTCGCTTCAAACCGATGCGCGCCTCGGTGATGTGTTTGAGTTTCGCCAAGTCCTGTAAAACCTGCGGCTGAGACGCCTTCATACTTCGCCCCCAAACGTTTGATTCGTCAATAACGGCGTCGGCTGATTTTCGGGTAACAGGTGCCCGGCCGCATCTTGAATACCCATATCTCGTAGCCAGCGCTCGAACTCCGGTGCCGGTTTTTTGCCCAACACCTGCCGCAAGTAATTGGCATCGTGGAAGGACGTGGTCTGATAATTGAGCATGATATCGTCGGCGCCGGGAATGCCCATAATGAAATTGACCCCGGCCGTGCCAAGCAACGTCAGCAGGTTATCCATATCGTTCTGGTCAGCTTCGGCGTGATTGGTGTAACAAATATCGCACCCCATCGGCACGCCCAGCAGCTTGCCGCAGAAATGGTCTTCCAGCCCGGCGCGGATAATCTGCTTACCGTCGAACAGATATTCCGGGCCGATAAAACCGACCACCGTATTCACCAACAACGGTCGGAACTTGCGCGCCACGGCGTAGGCTCGCGTTTCCAACGTTTGCTGATCGACGCCATGAAAAAATCCGGACGACAGGGCGCTGCCCTGACCGGTTTCGAAATACATCACATTATCGCCAACCGTGCCCCGTTTCAGCGACAAGGCCGCCTCATGCGCTTCGGCCAGCACCGCCAAATCAATGCCGAAGGTTTTATTGGCGCCTTCGGTTCCGGCAATCGACTGAAACACCAAATCCACCGGCTCGTTCCGTTCCATCATCACCATGCTGTTGGTGACGTGCGTCAATACGCAAGACTGCATCGGAATGTCGTAACGTTGCCGCACTTCATCCAGCAACCGAATCAAAGCCGAGGCCGCCTGAACGTTGTCGGTGGCCGGATTGATGCCGATGACCGCATCGCCCGAACCGTTCAGCAAGCCGTCCAAGGTCGAGGCAATGATGCCTTGCGTGCTGTCGGTCGGATGATTGGGTTGCAGACGTGTCGACAGCCCGCCTTTCAAGCCGATGGTATTCCGGAAACGCGTGACCACCTCTTTTTTGCTGGCCACCAGAATCAAATCCTGGTTGCGCATCAGCTTCGAGACCGCCGCCACCATTTCCGGAGTCAACCCGGCTTCCACCGTCGCCAAGGCCGCGGCATCGGTATCATAATCCAACAACCAGTCCCGGAAGTCGCCCACCGTCAAATGGGCAATCGGTTCAAACGCGGTTTCGTCCCAATCGTCCATAATCAAGCGCGTCACCTCATCCGATTCGTAAGGCACCACGGCTTCATTCACAAACGTTTTCAACGGCAGTTCCGCCAACGCGAAACGGGCCGCCATCCGTTCCTCTTCGGTTTTGGCCGCCACTTGCGCCAACACATCGCCGGAACGCATGGGGGTGGCTTTCGCCATCAAATCCTTCAAGTCGTCAAAGCGATAGACCAGTTGCCCTAAAGTGTAGTGATACTGAGCCATAAATTGCGAAAAACCTATGAGAAAACCGATTTCGGAAAATAAAACGAGACGATCCAGTTGGGGGCATCGACGATTTCACTGATTCTCAGATCGCCGCACACACTGCACAACATATAAGCATCCATCGCCGCCAACTGATGCTGTTTTTGCAACTCGTCGATCATGTAACGCACCGCATCGCGGGCGGCGGTCATCAAGTCATGATTGACGCCGGTGGTGACGTGATACCCTTCGGCATCCAAATGGCGCGTGACCGGCCCCGGTGTGGCAAATTTCGGCGCGGGCAGATTCTGCGCTTTTTCCAACTCCAGCTTCACCGATACCGTCATCGGACTTTCAATCGCGGTGCCACACACCTCACCGTCGCCTTGCGCGGCGTGGGTATCGCCGATGGAGAACAAGGCGCCTTCAACACCGACCGGCAACCAAAGCTCGCTGCCTTTGGCAAGGTCACGAATATCCATGTTTCCGCCCCAACGCCGCGGCGGTACGATGCTGTGAAACCCTTTTTCCGGCGGCGCCACGCCAATGGTGCCGGCAAAGGGTTTCAAGGGCACTTTCGCAAATTCATTGAATAACGCCGGCGACAAGCTGTCCGGATCATACTGCCAAAGATGCAAGGCCGCGTCTTCGAACTCGTCCGCCAATAGCCCGAATCCCGGAATATTGGCGGTCCAGCCCCAGCCGGACGGCTCGTAATCCAGCAACGTGACCTTCAAGGCATCGCCGGGTTCGGCCCCTTCCACCCAAACCGGTCCGGTGACTGGGTTGATTCGATCGAAATCGAAATTAATGACATCGTCCACGCCGGAATCCAACGATAACTGACCGCCCGACGCATCGTGCACCTCTATGTCGAGACAATCGCCGGACACCACCGTCAATTCCGGACGATTATCACAATCCCATCCGCAATGGCTTTGCTGTTTGCCCAGCGCATGAATCGTATGTTGGCCGCATTGACACATAATGTTATCCCAATCCGTTTAGCGGTTAACCGACCGCTTCCAGAGATTCCGGCAACACTTGTCCGCCGTCGACGACGATGGTTTGCCCGGTGACGTAACCCGCTTCTTCCGACGCGAAATACAACATGGCATTGGCGATGTCCTCAACCGACCCCAAACGTTTCAGCGGAATCGAGGAAGCCATTTGCGTCAGGTAATCGTCGCCCATGTCTTCCAGACCCTCGGTCAAAATATTGCCCGGCATGACGGCATTCACAGTGATACCGTATTTCGCCAATTCGATGGCGGCGGTGCGAATAAAACCGAGCTGCCCGGCTTTGGAGGCACCATAATGGCTCCAGCCGGGGAATCCGGTAATCGGCCCGGTAATCGACGACGTAATCACCACCCGTCCGGCCCCGGATTTTTTCAATTCCGGCAAACAGGTTTGCACACTGAACAATGTCCCTTTCAGGTTGGTGTTCATCACCGTATCCCAATCCTCTTCGGTCATTTCTTCCAAACTGGCGGACGGGAAAATCCCGGCATTGGCACACAGAATATCCAAACCGCCGTAGGCTTCAACCGCGGTTTGCACCGCGGATTGCAATGAAGCCTTGTCGGCCACATCGGCGGCCACGCCCATGGCTTCGTAACCGGCGGCCTTTAATTCATCGGCCACGGCTTGAGCGGCGTCTAAATGCCGCGCTACGATGACGGTATTGGCGCCTTGCTTGGCGAACACTTTGGCAATGCCACGCCCGATGCCCTTACTGGCACCGGTGATTAAAACGGTTTTTCCTTGAATGGATGTCAACATATAACCTCCTTTTAAACGACTTCAATAACGGCTTAGGTCTTCGGTAACGATTTCACCACTGCGTCAATGGAACATTCCAGAATGTCCATGACCTCTTTCGATAACTCCAACGACATCAACAAACCGGCTTTGAACTGCAACACTCTCGGGTCCAGCGCAGAATAAATCGCCCAAACGCCCTGTTTATAAAGTTCCTGCATCACCAGTTCAGCCCCTCTCGGGTAATCGAATTCCAGCCCCATCACCAGGCCGTTCTTACGAACACCGACGAAGAAATCCGGGTACTTGGCCTGCAAATCGGCCAGCGCCTGATCAAAATAATCGCTGATACGTTGAATGTTTTCCAATGTTTCCGGGCGCTGCGCCACTTCCAAGGTTTTGATGGCGGCCGCGCAACCGATTTCCGAGCCACCGAAAGTGGACATATGCGCCCAACCGTCTTCGGTCAACCATTGGCCGGACTGCTCGGTCACCAACACCGCGGCAATCGGATAAATCCCGCCGGACAAGCCTTTACCGGTGACCAGTAAATCCGGTTCCACACCATAGCCGGTGCAACACCACATCTGGCCGGTTCGCATCAGGCCGGTCTGTACTTCATCCGCCACATACAAGGCCTGGTATTTTTCACACAGGGTCTTCACCGCTTGTAAATAGCCGGGTGCCGGCATCGGGAAACCGTAAGTCGCCGGAATGCTTTCGATGATGACACAAGCCACATCCCGCCCGGACAACGCTTCTTCCATTGCGTCCAAATCATTAAACGGCACCTGAACGAACTGGTCGGCTTCGGGTTCGGTTAAGAAAATCTCATTGAAACGCGGCGCGCCGGTTTTCACCGACAGACCGGTATGACCGTGGTAACAGTTCTGCAACGACACGATTTTCTTCTTGCCGGTGGCATGGCGTGCCGATTTCAAAGCGATGTCGATCGCCTCACCTCCGCCGCTGGCAAAGATGGCGTATTGCATATTGTCCGGTGCCGTCGCCAGCAGTTTTTCCGCCAGTTCGGTACGCATCAAAGACGGAAAATGGTGGTTACCGATGTCGAAATGCGCCATGGCGTCGGTCACCGCCTGAATCACTTCCGGGTTGCGATGCCCGAGGTTATAGACCCCGCCGTTCAAATGCATATTGATCAGACGGTGCCCGTCCATATCCCAAAAGCAATAGCCTTCGCGTCGGTCGATGACAATATCGACGCCGGTATCGATCCAATCCTGGGTTTTCCCCGGGTTCCAAACCTTTTTGGTTCTCTCTAAAAAGGCCTGTTTTTGTTCACTTGCCATTAGTCAAATCCTTACATTAAATCACTGCGTTATGATTGAAATTGTGTCAGGTAGGCGTTACCCAACTCCACCGTACCCTGTGCGAATGAATCGCCTAACTCCTGAGCCAAATCCGCCGTCGGGTGCGAGCCCAGCCAGGCGAATAACGTTAAACGCCGCATCATGATGAAGGTCGGAATTTCCCGTTCCTCTTCTTCGGAAAGCGATGCGCTACGTCGATAGCCTTCCACCCACGCGTCAATCACCTTATCCAACCCAGGGTTGGTTTCGATAAAGCTGACCGCAGATGCCAAGTCATATAAAAACCAGCCCAACCCGCAATCGTCAAAATCGATGACTCGGGTGTCGTCACCGCAAATCAGCAGATTCGCCAAGCGAATATCGGAGTGAATCAAGCCGAAACGTTGCGGCGATTGCCCGAAGGCCGCCAGCCGCTGTTTAATCAAATCGGAGACCGCTTCCAGTGTTCCGACATCTTCCGGCTTCAGGCCTGGCCCTTTTCGCCAGTCGCCCCAATTGGGCGTGTCGCCGATGCAACCATCGTAATCCCACACCAAACGGTCAAAATAACTCGGCAACGTCCAGCCGCGTGCGTGGTTGTGCATTTTTCCGGTGACTTCGCCCAACTTTTTGAAGGGTTCGATCAGGTCCGATTCATCCGGTTCGTCGCCGTCGATAAAATGAAATAACGTCACATAACGCACTTCGTCCAAAGCCGCCGACACCACTTCCTGAATCGCGGAACCGTCACGACCGTCGATGGACTGTGGCGTTTGGATACCGGCGTCTTCCTGCAAGGCTTTCATCCAATCCAACTCGGTCTGAATCCCATCGCGGGAATGGTAGTCGGTGCGGTGTACCCGCAAAATCAACGGATCACGATCCGGTAAATCGACACGGTAAGTGGCGTTTTCCGACAAACTCAACAGCTTCAAACCGGTCGGTTCGGGCAGCGCCCACTTTTGCAACGCTTTTTCCGCAACGCCTTGCAGATAGGCCAGTTGCGCGTCATAACTCATTTGTTCAAACATAGATCCTTACGGCTACCTCACGTCTTTGCTCGTTGTTTTTTCTTTTTAAAATGCATGCCCAGCCAATAACTGCCGAACAGAATGATTGCTGCCATCAACACGGTCAGCGATCCCAATGCCGGAACCTGCGGGGTATAACCGGCCACCATTTTGGCGTAGAGCCATTCCGGCGCGGTTTGATCGGCCCCGGTGGTGTAGGTGGACAGCGGGAAATTCCCCCAGGACAATAAGAAAGCGAACAAGGCACCGGAAAAAATGCCCGGCCACAGAATCGGCAAAGTTATTTCCTTGAAGACCTGCACACGGGATGCGCCCAGGTCATAAGCCGCTTCCTCCACCGACGGGTCGAAACCGTAGACCTGAATGGCGATGACCAGTGTGACGATCGGCACAATCCACACCAGGTGCGCGAAAATCGCGGTGTGCCAGGTCGGCGTAATGCCTAATGAGGACGTCCACAACAGAATCGCCAAGCCCAACACCGCCTGCGGAAAGAAAATCGGCAACAGAATCATTTTTTGGTAGATGCTGCGCCCTTTCCAGTCATAACGCGCAAACGCCAGGGCGCCAAAAATGGCCATCACCACCGAAATCACGGTGACCACGGCGGCGATACTCAAAGAAGTGAAAACATACTCCCGAATCGACAAAGAATTGAAGACCGATTCATACCATTTGGTCGACCAAATATTCACCGGGAACATGAAAAACTTGATCTTCGAGAAAGATGCCAACACCACGGCCAGCATCGGCATATACAGGAACAAAATGACAATCACCGTCCACCAGCGCATCAGCTTCTGGTTGGCGGAGGTGAATCGACTTTGATACATGGCTGACATACGATTTCCTTATTTCTTACGACCGAACAAACGGTCTAAATCCAGTTTCGACAACAGAGTCAGAACCAAAGCCCCGATCAACAAAATCAACAGGGTCGCCAATGCGGATCCTAACGGCCAGTTCTGCGCATAGGTAAACGCGGTTTCGATATCGTGCGAAATCATGATGATGGATTGGCCGCCCAAGATTTTGGCTTCGGAAATCGACCCCATCACCAACACGAAGGTCAAGAGGGAACCGATAAGAATGCCCGGCATCGCCAGCGGCAATTCAATTTCCTTGAACACCTGCCAGCGGTTGGCGCCCATGTCAAAACTGGCCTCGCGACAGGATTCCGGAATCATGGAAATGCCCAACACCATCGGGAACAACATGAACGGCAGATAGGTGTACAACAGGCCCAGCAGAATCACCGGCACGTTGTACAGCAAACTCGGCAAATCCACGCCGAACATGGCGTTCAGGGAGCCGTCCAGCACCCCGTGATTCACCAGCATCAGCACCCAGCCGAACAGACGCACGTTTTCCGATACGAATAACGGCAACACCAAAATCAGCGTCAAAATCATCGAGCGCTTAAAGCTTTTCGCCAAACCATAGGCGACCGGCCAGCTGATCAGAATCAACAACACCGTGGTCACCAACGCCAGAATCAGCGACCAACCGAACGACAGGTAATAACTGCTGCTGAAAATATCGGCGTAGTTTTCCAGCGTCGGCAGATGGTCCAGTCCGAATTCTTTCGACGGCATGAAACTGTAGATGCCGACCAACAGTAAAGGCCCGATGAAGCCGGCGAAAAACAGAATCATCACCGGCAGCGACAACAAGAACCCGGTCTGCTTCAACCAGTCTTTCAGCCAGGCCTGGCGAAAACGCTTAGGCGTTTCGGCGCTGCTTTCTTCTTTTACGGATGTCGTTTTCATAACACACCTTATTCTTTCAACAGGATGGCGCTGTCGGTGGACCAGCCCACCTTAACCTCATCCCCTTCGGATACATCAACACCGGCACCGAGCATTTCCACCAGCAGCGTCTTGCCGTTGACCATCACTTGGTATTGGGTGCGTGAGCCCAGCGAATACTGGTTCACCAACGTGCCTTCCAGTTCGTTTTCCGCCGTGTCTTCCGGCGACAGCAAACGCATGTCTTCCGGACGCACAATCAGAATGCCCGAAGAATTGTCGTAAGCCGGATTCGGCGAACGGTAGGTCGCCAACATTTTCGAGTCGGCCAGTTCGTCGCCGCGCACATCCACTTCAAATTGATTGACCTCACCCATGAACTGCGCCACAAAGCCATTCACCGGGCTGTTGTAGATTTCTTCGGGCGTGCCCACTTGAATCAGTCGACCGCGGCGCATAATGCCGATGCGGTCACTCATCACCATCGCCTCTTCCAATGAGTGGGTGATGTAAATAAAGGTTTTGCCGGTCTTACGTTGAATGTCTTTCAGCTCTTTTTCCAGCGTCTTACGCAGACGGTAATCCAGTGCCGACAAAGGTTCGTCGAAGAACAAAATCTCCGGGTCGAATGCCAGGGCACGCGCCAAAGCGACACGTTGTCTTTCCCCACCCGAACATTCGGTAATCATCTTGTCGTAATAACTTTCCGACAGGTGCAATTGCTCGAGCAACTCGATGGCTCGTGCCTTGCGGTAATTCTTGAGTTCGCCCTTGATTTTCATCGGGAACTCGATGTTTTCACCGACCGTTTTATGTGGAAACAGCGCCAGAGACTGGAACACCATGCAGGTCGGCCGTTTATTGGCCGGCACGTCGTTGATGACCTTGCCTCGCAGCGAAATTTCGCCATTTGTCGGTTTGTCCATGCCGACCAACATACGAATCATGGTGGTTTTCCCACTGCCCGACGGCCCGACGATGGTAAAAAATTCACCGTCTTTCACATCGAGATTGATTCGGTCGACCGCCACAAAATCGTTAAAGAATTTGTCGACGTCTTTTAACTTCAGAACCGTTTCTTGATCCATAGTCCATCTCTCTTTCAAGCCGGGCACGTTAGACGTGCCCGCCAGTTTCAATTACGATTTATCCTTTCGCTTCACGACGCGCGGCCGTGTACAGCTCCAACATTTCGGCGTAATCCGGGTTCACGTCGTAATCGGCGCAATGCTCCAACTCCCATTCCAGGCTGTCGAACTGAATCGCATCCAATTCTTTCTTGGTGAAAGCGTTCATGACTTCCGGAATCCCCATTTGGGTAACCGGGTTATGAGACCCTTCCGCAAACGCTACGTTCTTGGACACATCCGGTCTTTGCACGTACTCCAGGAAATCTTCCGCTTTGGTGGACAGGTTCGGGTTATTCACGATGGACGTCACTTCCACCCAGACAATCCCACCCTTGCCATCAATCGGCCCTTCTTTCGGCGTAATGCCTCGAACATTTGAGAAACCGTCGTAACGCGCCACGGAGCACGAATAGGTTCCGCCGGTAAAGTAAGCGTCGATTTCGCCGGTAATCAAGGCCTGGTTCATCGCCAAATGGTCATCCGACGCCAGCTTGGCGTTTTTGAAGATGTAAGTCGCCACTTCCTTGAACTTCTGCATTTCTTCCTTGGTGTGTTTTCTGAACGGCGAGAAGCCGGCCGTGATACACATGTGGTAGATGTTCCAGTTCGCCCAGGTCAGAATCCCGTAACGCCCTTTCATCTTAGGATCCATAAACAGGTTGAACCCTTGGTCTTCCGCCATCGGGCGCGAAATCACATCGGTGTTCACTACAAAAGACAAAGGCCCGAAACGTTGCGTCATCCCCAACAGCTCTTTGTTGTCCAGACTCATGGCCCACTTGTAAGGCCACTTGAACTCGTCCATCATCTTGTCGAAATAGGGTTTAAACCGTTCCTGATCCAGTGGTTTGATCAACCCTTCCGGATAGAGAAGTTCCCGTGCCCAAGGGTTGTTCAGGTTAATCAAATCCCATACCTTGGTTTCGCCGGCGCGCAGTTTATTCACGGCATCCGGGTCGGAAATGACGTTTTCCGCCGACACTTTGGTGTCGAACTCACGACGAAACGGGTCTAGAACATTGTCCGAGTTGTAACCTTCCCACACCAAAATATTCAATTCGTTGGTACGAGCGGCATTCGCCACCCCTGGAAACAACCCTGGAATTGCCGCCGTCGCCGACATTGCCGCTGCAGCTTTCAGAAAATCACGTCTTCCAAAATTAGAACTTGCCATTGCAAACCTCCTATGAGACATCAATAAAATTGGTAAAAACCACAAAAACTTGGTTTTGAGCAAAAAAGCAAACATGCACCCAAATAAAAAATAATTCATTTAAATCAACATATTAATATTTTTCATCTCAATATGAACCATATTAATGCCACATTTTATGCCCGCTTTTGCACCAAAATTTACATAAAAATGTTGTAATCACCACAAAATATTCCACCTAAATACGGTAAGATAAGCACAAATCAATTGTTACGGACTTCGACATGCAACCCATCGCTCCCGCTCGTTTAAACAAAAACCAACGGCACGAACGCATCTTGCATCTGCTGCAAATCAAGCCGGTGGTGCTGATTTCCGAATTGGCGCAGGAATTCAATGTCTCCATCGAAACCATTCGACGCGACATTGATGCTTTAGCCGAACAATCGCTGTTGCAGCGTACCCACGGCGGTGCCGCGAATATGTCGACCGCCAAGGAAGGCGTACTGAATCAACGCAAGAATATTTTTCCGGAAGAGCGTATGCGCATCGCCAAGGAAGCGGAAAAGCAAGTGAGCGACGGGCAAGTGTTAATGTTCGATTCCAGCGTGACCTGCACCTTTCTGGCGAATCGCCTCGCCATCACCAAAAAGGAACTGACGGTCATCACCAACAGCTTTTCCATCGCCATCGCGCTGTCGGAAAACCCGACCCATCAAATCATCATGCTGCCCGGCCAATACCGTGCATCGGAAGGCAGTTGCTATGGCGCCGCGACGGTTTCCGCCGTCCAGCAATTCAATGCCGATCATTGTTTTTCGAGCTGCGGCTCGATTACATTGGAAGGCATTACCGAGTACGACCAAGACGTGGCCGCGTTAAAACGGGAAATGATTAAACGCTCACGCCAAACATCGATACTGGCGGACCATTCAAAATTCGGATTGGGGAAATTGGAACGAGTTTGCGGGTTTGAAGACGTGGATTTATTGATCACCGACCAACCGATGCCGGAAGCGGTCACCAAAGCGCTGAATCAGAACGACGTCAGCTGGACCGTGGTCAAATAACCAAAACGCCCAGGCCTGGCGATTTCCCGCCTTGGCCCGAGCTGAACAGAATGAATCGAATACAGCCAATCAGAACAAGTGGCTGTAACGCTTGATTTCCCATTCGGAAATCGTGCGGTGGTACTCCTCCCATTCTTCGGTTTTGTATTTAATGAACTCGTTGCGCAGTTCGGAACCCAGCACTTCCTCGACAAACGGATCTGCCGCAAAGGCTTCCACCGCTTCCGCCAGGTTTTGCGGCAAGAACTCAATGCCTCTTTCCAAACGCTCGGCTTCCGACAACTCATACAGATTGTCTTCCTGCGGCATACCAGGATCCAATTTCTCACGCACCCCTTGCAAACCGGCCGCCAACACCAACGTCGCCGCCAGATACGGATTCACCGAGCCGTCGGCATTACGCGACTCGAAACGCCCGCCGCCCATCGGCACTCGCACCGAATTGGTTCGGTTATTGGAACCGAAGGAATTGAACACCGGCGCCCAGGAGAAGGTTGCCATCGCTCCTTGGCGAATCAAGCGCTTGTAACTGTTGACCGTCGGCGAGAAAACCGCACACAAAGCCGGACCGTGCTTCAAAACACCGGCGATGAAGTGATAACCGATTTCGGTCAAGCCCAAACCGCGCGGATCGTCTTTCGGATCACAGGCAAAGACATTTTCGCCGGTATCCTTATCGAACAGCGACATATTGAAATGCGCCCCGTTACCGGTTTTATTTGCAAACGGCTTCGGCATAAAGGTCGCCAGCAAGCCTTCTTCCTGCGCATAGTGTTTCGCCATGTAACGGAAGAAAATAAAACGGTCACACATGGTCAGCGCATCACTGAATTTGAAATCGAATTCATACTGACCGTTGGCGTCTTCATGATCGAGCGAGTACAAATCCCAGCCCAAATCGTTGATGGTGGTCGCCATCTTATCCAGCCAGCTGAAGCGGTTCATAAAGCTGCGCACGTCGTAACACGGCTTGATAAGCTTATCGTCCTTATCCGGTACGGACAAGGAGCCGTCTTCTTCCTCTTTCAGCACGAACAACTCGCACTCGATGCCGAGGTTAAACCCAAAGCCCATTTCTTCGGCTTCCGCCAAGACTTTCTTCAAAGCAACACGCGTGTTGATTTCATAAGGCTCGCCGTGCAAGGTATTGTCGGCCGCCATCCAAGCCACCTCCGGTTGCCAAGGCAGTTGAATCAAACTGTCCAGATCCGGCACCGAAGCGATTTCATCGTCGTTCGGCATCTGCCCCAAACCATCCAGCGCGTACCCCGTGTACAATTCCGACCCTTCCACCATATGGTGCAAATGATCGATTGGCACGAATTTGCCTTTCGGTATCCCGTGAATGTCCACGTAAGCGCCCAAACAATATTTGATGCCCATGTCCTTTAAGCGGCGTTGCATGGCATCCACATCAATTTTCGAATTCATTTGTTTATCCTTTTATCCCTTTGTTTGATCAAAATAGCCGTGAGGCAAAGGCGCCTCTTCTTGTAAACCTTTCATCACCAGAGCGCTGAGGTCATCCACCATCCAATCGAACAGCTCCCGGCCTTTTTCAACCGAAGCGTCGCTCGGTTTTCCGGTCACGCCATTCAAACTGGTGCGATTCACCGGATGGGAAAACACGCAGTCTTCCGTCCGATCCGGGTCATCACTGGTTGCTAACTTATCGTCCCGCACCAGGTTCGGCGCCAACGCCATCATCAATGACGTTTCCGCCTCATTAGCGTGCCAATCCTCGGCATCGTCGAAATGCCGCGCCTTGACGCGTTCACTGACGGTGGACGAATTAATCAGCGCCACCATAAAGCCGTCGTGTTCGGCACGCAGCATTTCCAACGCGCAGCGTAACGGTGCGAAATTGGACACATGACTGTTGAGAATGAACAGGCGCTTGAACCCGGAAGCCGCCACCCAATCGCCGATTTCCTTAACCACATCAATCAAGGTTTTCGGCTGCAAGGCAATGGTGCCCGGCCAGCGATGCGAGTGCCCGATGGAACAGCCGTAAGGCAAAGTCGGCAGCACCGCAACCTGGGTTTTGGCCGAGACCTGCTCACTCAAGTGGCGGGCAATTTCCGAATCCATGCCACACCCTAGGTGCGGGCCATGCTGCTCGGTCGCACCGACCGGCAGCAATGCGGCATCCATACCCTGTTCGACCAACTCGCCGATTTCTTCCCACGTCAGGTCATGCCATAACTTCATGGTTTTCTCCTTCAACTCGGTTTTCAAGTCAGCCGCAGCCCTTACCCCATATCAGGTACGTTGCGAATAACAGAAAACAGAGAGGTGTTAAAAGACAAGGCCACTGGAACCAGTGGCCTTTTGAGTCCGCTTCAGCCGTTCAGCCGATTACAGACCCGTTGTGATGGAAGGGTCAATATAAGCGTTCACGTCTTGTGGCGTATCGTAAACTTTGTTGGCGACGTTGAAGTCATCAGACAATTGCGTCGAACCATACAGAGAACTGAAACCATCCCCTTTTTGGAAGTGTTTCTTCGCTTCTTCCAAGGTCAGGATTTTGGTGCCGTCCACAAACCCTTTGTACTCGTCCGGAGACAGACCGACACGAGAAGACATGATTTCGATGGCTTCGTCATAGTGCTTCGGATCCTTGATGAAGTCCACAACGCGATACCAGACTTTGGCCACTTTTACCCAATCGTCGCGATTCGCCGACAAACTGCTTGGCGAGACACACAACATATCGTAAATCAAACCTGGCTCATCCTTACTGGTATAGATGGCTTTCGAACCCGGTACCAAGTTCAATGCCGAACCGGAGCTTGGTTGCCAAGCGACAATCGCATCCACTTGACCGGACGCCAAGACTTGTGGGGTTTCATTGGTCGGCACATTCACCAACTCCACATCACCTTCGCTCATGCCATTGGCTTTCAAAGCGTTCAGCAACAACAGGTGGCTCACGAAACCGACTTCCACGCCGACTTTCTTGCCTTTCAAATCCTTAACGGATTCAATGCCCGGCGCACCGATCACCATATCGTTACCGTTACTGTAGTCGTTCATTAAGAACATGACGCTGCGCGCACCGGTCGCACCGGTTACCAACGCATCACCGTTGGTCATGCCAACCGCGTCCAACTGTCCGGCCGCGAAGGCATCCATTGACGCCACATAGTCAAACCATTCGAATTTGACGTCCACGCCTTCTTCTTTAAACCAATCTTTTTCGATTGCGACCTGCCAAGCCACCCATCCTGGCCAGTCACTGTATCCAATCTTCAACGGCTCGGCACTGACCGACATCGCTTGAACGGAAAGCAACAGCCCCGCAAGACCACCTAATAGCTTTTTATATGAGAACATGATTACACCACCTTAGTTATTACAATTTAAGAGAAAGGTAATAATTTATAAACACAGGTCGAACCAAAAAACTTTTTGTCTTTATTTTTCAACAATATAACAAAAATAACGTGATTTTAACCAACCCTAAGATCGGTTAAATCGCATTACTTTGGGTCAAATATTTTTCATATGGTGCAATTCAGTGCCCGTTTGCACGACGTGCTTCCAGGAACGCGGCCACCACAATTAACAAGCCGCCGACCATTTCCGTCGGACTCATGGTTTCATTCAACAGAATACTGGCCGACAAGACCGCCGTCACCAGCTCCATAATAATGATGATTGAAGAACGTCCGGCTTCCATGTGCGTCACCGCCCATTGCGTTCCGAGGTTGGCCATCATCATCCAAACCGCGCCGAACAAGAACAAAATTCCCCAGGCCTGAAGGCTGACATCCGGCAAGGTCGGCAAGGACATCACCTGAATGACCCCGCTGGCCATCAACACCGAACCGCCGAACATAAAGGCCAACTTCAGCGACACATCCACCTTCGGCGACACTCGGAAAGCAATGTTATTCATGGCAAACAAAAAACCGGACAACAGCGCCAGCGCATCAATCCAGGACGGCGGCGATTCCAGGGCTTTCCAACCGCCCACCACCAAGAAGGCGCCGGACACCGCCAGCCCCAATCCCAACCAACGCACCCGGTCGATGGCTTCCCCCAAAAACAGACGGCCGCCAATCACACCCCAAACCGGCAAGAGATAAAACAGCACCATGACCCGAATCACTTCGCCGTAAATCATCGCGGTATTGAACGCCAACTGCGCCCCGCCGCCCAGCACACCGATGGCCAGCAAGATTTTCCAGGACGGGCGAATTTCCGAACGTTTGCGCCAAATCCACGGCAAAATCACCACCAACATAATGGTGTACAAAAACAAGGTCAGCGGAATCCCGTCAAACCCCATTTCATGCAAATACTTCAACGGCAACCAAGCCAGGCCCCATAACACCGAGGAAAAAAACAGCACCACCGTGGCGACAAGTTCCATAACCTAAAATCCTTAAAAATCCATCATCCAAAAAAAAGACAGCGTGACGCTGCCGGGTAAGTTACTAACGTAAAGCGGGCCTGACGGCTCCGCCTTTCTATTCGAAAAAGTTCGGGAATCGATTATGGCGCTGGAAAAATGCCCAATCATGATTCGGCCAAAGCGCCGCCTGCTGTTTTTCACTGAGGTATTTCAATTTACGGATACTCTCGATCGCCAATTGCTCGTTATCCTGCCAGCACAAACCGGGCGCGACTTCGTCTTCGATATTCTCCGTCAAGTCCGCCGCATCGCCTGCCAACAAAATCGGCGGACCTTTCGGCAACTCCACCAGCATCGACATATGCCCCGCAGTATGGCCCGGAGTTTCAATCGCGCTGACTCCGTCGGTTAACTCGTACTCGCCGGTTTGCAACTTCCAATTCAAGGGCAACTCGAAATCGGACGCAAAATAAGCATCGTCCGCCGGCTCTTTCGCCGCCGCCATTTCCTGAGCGTGGACATGCACTTCGGCATGGCAGAATTCGCATAAGCCGCCGGCATGGTCGAAATGCAAATGACTGCAAAACACCAAATCCACATCTTCGGTTTTCAACCCCAGTTCCTGCAAACGATTCGGCAAACGTTCTTCCTCATCCATTTCCGGTGGCCCGAATGGAAAACCGTCGTGCTCGTAATAATGGGCACGCTGCTCTTTTTGCTGAATTTTTTGATAATCACAGCCCACATCAAACAGAATGCGACCGTTTTTGGTTTCAATCAAATAGGCCAAAATCGGCGCCTGAATGATTTCACCCTGTCCGCGCCCACGCGTGGACAAGGTTTTTTCATAGGTATGACGGCCGGTGAGAATTGGCCAAAATTTGGTTACTTGGGTCATATTCGCTCCAATCTCGTTTTAATGCGCGGTCAGGAAAGACACGCCATCCACACCGATAAAGCTCTCGCCTTCATCCTGCTTCACCGGCAAATTGACAGGGTCGGCGTTTAAAATGCGCGGCACACGATAACGGTGGAAACTTTTCATGAGGTGGCGGAACGTCAGCACTTGACGATCATCATCGCCATAGGATTCCTGGTGCAATTTCGGCAATCGATACCAGGGCTGCAACATGCTGTCATGATGGACATTGTGGTAACAGAAATTCAGCACCAGCAAGTTCACCCAAGGATACTTTTCCGACAGCAGATTGGAATAGGTATTGTCGTGCTCGAACTGAGCGTCGCGCAGACGCGCTTCCGGCCCGCGCTTTTGATCCAGAGTTTCATACACCTCATAAGTATGCTGATGCACATCCATAAAGCGCATCACCGTCAAGAACATCAAATACGCAATCGGATACAGCCACAACACATCGATCGACACCGAAGCCAGCGCCCAGAAAAACGCCACGCGAACGACCAAAAAGAACACCACGCGCGCCCGTCTGGAACGACGGCTTTCTTTAATGAACGGCAAGACGATGACCAGAAAATGCATCCAGACTTCCAACGCCGGAATGTAAAACCATTCCAGAGTTTTCAACAGTTTCAAAAATCGTGGATGCTTTTCCAACAACGGACGAAAGTCGAACGACACCACATCCGCCCGGTCGATATGATGGCGGTTATGTTTATTACGAATATCGTCGAAATGCGAATAACTGGTGCCGGTAATCCACAACAGAATTTCTGCAAACCACTGGTTATGCTCCTTTTTCCGGAACAAACTCAAATGCGCCGTTTCATGAATCAAGTAGGCCGCAATCACCATCGAATGCGCCAGCGCCAAAACCCCCACCGCATTCAGCCAGCCCGAATCGGACAGCATAAAATACAACCCGAATCCATAGGTCAATAACACATACCCAAATGCCAACGCATTCGGCAAGGCTGCATCGTCATGCCGGAACAAACCGGTTGCCTTATTTGTTTTCACCATCTTCGCCTCACTTAATCCACTGATTTCCCAAAACCGCCAGGCCTGGTGATTATTCAGTCGATTCACACATTATTATGAAAGTTAAATTTAGTAATAATAAAATTATGTGCAAATCTGCAAGCATTTTGCATGCCATAGAATTAAGCGATTGATTTTGAAAGGTTAAGTTAAAAAGTACAGATGAGTACCATTCTAAAACGCACTAAACTGGTGCTAGACAAACACACTCATGAAACAAAAAAGACCATGAATGAAAATGGTGCCTCCTCTGTGACTTGAACACAGGACCTACCGATTATGAGTCGGGTGCTCTAACCAACTGAGCTAAGGAGGCAGATTGACGTGCAATTTTTGAAATCCTGATTGATACAGGATGACAGATACAGCGATTGAAAAGGACGATATTATAAAGAAAATAACAGGGTTTTCATCATGTTTTTTGGCGAGCACCCAAATCGCTCTCATAAAACGCACTCAAAAACAGGGCGCTAATCCTATTTCGCAAGGACGCCTTATCAAGGTTTATGGCATCGAATCATGGTCGATTTCAGAATACGCGGTGACCTGATTGCGCCCTTTATCTTTTGAGACATACAGCGCTTTATCCGCTTGAGCAAGTAGTCCATCGATATTGGCGCTTTCCCGGTTACTTTCAACCACCCCTAGACTGACGGTAAATTGAATAAACTGCTGATTATGTTCTAACTCGATTTGACTGATTTGCTGGCGAAGAGTTTGCGCTATAGCCAATGCTTCCGTTTCAGCGGTATTAGGCAACAGCACCGCAAATTCTTCCCCGCCTAACCGACCCAACAAATCGGCCGGACGTAGATGGTTTTGAAGCGTGTTGGCAAACGCTTGCAATGCTTTGTCCCCCAAAGCGTGGCCATAGGTGTCGTTGAGTTTTTTAAAATAATCGATATCCAACATAATCAAACTCAACGGCATTTTTTGCTGATACGCTTGATCCAACATCCGTTGCCCAAAATCAAAAAACGCACGGCGGTTGCTGAGCTGTGTTAGCGGATCGCTGTACGCCAGTTTTTCCGCGCTTTCTTTGGCCTGTTCTAAATCGAGCGTACGAGCCTTGACCTTTTCATCCAGCTCTTGGTTCAGCTTTAACAACTCGTGTTGATGACCGTTCAATCGCCGGATCATTTGATTGTAACTGTCTTTTAAAATAAGCAGTTCATTTTTATCCGTCCACGGAATTTCCAAGTCAATGGACTGCGGGGATTGAGTGTTTTGCTGCTGAATCTTCAGGGTGAATTCCTGCAGCGGGCGCCCTAAATATTTTCTGATGAAGAAATAAATAATGAACCAAAGCGCGAAGGTTTTGATTAAGGAGTTAATCAGAATCAGAAAGAAGCCGTATTTGACCCGTTCGAATACCAGATGGTCATTGGAATAAAGTGTCACCTTTCCTAAGGGAATATCTTCGTCAAACGCCGGGCCTTGATAATGAATGGGGAATTGGTAATCGAAAAGCGATTTGGCGCCCAGGCCGAAAAGCTGCTGCTCAGTGGGGTTGCCCATCGAGTCAAAGTAGGTGACTTCGTTTTGTTCATTGAATACGGTGCCGATCTGCAAGTCCATCTTGTGGTCGAGCGATTCGATTTTAACCCCCACCACGATGGGAAGGTTGTACATGCCTTGTAAAATGGAGCGCAACAGTTCTTGATTGTACGTCCAAACCGAATCGGAAATGCCCTTACCAAAGGTGGCCGGTAAGGTTTGGATTTCTTCATAAAACTCTTTTTTGGTGTTTTCGTATTCTTTGTAAAGCTGAATCACCGTCACCAATACCGCCACCAAAAAATAAAACCCGAAGATGACGGTCAACAGGTGGAGCGCAATGGATTGGCGATAACGATTCAGTAAGCCACGCATTTAAGTCATCATTCTTTATTGTGCTTGCCAATCTTGAATGCCGTAACGCTCCAGCAATTCTTGTAAACGACCGCTTTTTCGCATTTTCAGGGTTTCTTCCGAGAGAATTTTGGCGTATTCCTCGGACTTAGGGTTTTTCGGCGAGAAACTGCTGTAAACATCAATCACCGCGCTGGTGGTGCCGGACACTTTCACTTGGTCCGATTTGCCCATTTGTTTGGCCTTATATTCCAAGACGATTTTATCTTCAATGATGGCGGTCAAACGGCCATTGATGAGCATTTCAATCAATCTTTCCAGAGGCTTTTCGCCGGTAATGGCCAGAACATTTTCCGGATTTTGATTAATGTAGTCCATCACCGTCGGATCCACATAATCGTACCCTTTGATGATGCCGATCATTTTCGCTTGCTTGAGCGAGTCGGTTCCGGTATAACGCCAGGACGCGTCTTTCTGACTGAAAAAGGTGCTGTTGCTTTAGCCCCTAATACACATCCCTAACGGAAAATCGGGAAACACGAAATCCGGCGCTTCTTCTCGGAAGCAGGCCATGGTGCCGTCCAGCTTGCCTTCTCTAATCAGTTGCAAACCTCGGTAATAAGAAACCTCGACAAACTCCACCTCATGCCCTCTCGCTTTCAGTGCCTCCTCCATCAAATCGCCCAAATAACCGACCTTGCCTTGGTTTTGACTGGGAATGCAGTCGTAAGGGCACCATTCATCGGTCGCGATGCGAAGGGTATCCGAAAACGCATAAGTGGGGAGAATGACCATAAGACAGGTCAATATCAAGCCGAAGCTCAGAGAGGTTTGGGGTTGCTTGGCTTGCGCACGCATGGTGATACTCCAAATAAAAGTAAGGTTTTTCCATTATAGGGTTTCCACCCGAATACTTCCATAAGAGTTATTTCGAATGAAATGCGTGATTCATTGACCGAATAAAATGGCGTTAGAGGCGAGAACAGGTCAGAAATGAAAACGTTGGAAAGAAATGAAAAAACCACCAGGCCTGGTGGTTTTTCAGAGGCCCATTACGAACGAGCCCATAATGTTTGCCGTGTTTTAGGCGGTTTGGAAATCAGTCCAAAAAGCTTTTTAAACGCTCGGCACGGCTTGGGTGGCGCAGTTTGCGCAAGGCTTTGGCTTCGATTTGACGGATACGCTCACGCGTTACGTCAAACTGTTTACCAACCTCTTCCAACGTGTGGTCGGTGTTCATGCCCAAGCCGAAACGCATACGCAACACTTTAGCTTCGCGCGGCGTCAAGGTGCTGAGCATTTCACGAACGGTTTCGCCCATGCCTTCCAAATCGGCGGAATCCTGCGGAGACAGGATATTGGAATCTTCGATAAAGTCGCCCAATGAGGAATCTTCATCGTCGCCGACCGGGGTTTCCATGGAAATCGGTTCTTTGGCGATTTTCATCACTTTGCGAACCTTGTCTTCCGGCATTTCCATTTCTTCGGCCAGTTCTTCCGGCGTCGGTTCACGACCCATTTTTTGCAACAACTGACGCTGGATTCGGTTCAGCTTGTTGATGGTTTCAATCATGTGCACCGGAATACGGATGGTACGCGCCTGGTCGGCAATCGAACGGGTGATGGCCTGACGAATCCACCAAGTCGCGTAAGTGGAGAACTTGTAACCACGACGATATTCGAACTTTTCCACCGCTTTCATCAAGCCGATGTTGCCTTCCTGAATCAAGTCCAGGAATTGCAGACCACGGTTGGTGTATTTTTTGGCGATGGAAATAACCAGACGCAGGTTGGCCTCAATCATTTCACGCTTGGCGACACGTGCCTGACTCTCGGCCTTGCTCAAATCCTTGTAGATGGTTTTGAATTCGTTGATCGGCATTTTTTCCGATTTTTCAATCATCGCCAAACGCTTTTGCGCCCGCTTCACTTCGGAACGCACCGCTTCCAACGCATCAGCTTTATCCGAATGCGCTTCTTTCAAACGATCAATCAATTCGTAATCGGTTTCGGAACCGACGAACAGTTTCAAGAAGCTAGGACGCGGCACACCGGCTTGACGCATCGCCGCGTTTACGATGTTACGCTCCTGCTCGCGAATGCCGGCGATTTTCATTTTGATGGTCTTGATCGTACGGTTGACGAACACCGGCGACAATTTGACCGTCGCCAACAATTCAACGACTTTCGCACGCTGCTTGACCGACTTCGGATCGGAATAGCCTTTTTCGGCCTCCATCTTTAACGTTTCGGTATTCAGCTTGTCGAGATTTTTCAAGAACTCGTCCAGCTCTTCCTGATTGATACCGTCTTCTTTCGGTTCACCGGAATCGTTATCCGGCGACAATTCTTCAATCGGAATATCCACCAGGTCTGACGGACGCACAAACCCTTGAATCAAGTCGGCGGTTTTCCCTTCCCCTTCGTCGATGCGAGAGAAAGAGTTCAACAAATCGGTCGCAACCACCGGGTATTTCGCCATGGCTTCCAGCATGTCGCGGATGCCGTATTCGATACGCTTGGCAATCTCAACCTCGCCCTGACGCGTCAACAGTTCGACCGACCCCATTTCGCGCATGTACATACGCACCGGATCGGTGGTACGACCGAATTCGGCATCGACTTCCGCCAGTGCCAAAATCGCGGCCTCAGCGGCGGCATCGTCGAAGGTTTCACCTTCTTTGGTCAAAAGTTCGTCGGAGTCCGGCGCGGATTCGAACAATTGAATCCCGAAATCCCTTAGAATCGTTAATACTTGTCCAAGCTGATCTTCCTCGATGTCATCCGGCAGAACATCGTTCACGTCGGAAAACGTCAAGTAACCCAGATCCTTGGCTCTTTCAATCAAGTCGATTAACTGCTGCTTTCTTTCTACTCTTGTCATCTTTGCCTCAATTTTAGATTCTAAGGAAGGAACCGAACCCTCCAAAAAATAGAACAGAATATTATACTAGATTTTCAATAAGATTTTGAATTTTCATCAAAATCAAACCTGGAAACAGACTGAATTAAACCGCGCGAATCTCAATCGTTTTTGCCCATTAACTTTTCCGTCAGGGCCTTTCTGTCGCGCTCTTTCTGCAGCTCGGTTCCAATTCTCAGCACGATGGCTTTAAATTCATTTTCGATAAACGTATCGTCGTTTTGTATTTCAATGCCGTGAACCTGCTTCAACACCCGTTCACGCGGGGCTTCACCCAACCAGGCCGTGACGGCTTCCGGCACATAATTATTGGCCTGCAATACCTGTACCAATTGTGCCAAAAAGCGGTATTCGGCATTATCGGAGCGCTTCAAATCCGCAATCAAAGCCTCGGAAAACACGCCGCCCCACGAAGGCCGAGCCAACAGCAAGCGAATCAATTTCAACACCACGCTGGTCGCTTTTAAACTCACCGGTTTTTCGGATCGTTTCGCTGACGTCTTCGCCGTCGACGAGACCCGAATGCCCATTACCTGCCCCAGACGCCACACCGGCATTTCCACGTAATCCGACAGAATCTTGGTTAACAAATCCGGCATCGCATCCGGCGCGGATGTTATGTAAGGTTTGGCCAGGGCAATTAATTGCTGCTGCCCTTCTGCACTCGTCAATGGCAATCCCAGGCGCCCAATTAACCCCTTAAACAAAAAGTCGGACAGGGTCATGGATTGCTTGACCCGTGCGTTGAAGCCATCCACGCCTTCTTTGCGAACAGTGGAATCCGGGTCTTCGCCCTGGTCCAAAAACAAAAACCGCACCGAACGAGTGCCGACCATATTGGGCAAGGCCAGTTCCAAGGCTTTCCAGGCCGCTTTTTTGCCAGCCTCATCCCCGTCGAAACAGAACACCACTTCGTTCACTTGACGGAACAGAATATCTAAATGCTCCGCCGTAATCGCGGTGCCCAAGGTGGCGACGGCATTACGAATGCCAAACTGCGCCAACGCCACCACATCCATATAGCCTTCCACAACGAGAATATGGTCGGGGTTTTCGCGCGACTGGCGCATTTCGTACAGACCATAAAGCGTGTATGTCTTATGAAATATGGGCGTTTCTGGCGAATTCAAGTACTTGGGTTGATCTTCCGGGGTGAGAACGCGCCCGCCGAACGCCACAACCCGCCCCCGACCGTCCCGAATCGGGAACATAATGCGATGGCGAAAACGATCGTAGGTCTTACCATCGTCTTTTTGCACCAACATGCCGGTTTCCACCAACTGCTTTTTCAATGTATTGTCGGCTTTGAGGCCTGACACCAAACTATCCCATCCAGGTGGCGCAAACCCAATGACGAAGGTTTTGGCGATATCGGACGTCAGACCACGTTGTTTGAGGTACTGCTTGGCTTCTTCGGAAGCCGGGTGGCTTTTGAGTTGCTGGCGGTAGAATTTAGTGACCGAATGCATGACATCGTATAAATCACGCGTCGCCTGTTGCTGTTTGGCTTCTTTCGGTGAAAGCTTTTCGCGCGGCACTTCCATACCGTTCATGGCCGCCAGAGTCTCCACGGCTTCGACAAACGTCAAACCGTCATATTCCGTCAGGAACTTGATGGCATCCCCGCTGGCGCCACAACCAAAACAGTGGTAAAACTGCTTCTGCGGATTGACATTAAAAGACGGCGTTTTTTCGTCGTGGAACGGACAACAGGCTTTATAGGTGCTACCGGCCTTTTTCAATGGCACGCGCTGATTGATGACTTGCACAATATCGGCGCGCGCCAGCAAATCTTCGATAAAAGAACGTGGGATACTGCCCTTAGGCGATTTTCCAGCCACTTAACGTCGCTCCTTCATTTGATCTGAACACAGCTTATCCACAGAAAAATACACACCCCTTAAACGCAAAAAACCCGCCAGTGCTCACACCTGCGGGTTTATACGATTGTAACCAATTTTTGAACTAAAAGCGCTTAGCCGAGCTTCGACTTAATCAACTTGCTCACTTCGGCCATATCGGCGCGGCCTTGCATTTTCGGCTTTAACAGCCCCATGACTTTGCCCATGTCCTGCATGGAGCTGGCAGACACTTCCGCAATCGCTTCATCAATCATTTGAGCGATTTCCGCTTCCGTCAAAGCTTGTGGCAAGAAGTCCTGGATGATCGTCATCTCAAAGGCTTCCTGTTCAGCCAACTCCGGTCGATCCGCATCCAAATATTGTTGGTGCGAATCCCGTCTTTGCTTCAACATTTTATCCAAAATCGGCAATACTTCGGCATCGTCTTCAAGTGTGGTTTGTTTATCCACTTCAACTTGTTTGATGGCCGCCAGCATGGAACGGATTACCGCCAGGCGCTCTTTTTCCTTCGCCTTCATGGCTTCCTTCATCGAGGAAGTCAGTGTCGCTTTTAATTCTGACATCAATTCAATCCTGAAACCGATGCTTAGTACATACGAGTCGTACGACGGTTTTCACGCGACAAACGCTTAGCCAGACGCTTAACAGCCGCGGCTTTCATGCGCTTTCTAGCCCAAGTAGGCTTTTCATAAAACTCACGCTTACGAGACTCGGTCAATACACCGGCTTTTTCGCAAGCACGTTTGAAACGACGTAGGGCTACGTCAAATGGTTCGGTATCTCTTACTTTTACGCTTGGCATAATCTACTCTTTACTTTTAAATTCGTTTAACGATTTTCAATAGGAAAACCAGGAAAACGCGAATTATAAAATTAACCTTCTAATTTTGCAAACAAAACTTCGGACATTTCCGGTGTTTTTGTTAAAATTCCGAGTCTTTCAAACAACAAAAGCGCTGCCGGAATGGAATTGATGGAATATCCCCCAACGGCCACCGCTTAATAAAACCAATTCACAACCACCATTGATTATGCAAACAACCGACACCAACACGCCGTCCTTGACACTGGGCATTGAGACTTCTTGCGACGAAACGGGCATTGCCCTCTACCATTCCGAAAAAGGCTTGTTGGCACATTCCCTGTACAGCCAGGTCAAATTACATGCCGAATACGGCGGTGTGGTGCCGGAACTGGCCTCGCGCGACCATGTTCGTAAAATCCTTCCGCTGGTACGTGAAACATTGGACAAAGCCCAGATCCAACCGTCAGACATCACCGGCATTGCTTACACACGCGGCCCCGGGTTAATGGGCGCACTACTCTCCGGCGCAGCGGTCGCGCGCAGTCTGGCCTTTGCCTGGCAGCTTCCCGCCGTTGGCGTCCACCATATGGAAGGCCATTTGCTCGCCCCCATGCTGGAAGACACCCAGCCCGAATTCCCGTTTATTTGTTTATTGGTCTCCGGCGGCCACAGCATGATTATCCGCGTGGACGGCATTGGTCGTTACCGCTTACTGGGCGACACCCTTGACGACGCCGCCGGTGAAGCCTTCGACAAAACCGCCAAAATGCTCGGGCTGGGCTATCCGGGCGGCCCGGAAGTCTCGAAACGCGCCTTGCAGGGTGCTTCGGACCGCTACAAATTCCCACGTCCGATGGTGGACCG
The DNA here is from genome assembly GCF_003991075.1 of Thiomicrospira sp. S5. Lineage (NCBI taxonomy): Bacteria > Pseudomonadati > Pseudomonadota > Gammaproteobacteria > Thiotrichales > Piscirickettsiaceae > Thiomicrospira > Thiomicrospira sp. S5. The sequence goes on along the minus strand of NZ_CP014470.1, from coordinate 702,536 downwards.
TCCCGGCCTGGACATGAGCTTCAGTGGTTTAAAAACCTACACATTGAACACTTGGTTAAAAGCAAAAAACGAAAACGATGCCACCGAACAAACGCAAGCCGACATTTGCCGAGCCTTCGAAATGGCGGTGGCCGACACTTTGCGCATTAAATGCAAACGCGCTTTGGAACAGGAAGGCTTGAACCGTTTGGTGGTGTCGGGCGGCGTCAGCGCCAACCGTGAAATTCGCGAACAACTCAGCGCTCTGATGGACAAACGCCACGGCGAAGTCTTTTTCCCACGTTTAGAATTCTGCACCGACAACGGGGCCATGATCGCTTACGCTGGGTCAAAACGTTTGGCGGCCGGTCAAGCGGACGATTTAAACTTTGCCTGCCAACCGCGCTGGGACCTGGAATCCCTCGCGCCCATCGACAACGTAGCCGACTGAACCAAACACCAACTTAAAGCCCCCATCAAACGCCCAAACTTAATCCGGTTTGGGCGTTTTTTTAATCAAATCTTCTTCGCCTTTCAGCAGGCGCTGGATATTACTGCGGTGGCGCCAGAACAGAATCAACGTCATCAAGGTCGTCAACCCGACCCAACTCATTTCGCCATCCGACAGAAAATAAATATACAAAGGCGCCAAAGCCGTGGCGACCAACGCCGACAAGGAGGAAATTTTCAACACCTTGGCCACGAACAGCCAAGTCCCCGCCACGGCAATGCCGATTGGAAAGGACAAACCGAACATCACCCCCAACATGGTGGCGACCCCTTTGCCACCACGAAAGCCGAAAAACACCGGATACAAATGCCCGAGAAAACTCGCGACACCGATCAAAATCACCAAAAGCGGAGACCAACCGGCATAATTTGCCAACGCGACGGGCACAAAACCTTTCAGAATATCCCCCAACAAGGTCACCGCCGCCGGCTTAGAGCCGTACAACCGCTTAACATTGGTCGCCCCCGGGTTCCCGGAACCGTCCTGACGGGGGTCGCCCAAGCCCATCAGCCGACAAACGATTATCGCCGAAGAAATCGATCCCAGACCGTAAGCCGCCAAAATCGCCAACCATTGCATTGTTGTAAAATCCACTCTAAAGAATCCTTTTAATATTTGTCTTGATCTCGGTTAATCGAGACATTCGTCCATGATTTGGAAGCGCTATTTTAACGAAATATGCGATAATTTCGAATAGAATTCATGGTTCTCCCCGGCAAGACGAACCAAATGATTGACCAGAACGGCATAAGAAGGGATTTATGACACAGGACACTATCTTCGTACAAGGCTTAAAAACCCAAGCCATCATCGGAGTGTACGATTGGGAAAAACAATTCAGGCAACCTCTGATTTTCGACTTGGCACTCAGCACCGATTTGCGTGCGGCGGCGAATTCCGACCGACTGGCGGACACCGTTAATTACAAAGCCATTAGCGATGAAATCATCGAACTGGTCGCCGCCAGCCGTTTTGAATTGATTGAATCTCTGGCAGAAGCCATCTGCCAACACCTTTTTGAACACCATGCCGGCGTGTCGGCCATTGAACTGACATTGCACAAACCCAATGCCGTTATCGAAGCTGACTCAGTGGGGCTGAAAATCCGACGTCAACGCTGAAGCCTAACCCAAAAAACGCCCAGGCCTGGGCGTTTTTCACAATCACACCCAACCGGTTATCAACCTTGTCCCATCAACGCTTTCTGCTCTTGAGCGGCTTGGCGAATTTTCGGCACCGCCTGCTCCATATACAAGGACGCCTGATGCACGGTAATTTTGTTTAAGTCGTGATAATCCTGCTGGAATTGCTGACCATTCTGGCGCGATAAATTGCGAATCACTTTATGAAACAAGCGCTCGCCATCGGCCAGGCGCACCATGGTCACCAGTTGTTCAGGCGTCACTTCCGTCGCCAACTTCTGTAATACGCGGTCATCCATCGACACCAACTTGCTTGCCAACGCACGATAAGCGTTCAATTTTTTATTCAAACCCTCCATGTCGTCGGAGGCTTGGCCGCCAAGACGTTCATCGACCAGTTTGTGCAACAATTCCAGTGACTCCAACGGCAATTCAAAAAACACTGGTCCCATTTCCAGTATGTATTGACCGTCGTGATCTCGTTTGGCGGTAATATCCATGCGTCTTCCTAAATGTACTGCGTATTTTTATCAAAAAACTCAATTTTGCCCAGACATTCCAATTCAAACATCTTTTCGACCACCCGTTTGATGGCGGCTTTGGCTTCGTCATTATTGGGCGGTACCGGGTTGGCCATATCCGCTTTCAATTGTTTGGCGAGAATGCCGCCGACATTCCGCAGCACCGCCTCGTTCAATTCCTCGTCCTGAGCGATCACCATCAATTTCAATAAATCCTGGTTATCGACACCTCGCACCAGCAACTGCACACCGGCATCGTCCAACTCTCGGATACGGCACCCCAGTTTAATATAACTTGTCAGGGTCGAGTGGGTTTGGCCATGCTCCAACGCCACCAAGTGCTCCAAGGTGATGTTCAGCAATTCCACCGAAAAACGGTCAAGCCGAATCGACGCATAACCGATATGCACCAACCACTCGTTTTCATGGACTTTTTTAATCCCTAACTTCATGTCTGCTCAAGCCTCATGCACTATAAATTCTGACTGAATAATGACTAAGCAAAAAGACGGCCAAATCCCAATCCAATCTCAACGGATACTATACTATAATAGGGCAGTTCGATTAATCCCCAGTGAGATTCTGCGGAATTTAATTGACTTGCCCTGTAAATTTAAATATCGAATGGCCTCGCATGAAACCGAATCACCAGCTTCCAACCCCGCCCCCCGAAAACCAAGAACGCAGCGACGCCCTGGCCCAGAAAATCCGCCAAACGCTCAAACGCCACGGTTCTTTATCGTTCGCCCACTTCATGCAGATGGCGCTCTATACACCCGGCCTGGGCTATTATTCCAGCGGTTTACCTAAAATCGGCGCGCAAGGCGACTTCATCACCGCGCCGGAAATTTCACCGATTTTTTCGCGCTGTCTGGCTCGCCAAGCCGCACAGGTTCTGGCATCATTGGAACAACCCAACGTCATCGAATTCGGCGCCGGAAAAGGCACCATGGCCAAGGATATCCTGCTGGAATTGGACGCTTTGCAACAACCGGTTGAACACTACTTTATCGTCGAACTCAGTGCCGATTTGCGCGCCCGGCAAGAAGCCACCCTGAAAACCTTGCCGGAAGCCCTGTTCGAAAAAGTCGTCTGGCTGGATCAGCTACCCAAAAAGCCCATGGAAGGCGTTGTCATCGCCAACGAAGTGCTGGATGCCATGCCGGTTGAAAAATTACGTTTAGAGGCCGAACAAAGCCTGCGCGGCTACGTCGCCTACAACGAAAGCAAACAACGCTTCGAATGGGAGTATCATCCGGTAACGGACCCGACCTTGCAAAAGGCCGCCAACGGCATTCTCAACCAGATCGGCCACCCACCGTCACAAGGCTATGAAACTGAAATCAACCTCAACATTCAACCTTGGCTGCAATCCATTTCCGACTTTCTGAGCCACGGCGCTTTACTGCTGGTGGATTACGGCTACACGCGACGCGAGTACTACCAGCCGGCCCGCCGCATGGGTACCTTACGATGCCATTATCAGCACCGCGCCCACAGCGACCCTTTCTTTTACCCAGGCCTGCAAGACATCACCGCCCACGTCGATTTCACCGCCGTGGCGGAATCCGCTTTCGGCGCCGGTTTCAAGGTAGCCGGCTTCACCACCCAAGCGCATTTTTTAATGGGCAGCGGCTTACTGGAAATGTCGGGCGACCCGGAAATGGACATTACCGAATCGTTGAAAATCGCCCAGCAAATCAAAACCCTGACCCTGCCGGATGAAATGGGCGAAAGCTTCAAAGTCATCGCCCTCACCAAAGGGTGCGACCTGTCGTTGATGGGCTTTAAGCTCCGCGATTTAAGACACCAACTCTAAACCGACAAAGCCCCAAACAAACCATTCATACAAGGACGCGGCATGGAACAAACACTGGACTGGATTCAAATCACTTTTCTCGCCATCATTCAGGGCCTGACCGAGTTTCTGCCGATTTCCAGCTCCGGGCATTTGATCCTCATCCCCCAGCTTTTCGGCTGGCAAGACCAGGGCTTGGCATTCGACGTCGCGGTTCACATCGGTACCTTGTCCGCCGTGTTACTGTATTTCCGACAGGACGTCTGGCTCATGACCCGCGACTGGAGCACCTCGTTAGTCACCCGTCAACCCACCAGCAACAGTCGCCTAGCCTGGTGGGTGATTTTCGCCACCTTACCGGCCGTCATTTTCGGATTCATCGTCAACAACGGTTTGGAAGAAGCGCTACGCGACCCGCTGATTATCGCCGCAACCACCATCGGGTTCGGCGCTCTGCTCTGGTGGTCGGACGTCAAAGGTAAACGCATTCGCGACGAACGCAGCTTAAGTTTCAAAGACATCCTCATCATCGGGTTTGCACAGGCTTTGGCGCTGATTCCCGGCACCTCGCGCTCCGGCATCACCATCACCGCCGCGCTGATGGTCGGGTTGACACGTGAAGCGGCGGCCCGCTTCTCTTTCCTATTGTCCATTCCGATTATCCTCGGCGCCGGTCTGTTAAAACTAAAAGACCTTCTCGACAGCGCCCACCCGGTGCAATGGGATGCCATGATCGGCGGCGTCATTCTGTCCGGCCTGACGGCTTACGCCGTGATTGCACTCTTTCTGAAATGGATTAATTCCATCGGCATGGCGCCTTTTGCTTGGTATCGCTTTATTCTCGGCGCAATACTCATCGCCCTGTTTATTTAAAAGGTACCCAGCGTATAATGAACAACATGACGACGCGTAAACCGCGATCGTCTTTTCCGCCACGCTTCCAAACTCAGCAGGTGCCGAATGCCGACCATTGATTTTTACACTGCGGCCCAAAGCCGCGCCATCGACCGCTACGCCATCGAAACCCAAAAACAGCCAGGCCTGCTGCTGATGAAGCGTGCCGCCTATTTCGCCTACCAGACATTGAAAGAAACCCAACCGAACGCCGAAAAAATTCTCCTGCTGTGCGGCAGTGGCAATAACGGCGGCGACGGCTGGGTGCTGGCGCAATACGCCCTGCTGGAAGGACGTCAGGTCACGGCGGTACTGTTAGGGGATGAAACGAAGATTCGCGGCGATGCCCTCGCGGCGTTACAGGAGCTCAAAGCGCTCGGCTTGTCGCCCACTCCCTTTGACAGCAACCGGTTACAGGATGCCGATATCGTCGTGGACGCGGTTTTCGGTACCGGCTTGAATCAGCCGGTTTCCGGCGACTTCGCCGAGATATTCCAACAGGTGAACGACGCCCACAAACCGGTGCTGGCCATCGATATTCCCAGTGGCCTACACGCCGACACCGGCCACATTCTCGGCACCGCCATCCGCGCGTCGCACACCTGCACCTTCATCACCCAGAAACCTGGGTTATACACCCATATGGGCCCGGAAACCGCCGGCAAGATTCATTTCAGCCCGCTATTCCTCAGCCGGGACAGCTACCAAGCGCAAACGCCCATCGCGCACAACCACTCTTTGAAAGACTGGCTGGCGAAACGACCGCCGGTCACCGCTTCCAGCCATAAAGGCCGCCAAGGCACCGTATTATTAGCGGGCGGCAATCACCATATGATGGGCGCCATCCAACTGGCCGGTTTGGCCAGCTTAACCAGCGGAGCAGGCCTGGTGAAAATTGTCACGCAACCGGAACACTTGGTCGCGCTCACCCAAGCGCAACCGGAATTGATGACCTATTTACCAAACGATTTAACCGATCTTCTGCCGCAAACCAGCGCCATCGGATTGGGCCCCGGCCTCGGTCAGGACGACTGGGCGCAGGCCTTATTCCAATGTATTCTGGACGCTGAATCATCCCAATCCATTCCCAAAGTCATGGATGCCGATGCACTGAACCTACTGGCCAAGCAGCCGCAAACACAACCTAACTGGGTGCTGACACCACATCCGGGCGAAGCTGCCCGCTTGCTCGGCACCGATACTGCAGACATCCAGCGAGACCGTTTCAAAGCAGTGATGGCATTGCAAAAACGTTACGGCGGCGTGGTGGTGTTAAAAGGCAACGGCACTTTGGTGTATGACGGGAGACGTATGGAACTGTGTACGGCGGGCAACGCCGGTATGGCAGTCGGCGGCATGGGCGATGTATTGACTGGCGCCATCACCAGCTTTCTGGCGCAAGGCATGGATTTGTTTGAAGCGGCGTGTTTGGGCGTGTCGTTACACGCCCACAGCGGTGACGTGCTGGCAAACCAAACCAGCCAGGCCGGCGTGATTCCGTCCGACCTGGCGTTGACCATGAGTCAACTGCTCAGTTATACCCAGTCGTAACCAAATCGGACGTCTCTGCTTAAGATTCGCTCTTGTCCTCGGCAGGCAAAAATGCGCTCAACTGTTTGATCTGTTCGTACAGCGCGTCTTCCGAATCAGCAACTAGATTGATGTGCCCCAGCTTGCGCCCCGCTCTTTCGGCTTTATCGTATAAATGCAGGAAAGCGTTCGGCATTTTCAACACCTCCGCCACCGGGCCGGTTTCGCCGATGATGTTAATCATCGCCGCCACCGGTTGACGCGGCGACGTATCGCCCAACGGCAGTCCGGTGATGGCCCGCACATGGTTTTCGAACTGGCTGGTCAAAGCACCTTCAATGGTCCAGTGGCCGGAATTATGCACACGCGGCGCCATTTCATTCGCGACTAACCCATCAACCGTTTCGAATAACTCCAACGTCAGCACGCCAACATGATCCAGCTTGTCCAGCAAGGCCTTCATATAGGCTTCAGCCTGCGTCTGGACGGTCTCGGAAATTTGCCGAGCCGGCGCAATGGTGTAACGCAAAATGCCCTCATGATGAACGTTCTGCACCAACGGATAGTAAACGTGCTCGTTATCGGCATTGCGCACCGCGACAATCGACAATTCGCGACTGAAATCGATGAATCCTTCCAGAATCAATTCCCGGCCGCCGATGGCTTTCCAGGCCTGGTCGATTTGCGACTTTTCCTTGAGGACGAATTGCCCCTTGCCATCATACCCTTCGGTGGTGGTTTTCAGAATGGCCGGCAACCCGATTTCTTCCACCGCCTGAGTCAGGTTTTCCAACGAATCCACCACTTGGTAAGGCGCACACGGAATGCTCAGTTCATCGAATAAGCCTTTTTCACGGCCGCGATGCTGAGAATAATACAACGACTTTTCGCCCGGATACACCGGAATGCTACGAGCGATTTCACGCACCATTTCCACCGAGGTGTTCTCGCTTTCATAGGTCATCACATCGGAAAACTTGACCAGGTCTTTCAAGGACTCGACTTCATCAGTGTACATCTGCCCCAGCAAGGCGGATGGTTCGTCATGACTGGTGCCCAAAAAACCGAACTTCTGCCCGAGCGGATAGCCGGCAATCGCCAACATACGGCCCAATTGGCCGGCTCCCAAAACACCGATTTTCTTTGTGATAGGCGTCATATCGCTCCTCAATTTCCGTTGTTTGCTGTGGTGATGACTTATTCATTCGACCGATGGTCATGCATGACATTGAGCGCCTTTTCCGGTTATTCGACCGGAAAAGGACAAGACAGGTATTTTACGTGAAAAGCCGCGAACTGGGTAGGGAATCTACTCGCGAAACGTCAGTCGCGCGGATCCGGGTTATCCAACACGAACTGGGTTTGTGCTTCACGGAAAGCGCGCACGGCTTCACGCACAGCCGGGATATGTGTGCCGACCATTTGCGACGCCAGGATACCGGCGTTCTTGGCACCGGCGTCGCCGATGGCCAAGGTACCGACCGGAATGCCGCCCGGCATCTGCACGATGGACAACAGCGAATCTTCACCGCTCAAGGCACGAGATTGAACCGGCACACCCAAAACAGGCACGATGGTCTTGGCGGCAACCATGCCCGGCAAATGCGCCGCACCGCCGGCACCGGCAATGATGACTTGCAAGCCACGGGCTTCAGCCGTTTGGGCGTATTCAAACATCAAATCCGGCGTTCGGTGCGCGGACACCACCTTGACCTCATAAGGCACACCGAATTGCTCCAGCATGTCCACGGCGTTTTTCATGGTAGGCCAGTCCGATTTGGACCCCATAATGACACCGACCAACGGTGTTTGATTTTCAGTTTTCACGGTCGACATAATTTCGTACCTGTTTTGAAAAAAGCGGCTAATTTTACATGAACCTGACCACTTTGCAAGCAAAAAAGATTCAACGGGTAAAACCCAAGTCTTTGTTATGACTGATTTTTTAAAAGACCAAAACCGACCAGGCCTGGCCAAAAGCAACATCCTATCACACGATTCAAACAAGCTTAAAAGAAGTGAATTGACTCGGTCAGGCGCGCATCAGCCCGACTTGACGGGAGTCCACCACATAATAGGTGTTGCCCCCTTGGGATTTGGCACCTTTTTTGGCGCGCGTGGCGTAAGACGATAGTTTTTGAGTGTGGTCGAACACGCCGGGATGCACCAGCAACACCCCCAGCGATAACGACATCATTGGAAAGAAAACCTTTTCACCCGCTCGGTCCTCGGCATAAATGCCGCCGCGATGACGGTCTTCCTGAGTGTAAAAATTCAAACTGGCGAACTGGAAGCCTTTCAAAATGCGCTGACACACCATTTCATATTGCATATCCGGCATCACCACCACAAAATCGTCCCCACCGACATGCCCGATAAAGGCTTCCTGCACACCGAGGGACTCTTTCAACACCCGCGCCACCGCGCTGATGACCTGATCCCCCTGTTCGAAACTGTAATAATCGTTATACGGCTTGAAATTATCGACGTCGACGTAAATCACCACAAACGGCGACTGACGATCGAGGTATTCCTGAATCATATTCTGAATCGGCACATTGCCCGGTAAACCGGACAGCGGATTGGCGTACTGCGCACTGCGGATTTTCAAGTCGGTGATGACCCGCAACAATTCCATAAAGGAACCACAGCCTTTGTAATTGCCCTTATCGGTCAAAATAAAGGTGCCCTTATCGTAGGAACCGTTTTCGGTGATTTCCCGACTCGCTTCCACCAATGGCGTATTGATATCGAACACCAGCGGCGACGGGTCCATCAATTTAGCGATGTTTTTGCGGCCGTGCAAATCGCGCCCAAATTTACTGGCCAGCAGCTCGGTCAATTCGCGCCGCCACACCATGCCATGCACTTGCCCCTTCTCGACAATCGGCACATAATCCACTCCCGGGCGCTGTAACAACTCGTCCGTCATCTGATCAATCGTCGTGCTCAAAGGCATGGTGAACGCTTCCCGACACAACAACTTCACCGTTTCTTTCGGATTAGTCACATCCTGAACGACTTCGTTCCACTTGTAATCCAATGTCAGGGCCGTGGACGGCGACGGGCGTTTCAACAAATACCCTTGCACAAAATCCACGCCCAGTTTTTCCAAAATCTGCAATTCGGCTTCGGTTTCCACGCCTTCTGCAATGATCTTGGTTCCCATGCTTTTCGCCAGAGTCAGAATGGTTTCCATAAACCGATATTTGTCGGCTTGCTTGTCGATGTTGGCAATAAAGTGTTTATCGATTTTTACGAAATCGGGTTTGACCTCCGACCACAGCTTCAAGCCGTTATAACCGGACCCTAAATCATCAATAGCGACCTTGAACCCCATCTTGCGGTAATGTTGAATGGCGTTCAGAAACAGGCCGCTGTCCTCCACCGGCTGCAATTCGGTAATTTCAATCACCACCTGATGAATATTCAAACCATAATAATTCAAGCAATCCAGTGTCAGGCCGGAACGGTGGTCGACATTCATCAACGAGCTGACCGACACATTCAGAAACAGCTTAGCCTGGTTCTGATGCTGTGCCACCGCTTTCATAAAGTTTTTAATGGACACCCGGCGCGCCATCAAATCCATTTCCAGCAAGCAGCCGTGATCCGACGCCAAACGGAACAGATGGGCGGGTGAATACAAGGCGGAATTATCCGGGCCGCGCGTTAAAGCTTCAAACGCAAACACGGAACGCGTTTTCAGGCCCACAATCGGCTGAAAATGCGTTTGAATCCGCTGGTGATCGAAAATATCTTTCAATTCCCGGCCCAATGGCGAATGTTGTAAGCCGGAACATTTTTCGTCCGGCAAAGTCACTCTTTCCACGACTCACTCCGTTTCAATTTCTCTGCCTCCGGCACCTGCGCCCAAAGACCCAATTTGAAGCGAATGGTAACAAAATGCCAGTCACGCCAATATGACAGTTTGATGATACTCCCCCGCCATTCACGGCATACCATAGCATTCAGAGTAAACACCTTACGGTTTTTAGGCCCAGCAATTCCAGACATTTCCCCAATAAAACCAAGTCTAAATTCCCCAAAATTCGATAAAAAACTTGCATCTACCGCACAATTTAACGAAAATTGCGCCTAGCGCCGATTTGACTCATCAGCTTGCGGGCGCCTAAATAAGTACGGCTAAAGCGAGGAGACGTTTCATCCTTTCCCGCCTGATATTCCGTATCTCAACTTTGCAATACTAAAACTTGAGGACAGTTATCCATGACCACCACTGTATTTACGTCTGAATCCGTTTCCGAAGGCCACCCAGACAAAATCGCCGACCAAATTTCAGATGCCATGCTGGACGCCATCCTAAAACAGGACCCGAAAGCACGCGTCGCCTGCGAAACCTTTGTCAAAACCGGCATGGTCATGCTGGGCGGGGAAATCACCACCGAAGCCTGGGTCGACCAGGAAGAACTCGTACGAAAAGTCGTGAATGACATCGGCTACAACCACGGCGACCTGGGCTTTGACGGCAGCACCTGCGCGGTACTGAGTTCCATCGGTAAACAGTCCCCGGAAATCGCCCAGGGCGTGGACGAATCCAATGACCACGAACAAGGTGCGGGCGATCAGGGCTTAATGTTCGGTTACGCCTCCAACGAAACTGAGGTATTGATGCCGGCGCCGATTTTTTATGCTCACCGCTTGATGGAAAAACAAGCCGACTGCCGCAAATCCGGCCAATTGAACTGGCTGAGACCGGACGCCAAAAGCCAAGTAACCTTGCGCTATGAAAACGGCCAACCGGTCGCCATTGATGCCGTGGTATTGTCCACCCAGCATTCGCCGGACATCGACAACAAACACCTGCACGAAGCGGTCATGGAAGAAATCATCAAGCCGGTGCTCCCGGCCGAATGGCTCCATGCCGATACTCAATACCACATCAACCCGACCGGGCGTTTCGTCATCGGTGGACCGGTGGGCGATGCCGGTTTGACCGGCCGTAAAATCATTGTCGACACCTACGGCGGCATGGCCCGTCACGGCGGCGGAGCCTTCTCGGGCAAAGACCCATCCAAAGTGGACCGCTCCGCGGCCTATGCCGGTCGTTATGTGGCGAAAAACATCGTCGCGGCCGGTTTGGCAGACAAATGCGAGATTCAGGTCTCCTACGCCATCGGCGTCGCGGAACCGACCTCCATCAGCATCGACACCTTCGGCACCGAACGCATTCCGGTCAGCCGCATCGAACAACTGGTGCGCGAACATTTCGATTTGCGTCCGAAAGGCCTGATCGCGATGCTCGACCTGTATCGTCCGATTTATCGCCAGACGGCGTCCTACGGCCATTTCGGCCGCGAATTGCCGGATTTCACCTGGGAAAAGACCGACAAAGCCGAGGCCCTGAAAGCCGACGCCGGACTCTAAGCGACCTGTTTCGCTGACCCCGGCCGCCTCATCGCCTGACCGCCGTTTAATACGGCGATCATCCAGAAAAGCGCAAGGAAAACACATGCAGTCACAACAACAATATGAACAAAAAATCAGCTTGGAATTCTTCCCGCCCCGTACCGAAAAAGGCATGGAAAAGCTGAAAACCGTTATTCAGGAACTCTCACCGATTCAGCCGGAATACATGTCCGTGACTTACGGTGCCGGCGGCACCACCCAAAGCCGTACCATCGATACGGTGCGTTACATCCAAACCGAAACCGATAACGAAGCGGCGCCACACTTGACCTGCATCGGCGCGTCCGAGGAAAGTGTTCTGGAGTTGCTCGACACTTACGAAGCCATGGGCATCAAGCGCATCGTCGCTCTGCGCGGCGACCTGCCGTCCGGCATGATGGATCCGGGCGAATTCAAATACGCCAGCGACCTCATCGCCTTCATCCGACGCGAGCGTGGCGATACCTTCAAGCTGGAAGTGGCCGCCTACCCGGAAACCCATCCGCAAGCGCGTAACTGCAACATCGGCATCAAATGGTTCAAACACAAGGTGGAACAAGGTGCCGACTCCGCCATCACCCAATATTTTTACAATGTCGACAGCTACCTGTATTTCATCGACAACTGCGAGCGCTCCGGCATCGACCTTCCGATTGTGCCGGGCATCATGCCGATCACCAACTATGAAAACCTGGTGCGTTTCTCCGAAGGCTGTGGCGCGGAAGTGCCCCGTTGGTTGAAATGTCGTCTGGAAAGCTTTGAAGACGACCAGGAAAGTTTGCTAGCATTCGGTGAAGACGTGGTCACGGAACTGTCACAACGTTTGCTGGACGCCGGTGCCCCCGGTCTGCACTTTTACAGCATGAACCAATCCAAACCGGTGTTGAATATCGTTAACCAACTGACGTTTAAAGACCGCTGATTTCGGGCGCATCATGAGAATTCCGCGTTTCTATCTGCCCGCCGACCTGACCGCCGGGCAAACCCTGTCTTTGGACAAGGATCAGGCGCATTACGCTCTGACGGTGTTGCGCTTGAAACATGACCGACCGGTCGAAGTCTTTGACGGGCGCGGCACCTGTGCCCAAGCCACACTATTGCACACCAGCCGCCGCACCGCCGACGTAGTCATCGAAAGTACGGCGTCACCGGTGACCGAATCGCCGTTGGAAACGGTTTTATTGCAAGGCATCTCCAAAGGCGACCGTATGGATTACAGCATCCAGAAAGCGGTGGAACTCGGCGTGACCCGCATTCAACCGCTGTTCACCGAACGCTGTGATGTGAAGCTGAGCGGCGACAAACAGGACAAGAAACGTCGTCAATGGCAAGACATCGCCATCAACGCCTGTGAGCAATCCAACCGCAATGTGGTGCCGGAAATTGCCCAACCCGAAACCTACCAGGCCTGGCTGAAAGCCGCGAACGCTCCGAGCGGACTGGTGCTCAGCCCTACGGCGGAGCACTCCCTGACCACATTAAACCCAAGTTTGGCGGAAAGTCCCATTCACTTGCTCATCGGGCCGGAAGGCGGCTTGACGGATGATGAAGTCGACCAAGCCGTGGCCGCGGGCTTGACGGCCATCCAACTTGGGCCGCGCATTTTGCGCACCGAAACCGCCGCCCCGGTGATTCTCGCCGCCTTGCAAACGCTATGGGGGGATTTCAACACCCCGATGACCGCCTCATGACGCAAACAGCGACCTGCAAACCGGAAACGATTTTGTATAATGAGAACTTTGCATGAGTGAGATGCGAGAGAAAAATGAGGAAAAAACTGACTGATCAAGGCGTAAAACGCAGCTAATAGCTCGCTATTGGCAAGTTTTACAACGACAATCAGGCGGTTTTTAACCATTTTTATCCGTGTAATCATCTCGTACAAAGCTCTCATAACCTTTACTGTTTAACATTCGAGAACACTATGCCATTATCAACCAATCAAGTCCCCCACCTGCAAACGGCCCTCACCGGTCCCCTTCTGGAACTGGAAGAACATTTGCTTAATCACCAGGCGGACATCGAATGCTGGTTCCGAAAACAATTTAAAGAAACGCCCGCGCCTTTCTATGCATCGGTGGATTTGCGCAACGCCGGTTATAAACTGGCACCGGTTGATACCAATCTGTTCCCGGCCGGTTTCAACAACCTACACCCCGACTTACGCCCTTTGGCGATTCAAGCCGCGCAAAGCGCCGTCACCCAAGCCTGTCCGATTGCCGACGGCGTTCTGCTGATTCCGGAGAACCATACCCGAAACCAGTTTTATCTGGAGAACCTCGCCGTCTTGCAGGAAATCCTGATTGCCGCCGGCTACGAAGTGCACATCGGCAGCCTGAACCCAGAAATCACCGAGCGCACCGAAATCGAGCTGCCGTCCGGCAAAACGCTGGTGCTTCGTCCTCTGGAAAAACAGGACGACCGCGTCGGGGTCGACGACTTCTTTCCATGCGCCGTCCTGTTGAACAACGATTTGTCCAGCGGCCGCCCGGAAATCCTGGAGAACATCGATCAAACCTTACTGCCGCCGCTGGACCTGGGCTGGGCCGATCGCTTTAAAACCGAGCATTTCGACCACTACAAAAACGTCTCCAACGAATTTTCGAAAATGGTCGACATCGACCCTTGGTTGATTAACCCCATGTCGATGCAATGCGGTCCGGTGGACTTTAAGGAGCGTGAAGGGTTGGAATGTCTGGCCGGCGCGGTCAATACCGTCTTGCAGGAAACCCAACGTTATTATGACCAGCACGACATCGCCTGTAAGCCGTTTGCCATCGTCAAATCCGACAGCGGCACTTATGGCATGGCCATCATGTCGGTCGATACCCCGGAAGACGTTCTGAACCTCAACCGCAAACAACGCAACAAGATGTCCTCCGCCAAGGAAGGATTGGTTGCCAAACAAATGCTGGTGCAGGAAGGTGTTTACACCCACGAAACCATCAATGACGCCGTGGCGGAGCCGGTGGTCTACATGATTCATAACCAAGTGGTCGGAGGCTTTTACCGAGTGCACACCGGTAAAACCGCCACCGACAATTTGAATTCCCCGGGCATGCATTTCGAATCCCTTTCGTTTGCGACTTCCTGCGTGATGCCGGACCAAACCCAGGCTCCGGATGCCAGCCCGAACCGCTTTTATGCCTACGGCGTAGTGGCCCGTCTGGCCTTGCTGGCCGCGGCACGTGAAATCGCCGATGCCAAACGCGAAGCTTCCGACGAAAAAAAGGCCGCCTCATGAGTTTACTGAACGTCGGCATCGTGATGGACCCGATCGCGGACATCAAACCTTATAAAGACAGTTCCTTCGCCATGCTGCTGGAAGCCCAACGCCGCGGCCACCAACTGCACTATATGGAACCGACCGACTTGTTTTTAAAGAACGGTCGGCCCTTTGCCGAAACCACCGAACTGAAAGTCTGGGACCGAGCCAAAAGCGACACCACCTCACAGTTCTATGGTTTCGGTGCTAGCCATGAAACCGATTTGAACGAATTGGATATTATTTTGATTCGTCAGGATCCGCCGTTCAATAACGACTATCTATACGCCACCCATATGCTGGAGCTGGCTGAAGCACAGGGCGTACTGGTGGTCAACAAACCGCAGTCCCTGCGCGACGCCAATGAAAAGCTGTTCGCCAGCTGGTTCCCGCAGTGCATTCCGCCGACACTGGTCGCTGCCGATGCCGCTCGCTTGAAGCAATTCATCCAAGACCACCAGGATGTCATCTTGAAACCTTTGGATGCAATGGGCGGCGCGTCGATTTTCCGGGTCACCGCACAAGACCCGAACATCAACGTCATTATCGAAACCATGACCGATCACGGGCGTCATCACATTATGGCGCAAATTTATCTACCGGAAATCAAACAGGGTGACAAACGTATTCTATTGGTGAATGGCGAACCCATGCCGTATGCGCTGGCGCGCATTCCCGCCGAAGGGGAAACCCGCGGCAACATTGCCGCCGGCGGCCAAGGCGTGGGCGTAGCTTTAACGGAACGGGATGAATGGTTATGTGAACAGATTGCGCCGACCTTGCGTCGTAAAGGGCTGCACTTTGTGGGATTGGACGTCATCGGCGATTACATCACCGAAATCAACGTCACCAGCCCGACCTGCATTCGGGAGTTGGACGAACAATATGGGTTGAACATCGCCGGTGCACTGTTCGACCATCTCGAAAGCTTAATGCCACCGGCTTAAAACCGATTGCTCACCGATTACGTTTGTTGAATCCGAAGATGAAAAACGCCCAGGCCTGGGCGTTTTTCCGTTTATCCGGCGCGTAACGCCGGAAGCGGTTCGGTGCGACTATGCTCGAACACCACCTGTTCCAAAACGCCGAGCGCCTTGTCGAGCTTCTCGGTGACGATAACGAACTCATCCAACATGCCGTCCTGCAGGGACAAGGTGTTGAAATCTTCCGGCAGACACTTGGCGTCACGACACTCCAGCACCAATTTCACCAGATTATGCTGCCGGACGTGCAACTCCATGACTTCCTTCATTTGATCCAAGGCTTCCAGAGACGGGTCGGCGCTCAATAACTGCCCCAATGCCTGGCCGACACTGCAGCGCGTCGGATCCACCGCCGCCTGCAAATCGATGTCCACCTCCATACCGCACAGATAAGACTGAACCATCGTACGCCAGATGCGCATTTTCTGACGGGCTTCGGACAGCCGGACACCGTGTACCGCCGGATAACTTTGCGCTTTCCCCTGCATCAGGCTTTCACTGATTTGGAACTTCTGTACTTCATTGGTCAGTAGACTGGCTTGGTCATGTAAGGATTCCGCCGACGCCGAGGTTTCTTCCACCAGCGCGGCGTTGTTTTGAATGTTTTCATCCAAGGACCCGAGGGCGCGGGTCACTTCCGACACACTTTGTTGCTGGTCGCTGATGGAAGCCGTCACCGTCTCCAGAGTGCTTCCGATTTTGGCGACACTCTCATTGACTTGTTTGAACACTTCATGCGATTGCTGAACCCGGTCGGCACCCTCATTGATGCGTTGCCCGGAATCCTCAATCAGTTTTTTGATTTCCTGCGCGGCATCGGCGGATTTGGCCGCCAGCGTGCGCACCTCATTCGCCACCACCGCAAAACCGCGCCCATGCTCTCCGGCACGCGCCGCTTCCACCGCAGCGTTCAACGCCAGCAAATTGGTTTGGAAAGCGATGCTGTCGATCATGCCGATGATGTCGCCGATTTTGGCGGAGGTTTCACGAATGCTTTCCATCGCTTCCACCGACGCCAACATCACTTCGCCGGCCTTATCGTTTTCCTGCATGGTTTCCCGCGTCAAGCCGGATACTTCGGTTAAGGATTGGGTGTTTTCAATCTGCAACTGGTTGATGTTCTGCATGGTGGCGTTCAACTCTTCCAGCGTGGCGGCCGCTTGCTGAGTACGCACCGACAAATCGTTGGCGGCCTTGGCCGAATCGCTGGACGCATTACTGGCCGACGCCGCCACTTCTTTGATTTGCAGCATGATGACGCTCAAATTATCCAGCGACACATTCATCGCGCCTTTCATCGCCGCCAAAGAACCTTGCAAATCTTTTTCCACCCGCGTGGTCATATTGCCGGACGCCAGATTGACCATCACCCCGACCATGTCTTCCAAAGCCCCGTTCATGGTCGCCAACAAGGCATTGATGTCCGTCGCCGTGGTGTGGAAAAACCCTTCCAGCCCCTGAGTGTTCAACTTAATATCGGTATGCCCTTTCGACGCCAATGACAAAGCATTGTTCAAAGTCTCTTCAATGCTACGTTGCTGTGTTAAATCCATCCACTCGACAATGGTGCCGATGCGTTTTTGTTCATCATTGATGACCGGCTGCATGGTCAATTTCAAAATCAAATTTCCGACCGAAATTTCCGCCACATGCTTATCGGTCAAATTCGCCAACAACTGTTTTTGATGCTGGGGATGGCGATGGAACACATCAATCGATTTACCCACCAAATTATCGGCATCGAACCCGGGCACTTCTTCGGCAATCGCCGAGGCGTGACGTTTCAATAAATCGTGGAGGGCGTGGTTCAAATAGATGACGTCGTTATTCTGGTCGGCCACCATCATATTAGTGGTGGCGCTGTCGAGCGCAACCTTCAATCGGGTGTTTTCATGCAGCTGGCGGGTGCGTTGTGCGGTTTCCGCACCGACTTGCGTCTGCATCATTTTCACCGAGGCCAACACCCCGCTCAGGGAATGAAAACCGTAGGTCTCCAAATCGGAATGGAAATTGCCGCTGCGCACTTGCGTCATGATTTGGCGCGCTTTCTTCAAGCGGGAGAAAACATAACGCCGCCCCATAAAGGTGCCCACCAACAGAATCGCCGCGACGGGCAAACCGACCGCCGCCGGAATCGTCAACAACCCGGCCGACGTCACGGCTTGCAAGGCGATTAAGAACACAATCAACGACACCATGACGTTGACCGGATGAATGTGATGGAAGAGATTGAAACGTCGGGACGGGCTCATCAAATAGCCCTGACGAATCGACGCCTTGCCATTTTGAATCTGTTTGTAAAGCGCCTCGGCCGAGGCCTTTTCCGCATCGGAAATGCGTGTCCGAACCGATTGATACCCAACCAGCTCGTTGGCTCGCAATACCGGCGTGATGTTGGCTTTCACCCAATAGAAATCGCCATTCTTACAACGGTTTTTGACATACTGCGTCCAGGGTTTGCCTTGCTTGAGCGTTTGCCATAAATCTTTGAACACCGCCGCCGGAACATCCGGGTGCCGCAAAATATTGTGCGGCTGCCCTATCAACTCCTGGCGGGTATAACCGGAGATGTCGACAAAGTCGTCATTACACTCAACAATGGTTCCGTTCAAATCCGTCGTCGAAATAATCGTCGACCCCGGCTTCACCTCTCGTTCGTTTCCTGTCAGCTCTACTTTTTTCATTTTTAACCGTTCTTTCACCCTTTAAGGGTTAGAATAACCACACTGAATACTCTGGTCATCGCGGACATTTTCATCGGAAATTCGAGGGTTAATACGTTTTAACAATCACGAATATTTGTTTACGCGGATGAACCTTTTCTCATTATAAACATATTTTATAAAAACCCAAATTTTGTTTTATCCAATACATTTCAAGTAAATTCCATATGAAATTCAACGGTTTTCCATTCAAACACTTCACCATCGCTGTCCTCGCCTTTTGGGGACTGACCACCTGTTCTCCGCCCCCCCAAACCGTTCAGGAAGTGTTTTACGTGTTCGGCACCGAAGTGCGGGTCGAAATCGTCGACGCGCCGCAAGCCAAAGCCGAACACGCCATTCAGGGCATCGAAGCCACCTTCCAGCAATTCAATCAGGATTGGCACGCCTGGGAAAAAGGCGGCATTCTCGGCAACATCAACGACGCCATCGCCGCCCGGCAACCGATTACCATTGCCGACAGCGTCAAACGCTTTATTCTCAAATCGCAAACCCTCGCCGCCGAATCGGATTATCTGTTCGATCCCGGCATCGGACAATTGATTGAGCTCTGGGGCTTTCACTCCGAAGACTGGCACGGGCCGCCGCCCAATGAAGAAACCCTCCAGGCCTGGCTAAAATCGCGCCCGTCCATTCGCGACATTTATTTCAAAGGCAACACCCTTTACAGTCGAAACTCGAATGTGCGTCTCGACTTCGGCGGCAATGCCAAAGGATTGGCGCTCGACTTGGCGATTGAAAGTTTATTGCACGCCGGCATTGAAAACGCCATCGTCAACATCGGCGGTGACATGCGCATCATCGGTTCGAAAAACCCGGAAAACCACCAGGCCTGGCGCATCGGCATCCAAGACCCGGACCACCCGAACACCGCCTTGGCGAGCTTGCAAATCAACGGCGACGAAAGCATCGTCACGTCCGGCACCTATCAGCGTTATTTCACCTGGAAAGGCAAGCGTTACAGCCACATCATCAACCCGAATACCGGTTACCCGGCGGATCACTTCATTTCCGTCACGGTGGTGCACCCGGATGCGACCACCGCCGACGCCGCCGCCACGGCCCTGATGATTGCCGGGCCGTCCGGCTGGGAAAAAATCGCCCGTCAGATGGGCATCAACGAAGCCTTTATGGTGGACGAAAACCGTCAAACCTACGCCACACCGACCATGAAAAAACGTTTGCACTTACTGGATGCGAAAAACTCGTAAAAAAACCGTCAAAACCGGCCACTAAAAAATCAACGCGATTTGGCAAGCTGATATAATTTACGGCTATGGAACAGCTGAACTCTCTCGAACATCATTTTCTCATCGCCATGCCGAACCTGGCCGACAGCTGGTTCGACAAAACGCTGGTGTACATCGTTGAGGACAACGAACATGGTTCGATGGGACTGGTCGTCAACCTGGAACACGGTTTGACCGTCGAACAATTGCTGGAACATTTTGAGCTCACCATTGAGCATCCGTCGCCGCTTTTGGAACAGAACATCATGATGGGCGGCCCCATCGACATGGAGCACGGCTTTATCCTGCACGAACCGCAAGGGCACTGGCAAAAAAGCCTGCCATTACGCGACCGATTGGCGATGACCGTCTCGGAAGACTTTCTCAAGTCACTCGCCAGCGGTGATGCGCCCGAGAAACTGGTGGTCTGTCTTGGCTTCGCCGGATGGGAAGCGGGACAACTCAATGAAGAAATCCAAGCCAACAACTGGCTGACGATTCCCTATAACGAAGCCCTGCTGTTTGATGTGCCGACCAAGAAAAAATGGCAAGTCGCACTCAACACACTGGGGATTTCACCGGAATCTCTCAGCATGGACGCCGGCCATGACTAAGGCCATCGATCCCCAAACGCTCGACGGCGTTATTCTGGGGTTCGACTTCGGTTTGCGGCGCATCGGTGTGGCCGTTGGCCAAACCATTACCCGCACCGCCACGCCGGAAGCCATCGTTCAGAGCCGGGACGGCAAACCGGACTGGGAACACATCACTCGCCTGTTCGAAACCTGGCAGCCCCAGGCGGTGGTGGTGGGATTACCCATGCGATTGAACGGCGAAGAACAGGCCTTGACGCAACCGGCCCGAAAATTCGGCCAGCGCCTCAGCGGCCGCTACCATACGCCGGTGTTTTATATCGAAGAACAACTCAGCTCGATCGAAGCGGAACAACGCAACGCCGGCGCCAAAAACACGACCCAACCGATTGACGACCATGCGGCCCAAATTATTCTTGAAAACTGGTTAGACGCGCTCACGACACAGAAGGAAACATCATGAGACTCACAACCCCCAACATCCAACTCAATGAACAAGGAAAGCTGCGCCATTTCCTGACACTGGAAGGCCTCAAGCAACATCATTTGACGGAAATCCTGGACGTTGCGGAAAGTTTCATCGACCCGGCCACCGGCCAAATCAAAAAAGTGCCGAACCTGCACGGTAAGACCATCATGAACCTGTTTTTCGAGCCCAGCACGCGCACGCTGACCACTTTCGAAATCGCCGAAAAACGTTTGTCCGCCGATGTGGTGAACCTCAATATCGAAACCTCGTCCACCAAAAAAGGGGAAACCCTGCTGGACACCCTTTGGAATCTGGAAGCCATGCTGGCCGATGTCTTCGTGGTGCGTCACAGCGAAAGCGGCGCCGCCCATTTCATCGCAAAACACGTCGCCCCTCACGTCCACGTGGTCAATGCCGGTGACGGCCAGCACGCCCACCCAACTCAGGCGATGCTCGACATGTTCACCATCCGCAAACACAAAGGCGATATCTACGACCTGAAGGTCGCCATCATCGGGGACGTGCAACATTCCCGCGTGGTGCGCTCACAAATTCAAGCCTTGAGCATTCTCGAAGCGCGCGAAATCCGCGTCATCGGCCCGAAAACCCTGATGCCATCACATCCGGAAGCGCTCGGCGTCCACGTCTATGAACACATTGAAGAAGGCCTGGACGGCGTGGATGTCATCATCAACGTCCGCCTGCAGAGCGAACGCATGAAAAGCGCCCTGCTACCCAGCGGCAAGGAATTTTTCAACCTGTACGGCCTGACCAAGGAACGTCTGGGCTACGCCAAGCCCGACGCCATCGTGATGCATCCCGGCCCGGTCAACCGCGGGGTGGAAATCGACTCCGAAGTCGTGGACGGACACCAATCGGTGATACTCGAACAGGTCACCTACGGCATCGCCGTGCGCATGGCGGTGATGAGTGTCATCATCGAAAACGCGAGACAATTGAACGAAAGCAAGCTGAGTGAAGCGAAAGCGACAGAGGAGACAGAAGCTTGAGACTGTTAATCGAAAATGCACGAATCATCGACCCCAGTCAGTCACTTGACCAGGTCACCAATCTGTATATTGCACGCGGCCGCATCCAAGCCATCAGCGACACGGCACCGGAAGGCTTCTCGCCGGACCAAACGATTGACGGCACCGGCAAGTGGATTTTCCCAGGCCTGGTGGATTTGCATGCTCGTCTGGCCGAACCCGGCAGTCGTTACGAAGGCAGCATCGCCTCCGAAACCAAAGCCGCCGTCGCCGGCGGCATCACCACCATCTGCTGCCCGCCGGACACCAACCCGGTCAACGACACCCAGGCGGTGACCGAACTGATCCAGCGCCGTGCGCGCCAGGCCGCCACAGCTTTCGTTCTGCCGCTGGGTGCCATCACGCAAGGATTGGAAGGCAAAATGCTCAGCAATATGGCGGCATTGAAAAACGCCGGCTGCATCGCCTTAAGCCAAGCCGCCCAACCGATTCAGAATGCCTTGACGCTGAAAAACGCCATGGCCTATGCCGTCAGTAATGACGTGCTCTTGATGATGCGCTGTGAAAACTCGCAACTGAAAAACAAGGGCGTAGTGCACAGCGGCGTCATCAGCAGTCGTCTCGGTTTGCCTGAAATCCCAGCCTCGGCGGAAACCACCGCGCTGGCGCGTAATCTGATTCTCGCCGAGGAAACCGGCGCACGCATCCACATATCGCAAATTTCCACCGCTCGTTCGGTGGAAATGATTGCCGATGCGAAAAAGCGCGGCATGCAAGTCACCTGCGACGTGGCAATTCACCAACTGCACCTGACCGAATACGATGTGATGGACTTTGATTCCCTGTTCCATGTTTCGCCTCCGCTACGCACCCATGAAGACAAGGAAGCGTTGCGTCTCGGCGTCAAAACCGGCATCATCGACGCCATCGTCAGCGACCATACGCCGCTTGACCGCGACGTCAAACTATTACCGTTCGGCGAAAGCGAACCGGGCATCAGCGGATTGGAAACCCTGTTGCCGTTGACCATGAAACTGGTACAGGAAGGCGTTTTGGACATTCACACCGCACTGGCGGCTTTGACACAGCGTCCGGCCGACATTCTCGGCATTCAAAACGGCAGTTTAATCGAGGGGCATTACGCCGACTTCAGCCTGTATAACCCGGAGGCCATCTGGACGCTGGAGCGCTCGGAAATGATTAGCCAGGGCGACAATTCACCCTTCAGCGGTTGGGAGTTCAATGGTGAAATCGAAGCCACTTACTTCCAAGGCCGTCCGGTCTACCGCAACAACCAGGTCTGAGACGATAACGTGCGTTGGATTGGGCAACAGGAACAGCCGAACGGCTTTTATCTGATTGAGGTTGAACAAGACGACGAGACCGAACGTCCGGTCAACTTCGCCGTCACCGACGGCGAACGACAGGCGATTTTATTCAGGCAACAGGGGAATAAACTGCTGTTCATGACCGAACAGCCTTTTCCCGAACCCACCGAATTACAACCGAAAAACGCCCAGGCCTGGGTGTTTTTAAACGACCTCACCGTAAGCTTATCCCCATCGCAACCGGTGTTAATTACCGGAAGCCATCAAGCCTTAGCCACGGTATTTTATCTGGCCGACCGGCTCCGGGAAACGTTTGATGTCCGCGCGGTATTGGCCAGCGAATCGGCCTTTCCCTTTGTGGTGAAACCGGCCCGTTTCCTGTTCCCGGATTTTCCGGCTCAGGCCATTGGTGCCGCGACCCTGTTGGAGGATTGGAAAATCCCCAACCGACTGTGCAGTGAAGCCGCGTTACCGGGCTGTTTCGATGGCCGCCTCGGCGACCTTTGGTCACAATGGACACCACCGCCGCATTGGCAGCAAGTGGACTGCGACCACCTGCCCACCACCGCGTGAGACCGACCAACATCGTCTAAACAATTCGACCGGCTGTCACGGATTGCGGAAATCGATATGGCTTATTTGTCGGCTTATTCCACTTCGCTGGACTGACGTCGCAACTCGTGGGCGTATTCTTCCAACAACTTGGCGGCGCGATGCGACTGTTCCGAATGCACCACCCCCAAAGCGGCGCTGATCAGCATCTCCAGCTCTTCGAAATGCTCTTCGCCGATGGCGTCTTTTTGTTCCTGGTTCAACATCCGTTGAAAACGGGCCACCACTTCTTTCGCATGGCCGTGATAATGCATTTTCGTCATGATGAAATTCCTTTCGTTCAAATGAAGCCTTGGCTTCAGTCTTCTTTAAATACGTCTTCGCCGCTGCTGAGAATCAACGGATCAGGTTGCAAAATGTCTTCGTTCTTATCGTCGTAAGGGAAATAGTTCAACACATAACGCATGGCTTCCAAGCGCGCGCGTTTCTTATCGTTCGACTTGATGACCGTCCAAGGCGCTTCATTGGTATTCGTGTAAAAAAACATGTCTTCCTTGGCACGCGTGTAGTCCTCCCATCGATCCAGGGACGCCAAGTCCATTGGACTCAACTTCCATTGTTTCAACGGATCGTTTTTGCGTGCGTTAAACCGGCGTAGTTGCTCGTCACGCCCCACCGAAAACCAAAACTTCATCAAATGAATCCCGCTGGCGGTGATCATCCGTTCGAACTCCGGTGCCTGGTGCATGAACTGATTGTATTGCGGCGGGGTACAAAATCCCATGACCCGCTCCACGCCCGCACGGTTATACCAGGAACGGTCGAACAAAACCATTTCGCCAGAGGTCGGCAGGTGCTGAATGTAGCGTTGAAAGTACCATTGTCCCTTTTCGGTTTCGCTGGGCTTGTCCAACGCCACCACACGTGCGCCACGAGGATTAAGGTGCTCCATAATCCGTTTGATGGTGCCACCCTTCCCGGCCGCGTCACGACCTTCGAACAAAATGATCAAGCGCTCGCCATTGTGCTTGATCCACTTCTGCAATTTCAACAACTCGATTTGCAACTGTTCTTTGGTTTCTTCGTATTCCGAACGGCTCAATTTTTCTTTATAGGGATAATTTACGTCGCTGGATTTGATTTTCTTCATGAAGCTTCCTCTGACTCAAAACGTTTTCGATGAATGACCGCAACCGATGCAACCAATTTTTTTAGGTGTATTTTTTTCATTTTACGCCCGCCGACCGCTCAGTACCATAAAAACCATTCAATTGTCCGGAATAAGGCGCGCTTATCCCGGCAAGAAGCCGACAGCCGACCTTGGAAATGTTAAAATGAACGTTAAGATTATTCATGATTCACGCCTTCCAATCCGCAGGAAACGAGATGAACAACACATTGCTCAGCCGCTATCAACAGGTTTTAAACCGAATCGAAACCGCCCGTAAAGACAGCGGTCGCCATGACCCGGTCACTCTGCTGGCCGTCAGCAAAACCAAACCGCTGGCCGACATCGAAGCCCTGGCCGAGGCCGGACAAAAAGCCTTCGGTGAAAACTATGTGCAGGAAGCCTTGGAAAAAATCGCTCAACGACCGGATTTGGAATGGCATTTTATCGGCCCCATCCAGTCCAATAAAACCAAGCCTATTGCCGAGCATTTCCAATGGGTACACAGCGTGGATCGTTTGAAAATCGCCAAACGTCTGTCGGCGCAAAGACCACCAGGCCTGGGCGATTTGCAGATATTACTTGAAGTGAACGTCAGCGAGGAAGCCTCCAAGTCCGGATTCCGGCCGGAGGAAATCCTCGACGTGACCGAAGAAGTGATGGCGCTGCCAAACCTCTCGTTGCGTGGTTTGATGGCGATTCCGGCCCGTACCGAGTCAATGGAAGCGCAGCGCCGGCCCTTTCGCCAACTGCGCGAGTTGCTGACGGAAATGCAACAGCGCTTTCCGCAGGCGCCATTGGACACTTTGTCGATGGGCATGTCCGCCGATCTGGAAGCGGCGATTATGGAAGGCAGCACCCTGGTACGGATTGGAACCGATATTTTCGGCGCACGCAACTACGCCTAGTCCACCAAAAATCCGAAACCAAAATCCAAAAACGAAAAAGCCGAACATTTCTGTTCGGCGCTCTCCTTTTTGAACCGGCACGAAAACCGCCATACCGGCCATCGACATCGTGCCTTTTCTAAATGCGGCACGTATCCCGATTAATAATGTTATCGGCCGATTACTCGGTATCTTGAGTGGTTTCAGCCGCTTCACTCTCGGCGCTTTCGTTGCCGGAAGCGTCATCCATTGAATCAAACGTCGGGCCGGCCGGCACTTCAATACCACTCGGCTTCAAGGTGACCGTATCCAACCCGGCCGCGTTCGCCAACTGGTCGTGGAATTCTTTCACACGGTCATACCAGGTTGCAGCCTGACCTTCTTCTCCGGCACGCTGCGCCAAACTGTCGGCCAGCCATTCATCGAATTTTTCACGTGCGTTGGCAAAGAACTCGTCCAGCTTCTCGACAGCATCCTGCATATTCTGTAGATAAGGCGGTAACTGAGCGATTTGACCACCCGAAACGGCGTCACCGGTTTCGGTATCCTGCACACCCTGATACGCCTGAGCCTGCTGATAATTAGCCGCATACATTTCGGTTTTCTGCATATCCAGACTGAAGGATTGAATCTGCCCGAAATCGATTTCAAGCTCTTGCGCTTTGGCAAAGGCCTTTTCGATATCGCCGTTGAAGAATTCATTCGACAAGGCATCCACTTTCTCGAACACATCGAAAATGGCATTCAGTTCGTCTTCGTTCAAATCACCTTGTACCGAAAAACCAAAACGTTCTTCAAACGCGGTGGCTTCCATTTCTTCGGTGCTTTCAAAATAACGTGCGCCGGACGGTCCTTCTTCCTGACCGTATTCACTTTTGTAGGATTGGTATTGAGCATACAACTGACGGAAGTCGACCTGAACCGTATCGCCTTCCTGCGTTTGAATCTGCATCGTCATGGTTTGACTGTAGGCGTAAGATTGCTGGTATTGGGTACTGCCGGAAACCGCCTGCAAACCTTGAGAGGAAGCGGAAAAGAAATCCGACAGGTTCGGCAGTGCCTGACTGTTTTCCAGCGCCTTTTCATCGGCTTGCTGACTGGCTTTGAACAATCCTTCCAAACCATTGGCGGACTTGTTGTTCGACGCACCATTCAGCAACGAACTGATGTAATCGTTTTGTGGCTTAATGAGTGACATACTAATCTTCCTTTTCTGACAATGTTTCACGATAACACTCGTTCATGACAAGGCTCGGAAACCACACTGGGCTATTGTTATTATTCGACACCATTTGATTATATTTTCGGTGTGTATCGGTTTTAACGGCCAAAACGAAAAAGACTTTAACGATTTTTCATTAAAATCAATCAATTAGATTTAAGTCCCTTTCCAACGCCCATTCTATAAGGTTTTAAGGCGACGTTCAAATTCGAACATCCGCACTTTTTCGAATCAAATATTAATTTTCTTTATTAATCAATAAGAAATAAAAACCTTAACTTCATTGATGAATTTATCAACCTACGCTAATATGCTTATATAAAAAATTCCATAATAATCAACGCATAACAACCTGCGACAGGATGGACGGCAACATGAACCCAGCACACCCTGAAACACACGCCCCTGAAAACGAATACCTCGTTCCCGACAATATCGCTCTCGTCTCCAAGACCGACCTGCACGGCACCATTACCGAAGTGAATGATGCCTTTGAGCTGGCCAGCGGTTTCAGCCGGGAGGAATTGATCGGCCAACCTCACAGCATCGTACGCCACCCGGACGTACCCAAGCGGGTGTTCAAAGACATGTGGCACACCTTGAAAATGGGGGCCACCTGGTCTCAAGTGGTGAAAAACCGCCGCAAAGACGGCGGTTACTACTGGGTCAAAGCCAATGTGTCGCCCATTTATGAAAACAACCGGCACGTCGGGTATCTATCGTTTCGGACCCACGTCTCGGAATCCGAGAAAGCCGCCACAGCCGAAGCCTACCGCCAAATCAATGCCGGAAAACGTCATATCCAGTACGGTAAAGTCTATCAAGGCATCAACTGGCCGCAGCTGAATTGGATGGCTCAAATGGCGCCGCAATGGCAACTGACGCTCTTGATGACAATTTTTGCCGTCATCCCGTTTATCTGGCTGACGCAACACTTTTTGTCCGTCGGATTATTGGCAGCCATCAGCGCCATGATGTTGATTCCCGCCTTTCTTTACGGTTTACGGCTGTCCCGTTTTCAACAAAGCATTCAAAAAGCCCTGCAAAATGTCTCCGCCAACGAACCCATCAATATGAGCTGCCATCGTCCTAAACACTTCGTCGGGCAACTCATCAACCCGGTAATTTCAGCCGCCATTTCGATTCGCTATGCGATTGAAGACAATCAGGCCAAAGTCGATGAAGCGGCCAAACTGCAAACCGCCATCAACCAGATTTCCAGCAACTTAATGATTACCGACGCCAACCTCAACATCGTTTACATGAACGATGAAATGCAGCGTTTCATGCAGACGGAAGAAGCCAAGCTCAAAGAGTATCTCCCACAATTCGAGGCCAGCGACCTCATTGGCCAGAACATCGATATTTTTCACCGCAACGCCCAGCATCAACGTCAATTGCTCAACGAATTGAAAGAACCTTATGTCGCCAACATCCAAATCGGCGACACCCATTTGGAAGTGAACACCATCCCCATTTTCAATCGTGCCGGCAGTCGCACCGCCACCTTGGCGGAATGGCGAGATAAAACCCAGGAAATCCAGTTGATTAACCAGGTACAGAAAACGGTCAACGCGGCCAAAAACGGACTCTTGGATCAACGCATCGACCTGAGCCGTGTGTCGGGGTTGGCCCGCGAACTGAGCGGCGCCATCAATGAAATGATGGAAACCATCGAACACCCGATCAGCCAAGCTGTGGACCTAGGGGTCGCGCTCTCGGAAGGCAATTTGACCCAGCACATGCAAGGTGAATTCAAAGGCCGATTCGCCCTATTACAAGACAGTCTGAATGTTGCCGTGGAAAATCTCTCCAATATGATGAACCAGACCCGCATCGCCATCCATAATGTCAACACCTGCGCCAATGAAATCAGCCAATCCAGTTTGAGTTTGAACGAGCGTACTCAGTCCCAGGCCGCCTCTTTGCAGCAAACCGCCGCCAGCATGGAACAGATGACCTCAGCCGTACAACAAAACGCCGATAATGCCGGCAAATCGAGTCAGGTCACCCAGACCACCGCACGCCAAGCGGCGCAAAGTGAAACCGTCATGAGCAAAGCGGAAGACTCGATGAAGCAAATTCACGAATCCAGCCAGAAAATAAACGAAATCATCGGTTTGATCGACAGCATCGCTTTCCAAACCAACCTATTGGCGCTGAACGCCGCCGTGGAAGCCGCCCGTGCCGGCGAGCACGGCAAAGGCTTTGCCGTCGTCGCCGGCGAAGTGCGCAGTTTGGCGGGTAAAAGTTCGGAAGCGGCACGCGATATTCGCCAGTTGATTGAAGACACGGTTTCCAAAGTATCGGAAGGCACCGACCAGGTTCGTGCCTCCGGCGAAGAACTGCATAACATTGTCGCCGCCATCGAAAACGTTAACGAAATGATTGACGACATTGCCGTGTCCAGCCACGAGCAATCGGAAGGCGTCAAACAAGCCAACCAGGCCATCGCCGACATCGACAGTGCCGTTCAGGAAAATGCGGCACTGGTCGAGGAAACCACCGCCATGGCCGAAGACCTCAGCGGCATGGCCGAGTCCATGGAATCCAATGTCGCCCAATTTACCTTGAAACCGCCCACACACGAACACAATGCCCTGAAAGTCGGTAACTTCGACTTTGCCGCGGCTCGCCGGGCGCACCGCCAGTGGCGAGTCAAAGTACGTGCTTACCTGAACGACTTCGAGATCGACTTCAACCGACAATCGGCCGATGACCCGACGCTCTGCCCCCTCGGCACCTGGCTCTATCAAGAAGGTCAGACGTATCAAAGCTTGCCGTCTTTTCAGGTACTGGAAAAATCCCACGCCAACCTGCATGCCTTCATCGGCCGCATTTTCGATTTGAAAGACATCGGCGATATGGAACAAGCCAATGACGAAATGCAAAAACTGGAAGGCCTCAGTCTCGAAGTGATTGAGCACATTCATGCACTGGAAGATGAAATATCAATGGGTGAAAGCCGACCGCAAACGGCCATTAAACCCGAAATTCAAGCGCCTGAATCCAGTCAAACACAGCCGAACAAGGTTACGCGAATCCACCAGGCCTCGGCGCCGATTAAACAAGAACACCCAGACCTGGATCTCGCCGCCGCCACGCCCCAGTCCCCCTCGGAACCGGAGGACGACTGGAACGATTTTTAAAAACCACATTTGTTCCTCAAAGTGAAAAACGCCCCTGAAAGATGGATTTAAGGGGCGTTTTTGTTTGCAAACGCCGTATTTTCCCTTATGCTTAGACCGTCTTAGTTTAAACCGTTTTACCCGATTACGGAGAGTGTGCATGTTCGAAATTGCAAAGCAGCGATTAGGAGAAGTCTTCAAACACATTGAAGTGGACGAAGAGGTCATCAACCGGTTATCGGTTCCGAAACGTTCCATCAAAGCCAGTATCCCGGTACGAATGGATGACGGCAGTTTGCAAATATTCACCGGTTACCGCGTGCAATACGACGACACTCGCGGCCCGACAAAGGGCGGCATTCGTTATCACCCGCGCGTCAATCTGGACGAGGTCACCTCCCTGAGTTTCTGGATGACAGTCAAATGCGCCGTGGCCGGGTTACCCTTCGGCGGCGCCAAAGGCGGCATCACCGTCAACCCGAAAGAACTGTCGCAATTGGAAATCGAACGTTTGTCACGAGGCTACATTCGCGCCTTTGCCGATGTGCTGGGGGAAACGCGGGACATTCCCGCACCGGACATGTACACCAACGCCACCATCATGGGGTGGATGGCCGACGAATATTCCGTCATCGCCCGCCGCCAGATTCCCGGCATCATCACCGGAAAACCGCTGCACTTGAATGGTTCGGAAGGCCGCACCCAAGCCACCGGACAAGGTGCCTTGTTCTGTCTGAGCGAATACGCCCGCCGCCAAGGCTGGGACATTCAAAACACCACCATCGCCGTGCAAGGCTTCGGTAACGCCGGTTACCATTTTGCCCGTCTGGCGCAACAGGCCGGCTATCGCGTCATTGCCGTGTCCGATTCAAAAGGGGCGGTTTGCACCGCCAGCGGACTGAACATCGACGACATCAAACAATTCAAAGACGAAACCAGTGAATTGAATTCCGTCTATTGCGACGGCTCGGTCTGCAATGTGATCGAACACGAAACCCTCACCAATGAAGAACTGTTGGAAATGGACGTCGATGTTTTGGTGCTGGCCGCTATGGAGAACCAAATCACTCAGGAAAACGCCGATAAAATTCGTGCGAAAACCCTATTGGAAATCGCCAACGGCCCCATTTCCCCTCAAGCGGATGAAATCCTGCAAGCGAAAGGCACCCAAGTCATTCCCGACGTACTCGCCAACTCCGGTGGGGTGACGGTCAGTTACTTCGAATGGGTCCAGAATCGTTCCGGTTTTTATTGGGACGCCGACGAAGTGGAACGGCGCCTCGATAAAATCATGCGACGCGAAGCCAACGTGATTTACGATTTAGCGATTCGCTATCAAACCAGCTTAAGAACCGCCGCCTACATTCACGGCATCGACCGCCTGGCCGGCGCCATCGATCAACGCGGCAATCATAAACTCTTCAAAAAACCTATCTGATTCCCCCATCCGACGGACTGTTTTTTCAGTCCGTTGCCGCTATAATAGACACCCATTCCCATTTGGACAGGCTCGGAAAACGGTACAGACCGTGAAACGCCCAACCAGCCAACGACAGACACGAGGTGATTTCTATGGATTCGACAATCTGCTTTATCGGTGCGGGCAATATGTCCCTCAGCCTCATGGGCGGCTTGCTGGCCAGCGGCTACCCGAAGGATAAAATTCTGGCGACCGACCCCAGCGCGGATCGACGCCAGGAAGTCACCCAGTCACTCGGTATCCCCTGTCTGGAAAGCAATACCGAAACGGCCGCTCAGGCCGACATCATCCTGCTGGCGGTCAAACCGCAACAGTTGGAACCGGTCTGCAAGGAACTGGCCGACACGGTGAAAGCGAAAGGCGCACTGGTGATTTCCATCGCGGCGGGTGTCCGAACCAGTGACATCGCTTTCTGGCTAGGCGGCGAAGCGGCCATCGTCCGCACCATGCCCAACACCCCGGCCTTGATTCGCAGCGGCGCCACCGGCCTGTTCGCCACGGCGTCGGTCTCCGACGCTCAGAAAGACCAGGCCGAAAACATTCTGCGCGCTGCTGGCCTGACGGTTTGGGTACCACAGGAAAGCGACCTGGACATTGTCACCGCCATCTCCGGCAGCGGCCCGGCTTACTATTTTCTGTTTATGGAAGCCATGCAAGCCGCCGGCCAGAAACTCGGACTGGATGAGTCCACCGCCCGTCTGCTAACGATTCAGACCGCATTCGGCGCGGCGAAAATGGCCCTGGAAAGTCCAGATGATTGCGCCACCTTGCGCCAGAAAGTGACGTCGCCGAACGGTACCACGGAAAAAGCCATTCAGACATTCGAACAGCACGACTTACGTGCTATCATTGAGGAGGCCATGACCGCCGCGAAAGATCGCGCCATCAGTCTGGCCGATGAATTGGGCACGACCCACAACAATTCCTAATCGAGTACACAGGAGCAAAGCATGTCCCCAGTCGGTGAAGGCGGTTTATTTCTCATTCAATTTTTAGCAGGCCTGGTGATTTTCGTCTTGATTCTGCGCTTTTTCATGCGTGCCACGCATGTGGACTGGCGCCACCCGATCGTCAACTTTGTCGCCAAAGTCACCAACCCGCTGTGCGCGCCCTTGAATCTGGTGTTACCGAAACCGGGCCGCTGGGACTGGAGTGCGTTGCTCACAGCCATGATTGTTCAAGCTTTGTTCGTCGTACTACTGGGCTTCTTAACCGACCGCAGCTTCTCCGTCGGACTGATTGCGATTTCCTCGGTGACGGAAATTCTCAATCAAATGCTCGACATGATGTTCTGGCTGATCATCATTCAAGTGGTGTTAAGCTGGGTATCGCAAGGTTACAACCCGAATACGGCGATTTTCTATCAACTGGCCGAACCGATTCTGCGCCCTTTCCAGAAAGTGATTCCGCCGATCGGCGGCCTGGACTTATCGCCGATTGTGGCCATCATCGCCATCAAGCTGACCCAAATTATTGTGGTGGGGTCCATTGCTCAACTGGGGCAAAGCTTACTATAATAACGCCACGCTGGCGGTTTCTGGCAAACCGTCGGCCACCCCGTCTCATGGCACGTTCATGGATGAACCCTTAACTCAACGAAGATTGTAACGCAACAGATGACAGATTCGATTGGCCTCGTCGCGCCTCAAACAATGCATGTTTCGACCCCTCTGGAAATGGTCAGCGGTTCCGTATTGCCGGAATACGACCTGGTGTACGAAACCTATGGCACCTTGAATGACGATGCCTCCAATGCCGTGCTCATCTGTCACGCCCTCAGCGGCAACCACCATGTCGCCGGTCAATACGAAGGCGAAAAAGCCCGCGGCTGGTGGGACGGCTATATCGGTCCCGGCAAACCGATCGATACCGATCAATTTTTCGTGGTGTGCTCCAACAATCTGGGCGGTTGCCACGGTTCCACCGGCCCGGCCAGCATCAACCCGGAAACCGGTAAGGTCTACGGCCCGGACTTTCCGATTGTCACCTGTAAGGACTGGGTACACAGTCAAAACACCCTACGCGAGCATTTGAACATTGATCGCTGGGCCGCGGTCATCGGCGGTTCGATGGGCGGCATGCAGGTCATGCAGTGGGCCATGGACTATCCGGATAAAATCCGCCACGCTGTCGTGATCGCTTCGGCCCCGAAACTTTCCGCGCAAAACATCGCCTTTAATGAAGTGGCGCGCCGCGCCATTATGACCGACCCGGATTTCCACAACGGGCGTTTCATTGAAATGAACACCACCCCGAAACGTGGCTTGGCGCTGGCTCGCATGTTGGGGCATCTTACCTATTTGTCGGACGACATGATGGGCTCGAAGTTTGGTCGAGAATTACGCGAAGGCAAACTCAAATACAATTTCGACGTCGAATTCCAGGTGGAAAGTTACTTGCGTTACCAAGGCGAAAAATTTGCCACCAAACAAAACTTCGACGCCAACACCTACCTGCTGATGACCAAAGCCCTGGACTACTTCGATCCGGCGTCGGAATACGACGACAACCTCACCGAAGCCCTAGCGGGTGCCACGGCGAAATTCCTGGTGGTCTCCTTCACCACCGACTGGCGTTTTTCGCCGGAACGTTCGCATGAAATCGTCAAGGCGTTGCTCGATAACGATGCCGACGTCTGTTACGCCGAAGTCAGTTCGCAGCACGGTCACGACGCCTTTTTATTGCCGAACGACCATTACGAAGGCGTCTTCCGCACCTACATGAAGCGGGTGCTGACCGATATTCAGGAAACGTCCGGCACGGAGGAGCGCGCATGACTTTCAATCACATCTCCCCCGAATTCAAATTGATCGCCGACTGGATTGAACCCAACAGCCGCGTGCTGGACTTGGGCTGTGGCGAAGGTCAATTATTGGCCTATTTGAAACAGACCCATAACATCACCGG
Organism: Thiomicrospira sp. S5; assembly: GCF_003991075.1. NCBI lineage: Bacteria > Pseudomonadati > Pseudomonadota > Gammaproteobacteria > Thiotrichales > Piscirickettsiaceae > Thiomicrospira > Thiomicrospira sp. S5. The sequence goes on along the minus strand of NZ_CP014470.1, from coordinate 667,829 downwards.
CTATGGCATGGAAATCGACCCGCAAAACAACATCAAGGCGATTGAGAATGGCATCAACGTCATTCAAAGCAATCTGAACAGCCACGATATTTGCGATTATTTCGATGAAGACTCATTCGATTTCGTCATCATGACCCAGGCACTGCAAGTGGTCAGCCGCCCCGACTTATTGCTGGACGAAATGCTCACCGTCGGCAAACAAAGCATCATCACCTTCCCGAACTTCGCGCATTGGCGCAACCGCGCGCAACTGTTCTTCGGCGGACGTATGCCGCAGAACGCCAGCTTGCCGAACCCCTGGTATAACACACCCAATATCCATCTCTGCACCTTCAACGATTTCGAAGACCTCTGCGAAGAAAAAGACATCGAAGTCGTGGCCCGAACCGTGGTCAACAGCAAACACCAGCCGTCTTTGGCAATGAAGTTTGCGCCGAACTGGCTGGGTGAAATTGCCCTGTATCAAATCCAGCGTAAATAAAGTTTTTGTCATTTGACAAACATGAAATTTTTGTTAAGATTTCACATCCAAAATCAATAATAATTATCATTTATTTTATGAATCCAATTACAAAGCTCAATCAGGAAACCGTCAGCCTCGCGGATTGCCGCCAGGATCAGACCTGCCGCATCCTTGCGTTGACCGGCGATTTGGCCTGCAAACTGCACCTGGTCAACCTGGGCTTTCATACCGACAGCCACCTGAAACTCAGCATGATTCGCAATCAGTGCTACATTGTTTCCGTGGACGGTAGCCGTTTTGCATTGGATGCCAGCCTCGCCAAGAATATCCAGGTCCAACTGCTTTCATGAAACGACCGCTTCCGAATGCAACGCCGCATCATATCGCGTTGATCGGCAGCCCGAATTCCGGGAAAACCACGCTTTTCAACCGCTTGACCGGGGCCAACCAGACCACCGGCAACTGGCCGGGTGTGACCGTCGAGAAAAAAGTCGGTCATTTTCAAGTCGGCCATGAAGCTTATCAACTGACCGACCTACCGGGCATTTACAGCCTGGAAAACTCCTCCCATTCAGGGCTGGACGAACAGGTCGCGCGCGACTTCCTGCAACACGAACACCTGGATTTACTCATCAATGTGGTCGACGCCACTTGTCTGGAGCGCCAACTGTTCCTGACCGCACAACTGCTGCACATGGGGCTGCCGGTAGTGGTGGCGTTGAACCGCATGGACCGCTTGGAAAAGGCCCACCTCGAGATTGACATCGACACCTTGTCCGAAAAACTCGGTTGCCCGGTTCTACCGATTTCCGCCTATTACAATCAAGGCATCGACGAATTAAAAGAAAATCTACCAGGCCTGGCGGAAAAGCATACACCCCTGCATTTCGACCTGCCGGATGCCCTGCACCACTCGGTTCACAGCATCCGCGACCGTTTGTATGACGAGCCCAGTGCCGAGTCCTGCTGGCTGGCGTTGCAATACTTGATTGACCCGAACAAAGCGCCCTTTTCGTTACGGACCTTTGCCGCGGACGAAAAACAGCGCCTGGAAGACCATTACGATGAAGAACTGGCTCTGATTGCGGCCGATTTATATTTTCAATTCGCCCACGAGGCTGCGCACACCAGTCAAACCCATACCGACAAATTCACCCGCGACACCACCTCGATTATCGACCATTGGGCGCTACACCCCTGGCTGGGCATGCCGATTTTCCTCGGCATCATGTACTTGATTTTCGCCTTGTCGATTACCATCGGTAACGTCTTCATCGACTTTTTCGACATCGGCGCTCAAGCCTTATTCGTAGATGGCCCGGCTCAGGTGATGAACGCTCTGCACAGCCCCGAATGGCTGACAGTATTACTGACCCAGGGTGTTGGCGGCGGCTTGCAAGTCGTAGCGACGTTCATCCCGGTCATCGGCGGCCTATTCCTGCTCTTATCGATACTCGAAGAAACCGGTTACATGCAACGCGCCGCTTTTATCATGGACCGCTTCATGCGCCGACTCGGCCTGTCCGGCCAAGCGTTCATTCCGCTGGTGGTCGGTTTTGGCTGTAACATTCCGGCCGTGCTCGCCAGCCGCACCTTGCCGGACGAACGGGTTCGCATCATGACCGTTATGATGACGCCGTTTATGTCTTGCAGCGCCCGTTTGACGGTTTATGTGCTGTTTGCCACCGCCTTCTTCGCCGATAACGCCACACTGCTCGTGTTCTCGCTGTACCTGATCGGAATCTTAGCCGCGGTCGTCACCGCGCTTTTGCTGAAACACACTTTGCTGCAAGGCGAAACCGCTCCGCTGCTGATGGAACTGCCGACTTACCACCGTCCGTCACTGATGAACATCGGGCTGAACACCTACAACAAAATGAAAGGCTTTATTTTCGGCGCGGGTAAAATCATCGTTGTCATCGTTTTACTGATTAATGTCTTCAACAGCCTGGGCACGGACGGCTCGTTCGGGCATGAAAACCAGTCGGATTCGGTCTTGAGCAGCATTGCCAAAACCGCGACCCCTATCGTCGAACCGCTGGGCGTGAATGAGGACAACTGGCCGGCGACCGTCGGCTTGTTGACCGGGATTCTCGCCAAAGAAGTCGTGGTCGGCGCGCTGGATGCGTTGTATCAATCCATGGACGAAGTGCCGCAAGCGGAAACCACCGACGAATACGATTTCTGGGGTGAAATCGCCGCCGCTTTCCAGACGATTCCGGAAAACCTGCAAAAATTCATCACCGACCTGACCGATCCACTTGGTTTGGAAGCCCTCACCAGCACCTCCGATTCCGAAAAAGCGGCCGAAGAACTGGACATCGCCGCCACGACATTGGATAAGATGGTCAAACACTTCAACGGTGAAGTCGCCGCTTATGCCTATTTGCTGTTGGTCCTGCTGTACTTCCCGTGCGTGGCGACCTTCGCCGCCATCAAAAAAGAACTGGGCTGGCGCTGGGCAAGTTACAGCGGCGTTTGGAGCCTCTTCCTCGGTTACAGCGTGGCCGTAAGCTTCTATCAAATCATGACGTTCAATGCGCACCCGGTTACCAGCAGTGTTTGGCTGGGGATTTTCGCCGCCGGTTATCTATTACTATACGCCCTCTTGAAACGCATCGGCCAAAAGTCGTATCATTCGATTAATACCCAATTTTAACCAAGGTGGGGTCCAATGATTCTATTGGAGCTGAAACGTTACATCCGAACACACCAAAATGTCACAGAAGAAAACATTCTGAACCATTTTGACATCTCCCCCGATACGCTGGAAGGCTTGATTCGCCCCCTCATCGACCAAGGCCACATCAAGGAGTCTTTCGCCCAAGCCAGTTGCGCCAGCGGACAATGCCAATCCGGCTGCGGACACAATGACGCCGACAAACACTACTTCTGGACCGACAAACGCCACAAATCCCTGACGATTCCATTGGAAATCCAACCCGCCGCCCATTAAAAATTTTTTACCCCATTCCGGGAATTGGCATTGACTTTGCATGTAGGTTGGACAACTATAATGGGCACCTCGATTAACCCCGAATAAAATTCTGCGGGACTTAAAGGTCACTTATTCTAGGCGCGACTCGCCGGTCTTAGTCATTCTATGGCCAAGAGTCGTAACAACGAAGAAGTGGTCTTTAAGCCCCGCCCGAAGGGGCTTAGCCAAGTTCGCCAGTTCTACGTTGTGAACGTTTGCAAGGTCTAGACATTCCTTCACGTTCACGCCTTGATCTGACAAACTTGGCGTTGCCAGAATTCATTGGGGGTTAATCGAGGTGCCCTAATCCTACAACGAAACGAAGTAGCACCGCTCCCATGAATAGATGGTTTCAAAAAGGCAATTCCAGACGGTTTTTCCGAATCGACATGCCGGTTCGGCTTTTCATCACCCCGTCGTCTCCGATTAAGGATCGGGAAATTTATGCCACCGGCGTCGATTATTTTCCGCCGATTGTCCAAAAGCTGATTGCCGAACAAAAAAGCGACACCTTGTATTGGCTGGGCCGCATCCAAGACCAAAAAGTCCTGGTCACCGAATTGTTCAACGAGGTCATCGACTTTGTGGAGTTTTTCGGCGAGTGCGCCAAGTCACTTTCCCAAGGCATCAACCCCCGTCTGGACCCAAAGTACTGGGTGCAGATCAATCAGAAGAAACAAGGCTTCCAAAAGGTCGAGGCGCTTCACCAGTCGTCACCAAAGACCTACCGTTATTTCAAGATGATTGAAGAGAAATACATGACGTTTCTGGAGTCGATGATCCACAGCATCACCCACTCCACGGCCAGCCAGTTCGAAGCGAACATCCAACTGCCCTACGCCTTTAAAATCGACGAAACCATCGAGCTGTTCAAAAACGAGAAATTCGCCAAAATTCCGCTGGTGCAATCCATTTATTCGCTGTGCTCCCTGATGGATACCTATCTGGAAGCCTATCGCCAGATCAACGACGACAATGTGATGCGGCAATACCCGCAAGAATGGCGACTGCAACAAGCCAACGTCAGCGCCTCAGGCCTGGCGGTTTTACTGAATAAGCGTTTTCGGCCTTTCGAAAAGGTCGATGTGTTTTTCTATTTCCCGTCCCACGACAAAACCTTGCAGTTCAGCGGCAATATTGTCGATATCCGTACCATCGACGATGCTTACAAGGAACGGGTCGCCATCAACTTTGAATTTCCGGATGGCAAGAGTCAGGATTTCCTGCAAAATGAAATTCAGCGCTTCGAAATCGAAGAATGCATGCACTTTAACTTCGCTTAGAGGAATTTGATTACACTATGCCAGGTCGCAATCACACAGTCGAAGCCGGATTTTTGGACGCCCTCCCCGCCTCTTACCGAGACGCGGCCGCCGACCTCCTGCATTTCTATCGTCTGAGTCAATTGCTGGACATGCGCCAGAACGGCGTTTACCCGGAAGTGCAGGATCGCTTCGACCTGAAACCGATACAGTGGTTTGAAATTTTGGACGCCGTCATCCTCACCAAAGTAAGTTATTTCGACGTCACCACCCAAATGAGCCCCAAACACATCAACAAACTGTTGGAAATCACCGCGTTTGCGTTACACCATCCCGGCGCGCCTTTATCGGAAATTTACCAACTGGTGGAAAAGGATTATCATTTTTTCGCCGACTGGCTGAAACAAGTGCAGGAAGTTCGTATGGAGTTCGTCAAACACGCCAAAGCCAAAGGCCTGCTCTAGCAACCTCTGATTCAATCAGTGGCTCCAACAATCAAGAGAAAATGTCAGAACAGTGCCAAGCCGTTCTTTGACGCCAAAGACATGGCATCCTGCAGTTCACGGTGCTGCTCGAACAGTGTGATGATTTCGGCGTGCTCACGGCTGAGAAACTCGAACTCCACTCCGATCTTATAGGCAAACTCGCTGTTTTTCAGCGCCTTATTCAATACGATTTTGCCGCGGCACACCAAAATATTATCGTCCAATTGCATGAAAATATTCATGTGCGCGAACTTTTCGAAAGTCTCGTTGGTATTTAAACTGAAACCGCCCGCACTGATATTGACCGACATCACCGGCCAGGAGCCCGGATCGGAAATCGAATGGTAAGCCTCTTTCAAGCGGGCGAAAACGGTTTCGTAAAAATTGAGTTTTTGAATCAATAATTCCAGTGCTTTGGCGGGCAAAATGCCGCGTTCGCTTAATTCACCTAAATTGGATACGTAATCGGTCTCGTCGAAGTTCGGTTTGATTTTACGCGGAAACAGGAAAATTTTACCGTCGATGCTGTTCTGCACCGACTCAATCAACTCATGAAGGTGATCGCTGACCTGTAGATAAAAGCCCTCGATCAACGGGCCGACCTTGGAAACGTTACTGACTTCCGGCGGAGTGATTTTGCGGTCTTCGCGTAACCGGAACTTATAGTCGTGGCGTAAACGCGGATCGTGCCCTTCGATGATGTCGTCCAGCAACCAGGCCATGTAATCGATGCGGTGATTCAGCATGTGGAAAATTCGTAACGCATCGGATGTCGGCGAAAAAGCCTCGCTCAACAACTCCCGAATGTCATGATCCAGTTCTTCAAGATGAAACGCTTCCTGACGTTTAATCAGCTTATCGCGATTCACGCGCAAATGACGGCCCTGCACATCCACTGTTTCAAAATACAGCGGAATCTCCACATCGTATCGAAAAAAACGTCTTACATTCGCCACTCTTGGGCCGTCCTTTATTATGCTTGCTTAATCGTGATTCTAGCCAGGCCTGGTCATTTTTCGACCACTGTATTTTTATATCAGCAAATGGCGTTGAATGAAATGGGCAATATCACGGACTTCTTCGGCACACACCTGATGCGGCATCCCCGGATAGACGTGCCACTCCACCGCCCGCCCGAGCGTTTGCAAGGCGTCGCGTGACGACTCGGCCACGGTGAAAGGGCAAATCGGATCGGCCGTCCCATGCCCCAGAAAAATCGGGCAGGCATCCGGCTGGACATAAGCATCCGCCAGCGCATCCTGATGCGGAAAATAAGTCGACAACCCCATGATACCGGCCAGCGGCGCTTCATAACGCAACCCGGCTTGCAGGACAATCACCCCGCCTTGCGAAAACCCAGCCAGCAGAATGCGCTCGCTTGGAATCCCTTTCGCCTGTTCCGCCCGAATCCAATCGTGTACTTGGGCCAGACTTTGCTCAATACCCGGCCAATCAACCTGTTCCGTTAGATGAATGGTCTTAATGTCATACCAGGCCGTCATGGGTTCCCCCAAGTTCACGGTGACCGGCTGCACCGGAGCATTCGGAAACACAAAACGAATGCCGTGGTTTTCCGGTAACCCCAGGTGCGGCAACAACCCTTCAAAGTCATGACCGTCGGCTCCCAGACCATGCAGCCAAATCACGCAGGCGGAGGCGGTTCCTTGGCGGGGTTCAATGATAATGGGCGGGTTTCCTTCCGGCATTCGAGTTCCTCATTCCCTGTTCACGTCCGTTGATTGTCGATATTTTACCCAAACCCGCGCCTGCTCCGCCAACTTTCCGGCGCAAGATGCAATGTTTTTCATTTGCGGTACGGATAGGCTAAAATAGCGCCTTTAATCACACCGGGGATGGCCGACCATGTTTCGCTTCCAAAATGCAGGTTCTCAACACATGACGCGCCGGGCAACGGCCATCAAAGCGTTATTCGGCGTTCTTTTGCTTGCCATTGGCAGCATCAGCCTCTCCGGCTGCGGAAAAAAAGGGCCTTTATACCTGCCTGAAAAACCGCAGGAAGTGACCGAGGAATCGCCCACAACCGAGACGGCCACCGACAACGCGGCAGCCGTAGCGCCGGATACAGAACTGACCGAACAATCGACCGAACCCAAACAGGAAACACCATGAGCCAAATCCCACAACCTTTCCATTATCAGAACGACACCCTTTATGCCGAAGGCTGCCCGCTGGAGAGTCTGGCTCAGCAATACGGGACCCCGCTGTACGTTTACTCGCGTGAAGCCTTTGAAGAACGCTGGCAAGCGTTCGACACCGCTTTCGGCGACCAACCGCATCTGGTCTGCTACGCGGTCAAGACCAACTCCAATCTGGCGATTTTGAACCTTCTGGCACGCCTGGGTTCCGGCTTCGACATCGTCTCGCAAGGCGAGTTGGAACGCGTCTTGAAAGCCGGCGGCGATCCGGCCAAAGTGGTGTTTTCCGGTGTGGCGAAAAAACCGGCTGAAATCGAACGCGCCTTGACCGTCGGCATCCGCTGCTTCAATATCGAATCCCACGCCGAGTTGGACCGCATCCAATCGGTCGCGCAGCGCCTCGACATCGTTGCGCCGATTTCAATTCGCGTCAACCCGGATGTCGACGCCAAAACCCACCCGTATATTTCGACCGGCTTGAAAGATAACAAGTTCGGAGTGGACATCAACACCGCCCCGCAACTCTATGCCGATGCCCAAAAACTGTCTCATATCGATATCATCGGCATCGACTGCCACATCGGTTCGCAACTGACTGAAATCACCCCGTTTGTCGATGCGCTGGAACGAGTTTTGAAGCTGAAAGCCGCTTTGGAAGCACAAGGCATTCACCTGCACCATCTGGACTTGGGCGGCGGCTTGGGCATCCAATACACCGACGAGCAGCCGCCGGCGGTGCGCGATTACATCCAGGCGATTCTCACCAAATTGAATGACCCGTCGATTGAAGTCATTATCGAGCCGGGCCGGGCTATTGCCGGAAACGCCGGCGTTCTGCTGACGGAAGTCGAATACCTTAAACCGACCGAGCACAAGAATTTCGCCATTATCGATGCCGCCATGAATGACCTGATTCGCCCGGCACTGTATCAGTCCTACCAGACCATTCAGCCGGTTACACAACGCAAAGACGGTGACGAGGCCGAATGGGATATCGTGGGGCCGGTATGCGAAACCGGCGACTTTTTAGGCAAAGACCGCCGCTTGAACTTGAAAGCCGGAGACATTTTGGCGGTCATGTCATCCGGCGCCTACGGTTTCACGATGAGTTCGAACTACAATACTCGCCCGCGCGCGGCCGAAGTGTTGGTGGACGGCGACCAGGCTTATGAAATCCGTCCGCGCGAAACCTACGACGACTTGATGGGATCGGAAAAATTATTACCGACCGTCTAAAAGATAAGAAATTTCCGGGCTAGTTTGCCGGGGTTTCATAACGCCCGGCCAACCAAAGATGAATGGCACTGAGTTGCTCGGGCGTCGGCAGTTGGTTTTCTCCCTGACGCACCCGCGCCAGCTTGAGCATTTCTCCCGGCGCGTCTCCCTTCGACGCCGTTTCGGACAGGTGCAACAAGATGCCCACCAACTCGCCATGCAACTGCCATACCCATAACGCGGCTTTACCGGCTTCGTAATCCGGCCAATCAGTCAACCAGTAATGTTTCTGCAAATGGCTCAAGGCCTCCCATTCGGCTTTTTGCGTCAAACGCACCGGATGACTGCACAAGTCCTCCGGCGGCAACGCGTGCGATGCGGATTCGGAAAACCACCAGGCCTGGTAGATTTTCTCCACATCCACCAGATAACGACAAGCACCGATGGCATCCAATTCGGACGCCGATACGTGTAACCATTCGGCCGCGCGATAAACATCCTCCAACTGGGCAATCAGGCTTTGGCATTGCATCGGCCGACACGGCAATTGCGCCAGGGAACGATGCAAGCGGGAACCAATCAGTTGCGGAAAGCGCGCTGCCAAGGACAAGGCCATGGAATTCACCCTTGGCAAGGTTTGCAAGCCCTCCAAACGGTCTTCATCCATCACGCAGACTTCCACAAAATCGGAAATTTCTTCGGTCACATACCGTAAGCGCAACTTGCGTAGAAACTGCACGGTTTCCTGCTTGCCCGGCCAGCCGATTTCCGCCACCATCTGAGTACGTTTATCATTCAACAATGCAACGATTTCCGCCTCCGGCAACCCGGAGGCAACCAGTCGCCACGCCAGCATCGGGGAATGGTCCAATAGCTCCAGCAATTGCGGATAGCGCCCCACATAATGCAACAGCGCCAATTGATGGGTCGGGAACAAGGCACAACTGTCTTTGACCCAATTCGGAATCTGTTTTCGCCAGGCACCGAGTTGACCGTAATCCGGCCAACTCAAGACGGCCAAGTCGTCAGGATAGTCCGGCACCGGTTCGGAACCGACCATCATATTGTCCCAGCCGGGAATGCCTAAAACCCCCATTTTCGGCATCCACTGACGCCCATCCACCCAAAGCACTTGGGCATCGACATCCCAATAACAGTGTTTGGCTAACTGTTTCTGTTGAATGGACAAGGCGGGTTTCATCATAGGACTCCGTCTTACCAGCTTTTGCCGACTTTAAAGAAGAAGGACTTGAGGTATTCGGTTTCCGGAATCGCCGGATGCACCGGATGATCCGGCGCCTGATGACATTGGTCGAACAACTGGATTTGACGGTCGACATGACGGCTGGCCTGCTGAATTTGATTCAGCAAAGCGTCTCGGCTCATATGATGCGAACAGGAAGCCGACACCAGAATCCCATCGGTGTTCAATAAACGCATGGCCAATTCATTGATGCGGCGATAGCCTTCCGAACCGGCCTTGAAATCTTTCTTGCGTTTGACGAACGCCGGAGGATCGACGATGACCACGTCGTATTTATGCGCTTCGGCCAACAAGGCTTTCAACACATCAAACGCATTGCCTTCGACGGTGATGACACGATCAATCACCTCGTTCAGCACGGCGTTTTGTTCCAAACCGTCCAGTGCAAAGGCCGAAGCATCCACACAGGTAACTTCCGAAGCACCCGCCACGGCCGCTTCCACGCCCCAGCCGCCCAAATAACTGAACACGTCCAGCACCGTCTTGCCTTTCACCAATGACTGCAAGCGTGAACGCGCCGAACGGTGGTCGTAAAACCATCCGGTCTTCTGACCGTCTTCGGCGGGAATCACAAAACGGGCGCCGTTTTCTTGCATCTGAATGGATTCCGGTAAGGTTCCGATGGCCACTTCCGTGTACAGCGGCAGACCTTCCAGTCCACGACTGCCGGTATCATTACGCAACACCAACGCCTGTGGGTGATACAGGTTCTCGATGGTTTGCACCAGTTCGTCTTTCATGGCTTCCATACCCGCCGTGGTGATTTGCGCCACGAAAACGTCGCCGAAACGGTCGATGACCAAGCCCGGCAAACCGTCGGATTCACCAAAGACCAAACGATAATAAGGCGCATCGTAATTCAGTTCACGCAGAGCTTGCGCGGCTTGAATGCGTTTTTTCAAAAACGCCTGATTGAACGATACTTTCGGGTTACGGCTCAACAGACGCCCGCAAATCAAGGTATTCGGATTGATGTAGGCCACACCGATGGCTTTTCCGTTGGCGGCTTCCACCGTCACCACCTGCCCGGGTTCGAAGTTTTTCAACGGTGAGACCTGCGTGTCGACCTCGTTACTGAAAATCCACAGATGGCCTTGTTTGAGACGTTTTTCTTCGTTCTTTTTCAGTCTTAAAACCGCTTCGGTCATAGTGTTTCCTTAAGTGAATGTGGTGCCCTAAACAAAAAGGGCATCGAGCCCGCAGCGCAACGGCCGCGAGGCTTTATGCCCTTTTGAAATAATGCGACGAACGTCGACTTACTGGTCGATCATCGCTTGATAGTCTTGGTCCGATAGAAGGTTGTCCAATTCGGACGCATCGTGCGGGGCGATTTTGAACAGCCAGCCGCCATCGTAAGGTTCGTCGTTGACCAGTTCCGGCTCGTCTTCCAATTCGGTATTCACCTCGACGATTTCACCGCTCAAAGGCGCAAAGATATCGGAAGCGGCCTTCACCGATTCCAACGACATGATTTCTTCGCCCTGGGAAATGTCGGTACCGACTTCCGGCAGGTGCGCCGCCATCAAATCGCCCAACGACTCCTGAGCGAAATCGGTGATACCGACAACGGCTTCACCGGATTCATTGATATACACCCATTCATGCGACTCCGCATACTTCAAATGATTTGGTAAAACGCTCACGGCGACACTCCATACAATTAAATTCGAATCTGCCGCAAATCATACCAAAAAACGCGATAAAAAACCGATAAAGACCGGAAGCGGAATCCAGCGAAAAAACCACCAGGCCTGGTGGTTTTCGGACGAAAGGGAGGTTACAGGGTACGGTCGATTTCCACCCGGTTACGGCCTTGCTGCTTGGCCAGGTACAGCGCTCGGTCGGCGCGTTTATAGAAGCTTTGCAGGCTGTCATTGGCCTGAAGCTGCACCACCCCGAGACTGATGGTGACCGAAAGCTGCCCTTTATCGACCGCCAAATCCGCCACGGCTTCACGATAGCGTTCCGCCAGAATCAAGGCGCTTTCCAACTGAGTGTCCGGCAGCATGACGGCGAATTCTTCACCACCGACCCGGCAGACTTCGTCTCGGGCACGCAACAGACTTTTCAGGGTTTGCGCCACTTCCACCAGCACCTTATCGCCCATATCGTGACCGTGGGCATCGTTCACCTGTTTGAAGTGGTCGACATCCAGGAAGACCATACAGAAAGGGTTCGGACGTTCCGCCATGACCTTCTGAAGGTATTGATTGAAATAATGCCGATTGTGCACACCGGTCAATTCGTCGTGCACAATCAAGTGTTCCAAGCGGCTCTTATAATGTTCTTCTTCGGTGATGTCGGTCATCAGCACACTGACGTAATCGGTTCCGAAGTGCGACGAAATATCGGTGGCTTTGACCAAAAAAATGTAATCCCGGTCGTGCCATCGAATCTTGGCGTAGTGCGATTTATCCTTGTTTTCCACCACATAATCAAACCAGTAGGTGCCGTCCATATAGCGCCGCAAATAGCCCTCTTCCGGCACGAACAGCTCGCAGATGCAATGATACGACTGATGAAATTCCTCGACGTTCTGAAAGGTATCGAAGAATTCGAAAAACCGACGATTGGCGAACAGAATGCGGCGATGGTTCGAGACATACACGATTTCCGTCGACGTATCGAACACCTCGAAGAAAAAGCGTTTTTCCAGCTCGGCCTGACGCTTGAAATACATCATCGCCAGCAGGAAAATCAGCAACAGTACGATGAACAGCGTCATAACGATGAACTGCTTCTGGGTATCGTACACGTGGATGAATTCAAAGCTGTCCAACGGCTTCAAGGTGACCCAGGTCGCCATCGGTTGACCGCTGAGATCGGAAATATGACGAGTCACCACCAGATAACCGTCAAACACCATATAACCGGAGTGCTTAAACGCACGCTCGACCCCGTAACGTTCAATCAACGCGACATCCGGTTCGGTGGCATCGATATTCGCCACATAATAATCATCGATGAATTTGCCCGTGAAGGCGTTGGTCAATTGCTTACGATAGCGTTTATCCACCAGCACCACCGAATGGACATGACTCATTTCCGACAAGGCCTGGTCGATGGAGTCGATTTGCGAAATCACATCCACCATCCCCAAAAACCGGTCGTTATCATCGAAAATCGGCACCATGGATTTAAACGTCAAAGCAAACTTTCCGACACTGAAGTTATTGATCCGGCGCGGGTTTTCAATCATGGAAGCGATATCTTTTCGCACCGGAGTCAGGTTGTCGCCTTTTTTAGTGGTCCAACTCCGCGCCAAACTCACACCGTTTTTGTCCACCAACTGAATCCACACCCCTTTGTATTTGGTCAGGGTCTTTAACTGATGGGTGTAATGAGCCAGTTTTTTCTGTAAATCCGGGTCACCGTTGAGCAAAGCATTTTTGAAATTCGGCGGCGAGGTCATCGCCACGGCCAACGCCTGGGTAGTGTTTTGCTTTTCTTTGATCAAGACATCGACTTTTTCAATCAGGGACGATTGATAGAATTGGAATTCCTGATTGCGCGCCTCGTCGACCTGCCATGCGTAGAGCATATAGACTACCGGGGAAAGCAACAAAGTTCCCAATAGCATCAGCCAATACAAATGCTGGTTGATCAGGCGAAAAAAGTTCGGCATAGAATAGGCTTTAAAAAATAAAGGAAATTGTCCTGTTTTTCGGCTCCCGCGTCCAATAAAAGACTAAAGTACAAGAATAAAATAAACTAATTTTACTCCCTTGACCAGCTTCTTGAACCTGTCAGCCCCAAGCCTTATCGCCAAGTACCTGAATCACCGAACGCAGTTCATAGCTGCAAGACATCCATATGGGTATGACTTTTGAACTGCTGAGATTCCATTTTTTGCAAAACGTCACTCAATAACCGTACCGCCTCGGTAATGTACGGACCTTTATTCAACATCACGCATTCAGCACGTTGCGACATAGCGGCATCAGTGATTTCCGGGCGCGAAATACGCCCGTCTTTGACAAAGGATTCCATCACTTGTGTGGCCCAGACAACGGGAATATGGGCCGCCTCACACACCCTTAAAATCTGGTCTTGCACCCCGGCCATGCGAACACTGCCTAGCTCCACTGCCAAATCCCCCCGCGCCAACATCACGCCCAGTTCGATATTCCGCGCCAAGCTGACGGCCAAAATCGTCGGGAGCTGACGCACGGCTTTCGCCGTTTCGATTTTCGCCAGAATCGGCAAAGGTTCCACACCTTTTTCACACATCCGGTTGTGTAACCGTAAAACATCCTCCGCGCATTCGGTAAACGACAGACCGACCATATCCGCATGCTGACAAACGAAATCGAGATCATGCTCATCTTTGTCGCTGAGCGTCGGTAACGCCAAATCCGTATTCGGAAAGTTGAGGCCCTTTTCCGGTTTCAAACGGACGCCGCCCGGCCCCACCTGAGTTATATCGATCAACAGGGCCTCATCCCGTTTATCCATCACCTCACCGCCCATTTTGCCATCATCAAACCAGACGCTGTCACCGATGGACACCATCGCAATCACATCCGGGCAAGTGACCGTTACCATGGCATGCACCGACAGGCCAAAAACCGCTTCCATCTCGGAAAAACGCGCTTGATCACGGCACAATAATACTTTGTCATGTCGGTGAACTTTCGGGTAAACACCTTTTTGGCCCTTTTGCCCGCTTGCGAATTTTTCACGTGTTTTTTGCGATGCCGCCTGGCCGACCTGAATGTCCCCGGTGCGGATTTTGTGCCCCGCCAAGTCCATCAAAATCGGACAGGTCACACCCAACGCCTTGGCCTGACCACGAATATGACGAACCATTTTTGACCAGGCCTGGTCATTATCATGTGCACAATTAATACGGGCGCAATTCATGCCCGCCGCCAAGAGCGATTCCACCAAGGCCGGGTGATCGGCCGCTTCGGAAGGCAAAGTCACCAAAATGTATTCGCTCCGGTTTTCTGGCCGAGCACCGAACAAACGACCTGCCCGCTTTTGCAACGCATGATAACCGGCTTCATATCCCAGGCACCATTCGGCCTTTTCGGGGACATAAGCCACGCCGTCCACCGCAAGCGATAGGACATTCAGCACCGCATCGATATTGGACAGCACATGCGGCTCCACTCGCCCCAAGGACGACAACCCGGCCGCCGCCAACCCCGATTGCAACGCATGAAGATTTTCCCGGCGCATGACCTGATAATTGAGCAAATTGTGCAAACTGAACAACCGCCCGTCGTCGTTTGTTTGCACATCGATTGATTGCAGCTCGGTTTGCGTCTCGCCAAGGATACGCGCCCTCAAAGCTTTCAACCGAACGAATAAACTTTCCAGGGAAACGTCTTCCCCCGGTTTCATTTCAAAATGCGTCATAGCCGCCTCGCACTCAACCCAACATGATTTCAGAATAGCCACCGAAATTGACAACCAAATGAAACCTATTGGGTTTTCGCCAGCCTTCACGACAACACACTTAACAGCGGTTCTGCGCTTTTCGATGGATTCTGCTGTTAATACGCTGACGAAACCCTTATAATGAGCGCGTTTCAAAAACACTTCCCAAACGCGCCCGTAGCTCAGCTGGATAGAGCGTTGCCCTCCGGAGGCAAAGGTCTGGGGTTCGAATCCCTTCGGGCGCGCCATTACACAGCCTTTCTTATCCATCAATAACGCATTCGGCCATACTCTCCCCTAGCCGTGCTATAAAAAATTACTTAGTTTTCTAGCGTGCCAGATTGGGTATAATATCGCCATTACCTCCAAGAAAAGACAGATTCAATGAGCGCAAAAGACAATCAATCCCTTGACCTCTACATCGGCAAAATCATCAATAACGTTCGTAAAAAACAAGGCCTGACCATCGCGGAAATTTCCGAGCAGTCCGGCGTCAGCCGTGGGATGTTGAGCAAGATTGAAAACGGACAGGTGTCCCCAAGTCTGGACTCGTTGTTGAAAATCTCACGCGCGCTCGGCGTGCCGATTTCGGCGTTCTTCAAGGAATTCGATTCGGAGGAAGGAGGCGCTCAACTGGTGAAAGCGGAAGAAGCGCTTGAGGTGGTTCGTCGCGGCACCAAAGTCGGGCACACTTATCACCTGCTGGCTTACGACTCGGGCCCTCACAAAACCTTCGAGCCTTTCTTAATTTCCTTGGATAACAAAAGCGAGATCTTCCCGACCTTTGCGCACGAAGGTTCGGTGTTCATGTATCTGTTGGAAGGTGAAATGATCTATCGTCACGGCAAACAGACCTATCACATGAAGCCGGGCGACTCCTTGACCTACAACGCACAAATCTCCCACGGACCGGAAGAATTACTGCAAGTGCCGATTAAATTTCTCAACATCATCTACTACAACCAGAGTGCACCAGAATAAAAAACTCCGTTTCCAACCCGGTGCAACAACTTTCCGATTTCATCTCAAATTCCTTTCAGATTAAAACTAATACCTTGAAATTAAATACAATTTAATTCTTGGTACTAAACTTCCTTTCTTCCTCGCAGGTATTTGTTCCATACCTAAAAAAACTTAACCAAATTACCTTTGCTATCAAAGGTAATTTGGTTCTTTTTAGTTTCTCGTTCAGGGGAGGTCGCATATGAAGTTAGTGAAAGCGATCATTAATCCTTACAAGTTGAATGATGTCCGTGACGCGCTTTCCGATTTAGGAAGCTACGGACTGACCACAACGGAAGTGAAGGGTTATGGTCGTCAAAAAGGACAAAAGGAAATCTATCGCGGTGCAGAATACGAAATCTCTTATGTACCCAAGATTATGATTGAATTGGCGATTTCGGACGATGCGCTCGACAGTGTCGTGGCTTGCATATCCGAAACAGCCAGAACCGGGAAAGTGGGAGATGGCAAAATTTTTGTCATGCCAATCGAAGAAGTCATCAGAGTTCGTACCGCTGAAACGGGAGATGACGCTTTATAAAAGAAGTGAACATGGAGTAATTTTATGGAAGGAAATTTTTTACAACTATCCTATGCACTGGATACGTTTTACTTTTTGATGAGCGCCGTGCTCGTCATGTGGATGGCCGCCGGGTTTGCCATGCTGGAAGCCGGTCTGGTTCGCAGCAAGAACACGGTTGAAATCTTAACCAAAAACGCACTGCTTTACAGTGTTGCCTGTACTATGTACCTGATTGTCGGGTATAACTTCATGTACCCTGGCGACCCAATCAGCGCTTACCTACCTAACATCTCGTTCCTGTTGGGCGCGGACAATGCGGTTGACGCCGTAGTCGCTGGCGGAGACGGTGCACCTTACTACTCAGGTATGTCTGACTTCATCTTCCAAGCGGTTTTCGCGGCTGCGACGATGTCGATTGTTTCCGGTGCGATTGCTGAGCGTATGAAGCTTTGGCCTTTCTTGGTGTTCGCAGTTGTCATGACAGCGTTCATCTACCCTATGGAAGGTTACTGGAAATGGGGCGGCGGCTGGTTGGATCAGCTAGGCTTCCAAGACTTCGCTGGTTCCGTTGTTGTTCACATGGCTGGTGCCGCTGCCGCTTTGGCTGCTGTAATCCTGGTCGGACCACGTCTTGGTAAATACGGTCCTAACGGTGAAGTCCGTGCGATTCCAGGTGCGAACCTTCCGATGGCAACCCTAGGTATGTTCATTCTTTGGATGGGCTGGTTCGGGTTCAACGGTGGTTCTGAGCTGATGATCTCCAATGTTGACGAAGCGAACGCCGTTGCTGCGATCTTCGTAAACACGAATGCGGCTGCTGCCGGTGGTATGATTGCCGCTGCATTGTTGGGACGCTTCATGTTCGGTAAGACCGACTTGACCATGGCGATCAACGGTGCCTTGGCCGGTCTGGTATCCATCACGGCTGAACCGCTAGCGCCAACACCTGGTCTAGCTCTGATCATCGGTATGGTCGGTGGTATCATCGTGGTACTTTCCATCATCGGTATGGACAAAATGAAGCTTGACGATCCAGTCGGTGCGATCTCCGTTCACGGTACCGCCGGTATCTGGGGTATCTTCGCGGTATTGTTCAGCAACTCCGACGCGACTTTCATGGGTCAGTTGATCGGTACGGTTGCAACATTCGCTTGGATGTTCATCGCTTCGTTCATTGTTCTTTACATCATCAAGAAAGCGGTTGGCCTACGCCCAACTGAAGAACAAGAACAAGAAGGCTTGGACGTTGAAGAATGTGGTATGGAAGCTTACCCAGAATTCAACCAGAAAAACTAAGTCCGACTTAGATGTAAAGAAACGAAAAACCGCCGTTCTCATACGGCGGTTTTTTCATTTTTGAAAGCCCTTAATAAAAACGGGATTTTTTATTAAGTGTTTTTAAAAGGTAACTACAATAGATGTCAACGCAGATCAGACAAGCCTCTTTTCA
Organism: Thiomicrospira sp. S5; assembly: GCF_003991075.1. Lineage (NCBI taxonomy): Bacteria > Pseudomonadati > Pseudomonadota > Gammaproteobacteria > Thiotrichales > Piscirickettsiaceae > Thiomicrospira > Thiomicrospira sp. S5. The sequence continues at coordinate 649,647 of NZ_CP014470.1, read as the reverse complement.
GGACATTCCCGAAATGGTCGTCCTACTCAAATCCTTATTCGCGCTGGAAGCCGATTTCGATTTCGATATCGACAAGCAAGTCAAAGGAATCGGTTTCATCATCGAGAACAAGGATTGCTGTTATCTGGTGGCCGAATCGAATAACCACGTCATCGGCATCTGCAGTGCACAATGGGTGTATTCCACTTCGGAAGGCGCCAAATCCGCCTGGATCGAAGATCTGATCGTCCACCCGACCCATCAAGGCAAAGGGATCGGCAAACTGTTATTGAACGCGATACTGGACTGGTGTGAACAGCAGGGCTGCACGAGAGCACAACTGGTGTATGACAAAGACAACACCAACGCCATTGCGTTTTATGAGAAAGCCGGCTGGCAAATGACGAATCTCGGCGTTTTGAAGATTCACCCGGCCGAGTAACAAGAAACGCCCGAGGAATCTCGAGCGCCATGTATCACAAATTTAAAGAAGTTCCGACAGAACGCCTCAAGCGTCCCGAACCAGATAATCGAGCAAATCGAACAATACCGGCCGCACCGTCAGCATTTTAACTTCCGGTTCGGCCAACATCACGTCGGGTTGCTGAACATAATCCCCTTCCGTCATCTGCTCACCGATTTCATCAACCCACTCTTGAATAATCATCGGCGTCACTTCCGGATGGCATTGCAAACCGATGATGCGTTCACCAAGCTGGAACCCTTGATTCGGACAAACTTTACTTTCAATCAGACGCTTGGCACCTTCCGGCAACGCAAAGGTTTCACCGTGCCAGTTGAAAATCTCCAGCGCGTCCGGAAAGCGGAAAACCGTCGCATTGTCGCTCACATTCGAGACGGTATGCCAACCGATTTCCACTTCCGGGCTATCGGTGACTTTCGCGCCCAGTGCCGTGGCAATCAATTGCCCGCCCAGGCAAATGCCCAATAACGGAATATCGGCTTCAATCACATCGCGAATATACTGCTTCTCCGCCACCAACCAAGGGTAATTGACCTCGTCATTCACGCTCATCGGACCGCCTAATGCAATCACCAGGTCCGTGGATGCCAAATCAGGATAACGCACGTTGGGTTCATACAAAACCACGGTTTCGACCGAGGCCGATTTCGCCTGCAACCATACCTCGATTTGCCCGAGCCGTTCAAACGGCGCGTGCTTTAACACCACCACATTCATGCCCCATCTCCTATCAAGTCATTGCCTGTTTATCAGACACATATTAATCAAAAATCCTAACCGCCTAAAACAAAAAAGCCGTGCGCCACACTCATGAAATGGCTAACACGGCAAACGAAACGAAAAATACAAGCTTATGAAGAAACCATCATTTTTAAGACAGTTGATGTCGCTCGCAAGCGATCAAGGTGTTTTCCAGCAGGGTCGCAATGGTCATCGGCCCCACACCACCCGGTACTGGCGTGACATGCGCCGCCACGTCCATTGCCGCCTTATCGACATCGCCAGTCAGGGAGCCGTCTTCCAAACGGTTGATGCCCACATCGATAACGATGCAGCCCGGTTTCAACCAATCCGCCGGAATAAAGCCCGGCTTACCGACCGCCACCACCAGGATGTCGGCCATGGCGACGTGGGTTTTCAAGTCCGCCGTGAAGCGGTGGCAAACCGTGGTTGTCGCACCGGCCAACAACAGCTCCAGCGACATCGGGCGGCCCACGATATTGGAAGCCCCGACAATCACCGCATGCTTGCCTTTGGCGGACAAACCGTAATGGTTCAACAGCGTCATGCAACCGTATGGCGTACAGGGACGCAAGGTCGGCATCCGCACCGTCAAACGGCCGATGTTATACGGGTGGAAACCATCCACATCCTTATCGGGATGGATGTTTTCAATCACGGTTTCGGCATCGATGTGTTCCGGTAACGGCAACTGAACCAGAATCCCGTCAATCGAACTGTCGTCGTTCAATTGGCGAATCAAATCCAATAGCTCGGTTTGCGTGGTCGAAGACGGCCAATGCCAGGACTTGGACACGAAGCCCACTTCCTCACACGCCCGTTTCTTGTTGTTCACGTAAACCGACGACGCCGGATCGTCACCAATCAGAATAACGGCCAGGCCTGGCGCTCTCAAGCCCTGCGACAAACGCATATCGACCTGATCTTTGATTTTGTCGCGAACCGCTTTTGAGACAGCCTTACCGTCAATAATCTTTGCGCTCATGGCTCAACCTTTAATAGTTTGATTTACCCGGAATCCAGCCTGTTCCTGCCAAAGGCACACCGGCCATGGCCGCCGCTTCCACATTCAAAGCCACCAGATCTTCCGGTTCCAGGTTGTGCAAGTGGGACTTACCACAGGCGCGCGCCAGCGTTTGCGCTTCCATCGTCAGCACTTGCAGATAGTTGGCCAAACGCTTACCAGCTTCTTCCGGATTCAGACGCGCCGCCAATTCGGTGTCTTGCGTGGAAATCCCCGCTGGGCATTTACCTTCGTGGTAATCGTCGTAGAAACCGGCCGCTGAACCGATTTTTTGGTACTCGGCATCCCATTTCGGGTGGTTACAGCCCAACGCCACCAATGCAGCCGTTCCGATGGCGACAGCGTCCGCGCCCAACGCCATGGCTTTCGCCACATCGGCGCCACTGCGAATCCCGCCGGAAACAATCAACTGAACCTTACGGTGCATGTCCATTTCCTGCAAGGCACGAACCGCCTGTGGAATCGCCGCCATGGTCGGAATCCCGACGTGCTCGATAAAGACGTCTTGCGTCGCCGCCGTACCGCCTTGCATACCATCGACAACGATGACGTCCGCACCGGCTTTCACCGCCAACTTCACGTCGTAGTAAGTACGCGTTGCACCCACTTTGATGTAAATCGGTACTTGCCAATCGGTGATTTCACGCAATTCCTGAATCTTGATGGCCAAATCGTCCGGTCCGGTCCAGTCCGGGTGACGACAGGCACTGCGTTGGTCGATGCCTTTCGGCAGGTTACGCATCTGCGCGACACGGTCGGTAATTTTTTGCCCCAACAGCATCCCACCGCCGCCCGGCTTGGCGCCCTGCCCCAATACCACCTCAATGGCGTCGGCCTTACGCAAATCATCCGGGTTCATCCCGTAACGAGACGGCAAGTATTGATAAACTAGCGTTTTGGACGTTTTACGCTCTTCCGGCGTCATCCCGCCGTCACCGGTCGTGGTACTGGTGCCCACCATGTTGGCACCGCGTCCCAGAGCTTCTTTGGCATTGGCGGACAAGGCACCGAAACTCATCCCGGCAATGGTCACCGGAATATCCAACTTAATCGGGTTCTTGGCGAAACGCGTGCCCAAGGTCACGTCGGTACCGCATTTCTCACGGTAGCCTTCCAACGGATAACGCGACATACTGGCGCCCAAGAACAATAAATCATCGAAATGCGGTACTTTACGCTTCGCACCGAAACCGCGAATGTCGTAGATGCCCGTTTCCGCCGCACGTTGAATTTCATGAATCACGTCACGGCTAAAAGTTGCGGATTCGATTAATCCAGGTTGTTTCATCGTCATATCTGACTCCTTGCAATTAGGTTAATGCCTTAATACGCCGAGGCGTTATCGACTTTAAAGGTATACAGCTGGCGAGCTGAACCGTAACGGGTAAAGCTGTTCGGGTCCTCATCACTACCGGCTTCTTTCAACAATGCGGACAGTTCCTCGATGTGCTCCGGACGCATTTCTTTCTGAATGCAATCCGCGCCCAGGGACTCGACCTTACCTTTGACATACAAATGGGCTTCATACAAGGAATCCCCCAACGCCTCACCGGCGTCACCACAGACAACCAAACAACCCGACTGCCCCATAAAGGCACTCATGTGACCGACCGAGCCTTTCACAACGATGTTGACGCCTTTCATGGAAATACCGCAACGGGCGGCGGCATCGCCATCCACCACCAACAGGCCGCCATGTGCCGTGGCTGCAGCCGACTGGCTGGCATTGCCTTTGACGTGCACCTTACCGGACATCATATTTTCCGCCACGCCTTGACCGGCGTTACCGTTAACGATGATTTCCGCTTCTTTGTTCATGCCCGCGCAATAGTAACCGGCATGACCGTTCAAAGTAATCTTCGCAGGCTGGTCCATCCCGACCGCCAGGTTGTGGTCACCACTGATGCCGTTCACCACCACTTCCGTGGTTTTGTCTTTCGGCAAATCATGCAAGGCTTGATTCACCTCTCTGACCGTTTGTGTTTTCAAATCAAATTCCATGGCAATTCCTTTTTCTTATTCGTTTTGAGAGCTTTGCATGAGTGGGGCGCGATAGAAAAATGAGATAAAATTTTTCTGAATTAGGCGGAAAACGCAGCGAATAGCGAGCTATTCGCCAGTTTTTCAACGACATTCAGGGAAATTTTAGCCATTTTTATCCGTGCATCCACCTCCTGCAAAGCTCTCGTTTGTTTCTCAATCAGCCTTTACCCCAGAAATACACTTTTCCTGGATCGGGTTCCCACAATTTAGCGTTCTCGATGCCCGGCAAGGAGGACAACGCATGGTACTCAGACGCCATGGCCACGTAATCGTCCGTTTCCGCCATGACCGCCGGCTTACACGCGATTGGGTCACGCACCACCGCAAACCCGTCTTTGGTTCCGACCGTAAAAGTGAAAAAACCGTCCAAATCTTCAATGGCCCCTTCCAACGCTTCTTTTACGCTGGCGCCTTCACGCAAACGCCAGGTCAGGTAACCGGCCGCCACTTCGGAATCGTTTTCGGTTTCGAACTGGATACCTTTGTGCTCCAGCTCTTCACGCAAACGGTTATGGTTCGACAAGGAACCGTTGTGCACCAGGCACAAATCCATCCCGGTCGAAAACGGATGCGACCCTTCCATCGTCACGCCACTTTCGGTGGCCATACGGGTGTGGCCCACAATGTGCGACCCTTTCATGCCTGCCAAATTGAAACGCTCGGCGATGTTTTCCGGCAAGCCGACTTCTTTCAAAATCTCAATGGAACGCCCCACGCTCATGATGCGGATAGTCGAATCGAATTCAGCGATGGTTTCACGTACCGGCGCTTCTTCGGCTTTCATTTTCAGCACCGCCGCATTGGCGTTGTGCATCACCGAAACCGGCGTGCTATAGGTTTCTTCAAGCTTTTCGGCCAACATATGCCAAGGATAATGCTCATCTTCATGCTGCAGCGTCAGCTTAATCATATCGTCGGACACTTCGTCCCCGTAAATCGCGAACCCGGCACTGTCCGGTCCGCGCCCAGTCATGGCAATCAGCATCGGCTCGAACAGCTTGCCGAGTTGACTCTCAAGTGCGCTGTTTTTTAAATATAACCCTACAATTCCACACATGAGCCTTCTCCTTTAAAAATACTCTGCGGCTTAAAAATATTCTGCATATCGGTTTAACTCCCAATCGGACACATGGCGCTGGTATTCGACCCATTCCATGCGTTTGATATCAATGAATTCTTTCATGAAGTTTTCGCCGAACTGTTCGACGAACAACGAATCTTCTTCCAACTCGTCCAAGGCTTCCGACAAGGATTGCGGCAGGGTATCAATCCCTCTTGCCTTGATTTCATCCAACGACAAGCCGTAGTGGTTGATGTTTTGCGGCTCGCCTGGGTTCAATTTTTTCGCCACACCGTCCAAACCGGCGGCAATGATGGCGGCGGTCACCAGATACGGGTTGCACCCGGTATCCGGCAAACGGAATTCCAAACGCCCGTAAGGCACGCGGACCATCGCCGAACGGTTGTTGTCGCCGTAACTGATAAACGCCGGTGCCCAAGTCGCGCCGGACAGCGAACGCCCGACGACCAGACGCTTATAGGAGTTCACCGTCGGCGCGGCAAACGCACACAACGCTTTCGCGTGATGCATCAATCCGCCCAAGAAGTCATAAGCCAGTTCCGACAATCCCATGTTATTTTTGTCGGAATCGTCTTTGAACAGGTTATTTCCTTGGTCATCGGTAATCGACAAGTGGAAATGGAACCCGTTCCCGGTGCGGTTGGCGTTCGGTTTCGGCATGAAGGAGCAGATCATGCCCATTTCATTGGCGATTTCGCTGCCGGCCATGCGCACAAAAGTGATGCGGTCTGCCGAAGTTTTCGCGTCGGAATAGGTGTAGTTGATTTCGAACTGACCGTTGGCGTCTTCGTGGTCAATCTGATAAACATCGAATCCGACCTGCTGCAGGGAATCGACGAATTTTTCCAAAAACGCACGGGAACGCGACAACCCTTTATAGTCGTAACATGGCTTGTCCAAGGTATCGCTTTCGTCATACGGCATCAAATGCCCGTCTTCATTGCGTTTCAGCAAGCTGAATTCCGGCTCGATCCCAGTGTTCAAGGTCCAGCCTTTTTCGCTCAAACGCTCGATTTGTTTCAACATGATGTGGCGCGTATCGTATTCGTAAGGCTTATCATGCACGTGACCGGTACAGGCCACACGCGCATACCCCGGTTGCCAAGGGACGATACTCAAAGTGCTTAAATCCGCTTTGGCCATATAATCGCCATCATGCGGTTCCATGCCCAAGCCCCAAACGGCGAACCCGGCAAACCCGGCACCGTCTTCCACAATCGACTCCAGGCAACTGGCCGGAACCGACTTGGTTTTGGCGACACCGTGGATATCGACAAACTGGGCCAGAATGTATTTAATCTGGTTGTCTTCAAGGAATTTTTTGGCTTCTTCAATCGTCATCTTGGCACTCCATTTTTAAAAAAGGGGATTTTTGTATTTGCTGGCTCAAGGTTTCCTGGAAGTAGTATCCAAAAGTCGGATCACACCCAAGAATGAGCGGTGCATCGGCTTCTGGAACCAACAGCCAGGCCGAGACACCCGCAATCGAGACCATCAGGAAATCACCCGGCTGACTTTGACGGAAGTCGTAAATACACACTTCCGACATCAAAGCTTTCCAGTTGCCCGACAGTTCAAAAATCGCATCCCCTCTTTGGAATGCATATTGGTTGTTTTCGGATACAGCCTCCAACGGTTGTTCAACGCAGACATAGAGTTCTTCTTCACCCAATTTGGCGACGAATTGGTCTTTCGCCACCGATTGATATTGAAAAACCTCCAGGCCTGACGCCCCGAAGGAAGCCAAAACATCATTAAGGCCTTCCCCGCGAAAATGCATTAGAGTCGGCATTGTCTTCGGTGTAATCTGTAAACTCATGCCGCGTCTCCTTCTGCTGTTTCGTCCGGTTTTTGCATTAACCCTTCCGGATCATAGAAAGGGGTTTTAACCACTTTTGCCTTCACAAATCGACCGTCGGTCAATTTGATGCTCAGCACATTATTCGCCATTGAATAATCGGTTGAAATCATCGCCAAACCGATGACCTTTTTCAGTGTGGCACTGCTACCGATACTGGTCACACGCCCAATCATCTCGTCGGCTTCAATCACAAGGTTTGATTCCAGCGGCTGGTCGTTCGGGTTGTCAGACAACAATTCGAACCCAACCAAGGTACGCATCTTGGTTTCTTTCAATCTCACCAAACTCGGTTTGCCAAGGAAATACGGTTTTTTGAAATGCACCGCCCATGGCATATTGGCCTCGAACGGGTTGGTCAAGCCATCGGTATCCTGGCCGACAATGATGTGGCCTTTCTCCAAACGAAGCAGTCGTTGCGCTTCCACACCGAACGGCTTGATACCATAGGCTTGACCGGCACTCATCAGCGCCTTCCAAATGGTCAATGCCGATTGCGAATCGGTATGGATTTCATACCCCAATTCGCCCACGAAACCGACCCGAATCAAGGTGACATCCAACCCCAGCATTTTGCCTTGGCGCATCGCCAGATACGGGAAGGCTTCCGTCGATAAATCAATATCACAAAGCTTTTCCAGAATCTTGCGGCTGTTCGGACCGGCCAGGTTCATGGCACCAATCTGCCCGGTGCGGTTCAATACCGTGACCTTCAAGCCCCACTCGATGACTTTTTTCTGAATCAAGCGGTAGGCCGAATCCGACGTTGACGTCGTGGTGGTCACATAAAAATGTTCGTCGGAATAGCGAATCGCGACACCATCGTCGATGACCACTCCGGAATCGTCCACCATCAAGGCATAACGGCTGGCGCCAATCGCCATATTCGACATGCGCATGGTGTACAGTCGGTCCATCAACTCCCCGGCATCCCGTCCGAAAACATCCAGCTTGCCCAGCGTCGAAACGTCAATCAACCCGACGGAATTCCGTACCGCTTCGACTTCAGCCTGAATCGAGGTTTCACGGGTCATTTCGGTTGGATAATATTCCGGTCTCAACCAGTTACCGGCTTCCATAAAACAGGCATTTTCTTCTTCGTGAAACGGATGGATCGGCGTCAAACGCTCCGGACGGAAACGCATCCCACCCAAGTGCGAAACCGGTGTTGGGTGAAACATCGGTCTCGCGGTCGTGGAACCGGTTTGGTCGATGGTTTTCCCCGTCAGTTTCGCCAACATGCGGATGCCGTTCATATTGCTGTGTTTGCCTTGGCTTGGCCCCATACCGATGGTTGAGAAACGTTTCATCAACTCGATATTGTCGAACCCTTGCGCAATCGCCCCTTTCAAATCCTTGATCTGAATATCTTCATCGAAGTCGACAAACTCTTTGCCTTTCGGATGCGCCCAAATCGGGTACGGATGCGAATGCGCGGCTGTGGCACGGTAATCTTCAACTTCCGGCAATGCCTGGCCTTTCATATATAAAGCCGCCGCCAGCCCAGCTTGTTCACCGTCCTTAATCCGGTTTTCAATGTCGTAAACACCGTTGATGCGGCCGCACGCGAACACACCTTCCGGCAAGGTCACCGGCAACAACTGCTCCACGGTGGCGTTGTAACCGAATTTAGCGCCCGCCTGATACAAAGGTGCGCCGGCCGGTGCCCAGCCCACGCTCATCAACAAGCCGTCACACAACAAACGTTTTTCCGTGCCGTTGGTTTTGAAAATCACCCCTTCCAGTTGTTTGCGCCCCAGCGCTTCGACCATTTCCGCGTTTTCATACACCACCATGCCGGCCTGTTTGGCTTGCTCGACCCACTCGCCTTCGGTGCGCCCGGTATCGATAATCGCCTTCACCACCAAACCGTTCTGATGCAAGTCGAGCGCGGCACGATAGCCTTCGGCATTAGCGGTCAGCACCACCGATTCGGTACAAGGGGCGACGGCATAACGCGTCATCAGACGTTGCGCGGCGGAAGCATTCATCACCCCCGGTAAATCATTATTACGGAACACCGCCGGTTGCTCGAACACGCCCGTGGCGACCACCACGGACTGCGCCGACAATTTAATCAAACCGTCATTGGTATTGATCGACAACCAATGGTCGCCGTAATACCCGGCCACATAGGCCGATGTGATTACATGGATATTCGGTGTGGATTCGATGGTTTCTTTCAAGTAATGGCGGTTCAATGTCTGCGCACTTTCGTTCACAAACTGATAATCCAACGAACCGCCGATGTGTGGATTTTCGTCAATCAAACAGACATCCACGCCTTGCTTGGCCGCTTGAATGGCCGCCGCCATCCCCGAAGGCCCGGCGCCGATGACCGCGACGTCACAATGACGATAACGCTTTGGCTTACGCTCTTCAGTCCAGCGAGTATCCACTTTGCCCAGGCCTGCCATTTCACGAATCAAACGCTCCCATTTCGGGAACAGAAATTTCGGCGAATAAAAGGCTTTATAGTAGAAACCGACCGGCAGAAACTTTCCGATTAACTCCACCAATGCACCCTTGTCGTTCGCCAAAGAGCCAAAGGTGTTGACAGCGGTCAGTGACATGCCATTTTCCGGCGCCACCACATCACCGCGGACATTCGGTCTGTCCTCGGCCTGAAACAAAGCATTGACGTCGTGGTTGGCCAAACTCATCACGCCGCGACGACGGTGGTATTTAAAACTGCGGCCCAACACTTTCGTGCCCTCGGCCCATAAAGCGCTACTGATCACATCTCCCTTGAAACCTTTGACCGGTTTACCTTCGAATTCGAAGGTAACCGACGCTTTGCGATCAATCCATTCCAATGGCTGTGGCGCGAGTCTAAGCTTCATGTGCAATTCCTTTATTCGCAAAATCGACCTGTGTGATTTGATCGGTCAACGTATTTCGTTCAAATAAAAACCAGATTCCCGTCGGACGGTGATACCACCATTCGGTCTGGGTTTGCGGCGCGCCGTTATGGTAGAAAACATAATCCGCCCATTCTTTTTCCGACACGGCTTCCTGATCCGGTTCACGTTCAAGTCGCCCACCGTAAGTGAACTCACTCAAGGCTCTTCTTCCCAAACTTGGACACGTAACAAATTTCATACTGTCTCCTTAGTGACCGACCGACGCCGCGCCTTTCTCACCCACCAACTCAAACTTGGCGTAGCGATCCAGACTGAACGGCTTGATCAATTCGTGTGTCGAATCGGTGGCCACGGTATGCGCCATGGTTTTTCCGCTGACCGGTGTCGCTTTAAAGCCCCAGGTTCCCCAACCGGCATCCAGATAGAACCCTTCCACATCGGTTTTACCCATAATCGGTGCGAAATCCGGTGTGATATCACTCATCCCGGCCCACTGACGCATGATTTTCAAGCGACTGGTGAACGGGAACAAATCCATCATCTGGTCGGTCAGACCTTCCACAAAATCCAGGGTCGATCGGGTCGAATGCAATTCCGCCGGATCCACCGACGCCCCCATGACCAACTCACCGCGCGACGACTGACTGACGTAAACGTGCAAACTGCCGGATACCACAATCGTGTCCATAAACGGCTTCACCGGTTCGGTCACGCAGGCCTGCAACGGGAAAATCTCAATCGGGGTTTTAATGTCCAGCATTTCGGTGATGCGTGGCGTGGAACCTGCCACCATCGAAATCACTTTCTTGGCCTCGACAAACCCTTTGTCCGTTTCCACGCCGACAACCTTGCCGCCTTTGGTTTTAATATCCGTCACCTGGGTTTTCTGATGAATTTCCACCCCACGCATTTGCGCGCCTCGGGCATACCCCCAGGCCACCGCATCATGACGCGCCACCGAACCCGGTGCATGGTACAAAGCGCCCATCACCGGATGCTGACCGTTACAGGACATGTCCATGTAAGGCACTTCTTTTTTGATGGTATCCACATCGACGACTTCACTGTCGATGCCGTGATGTTTATTCACCTCTGCACGCCATCTCATGGTGCGCATCGCACTATCGGTGTGCGCCAAGGTAAAATGGCCACGCGTCGAATAGAAGATGTTCAAATCGAAATCGTCGCTCAAATCCTCGAACAATTTCAGGCTTTCGTCGTAGAACTTAACCCCTTCAGACGTCAGGTAATTCGAGCGTACGATGGTGGTATTACGACCTGTGTTTCCGCCGCCGATATACCCCTGCTCCAAAACCGCCACATTGGTGATACCGTGTTCTTTAGCCAGGTAATAAGCACAGGCCATTCCATGACCGCCGCCGCCGATAATCACGACGTCATAAGCCTTTTTCAGCGGCTTTTCTTCCGGGAAAAAACGCGGTTCGTCTTCCGATTTTTTCCAGGCGTATTTCAGTAATCTGAGTGGCATTCAAGTCTCCTAAGCGAACACAACGGTTTTATTGCCGTAAACCAACACTCGGTCTTGCAAGTGGTACTTCAAGCCGCGTGCCAATACATTCTTTTCAACATCTTTCCCGAGCACCACCATCTCTTCGGCGGACTCGCTGTGCGACACGCGCGCCACGTCCTGCTCGATAATCGGTCCGGCATCCAGATCTTCGGTGACATAATGACAAGTCGCCCCAATCAGCTTCACCCCGCGCTCGTACGCTTGATGATAAGGCTTGGCCCCGATAAACGACGGCAGGAAACTGTGGTGGATATTGATAATCTGGCCTGGGTATTTTTGGCATAACGCCGGCGGAATGATTTGCATGTAACGCGCCAACACGATGGTATCCGCTTGATAGTGATCCACCCAGTTGACGACCTCGTCAAACACCTGCGGTTTGTTCTCAGGCGTCACCGGAATATGCAGATACGGAATGCCGTACCATTCGACCAAGCCTTTCATATCCAAATGGTTGGAAATCACGCACGGAATCTCGCAGTCGATTTCGCCACTGCTCCAGCGATACAACAAATCCGCCAGACAGTGATCCTGCTTACTCACCATAATCAACACTCGTTTTTTACGGCTTGAGGCCGTCAACTGCCACTTCATGTCGAATTCGTCGGCGATTTTGGAAAAGGCTTCGCGAAACGCCGTTTCATCCATTTGGATGTCGGTGATTTCGTTACGCATAAAAAACTGACCGGTGTGTCTATCCGCGTGATGATTCGCCTCGGCGATCATGCAATCGTTTTCCGCCAAAAAAGTCGACACTTTGGCGACGATTCCCACACGATCCGGGCATGAGATGGTTAAAACATATGAATTTTGCTGCATTATTTCCCCCCGAGAAACTTTGATTCATATATTAAGACTTCTTCATTTTCATTTCAAGAACTTTTTGTTCATTTTATGAAAATATTTTTAACGTAACGAAATGCCGGACTGAACCAAAGATTAAGGAGAAGGAAATGAATAGCGAGACCGCCCGGTTAGACAGGGCTTGAAAGAAGAAACGTCGAAAAAAACAAATGATGATGACTTATATAAGGTCGGTTAAAACGAAAATGAAACACCCAAAAAGGTATACCGACCGTTTGACGATTAAAATATCGACAGTCTCGTTATATAGACAGTTATATAAATGTATAAGAGAGTGAATATAAAAGAGAGGCGCTTTATGGAAAGGCCCTTAGCAGACTGTACGTCTTCTTAATAACGGGACAATAAAATGCTTTTGAAAATGGGGGAAGAGTAACCGGACGCTGAAATGCGGGCACAAAAAAACCCTCGTATTGAGAACCAATAAAAGGGCTTAAGAATGTAAAACAGAGATTATACGGCGGTAACGTTCTCTGCTTGTGGTCCTTTCTGACCTTGCGTCACTTCCATGGTAACCGATTGACCTTCGGCCAATGTCTTGCGGCCGGTTCCGTTAATGGCTGAGAAGTGAACGAACACATCCTTTCCGCCCTCTTGCTCGATGAAGCCGAAGCCTTTCTCATCGTTGAACCACTTAACTTTGCCTGTAACTAAATCTGACATGCTTTTTCCTTTCTAACAAATAAAACAACTCCCAAACCCTGACTGAAATTTAAAAAATTTAAACTTGTCAAAAACTTAGGAAATTTCATTATAAGGAAAATCCATAGAAATTCTTATTAATTTTTCGTATTTCCGAAAAAAGTCAAAAGTGTCGTAAAAAAGCCACAGAACAACAGCTTAACCGCTGAATACCCTCTAACGATAAGCAGTGATTTCGGACCGCAAAGCCAACTCCGCCGGATAAGGCTGGAAAAACACCTGTGTTTCCAGATAGTCGGAACCATAATGACTCAAGAACTGCTGCAACACCTTAATCACCGCAATCAACGGCACAATACCATTGCGGAACTCCTCAACCGTTTCCCGATAATGTGTCTTTTCCTGTTCGGTCAGCTGTTTTTTGAAGTAGCCGTAAAGATGGTCCAGCACATTAATCACACTGCCGCGCTTGGAGCGGTGTGCCAATAACGCATGCAATTTGGTTTCATACGCTTTCAAACAATCCGCCAGGTTTTCCTGAGTGGTCTCCGCCACAATCGGCCCCATCTCCCGATAAATCGATTCAGACTTCGACAACAGCAGATATTTATGATCACGATGAAAGGCCTGAAAATCCACCACCGAAGGATGCCCCGACATGAACTCACGCCAGCGCGCGGTGGTGAAGACCCGCATCATAAAGTTTTCCCGCAACCAGGCATCCTGCAAACGGCCTTCTTCCTCCACCGCCAATTCAGGTGACTGACGTTGCAATTCCGCGGTAAACAACCCCTGGCCCATTTTATCTTGCGAACCGAACCATTCCCCGCTCGGACGATAAATCTTGATGCGTTCCAGCCCGCAAGTGGGTGAACGCGACTTCACCACGGCGCCGTCAACCCCTTGCTGCAACAGCTTCGGCACCATTTTGTCGTTATAACGTTGAATGCCCTCGGTCACATCCTGCTCGGTGCGCGTGCCACGCACACGAATCGTACCGTCGACATTCACCAGCCGAATGGTCTCTCTTGGTGTCCCCAGCACCGGCGCTTCCGGGCAGAACGGCAAAAAGTCGGCGTATTTCGCCAAAGCCTGATTGATAAAGTCGTCCTGAGCATGACCACCGTTATAACGGCATTCCGTTCCCCGCAAGCAGTCGGACACGGCAATTTTCAATCTCGGAAAGTGTTCCCCGGAAGCGGGCAATGACGTCGACGTCGGCATAATCGGCTCCTTACAATATGACAAAATCATTCCAAGAATGATATGTTATACAAAACATATACAATATTGTACAACCACTACAATTCAATTATACTCTTTTCTCATCGACTGACATCCTTCCCAAGCGAAAGGAAACCGTCGCGCCGTTTACCTGACGGTAAAATCGGTCTAAAATGGCGCAAGCCCTTATCCGGAACCAGTACAGGACCCCTTATGGAATACAAAAACTACACCGCTTACCAACACGGTTCGGAACCCGCTGTCGGCGTTCTGATCACCAACCTGGGCACACCCGACGCCCCCACCAAAGAAGCGCTGAAACCCTATTTAAAAGAATTCCTGATGGATCCCCGCGTCGTGGAACCGCCACCGGCGCGCTGGTTATGGAAATTGATTCTGAACCTCATCATTCTGAACACCCGCCCGGCGAAATCGGCGGAAGCCTATGAAGAAGTTTGGGGACATTACGGCGAAGGCTCGCCTTTATTGGACATCAGCAACCGTCAGTTAGCCGACATCGAAGAAAAGGTGCGCGGCCATTTTAGCGGTCGCGTTGAATTTGCGCTGGGCATGCGTTACGGCAATCCGTCGATTGCCGATGCACTCAAATCCTTACAGGAACGCAATGTGCAACGCCTGATTGTGTTGCCGCTGTATCCACAATACGCCGGTGCCACCACCGCCTCCACCTTCGACGCTGTCACCGCCGAACTGCAAACCTGGCGCTGGATTCCGGAAATGCGCTTTGTGCGCAACTACCATAAGCATCCCGGCTACATCAAAGCGCTGGCGAACAGCATCCGCGAACACCAGGAAAAGCACGGCAAACCGGATTTACTGGTGATGTCATACCACGGCATCCCGAAACGTTATTTCGATAATGGCGACCCTTACCCATGCGAATGCCGCGCCACCTCACGACTGGTGGCCGAAGAACTCGGTATTGGCCCGGACGATTACATGGTCACCTTCCAGTCGCTGTTCGGGAAAGAGGAATGGGTCAAGCCTTACACCGACGCCACCTTGAAAGGCTTACCGGCCAAAGGCGTCAAACACCTGCAAGTCATCTGCCCGGGCTTCTCCGCCGATTGTTTGGAAACCATCGAAGAAATCGACCAGGAAAACCGCGAGTATTTCGAAGAAGCCGGTGGCGAAACCTTCAGCTACATCCCGGCGTTGAACGACCGCGACGATCACACCAGCGCCTTAATGGAAGTAATTTTGCAACAGACCAAAGGCTGGCCGGAAAGAGACGGTTTTGACGAAGCGGCCGCGCAGGCCGAACGGGAATTGCAAGCCAAGCTGACCCGTGCGCAAGGCGCGAAGCATTAAAAGGCATTCCACCGACGTTCGACAAGCGCGTTAAACGAAACGGCGTTACGCTTTTTTCTGCCCGAGTGACACGGTCGAGCCCGTAGCATTCGGGCTGTCCATCAGAAATCGCACCGCTTGCCAAATCGATGCCTCGCCCGGTTCCACCGGAATGGCGCTTTCCGCCAAACGCTTCTGGCGATACGCGTCGGAATCTTCAGGATGAAAAATCACCAGGCCGGGTGCAATGTTATTGACTTTAATGTGCGGCGCAAACGCCTGGGCAAACGATTGGGTCAAGGAGGCCAAACCCGCCTTCGACGCCAGATAAGCTGCATAATCGGCATGGCCGTCTGCCACTTTCACATCCGTCAACGCCACAATATCCGCCGTGGCCGCGGACGTTTTTTCCAGTAACGGGCGGCAGGCCTGGTTGATTCGATACGGCGCTTCCACATGCACCGCCAGCAAATCGGCCAGCAAGCCCGGGTTGGCGTCCACTTGCACATCGGTCGCCCAGAGCGATGCATTGTGAACCACCGCACGCAAGCTCGCGACCTGCTGCGGCAAACATTGTAAGAAGGTGTTCAAAGAAGCGGAATCGGTGAAATCCACTTGAAACCCCAAAGCGCCCTGCGCTTTCAGCTCATCCACCGCCGGACGTTCGGTGCGGTACGTAAAGACCACCACTTGGCCTTGCGCCAAAAATTGTTTCGCCAGATACAAGCCGATGCGCTGCCCGGCTCCGGTAATCAAAACGGCGTCTTTTAGCATGGCAGTCAATGCGACAGCTCCTTATTTCCAGACCATTTTCCAGCCAAGGCCGTTTAAGCATTTTCGCCAGGCCTGGGCAAAGTTCATATTGCCCTATTCTAACGACTTTATGCGCCCTTTTATGCGGTTTTTGGCATCGGCTGCGCTTTCAGCACCAACAGCCCGGCCGACAACACCATCAACGCCGACAACCATAACGTCATTTCCATACCCGACACCTGATACACCCAGCCGGATAATACCGTGCCCGCCAACCGCCCGGCGGCATTGGCCATATAGTAGAAACCGACGTCTTTAGAAGTGCCGTCCGCATCGGCATACGACACAATCAAATACGAATGCACCGCCGAGTTCAAGGCAAACACCACCCCGAACACCAGTAAACCGCCCACCAAAATCACTTGCGGTGAATAGGACAAGGTCGCCGCCATCAGCGCGGGCACAACGGCTAAGGCCAAGGCCAGTTTCATCGCCGTGGTGCGCGTCGGGTTGTGTTCTTGGTCGGCGTCGCGCCCCTTTTTCAACCCGGTCCATTTCGGTGTGGTCGCCTGCACCACGCCATAACCGATAATCCACAGCGCCATAAAGGTGCCCACTTCGGTGTGCGACCATTGCAACACGCCTTGCAGATACACCGGCAAAGCCACCACAAACCACACATCGCGTGCGCCGAACAAAAAGAAGCGCGCGCCGGACAACCAGTTAATGGCCGGCGACTTGGAAAACATTTCCTGGAATTTCGGTTTGTTTTGCGCCTTGCCCAATTGCCCGTCCAGATAAATAATCGAAAAGAACAGCGGCACCAGAATCAACATCACCAACACGAACAACGCATACTGAAAGCCCACCGCGCCCAGCAACACGGCACCGATAAAAAAGCCAACCCCTTTCAAGGCGTTTTTCGAACCGGTCAGCACCGACACCCAACGATATAACTGCCCGTCCGTATCCGGTGCCAGACTTTTAATCGCACTTTTCGCCGACATTTTATTGAGGTCTTTGGCAATGCCGGACAAGGCCTGCGCCGCCATCACATAAGCCACCGACAACCATTCCGGCGACACCGCCAACATCATCAAGGCGATGACCTGCAAACCCAGACCGATGTTCATGGTCACATTCAGGCCCAGACGAGCGCCCAACCAACCGCCAAACAAATTGGTAACAATGCCGAAAAACTCATAGAACAAAAACAGCATGGCAATTTCCAGCGGGCTGTAACCCAACTGGTAGAAAAACAACAACACCAACATACGCAAAGCGCCGTCGGTGATGGTAAAGGCCCAATAATTCGCGGTAATCAAGCCGTATTGTTGTTTCAAAGACATCGCCATCCGTCTTACTCCTGCTCTGCCACCCGCTGATTCAGATCCCCGACCTTCACCGCCAGTTCCATCATGCGAGTGACATAGCCGATCTCATTGTCGTACCAAGCCAGCAGCTTCACTTGAGTGCCGTTCACCACCATCGTGGAAGGCGCATCAATCACCGACGAACAGCTTTCGCCTTCATAATCCACCGACACCAATGGGCGTTCTTCGTAGCCGAGAATACCGTCCAAATAGGTTTCCGAAGCCGCTTTCAACATCCGGTTAACTTCGTCCACCGAGGTTTCCCGTTGCATCTCCAACACCAAGTCCGTCAAAGAGGCATTCATAAACGGCACCCGAACCGCCAAACCGTTCAGCTTGCCGTTGAGTTCCGGAAAAATCGTGCCGATAGCTTTGGCCGACCCGGTGGAGGTTGGAATCAGCGATTCAAACGAGGCACGCGCGCGGCGCAAATCCTTATGGCCGTGATCCACCACCTTCTGCGTGTTGGTGCGGTCGTGCATGGTGGTGATGGTGCCGTGCTTGATGCCGATTTGTTCGTGCATCACCTTAATCACCGGCGCAATGCAGTTGGTGGTGCAGGAAGCCGCCGTGATAATCGGGTCCAGGCCTGGTGAAAACACCGCATCGTTGATGCCCATGACGATGTTTTTCACCCCTTCCTGCATCGGTGCGGCGACAATCACTTGCTTAACGCCCTGGTCGAAATACGGCTGCAAACTTTCACGCGTACGGAATCGCCCGGTGGCCTCAATCACCACATCCACGCCCAGCTCGCCCCAAGGCGTGTCGGCCACCGCCTCATTCGAGGAGTAACCGATCAGCGATTCCTCCACCCGAATGCCGCCGTCCTCCGCTTCGGCGTCATGCCACCAGCGTCCATGCGCCGAATCAAAATGCAGCAAATGCGCCGAGCCTTCAGCATCGGTCGCCGTCTCATTGATGTGCACAAATTCCACATCCGGCCAGTCGTAGGCCTCACGCAAGGCCAAGCGGCCCATGCGTCCGAATCCGTTGATTGCCACCTTGACCATCTTTTGTCTCCTCAATTTCAATCCGTTTCGAGTTTACGGCTTTGCCGTCATCCAGAAATGACGATTTGATTAAAACCAGCTGGCGATACGTTGCCGATCCGGTACGCTGCCGGTATGCACCACCACTTCGTCAATGACCACGCCTGGCGTGCTCATCACACCGTAACCGGCGATTTCGGCGATGTCTTCCACCTTTTCCAACTCAATGGCCACGCCTTTCTCTTCGGCCACCGCCTGAATCAATCTCGCGGTGGTTTCGCAATTGGCGCAACCACTGCCCAGCACTTTCACCACCTTGGCATTGTCATCATAGGTCGCACCACAGGCCGTGGTTTGCACCGATGATTCATCCGCACCTGTATCACCTCCGCAACACGGCGTCTCATCCAACGCCGCTGCTGATTTGGAAGACGCCTTTGAGCCAGAAGTATCACAACTCCCGCTGGGACAGCATTCGCCGGTTTTCGACAGCTTGCCCACCAGATTCGACGGACACCAGCCCGTGAAAGTCGCCTGCAAGCCCATCCCTGCGGCAAACACCGCTAGCCACAGCCAATTCCAGCGCGTCAAATCGGTTTGCCCGGTGGCGTGCGCCAACGCAATCGCCAACAACACCATCAACGTCATCATCCGCACCATTAAGTTCCCTTTCATTGTTTCACTCTCCTAATCATTCAACACTCTCTAAATCGCCCAGGCCTGGCTAAAATCAACCAAACTTCGGTCACACCGTAAAAGCGGCGTTAAAGCCATAACCGACCAAAATAAACGCCACCGTCAAGACACCGGCGAACACGGCCAGCGCCGGCCAGCGAATCACTTTTCGCAAAATCAGCAATTCCGGCAGCGACAAGGTGGCAATACTCATCATCAGCGCCAAACTGGTGCCGATGGGCACGCCTTTATTCAACATGGCCTCGATAATCGGAATCACTCCGGTCGCATTCGAATACAGCGGCACACCGACCAGCACGGCCGCGGGCACACTCCACCAGTGGCCCGCATCGGCCAAAGTGGATTCGATCCAGGCCTGCGGCACATAACCGTGAAAAGCCGCCCCGATACCGATACCGGCAAAGACCCAAAGCCAAATGCGTTTGACGATGACTTTCACTTCGTTCCACGCGAATGCATGCCGTTGCGAAAAGCCGCCGCTTTGTGCCTGAGCTTCCTGCACCTGACGCATTTTAATGTCCCAGACATAGGCTTCCACCCAGCGCTCCGGTTTGAACCATTCCATCACCATCGAGCCGACATAAGCCACTACCACGCCGGCCAACACATACAACAACGCCACTTCCCAGCCGAGAATGCCGATCAGCAACACCACCGCCACTTCGTTAATCATCGGGCTGGCAATCAAAAACGCGAAGGTGATGCCCAGCGGAATACGCGCTTCCACAAAACCGATGAACAACGGCACGGAAGAACAGGAACAGAACGGCGTCACACCGCCCAGCCCAATCGCCAACGAACGGCCCAGCCACTTCGGCTTGCCGGCCACGACTTCACGCACCTTTTCGGTCGAGACAAAGGCCCGTAACAGCCCCATCAAATAAATAATCACCACCAGCATGACAAAAATTTTCAGGGTATCCATCACAAAAAACTGAACGGCACTGCCCAGAGCGGATTCTTTCCCAAGCCCCAGCCATTCGAACGCAACCTGGTTTCCGATCATGTCAAACATTCCATTTCTCCATAAGCACGCCGCACAAATCAGAAAGCGCTTTTAAACAACACTAAATCTGCATAAACAGATATATTAAAACCTCTTAACGGAAAATACAATCAAATCAATCACAAAATTGATACAATAACGTAACAATTAATACTGTTTTGCCGAGCCAGACCTGTGGGTATATTTGCTCAAATGGCTATCCGGCGCTATGATAAACGCTAGCACAACATAGGAATTCCACCCGTGGCCTTAGACCGAACTGCACAGATTTTTAAAGCTCTCTCCGAACCGCTGCGTTTGCGTATCCTGCATTTGCTGTTGCTCCGGGATTCTCTGTGCGTTTGTGACTTGGTTACCGTTTTAGAACAAGGGCAAAGCACCATTTCGCGCCACCTCACGTATCTGAAAAACGCAGGCCTGGTGAAATCCTGGCGAGAAGGCACCTGGATGCATTACGAACTGGTCAATAACACCCCGGCTCCGCTGTCCTTCGAAACCCTGAAAAACCACCTGACCCAGTTGCCGGAATGCGAAACCGACTTCGCCGCTTTGCAAGAATATGAGAAAATTCAACCCCGTAGCTGCCAGCTCAGCTGAACCCCATAACCGCATTCAATCCAACGACATCAGAAAATTCGCATTCATCGCGATTAGTCAAACCCTAAAGAATTTTATATAATACTTGGCTCCCTGAATTCGAATGGATTGAAATTCCTATGCAAAATCGTACATTTGATGTCGTGATCGTCGGCGGTGGTATCACCGGAACCGCGCTCGCCTATACACTGGCTAAATACACCGACATCAAGTCCATCGCCATCCTGGAAAAATACGGCTCTTTATCCCCGTTAAACTCCAATGCGCGCAGCAACAGCCAAACGTTGCACTGCGGCGACATCGAAACCAACTACACTTTGGAAAAAGCCATTTCCGTCAAGCGTACCGCCAATATGCTGGTGAAGTATGCCGAACAGGTCGATAAAAACGATTTCCTGTATAAGTTCCCGAAAATGATTCTCGCCGTCGGCGACGATGAATGCGAGCGTCTGGAAAAACGCCACGAAGAATTCAAGGAAGGCTTCCCGTACATGGAACTGTGGGACGCCGAAAAAATCGCCGAAGTCGAACCCAAGGTTGCGCTGAAAGACGGCAAACCACGCCCGGAACGCATTTTAGCCAGCGGTTGTACCGACGAATATTCCGCCGTCAACTACGGCAACCTGTCAAAATCCTTTATCGACAGCGCCCGTAAAACCGGCAAGGACATCCGGGTTTCCCTCAGCTCCAAAGTGGACCGCATCATCGAACTGGAAGACCACTACGAACTACAAACCGCGCACGGCACTTATGTCGGCCGTTTTGCCGTGGTGTCCGCCGGAGCGCACAGTTTGTTACTGGCCAACCAACTCGGGCATGGCATGAACCTGTCCACCTTGCCGATGGCCGGAAGTTTCTATTTCGCACCGAAAATGCTGAACGGCAAGGTCTACACCATGCAAAACGACAAACTGCCGTTCGCCGCACTGCATGGCGACCCCGACTTAACCGAGCCGGACAAAACCCGCCTAGGGCCAACCGCCCTGGTTCTGCCAAAACTGGAACGCTACACCGGCGGCACCTATATGGACTTCTGGCGCTCGTTGAAACTGGACACCAAAGTCTTGCGCGTGTTCTGGGATTTGATGAAAGACGGCACCATCCGCAATTACATTTTCCGCAACTTCCTGTTTGAAGTGCCGTGGTTGAACAAAAAATTGTTTGTCAAAGATGCCCGCAAAATCCTACCGGATTTGACCACCAAAGACCTGACTTATGCGGAAGGTTACGGCGGTGTGCGCCCACAGGTCATCGACAAGACCACCAAAGAATTGAAACTGGGTGAAGCCAGCATCGTACCCGAGCACGACAACATCATCTTTAATATGACACCGTCGCCAGGTGCCACCACCTGCCTGGGCAACGCCTATCGCGACGCCAAAATCATTTGTGAACGTCTCGGCGTAAATCTGAAACACGACGAACTCGTCAACGATCTGTTGGATGGCAAAGACCTATAAGCAGGACGTCCCCATTCCCGTTACGCTGGTAACGGGATTGCTCGGCAGTGGCAAAACCACCGCCATTCACCGGCTGTTGCAACAGCGCCCCGCCGGTGAAAACTGGGGGCTGCTCATCAACGAATTCGGCGAGATCGGCATTGACGCCGCCACGCTCAATGCCGATAGCCCATGGATTGAAGACGTCACCGGCGGTTGCATCTGTTGCAGCGCTCAGTTCGGCTATCGCCAAGCTTTGCAAAAGCTGTTACAGCATCCACTGGACCGCATTTTGGTCGAACCCACCGGGCTCGGTCATCCGGCGCAGGTTATCGACACCTTAAAACAATTCCAACCGCATATTCGCATCGCCGGTGTATTGCTGGTCATCACCCCGCAACAACTTACGCCGGAACGCTGGGCCAAATCTGCCGTGATGCGCGACCTGGTCAACCTCGCCGATACGGTTCTGCTTAATAAAACCGACCTCGCCAATGACGACGACATCCGCCAGGCCGAACAACTGTTGCAACAAACCTACCCGCCGAAAGAATCGATTTTGCACACCCGTTTGAATGCCGAATGTGACTTTCCACCAGGCCTGGTGGATTTTAAACAAACCAAACCGGCCTTTACCTTACTCAGCGGCCTGCATGAACACCAGCAACAAACCGAAACCTGCGCTCTCCCCGGCGAATCCAAACTGTCGCATTGCCTGCAACGCCAAGTGCAAACCGGCCACACCACCAGCGTTGGTTGGCAGTTCGACGCCCACATCCAGTTCAACCGCGTGGCGCTCAAAGCGTTTATCGAACAGCACACTCATCTGATTCGCGCCAAAGGCATCCTGCGCACCGGCAACGAATGGCAATTGCTGAATGTGATTAATAACCAAATCCGATGGCAAGATATCGCCTGGCGGCAGGACAGCCGGCTGGAATTATTGCTCGAAACCGCTTCGGACACCGCCTCAGAAAACGACTCGAATACCCTTATCGACCAGCTGGAAACGGCTCTCAGCACCTGCCTGATCGACCGTTCTTAAAATCACTTATGAGAAAATTTATTTATTATCATGAATTATTTTCACAGTAAATGATACCCATTCCCACAAGATATGGTATACTTCTCCTCTTTTTTAAAATATGAGCTCAACTTTGTTTTATCCGGGCGGACCGAACAAAGACCTCAATCAAAGCCGAAGGAAATTGCATGACGAAGCACATGCCCGATATCGCTTGCCAACCCCACCAAGACCCACAGGGAAAACTCAACTGGGTCGGAATGAGTGGCATTGAACTGCCAATCCAGCTACAACAAGATTCGCAAAACACCCTAACCCTATCCTCGCAGGTACAAGCCTACGTCAGTTTGGACGACCCTTTAAGCAAAGGTATCCACATGTCGCGCCTGTATCTGATTTTGGATGAAACCGGCTCGAAAGCGCCGTTAACACCGGCCAGCATCCAAAGCATGCTACAAGCCTTTATCGAATCGCATCAGGGGCTCAGCCAAAACGCTTTTGTCGAATTCCGTTTCGACTATTACGAAAGACGCCGCTCCCTGAAATCCGATAACTCCGGCTGGAAACACTATCCCTGTACGATGCGCGGTGAAATGCGCGACGGACAATACGAATGCGAAGTCAGCATCAGCGTGCCCTATTCCTCCACCTGCCCGTGTTCTGCGGCCCTGTCTCGTCAATTGATTCAGGAAGCCTTCGAACAGCAATTCAACGGTCAGGCACTGGACTACAATCAGGTGCTGGAATGGCTCGGCACGCCGGAAGGCATCTGCGCCACACCGCACAGCCAGCGCTCTTATGCGCAGATCAAACTGAAAGTGGATGCGTCGCACGACCTGAACCTCTCCACCGTCATCAATCAGATTGAAGACGCGGTGAAAACGCCGGTGCAATCCACCGTCAAACGTGAAGACGAACAGGAATTTGCCCGTTTGAACGCCACCAACCTGATGTTCTGTGAAGACGCCGCGCGTCGCATGCAAGCCAAACTGGAAAGCTGCACCGAATATCAAGACTACTGGGTGCGCGTCAACCACTTGGAAAGCCTGCACCCGCACGATGCGGTGGCGATTGTCACCAAAAACGTGCCGGGCGGTTACACCGACGAACCCAACTTTATGGATCGTTTCGAGCACTAAACTCGAGTACTTAATCTTGCATTAAAGCCATCGCAAAACCGCTGACTGCGGTTTTGTCTTTTTTTGCCTGCACAGGCTTAAACACCTTAAAGCTGACTCCAGGACTTGCCCAATCCTTTTTACCTTACATTTATGAGAGCTTTGCCGAAATTGGGTCAATACCCCAGCAAACAGGCGTAATCGCAAACTCATTTTAACTTTGTTACAATCTTCACATCAAGGCAAGTTTTTAGAAAAAACACTTACGATTTCAACCCTAATAAACGTCGCTTTTAATCCATTTAAAGCAGAAAGGATTCTAATTTGGACACCGCACCAACACCCTCCCATAAATTCAAATCCGCCCTGCTGTTGCCGGTTTTCATTCCGGCTGTCAGTGTCATTTTTCTAATGATTATCGGCACCCTCAGCAATCCGCAACTGGCAGGCGAGCTGTTTGCTGAGGTGCTGGCCAGCATCACCCAGAATTTCGGCTGGTTTTATATGCTGTCTGTCGCCATTTTCCTGGTGTTTATTTTTGCGGTGGCGGCCTCACCTTGGGGCAAAATCAAACTGGGGCCAGACCATGCCGAACCCCAGTACAGCTTCACCGCCTGGTTTGCGATGCTGTTTTCCGCCGGTTACGGTATTGCCCTGTTATTTTTTGGCGTCGCCGAACCGGTTTTACACTATGCCACCCCACCACAAGGCTCGCCCGAAAGCATCGACTCCGCAAAACAAGCCATGCAGATTGCTTTTTTTCACTGGGGATTTCATATCTGGGGCATTTATGGATTGGTCGGACTGACACTGGCGTATTTTGCGTTTCGTCACGGCCTGCCACTGTCCATGCGCTCAACGCTGTTTCCATTAATTGGGGACCGCATTCATGGCCCGATGGGGCACACGGTGGACACCTTTGCCATTCTCGGCACCGTCTTCGGCTTAGCCACTACCCTAGGGTTATCGGTGGCGCAAATCAACACTGGACTGAATTATTTGATTCCATCCATTCCTGTCTCGGTAAATGTACAGATACTGGCGCTGGCCGTTATTACCTTGCTGGCCACCATTTCCGTAGTCGCCGGCATGGACAAAGGCATTAAACGGCTTTCGCTCATCAATATCGGTCTCGCCGTGGCGTTAATGATTTTCGTATTTTTGACCGGCCCAACCATTTTTATTTTAGAAACATTTTTACAAAACACCGGCAGCTACTTAAGCGGCATTGTAGAACGCACTTTTAACCTACAAGCTTATGTCCACAGTGACTGGATTGGTAACTGGACCCTATTTATCTTTGGCTGGACCATTGCTTGGGCGCCCTTTGTCGGGCTGTTTATCGCCAAAATCAGCCGAGGGCGCACCATTCGCCAATTCGTGTTCGGCGTTTTGCTGGTGCCCACCACCTTCACCTTCTTCTGGTTTTCCGTCTTTGGAGACACCGCACTCTACATGATTATGCAAGAAGGCTATACCGCCTTAATCGGCGAAGTTCAGAACGACACCGCCATTGCGTTATTCCAGTTGTTTGAACACCTGCCGTTATCAACTGTCACCTCGACGTTGGCGGTACTGCTCATCATTACCTTTTTCGTCACCTCGGCCGATTCCGGCTCACTAGTGGTGGACTCGCTGGCCTCCGGTGGTGCCATGGAAACACCCGTGTGGCAGCGTATTTTCTGGGCGGGTTTACTGGGCACTGTCGCCGCCGTGCTGTTGCTGGCCGGTGGCCTGAAAGCCCTGCAGACCGCGTCCATTGTCAGCGCCCTGCCGTTTGCGGTGATTATGCTGATTGCCGCTTTCGGCATGTGGCGAGCGCTCAGCATTGAAACCCACCGCGACAGCAGCCTGGAGCAGGCCTTGCAGCAAAGTCGGCACTTTCATCAGCGCAAAGGGTATGGCTGGAAAGACCGTCTGGACAGTCTGGTGGACTACCCGGACGAAACCACCGTCAGCCAATTTATTACAGAAACCGCATTACCGGCTATGAACAGTGTGCAGAAAGAGCTGTCACGACGCGGCTGGGAAGCCCAGATTCATCATGAAGAAGCCCCTCTCAGAGTCCGCATTGAAGTGTTGAAAGAGGATCAGATGGATTTCATCTACGAAATTCGTCTGTGCGAATTTACCATTCCACTGTTCGCCTACCCCGAAATGGAGGCGGAAAGTGAAGACGTATCCCTTTATTATCGTGCTGAAGTCTTCCTGCGTCGCGGTGGACAAGCCTATGATGTGTACGGTTATGACCGTAACGACATCATCAGCGACATTTTGGATCACTTCGAACGCTATCTGCACTTTTTAAACAATTCACCAGGCCTGCTGCCTTGGCGTATGGAGCAACACGACGAACAGTTGCAACCCAAACCCGAGAGCGACGAGGAAAAAACTTAAAAAACCTTGCAAGAACTGTGCAACAAACCACCAGGCCTGGGCAAAACACTGAGCAAATCCCCAGGTCTGGTCGTTTTCATTGTTATGGCCAAAACGCCATCACCCAATAGGCAAGGCTGTTTTATCCACTACCTTACGCAACACAAAACTGGTGTGCACCCCGCTGACGCCTTCGATTTGGGTAATATGATTCAGCAGCAAATCCTGATAGGCTTCCAAATCCTTCACCACCACCTTCAACTGGTAATCGGCGGTTTGGCCGGTGAGCAGCAGACACTCCACCACATTCGGCAAGGCTTGTATCGCATCGTCAAACGCTTCAAACCGTTCATGTGTGTGTTTATCCATGGAAATGTGCACCAACGCCATTAAGTCCAACCCCAATGAACGCGCGTCCAACAGCGCACGATAGCCGAGAATCACCCCGGCGGTTTCCAAAGCTTTAAAACGGCGCAGACACGCCGACGGCGACAAACCGATTTGGTCGGCCAATTCCTGGTTGCTCAAGCGGCCGTTATTTTGCAACGCATTGAGGATGGCTTTGTCGTATTTATCCAGCTTATTAAGCATAGTCTTAACCATTTATTTAACGTTTATTTTTATCCTAGAAATAAAATATCAAATAAATAGATAAAATTGGAATTAAATTGCTAAAAAGGTGTTTTTTAATCACGTTTTCACAATTTAATCGCTTCAAGAAGTTGTTACAATTTTTTTCCAGAGAGCAAAGAACTTGCGAACTCTATTAGGGAACCGCTATTGATTCTGGACGGAGCAGATTGAGAGTCAAAATTTGTGCTCTCAAGGCGGGAATCGCACGTAATAGCCAGCTATTGCGAAGATTTCCAACGCAGATAGAACGAATTTTGGACTCAAGATGCCTGTTCATGAATCAATAACGGCTCCCTTTAACAGAACTCCAATTTTTAAAGCGACAGGAAAACCGATGAACCGCATGAGACCTGAAAAATATCGCCCAACCGAGACACCCGATTTACCCAATCGTCAGTGGCCGGACCGTCGCCTTACCCAGGCGCCGATTTGGGTGAGTGTCGACTTACGAGACGGCAACCAAGCCTTAGCCAACCCGATGACTGTCGAGCAAAAGCTGAAGCTGTGGGATCAATTGATTGCGATTGGCTTCAAAACCATTGAAATCGGCTTTCCGTCGGCCAGCCAATTGGAGTTCGACTTTACCCGCCGTTTGATTGAGGAAAATCGCATCCCCGAGGACGTGACCGTTCAGGTTCTGGTCCAGGCCAGGGAGCATTTGATCAAACGCACCTATGAAGCGCTGAAAGGCGTGAAACAAGCCGTGGTGCATGTTTACAACACCACGTCTACCGTACAACGCGAAAACGTTTTCTGCAAATCGAAAGCGGATATCAAAACCATGGCCATTCAGGGCGCGCAGTGGGTGAAAGCCTATGCCGAGCAAACCCCGGAAACCCAATGGACCTTTGAATATTCCCCGGAAAGCTTTTCCCAAACCGAAACCGATTACGCCGTGGAGGTCTGCCAGGCCGTCATGGACGTTTGGCAACCGACGGTGCATAACCGTTGCATTTTGAACCTGCCGTCCACCGTGGAAAGCACCTCGCCCAACCGTTATGCCGACCAGATCGAGTATTTCGTGACCCATTTGAAAAACCGCGATGCGGCGATTATTTCGGTCCACACTCACAATGACCGTGGTTGCGCCGTGGCCGCTGCGGAACTGGCGATATTGGCCGGGGCCGAACGCGTGGAAGGCACCTTGCTGGGCAACGGCGAACGCACCGGCAATATGGACATTGTCACGCTGGCGATGAACCTTTACAGCGAAGGCATCGACCCGCAATTGGATTTGTCGCGCCCCGACGATTGGATTCCGGTATTGGAGGAAGTCACCCGCATCGACACCCATATTCGACACCCGTGGGTCGGCGAAGCGGTTTACACCGCCTATTCCGGTAGTCATCAGGACGCCATCCGAAAATGCTTGATGCGCCAACAGGACGACCAACCCTGGAACGTGGCCTATTTACCGATCGACCCGATGGACATCCATCGCAGTTACGAAGCGATTATCCGCGTCAACAGCCAATCCGGCAAAGCCGGTGCCGCCTTTGTACTGACGCAGGAATACGGATTGAATCTGCCGAAATGGGTTCAGCAGGATTTCGCGCCCGTCGCACAATCGGTGGCGGAAGACGCCGGCGGCATTGTCAGTCATCAAACGCTGTTCGAGGCCTTCAACCGTCATTACGGCATCAACCAACCGCAAGCCACCTTGAACAATTACCAACTGTCCCGAAAAGACGGCAAAGAACATTTGAGCGTGGAGGTCAACGGCGAAACCTGGCAAGGACAAGGCAACGGCACTTTGAGCGCGCTGTGTGATGCCTGGCAAAGACGCACCGGACAGCAAGTGGACGTGTTGGACTACAGCGAACATGCCATGCAGCAAGGCAAGGAAGCGAAAGCCATCGCCTATGTGTATGTGAAACAGAAATCGCAAAACACCATCGGCATCGCCACGGCGGACGACACCGTTTCGGCCATGATTCAGGCGCTGCTGTCCACCGTCAAAACGTGATGGCCAAAACCGTTCTTTTTGCCAGGCCTGGCCACAAGCCGCGTCACCCTGAGCGAAGCCGAAGGGTCTCAAGCAGGGTGGCATCGTCTGAACGGTTTACGTTTGTCGGCGTGAGATGTTTCGACTTCGCTCAACATGACCGCCGTGAGGTTCGGCATGACACCGTTTTAAAACTCTGTACCCAGAGGGCATAAATGCCTCAGTGCCTCTGTGGTTCAAATCAGCTTTTCCCCAGGCCTGGCGGTTTGTGTGATTTCATATTCGTTGCATAAAGCTTGAAGGATTTTTGCTAAAATCAGATTGGCAACGTTTTTTCACTTACGGAAAGGAAACACCATGATATTCAAACACGCCGCTTTACCTTGGTTGTTGGCCGTCACTCTGCCGTTTTCAGTGCAGGCTGAAACGATTCACATTAAAGACGTCGGATTCGCCACACCGGAAGCGATGGAATACGACGCCGACAGCGACACCTACCTGGTCGCCAACATCAACGGTAGCCCGTTTGAAAAAGACGACAACGGCTTTATTTCCAAGTTGTCACCGGACGGCAAAGTGATTGAATTGAAATGGCTGGATGGCGCCAGCGACGACATCGCACTCAACGCGCCGAAAGGCATGGTGACGCAAGACGGCAAGCTTTATGTGGCCGACATTGACCGTTTGCGCGTGTTCGATTTGAGCAGCAAAAAACAATTGGACGACATCGTCTTTCCCGGCAGTAGCTTCATTAACGGTGTCAGCCCGGCACCGGACGGCGGCTTATACGTCACCGACAGCGGCATGGCCCCCGGCTTTAAACCCTCGGGCACCGAAGCGCTTTATAAGGTCGATGCCAATGGCAAGGTCACCCAACTGAAACGCGGTAAACTCGGCCACCCGAACGGTGTTTACGCCAAAGGCGATACTCTCTGGATGGTCACCCTCGGTTCCGGCCAACTACGCACCATGACGCTGGACGGCACGGAAAAATCGCGCATGACCTTACCGTTCAATCGTCTGGACGGTTTGATTGTGACCAATGACAACCGCCTCATCACCTCCAGCTGGAAAGCCAAAGGGGTTTACGAAATCACCCCGGACGACCATTTGGAATTGATTGTCGGCGACCTGGAATCTCCGGCGGACTTGGGCTACGACAGCCAACGCAACCGCTTGTTGATTCCGTTGTTCCTGAAGGACGAAGTGGTCATTTACTCACTGGACGACTAAAGACTCTGCGATCCAGGCCTGGTGATTTTAAGTTGTCTCAGGCCTTTGATTCATTTAGGTCTAGCCACAAAACACTCACCTCAGGGAAACTGTTTGAATCATTTTTTCTCACCCTCTCAAGGTTTCAGAGTAAAATTATGATTCATTCTAAAATTAAGCGCACCCTCTTCTCTACGGCATAAACAAATAGAAAAACATATATGACCGAACCTCAGTTGCAACTTTCAGCACTTTTGAATCTGTTAACCCCCTTGCCAGCCGCCGTTGCCGTGGCCGACTGTGAAACGGGGGAAATCCTCTATGTGAACCCGCAAGCCGAAAAACTCTTTGGACGCGGACACGCCGAACTGGCAGGAAAGCCTCAAACGATACTACACCCCAAAAATCGTCCCAACACTTTCCATCAACATCAGAAACAATTACGCGAACATCATCAGATTGAACAAACCGAAGATGTCATTCTCACAGCCGATGGACAAGAGCTCCCTGTCGAAATCACCGCTAACCTGCTGGAACAAAACACCCAATGTTTGATGGTAGCGGTCTTTACCCCGATTAAACAACGACAGCAAGCTCTTAAGGCATTAACCGAAAAAACCCAAGAATATGAAGCCTTATTCAACAACTCCCAAGTGGGCATTATGCTGCTCAAAGGCTATCGCATTTTGCACCAAGCCAATCAGCGACTGGCGGAAATCCTTGGGTACGACACCCCAGAAGAAATGATTGGGCTGTCAATGGAAGCCCTCCACCTATCCAAAGAGCGCTTTGAAGCCTACGGAAAAGATAATTACGACACCCTAAGTGATCATAAAAACCTGCATGTGGATTATGAACTGCGTAGAAAAGATGGTTCCCCTGTCTGGTGTCGCCTCAGCGGTATGGCGTTGGATAAAAGCCAGCCGGCCGATTTAAGCAAAGGCGTGGTCTGGGTGGTGGATGACATTTCGGACATTAAAGCGACGGAAACCAATCTCAATTTAGAGCGTCAATTATTTCAAGATGGCCCAACCGTTATTTTTCGATGGCGCCCAGAGCCTGGCTGGCCAGTTGAATATGTTTCACCGAATGTGCAAAAGACTTTCGGCTACCCCCCGGATGATTTTCTCAGCCACAAGCTGGTGTTCGCGGATTTAATCCATCCCGACGACTTGGACAAAATTACCCAAGAGTTTAAAAATCACCAAATCAACCGACGCCATCGGTTTGAACAAACCTATCAATTAAAAACCTACTCGGGTGAATACCGCAAAGTTTACGATTACTCGCTGATCGAATATGCCCCCAACGGAGATATTCAAGCGATCTACGGTTATTTAATCGATATGACCGATTACCTCAAGGCTCAAGAATTTAGTCGTTTACTGCTCAGCACGACAAATGAAGGCATTTTGGGCATTGATACCAAAGGACGAGCCACTTTCGTTAACCCAGCCGCGCTGAAAATGCTCGGCTACGAAGAATCCGAACTCATTGGGCAGGATATTCACACCTTTTTGCACCACACAGATGAAACGGGCGCAGAAATCTCACCTGCCAACTGCCGTATCATCCGCTCCGTGACCAGCGGAAAAACTGAACACGGCGCTCACGATATATTATGGCGAAAAGATGGCTCACACCTGCCAGTGGAATATCACGTCAACCCTATCCGGCGCAACAATCAAGTTGTCGGTGGCGTCATCACCTTTCACGATATTTCATATCGCCGTGCACGGGAACAACGCATCAAATACTTGGCGTTTCACGATGACTTAACGGGGTTATTTAATCGTCGCTTTTTTAATGAACATCTCCAAAAGCAATTAAAACAAGCTTCGAACTCATCCAGCCACCCAGTGTTAATGATGCTGGACATCGACCACTTTAAAGACATTAACGACACGCTAGGGCACCCTGTTGGGGATGAATTACTTAAAGCGATTACAAAACGCATTGGCAACATTTTACGACCAAATGACATTTTTGCCCGTTTAGGGGGAGATGAATTTGCCATTCTCATGCAAGAAGCCACTGCAACGGTGGAAGCCACACAACTGGCAGAACGCATTTTAGAGCTGTTTAAACGGCCCTTTCAAATACGCCACTTATCCATTCCCATCAGTACCAGCATTGGCATTGCCTTTTGCGAACCCCAATATTCGGCAGACGATATTATTTCCCAAGCCGATATTGCACTTTACGAAGCGAAATACAACGGACGAAACAACTTTATCTATTACGAACCGGAAATGTCTGCCAAAGTGCATGAAGATGTCAAAATATACAATGAACTTAAACAAGCGATTCAAAACCACTCATTCCAGCTTTATTACCAACCGCAAATTCACACTCAAACCGAAAAGGTCATTGGCATAGAGCTCTTACTGCGCTGGTTTCCAAAAGCCGACATAACAGTGCCCCTAAGCTCTCCCAGCCACTTTATTCCCGTAGCCGAAACACGGGGCATGATTCACGACATTACGCTTTGGCAATTTGGTCAACTGGTCAAAGAAATGCAAGCCATTCAAGCGGCCGGCTTAAATGGTCGAATCGCCATTAACATTTCCGGCGAACTGCTCAGCCACATCGAAAATCTAGTGGAACTTCTGGAAGTCATTGAACACAATAACTTATCCTTTGAGCAACTGGCCTTTGAAATCACCGAAACCGCCTATGCGAAACTTTCGTCGGCTGAAATTTCTGTCTTGGAAAGTCTTGAAAAACAAGGGCTCGAAATGGGCATTGATGATTTTGGAACCGGCTACTCGTCTTTAGTCTCTCTGCGTCAGTTTCATTCCAGCCATCTGAAAATCGACAAAGCCTTTATTGACGAAGTGCATTGCAATGCGGATGACTATGCCATCGTCTCCGCTACCATATCCATGGCGCACGCGCTTGGAAAACAAGTGATTGCAGAAGGCGTTGAAACCCAAGAACAACTCAAGGTACTCAAAGAACTGAACTGTGACATTATTCAAGGCTATTATTACGCCAAGCCCATGCCATTGAAGGAAGTTTGCGACTTTATTCAAAACCACTCATGAGTTTTAGAACCTCGCATTAGAAGCCACTTCTTTTGAAGCCCTGGTCTGTCAACCCTTTTAGATTCCCAAACCGACCAGACCTGGTGCATTTTTCATTCGCCGCATCAATCCGCCAGGCAAAAAAAAGGGCCTTCCGGCCCTTTTTTATTCGTATCGAACTCAAAACATTGACTTAAAAATCACCGCCGGTGATTTCATTGTAAATGCGTCGAGCATTGTTTTTCGCCGCCTGGTCGAAGACCGGACGATCTTTATACATCGACTGATCGATGTTTTCAGCCTCTTCCTGGTTACCCCCGTTATCCACGACTTTCTGCACTTCTTTCTGCACATACTTGAAGTAATCGTAGGTTTGCTTTTTCACCGTCGCCATATCGGTCGGCGTTCCGTGCCCAGGGATAACATACACATCGGACGGAATCTGCGACATCATATTCTCAAAAGACGCCACCCAGTCCATGCTGTTGGTGTAAGCAAACATCACCGGCATCCGCTCGTTAAAGCCCAAATCCCCGGTCATCAACACCTTACGACTCGGAATGTACACGCTGGTGGAAGCGGGCGTATGCCCCGGCCCGAAATCCATCAAGATGAACTGTTCGCCACCGCCGACATCGACGCTCAACTTGTTATTGAAGGTAGTGAACTTATCGGAGACATTTCGCGCCATATTGGTGATGGAGTTCCCGACTCGCAAAGCCCACTCCGACTTGATGGCGTCGAACGACTGACCGAACTGCATATTGGCCAAATCGCTGGAATACAGGTGTTTCACGCCCACATCCCACCAATAACTGGCCCCCAGATAGGCGTGGCCCTGGTTGTTTTCGACCGCGACCCACTTAACCGGTTTATTGGTGATGCGCTTGATTTGCTGATGCACGCTGTAGGCAATCGCCGGATTGGCCCCAGCGTTAAAAACAAACACACCATCCTTGAAAAGGACAAAGGAAATATTATTGTTCAGTCCAAAGTTGGACGGATTATGCCAGATTTGACTGCCGACAATGGTGTACACACCATCGGTCACTTTCACCGCTTTCGGCAACGGCAATTCGTCGCCAATGTAACCGGCTTTCTTCATGGTCGATTTGACTTCATTCACATAGGTATTGGCCGCGCTGGCAGCTACGTTACCATTCCCCATCTCTTTAGCCCAGGCTTCAAACCCGGCGGTATAAGGGTCTTCCGTATCGGCCGAAAACGTCTGCGGACTGACCAGAGCACTGCTGATCAGAATGATCGTACCTAACTTGGAAATGACTTTCATCTTTCCTCCATCTATTGTCTTTTGTGTGTGAATTCACATCTTTTATCTATTAAATAACCTAGGGCTGAAACAGGTTCAGTTACAGGCATGATAACATTCGTAATGCCTTATCCCCATTGATGTTTTTAATCGCTAACAAAAGTTTTCGATGGGTCAAAGTCCTAAAGAAAATGATTCCATCAGGTCCGGTCGAGCAAATCGGAGTTTTTATGGGCGTAAACATCAAAGATGGTAATCGCCATGGCCGCAATCACCGGCCCGAAGAATAAACCGATCATGCCGAAATGAATCAACCCGGCAAAGGTGGACAACACCGTAATCAGAGTATGGTTGGCAACCGCCAAATCATCCGTTCCGCTGCCGATGGAGCGGGCAATTTTCTGAATCAGCATGGGGCGCACAATGTTATCAATAACAAACCCGTTCACCAAGGCCCCGAAAAACACCACCACTCCGGCACCGACATAATTCCCTTGCGCAAGCAATACCAACGTCAACGGAATCCAAACCAGTGCGGCACCGACAATCGGAATAAAAGACGTGATGGCAATCGCCATTCCGATAAACAGGCCGGGCAAACCAAGCCCCCAGGAAACAAACGCAAACACCAGTCCTTGCAGCAACGCAATGCCCAACACCGACAACAGCAAGATACTCGACAGATTGGCAAAGCGGTTCATTATCATGGTGTCGTAGTAGTTTTCCAACGGCGACAAGACTTTCAGATGGTGGGCGATACGGTGCCCATCACGATAGAAAAAGAACAAAGCGAACACCGCCAGCAAAACAAAGGTCAGAAACGACGTGGTACTGCCAAAAACCCCACTGACCAAAAACACGATGGTGTCCTGTGCGAACTTAATGATCTTGCCGGAATTCTCACGCAACTGTTCAATCAACTGGGCCTGAGTATCCGCCGGAATCGGAATGATATTAACCAGATTTTGGTTCAACCGAGCAAAACTGTCCGGCGTTTGCTGGGATAACCATTGCTGTGCCTGACCGAAGATATGCCCTACCTGCAAGCCCACTTCCAGCAGCAAATAGGTGACCGGTACAATCACCGTCAAAAACACCACCGTGCTCATGATCGCCGACGCATAAGTTTCCGAACGGTTGACTTTGGGTAGAATCTTCAAATACATTGTATAGGTCGCGGTCGCCAGAATCATCGCGAACAACAACGCTTCCAGAAACGGCGAGAAGAGCCACAGCAATCCAATGATGGCCGTCAGCAACAAAAGGATCAAAAAACCTTCTTCGTAGGGTGCGTTTGAGCGCATAATATCAACCTGTCAGAGAAAACAAGCACTAATCTATCATGAACAGCATTATCAAAAAAGTTTTAATTCGCCCGGCCGGCGCCCTGCAAATCCTTTCCTACAAAGAAGCCCAACAGCTTTGTGACCAGACCGAAACAGGCTTGAACGAAGTCTTCCGTCGTTGCAGTTTGGCGGTTCTGAACACCGGCACCAAAGACGACAACGGCCTGGCCTTATTGGAGGCCCATCCGGACTTTCAAATACAGGTACACACCAAAGGCCGCGGCTTGCAGATTGAAATCGATAATGCACCGGAAAACGCCTTTGTAAACGGCGAGATGATTGAAGGTCTGCAAGAACACCTGACAGCCGTCATTCGAGATTTGATTTACGCCCAAAACGAAATCATCGATAGCCAGGAATTCGATTTGGAAACGCCATTTGGTCTGACCAATGCCATTTTCCACATTGCCCGCAACGCCTGTTTGATGAAACCTGATCTCGATCCAAACATCGTCACCTGCTGGGGCGGCCACTCCATTCCGTTGGAAGAATACAAATACACCAAACAAATGGGCTATCACCTCGGCTTACGCCGTTTAGACATCTGTACCGGCTGCGGACCGGGTGCCATGAAAGGACCGATGAAAGGCGCGGTACTCGGCCACGGTAAACAACGTTACAAACACGCCCGTTTCATCGGCCTGACCGAGCCGGGCATCATTGCCGCCGAAGCGCCGAATGCCATTGTCACCGAACTGGCGATCTTCCCCGACATCGAAAAGCGTCTGGAAGCCTTTATGCGGCTGGGGCATAGCATCATTATCTTCCCGGGCGGCGCCGGCACCATGGAAGAAATCCTTTACTTGCTGAGCGTATTATTACACCCGCAAAACAACAATATTCCTTTCCCAGTGGCCCTGACCGCACCCGAGTCCGGCCGGGCCTACTTCGATGCGGTACTGGAGTTCATCGAACATGCCCTCGGAAAAGAAGCGGTGCGCAAACTGACCGTTCTCATCGATCGCCCGGAGGAAGTCGCCGACTTCATCGAAGAAGGCATCCAGGACGTCAAGGCCTTCCGCAAAGCCACCAGCGACGCTTACTATTACAATTGGAATCTGCACATTCCTTACGAACTGCAACAACCCTTCGTGCCGACGCATGACAGCGTGGCCGCGCTGGAGCTGCACAAAGACCAACCGACTTACCATTTGGCGGGGCAGTTACGCAATGTGTTCTCCGCCATCGTGGCCGGTAATGTCAAAAGCGAAGGCATCGCACAAATCAATGAACGAGGTCCTTTTGAAATCAATGGTGATCCGG
Source organism: Thiomicrospira sp. S5 (assembly GCF_003991075.1). Classification (NCBI taxonomy): domain Bacteria; kingdom Pseudomonadati; phylum Pseudomonadota; class Gammaproteobacteria; order Thiotrichales; family Piscirickettsiaceae; genus Thiomicrospira; species Thiomicrospira sp. S5. The sequence continues at coordinate 611,932 of NZ_CP014470.1, read as the reverse complement.
AAATCATGGAACGCATGGACAAACTGCTCAAATCATTCGTGGCCCAGCGCCGCATGAAATTAGGCACGGAACATTACGAGCCCTGCTATAATATCGTCACGGGTCAATAAGCAAACGAAACGCGTTTATTTTACAAGCCCGACCGATCAACCGTGCTCAAGCCATCACGTGAGTCCAGCATGACATTTGAAGAATTAGACCTTGACCCGGCGTTGCTCAGCGCCATCGAAGAACAGCATTTCCACAAACCCACGCCGATTCAGGCGGAAGCCATCCCCGAAATGCTGTTATGTAAAGATGTCCTGGCCGGAGCCGCGACGGGTACGGGGAAAACCGCCGCTTTTGTCTTACCGGCCCTACAATTTCTGTTGGACACCCCCAAACCCAGCCGACACCCTCGCGTGTTGATTCTGGCTCCAACACGTGAATTGGCCTTCCAAATTCACAAAGTGGTTAAACAACTCGGTACGCATTGCCCATTCGAATCCAACATCATTACCGGAGGGTTTGCTTCCGACAAACAATTGAACGTTTTACAGTCCAACATGGACATACTGGTCGCCACGCCGGGCCGTCTGCTCAACATCATGACCAAGGAATTCATCGATTTGTCCGATGTGGAGCTGCTCATCATTGATGAAGCCGATCGCATGCTCGATATGGGACAAGGACCGGATGTGCTGGCCTTGATTGAAGCCATTCCCGGCGATTTTCAAGCCGCCTGCTTTTCCGCCACCCTCGGCGGGTCAGGCCTGGCGAAATTCGCCGAAGAGATTTTGGATGAACCCAGCGTCATTCAAGTGAATGCGCCGAACCAACAATCCGACCAAATCCAGCAATTCGCCTATCTCGCGAATGATAAGGCACATAAGCAAGCCTTACTGAAAGCGATTCTAAACGACGACACCTGCCAGAGCGCGATTGTCTTCTGCAACAAAAAAGACCGCGCTATCGAACTGGCGGATTGGTTACAGGCCGAAGGCGTGTCCAGCACCGTTCTGCATGGCGACTTTATCCAGGCCAAACGACTGGAAAAGACCAATAAATTCAAACAAGGCAAAATCAAGGTGCTGGTCGCCACCGATGTCGCCGCTCGCGGCTTGGACATTCTCAATGTCACCCACGTCATCAACTACGACGTGCCTTTCCGTGGAGACACTTATATCCACCGCATCGGTCGAACCGGCCGCGCACAACAAGTCGGCATCGCCATCAATCTGGTGGAACGCCATGACCTATCCAACCTGCAACGCATCGAATATCATCTCAAACAGCGCATTCCGCTGGCCAAAATCCCGGGGTTGGAGCCCAACTTCAAGCTCAAAGACACCCTGAAAAAACCGAAGAAGAAAAAGAAAAAAGACACCAAAGCGAAGAAAAAACGCTAAAACCTCTCCCACTTTTCCCTGCACATTTCTTTCACACTTTTCGGCTGGAAAAATTTAACTAAATAGTTAAACTATATAGTCAAATAAAAAAGTTGTAATTCATTTAATTTAATGCCGCCAACAGATTCAAGAGAATCCACACATGCTAGAAGCTTTTAAACAATCTACCACTCGTTACGTTACGATTACCGCCGGACTAATCGTCGGAGCCTTAATTTTGGCTATTTTTATTTTTACCCGCCAACCCCCACCAAAAATACCGGATACAAATTCTTCGACCCCTGTCAGGTATATAGAAGCACGCCCGATGGTTGCCAAACTCAGCGTTCGCGGATATGGAGTTGTCCAGTCCGCCCGACCATGGCAGGCCATTGCTAATGTTTCCGGCCGCATCACTGAATTTAGTTCGCTACTTAAAAACGGTGCCTTTGTGAAGGCAGGAACCCATCTTTTAACCGTTGACCCTAGTCGTTATCAACTTAAGCTTGAACAGATCATTGCTGACCTCAGAGGAATTAATGCCGATCTGAAAGAACTCAACCAAGAAAAGAAAAATACCCAAGCGCTCTACCAGCTGGAAAGCGATCGACTATCTTTAGCAGAACAAGAATTAGCACGTATCCAATCATTAGCAAAACGCGATATGATGTCAGAGAACCAAGTAGATATTCAGAAACGTGCAACGTTACAGCAACGTCAATCCACTCAAACTCTGCAAAACCAGCTAAACCAGATCCCGATAAAGCTTGAAAAACTAAAATCGAAACAAGCCCAGCTCGAAATACAACGCATGCTGGCCACAAAAGACCTTGAAGACACACAGATATACGCACCGTTTGACTTGCGTATCGGAAGCGTTAAAGTTCAGAAGGGACAGCAAGTCAATCAAACTCAGCTTTTATTCGATAGCGAGGGCATCGAAACAGCCGAAGTACCAGTTCAGATTACTTTGGACCTCATACAGGAACTCATGGCCACTTTTGAGCCGGGTGCCGTTAACATGAATGACCTTCTTCTTTCCATTCAAGCTCTGAGACAAATCGAAGCCCGGATTTACCCAACAAATAACCGACATTTTTTTTGGCCTGCCAAAATCACTCGAATAGCTGAAGAAGTTGACCCTGATGCACGTACCTTACAAGTTATTTTAAGTGTTGAAGAACCTTATCGAAAGGCTAACCCTCCTAGTCTACCACCATTGATTTCTGGAGATTTTGTAGAAGGAGTCTTATCTCGAACTGTAAGCCAACCACAGTTAGTCATCCCCACGCATACAGTCCACCAAGGTTTCGTTTACTTGGTGGATAAAAAAAATCGACTCCAACGACAGGCTGTCAAAACCTCCCTTCCCCAAGGTAATTGGGTATTAGTCTATTCTGGCCTTAATCAAGGAGACAAAGTAATTCTTGATGACCTTGTCCCAGCAATAGAAGGCATGCCCTTGTCAACCACTCATGCAACAGACGAAGCCGAAAAACTTGCCAACCAAGTTAAGGAAATTCAATCATGATCAGTTGGTTTGCCAATCATCCAACTGCTGCGAACCTACTACTCATATTAATCTTGGCAGCAGGACTAATCAGTGCACCTAATCTAAAACGCGAAACCTTTCCTGATTACGAACCGGTCGAAGCCAATATTTCTATCGAATATCGCGGTGCCACAGCCGTCGACGTTGAAGAAAACATATGCTTACGTTTAATAAATGCTCTCAGCGGCGTCAATCACCTGGAAGAATTGACCTGCCGTGCTCAAGATAATCTTGCTGACGCGAACGCTAAAATGAAACCCAGTGGTAATAGCAGCCAGTTTTTAGATGATCTTCGCACAGAAATAGACACAATCATCGATTTTCCCGAGCGAGCAAGGCCGCCTATTATCCGTGAACGACATCGTAAAGATTTGGTTGCCGCCATCGCAATTCATGCTCAAACGTCTCTACCTCACCTAGAGAGTTATGCTCGGCAACTGGAGGCAAAGCTTCGAAACATTAACGGTGTCAATGACATCGAGTTATCAGGACTTTCAGATCGTCGGTGGGAAATTCAAGTTTCACGAGACCAATTGCAACAACACGGGCTGTCTATAAAAGATATTGCCCAAACAATCCAACGCCAAAATATTGATCTACCTATCGGAACCATCGAAACAAATGATAAGGAAATTCAGCTTCGTTTCGTTGATCAACGTCGCAATGTTGACGCCTTATCAAGCTTACCGGTTATTCGTTCTGACTCTGGAGCAGAAATCACATTAGGTGACATTGCAAACATAAGCATACGCTACGAGCGTCCAGAAAAACGAGTCGACTATAATGGCCACCGAGCCATAGTACTTGAAGTCTTTAAAAACCGAGAAGATGACGCTTTGACCGTAATGGCGGATTTACGTCAATTCCTTAGAGAAGAGCGCATAAAGAAAGGAGACACCATCTTTCTGTCGATTACACAAGATATGACATCTTTGGTAGAAGATAGATTACAAATGCTTGTAAAAAACGGCATAACAGGGCTGGCTCTGGTTGCATTGGTAATGAGTCTATTTTTTCGACCTCGTCTAGCACTCTGGGCCATTATGGGTCTCCCCGCCGCTTTTGCAGGCGCCATAATTGCCATGAACCTGTTTGGCTTATCACTCAATATGATTACTTTAGTTGCTCTATTGATGGCGGTAGGAATTGTTATGGATGATTCCGTAGTTCTGACCGATCAGATCGTAAAACAACTCAAAAACACTTCTTCAACCTTAGAAGCCGTCACGTTGGGTACTCGCCAAATACTCCCTGGAGTGCTTTCTTCATTCTTAACAACAGTTGCCGTGTTTGCACCCTTATCTTTTCTAGCCGGGGAACTTGGAGCTGTACTTCAGGTGCTTCCAGTCGTATTAATTGCAGCGTTAACAGCTAGTTTAATTGAAGCCTTTTGGATTTTACCTCATCACTTAAAACAAAGCGCTGAACACCATGATTTCACCCAAGACCCTTTACAGGCTCCTGGCTTTTATGGAAGTTTCCATCGCGGTTTTGAACGGTTTAAGGAGAAAGTAGGGCGAACCGCAGACCTAGCAATTCGCCGACGCTATATTACGGCTGCAAGCTTGATAGTGATTTTACTGGGATCAATTGGTTTTATTGCAGGTGGTAACATCCAAATGGAAGCCATGCCAGACATTGATGGAGACGTCTTGGAAGCACGTATTTTAATGCCTCAAGGTACACCTTTATCTCGCACCGAAGAGGTTACTCAGCAAGTCGTTGAGGCTATCCAACAAGTTGAAAACAACAAATTCAAACGAGCTGACGAAAAAGGGTTAATAGAAGGCATTCAAGTTCACTTTGGTCAAAATGCCAGCGCCAATGAAAGTGGTCCACATGTAGCAACGGTTTCTGTCGACTTGTTAACGGCCGAAAAACGTACAGTAACACTCGATGAATTAACCTCGGCCTGGCAAGAGAAAATTCCGACTATCTATGGTTTGATCAGTTTAAATATTCAAGAACCTGGTTTCGGTCCAGCGGGGATTCCCATTGAAATTCGTTTGGCAGGCAGCAATCTAAACCAGCTAAAACAAGCTTCTATAGAAACCCAGAACACTCTGAAAAAATACGTAGGGGTCTATAATGTAATTGACGACTTACGGCCGGGTAAACCACAACAACAGTTAAGCCTAACCTCTGGTACTTACGCAAAAGGATTTACCGCAGAAGAAATCGCGAACCAACTGCGAACAGGCTTGCTTGGTGAACGTCTAACAACACTTCAAATTGGCGATCAACCCGTCGATCTAGTTGTTCGCCAAATTCAATCCGAACGATCACGTCCAGATTTTCTTGAACAATCCATTATTATTTCTCCAAAAGGAAGCCCCATTCCCTTGATTGAGCTTGTCGATATTAAATCGGTACGACAATGGGGACAAATCACCAGAATCAATGGCGATCGGACTGTGACCATATCAGCGGATGTAGACGTGCAACGAAACAATGCCGAAGCCATAATTAAAGATTTTAAAAACAACCACGCTTCAAATATATTAAATAAATATCCGGACATTAATATCACCTACGAAGGGCAAGTTGCTAGATCTGCCGAGACCAAACAATCAATTGTTCGTGGATTACTGATCGGGTTACTGGGAGTATTTTTGATTCTATCCTACCAATTTCGCAGTTACATTGAACCTTTGATTGTAATGGTGTCGATTCCAATGGCCTTTCTCGGCGCAATTTGGGGGCATGCAATCATGGGTTACAATCTTTCCATGCCTTCGTTGGTGGGTGCAGCTTCATTGGCGGGGATTGTAGTTAATAATGCCATTCTCTTAATTTATTTCATTAAACATTATCGCGATAAAGAAAAGTTGGATATTATTAGCGCAGCCGGTAAAGCAAGCCGAGCACGCATGCGCGCCATATTTATTTCGTCATCAACGACTATTGCAGGGTTATTACCACTTTTAGCTGAAACATCAACACAAGCCGTTGCTATTATTCCGCTAGTAATTGCCGTTGTATTTGGACTACTGACGTCCACTGTACTCGTACTTTTGGTTTTACCAGCTTTATATGTAATTTTAGATGATGTTGGTCTAGTAACCCCTATCGTGTTTAAAAGTTCAAAGCAAAAATAATTCAAAACACTGATCAGCTAGCATAGTTCATTAAGCAATGAGATATTAATATATAACCACTTGTTAAAAGTTTTTTATCCAAAGGCCTTTAATTTTTTTAAAGATTGTTATGAAACCAAACACCCGAAAACCCAACGCAACCGCCCTGAAAATCCAGCTTTGTGCGACCGAAATGTTTGCTGAAAAAGGATATGAAGGCACCATCATGGATGAGTTGACGGAGCGAACCGGAGTCAACAAGGCCAGTATTTACTACCATTTCCGCGACAAAGCCACGCTCTATGAACATTGCCTGACCCAACTGTTCGCCAGCGTGGCCGCCCCGGTTGCCGATGCCGTCGACCAGGCTTCAACGCCCGATGAAAAACTTGCAATCTTCATTCAAAGCTTTGCCGAACAAGCCCGTGAAAAACCCGCCATGCCGTCGATATTAATGCGCGAAATCGCTTCCGGAGGCCAACACATGCCCGATACCGCGCGTCAACAAATGCAGCGTTTACTCTCGACCTTGAAAAACCTATTAAACCAGGGACAACAAGAAGCTATATTCGAGTCATTCAATGCTTTGACACCGCATTTCATGGTCATTGGCAGTCTGTGCTTTTTCCTCACCAGCCAACCCATGCGCGATCGCATCGACAGCCCGGAAAAGATCGACCCGGAACTGAACGAATTTACGCACCAACTGATTCGAATTTTACAATCAGGCCTGGCCAAAACCACCAAAGGAGCATGACATGAAAACCGTATTACAACGCCTCGCATTAAGCACCCTGCTCACTCTAATCTCACTTCCTGCATTCTCAGCCGATAACCGAACCGTCGTCTGGCTCAACGAAGAAGAACAAGCCATGTTGCTCAGCGAAATGCGCCAGTTTTTGGTTGCCAGCCAAAAAATTCTAGCGGCCAGCTTGAAAGATGACATGGAAACGGTTGAAGCAACCGCTCGTAACGTCGGCATTCAGCAAATGCGCTCGACACCGCCCAGCTTGAGAGCCAAACTGCCAAAAGGCTTTAAAGCTCTAGGGCCCAAGGTGCATCGCGGGTTCGAAGCCATTGCCAACGAGGCGGAAACCCTTGGAGATTCAACGGTGATATTGGAACGCCTCGCGCAACTGCAAAAAAACTGCATCGCCTGCCACGCAGCGTATCAAGTAAAAGCCACGGCAACCTTGACTGAAAAGTGACCAGGCCTGGTCAGAATTGCCATTTCAACGCCCAACTTCATCGGACGTTGAAATGGTGAATCGGTTCACGAAACGAACCGGAAAACGATGAGTCGTTAATCGATAATGGTATCCGCATCGCTTTTCAATCCAGGTTCCAATGACAGCTGGTCGAAATAATAATGCGACAAGGCGATGACCGCCAGTACCGGCGCGAAAAAGCTGATAATCGGAAACACACTCAAGGCATAGAGCACCCCGACGGCAAAAGTCGGCGGCCAGTTCGTCAACGGCTTCAAGCGGCTGAACAAGGCTTCCGGCAGAATCACCTGCCCCACATCCAGCACCACGGCATAACGGAAAAACAAGAACCCGATCAGCCAGAACCACACCACGTTGATGAGCGGCACAAACAGCAGCGGGAAAGTCACAATCAACAGCAGCAAAATCAACAACCCGAATTTCACCAGTTTCCAAATCATGCCCAACATCGAGCCGTGACCGTGGTATTCGGTGTGCGGGTAATGTTTGTCATGCACCGCTTTCACCAGCGAATCGGTCATAAAACCGGTCACGATCATCGCGAACAACAGCACCAGATAACTGCCGAGCACAATGCCCAGCAACCCGGCAATCACCGCGACGGTAAAGCCCAAAAACCAGAGCACCAATCCGCCCACCAGAGGAATCGCGCCGATGGTATTCTCGGCTTGAAGCTTCCAACTTTCAAAGTCCTGTACAAACGCACTCTGCGTAATAAAGTCACTCGTCAACAACAGGCCGAATACGCCATACCCCATCAACGAGACCAAAACCAGGCCAACGGCGAACGGAATAAACAGCCGAATCAGAATGGTCGGTTCTTTCAAATCGACCAGGGTTTTCCAGAGCAATGTCATTATTTAATCCAAATGCTTTTAATATTAGTGAATTCGCGAATGCCTTGTCCCGACAGTTCACGCCCGTAACCGGAATGCTTAATGCCTCCAAACGGCATGCGCGGGTCGGAAAAGGTAATGCTGTTAACAAAGGTCGCGCCCGATTCCATGCCACGTGCCATGGTTTCCGCCGTGGCCGAATCATTCGACCAGATGGAACCGCCCAAACCGAAGTCGGTGGCATTGGCCAGCCCAAGTGCATGCGCCGGCTCGGTGGCTTTCAATACAATGGCGACTGGCCCGAAAAACTCCTCGCTGAACGCCGGCATATTGCTGGTCACATCCGTCAGAATGGTGGGCGCATAATAACAGCCCGGACGATCCAACTGATAACCGCCGGTGACGATTTTCGCCCCCATTTCAACCGATTTGGTGACTTGTTGATGCAACTCGTCGAGCAAATCCTGGCGCGCCATCGGCGCCAAGGTCGCATCCGGTTCCATCGGATCACCCGCTTCGAACTGTGACTCCACCGCCGTTTTAAAACGCTCGATAAAGTCATCGATAATCCCCGCGTCCACGATAAAGCGCTTGGAAGCGATACAACTTTGCCCCATATTCATGAAACGCCCTTTCACCGCATTTTCCACCGCGGTTTGAATATCGGCGTTATCCAGCACGATAAAGGCATCGGAGCCGCCCAATTCCAGCACGGATTTTTTCAATTCTTCCCCGGCGACACTCGCCACTTTGCGGCCGGCCGGTTCGCTCCCCGTCAAAGACACGGCTTTGACCGCCGGATGGCGAATCACCGACTCCACCTTATCGGAACCGATCATCAAGGTCGTGAAGACCCCGTCCGGGTATCCGGCCTTACGGAACACTTCTTCAATCGCCAAAGCACACTGCGGTACGTTGGAAGCGTGTTTCAACAAACCGATGTTACCGGCGGTGACGGTCGGTACCGCAAACCGCAATGCCTGCCAGAACGGGAAGTTCCACGGCATTACACCCAGCACCACGCCCAGCGGTAAATAGGCCACATAGCTTTTGCTGGCATCGGTTTCAATCATTTCATCGGCCAGAAACCGCTCGGCATTTTCGGCATAGTAATCGCACAACCAGGCGCACTTTTCGATTTCCGCCACGGCTTCGGAATAGCGTTTCCCCATCTCCAGCGTAATCAACTCCGCCAGGACTTCCTTGTCGTCCAACAACACATCACCCAAACGATTCAACAATGCGATACGGTCGGACAGCGGCGTCAGTTTCGACCAGTCGGCAAAGCCGTAACCGGCTTGCGTGACCACCTCGTCGAGTGTGGCCTGATCCCAGGTATCGAATTCGGCTAACAGTTCATTGGTTGCGGGATTGATTGATTGCATCATAGTCGTTCCTTCTTTGGTTACGGCCGAACGTAAATGCGGTCCATTCGGGATGGCGGACTCGCCGCCGAAAAGGTTAAGGGTTATCCATGGCTTGCTGTGCCCAGGCCGAAGCCGATAACAGCAAATTGGCCAAATCGGAAATGCCGACTTCGCCATAACGCAGGTTGGCGACGGTCTCTCCGGCACTTTCCAATTGTTTCAAGCACGACAGAGCTTCCCCCATCGGGCCACGATAATGAATCAAGGCCTCTTTCACTTCATCGGACAAAGGCATTTCGTCAAGAATTTCGGCAATCGGGGCGCGGAAAAACGCGCCTAAATTGGAAAACAGCCCCACCAGAAAGAACGTGTCGCGTTCACGGGCATGGCCGGTTTTCTCGGCCAGTTTTTCACAAAAATTGGCGCGCATCAACGAAGTGGTCAAGAGTTCTTTCGGCGCATCTTCCAAATCGCCAAGCATCATCATATTGACCCAGAACTTCAAACGCTTCAGCCCCATGTATTTCAAAGCATCGGAAACCGACTCGACCTTGATGGGAATCATGGTCGCCGGATTGTTCACCGCCACCAATAACTTGTGCGTCAAGGCGACATCCTGGCTCAAAATGCCGGACAGTTCTTCGAATTTGGTTTTGGGGTCGTTGATTTTGGACATCAACTGCAACAAGGTCAGCTTGTTGCCGGTCAATTTCTGACCGTTCATCACCACGGGATTGGTGAAAAAGTAGCCCTGAAAATAATCGAAACCGATACGTTTGAGATAATTGAACATCTCTTCGGTTTCCACCCGTTCCGCAATCACCTTGACGCCTTTTTCATGCAAATCTTGCAACATGGACTTCATTTTGACTTCGGAGTGGGCTTCGTTATCGATTTTCACGAAATCGCTGATCGAGGCCAGCTTGACACTGGATTCATCATCGATAAAGTTATCCAGCGCAATGGCGGAACCTTCCAGCTTCAAGGCCTTCAAGCTTTTGAGAATCTCGACGTCCTTATTCACGTCGTTGGGGATTTCCAACACGATGTTATGATTCTGGTCGAAACTCGGCCATTTCGCTTTGGCAATCAACTCGCGCGGCAACTGCATCACCGCCGCATGAGAACCGACAATCGACTGAAACCCGATTTCGGATTCGGTCTTTTCCAACAATTGTTCAGTGGCTTCAATGGTGGTTTGGTTGGGGTTCAGTCCTTGATGAAATTCCAGCTCATACGCAAAGACTTTCATATTACGATCAAGAATCGGTTGGCGGCCAATAAAAACTTCTGACATGATTCATTCCTATTGCACTCAGAGTGACGCTTTCGTCGACGACGATATTGTTATGTTTGATACGTTTTCACGCGTACTTCAAACTTTAACGCCGAGCCAGAACGAACGCAAGCAAAAATGGTTGGGCCAATCCGAAAGTTGGGCCAAATCATCTGACTTTCCGCCAGGCCTGGTGGAAATTCGGATTCCGCTTAACGGGTAAATGTCAGGCGTTGCCCCGGTGTGAACTCGGCAAACTTGCCTTGGTGATACTTCAATTCACCATTGACGATGGTGCTCATCACCGACGATTTGAAGGTGTGACCTTCCCAAGGCGACCAACCGCATTGATAAAGGTTGTTGTCACGCGTGTCGGTATGCGGACGGTTCATGTCCACCAACACCAAATCGGCGGCATACCCTTCACGGATAAAGCCACGCTTTTCAATCTGGTAACGAATCGCGACATTGTGCGAGGTTTTCTGCACCACGGTTTCCAAATCGAACACCCCGTCATGCACCATGTCCAGCAAGGCCGTCAGCGATTGCTGCACCTGCGGCAAACCGGCCGGCGTGCCGAAGTAGGAGTCACTTTGTTTTTCTTCCCAGGTGTGCGGCGCATGGTCGGTGGCAATAATGTCGATCCGCCCTTCTTTCACCGCTTGGCGAATGGCATCACGATCGGACTGTTGTTTGATGGCCGGGTTACATTTGATCAAACTGCCTTTTTCCATGTAATCGTCGGCGGTAAACCACAAATGGTGCACACAGGCTTCGGCGGTGATTTTTTTGCCTTCGACCGGCCCCGGTGCAAACAACGCCATTTCTTCGGCGGTGGTCAAATGCAGAATGTGCAAATCGGCCCCGGTTTTCTTCGCCAAATCGACCGCAAAAGACGACGACTTGTAACAGGCTTCTCGACAACGAATGTCCGGATGGTATTGCATCGGAATCGCATCACCGTATTTTTCGCGATACAAGGCTTCCTGTTCTTTAATCATCGGCGTGTCTTCGCAATGTGTGGTAATCAAGGTCGGACTGTGGGTGAAAATATCGGTCAACGCCTGCTCACGATCCACCAGCATGTTCCCGGTGGACGCTCCCATGAAAATCTTAACTCCGCAGGTCGCGTTCGGATCCAGTGCTTTGACTTCTTCGATGTTGTCGTTGGTGGCGCCCAGATAAAACGAGTGATTGGCCCAAGCGGTTTTGGCGGCCAGTTCATACTTGGCTTCCAAATTTTCCAACGTGGTGGTGGTCGGTTTCACGTTCGGCATGTCCATAAAGGTCGTTGTACCGCCCGCGATCGCCGCTTTCGATTCAGTCGCAATACTGCCTTTGGCCGGGAACCCAGGGTCGCGAAAATGCACTTGGTCATCGATAAACCCAGGCAATAAATGTTGGCCGGCCGCGTCGATGGTCACGTCCGCCGCCACCGACAACTGCGGTGCGATTTGCGCAATCACACCATCTTGAATGAACACATCGGCTTCAAAAATTCGGCCTTCGTTAACGATTTTGGCTTGGGTAATCAATAGACTTTTCATAAACGGACTCTTGTATTGCAATGCGAATGGCATCATTTTAAACCCTTGAACCGATTTGCATAGAGAAAACCCATGAAAATTTCGTATCCTGGTAAAATCATCTTGGCACAATATCAAATGTGATAAAGTAACATTTTATCCTAAACGGAGAAAACCGCTTCGACCATGAACCCGTTCAAATGGCTGGCCATATTGCCGATTCGCTTTTACCAGTTGTTCATCAGTCCATTACTGGGGCCGCGCTGTCGCTTTTACCCAAGCTGCTCTCACTACACCATTGAAGCGATACAACAACACGGTGTCTTGTGTGGATTATGGCTGGGCGTCAAACGGGTCTCCAAATGCCATCCCGGCAACCCTGGCGGTGTTGACCCGGTGCCGGAATGCGGTTGCTCGCATCATGACAAGAAGGCTTCGACCGCCGACAAGGTCCCGGCTTCCGTACCAGAACACGAAGACCGTTCGAAAGACTGAACGCAAATTTCATTTTATCGTCATCTAGCGGCTCTATACTGCCTGTCACGAACGGCTGTCTTTGCAACGCCACACCGAATCCCTCTTGTAAATCGGCCTAGAAAGAGGAAAATATGAAGGTTGGCACTCGGCCAGCTGCACAGTCGACCATAACAACAATATCAGAGGACGCCATGGAAACCGAAACGACGATTGACACCCCTTACATCAACCAAGAACGAAGCTTACTCGAGTTTAACCGTCGCGTTTTGGCCCAAGCGAAAAACCCCGACATTCCATTGTTGGAACGCTTGAAATTTCTATGTATTTCCAGCAGCAACATGGATGAATTTTTTGAGGTGCGCCTGGCCAGTCTGTATGAGTTGTGCAAAGATCCGTCCGCACGCACCCAACCCGACAATCTGACGCCGCACGACGCCATTGAAGTGTTGTCGGACGTAGCGCATGAATTGGTGGACGACCAGTACCACACCTTAAACCACATACTGATTCCCGAGTTGGAAAAGGAAGGCATTCGTTTTCTGCGCCGCAACCACTGGACCGAACAACAAAAGGAGTGGATTCGCGACTATTTCGTCAAATCCCTGCAACCGGTCATGAGCCCGATGGGGCTCGATCCGTCGCATCCGTTCCCGAGACTGCTCAACAAAAGTTTGAACTTCATCGTCTCGTTGGAAGGCAAAGACGCTTTCGGACGCTCCAACGGTTTAGCCATCGTACAGGTACCGCGTTCCTTGCCGCGCATCATCAAACTGCCGCCGGAAGCCACCGACGGTTCGAACGATTTCGTTTTCCTATCATCCGTGTTGCACTCCAACGTCTCCAACCTCTTCCCGGGTATGACCGTGACCGGCTGTCACCAATTCCGTATCACCCGTAACACCAATTTGTTCATCGACGAAGAGGAAGTGGACGACATTATGAGCGCACTGGAAGGCGAACTGAGCAGCCGTCAATACGGCGGCGCCATTCGTCTGGAGGTCTCCGACAAGTGTCCGAAAAACATGTACGAATACCTGATGGACCGCTTCAACCTGAACGAAGAACAACTCTATCAGGTCAACGGTCCGGTGAACCTGCACCGTCTCAACGCCGTGCCGGATTTGGCCAAACGACCAGACCTGCTGTTCGAACCTTATTCACCGAGACAGTTGACGGTCAAGGAAGCCAAACAAGGCGCGTTTAAACTCTTTACCCGCAACAAGGCGCCGCAAACCCTGTTTGACCAAATTCAACAGCGCGACATCCTGTTGCACCACCCGTACGATTCTTTCACGCCGGTCATCGAGTTCCTGCAACAGGCCGCCAAAGACCCGAACGTACTGGCGATTCGCATGACCCTTTACCGAACCGGTGAAAAATCGGCGATTATCGACGCCTTGGAAAAAGCCGCCAAAAACGGCAAGGAAGTCACCGCCGTGGTGGAACTGCGTGCCCGCTTCGACGAGGATAACAACATCATTCAGGCCAACCGCCTGCAGGATGCCGGGGTCAATGTGGTTTACGGCGTGGTCGGTTACAAGACCCACGCCAAAATGATTCTGGTGGTGCGCCGCGAAGGCGAGCAGTTACGCCATTACGTCCATCTCGGCACTGGTAACTATCACCACATCACCACACGTTTTTACACCGATTTCGGGTTGTTTTCCGCCCACCCGGAAATGGGACGTGATGTCTCAAAAATCTTCCAACAACTGACCAGTTTGGGCGACACCAAAAACTTGCAGGTGCTGTTGCAGTCCCCGTTCACCTTACAGAGCGGCATGGTTGAACGCATTCAACGCGAAGCGGAAAACGCCCGACAGGGCAAACCGGCGCGCATCATTGCCAAAATGAACGGCTTGCAGGAACAAGGCATGATTGACGCTCTCTACGAAGCCTCGCAGGCCGGCGTGGAAATCGACTTAATCGTGCGCGGCATTTGCAGCTTACGCCCCGGCGTGCCGGGCTTATCGGAAAACATTCGGGTCACCAGCATCATCGGTCGTTTCCTGGAACACCACCGCGTCTATTACTTCGAAAACAGCCAGAGCGAGCCGGAACTTTTCTGTTCCAGTGCCGATTGGATGCGCCGCAACCTCTTCTCGCGCGTGGAAACCTGCTTCCCGATTCTGGACAAAAAACACTTCCAGCAAGTCTATACCGAAGGGTTGGCCATTTACCTGAACGACAACACCGGCGCCTGGCAACTGCAGGCCGATGGCTCCTACACTCAAAAAGCCCCGGCCGACGGCGAAGAACCCTTCAACGCCCAGCGCTGGCTGATTGAAAAATATTCCAGCTAAAACGGCTGACCCGCCATTAACCGACTGAGCGCCGACGGTCAGTCGGCGTGGTTCATCGTTTGCGAATCATCCACTTTCACAGTAAGCTGTAACAGACAGGTCAGGGACGGCCGATTTTCATTTTCGCCAAAAGCGAGTAAACTATGCCCCTTTTTCGCCAACTCAGTAGCTTAAAATGACAGAAACGACCGCCGAACCGAATCAAAATATCTACGCCGCCATCGACCTCGGCTCCAACAGTTTCCACATGGTCATCGCTCGCGAAGTCCACGGTCAGCTCCAGATCATCGACAAGCATAAAGAGATGATTCGGTTGCGGTCAGGCCTGGACAAAAAAGGTTATTTGACCCCGCAGGCCTTTCAAAACGGCATCGAATGCCTAGAACGTTTCGGCCAGTTGATTAAAAACATTCCGTCCCACCAAGTCCGCGCCGTCGGCACCAATACCCTGCGCAACGCCAAGAACAGCCATGAGTTTCTCAGCCAGGCGCGACAAGCCCTTGGCCACAGCATCCAAATCATCGCCGGACAGGAAGAGGCTCGCCTGATTTACCTCGGCGTGGCGCACGGTCTGCCGCAAAACGACGAACAACGCCTGGTGATGGACATCGGCGGCGGCAGTACCGAATACATCATTGGTCAGAACTTCACCTACAGTCACCTCACCAGCACCGAAATGGGCTGTGTCAGCATCACCCAAAAGTTCTTTTCCAAAGAAGACATTACGGAAAAACGCATGAACAAAGCGATTTCCGCCTGCCGTCAAATCATCCGCCCGCACCTGTTAAAACTGACACGCCTTGGCTGGGACTGCGCTCTGGGCGCTTCCGGCACCATCAAGGCCATCGGCACCATCCTGAAAGACAATGACTGGAGCCCTTCCGGTATCACCTTAGACGGCATGTACCAGTTGCGGGACGCGATGATTGCCTCGGACTCGCTGGCCACTTCCGGCATTCAAGGCTTGAAAGACGAACGGGTGCCGGTGTTGCCGGGCGGCTTGGCAATTCTCATCGCCACCTTTGAGGAACTGAAAATCGATCAGATGCAGGTGTCTTCCAACGCCTTGCGCGAAGGCCTGATATTCGACACCCTTGGCCGCCTGTTCGCGGAAGACGTGCGCGAAACCAGTGTCGCTGCCGCCCAGGCCTGGTTAAAAATCGACTTACAACAGGCCAACGCCATCGCCCGTACCAGCGAGATGCTGTACAAACAGGCGCACAACAGTTGGCAATTGCACGACGGCGATTACAGTTATGAAAAGTTATTGAACTGGGCGGCGCGCCTGCACGAAGCCGGCATGGCGCTGAGCTACAAGCGTTACCGCCATCACAGTGCCTATTTGATTGAAAATTCCGAATTGGCGGGTTTCACCCAGGAAGAAAAGCAGATGCTGTCGGCCATGTTATTGAACCATCGCGGCAAGTTCGTGCCGGATGTCTACGACAAGTTCGATGCGCCGCACAACAACAAACTCAAATACCTGACCGTCTTGCTGCGCTTGGCGGTGCGTATTCACCGCGGGCGTGAAACCGACATTCCGGACATTCTGCTCTACATTGAAGACGAGCGCAGCATTCGCCTGCAATTCGAAAACGACTGGCTGCCGGAGCACCCGCTCACCCAGCTTGACTTGGATGTCGAAGCCGGGCGTTTGGCCGCCGCCGGTTTTGAACTGACGTATCAGTAGAATCACAATCAGTAAACGTCGAACTGCACCCGTCGGCTCTTTTTCCAGTCGTGCCACAGTGCTTCGGCGGCCGCTTCGTCCAACCCGCCCTCGGTTTGCAATATCTTCAGCAACACGCTTTCCACACCCACTTTGAGCTGGTTTTTGTCGCCGCACAAATAAAAGAACGCTCCGTCCGACAATAATTTCCAAACCGCAGCACGGTCTTCCCAAAGTCGATCCTGCACATACACTTTATGCGCCTGGTCGCGGGAAAAGGCGGTGCGTAAATGCAAGCCTTGGGTTTCCCACTCCGCCAGAGTGGTCTCGAACAGATGGCTTTTATCTCGATGGGTTTCCCCGAAAAACAGCCAGGCCTGGTGATTTTGCACACAACGCTCTTCCAGAAACCACTCCTGCAAAAAACCGATAAACGGCGCAATACCGGTACCCGCACCCACCATAATGATCGGCGCCGGTTCACACAACGCATCTTCCAAAGCATGCGGCAATTTGAAGTTACGGTTTTTGCTCAAGGCGACATCAATGACGTCACCCGACTGCAACGCACTCAACGCCGTGGTGACTAACCCTTTGCGTTCCCGCTCGGCGCGCTCGAACGCCACCTTGCGATACACCAAATCCACGCGTTTGTCGCCCACCGCCTTCGGGGCGGAAGCAATGGAATAATATCGTGGAGCCAAGGGCGCCAACAGTTCACAAAAGGACAAGCCTTTGAATTGAGGATACGCCTCCAGCAGATCGACGATGTCGCGCCCTTCGGCGTACGCCATCATCTCCGCACGGTCGGCCCAATCGTCCAATCCTTCGTGACGTTTGAGCTTGTTCAAAATCGCCGGACTCAACTGCGTCAGTTCCAGATGATAATGCAAGGCTTCGCGCACCGGCATTTCACCCAACCGCCGTAGCTCAATCCGTTCGTCGCCGGACAGTTCCAGTTTCTGCAACACCAACTCGACCAGCTCGGGGGAATTTTCGGCCGACACCATCAACCAGTCTCCTGGCAGGTAATCGAGCGCGTCTTCGGTTTCCAGACCGATGTGAAACACATCTTTTTCCGGATGGTCAGGCGTCAAAAGTTCGTTGAATAGCACTTTGGCTTGCATGGAATGTCCTCACGATTCGTGTTGGCCATCCATTATAGGATGCAACGGCTTTTTTACAAAACCGTTGCCAAGAGAGTAATAAGGATACAAAAAAGAAATCGGTCTGAATCAGCCACGCAGGTTTTCAATCAACACACTGAGCCACGGCGCAGTGGCCAGAATGGTCACCGCCGACATCAACCCGGAAATCAACCCGATACCGACCTGCGGAATCAGGTTATTGTTTTTGATTTCGATGTCGGACATTTGACGCTCGACGGCGGCGAAAATATCGACTTGTTTTTTCAGCAAACTGTTCAAGGTCCGAATCTGCTTGAACAGTAATTGCTGCTCTTTTTCGACCTTATCACGCGACTTTTCGGAAACCGCTTCCAGGTCATGCATTTGTTTCGCCAACTGACCAATGGAGGCATCCATCTGTTTGACCAGACTTTGAATCGCCACTTTATCGTCTTTCAGCCACTCGAAATCCGGCGAAACCATGTCTTCCATATCAATCGAATTGAACTCCTCCGCCTGGTTCTGGGCACGATGACGTCTGAGCGCCTGTTCCAACAACACGCTTTTCGAGCCGAGAGGTTCCACTTTACTGAGGTCAATAGCCATTTTTCCGTCCTTTTATGAGTGATGCGAGGTGACAAAAAGTGTCAATATTCCGTCACCTGAATTGTCTTTGTGACATCACTTGCAGGATGTGTGCCAATTTCGTTTTTTCTGCACTACGCGATTTAACGAATGCCTGATAGAGCGCCTTTCGAGCGGACATAAATGCATAAAAAAATATATGATTTCAGTGGCAAAAAACTTTATCCCTAAAGTGCTTGAGAAAAAAAAACCGCATGGTTAAGATAACCTGACGAAAAGGAATGAATACACACGAATGAACAAAGCAAAATTTATTGAATTTATCATGGAAGCCGGCGTCTTGAAGCTGGGCGAATTCACATTGAAATCGGGCCGTAAGAGCCCTTATTTTTTTAATGCCGGTCTCTTCAACACCGGCGGGCAACTTGCCCAGTTGGCGGAAGCTTACGCGGCCACCATCTCCGACAGCGGTGTCGGGTTCGACGTTCTCTTCGGCCCCGCTTATAAGGGCATTCCGCTGGCGGCCACCACCAGCGTCGCATTGGCGAAAGATTTTGCTTTGGACAAACCCTATGCGTTTAACCGCAAAGAAGCGAAGGATCATGGTGAAGGCGGCACCATTGTCGGCCACCCGTTGGAAGGCGATGTGCTGATTATTGATGATGTCATCACCGCCGGTACGGCGATTCGCGAATCGATGGAAATCATCCGTTCGCACGGTGCCCGGCCGGCCGGCGTGGTGGTTGCATTGGATCGAATGGAACGCGGCCAGGGAACCCAATCCGCCATTCAGGAAGTGGAAGCGGAATATGGCATTCCGGTCTTCAGCGTGATTGACCTGAACGATATCATCGACTTTTTGACCGAACAAAGCGATGATTCGACCATTTTGGCATCCATGAAAGATTACCGTGCCAACTACGGCATTGACGCCTGACGAATGTAAACAACCAGTGAGTAAGCGACGACGTGGCAAATAAACTTCGAGAGCTGCTGTTATTGCGGCATGCGAAATCCGACTGGAAAAAACCGGACACGGCCGACATCGACCGCCCGATTTCCGATAAAGGAAAAAAAGCCGCCTGCAAAATCGCTCATTGGTTCGGCGAACAGAACATTTGGCCAGACCTGGTGTGGGTCTCACCGGCCAAACGTGCGCAACAAACGCTCAAGCGCCTGAATTTGCCAAAAGACATTCCGGTCGAAACCCAGGACGCCTTGTATATGGCCGATCGAACCCAACTGCTGGCCTTATTGGCCAAGATACCGGATGGATTCGAGCGGGTGTTGCTGATTGGCCACAACCCCGGCTTTGAGGACTTGATTCATTTTCTCATTGGCGACCCGAAAGAAGACGGTACCAAATTACTGCCGACGGCGGCGTTAGCACAAATGGTATTAGGCCATAACTGGCAACATTTATCCGCGGGTGACGGACGTTTATCGCACATAACCCGCCCGAAAGACATCGCTCGGCCCTGCAAGGAAAAGGACGCTCCCGCAAGCTGACAAATTTGGCTGGGCATACTTTATGCTAAGCGATTGATTCAATAAGACAATAACAACGATAACAACTCAATAAAACTGTCAGAGGCACCGGTATGACACAAGCAAACAGACACCTTATCGATGAACAAGTCGAAATTCCGGATTACTATCGGATCATTTCCCGAACCGACCTTCAAGGAACCATCTTGGAAGCCAATTCCGAATTCATCGAGGTCAGTGGCTATCCCGCCGATGAAATCATCGGCCAACCCCACAACATTTTGCGTCACCCGGACGTGCCAAAAGCCGTCTTCAAGGACTTTTGGGATACGCTGAAAGCCGGACTTTCCTGGACGCAAATCGTCAAAAACCGCACTAAAGACGGTCGCCACTATTGGGTCAAGGACAACGCCGCTCCGATTGTTGAAAACGGCAAATCCGTCGGTTACATTTCCGTCCGCACGCCCGCCACCAAAGAAGAAATCGCCACCGCCTCGGCGGCCTATAAAGGCATTAATGCCGGGCGCCTAGTCATTCACCGCGGCAAAATCCAAACACCATCCCGTTATCGTTTCGACCAACTCAATCCGTTTAACCGCATGAAAATCATGAGCAAACTGGCGGTCACCGGTTTGATTTTGGTGGTGCTCGGTTTTGCCATCAGCGCCACGCTTGCGGAAATCGACTACTTAAAGGCGGAAGACGAAAACGCACAAATTCGTAAAGAACAGATTGTTCGCGATCTCGACAACTACGTCTCCAAATATGAACTCGTCAGCTTGAATACAGCCATCGGATTAGCCGCCAACCCGGATGTGATTCGTTCACTGGAAAGCGGCGATAACCGTCTCGCCAAAAAAGCCTTGGACGAAGATTTCAATTTGATTAAAAAGGTATCCGGTCAAACGGTTCGTGCTCACATCCATGATGCACGCGGCCACTCTTTCCTACGTTCCTGGCGCGATAAATCCGGTGACGACCTGAAATCGTTCCGCTATACCGTCAACCAGGTTCGCGAACGCCAAACAGCCGTGACCGGCATTGAGCTGGGCCGTGCCGGTGCCGCTATCCGCAGCTTGTCACCAATCTTCAGCGAAGACGGCTCCACGTTCCTCGGTTCCGTCGAAATCGTCTCCAGCATTAAATCTCTGGTGAAGTTTTTACAAAACGACGCCATTGATTACGTTTCACTGTTCACCCCTAACGCGTTGGATATCGCGGTCAAAGCCAAAGACAATCCGAAATTCGGTAACCTGACGCTGGCCAGCACCACGGATTTCGCACCGGAAACCGTCGAAAAATTGAAAGCCATCGATATCAATCGCTTGATTGATAAAGGTCAGTTGATTGCCAACGGCGCTTTCTACGCGTTGAAGCCGATTACCGATACCAATGGAGATATGATCGGTTACCACATTTTCATTGAGGACATGGCCAAACTCAATGGCTTAAACAAAGCGGCCGCCAACGCGGCCATCGATTCGGTCGTCAATGTCGGCGTTTCAATGCTGGCACTGATCATCATCTTCCTATTACTCATCAAAACCAATGTCATTCGTCCGTTGAAGCGTATTGTCGACGTCATGACTCACGCCACGGAATCCGGCGATTTGAGTACCCGTGTCGACGCGTCCCATAAAGATGAAATGGGGCAGTTGGCCGAAGCTTATAACAACCAGATGCAATCCGCACAAGTCTCACTGGGTGAAGCTGGCCGCATGATGAAAGACATCTCCGAAGGCCGCCTGAAAACCGAAACCATCATTCCGATGACCGGTGATTATCAGGTGATGAAAACCAACCTGAACAATGCCTCCAAAGCCTTGCAGGAAACCTTTGGCGAAGTTCGCGGCATTCTTAAAGAAATCCGTGCCGGTAACTTCAACTACGAAACACACCACCAGACCCGCGGCGATTTCAGCGACGCTATGAAAGACGCCCAAGCGGCCATGACCATCCTGAAAGGGGTTTTCTACGAAGTCAACGAACTGATGAGTCAAGTTGCGGAAGGTTTCTTCGGACGCCGAATCACCTCCAAAGCCGAAGGTGAAATTCAAGAATTGAAGGACAACATTAATGCCTCCTTGGACAAGCTGGAAAGCATCATTCAGCAGACCACTCAAGTCATGATTGCCCAAGGCACCGGTGATTTACGGACCCGCATTGACATGGAAACCGACGGTACTTTAGCCGTACTAAAAGCAGGTATCAATAACTCCGTCACCAATATTGCCAGCTTACTGTCACAATCGACCTATTCCATTAAAAAACTGTCCGATGGAACCATCAAGATTTCCAACGACATCTCCGACTTGTCAGCTCGCACTCAGCAGCAGGCCGCGTCATTGGAAGAAACCGCCGCGAGTATGGAACAAATCACCTCCACCATCCAGCAGACCGCTAACAACGCGAAAGAAGCCAATGAAGCCGCCACGGCATCTTTATCGGAAGCGCGCGAAGCCAATCAGGTGGTACACAAAACCATTGAGTCCATCAATGAAATCAACGAAGCCAGTGCCAAAATTTCCGAAATCACCACCTTGATCGACAGCATCGCTTTCCAAACCAACCTGCTGGCATTGAACGCCGCAGTGGAAGCCGCGCGTGCCGGCGACCACGGTCGCGGTTTTGCCGTCGTGGCGGGTGAGGTACGAACGCTGGCCGGAAAATCGGCCGATGCCGCAAAAGACATTCGTCAATTGATCGACAATACGGTTGAAAAAGTCCATGAAGGCGCAAAGCTGGCGGATGAATCCGGTAAGGCATTAGAACTGATTAACGATTCCATTGCCCGCATTGGCAGTTACGTCAGTGAGATTTCACAAACAACAGCCGAGCAAGCCAAAGGGGTTGAACAGGTCAATATCGCTATCAGCAGTATTGACCAGGTCACACAACAAAACTCCACGCTGGTCGATGAAACCGCCGACCGAACCACGGAAATGAGTCGCTTGGCCGAAAGTGTCGATGAATTGATTGGCACCTTCAAAATCGATTTGGATCAAATCGCTTTCCGGACGGCGATGGAAAGCGGTATCTTTACCTTTGCCCACGCACGCCGCGCCCACCGTCAATGGAAAGGCATCATCACCGCTTATGTGGAAGGCCTTGACATTGAATTTGACCACGCAGCCGCCACCGACCACCACAAATGTGCGCTCGGTCAATGGTATTACGGCCCGGAAGGTCAGAAATACATGCACCTTCAGGAAATGAAAGATGTTGAGAAATGGCACGCCGAGTTGCACGCTGTCATTAAACGCATCTTGGAAGCCAATAAAGTCGGCGACACCGAAGCCATCAAACGTGAATTCCGTAATCTCGACCAAGCCAGTGAAGAAGTCATTAAACACTTGTCCTTGGCCGAAAAAGCCGTGGCCCGAGAAGCTAGAACCCATGAAAACACCATGCCGCCTTCTGCGGTTAACGGTCGCCCGACTCCCAAACTGAGCACGTCCAATACTCCGAAAATCAAATCGGAAAAACCGGTCGCCAAACCAGAGGATAAGCCGGAAACCGTTTATCGTCAGCCGATGCCTTCGACTCCAGAAACAGGCTTGCAAAAACCGGCACCTTCACAACCCAAGCAAGATGAGGGTGATGAATGGGGTGAATTCTAAAACCTCATTGCTTAGCCCATTTCAACCCGCAAACAAAAAAGCCCCTTCAGAAATCTGAAGGGGCTTTTTTATAACATAGACACGACTAAATTGACTGGCTCAAACGGCTCTTACAATCAAAGCGACACCAACACACACCGTGACCACTTCAAAACTGCGTTTCACCAGTTGATTGCCTTTGATAATTGAAAAATGCGCGCCCAGATAGCCACCAATTAGCGACCCCAGAATCAGGGCCGGCAACCAATCCCATTGAATGTGGCCAAGCCATCCTAACGTGGCGGCACCAAAGCCGTTCCAAAAAATCCCCACCAATACCAACGTATAAGCCACCGCGGCCTTATAGTCCAAACCAAACCACACAATCAACCAAAGGGTGACGAACAGCCCGGAACCGGATGTCAGAGAGCCATTCACGGCACCGATTGCAAACAGGACCAAACCGCCCAACAGCAGGCCTGGCAGGTTTCGGTGTTTAGGATCGGACACATGCCCTAAATCGGGTTTAAAATAAGAGTAAGCTCCCAGACTCAGCGTCAATATTCCCAGCGCCAATTGCGCCCAACGGTCATCCACCTGCAAAATGAGGTTGGCGCCTAGCAGCACACCCGGCAAGCCTGACAGCAGGATCAAACCGACAAAACGGACATCAAATTGAGAGGATTGCAAATGCCGGGCCGTGGCGCCCAGCCCGAGAAACACACTGGCGACTTTATGAGTCGCAAGGGCCACGCTGAACGGCAACCCCAAAAACAATAACGCCGGTAGCTGTAACAGACCGGCGCCCCCGCCCGCCAAGGCGGATAATAGATTGGCCACAAACGAAATAACGAATAACAGCAACTGATCCTGCATGTGTCGTTACCCGTTCCAGCCGTTAAATCGAACCACTATCGCGAAGTGATTAAGGTGCCAACACCTTCATCGGTGAAGACTTCCAGCATCACCGCATGTTCGACACGCCCGTCGATAATGTGGGCCGATTTCACGCCGCTTTGCACCGCATCCAATGCACACTGGATTTTCGGCAGCATACCGCCGTAAATAGTCCCGTCTTGAATCAACGCGTCCACCGTGCTGGCATTCAACCCGGTGAGCAATTCACCTTGCTTGTCCAACAAGCCCGGGGTATTGGTCAACAACATCAGTTTCTCGGCTTGCAGCGCTTCCGCGACCTTGCCCGCCACCAAATCGGCATTGATGTTATAGGAATGACCTTCGTAGTCGACCCCGACCGGTGCGATGACCGGAATAAAATCGTCCTGAATCAACATATCCAAGACCTTAGTATTGATGCGCACCACTTCACCGACATGCCCCAAATCAATTAACTCCGGCGCATTCAAGGATTCGTTAAAGGTGGTCATTTCCAGTTTACGGGCCTGAATCAAATTACCGTCCTTGCCGGTCAATCCCACGGCATTCCCCTTATGCTGGTGAATGAGGTTAACGATTTCTTTATTGACCATACCGCCCAACACCATTTCCACGATGTCCATGGTTTCCGAGTCGGTTACACGCATCCCCTGGATGAATTCGGATTCCTTACCCACTCTCTCCAACAGGTTGCCGATTTGTGGGCCGCCGCCATGCACCACCACCGGGTTCATACCCACCAGCTTCATCAAAACAATGTCACGCGCAAAGCCGTTTTTCAACGATTCTTCCGTCATGGCATTGCCGCCATATTTCACCACGATGGTTTTACCGGCAAATCGTTGAATATAAGGCAAGGCCTCCGCAAGAACGGAAGCGATGTTCTGAGCTTGAGCTTTATTTAAATTCATGGTGTTCTGAACTCTCATGACGGACTCTTAACAAAAGGGGTTAAAGCGCTTATTCTACCATTTTTGAGCGCCGTCAACCCCTTAAACCGATTGGCTTTTGCTTGAGTCAAAGCCTGAGCATCGCTACAATGCAAGCATTCACACAAATTTAGGATGCATGTATGCGACTCCTCGCCTTACTTCTGACGGCCACAATGCTCGTCACCGGCTGCGAAAGCCTTTCCAAACAACCGTCTTCTCCGCAAGATGACGTCATGATTGACCTCAAAGACAAAAACAATGCCGATGCCACCAAAATTCTGTCCAATGTCTTGCAGGATAACGGCTACACCGTGCGCAAAGTCTCCCAGGATCAATTCATCGTGACCTATAACCAGCATAATTACATTCTGGAACCGAAATTGATGAAAAACAGCTTGAGCCGCATCGTGGTCAGCCGTTTGTTTGAAATCAAAGAAGAATATCAGCACTCGCCGAAACTGTTTGTCCTCGTGACCTCCTTGAACCGCGATCTGAACTTTGCCAAATTCTCGATTCTGCCCGGTAACCGGGCCGGCCATGTGCAAACCGCCATCACCTTCGCCCACGAAACCGTATCATTGGATGAAATCAAGCAATTCATTGCCTGGTTCGACGACAGCTTGGCGGAAGTCAAACAGATGGTTCCGCGCGAAGCGCTGGACATGATCAAGCACACCTCCCGCCAGTAAACACTCACCGACGGTGTGCGAATCAGGTTCCGTCGGAATAGCGGCTTTCGATTTTTTCCAGCAACGCCTTTCGCTCGGCGATAGCCTGTCGAATGTATTCGAATAACTGTTCGAAAAAGTTTTTCGCGTCGTCGGGCTTGTCCGATTCGGTGGTATCAAATATCGATTGACCGGCTTGATTCAGACGTGCCTGCCAGCTATTCTGAGCCTGCTGCATTTGGTTCATCGCCACCGAAAAAGCTTCAAACTGCTCCACCTGACGCTCCGAAAACAAACCCGTCGCTTCGACGTCCAACTCATCATCCGAGACACGATCACTCAAATCGATGGACTGTGCCGTTCGCACCTCGCCGTCTTCCATCAAGACCATCCCGGCGGCTTTTACCTGCCCCAACAGTTCCCCTTGTGAGCTACGTAAATCGCCGCTTTGTTCAACGTTACCCAAATAAATCGCGCCCACGCCTTTGGAAGCCAAACTCACCAATTGAGCGTCGTTCGATTGATCCGTCCAAAGTTGTAATTGTTTAAAAATCGGGTCGGCCTCATCAATCCAGCCGTTGCCGTCGACATCATACTTCGCCAAATCGGTGAAACCGTTACCGCTTTCGGTGCCGAACAGCTCGGAGCCATCATTCACCTGACCGTCGCCATTTAGGTCCAGCACCAGGTAGCCGCTGCCACTTCCCAACTGCGCCAGCGACTGTTCGTCGCCGTCACCATTTAAATCAAACTCGAAATATTGATCGCTCAAGGCCACCGAATCCGTTCCGAAATTGATGACCAACGGGTCGCTCATCACCTGAGCGCTCATGGTGGCTTTGGTCTCGGCGGAAATACTTGTCATCGAGGTATGCGAGGTAAACAAATTGAAATTGATGCTGCGGCCATCGGCCAGTGTCACCTGACCTCCGGCTGACATAGCGGAATAGGACTGGGTCTGAATCGTCAATTGATGCGCAAATTCGAAGGTCACCTCACCACTGACACTCAAATTCGGACCGTCTCCGGCCGGAAACACTCTCTGGTTGGCGATGCTGGCGGCTTCGCCGGCCAAACTGACTTGAACGAGCTGTTTCGTCAAGTACTCGCGCTGGTGTACGGTTTGAACGTCACCATCAGTGACTTCGGACGCCGACTCAAATCTCTGACGGGAATCGTTACGATAATGGAATTGCTCGGATTGCTGAAAATTGACACTCAGGTTCAAGGCTCTCAAACCACCTGGCGCCGTATTGATGCTCTCGCCGACGGCCACCACGGTTTTATCCGAGCGTTGCGCGTCATAGCGATGATACTGCTCGAGCTGAACAGCAGAAGATTGGATAATCATAAGTGTACTCCACGATATTAAACAACTTTCCCTTGTTTAAATCACGGCACCACACACCGTGAATCGTAGAATCACATTTTCATTTCTGGTCGATGAACTGTGACAGCCTGGCGTTTGGAGGTTAGCCTCTCTGTGTATTATTAATCACCAAGCCTGATGTCTATATCGACCGTCGGAGGATTTTATTGAGTATCAATCGCGGAAATTATTAAACTGTAATGGCATTTCCAGGTCTTCCATGCCTTTCAACAACTGCATCACCCCTTGCAGGTCATCGCGTTTTTTGCCGGTCACACGAATGCTGTCTTCCTGCTTGGCCGCTTGCACTTTCAACTTGGAATCCTTAATGGCTTTAATGATTTTTTTCGCCAAGGCCGCATCCAAACCTTCTTTCATCTCCACCACCTGTTTGGCCGATTTCAACTGAATGTCCGGATCCTTGACGTCCATGCATTTCACATCGATGCCACGGCGATTGGCTTTTTGAATCAAAATGTCCAACATCTGCTGCAACTGAAAGTCGGACTCGGTTTTCATGGTCACGATGGAATCCTTCAGCTCGAAACTGGAACCGGTTCCCTTGAAGTCATAGCGCGTGGTCACTTCTTTATTGGCTTGGTCCACGGCATTGGTCAGTTCATGTTGGTCCAATTCGGAAACGATGTCGAATGAAGGCATAAGTTCTCCTAAAAATAATCATCCCTAAAAACGGCCAGGCCTGGGCGTTTTGGTTCAAGTCACAAAGCCGGATACCCTTTTGGGAACCACTTACCCTTTTGGGAACCACTTCAAAAATCGTATTTTAGCACTTAACATCGCCAGGATGTACTTTACAACCGACTGAGCATTCCGAAAGGCTACCGGAACGTGATAGGATATTCTTTTTCAGCAACCCAAATATCAGAACCACTCCGCAATGAAATCCTTCTCACCAGAACCTTACCCGATTGCCGACACCGCCCAACAGATTCAGCCCTTTCATGTCATGAAAATTCTCGGCGAAGCCAAAACCCTTGAAGCGCAAGGGCATGACATTATTCACATGGAAATCGGCGAACCCGACTTCAGTTCCTTGCCACAAGTGCATAAGGCCGCTCAAGATGCCATGGAAACCGGACAAACACATTACACCCCCACACTGGGCTTACCGGAACTGCGCGCGGCACTCTCCAATTTCTACCGAGGCTTCTACGGTGCTGAAGTGCCGGCAGAACGCATGATGTTGACACCCGGCTCTTCCAGCGGGTTACAGCTGTTGCTGACCGCCTTGTTGAACCCCAAAGACAAGGTCTTGATGACTGACCCGACCTATCCCTGCAATCGCGAATTCGTGCGTTTACTGAAAGGCCAGCTCATCAGCGTGCCCGTCACCGAAAGTACGCGTTACCAGCTGACATTGCCGTTATTGAAAGCGCACTGGCAAGACGGCATCAAAGTGGTGATGGTCGCCAGCCCCTCCAACCCCACCGGCACGATTATTGAAGCCGATGAGTTGGTCGCCATGGCCGAGTTTGCGGCGCAAAAAGGTGCCTATTTGTTGGTGGATGAAATCTATCAGGGCTTGGTGTATGACCGCCCGGCCGAATCCATTCTCAGCCGCTGCGCCCACTTGGACAATGTATTGGTCATCAACTCTTTTTCAAAATTTTTCTGCATGACCGGCTGGCGCCTCGGGTGGATCGTCGCGCCGACTTTCTTAGTTCCCACGCTGGAACGTCTGGGCCAAAACCTGTTTCTCTCCGCACCGACCTTATCGCAATACGGTGCTTTGGCGGTTTTGAAACCCGACGCACTGGCCGAACTGGAACAACGTCGCCAAACCTTCCAAAAACGCCGTGATACCTTAATGCAAGCCATGCAAGAAGCCGGATTTGCACCCCGCCTTTGCCCGGATGGCGCTTTTTACCTTTACTGGGACATTTCGGCTTTCAGCGATAATGCCGAAGCCTTTTGCCTGGAACTGTTACACGAAACCGGCGTGGCGTTAACTCCCGGCACGGATTTCGGTCATTACCGCGCCCAGCAGCATGTTCGCTTAGCCTACACAACGGACGAAGAAACATTGCGGCGCGCGGTCGAAAAACTAAAAAGGGCGCTCCGCAAGCGGGCGCCCCTTTCAAACACTTAATGAGAGCTTTGCACGAGATGGATGCACGGATAAAAATGGCTAAAATTTCCCTGAATGTCGTTGAAAAACTGGCAAATAGCCAGCTATTCACTGCGTTTTCCGCCTAATTCAGAAAAATTTTATCTCATTTTTCTATCGCACCCCACCCGTGCAAAGCTCTCTTAATATTTCGCCGGAACAACAGTCCGGCCTAACCATTTCAGGTCGAACCAATCAAGACACGTCGCAACCCATTTATGGTCTCGTCCGACAGCATCAGTTCTTCTTGCGCTTCGGCCAAATATTGTCGTGCTTCATCGGTCATATAAGCACCAAACGAGACTTCATTGACAATCACATTGGCGATTTTAACCATCGCGATCATGCCGCGCACTTTATCCTTCCCGATATTAGAGTGCGACATATGGTGCAACATAATCACATTGAGCATCTCGACCGGCAATTTCCATTTTTGACCAATCAAAATACCGATGTCAGTATGTGCTGAACCATAACGTTCGACTTCTTTTTTGACACCACTGACCGGGTTGGTGTTAATCAACGAAAACACTTTTTGGTAATTTTCCGGGTCTTTGGTCGCCAACAGCAAACACCCGCCGTTATGGAATAATCCGAGCAGATAGGCTTCATCTCGTGACACATCGTGTACATATTCCGACAGTTCGGCACAACAAAACGCCGTGTCTTTGGAGTGTTCGATGATTTCTTGAACTTCGCGGGTGTTAAATAAATTTTGAATCGCCGCCGACAACACCAAATTTTTCAAGTTGTTGTAACCCAGCACATCCACCGCTTCCCGAATCGATTTAACCGGTGTTTTCAATTTCATAATCGGCGAATTAACGATGCGAATGACTTCGCCGGAAAGCTTGGTATTACTTTCAATAATCTCGGTGATTTGTTGGTTGTTTGGAAATTTGCTGGAGAGTGCAGAGTCCAGCTCCATGATTTCTTTTGGTAAATCGGGAATTTTCACTCCCTGAATGGCTTTAATCGCCCCTCTGAGTCGTTGCTCCATGAACGTCCACTGTTTTATCGTTATATAATCGTGAATCCTATTTTAATCATGACAGCCACATTACACAATATAAAACAACGCACAAAATCAGGATATTTTCATAGACTTAAAATGGTAGCGTCAAACTCGGGTCAACCGACAACATCAAGACTTTAAAACGCTGCTGAATCCGGGCCAACGCTTCCGGCGTTTCGCCCTCAAAGCGCAACACGATGACCGGCGACGTATTGGAAGGCCGAATCAACCCCCAACCGTCTTCGAAATCGACCCGCAAACCGTCCAAATCAAACACTTTGGCATCACTGAAATCGGCCACGGCTTTAATTTTTTCCATAAAAGCATAATGCTGCCCTTCTTCAAACGGAATATCAATTTCCGGGGTGTTGTAGGCATTCGGCAAAGCCGCGAATAACGCCGCCGCCGTCTGCGACTGGGTCGATAAAATCTCCAACATACGTGCGGCGGTGTAAACACCGTCATCGAACCCATACCAACGTTCTTTAAAAAACATATGGCCGGACACTTCCCCACCAAGGGCCGCGCCGGACTCGCGCATTTTCGCTTTCATATAGGAATGCCCGGTTTTCCACATGGTGGCGTGGCCACCTGCCGCTTCAATGACCTTCGGCAACAAGGCCGTGCATTTGATATCGTAAATCACTTCCGCACCCGGCTGGCGGGTTAACACATCCTGTGCGTACAACATCATTTGCCGGTCCGGATACAAAGCTTCTCCGCGATTATCCACCACGCCACACCGATCACCATCGCCATCAAATGCCAAACCAACGTCGGCCTCCAACGCAACGACTTTTTCAGCCAGGTCTTGCAAATTCTTCAATTTCGCCGGGTCGGGATGGTGATTCGGGAAGGAGCCGTCCACCTCACAAAAAATCGCCGTCACATCGCACCCCAAGGCTTCGATAATCTCTGGAGCAAACGCGCCGGCAATGCCGTTACCGGCATCCACCACCACTTTTAAAGGGCGTTTTAACGCGATACCGGAAAGGATACGCTCACGGTAGGCCGGAAAGATGTCGTAGGTCTGATAATCGCCAGGCCTGGCGGATTCGACAAAATCGTCGTTTTGAATACGTTGCAACAGTTTTTGAATGTGTTCGCCATAAAGCGTGACGCCATCAATGACCATTTTGATGCCATTGTAGTCTGGTGGATTATGGGAGCCGGTAATGACCACACAGGAATGCCCGCCGGGCAAGGTCTCAGCGGCGAAATACACCATCGGCGTCATCACGGCGCCGAGATCAATCACCTTGATGCCGGTCGAACGCAACCCTTCCGACATCAAGTGCGCAAAGCGTTCACCGGACAAGCGTCCGTCGCGGCCGAGCACGATCTGCGTCTCGCCGGCGACCAACATTTCCGAACCCAGCGCCTGCCCGACATAATAGACGGTTTCCTCGGTCATGGCTTGGTCGACAATGCCACGAATATCGTAGGTTCGAAAGATACGCGGGTCAACGTGAGCCATGGGGTTTCCTGTTTCGAATCAAAATCATCGCGCCATCATACCGCCTTAACATAACAGGGATATGACAAGCTTTTGGGACGTTCCGTTCAGTGTGTGCCGGTATGCCCAAAACCGCCTTCACCTCGCTCGGTGGCATCACCGAATTCTTCGACTTGGGTAAACACGGGCTGTAACACCGGCACAATGACCATTTGTGCAATGCGCTCACCTACCTCAACCGTATAAGCTTGATCGCTTCGATTCCAACAAGACACCATTAAAGGGCCTTGATAATCGGAGTCGATCAGTCCCACCAAATTGCCAAGCACAATACCATGTTTATGCCCAAGCCCCGAACGCGGCAACAACATCGCGGCCAATCCAGGGTCATCCAAGTGAATCGCCATCCCGGTCGGAATCAACACCGTTTGCCCCGGCTCGATGGTCATGGCCTCGTCAATACAAGCACGCAAATCCAATCCGGCCGAACCGCGTGTGCCGTAAGTCGGCAGTTCGATTTCATTCCCCAGACGCGGGTCGAGAATTTTGTATTGCACTTGCATGGTCATCCGTCTTTCCTTCTTCCAAATTGAAAACGAATTTATTCTACACCAACCGAGTCCGTCATAAGACGCAAATAGACTGAGCAACACACCCCCGAAGAAGCTTTGACTCCACCCAAGACATCCAGTAGGATTGCAAACATCATTTTTACGGAAGCCTGCCTGTGAACGAACTCACTCTGATTTTATTATTGACCTTATTCGCCGGAGCCTGTATCCCACTGGGCGGTCTTTTGGGCTATTTTGAAAGCATCCGGCCGAGATGGCTGGAAAATGAACTGCGCCACGCCATCATCGCTTTCGGCGGCGGTATTCTGGTGGCTGCCGTGGCCTTGGTACTGGTGCCCGAAGGAAAGGAATACGTTCAGCACGACTTGGGAAGCGTGTTGATCTTCTTGGCGGGCGGCGTGTTCTTTTTTATGATGGAACGTTTTTTAGGCTTGAAACGCCGCGAAAAACCGCAGTTTACCGCCATGTTACTCGACTACCTGCCGGAGTCGTTAGCCTTAGGCGGAGCTTTCGCGCTGGGTTCACCGACGGCACCGTTGCTGGCACTATTCATCGGCCTGCAAAACCTGCCGGAAGGCTTCAACGCCTACCGTGAACTGGTCGCTCAACCCGGCAGCAGCAAACGCAAAATTCTCGGTTTCATGCTGCTATTGGCTCTATTAGGCCCCATCATCGGCCTGCTGGGCTACACCTATTTTGCCGAAAGTGAAGTCCTGCTCGGTGCCGTGATGCTGTTTGCCTCCGGCGGTATCCTGTATTTGATTTTTCAGGACATCGCACCTCAGTCACGAATGCAACACCATTGGGCACCGCCATTAGGCGCGGTGCTTGGTTTCTGCCTGGGACTGCTGGGGCAAAGCCTGGTTACAAGCTAAGTCTCAACGCAAGACATGCAGGAAGTGCATGTGCTTGTGGTAGTGATCAATAATGTCTTGGATGATCGCTTGTTTCGACCACCCCATGACGTCGTAATCCTGACCGCCTTCCTGCAAATGAATCTCCGCCCGGTAATAATGCGCGGTTTCGTCCATTTCATCTTCCGGTAACTCCACTTGCGTGAACTCCGGTTTCAGGTGCGAACGGCTGCGAACCTCATAAACAAAATCGGTTTCGTCCCCGTGTCGGACATTCAGTTTCACCCGATCTCGCTCCGAATCCAGCTCCACCACCGCGTCGAGTCCTTGCGTCTGTAACTCCCGGCTCACTTCGTCACAAGCCTGTTTCGCCACGGTACGAATGTAACGGCTGACGACGGTTTTACTCGGATAATCGACAATATTATGCAAGCGTTGCTTCCAGTTATCGTCCAAGGCGGACGGTGCCGGCGACACATTCATTTGCAAGCTTTCGCGTTTCGCCAAATCCACCCGTAACGCCATAATCAGGCCATAGGTCGCGACCAACAGTACCAGCGAGAACGGCAAGGCACTGGCAATGGTCATGGTTTGCAGCGCTCCCAGACCGCCGGCCAATAGCAAAATCGCCGCAATCAGCCCCACACCGATGACCCAATACAATCGCTGCCAAAGCGGCGTGTCATCCCGCCCGTTGGAACACAGCATATTGACCACCAGCGCCCCGGAGTCCGCCGAGGTGACGAAAAAGATCACCACCATCAAAATGGCGATAAAAGACAAGATATCCCCAAACGGAAAATGGCCGAGGAATGCGAACAAGGCAATGGCGACATCTTCGGACACCACTTCGCCTAAGCTCGCCATGCCCTGGTTCATAATCATGTCGATGGCCGAGTTCCCAAAGAAAGTAAACCACATCATACTGAAGCCCACCGGCACGAACAGCACGCCGGTTGCAAATTCACGAATGGTGCGCCCACGCGACACCCGTGCAATGAACAACCCCACAAACGGCGCCCAAGCCAGCCACCAGGCCCAGTAAAGGATAGTCCAACCGCCAATCCAATCGGTTTTTTCATACGCAAACAGGAAAAACGTCTCTTTGACGATGCTGGACACATAATTCCCGGCATTTTGAATCAACGCCTGCAACAAAAACACCGTGGACCCTAAAAACAGTACCAACAACATCAAGGTGACGGCTAGCCCCATATTCAATTCCGATAAACGACGAATGCCTTTATCCAACCCGGTCGCCACCGAAATGCCGGCCAAACCGGTCACAGCGACAATCAACACCACCTGCGTCCAGACGCCGACCGGCACATCGAACAGGTAGTTCAAACCACTGTTCATCTGCAGCACCCCATAGCCGAGCGACGTGGCAATCCCGAAGATGGTACCGATCACGGCGAAGACATCCACCGCATGCCCAATCGGCCCATAAATACGCTCACCGATAATCGGGTAAAGTGCCGAACGCAGTGTCAACGGCAAACCGTGTCGGTAGCTGAAAAACGCCAATATCAACGCAACGATGGCATAAATCGCCCAGGCGTGCATCCCCCAATGGAAAAAGGTGATTTTCATCGCACTGCGCGCCGCTTCCAAGCTTTCCGGTTCGCCAACCGGCGGTGATAAGAAGTGCATCACCGGTTCCGCGACCCCGAAAAACATCAGGCCAATGCCCATCCCGGCCGAAAACAACATTGAAAACCAGGTCAGGTTGGAATAGTCGGGCGTGGCGTGATCCGGCCCGAGCTTGATATCGCCGTAACGCGACAGCCCCAAGAACACCACCGTGATGAGCAGTATCGCCACCGTCAAAACATAAAACCAGCTGCCGTTATCGACAATCGCGTCTTGCAAGTGTCCGAAAAAATTGTCCGCGTGGGTCGGCAATACCACCGCATAAAGCAGCAATAAAATGACCAGGCCTGATGCGGTATAAAAAACCGGCGGATTGAGTTTGGCGGCTTCCGGTTTTGTCTCTGATGAATTGTCTGGCGATGTCGTTTGATTCATGGGAGTGTCCTTATCGGTTATCGCTTGTCGGTTCCAGCATTGAGAATTGGGCGCAATCGCCACACTTAGAAGTAAAAATCGACCGTGAGGTATAAGGCGGAAAAATCCCCTTCGCCGACGTTCCCGTCCATGCCGATATAACCGTCTTGTGTCAGATATTCGGCATACAACCAGCCGGGGCCGTAATCGTATTTGATGCCCGGCGCATAGGCCGACACCAAGCCCGCCGGATTGCCTTTGGTTTGCGAATCCGCCCAGGAAGCATCCAGATAATAAGTCCAGTTGCCGGTCGAGCGACCAATTTCAAAGGCATAACGTGTGTTTTCAATGTCTTTTTCCAAACCTTCACTGTCTGCATAATGGTCTGGCAAGCGGCGTTGGGTTTGAATCACCTGAGCATTGACGAATGTCGCTCCGAAATGGCCTTTGTAATAGACGACACCGGCGGCATGGTTACCGCTCACAGGGTGGTTGCCGACATCATTGCCGCTGGCGTCGTAAATATCCTGCAATTGGCCGGTCTGTAACGATACCCCGACTTGATGGTCTTCATTCACGTTGACGGCAAAATTCCCCACCCAGGTCTGGACTTTTCGATAACGGGTTTTACCCCCGCTGTGCGAACCCCAGTGGTTATTATCGTCCATGGTGTCACTGCTGGTATCACCGAAGTCGTCTTGGTGGTAATAAGCGAAATCGTATAAGATTTTTTCCGTCTGGCCGTGCCATTTCAGGCCCACATCCATTTGATCGCCATAACCACCGATGAGCATGTCGCCCGGCCAGAAGTTATAGGTTTTCCAGCCGAAAGGCACTTGGCTTTTACCGATTTTGAGGGTGTTGTTTTTAATCAGATCAAACCCTACCCAAGCCCGTTTCATCGACATTTGGTTACCGGTGGAATTATGCTCCGGATCGGTAAAACTTCCCGGTCCCATACGCCATTCCGCCGAGTAGGACCAAATACCTTTGCCCGGGTCGGCCGCGCCGTCCGCATAGATGATAAAGGCCTCATCCCCAAAGTTACCGTTATTGGGTTCGTCGGAACCGTCGTCAAAGCTGTAGTTGTAGTTGAACCAGACACCGCCGGCAAAATTGTATTCGGCCTGAGCCGACATGCCCAGTAAGGCTAATAACGAGAATAAACTGAGTTGTACCTGACGGACCGATGGCATAGATCACCTTATTGTTCTGATTTTCAAACATGCACCCAAGCGAATGACGGCTTGAATGAATTGGAACACGCTCGCTGGATTGAGCATGATTTGACCGAGATCAAAGACTCGAAAAACCACTTTTTGAAAGTGAAAAGACGTCGCAATGGCGCGACAAAACTGTTTTTATTGGGGTTATTCTACTGTGTTGGCGCTGGGCCGTCAAAATAACGGCTTGCAAAACACTCCGTCAGAACCTGGTTTCAGGCGTTATCGGCATCGGCATACGCCGCTTTGATTTCCAGAATCTGCGGCAATATTGCGATAAAACACTCCACCAGGTAGGGGTCGAAATGCTCTCCTTTCTCGGACTCGATAAGGTGCACCGCTTTTTCAACACTCCAAGCTTTTTTGTAAGGGCGCTCGGAGGTTAGGGCGTCAAAGACATCGGCGATGGCGACAATTCGTCCGGAGATGGGAATATCCTCCCCCAGCAATCCTTTGGGATAGCCCTTGCCATTGTATTTTTCATGATGCGTCAGCGCGATTTCATAAGCGATTCTCAACACTTCCGAATCGTGCCCTTCAAGAATTTCCGCCCCGATTTCCACATGACGCTGCATTTCAAAGTATTCGTCGTCGGACAACTTGCCCGGTTTCAACATGATTTCGTCGGAAATCCCGATTTTACCGACATCGTGCATTGGCGAAGCAATCCGAATCATATGCGCCTTGTTTTTGCCCAAGCCGGCCTTCAAGGCGATTTTTTCGGAATAAAAACTGACCCGTTTAACATGGTTTCCGGTTTCGTTATCACGGTATTCCGCTGCCCGCCCAAGCCGATAAATGATTTCGTGATGCGCATCTTCCAAAGCTTTGGTTCTTTCCCAGACTTTTTTTTCCAACATTTTATTCTGTTGGCGCAACATCTTTTTCATCAACCAGTTTTCCAGCTGAATTTCGATACGCTTTAACAGCTCATAACGATTGAACGGTTTCATCACATAATCGCTGGCACCGCCCCTCAACGCTTTCACACGGTTATCCTGGTCATTTTGTGCCGTCAGCATAATGACCGGCGGCACGCTGTCGACGGTGAAATGCTGTTTAATCAATGCCAAGCACGCAAATCCATCCAATATCGGCATATTGATGTCCAGCAACACCAAGTCAATGTCGAGCTGATTTAACAATAGGCTCAACTGCAACGGATCCTTAGTGGTATGGACATGGCGAAACCCTTCGACATCCAACAAATCCCGTACTAAATCCAGATTCATTTGCTGATCGTCAATGACCAGAATATTCGTCTCGTGAATTTGATCCCTAAACATCGGCCATTCCTTTCGCTTTGGCGATGATGGCCGTCACATCCGAGTCCGATAATTCGGCGGGCAGAATACAATCGACATCGTCCAGAACAAAATCGGCCATCAGACAGTAAATCATCCTGGCGGACTCGGCCATAATGTTTTTATAGGCGTGAATCGTTTCCGCTGCCTCTTGTGGTGCCAGGCGTTTGCCCAGCAAAACCAAGTTCGGCTGATAGGACGTCAACATGTCCAACCCCAATTCAAGCGTCGGCGCAATGTTCAATTCCACACCGTTCAAATCATGACTGGCTTCCGCCATCAATCGCATATTGTTCGGGTTATCATCCACCAACAACACCTTGACCAGACAATCCGAGCATTCAAATTCGGTCAACACCTCCGAGGCCTCGTCGACGGCCGTTACGCCGGACTGAGTCAACGGAAGCGCCACCCAGAAAGATGAACCCTTGCCTTCTTCACTGCTGAATCCGATTTCACCATCCATCAACTCGACCAGCTTTTGCGTGATACTGAGCCCGATACCGGTGCCTTCGATGTCCGACGTTTCCTGCCCAAGCCGTTTATAAGCCGCGAATACCTGGGATTGCTTTTCCAACGGAATACCATAACCCGTGTCCGTCACCGCAATACGGACATGCTTTTGTCCTCCGGGTAATGCAATGGTCTGCGCCTTGAGCTCAAGAGTGCCGTTCGGACGGTTGTATTTCACGGCATTCGACAATAAGTTCAGCAACACTTGCTTGAATCGCAACCCATCCACATCGATTTTACGGTCGAAATCCGACCAGGCGATTGGCAACACATCGACACGGTGTTTTTTCGCCAAAGGTTCGATGGTCGACAGGCAACTTTTCACCAGGTTCTCCAAGCACGTCGGCTCGATATTGATATCGACTTCCCCTTCCTCGATTTTGGAAAGCTCCAGTAGCTGGTTAATCAGTGCCAACAGATGCTCACCACTGTCGGCGATATTGTGCACCTGCCATAACTGACGTTCCGCCAAGCCGTCATCTTTCAGCAACTCGGCAAAGCCGATAATCGCATTCAGTGGCGTCCGAAGTTCATGACTCATGCTGGATAAGAAATCGCTTTTGGCTTGGTCGGCTTTTTCCGCGCGTTTGACCGCCTCAATCAACTTCTGTTCGGCTTGTTTACGTTCTGTGACATCCTGCACGATACCGAGCATTTTGATGGCTTCACCCGTTTCGGATCGCACCACATCACCGCGTTCCTGCAACCAGCGCACCGTACCGTCACCCCAGACCACCCGGTGTTCCACATTGTAGTCCTCGCCCTTTTCGACACAGGCGGTAATGGCATCCAACACCGTTTGTCGGTCGTCTGGATGCAAGGCGTCGACAAAATTATCAAAATTGGATTCCATTTCAACACGTTCGCCACCAAACAAAGGCGCAATCCGGTCGGACCAATAGAGTTCGCCCGTTTGAATATTCCAATCCCAGGTACCGATATTGGCAAAACTCTGGCTGCGGCTCAAACGATCTTCACTGGTTTTCAAAGCACTTTCCGCCAGTTTGACATCGGTGACATCCTGCGCGAAACCGGAAATGAAAATCACATTGCCAGCCTCATCAAACACCGGATGGCCTTGTTGCTGGATGTAACGCAGTGTTCCATCGGCTCGAATGATGCGATGCACAAACGCATAACCTTCGGGGTCCGCCAGTTTGGCTTTGGCGGCGACCACATAATCGTAGTCGTCCGGATGGACAATCGACTCGAACCCTTCGATATCCGGTGGGAAACTCTCACGGTCGTAACCGAAAATATCGTAAATGGTGTCGGACCATTCCAAAGTCTGATCATTCACATTCAATTGCCAATAACTGATTTTGGCCATGGACTGCGCGTCCAACAGACGCTGCTCGGTTCGCTTGATATGTGTGACGTCGGTTCGGATGGAAATGTATTTTTCCGGGCGGCCTTTGGTATCGAGAATCGGGATGATACTCGACTCCACCCAGTAGAGTTCGCCCGACTTAGCTCGGTTGCACACTTCACCTCGCCAAGGGCGCCCGGAAGCGATGGTACGCCACATCTCGGCAAAAAACTCTTGCGGGTGTCGCCCTGAGTTGACAATGCGGTGATCCTGCCCCAACAACTCATCCCGCGTATAGCCACTGACACGACAGAAGGTGTCGTTGACTTCGATGATGCGCCCTTTGCGATCCGCCACGGAAATAATGTTATGGAAATCCAACCCGGTTTTATAGTCGATGGCTTTTTGCAGAGCGTTATCGGCCGCCTCGGTGAAATAACGCAAATCCCGTTCATGATCCAAACGCGCCAGGATTTGCGCCCCCAAACGGTAAACCGACGTCCCTTTCGGCAACACCACATCTTCCTGATAGTGATTAAAGGCATCCAGTTTCGCTAAATGCTCCGGGACGGTCTGAAAATGAAACACTGGCACCATTTTCATATTCGGAAACTGGC
Source organism: Thiomicrospira sp. S5 (assembly GCF_003991075.1). Classification (NCBI taxonomy): domain Bacteria; kingdom Pseudomonadati; phylum Pseudomonadota; class Gammaproteobacteria; order Thiotrichales; family Piscirickettsiaceae; genus Thiomicrospira; species Thiomicrospira sp. S5. Next base: position 571,590 of record NZ_CP014470.1, on the reverse strand, counting down.
GCAACGCCGTGTGCATGGAGGCCGCGTCATCCGTCGCATCCTGATTCAGCACGATGGCGTTCGGCAGGCCGTTACGAACGGCCGCCAACGCTTGCGCCGCTTCGTAGTAATGCGCCGTGTGCACCCCCAATCCACGCAAATGCGTTTCCAAGTCCCGGCATTCATCGCCCTGACCGATCAAACAAACGCGATAGGGTTGATACTGTGCCGCAATATTATGATAAAGCTGATAAAAATGACGCCGGAAATAGAAACTGTCTTCCGGCCAGACAAAAAAGAATTGGAACCCGTGCCGGGATAAATCCAATCGCAAGGCCATGTCTTCACTGGACGCCAAGTAAATGGCCTGTTCCAACGGAAAATGCTGCGCCATGACATTGGCGAGAAACGACAGATTGTGCTGTTCGTTTTCAGGCAACGAGAAGACCAGAATATCCCGTCGACGTAGTCCGGACAATTCCGTCGGAGAGTGGAAAATCACTTCCTGCAAACTCAAGCCGCTGGTTCGGCGCGACAGGTCGTTGATTTGTGAATCCGGGACACCGTAAAAACACAGTCTTGGCGCGTCCTCTTTCCGCAAGGATTCCGTCTCGACACTTTCCGCCAGTCGGTTCCGGAGCGCCTTCAACTCCACCAAAAAGTCATCGAACCCTTCAAACGTCGGATGGATATCCTTCATCATCCGCCGCTTCAAACGGGCAAACCCGTCGGAAAAAGCGTTCATGCCATAAGATTTCAACGTGTAAGACAGAGAATCCAACACGCAGAAAAGCGTGTCCAGTTCCATCTCGAACGAGATGGAATCGAAATCTGAAAACGGTTCGATCACCTCATCCAGTCGCTGAAGAATCAACGTCCGGAATTCGGCTTGTTTCGGTTGATACGAGTGCATAGTCTGTAATCTATTTTTCAGCCGGATTGGATTGTCCTATCCATTTGCTTTTTATCAGATTATACACATACACATAATTTTAGTAAGGAAATAAAAAATTCCAATGAATGGAAAGGGTTTCCGATTATAAAGCCCGAAAACCCACCCGAAAGGGCTTAATCGTCGACGAAGTCGTCACACGATTATTTCGCGCACTTATAAATGTCGAACTTTTGCATGCCGCCAATCACGGGGGAAACCGCAACCACCGAATCGCCGCCCATGGTACCGGCGTCGTTCTTAGCGATATTGATCAGTTCTTTTTGAACCTTCTCTTCCGAAAATTCAACGCCCCCCAACGAACTCTGAACCTGAGCCGTGGTGGTGCCCAGCTTTTCACAGCCGGTGACATTAAACGCTTTCACCACAGAAACGCTTTTCGATGCCTCGGTCGGTTTATTAAAAGTACAGCCACTGACCGTTAACAAGGACGCGACAACCACGCTCGCCAATGGAAGAATGAAACGTTGCTTCAACGCTGGTGCTTTCATAATGCCTCACTTAATTTAGGATTACTTTGAAACAGGGAGTTCGTATCAAATTGTACGCGAGAAACGGCGGACGTTAAATACGGTCCCTTCCTTTCTCATGTAAATGAACATTAAATACGCTAGTCTAAAAATGCCCAGGCCTGGGCGTTTTAAAAGGACGCTTCCGCAATGAACGCCAACAGCTCGAATGCTTGTTGCGACTTGGACGACGGCGTCAATGCCCGTTCCTGCGCTTCGGAAATCAAGGTCAACTGGTTATCATCGGTTTCAAACCCCAGCCCGTCGCCGACACGGTTGGCGCAAATCATGTCCAGCCCTTTTCGGGCGCGTTTTTCTCGCGCGTGCGCCAGCACATCGTCCGTTTCGGCGGCAAATCCCACCACGAAAACATCCGGATACTGCCGCGCCACCGTGGCGACGATATCGGGGTTTTTCACCAAACGCAAGGTCATGTCATCCTGACCGGCCTGTTTTTTCAACTTACGGTCATGCGCGGTTTCCGGCCGAAAGTCGGCCACCGCCGCCGCACTGATAAACACATCCTGAGAAGTGACTTGCTCGGTCACCGCCGCCAACATCTCCTGAGCGGACACCACATCCACCCGCCGAATATCGGGATGGGCGGACAGCGCCACGGGCCCGGCTACTAACGTCACGTCCGCGCCTAACTTCCGGGCGGTTTCGGCAATGGCAAACCCCATTTTTCCGGAACTGCGGTTCCCCAGAAAACGCACCGGATCCATCGCTTCCTGCGTCGGCCCCGCCGACACCAACAAACGTTTGCCCTGCCAATGTTTCGCCAATTCCACCCAGGCCTGGGCGTTTTTCGTGATGTCCGCGATCTGCTGCTCCACCGCCACATAAATCGCCGGGGGTTCCGGCAGGCGCCCGGCACCGGTTTCGCCGCAGGCCTGCTCGCCTTCTCCCGGCGGAATCACTTGCCAACCGCGTTGCTGCAGTACCGCCAGGTTTTCCTGAGTGGCCTCATTTTGCCACATCAAACGGTTCATGGCCGGTGCCAACATTTTCGGCTTATCCGACGCCAGGCACAGAGTCGTCAACAAATCATCGGCGCGCCCCATTCGGAACTTAGCGAGGGTTTCCGCCGAACACGGCGCCACCAAAATCACATCCGGCCAGCGCGCCAATTCAATGTGGCCCATCCCGGCTTCCTGGGTTTCGTCAAACAACTGGTCACGCACCGGATGGCCCGACAGGGCTTGAAAGGACAACGGCTGAATAAAGGCCTTGGCACCCTCGGTCATCACCACCTGCACCTCATGCCCGCCTTTGACAAACAGTCGCACCAATTCCAATGCCTTATACGCGGCAATACCGCCGGTGACGCCCAGTAACACGTTCATCTACAACTACCCGGCTTCCGTGGCCTGAGAAGCCAACGCCAATAACTCCGGCGCCATTCGCACCGGGCGACCGTTTTGCACGGTGGCACCGTAGGTTTTCGCCGCCACCATCAAGGTGCCGTCTTCTTTATAAACATTCTGAACAAACACCACTTTGACACGCCCCTGTGGCACCATTTCCACCGTCACATAAAAACGGTCGTGCGGCCGCAAGGAAGCCTTGTAATCCACTTCGGCCCGAATCACCATCAAATCGATGCCTTGTGCCGCCAAAGCTGCGAAATCCACTTGGTTCGCCAATAAAAATTCATGACGCGCGTGTTCCAGATAATTTTGATAAACGGCATTATTGACCACGCCCTGCAGATCGCACTCATAATCGCGGACGGCCATTTCAAGTTTAAACATTGCCAGTGAAAACCCTTTTCATTAAGATGGCGATTATCTTACCAAAAATTCCGTAAAAACATGGCAATTACCGATTGGCACGAAAACGACCGTCCGCGTGAAAAACTCCTCAACTTCGGCCCCGAACACCTCAGTGACGCCGAACTGCTCGCCATTTTCCTACGCGTCGGCGTGCAAGGCAAAAGCGCCGTCGAACTGGCGCAGGATTTACTGGACCACTTCGGTAGTCTGCACCAACTGCTCAATGCCGACGAAACGGAATTTTGCGAAGCCAAGGGACTCGGGCAAGCCAAATTCGTTCAACTCCAAGCGGTTTTGGAAATCTCACGGCGCCACTTTGAATCCGGGTTGACCAAAGGCGACGCCTTGACTGACCCGGAAAACGTCGCCCGGTTATTGCAACACCACATCGGCCAGCAGGCACGGGAAACCTTTGGTTTGGTCTTGCTGGACCAGCAACACCATTTTATCGCCTTTGTCCCGCTCTTTACCGGCACCCTGAATCAAGCCTCGGTACACGCCCGTGAAGTCATCCAGACCGTTCTGGACCATCAGGCAGCGGCAGTGATACTGGCGCACAATCATCCGTCCGGCGACCCAACGCCCAGCCAAGCCGACCTGGATTTGACCCAACGCTTGAAGCAGGCCTTGGACATGATTGATGTGCGTTGCTTGGATCACATTATTTTGGGCGATCATGGACGGTGGACGTCCCTTGCACAGCAAGGGCATTTGTAACCATGCACCAAGCCCGATACTGGATAACGCCCTCTTTTTGGTTAGGTGTTATTTGGGTTTGGACGGGGTTTCTGCTATCGCTTTGGATCAGCTGGCACCTGTTGGCCAAAGCGGATTTCTTCTATCCGGTTTGGTACGACCACGCCGGCATTCACGAAAACATTGAACGTTATGCCCCCGACAACCGTTACCGAGAAGGGTTTGAGAATACCTCGCGCGGCGAACGTCTGGCGCTGTTTCACGGCATTGTCGAGTCGATTCAACACCAAGGGAAAGGGTTGGAAACGCTGGCTTACCGTCATGCAGGGCAAAACGTTTTATTACTGCGCCCACCGGAAATCGCTCACTTGCAGGATGTCGCCAATCTGGTCTCCTGGTTGAACCGGGCAGGCCTGGTCGTTTTCGGCATTTGGCTTCTTGTCAGTGCATGGCAACTCAAGCGCCATCAATACACAACTTTCCGCCAGGCCTGGTGGTTTCTGGGAACCGGCTTAGCCCTAATCGCACTGCTCTTGGCTCTGCTCGGAGCGGAAAAGGTCTTCTACCAACTGCATGTTTGGGTGTTTCCGCCGGAACATCCCTGGTTCTTTTTCTACGAAGACTCGTTAATGAGCACTTTGATGAAGGCGCCGGATTTATTCGCGTACATCACCATCGCATTGGTCGTGACCGCCGGATTGATTTTTAGCTTGCTACTCTACACCGCACAACGCTTCCAAACACAGGCGGGCCGCCTAAAAAGCCGTTGAATTTACAGAAAAAAGATTTTTTTAACCCCCAACACAACATTTCCATGCGAGACGCTTGCTTTTTGATTGGATTTTATGGATAATTCCGCTTCTTGTTTTTCACAGTCTTACCCAGGCTGTTTTAACATAGAAATATTCGAATATTTTTAATGTCAGGGGTAGCGAGATTCGCTAACCTTTTTTGAGAGGAATTGAGAAATGTCCAAAGTCTGCCAAGTAACAGGAAAGAAGCCTGTAGTCGGTAACAATGTTTCCCACTCTCATCGTAAAACTCGTCGTCGTTTTTTACCTAACCTACAAACTCACCGTTTTTGGGTTGAGAACGAAAGCCGTTTTGTAAAACTACGCGTTTCCACTTCTGGAATGCGTGTTATTGATAAAAACGGTATTGAGTCAGTGCTTGCAGAAATGCGTGCACGTGGTGAGAAAGTTTAAGGGAGCCCGACATGCGCGATAAAATTAAACTTCAATCGACAGAAAGCGCTTATTTTTATACAACCGATAAAAACAAGCGTAACATGGCCGGAAAATTCGAGATCAAGAAATACGATCCGATTCTGCGCAAGCATGTTCTCTTCAAAGAAGCCAAAATCAAATAAGTTCTATCCGACTTAGATGATGACCCAGCTCAAAAGGCTGGGTTTTTTTATGCCTGAAATTCAGGCTCCGACACGGTTTCCTCACCCCAATGCCTGCGTTTCAAGCGACAGCGTCCGGCTTCACCATCACCACCTGATTGCGCCCCTGCTGTTTGGCCGCATAGAGCGCTTCGTCCACCAAATGGTAAACCTGATCGGTCCCCGACAGGTCTTGCGGTTGCAGGAAGGCAGCTCCCACGGAAATCGTCAGATAACCATGTTGCGAGCTTTCATTCCGAACTTTTAGCCCTTCCACGTCCCGGCACAGGTCTTGCAAGTGCTCCTGTAACGCGGCTTGTGACTTGAAGTTCGCCAGCACAAAAAACTCTTCCCCGCCCATTCGGAAAATCACATCGGTTTCACGGGCAAAGTGTTTTTTCAGCAAATCCGCCACTTGCTTCAACACTTCGTCCCCTTTCTGATGACCGTAATGGTCATTGATTTTTTTGAAGAAATCGATATCGAGCATCGCCACCGACAAAGGGACTGCATCCCGTTGCGATCGTTTCAACTCCCGCCCGAACACTTGATTGAAATAACGACGGTTATACAAGTCGGTCAGGTCATCGGTAATGGAAATCTGCTCGATACGCTTACGGTCGGAAATGTCCACCCGAGTCGCCCAGACCTGGTCAACCCGCCCCCAGAGGTTGCGTACCGGCGTCAAGGTCAACTCCACCCAATAAGGTTTGTCGTCGGCGGTACGACCTTCCATTTCCCCGCGCCAGGTGCGTCCCGCCAGCACCCAGTTCTGAATATAATCCTGTTTACTTTTCGGCAGATCGTGTGCGGCCAAGTCGAGATAAGAGCGTCCCAACAGCTCCCGCTCATTATAACCGGTCAAACGGCAATAGGACTCGCTCACCCAATCGAAGGTCAAGGATTCCAGATCAATCAAGGTCGCATAGGTCAACTCGTGGATTTGATTGATGTAAACCTGTTGCTTGTTTTTTTGATAACGATAAAACATCACCAAAAACAGCATGGTCAACACCACCACCAAAATCACCAAAGCGACCTCAAACAACTGGCGTTTATCCAGACGATTCACCATTTCCAACTGAATCCAATGATTAAAAATTTCCCGGCGCTCCTCATCACTGATGGATGCCAATCCTTTCTGTAGAATACTGAACAGAGCCGGCTTGTCTTTGCGCACCCCGATGGCCAGCTCGAAACGGTGTTCGGATTGCCCGATGACATGAATACCGGTCAAACCATATTTGTTGATGGCGTAGTTAATCGCCCCTAGGTTACCGGAGTACACCATGGCTCGACCGTCAATCACGGCTTCCAAGCCTTCCTTCACCGAATTCACCGGCAGCAACTTGATTTGCGGGTAGTTTTTGGCCAATGTCTCATGCGACCAATAACCTTTCACCACCGCTACCGTGTGGCCGTTTAATTGTTCATAATCCGGAATCACCGACAGCTCTTTTTGCCCGACCAATACCATCGGGAACGACAGATACGGTTCGGTAAACTGCATATACTCGGAACGTTCCGGGGTCGCCACGGCGCAGGAAAAGGCATCGTATTCCCCCTCCTGCGCCAATTTCAACACCTCGGCCCAAGGTCGAGTTTGGTCGACCTGAAAACGCAACCCTGTTTTTTGCGACAACAGTTGAAAATATTCGGCGGCGATGCCTCGGTAACGTCCTTTGGAATCGATGAACTCAAACGGCTCCCAATCGATGTCATTCGCCAGATACACTACCGGGTTCTGTTCGATATACGCCAATTCTTCCGGTGTAAACACATAACTGGCCGCATTGAAAATAAAGTCCTTCATATCGAGTTGATTGAACACCGAAGCCGAAATCAGCCCGACTTCCTTGGCTTCGGCCGCCGTGGCCAACAGTTTTGCCGGTTCAATCGTCCCGATCGGCGTCAACCCGGATTTCACATAGTGCACCGTCACCTTGGCTTCGTTGAGCAAGGCTTCCCGCGATTTGACCACCGGATAATGCGCCAAAATATAATCCACCACTTCAGGCTGATGCTGCAACGCATAGCGCCAACCGCGAATGGTGGCTTCCTTGAATCGCTGCACCACTTCAGGGTGACGGTTGGCAAAACGTTCGGAGGTGATAATCAAATCGCCGTAACTTTGCACCCCGAAGGTTTTCGGGTCCACGGCATAATAAGGGATGCCCTCTTGCTGAAGACGAAAAGGCTCATTGGTCATGTAGGCGCCATACAAGTCCACCCGGTGATTGATAAAGTCGTTCAAATCACCCGAAGGAGGAATCGACTTCAACGGCTTTTGGGTCACGGTATTGGCTTTGTTGATCAGGCTTTGAATCTGGAGGTTGCTGAAGTGCATGACATCCATGCCGCTCATGTCTTTGAGGTCTTCAACCGGCTTGTGGGCCAGCAACACCATCGGCGAAAACTGGAAAGAACTCATCACCAGCTTAATCGGCGCGCCTTTGGCGTAATCGACGATCACCGAACTGTAAGCCGTGGCAAAGTCGGCCCGCCCGTTAACCACTTCATTGACCATATTGGTGCCGGGCTTCCAGCTTTTGACGGTCACATCCAACCCGGCATTTTGATAATAACCTTGCTTGATGGCGGCGTAAAAACCGGCGAATTGAAATTGATGATTCCAGTTAACCTGAACGGTGATGGGCGTCAGTGTCTGAGAGAAAGCCTTGGCGGAAAACACCAAGCCGACCAGCAGTGCGGAAATCCATAAAGGGCGAAAGGGCATAGCGAGTGCAAACCGTTATTATTGTGTTTGCCATCATTATAAAAAATTTACCCTACTTTAAAAGAGATTAATTAGAATAAATTCACGCTGTCCTGCGTTCAATCACGTATGCATTGAACGCAGGCGTCAGGAAACGACGCCATACAAACGGCGTTTGGCTTCCCGCATCGCCGGCGGTACCTTGGCCCAGTTTTCCGGAAAATCCTTGGACTGAAATTCACGCAATGCATTATAAGCGTCTTCAATCAAGCTGAAACTCGCGACCACGCCGTCGTTATTGGCAACGCAATACCCTAATTCATCGCAGTCCACATAATAATCTTGTGTGTTCATTTGTTCACCCTCCTGATACTCGAAGGTTTTTTATTTTTTCCCTTGCCTTAATAGTGCTATCGACCATTTAACGGAAAGGTTAAGGCCTCATATTCTGAAAACTGGCTTTTTGCGCCAACTGCATTAGAATATTGACACCTGAAATCGTTTAACAACCTCAAGAAAGAAACATGCCAGAATTACCGGAAGTCGAGACCACCAAACGCGGCATTCAGCCGAATGTCGAACAACAAACCATCCGCGACATCATTATTCGCGATGCCCGCCTGCGTTGGCCGGTGGACACGACTCTGCCGAAAAAACTCCCAGGCCTGGTGATTTCCGCAATTCGCCGCCGCGCCAAATACTTGCTGCTGGAAACCGAGCGCGGTCATCTCATCATCCATTTAGGCATGTCCGGTAACTTACGAGTCTTGCCGCACGACCATCCGCCCGTCAAACACGACCACATCGATTTGGTTCTGGACAACGGCTATCTGTTGCGTTATCACGACCCGCGTCGTTTTGGCTGCTGGCTGTGGACGGAAACTGCCCCCGAAGAGCACGATTTACTTAAAGCGCTTGGGCCAGAACCTTTAACCGATGCCTTCAACACCGACCACCTGTTGCAAAAAGCTCAAAACCGAAAAGTGGCCGTCAAAACCTTCATCATGACCAACTCCGTGGTCGTTGGTGTCGGCAACATCTACGCCAACGAAGCCTTGTTTCTCAGCGGCCTGCATCCGACACGCCCCGCGCACAGCCTGACGCGCCCGGAAGCCGAACAGTTGGTCGGCCACATCAAACAGGTGTTGGCCGCCGCCATCGAACAAGGCGGTACCACCTTGAAAGACTTTCTCAGCCCAAGTGGCCAGCCGGGCTATTTCGAACAAAAGCTGCACGTATACGGCCGCGACAAACAACCTTGTCCGACCTGTGGCCGTCCCGTGCAAAAAACGGTGCTGAATCAGCGAGCCGCCTACTTCTGCGAACATTGTCAAAAGTAATGCACAACCCTGAAGATAGCCTGCGTGTCGTCCCTGACACCAAAAAGCGACTTGAGCGCATGAAAAAAAGCTTCTAATATAGCCACATAGATTTCACTGGACACTTCGATTCCGACGCAGGCCATATGAACACCTTCTTCTCGACAATCCGCTCGTTTCCTGTCTGGCTCGCCGTCGGACTGACATCACTGACGTTTGCACTGTCCAGTTGCGACTCGTCCTCGCCATCGAATATCGAGCAATGGCCCTTGAACGACGCCTGTGAACTGCACCAATCCGCCTGCCAAACTCAGCATGAAAAGCAAAACATCACCATCGACATCCGTCCTAAACCGATCCGGGTGGCGCGCACCTTGACCGTCCGCGTCAAACTCGACAACATCTACGCCAGCAAAGTGGAACTCGATATTTCCGGCTTGAATATGTACATGGGCTATAACCGCGTCACCCTTTTCCCATTACCGGGCCAACCCGGTTTTTACGAAGGCAAATCCATGCTGGCCTTCTGCACCAATGACCGCATGGACTGGCAACTGACCGTCATCGCCACTCAGGAAGATGGCGAAGTCATTCAAGCGCCCTTCTTATTGGTTACGCATAATCGCTGAATAATTCTTTAAAAGCCTCCGGCGTTTGTGTCAGAATAAAATCATTCTGTCCAACAACTTATCGCTGTAAGAGGTTTGAGATGAACTGGTTTCAAAAAACACCTGACGAGGTTTTACAACAGCTCGACAGCCACCGAGAGGAAGGTCTTTCCCCCGAGCACATCACCGAACGCCAACAGACCTTCGGTTCGAACAGTCTCACTCAAACCGAAAGCATTTCACCGTTTCGGTTATTCCTGAAGCAGCTGAAAAATCCATTATTGGTGGTGCTGGCCTTCGGCGCGCTCTTATCGTTTTACACCGGGCATACTGTCGATGCCATCGCCATCACCATCATCATTCTCATCAACGCCCTGATTACGTTTTTTCAGGAACTCAAAGCGCAAAAATCCATCGACGCCCTTAAGGACATGGCCGCCCCCAAGTGCATGGTTCGCCGCGAGCGAAAATGGCAAGAGATTTCCGCCGCCGAATTGGTGCCGGGCGACCTTATCAAGTTACAGACCGGCGACATCGTTCCCGCCGACGGTCGTTTAATCGAGGTCACCCGTTTGGAGGTCGACGAAGCCCCCTTGACCGGCGAGTCGGACTTGATTCATAAAAAAACCGAAGCCCTGAATGAGGCTGACCCGACACTGGGCGATCAGGTCAACATGGTGTTCATGAGCACCTCCGTCAACCACGGTCACGGTTTGGCCGTGGTCACCGCCACCGGTATGAAAACCGAGGTGGGCAAAATCGCCAGCTTGATGCAAAGCACCGACAACCGCCTGACACCGCTCCAAAACCGCATCGCCAAACTGTCACACACCTTGATATGGGCCGCCCTGTTCATCGTCGCCGTCATTGTCGGCATCGGTCTGCTGAAAGGACTGGACCCCATCGGCATGGTCAACACCAGCATATCCTTAGCCGTCGCCGCCATACCGGAAGGCTTGCCGACCGTCGTCACCATCGTGCTGACGCTGGGCGCCAAGCAGATGATGCAGAACAAAGCCCTGGCAAAACAACTGGCCTCGGTGGAAACATTGGGCTCCACTTCAGTCATTTGCTCCGACAAAACCGGTACCTTGACCCAAAACAAGATGCAAACCGTCAGTGTCTGGGCCGCGGGCGAATATTACCGAATCAGCGGACAAGGCTACGACCCGACCGGCGACTACACCGACATCCACGGACGCACCCGAACCCCGAAACACCACTTTCATCTCAATCGCATGCTGGAAATGTCCGCGCTCTGCAACGATACCACCTTACTGGAAGAAGACGGTCATTACCGGATTCAGGGCGTTCCCACCGAAGGCGCGATTTTGGTGGCCGCGGCCAAAGCCGGTATTGACAAAGAGGCCTTGATGACCACCCATCAACGAGTCGTGTCCCACCCGTTCGATCCCAAACGCAAAATGATGAGTGTCATCGTCCGTGATGCGGACGGCAACCACACGCTCATCGTCAAGGGCGCGCCGGACGTCATCCTCAAGCACTCCGAAGTCATCGAATACGCCGACCAACGTCGCGACATCGTCAGTAACCCCAACCTAATCGACAACGTCATCCACGAGTTCGGTACTCAGGCGTTACGTACACTGGCGGTCGCTTATCGCCCGCTGCGTCCCGATGAGATTGAACAGCCGTTGGAAGCGTTGGAAAACCGTCTCATCATCACCGGCATTCACGGCATTATCGACCCGCCACGCCCCGAAGCCACCCAAGCGGTCAAAGAATGCCATTCCGCCGGCATTCGCGTGGTGATGATCACCGGCGACCACGCCATCACCGCCAAAGCCATCGCCCGTCAAATGGACATCATCGATTCGGACGACGAACTGGTAATGACCGGAGCCGAATTGAATCAAATCAGCGATGAAGAACTGCAGCGATTGGCACCGAAAACCTCGGTCTTCGCACGGGTGACACCGGAACACAAACTGCGCATCGTCAAGGCCTTGCAGTCCAACGGCGAAGTCGTCGCCATGACCGGCGACGGCGTCAACGATTCTCCGGCTTTGCGTAAGGCCGACATCGGTATCGCCATGGGCATCACCGGCACCGGCGTCGCCAAAGAATCCGCCGACCTGATTTTGCTGGACGACAACTTCGCCACCATCGTCCATGCCGTGCAAGAAGGCCGCCGTATTTACGACAATATCCGCAAATTCATCCGCCAGGGCCTCACCGCCAACGTCAGTGAGGTATCGGCGATACTCTTCTCGTTTCTGATTATGATTGGCGAACCGCTGCTGACATTGGCGCCCCTGATGATTCTCTGGATCAACCTGGTCAGCGACGGGATGCCTTCGCTAGCGCTGGGCGTCGATGAAGCGGAAGGCGACGTGATGCAACGTAAACCGCGGGCCGGCAACGAAAGCTTCTTCGCCGACAACCTCGGCACGCGCATCGTGATACGGGGGTTGATTATGGGCGGCCTGACCTTTGCGATGTTCATGTACGCGCTCAATTTGAACCTGTCACTGGAATACGCTCAAACACTCGCCTTTATGACTTTGATTTTCGGCCAACTGGTGCATGTGTTCGACGCGCGCACCTTCACCACGCTTTATCACCGCAACCCGTTCAGCAATCATTTGCTGCTGTTGGCGGTATTCGGATCGGCCTGTGTGTCATTGTTGATGGTCTACACACCGTTCGGCAACCTGGCGCTCGGCACCACGCCGCTGGAACCTCAGCATTTGTTGATGACACTGTTCATCGCCGCACTGCCGACATTCATTCTGTCCGGCCTGAAAGAAATATTTCACATGAAATGGCTGTAACGCCGACGAAAAAAATGCCCAGGCCTGGGCATTTTCCGGAAAGATGGTCCGTCCGACAAGAAAGGGGGATTCGACGATTTATTCGGTCACCGCGACCGATTTAATCAGGGCAAAAACCGCCAGGCCTGGTTGAATCTTCAGTCGTTCCGCCGAGTGTTGGGTCACTTCCGAAAACAGTTGCTGGCCGTCCGACAAGCGTAAGCGCACCAATAAACGGTGCTGGCCTTGCGGAATCAGCTCGGTGACTTCCGCGGGAAAATGGTTAATGATACTCAGGTCTTTCGGGTCGGACAGGGCCAAACTGACGTCCCGCGCCAATACCCGCACCCGGATGGTTTCCTTACCCTTCGGCACGGCTTCCGACAACCAAATGGTTTCGGTTTCCCCAAAGCGGGCCGGTTGCAAGCCGTCCTGCATTGGCAACGGACTCGCCTGCAACACCGACACCGCGCCCTGCTCGTCAAACAACGGCGAATCCGGACGCGCCAACGCCTGTTGCAACGTCTCGACGGTTTCAACCCGACCGTTTTGCATGAACAGCACCCGGTCGGCCAAACGCTCGACTTCCGCTGGCGCATGAGTGATGTAGAGCACCGGCAAACGGTAGGCCGCCACCAATTCTTCAATCAGCGTCAGCATCTCCGCTTTGGCACGCCAGTCCAGTGCCGATAACGGTTCGTCCATACACAACAGCTTCGGGCGCATCAACAACGCACGGGCAATTGCCACTCGCTGACGTTCGCCACCGGACAAAAACGTCACGGCTCGATTCAGCTTGTCGGCAATACCAACGCGTTGAACAATGTCGTCAAAATCTTCCGGCGTGATGTCTTTCGGCAAACGTTTGACTCCGTACATTAGATTTTGTCGTACGGTCATGTGCGGAAATAAGGCGGCATCTTGAAATACGAACCCGATATGACGCTTTTGCGTTGGCAAAACGTTTGCTTCATCCTGCCATATCTCGCCATTCACCGTGAGGTGCCCTTCAGTGCGTTTATCCAGCCCGCTGATGGCACGTAACAAGGTGCTTTTGCCGCTACCGGAACGGCCAAACAATACCGTCACGCCCTGCAGCGGAATTTCAAACGAGCCGGAGTCCAGACGAAAACTGCCCAGATCCAGCGTCAAATCGCCTTTCATCAGCGCTTGTATATCACTCATCTTTATCCTACCTTCACACCGAAACGACGATTCAAGCCGTACACCAGCATCAGCACACTCAACGCGAAAATCAACATCATCGCCGACAAAATGTGCGCCTGATCATATTCCAGACTTTCCACATGGTCGAAAATATCAATCGACACCATGCGGGTTTCGCCCGGGATATTGCCCCCCACCATTAGCACGACCCCGAATTCCCCCACCGTATGCGCAAACGACAAAGTGGCGGCCACCAGAATTCCTCGGCGCGACAAGGGCAAAACAATGGTCCAGAAACGGTCCAGAAACGACGCTCGCATGGTGGCGGCCGCGTCCAGTAGACGATGTGGAATATTTTCAAAGGCATGCATCAGCGGTTGAATGGCAAAGGGTAATGAATAAAACACCGACCCAATCACCAGGCCGGTTTTACTGAAGGTCAACTGTCCTTCAAAACCGAACCAGTGCAACACTTCGGTCACGGTTCCATTTGGATTGAACAGAATCAGAAGATAAAACCCCAGCACCGTCGGCGGCAGCACCAATGGCAAGGCCACCAGCGCTTCCAGAAACACCTTATTGGACGAGCGCATTTGCGCCATCCACCAGGCCAAAGGCGTCCCCAAGACCAATAAAACAATGGTCGTCATGGTCGCCACTTCCAGCGTCAGCCAAATGGGTTGTAAATTGATTTCCGTACCGAAGATTTCCAACATGATGTCTCTTTTCCGCTCCCATAAAAAAACGACCAGGCCTGGTCGTTTTTTCAGACAAAGGCTATTGTAACTTAGCTGACGTTATAGCCATAACGTTTGATAATCTCGATGGCTTTCGGCGTCTTGATGAATGCCATAAAGGCTTTGGCGGCCGCATTCTTTTCACCTTGTTTAGTCAGAAGCGCGCCTTGGTTAATCGGCTTATAGTCCGACTGCGGCACCACCCAGTATTGACCTTTTTTGTACACCGGACTTTGCGGGTCCACCACTTGCGACATGGCGACAAACCCGATTTCGGCATTGCCGGTGGCGACGTATTGGAAAGCGTGAGCGATGCTTTCACCATTGACGATTTTCGATTTCACGTCCTGATACAAACCCTCTTTTTTCAAGAAAGCGACCGCACGTTCGCCATAAGGAGCGGTTTTCGGGTTCGCCACCGCCAAGTGATTGTATTTTTTGGCTTTCAATACCTCAATCGGGCTGTTTTTCACCGGCAGTTTTGCACTGTACAGTACGATTTGACCTTGTGCATAAACAAAATAACTGTCGGCAATGCCAATCCCGTCGTCAATGGTTTTTTTCGGGCGACGTTCATCCGCACCGAAGAAGGCATCGAAAGGCGCGCCGTTTTTAATTTGGGCATAGAGTTTACCGGTCGGGCCGAAAGAGAATTTCACCTGATGACCGGTTTCCTTTTCAAACACCTTGCCGACCTCTTCGATGGTTTTGGTGAAATTGGCCGCCACCGCAATCTTGGCGGTTTCCGCATACGCCATCGAGGCACTCAAAACACCCATAGCCAAGGCCAGGGTACGAATCATCGTTTTCATACAGTCACTCCGTTATGATAGTTAATACATATTACGTTTGATACATATCGTTAAATCAAAAAAATCCGACCTCAGTCGGAAACCGCCAACAATACATGACTGGCTTTGACCAGGGCGCAACATCTTGCCCCCACGGCCAGCCCCAAATTCTCGACACTCTGGTTTGTCACGATGGCAGAAATCATTTGCTCCCCTTCCAGTTGAATGGACACATCACTGTTCACGGCGCCCTCATCCAGTTTGGTGACCACGCCGCAGAACTGGTTCCGTGCGCTGGTTTTCACCGTGCCGTTCAAGTCTTCGGTCAGAATGACCCAACTGGCTTTAATCAGGGCATACGCATCGGAACCGACTTCCAGCCCCAGACGCTCCAAACTGTCCAGCGTAATCTGCGCGATCACTTCGTTACCTTGCCCCACCGACAGGGTCACCTCACAGTTCACCGCCCCTTTTTCAATTTCGGTAACGGTTCCGTGGAATAAATTTCGTGCACTTGTTTTCATGGAAATTTTCCTCATCAATTCCAATTGACTGAGCATGTTCGGCGACATCGCCTCCAGCTCCCGCATCCAATGCTGCATCTGTTCATTGAATAATCGATAGGCCGCCAACAAGGCTTCACCGGCTTGGGTCAACACCATTCCGCCGCCGCCAGCACCGCCTTTCTGGGTGTGCACCAACGGCTCTTCCGCCAGCTGATTCATGGCTTCAATGGCTTGCCAGGCGCCTTTGTAACTCATCCCACAAGCTTTCGCCGCCGCCGACAGGGAACCCAGTGACTCCACTTTGTTCAACAATTCCAAACGACGCTGCCCGGAGCGAGACTGTTTGCTGCCCATCAAGAAAGATTGCACAAGCTGTTCGGGGAGATTGGATGCGTTCAAATGTCCGGCCTTCTTTATAACTTTAAGTACATAGCGAAGCATTATAGTCGAGCGATTGACCAACCGCAACGCTTAGGTGTTTAAATTATTTAATCGCCAAATAAATTCCCGACCTGGCTGGTAAAACTCAATTTTAACCGCCGCCAGGCATCATGTTAAGATACGCTTTTAATGCGCTATCTCTCAAGGACGAAGATGGACAGCCTCTCCCCCAAACAACCGCAAAACAACCGCATGGCCGACTTGCGGTCAACGATTCGCCGCTACCTAGGGGTCCGCGAAGCCGGCAGCAGCCATTCCGAAAAACTCATTTCAGGCCTGGGCGGTTTTCTGGCGATTCTGGTCATCCTGCTGATCAGCCACCGCTTTCTGGCACTCCCGGATGCGTTGGCCGTGGTCGCCTCCATGGGCGCCTCCGCCGTTTTGTTGTTTGCGGTTCCACACGGTCCTTTATCACAACCCTGGCCGTTGATTGGCGGCAACCTGATTTCCGCCTTCATCGGCGTCAGCTGCGCACACTTGATCGACCCGCCGATTCTCGCCGCCAGCGTCGCCGTCGGCGCGTCCATCACCGCCATGTATTATTTGAAATGCATTCATCCGCCGGGCGGGGCCACCGCCTTAACCGCCGTCATCGGCAGCGAAAGCATCCATGCATTGGGTTACGAGTTTCTGTTGACGCCGGTATTATTGAATGTGTTTTCCATCCTGGCGATTGCCGTGTTGTTCAATGCTTTTTTTCATTGGCGGCGCTATCCGGCTTACTGGTACCAACAACAGACCGAGCCCCAACCGGCATCGCAGGACGGCTTTTCCCACAGCGATTTTTTAAATGCCTTAAAGGAAATCGATTCGTTCGTGGACATCAATGAATACGATTTGCGTCGCATTCTGGCTTTGATTGGTCATCCGAACACGCAGCTTTCGTCGTCAGACATCGAACTCGGTCGAGTTTACAGCAATGGCTTGATTGGTCGGGATTGGTCGATGCGTCGCATCATTGACGAATCGGGCAGTGACGATCCGGAAAAGGACTTTGTGATTTTCAAACAAATCGCCGGTCAGGAACGCAAAACCACCGATTGCGTCACCCGCGAGGAATTCGCGCATTGGGCGAAATATGAAATGGTGCAGGAAAACGGGCTTTGGCACCGAAAAACCTCGTCAGAACCACGTCCGGAATCACGGAATGAATAGTTGAGAGGGAGCGTTGAAACCTTATCAACGAATAATAGAAGAATCGACCAGGCCTGGCGAAAACGGCTGTTTACAGACTGGCTTCGTCCAGCGCCTTGGCAACCACCGGGTGCACGAATTCCGAAACATCCCCACCTAAAGCAGAGATTTCCCGCACCAGACTGGAGGAAATAAAAGCGTATTGTTCCGCCGGGGTCATGAACATGGTTTCCACTTCCGGGGCCAGTTTACGATTCATCGACGCCAACTGGAATTCGTACTCGAAATCGGAGACGGCTCGCAGTCCCCGCAGCAGCACGTTGCCGTCAATCTCACGCACAAAGTCCACCAATAACCCGCTGAAACCGATGACTTCGACATTGTCCATGCCCGACGTCACCTCTTTCGCCAGCGCCACACGCTTTTCCAGCGAAAACAAAGAGGTTTTATTGCGGTTATCCGCCACGGCGATGACCAGCCGGTCGTAAAAACGCGCCGCCCTTTCGATTAAATCGAAATGGCCGCAGGTAATGGGATCGAAGGTGCCAGGGTAAACCGCTGTGATCGACATAATTTCACTCTTTCAGGGTAATGAATGGCGCCTATTCTACTTGAGATACGATTTCGGTTCCATGCCAAATCCGGTCGGTTATGATTTTTCGCACTGCGGCGACTTTTCCCATTCGCATACCCAATCCGGTAACGCCTCGGGTAACATCGGCCTGGCGATGGCATAGCCCTGCGCCAGTTCACATCCCATCGCCAACAGGGCTTCAAAATGCGCTTCGGTTTCCACCCCTTCGGCAATCACTTCGCGATCGAACGCCTGGGCCAGTTTCAAAATTCCGTCCACGATGGCTCGGTCATCCGAATCCATCAGCATGTCGCGGATAAAGGTTTGGTCAATCTTGATGATTTTGGCCGGCAGGTGGCGCAAGTAAGTCAGGGAGGAATAACCGGTGCCGAAATCATCCAATGCAAAATGCACGCCCAGTTCATGGCATTCCCAGATCAACAGACTGACATTGACGACGTCTTCCAGCGCACTGGTTTCCAAAATTTCGATTTCCAATGTAAACGGCGGCAAAGCCGGATAATCCGCCACGTATTCGCGTAACGTTTCCATGAAATCGCGATGTTGGATGAAGTAGGCGCCGATATTGACACTCACATTGATGTGCATGCCTTGTTCATGCCATATATTCGCTTGCTTCAACGCCGTGCGCAACACCCATTTATCCAGTTCGATACTCAGAGGCAAACCGTCCACGCTGGGCAGAAAATCGGCGGGCATCAGCAGGCCTTTCTCCGGATGCGGCCAACGCACCAAGGCCTCGACACCAATCACCCGACCTTCCTTGATATTGACCTTGGGCTGAAAGTGCAATTCCAACTGATTGTGTTCAATGGCATCGGCCATTTCGCGCTGGATGCGACTTTGCGACTTGACCATCGAATCGTGGCTGACATCAAAGAAATGGTAACGGTTCTTGCCTTCCTGCTTGGCCTGATACATGGCTTGGTCGGCATGGCGCATCAATTGGTCGGCATCGCCCTGGTCATCCGGATAGAAAGTCACACCGATACTGGCGGACACCGTCAAACTATGCCCCTGAACTTCAACCGGATCGGAAGCGGCCACCAACAGCCGGTCCAAAATTTCCTCACAGTCCTGAATCCCTTCCAGATTGGCCAGCACCGCCACAAATTCATCGCCCCCAATTCGAGCCAGCGTGTCCTCTTCTCGTAAAGCGATTCGCATCCGCTTGGACACCTCCACCAGCAAATCGTCGCCAATGTCGTGCCCGAAGGAATCATTGATCGCTTTGAACTGATCCAGGTCGATAAACAACACCGCCAGATAACCGCCATGACGGTTAATGATGAGCATGGCCTGATTCAACCGGTCGGCCAACAATGAGCGGTTCGGCAGTTGCGTCAGCACATCGTAATGGGCAATGTGTTCGAGTTGCTGTTGTTGCTCTTTCAATGAGGTTATGTCGGTGAACAGGCCGACGTAATTCTGGATGGAGCCGTTGCTGTCTTTAATGGCACTGATGGTGATGAGCTGAGCGTAAATCGAACCGTTCTTGTCACGGTTCCACATTTCACCGGTCCAGTGCCCTTTCTCGAACAGGGTTTTCCACATGGTATTGTAGAATTCTTTGGGCTGACGCCCTGAGCTGAGAATGTTCGGATTTTTCCCGATCACTTCGTCACGTTCGTAACCGGTAATCAGCGTAAAGCCGCGATTGACGTCGATAATCAATCCGTTCTTATCGGTGATGGTGATGCCTTCTCGCGCATGCGTGAATACACTGGCGGCGAGATTCAAACGGGCTTCGGCGGCACGTTTATCGGAAATATCTTCATAACTGATGACCAGATCATACTGAGGATGATCCAACGGCGTGGCGTTGACGTTCAGCCAGGTACTGCCGTCCATGCGTCGAACTTCCATCAACTGATTTTTGATGGTTGTGTGATCCTGTAAAGCACGAACACTGGCATACTCATCCGGCGGCATCGGGGTACCGTCTTCCCGATAAATCTGCCATACGTCATCGTCATAACGCCGCGAGGTATGCTCTTCTCGGGTAATACCCAACAGTTTTTCCGACGCGGAATTGCATTCTAAAATATGTCCGTCACGATCGGTCAGGGAAATGCCAATCGGCAGTATTTCAAAAATGGTTCTCAAGCGCTCTTCATTCATGGCAATCATATCTTCGACCTGCTTACGGTCGGAGACATCCATGTGCATCCCCACCATCCGGGTCGGATGGCCTTCATCGTCGCGCTCGACCACCTGCCCGCGCGATTCGATCCAAAGCCAGTCGTTGTCCACCGTCGCAAGCCGATACTCAACACTGTAGGTATCTTTATCCTCCAAATGCGCTTGCAAGCGCTCCACCGCGTGACAGTCATCCGGGTGCAACATCTGCCGCCATTTCTCGAAGCTGACTTTAAACGCATTTTCTTTAAAACCGAGCATGGTATAAGAACGTGCATCCCAAAGCATGACGTCATTGACGATGTCCCAATCCCATTGCCCGATATTGCTGGCTTCCAAAATCAGATTGAGACGCTGGTCTTTTTCCGCCAACTGGCGTTCCTGACGCTTACGCAAGGAAATATCCCGCGCCAGCACCACAAACCTTGGTGTTTCGGTCACATCCAACGGCGTTTTCCGTGACACGGACAGTTCGTAATATCGCCGTCCATCTTCAAAATCCAGTGCGTACTGTAATCCGAAGGATTGACCGGATTTATGGGCATTGTGCAAAGCCGTCATAATCACAATCGCCGGTTTTTCAGGTAAAACCGCTTCAACCGTCTTATTCAAAAACACATCCGGCGTCACATAAAGATGATCTGCTTCCGCCGAATGATAACTGAGAATCACGCCATTCAGGTCCACCTCAAACAACAAATCCGGCAAGGCATCGAATGTCGCTTTCAGCTCATTTCGTGCCGTTTCCAGTGCCAACTGTGAGGCTTTCAATTCAGAAATATCCTGAACCAACCCCAAGTATCCGATCACATCACCCGCTTCATTCAAGATATTGGAGGCATACAGGCTGACTAAAAAACGAGAGCCGTCTTTACGAATATAGGTCCACTCGCTTTGACGATGTTGATTGCCTTCCAACTGCTGGACAAAGACACCAAAGCCGTTCACCGGGCGCCCCAATAGACGCGAAAGCACGCCTTGTTGCGCCTTCACTTCCTCCTTGTCATGAAATTTCAACGGCGTGACTTTGCCGATGATTTCATCCGCGCGATACCCCAACAGCTTTTCGGCACCATGGTTGAAAGCCGTAATCATCCCCTCAGTATCCGTCGCGATAATGCCAATCCCGGTGGCTGAATTCATGATATTAGTCAGCAGTGAAGCCACACCGTTTAAAGACTTTTGCAGTTTTTGACGCCGGTGCATCACCCACAGCAACAACAAAATCAAGAGCGCCTGAATCAGAATGCCCGCCACCAGAATCCAGGTTTGGCGCGCATAGGAGGCTTCAAGCTCCTGACGCTGGGCATCGACCATTTCTTCCAAACGGGTTTGGTAGTGCCAGAAATCTTCCGTCTTCTCGCGCAGGGGGGTCATGTCGTGAACCATGGACAGCAGCAAGGTGCGTCCATTGAAATCATAGGGTTCGGAATGGACTTCGACCGTACGAATTTCACCGTCCGCCAGCTCATGGCGGAAAATGAAATAATTACGGCCTTCGGATTTCGCCAGGCGGCGCTCTTCGGCGACTTGCTCCGGAGTCAGTTGATTGATTTCTTGAATGGTCATCCGCTGAAGTTGCGGAATGGAATAGCCGTAGAATTTGGCCGCGGCAGCGTTAGCTTCGACAATGTCGCCATTGGCCGGATCAATCAGCAACATGACAGAACCGCTGTCTTGGAAAAAGGCTTGAAACGTTGGATGCGCCTTCACCGCCCAAGATGCCATCAACATCCATGCGGCCAGCCATAACACACTAAATCGTTTGAGCGACATTTGCATCCATTAAGTCCCTCTTGCCTTCTGATAAACGGCTTCGGTCGCCATGACAGCCTCCCGCGCGTCATGGCAACCTCTCCTGATTTTATTCTAACGCAACGGCTCAGGCTTGCCTAACATTTCTCTTAATGGCCGGATATACAAAACAATCCGTAACGCACTTCCGGGGTGGTCTTCTCACGGTGGCACACCCAACCGTCGGGCAAGGTCGGCCAGTCCAGCGCTTTTTCCTGTTCCAAATACAGCCAGGCCTGGTCGTTTTTCAAATACTGCCCGGCAAACAGCTTATCCACCGCCGGCTGCATCAACCCTTGATGGAACGGCGGATCCAGAAACACCATGTCAAACAGTTGTCTGGCAGGTTGTTCCAACCAAACCAAACTGTCGGCTTGCACCACCTCGGCGTTCTTGGCTTGCAGTGTCGCCACATTCTGCTTGAGCTGCTCGGCATTCGACTTGGACAACTCCAAAAAAGTCACCGCGGCCGCGCCACGGGACAAGGCCTCAAACCCCAGTCCACCGGACCCGGCAAATACATCCAGGCAATGTGCACCCTCCACATCAAACTGCAACCAGTTGAACAGTGTTTCCCGCACCCGGTCGGATGTCGGCCGCAAGCCTTGCGCATCCAACACCGGTAGCTTACGCCCCCGCCAGTCACCGCCGATAATACGGACAGCGCCCATCTGCACGGATTTTTTGCCAGCTTGTCGGCCCTGAGAACCATGTGTGCGTCGTTTTTTCGTCATTTTGTTAAGCCAGTATCGTTATCTTTCCCGCCCATGATAACCAACTCTCACCAGGTCTGCGACTAAAAGCCCGAAAAACACCTCGGTTTGACAAACCCTCCCCATCATTAGTAAGGTGGGCACAGGGAGTTGAAACCGCTTCTTTCATAGAAGCGGCCTTTACACGCACGAAATTGATCCGACGAGGTGAAAGATGAGTACGAGTAACAAACAAGCTTATCAAGCGAAACTCCAAGCCCAACTGGATGAGTGGTCCGCCAATATTGATGCTTTGGAAGCCAAAGCCAGACAAGCCGATGCGCAGGCCCGCATCGACCTTCAAGCGGACATCGACACGCTCAAAACCTATCAACATCAAGCTGAGGCCAAACTGGCCGAACTCAAAACCGCGGGCGACCAGGCCTGGCAAGATCTCAAACAAGGCATCGAGCAAGCACACGACAACCTAAAGCGGGCGTTACAGGCGGCCACTGACCGTTTTTAAACATCAGCAGTCAAAACCACCGCTGGAAAGATTCGAAAGGCTTTCCGGATGCTAACCGCTTAAATTCCAACCGTTTAAATAGCCGAAGCAGGGCCGGGCAAAACCACCGGGTTGCGGTTGACTCGATTCATCCCGGCCATCGCTAACCATGACAAACCGTATTGGACAAGTCAAAGGAGGCACCATGCAACACTCAACCCGTTACCAAACCACAAAAACGCTGTCTCATACATTAAACCAGCGCCAAACCCGCAAAAGTTTGAAGCGCTCAATAAAGCCCAACATCTCACAATCAGCTTCCGGCCGACAGGGACGTCGGCACTTGAAGCGCCTTTTACACCCTGTATCGGAAGACCCCTGACCCAACACGCCGCAGCTCTGATCACTCGCGGCAAAGGAGGAATGAGATGAAAAAAATGTTTGAACTCATCATCAGCATCAGTTACTCCGCCGCCGCATTAGTGTTATTCGCCATGGCCTTCACCACTATCGGCTGGTCGATTTACGAAGTCGTGTCCGAAGTGGACAACGACAACCTATTGGACGGCGAATTTGTGTCGATGATGTTGCAGGCCGTCGGCGCCACCGTCATTTCGGTGGCGATTATCGACGTCGCCAAGTACATGATTGAAGAAGAGGTCTTTCGCAATAAGGAGTTGCGTTCGCCGGTTGAAGCACGCCAGACCATCACCAAAGTGATTGTCATTCTGTCGATTGCGGTCGGCATTGAAGGCTTGGTGTTCATTTTCAAAGCCGGGATTCAGGACATTACCTTATTGGTCTATCCGACGACATTGGTGCTCGCCGCGGTGGTTCTGATCGTCGGCCTGGGGGTTTACCAGAAATTGAGCGCGACCGTTGAGAAAGAAACCTAAGGAACCGGCGCGCGTTCAACGCGCGTCTTATCAATCTTCGCTCGCTGACACCTGGTTTTTACCGTTGCGCTTGGCACGATACAGGTTGCGGTCAGCTCGGTCCACGCACTCGTTGACCGACTCTCCGGCGTGGTATTGCGCCACCCCCAAACTGAAGGTCAAGCGTATGTCTTGCGAAAATTCAGTCGTCTCAATCGCCGCCCGCACCTTTTCAGCCAGTTGCGAGGCTTGATGCAAATCGGTTTCCGGGCAAATCAAAATGAACTCCTCTCCGCCCCAACGTCCGAAAGTATCGGTCTTCCGCACCAGATGGTGGATGGTTTCAACACTCTTGACCAACACTTCATCCCCGACCAGATGGCCGTAAGTGTCATTGACTCGCTTGAAATCGTCCAAATCCATCATCACCAGACTGAGCTTCGAATGATAACGATCCACTCGCTCCACTTCGGCATCCAAAACCTGATCCAGGTATTGACGGTTATAAATTCCGGTCAAGTGATCCGTCACCGACAGAACCGACAACTTCTCATTGGAGGCGCGAAGCTCGTCTTGAGTATGTCGCAACTTGCGGTTAAAGAAAATAAACACCGCCAATAACAATAAAACCGGCGCGAGGATGAGCAACAGCTGTGTCCAACTGTATTCTTTCTTGTAATTGATCTGAAGCCAACTGTTGGTCATTTCGACATAACGTGGTTTCGGTATTTGTTGCAACACCTTTTGAAAAATGCTCAAAAGTTCCGGCCAGTCCTGGCGAACGCCCATGGCGATATTGGCGTGGAACGGCATTTCCCCGGAAATCTGCAAATTGGTCAGACCGTACTTTTTGATGTGATAGCCAATCACCGCAACATTATCGACGTAACCGAACACATCCCCGTTGGCGACGGCTTCCAAACCTTCTTTGGCATTATCGACCAACTTCAATGCCACATCCGGAAACACACTGTGTAATTTTTCATGCGCCGCATAATTCTTGACCACGGCAATGGTTTTGGAGCGCAACTGGTTGAAATTGGCGATATAAGGCACCCCATCCCGCGTCGCCACCACCATCGGAAACTTCAAGTAAGCTTGCGTGAAGTTCATATAGGCCTTGCGCTCCTCGGTCTCAATCACCGCCGGCAACACATCCTGCCGATGCGCCTTGAACTCGGCCAAGACTTCCGGCCACTTCAAATGCAGTGACGGCACGAATTCCAAGCCGGTACGCTGTGATATAAAATCCAGAAACTCGGGCGTAATGCCGGAATACTGCCCTTGTTCGTTCACGAACTCAACCGGAGCATAAGCGCGATCAACACCGATACGAATCACCGGATGTTGCTTGATCCACTCTTTTTCGCGCTGTGTTAATTGAAGTGTTTCATCCTCCGGCCGATAAATGCCTTTTTGCAAATCCACCGAGCCTTTCAACAGCCCTTGTTTCTGGAACAAGTCGGCAATGTATCGAAGCCGCCCTTCGTTTAAAGTGCCGATGGGCACACTATTCAAGTCCATCACGCTTTCAATCACCCGCGCTTCAAACATCAGGTGCTGAAAGGATTTTTTCAAGCCGTACTGTTTCAGGATATAGCGCGCCATTTCCTCTTGATGCGCCATCGCATACTGCCAACCTTTAATGGTCGCCCGGCGCATTTTGGCAACCCGTTCCGGATGCTGTTCGACCTCATCCCGCGTGGTGAATAACATATCACCATACAAATCGATGCCATAGTTCATCGGGTTAATGACATCGTAGGGCACACCGTTTTTCTTGAAGAAGTAAGCTTCATTCGCCAGGTAACCGGCATAGGCGTCCACTTCCTTACGCACCAGCATGATAGGCGATTTATCGATAATCACCCGATCCATCACGGGTTTGACGCCCAGCTCCTCCAGCATCGCCAAAATCGCCAAACCGTCCGTGTCTTTTTTATAAAAGGCCAGTAATTTATCGTTTAATTTATAAGGGCTGTCCAACCCGGAAGACTTGAGGGTAAACAGGACTTGTGGAGAATGCTGAAAAATCGGCGCAACGATCACGATGGGTTTTTGGCGGGATTGATACAACAATAAGATACTGTCGGACACTCCATATTGCGCGTCGCCCTTCAAGACCTGTTCGATGTTGTTTTCCAACAGGTCACGAGGATGTAGCGCAACCTCCAAACCTTCGTCTCGATAATAACCTTGCTTCTGCGCCGCGTAATATCCGGCAAACTGAAACTGATGGCGCCACTTGAGTTTGACGGTGACTTTTTCCAGCTTAGGACCGGACGACACCGGTAGGGTATTGTCCGCCGACACCGGTAGGGAGAAAAACAAGGATGAAATGACAAAGGCCAATACCGCTTGGATTATCGCCCCCCTTAACCACTGCCATGTTCGGGGCCTGTTCAGGCATGTCACCTCTACCACTGAAGTCATCCGTTTTTATCTATTATCAATATTCTTTATATGATAAACCGAACCGGCTTGCTGCACCAGCTCGGCGACAGAAAAACCTTAAAATTGAATTGGTTAAATCCGGCGTTCAACCACCTGAAAATTCGGTTTCAAAACAAGGCTAGCCAATGTAACAATGGCACCAACGTTGGAAGCACAATGGCCGTCAACACCGCCGAAAGCGCCATGGCCAAGCCGGAGAAGGCACCCATTTCCGAACTGATTTGAAAACTGCGCGCGGTACCGATGCCATGTGCGGTTACCCCCATGGCGACTCCCTTGATGCTGTCGTCTCGAATGCCCAACCACTGAAACACCTTCAGACCAATCACGGCACCGAGAATACCGGTTACCACCACCAATACGGCCGTCAACGACGGTAAGCCTCCGATCTTTTCGGAAATCCCCATTGCAATCGGCACCGTTACAGACTTTGGCGCCAGCGACAATAAGGTTTCCAGGCTCGCGCCGGTAACGTGCGCAATGGCAATCGAACTGATTGCCCCCGTCAACACCCCGGCCAACAAACCGAACGTCACCGGCAACCAGATTTTTTTCAATTTCGGGAACTGCTGATACAGGGGAATCGCCAGCGCCACGGTCGCCGGCCCCAACAAGAAATGAATGAACTGCCCGCCTTCGAAGTAGGCTTCGTAATCCATCTCGGACAGGGTTAAAAATACGATCAGTAAGCCGATGGCGGTAATAACCGGATGCAGCAGGACATTTCGGTTCATACGCTCATACAACTTCAGCGCTAAGGTGTAGGCCACCAACGTCATCGTCAAACCGGTCAACGGCGAAGCCGACAGGTAGACCCAGAGATAAGTCAAATCACTTTCCGCCATCACCCGCCGCCTTTTTCGCCAATCGTTTTTGCGACCATTGCATCACCCACCACATGGTCAGGGCGGTTGTCACCATCGTAATCACGGTGCTGAGCAACAGCGTCAAACCGATGGGCAGCCATTCGCTGGCAATACGGTGAAAATACACCATAATGCCGACCCCGGCCGGCACAAACAGTAACGACAAGTGACTCAACAAACCGTCGGACACCTCATCCAACGCTTCGGAGCTGCGCCCTCGCCACAGTAGTGAGGCAAACAACAGCATCATGCCGATGACCGGCCCGGGCACCGGCAGATTCAATACAATCGCCAACGATTCGCCTACAAGCTGAAAAATCAGCAACCAAGTTATTCCGTATAAAAACTTCATTTTCGATTTCCAAACCTTTCCATGAATCCATCTCGTGCAAAGCTCTCATTATAACTTTCAAGACGAATTGACACAGTTTTGGAATAAAAAAAACCGCCAGGCCTGGCGGTTTAAACAACGGAAAGCTTAAGTGGTCACTTTTCGATCGGTTTCACATTCGGTTCGCCGACCATCAACGTCAGCATTTTGTTTGGATGGATATGCTTACGCCAGGCTTCAAGGACGTCTTCCTTGGTCAGTTCCGCCATCTTTTTCGGAAAACGCTCCAAGTAATCCAGCGGCAAATCGTAAAAGCCGATCATCGCAATGTATCCGGCGATTTTTGAATTGCTATCGATGCGGAGCGGAAAGCCACCAATCAGGTTACTTTTAATTTCGGCCAACTTCTCATCCGGAAAATCCTTCATAAACTGCGCCAACGTTTGTTTGACGACTTCATCCGCTTCTTTGGCCGAAGCGTTTTTGGTGGACAAGCCGATTTGGAATGGCCCCGGCACTTTCATCGGATAAAAGCCACTCGACACCCCATACACCAAGCCGCGTTTCTCACGCACTTCTTCCATCAACAAAGAACCGAAGCCGCTACCTCCCAACAGATGGTTGCCGAGAAAGAGCGCATAATAGTCCGGGTCTCCGCGCTCCACACCCAGTTGCGCCAAGGTATAGTACGTCTGGGTCGAGCCGAAACGGATGATTTTCGCCTGAGCTTTATCCAGCGGCTTAGGTTGCGGCAACGCCGCCGCTTTTTCGCCGGTCGCCAAGGAACGGGTCAAATCTTCCACCATTTGCTCGGCCTGCTTGCGATCCACCGCGCCGACAATGGTCACTTGCGCATTGGCGGCCACATAATAACGTTTGTAAAAGGCTTTTAAGTCCTCGACCGTCAAGGCCTCGACCGTTTTCAAGGTGCCCGGTACCGGATGAGCGTATGGGTGGTCGCCGTAGAGCTTGGCCCAGAGTTCATCCGACAACATCGCTTGCGGCTTGACGGTTTTTTGCTTCAAACCGGTCATCAGACGCGCTTTTTCACGCGCCATAATGTTTTGGCGAAACACCGGTTGTCCGACGATTTCGGCAAACAACGTCATCGCCGGCGTCAAAATTTCCGACCGCGTCAGACTGCGTAAATGAATGCTGGCGGAATCGCGCCCTGCATTGGAACCGATTTGCACGCCCAAGTCGTTAAAGGCTTCGGAGATCTGATTTTCGTCATGCTCCGGCGTCGCCGTGCCCAATAAATTCGAGGTAAAGGAGGCGACGCCCCATTGGTCGCCGTCTCGTGCCGAACCGGCATCGAACATTAATTCCACATCCACCATCGGCAGTTGCGGCGCATGGACGTACATCACCTTGGTGCCTTTGGCGGTCTGCCAAGTTTGAATATCGACTTTCGCCCAGGCCTGGGTACTTAACAAGCAGGCAAACGCGAATGCCCACACGGTCAGTTGCTTCATTCTCGTCACTATCGAACCCCTCCTTCCATCACCGGTACACTCGGGGTTTGCACGCCTTCCCCGTTCGGCAGCAAGGTCGCCACCGTGACTTTATCGCGCGTCAGGTATTTTTTCGCCACGGCTTGCACCGCCTCCGGCGTGACCTGACGTAAATTTTCCACCCAGTTATCGTAGGTTTCGGTCGGCAATCCGATGCTGACCAGCGAGCCCAAAATCATCGCTTGAGATTGAATCGAATCCTGGTGAAACACATACTGGGCTTCACTTTGCGCCAGCACCCGTTTCAGTTCGTCTTCGGAAATCGGCTGTTGTTGCAACTGCTCGATTTGCTCCCAAAGCGCGGCTTCGGCTTCTTCCAGCGTTTTCCCTTCAGAAGGCGTGATATTCACCATAAACAGGCTTTCCAGACGGCTGGTTTCATCGTAACTGGCGCCGGCGGAGACCGCGACTTTCGAACCACGCACCAAGTGGCGCGGCAAACGCGCGCTGTCACCGCCGTCCAAAACACTGTTCAACACCGAAAGCGCATAGACTTCCTGACTGTCTTTAGCCGTCACCAACGATGGCGCATGGAAGCCCATAATCAAGCTCGGCGATTTGGTCGCGCCCTTCATCTGAATGCGGCGCTCGCCTTCCTGTTCGATTTCCACACGCGGTTTTGGCGGGGTAATGGTTTCCGGCTTATGCGCGCCGTAATAGCGTTTCGCCCATTCGTAGACCTGCTTCGGGTCGACGTCACCGACCACCACCAAGGTGGCGTTATTCGGCGCATACCACTGTTGATACCATTGCTGTAAGTCGTCGACCGTATAGGCACGGATGTCCGACATCCAGCCAATAACCGGATGATGCTGCGGACTGTTCACATAGGCCGACGCTTTGAACAATTCATAGAGTTTGGAACCCGGGCGGTCTTCAACACGCCAGCGGCGCTCTTCGGTCACCACATCACGCTCTTTTTGAAACTCCTCGTCTTTAATGACTAGGTTGCGCATGCGGTCCGATTCCAACTCCATGACTTTTTCCAGATTCTGGGTGCCGACGACCTGATAGTAAGCGGTGTAGTCATTCGACGTAAAAGCGTTATCCTGACCGCCCAACTTCGACACGACTTTGGAGAATTCACCCGGTTCCAACGACTCCGTCCCTTTGAACATCATGTGCTCCAGCATATGCGAAATGCCGGTAATGCCACCGTATTCATAATTGGAACCGACCCGGTACCAGACCTGCTGTACCACAACCGGCGCACGATGATCTTCTTTGACCAGCACTTGCATGCCGTTGTCGAGTTTGAACTTCGATATACTGGCGTGAACCGGCCATGCCAACGCCATCACCAGACCGAATAATCCAATTCTCACCATAGGGGAATCTCCTAAAATTAAACGAATTTCATTTATAATAACGTAATTGATTGCCGCAAGTATTGACGAAGCTTTAAAACAGGAAGCGACATGTTCAGTTTTTTAAAACGCAAAGACAAACCATCATCCGACGAAACCCAGCCAAACGATTCAACCAGCCTCCCGGAAAATCCGGACACATCCATCGAAGCCCCCAATCCGGTCGAGACAATCGACGAGATGCCGGCAGCACCATCCGATAAAGCGGAAGATGCGGACGAAACGCCTCGCAAACCCGGCCTGTTCACCCGGCTGAAAAACAGCCTGAGTAAAACGCGTCGTAACTTTACCGACAGTCTGTCAACCTTGGTTATGGGGCGCAAAGAAATCGATGCGGATTTACTGGATGAGCTGGAAATGATTCTACTCACCGCCGATGTGGGTGTCGAAGCCACCGACAAAATCATCCAAAACCTGACGGACCAAGTCTCACGCAAAGAGCTTAAAGAACCCGAAGCGTTAATTCAAGCACTAAAAAGCCAATTGGAAGCGTTATTGGAACCGGTTTCACAGCCTCTGAGCCTTTCAAACGACGACGGGCCCTTTGTGATTTTAATGGTCGGCGTCAACGGCGTCGGCAAAACCACCACCATTGGCAAGCTGGCGAAAAAATTCCAAAACGAAGGTAAGTCCGTAATGCTGGCGGCCGGGGACACCTTCCGCGCCGCCGCTGTAGAACAACTGGAAACCTGGGGCGAACGCAACCAAGTGCCAGTCATTGCCCAGAAAACCGGAGCCGATTCCGCCGCCGTCATTTTCGACGCCATTCAATCCGCCACCGCGAAAAAAGTCGATGTCCTCATTGCCGATACCGCCGGACGCTTACACACCCAATCCAACTTGATGGAAGAACTGAAAAAGGTCAAGCGCGTCATTCAAAAGGTCAACCCCAACGCACCACACGAAGTCATGCTGGTACTCGATGCCGGCACCGGGCAAAATGCCTTGAGCCAAGCACAGCAATTCCATGAAGCGGTTGATTTGACTGGATTGACCCTGACCAAACTGGACGGCACCGCCAAAGGGGGGATTGTCTTCGCTCTGGCCGAACAACTCGGCATTCCGGTTCGTTTTATTGGGGTCGGCGAAGCAATTGACGACTTGCGACCTTTCCAAGCCGATGAATTTGCTGAAGCGCTGTTCGATCAGACCGATAGCTGATTTCCATGAACCTGCCGGACACGGATAACGCCCATTACCATTACGCCTTTAAAAAAGGCTATCGCCTGGCCTTGGATGGTAAACCCATGTCGCACATGCCCAGCAGCATCCGCCGGGATGCCGCTTTACGGGAATACTTTCAAATGGGCTGGAACCAACTGCAGGAAGAGGTCGCCAACGGCGAAGAGGACGATGCCAAAACACCTTGGCGAAGTCGTTTTGCCTGGTTCATGATGATGATGCTCGCCGGCATCGGCACCGCATCACTGATGATTACGCAAATCAACGACAAAAAAGCCGAACAACAAGCACGTATCGATGCCCCGGCGAATGCTGAAACCGCCAGGCCTGGCGAGAATACCGCTTCCACGGCCCCAGAAGTGAAATCGGAGCCATCTCCCGAACCCACCACTGACACCGCCATGAATACCGCGGATTTAAGTCTAATCGAAACCGCACCAGCCAACTCAACTTCTTTGCCTGAAATACCTTCTCCAGAAGCCATGACACCCAAAGCGCCCACCGAACCATCACCTTCGCTTCCAGAGAAAACAGAGGCAACAAACGATGGTTTGTCATTGCTCTCCCATCAGGCACGGCAAGATTTAGCCCAAACGCGTGAAGAAGTCCTTTATAATCAATCGGAAAAACGCGTTTCCATGGCTCCGGTTCAAGCCAGCGACATTCGAATTGAACAAGCCGTTTTGGCTGAAGAGGTGTCGAACCTGACACCAACTCAACCGCTTGGCCCCTTCGTACCGAAGTATGTACGGAAAGTGTTTTTCTTTACCCAAGTCGACCATGCCGCCGACCAGACGATATACCATCGTTGGATTTACAAAGACCGGGTGATGGCCACGGTGCCGTTGAAAATCACCAGCCAACGCTTCCGAACCTGGTCCAGCAAGCGCCTGAGCAGTGCCTGGCCGGGACAATGGCATGTCGAGGTATTGGATAACCAAGAACAAGTCATCTATCGATACTCGTTCAATTACATAACAGAAAGCGAGAGACCGTAAGCACCATGATTCGTCAGATTAAACCCGCCTTGATCTTCTTTGCACTCATTGGATTGGCCGGTTGCTCCAGCAACCCGCCAAAAGAAACCCACGATAACATTTGCTATATTTACGATCACGATTCCGACTGGGAAGAAGCCGCGCACGACTCGGCCAAGAAATGGGGCACACCGGAATACATTCTGATGGCGTTTATCCACCAGGAATCCCGTTTCACACACGATGCCCAACCACCACGGGAGTATGCATTGGGATTAATTCCGTTACCGAGAAGCTCATCCGCTTACGGATACTGCCAAGCGCAGGACCCGGCTTGGTACGATTACCAAAAAGCCACCGGAAACTGGTCGGCACGCCGCACTGACATTGAGGACTCCCTCGACTTTATCGGTTGGTACAACTATCAATCTTACAAGCGCAACGGCATTTCACGAAACGACCCTTACAACCTTTACCTGGCCTATCACGAAGGCCAAGGCGGTTACTCCCGCAAGACCTATCAAAATAAGACCTGGCTGAAGAAAGTCGCCTATAAAGTCACTAAACGCTCAATGCTGTACAAAAAACAGTTACAAGTCTGTGACAAGCTTGCTGTAACGACTCCGGCACCGAAGCCCAAGAAGGCTGAACCGGTCGTTCAAAACCGTACTCAACAAGCCAAGAGCCGAGGAGAATGCAATGCGCCTTGGCCTTACTGTTAAATTGCCAGAGCGTCAAAAAACAGATACAAAAAAGCCGCTTTTCAGCGGCTTTTTTGTACACTCGATCTCCGCGCAATAACGCGTCTCGATTATCCTTGGTATTTTTCAAAGACCAGAGATGCGTTGGTTCCACCGAAACCAAAGCTGTTACTCATCATCCGCGTCAACCCGGCATTTTCTTCAAGTGCCGTCACGATTGGCATCCCTTCACATTCCGGATCCATGGTCTCGATGTTAACCGATGGTGCGATGAAATCGTTTTCCAGCATCATCAAGCTGTAAATGAACTCATGTACTCCCGCTGCACCCAAAGAGTGGCCGGACAATGACTTGGTTGAACTGATTTTCGGCACTTTGGCACCGAATACATCACGAATCGCCGCGGCTTCTTTGGTATCGCCCACCGGGGTGGACGTTCCATGCGGGTTGATGTAATCCACGTCGCCGTTCACTGTCGACAACGCCAGCTCCATGCAACGTACCGCCCCTTCACCGGAAGGGGCAACCATGTCATAACCATCGGAATTGGCACCGTAACCGGTGATTTCCGCATAGATTTTCGCACCACGCGCCAAAGCGTGTTCCAATTCCTCAACCACAACCATACCACCGCCACCGGCGATGACAAAGCCATCACGGTCGGCGTCGTAAGCACGGGAGGCCTTTTCAGGCGTGTCATTATATTTGGTCGACAAAGCCCCCATGGCGTCGAACAAGACCGACATGGTCCAGTGCAACTCTTCACCACCACCGGCAAACACCACATCCTGCTTACCCAGTTGAATCTGCTCAACCGCAGTGCCGATACAGTGTGCCGATGTGGAACAAGCCGAACTGATGGAGTAGTTAATGCCTTGGATTTTGAACGGCGTTGCCAAACAGGCTGACACAGTGCTACCCATGGTACGCGTTACCATATAAGGCCCAATACGCTTAACGCCACGTTCTTTGGCGATGCTGACGGCTTCCGTTGCATTTGAGTTGGAGCCGCCGCCGGAACCGGCTACCAAGCCGGTTCTCGGATTTGAAATTTGATCTTCGGTCAAACCGGAATCTTCCACCGCTTGTTTCATCGCAATGTAAGAGTAAGCAGCGGCATCGCCCATAAAGCGCAGTTGCTTACGATCGATATGCTCTTTGAAATCCAG
The DNA here is from genome assembly GCF_003991075.1 of Thiomicrospira sp. S5. NCBI lineage: Bacteria > Pseudomonadati > Pseudomonadota > Gammaproteobacteria > Thiotrichales > Piscirickettsiaceae > Thiomicrospira > Thiomicrospira sp. S5. The sequence continues at coordinate 536,938 of NZ_CP014470.1, read as the reverse complement.
GTTCTTAACCGCGCCATGAACTTGCGAGCGCATACCGTTCTCTTCGTATTCTGGGGCAAACACAATCCCGGAACGTCCGTTTTTCAAGGAATCCGTGACTTCATCTTTATTGTTTCCAAGGCTGGAAACAATCCCAACACCGGTGATAACAACTCTTTTCATGTTAAAAACTATCCGTATTTGTAAACAATCCGACTTTCAAGTCATCCGCTGAATAAATTTCACGCCCATCCACGAACAAATGAGCATTGGCAATGCCCATATATAACTTACGTTTGATGACCCGCTTGATATCAATCACATATTCGACTTTTTTGGCCTTCGGCAAGACCTGGCCATAAAATTTGACTTCACCGGCGCCTAGCGCACGGCCGCGTCCAGGACCACCGGTCCACCCTAGGTAGAAACCGATCAACTGCCACATGGCATCCAACCCCAGGCAGCCCGGCATGACCGGATCGTTATTGAAGTGGCATTCGAAAAACCACAGGTCTTCAGTTACGTCTAGCTCAGCGCGGATTTCTCCTTTCCCATAAGCCCCACCTTCTTCGGAAATGTGGCTGATACGATCAAACATTAACATCGGTGGCAATGGAAGTTGGGCGTTACCTGGGCCGAATAATTCGCCGCGCCCGCAAGATAAAAGTTCTTCTTTATTATAGCTAGACTGCTTTTCCATGTATTTTCCAAATTGACAAGTTATAAATCCTATTATAACAGTAGTGAGATTTCCATTACAACGCAATTCCCACATACAAAAAAGCCCGCGATTCCCTTTTGGAATGCGGGCTTGGAAGATGGTGCCGACAGAGGGACTTGAACCCCCAACCTACTGATTACAAATCAGTTGCACTACCAATTGTGCTATGTCGGCTGAATGCGGCGTATTATAAATTCTTACCGATTTATGTCAACTGTTTTTTATAAACTTTCGATGACCTCGACCATGCCTTGTAACGTCAGGTCTTCGACATAATCGAACGACTTATCCAGCAGGGGTTCAATGATCGGAAAGTCCCCGCCAGTCCCCACACAATCGAATCGTCGACCGGTTTCCTTTTCCAAGTCTGCCAGAAGAGCGTTCAGATAAGCCGCCACCATATAAAGCGTGCCGCCAGCCACGGCTTCAGCGGTATTGGTGGCCAATAAACCGGAAGACATGGTCTCATCCTTCAGCTGTATCGCCTCGGGTTTCAGTGCGGTTTGGTCCAACAGGCTTTGCTTCATAATCGCCAGGCCTGGCACGATAAAGCCGCCAATGTGCTCTTTTTCAATGACGACATCCACGGTGATCGCCGTCCCGGCATCCACAATAAAGGTTGGCTTATTTTGCCCGGAACAGGCACCGATAATGGCCATCCAACGATCGACTCCAAACGTTTCAAAAGCGTCATAGCCACACTGGATACCACAGCAGTTCGGCTGGGTTGCAAGATACGTCGGATAGAGTTTAAATGCCTGTTGAATCCATTCATTGAACTTCGCATTGGACTCCGAATCCACCACAGAACAGACATACACGGCATCCACATCAACACCCTGTAAACCCAAATCGGTCAACAAGCTGTCTGAAGTCATCTCGGCATGATTGACTGATCCCAGATAGTCGTAACGGCCCTTTTTCAACGAAGCCGCTTTCAGCCGTGTATTTCCCAGTTCAAAAAAAATCAACATTCTTTATCTCACTCATAACGGCCGAATGGAAACCGCACCGGACTGGTAACGTTTCACTCGGCCTTCAATCTCGACCATGGCACATGCCATCTCATCCAACCCGTCGTATCGGCCTGTTTCGGACGAGTCGTTATGATACACAATCACTTCCTGCCCCGGCGTAAAAAAATCATGATTTCGCCATTCGCTCAATTTAAAAACAGGGGGCACATCCACCATGAACAATTCATATAGTGCTACTGAAAACGATTGAAAAAAACGCTCCGAATCCAAATCGTTCACATATTGGGCATCAAATCCGTCACCCGATACCGGAGAACAATTCACACCCACCCCGATAATCAAATAACCTTCCTTACGCGAAGGTGACGGACTGAGCATTTCAATCAGACAGCCTGCCACCTTTTTTCCATCCAGAAAGACATCATTTGGCCACTTAACGGTCAAATTCGTGGCATGAGATGCCCCGGCAATCGATTGTCGTAGCAATAAGGCAATTTGCGCTGAAATAAACGGCATTTCGCCAATACGACCGTCGAAAGGCAGCGCAATTGAAAACGTTAGCGAATCCAACGACTGCGTCCACGCACGGCCTCGCTGGCCATAACCTGCTGTCTGACTGTGCGCACGGCAAAAAATCGGTCCCGTCAACCGCCCCTCGGACAATTCGGTTTTCAGATAACGGTTGGTTGAATCAACTTCGCTTAATTCAATCGTTTGATACAATTCAGACGTAAACGACATACACATCTCTTCAAAACCTGGAACCCCTATTGTATAAATCCCAGGCAAAAAAAAACCCATCATAAAGACGGGTTTTTAGGAATATAAGCTTGGGGATGACCTACTCTCACATGGGACCTCCCACACTACCATCGGCGCTAAGACGTTTCACTACTGAGTTCGGAATGGAATCAGGTGGTTCCATCTCGCTATGGTCCCCAAGCAATTTGGTTATGTAAGTTGTCTATTAAACAGACAGCTCACTGAATTCGGAAAAATCTCTTAAGCTTTTCGAGTCAGCTTATCTCATGCTATCTCACATGATGTCACAATGCGCTTAAAGCGTTCTTAATACTAAACTCAAGCTCGAACACGTCTTCACGTCATACTTCGAGTCATTGCTCAAAAGTTACTTTTGAGTTGTATAGTTAAGCCTCACGGGTAATTAGTACTGGTTAGCTTCATCCATTACTGAACTTCCACACCCAGCCTATCAACGTCATAGTCTTTAACGGCCCTTAAGAAGACTTAAAGTCTAGGGAGAACTTATCTCGAGGCAGGTTTCCCACTTAGATGCTTTCAGCGGTTATCCTTTCCGAACATAGCTACCCGGCAGTGCCACTGGCGTGACAACCGGAACACCAGAGGTTCGTCCACTCCGGTCCTCTCGTACTAGGAGCAGCCCCTCTCAATTCTCCAACGCCCACGGCAGATAGGGACCGAACTGTCTCACGACGTTCTAAACCCAGCTCGCGTACCACTTTAAATGGCGAACAGCCATACCCTTGGGACCGACTTCAGCCCCAGGATGTGATGAGCCGACATCGAGGTGCCAAACACCGCCGTCGATATGAACTCTTGGGCGGTATCAGCCTGTTATCCCCGGAGTACCTTTTATCCGTTGAGCGATGGCCCTTCCACACAGAACCACCGGATCACTAGAACCTGCTTTCGCACCTGCTCGACGTGTCTGTCTCGCAGTCAAGCACCCTTTTACTCTTGCGCTCATTGCACGATGTCCGACCGTGCTGAGGGTACCTTCGCGCTCCTCCGTTACACTTTGGGAGGAGACCGCCCCAGTCAAACTACCCACCATACACTGTCCCTGAGCAGGATTCACTGCCCTAGGTTAGAACCTCAATAATATCAGGGTGGTATTTCAAGGATGGCTCCACAATGACTGGCGTCACTGCTTCAAAGCCTCCCACCTATCCTACACAGATAGTATCAAAGTCCAGTGCAAAGCTGTAGTAAAGGTTCACGGGGTCTTTCCGTCTAGCCGCGGGTACGCAGCATCTTAACTGCGAGTTCAATTTCGCTGAGTCTCGGGTGGAGACAGTGTGGCCATCATTACGCCATTCGTGCAGGTCGGAACTTACCCGACAAGGAATTTCGCTACCTTAGGACCGTTATAGTTACGGCCGCCGTTTACCGGGGCTTCGATCAAGAGCTTCGCCTAAGCTAACCCCATCAATTAACCTTCCGGCACCGGGCAGGCGTCACACCGTATACGTCATCTTTCGATTTTGCACAGTGCTATGTTTTTAGTAAACAGTTGCAGCCACCTGGTCTCTGCAACCCCCACTAGCTTAGAGAGCAAGTCTCATCACCGGCAGGGGCACACCTTCTCCCGAAGTTACGGTGTTATTTTGCCTAGTTCCTTCACCCGAGTTCTCTCAAGCGCCTTGGAATTCTCATCCTGACCACCTGTGTTGGTTTGGGGTACGATTCTTTATAACCTGAAGCTTAGAAGCTTTTCTTGGAAGCATGGCATCAACTACTTCGTCCAAAAGAGGACTCGTCATCAGTTCTCAGCATTAAGATCCCGGATTTGCCTAAGATCTCTGCCTACTACCTTAAACTTGCAACCATCAGCAAGCTAGTTTAGCCTTCTCCGTCCCTCCATCGCAGTTATAAAAAGTGCAGGAATATTAACCTGCTTCCCATCGACTACGCCTCTCGGCCTCGTCTTAGGGGTCGACTAACCCTACGTCGATTAACGTTGCGTAGGAAACCTTGGTCTTTCGGCGAGGGAGCTTTTCACTCCCTTTATCGCTACTCATGTCAGCATTCGCACTCGTGATACCTCCAGGATGCTTTACAACACCCCTTCGCAGGCTTACACGACGCTCCTCTACCATGCCATAAATGGCATCCACAGCTTCGGTACACTACTTAGCCCCGTTAAATCTTCGGCGCAGGCCGACTCGATCAGTGAGCTATTACGCTTTCTTTAAAGGGTGGCTGCTTCTAAGCCAACCTCCTGACTGTCTAAGCCTTCCCACATCCTTTCCCACTGAGTAGTGTTTAGGGACCTTAGCTGGTGGTCTGGGTTGTTTCCCTCTTGACTACGGACGTTAGCACCCGCAGTCTGTCTCCCATGATTGCACTTGCTGGTATTCGGAGTTTGCAATGGGCTGCTAAGCCTTGACGGCCCGCTAGACCATAACAGTGCTCTACCCCCAGCAGTGAGACATGAGGCTCTACCTAAATAGATTTCGAGGAGAACCAGCTATCTCCGGGCTTGATTAGCCTTTCACTCCGATCCACAGCTCATCCCCGCATTTTTCAACATACGTGGGTTCGGTCCTCCAGTACCTGTTACGGCACCTTCAACCTGGCCATGGATAGATCGCCCGGTTTCGGGTCTACGCCATGCTACTAGTCGCCCATTTAAGACTCGGTTTCCCTTCGGCTCCCTTATTCAGTTAACCTCGCAACATAACGTAAGTCGCTGACCCATTATACAAAAGGTACGCAGTCACCCCGAAGGGCTCCTACTGCTTGTACGTACACGGTTTCAGGTTCTATTTCACTCCCCTCCAGGGGTTCTTTTCGCCTTTCCCTCACGGTACTGGTTCACTATCGGTCGGTAGAGAGTATTTAGCCTTGGAGGGTGGTCCCCCCATGTTCAGACAGAATTTCACGTGTTCCGTCCTACTCGAATAACACTTAATAAGATTTCGCATACAGGACTATCACCTTGTATCGTCAGACTTTCCAGACTGTTCTGCTATCTTAATAAATGCTTTAGGGCTGGTCCCCGTTCGCTCGCCGCTACTTGGGGAATCTCGGTTGATTTCTTTTCCTTCCGGGTACTTAGATGTTTCAGTTCTCCGGGTTAGCCTCCCACAAGGGGATATCCATAAAGGATGGGTTTTCCCATTCGGAAATCCACGGATCAAAGCTTGTTTACTAACTCCCCGTGGCTTATCGCAAGTTACTACGTCCTTCGTCGCCTTCTACCGCCTAGGCATCCACCGTGTACGCTTAGTCACTTAACTATACAACTCAAAAATAACCTTGACCTTTTGTGTTGATCCATCATCTTTTAAATACATAAAAAACCATGTCTCAATCAAAGCCTATTTCGCTGCAATGACTAAAGTTTTACGCTGACATGTTCTCGCTTGAGTTTGTATCATCACACTTGCGTGTGTTTGAACTCTTTAAGATACATTGTTACCTTGGCATTCAAGCTGTTGGAGTTGCTTGAATGCCGGTCATACAGAATATGTCGGTATTCTGTATGTTTCTAACTACACTGTCGTGCGTCTTTTCAATTTAACTTTTTAAAATTGTTAAACCAAACGTGACGCTCGACAGTCACTTAGAGATTTTTCCTAATTGTTAAAGATCTATTTCTTTCTTCAGTCTATTGTCACCAATACGACTGTGAATAACCTCTGCTTTAGACTTAAAGTCAGAACCTATTCACAGGTGTAGTGGTGGAGCTATGCGGGATCGAACCGCAGACCTCCTGCGTGCAAGGCAGGCGCTCTCCCAGCTGAGCTATAGCCCCATTCATTGGTGGGTCTGGGTGGATTTGAACCACCGACCTCACCCTTATCAGGGGTGCGCTCTAACCAACTGAGCTACAGACCCAGGTCGTTCTCGTTTTTCTCAGTAATTCAGAGACAATTTATGTGAAAGCTAACTTAGGCTCGCGGCCGTCTTTGTCTTAAAGGAGGTGATCCAGCCCCAGCTTCCGCTAGGGCTACCTTGTTACGACTTCACCCCAGTCATGAATCACAAAGTGGTGAGCGCCCTCCCGAAGGTTAGACTACCCACTTCTTTTGCAACCCACTCCCATGGTGTGACGGGCGGTGTGTACAAGGCCCGGGAACGTATTCACCGTGACATTCTGATTCACGATTACTAGCGATTCCGACTTCACGGAGTCGAGTTGCAGACTCCGATCCGGACTACGAGAGGTTTTATGAGATTCGCGCACTGTCGCCAGCTAGCTGCTCTTTGTACCCCCCATTGTAGCACGTGTGTAGCCCATCCCATAAGGGCCATGATGACTTGACGTCGTCCCCGCCTTCCTCCGGTTTATCACCGGCAGTCTCTTTAGAGTTCTCAACTAAATGGTAGCAACTAAAGATAAGGGTTGCGCTCGTTGCGGGACTTAACCCAACATCTCACGACACGAGCTGACGACAGCCATGCAGCACCTGTCACTGCGTTCCCGAAGGCACCAATCTATCTCTAGAAAGTTCGCAGGATGTCAAGGGATGGTAAGGTTCTTCGCGTTGCATCGAATTAAACCACATGCTCCACCGCTTGTGCGGGCCCCCGTCAATTCCTTTGAGTTTTAATCTTGCGACCGTACTCCCCAGGCGGTCAACTTAGCGCGTTAGCTACGCTACTAACCTTTTTAATAAGGCCAACAGCTAGTTGACATCGTTTACGGCGTGGACTACCGGGGTATCTAATCCCGTTCGCTACCCACGCTTTCGCACCTCAGCGTCAGTTTTAGGCCAGGAAGTCGCCTTCGCCACTGATGTTCCTCCTGATATCTACGCATTTCACTGCTACACCAGGAATTCCACTTCCCTCTCCTAAACTCTAGATTGCCAGTATCGGATGCAATTCCTAGGTTGAGCCCAGGGCTTTCACAACCGACTTAACAGTCCGCCTACGCGCGCTTTACGCCCAGTAATTCCGAATAACGCTTGCACCCTCTGTATTACCGCGGCTGCTGGCACAGAGTTAGCCGGTGCTTCTTCTAAAGTTAACGTCACAGCTAGCCGATATTAGCGACTAACCTTTCCTCACAATTGAAAGTGCTTTACAACCCTCGGGCCTTCTTCACACACGCGGCATGGCTGCATCAAGGTTTCCCTCATTGTGCAATATTCCCCACTGCTGCCTCCCGTAGGAGTCTGGGCCGTGTCTCAGTCCCAGTGTGGCTGATCATCCTCTCAAACCAGCTATAGATCGTCGCCTTGGTAGGCCTTTACCCCACCAACTAGCTAATCTAACGCGGGCTCATCCTTTAGCGATAGCTTACAAGTAGAGGCCACCTTTACTCCGTAGAGCATATTCGGTATTAGCATACGTTTCCATATGTTGTCCCCAACTAAAGGGTAGATTCCCACGCGTTACTCACCCGTCCGCCACTCGACGCCCAAGATCGCCCTCCGAAGAGTTTGTTCTTGTCGTTTCCGTTCGACTTGCATGTGTTAGGCCTGCCGCCAGCGTTCATTCTGAGCCAGGATCAAACTCTTCAGTTTAATCTTTTTACTCGATTTTTTTGTGTGCTTGTCTGCACGAATTAAACACTCGAAATTAACAGGTACATGTTTCACATAAATGTGATTAACCATATACATAGTTGTCGAGATATTTATTTTTGGACAGCCACTTACCTAAGCAACTTCCACATAAATTATCTCTGAATTACCTGATTTTTAAAGAACTCTTGGTCTTGCTTTTCCTCAACCCAGTGCGCTGCACCCTGTCTCGGTAAGCCGCGTATTATAGGCGCTTGATTTTGTTTCCGTCAAGCTTTTTTTACGCTTTTTTTTCTTCCCCGTTCCCGCTTTATTCAACTCCGTTTGCAGTGTTGTTTTTGGCGTCTCCGTGAAAGAGATGCGTATTCTATAGCCTCTCCAGTTTTTTGCAATAGCTTTTTGCATCTTTTTTGAAAAAAATTTCAGGCCATTTTTAACAATTATTCGATTTCCCGTTTAATATCAAAGTACTTGTCGTTTTCGACCTCTTTAAAATAAAAAAACCGCCAGGCCTGGCGGTTTTTAAGACAGCGGTTTTCGCTTAAGCCTGAACGGTGATTCGGGCAAATTTTCGTTTACCCACTTGATAGACTTGGCCTTCGCAATTTTCAACCGGCGCCCGGCTATCGGACACTTTTTCGCCATTCAACTTGACCGCCCCTTGTTTCACCATACGATGTCCGTCGGAAGTTGAAGCGACCAAACCGGCCTCTTTCAATACATTCGCCAACGGCATAACGTCGTGAAACGTGAATTCCGGCATATCATCCGGAATGGCGTTTTTGGAGAAACGGGTTTCGAAATCTTTCAACGCCGCTTCGGCACTTTCTTTATCATGGAAACGCTCAATCAACTCCAACGCCAACTTGATTTTAATGTTGCGCGGATTTTCGCCGTCTTTCACCGCCTGCTGATAACCGGCAATGGTTTCCAAGGTCTCAAACGACAAAAGTTCAAAATAACGCCACATCAATTCATCGGAAATCGACATCACTTTCCCGAACATATCATTCGGGGCATCTTTGATACCAATATAGTTCCCCAAGGACTTGGACATTTTTTGCACGCCGTCCAAGCCCTCCAAAATCGGCATCGTCAACGTACACTGAGCACTTTTACCGTAATGCTGTTGCAGGGTACGCCCCATCAACAAATTGAACTTCTGGTCGGTTCCACCCAGCTCGATGTCCGCATCCATCGCAACGGAGTCATACCCCTGCACCAACGGATACAGGAATTCGTGAATCGCAATCGGCGTATTGGACGCATAACGATCACCAAAGTCGTTACGCTCTAACATTCGTGCCACCGTCGTGGTGCCGGCCAACTTAATCATATCCGCCGCCGTCAACTTGGACATCCACTCGGAATTGAATACGACTTGGGTTTTGGCCGGATCCAAAATCTTGAACACCTGCTCTTTATAGGTTTCGGCATTGCGCAGCACATCCTCTTCCGACAACGGCGGGCGTGTCGCGCTTTTGCCGGTCGGGTCACCAATCATGGCGGTGAAATCACCGATCAGGAACAAAATTTCATGCCCTAAATCCTGAAACTGCTTCAGCTTGTTAATCAAGACCGTGTGCCCTAAGTGCAAATCCGGCGCCGTCGGGTCGAAACCGGCTTTCACCTTCAACGGCTTGCCCGACTCCAACTTTTCCACCAATTCTTTCTCGACCAGAATCTCTTCGGCGCCCCGTTTGATAATCGCTAATTGTTCTTCTACTGTTTTCATCTCAATCTTTCTATTCAAAATCACTGTTTATTCTTTCTATATTCGGTTGTGTTTTACCCGCACAAAACGGTATCGGTGTTCAGCGTCAAGCGGCCCGTCATCTCGTTAACCGAGGCATAGCCGTGACGCCTCATATATCGCTCCACGCCTTTCGACACTTTTTTCACCAGCAACGGATCTTTGGCGATGGCGGTGCCGATGGCCACCATCGACGCTCCCGCCAGAATGAATTCAATCGCGTCTTCCGCCGAGGCGATCCCGCCCAAACCGATAATCGGCACGTCATATTGCTTGGCCACTTGATAGACCTGATGCACTTTTAATAAGGCAATCGGCTTAATCGCCGGGCCGGAAAGCCCGCCTTGGTTATTACCCAATGTCGGCGTGGCGGAATCAATATCGATTTGCATCCCCATCATCGTATTAATCGCCGACAAGATATCCGCACCGGCATCAATCACCCGGCGCGCACCTTCGGCAATATCGGTCTGGTTCGGCGACAACTTCACAATCAACGGCTTGCTTGTACTGGCCCGACACGCCTCAACCACACGCGCGGCCATCTCCGGATCATTCCCGAAGGCCGCACCGCCTTTTTTCACATTCGGGCACGAAATATTCACCTCAATGGCCGGCAAGTCGGTTTGATCAAACAAACGCACCACTTCCGCATACTCTTCCACCGAAGAGCCGGAGACATTAATGATAAATTGTGTTTGGCTTAAATCGAGCTTTGGTAGATAATCTGCAATCACGGCATGCGCGCCCGGGTTTTGCAAACCGATGGAATTCAGCAACCCGCAAGGCGATTCCATGACGCGCTCCGGTTTGTTGCCGAGCTTCGGCTCCAAGGTGGTGCCTTTGAGAAAGACGGCCCCCACATCCCGATTGGAAAAACCGGACACCGCTTGGTACTCGAAACCGTAACCGGCATTACCGGAAGCCATCGCCACCGGGTTTGCAAACCGAATACCTTTTAAATCAACCGACAAATCAACCAAGTTTTTCACCATTACATTAAATTATGATTCACATTATTCTCTATGAACCGGAAATTCCTCAAAACACCGGCGCGCTGATTCGACTCAGCGCCAATATGGGCGCGCACCTGCATTTGATTCAACCCTATGCCTTCGACCTCAGCGAAAAGAAAGTCCGCCGCGCCGGTTTGGATTATGCCGAACTGGCCAACCTGCATGAACACGCTTCGCTCGACGCCTGCCTCGCAAACTTACAACCGAATCGGGTGTTCGCGCTGACGACCAAAACCGACCGTTATTATACCGAACCGAACTTTGAAAACGGCGATGCCTTTTTATTCGGTCCGGAAAGTCGTGGCTTGCCTGCCGACGTATTGGAAAGCCTGCCCGCTGAACAGCGTCTCACCATCCCAATGGTGCCGGGCGGCCGCAGTTTAAATCTGGCCAATGCGGTTTCCGTCATGGCTTATGAGGCCTGGCGCCAGCTTGATTTTGATATGGATTTACCCAGCCACTGAACCGAAAAAACCACCAGGCCTGGTGGTTTTGGTGCCGATGCCAAATTACAAACCGGCTTAAAAATGCTCGGTTTCGGAACGCCCGTCACGGTGCATCAACGCACTCACCGCTTCTTGTGCGGTTTTTTCGCCGGTGATAATGCGATAGACCTGTTCCATAATCGGCAAATCCAACCCGTGCTGTTCCGCAATTCGCTTCACCGCTTTGGCGGCTTTGACGCCCTCCACAACCTGACCGATTTCGTCAATCACGGCGTCCGACGACAAGCCCGACTGCGCCATGCGCAACCCGAAACGGCGGTTACGGGATAAATTATCGGTACAGGTTAAGACCAAATCGCCCAGGCCTGACAACCCCATCAAGGTTTCCGGCTTCGCGCCCAAGGCCGCGCCGAAACGCATCATCTCCTTCATGCCGCGTCCAATGAGCGCGGCACGCGCATTGGCCCCCAGCTGAAGCCCATCCGACAACCCGGTGGCAATCGCCATAATATTTTTATAGGCGCCCCCCACTTCCACTCCGACAATATCGGACTGGGTGTACATACGAAACGTATCACAATGAAAGGCATCCGCCCAGAACTGCGCTTCGGAGGTGTCGGCCGAGGCACTGACCATCGCCGTCGGTAAACCGCGCGCCACCTCATCGGCAAACGTCGGACCGGACAGAACCGCCACCGGGAAACGGTTGTGCAATTCCTGCTCGACGATCTGGTGCAACATCAAACTGCTGCCCGGCTCAAAGCCTTTGGTCGCCCAAGCGAAATGCACTGGCGCTTGATTCAAATCACGTACTTCGGCGACGTGATGCAGCACTTCGCGAAACACATGACTCGGCACCACCAGCAGAACCGCATCCACCGAATGCAAGGCTTCGGCCAAATCACTGGTCACAGTCAAACGCTCCGGAAACGCGATTCCTTTAAGATAACGCTCGTTTTCGCGGTGTTTTTGCAACAAGCCTGCGCGTTTTGGGTCGTGTTCCCAAAGCTGAATATCGTGTCCATTCTTAGCCAAATGAATGGCCAAGGCCGAACCCCAGGCGCCAGCTCCGAGCACCGCAATACGTTGTTGAGAAGCGTTCGACGTCATGAGACCTTCAAATCAGAAATAGAAACTTTACTGCTGCGTCTCTTGCTGCTGCAAGTGGCTGGCGTACATCGCATCGAAGTTCACCGGTTCCAACAACAACTGCGGGAAACCGCCGCGCGTGACCATTTCGGAAATCGCTTCACGCGCATAAGGGAACAACGTATTCGGGCATTGCGTTCCCAGCAAATAATTCAACTCGCCTTCATCAAAACCGACAATGCTGAAAATACCGGCCTGCTCGACTTCACACAAAAATGCGGTTTTGTCGTCCACTTTCGTGGTCGCCGTGACACGCACCACGGCATGATACACGCCGTCTTCCAGTGAGGAGGTCTCGACATTCAAATCCACATCCAACTGTGGCTGAAACTCTTGCGTGAAAATCTCCGGTGCATTCGGTGATTCAAATGAAATGTTACGCGTGTAAATTTTTTGGATGGAAAACTGTTTTTCCTGTTGTTCTGCCATGTTCTTTCCTTAACAAGATTAATCTGAATTCTGGATTATCCGGCCAAAAGCTTATCCAGCTCTCCGGAATTGTCTGCCGCCGACAAATCGTCAAAGCCGCCGACGTGATGTTCGCCAACAAACACCTGAGGCACAGTGTTACGACCGGTCTTGGCTTGCAACTCGGCCCACATGGCACGGTCGTTACCGACATCGATCAATTGATATTCCACCCCTTTACCTTCCAGGAGATTTCTCGCCATGGTGCAGAACGGGCAGGTTTGGGTTGCGTAAACGACGACTTCCGGCATTTTCGAACTCACTTTTTTTCTCTTTTTAGTTTTTTTTTAGAAACCGGCTTATTCAAAGGCAACCCGGCGTTTTTCCAGGACAAAATCCCACCGCTCAGGTTATTCACTTCTTTAAAACCTTGTTTCACCAATTGCTTGGCCACGGAAGCCGAACGCATACCGGATTGGCAGTACACCAGCACCGGTTCGTCCTTATGCGGCAAAACCGCATCCATTTTTTTCGTCACTTCCGTGGAGGGAATATTTTCCGCTTCGCCGATGTAACCGGTCTTGAACTCCGCATCACTGCGCACATCCAACACCCAAGCACCCGAGTTATACAAACGAACCGCTTCGTCGGCATTCACACTCTTATAACCCGACACCTTGTCACCGAAATAACTGTAGAACAACATGGCGACAATCACGCCCAATGCGATGAACAGAAAAATTTGCTCTTGCACAAATTCAATAAACATTCATATTCCCTTAAATAACATCAGCCAAAATTCAAAGCTAATGATTTTAACAGTGAAACTGGTTACAATAAATGACATTTTAAAATTTTATTTGCTTTTGCGGCCAACCTACCCGAACCGCAAATATTCTTCTCAAAAGGAAACACCATGACAGACAAAGTGCAAATCGAACACAGACCAACGGGATTGATCATCTTGGATGGCTGGGGTCATCGTGAAGCGACGCAGCACAACGCCATTGCACAAGCCAGCACCCCGAACTGGGATAACCTGCTCAAACAATACCACCACACCCTGATCAACACCTCCGGCCTGGCGGTCGGCCTGCCGGAAGGGCAAATGGGGAACTCGGAAGTCGGCCACATGAACCTTGGCGCCGGGCGCGTGGTGTATCAGGAGCTGACCCGCATCCAGAAAGACATCGATGACGGTCGTTTCTTCCAAAACAACGCTTTATTGAAAGCCATCGATTCCGCCATTGACCGCAAGCGCAAGGTTCACATCCTTGGCCTCTTGTCGGACGGCGGCGTGCATTCGCACATCAATCACATCAAAGCCAGCGTGCAGATGGCTCATGAGCGTGGCGCGGACATTTATGTGCACGTCTTCACCGACGGCCGCGACACCGCCCCGAAAAGCGCCATCCAGTACATTGAAGAACTGGAAGACTTCATGCAGGAGTTGGGCGGCGGCCAAATCGCCTCGGTAACCGGTCGCTACTACGCGCTGGACCGCGACAACCGTTGGGATCGCGTCAAACAAACCTACGACGTCGTCGCCTGCGGCATCAGCGAACACGAAGCCAAAACTGCCAAAGAAGCGGTGGAAATGGCCTACGCTCGTGGCGAAACAGATGAATTCATTCTGGCCACCGCCATTCCACGAAAAGAAGACGGTAAACGCGTCCGCGTCAAAGACGGCGACTCGATTATTTTCATGAACTTCCGTTCGGACCGCGCCCGTCAGCTGACCAAAGCGTTCATCTTCGACGACTTCGAAGATTTCCACCGTTGCAATACACCGGTCCTGTCCGCGTTCGTCACCTTGACCGAATACAAAAAGAATTTTGAGAAATTCGGCGCTTTGATTGCCTACCGCCCGACCAAGCTGCGTAACACTTTCGGGGAATACGTCGCCAAGCAAGGCTTAAAGCAGCTACGCATTGCCGAAACCGAAAAATACGCCCACGTCACCTTCTTCTTCAACGGCGGCGTGGAAGAGCCGAACGACGGCGAAGACCGCATTCTGATCAACTCGCCGAAAGTCGCCACTTACGACCTGCAACCGGAAATGAGTTTGCCGGAAGTGAAAGCCAAATTGATCGAAGCCATCAAAAGCGGTCAATACGACACGTTCATTTGCAACATTGCCAATCCGGACATGGTCGGGCATACTGGTAACTTCGACGCCTGCGTGAAAGCCGCCGAAGCGGTTGACGAAGCGCTGGGCGAAATTCTCGCCACCCTCAAGGAAGCCGGTGGCGAAGCCATTGTCACGGCCGACCATGGCAATATGGAAATGTTGTTCAACGAAGAAACCGGCAAACCGGTGACGTCACACACGACTTTCCCGGTGCCACTGGTTTATGTCGGGGATAAAGACTACCCACTGAAAACCGGCGGCGCCCTGTGCGACGTCATCCCAACCCTGTTTGACATGATGGGGCTGGAAAAACCAGAGGAAATGACGGGAACATCCTTGATCGACAAGGGATGATAAGCCTGATGAAAACGGCCAGGTCTGGCCGTTTTCGCTCCTGACAAAGCCGTTCGACTCACCCGCCTCATCCTTTTGTCGGCCCACAACATTTCTCCGGGAAAGCCGGTCCGAGACATTGCGTTCAAGCCGCTAAAAAAGTATAATTTCGCACCATTTTAAATTTTTCGCACTCAGATACCCAAAAGTACCCCCAAAAAGTGCTTTTATAACAATACGTTATAAATGTTTACAGACAGGAAAACTGAATTATGAATTCACTCAACAGCTTACAAGGACTCTATTCACCCGAATTTGAACGAGAGAACTGCGGGTTTGGAATGATTGCCCAGATGGACGACAAACCAAGTCACTGGGCCGTTCAAACCGCCATCGAGTCCTTAGCCAACATGACACACCGCGGTGGCGTCGCTGCGGATTGCTGTACGGGAGATGGCTGTGGTCTATTGATCAAAAAACCGGATTCCTTCCTGCGTGAAGAAGCCAAGACGTTGGGGATGACGCTGTCTGAGAACTATGCGTGCGGGATGATTTTCCTGAATCAGGATACCGACAAGGCGGCCTTGGCGAAAAAGACTTTGGAAGACCTGCTGGCCAACAAAGGGCTTGAAGTTTGTGGTTGGCGTAAGGTACCGGTCGCATCTGATGTACTGGGGGAACAAGCCGCCAGTATGGAACCGTTGATCGAGCAGATCTTCATCAACGCCCCGGCCGACATGAGCGATGCCGACTTCAACCGTCTGCTGTTTGTCGCCCGTCGTAAAACCGAAATGGCCATCGAACCGAACGACCCGACCTTCTACATTGCCTCTTTGCACAGCCAGCTGATGTCCTATAAAGGCCTGGTCATGCCGAGAGAGCTGCCGGAATTTTACCTGGATTTGAAACAGGATCGTTTTGAATCCTCGTTGATTTCCTATCACCAACGTTTCTCCACCAATACGTTGCCACAATGGCGTCTGGCGCAGCCTTTCCGCTTCCTGGCACACAATGGTGAATTGAACACCATCAAAGGGAACCGTAACTGGGCACTGGCACGTCAAAGCAAGTTCGAAACCCCATTAATCCCAGACCTGGCCAGCCTGAAGCCATTAGTCGCTCAGGAAGGATCCGATTCCAACTCCTTGGATAACATGCTGGAAGTCCTGATGATGGGCGACATGCCGGTATTCCAGGCTCTGCGCTTGTTGATTCCACCGGCTTGGCAGAACATGCCGCACATGGACCCGGACCTGAAAGCGTTCCTGGAATACAACTCCATGCATATGGAACCGTGGGACGGTCCGGCCGGTATGGTTATCAACACCGGTAAATACGCCATCTGCGGCGTGGACCGTAACGGCTTGCGCCCAACGCGTTATGTCGTGACAAAAGACCGCCACATCACCTTTGCCTCCGAAATCGGGGTGTACAACTACCCGGCCGAAGACGTCGTCGAAAAAGGTCGCCTGAAGCCGGGGCAAGTGATTGCCGTGGATATGGAAGCCGGCCGCCTTCTGAAACCGGAAGACATCGACAACGGCTTGAAAAACGCCAAGCCATACCGTGAATGGATGGACAAAGGGTACATGCGCCTGGAAGAACGTTTGGATGCTGAAGCGCACATCTCCGACTGGGATAACGACACCGCCGACGTTTATCAGAAGTACTATCAAATCTCCTTTGAAGAACGCGACCAAGTCATCCGCGTCCTGGCCGAATCCAGTCAGGAAGCCATCGGCTCCATGGGCGACGATGCGCCGCTACCGGTGTTTTCAAGCAAAGAGCGTTCGGTATTCGACTACTTCCGTCAAATGTTCGCACAGGTCACCAACCCGCCAATCGATCCGTTGCGTGAAAACATCGTCATGTCTCTGAACACCTGTTTCGGCCGCGAGTTGAACATGTTCGACGAAGGCGAAGAACACGCACGCCGCTTGGAATCACAATCTCCGATTCTATCGCCATCCATGATGAAACAGTTGATCGGGCTGGTGGACGAAAATTATCGTAACCAACGTGTTTCACTGCACTACAATCCAGAAGAAAAAGGCCTGAAGCAAGCCATCGTCGACATGTGCGACGAAGCGGTCGAGGCCGTTAAAAACGGCACCGCCCTGCTAATTTTGAGCGACCTGGATATTGAGAAAGGTTTGATCACCATTCCATCGGCCATGGCGACCGGTGCCGTCCACCACCGTTTGATTACCGAAGGTTTGCGCCCAGAAGCCAATATCATTGTCGAAACCGGCGCCGCGCGTGACCCACATCACTTCGCGGTCTTGTTCGGTTACGGTGCCACAGCCGTTTACCCTTACCTGGCGTATGAAACCATTCAGGACATGATTCGCAGTAAAGAACTGGACGAAAAAGTCGGCATTGACGCTTACATCAAAAACTACCGTAAAGGGGTTAATAAAGGTCTCTATAAGATTCTGTCCAAGATGGGGATTTCCACCATCACGTCTTACCGTGGTTCACAATTGTTTGAAGCCGTCGGGTTGAGTAAAGAGATTGTCGACTTGTGTTTTAAAGGCACTCCGACTCGCATTGAAGGGACACGCTTCGACAATTTGGAAGCCGACCTGATCAAAACCGCGAAAAACGCCTTTAACCCACGCAAATATTTGCAAGCCGGCGGCTTGTTGAAATACGTGCACGGTGGCGAATACCACGCCTATAACCCGGATGTGGTCAACTACCTGCGTGATGCCGTCCAGAAAGGCGACCAAGTGGCTTACAACAAATTTGCCAAGCTGGTCAATGAACGCCCGGCGATGACAGTTCGTGACCTGATTACCTTCAAGGACAATTTACCATCCATCGACATCAACGAAGTTGAGCCGATCGAATCGATTTTCAAACGCTTCGACTCGGCCGGTATTTCCCTTGGCGCCCTGTCTCCTGAAGCCCACGAAGCGCTGGCCATTGCCATGAACCGCATCGGCGCGCGCTCCAACTCCGGTGAAGGCGCCGAAGATCCGGCACGCTACGGCACCGAAAAAATGTCGAAAATCAAACAGATTGCCTCCGGGCGTTTCGGTGTCACCGCGCACTACTTGCGCAATGCCGAAGTCCTGCAAATCAAAGTCGCCCAAGGTGCGAAACCGGGTGAAGGCGGTCAGCTACCGGGCCACAAAGTGGATGCTACCATCGCTCGCCTGCGTCACTCGGTAGAAGGCGTGACCTTGATTTCACCGCCACCGCATCACGATATTTATTCGATTGAAGATTTGGCGCAACTGATTTTCGACTTGAAGCAAGTTAATCCAAACGCTCTGGTATCGGTCAAACTGGTGGCCGAACCAGGCGTCGGGACCATTGCAGCCGGTGTTGCCAAAGCCTATGCCGATTTGATTACTATTTCCGGTTACGACGGTGGGACCGGCGCCAGCCCGATTACCTCGGTGAAATACGCCGGTAATCCATTCGAAATGGGCTTGGTGGAAGCGCATCAGGTGCTGAGAGCCAACGATTTGCGTGGACAAGTCATTCTACAAGCCGACGGCGGTCTGAAAACCGGCCTGGACGTTGTGAAAGCCGCCATCCTCGGGGCAGAATCGTTCGGCTTCGGGACCGCGCCAATGATCGCGCTGGGCTGTAAGTACCTGCGTATCTGCCACTTGAACACTTGTGCAGTGGGCGTTGCAACACAAGACGAGCGCTTGCGTAAAGAGCACTTCATCGGCTTGCCGGAAATGGTCATCAACTACTTCCGCTTCGTGGCGGAAGAAACCCGCGAATGGTTGGCTAAATTGGGTGTGGCGCGCTTGGAAGACTTGGTCGGCCGCGTCGACCTGTTGAAGAAAATCGAACAACCGCTGACCGACAAGCAGCGTAACATTGACTTGACCGCCATCATTTCCGACGGCGGTGTCGATGCGAGCAAGCCGCAAACGGTACAAGTCGATCGCAACAACCCGTGGGATGACGGCCATATTGCCGAAGAGATCGTCAAGGAAGTCTTGCCGGCGATTGAAAGTAAGTCCGGTGGCGAATTCCAGTTCCATCTAGTGAACACCGCCCGTTCCATCGGCGCACGCGTTGCCGGTGAAATTGCCCAACGATACGGCAACCACGGTATGAAAGATCAACCGATTACCTTGAAATTGAACGGCATTGCCGGGCAATCCTTCGGGGTTTTCAACGTCGATGGTTTAAACCTGCACTTGGAAGGCGATGCCAACGACTACGTCGGTAAAGGCATGGCCGGCGGTGAAATCGTCATTCACCCACCGGAAAATCGTGCCTTTGACCCACATATGACGCCGATTGTCGGCAACACCTGTCTGTATGGTGCCACTGGCGGTAAGCTGTTCGCTAACGGTACCGGCGGTGAGCGTTTTGCCGTCCGTAACTCCGGCGCCGTCGCCGTTGTCGAAGGATTGGGGGATCATGGCTGTGAATACATGACCGGTGGAACCGTCGTCAGCTTGGGCTCGGTCGGTGTCAACTTCGGGGCCGGCATGTCCGGCGGCATGGCCTTCATCCTCGATCTGGATCGAACGCTACCGGATCGTCTGAACACCGAAATGGTTGAAGCAATTCGTATCGACACCGAATCCACCGAAGCGTATCGCATTTATCTGCGCGACCTTTTGACCGAGTACGTCGAAAAAACCGGCAGCGAGTTCGGCCAAGAAGTATTGAGTGACTTCAGCCGCTATCTGCATAACTTCTGGTTAGTCAAATCCAGAGCGATTGGTGTGGACAAACTATTGGATTTATTCGCCAACTGTGGTGATGGAGAGTAAGGGAGCGAATCATGGGAAATGTAAGACAATTTTTAGAACTTGATCGACAGCTTCCGTCCAAAAAAGAGGCGATGGAGCGTAAACAGAACTTCGAAGAAATCTACACGGAGTTTACCCCTGCTCACGCCCAAGCTCAGGCTGATCGTTGCCTGCACTGCGGTAACCCTTATTGCGAATGGGCTTGCCCGGTGCATAACTACATTCCGAACTGGTTGAAACTGGTTTCGGAAGGTAACATCATTGAAGCGGCCGAACTGTCGCACCAGACCAATTCTTTGCCGGAAATGTGCGGCCGCATCTGTCCGCAGGACCGTCTGTGCGAAGAAGCTTGTACCCTGGAAGACACTAATTTCGGCGCAGTCACCATCGGCGCGGTTGAAAAATACATCACCGACACCGCGACCGACATGGGTTGGACACCGACTCTGGAAAACGTCACTATGACGGATAAGAAAGTGGCGATTGTCGGCTCCGGACCGGCTGGCCTAGGGTGTGCTGACATTTTGATTCGCAACGGCGTTAAACCGGTGGTGTTTGAGAAAGAACAGGAAATCGGTGGCCTTCTGACGTTCGGGATTCCGCAATTCAAACTCGACAAAGACATTGTTCTGAAACGCCGCAGCATCCTGGAAGGCATGGGCGTGGAGTTCCATTGCAATACGGAAATCGGTAAAGACATCACCTTCGAACAGCTTCTAAACGATTATGATGCTGTCTTCTTGGGAATGGGGACTTATAAACCAATGGCCGGGCGCTTCCCAGGCGAAGACCTACCGCAAGTTTATAAAGCGCTGGACTTCCTGATCGGCAATGTCAAACACGAACTGGGACTGAAACAGTCACCGGAGCCATTTGTTTCCATGAAAGGCAAGCGTGTTGTCGTACTGGGCGGTGGTGACACCACCATGGACTGTACCCGTACTTCGGTTCGTCAAGGTGCAGATGAAGTCTTCTGTGTCTATCGCCGTGATGAAGCCAACATGCCGGGTTCACGCGCCGAAGTGAAAAACGCCAAAGAAGAAGGCGTCCAGTTCAAGTTCAACCTGGCGCCAGTGGAGGTTATCGCCGAAAACGGTCAGGTGACGGGATTGAAAGTGATTGAAACGCGCATGGGTGAACCGGATGAAAACGGTCGTCGACGTGCGGAAATGGTAGAAGGCTCTGAATACGTTATCGACTGTGATGCGGTCATTGTCGCCTTTGGCTTCCAGCCGAACCCGCCGGAATGGTTCAAAGACCACAACATCGGCTTGACCGACTGGCAAACCGTCGTGGCTCAAGAAGAAGCCGAGTTCCCTTTCCAGACATCGAATGAAAAAGTGTTCGCTGGTGGGGATATGGTACGCGGTTCCAGCCTGGTGGTCCATGCCATCGCCGAAGGCCGAAAAGCCGCTGAAGGGATCTTGGACTATCTGGATGTTTAACCGCTTCTGAACAGACCCCATCAAAAGGCCGTTTTTAACGGCCTTTTTTTATGTTCACATCTAACCCCCTGAACACCATAGCCTGGCGTGAAATGTGCTTTAAATTCAGAGTCCGAATCATTGGAGAATCGCCATGACGTCGATCACAAACACCGACTATGCCTTGATACTGCCACAGCAACGCCCGGCTGGACAGGGAAGTTCACAGCCAGCCGCCATCAAGCCGCCACCCAACCAGGAAACGGTCACTCTTTCCGCCATGGGACAAAAATTGGCATCGGCGACGGAAAATCATCCGGCAAACCGGCAAGTTCTGCCCGCAGAGAGTACCGATATGTCACCCGGCGAAACCATCCAGTATCGAAATATCGGCGGTCTGAAAATCGCCGTTTCCGGCCACGATTACGATACGAGCCTTCCCGGCCGTTTTTCGAACCATTCACAACTCAGCACGGATGACCTCAACGACTGGTTAGCCAATAACCCGGACAAAATCAGTAAGACCGGCCTGCAAGAATTGGAGGCAACCCCGATCACCGAAGCAAACCGCTGGAAAGCTCCACAATCGGCGAGCTGGGATTCACTTTTCGTGTTGGGGTCCAGTATTGAACAGCAACTCGCCAATAAATCAGAAGATTTTGCCAGCTTAATACAGGCCACCAAACAACTTCAACAAGAATACGGGTCGGACATTAAGCTGGCCCGTGATCCGAACACCGAAAGCTATATCATGCTCAAGCCGGGCGATAATTTTTATGAGAGCGTGCAAACCGCCGATGAAGCTCTGAACGACTTCCGAAGCTATCTCTTCCATGCTGGAAGATCATCCTCCGCCATCGAACAGATTTTCAATCAACACGGCATTGCTCTTTAGTTGCAAGCCTCTCGCACTGAGTTAAATGTTTTGAATAAAGTTAAAATGACCAGGCCTGGTCATTTTCGGGTATTTGCGTCGTCACTAGAGGTTAGCGTGCCTGCCTCGCCATCTTGCCGAGAAAGCGTCTTGTCGACAACCTGAGAGGTCATAGATTCACCGTCAGCGGTACCCTCTTGCTTGTTCTCAACGGCTCCGGGCTCGTTAGATTCCTTTTTCTTTAGCTCTTCGTCAAATTCGTCATCCATAAAGATACTGTTGGCCGCGCCATCCAAGTCATCGAACTGCCCCGATTTCGCCATCCAGATAAACACCACCACGACCAAAAAGCCGAATAACAGCATCATCGGGATTAAACCAAATACAACGTCCATTTCCTCTCCTTGCTCAGGCTTTACCAGCCAAGCTTTGTCGTTTGCGCTTGGCCACGGCTTTTTTACTGTAGAAGCTGCGAATGCGCGCCGCGTTCCCAATGACCACCAGGCTGCTCAACGGCAT
This sequence comes from Thiomicrospira sp. S5, assembly GCF_003991075.1. Classification (NCBI taxonomy): domain Bacteria; kingdom Pseudomonadati; phylum Pseudomonadota; class Gammaproteobacteria; order Thiotrichales; family Piscirickettsiaceae; genus Thiomicrospira; species Thiomicrospira sp. S5. Next base: position 514,236 of record NZ_CP014470.1, on the reverse strand, counting down.
GGTGATGGCGGCGATCAGTGGCGTCAGTAACGCGGCCATCGCCAACGGCACCAAGGTAATATTATAAAGAATCGAGCTGGCAATGTTCTGTTTGATGGTCTTCAAGGTACGCTGAGACAAATCCACGGCCGTATCGACGGACAAGAGTTCGTTGTTAAGCAAAACAATGTCGGCGCAATCCATCGACACATCCGTTCCCGAACCGAGGGCAATACTGACATTAGCACGAGCCATCGCCGGCGCATCGTTAATGCCGTCACCGACCATCGCCACCAATTCACCATCTTTTTGATAGGCTTGAATCGCTTCGTGTTTTTGTTCCGGCAACACCTCGGCATGCACCGACATACCGCCCAATTTTTCTGCAACGGTTTCGGCCACAGCCTGACGGTCGCCACTCAACAACGTCACTCGCTTGCCACGAGCTTTTAAACGAGCGATCATCTCGATGGCATCCTCGCGTAGCTCATCTTCCAGGAACAAAATGGCCACGACTTGTTGATCCTGAGCCACCCACACGCTGGTTTGTGCCTGCTGAGCTTTCTCGGCCTCCAGCCGCACAAAATCACTCGGAAGCGAAACACCGCTGGCTTCCAACCAAGGGCCGGTTCCGATGTGATAGTGACGCCCCGTCACCGCCGCCTCCACTCCTTTGCCGGGATGGGCCTGGAAAAAATCCACGCTCATATCCATATTTTTGAATTCCGGATGACGCTCCTGCAAGGTGTCGACAATGGCGCGCCCCAAAGAATGCTCGGAGTGGAATTCAATCCGTACCAAGTCTCGCCAAAGATCATTTTCCGCAACGTTTTTTCCAAAACGGGAATCCACTAACCGCATCTGGCCTTTGGTCAAGGTGCCGGTCTTATCAAACACGAAATGCTGAATATCGTTCAAAATTTCCAGCACCGCTCCGTTCTTAATCAGAATACCGTTTTGAGCCGAAACGCCGGAAGCCACCGCCGTCGCCATCGGCGTCGCCAAGCCAAACGCACACGGACAGGTGATGATCAGCACCGAAGTGGCCGCGATCATAGCTGTTTCGAAATCCGCATTGAGAATCCAGAACACAAAACTCAACGTCGCCAGCGCAATGACAACCGAGACGAACCAAGGCATGATCCGTTCGGCGGTGCACTGGATGGGTGCTTTTGAGCCTTGTGCATCTTCGACCATGTGTACGATCCGCCCAAGCATCGTATCTTGCAGAATCGATTGCACCCGTATCGACAAAGCACCATCCAGGTTCAAGGTGCCGGCCGAGACCGAGGCACCGTTCTGTTTCAGAATTTCACGTGACTCTCCGCTCAACATGGATTCATTGACATTGCCAACGCCCTCCACGACGGTGCCATCGACCGGAATTTGATCACCGGGTTTGACCAGCACCACGTCGCCGGCTTTCAGTTTTCGAACCGGCACCACATCCACGCCGGATTCGGTTTTCATTCTCGCCACCTTCGGCTGAAGATCCATCAAACGGCGCGTGGAATCGATGGCTTTATTTTTGGAAATGGCTTCCAGATAGCGGCCAATCAGCAGCAAAAACATGAAGTCGATCATGGTGTCGTAATAGACGTTACCCGAATGCTGCGGGTCAATCGTTACCCAAAAGGAATAGAGGTAGGTGGTCAGAATGCCCAATGAGATGGAGACATCCATCCCGACCGTTCGAGACTTCAACGATGTCCAGGCACCTGATAAAAATGGCTTCCCGGAATAGGCCAAGGTAATCGTGGCGATGATAAATTCGACCCAATGGAAGTAATGCCGGAATTCGGAATCCTGGTCCGCTCCGGCATACAGGGCCACCGAGAACCACATGACGTTCATCATGGCAAAACCGGCAAAACCAAGTCGATACAACAAATCTCGATTCGCTTTACGGAAAGCTTCTTCACTGTTGGAAGCATCATAAGGCGCCGCATCATAGCCGACGCGATTCAATTCCTGAATGATTTCGGACAACTTGATGACGTCGTTATCCCAACGCAGTTTAATTTGTTTATTGGTGAAATTGACCTTGGCCATCTGAATGCCATCCAGTTTGGCCAATGTATGCTCAATCAGCCAGATACAAGCGGCACAATGAATCGCTTCGGAAATCAGAGTGATTTCGCGACGTTGAGAAAGGTCGGAAACGAATTGCGACTGAACTTCGTCGTAATCGAAAAACTCCGTATCTTTATTCGGAGGCGGAGGCGGCGACAGCAACTCGCCTTCGGGCGTACGGCGGTAGAAGCTGTCTAAACCGGCTTCATAAATTGCGTCACAGACACCGGCACAGCCGTGACAACAGAATTCTCGCTCAACCCCTTTAATGGGTTTAAGCACCAAGGCTCCCTGCTCAATCCCTTGACCGCAGTGATAGCACGTTTGTGTCATGAAAATACCTCTTAGGGCGCATCCTGAACCATAATGGAACGGCCAAGGTTAAACACTTCGTCCCCTTTGGTAATCTCCATCACCAAATCGTATTTGCCTTTTAAAGGTAAATTAATCACCCCTTTATATTCCCCCGTCTTCCCGGACGAGTTCAATTCAAGCTGCCCATCGTATTTTTTATTGGAAGGTCGGTAATAGTACAAAACCGCAGTATCGACATCGAAGGCGTTATTGTCTTTGTCCAGAACGGTCACCGCCACTTCCTGGTCCTGACCTTCTTTCAAAATCGGCAAATCGATATCAAACTGCCAACCCAGCTCTTCCATATGCTTGCGGCGAGCGATGATTTCGCCCATGTTTTTGCCCTTTTCGTAGAAATCCGGTACGGTCAAGCCCGGTGCCGTCACGATCGCCATACTGACCATGAAGAAATTCACCGACAGCACGATAATCAAAATCGTGAACCAACCGATTACGAATGGGTTTTTCCAGGCGACACTCCAGTCCCGGGTATCCTTTTTAACATCTTTGTTGTCTTTGGCGTCCGTCAAGGCTTTTTCCCTCCATAAAAAAAGGCCCTTAAAATAAGGGCCTTCATTATACCTAAATTTCATTCACCACAGTATGCGTGTTTATGGAGACACTCTTAACGAACTTTCGGCCCGATAAACATACTGCTGTAAGTGCTGCTAACCGCCGGATTGTTCTGATCGGTCACCAGAATCTCGATTGGCGTATTCGCTTCCGTCAAATCTTTTTTCGGCACCCGGACCAACAAGGTCGCTGTGCCGACATTCCCCGGTTCCACCTGAATGCTTTTCGGACCGATATAGAACAAACTTTCCGGTCCGGTCACTTCAATGCTGGCATCCAAACGGGCATTACCTTTATTCACGACCTTGACGTAATACTTGTTCTGAATCGTACGATCACTCATTTGAACGAACAGCGGGGCTCTCTCGTGCAACACTTTCACATCCAATGGCGACATGGTCGCAAGCCCCCAAATCATCGCGACCGCAGCAAAAGTCATAATACTGGAATATACAATGACACGCGGACGCTTATACAACGGAACAAAAGCCTTGCCGGCAAATTCCGCGAGGGAAGCATAACGAATCAATCCTTTCGGTTTCTTGATTTTTTCCATCACTGAATCACAGGCATCGATACACAAGCCACAGGTAATACAACCGAATTGCTGACCTTTACGAATATCCACGCCAGTCGGACAGACCGCAACGCACAAGTTACAATCAATACAATCGCCCAGGTCTGGCTGTTCTTCACCCGGTTTAGCCCGTTTCATGCGACCACGAGGCTCTCCTCGATCCACATCATAAGTCGGCACAACGGTTTCGGTATCAATCATGGCCCCTTGAATACGCGCGTAAGGGCAGAAACCGATACAGACCTGCTCTCTTAAAAAGCCGGCGAAAAAAACCGTCGCCGCGCCCAACCCCAGGATAATGGTCGCTTCGGTGCCGGACCACTCAAACGTGAACAAACGCGCCCACAAACTCAGTGCAGGGTCAAAGTAAGCGACAAAGCTGAAACCGGTCATAAAACCAATGATGGCCCAAATAATCCATTTCGGCACTTTTTTACGTAATTTTGAAAAGCTGACCGGCTCTTGATCCAGCTTCATTCGTTTGTTCGGCAAACCCTCGAACTTTTCTTCCACCCAAGTGAAAATATCAGTCCACACGGTATGGAAACAAGCATAACCACACCACAAACGCCCGGCCACAGCAGTAGTGGCGGCCAACAACAAGGCAAAGAACAACAAAATCATTGCCAATACCCAAATATCCTGCGGCAAGACCGTGATGCCAAAGAAGTGGAATTGACGATCCACTAAATTGAACAAAATGGCTTGCCGACCATCCCACTGTAGATAAGGCCCAATGAAGAACGATAGCCACATGGCTGCGACTACCCATTTAATGGTACGGAATTTACCCGGCATGCGCTTGGCATGCACCGTCCCTTCCGTGTGGACCGTTAGGAGCTCCACCCCAATGTTTTGCAGGTTTTTATTGGACGTATCCATTTCATCCAACAGCGATTTTGTTTGGTTGCTGTTTTCGTATGTGACTTTGCGTTCTTCGGACATAATCAATTCCTTCTGAATTTAACGCGACGATTGTATAAAAAAACCACTCTGACAATAAGTAATCTTTTTTATACGACCGCATAAATGAAAAAAGGCCTAATATAAAATTAGGCCTTTTTTCATAAGGTGTCCAGTGTTAAATGAACGGATTCATCAAGAATCGTCTTCATCCTTTTCCAGACCTTCCATGCCTCGCGTAGCTTTCCACGCGAAACCTACCAACGCAACAATGGTTAAAACCACGGCCCCGATGGAACCCCATAAAACCCAGTCATTATTTAACTCATTCATTTTCTGCTCCTTAATTGATACAGAATCAATTCATTCAATGAATAAAAAGCGGCGATCGGCTTATTGACCACCACCCAGTGAATAGACATAGACAGTTAAACGTTTAATGTTAACTTCTGGGTCAGGCAAACGGTCTTTAAACGCAGGCATAACAGCCAAACGAGTGCCTTTAATCGGCTCACCGTTCTTCTTAACGTTTACACCGTAAGTAATGGTTCGGATAACGTCCGCTTTATCACCACCAAAACGCCATACACCATCGGTAAAGTTGGTCGCACCCGTTGGAGCCAAAGGCTTACCAGCCGGTCCGTGACAGGCCAAACACATCCCTTTTGCATAAACCGCTTTACCGGCAGCATAGGCAGGTTCATTTCCTTTACCTTCACTCAACGCGATGACGTAATCGGCAACTTGATCGATTTCTTTGTCCGTCAAGTTCCCCATCATGCCGCGAGCCGGCATGTTACCGATACGACCGTTGGTGATGGACGCTTCGATTTGAGCGGGCTTACCACCCCATAGCCAATCGTCATCGGCCAACACAGGGAAATCCGGGTTACCTTGACCACCGGCACCGTGACAAGCGGCACAGTAATCACCGAACAACACCTTAGAGGTTTTAACCGCATAGGTTTTCAACTCTTCGTTTTTCAGAATTTCGCTGACCGGTAGAGCGGCAAGCTGCTCTTCCTGTTCTGCAAAACGTTTTTTACGCCAATTCTGAAGAACCTGAACCTCTTCATCATACTCTTCGATCTGTGTCCATCCGGCATAACCTTTAAACCAAGAGTTTTCCCATGGAATGGTTGGGTAATACAAAGCGTAAAACACCATCATGACGAAACCGGCATAGAAAGACAGCATCCACCAAAGTGGCGGCGGATTGTCTAACTCGCGAATATCCTCATCCCAAATGTGACCAGTGTTTCCTTCATCTGGCCAAGGATTGTTATGTGCCATATTTTATTCTCCTCAGAATAACTTAATCATCTTCATCTAAAATCTTGAACTTCTCTTTTTCCAGCTCCTCACGCTTGCTGGGACGTAATGTCCGCACAAAGGTGATCAGCATTCCGAAAAAGACGACGACCGTAATGATGAGACCGGCCCAATCCGACGTTGTCATCGCGGACCAGTCTGTACTCATATAGGCTTCAAGATTACTCACGATACGCCTTGCTATCGTCTAATTTAACCATTGTGCCCAACACTTGAAGGTACGCTACCATCGCATCCATTTCGGTATAACCTTCAATGGCCGCATTGGCGTTTTCAATTTCTTCGTCGGTATAAGGCACACCCAAAGTACGCATGACGGCTAGACGCTTCGACATATCACGTTTCGTGCCGAAGAAGTCTTCGCTGACCGGATTCTCAGCCAACCAAGGATAAGCCGGCATCACAGACTCGGGTACCAAATCCTGAGGACGTAATAAGTGCATGACATGCCATTCATCCGAATATTTACCACCCAAACGCGCTAGATCAGGCCCAGTACGCTTTGAACCCCATTGCATCGGGTGATCGTAAATGGATTCGGTCGCAAGTGAATAGTGACCATAACGCTCACGCTCGTCACGGAATGGACGAATCATTTGCGAGTGGCAGATATAACAACCTTCACGCAAGTAAAGGTCACGACCGGCTAATTCCAGCGGAGTATAAGGACGAACACCGTCACCGGCTTTCCAATCGGCTAAAACCCATTGGCCATTACGGTCTTGCTTATACAAAGCCTTGTCGGAAACAAGCTTACCGTTCTCATCCTGAGTAAAGGTTCTTTCCCAAACCAATTCCGGGAACTTTTCGTTTTTAACGTTACCGTATTTATCGGTTTGCTCCGTGTAATCAACCGTTTGCTTTAGATAAAACAACGGTACGATTTCAACGATACCCGCAATCGAAACGGCTAACGCTGTCGCGATGAACAGCCCAAAGATATTTCTCTCTAGACGCTCTTGAAAATTTTTAGGTTTTTGATTATCTGACATGAGTCTATTGCTCCTCAACTCATCATTCTTAAGCTTGCGACGGGCTCCGCCCATCGCAACTGATTTAGTACGTTTTAGGCGTTCGCTGTGGCGGCCGCTGTTTGCTTAGCATTCGCCATACGGATTGTCATCACAACGTTATAAAGCATGACAACCGCACCTGAGAAGAACAACAGTCCCCCAACCGCACGCATTACATAGTAAGGGTGCATCGCAGCAACGGATTCCGCAAAGGTGTACGCCAAAGTTCCGTACTCATCATAAGCACGCCACATAAGACCCTGCATGATACCGGATACCCACATCGCAACGATGTAGAACACAGTACCGATTGTGGCAAGCCAGAAGTGGAAGTTGATCAACTTCATGGAATACATTTCCGTATTCCAAAGCTTCATCACCATGTGGTACAAGGCACCGATGGAAACCATCGCAACCCAGCCCAGTGCACCAGAGTGAACGTGACCAATGGTCCAGTCAGTATAGTGAGAAAGCGCATTGACAGTTTTCGCTGCCATGACCGGACCTTCAAAGGTGGACATCGCGTAGAAAGCCAAGGCAATGATCAAGAAACGCAAGATGTAGTCGGTACGCAGTCTGTCCCAAGCACCGGAAAGCGTCAACATCCCGTTAAGCGCCCCACCCCATGACGGAATGATCATCGCCAAAGAGATAACCGCACCCAAGGAACCGGTCCAGTCCGGTAGCGCTGTGTACTGAAGATGGTGAGCACCCAACCAAACATAACCGAACATCAACGCCCAAAAGTGGATAACGGACAAACGGTAAGAGTAAATTGGACGTTGTGCTTGCTTCGGAACGAAGTAATACATGATTGCCAAGAAACCGGCTGTCAGGAAGAAACCAACCGCGTTATGGCCCCACCACCACTGAATCATAGCGTCTTGAACACCAGAGAACAGCGAGTAAGAACGGAACAAAGAAACCGGAATCGCCAAACCGTTTACAACGTAAAGGTAAGTGATCGCAATCATCATCCCCAAGAAGAACCAGTTTGAAACGTAAACGTTTGGATGCGTTTCTTTATTACGTGACGCAATGGTCATCACGAAGTTCAACGTATAAAGCGTCCAGACTAATGCAATCGCAATCGCCAGAGGCCATTCTTGTTCATGGTATTCTTTACCAGTTGTCATCCCCAACGAGATAGTCACAACAACGGCAAGCAACCCAATCGTAAACAGAATCGCCGTCAACCAGGCCATCCCGTTACTCCATAAACGGACTCCATTCGTTCTTTGAACGGTATAGAAGGCCGTCGCCATCAATGTCATACCACCGAAGGCAAAGATAACAGTATTCGTGTGCATCACACGCAAACGCGCAAATGTAATTTCCGCGATATCAAAGTTTAACGCCGGCCATGCCAATTGCGCCGCGGCAAAGGTACCCATCAAGGTCCCCAATACCAAGAACGTAATCGCACCAACCGCTAAGTACTTCACAACACCATTATCATATTGTGGTTTTGCTGTAGTATCCATTAGTCGGATTCCCCCTTATAGTCAAAATTAATCAAGCCCACACAGCTTCCAGAGTGACCAATTCCAAAACGCCGGACTTACTTTCCTCAATGGCGAATTATAAGAATCTCCTACAACCGCACCAGCCCTGACATTCAAAAACTTAATCTAAATCAACAAATTGATTCAAAAAATGCCCGGAAAGCCTCTCCCTATGCAGAATTGACCTAAAAAATAACACGCCAATTATCGCAAAAATCAGATAAATTTTTGAACTTCTATGACAAATTTTTTTTATAACCCACATTAATTTTTCCTAACCAACCCAGGCCTGGTGGAAATTTAAACATCGAACTTCGTCAGAAAATCGCTATAATATCCGCTTTTAAAACACCCTAATTTTTATACCAAACGGGAGCATTCTCATGCGGCAAGCCACCATTGAGAGAAACACTTTGGAAACGCAAATCCGTTTATCGGTTAACCTGGATGGCGACGGAAAATCCGACCTATCCACCGGCGTTCCGTTTCTTGAACACATGCTGGACCAAATCGCCCGCCACGGCCTGATCGACCTGACGATCGATGCCAAAGGCGATACCCATATTGATGACCACCACACGGTGGAAGACATCGGTATCAGTCTGGGCATGGCGCTTCGTGAAGCCGTTGGGGACAAAAAAGGCATTAAACGTTACGGTCACGCTTACGTGCCGTTGGACGAGGCTTTGTCTCGCGTCGTCATCGACCTGTCCGGGCGCGCCGGCCTGACCTTCAACGCCGATTTCACCCGTGCCAGCATCGGTGGGTTCGACACCGAGTTGGTGGCCGAATTTTTCCAAGGCCTGACCAACCACGCCCAAGCGACGATTCACATCGACTGCCTGCGTGGCAAGAACGCTCACCACCAGGCCGAAACCATCTTCAAGGCCTTCGGCCGCGCCCTGAGAATGGCGTTGGAAACCGACGAGCGCATGGCCGACCAACTGCCGTCAACCAAAGGGGCGTTATAAGCTTATGTCCAACCAAAAGCTTGTTTCGGTCATTGATTACGGCATGGGCAACCTGCGCTCCGTCGCCAAAGCCGCGGAGCACGTCGCCCCAGAGCAGGTTCGCATTCAAATCACGGACGATGCCGACGTCATCCGTGATTCGGATGCGGTCATCTTCCCTGGCCAAGGCGCGGCCAAAGCCTGCATGAACGCCTTGAACAACACCGGCATTGCCCACACTTTAATGGAAGCGGCGGCCGAAAAACCTTTTTTGGGCATTTGCATGGGCCTACAGGTACTCATGACCCACAGTCAGGAAAACGACGGCATCGACTGCCTGAACATCTTGCCCGGCGACGTCAAACAATTCGACTTGCAAAATCACCCAGACCTGAAGATGCCGCACATGGGCTGGAACCAAATCCGCCAAACACAAGACCACCCGTTATGGCACGGCATCGAACAGGACAGCCGGTTTTATTTTGTCCACAGTTACTATGTAGTGCCCACGGACGCCGACACCATCGTCGGGGAAACCACACACGGCACCACTTTCGCTTCGGCCTTGGCTAAAGATAAGCTGTTCGCCATTCAGGCCCACCCGGAAAAAAGTGCCGACGCCGGACTGCAATTATTCAAAAACTTTCTGAATTGGAACCAACTCTAAACCGAATCAGAATTTTCAAAGATTTAACGGAAGGAACACCATGCTACTCATCCCAGCAATTGATTTAAAAGACGGCGAATGCGTACGACTCCGCCAAGGCCTGATGGAAGACGCCACCGTATTTTCCGGCGACATCGTCGCCATGGCCGAACGCTGGGTCAGGGAAGGTGCACGCCGCCTCCACATGGTTGACCTGAACGGCGCTTTCGAAGGCAAACCCGTCAACGGCTCGGCTGTTTATCAGGTCCGCGAGGCTTTCCCGGAATTGCCGATTCAAATCGGCGGCGGCATCCGCGACCTGAACACCATCGAAGCCTATCTCGAAGCGGGCGTCAGCTACTGCATCATTGGCACCCAAGCGGTTCACAACCCGGAGTTCGTCGCCGAAGCCTGCCAAGCGTTTCCGGGGCACATCATGGTCGGCTTGGACGCCAAAGAAGGCATGGTCGCCATCAACGGCTGGGCGGAAGTCACCGACCACCACGTGGCCGAACTGGGCAAGCAATTTGAAAACGACGGCGTGGAAGCCATCATTTACACCGACATCGGGCGGGACGGCATGATGCAAGGCGTCAATATCGAAGCCACCCAAACTCTAGCCCAAGCCTTGAACATTCCCATCATCGCATCCGGCGGCATTACCAATCTGGATGACATTCGCGCCTTGGCCACCATTGAAACCGATGGCGTCACCGGCGCCATCACCGGGCGCGCCATTTACGAAGGCTCTTTGAACTTCCGTGAAGGCCAAACCCTTTCCGACGAGCTTTCCAAGGCATAAGGATTGACGCATGAGTTTAGCGAAACGCATTATTCCCTGCCTGGACGTCGATAACGGTCGCGTCGTCAAAGGTGTCCAGTTCGTCGACATCCGCGATGCCGGCGACCCGGTCGAAGTTGCCAAACGCTACGACCAGCAAGGCGCCGACGAAATCACTTTTTTGGACATCACCGCCACCGCACACGAGCGCGACACCATCGTTCACGTGGTCGAGGAAGTCGCCAGCCAGGTGTTTATTCCCTTAACCGTCGGCGGCGGCATCCGTTCCGTTGACGACATTCGTAAAATGCTCAACGCCGGCGCCGATAAGGTTGCCATCAATTCGGCAGCCATTTTCAATCCCGGCTTCGTTCAGGAAGCCTGCGACACCTTTGGATCACAATGCATTGTCGTCGCCATTGACGCCAAAAAGGTCAGTCTGAAAGGCGACCCTGACAAATGGGAAATATTCACCCACGGCGGCCGAAAGGAAACCGGCATCGACGCCATTGAATGGGCCCAAAAAATGGAAGCGCTCGGCGCCGGTGAACTGCTGCTGACCAGCATGGATCGCGACGGCACCAAAAGCGGTTTCGACATCGAACTCACACGCCGGATTGCCGATAGTGTTAAAATCCCCGTCATCGCATCCGGCGGCGTCGGTGAACTGTCGCATCTTTGCGACGGCATTCAGCTCGGCCATGCCGAAGCGGTCCTGGCCGCCAGCATTTTCCACTTCGGCGAACACACGGTGCAGGAAGCGAAAGAAATGATGCAACAGTCCGGAATCGAGGTACGGTTATGAGCGATCAGATGAAGAACGACATACTGTCGCAACTTGACGCGGTTTTGGAAGCCCGTAAGTCGGAATCACCCGACACCTCCTACGTGGCCAGCCTCTACGCCAAAGGCATCGACAAGATTCTCAAAAAAGTCGGCGAAGAAGCGACCGAAACCGTCATGGCCGCCAAGGATGCCGAGCACACCGGCAAAACCGACAACCTGGTCTACGAAGTGGCCGACCTCTGGTTCCACACGCTGATATTGCTGTCCCAACAAGGACGCTCCGGCGACGATGTCATGCAAGAATTACAAAGACGTTTTGGCCTATCCGGCCATGAAGAAAAGGCGAGCCGTTCACAAAACGACTCATAACCAAACCCTAACAGGAACACAACCATGACCCCTGAAAAAAGCATTTTCAGTCGCATTATCGACAAGGAAATTCCGTCCGAAATCGTCTACGAAGACGAAAAGTGTATCGTCATCAACGACATCAACCCGAAAGCCCGAGTGCATCTGCTCATCATTCCCAAAAAACCGATTCCGACATTGTTCGACTTGGCGCCGGAAGACAAAGACCTGATGGGTCACATGATGCTGCTTCTACCGCAATTGGCGCAGTCGCAAGGATTGGACGGATTCAAAACTCAAATCAATACCGGCGAGTCCGGTGGACAGGAAGTCTTCCACATCCACATCCACCTCATGGGCGAATAACCCAAGCGGATCCATCCATTAAATCGCTTAAATCACAACGAAGTGATTTGAAAAAAGACATTAGAGTCTGCTATTATTAGCGGTCATTTTACGAAAGGCCACCCTTTTTTACTGGAGAAACAAAATGGGCATCAGCATTTGGCAATTACTCATCATTCTAGCAATCGTTTTGGTCCTGTTCGGTGCCAAGCGTTTGAAAAACGTTGGTTCTGACTTGGGCGGCGCCATCAAAGGCTTCAAAAAAGCCGTTTCGGAAGACGAAAACAAAGACAAAGACGAGAAAGTCGCCGAACAGAAGCTTGAGAAAAAAGACGGCGAAAACGTTTTTGACGTCAAAGCCGAAGAAAAAGCGGAAGAAAAGAAAGACGAGCCTAAAGCGTAATCACGCTTTCGCCTTTCCCAACTTCCTTTTCTGCATATAACCATAGGCATGCGCTAGATGTTTGATATCGGTTTTCTTGAAATCATCGTCATCTTGGTCATCACCTTGATTGTCATCGGCCCGGAACGCATGCCCGAAGTGGCGCGTAAAATCGGCCAATTCGTCGGCAAGACCAAGCGCTTCATCAATTCCGTCAAAGACAATAGTGAAATCAGCGAAACGGTACGCGAACTGCAACACTCCATCAACTTGGAGGAGGAACGCAAACAGATTGAATCCGTAAGCCATTCTTTGCAAGATGACCTGACCAATATGCAGGACGAGTTCGGTATCGACGAACTTTCCCGTCCGTTTGGAAACGACCCGAACCAACCCGCCGAAGGTTCCCAGTTCAACAAGGCGCCGGCCCAACCCGTCTTACCGGGATCACAAGACGATAAGGCCCAACCCGACGACAAGACGGAAAACGCCAACGCGTCCGAAGAGTCCTCGGAAAAGCCGGCGACTCAAACCGCCGATACCCACAGTGTGGAAACGAATAAAACGTCATGAGCGATAGTGCCCTACCTCCTAACGACAAGGAAATGACCCTCGTCCAGCACCTGCTGGAACTGAGAAACTCCGTCACCAAAGGCATTTTGGCGATTTTGGTGCTGTTCGTCATACTGTTCCCATTCGCCAACGACCTCTACATCTACATTTCCGAACCGTTGTCACGCTTCCTGCCGGAAGGCACCAGCATGATTGCCACCGGCGTCGCCTCGCCGTTCCTGACACCGTTCAAATTAAGCCTGGTGTTGGCCATCTACCTAGCAATGCCGTTTCTGCTGTATCAACTTTGGACCTTTATCGCGCCTGCGCTGTATAAACATGAACGCCAACTGGTCGGCCCTTTGCTGTTCTTCAGTTCCTTCTTGTTCTACGCCGGCGGCGCCTTTGCTTACTATGTCGTCTTCCCACTGGTATTCGGCTTTCTCTCCACCGCCGCACCGGAAGGCGTCACCGTCGCCACCGACATCGCACTCTACCTCGATTTTGTCATCAAAATGTTTTTCGCATTCGGTTTGGCGTTTGAAGTCCCGATTGTCGTTGTCTTGCTCATCCTAACCGGCATGGTGTCACCGCAAAAACTCTCCCATGCGCGTCCGTATGTCGTGGTCGGCGCCTTCATCATCGGCATGCTGCTGACACCACCGGACATCGTATCGCAAACACTGTTGGCGATTCCGATGTGGTTGTTGTACGAAGCCGGCATCATCGTTGGTCGCACCGTGCTGAAAGCACGCAAATCCAAAGACGATGGCGCGGATGACGCTGACGAGGAATACGACAGCAATGACGATTCAAAGACTCCGTCCAGCCATGCGACAAAACGCCAAGCGCCACCGGAAACCGATGACGACGAAGAATACGACACCCGTTACGCCGACCAACTCGAAGACGACGAAGACTGGGATCGAACCTTTGACGAAATCGATTCGGAATTTGCTATCCTAGAACGCGAGCATCAAAAGCGCAAAGCGGAAGAAGAAGCGCGCAAAAACGCGGATAAGCCAGCGGGAGAAGACGCCAATGACACCGACAAAACGGATGAAAAGGACACTCCAACTGACCAGCCTTCGGACTCGCCCAAGCCGTCCGGCGATTCATCCAAAACCGACAAATCGGATAAATAATCCCCAAAACCGACCAGGCCTGGTCGGTTTTCGTCCATTCGCATTTCGGATGTCTCGGTTGCTGCCGGTTTTATTCAGCCTGGTTGCCCTCCCTGCTTTTGCCGCTACAGTGAACAATACCCTGGTCAATCACCCCTCCCCTTATCTCGCCATGCACAGCGAGGATCCGGTTCACTGGCAAGAGTGGCAAGCGTCGGTTCTGAAAGACGCCCAGCGTGACAACAAACTGATTTTTCTATCCAGCGGCTATTTTGCTTGCCATTGGTGCCATGTCATGCAACAGGAAAATTACCAGGATAAAGACGTCGCCCGCCTGTTGAATCAACACTTCATCCCGGTCAAAATCGACCGCGAACTCTCCCCCGACCTCGACCGCTACCTGATTGAGTTCGCCGAAAAGGCCGCCGGTCACGCCGGCTGGCCTCAACACGTGATTCTCACTCCAAACGGCCTGCCCTTTTTCGCGTTCGTTTATCAACCCAAATCGCAACTGATGACCACTCTCCATCGCGTACAACGTCTGTGGGAGACTCAACCACAGCGCATTATTCAAGCGGCGCAAAGCGGCCTCAACGAGACGCCATCTCACCCTCGACAAAATGCACCTGAACACCTAACACTGACATCATCCGAATTCCAGCGGCGTTTCAATCAGGCGCTCGGCCATCAAATGGACGACCTCAGCGGTGGCCTAAAAGGCAGCCATAAATTCCCGAACGCCAGCGTGTTATGGACAGCCTTGCAACCGAATAACACCGACGATTCTCAAGCTGAACATCGGCACGACTGGCTGCAATTGACATTGGACCAGATGCAGTCACAACATTTGTTCGATCACGTTCACGGTGGCTTTTACCGCTACACCGTGGATCCGGAGTGGCAAACCCCGCATTTTGAAAAAATGCTCTACAGCCAAGCCCAATTGGCCCAAGTGTATTTTCGTGCCGCTCAGGTTATCCAACGCGACGATTATCTCGACACCGCGCGCCAAACACTGCGCTATGCCGAACGACACCTTTGGAACCCGGCGACACACCTGTTTCGCGGCAGCCAATCCGCCATTGACGATCAGCAAGTGGAAGGCGGCCCCTATCTGTGGACAAAAACTGAACTACAGGCTCGCCTGACACCCGCGGAATATGCCAAAATTGACCAGGCCTGGTCATTACAGGGAGCCCCACCCTATGAAGCCGGCTGGCACCCCAAACCGACCAACCAACACTGGGCCTCGATTCGTCGCAAGTTGCAACGTGCTCCAAGCGACATCCCCACCGACGACAAAAGTTTGCTGGGCTGGAACGGATTGATGCTTTCGGCTTACGCCGAGGCCGTTCGACAAGATGTCGCCAACCGACCACATTGGCAGACGCAAGCCAAACAGCTTGCCAAACGTCTGACCGAACTCATGCAGCTGCCGCAACCACCACGCGCGCTATCGCTGGACAACCAGCCCATCGGGCAGGCCAACTTGCAAGACTACGCTTATGTTCTGCAAGGCTTGAAAGACTGGCAAACCCAAGCCTCTGCGCCTGCGTTAAAACAGGCCATTCACCGCTTGCAACAGCAGGCGACCCAGCGCTTTTTCAGTCCGGAAGGCTGGCATTTCAGCGATGCGCCCCTGTTGCCGGGTCAGGTCGGCCACTGGGCCTTACCGGATGACGCCCTCCCCAGCCCAACCGCCATTTTGGATTGCGGAAACGCCGCACATCTGGCACACTCTCAAACGGAAATCGCACGTTATCCACTGCGTTACGCCAGTTACGGACACGCTTTGAATTGTCCGGAATCAAAATCAAACTAAGAAAAGGACACATCGCATGAGGGCGTTATGGGGTTATTGATCGTCGGGTTTATTTTATTGTTTGCGGTGACCTCGCTGCCCAACCTGTGGACCAATTACATCCTCAAGAAACACCGTCAGCCGCACCCTGACATTCCCGGCACCGGCGGCCAGTTCGCCGAACATTTGATTAAAAAGTATCAATTGCCGGTGACTCTTGAAGAAACACCGGGTGGCGATCACTACGACCCTATCGACAAAGTCGTGCGCATTTCATCGGAAAATTACCATTCCAATTCGCTGACCGCCATCACCACCGTGGCGCACGAAATCGGTCACGCCCTGCAAGATCAAGCCAACTACGAACCGTTGATGCAACGTACGGTGCTGATTGAACGTTCACAATGGATGCAAAAATTCAGCGGCATCGCGCTGATGGCCACGCCGGTACTGATTCCGCTGTTGCACACGCCGTTGATTGGCCTGGTGACCTTCGGGGCCGGATTCATCGCCATGGGCGTGCCGGTCATCATTCACCTCACCACCTTGCCGGTGGAATTCGACGCCAGCTACAAACGCGCTTTGCCGTTGCTCAAGGAAGGCGAATACCTGGACGACGCCGACTTGAAAAAGGCCCGTAAAATCCTCCAGGCCTGTGCCTTGACCTATGTGGCCGCGTCCTTATCGAGTCTGTTTAATTTATGGAAATGGATTCGCGCCATCAAAGGACGTTGATAGGTTCAAAAAACAGACGCCTGACACTATTGGCCGGAAGCCCGCGCCAACACCCAAACCTGTATCCGCAATTCGGGAAATCGCTTTTTCAACACCGACGCCAATGCTTCCATAGTGGCGCCGGTGGTCATGACATCGTCCACCAGCGCCACTTCGCTCAGTCCGTGCAAATCGGTCTCCGACATCAGTGCAAAAGCGCTTTTCAGATTTCGACGACGGTCTTTGGCGTTCAATAACGCTTGCGGTGGCGTTTGCTTGGCCCGCGTCACCGACTGCGATAACACCGGTAGCCCCGTCCCTTTCGACAAGGATTTCGCCAACTCATAGGCTTGATTGAAACCGCGTTCCAGCAAACGATTGACGTGCAGCGGCACCGGAATCAAAGCCTCCACGCTGCCAACGTCTAAATGCGGCGTCCAGAGTTCAGCCAATAACCGTGCCTGGTAGAGTTGTTCATGATATTTCAATCCCTGGATCAAATCCGCCATCACCGCTTCGTAGCGAAAACCCGCCTGGGTTTGCTCAAAACTCGGCGCCTGCGCCAAACAGGCACCGCAGACCTGAGGTGCCGACAGGGCCGGCAAGGGTTCGCCACACACCGGGCACGCCACACCAGGTCTGGCCATTTTCGCCATGACCGTCTCGGACAAATCCAAATCTTGCCCGGCCGCATCCGTCACCACACAGGTCGGCGGAAACAGCCATTTTTCAAACGAGTTCATATTTCTTAAGATTGTTGAACGGCTAAATACGCTATAATAACGTAACGTTACGCAACAATGGAAAGAAGAATATGGCCCTCGGTGACATTCGCAACGACTGGACGCTTGATGAAATCAAAACCATTATGAATCAACCGTTTAACGACTTGATCTTTCAAGCCCAAACGGTGCATCGTCAGTACTTCAACCCCAATGAAGTTCAGACCAGCACCCTGGTGAACATCAAGTCGGGCGGTTGTGCGGAAGACTGTGCCTATTGTTCGCAAAGCGCCCGTAACCAGACCGATGTCGAAAAAGAACAGATGATGGAAGTGCAGGAAGTCATCGAGCAGGCGTTGGTCGCCAAGGAAAAAGGTGCCACCCGTCTATGCATGGGCGCCGCCTGGCGTAACCCGACCAAAAAAGATTTCCCGCGTGTGCTGGAAATGGTGCGTGTCGTCAAGGATTTGGGGCTGGAAACCTGCCTGACCCTCGGTATGCTCAACGACGACCAGGTAGCGCAACTGAAGGAAGCCGGGCTGGACTACTACAACCACAATCTCGACACCTCCGAAGCCTTCTACCCGAAAATCATCACCACGCGTAATTATCAAGACCGTCTGGACACCATCGACAAGGTGCAGCAAGCCGGTATCAATGTGTGTTCCGGCGGCATTATCGGCATGGGCGAAGAACATAAGGACCGTGCCGAACTGATTCGCACCTTCGCCACCATGCGTCACCACCCGAATTCCGTACCGATTAACCTGCTGGTGCCGATTGAAGGGACTCCGCTGGCGCACATGAAAGGCCAGACCGATTCCTTTGAATTCATCCGTGTCATCGCCACCGCGCGCATCGTCATGCCGCAAACCTACGTGCGCTTGTCGGCCGGTCGAATGGAGCTGCCGGACGAAGCCCAGGCTTTGTGTTTCCTGGCCGGTGCCAATTCCATTTTCTACGGTGACAAACTGCTGACCACCGACAATCCGGAAGGCGGGCACGACGAACAGTTGTTCGCGAAACTCGGCATCACCATGCAGCAAAACGTCAAAGCCGAAATGGCCGCGAAAAAACTGGCGGAGCAAGCCACCGAACTGACCGCTTAACCTGAACAAGTCGGTTCTCGTCATGTCTCAAGAGTCCATCGAATCCCGTTTTGCGCCGATTTTGGCCGAGCGGGAAGTCGCCGCCCTCACCCGGCGCCGCCCACTCGCCACCTCGGCGCAAACCCCGGAAATGCAAATCAACGGCCTTCAAGTCGTGAATTTCTCGTCCAATGACTATCTGGGGCTCGCCAATCACCCGAAATTAAAAGAAGCCCTGCAATCCGTGGACTCGCTCAGTTACGGCTCCGGCGCAGCGCACCTGGTGACCGGCCACCACCTCGAACATCACCTTCTGGAAGATGAAATCGCCGATTGGCTCGGATGTGAACGTGCGTTGCTGTTTTCCACCGGCTATATGGCCAATCTCGCCGTACAGCAAACCTTGATGCAAAAAGGCGACTGGATTCTGGCCGACAAGCTCAATCACGCCTCTCTCATCGACGGCGCCCGCTTTTCCGACGCCGATCTGAAACGTTATCCGCACAACGACATGCAAGCGCTGGAAAAACGCCTGAAACAGGCCCAGGCCGAAAACCGCCAATGCCTGATTGTCACCGATGGGGTCTTCAGCATGGATGGCGATTTCGCCCCCTTGGATGAAATTCAAGCCTTAGCCAAAACTTACCAGGCCTGGCTGTTTGTGGATGATGCACACGGTTTCGGCACCGTCGGGCCGCATGGACAAGGCACCTTCGAGCATTTTGGCCTGACGCCGGGCGACAACACCATTTTGATGGGCACGTTCGGCAAAGCCTTCGGTACCTCCGGCGCCTTTGTCGCCGGCAGCAAGATTCTGATTGAAACCCTGATTCAACTGGCACGCCCCTACATTTACACCACCGCCAGCTCGCCCATTAACGCCAAGGTGACGCGAGAAGCCTTGCGATTAGTACAAGACGCCGACGACGCGCGTCACCAATTGCAGCGCCATATCCAATATTTCCGTGACGGGGCCGCGCAAATCGGGCTGACGCTCTGGCCGTCGGAAAGCGCCATTCAACCGATTATGATCGGTGACAGCCAACGCGCACTGGATTGGTCGGACGCACTCAAACAGCAAGGCTATTGGGTCGGTGCGATTCGCCCACCGACAGTGCCCAAAAACACCGCACGCCTCCGCGTAACCTTATCGGCCAGCCACACGTCCGAGCAAATCGACGGCTTATTGGCCGCGCTGGCTCAGTGTGCCGATGCATTCCCATCCCAAAATTCCTAAAATAGCCGTACAATAACCGCCATGTCCGAAAACACGAACATCAGCCCCTTAACCCTTCACACCGACATGTTGCCCTATACGGGTGAAGGTGCTAAAGAAGCCATCGAAAACCTGACCTTGATTCATGGTTGGGCCGCGGAAAACAGTATCTGGCAAGACTGGGCCATTGAATTTCTGTGTCCGCACTATCGGGTGCATTTAATCGAGTTACCGGGCTTCGGGCAAAGCCCGCACTTTGAAAATTTGGAAAACGGCCGAATCGACCAGGCCTGGTTGGAATCCTTGATTCAAGCTCTGCCCGAACACACCCATTTATTGGGCTGGTCGCTTGGCGGGCTGCTGGCCCAGCAGATCGCCCTACGGGAGCCGGAACGAGTCAAAAGCTTGGTTTGCCTGGCCTCCACGCCCCGTTTCGTCCAGAACGACGGTTGGCGCTGGGCGGTCAGCCCGCCGTTGATGGCCGATTTCATCAAAGCACTCGGGGTGGAATACGTCGGCGTCTTAAAACAATTCTGGAACCTGCAACTGCAAGGCACCGAAAACGCCCGCCCGTTGATGAAACGCTTACGGCAACACATGAGCCAGCGTAGCTTGCCGCATTATTCCGGTTTATTGCAAGGCCTTTACTTGTTACGCGACATCGACAACCGCGACGCCTTACTGAACCTGACCCAGCCGACCCTTTGGCTGTTGGGCGAACACGATCCGTTGATTCCGAAAGAATTGATTCAAGCCTTGAGTGAGCTACAACCGGATGGTGAAACCCGCATATTACCCGGTGCCGGACACATGCCGTTCTTTTCCCATCCGGAAGACACCGCTCGCGAATTACTGGCTTTTTTACGCGCACATCCTTATCATTCATGACCATGCAACATTTCAGCCGCGCCCACATTCAACAACACTTCAATCACGCCGCCGTCAGTTACGACGAAGCGGCCGTATTGCAACGCGAAGTCGCCGCCCATCTGGACGAACGACTCGACTTGATTACCTTAGCGCCCAAAACCATTCTGGACGTCGGCGCCGGCACCGGTATCCTCACCGAAAAACTCGTCGAACGTTACCCGCAGGCTCAGGTCTTGGCGCTGGATTTATCCATTCAAATGCTGCAACGGGCTCACACACATTTAACGCGCCCGAAATGGCCGGCCTTGCCGAAAGCCCTGACCGACACCTTTAATTTGACCCGTCCCGGCGCTACCTGCCTGAATGGCGACGCCGCTCAACTGCCGTTAGCGGATGATTCGGTCGACCTCATCACCACCAACTTGATGCTGCAATGGTGCGACGACTTGGATGCGGTGTTTCAGGAGTTTCGCCGTGTGCTGCGCCCGGAAGGCTTGTTGATGCTGACCACCTTCGGGCCGGACACCTTGAAAGAATTGCGCCAGGCCTGGTCGGAAGTGGATGAAACCCCGCACGTCAATACCTTCATCGATATGCACGATATCGGCGACGCCCTGATTCGCAACGGTTTCGGACAACCGGTCATGGATGTGGAACATTTCACCCTGACTTACAGCAAACCGATGGGCGTGCTGCGCGATCTCAAAGCCATCGGCGCCACCAACGCCACCGAAGGGCGTCAGCACGGCTTAATGGGGAAACAACGTTTCACCCGTATGTTGGAAGCATATGAACAGTTTCGACGCAACGGCGTGGTGCCAGCGACTTACGAAGTGATTCACGGCCATGCCTGGGCCGCGCAGGAAGTGGTGAAAGGCCCCAACCGCAGTCGCGATGGCCTGGTGGAAATCAGCCTGGACGAGTTCGCCAAACAAACCCGCCAGCTGTAAAGCACAATTCAAGCGAAAAGGAATTAGTCGGCCTTGGCTGGCAGGAGCGACACACCGATCACGGCATTCAGGCCTTGCGATTGCAGTTGTTGCTGGAACTTCACGGTCAGGTTTTCACGCGCCTGTTCGAAGCTGTGCGTGGCCTGCCCTTTCAAATTCAGTTTATGACCGCCGATTTGCACGCCGTCGCTGAGTGCCTGAATGTTCAGCGCCATCCGCTCGATGTAGAAACCGTAAGCTTGCGACTGCGCCACTTCCGCCATCAAGCGAATCTGGGCCTTTTCGCCAGGCCTGGTCGTTTTGGCAATTTGAAACCCGGCCTGACTCAAAGCACTTTGCAAAGGCCCGACTAGGCGCTTCGTATCGTCGTCCGCCATCACCACCAAGCGCATTTCGGCTTTCAAACGGGCAGTGCGCTGTTCAAACCGTTGCAGGAAATCGCTGTACGGCCGAGTATCGAAATCACGCTGTAAGGTTTCCAAAATCAATAAACGTTGCCGAAAGTCCGCCAGCGCATCGAGGCTACGGCGATAGAAAACGTATTGCCCTAAAGCACCGTCTTTCTGATGGGCGCTTTCGGCCGTTTGCAGCGTCTGCATTTGCGCATCCTGCTGACGTCGTAAATCCTCGAACAAGGCCTGACGATCCAACCCCACCAGTGCCACCGTCTTGCCGTAACCCAAACGCTCTGCACGTTCGACCTGATAATCCCGCAGCTGAATTTTTGCCACTTGGGATTGAACTTGTTTCTCCGAGGTGCGTTCCGCGTATTCATACGTGGATTGCGTGACCTGCAAACGGCTTTGGAAAGTGGCGGAAACTTGTACACTCAATTTGGCGGCGATATCCACCAACGCGGCTTGCACCGCCTCCTCCCGCGTTCGACCTTCGCCCACCCCGTAGAGCTGGCGAGTCGTATCGGACGGTGGGTTCAGAAACCAGTCCGGCGTCGGTTTTTCAGTGGTGGAGAGCGGCTTCACGTCCTGACCGACACACGCGGTCAGAGCGAACGAGAAAAAACAAAAGAGTAGGAATGGTCTCATTGCGATATCTGCGACAGGGCTTTTTCGCGGTTGGCCATGACGTGATCGATTCGCATCACGGCCTCATTGATTTCGTCAACCGGTTCCAATTGCAGATCATCGGCCAGATGATACAGGCGCTTGGCTTCAACCAAATCGCCTTGTGCTTCTTTGACCACGCCCAAATCGTACGCGGCGACGTAAGAACGGTTACCGGTGGAATCCAGCAAGGTGCCCAGCAAACGCTCGGCCTTATCCAATCGCCCGGCTTCGATGTATTCGATGGCCAACGACAACGTTTTCTTTTGCTCGGCGGTATAGTCGATGTCCGGGTCTTCCAACAAGGACACCGTCATATGCGTATAGTGCGGCGTCAGTTTATAGACGAAATCGGTCGCCACTTCCGATGCCAACAATTCCAGTCCGGCGGATTTGGAGGGCAGTGAACGCGAATCATCGCGGCAATGTTTCCAACGACGGCTTTTCATATAGGTATCGGCATGGATAATGTCGCCTTTTGCCACATCAATCATCTTGATATTGGCGCCCATGGAAATGGTGCGGATTTCACACAGCACTTTATAGACGCGGAATTCGTTACATTTTTTGTCGGCGCACTGCATACGTTCTTCGTAATGACGGTCGTCTCGCGCCGAAGCCGACGTCACCTCTCCGGTCACGAAGGCTTGCGCACCGAGCAACTCGCCCGCTTCCACCAGTTTGGCCTCATCCACCACGCCACTGTACTGAAAGCGCTGCTCTTTCAGCAACTGATCCACCTCGTTACGACTGACGGTGGTGAAATAATATTGGCCGTCCAATTTTTGCTTGGCCAGGGTCGCTTCGATTTTTCCCGCCAACCCGACGGTGTCCTGCTCAAAAGGTGACACCGCAATCTGTTTGGTTTGAGCCGCCCGATCAATTTGCGCCGGCTCCAACACTTTCAGCTTCACGTTGGTCGCGCAGCCGACCATCGCCGACGCGCTTGCAACCAACAGACCGGCACGCGCCGCGCTCCAAATTTTCGTACTCATCATCAGAAGTTTCGTCCAAAGGGTAATCAGAGTGTTCGACTCTCGGACCCAAAGGCCCGGATTCGTTATTATTGTATGGCCTCAACGTTGAGACTTAAGCCAGTTTTTTCTCCAGCGCATCCATCAAGTCCAGAATCGAATTCGACAGCTCCTGCACAATGATGAAGTGCACTTTCGCTTCATCGTCCTGCCCCTCGGCTTTCAAATCATAGGCTTTCATCAAGTCTTTACGCAAGTTCGGATACAGCTGCGCCATCAAAGCAAACTCCGCCACGTCGCCATAGCGTTCACGGCCTTCGCCTTGCAGCCAATGGGTAAACCCGGTCGGGTTATCGAAATCGGCTCGGGATGCGGAACCGATGTCATTGACATGGGCTTGCAGCTTGTTGACCCAGTTTTTAAAGGCACGACGCACCAAGGCACGATCCCAACTGTCTTCCGACTCCGATTTGACCAAGGCGGAATGATCGACCTTAAAGCTCTCGATGACCGCCTGCCCACGCGTCAAACCGCGGCCCATCGTATCCTTCTGCAAATGGAAGAATCCGACCTGACTGCGCATCTGATCGGCTTCGCCACGCAAGGTGTCCGCCGCCGCCGCGGTTTCTTCAACCAAGGCCGCATTTTGCTGGGTGACACCGTCCATACCTTCAATGGCGCGGTTGATTTGTTCGACACTTTGCGTCTGTTCGCCGTTGGCCAAGGCAATATCGGAAATGAACTGATGCATTTTCAAAATCACTTCCACAATGGACGCGAATTCTCTTTCGGAACGTTGCACCAGGGTTTCGCTGTGCGCGACCTGATTCACGCTGGTTTCGATCAGACTGCGAATCTCTTTCGCGGCATCCGCCGATTTACCGGCCAAGGTACGGACTTCACCGGCCACCACCGCGAATCCACGTCCCTGCTCTCCGGCACGCGCCGCTTCCACGGCGGCATTCAAGGCCAATAAATTTGTCTGGAACGCAATCGAATCAATCAATCCGATGATGTCGGAAATCTTCTGACTCGATTCGGACAGTTCTTTCATCGACACCATGGTCTGCGACATAACTTCCGCGCCGTCATCGGCTTGTTTTTTAGCCGCCGAGGCCAGTGCCGAAGCTTCATTGGCATTTTCGGCATTCTTACGAACCGTTTGCGTGATCATATCCATCGACGTGACCGTATCCTGCAGGGTCGCGGCTTGGTTTTGAATACGGTCCGACAAATCGGAACTGCCGGAAGCAATTTGATCCGACGCATCATTCACGGTGCGAGACGACACCATCAATTCGGAAATCGCCCGCCCCATGTTTTCCAATGAAGTATTAATGGCGTCTTTCATCACCCCGATTTTACCGAGATACTGCCCTTCGACTCGACGCGTCAAATCGCCCTCCGATTGCGCGACCACCACTTCCACCGCTTCGGTAATCCCAGCTTCCAGTTGATCCAAGGATTCATTGATATTGCGCTTCAATGAATCCAGTTCGCCCGTTAATGGCGTGGTCAAACGGCTGGAGAAATTCCCTTCCGCGATGGCTTTCATGGTCTGATTAATACCGGACACGGCTTCGTGGGTGTTACGCATGGCGTTTTGCAGATCATCGACCATGACTTTAAAATCACCTTCAAAATTTGCCTGCGTTTCGAAATCGTAAGTCGCTTCGATCAGACACTGAATGGCCCGATCGAGTTCCGAAATCACATTTTGAATGTTTTCCGCCGAATGATTGACCTGCCCCTTAAGGATATCCAAATCCCCTTTGGCATCGGCTTGGATGCGATATTGCAAATCGCCTTTTGACAACGCCGAGATCATATCGGACACACTGATCATCAAATGCTGAACCGACGTCACATAATGGTTGAAGTTACGCGCCATCTGGCCGATTTCATCGTCCACCACCACATCGGCACGTACCGACAAACTGCCTTCTTCCGAAGCGATCGACAACTTTTGCGTCAAGCGGCTCATTGGTTTCAGCACGTAATTACGCATCCGCCAGAAGACTTGAATCAGCAACAGGATAAAGCCGCCGGACATGGCCGCCTGGGCCACATAAATCATGAAGTAGGTGTCGCTGAGCAGTTTATCGAGAATGTTCATCGGCTCGGAAATCAGGTGGGCACCGATGACCTGATCCCCGGCATGGATTTTACCCAGCACCAAAAAGTCGTTGCCGACCACCGCATAACCGTTTTCGACCAACTGCGTGCGATCCGCCTGCCCCATCAAGTCTTTGAGTTTGGAATCCTCGAACCCTTTCGCAAAGCTGAACGACTGGTCCTTCGCTAAGTCCAACGCCGCATAATGGTGACGGGATTCTTTCTCCAAACCGGCAATTTGCTGTAACGGCAGGCTCACGCCAACCAACCCGATGGTTTTATCCCCATAAGGCACCGGCACCAAAGCTTGAATGACCCCCCCCTCCGGCTGGAAAGTGATTCGGGTAATGGGTTCGTTCGGAATGGCATCCACCGCAATCGGCACACCGCTGGACGCAACCTGCTTCAGGTTTTCATCGAAAATCGCCAAACCGATGCCCGGCATATTGGCACGCTTGACATACTGATCGTGGTTGACCTGCAGGATTTGCCACAAAACCGTGTCCTGATGGTCGTACAGGCCGTAAATCACCGCGGAGTTCCCGGCGATCCCGACTGCATTGGTCAAGGCAATCTGGCTTTGACTGGCGATTTCCGAATCCAGGTTTTTCAACAACAGTTCCTGGCGCTCGACCACCGCTCCGGCATAGAGGTTGTCGGCCACATTCTGCAAATACAGCTGCAAAGCGGCACTCCACACGATCGCCATTACAATCAACGGCAAAATGGTTTTGCCCATAATGCTTTTCTGCGGCAAAGGACTCCAGCGCGCCAGTCGTTGCGACAATGGCGTCACCAGCGCCCCTTTCTTAATCAGACGTTGACCGTTTTGAATCAACCGATAGGCGCTTTCCGCCAACTCGACTTCATCGTTTTTGATCGGGTTTCGAACCGATTTGTAGCCAACGATTTCACCGTTTTCCACCACCGGTGCAATATTGGCTTCCACCCAGTAGTGGTCGCCGTTCTTACGACGGTTTTTGACGTATTGATGCCACGGCTCGCCGCGCTTCAAACACGCCCAAAGGTCTTCAAATACTTTTTCCGGCACATCCGGGTGCCGAATCATATTGTGCGGCTGGCCTTTCAGCTCGACCCAGGTGTAGCCACTGACTTCGATAAAGGCTTCATTCGCGTAAACGATATTGCCCTGCAAATCGGTTTCCGACACCAAAATATAGCCCTGCGGAATTTGATATTCTTGTTGTGTAACAGGTCCATTGTCTCTCATTGTTATCTCTTTCCTGATGTTCGATGGCTTAAACGCACAAAAGCATCATGACTTTCAACTTCCTGTCAAAAGCCTTTGCGAAATCCTCTGATTCGGTAATGTAATTATCCGTCAAAACTTAAATAAATTCTTCAGCTTGTCGCCTACGGCTTTTTCCGCTTCGCCCCCGGCTTGTTCTTTCACCAAGGATTCGAAGTCGAAATTCAGCATTTTATCCAGACTGGCAGTTTCTTTGCCCAGTTCCGCTTTGTCGCCCAACAAGCCGTTCAACTGCTGGTTAATCGGCCCCAATTGCTCCTGAAGCTTGGCGTTCAATTGATCTTGGAATTCCGCCTTCACCTGTTGCAGCTCTTGCCCCAACACCTTGTTGAACGCGCCGGACATCAACTTATCCAGATTCGAGCTGGCGTTGATGTTCGGTGCCGTGACCTCGCCGGAAATGTCCGCTTTCACTTTGAAGGCTTTCACCTCGTCAAACAACGGCGCGATGTAACGTTTTACCTCTTTCGAAGCACTTTGGCTGACGTCCATCGCCACATCCTGGTAAACCATATCGACCACGGCATTGACTTCATCGACGCCGACCAGTGAAATCTTACCGGTTACGTCGACGGCCCCCTGCTTCATGACCACTGGCAGAGTTTTGTCGCCGGAAATCGTCCAATCCGAAATTCGGTAGCCATCCCAAACAATGTTAGCTTCGTTCAGCGGCGCTTGCGGGTCGGTAAAGTTACTTTCTCCAATCACTCGCAAGGCTTGGTCTTGCCCTTTCGGTTTGCCGAGCACTTCAAACAGCACCGGCAAACGGGTAGTCGGATGATCAAACGTCACCTGACGGACACGAATGTCGATATCGCCCCAATCCAAGGTGCCGGAACCGTTGATACGCTTGATGATGAAATCCGGTTGTGGATCGTATTCAGGAAAAGCAACATCCACACCAAAGGCCCGCTGCGGCGCCTGTTTTTCGGTCTCCGCCGCCTGTTCGGCCTGCATGGTTTTCAGTTTGGCGATAAACGGTTCCAGCTTGCGATACCAGCTCAAACCTTCATCCGTCCAATATTGAATTTGCGGGCCGAACAACAGGTACGTCACGTTCGACAAACCGGACTGATTCAGCGAATATTTCGACATCAGACGGTTGTAATCTTTTTCCGGCAGATCTTTCAGCGCCACCACGTCTTTCTGGATTTTCGGCAACTTGTTCTGCAATAAATCCTGAGCTTTTTCCAACGTTTTCTTTTTCGCTTCCAGCTCCGACTGCAGTTTTTCGAACTCGTCTTTTTTTGCCAGAATCGACTGCATATCGTTTTTACCGCCGGTCAGAGATTCGAACCGTTTTTGATAATCCTGAATTTCGGCATCGGACGGCAATTCTTTCTGCATTTCCGACCAGGCCTGGTCGATTTCGTCCAACTGCGCCTGCACCCGATTGGCCGCTTCCAAGGTTTCCAGTTTTTCGCGCGCCAGTATCTCGTTCGGGTCCGGCAAAGCCATGTCCGGCATGGCAAACCCGCCGGATTTCGAGTCTTTTTCCGCGGCATCGGTCGTCTCGGTTTTCGACGCCTTCGCTAACGCACCGGACGTGTCACGCGGCTGGTGCATCGCCAGGCCGGTGAAATTGACGTCCTCAATCACCGTGCGCCCGGCAATCAAATGATACAGATTCAAGGAAGCACTGAGGCGGCTCAACACCAACAGGTTCTCCATCGGCTTGTCCGGATCGGTCACTTGCAATTCACGCAGCCCGACCTCAATCGGCATAATGCCCAAATCCAAAGCGCCAATCTCGATTTTCGCCCCCCAGGCTTGGGAAGCATAATGTTCCAACTGACTCTTCAGAATGGTGGTGAAACTGAAATAGCCGATGGCGACCACCGCCACGACAATCCCGGCAAAAAGGCCCAGGCCTGACCAACGCACCCAGCCTTTCGGTGCCGGTTGCGACGATTGTGTTTGCGTGTTATTTGATGTTTCGCTCATTTCATCATCCCCGATACAAAACCGGCCCCTTCGGCGCCTTTTAACAATCGAATAATTTTGAATTTATTCGTCCACACCAGGAAGCGCTGACGGTAGGTTTTCACCAGCACCCAGAACAACAAGAAGGCCGGCACACTCAACAGATACGCCGTCACCACACTGCCCATCACAATGGAATTATTGAAGTGCAGGAAGCGCCAGAAAGCACTGTTGTACAAGTCGGTAAACACCGACTGCATCGTCTGCGCCTGCAAAATCCATAAACCGATTTGATTAAAGACCGGATCGAGTAGATACGCCAGTCCGCTGAAGAAAAGCGTCGCCACGATGACCGCTGAAAGGTTTACCCGCAAGAAGAAAATCAATGCCAATGTGAGCAGGTTGTGCGGGAAAAAGAGTGGAGTTAAGCCCAGAATCATACCGAGCACAAACGAAAAGGCGATCTGACCGGAATGCTGGTTGGCATTCAACGCCTTGAACAACTTGATTAATAGGGACATGCTTTCTCCTCTAAACGGGATGAGTTAAGTCGTTTCCGGCCGTTGTCCGGAGGCCTTTAAATCGGTCGCCAAGCCATGTTTCAGGTCATCTCCTGTGGATCGACATCCAAGGACCAGCGTACCTTTTTCGCCTGGGGCGAGGTGTAAAGTTCACTTTCCACCTGCGCCAACCAAGTGTGCAACCAACCACGTTGCGCGCTTTGCAGCAGCAACTGATAACGGAACCGGCCTTGCCGGCGCAACATCGGCGCACTGACCGGGCCAAACACCTCAAGCTCCGGCGCCTCGTCCGCCGGCTCGGCTACCGAGAAATGCGAACGTAATAACTGCATTTTAGCAAAGTTCAGGCGGTTTTTAACATCATTTAAAAAGGTCCAACCGGACTGCGGGTCCACCGACTCAGCGCGCAACAGAATTTGATATTGAAACGGCGGCAACTCCGCCAAACGACGGCCTTGCAACGCCTGTTCCGCAAAGGCGCCATAACCTTGCTCCACCAACACTTTCAATAATGGGTGTTCCGGATGGTGGGTTTGAATCAACACTTCACCGGCCTGTTCTGCCCGCCCGGCGCGGCCCGACACCTGCACCACCAGTTGCGCCATCCGCTCGGCGGCGCGAAAGTCGCAACTGAACAAGCCTTGGTCAATGTCCAACAACCCCACCAAGGTCACTTTCGGAAAATGATGGCCTTTGGCCAGCATTTGCGTGCCGATCAAAATATCCGCTTCGCCCTGGCTGGCCTGTTCGGTCAAGGCCATCATCTGGCCTTTATTGCGTGTGGTGTCGCGATCAACCCGTAACACGCGATAATCCGGGAACCAAGCCGCCACGGCCTGTTCCAATCGTTCCGTGCCCTGGCCGACTTTAACAAATTCGCCGGAACCGCAATTCGGGCAATGCGACGGCGCCTTTTCCTGGTGTCCGCAGTGATGACAGCGCAGTTCGCCCACTTGGTGATGGTAAGTCATATTGGCATCGCAACTCGGGCAGGCCGCTTGCCAACCACAGTCATGACACATCAACACCGGCGCATAACCGCGTCGGTTCAAAAACAACAACACCTGCCCACCGCCCTGCAAATGCGTGTGCATCTGCGCTTTCAGGGCCTCGGACACACCTTCTTCCTGCGGCACACCGCGCACGTCCAGCAAACCGATCGTCGGCAAGGACGCGGTGCCGGCGCGGCGGGTCAGTTTCAGCCAATGGTAGCGGCCACTTTCGGCATTGTAGAGGGTTTCCAGCGACGGCGTCGCCGACCCCAACACCACCGGCACTTTTTCCAACTGCGCCCGGCGCACCAAACAATCCCGCGCCGAATAACGGAAACCGTCCTGTTGCTTGAATGACAAATCATGCTCTTCGTCCATAATGCACAAGCCAAGATTGTCAAACGGCGTAAAAATCGCCGAACGCGTTCCCAGCAACACCGATACCTGATGGGTTTTCACCAGCGACCAGGCGCAATGACGTTCCTTATCGTTCAAACCGGAATGCATCACCGCCACCGGCGCCTGTAAATAGGCTTCGAAACGTTTGACCGTTTGCGGCGTCAGACCGATTTCCGGCACCAGTACCAGCACTTGTTTGCCTTGCGCGATGATGGCTTCAATCAAG
This sequence comes from Thiomicrospira sp. S5, assembly GCF_003991075.1. Taxonomy (NCBI): domain Bacteria; kingdom Pseudomonadati; phylum Pseudomonadota; class Gammaproteobacteria; order Thiotrichales; family Piscirickettsiaceae; genus Thiomicrospira; species Thiomicrospira sp. S5. Next base: position 483,171 of record NZ_CP014470.1, on the reverse strand, counting down.
CCAAGATACACCTCGGTCTTGCCGCTGCCGGTCACCCCTTCTAAAAGATGCGCGCTGAAACCGTCTTGGGCCAACACCTGGTCCACCGCGGCCTGTTGTTCGGTATTCAAGATATGACCAGGCCTGGCCAGTTTTTCCCTGGGCGGCAGGGCGTGCAGACAACTTTTTTCAATTTCCTCGACCCAGCCTTTTTCGATAAAACGCTTCATCGGCAAACGCCAACCGCTGAGCACCGCATTCAATTGCTCGGCGGTGACGGCGTCGGTTTGGGTGGACAGCGCTTTGGACAGCGCTTTGAACAGCGCCTTTTGTTGCGTGGCATTGGATGCAATTTGGGATTCGGCAGACTGCCCGATTTCGGTCAACTGCCAAGCGGGCACGCCTTCCACCGTCAAAGATTCGCCCTGGCGAATCCGTTTCGGTAAGGCGGTTTGCATAACGTTGCCGATGGGCTCATGATAATAATGGCTGGCCCACTGCAACAGCGCCATTTCCGGCTCGGAGAAAATCGGTTCGGCGTCCAACACCGTGTCGATGGGTTTGATTTTGGCGGCGTCGACTTCGGCTTCTTCACTCAAGGCCATGACAATGCCAGTGTGGCGCTTATTGCGAAACGGCACCGTGACCCGACCACCGATCACAGGCAAAATATCTTTTTGTGTTGACGTTTCGGAATCTCCTGCATCCGCCGAAGACTCATTCGGTTCCAGCGCCAGCGACAGGTTCGCGGTCTCCGCATGAGCGCCATTCTCAGCGTCACTCGAAACGGCTTGCAATGCATAATCCAACGGCGCCAAAAACGGTCCGGGCACGGCGACTTTCACAAACATAGCGCCTTCCCCTTTTTTGCGGCAACCCTTCGACCGTTTTGCATGCGTTCCTTATCCACGACTGTGAAAATACCCCCCTGAAAAATACGATTTATTGTACCCGCTTATCGCCACGAGTTCAGGTCGGCATCGCTTTTTTCGACGCAACAAATTTTCCTTATGGTGCATATGGAATTTCCATCGCCATTTACAGCTGAACCCGCTACACTATACGCACTCTTTACCCGTAGAACGGATTTTGAAAACCTGAACAAGGATGCTAAACGATGCTTGAAGACCGCCGTTATTTTACGTTGATCCACCGTGTGATTCACTGGGGCATCGCCCTGACAATGCTGTTTATTCTGCTGACCGTGCTGTTGCGCATGGGGTGGATGGAAAAGAACGGCATGGCCGAAGTACTGACCACGTCACCGCAACTAGAGGCTTACGACATCAGTCAAGAAGACGCCGTCAAAGCGGCCAAAACGATTCGCGGCAATATGTTTCAGTGGCACTTGTATGCCGGTTATTTGATGGGCGTGTTGCTGCTGGCGCGTTTGGCGTATACCTACTCGCAAGGCATTTTCTACAAAGGTCCTTTCAACCCGCAAGCCAGCATGCGTGAAAAGTTCCAGGCCTGGGTGTATATCGTATTCTACACCGGCGTCGCCTTGTCGGTCATGACGGGACTGTACATCAAGTTCGGCCCCGACGATGCGTTGGGTGACATCGCCAAAGACATGCACGTGCTTGCGCTGTGGTATCTGGTGCCTTTCCTGATTTTGCACCTGGGCGGCATCGTACTCGGCGAAAACGGCAAAGAAAAGGGCATTGCTTCGAAAATGATCGGCGGGTAAGGAAATCACCCCTATTGGGGCGACCAGTGATGTGGTAACAACTTGTACTTGTGGGTTGGCAGACGGGTGAGCACGTCTTTGAGATAAGCATACGGATCATGCTCATTGAGCTTGCCCGATTGCACCAGCGTCATAATCGCCGCCGCACGCTCGCCACTGCGCTCACTGCCAGCAAAGAGCCAGTTCTTGCGGCCCAATACCCAGGGGCGCATCTGGTTTTCGACCCAGTTGTTGTTAATCGGCAAGCGACCATCGTCCAGGTAGCGGGTCAACGCCACCCAGCGTTTGGGCATATAGTCGATGGTCTTGGCTGTTACACTGCCATACGGAACTTTTTGATGATTGGCTTGCAACCACTGGTGCAGTGTGTCGGCAATAGGTTTGCCACGCGCCTGACGGGCTTGCCAGCGTTGTTGATCGTCCAGTGTTTTCACGTCCTGTTCGATCGCATAAAGACCGCCGATTAACTCAATCACCTGATAGGCAATCTGGCTTTTGCCGGTCTCGGCCAAGTCAACGAATTTGCGTCGGGCACGCGCCAGACAGGCGACTTCGGTCATGCCTTGCTTAAAGCATTTTTTGTAGCCACTGTAGTCGTCGCACACCAGATGCCCGCCCCCAAGCATCTAAGATGTCTCGGGCGTATTGACCGCTGCACAAAGTGTTTCATGGCGAAGTTGAAACAATCACCCAAACCCGACAAGCGATCGGCCTTGGACAAGGCTTCTGCAGCCACCCCAGTAGCTTTAGACAAGGTAAACCAAAAGTGCGGCAACCGCCGAGCGTGGTGTGCATTAATCCAATACCGGATGAGCACACACTGGAGCTATTATAATGAGTCATGTCCACTTCTTACTAACCGAACATTGTCTGCATATTTTCTACCAGTAAGGTACGTAGTGCCCCGCATAAAAATCCCTTTACCTTCATCAAAGAGAACAGAATAAGCATTAGCAGGTAATGTCGTAGAAGACCAGTACCCATAACCCAAATGGTTTATAAACTGACTAATATCAATAGTCGGAGTACCTTCCAGCGCTCGAGAGTTTCGAACAATACAACCGATTCCCTCATCTCTTAAGTCCCTCACCCCATCGTACTGAATCCGTTTTCCATTCGAGCAATAAATTAACGTTTGCAGTTCTTTAATAGTGGGCAGCCTCCAGCCATGGAAATTCCCTAAGGTACTAGACTTAGCAATATCAACGGCCTGCTCCCAGGTAACCTCAAGCGCTTCTCCAGAGCAGGTCTTACCATTCCAGCCCTGTCCGTGAGCACAGCGCGACCACATCAGGTTATTGTCCCGATCAATGACTATACCTCCTTTTGATACATAATCACGTTTCGTAGAGCTATCAATCAAAAGAGGTTGTCTTGGTGCCTGATTATTGATTTTTTGCAGAGCTATTTCAAAGGGGCTTTTTTCGTTCCTAGATTTGGAGTACTTAGGATCTGGATCTACGGTTTTTGATGAATCTGAAGGGGCGTATTTTAAGGAGTTGGATGCCGATTGATTATTGCAGCTTTCATCAAATCCTTTAGGCCAAATAACTTTTCCACTGGCATTTTTAACTACGTTTTGATCACAGAGCGATCCTTTATAAACAATCCAATTACCATTTGTTTCAATATAGCCTTTAGGAACATAGCCATCTTTAACTTGAGCATATCTTTTTTTAGGGAAAAAAGTTAAGTATTCAAATTTATCAAATTTGAAAGGAATAATGACGTTGCCTTTTGAATCAATGACGCCTCTTTTTTTGTTCATTACAACAATTGAGAAGCCTTCTTGACTAAACTGTTCGACACGATCATATTTTGGTTTAATAACAATTTTGCCTTTTTTATCGAAAACCCCCCACTTGCCATTTTTACCTTTAAAAGCCGCCAAGCCATTATCAGAAAAGTCACCTATGTCTTTGTAAGCGAAAGGTGGCTTAAGAACAAATTCACCTTTGTCATTAATATAGCCATGCTTTTTCCCTAATTTGGCAAGGGCTAGACCAACAGCAGAAAATTTACCAGCACGATCAAATTTTCCCTCAATAACAATTTTTCCTGTCTGATTAATATAACCATATTTTCCCTTTGATATTTCTACGGCTGCTAAACTATTTGAACTGAAATCGCCAAGTTTTTTAAAATTGGTTTTTATGATATTGAAGTTGGTGGAGTCAATATACCCCGTGAACATTTGAACAGTGGTGTTAGCTTCTAATATCCTCAATTTATGACTTTTATTACGATTAATGTGGCCTGAAGCTCTGGCAATGGTTTTTCCAGTTTTATCAATTAATAATGCTTCAGAACTTCCGTGAATTATTGCACGACCATTCTTAAAATCTTCTGGAATACCGTAGTTATCATATTTTGCAGGAATAACTAACTCTGCATCGGAATTTATAAATCCCCACTTGCCCTTAATCTTTACCGCAGCAAGCCCCTCTGAAAATGCTTCAACTTTTTCGAACTGCGGTGGAATGATGTAGTCATTGAGTTTTGGGTCATAAAATCCGCCTTGAAAGGCAATCCAACGCTCAAAATCATTATTGCTATCTGTTTTTTGGAAAACAGGCGGCTGACTGGCCAAATAGGCCTGATATTGCTTATCAACATAAGTCTTACCGACTGTTGAAGCAAACAGAATGCCCACTAAGACAAGCACTGGACTCTTGTAAAAGGCCATTTGAGGTACTTCATTTTTTCGATAGACCAAATAAGCCAACAGGCCTGGTAAGAAAAATAATAGATAACTTGAGATGAATCCCCAAACAAAAGCTCCTAGTCCGCCGTCACTGCTCATTATTATGGCTACCAGAGTGGCGACCAGTAATGGCGCACCCAAAAGAAACTCTCTCGCCCATTTTGAATGCGATTTCATCAATTTGATATTCACCAAGGCCAAAAGACCAACCAACCCCATAAACGCGAAACTTATCTTCCCTATGAATAGAGCGAATATGACAGGTAAACCTGTTGCAAAAATAAACGCAACGATATTCACCCAAAAGGCGGTTTTTTCTAATCTAGATTTTGAATGGTTCACTTTCATTCCTTAAATTCGTTTATCTAATGTTGTAGCAATTGTTGCGATTATTTGAGATACCTAAACACATTGATTTGAGGTTGTTATCTTTTACACCATAACAATGGCTGGAGTTTTTGCTTATTCCCAAGCAAGCTTCTTTTAAATCTGAGTTTTTGATGCTGTAACAGAAGTCGCGGTATTGTCCACTGGCGCCTAAGCAAAAGTTTTTTAAATCAGGATCCTTAACACCGTAACAGCTATCTGGAAATTCGGTCATGCCTACACAAACATTTTTAAAATCTGAATCCTTTATGTTGTAACACATCTGCCAATGACTTTTACCGCTCGCACCTAAGCAAAGGTTTTTTATGTCTGCCGAGAAACGATTTGAGAAAGGGTTATTTTGCGTCGAGTTATCATTGTATATTCGAAAAGTAGCTACAAGCTTAGAGTATTTCCACGTTTGATTGAGTACACTGGGGGCCATTTGCCCCATGACTTTTGATTGCGCCAGTAATTTTTGATTGCTTGCTGGACTACTTTGGCAAGCATAGATCTTATAAAAACGCTCAACTCGACGGGCAAAAATAATACCTTGCCAACCTTCTTCTCTTTCTTCATGCGAATAACGACAGTTTCCAGGTTGCAAAGAGGTCAAGGTATAACTTCCATAATTGGCTCTAAAACCATAGTTTTCGCCGTCTTTAATGGCATAAAACTTTGGTGTCAGGTGCTTTAACACATATTTATATTCATAGCTGTGTTCTATATTATCGGCTGTTAAACCATGTCCAAAGCCTGCCAAAGACTGTGCCTTTTTGTAAAAATCGGATTTATCACAGCTAGCACATTTTTGTAACAACCCAAAGAACATGGGAATTTGACTAGCGTGCTTTAATGGATAGGCTTTGAGTACAAACGCTTTTTGTTCATCCGTCTGTGAATGCGCGAAAGCCGATTTAAAATCTTGATCGTCTTTACTAAGCTTAAAGGCCTTTATAAAGCCTTCTGGGGTATTGAGACGGCGATAGCTTTCAATCAAGCCTTTTGTGGCTTTGTCTTGAAAACGCCCTTTCGGGTTGTTATCCAGATACGCCTGATAACTTGCAACACTGTTTTTACGAACTGCATGATCAAAACTCTGTTGATCGGCTAGCTTAAAGTCTCGGTTTTTATAGTTTTTGATTTGAGACTCTAAAGCAAGATGTTGTGATTTAGGCCAATAGGGTTTGAGCGGTTTCACATCCCATGGGTCCACTAGTTGAAATTCCTCGGGCAAACGTAACGAACTATAGGTAAGTTTTTGTCCCAACTGATTATTACCCTCAGTGGCAATCCAGTTGTTTTGCGTCTTTTTGCCCCGTAATATTTCCACCTTGTCTGATTCGGCTTTGATAATGTCCCCTTTTGGAAGGGTTTCACGGGTTTTAACCGCAAAATATTTACGACGATTTCTTTCATATCTGGAAGTTTTATAAACCGTATTGCGTTTAACGACATAACATTTTGGAATTGGGCTATTGAGCGTTTTTTTGATGGAGGCTAACTCTTGAACCGTTGTCGCCTTTTTGAATTGTTGCTGAAGTTTTAACTGTGTTTCTATTTGCATCAGGCGACATTGAAGATGGCCCGACCGAGGGGTTAAATGCGCGAATACTTTTTTGGAGGTCTCTAACGCTTCTAAGGACTGAATCTGTTTAAGATTTTGTGCAATTTCAGGTTCAATAAATTTTTCAATCGCTCCGGAATACGTCTTTGTCAATAAGCTGGGATTATTCTGTTTAACGGCCTTACGAACCAAGGGAATCTCTTTAGAAAAATCCACTGTTTCAATCAACACTTGTGAGGTTGACCCATCTTTTAATTTCACAAAAAGTTCTTTACCATTTTTTTGCGAAAAGACATGAATCTGATCTCTCTGTTGATTTGGACTAGGCCCCTCTTTTAAGTGCCCTAACGAATGTGGGTTTTGAATGTATTTTTTGAGCTCTTCTTTCTGTTCTTTTGGGTATTTCGATTTAAGCGAAATGCGCTTACCATCCTTAATTGAAAACAAAAATGGTGATGCTGTTCCATATCGAGAAATCATAAAAGCGATAAACAGGCCGTTATCGCCCTCATACACTTCAATTTCACTGGGTATTTGCTGAACTCTAAAATCACTCGAAAACGCCTCTCCGCTCACAGGAGCCAGATATTTCAAATTGGATTTACTTGTTTTCGTCGGAGTGGAATTGCAAGCGGAGATAGAAAGAAAAAGGCTGATAATCAATAGCCTATTGACATAATTTCTAAAACAAGTGATTTTCATAGAGTTTTCCATACATTCATGTCAAAAATTAATACTTATAAACGCAACGCACGGCGGCGGTGCTGCGAATACGATTAACGTATTTACCATTGTCCAAACGGTAAGCAGAACGGTAATCGGTTGACCATACATAATCTACGGGTGTTTTGGTGGTGAAAATGAGTTTTGTACGCCCTTTATCAATGTGACCAGCCAATTTGGTTAAGCGACTTTCCCAAGGCAGAATCCATTTGTTAATGCCATCTAAAGTGAGATTTTTACAATATTTTTTGGCTTCGCCATACGACATGACGAAAGAGGGTAGATCTTTATCTTGCCAAACAAAACCATTGACTGTATCCACCACATAACCTTGGTCATTAAGTGCGTTAAGTTTAATAACAGGCAATTCTTTGCGTGTCGTGGCATTGATGGTTTTTTGCATAGAATCGCTCAAGACAGTGTTATCGCCATCCGTCAGGGCTTTTTCAAGGGCTTTAGCGGCTGTATTGAGTGTTTTAAGTTGTGGCTGATTTTGGAAAACGCCAAAGGTATTGGCTTCAAACTCTTCCGCCAATTCATAATAATAAAGAAGGTCTTGCTTGCTGTTATTGTCCAAGATCCCAACATGAAATAATGATTTGCCTCCAAAAAAGCCCGGTGCCATTTTATCTTCAAGGTTAGCGGCTTTTTGATACGCCATAATGGCTTTACGTGAATCATAGGTATTGAGGTTTCCGTCTATCTCCCCTGTGTAATAACCCTGAATTTGTAGAGATTTTTGGATCTGTTGGTTCACTTCCCGTTCATAATCCGGCAAGAGTACATTTCCACCTTTACCAGACATGGCCGATGAAATACTGGAAACATCACCCAAAAAACTTAACAAGCCAGCTTGAGCCACTTGCGCCATAACCATTAAAACCGAAAATAAAACCAGTCGTGTCCGACTCAAAAACAACGGCATAACAAACTCCTTTAGATGCCAAAACTCATTAACCAAGTATCAATCATAATGAACAAGCCATAAGATACGAAAAATACTTTCTTATCGTACAAAAAATAATGTCCAATTTGCTGGACAATTAGTTGTTTTTTTCACGAGTAAAGGCACACGGAAAGCATTTGATAACACAAAATTACGTCGTTAAAGGAAACGAGACGTTTACTTTACATAAGATAGGTCATTGAAAGTCTAAAGATTCTAGGGTCTCCGAAGCGTACAAAGTCTTGTGCGGAGCTGTAGCTGACATAATCCGTGTTAAAAATATTTTGTACACTGGCATTCATCCTTGCTTGACGGTTTATTTGCCATTGCATGGCAATTAGGGCGCCTTGAACATGATAGACAAATCAACCGTCTCGCCTGGCAGGGCTTCCGGAATCGCAACACGCGTTTGTTAGGGTTTCAACCCGAGCTGTAACCCATTCAGCGTTTGGGGAGTGTCCTGGCACAGCAAAAATAAGTCTCGCCAAACACATACGCCAGTGTTTTGCAGTCGCCATATTTTTTCAAACATTTGATTCGTGTACACCAGTGAATAATCCGGAAAAGACATATCTGCCACAAACTGCGCCCCCAGGCCTGGCAGGTTTTCGGATAGATGATTATCCACGACAGAACCCTGGAAATAAGGCCGAAGCAAATCAAGAGGATGCACCTGTAAAACTGACGACAACTTAATCAATGTCGAAAGTTTGGCTTCAGACACTTCGCCATTGAGAAGATTATAAAGATTGGAGCGGGAAATTCCGGCTTGCTCGGCAAGCGTTTTTTTCGGCAATCCACTTTGTTTGATAAGCGCCTCTAAACGCTCAATAAATTTCATTTTTGACATATTTTTATATTATCGATTCCCCTGCGCGTATTTCGGCAGGTTTCATTCGTGCAACCAAGCCCTTAAATGCTTTTTGCATTCTGGCATTATTCTTATCATCAAAAAAAGATTCTATGCGATAAAAAAATTTATATCCAGCGCCCATAAAAAATGAATAGACGGATTGTTTCTCTTACTCGACCTTAAATTCAAAGGCTAAGAAAATCCGCTGAACGCCGACGGCCAATGCGCCTCGGGAATATCGTAGAGTTGGCAGATATTGGAACGCGTCAACAGCGCCTGCGGTGCTCCGTCCCGCAGGATTTCCCCATTCTGCATCATGAGAGTTCGGGTGGCGGACATCATCGCTTGCTCCGGGTGGTGGGAGGTAAACAGAATGCAACGATGGTCCTCACCTAAGTCGCGGATTTTCTCCAGCAATTTAATCTGATTGCCGAAGTCCAATCCATTGGTGGGTTCGTCCATTAAAATATAAGGCGTCTCTTGCGCCAAGGCCCGGGCAATCAACACCAACTGGCGTTGCCCGCCGGACAATTCGGTGTAAGGGCGTTGCTTTAAATGCCCGATGCCAAGCAAGTCCAACGCCTCTTCGGCGCGTTGCCGGTCGGCTTGACCGGCACGGTACCATTGCGACTCGGCGGCCACCACACCCATCAACACCATGTCGAGCACGGCATACCCAAACGCCAGCCGATGATACTGCGGTACATAACTGATCAAACGGGCCTGTGCTTTCGGCGTCAAACTATCCGCGACGTCTCCGTTGATCAACACTCGCCCGGCCGTTTTCGGATGCAACCCCAACAGGGTTCGCAGCAAAGTGGTTTTACCACAACCGTTCGGGCCGAGCAGACTGATGATTTCACCGGCATTCAACGACAGGTTCAAATCGGAAAACACCGACTGATCGCCGTAAGCCGCCGCCAGAGATTGAATCTGTATCATCGCCGCTCAATCCCGTCGTTGAATGCGCACGCCCAAGTCGGCCGGTTTGGCATGGTAGAGCGAGCTGAGCACGATGCCATCCACACCACTGGCGGCATAAGCCTCCACATTGTCACGACGAATGCCACCGGCCATCAGCACCTTTAATGCCGGAAAAGCGGTTTTCAAGGACTGGCACCATAAAACCAGATCATCGACCGGCACCTTGTCAAATTGAATGGCATCGGCACCGGCTTCAGCCGCCTGAACCGCCTGCTCCAGGTCGTCGCACTCCACCATGATTTTCTTTTCGCAGGCCGCCGCTTTCATTTTCTGAATCGCTTTAGGCAAGGCCTCGCGTCCGCCAATCACATTTAAATGATTTTCAAAAATCAACACCGTTTCCGACAACCCTAAACGATGCGGATAAGCCCCGCCGGACAGGATCGCTTTGATCAGTTGTTTTTTCATCCCCGGCGCATGTTTGCGTGTCACCAGCAGCGGAATATCGCTGACCTGTTGCACCGCTGCCACCATATCGGCCGTGGCGGTGGCCACGCCACAACCGGTTTCCAACAGATTCATCGCCACTTTCCAGCCCCGGTGCAAAGCATCCCCGCGCCCGGTGACCTTCAAAATTTCCGTTCCGGCATCAACCTGCCGCCCGCTGGGTTCACAAAGAACAGTGTCCGCACCCAATTGCTCGAAAAGGCGTGTCGCTTCCTCGGTCAATGTCAGGCAGGTTGAGTGCCGAGTCGTGACCGTCAGCTCACAATATTGCGCCTCGATTCCCAGCAAGTGCGACGTCAAATCCACCAAAGGGGCGTCTTCATTAATCCACTGCGCAATTTCTTCGTTGCTAAACCAAACCATTATCTTGCCTTACCTTTGCTTATCTAAAAATCATTACGAAATATACTTTATTACATATTGAAAAAGCAAAAAAATCCCAAGCCTGAAAGCGCCAGGCCTGGGGGTTTTCAGTATCAGATTAAATTCAGATCAATCCACGGCAACCATCACATTACTGGCCTTAACAATCGCATAAGCTTCTTTGCCAACCTCTAAACCTAAAGCTTCAGCTGAATTTTTTGTGATAATTGAGACCAACTCCACACCCGGCGCGACAACAATAACCACCTCGGTATTCACAGCACCCGTTTGAATGGATTTTACGGTTCCTTTGATTTGATTTCTTGCGCTGAATTTCATTTAAAATACTCCTATTCATTTTTCGATATAAAGTAAACGCAATATGACTTTTCTTTCATATTACCAATACAACATAACCAATTGATTTTTAAAGAATTAATATTAAATTAAAAACCGATAAAAGATGTCAATCTCCATCGCTTAAATTATTCGTAACAATTTAAGGCTGCCACCCTTTTCGGACGTTTTTCAACGCCCAGGCAAACACCGGCAAACCAATCAACGCCGTCAGAATGCCAAGCGGAATTTCCACCGTTAAGGCCAGTCGAGCCACGTTATCGACCACCAGCAGATAAATCGCCCCAATCAGCGCCGACGCCGGCAGCAGAAAGCGGTTGTCGGCCCCGAACAGCAAACGGGTCAGGTGTGGAATCACCAAGCCGACCCAGCCAATCATGCCGCCCAACGTCACGGTAATCGCGCCCAGAAAGGTCGCCAACACGATGACCAACAACCGTTTTCGCTCCACCGACACGCCCAGCGTTCGCGCCTCGTCATCGCCCAAGCTCAACACGTTCAAAGTATGCCCCTGAACCATCAGCAACCCCATCCCCACCAACATAAACGGTGCCACCCACAGCAGCAGGCCGCCTTCCACATTGGCCAGCGACCCCATCAACCAATAAACAATCGCCGGCAGCTTGTTGTAAGGGTCAGCGACGTATTTCACCACCGACAACAAGGCGGTGAACAGGGCGCCGGCAATCATCCCGCCCAACACCAGAATCGTCAGATTATTGCGCAGTTCCCCCTTCGCCAGCATCAAGGCGATGAACACCGCCAGCAAGCCGAACCCGAAACTCAATAACTGCATCATCCACACACTGTCGAACAATAAAATGCCCAATGACGCCCCGAAAGCCGACCCGGATAACACGCCCAGCACGCCCGGCGACACCAGCGGATTCATAAACAGCGCCTGAAAAGCGGTGCCCGCCACGGCCAACGCCGCGCCAATCAACACCGCGGCAAGGATTCTCGGCAGGCGTACATCAAGCATGATATTGACCAGCAACGGATTGACTTCACCGTCCTGCGACGTCAACGACCACCATAACTGCGTCAAACTGGACAGCGGTGCAAAGTCGTAACGCCCCAACGTCAGCGACACCAAAGCCGTTAACACCAGCCCCCCGAACAGAAGTCCGAACGCGCCCAGCCTCATGTGCTGTGCCTCGCACTTAAATCCACACTTAACGCCGCCTGCACCTGAGGCCAAACCGCCAACACGAACCGCTCAAATTGGTTAATGCGTTGTTCAGGGCTAGACGTCAACGGATTCAGAGCCAAACGCGTGACGCCGGCACGATGCAACGCCAACACCTGCCCGACAATGTCCTGAGGCGTGCCCACCAGCATGCGCTGCAAGAGTTCGGCCGGCGATAACTTCGCCATAAAACCTTGGACTTGGCCTTGCCCTTTGCCCCAAAGCTGCGCTTTTTGCGCCCGGAAGGATTCGATATGTTGCCAAGCCAACCGACGCGCCTGCTCCGGGTCGTCGTCCATCAACAGCCCGCGCGCCGCCATTAGGTCAGGCCTGGCGGATTTTGGATGTGCCTGTCGATACACGCCTGCATTCCGCTCTATTCGCTCCAAATCCCAAAACTGCGCGGCCATCAGTCCGACATTCTGCCGGGCGGCCATCGTCAAACTGCTGTCATCGGCACTGGCGATAAAGGCCTCACGATGACTGAACCCGCCTTTCGGTGTCAGATCGACATTGTCCCACTGATAGAAATGGCCTTGATGCGTCATTGTCTCGCCCTTCAGCAAATCCAGCATGGCCGGCACCGCCTCGTTCATGCGCTCGCGCGATTCCGATTGTTCCGCTTTGAAAACCGCGTTTTGGGATTCAAACGGCCCGCCTTTGGCAAAACCGCACAACACCCGTCCCGGTGCCAAAGCCGATAAGGTCGCCAATTGTTCCGCCACGTGAATCGGATTGTGAAACCCGACCAAAACCGCCGCTGCGCCTAATTTCAAACGTTGCGTGTTGGCCAGAAAGTGCGACATCAGCAAGGTGGGCACTGGCGTCAAACTGTAAGCATTGAAATGATGCTCCGTCACCCAGGCTTCTTCATAACCGAGAGTTTCCAACGACACCGCCAAATCGGTGAATCGCTGGTAGGTTCGGGTCGCGTCTTCATCCCCCAAAGGCGTGACGTGAAACATGGCCCCGAGCGTCAAGGATTTTTCAGCGCCCATTCAGCGTCCCTCCTGCCAGAATGTTACTCACCTGAACATCGGTCAGCGTCACGTGAAAAAACTGTTGATAGAAGCTTTTGACTTGCGCCGCCATATCGATGCGCATCTGATCGCCGTACAACCGATTCATCAGCCATTGACTGGCCAGCAGACGCATAAACGACGGTGGGCGATCCATCCATCGGAAGGGTGTTTGCGGCATAAAGAACACCTGCTGATTGCGCACCGCTTTCAGGTTGGTCCACTTGGGATCACGATACACCTTGTCGTAAAAACGCCGTTCCTGCGTCACAATCGCGTCCGGATCGTATTTCAAAAGCTGCTCGAAATTGATGGCGACTTTACCGAAACGGCTTTGCTGCGCCGAATCACTCGGGCAAATGTGCGGGTTTAAACCACCGGCCAAGGGGATCACCTCGGAATGAATGGAGCCCCGGCACTCGGTCGCCAGACCATTCGGCGATTCGGCGTAGTAGACGGTTTTGACCGGCACGCCGGACGCCGCCAGTAAATCACGGCGTTGCGCTTGCAAGGTCAAAACACGCTCGGCCGCGTGGGCCAAGGCCTCACCCCGCTCCGGCACGCCCAACCATTGACCGAGACGGCGAAACCCTAACGGATAATCCGACAACACGTCCAGTTGCAACTGACACACCGGCACCCCCAGGTCCTTCAAGGTCTGCTGACGGCTGAGGTGAACCGTCGCCCCGGACATCACAATCAAATCCGGTTGATTGGCCAGCAGCACTTCCATGTTCGGCGTGCGCCCTTGACCGAACCAACCACCGATGACAGGCAATTGAAAACTGGCTTCAGGGAAAATCCCTTTAGCCTGTGGCGGCGGCGGAAAGTTCCAACCGGCCAGCTTGTCCGGCGCGACGGCCATCACCAAATAGGCCAGCACCGGATTAGCGGCATAGACCTTAGACACCGTTTCCGGCGGTTGACAAAAATCGTCCCCGGCCGACAACGCCGGGTGACTGACAAAACATAATGCGACGAATACCCCTATTCGTAAACGAAGACAGCGTGCAATAAGCATTCTAAACATCCAAATGGTCATCAAAGCTTCCGCTCTCATCGGAAGCCGAAAATAAAAAAGGTCCAAACACACAGAGTATGCTTGAACCAACCTCCCCCTAGGTAAATGACAGATAACAGAGTTAGAGGAAAACGGTTGCGGCGACTCGATGGCTAAAGTCGGCCGCGAAAATCAATAACTGGCATGCAGGTTCACCCACACAGTACGGCCCGGCATCGGGTCGCCCTCCGCCAATTCATAATCGGTGTCCATAACATTTTTCAACACCACATTCGTGCTGAAGTGCTTGTTGATGTCGTAGGACGCCGTGGCGTTCCAAAGGTTGAATCCAGCCGTCGGACGCTCTCCGTCGGTACTGGTTTCGGATTGATCCTGATAATGCCAATCCACACCGAAATGCCATTTCGGCGCAGGGTACCAGTCCCCGTAAATGCTGACCTTGTTCTTCGGCGAAAAGGTCGGTACCAGGTCTTTCTCGCTCAAATCACGATCCAGGTAGGCATACACCACGCCCAAGTCCACCGTTTCGGTGACCGGCATATCCAATTGCACTTCCACCCCTTGCGAGGTCGCCGTGCCGACGTTTTGGTTCTGGTTACAGGTCGTGCCGCCACACTCGGTGCTTTGCACCGTGACCGACTCGATGGCATCGGTAATATCGGAATAGAACACATTGACCTGATAGTTCACGCGGCTCATCTTCCCTTTGGCCCCGATTTCATAATGCGTAGCCTGTTCCGGTTCCAAATTGACGTTTGGAATGGCACTGCCCATACGATAGGAATACAAATCTTTCATATTCGGGAAACGCGACTTCAACGACACGCCGGCAAACAGGGTCTGCCCTTGAACGGTGTAATCCCCTTTAATCTGGAAATTATTTTTGCCTTGCGTACCATCCGGGTCGTTTCTCGGGTCGCCGTCATCCGTTTTCGTCATTTCGAATTCGTCACGACGATAACCCAGCGTCAAATTGGCTTTTTCAGTCAACGCAATGGTGTCTTCCAAGCCCAAGGAATAGATATGACTTTGGTAAGTACGCCAACTGTCGTCGAAGGTGGACGGCGAATTGTCTTTCGGCAAATCCCGCTCACGGTGTTCGTCGTACTTGATTTGCAAAGTCGCCCTCAAGTCATGATTGGCAATCGGCATGCCGCCTTCCAAGCTACCGCCCATGCTGTAATCGTCATACTGCGAACGGAAAGCATAGCCTTTGGTGATGGTGTCGTAGTTGTCGTTATCATAGGAATAAAGTTTGTTTTTGAAGTTGTCGTAGAACAAACGCGACTTCACATAGCCTTTCCCCACTTGCGTATGACCGACGTAATAGATACTTTCCTTATCCCACTCCGGCCAATCCCAGTAACGCACCGCCATCCCGGTATCGGAACTGCCGGCATACGGCGGCGATTCTTTCGTTCCTTCGGTACGGTAATAACTGATGGCGTATTCGTCGGTCGCATTCGGTGTGTAACCGAATTTCAGGTTCCCGGTGGCACTTTCGCTGCCGGAATGGTCACGCGAGCCTTTACCCTGCACGACATCGCCCGGCGCGTATTCGGTCGGGCTGAAATCGTCTGACAATGGATAATCGCCGCTTTCAAGACGGGAAATCCCGCCGGTCACATAAAATTTGTCCGCTCGACTGCCGACCTGAATGTTCTGGGCATTCTTGAATAAACCGTCTTCACCGGCTTCCACGCCGATGTCGGCTTCCACTTCCAATGGTCGATCCGGGCGACGGGTCACCAGGTTAATGGCACCCCCCATATTGTTCGGCCCTTCCAACAGGGACCCCAAACTCTTCGAGACTTCGATTCGGCTTAAATCACTGGTGCGGAAACGGCTCAAATCGATGTTACCGTCGTATGGAATGTAAATCGGAATGCCGTCCAGGTTCAGGGTAATCTGGCGGGAATCGAACCCGCGGATATTGGCTCGCGTCTCGGCGCGACGACCACCAACCTGCAAGGTCACACCCGGCACATATTCAATCGCCTGACCCACGTCGGTCTGGCCGTGTTGGCGGATTTCGTCCGGCGTCACCACATTCACCGGATTGGATTTTTCAGCCTGGGCCGATACCTGGATTTTCCCCAAGGTGAACACCTGGTCGTCCGAATCGTTTTGTTGCGGGTCCGCCCAAGCCGGTTGTGCAAGCAACGCGGCGATGGCGACGGTCAACTGGATATTTTTCTTATACGTCATAACAGTTTAAATCCTTTTACGTCCTCAAAATATACTTTGGTACATATCGAGAGCGCAAAAAATAGCCGTCGGCTCAACCCGCTTCTCAAACAGGTTCTGCGCGACAGCTTCCGGAGCGAATCCTCTTTCGCGCCGGATACGGAATATTTTTCGATATGTACAAAAAGAAATAACGAGGCGTTATTAGAACACGCCAATATGGCGGAATCAAACTTTTTGTAAATAAAAAAAATTATCACTCCATAAAACGGATTAATTTTCTTAAGGCCGCTTATCTTGCCAGACGGCGGCGCACCCTTTAAGATGGCCTTGAGATGACCTTTCACTGCCAACCGGGATTCAAACCATGAAAAATTTGTTCGCCTTGCCGTTTTTAACGCTCTCTTTGCACTTGCCGTCCGCCTTCGCGGAACCCGCCACTACCGACAGCGTTAAACAGTTGATGGAGACCACCGGCTCGACGCAAATGTCCCGCCAGATCGTGCAGCAGATGATTCCGATGTTGAAAAAACTGGTGCCGGATGCACCGGATGATTTCTGGGACAGTTTTATGAAAGAGATTAACCCGGAGCAGATCAACGCACTGGTGATTCCGATTTACCAAAAATACCTGAACGAAGAAGACGTTCAAAAAATCAATGCGTTTTACGAAACCCCCACCGGCCAGAAACTCTTGAAGGTACAGCCGAAAATCGCACGGGAATCGATGCAAGCCGGCCAGGCCTGGGGCCGTGAAATCGCGCAAAAGGTGTTGAGCGAGTATGAAAAATCGCAGCGCCAGGCCACCCCGCCACCGCAAGACAACCTATTGGAGTAATTATTAAATTGATGTCAGTGGCCGAATAAGCGCGGTTGCCAGTTTTCCAATTCGCCGGACGCCAACCGCTTTTGCAACGTGCGATGCCAGGACGGCGGCAATGGCAACGCCAATAAGGCTTCCAATTCAAAAACGTTCAAACCATCCCGATAAAACACCCGCATGATGCGCTCGATGCTCCAATCGGGATACGGCCGCGCCAACAATTCAACCTCGTCTCCGGCCTGCACGTTTCCCGGTTCCAACACGCGCAAATACCAACCGACCTTCAAACTGTTCTGCACCTGCTGCGCCATATCCGTTACGCCGAAGCGCAAATTCAGTTTCCAGCAAGGTTGGCGCCCCTGCGACACCTCAAAACGGGCGGAACCGATCTGCCAAACATCCCCGAAAAACACATCGGATTCCACCAGGCCTGACACCGACAGGTTCTCCCCAAACGCGCCAGGCCTGGCCAATAACGGCGAATCCACCTGAGTTTGCCAGAAAGCATAATGCGCCGCCGGATACACATGCACCGCTTTATCCGGGCCGCCATGCACCCGCAAATCCGCTTGTTGATCCCCAGCCAACCCCAAGGGTTCGGCCATCACCGGGCCGGACACCGGGTGTTTGTCCATGCCACTTTCCGCCACCTCACCCAACGCCGCCACGCGTCCGACCAAAACCGCTTCCACTTTACCGATCATCATAATTCCGCCTTTTCCTCGTGAGAACTCGACACGCGACTCGTCACAGTTGATAGTTTTGTTTTAATACAATAAACTACTTGTATGGAATCATATAGAAAAACCCTCAATGCCGCAAGCATCGCCAATCATTTGGAAACGCAAATCCAAAATGGCGACCTGGCACCCGGCACCCCACTCCCCACCGTTCGGGAATTGGCCACACGCATGTCGGTCAACCCCAGCACAGTGGCCACCGCTTACCGGAACCTGCGTGCCGCCGGAATGATTGTCACCAACGGTCGAAAAGGTTCCCAAGTGGCCCCGCCACCGGCACAGCTGGATTTGTCGGTCAGTTTTCCGACCGGACTGGAAGACTTCGCCAGCGGCAATGTCGATGTCGCTTTACTGCCGAAACCGGAAGCCGACTGGTTCAGCCAACAAACCGACCAAATCGGTTATGAAGCCAACCGTGACGACGACGCCTTGTTGGCATTATCCAAACAGTGGTTGGCGGCGCAACGGATTCCGCATGACAAAATCTGCTTTTTTTCCGGCACCCTAGACGCCATGGAACGCATCCTGCGCCAACGCGTCCGCCCCGGTGCGAGCGTTTTGGTAGAAGATCCCTGCTGGCCGCCGGTCATCGCATTACTGAAAAACCTCCACCTCAAAGCCATCCCGCTGGATTTGGACGAAGACGGCGCACGGGTGCCCGATGCATCGCATCAGGATGTGGCCGGTGTGATTTTGACCTTGCGCGCCCACAACCCGACCGGCATCAGCCTGTCGCCGCAACGCTTCGAGGAATGGAAACAATTTCTGGAAGGCAACCCGAAAATAACCTTGATTATGGACGACTACTGGGGGCCACTGTCCAAGCAGCCGCTGCCGGACTTGTCCGACGATTTACCGAAAAACTGGTTTTACCTGATGTCGGTCAGTAAGGCTCTCGGCCCCGACTTACGGCTCTGCATCGCCACCGGCAATCCGCGCTTGATGGCGGAACTCAAACAACACCAACTGGCCGGACCACGCTGGGTGAGTTTGTTGTTACAACGCCTGACCGCCCACCTTTGGCAAAAAATGATCGACGACAACGCTTTCGACGCGGTCGCCCAGGAATACGAGAACCGCCGTCGGTTATTTGTCCAAGCCATGCAAAATCATCAGATACGGTTTTCGGTTCGGGAAGGGCTGCACTTCTGGGTGCCGGTGCAGGACGAAGCCCTCGCGTTACAGGTGTTTTCCGCGGAGGGCATTGCGGTGCAATCCGGCCAGGCCTTCCGCATCCGCTCCTCAAAGGCGATTCGCATCAGCGTCGCACATCTGACTGGCGATAAAATCCCGCAAATCGCGGCCCTCACCGCGAAGGCCATAAAAGCCACATCGCAAACGGTGCTGTAACCTCAGGTTGCCAACACCGACGCCACCCGTCGGCGTAAATCGGGCAACACCTCACGTTCAAACCAAAGGTTCTTTTTCAGCCAATGACGGTTCAAAGGAGACGGGTGTGGCAACGGGATAATATCGGGCCAAAATTCGCGATAAGCGCGAACCGTTTCCGTCAACGAACCTTTATAGGCCGCGCCGAGATAATGTTTTTGGGCATACTGACCAATCAACAAGGTCAATTGAATCTGCGGCATCTGTGCTTTCAAGGCCTCGTGCCACAGAGGGGCGCACTCCTTGCGCGGCGGCAAATCGCCACTGCGTCCCTTGCCCGGATAACACAATCCCATCGGCATTTGCGCGAACCCGTCCGGGTCGTAAAACACCGTGTCGTCCACCCCCAACCATTCGCGCAACAAATCACCGCTGGCATCGTTCCAAGGCAAACCGCTTTCATGCACCTTTCGCCCCGGCGCCTGACCGACCACGAGGATGCGACTGTGTTCGCCGGCCTGCACCACCGGATTCGGTTCCAGATGCGCTTCACAGGCTCGGCACCCACGAATTTCGGTTAACAAGGTTTCCAGTTTCGACACCGCGATGCATTCCTTAAAATTTGACCAGGCCTGGCCATTTTTACCATTCGACTATTTCCATCTTTCGCCGGCCAGTGTATCCTTATAGCCTTTGCAGACACAAGTTCAGCTTAATCAAAACTATAAGAGAACTTTGCACGAGATGGATTCACGGCTAAAAATGGCTAGAATCTTCCTGAATGTCGTTGAAAAACTCGTTAATAGCCAGCTATTAGCTTCGTTTTCCGCCTAATTCAGAAAAATTTTATCTCATTTTTTCCTCGTGTCCCACTCATGCAAAGCCCTCTATAAAAACATCCGCAGGAGTCGACATGTCTTATTTAAAAAATTTCCCCAACGCCGAAGGTTATTTTGGAGACTTCGGTGGCGCCTTTCTGCCGCCGGAACTGGAACCGCATTTCGCCGAAATCAATCAGGCGTATCTGACCCTCGGGCGCTCGGCGGATTTTTTGAATGAGCTGAAATACATTCGCAAACATTATCAAGGCCGTCCTACGCCGGTATATTACGCCCGCAACCTGAGCCGCGAAGTCGGCGCGCATATTTACATGAAACGCGAAGACCTCAACCACTCGGGCGCGCACAAACTGAATCACTGCATGGCCGAAGCGCTGCTGGCCAAACACATGGGCAAAACCAAACTGATTGCCGAAACCGGCGCCGGTCAACACGGCGTGGCTTTGGCGACCGCCGCCGCCTATTTCGGGATGGAGTGCGAAATCCACATGGGCGAAATCGACATCGCCAAGGAAGCCCCGAACGTCACCCGCATGAAACTACTGGGCGCAACGGTCGTACCGGTCTCGTTTGGCGGGCGTAGCCTGAAGGAAGCCGTCGATTCCGCTTTCCAATCTTACGTACCGCAAGCCGACACCGCTTTGTTCGCCATCGGTTCGGTGGTGGGGCCGCATCCGTTCCCGATGATGGTGCGCGATTTCCAATCCGTGGTCGGCCACGAAGCCCGTGAACAATACTTGGAAATGGTCGGCGAATTGCCGGACCAAGTCGGTGCCTGTGTCGGCGGCGGCTCCAATGCCATGGGCATGTTCGCCGGATTCATCGAAGACGAAACCGTCACCTTGAACGGCGTGGAGCCGTTAGGCAAAGGCACCAAACTCGGTGAGCATTCCGCCACCATGACGTACGGCAAACCGGGCATGATTCACGGCTTTAAATGCATGCTGTTGTCCGACGACGAAGGCAACCCGGCCCCGGTCCACTCCATTGCCTCCGGCTTGGATTATCCGGGCGTCGGGCCGGAGCACTCCTTCCTGAAAACTGAAGGCAAAGTCAACTACCACGGCGTGACCGACCAGGAAACCCTGGACGCCTTCTACAAACTGTCCAGCATGGAAGGCATTATCCCGGCCTTGGAAAGCTCGCACGCCGTGGCCTGGGCCATGAAGCACGGCCAAGAGAATCCAGGCAGCACCCTGCTCATCAACCTGTCCGGTCGCGGCGACAAAGACATTGATTACGTCACCGAAAACTTCGGTTTCGGCGAAAACGTATAATTGAAACAAGGCCCGGCTTCGGGCCTTGTTCAGCTGAACGCCCGTCCCATGCCGCACACCCTTTCCGTCAACGCCGAGCCATGCCCAGACAAAGCACAGGCTTTGGCACAGCGTTTACAGTTACCGCTGAACACTGAATCCAGCCATCAAAGCGATTTTTCACTCGGCTGGTGGCCGGACCCCAAAGCCTTGTCCGAAGCGCAAACGCTCAAACTGGCATTGTTCCCGCCGACCAGCGGCCCGGTTTATGTCGATTTTGTCGGCGGCAAAAAGAACCATCGTCGCCAATTCGGCGGCGGCAAAGGCCAACCATTGGCGAAAGCCGTGGCCATTCAGGACCACCCCCGCATACTAGACGCTACCGCCGGCATGGGCGGCGACGCCTTTGTCTTCGCCAGCCTGGGGTGCGACGTCACCTTGGTGGAACGCTCACCCATCGTCGCCGCCTTACTGGCCGATGCGTTGGAACGCGGCCAGCAACCCGACGTACCGGAAGACATCCGTCAAATTGTGGAGCGCATGTCACTGGTGTGCGCCGATGCCGCCGACTATTTACGCGCGGAACGGCCGAACGTCGATGTCATTTACCTTGACCCGATGTACCCGGAAAAGAAAAAAGCCGCCGCCGCGAAAAAGGACATGCAGGCCTTGCAAGCCCTCGTTGGCCCCGACTTGGACAGTGAAGCATTACTGGCCGCGGCTTTGCATACCGCCGAAAAGCGCGTCGTCGTCAAACGCCCCAAAGGGGCACCGGCACTGAATGGGCCCAAACCGAATGCCACCGTGCAAAGCCCCAATACTCGCTACGATATTTACAGTATCAAGGCCCTGAGCCTGTCTCATGATTCAAACCAATAAAATTTAAAATCTGCCAGGAAACACTTTTTCGGTATGGTTATTTTGGTAAGATTCATTTACCCCATTAGGTGAGAAAGGATTTTTCCCTTTGTTCGATTCGATTGTACGACATAAGCGTCTACTGCTCCTGACACTGGGCCTATTGGTTCTGATTCAAATAACCAGTTACTATTGGATCAGCCGAATTAACGAGCAGATTGAAGCCCTTCGCCACCAAAACATCGTCCAAACGATTTCTCAGGACGTCTATCACCAAATTGGTGAAAAACAAGCGGCTTCCACGGCCATCGCGTTGACTCTGGCGAATGATGTCAGTCACCTGCTGGCCGAGCACAACGATGTTCAATACCAGGCCTTCAACGATTTGATTGCGCAAATCACCCAAAAATCCAATTATAAAAACCTTTGGGTACAGGTCATGGATTCGGATGGCGACATCGTTTACCGAAACTGGACGAAAGAAGGTACCAACGATGCACCTATTTCTGAGCTGAAGTTGCTACAGGCTCCGCGAAAAGACATCATCACCGATTCTTTCGATTTAACGATTCGCATCACCACACCGATTTTCCACCAGAAGCAACGCGTAGGTTTTCTGTGCTTGATTTCGCACTTCAATTCGATTCAACGCTATTTTGAAGGCAAGCACATCCAAACCCTGGCCGTCGTGCCGCCCGAACTTGCGCAAACCATGCAACACCCGTTCAGCGAACACCGTAAAGGCGGTTTCTATATCGCCAACCTGGACCCTAACCCGACGCTGATGAAACAAATCACCGGCGCAGACCTACAACGTTGGACAAGCCAAAACGCCCGCCCCACCGTCTGGCAGGATAAACTGGTGGTTGCGATCCCGCTACGAAACCTGAATAAAGCACCACAGGGTACGCTACTGGCATTCTACCCCTTGGAAGCCACTCACCACCTGGATGCCGGCGCGGAACTCTTAACCACCAAAAACATCACCTTAATCGCCAACATCACCCTGACATTATTATTGCTATCAGGCCTGGTCACTTTTCTCATTAAAAAACAACGCGATTATTTCCAGCGCATCATCAACGCCGAAGAAGAAATCGTACTGGTATCGAATGGCGAACGTTTGATTGATGCCAACCAACAGCTCTACAACCACTTTGATAATTTCCGTACCGACAAACGCGGTTGCATTTGCGATTACTTTGTCGAAGAAGACGGATTCCTGCAAAAATACATGGGCGACCAACTCTGGCTGGATTATTTGCTTGAACACCCGAACGATATTCACAAGGCCAAATGTATCCTGCACGATGAAACCTACATTTTCAAATTAAGAGCCCACGCCTTTTTACCGAACAGTCACCTCGCCGTTGTTGTCTTGGTCGACATCACCGAGCTTGAAGCACTCAGCCAGCAACTCTTGGAACAATCCCGCATTGACGAGTTGACCCAAATCGGCAACCGACGCTTTTTCAACGATTACATGGAGCAACAAATCTCCTTGGCAAAACGCCATCGCCACCCCTTGTCGTTGATTTTTTTCGACATCGACCATTTCAAAAAGGTCAACGACGTTTACGGACACCAAACGGGCGATGTCGCGCTTCGTACCGTGGTCGACACCTTATCGGCACAACTGCGTGAATCCGACGTGTTTTTCCGAGTCGGCGGCGAAGAATTCATGATCGTGCTGGCACATCACCCGCTCAATCAGGCTCACGAAATCGCCGAACGGCTACGCAAGCGAGTTGAACGCATTCAGGAAGAGTCGCTGCCGCACCTCACCATCAGCCTGGGGGTGGCCGAACTGGATACGCATGAAACCCTGGAGCAATTACTGCATCGTATCGATCAAGCTCTGTATGAGGCTAAATCCAGTGGGCGAAATTGCGTATGCACCGCGCCAAACCCATAATGGTTGCACAATTAAATCACGGCTCAACGCCATAGCTGTGATAAAATTTTTTGCAAATCAATAACTAACCGTTTCAATACGAAAACCAACGTCATGCCGATATCCCAGCCCATCGCGCGCGCTATCGCTCGTTTATCGCACAGAATCCAAAGCCGAACCCGCATGGCCAGCCAGACGTTGATGTTTACCGCATTAAGCCTGATTTACCTCACCAGTCATGCACAGCAAACCCTGACCCTCGGCGTTTACGCCTACCTCACGCCGGAAAAAGTTCACCAACAATACCAACCGCTGGCCGACTACCTCAGTCAACAACTCGGCCATACCAATATTCAACTGGCGGTACTCAACCACCGGGATCTGCGACAGGCGTTGCGACAGGAAAAACTCGATCTGCTACTTGTCAATCCGAGCTTGTATGAAATCGTCCGCAATGAAAACCGTTTGAGCGGCGCCATTGCCACACTGCAAACCAACTACAGCGGACAGCCGACTGCACAATTAGGCGGGGTGATTTTCACCTTGGCAAACCGGCAAGACATTCAAGGCATCACCGATCTATCGAAAAAGACCGTCGCGATTCCCTCTTTTAGCAATGCCGGCGCCTATCGCATTCCAATCTATGAAACTCGGCAACATGGAATCTCCGCTCAAGAAATGAAATTCCTGCGCGTCGGTCAGAACGACAAGGTGGTGGAAGCCGTCCTGAACGGCCAGGCCGACGCCGGCTTTGTCCGAACCGGGATACTGGAAAACATGATTGATCAGGGCCTGTTATCTCCGAACCAGATTACCGTGTTAAACGCCCGGCAGTTTGATCATTTTCCTTTCATGGTGTCCACGCCGCTTTATCCCGAATGGCCATTCGTGGCACTGACCCATGTGGATGACGCCATGGTGCGCAAACTCTCCGTCGCCTTGTTTTCCCTCACCCCGGACAGTCCAACGTCTCAAGCCGCGCGCATTGCCGGGTTCGTCCCGCCACTGGACTACCTGCCGGTTGAAAATCTGCTGCGCGAACTGCACCTCGAACCGTATGACAAACCACCCGAACTGACCTGGAACATGGTTTGGAAAAACTACGCCTTCGAAATTCTGGCGGCATTCATTTTATTCCTGGCTTTGATTGCCGCGTTTTTACGCATCAGCCTGCTCAGCCAGCGTATCGCCACGGCAGCCAATCGTATCCAGGCGCAATCCACTAAACTCAGTAATGTATTGCACGCCACCCACTCGGTGACTTGGGAATGGGACGTCCCTTCCGATAAAGTTCACTTCAACACCGATATGTGGTCGAAAATCATGGGTTACGACGTCCAGGCCTATGAAGAATTCACCTTCGAAAACCGCCAAGAACTCACCCACCCGGACGACCAAAAAGCCTTGCAAAGCGCTTTGCGTAATCACTTCAGCGGGGAAACCGATTTCTATCAGGTGGAGACCCGGATGCGTCACCAAAACGGTAGTTGGGTTTGGATTCTGTCACAAGGGAAAGTCATTGAATGGGGCGCCGACCAAAGACCTTTGAAGGTGTCGGGCACTCACACCGACATTACCCAAATCAAACAACAGGAAGCCCTGTTGGACTTCAAGTCCCAACGCGACCAGATATTGCTGAAATTGCCGGCTAATGTGGATAACTTGTCCAAAAAATCATTGATTCGTTATGCCCTAAACTTGACGGAAGAACTCACCGAGAGCCGACTTGGTTTTGTGCGCATTCTGGATGAATTCACACCGGACCAGCCACTCTCCTTCTGGTCCTCAGCCGCATATGAACGTTTTTCGTCCGAGCAACTGGCACAAATCAAGCTGACCGAACGCACCTTTTGCCAAACCGTCATGCAAAACCGGAAATCGATGATTTTGAACGACGTCACCCTTGAAGACGCCGACTTTTCCGATGGTTTTACACCAAAAAAGCTATTGATCATCCCTGTGGTCGCCAACCAGCAGGTCGTCATGATTCTAGGGTTGGCCGATAAACCGACAGCTTATTCCGACATGGACCAAGAAGCCGCCGAACTGATCGCTTACGAGCTCTGGCGCATGATTCAACGCAAACGCGACCAACAACAGATTGAATCCCAGCAAGAGCAATACGAACGTCTTGTCGACGAAATCGGCCGGGATTATTGCGTTTTCAGCTTGGAGCCGGACACCGGTCGCATCACTTACATCAGTGACAGCGCCAAAGACATTTTCGGCCAACCGAAAAACGCCCTGCTCAAAACCAACATTCTGGCGGGCATCCACTGGCAGGACGACAGCCAACAGAACCTGAAAAAAGCCCTCGACAAGTTAGTGTCCCAGCACGAAAACGAAAACACGCTCGACTTGACCTTCAACACGCCACAAGGCGACAAACGCGCCATCAAGGTCATGCAGCATACGGTGCTGGATGACCAGAGTCGCTTGACATCCATTGACGGTTTGATTGAAAACATCACCGATAAAATTCAAACCGAGCACGACCTGATTCAGGCGGCCAACGTTTTCCGCCACTCTCAAGAGGCCATCCTCATCACCGACCGCCAAGGTCATATCCTCAATATCAACGATGCCTTCACCCGCATCACCGGCTACAGTAAAGAGGAAGTATTAGGTGAAACCCCACGCGTTCTCAGTTCGGGTAAACACGATAAAACGTTTTACGCCGAACTTTGGCGCGAACTGTTCGACCAAGGCACCTGGTCCGGCGAAATCTGGAACCGTCGTAAAAACGGCGAAATCTATCCGGAAAAAATGACCGTCAGCTCGATTCTGGATGAAAACGGCTCGCCGAAAGAGTTCATCGCGCTGTTTTCGGACATCACCACCCAGAAAAAACAACAGTCGCAACTTGAGTACATCGCCCATTTCGATGCCTTGACCGGCCTACCGAATCGCACGCTGCTGGCCGATCGTCTAAACCAGGCCATCACCTACTCCAAACGCCACCAATTGAATCTGGCGGTGCTGTTCATCGACCTGGACGGCTTTAAAGCCATCAACGACCTTTACGGCCATCAAGCCGGTGACGAACTGCTGATCACCATCGCCAAACGCTTCAAAAAGGCTTTGCGTGAAGAAGACACCATCGCCCGTATCGGCGGCGACGAGTTCGTGGCGGTAATTCTCGACATCGAAGATACCAGCGAAACCGACGCCTTATTGCAACGCTTGCTCGAAGATGCCAATAAATCAATGACCTTCGAAGACAACCTGCTCAAGGTCTCCGCCAGTATCGGCGTCAGTTTCTATAATCAGCAAAACGACCTGGACGCCGACCAAATCATCCGCCAAGCCGACCAAGCGATGTATCAAGCCAAAATGAAAGGCAAAAACCAGGTGTATGTGTTCGACGAAAAAACCCTCGGCAGCATGGCACAAACCCAGGAACTGATGGCTTTGGAGCAAGGCGTCAAAAACGACGAACTCCGCCTCTATTTCCAGCCGAAGATTCACCTGCGGGAAGGCCATGTACTCGGTTTTGAATCCCTGATACGCTGGCAACATCCGGAAAAAGGCCTGTTGTCGCCAGCCGCCTTCTTGCCGTTGCTGCGCGACCACCCGCTCAGCATCGACGTCGGCTTCTGGGTCATCGAAGCCGCCATGAAACAGATGCAGCAATGGAAAACACTCGGACTGGACATCAACCTCAGCATCAACCTTGAAGGCGAACTGTTGCAGGAACCGGATTTCATTCCACGCTTGGGTGACGTACTGAACCGTTACCCGGACATTCCGGCGCGTAACCTGACGCTGGAGATATTGGAAACCTCCGCACTGGAAGACATTTTCAGCGTCTCGAAAACCATGACGGAATGCAGCAGCAAATTGGGGGTCAACTTCTCCATCGACGACTTCGGAACCGGCTATGCGTCTCTGACCTACCTCAAGCACCTGCCGGTCACGGAATTGAAAGTCGACCAAAGTTTCGTCAAAGACCTGCACACCGAACCGCAAAGCCTGTCCATTATGGAAAGTATCATCGGCATGGGCGATGCCTTTAATCTGGACGTCATCGCCGAAGGGGTGGAAACCGACGAACAGGCCACCCTACTGCTCAAACTAGGCTGCAACATGGCACAGGGCTATCACATCAGCCGCCCCATGCCTCCAGCGGAAATTCCGGGCTGGATGGCACAATGGCAACCGGCACCACACTGGCACCAAGTCGAAAAACTCGACAAACGGGATTTATCCCTGATCGCCGCCGCCACCGAACATCGCTCCTGGATCAACACCTTGCATAAATTCGTGCATGACCAAGTCGACGCCCCGCCACCACTGGAGTTATCACGTTGCGGTTTCGGTCAATGGCTCAATGCCAAAGGGCCGGAAATGATTCAGGATACAGAACGACTGGAAGCGATTCATTTAGTGCACAGCCAGGTCCATTACCTGGGCGAATTGATCATCGAGCTCAAACGTCATGGCAAGCAGGAAGATGCCATCGCCGAATTGCACCACCTCAACAGCATGAAAAACGAACTTTTGGCACACATCGACGCACTAGCAGACCAATTGTAGAAACATCCAGGCCTGGCTGAAATCACGATTCCATGCCACCCGGTTGATATTTAATCCTCAGACGACGCCATCCGTTTGCGGTGCGCCGCCAGCAACCGATCAAGATGGTTGGCAAACGCCTGACGGTCTTTTTGATTCAAGGGCGGCGGACCGCCACCGACTTCCACTCCACTGGAGCGCATAGACTCCATAAAATCCCGCATCGCGAGCTTCTGCTGAATAGTGCTGGTTTGATACAGCTCCCCTCGAGGGTTCAAAGCATGAGCGCCTTTGGCGATCACTTCCGCCGCCAGCGGAATATCGGCCGTGACCACCAAATCACCGGGCGAAACCCGCCGGACGATTTCATTGTCCGCCACATCGAAGCCTTTCGCCACCTGTAAAAAATGCAACCAAGGTGAAGACGGCACGCGTATGACATGATTCGCCACCAACGTCGTCGGGCATTCGGTGCGCACTGCGGCTTTGAACAGGATTTCCTTAATCACCGCCGGGCAAGCGTCCGCATCGACCCAGATATGCATTCCCTGCAATTGAGACGACACCATCTTAACGCGCCATCAACAAACGGCGGCCTTTCTGCCAGTGCCACACAAACATCAACCCCATAACACCTCCCAACACCAAATGGATGATGCTGGCGGCCATTGACCAATCTTCATCTCCGAAATAGAAAATTCCCAACGCACTCAGCGTCAACACCAAGAGGCTACCGACCAGCAAACCGCCACTGACCCGTTGCAACTTACGCGCCCAGCCCGAGCGCATGTGAATGCTCCATAACGCCCCGGCCAGCATCAAAAACAACAGACTCATGCCGGTGTGTAACGTCGCGGAAGGCGTGCGCCAGCTATTCGGAAAATCACTGAACCAATCGATGTCGAGACGAAACGTAAACAAAGTCGGAATCAGTAACAACCCGGTCACGAACACCACGACCACGGTCAACATCAGCGTGCCCAAAAAATACGGTGGATATCCTTTCATTCTTGCCTCTCTGAAATCACACTCTTAAAAACGCATGTCGAGCATTTTAAAGGCTTAGATGGCGGGCGCCTAATTTTTTTGCCAGCGCGGAACGGGCTTCGGGTTCAGCCAAAGCCAACACCTTGGTGACACCGTCGGCCAACCAGGCAGAATCAGCTTGAACCGAAATCTCGACATCATCCGGCGAACCGCCATCGCTGTGAAAAATTTTCGACGGAAAATCCTCGCTGTGCGACGTATTCGAGCACGCCAAGGCCGCGTTTTGCAACGTCAACGTCTGATAACCATCCGCCGTCCGCAATGCCACCGGCAAAGTCACTGCTCCGAAACAGCGTAAATCCCCGCCCGCATTCACCCAACCGGTTTCAACACCACACGCCCGCATGGCATTCACGGCACGATCCACGGCAAACCCTTTGGCAATGCCGTCCAACGTCACCAACACCGGACGCCGCAATCGAACCGCTTCGCCGTCGATGTCTAAGTCCTCTGCCCGGCCGGCCGGCAACGCCGAAGCATACCCCTCGTGTTCCGGCAAAATACCGTCTCGAACCAGATACCCGCCCACCGTACAATTGAACAGGTGATCCGAATCCAGCATCAGCTGCTTGGCCCGTTGCAGCAACGCCACCGTTGGCGCCTGCCCCCTCACCCATTGCCCGGGCTGAGCATTGATTCGGCTGAGGTCGCTGTTCACATCGTGGAAACTCATTAAAGACACCACTTCTTCCAAGGCTTGAAAGGCGCGCTGAAACACCCACGCCACGTCCGATACCACCGCTGAGTCAAACCCGACTTCGACAAAAGTGCCCATCATCGGACGCATGCGTTTGGACCACGTCATTTCAAATGCTGAGAGTGGATGACCAGTAGGCGTTTCACGCCATTGGTGACGTTACGGCAGGACAAGGTGGCACCGGCGATATTGGTGATGTCTTTATTGAACTTCAGTCGACTGGCGGCATCCGCTCCCACAAACTGTTCACGCCAGGACGCTTCCCGGACTTCGTCACCGTAAGTTTCACGATAGTCCATGATTTCGATGCCGATCACATCGCCTTCCGGTGAGATGGCCGCTGCATAGGTAATGTATTCATGCTTGCCGATGACCTTATCAACCAGGAACCACCCCAGGAATTGGCCGTCCTTCTCAGCACGCCAGACCTGCTGTTCGTCCCAGCGTTGCCGGACATCGCTGACCTCTTCAATCCGATCTTTATCTTCATCGCTGAAGTGCAAGAAATGTTTCTGGAAAGCACTCGCCTCGGCAAACAAAGCCTGTTGTGCCTGCGGTATCGTTAAATATTCGGTCGCAAATGCCGGCTGCACAATAGCGGCCACCGGCAAGATCAACCAAGGGTTGAATGACGACATGAAGACTCCTTAAAAGTTATAACCCAGCTTCAGACGCAACTCGTATTTCTCATGGTCCGCCAAGTGCAAGCCATTGCGGTTATCGTCACTTTCATCCGTGCCCACAATCTGTTGCGCATACGTCAGAGTGGCCCACCAAGCTTTGGCACCATAGTGAATACTCGGGCCGGCAAACACATCCCAATGATCGAACTCCCAAGTCCCGTCGGCCGGATCCAACATCTCCTGATCCACCCAGCCTTCGGCACCGACATACCAGTTCGGCGCGAAACGATAAGCCACACCGGTACGCAGTCTCGGTGCCACGGCCATTTCCGTGCCTTTCTCACCGTCGGTCTTCCAGGTTTCCATTTCCAACTCGATATTGGTCACCCACTGCAATTGCCCGTCCATATACGGCTTTTGCAGAATCAATTTGGTTTCCAACGCCCAACCTTCACCTTTTTCACCGGTAATGGAGTCCACCGTGTCGTATGTCAACTCACCGTAAAGCGAGAGACCCAAATCATCGGCATAAGGCGACAACACCATGTGCTTGATTTCGGCCGATACCCCACTCAACTGAAAATCGTTTTTGCTGCCGCTGATTTCTTCATCGCCGGTCGGACCGGCACATCCAGCACCGCAATCGTAGTCATGACGATAACCGTTGATGTAACCGGCAATCGACGTCCGGTTCGTCAAACCATATTCCAACTCCGCGCGCACCGCTTGCATGTTATAAGTTCCACGGCGCTTACCACCATGCTGGGTGATCCACAGATAAGCTTCCTTAGCGCCTTCCGGCAAGGTTTCCGCGCCGGTGGTGTAACCCAACAGGTTTTCATCCGCTTGAGCGACATTGCCCAAAGCGACGGCCGCCGTTAACAAGCCGGTTGCGAAGAGTCGTTGCAATTTCATTTAAGTCGTTTCTCCAATAAAAATAAAATACAAAATCAAATCTAATTGAGATTGATTGGCATTTTAAATAAAAAACCTTACTTATTTCAATAAAAATGCAAAAAATATTGAGAATTGTTTTTATATAAAAGAATAAAGAAACGTTATTCGCAACACGACCGAGCGAACAGAACTAAACGAACTAGTTGATTTAAAACAAATTATTAGACTAGGCAAATCGCCAAACGAAATTGTAAAACCCGACCAAACTGGATTGCACATTTCGTGCACATTTTGAATCCAGCACCGTCACGCTTGTTGCAATCGACGGAGTTCCGCCAGAAATTCGAAGCCATAACGCGCCAACTTACTTTCACCCACGCCACTGACTTGCAACAACTCGGCATCTGTTTGCGGCATCCGCTGCGCCATCTCGATGAGCGCCGCATCGCCGAACACCTGATATGCCGGGCGTTCTTCACTGTCGGCAATCTCTTTTCGCAAGCGTCGCAAAGTTTCGAAACGTTCCAGCTCCACACGGGACAAATCCGCTTTTTGCTGTTTTCCACCAGGCCTGGTGGTTTTTCCGATTGGATTACGGGGTTTGGCCAACTGCAAGCGCACCTGCCCTTTCAGCACCTCCCCGGCTTTTTCGGTGAGCCGCAAGACCGAATATTGTTGAATGTCCTGCAGCAAGTAGCCCAAATGAATCAATTGCCGCAAAATACTGTCCCATTCCGCCGCCGAATGCTCCCGGCCAATGCCGTAAGTACTCAGCGCTTGATGGTTCAATTGCCGGATTCGTTCATTGTCCTGACCGCGCAACACTTCCACCACATGGCGTAAACCATATCCCTGGTTCAACCGATAAACACAGGAAAGCGCTTTTTGCGCCGAAACAGTAGCATCGAAAAATTCGGGCGGGTTCAAACAAATGTCGCAATTCCCGCAATCGCTGTCGGTGACTTCGCTGAAATAATTCAACAATACACGACGGCGACAAGTCTGCGACTCGGCAAAATCCACCATGCTGCTCAACTTGAAACCTTCCACCCGACGCTGATGCTCATCCGGCTGATTTTCCACAAAATGCCGTGCCGTGACCACATCCTGCGCGCCATAAAGCAACAAGGCTTCGGAGGCCAGACCATCCCGACCGGCACGCCCGGTTTCCTGATAATAACCTTCGATATTTTTCGGCAAATCGTAATGCACCACAAAACGGACATTGGGCTTATCGATGCCCATGCCGAACGCCACCGTCGCCACCACGATGTCCACCTCATCCCGTATGAAACGCTGGTGCACGCTGTGGCGAACCTCGCCCGGCAAGCCGGCATGATACGCCTGCGCGTTGTAACCGTTGGCCTGCAATTGCGACGCCACCTCTTCGACCCGCTTACGGCTCAGGCAGTAGACAATACCGCTTTCCTGCACCTCGCCGCGCGCCTCTAAAAACCGTAACAACTGCTTCATCGGCTGACGCTTTTCCAGCACGGTATAGCGGATATTCGGACGGTCGAAACTGCTGATGTGAACTTTCGGCTGCTGTAAATGCAACCGCTGCAAAATGTCCTGACGGGTGGCCTCGTCGGCCGTCGCCGTCAGCGCAATGAAGGGGACCTGCGGGAAAAACGTTCTGAGCTGGCCGATTTGCCGATATTCGGGCCGGAAATCATGCCCCCATTGCGACACGCAGTGCGCTTCGTCGATGGCGAACAAGGCGATGGGGAGCTGCTGAAGCTGTTGCAAAAACGTGTTGTTGAACAGCCTCTCCGGCGAAACATACAGCAAATCGAGCTGGCCGGTGTGCAGTTGCATCAATACCTGGTCAGCGGTCTGGACATCGAGCGTGGAATTGTAATAGGCGGCCTTGACACCATTGGCTTTCAAGGCGCTGACCTGGTCTTGCATCAAGGCAATCAACGGCGACACGACGATGGCCGTCCCGGATCGCAAGATAGCGGGCACTTGATAACATAAGGATTTTCCGCCCCCCGTTGGCATCAGCACAAAGCAATCTTGACCGGCCATGACATCCTCGATGATATCGGCCTGGTGCGAACGAAACGCTTCATAACCGAAAACGCTTTGCAACACGCCCAATGGCGTATTTGCACGCTCGGGCGCCATCACCGAAGGGGCATTCATAAAACGAGATTGGATAATAGAACGAGAATCATGGCGCGTATTTTACAAAAAACCCGCCGCGATAAGAAAAGAGTTGGTGATATTTACTGGGTATCGATGCGCAATCTTGACCGATAAGGCCGCATCCGTTCAACGTCGGGCCGGCTTAGACGTAGACCCACAGCCATTTATCTTTCAAAACCGAGAACAACACTCCGTAAATCGCCACGAAATACACCACCAGATACACGACTTCCCAAACCCAGGGCCTGAGCATCCGTTGCCAACGCGAGTGCACATAAACGGAAAATTTCGCAAAAATCGCCGACACCAAAACCACCAGCAAGACCATCATGACCAGCTGGCTGGACGCGGCCTGCATTTTCGCGCTGAACAGAAAATACACAAACGTCAACAAAACGAATGCATATAGAAAGTACAGCACCAGATATTCGCGTTTATCCTGAACCAGTTTGTAGAAAGCGAACGCTAGCCCGTAAGCCGCGATCGCCAACACCAGAAAAGGAAGCACATCCATCCACTCAACGAACATACCACTCCCCATTTAATGAGCTCACATGAGTGCCTAAATTTAAGCCCACTCGAGTTTTACTATACCAAGCCTCAGCTTTAAAATACAAACAAAACGTATTTTTATTTACAATCATAATTAAACCAAACGGTCGTTCATTGAATGGCACATCCCGATAGAAATTGCTAGGATGTACCGATACCGAAAACACTCTGACCAACGACCCGGTCACTTACCCAAGGAGGCCTGATGACCCTGTTTGACCATTTCCTGTCTCTGGCTCTGGAGTCCGCTCCCTGGCTGGTGCTCGGGTTGATTCTCGGCGGACTGATGAAAGTCCTGCTGCCAACCGACTTCCTCAACAAACATTTAAAACGTGATTCATTGGGCAGCGTGACCAAAGCGACCCTACTGGGCGCCCCACTACCCTTATGTTCCTGCGGCGTCGTGCCGGCCGCCGTCGGATTACGGCAAGCCGGTGCCTCCAAACCGGCTACCGTTTCCTTTTTGATTTCCACGCCGGAAACCGGCGTGGATTCCATCAGCGTCACCTATGCTCTGATGGGACCGGTCATGGCCGTCACGCGGGCCATCAGCGCGCTCGGTTCCGCTTTCTTCACGGGCTTACTGGTCTTGTTGTTCGATCGTTCATCCCGCGCCGAGAGTTCGGCCGCGACCTCTCCGGTTTCTGACCAATGCGAAGCCACATCCAGCTGTTGCAGTAACGGCCGTAACGAGAAACCCGCAACCTCGAGCTGCTGTGGTTCAACACCTCAACCTTCGTCCTCCGGCTGGCTGACATCCGCGACGCAAGGACTGCGTTATGCCTTTAACGACATGCTGGCCGACATCATCGGTTGGCTGACACTCGGGCTGGTATTTGCCGCTGCGGTGCAGACCTATCTGCCGCCGGATTTTCTCACCCAATGGGGTTCCGGGCTACTGGCCATGATCATCATGCTGCTCATCGGCATCCCCATGTACGTTTGCGCCACCGCATCCACCCCAATAGCGGTGGGGCTGATTCTGGCCGGCATCTCCCCCGGCGTAGCACTGGTGTTCCTGCTGTCCGGCCCGGCCACCAATATTGGCACACTGGGCATCATCGCCAAACTGCTCGGCCACCGCACCATGTGGCTTTACCTGTCCGGCACGGTTTTTTCAGCCTTGGCCGCCGGCCTGTTATTCGATGCGTTCCTGAATTACTGGGACTGGAATCTCACCGCGACCATGCAGGCTCACCACGACACTGTGCCGTTCTGGCTACAAGTGGCGTGTTTGACCATTTTGGTGTTGGCGGCACTGAATATCTACCGTCGTAAATGGCGTACGGCCAAACAGACCCCTGAACACGAATAAAACACTGAAACAAAAAAGCCCTTCCGAAGAAGGGCTGTTTTTTAGGCATATTTCCAAATATGACCAGGCCTGGTCATGCTTCCTCTGAAATTTCGACTAGGTCGTTAAAAGCGTGCCAACTGGCGTAACCGAGTAAAGGCATGATGACCACCATTCCGATGCCCATGGTCACAATACCCAATGTTGCCAGAATCCCGAGCGTTAAGGCCCAAGCCGCCATAACGCCTTTATTTTGCATGGTCACTCTATAGCTCATAATCATGGCTGGCACCACCGCGACACGCTCATCTCGCAACATAAGGGGCATCGTAACAACACTGACCATAAACACGACGGCTAAGACTGCCGCTCCCAATAGGAAAAAAGCGGCTAAAAACATAACTCCGGCTTCAGAGGTTAAAAATCCAAGCATTCCTTGATTGGTATTAACAATGAGCAATTGTTCTGAACGAACACCACCGGCGATAACAATCGCCATCATTAACCAAAAACTTAAAATGCCCCCTAGTGTCAAAGCAAATAAAGCAATATTGGAAGCATTGGAACGCCACGCAAAAATGGACTGAATTAAGTTTGGAGACAACCCTTTCTCTAAGCGATAGGCCAGATAGTACAACCCCATAGCCAAAAACGGCATAATGAAAATAAATGTTGCTCCGGCAATCAGCATTAGAGGGGGAGTTCCTCTAAAGGCGGCCATTGTCAACATAATTGTTAAAGCACTGACCAGGCCGTAAAATAAAGACCCCAACGGCGCATGAGCCATGTCAGCCCACCCTTTTTGTAACCAATCACCAATTTGATCAAAATGAACGTCTTTGGAAATAAGGGTTTCACCGGACGGCATACACTCATCATGACGATAAGTATGCGTGGTTATTACATGTGGCATAACTCCCTCCTTGTCCTTAGACATGATTTGGGCACCCATTGCCTAGGCTGTCGACGTCAAGCCGAGCAAAACGGCCCTTTGACTCAAAACGCGCCAAGCGCGCTGAAGAACTCGAATGTACCGAGCACATTCAAATACTTGACTCCAGTTTAAGGTTATTAAATCGATTTTCAAATGAATATTTGTTAGTGTTTTCACTTAATCAATAGACAAATCGTAATATAATCAACCACTAATATTAATAGCACATGGTTTTGGCAACGAATTTGCTTAACCCTTTTCAGGATCAATTACGACACGGATAATCAATTATGTTTTTGTGGAACACTAAAAAACCCAGCATCCTACGGCGGATGTTTACAGCCTTTATCGCTTTTGGCGTTTTTATGGGGATTTCCTTCCCGGTTTTTGCCCATTTGTTCGTTGAATGGAAACCGGGCATGCTAGGCTGGTTCGTCTTATCCTGCATTTTGGCGGGCATCAGTATCGGTCTGTTCAACTACTGGCTCCTAAACATCATGCTGCTGAAACGTTTGAAGCGTATCGGGGAAGTGGCGAATGCCATCAGTAATAACGACGTGTCGCACAAATGCAGTCTGGTCAGCCACGACTTTATCGGGGATATGGCCAATAGTTTTAACCTCATGTCCGGCAACCTGCGCAGCATGATCAGCCGCATTGCCGAAGTGTCCACCAAGCTGAACCAATCGGCCGAACAGATGGTGCACGTCACCCACGAAACTCAAAACAGCGTCAACCAACAGCAACAAGGCACCGAAATGGTAGTCTCCGCCATTGACAACATGACCAGCACCGTCACCGAAATGACCAACAACAGCTTTGCCGCTTCGGAAGCGGCCGAAAAAGCCAACAGTGCCACTCAGGACGGTTCCAAAGTGGTGTTGGATACGGTCGCAGCGATTCAATCGCTGGCCAATGAAGTCGAACAGACGGCCCACGCCATCCAAAACCTGAAAGAAGACAGTGAAAACATTGCCACCGTACTGGACGTCATTAAAGACATTGCCGAACAGACCAACCTATTGGCCTTGAATGCCGCCATTGAAGCGGCCCGGGCCGGTGAGAACGGACGCGGATTTGCCGTGGTGGCGGACGAAGTACG
The DNA here is from genome assembly GCF_003991075.1 of Thiomicrospira sp. S5. Taxonomy (NCBI): domain Bacteria; kingdom Pseudomonadati; phylum Pseudomonadota; class Gammaproteobacteria; order Thiotrichales; family Piscirickettsiaceae; genus Thiomicrospira; species Thiomicrospira sp. S5. The sequence continues at coordinate 445,225 of NZ_CP014470.1, read as the reverse complement.
GACCCTCGCCAGCAAAACGCAGGAGTCCGCTAAAAAAATCGAAACCATGATCGCCAACTTGCAAAACGCCGCACAACAAGCGGTGGACATCATGAACCAAGGCCGTGAGCAAGCCAATAACAGTGTTACCAAAGCCCATGAAGCCGGACACTCTTTGGAATACATTGCCTCCGCGGTGAAAACCATCACCGACATGAATATCCAGATTGCAAATTCAGCGGAAACCCAGCGCAATCAAACCGATGTGGTCAACGACAGCGTCAACCAGATTCGCGAAACCGCCGGCACGGTGGCACAAGGCGCGGCCAAAACCGACCAGGCCAGCAAAGAAGTGGATCTTTTTGCCACCCAGTTATCCGAGCTGATCGGTCAATTCAAAACTCGTTAACGCATTCGGCAAACGCGGCGTTCGAAAACGAGCCGTGTTCGCCGCTCCAGTTGATTCTATCAGGCCTTCTCTGATTGACCGTTTGGCTCGGCGCGTTCCGCCAAGGCGGCGTCCAGTTCATGGGTTTTCGCCAGCGGCGAGCCGGTACGGCGGGCAATCAAGCCATAGGCCACCGGCACCACGAATAGGCTTAACAGCGTTGAAAATGCCACCCCCCACAACAGAACATACCCCAGAATCTGACGGGTTTCCGACCCGGCGCCTTCCGATAAAATCAACGGAACGGTTCCGGCACAGGTGGTGAACGCCGTCATCAAAATCGGCCGCAGACGCAATTGGGTGGCGGAAACAATTGCCGCATAGAACGACATCCCCCTATCCCGCAGCTGATTGGCAAATTCCACAATCAGGATACCGTTTTTGGTCGCCAGCCCCAGCAGCAATACCAAGGCGATTTGGCTGTAGATATTCAAACTCATGCCATAGAACAGCAAAGCGAAAATCCCTCCGGCAAACGCCAGCGGCACCGTCAGCATGATGACAAACGGTTGAACAAAACTCTCGAACTGCGCCGCCAGCACCAGAAAGACCACCACCAAACCGAAAATAAACACGAAATACAACGAGCTGGACGACTTCTGGAAATCACGCGACTGGCCTTTGTATTCGATGGTGGCATGCGCCGGCAAGGTCTCCCGAACCAGATCGTTCAAATACGCCAAGCCATCGCCCAATGAATAGCCGTCCACCAAATTGGCCGAGAGGGTAATCGAGCGCACCCGGTTATAACGGTTCAAACTCGAGGCCGTGGCGTCTTCCGTCAACGATACGAGGTTTGACAACGGAATCATTTGCGAACCGTCGTCCGAACTCAGGTAAATCTGATTCAGGTCCTGCGGGGATTGGAACCATTTCGGGTCGGCTTTCAACAGAATGTCGTATTCTTCGCCGTTATATTCAAAGGTGGTGGCTTTTTTCGAACCCAACAAAATCTGCAAGGCTTCGGAAATTTCTTCATGCGAAATTCCCAGCGCGCGGGCTTTGGCGTAATCCACTTTCAAGCGCAATTGCGGTTTGGTCGGCTGATAGTCCCAATCCAAACCGGTCAAGCCCGGATTGGTTTGCTCGATGGCTTCGTCCATCAAGCCTTTCCATTTTTCCAGTTCCTCATAACTGGAGCCACCGATGACGAACTGAATCGGCTTCTGGATGCGACCGCCGATACTGGAACGCATCACCGGAATCGCTTTGACGCCGGACAAATCCGACAAATCCTTGCGCACCGCCTGCATGATGTCAAAACCGTTCCGTCGCTTGGCCCAGTCCTCCAACACTACGATCACAAAACCGGAATTGAACACTTCACTGTTGCTGAAAGAACGCGGTGCGCGCACAATCAAACGCTTGGCTTCGCCGTTTTCCACCAACGGCATCAATCGGCTTTCGATTTCCGTCATGTAACTTTGCATGTAATCGAAGGTAGCCCCTTCCGGCCCTTTCACCATCACGAAAAAGACCCCACGATCCTCTTTCGGCACATATTCTTGCGGTACCTTCTGGGCATAATAAATCAGGGACGCCAACACAGTGAAAAAGGCCACCCACACCCATATCGGATGACGCAGGTTCTTAATCAGAAATTTCTTGAAGAAATGGTGATTCGACCAACGGGCACGGGCCGCACCAGGCCTGGTGGTTTTTGCGGTTTTGGTCGACTTGAGGATATTGGACGCCAAGGCCGGCGACAGCGTCAGCGCCACCCAGCTGGAAAACAGCACCGCCACCGCCAAAGTGATGGCGAACTCGGAAAAGAGTCGGCCGATATTGCCTTCCAAAAACCCGATCGGCAAAAACACCGCCACCAGCACGATGGTGGTGGCAATGACCGCAAACCCGACCTGCCGCGTTCCTAAATAAGCGGCGGCAATCGGTCGATAACCCATATCCAAATGCCGCTGGGTGTTTTCCAGCACCACGATGGCGTCGTCCACCACCAAACCGATCGCCAGCACCAACGCCAACAAGGTCAACAGGTTAACGGAAAAGCCCAACATCCACAGCACCCAGAAGGTCGCAATCAACGACACCGGCAAAGTCACGGCGGGCACCAGTGCCGCACGCACGTTTTTCAGGAAGACCAACATCACCAAGACCACCAGTCCAAGTGAGATGAATAAGGTTTTATACACCTCGTTCACCGCCTCCTGAACAAACACCGACGCATCGTAACTGTCTTTCAACTCCAAGCCTTCCGGCAAGGATTCGTTCACCAGCGTTTTGCGTTCCCGCGCCAACTGCGCCACACTCAAGGTATTGGCGTTCGATTGTTTGATAATGCCGATACCGACCATCGGCATGCCATTACCTTTGAAGAAACGACGCCGCTCAATGGCGCCCATATAGACGTTGGCCACATCCTGTAAGGTAATCTGTCCGATTTGCGAACTCTGTTTAATGATCAGGTCTTTGAAATGCTCGACGGTTTGCAACGGTTTATCGGCCAGCAAGGTCAGCATAATGTGTTGTCCCTGCACTGAGCCGACCGGCAATTCCACATTCGAGGCGCGAATCTGTGCCTCGATTTCCGACGCGGTCACGCCGTATTCGGCCATCTTTTTCGGATCCAACCAAATCCTTAACGCAAAAGACTGCCCGCCGCCGATACGTACCCGTGCCACGCCGTCCAGCACCGAAAAGCGGTCCACAATGTAACGTTCGGCAAAGTCGGTCAGTTCGGGGATGGTCATACTGTCGCTGGCAAGGTTGAACCACATGATCGGGCTTTCATCCCCATCCACCTTCTCCACTTCCGGCGGATCGGCTTGCACCGGCAGGTCATCGGCAATGCGGGACACCCGGTCGCGAATGTCGTTGGCGGCGGCATCGATGTCGCGATTAATGCTGAATTCCACGGTGATTTTGGAACGGCCATCGGTCGATTCGGACGACATGTATTCGATACCGGAAATCCCGGCGATACGGTCTTCGATGCGTTTGGTGATACGACTTTCCACCACTTGGGCGGACGCCCCGAGATAGGTGGTGTCGATGGTCACCACCGGCGGATCGACATTCGGATATTCCCGCAAGCTCATGCGATCAAACGACATCATCCCGACCGCTAACAGCAGCAACGAGACCACTGTGGCCAGTACAGGCCGTTTAATAGACGTGTCCGACAACCACATTAGCGGTCACCCGCTGGCGTCGAGACATCCACAGCCGACTGGGACGAGGACTTTTTCAATAACTCCGGTTGCGGTTGTCCTTGCTGCATCGCCTTAATGCTCACTGGCCGGTTCAAGGAAATGCCCATCAACCCTTGGCTCACCACCCAGTCGCCGGTTTCCAGACCACTGACCACTTGGGTCATGCGATTACGGCGCTCACCGGTTTCGATTTCCACCCGCTCCAACTGATAGACATCCGGTTTTTGGCCCGGCACCATGCGATAGACGAACTGACGATCGCCCAACATCAAAATCGCCGTGTTCGGCACCATCAGTTGTTCTTGCGTCGGCAGTTCAATAAACGCCTGCACCATCATCTGGCTTTTCAGTTCGCCCTTAGGGTTATCGACCATGGCTCTCGCCTTGACCATTCGAATGGTTTCGTCCACCCGCGGCGCAATCACCTCCAGCTGTCCACTGAAACGTCGTCCCGGGTAGGACGTCGATTCGATTTCCACGGTTTGCCCCAGTTTCAAGTCTCGCAGATAACGGCTCGGCAGCAGCAAATCCAGACGCATCTGGCGCGTGTCATCCAACGACACGATTTTCGTGCCCGGTTGCACCAAGGCACCGACACTGATATTGCGCAACCCGACCTGCCCGGCAAACGGCGCATAAATACGGCGGTCGGCAATCTGCGCCTGAATCACTTTCCGTTTGGCTTCGGCGGTTTTCCACTGGCGGTAACGCTCGTCAATCAAGGAGCGGGTCACGGTGCCGCGCCCTTCGATTTCTTTCACCCGGTCATACTGGCGCTTGGCTTCTTCCGCCGCCTCTTTGGCTTCTTCCAACAGCGCGAATTCCTCTTCGGCATTCAGCTCCACCAGCAACTGACTTTTGCGGACAAACTCGCCGTCCTTGAAATGCAGGGCTTTGACCCGTTCGGTGACATTCGCGGCAATATCAACCGACTCTATCGACTCCAGTCGCCCCAACACCTGTAAATGCACCGGGATGGCAATGGGCTTGACTTCATAGGCGATGACCGGAACCGGTGGCTTTTTCGCTTTTTGCACGGGGGCGTCACTCGCCCACACCGCCGAAGCGGACAGACAGGTGGCCAGGAATAACAGAGCTGTTCGACGCATGTATTTCGCCTTTATCAAAAACTGCGGTTATAAAATTCAGATTATATTATGCCGGGAAGGAGCGAATGATTATGAAAATAAAATGCAATTACAATGCTTTTTCAAGGATTCGAGGATCGTTACAGCTGATCCCAATAAGCGTTGTTACCAAAACGCGCCACCAGAAAATCAATCAGCACCCGTGCTTTTTGCGACAGGAAACGATTTTGCGGATAGACCGCATAGGCCGCGACCGGCGGAATTTCATAGTCGGTCATAATCGGCACCAGTTCACCTTTCGCCAAAGCTTTCCAGGCAATGAAGGTCGGTTGCAACACAATGCCGTGGCCGGATTTGGCCATGTTCAGCAGAAAGTGGCCGTTATTGGAAAACATCTTTGCGTCCAGATTCAGGTGATGTTCCTGTCCGTCCGGGTCGACCAATAACCAGCTCATGGCGGTTTTCGAACCGTAGCGCAACACTTGATGCTGCTTCAGGTCTTGGACGGTTTCCGGGGTACCGTGCTGTTGGAGATAATCGGGGCTGGCGCAGAGCACAAACCGAATCGGGGTGATTTTGCGCGCTTGGCTGGTCGAATCCTTCAGGTCGGTGATGCGAAAAGCCACATCGAACCCCTCTTCCACCAAATCCACTTCACGGTCGGAAAAATCGATCTGCATCGTCAGCTTCGGGTGTTGACTGGCGAACTCATCCAATAACGGCGACAAATGCTCCAAACCGAAAGACAACGGCAAGGCCAATCGCAGACTGCCTTCCAGGTTATTTTTCTGTTCCCGCGTCACCTGGTTCATTTCCGTCACCGCGTCCATGACATTCAAAGCACGCTGATAATACAATTGACCGGCGTCCGTCAGACTGGATTTACGCGTGGTGCGATGAATCAACTTGGTTTCCAGACGCGCTTCCAGGTCCGCCAGGCGACGGCTTACGGCCGACTTCGCCAGATTAAGCTGGTCCGCCGCTTTACCGATACCGCCGGATTCCACCACCCGGATGAACACCTGAATATCTTCCAATTGTCCCATTTTCATCAATTCCTTAAGGGGATTTTTCGAAATTGTTCGCATTATCAGAACACTGTTTTTGCATTCTGGCGGTTTTTCCAAACGAAATCAAGCGGTAATCTATGCCCAATGGTTCCGTGCCGCACGGAAAGCGTCACACACATATTTTGGAGAAGCTTATGTCACAGACCAAAGAAGTTACCTTAATCACCCGAGGCATGCCCGCTTCGGACGGCGCAGGCGTCCGCCTGACGCGTTTGATCGGCAACCCGCAACTGAAAGACCTCGACCCGTTTCTCATGCTGGATGCGTTCGAATCGGACAACCCGGACGATTACATTGCCGGTTTTCCACCGCACCCGCACCGCGGGTTCGAAACCGTGACCTATTTATTGCACGGACGGATGCGCCACCGCGACAACCAGGGCAACGAAGGCGTGGTTGAGCCGGGCGGCATTCAATGGATGACCGCCGGACGCGGCGTCATCCACTCGGAAATGCCGGAACAGGAAAACGGACTGTTGCAAGGCTTCCAACTCTGGGTCAACTTGCCGTCCCACGCCAAAATGACCGAACCGGGCTATCAGGATTTCAGCCCCGAAGACGTACCGGTGGAAACCTGGGAAAACGGCACGGAAATCCGCGTCGTCACCGGCACCACCGAACGCGGTACCGTCGGGCCGGTCAAAAACGATTACGTCACGCCGACCTATCTGGATGTCAGTCTCACGGCGGACACGGAATTTGTTCAGGCACTGGAAAGCGGCAGTCACAGCTTCATTTACCTGATCGAAGGCCGGGTCTATATCGGCGACAAAGAGGCGGCGGTCAGCCAGGGTCAATTGGCCGTGCTGTCGAACGGCGACCGGGTGCAACTGCGTGCAAACGACAAACCCGCGCGGTTTTTGCTGATTTCCGCCCAACCGTTGGAAGAACCGATTGCCCGCGGCGGGCCTTTTGTGATGAATACCCAAGCGGAACTGCAAGAGGCGTTCGACGACTTTCGCAACAACCGTTTTTAAAATAGGGACAAAATCCACATTGGTTTCACAATCTCAACCAAGGCGATAAATCGCCAGGCCTGGCGGTTTATCGCCTTTAGAACTCCGTTTTCACGGCCGGACATGACTGGACTTTTGTCCCCGAAATCACTAGGCTGGCAAGACACAGTTTTAACAAAGAAGACAACAACGGTTACGGAGCACGCCATGAAAACGATTTTCCATCTTCCCCAACGCTTGATGCAATTCCTGTTTGTGACGGCGGCCAGCGTCGCTTTGGCCTTCAGTCCGGTTTCCCAGGCCGCGGACGACGGTGCCAAGGTGGTTTACCATGTCGACTTCAAAGACCCGACACGTTATTCCGCTACCCTGACCTCCATCAACAACATCATCAACTATTACGAATCCGAATTGATGGAGCCGGAAATTCATTTGGTGTTTGTCGGTTACGGTCTGCGCTTCACCACCGACGACGATTTGAAAGGCACGCCTTATGAAGCCGGCAAGCCGCTGAAAGAACGCCGCGCCGAACTGAAAGGACGCCTGCAATCCTTAATGGACGTCCGTAACGTCAAGGTGCATTTGTGTGATAAAACCCGCGGCGAAGTCGGCCTCGACCCGTCAAAAGTGTATTCGGGCATTGAATTGACGCCGTCCGGCGTTGCGAAAATCGCCATCCTGCAAAGTGAAGGATTTGCCTATTTGAAAATCCAATAGTTTCCTCCAGCAACGGAGTGAGGCATCGTAATTCAAACCTCCGTTGCTTTTTTCTTTCCCGTTCTACCCTTACATTTCCCCGGCTTTTTCCATTCGAGAATTGCGCCTTTTACCGCCTTTGGGGTAGAATAGCCCGAATTTGCTTATAAATGAACCAACTAGGAACCAACTAGCGCCCTTCTTCAACGCTGACCGGGCCGGTTGTTTTTTGATTTTCTCCAAGAACCCATGAGTTCGACATGACAGACTTACCGGCTTCAAGCTCCCTGCCCGCCACACTGGTGCGCTTTATTCAACGACAAAACCAACTGCAACAAACCATCGGACATGCCTTTGCCTGGCTGGCGCTGACATTGGTGCTCCTGTCCGCTTTCGTGGTGTTGTACCGTTATGGCTTCAACAGCGGCTCCATCGCCCTGCAAGAAACCATTCTTTATAACCACGCCATCTTTTTCATGATGGGCATGGCTTACACCTTGCAGCAAGGCGGTCACGTGCGGGTGGATGTGTTCTACACCCGTATGAGCGAAACCCGCCAGGCCTGGGTGAATTTGATTGGCAGCCTGATATTGGCGTTGCCATCCATGGTCTTTATTTTCTGGGTCAGTTGGGATTACGTCACTGGGAGCTGGGCCATTTTGGAAGGTTCCTCCGAAGCCGGTGGCCTGCCATTCCTGTACGTTCTGAAAAGTTTCATTTTAATCATGGCCTCCTTGATGGCGTCACAGATTCTCGCCAATGCCGTTGAAGCGTACTTAAAGCTGTTCCAACACCAGCAACCAGCGGTCATCGACTGGTTTCAGCACCGTGAGCCGGAACACGAGGAGAAACTGTAATGGAATTCCTCGCACTGCTGTTATTCGCTCTGATTTTCATCGCCCTGATGATGGGCTTTCCGGTGGCCTTGACGCTTTCCGGCGTCTCGTTGATTTTCGCTTTGGTCGCCGTCCAGTTCGGCTGGTTTGACCTGGCCTTTTTGCAAAGCATCCCCAACCGCATTTTCGGCATCATGACCAACCCGACGCTGACGGCGGTGCCGTTGTTCGTGTTCATGGGCATTATGCTGGAAAAATCCAAACTGGCTGAACAACTGCTCGGCACCATGGACGAAGTCATGCGCGGTTTCCGCGGCGGACTGGGGCTGTCGGTCATCCTGGTCGGCGCGCTTTTGGCGGCCAGCACCGGCATCGTCGGTGCCACCGTCGTCACCATGGGCTTACTGGCCTTGCCGACCATGCTCAAACAGGGTTATTGCCCGAAACTCGCCACCGGCACCATCTGCGCCGCTGGCACGTTGGGGCAGATTATTCCGCCGTCCATCATTTTGATTCTGTTGGGAGACGTTTTGTCCTCGGCTTATCAACAGGCGCAACTGGAACAAGGCATCTTCTCGCCGGAAACCCTATCGGTCGGCGATCTGTTTGTGGGCGCGCTTTTCCCGGGCATGCTGTTGGTGGTGCTGTACATGGCGTATGTGTTCGCCATGGCGGTGTTCCGCCCGCACACGGTACCGGCCGATGCGAATGCCACGATTCCACCAGGCCTGGGCAAACGCGTCATTACCAGTTTGATTCCGCCGCTGGCGCTGATTGTGTTGGTACTGGGCTCGATTCTCGGCGGCTTTTCCACCCCGACCGAAGCCGCTTCTCTCGGTGCCTTGGGCGCGATGCTGCTGGCCGCCGCCAAAAAACGTTTGAACCTGCAACGCCTGCAAGAAGTCATGCGTGGCACCCTGCAGGTATCCAGCATGATTTTCCTGATTTTCATCGGCGCAGCCTTCTTCTCACTGACTTTCCGAGGACTGGGCGGCGATGATTTGATGCACGACTTCCTCACCAACCTGCCGGGCGGCGTCTTCACCGCCGTGCTGATGGTGATGGTGCTAATGTTCATTATCGGTTTCTTCCTCGATTTCATCGAAATCACTTACATCATCGTGCCGGTGGTGGCGCCGATTCTGTTCATGATGGGGGTCGACCCGATCTGGCTGGGCATTATGATCGCCATCAACCTGCAAACCGCCTTCCTGACCCCGCCGTTCGGGTTCGCACTCTTTTATTTGCGGGGCGTCACCCCGCCGTCGGTGGCGACCGTCGACATCTATAAAGGGGTGTTGCCATACATTCTGATTCAGCTCTCGGTGCTGGTGATGCTGGCGGTTTGGCCGGAGTTGGCCACTTGGTTGCCAAGCATGATTTATCAAGACTAAAAAAAGATTCTTGGCTTGGGTCAAAATACGCTATGATTAATGATATTGAGACCCAATCACATTTGTTGCACATTTATGGGAATGACAGTCGAATCGAATGCAGGCCGCTGAACTCGAAGAAAGGCATTTAAAAGCCTTAAAACTTTCTCACCAGCAGACACTCGAAATCATCAATCGTTTCGAGCAGGGGGTTATTCTCTTCACCGCCGACGCCAATCCGATTCTCTTCAACCAAACCTTCCTGCATTATTACCCGCAACTGGAGTCGTCCGAAGACTTCTTTAAAGACGTCGCACTCTTCACCCAGAAGCACCACGGCCACCGGTTCGAGTTGAAAGATTGGTTGAAACAACTGCACCAGAACATCGAATCCCCCCACCAGCAGGTCTGGTTGAAAAGCCCGCAATCCAAGGTATCGATTCCGGTTCGCTTGCAAGCCTATTGGATTGACCTCCACACCACGCCGCACATACTGTTGATTGTCTCCGACCAAACATTACACACCCAAGTCACGGCACAACGCAAACTGATGGAGGCCAGCTACGCGGGTCAATTTGTCACCAATGCGCAAGGCTATATCCAGCATCCGAACCAGGCCTTCTCCGGCTACACCGGATTGACGCAAGCCGAACTGAGCCGCATGACCTACATCGACTGGTTGCGCCAACAGGTGTCGTTCAAAGTGCCGTTCGAGAAAGTCATTTCCGCGCTGTTGAAAGAACATTTCTGGACCGGCGAAGTGCAAGTACACGCCTCCGAAGAAAATGTTTTCTTCGCTGTGCTCAGCCTGTCGATGATTCTCGATGCGGAGCAGAACATCGAACATTTCGTCGGTCTGTTGCAAGACACTACTGACATCCGCGCGGCGCAAACCGAAATCCAGCAGTTGGCCTATTTCGACAAACTGACCGGCTTGCCGAACCAGACTTTACTGCACGACCGCATTGAACGCCTGCTGCAACAAACCGATTCGGAAACGCCCTACCATGCGCTGTACCTTATCAGCCTCGACGGTTTCAAATCCATCAACGACACTTTCGGTCATGACACCGGCGACGAACTGCTTCAACAGGTGGCCAACAAACTCAAACAGACGTTACCGGAACAGGCCACACTGGCCCGTATGGGTGGCGGCAACTTCTCGGTGCTCTACCCGAGCCAAATGCAGGACGAAGACCTGTCGAAGCAGGACATCGCCCGTTATTCCGAAACCCTGCTGGATTTGATCGACGACCGCTACAAACTGGAAGACAGCTCGGTGCACACCTCCGCCAGTATCGGCATCTGCCCTTTTGCATTGAACGATACAGTCCATTACGACAGCGACCAGTTAACCCGCTACACCAATATGGCGATGTACGAAGCCAAAAAACTGGGCGGCAACCAGGCGTATTTGTTTGAAGACACCTTAATGCAGCGCGCCAAGCGTCGCTTGGAACTGATTGAAGCGCTCAACCACTCGGAGCTGGACGACGAATTCCAGATGTATTTCCAACCGCAGGTGAACCGCGAAGGACGCGTCGTCTCGGCGGAAACCCTGTTGCGCTGGTTCCATCCCACCCTCGGTTTCGTCTCACCGGCCAAATTCATTCCGGTGGCGGAAGAAGGCCGACAAATCATCAAAATCGGTCTTTGGGTGTTGCACAAAGCCTTCTTGCAGGCCCGCGCCTGGAACGCCAAATACTGCGACATCCGCATCGCCATCAACGTCAGCCCGGTGCAGTTTCACGAGCAAAGCTTTATCGAGATGATCATCGGTCTCATCAAATTCACTCAGGTCAATCCACACAACATCACGCTGGAATTGACCGAAGGCGTGCTCATCAAAAACGCCAAACTCGCCCTCCAGAAAATCCAACACTTGGTCAGCCTCGGCTTTGAAGTCTCGATTGACGACTTCGGCACCGGCTACTCATCCTTGAGTTACTTGCAGAAACTGCCATTGCATGAATTGAAAATCGACAAAAGCTTCATTTCCGACGTACCCGGCAATGTCGACGACGAAGCGATTATCACCTCCATCATTCAACTGGCCGCCAGCAAACAACTCAAGATCGTCGCCGAAGGCGTCGAAACCCAAGCCCAGGCCGACTACCTGAACGCCCTCTATCCCGACATTCTGCAACAAGGGTATCTCTACGGCAAACCGCTACCGGCCGACGAATTCGAAGACGTCTTCGTCAAACCGCAAGCCAATAACAGAACCGCTTAAAACCAAACAGCCAGACCGAACTTCACCGAATTGTCACCAGGCCTGGTGATTTTTGAGATTTCACCGCGTCTTTCGCACACAACCCAAATAAAAACAGATATTTATTTCCAATTAAGGTAGAATGCCCGCTTCTTAGGAATCTTAAATGCAAAAACGCCAGATTCCGATACTTTGATATGCCTGCCTGATCGTTATTCATTTTGAGATGTCCGACACAACCACATCTCATCTACTGGGGATTCGCAACTGAGATTGCAAACAGGGTGGCATTGATTCCGACTTTGCCCGAGAACAAACACAAAGTCGCCACCATGAAAAAGGAAACCTCATGAATACCGAGATCAAATTTGCCGATCTAGGGCTCTCTGCGCCCATTTTAAAAATCCTGACCGAAATCGGTTACGAAACGCCGTCCCCGATTCAGGCCCAAGCCATTCCGGTACTGCTGAAAGGCGGCGACATTCTGGGCATGGCCCAAACCGGAACGGGGAAAACCGCCGCTTTCGCGTTGCCGATTCTGTCGAATATCGACTTGAAACAAAAGTCACCGCAAGTGCTGGTGCTGGCCCCAACGCGTGAACTCGCCATCCAGGTGGCCGAAGCCTTCCAGACCTTCTCGCGCGGCATCAAAGGCCTGCACGTTCTGCCGATTTACGGTGGCTCGGAATACGGCACACAGATCCGTGCCCTGAAACGCGGCGTACACGTTGTGGTGGGCACGCCGGGCCGTGTTATGGATCACATCAAAAAAGGCACCCTGAAGCTGGATGAATTAAGCGCTATGGTGTTGGACGAAGCCGACGAAATGCTACGCATGGGCTTTATCGACGACGTCGAATGGATTTTGAAACACACGCCGGATTCGCGTCAAATCGCACTGTTTTCCGCCACCATGCCGAAAGAAGTGCATCGCATTGCCAACACTTACTTAAAAGACCCGACCGAAGTCATCATCAAGCAAAAAAGCTCGACGGCGTCCACCATCGACCAGAAATACTGGCTGGTGAGCGGCCTGCATAAGCTGGATGCTTTAACCCGTATTCTGGAAGCCGAAGAATTCGACGGCATCATTATCTTCGTGCGCACCAAAACCGCCACAGTCGAGCTGGCTGAAAAATTGGAAGCCCGTGGCTATGCCGCCGCGGCCTTGAACGGCGACATCGCCCAGAACCAGCGGGAGCGCATTGTCGACCAATTGAAATCCGGCAAGCTGGATATCCTGATTGCCACCGACGTCGTGGCGCGTGGTTTGGACGTCGAGCGTATCAGCCACGTCATCAACTACGACATTCCTTACGACAACGAATCCTACGTGCACCGTATCGGCCGTACCGGTCGTGCCGGTCGTAGCGGCACCGCCATTTTGTTTGTGGCCCCGCGTGAACGTCGTCTGTTGCGCTCCATCGAAGCGTCCACCAAAAAGAAAATCCCGCAAATGGAACTGCCGACCGCGCAGGAAATCAACGACTCCCGCATCATCCGTTTCAAAGACAAAATCGTCGACGCGGCTCAGTCCAACGATTTGGATTTCTATCAGAAAATGGTCGAAAGCATCGAAAGCGAACAGAACATTCCGGCCATCGAGATTGCGGCAGGCCTGGCAAAATTGTTGCAAGGCGACGTGCCTTTCTTTCTGGACGAAAAACCGATTAAGAAAGCCGAGTTTTCCGACCGTGGCGGCGATCGCAATCGCCGCGAAAAAAGTGACCGCTCTCCACGTGGACGCCGCCAGACGCCACCAAACGAAGGCATGGAACGTTTCCGCATTGAAGTGGGTCGTCAACACGGCGTCAAACCGGGCAATATCATCGGCTGTATCGCCAATGAAGCCGGTTTGGACGGTGAATTCATCCAAAAACTGAACATCGAAGATGATTACAGCTTAGTGGACTTGCCATCACAGATGCCAAAAGATATTTTCAACGAATTGAAAAAAGCTTGGGTGTGCGGGCAACAATTAAAAATTGCACGCATCAAAGACGTTGCCCACAGCGCCAAGCGTCGTCTTAAACCCCGTAAAAAACACTAACCCTTTATTTTAAAAGGGCTTTTCAATCCTTCATTCCCAAACAACGGGCACCGCTCTCTCAGGTGCCCGCTTCCCTCTTATACGCATATTAACTAAATTGTTGATTTTGAATTATTTTCATTAATATTAATCATAAGTATTTGTCTATGCAGATTCATAAAAGATTCTTTGTTGTTGCCCTGAAACCATAGTAAACCTAAGGAGAAATGTGAAAAAAAGAGGAACAACGGCCATGTTCAAAACCATCCGCGCCAAACTGCTTGGCAGCTTCATTCTACTGACCGTTCTGGTCATCGGGATGTCGATTTTCAGTATCGTCCAAATCAATAAATCCGCCGACGGCTTCAAGGACTACCGCGAAATGGCCATCGATGCCATCGTCGCCAATGATGTACAAGCCAACATGCTGATGGTACGCTTGAACGTACTGGATTACATGGCGCGTCCGGCCGATGACAAGGCCAAACGTTTCCAAGAATATTACGACCGGACCGAACAGGTCATCCAGCAAGCACAAACCCAAATGCAAAACCCGACCCGGGCCAAGCTGGTTGATCAGATTGAAAGCGGTCTCAACCAATACTACAAAGGGTTTTCGGAAATCCAGGCACTGGTCGCCCAACGTAATGAGATTGTCTTTAATAACCTCAATTCCAACGGCCCTAAAATGGAACAGCTTCTCACCAGCGTGCAACGCAGTGCACGGGAAGACGGTGACCCGGAAGCTGCGTTTACCGCCGCAGAAGGCTTGAGAACCTTACTTCTGGCACGCATCTACACCGTGAAATTCATTGAAGCCAACCTCAAAGAAGACATGGACCGCGTTCTGTCGGAATTCGCGAACTTGAACCGAGACATGCACGCGTTGCAACAAAGCATTCAAAACCCAGTGCGCGTCGATCAATTAAACCAATTGTTCACTTTGACCGAAACCTATACCAATGGGGTCAAAGCATTGAACCAAACCATCACCTCGCGCAATGAAATCTACGACACCCAGCTGGCGGTCATCGGGCCACAAATTGCCGCCTGGAGTGACGACATTAAATCCTCCATCCGTAAAGAGCAGGAACGCATCGGACCGATGGTACAAGCCTTGAATGAAAACATCATCAGCACCTTGATTGTGATTTCCATTATCATCGCCGTGTTGTCGACACTGGTCGCGATTTTCATTCCGCGCACCATTGCCAACGGTTTGAACAGCATTCAACAAAACCTGGCCAAAGTCAGCGACACCGGTGACTTCTCGATTCGTGCCAATGAAAGCCGCCAGGATGAAATCGGTGCCATGGGGCACTCGGTCAACCAATTGCTGGCCAATATGCAAGGCGCCATCAACGAAGCCAATAAAGTGGTCACCGCCATCGCGAAAGGCCAGTTCAACCAACGCGTGGAAATGGACTTGAACGGTGACCTGAACACCTTGAAAGAAGGCATCAACAATTCCGCCGACTCGGTCGATGAAACCATGCGTGAACTGGGTCAAGTGATGCAGTCCATGAACGACGGTAACTTCGACGTCTCCATGAACGTCCAAGTCGAAGGCGACTTCTTGAGAATGGTCAATAACGTCAGCGCGACCATGGACGCCTTGAACCAAACCATCAGCGGCATCATCTCGGTGATGGACGCCATGCAACAAGGTCAGTTCGAACACCGAGTCAATGTCGAAGCCAAAGGGGATTTGTTGCGCCTGAAAAACGGCATCAACGTCTCGATGGAAGCCTTGGAAAACGCCATCCAGGACGTGACCCGAGTGGTGGTTTCCCAATCCGAGGGCGACCTGACCCACAACATCACCGCCGATTACCACGGTGAGCTGAAAACCCTGAAAGACGCGGTCAACACCTCCGCGGCCAAACTGACCGAAGTGGTCTCGCAAGCGGTCAACGCCACCAACGTGGTCAGCACGGCCTCTTCCGAAGTCTCGCAAGGCTCCATGGATTTGAGTCAGCGCGTACAGGAACAGGCGGCCGCGCTGGAAGAAACGTCTTCCACCATGGAAGAAATGAACTCGGCCGTTCAGAACAACACCGAACACGCCAAGCAGGCGACGGACGTCGCGCATCAAGTGCAACAGAAATCGACCGAAGGCTCGCAGGTCATGCAGGAAACCATTCAGGCCATGAACGCCATTCAGGAATCCAGCCACAAGATTTCGGAAATCGTGACCTTGATTGACGGCATTGCCTTCCAAACCAACCTGTTGGCCTTGAACGCCGCAGTGGAAGCCGCACGTGCCGGTGAACACGGCCGCGGGTTCGCGGTGGTGGCCGGAGAAGTCCGTGCCTTGGCGCAAAAATCCGCCGACGCCGCCAAAGACATCACCAACCTCATCAACGAGAGCGTCACCCGCATCGACCAAGGCACCAAACTGGCGTCCGAATCCGGTGAAATGCTGACCACCATCAACCAGTCGGTGGATGAAGTGGCGAAAATGATTGAGCAGATTGCGCAAGCATCGGTTCAACAGATGGAAGGCATCGAGCAAGTGCACCGTGCCATCAGCCAGATTGACGAAGTCACCCAGCAAAATGCCGCTCTGGTGGAAGAAACCTCCGCCGCCGCAGAAAGCATGAGTGAACAATCGGATATCCTGGCCAGAGACATGTCGTTCTTCAAAACCGGCAGAGCAGCTCAAATTGCCGCGCCGAAAGCGTCCGGTTCAAAGGCGGCCTTACCGGCCCCGAAAAAAGCCGACGCCAAACCGGCCGACAAGCCGAAAGCGGCTCAGCCGGAACCGATTCGCAGTCCGAATAAACCGGCGGCACCATCACAAGACGACGAATGGGGCGAGTTCTAAAAGTCTCCTCTTTCCTTCGTTCCATAAAAAAGGCCGACAAATGTCGGCCTTTTTTATGTCTGACTTTATCCTTTCGGAATCATCACTCCAGATACAAGTAATAAGACCCTGGACGCAGTTCCGTCAACGGACTCAGCAAATTGGTTCGAATCAGATTCATTTCCGGTGCCACACGTCCATTCGCCATATTCGGTGAATAGGCATTGGCGTTGACATTCGCATCAAAACGATACGTCACCAAATCGCAGCGCTTGGCACCCGCCATTTGACAGGCTTGTTTCGAAGCGCCCGACAGATAGCCGACCGAATCCACCAAACCGGCTTGTACCGCATCTTTGCCCAAATAGACTTTGGCGGTTTTGATGCTTGCCATTTGCTGGTCGGTCAAGCCGCGTTCCGTTTTCACCAAACCGTAAAAGCGATTCGCCATTTCATCAATCAAACCTTGCAGGTAGGTATTCTCTTCCGGCGTCATGCGACGGAACGGCGAGCCGGTGTCTTTGTTCGGGCCGGTTTTATAGGTTTTCACTTCCACCCCGATCTTATCCGACAAACCGACGACGTTCGGCAAAATGGTGATGACCCCGACCGAGCCGGTCAAGGTGGTGGGATGCACTTGAATATGGTCCGCCGCCAACGACAGGTAATAGGCCCCGGAAGCGCCCACGTCCATCATCTGCACATACAACGCCTTGCCGGTACGTTTTTTGAAGGACTTCAATTCGTGATAGAAAATATCGCTGGTCGTCACGCCGCCGCCCGGCGAGTTGACCTTCAGCAGCACCGCTTTGATGTCGTCGTCTTTTTCGGCACGACGCAACTGCATCATCACCTTATCGAGCAGCCCCGGCGAGCTGTCCAAAAACCCTTTGGACGGCTCATTGGAAATGGCGCCTTCCACCGGAATCATCAACACCTTGCCGTCCGACCCATCGACTTTTGCCACAACTTGTTCTTTCAGCGGCTCGTCGTAACTCGGGCCCAACTTAATCGTGGCGCAACCTGACAACAGGCTCGCCCCCAACAATACCATTACACTTTTCTTGAACATGGTTTTTTCTCCTGTATAACGTTTCTCAGTGTACCGTTTTTCCGACCGCTGTAAAACGATATAAAAAAGCCCGACTCTGAATCAGGGCCGGGCAGGTGCTTGGAGAGCTTTTCTGAGGAAATCGTTATTGTTTTAAATCGGCGACATGATCACCTTATTGAAAACTGTACGTATCGTAAGCACGGCCATAAACGCGCCGTTTATCAGCACAGGCATCCCACGACCAACACAGCATTTTGTTGTCATACACTTCTTGATACAGCACTTTGGACGCGGCTTCGGTCCGTTTTTCTTTCACCAGCTTGGTCACGGCCTTTTCACTGCCGTCGAACGACCAAGTGTCTTCCGCCTTCGCATTGTGCATGCCCAAAACAAACAAGGAAACCAGCATCACTTTGAACAAGTGTTTCATCTTTCACCTCCTGTCTTGATTCAATAAAAATATTTAATAGCAACATTATTGTTACTAATAACCAAGTTTACGGATAATGCTCTCCGATGCCAACCGAAAATAATGAAAATAACGTAAGATTCAGGGTTTCTTAAAGATTGGTCGAACGGCAAAAGATGACGCGATCGCGCCGAAGGCAATTGTGAAAACGGCCTGGCCTGGCCGTTTTCGACACAAAAAATTACAGGTTACGCGCGTTCAGGAACGCCAATTCCGAGACATTGGTCCACTTGGACACCTGCTCTTTAAAGGCTTTTTGCGACGCCCAGACTTTGGTGGACAGCGCATCTTCCGCGGCGGCTTCTTCAATGACTTCGGCCGAGAGTTTTTTCAATTCCTTCAAGACCGAATCCGGGAAGTAGCGCAGTTCCACATTGTGCTTCTCAACCAATGTCTGCAACGCCTGCTGGTTGCGCGCCATGTATTCCGACAACATTTCCAGGTTCGCCACTTTCATCGCATTACGCACAATGCTCTGCAAATCCGCCGGCAATGCATTGAAGGCTTCTTCGTTAATCATACATTCCATGGTGGTGCCCGGCTCGTGCCAGCCCGGTGTGTAATAGTATTTCGCCGCACGGTAAATGCCGAACGCCAAATCGTTATAAGGCCCGACCCATTCCGTGGCATCCAAAGCACCGGACTCCATCGACGGGAAAATATCTCCGCCCGGCAAGGACACCGGCACACCACCGGCTTTTTTCAGCACTTCGCCACCCAAGCCCGGCATACGCATTTTCAGGCCTTTCAAATCGGCCACGGAATTGATTTCCTTATTGAACCAACCACCCATCTGGGTGCCGGAGTTCCCCGCCGGATTCGGAATCAAACCGAACGGTTTATAGGCTTCTTCCCACAGTTTCAAACCGTCACCATAATACAGCCAGGCGTTCATTTCATCCGGCGTCAAACCGAACGGCACCGACGAGAAAAACACCGATGCCGGAACCTTGCCTTTCCAGTAATAGGCACCGGCGTGCCCCAGTTGCGCATTGCCGCGAGACACCGCATCGAACACTTCAAAAGCACCGACCATTTCACCCGCACCGAAGACCTTGACGTGAATGCGACCGCCGGACATCTCATTAATCAGTTCCGCCACACGGTTCGCGCCGGTCCCCAGGCCTGGGAAGTTTTTCGGCCAGGTGGTGACCATCTTCCATTCCACGGTTTCCATCGGTTGCACCGCCGCCGTTTTCGGTTCGTCTTTCTGTCCACAGGCGGTCATGGCCGTGGTTGCTGTCGCACCGGCAATCGCGCCGATAAAATCACGTCTTTTCATTGAATCTGTGCTTCCTTGTTAATGCTTTGACAATCAATTTAATTGCCCCATATTTTGCCATTTTTTCAAGATGTTATCTTGTCTAATTTTAGATTCACCGCCGCAAATGCCTTTCCGAAAAGCGCCCAAAACACGGTCTTGTCGGAAAAACCGACCGTGAAGAAGCACTCCTTTGATAAAATACCTCGCCAACGAAACCACCCGATTTCCAAACATCAAAGGAGCTGCCATGACATTGGATGCCTTAACCGCCGAACTGAATCAACAACCCGTCGATTTCAACACGGTGATGCAAACCATCGACACCCATTACGACTTCACCCCGACCCGTTTTCAAAACGGCGAGCAAATCAATCAAGCCGACACCAACAACGGCTCCTGCAAGATTTTCGCCTTCGCTAAATTAAACGGTCTGAGCGAGCAAGCCACGCTGAACGCCTTCGGTGATTTTTATACTCAGGATGTTCTGAAAAACCCGGACGGGCAAGACCACGGCAATATCCGCAACTTTATGAAAACCGGTTGGTCTGGCGTGCAATTCGATGCCATGCCGCTGACGGCGAAATAAAACAATCGTTTCAGAAAGGTCGCCCGACCGGGCGGCTCGAAAAGAAGGGGAAAGACCGTTTCGAGATTTCAGGAAGAAGAAATGGCGGTCCACTTGTTGCAGTCATCGTCCAGCTCGCACAATTTGCTCTCGTAAACGGCTTCCAGCTTTTCCTGCTCTTGCGGCAAGATGCTGAGAATCCGTAAGCCGTAAATGTACTCGCCGTTGAGTTCTTTCAACTCCACGACCTGCAATTGACAGAAATAAATGGTCAGCCCGTCGATTTGGATGTGACAGTCTTTCAACTTCTGCCGACGGTTGAAATGAAACGCCTTGGCCCCCTGATTCGGGCAATGCACACCCAAGCCTTCGCGACTGAGACTGCGCCCTTTCAGGACTTCCTCGCCATTGTGAAAACTGAATGGCGTCGAAATGGCCGTCGAAATGATTTCGTCTTCTTCTGCTGTGACACCGTAAAACATGCGCAACCTTTTGATTATTTTATAAACGTTTCATACCGAAGCAAACTTCAATAATAATCAATTTCACTTATCGTTCAAGCCCCAGAGGCGTAATTTCCGTTAAAATTGAAATATCTCAATCCTTCCGGTGAATACCCCTACAAAGACTAAATGAATACAAAATCGATAAAAGCCCTTGAAAACCCTTGGCATCATCCCCATAAGCTAGTTAGCTTAAATTTTCAGGAAAAACAATGGAATATAAAGATTACTACGAAATCTTAGGTGTGGAACGCAGTGCCTCGGAAGCGGAGATTAAAAAAGCCTACCGCAAACTGGCCGCCAAGCATCACCCCGACAAACCGAGCGGGGACGAAACCAAATTCAAGGAAATCAATGAAGCCTACGAAGTATTGGGCGACACCGAAAAACGTCAAATGTACGACCAACTCGGCCCCAACTACCATAATGGCCAAAACTTCCAACCACCACCGGACTTTGAAAGCATGTTCGGCGGCGGGTTTGGCGGTGCCGGTGGTCAGGCCGGCGGCTTCAGCGACTTTTTCGAATCCATGTTCGGCGGCGGGTTCGGCGGGCAAGGCGGTTTCGGACATCAGGGCCAAGGCTTCCAACAAAAAGGCGACGACCAAATCGTCAAGGTGTTGGTGACGCTGGAAGAAGCCGTCAATGGTGCGGCGAAATCCCTGAACCTGCAAATGCCGAACCCCAACCAGTTCGGCCAGGTCTCGCACCAGCCGAAACAGTTGAAGGTGAAGATTCCGGCCGGGGTCAAGCAAGGTTCGCGCATTCGCTTGAGCGGTCAGGGCGCGCCCGGTTTCGGCGGCGGTCCGAACGGCGACCTTTATCTGGAAGTGGATCTGCAAAACCACCCGCTTTACAAAGTGGATGGCGACGACATTATCCTCAACCTGCCGCTGACACCGTGGGAAGCGGCGCTGGGCACCAAGGTCGAAATCCCGACCCTGAAAGGCAAGGTCAATATGAACATTCCGGCCGGCACTCAATCCGGTTCGAAACTGCGCATCAAAGGCCGCGGCCTCGGCAAAAACGATAAAGCCGGTAATCAGTTCATCGTGGTACAAATCCACACACCACCGGCCGACAGCGACGACGCCAAAGCCTTTTACGAAGACATGGCCACGAAAATGCCGTTCAATCCGCGCGAACACTTCTAAAGCGTTCTCGCTCCTGAAACGAAAAAACCGCCAGGCCTGGCGGTTTTTTTATATTGATTTGATACCCACCGCCGACTGGAGTCGACGACGGTTCAAACATCAAATTTTGAACGGCAAACGTGCATGCAACTGGAAGTTACGACCCATGCCCTGCGCATACCCTTTATAGGTATCGAGGAAGTCACGATACTGCACATCCATCAAGTTCTGCACGGTCAAATCCAGGTACAGGCGTTGCTTGCCGAATTTGAACCCGGTACCCGCTTCCAGATTCCATAACCAGTAATCTTTGGTGGACGCCGTCCCGAATGGCGTGCTGTCGAACTGGCTGAACGGCTCGTAAGGCCCGGCCGAATCCTTCTCGGCCACATACTTGGTGCCCAAGCCGACATACGGTTTCGCCAGATACTGACCGCTGCCGAAGGTGTACTGCGCGCCTAAGGTCGCATTGTTCGCCGGCATCAACGGCAGATCGCGATTGTTCTTGGTATCGCGCCCTTGCATGATTTCCGCGGTGGCCTGCCATTGCAGCTGCGGTGTCATACGGTAAGTCGCCGACCATTCGATCCCTTGAATCAACGCATTGGTTTGCGAATTAACCATCAGACGATATGGATAATTCAGGTTCTGCGTCGGTTGGCAATCGCCTTCGTGGTCGCAATACTCTTCGGTCTCGGTGTTTTCCAGCACGATGTAGTTATCCACCCAGTTGGAGTACACCGACAAGGTCGAGTGCAGGTTTTCCGACTGCCAGGTCGCCGCCAGCTCGGTGTTGATGGAGGTCTCGGCTTTCAAATCCGGGTTACCCAGTTGGTAGGCCTGCACCCCGCCGTGCGCGCCGGAGGCGTAGAGTTCAAAAATGGACGGCGCGCGGAAGCTGCGTCCCAGGTTACCGGTGAAGGTCCAGTTGGACGTATAGTGATAGGCCACGCCCAAAGCGCCGGACCAATCAGAGAAATCGCGCGAATTGTTCGAGCTGTTATACACCCCGGTTTCATCCCAGAAATGGGCGTTTTCCGAGCTTAACGGCGCTTTGACATGCTGACTGTCGTAGCGCGCACCCACTTCCACATCCCAAGGACCGAAGGATTGTTTTTCCACCACAAAGATGCCGGCGCCATCTTCGGTCGCACTCGGCGTCAAATGACCGGAACGCAAATCCTGGTCTTTGGTGTAACCGCTGACACCAAACTCACCTTGCCACCCGAAGAATTCCGGATGCTCCACCGCCAACTGGTAATCATCGCGGTGAACGACGATGTCGAGATATTCCTCGTCATCCTTGTAATCGTCCATGTCCTCGTAAGTCACTTCATGCATCGCCTGACGCTGGTTGCGGGTATGGGCGTATTTCGGTTTGATGACCCAATCCCCGGCGAAAAACTCGGCCTTCAATTGGGTTTCGGAGTTGGTCAGATTTTGCCCGGCGGACGGAATCAATTCATATTCACCCGGCGCCGCTTCCACGCCCAGATAGTTTTGTTTGGACTCCCAATAATTGTGGCGTAATTCCACTTCACCCCAATCACCACGGTAACCCGCGCCGATCACGGCCGACTCGCCTTCAAAGTTGGTGTAAGGCGTGGTACCTGTGACCAAGGGTTTGGTGCCCGGCGGATCGCCCGGGGCCACATCGCCCGCTTCCGGGCCGTCCGGCGTGACGAAATCGTTGCCGCGGCGTTTGGTCACGCCCCCGACCAAACCGAAGCCATTGGATGACAGTTTGGCCTTGGCGCCAATCATGGTTTCGTTATTATTGGAATTCACCTCCCCCATCAACTCACCGGACGCTTTGGTTTCACCCGGCCCGGCATAATCTATTTGTGGGCCGACCACATTCACCGCCGATTTCACCGCCTGGCTGGAATACTTCAAGCCTTGCGGGCCGCGAATCACTTCCAGACGTTCGGTCAAAGCCGGGTCCACATTCGGGTTATGGCGTGTGCCTTCCGCCTGATACTCCATGGTCATGCCATTGGACAACACCGGCAAACGCAAAGAAGTATCGCCGCGCACCACCGGCTTACCGGATTGCGGGCCAGTTTCCAGGGTATTCACGCCGGGCAAGCCGTCCAGCGCTTCACCGAGGGAAGCGGTGCCGTTGCGATCCATTTCCGTTTTGGAGGGTTGTAAGGTGGTGGACGTACTGATGTCCACCGGTTCCAACGGCGGATTCAATTGCGATTCCACGGAAATTTTCTGTAATTGGGTTGTTTGGGTCTGCTTGCTGTCTTCCGCCCAGGCCGCGTTCACCGACGCGCCACTGGCCAACAGAATGGCAGACACGAGTTTCTTGCGAAGCATGTCTTTCTCCTGAAAAGGATTTCTCTTACTGATTTTTAAGGGGAATTAAATAAAAAGAATCAATCAGGAGAAGGCCGGCGGGGCACGGCTGAAATAGACCGCCGCGAAGGTGGCGGCAAACGACAGGATGGAATCCGGGCGCCACACATCCCGATAAACGGGTGTCTGCGGCAACTCGAATGTCGGCGTGAAGGCACTGGCTTGGTGTTCCACACCGTCGAAGACATTACACACTTCGGTGTGTTCATGGAACGGATGAATCTCGGCGTGCAACAGAGCCGCCGTCTGCGCGAACAGCAACACGAACGCCAGCAACAGGTGTCGCCAGGACACCGTGTCAGCGCCAAAAGGCTGAAACCATCGCTTCGGCAGTGTGTTTGTCAGGGTTCGTTGATTCATCGTCAAAAATACGGGTTCGTTACAGGTTGTTGGAATATTCACTTAACTGTTCTGAAACAACCCGCGTCGGTTACTTCTTTACATTTTTGTCATTACATTGTGTTACATAATAACATTCTCTATTTTAGCGCCTCCTGACATGAAATCCAGAGATAAATAAAATTTATTTCAAAAAGTCACCCAAATGGCCAGGCCTGGTGGTTTTTCGGTTTGTTTGACAGCTTTATGAAAGGCGCGGATTCGGCATGATTTTTTCAAACCGCATGGCTATAATGAAACCAATCGTTGCACAAAATCACTTATAGAAGGATGCGCCATGTCTTTGTCACCCTACGCCGGAAAAGCTGCCCCACAATCCATTCTGGAAAACATTCCCAAACTGATGACCGACTACTACAACTTGATTCCCGATGCCAGCAATCCGGATCAAGCGGTCGCCTTCGGCACCTCCGGCCACCGTGGCAGCGCCAGCAAAACCGCCTTCAATGAAAACCACATCGCCGCCATTTCGCAAGCGATCGTCGAATACCGCGACGCGCAAGGCATCACCGGCCCGATCTACATCGGCATGGACAGCCACGCCCTGTCGGAAGCCGCCCACGCCACCGCCATCGAGGTCTTTGCCGGCAACAGTCTGGACGTCATCATTCAAGGCAAAGGCCGTTACACGCCGACGCCGGTCATTTCGCACGCCATTCTCACCTACAACGAAAACCGCACTGATGATTTGGCCGACGGCGTCATCATCACACCATCGCACAATCCACCGGAAGACGGCGGATTCAAATACAACCCGCCAAACGGCGGCCCGGCCGATACCGATGCCACTTCCGTGATTCAAGACCGCGCCAATGAAATCCTGATGTCCGACATGCAAGCCATCAATCGTATGCCACTGGCCGAGGCGATGGCTTCCGAATTCGTCAAGGCCGAAGACCTCATCATGCCGTATGTCAAAGACCTCGACAAAATCGTCGATATGAAAGCCATCAAAGACGCCGGACTCAAGCTCGGCATTGACCCGCTCGGCGGCGCAGCGGTGGATTACTGGCAACCGATCGCCGACCATTACGGCCTGAATCTGGAAATCGTCAACAAACACGTCGACCCGACCTTCTCTTTCATGACGGTGGATAAGGACGGCAAAATCCGCATGGACTGCTCCTCGCCTTACGCCATGGCCAGCCTGATTGCCCTGAAAGACGACTACGACATCGCCTTCGGCAACGACACCGATACCGACCGCCACGGCATCGTCACTCCGTCGGTCGGTTTAATGAACCCGAACCACTATCTCGCCGTCGCCATTCAATACCTGCTGACCCACCGTCCGAACTGGTCGGCGGACGTTAAAATCGGTAAAACGCTGGTGTCCAGTTCCATGATTGACCGCGTCGTCGCCTCCTTGGGCAAAACTCTGGCGGAAGTGCCGGTCGGTTTCAAATGGTTTGTGGACGGATTGGTGTCCGGCGACTATGCCTTTGGTGGCGAAGAATCCGCCGGGGCGTCTTTCTTGAAAATGGATGGCACCGTCTGGAGCACCGACAAGGACGGCATTATCATGAATTTATTGGCCGCGGAAATCACTGCCGTCACCGGCAAAGACCCGGGGAAACTGTATCAGGCACTGACCGAACAATTCGGCAATCCGGTGTACAGCCGCATCGACGCACCGGCCAACCGTGAACAGAAAGCGATTTTGAAAAACCTGTCACCGGACATGGTCAAAGCCGACACTTTGGCGGGCGAGCCTATTCTGGACAAACTCACCCACGCTCCGGGCAACGGCGCGGCCATCGGCGGCCTGAAAATCACCACCGAAAACGGCTGGTTCGCCGCCCGCCCATCCGGCACCGAGGACATCTATAAAATCTACGCCGAAAGCTTTAAAGGCCAAGCGCATTTGGATGAAATCCTAAAAGAAGCGCAAGCGATTGTGAGTGATGCGTTGAATGGTTAATTTCTGGAGAGCCAACCATGGATTACTTTGAGGGCATTCTCAAAACACTACTGGAGCACAAAGGCAACTGGGTTAGGCAATCTTTTAAAGTCAATTTAACCAAACAAGAAAAGCGTGACATTGGCAAACATTCAATACCTAGGCCGGAAATAGACTTGCTGGCTTTTAATGTCACCCAGAATACAATTTTGGCACTGGAAGCAAAGTCTTTCTTAGACTCCTCCGGTGTCAAATACGCCGACCTTTGCCAAAACCACGAAATTCCCGAAGGAAAATACAAGTTATTCACCTGCCAAAACTATAGAGAAATCGTTTTAGCCAAATTAAAAGAAGACCTGATTTCAATGAATATGGCCAACCGTGAAACGTCAATCACCCTTGGTCTCGCAGCCGGTAAAGTGTATCAGTCAAAGTCTTTGGACATAGAAACCTTGTTCCATAATCAAGGCTGGTTTTTTTGGTCACCCGAAAAAATAAAAAATGAAATCTCGAACTTGGCATCAAAAGGTTACGAAAATGAGCCTGCCATCATCACGGCTAAAATATTGATGCGCTAGTTCAAGCGTTTGTTTCTAACTATTTTGCAAGCAACACACTGAATTGTTGATGCACTTCGTCTCGATGGTGAATACCTTTCACCTCAAGCGCTTCACCACTATCAAAGTTCAAATGCAGATCATGTTCCACGCGATTGGTTTTGTGTTTACGCGCGCTTCTGGGCTCAACTTTCCAATCGGCGATATCCGCTCGTTGAAAGCGGTGAATTTCCAGAGGAAACAGTAACACCATCTTGTCGTTGTCGGCGTCCACAATCAGTTTTCGGCCCAAGCCTAAGTCCACTTCGTTCGCGGGTTGAAACGCTTCGGTTTCCAACAAACGTTGGTAGGTTTGTGCCACTTCGGTTTTCAGCGCCTGGTGTTGTTTAAAGCCATACCGCAATAACAGCAGCCCCGGCAACACCCACAGCCCCCAGATGGGTAAGGTGTGGATAAAACCGTTTGAAAGCTGGCTAATCGCCAACACCAAGCCGGATGCGACAATCAACGCCACCACCCACATCCATAATTTAAAGCGCGCTAAGTGGCGCGGCGTAAATGTTTGATAAGCCATCCTTATATTTCCTGTTTTATTGCCTGTTTTATCAAGAAGAGCAACTGAGTTGCAACCCTTTTTGTTCCGGACTTGGCGGTTTCTGAAATTCCGCCAGGCCTGGGTGTTCTTCGAAAGGTGAATGCAGTGCTTCCACCCACTGTTCTAATGGTTGATAGTCACCGTTTTCGGCGGCTTCGATAATGCCCTGAGCAATGTAATTCCGCAAGACGATGGCCGGATTGGCGGCCAAAATCCGTTGCTGACGTTCCGACTCGGAAACGCCTTCTTGCTGCAAGCGGGCATCGTAACACTGGAACCAATCGACAAAGGCACCGGGTTGGTTCAACAACGCCATCAATTCACCTTCATCCGGTTGGTTCCATTTCGCCAAGCGGCGGAAAAACAAACTGAAATCCACCCGATGCTGATCCATCAACACCAATAAATCACCAATCAGGTTTTTATCGTCCGGCTGTACGGTATGCAATCCGATTTTACGGTTCATCTCGTCAATGTACTGGCGATTATAGGTTTCCACAAAGGCTTCCAAGGCTTCGTTTTGCGCGGCTTCGTCCAGCACTTTATCGAAGGCGTGTGCCAGCAGTTGGCAATTGGTGACGCCGATTTTCGGTTGCTGGTTATAAGCGTAGCGCCCTTCATAATCCGAATGATTGCAGATGTACTCGATTTGAAAATCGTCGAAAAAGGCATAAGGCCCGAAGTCGAAGGTTTCGCCGAGGATGGACATATTGTCGGAATTCATCACCCCGTGATTGAAGCCCACCGCTTGCCATTTCGCCATCAGCACCGCGGTGCGCTCGCACACGGTTTTCAACAAGGCGGCACTGCGCTGCGGTTCTGCCAGCGATTGCAGTTCCGGGTAATGATGTTCCACCACAAAATTGGTCAGGAATTCAAAGGTGGCCGGGCCTTTGGAGGCGGCCCACTGAAAATGCCCGAAACGGATGTGGCTGGGCGTGACACGCATCAGGCTAGCGCGCGTTTCGAAGGTTTCACGCTGCACTTGTTCGTCGCTGGTGGCGATGGATAAGGCCCGCGTTGTGGGCACGCCCAGCCCGTACAAGGCTTCGGACGCCAAGTATTCGCGAATCACCGAACGCAAAACCGCCCGGCCGTCACCTCGACGGGAATAAGGTGTGCGCCCGGCGCCTTTCAGGTGAAAGTCCCAGGCCTGGCCGTTTTTGTCTTCCCAGCGCCCCAGCAACACTCCGCGGCCATCACCCAAATCCGGGTTGTAATAGCCGAACTGGTGGCCGGTGTATTTTTGCGCCAGCGGCTGCAAATCGAACTCGGCCAAGCTGGCATCCTCCAATTGCCCGGCGGTGAGTGCAAGCAATTGTTCGTCACTCAAGTCGCAATCGATTTCCTGCATCAGCGCCCGATTAACCGCGACGAGACGTGCGTTTTGCTGGGGCTCCGGCCAGACGGGTTGGAAAAAGGATTTCGGCAATTCGAGATATGGGTGCTGTAACATGGTTCAACCTGAGGTTTGGGGTGACGGAATCGCGCGAACTTTCTGCAAATATTCGACAAATACTCGGCAAAGACTGAGCGCGCTTTAAGGTTATTATAACGCGCCTTGTCAAATCCGACAGCTTTCAAAGAGCAGGTCTGGGCGTTTTTCTGTTTTCAGCTTTTTACCAACTGTGACAAGTTCAGACGCATCCGCGGATCGAACAGTTTTTTCTGCGCCAGCCACAAGGCAATCAACACACCCGAAGCAGTGGACACCGTAATCAGAAACATAATCATGATTTGGTATTTAACGGCTTCCATCGGGTCGATGCCGGCAAGGATTTGCCCCGTCATCATACCGGGCAAGGATACGATGCCGGCGGCGGCGAGCATATTGATGACCGGAATCATCGCCGTGTGCAGGCTTTGCTTTTTCAGGAACATCAGCGCTTCTTTAGCGGTGTAGCCCAAGGCCAGTTGCGCTTCGATTTGCGCTTTCTGTTTCACGGCGCTTTTGGTCATGGTATCCAACCCAAGGCCGATGGCGGTCATGCTGTTGCCGAGAATCATCCCCAGCAACGGAATGGCGTATTGCGCTTCGTACCAAGGTTGCGGCTGAATCACCAGCGTAAGCGAGAAAATCGTCAACACCAAAGCGGTCATCGACAGCGACAACAGTCCCACCACAAACGAGCCGGAGAGCAACCCCTTGGTTTGAAAACGGTAGGTCTGCCGTTTGAGAATTTCATAACCGGCGAACAGCAGCATCACCACCGACACCAACGCCACCAGCACCCAACTGTCGGCATTGAACACCCAGCTTAACCAAACGCCCATAAACAGCAGTTGCACCACCATGCGTGCGGACGCCACCCAAAGCTGGCGCGTTTGCTCGAAGCCGTTCAATAGCAGCAACAAGCCGAGCAGCAGAATCATCACCGATAAACCGGCCAAATCATAATAACTCAGGGAAATCATTGTCATATTTTTGTTACACAACCGTCATTTGAAACTCACGCATTTGTCACTTCTACGTCAACTGGACAACTCAGAATAATACAGTTAATAGACGAGTAGAACCGCCGCACGTACCAGACGAGTCCTACGTGCCCTCCGAGCTATCCAAGAAGACGAGTTACGAAGAAACCATTATGCTGAATATCGAACAAACCATTCTCGAAAAATACCCCGATTTCAATCAGAAGCCGGGTGGCAAACAGCTGATTAAATTTCTGAAAAAGCTCACCTACGAAAACGAAATCAACCAGTTCATCGAAGAGAACAAACACCTGCGCGGTTTTGCCTTCCTGGACAAAAGCCTGGAACATTATAACTTCACTTATCAGGTCAACAACCGTTCTTTCAACAATGTGCCGGCCGAGGGGCGCGTGGTCATCGTCGCCAATCACCCGATCGGTTCGCTGGACGGTTTGGCACTGTTGAAATTCATCCGCAGCATTCGCCCGGACGTGCGCATCGTCGCCAATGAAATGCTGGCCAATGTCGAACCGTTTCAATCGTTGTTTTTGACGGTGGACAATATGTCCGACAAGGCCAACCATAAAGAACTCTTCAAAACCATGATCAAGGCGTTGGAAAACGAAGAGGCGGTGATTATTTTCCCGGCGGGCGAAGTCTCACGCATCCGCCCGAACGGCGTGCGCGACGGCAAGTGGAAAAACGGTTTCCTCAAACTGGCGAAAAAGACCCAATCGCCGATTTTGCCGATTTACATCGACGCCCGAAACTCCGCTTTGTTTTATGGTTTGTCCACCCTGTACAAACCGCTGGGCACGCTGATGCTGGTCAAGGAAATGTTCAATAAGAACGACCAACAGATTGCCTTTCATGTCGGGCCGATGATTCCGTGGAAATCGGTGGCGAAATGCGACTGGCCGCTGACGAAAATCGCCAAGCTGCTCCGCAAACACGTTTACCGCTTGAACCACCCCGGCAAAGCGATTGCCAAACTGCCGTTCGAAACCGAAAGCACCATCGCCCACCCGGTGAACCGCAAGGCCTTGAAAAAGGATTTAAAAAACGGCGAGCTACTGGGCCAGACGGTGGACGGCAAGAAAATCTTTCTGTTCGATTACGATGCCGATTCGCCGGTGATGCGTGAAATCGGTCGCTTGCGCGAACTGACCTTCCGCACGGTGGAAGAAGGCACCGGCGATGCCTTTGATTTAGACAAATACGATGCCGATTACCGCCACTTGGTGCTGTGGGATGAAGAGGATTTGGAAATTGTCGGCGCCTACCGCATCGGCGAATGCCAGAAAATCATCGAGAAAAACGGTATGGACGGGCTTTACACCAGCACCTTATTCGACTTGAAACCGGACATCGAACCTTATCTGCCCAATGCGCTGGAAATGGGCCGCAGCTTCGTGCAACCACGTTACTGGGGCAAGCGCAGCCTGGACTATCTATGGTACGGCATCGGCGCTTATGTGATGCGTCACCCGGAAACCAAATATTTCTTCGGCCCGGTGAGTTTGTCGGATGCTTACCCATTGCGCGCCAAAGAACTGATTGTCGCCTTCTTCCAAACCCAGATGGGCTCGCATCAGGATTTGGCCGTGGGGAAACGCCCTTTCGTACCGTCGCCGGACATTCTAGAATTGGCGGAAAAAGAATTCAGCGGCGACTACAAAGAGAGTTACAAAAAGCTCAACAGCTTGCTGACCGAGTTCGGCGTCAAGGTGCCGACTTTGTTCAAACAATACGCGGAACTGTGCGAACCCGGCGGTTGCCGCTTTATCGACTTCAGTGTCGACCCGGATTTCAACGACTGCATCGACAGTTTGATTCTGGT
This sequence comes from Thiomicrospira sp. S5, assembly GCF_003991075.1. Lineage (NCBI taxonomy): Bacteria > Pseudomonadati > Pseudomonadota > Gammaproteobacteria > Thiotrichales > Piscirickettsiaceae > Thiomicrospira > Thiomicrospira sp. S5. The sequence continues at coordinate 413,504 of NZ_CP014470.1, read as the reverse complement.
GGAAATCGACAAAATCATCCCGAAAAAACGCGAACGTTACCTGACGCCGGTCACATCCGATTAATCCATCATGCGGTCAAAGGCCGCGTGAGCACCGAATAATAAAATATAACCGTTAAAACGTCCTTGTCTTGAACTCACCGGCCGGTGAGTTTTTTTTGCCCATAAAAAAAGGGCCGGGGAAAATCCGCGGCCCTTGTAATGACAGATAAGATCATTCAATGGTTGGTTTGAATTCGATTTTGACTGAAACCTTCGTGGAAGATTATTTCACTTCCACCTTTTTGGTCTCGGCACTGCGTTCCTTTTTCGGCAGCACAACTTCCAGCACGCCGTCTTCCGAACTGGCGGATACATTTTCGGCATCCACATTATCCGGCAGGGCAAAGCTACGCTCGAACTTGCCGTAACTGCTTTCCACGCGGTAATAGTCTTCGTCCTTGACCTCTTCCTTGGTTTTACGTTCACCGGAAATGGTCAGACGATTTTCTTTCACTTCCACATGGATATCGTCTTTTTTCACACCGGGTAAATCCACTTCGATGTGATAAGCGTAATCCCCTTCTCGTGTATTGACGGTCGGTGAAAACCCGGCCACATTCGATTCCGTGGGTTTCGGCATCATTTTTTGCAGCCGGTTTTCCAAATCCCGCAATTCACGAAACGGTTCCAACGTTCTTAAAAACATACTCATCGCACAACCCTCCTTTTAAAGAGAACAATACAACTTTCATTCAACGGCTATATGGGGTTAAGAAATTGTTATTCAAGTCTTTTCAATAAAAAACCGTACCACTAAAATATGACAAAATGCCGGACGCTCGTCAACACCTTTTAAGACTTTTTACTTAATACACATCAAGTTTTCAAAACAACCAGGCCTGGCCACTTTTCTTCTAATCGGAAGACCAGCGGTTGGACACTTTCGGCACTCCGGCTATACTGAATCACAGATACGTTTCACTGCGGAGACGCCATGACCGATTCCACCCATACGCCGAAAGCGCTAAAATCACTGGAAACGCTTTTGCATCAAGACATCCCGCTCACCCAGTCCATGGGGTTGCAGGTCATGGAGGCCACCGCCGACTCCCTGCGTTTACGCGCGCCTTTGCAAAACAACATCAACCACAAAAGCACCGCTTTCGGTGGCAGCCTGTACGCCACGGCCGTGCTCACCGGCTGGGGATTGATTCATCTCGCCCTCACCGAACACGATTTACACGGCCACATCGTCATTCAGGAAAGCCACACCCGTTTTTTGAAACCGGTGAAAGCCGACATCGAAACCCGTTGTCGATTCGAATCCGAACCGCAATTGGCGACCTTTCTGAAAACATACCACCGAAAAGGCCGCGCCCGCATTCAATTGACCACGGAAATATACAATGAAGCCCAGGAGCTGGCGACGGTGTTTGAAGGCCAATATGTGGTGCACCGCTGACCAAGTGAAAACGCGAATGCTTTTTATTCTGAAAGGCGCTCGCAACACCCTGTTTTATCAGCGTTTTAAGCGGATATTTCTTAAAAAACCCTTACCGGCTGTGGTAGCATTAAGGTAACTTTTTATTATGGTCAATAAACATGATAAATATAATAAAAGCCGTATTGCTAAGCGGTCTGATTGCACTCTCAGGTTGCACCGAAAAACCCGATAAGACACTCAACATCATTGCCAATTCCTGGATCGGTTATTCGCCTTTATTCTATGCCAAGGAAAAAGGCTGGCTTGATGAACACGACATCCGTCTTTCCAGCGTGGTCTCCCTCGGCGAAAGTCTGCACATTTACCAATCCGCCAAGCTCGATGCTTTCGCCGGCACGCAATACGAATATCAGACCATGTACCGAAAAGACCCGTCGGTGATTCCGATTCTGCTGTTGGATCGCTCCAATGGCGGCGACATGATCATGGGGAATCGTTCACTCGACGCCATCAAATCCGAAAACGGTCCCATCAATGTTTATCTGGAAATCAACAGCATCAATTACCCCGTCTTCAACGACTTCATCCATCAGCACAAACTGGAAGGCAAAACCTTCAACTACATCAACCGTGACCAGCTCAAACTGCAATCCGTTGCCGCGAGTGAAACAGCCCCTTCACTGGTCGTCACTTACACCCCCTACAACCATGAACTGGAAGACCAGGGCTTTCAAACACTGGCCTCCACGGCAGACAGTTTAAACCTGCTGGTGCTGGATGGACTTTTTACCACTGAAAACCGTTATCACGCCCACAAAGACCAGATGCTGGCACTGAAAACCCTGATCAACCACGCTATCCAGGCGCTGCATGATGACCCGAAAGAGTACTACGAAAAGGTCAAACCCTATCTGGAAAACAGCAGTTTCGAAGACTTTCAATCCAGTTTGAGCACCATCGAATGGTTGAATAAAGGTATCTCTCCGGCGCTGCAACAACGTTTGGACGATGCCAACTTTCCCACGAGGGATCTGCTGTAAATGATCTCCATCCGTCGCTTCTTTATCACCGCTATCGTCGCTCTGGTTCTGGTTTTCTACGGAGTGTTCTTATATTACTTCCTCAACGACCAGCAAAAGAAAACCGACCTCATTCTGGAAAACATCCGCCACGACCTGTCGGAAACCGCTTACGTCGTTTCCACGGAAATGGCCACACCGCAAGATTTGCGCGAGTTCAAGTCTTTTCTGCACCGTAAAGTCGCCAACAATCCACTGGTCGCGGCCATGGCGATTGCGTCGGGCAGCAAAATCCTGATTACGACCGAACACGATATCCGTTCCGCGCCACCGAAAAAGAACACCCAGGACAAACTGAAAGGCTTATCGGCACATGAAATGTTGCGCTACGATATTTATGAAACCGACATTCCGTATTTCATCCAGAACCAACCGGCGTATTTGAAGCTGTATCTGTATATCGACAAAGCCTATCTGGAAAACTATTTCGCCGAAAACACCACCAATTCACTGCTCTTTTTCGGCGTGGTGCCGTTACTGCTGCTCGGCTTGTTGTGGGGGCTGCTGAAACGCTTCGTCACCAACCCGTTGGAACTGTTACGCCAGTACGCCTATTACCAGTCGGAAATTCCAAAACGTTTCAAGCTACGTGAACTGGAATACATCCGCGCCTCCATGGTACAAACCTTCACCCGCCTGGACGAAGAAAAAAGTGAATTGTATCGCCTGGCCCGAACCGACAACCTTTCCGGCCTCGCCAACCGAAACCATCTGAATGAACGCTTGAACTGGCTGATTTCCGAATTCTCCCGTTCCGGGCAGGAATTCGCCCTATTGTTCATGGATTTGGACAACTTCAAAACCGTCAACGACACCTTGGGCCATGAGGTCGGTGACAAACTGTTGCGCAATGTTTCCAGCCTCATCAAACAGGTCTTGCGCGACTACGACATCATCGCCCGTGTCGGCGGCGACGAATTCGTCATCGTCGTCAACCACCACGGCAACGAACACGAGCTCATCAATATCATCCAACGCGTCATCGAAAAAATCAGCGACGTGCATTTGGTGGACAATCATCCCGTGAAAGTGTCCGCCAGTGTCGGCGTGGTGCTGTACCCGAAAGACGGCCAATCCATCACCACCCTGATGAAAAACGCCGACATCGCCATGTACGAAGCCAAGAACGCCGGCAAAAACCAATTCAAATTCTTCACCGAATCCCTGCACCAGCAGCTGGTGCATGAAATCGAGTTGGAAAACAACATGCAACGCGCTCTGGACAACGGCGAGTTTGAACTCTATTACCAGCCGAAAATCTCCGTCACCACCGGCCAAGTGACCGGCGCCGAAGCCTTGATTCGCTGGATCGACCCGAACAAAGGCGTGATTACACCGGACCGATTCATACCGTCGGCGGAAAAGTCCGGCTTGATGGTACCATTGGGCGACTGGGTACTGGAAACGGCGGTACGCCAGCAAATCGACTGGAAAAAGCGTGGATTGGGCGACTTCCAGGTGTCCGTCAACCTGTCGCCGGTGCAACTGATCAACAACCACTTTGAAGAAAAACTCAATCGACTGATTCAGGAAAGCGGCATCACGCCCAGCAAGCTCGACGTGGAAATGACCGAATCGCAGTTCATGGAAAACTCCGAGCAAAACCTCAGCCTGTTGCACGCCATCCAACAAAAAGGCATTTCCATCTCGCTGGACGACTTCGGTACCGGCTATTCCTCACTGGCGTATTTGAAAAAATTCCCGATCAACACCCTGAAAATCGACAAAACCTTTATGGACGATTACGACACCGAATCCGGTGCGATTTTCATCGAAACCATTATCAAGATTGCTCAGACACTGAATCTGAATGTCGTGGCCGAAGGCATCGAACATCCGGAACAACTGGATTATCTGGTGAAGACGGGCTGCGAAACCTATCAAGGCTTTTTCTGTTCGCGGCCATTACCGGCGGCGGAATTTGAAAAGTTTCTGACGATGGAAAAGAGTTGCTGTCAGTGAGCCCGTTTCCGAATCTGAAAAACCGCCAGGCCTGGCGGAAATGTCGATAACCCAATCGATTAATCGACCGAATCCGCTTCCATTGCAATTAAAGCTCGTACTTTTTATCGGTTTTCGGGTCAGTACTCAACTAAAGATTTTGCTTCTCCCGCGACATCCAACAGCATCATCGCCTGGGTGTAAAAATCATCCGCCAGGATCGTAGAGGTAAACACCAGAACCGTGATATCGCTTTCTGGATCGTATCGCATGGACGTCAAATAACCCATTTGAGCGCCATCATGCCCATATCCCAGGCCATCCGTGTAGGTGATACCCAACCCATAATAGCCATGTTGTTCATCGGCCGGAAGCACGTCTTTCATCATGCTGACCGTATTGTTATTAAGGCCGGCTTGGCCGGTTAATAACAAGTGTAACCATCGGGTGAGGTTTTCCGGGGTGGTCACGACATTGCCTTCGGCCACCGAGGCGGACAAGTTAATAAACGAGGTTTCAAACTCTTCGCCTTCGACAATCGTGTAACCTTCAAAATACGGTTCGGGCAGAGCCTGATCCGTTCCTTGACTCGGAAATGTAGTGTCACTGAGATTAAGCGGATCTAAAAAGGTTTGCTGAATATAGTCGCTGTAAGACAGACCACTGATGTGCTCAATGATGGCACCCAGCATGGCGTATCCTGTGTTGCTGTAATGAAATTCTGTATTTGGCGGCGTGAAGGACAGGTTATTTACCGCGTCAACGCCAATGAATTCTTCCAGGGTGAAAGTATGATCCGGTTCTTCCAAGGTTTCCATCACGTAATCCGCATAGTATTGGCCCGCATAAGGTTGCTCTACGGTATCCGGAATCGGATTATTCTTAATATCGAACACGCCCGCACGGTGCTGCAACAATTGGCGAATGGTTATGGTGCTCTTGTAGGGAACATTATAGTTCGCCGTGTCAGGTAGGTAAGTCTCAGCACGACCGGGTATGGTCATGTCCACCGTATCATCAATATTGAGCAACCCTTGTTGATGCATCATCATAATCGCGGCCGCGGTGAAAGTTTTTGCGGTACTCGCGCCACGAAAATGAGTATTCACATCGGCATTTCCGTCAAATCCCTGATGGGCAAAATAATCGCCGTTTGGGCTGATCAAACGCACGCCCATGCCACCCTTGGAAAATTGGTGTTCTTGTTTGAAGTCTATCCACTGCTGATCGACCATTTCTTCCAATTTCTGCTGGGTTGACGGATCGCTGTTACTGCTCGATTGACAGGCCGAGATGAAAACGGTCATGGCGAAAAGCGCGGCCAAAGACCTTAAGCTGGAAAATGTCATTTATATGATTCCTTTTTTCCGAAAATTTAAACATTAATGAATGCTATTTATTAGAGAATTGCCTTAGTTGATAAGCCGTATCGCCCTGCTTGACCTTGGTGGCCGCCTGGCGCTCTAAGCTGAGGGTGGGCGATGTATTCGATGACGTATTCGATGACGAATCGCTATCGCTTTGGCAACCGATCACCAGCGCCGAAATGGCCAACGCCAGAGCCGATGGCAGAACCCATTTTGCGGATTTGAACGAAGAGGCGATATTCATGGTGTTCTCCAAATTTTTTGCACAGACAATGTGCAGATGAAAGGTTTTTAATAGCAGTTTAAAGAGTTACAGCTAAGCTGGCTTCCACTGAGCGCTACTTTAAAAAAAGATAACCACCAGGCCTGGTGATTGGAGGGATTAACCCGAATGTTTTATGAATTTGTGCTGAGATTGCGCAGCACCTTGTTTTCACGAGGAAATTTTCGAAGAAGTGTCGTATCCACGATTACGACCGACTGAGAAAATATTTCTTGTGGAATCAAGGAGCAAGCAAGGTCGGTGCAAATTTGTGAAATATTCGGGTTAGGTTGTTTTTAGCGCGCGAATGTCGCCAGGCGCAAACTCGAAACGCTTTTTGAAGGCACGATAGAACCAAGAGGGGTTGTTGAAGCCCACTTTGTAGACAATCTCGGTAATGGGAGTGGAAACATAGTCAGGGTTCGCGAGAATATCATAGGCTTTTTGAAGACGGACATTCAGCACATAATCGGTAAAGCTCGTTTCTTCCTCATCAAACATGGCGCGGATATAGCTTGGCGAGATACCATGACGCTTTGCAATCCAGTTAAGCGATAAGTCCCCACGATAATAGTGAATGTTTATATCGGCCTTCACCGCCGCCATCCGCGCTTGCTTTAAGCCATGTTGGCGTGCGTGAATGGCATAATCCGAGTGTGCGCCCATCGCTAATGCCGCCAAGTCGATGAGCTGATTGGTCTGGGCGAGGATATTAATGAGCTCAGCCGGATTTTCTTCCATGAGGTGGAGTGATGCGCGTGTGAGGTGCGTGAGAACTTCCTGATCTAAAATCGGTCGATGAGAGCGCTCAAAACGAGTCACCAGTGGCTCAAACAGCGTGCGCGACAATTTCAAGTTCAGCATGTGGGTCTGTCCACCTTCAAAGGTGATGATCCCTGGGCGGTCATTGTAGCTGAAGCAACCCATGCCGGGGGCACACTTGATGTCTCCTTTTTGCTCAATGGACGCATTCCATGCAGAGCGTCCTGAGGGCGTCAGCCGCGGGTTGAGCAACAACGTAAAATCGTCATTGCCGTCCTGAACGTGTTTTTTATTTCTGTGGACAATAATGGGCGACGTTTTAACCCAACCGATTGAAATGCCGGGTAAAAGCCGAAGCTGTGTTTCTATGGTCGGAATCTGTTTGTTCGGTGTGCGCAACTCAATGTTTGCAATCGCCGCATAGATATCCTGCGCGGCCTCAATGCGTTCTTTCAAAGGGAAACTTTGAGTTGAAAATTTAATAAGAGCCATATTTTCCATTCAGATTCGGCAGGCGGCTAACCGCCTGCCGGACTTAAGCCAAAACAGACCTGATTGATACGGCAATCGCTATAAAAACCAAACCGACTATAACAAGGAGAACGGCCGCATCCCACACAGAATAATTATAACTTACTCCGGCAGTGTTTTGAATTTGGTCACCTCATCCAGTCCGTCATCCCAAGCCGCTCGGCTGGCGGTAAAAATATGCGCGGTGGGTCGCAGCGAAATTTCAGTGTCCAGACACCCTGCGGGTACAACGAGCCCTCCATCCGATTGAATGTTTGGCACGGCGGAACCACATAACTGACAAAAACTTTTTGTATGACGCGTGCCCGGAAGGGTAAAAGAGGTCACCGACTCGACACCTGACCGCCAGGTAAGTTTGGCTGACGACGAAAATAAATTGGCCGCATGCGCCGACCCCGTATCTTTTTGGCAATAGTGACAATGGCACAGAAAAAAGCTGTCGAAATCGCCCTTTATCTCAAATCGTACAGTGCCACACAGGCAAGAACCTAAGTAATCCGGCATAAAGCTCTCCTTCTTTTCTCGTGGCTTTAGGTAGTCATGTTGCGGTTGAAACAGCGGATGGCTTGAATCAGCGGCTTGAAGGCATCAGGGATTTTTATTAGGCCTGGTGATTCGGCGGTGTCCGACTGCAACAGCCATTCAAACAGGGTTTGGTCACTTTCTGAAAGTAACGCCTCCAAGTCATCCATTTGATCTCTATGATGCGGGTTCTGTGGGTTTAGGTGATGACAGTAGGACGACAGTAGATATTCCACTTCTGCATTGCCGCGCCGACAATTGAACTGCAGTCGTTTCCACTGCAAAAGCTGCTGTTCAGATTCCACTGTCATGGGGTAATTTAATCCAATTGCTTTTCAATCATCAAGCTTTTCAGTTCATTGATGGCCTGACTCGGATTCAACCCTTTCGGGCAACTGGCGGTGCAATTCTGGATATTACGGCAGCGGAAGGTCTTAAACGGATCGTCCAAGGTTTCCAATCGTTCGCGCGTGGTGATGTCGCGGCTGTCCACCACAAAACGCCGCGCCGCCAACAAGGCGGCCGGGCCGTGAAACTTATCCGGGTTCCACCAGAAAGACGGGCAACTGGTCGCACAACAACCGCACAGAATGCATTCGTAACTGCCATCGAGTTTTTCACGCTCTTCGGGACTTTGCAGGAACTCATGGTCCAAATCGACGTTTTGACCAGGCCTGGTCGCTTTCAGGAAAGGGTCTACCGCGCGGTAATGGTCGTAAAACAATTCCATGTCGATAATCAAATCGCGAATCACCGGCAAGCCCGGTAACGGTTTCAACACCACCGGATCGCGTAGGCTGGACATTCGCGTAATGCAGCTCAAATGGTTTTCGCCGTTGACGTTCATGCCGTCCGAGCCGCACACGCCTTCCTTGCAGGAACTGCGAAACGCCAGTGTCGGGTCCTGTTCGCGCAGTTTATCCAACGCTTCCAACAACATCATGTCGTCGCGAATCTCCGCATCCGGCAACTCATAATCCTGCATGTAAGGCTGTTCATCGACTTCCGGGTTGAAACGATAAATGGAAAACCGCATTGCTTTATCCTTTTGTTAGTACACGCGAGGCTTGGGTTCGAATCCGGTCACGGTCAACGGCGTGACGCACACCGGCTTATAACGCAGACGATGGCCGTCCAGAAAATACAGGCTGTGCTGCAACCAGTTTTCGTCGTCACGCTCGGTAAAGTCCACGCGGGAATGCGCGCCGCGACTTTCCGTTCGTTCAATCGCGGAATGCACGGTCGCATACGCCAGCGTCATCAGGTTTTCCAGCTCCAGCGCTTCCATGCGTTCCAAGTTGAACGCCCGGCTGCGGTCGTGCAACACCGCTTCATCCAAACGCTGTTGAATCGGCTCCAAGGCTTCAATCAACGCCTGCATGGATTCCTGGTTGCGGAAAACCCCGCAACCCTCCTGCATGGCGACTTGTAAATCGTGTTTGATGGCGGCAATGGACTCCTTGCGGTCATGCGCTGGCGCTTCCCATTTGTTCAGTCGCGCTTCCACCGGCGCCAAATCCAATCGGCGGTCGAAGTTGCGGTCCGATTTCTGCAAGTTCAACACCCGTTCGATTTCCTTGGCGGCGGCCCGTCCGAACACGACGATGTCCAACAAGGAGTTCCCGCCCAAGCGGTTCGCACCGTGCACCGACACGCAAGCGCATTCGCCCACCGCATACAGGCCCGGCACACTGATGGCCTGACCGCTTTCATCCAGCGTCTGCACCTGACCGTGGAAATTGGTCGGAATGCCGCCCATCATATAATGCGCGGTCGGATACACCGGAATCGGGTCGTCGCACATATCCAAGCCCAAAAACGTCAAACCGATGTCGCGAATGCCCGGCAAACGCTTTTTAATCATCTCCGAATCGAGATGAGTCAAATCCAGCAACATATGGTCTTTATTGGGGCCGCAACCGCGTCCTTCTTTCACCTCAATGGCAATGGCGCGTGACACCACATCCCGCGACGCCAAATCCTTCACATGCGGCGCATAACGCACCATAAAGGCTTCGCCGTCGGCATTGCGCAACACGCCGCCTTCGCCCCGCGCCGCTTCCGACAACAACATGCCTTTGTTCGCCACGCCGGTCGGGTGGAACTGCCAGAACTCCATGTCCTGCAACGGCAAGCCCGCGCGCAGCACCATCGCCAAGCCGTCGCCGGTGTTGATTTTGGCGTTGGTGTTGGTTTTAAACAACTGGCAAGCCCCGCCGGTGGCCACCATCACCGCATGAGCGCGCAATAATTGGTATTCACCGTTTTGCAGGTTCATCACCACCATGCCACCGATATGACCAACTTCATCCTTGACCAAATCCACCGCAAAAAATTCATCGAAAAAGGTCGTGCCCGCCTGAATGTTCTGCTGATACAGGGTTTGCAAAATGGCATGTCCGGTGCGGTCCGCCGCCGCACAAGTGCGCGTGGCCTGGCTTTCGCCGAAGTTTCGGCTTTGGCCGCCGAACGGTCGTTGATAAATTTTGCCTTGCTCGGTGCGCGAAAACGGCACGCCGAAATGCTCCAACTCGCGCACAATTTCAGTGGCTTCCCGGCACATGAATTCAATCGCATCCTGATCGCCCAGATAATCACTGCCCTTGACGGTGTCGTACATATGCCAGTGCCAGTTATCCTCGGTCAGATTGCCCAAGGCCGCATTAATGCCGCCCTGCGCCGCCACTGTATGCGAACGCGTCGGAAACACTTTCGACACCACCGCCACGCGCAAATCCGACTTGGCCAATTGCAACGCAGCCCGAAGCCCCGCGCCCCCGGCTCCGACAATCACCGCATCAAAATGAAAGGTATCGACCTGCTGCAATGAAACCATTTCGCCTCTCTTCTCTTTATTCTTTAAAATCTCAGTTCGCAACCAACTGCACGGCTAAAAACACGCCATCGGCCAACACCAACAACCACACCAACGCCCAAAGCCATAATCCCGCTTGCAAGGCTCTGCGTGGCAGATAATCCAGCAACACATCCCGCAATCCGATCCAGGCGTGTACCATCAACAACCCGAAGGCCAGCAACGACGGCCACAAAAACAACCAAGACGTCATCGCCGCTTGCACCTGCGCGACCGATTCCGTCGGCGCTTGCCACCAATACAACGCCGCCAAAGGGAAATACACCATCAGATACCAGGCGCTGAATCGTTGCCAAACATGCGCTCTCAAGCCGGATAACACGTTCATAACCAGACTCCCGCAAAAATCACTACGACTCCAATGGCAAACAACGCCAGCAACAGCAGGCCGGATTGCCGCCCTTTTTGCGGCTGGCTTTGCCATTGAAAGGCATTATGCTCCATCATCAAGTGCCGCACGCCAGCCAACCAGTGAAACCACAAGCTGACGGCAGCGAAAAACCAAATCAACTGCCCCAGCGGATGCGTCAGGGCGTGTAAGGTGTCCACTCTTTGTTCGGGAAACAAAACCCACAGATTCAACCAGGCCAGGCCGGTCAACAGGAACAACAACAGTCCCACTCCGGTGATGCGGTGCAAAATGGAAAGAATGGCGTTTAACGGAAAGCGAAAGGCGAACAGATTGAGGTAAACAGGGCGTTTGCCGGGGTGGCGATACATAAAGGAACTCCTACCTTGTCACGGCCGCTGCGTAGCGCCGTCGCGTTCATCCCCCGAATGACCGGAGGCATGACTGTCCATGAGATAATTCCAAGTATACTCCATACCCAAAATAAGGTTAACCCCACGATTTATAAAATTCACCAGGCCTGGTGGAATTATGTTTTTTACGTATTTGAAATAGAAACGGCAAAATGGATAGGGTAAGATTTAAATTGTCACTGCTATCAGGATGTATGGCGGCAGTTTATATGCCAAACAGAAAGAATATATACTAACCAAACACCCAAGCCTACCGCAAAAATATGCAGTCATTTAACTTAATCATTAATACCTTTATTGATATTCAACATGGATGAAAAAATTAAAGCGTCATGGGAAAGGACACTTCATCCTGAGACGCTTAAAACAAACATTATTACTGCTTCTATATTTTCAATGGCTTTTGAAATGCTCAAGAGTAGCATTATCGAAAAAATTGAAAGTTTTTTTACAGATGGCTTTGACGAAAATGGAATGACTGTTAGTCCAGAATATAAAGAGAAGGTACTTTCTCTCAACAGAAGTCCTCTCTATGCATCATTAAAATGGCTTCAAGACATGGATGCTATTGACAGTAAAGACTTAGAAAAATTCGAACATATTAAAAATTGTCGTAACACTTTAACTCATGAAATGCTCAAATTTGCTTCGTCAGGTGTGGATTTTGATGTCGGAGAAGCATTTGATGAAATGGTAAAGCTATTACGCAAGATAGAAATTTGGTGGTTCGAAAACATAGAAATGTCAATAGCTCCAGAAAATTATCCTAAAGACCTTGACTCAGAACAAGTGATACCAGGACCTTTATGGAATCTTCAAATGCTTATTGACATCGCGTTAGGTCCCGAAGAAGAAGCACGAAAATATTATGACCTATTTGTCGCAAATGCAGACAAAACTTAATCAAAACCACGTATAAAAATAATTTTCAGGGCATTAAATTTTCCATACTCCATCGCCTATTGAAGACGTGTTATGATGCAGATTCACTACACTACGGAGGCCTCCATGAAAGCATCGGATCTGTTTGTCAAAGCGCTGGAAGCCGAAGGCGTGGAATACGTTTTCGGCATTCCAGGTGAAGAGAACCTGGATTTACTCAATTCCCTCAAAGATTCCCAAATCCAAGTTATCGTCACCCGCCACGAACAGGCCGCCGGCTTCATGGCCGCCACCTATGGCCGCCTTACCGGGATGGCCGGAGTTTGCATGTCCACGCTCGGACCAGGCGCGACCAACTTGGTCACCGCCGCGGCTTACGCCCAACTAGGCGCCATGCCGATGGTGATGATCACCGGGCAAAAACCCGTCAAAACCAACCGACAGGGTCAGTTCCAGATTGTCGATGTGGTGGATATGATGCGCCCCATCACCAAATACACCTGCCAGATTCACAGCGGCCATAACATTCCGGCACGCATCCGCGAAGCCTTCCGCTCCGCCAAAACCGAACGCCCCGGTGCCTCCCATTTAGAATTGCCGGAAGACATCGCCCGCGAAGAATCCGATTCGCCGGTGATTCAACAAGGCATGCACCGCCGCCCGCTGGCGGAAGATAAAGCCGTGCGGAATGCGGTGGAAATGATTCAACGCGCCAAGCGCCCGTTGATTATGATTGGCGCCGGTGCCAACCGCAAAACCGCCGGGAAGATGCTGCGCCAGTTCGTCGACAAGACCGGCATTCCGTTTTTCACCACTCAGATGGGGAAAGGCGTGGTGGACGAACGCCATCATTTGTATCTGGGCTGCGCCGCCCTGTCCGATAATGATTTCGTGCATTGCGCCATCCGCAATACCGATTTGATCATCAATGTCGGTCACGACGTGGTGGAAAAACCGCCGTTCTTTATGGAGCAGGACGGCTTCAAGGTGATTCACATTAACTTCACCAATGCGTCCGTCGATCCGGTGTATTTCCCGCAAGCCGATGTGGTGGGCGATATCGCCAACAGCATTTATCAAATCAAAGAACGCATCGAACGCCAGGACACCTGGAATTTCGACTGTTTTATGGAAGCCAAGCGCCAAATCGACAAAAACCTGTTGGAAGGCACCAACGACGGACGTTTTCCGATGTATCCGCAACGCGTGGTGGCGGACATCCGCAAAGTCATGCCAGACGACGGCATGATTACGCTGGACAACGGCATCTATAAAATCTGGTTTGCGCGTAACTACCTGGCCTATATGCACAACACCATTTTATTGGACAACGCCCTCGCCACCATGGGCGCGGGGTTACCGTCGGCCATTGCCGCCAAACTGGTGTATCCAGAACGCCGGGTCATGGCCATCTGCGGCGACGGTGGTTTTATGATGAATTCACAGGAAATGGATACTGCCGTGCGCCTCAAGCTGGATTTAGTCGTCGTCGTGCTTAACGACAACGCTTTCGGCATGATCAAGTGGAAACAGGCCAATATGGGCTTCGAAGATTACGGGCTGGACTTGAACAATGCCGATTTCGTAATGTACGCGCAAAGTTATGGCGCCAAGGGGCACCGCATCCACAAAGCCGACGACTTGATTCCGACCCTGGAAGGCTGTTTCGAAGACGGCGGCGTACATCTAGTCGAAATTCCAATGGATTACAGCGAAAACAACCAAATCTTGAATCATGACATTAAAGAGCTCAGCCAAGCGGTTTCGGAACAGATAAAAACCCTACTTTAAAAATGTTTCTCAAATAAAAGCATTTCTCAACCACTTGGTTTATCGCTGGGCTTATGATAAGGTGCGTTCGCAGAGTAAATTTTCTTTAATTAAAGTTTAACCACAGTAAACTTAAGGTTAAAATAAAATTAAAATACTCAGCGCACGCAGTACATAACAAGAAACATCGGACGTTTCCGGGGGAGCCATATCATGTTTGATTTCAGCCGTTCACTCAAGGCCAAAGTCATTGGAATTTCGACGCTGGTCGGTATCATCATTGCGTTTTTAGTCGGCCTGACCATGTATCTGACAACGGTCAAGCCGGTGCCTGAACAGGTCGAAAAACGCATCTTCAAAGAAATGACCGCCTACATTGATGCGCAGGTCGACTTGAAAGTCAAAGGCGGCATTATCGGTGCCACCATGATTACCCTGCAAAACAGCATCATCCAATCCCTCGCGGTGGAAGATCGCGATGCGCTGAAACCCTTTTTCGCCAATATCAAAGCCGGATTTGCCCGCAAGACCGGCTTCAAGAATATCGCCACCCAGCTGATTACCTACGATGGCCGCTCCCTCATTCGTTCCTGGGATTTGGAGAATTACGGTCAAAACGTCTCCAATAACCCGCTGATCCAGAAAGTCATGAAAGAGAAAAAAGCCTATGGTGCGCTGGGTGTCGGCGCGCGCGGCATTGGTGTTATTGCGGTGTCGCCGATTTTTGAAGATGACTCGGTTCTGGGTTACACCACTCTGGTACAAGGCATGGCTTCCGTCGCTAAAGATTTCCGCGCCAATGAAGGCGGCGAATGGGTCTTGCTGGTCGATAAACGTTACATCGACCAGAAATACGGCAACATGCCAATCATCGAAAAGAACGAAACCATCACCGACAATTATCTGCTCGCCAGCAACCGCTGGTTTGATGCAGATGCGGTGTCGCTGGTCAAGGCCAGTTATCAACCGACGGATGGCATGGCTCGCCACTTATACACCACCCAAGGTAAAGTCGTCATCGACATTCCGGCCATCGACGAGTCGGGCGACGTCATGGGGCGTCACCTGTTCATTCTGCCGGAAACCGAATACACCGGACCAATCAACACCGCGATGAACAACGCTTGGATGTCATTGGCCGGTGTCATTCTGGGCGTGCTCGTGTTGACGATTGCCCTGATCATTACCGTTACACGCATGGTCATCAACCCGCTGAAACGCGTTCAAAAAGTCACCGGGCAAATCATTGAAAGCGGCGACTTCGCGTTACGCGCGCCGGTCAACAGCCAGGACGAAGTCGGTCGCACGGGCGATGCCATCAACCAGCTTCTGGAACAGGTCTCGCAAGCCTTGACCCAAGCCAACCAAACCGTCGGTGCCATCGCCAAGGGCGATTTCTCCAAACGTCTCAACGGCGATTACAAAGGTGATCTGGAAACCTTGCAAACCGGCATCAATGAAAGTGTCGACATCATCGACCAAGTGATGAACGAACTGTCCGGCGTGATGCAAGCCATGCGCGACGGCCGTTTTGATGTCTCACTCTCTAACCAGGGCGAAGGTGAATACCGCAAAATGATGGACAACGCCCAACAGGCGATGTCCGAAACCAACAGCATCATCACCGAAATCAATGCGGTGATGGAGCACATGCGTCAAGGCGAGTTCCAGCACCGTGTGCAAGTCAACGCCAGCGGCGATTTGGAAAGCCTGAAACAGCGTATCAACGAATCCTTGTCCACGCTGGACGAAGCCGTCTCCGACATCACCCGCGTTGTGGTCGCGCAAAGCGAAGGTGACTTGACGCAAACCATTGATGCCGAATACCAAGGTGATTTGATGCGTTTGAAAAACGCCGTCAACCAATCCTTGCAGAAGTTGTCGGACATCGTGTCCCAGGCCATCATCACTTCGCAAGTGGTCAACACCGCTTCGGAAGAAGTGGCCAAAGGCGCGTTGGACTTGAGTTCCCGCGTTCAGGAGCAAGCCGCCGCCATCGAGCAAACTTCGGCCACCATGGACGAAATGAACTCGGCGGTTCAGAACAACACCGACAACTCGCAACAAGCCGCGTCGGTGGCGCAAAAAGTGCAGACCGAATCCGAACAGGCGTCCAAAGTGATGCAACAAACCATCACCGCCATGAACACCATTCAGGAGTCGAGTCACAAGATTTCCGAAATCGTCACCCTGATTGACAGCATCGCCTTCCAGACCAACCTGCTCGCGTTGAACGCCGCGGTGGAAGCGGCCCGAGCCGGTGATCACGGGCGCGGTTTCGCTGTCGTGGCCGGGGAAGTGCGTGCGCTGGCCCAGAAATCGGCCGACGCCGCCAAGGAAATCAACAGCCTGATTACCGAAAGCGTACAACGCATCGACGAAGGCACGCATTTGGCTGGCGAATCCGGTGAAGTCATCGGCAACATCACCCAGATGATCAATGAAATGTCGTTGATGATTAACCAGATTGCACAAGCCTCGACTGAGCAAGCGCAAGGTGTGGAACAAGTGCATAAAGCCATCGGTGAAATCGACGCCACCACGCAGCAAAACGCCGCTCTGGTGGAAGAGACATCCGCCGCGGCCGAAAGCATGAGCGAACAGGCCACCGATTTGAGTCACAATATGGCTTTCTTCAAAACCAATACGGCCGGTCAACCAAAGGCCAATAAACCGGCCGCGCTATCGGCTCCGAAGCCGACACTGGAAGCGCCAAAGCCTGCGGCCCCCAAAACGGAGGCCCCAGCCAAACCGGCTCAGGCGGAAAAACCGGCCGACAAGCCAACGGAAACGGCGAAATCCATTACGCCACCTCCACCGCCAAGCGCCGATGAATGGGAAGATTTCTAAAGTCTTCCGCTTTCCGTTCCAACTAAAAACGCCCGGTTCATCCGGGCGTTTTTGTTTTCAAAGAAGCCGCGCCTACTGTAACGGTAAATAAATATCCGTCACCAGTTCATGCTCGTCCACTTCCGGAAACAGGTTCCGATAACGAACAAAACACGGAAAATCCCGCAAACTTTCGCCACTCTCCGGCAACCAGTCGCGATATAGAAAATACACGCTGGTGTCCATAGCATCGTGCGAGCCGTAATGCACCAGATGCGCACAACGCCCCGGCGGAAGTTCTTTATTCATCACGCCCTGAGGGTTGTCCGGAATCGGCGCTTTGATAGAGCCGCAGATATCGAACCGGAAATCCTCCGGTGCCACCGCGGCCGGGTCGTCGTATAAAATGCCGAAGCTGTCACTGATGTCCACCGGTGAGTGGTTTGTCTGTTTGCGCCATTCGATAAAGCTCGCAATCGACTCATTCAATTGCTCATGCGACGCGCGGTGCTCTTTCACCGCAATCAATGTTTTGGGGAAATCGATGATTTCCACGGTTTTCGTTTGCATCGTTTGGTTTCCTTTTCTTGAAGTTTCTGGATATTGTTGATGCCAAGAAACCCAATTCGGCTGCTTTCGGAACTGCGACGGCGTCTGCCCGAACGTTTTCTTAAACGCCCGTGAAAAGGCTTCCGAACTTTCAAATCCGGCCTGCAACGCCACATCCAACACGCGAAACTGTGGATAAAACGCCAACTGATACGACGCCCGCTTCATGCGCATTAACTGGATAAACCGGAAAACATTAATGCCCATGGCCTGCGAAAACTGCCGATGGAAATGGAATTTTGAAAAGTGCGCCACCTCGCACAACACCGCTAAGGATAAATCGTCATCGAGATGCTGCTCGATGTAATCACAAACTCGGTTCATACGCTGAAAATAAGATGCACGGCTCACTTAACAATTCCCTCTTCTTGACGGCCTCTATTATGTCCGTGCCTCGACCCGACATCCTGACCGAAATTGCGCAATTCGAAAAAGGCCCAGGCCTGGTCAAAAACCGGAATCGGCGGACTGTGCCCGGCGAAGTGTATCTTGACGATAATACTGTTTGAGTTGCTCGTATACGCCGGGGAAATGCTGTTTGAGCCGCTTCGGCGCAGTAAAGAAATACTCGGTGGTGACCGCGAAAAATTCTGCCGGAGACGTGGCGGCATAAGGATTGATGTCCGGGTTGTGGTAATGCGTCAATTGCGCCTGCAAATGCTCGAACGCTTGACTAAAGGTTTGCGTCCAAACCTCGCGGTTCATCTCCGCATGCAATGGCGGCATGCCATTGGCCTTGCCGTTCAACATATCCAGTTTGTGCGCAAATTCATGCAACACCACATTGTGGCCAGGGTGGTTTTCCGACAACTCGGCTTCGGCTTCGTCCCAAGCCAAGACCACCGGTCCGTCGTACGACCAGGACTCCCCCGCCAGAACGTTATCCTCCTGCCGCACCAAACCGAGTTCGTCATGCGCTTCGCGCCGGACGCGAAAGGCACTCGGATAAACGATGATGTCATTGCAGCCATCCAAGGTGTCCAACCCCAGGTTCAACACCAAGAGCGCCGCCTGAGCGGAAATAGCCGCCCCCATGTCCGGCGTCACCACCTGCCCTTGCGCGCCTTTGAAATATTTGCGATGCAAAAACACCGTCGCCATCTCCCGCAACCGCGCTTTTTCCACCGCACTCAAACCGTGAAACAACGGGTCGGCCGTCATCAAAGCATGCCAGGTTTCATGCGGAATCGGAAAACGTTTGAGAATCCGCCGAACGCGGAAATGTTCGAGCCACTTGGCAATCATCGCGTCACTCCATCCGCTTGTCGTTGCCCATCTCTTCTAACGCTTGGTTGATCCGCTCTTTCAGGTAATAAGGCACGTAATCGTAAGCACCGGAATTGACCATGCGTTTGCCGATTTCACTGCCGTCGGCATCGACGAAAACAATGGTCGGGAAGGTGGTGACATTATAGAGTTCTTGGAAAAAAGCATTCTCGACCGGCTCGCCGTAAAAATCGCGGATGGTTTCGTCCTTGGCATCGACACGGATTTCCACCATATGCACGTAACCGTCCAGCAAGCCGTTTTCAATCATCGGCAAGATGGCGGCGTCCTTCAGCTTTTCGCACGCGCCGCAACGCACCCGGTTGAAATAAATGGCGATGGGCTGTTTATCCTGTTTGGCTTGCTTGGCCAGTTGTTGGAAGTCCTCGGCCGGATTCAACGCCCAAGCATCGGCCCAAGCCGTCATCGGCGATACCCCTAACCCAGCTAATAAAACCATCGCCAACCAGCCTGCAACAGACTGTTTTATAACCTTTCGTCTCATCCTAATCCGGCCTCGTGTTACGTCCATGAAAAATTGCATTCCAGGGATTTTACACCGGTGGAAGTTATTTTTCCCGAATCAAGGCCTCGATTTGTTGAAGCGTGGCCGGATCATCCCATTCGTGCCCGCCAAACAAGGCATAGCGAATGGTTCCCTGTTTGTCGATGACGTAGGTGCTTGGATAGGCGAAAACCCGCCAGGCCTGCACCGCCGAACCTTTCGGGTCCAACAGGATGGGAAAGTTCACCGGATGCTCGGTCAGAAACGACTCGATTTGCGGTTTTTCCTCCGCCAGATTGGCAGCGAGAATTTCAAACGGCTGGCCTTTTAAAGCGGTTTTCAAACGGGTCATGGACGGAATTTCATGCACACAAGGCGGGCACCAACTGGCCCAGAAGTTCAACAGCACCACCTGCCCGCGATAGTCTTTGAGGTTGTGCATCGCCCCCGCCATATCCACCAATTGCAACGGACGGTTTTGCGGCCCGGTGTAAGGTTGCAACCCCACCGAATCCGGTTTTGCCGCAACGTTAGGCCTGGTCGTTTTATCGGTTTCGACTGTTTGGTTGGATTCAGAAGCCGTTTGACGCGTCGCGTCCATATAAGGAATCAACGTGTGGATCGCCGACAGCACATCCTGCAACAAGGTCTTCGCTTGCGCGTTTTCCACCGCCAAGGCATCGGGGCGGAAGTAATAGCGGTCGCGCACCTCCGGCATAAGCCGTAAAAACACGTCCGAGCCGCTCGCTCCCAAGGTTTCTTGCAATTCCGGTAAATGCCAACGCCAAGGGGACAGTTCCGCCTGAATCACATACACCGGCGCATCCAATCGCGACACCGCCGGCCAATAATGCGCCTTCTGACCGGCTTGCGGCGTTTCGACATACAGATTCGGATTAAGCAAAACCACCGCGATATCCGATTGCGGCGTTTGCATCGCCTCGACCAGCGCTTTCACCGCCAACGCCGCCCCTTGATTGGCACTGACGACAATCAACGGCCGCCCTTGCGCTTTCAAACGCTGGATTTCCTCGGCGATGACGGACGGCGGAATCTGCTCCAAACTGCTGGTGGTGGCGGGCAGGAAAAAGCTTTCGAACAGATTCGGCAAGGTGACGGTCAACCCTTTATCGGCCAAGCGTTCCGCCAGACGACGTTCCTGCGGCAACACGCCATGTTCGGACGGCACCCACAACACATTCGCTCGCGGTTGTTCCGCTTCGAACACCAACGACTCCAGCTCACCTTCCAATCCGGTTTCCGCACGTGCCTCCAACACTGTGCCCGCCGCTTCGGCCGCCCAGCTTGACGGCCCGCTCAGCACCAGTAAACACGGCACTATCCAGTATGGCATCCATCGCATCCTTATCCACCTCTTTCCCATCCCAGGGTTATATCGACTCGGGTTTTGATCAAATTATACCGCTCGGCCGCCCACAAACCATTAGGGGAAACCCGATAAAAGCCCAATACCACTCAATAACCTTACTTTAAGTATTTGAATTTTATGGCGCAACCTTCTATATTGACACCTTAACCAACGGTTGCCGGCGCACACTGTGGTAATATTGGTCGGGCCGATTTCAAAAAACGGACGTTTTCGATTATGTGGCGTAAACTCAGCATTCAACTGCAATTGATGACTTTGATGATTGCCGTCACCGTCACGGTGGCGCTCAGTTCGCTTGCCGTGGCTTTCTGGCTCGACATAAAAGAACGCAAGTTTCTCGCCATTGAGCTCACCAACACCGTCAAAAACGCTCTTGATCAGGATTTGATTAACGGCCTCACTCAGAAAGACCCTGCTCTTTTCGTTAACCTCAAACGGCGCTTGCAAGGCTTCCCGAAAATCGACCGCGTACTGGTATTGAGCACCTCCGATGACGTCATTTTCAACTACCAGCACAGTGACGAACACTACAACGACCTGGTGCAGAAAAGCACCGACAAGCCGCGTTTTTCAGGCGAAGACCTGTATATCCGTTACCCGCTCACCGATGGACAACGGCAATACGGTTCGGTGACCTTTATCGTCGATATCAAATCCTTCGCCACCCAGTTTCGACAACACCTGATTTTTTTGGTGATGGCGCTGCCGATTGAGTTGTTGCTGGCGATGATTCTGGCCTGGTGGATCAGCCGAAGCTACAACCAGCCGTTTACGGTGTTGGTGGAGGCGATGAAACGCAGTGATGTCGCCAACAACCGTTTCAAACGGGTTGAAACCGAGGCCCAGAACGAAGTCGGCGACCTGTTCGACGGCTATAACCACATGATCGAACGCATCGAAACCACCACCCGACAAATCCGTTTCCAATCCGAACACGATGCCCTGACCGGCCTATACAACCGCTTTTACATCGAAAATCGTTTGCGCCAAGCCCTTACCCAAGAAAGCGACAAGCCGCACCTGCTGCTGTGTTTCGACCTCGACCGTTTCAAACTCATCAATGACGCAGCCGGTTACCGCGCCGGTGATGAACTCCTGAAAATGCTGGCACACAGTTGTCAGGAACAATTGCCTGACAAAGCGGTGATGGCTCGCCTCGGCGGCGATGATTTCTACGTTTTGTTGCCGGACACCGAGGCCGAGACCGGATTGAAGCAAGCGGAAAATTTACGGCAGTTGCTGGCCGACTACCGCTTTACCTGGGAAGGTTCAGCCTATTCGGTGTCCGCCACCTTCGGCGTAGTATGTTTCCGGGCGCACGACTTCACTCTCGACGAACTGGTCAAAGCCACCGATTCAGCCTTTGCCGAAGCCAAATCACGCGGCCGCAACCAACTGCATCTGTATCAGCCCGACGAAGGTTACACCGAAAACCATCAACACCAGGTTCAGGTCGCCGGTTGGATAAAGGATGCCCTCAAGGCGACTCCCGATTCACACCCCAGCCCCGGGACGGCCCGTTTCGAGCTCTACGCCCAGGCTATCAAACCGTTACAAACCCAAACCTCGCAACTCGGTTACGAAGTGCTGCTGCGGATGCACGACGATCAAGGTCGTTTGATTGCACCGGATAATTTCCTCCCCACCGCCGAGCGCTACCAACTGATGACCGAAGTCGATATCTTCGTTCTCAACACCTACGTCGACACAGTGATGCAACAACCGGCGCATTTGGACAAACTCGGTCTCGTACACGTCAACCTGTCCGGTTCCAGCCTCAATCATCCGGACTTCCAGTCCAACCTCAAGCACCTGATCCAAACCCGTGATTTCCCTTGGCACAAATTGGAACTGGAAGTCACCGAAACCGCGGCGGTGGATAACTTCAACCAGGCCGTCACCTTCATTGAATACTGCAAATCGCAAGGCATCGGTCTGGCACTGGACGACTTCGGCACCGGCATGTCGTCATTCGAATACCTCAAAAGCCTGCCGTTTGATGTGGTGAAAATCGACGGCAGTTTCGTCAAAGACATGCATTCCGACCCGACCGACCACGCCGTCATTCGCTACATTCAGGAAATCAGCGCGTTACGCCACCAAAAAACCGTGGCCGAATACGTTGAGACCGAGCAGGATGTCCGGGCGCTGACCGACATCGGCGTCACCTATGGCCAAGGCTATTTCCTCGGCAAACCCAAGCCGCTGACGGATTGGTTCTAACGGGGGACTCATGGTTTTACGGCTTCTGATTTACCTGCTGGTCGGCTTGTTCGTCGTGTGGTTTTTCACCGTCGGCTTAGAGCGTATCATGACGCCGCCCAAAGACCTGTCGGATATTCCTGCCCTGCAAAAAACCTACCAGAAAACGCCCACCATTCGCCCGGTCACACTGCAAATGGCGCAAGCGCAGGAAGCGGAAGCTTTACGATACCTCAACCGCATTCGTCAATCCTTGCAGCTCAACCCGCTCAGCGGCAATGCCAAACTGGCCGAGGCGGCCCGTCATCACGCCAATTATTCCACATTGAACAATATTCAGGCGCACCCGGAACAGCCAGGCCTGGCCGGTTTCACGGGTGAAACGCCGCAATTGCGCGCCAACGCCGCCGGATACCAAAGCCCGGTCGCAGAAGTCATCGCCTACAATCACGCCAGCCCCTACCCGATGGTGGACGACCTGATGTCCGCCATCTATCACCGACTCGGGCTGCTGAACATGACTCAGGACCAAATCGGCATCGGCGTGGCGGGTAACGGCGAAGGCCAGGTCAAATCCGCATTGGTCGGACTGCTGGGCAATAAAGCCTTGGAAGCGCTATGCGAGCAACCGCCAACCCCCAAACCGGGGGCCTTGGCATTCACCCAACTCTGCCCGTCCGGCGCACCCATTCCGAAGCGTGCTGTGGCCCAAGCCATGAGTGCCGTCGCCAAAACCAACCCCAAACTGGTGGCCTGGCCCAAATCCGGCGCCAGCGTGCCACCGGTGTTTTATGAAGAAAGCCCCGACCCATTACCGGAGTGCAATGTCAGCGGTTATCCGGTGCACGTGCAAATCAACCCCATTTTTGTCGGCCGCATCCAATTCGATGCCGACAGTTTTAAACTGTACGAATTGGAGGATGAGAAGTCCCGCCCGGTCAAAGCCGCTGCGATTTTCGGCAACCGCAAGGATCCAAATCGACAGGAGGATGCTCCGGCGCCGAATAAAGACCAGTGGATCGCATTTTTCCCGCAACAGCGTTTGAACTGGAACAGCCGTTATCAGGCGGAAATCCAATATTGGGAAAATCACACCACCAAAACCATGCGTTGGAACTTCTTTACCGAAAAACAGCCAGGCCTGGTGGAAATCCGCCAAAGCCAAACGCTTAGCATCCGTGAAGGTCAGACACTCACCCTCTACTTCCCACCCAAGTCTTGTCATAACCCGGACGGCATTCGCCTGCAACGCCAGATTCCGCCCGGCATCAACGCCCAGGCTCGCTTTGTGGACGGCGAAACATTACAAGTGACCTTGAAGTCCGCCCCATTCGGCGGGGCCTTTAACCTGCGTTATCAGCCGGGCGATATCCAAATCCGCTTTGAAGTGGACTCCTAGCGTCTAAATGCCCCCACATCTAAAGCAGACGTCCGTAATGATTTCCGTTAAAATGCCGATATGACTTCTTCCAATGCACCAAGCAACCCGGCTCAAATTTGGGCCGATGACTTATGCACACAGCTGGAACAACAGCGCCACCGTGCCTGCTTGGTGCTTTGCGGTTCAGCCGATTGGCACCAGGCCTGGTTAAAACGATTGATTCGTCCCGACTGGCAAGGCGTGTTCATTGGCGAAACCAGCCCACACCCGCAAGCGACGCCCCAAAACCCCAAACAACTCCGCCACCTGCTCGGGCAAGAAACCGATTTTGCCGTGTTTGATGCCGATGCCGGTTTGGAAGCCGATGCCCTCGGCATTGTCGGCGGATTGATTCGCGCGGGCGGTTTGTGCCTGGTCTGCCTGCCCCCAAAGGCGGATTTTCTCAATCATCCCAACCCCGCTTTGGCGGCATTTCTCAATTACCCGCTCACCCCGGAAGACAGTTTGAAAGGCTTCCAGGCACATCTGTGGCATCAACTCCACCAACACGCGCTGTGGCTGGAAGAAGACCAAATCGACCCGGCCTGGCCAAATTTGCATCACTTGCCGTCGGCCCCCTCAACACCGCCGTTAAACCGCGACGTCACCCAACCAACCGCGGACCAGGCCGACGCATTACAGGCCATTCAACATGTGGCCTTCGGGCATCGCAAACGCCCGTTACTCCTCACCGCCGACCGTGGCCGAGGCAAATCGACCGCGTTGGGAATGGCGTGCGTCGCGTTGTTACTGGCCGGAAAGCGGCGTATTACGCTTTCCGCCGCGCGCTTGCCACAGGTGCAAAAAGCCTTCGATACGATTGAAAATGCGCTCCCGCAGTTGGCGCACTCCGGTTTCGTGTTACGGGAAAAACGTCCAGGCCTGGTAATTTTCGACATCGACCAGGACGTCGCAGAAATTCGTTTCCGCGCGCCGGATGACTTAATCCGCGCACCGGCCGACACCGAATTGTTGCTGGTGGACGAAGCCGCCCATTTGCCGCTGCCGATGCTGTTTGCGCTGCTGAAAAGTCATTCACGAACGGTCCTCGCCAGCACCGAACAGGGCTATGAAGGCTCAGGGCGAGGCTTCCGCCTGAAATTGACCGAACATCTTGATACCCATTATCCGGGCTGGAAACGCCACACCCTGACCTCGCCGATTCGCTGGGCAGACAAAGACCCGCTGGAAAACACACTGAACCAACTGTTTTTGCTGGACACCGACCCAACCGATGACGTTAAAGCTTCAGCCGTTCATTCAGTTCAATTCGAACACATCAACCACCCGGCCGAGCTGGCCCAACCGGACAACCGCGCCGACCTGCAACGCCTGTTCCAACTGCTGACCCAAGCCCATTACCAAACCCGCCCCAACGACTTGATGCAGTTATTGGAGATTCCCAACCAACAGCTTTGGGTGGCCCGTGCACAAGGTCAAATCGTCGCCGTGCTGTTTGCGGTGGGCGAAGGCGGCTTGCCGAATGAACCCGGCCGCCGCTTTCAAGGCCACCTGTTCCCGCAACTGTTAAAACGTCATACCCATCATCCGGACTGGTTGTCATTGAAAGGCTGGCGCATTCAGCGTTTGGCCGTCTGGCCGTCCGTGCAACGCTTGGGGTTAGGGCGCCAGTTGACGGCGCACTTTATCGAAGCCAATCAAGCCGAGGCCGACACCCTGTCCGTCAGTTTCAGCGCCGACGCCGGATTGATTCGTTTCTGGACCTCACTGGATTTTCAGCCATTGCACCTCGGCTTGAAACGCGACCAGGCCAGCGGCCAACATTCCGCCGCCTTGTGTTATCCACTGACGGAAAAGGCGGCGCGACTGACTCAACAAGCCCAACAACAATTCCAATCCGAATTCGCCTGGAACCTGACTCAGCCCTTCCAGCACCTGGAAAGCGATTTGGCGCTGGCGATTCTCCGCGGGCAACCGCCTGCCCTGCCGAGCCATTTTCCAAACGGTTACCTGCAAGACCAACCCTTTGAAAGCGTCGCTTTCGCCTTGCGTCAATGGACGCTGGGCCAACTCACCCAACTGGAAGATTCGGACACGCTCGCGCTTTGGTTTCGAAAAGTCGTCCAGCACCAGGCCTGGTCGGATGTCGTTGCCGCATCACCTTTTCCGCACCGCAAAGCGCTGGAAGCCCACTTCAAAAACTGGTTAGCCCAACAACTGGCGCCGATTTAGTCGTCTTTTTTCTCGCCCGCTTCAAGGCATCTTCAAGCCTTTTTATCTCACCTGATTCATAAATTTCATGCGAATCCGGCACTTAGGGGTTGCTCTAATAATTTATTTGAATACAATAATCATTATCATTAATATTAACTTAAGCGCTTAATTTCGTCTGCTGCATTTTCCGATAAGCGCCCATCAATAAACCGGCCAGACGGCATAGACGCTTTCGGCCAGATTTGGACACTGAATTGATATGGACATTCTAAAACTCTATCTCGACATTACGGTTTTCAGCCTCTTGGGACTGATGGCGTTCATCGCCACCTGGTTCACGCTGGAACGCCTGCTCGCTTACCGAAAAGTCGATGTCACCACTTACAACCATATCGATTTACTGACGGTCGATCTGACCCGTAACCTGACGATGATCTCCACCGTCGGTGCCAACGCGCCTTATGTCGGTCTGCTGGGCACCGTATTGGGCATTTTGGTGACGTTTTACGAGCTGGGCATGTCCGGCACCATGAACACCGGCGACATTATGGTCGGATTGGCGCTGGCACTGAAAGCCACCGCCGGCGGCATCGCTTTGGCGATTCCAAGCATCATTGCCTACAACCTACTGATGCGCCGCGTCGAAGTTTACCAAGCCGAATACCGTGCTTATGAAGCGTTGAACCAAGCCGGAGTCGCGCGCGGATGAAACGTTTCGATGACATCAATGTCATTCCGCTGATTGACGTCATGCTGGTGTTGCTGGCCGTGGTGCTGACCTCCGCCAGCTTCATCGTGCAGGACTCGCTGGACATCAAACTGCCGGAAACCGAAAGCACCACCGAATACGTGCCGCCGAAAGAGAAGGTGGTGAATTTCGCCATTGATGCCGACGGCCAATTGTTTATGGATGAAAAACCGACCCAATATCCGGCGTTGCCGACCGTTTTGAAGCCGCTGAAGCCGAAAACCCCGCTGGTCATTAAAGTGGACGACAAAGCGGAATTCGGACGATTCATTCAATTGGTGGACGCCCTGAAAGCCCATAACCTGACCAATCTGACGTTTTTAACCGAAAAAGCGCAGAGCGAATAGGAGGCCAAAATGCCAAAACGTACCCATACATCGCTCAAAGCCTTTGTGCTGACTCTGTTTCTGTACAGCTCGGCCATCCTCGCCGCCGTCTGGCAATTCGACAGCCTGACCTACAGCGAAAAAACGCCGAACGTCCGCGAAGTGCCAATCAACATCAGCATGTATCAGACGCCAACACCGGTCAAGCCGGTTAAGGCCGTTGAACCACCGAAGCCTAAGCCTGCCGAGCCGGTAGAAGAAACCGTAACCGAACCGGAACCCATTGCGGAAATTCCGAAGCCGGAACCGATTGCCAAGCCCAAACCAGCTAAGCAACCGAAGCCGGAACCTAAAAAAGTGGTCAAAAAAGAGGTTCAAAAAGTCGTTAAAAAGCCGGTCGAAAAACCGAAACAAACGGCCCAAAAAGCACCGACTCAGCCGGTGAAAAAAGTGGCGAAAGCCGCAACGCCGAAAGTGGTTGAACCGCAACCGGTGGAAAAAACCATTACCGAACAACCGGCGCCCCCGACTTACAGCGCCTCGCAAATCGCCGATGCCGAAGACCGTTATCTTTCCGAACTGAGTCGCACCCTGGCGCAACTGGCGCAGGACAGTTATCCGCGACGTGCCAAACGTCGTCACTGGGAAGGCGAAGTGGTGCTGAAGTTCGTGCTCTATCGTAATGGCGACATCAAACAGCTTCAGATTGTCGACGGCGATCGTCGCACCGTTTTGAACGACGCGGCCGTAGGCATCATCAAAGACAAAATGGGGATGCGTTTCAAACCCTTCTATAAGGAAATCGAACGTAACCAATGGCACCTGACGGTGCCGGTCAACTTCTCATTGAACTGATTGAAGCATCGAAAAAAGACAAGGGCGGGATGAATCCCGAATCAGGCGCTGAACACCACCGTTTTGTTGCCGTGAATCAATACCCGGTCTTCCAGGTGATAACGTAAACCGCGGGACAACACGGTTTTTTCGACATCTCGGCCAAGACGGCGCATATCGTCAATGCTGTGGGAATGGCTGACGCGAATCACGTCCTGTTCGATAATCGGCCCCGCATCCAACTCTTCGGTCACATAATGGCAGGTTGCCCCAATCAATTTCACGCCGCGCTCATAGGCTTGGTGATACGGCTTAGCCCCGACAAAGGACGGCAGAAAGCTGTGGTGGATATTAATCACTTTTCCGGCGTAATCCACACACATTTGCGGCGGCAGAATTTGCATATACCGCGCCAGCACGATGACATCGGCGTCGTATTGCGCCACCAGTTCCTGCGATTTTGCGAAGGCTTCCGGTTTGGTGTCCGGCGTCACCGGCACATGATGAAACGGAATGTCATACCACTCCACCATGCGGCGCAAGTCGTCGTGATTGGCGATAACGCAGGCCACTTCACCCGGCAAATCGCCTTCGTGCCAGCGGTACAATAAGTCCGCCAAACAGTGCGATTCTTTCGACGCAAACAGGGCGATGCGCTTCGGCTTATCCGAATCGGTGACCTGCCAATCCATTTGAAAGCGTTCCGCAATGGCGGCGAATTTCGTTTTGAAGCCTTCCAAATCGTCGTTCAACGACTCCGCCAGAATCTCGTGGCGCATAAAAAACCACTTGTTCATGGCATCGGTATGGTGATTGGCTTCCACAATGGAACCGCCTTCGTCGGCGATAAACCCGGCCACGGTGGCGACGATGCCGACCTGATCCGGACAGGAAATGATTAAACGAAACACACGACTCATTCGTTTGACGCTCTCTTAATTCGTTAACTGGTTAAAAAGAAAAGGTATTTTAGCAGAAGCGCCGCCCGACGGCACGAAAACAGAAACTATTCTCAAATCGGCCAGGCCTGGGCGTTTTACGACTGACGATTTTTCACCCCGATTGGAGGCTTGGGTATGGGGGTTTGATTCCCTTTCTGTTATACTTTTGTACCATTAATTTTATTTATCGGGCACCTCGATAAACCCGCGTTGAATTCTGGCAACGCCAAATTTGTTAGATCAAGGCGTGAAGCTGCAGCAATGTCTAGACCTTGTAAAGTTTCACAACACAGAGCTAACAAATTTGGCTAAGCCCCTAGGGCGGGATCTAAAGGCCACTTCTTTGTTGTTGTACGCCTTGGCCTTAGAATGACTAAGGTCGGCGCCGCACGCCTAAAATAAGTGGCCTTTAGGTCCCGCAGAATCCTAACGAGAGTTAATCGAGGTGCCCACCATTTTGCTAAACCTTACCCTGAGCGGGCCGGAATTCTATGAAAATCGTTTCTTTTAATGTCAACAGCGTGCGCATGCGCCTGCATCAACTTCAAGTTTTAACCGACCAATACGCGCCCGACATCATCGGATTGCAGGAAACCAAGGTCCAGGACCATGAGTTCCCGATTAAAGACATCGAAGCCATGGGCTACCAAGCCATCTTCATGGGGCAAAAAACCCATTACGGCGTGGCCTTGCTTTTCAAAAACAACCTGACATTAAAAGACAGTCAGTTCGGCTGGGACCACGATGGTGACGATGCCCAAAAACGCATGATCATCGGCGATTTCGTCGATGCCGACGGAAATGAAGTCCGCGTCATCAACGGTTACTTCCCGCAAGGCGAAAACCGCAACCATCCGACGAAATTTCCGGCCAAAGAAGCCTTTTATCAGGACTTGATGCAGTACCTGAACGAAAAGTGCTCACCGGAGCAGAACCTCATCGTGATGGGCGATTTCAATATCTCGCCGGAAGACAAAGACATCGGCATCGGTGAACCCAACCGTAAGCGCTGGCTACGCGACGGCAAAACCAGCTTCCTGCCGGAAGAACGCGAATGGTGGGGCACGCTCATCAACTGGGGCCTGAAAGACACCTTCCGTCAAATCCATCCGGACGAAGACCGTATCTTCAGCTGGTTTGATTATCGCTCCAAAGGGTTCGCCGACGATCCGAAACGCGGACTGCGCATCGACACCTTATTGGCGACCAAACCGTTGGCGGCGAAAGCCACCGACAGCGGCGTGGCTTACGACATCCGCGCCATGGAAAAGCCGTCCGACCACGCGCCGGTCTGGACCGACTTTCAGTTTTAATGCCACGACACGCGCTTAACAGAAAACTTTAGGAACCATCATGCCGAATACCGAAATGCAGCCCATGACTCTCGTCGAAAAGCACTTGCTGAACGACACCACGCTGCTGATGAAACTCAAACCGTCCACAGCTTTCGATTATCAAAGCGGACAATACGTCATGCTCGGCTTGACCCCGACAGAACTCAAGCCCTTTTCCATCGCGTCCGCACCGAAAGACGACGGTTTGATTGAACTGCACATTCGCAATCAGGACAACTCCGAGTGGATGCAGGACTTGTTCGGCCTTGATACCGGTGTGACCCTATACATTCAAGGGCCAAACGACCAGTATCGTTTGGATGCGCCGGAGGCGCTCGCCCAAAAACAACGCACCATTTTCGTGGCTGGCGGCACCGGTTTTGCGCCGATGTTTGCGTTATTGGAAAGCTTGCTGGAACGCGGTCATGACCGACCGATTGAATTTTATTGGGGCGCTCAAATCCAAGCGGATCTTTACCGTGACGCGGAAATGAAAGCGCTGGCCGAACGTCATCCGTCATTGGGTTACACGACGGTTTTGTCTGGACAGGTGAATGAAAGCGCACCGGAAAAACTGGTGCACCACCAAGTCTTAAAGGACTTCCCGGATTTGAGCGATGCCCGCGTCTATCTTTGCGGCCCTTGGCCAATGCAGGAAGCCGCCAAAGCCGATTTCATCGCCGCCGGCTTGCCCGCCGACGCCTTTAACTGATTCGATTCCGCTCAATCACTGGCCAGCTTTTTCAAGGCCTCAATGCGCGCCTCGTCAAAGCCTTCCGGCCACTTCTCGGGGTGCTCCAAATCTTTCAGGTGCACACCCTCTTCCGGCAGCTTCGGTAACTCGAAGTGCGTTACCCAAGGCACATTATGCTGATACATATACGCGCCCTCGGTACTGTCGACCGCCGATAAATGATACAGGTGTTCAAACACTTCGTCGGCGTATTGCGGCGCCACAATGACGCGCAACATGTCCATTTCCTGCCAGTCTTTTTCCGACAACAGCGAATGCTGGTTACGGATCGACACATACTCCGTCGCCAGAATGTGGTCTCTTTGATACAGGTCATCCAAAATGGCTTTGGAGTGCCCACGCGACAGCACGCATACAATGGATTTGGCCTGCAGGCAATGGTCTTGATTCAACACAATTCCGTCTCCGCTTATTGCTCAGGCATGGCGATGGTGGTCGCGGCGGTTTTCAAAGCACGCTCTTTCTCAATGCGTTCGATGATGTTCGGCGGAATGTAAGCGGCGGCTTTTTCCAACGGCGTAACAAACATAATGCCCATGCCCGGCGTGTCCAACTGACCGGCAATGAACATCTCGGCAAAGACTTCCTCTTCCTGTTGTTTGGACACCATGATTTGGATGACTTCCTTTTCCGCCTCCACGGTGATGCTCAACAGCCCCAAGCGTTCACGCACCCCGGCGCCTCGACCGTAATGGATGGACGCGCCCTGCGCACCGGCCGCCCTGGCCGCCGCCACAATGGCATCGCCTTTGCCGCGCGGCACCATGCAGGTAATCAGCGACACATCGGTCAAAATCGTCATTTCTTTCTGTAATTTCATCCTACGACTCCTTAGCGTCCATGGCGGTTTTCAGCGCGGCCTTTTCCTGGCGCATGCAACGTAATTTAATCCACAACCCGGTCAATAATACGGTGATGATCGGCCCAATGGAGGCCATCGACAGAATGCCGAATCCTTCGACCACGCCGACGGCCTGACCCAGTCCCAACCCCATTGCCAGAACCAACGGCACCGTGACCGGCCCGGTGGTCACCCCGGCACTGTCCCAGGCGACGTTCACAAACTCCTCCGACGACAACACCGTCAGCACCAACGCAAACAGATAAGCCGGAATCAACAACCAGGCCAGTGACCAGTCGAAAATGATTTTCGACACCCCGACCGCGATACCCACGCCCACCCCGAGCGACACCGCCATCATCAAGGTTTGTTTTTTGAAAGCCCCGTTGGTCAGGCGTTCCACCGTCATGCCCAAGGCATTCAAGGCCGGTTCCGCCAAAGTCGCCCCAAAGCCGAGGGCAAACGCAAAAATGACCGTAATAACTATCCCCATACTGAACCAATACAGCGGCGATTCTTTAATGGACTCAATGCCCGTAAAGGCTCCAGGAATCATGCCGCCGGCCTGACCACCGAGTTTCGCCAACCCATAAGTCAACCCCAGATTAAAAATAATCATCCCAATGACCGCAAACGCTAACCCCAGTAAAACGACCTGGGCATTCTGTAAACGATCCCGAAGCATCAACAACACCAAACCTAAAAACAACATTAAAGGCACGATAGCGCGCACCCCGGTGATAACTTCCACAAACGGCGTTGTTTCATACCAATAAGGCTCAATTTCGGCCACAAAATGACTTAGAGCCACAATTTCATCCACTGAAACAGTATGATAAAGATAAATTGCCAGCAACTGCACTCCAACAACCGGAAACAAAGAGGCTAACGTCACAATCCCAAACCCAGAAAGCGACTGATTACCGCTCCCAGCAGCCGAAGCAATGCCAATACCCAACGCCAGTACCAACGGAACCGTCACAGGCCCAGTGGTCACAGCACCACTATCCCACGCTAATCCAATCAGGTGGACCAACTCAGCATGCTGCATCGAATAGAGCGTAACCAGCAATGTTGGTATGACTGTCGCAAAAATAAGAGGTTTCAGGCTCCAATCATACAAAAACCGCAAAGTGCCCAGCACGGCGGCCAGCCCGACACCACCGCCCACCACCAGCACCAACATATCCGCCCAATGATTGAGCAGCACATATAAGTAAGGCGCATTGTTTGGATCCACATTCGAGCCGGCGGCCTTAAGTGCACCAATGGCTGGTTCGGCAAAAGTCACGCCGATTCCCAGGATGAACGCCACCAGTAACACCACTGGCAAAGTGGATTTTTGCGGCAATTTATTACCGATGGCCTCACCAAACGGCATCAATCCCAAGCGCAAACCTTCCATAAAAAACATCAGGCCAACAATCACCGCCAACATCCCACCCAAAATAATCGATGCTTCTTTAATTGGCTGATGCAAAATTAATATTTGAAACAACACCAAATACAACGTCAATGGCATCACGGCTTTCGCCTGATCGAGCACTCTGGATTGCAAATAAGGGCGTAACAATCGAAACGCATCCGTACGAGTGACTTTGTATTTCTGATAAGCCGCTTCCGGCGAATAGGTCAGTTCGTTATAGGTGATAACCTTGGTATTGAAACGCTCATGTTGAACGACTTCATGAAACGGGATTTTGTTCATGCCTTAAAAAACATCCAGGTTAAAGTTACAATATTAACCGCGTTTTACACATGAAAAACGCGAAAGATAAGAAGAAAGCCTATAAAAGAAGAGCAAAGCCGCACTTAAGAACCTAAACCGCCTCAGAATGGCCCTCTTTGGGAGGTTTTGAGAAAAACTGAGCCAAAATACTGTAAGACAAAACCGTAATCATCGGGAACACGGATGCAAATGCAATCAATCCAAATCCATCCATCAGAATATTGCGCCCCTCAATATTCGTGGCGAGGTAAATCCCGAATGCCGTCACCAACGGCACCGTAATTTCCGAGGTGGTCACCCCGCCCAAATCAAATGCAAAACCGTGCATTTCTTTGGGTGCAAAAAACACTAATACCACCACAAAACTATACAGCAAGGTAATCAACAGCCAAATATCCCAACCTTGAACAATCTTATAAGTGCCCAACAAAATACCGCAACCCACCCCCAGTGCCACTAGAATCCGCACCAAACTCACATTTAAACGAATCTCAGAATAACGGTCCGCCTGTTTAATCACGGCGACCAATGCCGGTTCCGCCATTGTCGTACCAAAACCAACCAAAAAAGCGAATAAATAAATGAAAACATGATTATTCATATCCACCAGGTTAGCGGCAATCGACTCACCAATCGGAAATAACCCCAGCTTGATGCCTAAAATAAACCCATAAAGCCCCAATACCAAAAAGCTAAATCCAATAACTACATTCGTCAAGTTTGGTAGTTTTTTACGCAACACCAGATACTGGAACAACAAAATCGTCCCCAAAATCGGCAATATATTCAAGAAAGTATCAAATAGCCCGTTAAGCACCGTAAAAATATTGAAAGCCGCCGCTTCCTGAATGGCATCTACATCTGGCACCATACTCGCAGAAGGCAGATCAAAACGATCCCCAAGAACAAAAATACCATAAACCTGAATACTAAACATAGGCGTAATCGCCGCCAAAGCGACAAACCCAAACCCATCACGCAACACACTACGCCCCTGAATGGAAGAAGCGATGCCGATGCCAATGGCGACAATAATTGGCACCGTCGCCACATTCGTGGCCACACCGCCAGAATCGTAAGCTAAACCGATAATCGCTGGCGGAGTCATCATAGTCACCACCAGCACCAACAGATACCCACCAATAATAATCTTAGAAATCGACCACCCCAGGAGCGCACGTAAAATACCGAATGCCGTAATCGCCCCCACCGAAAAGGCAATAATCAATCGTAACGTTAATGCATCAATTGCACCATTGGTAATATCTTGTGCTTGCAAGGCCACAGCAATAATCGCCGGCTCTGCTATAGAAGCCGAAAAGCCAATTGCAAACCCAAACACCACGAACAATATCAAAGAACGTTTTTGCAAGAACTCATTGGACAACGAATTGCCCAGCGGGAAAACCCCTACCTCCAATCCAACAAGGAAAAAGGCCACCCCGACAATCACAATCAAAAACCCTGCTGCAATGGTTAAGAACTCATCGGGCACACTTTGAAAAACCAGCAATTGAAAACCAATGATCACCAGCAAAATAGGCAAAATATTGCGAAAGGAATCAAGCAGGGCTTCTTGTAATTGTTTTAGTATTTCTGACATATCACGATTCGACTAACGACAACACATAATCACTCAGATCGGTTATGCTTAAAATGCCTTTAAGTTCATTATCATCTGTAACCACAACTCGCTTGATATTCAGCTCCAGCATGGTTTTAGCCGCATATTTCACATCGATTTTCGACGACACAAAAAAGGCCGGCTTTTTATAAACGTCAAACACATTAAACAACTCGATATCACCATCTTCTACCAGAACAGTCTGCAAGATCTGCGAATTGGTGATAATACCGTAAGCATCTCCCGGCGAATTCTTATCCACGACCAAGGACTTTAAACCCTTTTGCTTCATGAGTTGCAAAGCTTCTTTCAAGGTCGCATGTGCTTTAATGGTCACCACATCCGTTTTCATAACGTCCGCCACTAACATTCGATCATTCATTAGAACCTCTCCTCTTCTTGAATGTTTTTTTCAAACTTATGTAACAACGCTTTATCCAAACCAATAATATGATTAATCGGCACGGTAAACGCCAATCCGTGATCCGTTTCCGCCTCCATAAGAGTACGGAGCGACTTGAGCACATTTTTGGACATACCTTCTTCCAAAATATACAACAATACCGTTTGATTACCATCAAATGTTAAAGATAAAAACGAACGCTTATCTTCTGCGCCGCTCCCCCGAGCATTAAAAATCGTCGCCCCCATAGCACCAGCCTCTTTAGCGACTTTTTTCACTTCCGACTCCAAATCTGCCGGCACAATGACCACCAATGCGACTACTTTCATAAAATCACCTTTTCAAGCTAAAATTAACAACTGGCACAATTACAGCGCACAGCACCTCATTTTAAAAATCGACGACATCTGTCACCTGCTGCAACAATGCTCGGATGGCCTGAGAACGATGACTAACCTGATTTTTAACGGCTTTTGGTAGCTCCGCCACCGCACAGTCATGAGACGCCATCCAAATCAAGGGATCATACCCGAAGCCACCCTCACCGCGGGGTTCGGTGAGCACTTCACCGCACCATTGCCCCAGTCCAATAACCGGCACTGGGTCTTCACTGTGACGCACAAACACCATGGCACAATAATAGCAGGCCTGGCGATTTTCCACATCGGCCATTTCATCCAATAACTTTTGATTATTCAAGGCATCGGAGGCCGGATGACCATGATACCCTTCCGCGTAACGCGCCGAATAAATGCCCGGCCGCCCTTGCAAGGCCTCCACTTCCAAACCGGAGTCGTCGGCGATGGCGGGCAAGCCGGTTTTCGCGCTGGCGAAGCGGGCTTTGATAATGGCGTTTTCGATAAAGCTCAAACCGTCTTCCACCGCTTCTTCGGCAAAAAATTCGGATTGCGCACGCACCTGAATTCCAAACGGCGTCAAAAGTTCGCGCATTTCCGTCAACTTACCGGCATTGCCGGTCGCCAGCACCAGTTCATGCGGCATCGTCACTTTAAACCTCCGCCAGCATGTTTTTCTGCAAACCGATTAATTCCTGAATGCCTTTTTGCCCCAAAGCAATCATCGCATTCATTTCCTCCAACGAGTAAGGTTCCGCTTCCGCCGTACCCTGCACTTCGATAAAACGGCCGTCCTCGGCCATCACCAGATTCATGTCGGTTTCGGCATTGGAGTCTTCCGCATAATCCAAATCCAATACCGGCGTGCCTTGATAAATGCCCACCGATACCGAACCGACGTGATGCAGAATCGGGTTTTCCGTCAACACGCCTTTCGCCAGCAGCCGCTCCACCGCCAGCGCCAAGGCCGCAAAACCACCGGTAATGGAAGCGGTGCGTGTACCGCCGTCGGCTTGAATGACGTCGCAATCCACCACAATGGTTCTTTCGCCCAGTTTTCGCATATCCACCCCGGCACGCAAGGAACGGCCGATCAAACGCTGGATTTCCACCGTGCGGCCGCCTTGTTTACCGGCATTGGCTTCACGACGCATGCGACTGTCGGTCGAACGCGGCAACATACCGTATTCCGCGGTAATCCAGCCCTGGCTCTGGCCTTTCAAAAACGGCGGCACTTTTTCTTCCACCGTGGCGTTACAAATGACTTTGGTATCGCCGAACTCGATCAATACCGACCCTTCCGCGTGTTTGGTAAAGTCCTTGGTCAAGGTCACGGCTCTTAATTGGTCGGTTTGTCTGCCACTCGGTCTCATAGTCTCTTCCTTTCATTTCATAACGGAATCGATGACCAACGCCATCGACACCTGCAAAACGGTTCATAAATCTTTAAAATGGTGGCAATTATACCAATCCGATTCCCTGAACCGTCAAAAAATCCGGGTTCGACAATCGATGCACCGCCATAAGGACATACCTATGAAAAGCATGACCGCCTTTTTCATCCATCCACAGTCATTCGACTGGGGCGCGCTACGCTGGGAAATGCGTTCCGTCAACCACCGTTATCTGGAACTGCACCTCAAACTGCCCGACACCGCCAAAGCACTGGAACCGGCGATTCGCGAAACCATCAAACCGTTTCTGGCCCGCGGGAAAGTGGAACTGCAATTACATCTACCCCCCACGCAAAACACCCAAAACTTCAGCCTCAACCAGCCATTGCTTTCTGGCCTGACCGACGCCATCAACCAGATTCAAACCGCCTTGCCGGAAGCCACTCAGGTGAATCCGGTGGAATTACTGAAATGGCCAGGCCTGGTGGAAACCGATGTGAAGAACAGCGTTCACACCGATGACATTCTCGCCGCACTCAACAATGGTTTGAGCGAATTCGACCAGATTCGCCAGCGCGAAGGCGAGGCTCTGAGCCAAGTCATCCACGAAAAACTGCAAGCGATGCGTGAACACGTCACCCAGGCACGCCAACTGTTGCCGGGCATCCGCCAGCACTACGCCGACCAATTGAAACAACGCATCGCCGAACACACCGACACCTTGGATGAGGGGCGTTTTCATCAGGAAATCGCCATCCAGGCTCAGAAAATGGATGTCGCCGAAGAATTGGATCGGCTGGAAACCCACTTGAACGAAGTCGAGCGATTACGACATGAACCCGGGCTTGTCGGGCGACGACTGGATTTTCTAATGCAAGAACTCAACCGCGAAGCCAACACGCTCGGCGCCAAATCCATCGACAGCCGAACCGCGCAAATCGGCGTGGAACTGAAAGTATTGATTGAACAGATTCGCGAACAAGTACAAAATATTGAATAACAACCTCATCGAGCCAACACTATGCATGATTTGATACAGCAGTTCATTATCCTCTGGGCCGTCATTGACCCCAT
The DNA here is from genome assembly GCF_003991075.1 of Thiomicrospira sp. S5. Lineage (NCBI taxonomy): Bacteria > Pseudomonadati > Pseudomonadota > Gammaproteobacteria > Thiotrichales > Piscirickettsiaceae > Thiomicrospira > Thiomicrospira sp. S5. The sequence goes on along the minus strand of NZ_CP014470.1, from coordinate 374,571 downwards.
CGGCACCATTCCGGTCTTCCTCGCGGTCGCGGCGGGCTACACCGCCGTTCAGCAGCGCAAGCTTGCGCTCTTCGCCATCGTCACCTCTGCGGGCGTGTTATTGTTTTTCATCATTGCCGGCCAGTTACTGCTGGAATCGATGAACATCGCCTTATCGGCCTTTCAAATCGCCGGCGGCATCGTACTGTTCCTGTTCGCTTTGACGATGATTTTCGGGGATGGCAAACCGCAGGAAGAAAAGCAATTGCTCGCCGAACAGGATGCGCGCTCAGGCTCGCCGGTCAATCATGCCGTGTTTCCGTTGGCCATTCCCTCCATTGCCTCGCCTGGTGCCATGATGGCCGTGGTGATGCTCACAGACAATAACCGTTTTGAAGTCATCGAACAGAGTATCACTGCCGGCTTGATGTTGCTGGTCTTAGTCATCACCTTTATTTTGTTGCTGGGTGCCACCTTTATCCACCGATTGATTGGCGATGCAGGTGCCAGTGTCATCAGTCGAGTCATGGGGTTGATTCTCGCCGCCGTCGCGACCAACAGTATTTTGGAAGGCATTAAAACCTACTTTGCGCTAAGTGTATGAATCCGTGCGGGATAGTGGACACCTGGAACCGAACGGCAGCCGAGTTCAACCCACAAAAAAACTTTTGCGATCATAAGGATTCTTTCTTGACCTCAATCAAGATTTTTATTTGAAATTTGACCCTAACGTCAGTATAGTTCGAAACTGTTGTAAGGATTCACAACTCATCTGAGGAATAAGAAATGAGCAATTTAATGAAAATGATCGGCGTCCTTTTGATCACTGTGGTCATTCCACTCGCCGTTTTACTAGGTATCTGGGCAGGTTATTTGCCACAGTCTCTACAGGTCGGCATCGGCATGTTCGGCGTTGTTGCGGCGATTGTGACCATTGTTGTCGGTAACCTTTACCTGATCTACAGCGACATCAAAACCAAACGTTACTCGAAATAATCTCGTTTTCATTTCGCTGATTGAAAAGCCCGGCCGATTGCCGGGCTTTTTGTTTTCAGGCCTGTTTTCCAATCCCGTCTTTTGTATCGATTTGATTTCCCGTATAATTCGCGTGATAGCCGTCATGGCACAACCGATTGGCCCAGTTCAACAAAATATCAAGACTTTAGCGCTCGATACGATATATAAAAGAACGAACATCAAAAGATGAAACGCATCGGTTGACCACCCCCAACTTTGACATAAGACACCATAATGAACGACGAAACACAGAACAGCACACCTGAACAGGACGCCGAGCAGGCGCCGAAACCGAAAAAGAAGCGCGGATTTTTCAAACGCTTTTTCTGGATTTCCACCTTTCTGGGTGCCATCGTCGCCCCGTTGGTCGTCGTCATCCTTTATGCCGTGACCATTTACCCGACCCTGCCAGACGCCTCCGCGCTGAAAGACGTCACCTATCAAGTACCGCTGAAAATCGTCACCCGCGACGGACAGCTCATCAGTGAAATCGGCACCAAAAAGCGCATTCCGCTCGACTACTCGGAAATTCCGGAACGCATGACGCAAGCCATCATCTCCTCGGAAGACGAGAACTTTTTCGAACACGGCGGCGTCGACTTCAAAGGCTTGGCGCGTGCCGCCTACGAGCTGATTACGACCGGCAGCAAACAATCCGGCGGCTCAACCATCACCATGCAGGTAGCACGGAACTTCTTCCTGAGCAAAAAGAAAACCTATTTGCGTAAGCTCAATGAAATCGTGCTGTCCTACAAAATCGAGCACCAGATTTCCAAACAGGAAATCCTCGCCATTTACCTGAACAAAATTTTCCTCGGTTACCGTTCTTACGGCGTGGCCGCAGCCGCCCAGACCTATTACGGCAAGCCCATCGACCAATTATCCCTTGACGAATACGCCATGATTGCCGGTCTGCCGAAAGCGCCGTCCCGTTACAATCCGATTTACAATCCGGAAAGAGCCAAGTTGCGCCGTAACTATGTTTTGCGCCGCATGTATGAAAACCACTACATCACCGAAGAGCAGATGAAAGAGGCACAGGCCGTGCCGGTGCACGCCAAGCTGACCGGTGCCCGCATCGACATCGAAGCCGGTTACGTGGCGGAAATGGCACGCAGCTTCGCCATCGGCAATTTCGGGGAAGATGCGCTGAAAAACGGCCTGACCATCACCACCACCATCGACAGCCAATTACAGAGCACCGCTAATTTGTCCGTCCGTAACGGTTTGCAGGATTACGAGCGTCGCCACGGCTACCGCGGACCGATTAAACATGTCGCGCCGACCTTGCTGACCAACAAAGAACAACTGCTGGAAGCCCTCGATCCAATCGAGAAATTCGGTTATCTGGAAACCGGCGTGGTGCTTCGCGTCACCGAAAAGACCGCCGATGTACTGGTTTCAAACGGCGAAGAAACCCAATTGCAGCTGGAAAACATGCTGTGGGCGGCCCCTTACATCGACGTAAACAAAACCGGTTCCGAGCCACAATCGGTGGCCGAGGTTCTGAAGCGCGGCGACGTCATTTACCTACAAAAACTCGACGACCAATGGCGCTTGGCGCAAGACCCGAAAACCGAAGCCGCCTTGGTCTCTGTTGACCCCAGCAATGGCCGCATCATTTCGTTGGTCGGCGGATTCGACTATTTCCGCAGCAAGTTCAACCGCGTCACCCAGGCGGTGCGTCAGGTCGGTTCCAACATCAAACCCTTCCTGTATTCCGCGGGCTTGAACAAAGGCATGACCGCCGCCACCATCATCAACGATGCGCCGGTGGTCTTCCACGACCGCGCACTGGAAGACACCTGGCGTCCGGAAAACTACTCCGGGCGCTTCTATGGCCCAACCCGTTTGAGAATGGCGCTGGCCCATTCCCGTAACCTGGTATCGATTCGTCTTTTGCAGCAAATCGGTATCCGTTACGCGGTCGATTATCTGGAACGGTTCGGCTTCCCGCAAGATCAGCTGAACGCGCACCGCGACTTGTCATTGGCGCTGGGCTCGGTGCAGTTGACGCCGTTGCAAGTGGTGCGCGGCTACGCCACCTTCGCCAATACCGGCTATTTAATCGAACCCTACCTGATTGATTCGGTGCAGGACTTCAGCGGCCAGACCATTTATCAGGCCCAGCCGCAGCGCGCCTGTAACGCCCAGTGTGTGGAAGGCGACCCGCAAAACGCACCGCGTGTCGTCACCCCGCAGAACGCTTACATCATGACCTCGATGATGCAGGACGTCATCAACCACGGCTCCGGACGCAAAGCAAAAGTATTGGAACGCAATGACATCGCCGGGAAAACCGGGACCACCAACGACCAGAAAGACGCTTGGTTCTCAGGCTTCAACCCGGACATCGCCACCACCGTCTGGGTCGGCTTCGACACCCCAACCACATTGGGTCGTTCGGAAGTCGGTGGCCGCGCCGCCCTGCCGATTTGGATCGACTACATGCGCGAAGCTTTGAAACCTTATCCGAACGCCCCCTTCGGTTTACCGGAAGGCCTGGTGAACGTGCCCATCGACCGCTCAACCGGTCTGGCCGTGCCGGCGGACACTCCGGGCGCTTTCTTCGAAATCTTCCGCGAGCAGAACGCACCGGAAATTCCGGACATCTCCGAGACCAAAATGGAGCAAATCACCCAGGAACTGTTCGACTGACCGTCACGGTTCCCGACGCACCTTCACAGCAAAGGAGTGACTATGAACTGGCAAGCCCTTTCCGAATCCATCGCCCAGAGCACCGGGCGCCCGTTCGACATCGAAAGCGCCGCACCGGTCTCGGGCGGCGACATCCATCGCTCCTACCATCTGCACACTCAGCAAGGCGAGTTTTTCCTCAAGACCAATCACGGCCATCTGTCACACTTGTTTGAAACCGAAGCCAACAGCCTCAATGCCTTAGGCAAAACCTTGAGCGTGCGGGTGCCGAAGGTCGTCGCCACTGGCCTCGAAAACGACCAGGCCTGGCTGGTTTTGGAATACCTGCCCTTGACGTCTCGCGGAGACGACGAGCAACGCGGTAAGGATTTGGCCTTGTTGCACCACCAGGTCAATACGGATAAACGCTTCGGCTGGCCGGAAGACAATTACATCGGTCATACGTTGCAACCCAATACCTGGTCCGACGACTGGGTGGCATTTTACGGCCAGCAGCGACTGGCCCACCAACTGACCCTGGCGCAAGATCACGGCGCATCGAACAGCTTGGTCGAACAGGGGCAGGCACTGATCGAAGCTTTGCCGAAATTTTTCGGCGACTATCAACCGGAAGCCTCGCCCTTGCATGGCGACCTCTGGGGCGGAAACAGCGCCTTCACCACCGACGGCGACGCGGTGTTTTTCGACCCGGCCAGTTACTACGGCGACCGTGAAGCCGACTTGGCGATGACCGAACTTTTCGGCGGCTTTTCGCCCGAATTCTATGCCGGTTACAACAGCGTTTTCCCATTGGACAAAGGCTATGCGACCCGTAAGGAACTGTATAACCTCTACCATGTGTTGAATCATTTCAACCTGTTTGGCGGCGGTTATCAGCAACAGGCGGCGCGAATGATTCAAACCCTTTTGGCGTCAGTTTGATAAAATAGCCGCCACTGAATACGTACAACCTTAAGCGAGAACTGATTATGAAATTTATTCTTCTGGGCGCACCGGGCGCCGGAAAAGGGACACAAGCCCAATTCCTGACCAAAAAATTCGATATTCCGCAAATCTCCACCGGCGACATGCTACGCGCGGCCATCAAGGCCGAAACGCCGCTCGGGAAACAAGCCAAGGAATTCATGGATGCCGGTAAACTGGTCACGGACGAAATCATCATCGGTCTGGTCAAAGACCGCATTACCGAACCGGATTGCGCCAACGGCTTCCTGCTGGACGGTTTCCCAAGAACCGTACCGCAAGCGGATGCGCTGAAAGCCGCCGGTGTCGACATCGACGCCATCATTGAAATCGACGTGCCGGATTCCGAAATCGTCAACCGCATGGCTGGCCGTCGCGTGCATCCGGCTTCCGGCCGGACCTATCACCTGACTTACAACCCGCCGAAAGTGGAGGGCAAGGATGATGAAACCGGTGAAGATTTGATTCAGCGTGACGATGACAAAGCCGACGTGGTGTTGGATCGCTTGAAGGTGTATCACGAGCAAACGGCTCCATTGATCGGTTACTACACGGATGAAGCGGCCAAAAACGCTTCGTTGAAATACATCAAAGTCGACGGCACCCAAGCCATCGACCAGGTGGAAGACGCCATTCTGTCCGGCTTGAAATAAGTCGCTCATACCTCTCGTCCAGCCGCGTCATCGGCTGGGCAACCCACCTGTCTCGTCGGATCCATTGTTGCAATTCAAGCAACAGTTATTTGCTTTATCGCCGGTTTATTCACATTTTCTTTCTTTATAAAATAGTCTCAACCCAAGCAAATACCTTTTTCTGGAGAAACCACTATGACCACGTTACTTCGTGTTGACAGCAGCGCCTTATCGCAAGGTTCGCATTCCAAAGAACTGGCCGACTATTTCCTATCGAAATGGCAAGCCCAGAACCACGACGCCCACATTCAAACGGTCGATCTGGCTGCCACCCCGCCGCCGCACATGGACCAAGCCATGATCGGAGCCATGTACACCATGCCGAACGAACGCGACGACGCGCAAAAAAGCGCCCTGGCTCTGTCCGAGCAATACGTGGCGCAAATCCGTGCCGCAGATACCCTTGTACTGACCAGCCCGATGTATAACTTCGCCATTCCTTCAACGCTGAAAGCGTATCTCGACCATATCCTGCGTGTGGGTGAAACCTTCCAATACGGCGAAAACGGCCCGGAAGGCTTGTTGAAAGGGAAAAAAGCCTATGTCTTCCTCGCGTCCGGCGGGGATTACACCCAACCGCCAATGGACGCGATGAATTTCGTCAAGCCGTATTTAAAAACCGCTTTGAACTTCATCGGCATCGAAGACATCACTTTTATCGAAGCCCCGGGCATGGGGATGGGCGACGATGCCGTCGCCCAATCCATCGAAGCGGCCAAAGCGCGTATCGATTCCTTGTTGTAATCGAATAAATGAAAACACCCAGGCCTGGGCGTTTTTGAGATGCCTTCGGGTTTGGTTGTTTAGTGCAGAATCAGCACCGTCGCCAAGCCCAAGAAGGATAAGAAACCGACCACATCGGTCACGGTCGTGAGAATCACCGCGCCGGATAACGCCGGGTCGATTTTCATACGTTTCAATATTAATGGAATCGCGATACCGGACACATTGGCGACGGTCATATTGATGACAATCGCCAGCGTAATCACCAGACTCACGATCCAATTATCAAACCATAACTGCGCAATCACTCCGACAACGAAGGCCCACACCAGCCCGTTCAACACCCCGACCCAAAGTTCTTTATTGAACAACCACCAACGGTTGTTGCCCCCGACCTGCCCCATCGCCAAGCCGCGAATAATCACCGTCAAGGTCTGACTGCCGGCAATGCCGCCCATGCTCGCCACCACCGGCATCAATACCGCCAACGCCACCACCTGCGACAACACCGCCTCAAACTGACCGATGACGTAAGCCGCCAGAAACGCCGTCGCCAGATTGATGCCGAGCCAGACACCCCGGCTTTTCGCACTGGTCATCACCGGCGCGAACAGTTCCTCGTCGTCGCTGACGCGGGACATCCCCAATAACGTATTGTCGGCGTCTTCACGGGTGATTTCCATGATGTTGTCGATGTTCAACTGCCCGACCAGAATGCCGTCGGCATTCACCACCGGTACAAAGCGCAATTCCTTGGAACGCAATACCACCGCGGCTTCGTGCACGTCCATTTCATCCAGCAACGACACCGACTGATGCATGAATTCCGTCACCTGCGCTTCCTGGTTGTTTTTCACCAAATCGACCAGACTCAAAGATCCCACCAGACGGTTTTCCTTATCCGTCACCATGAATTCCTGAGAACGCTCGTCCAACAACCCTTTGATGCGGATGTATCGTTGCACGGTTTCCAAGGTCACGTCTTCCTTGACGTTGACGGTGTTCGGGTCCATATAACGCCCCACCGTATTGTCGCCATAGGCATGCAACACCTGCACCTGCTCACGGGTACTGTCATCCAGATTGTCGATGACCGCCTCTTTGACCGACGGCTCGACCGTATCGAGAATTTCCGCAATGTCCTGTGCGTCCAGATCGCGCGTCAGGTCGGAAACCGCTTCGGCCTCCATGTCGGACATCAAAGACGCCCGCACCTCTTCGCCGACCTCCGCCAGCACTTCCCCTTTCAACTCTTCCGGTACGCAAATCCAGATGCGTTCGCGAGCGCTGGCCGGGAAGGACTCCAACAAATGGGCAATTTCGGTGTCGTTCTGTTCTGCGAAGAACTCGCAGACTTTTTCCTGGTCGCCTTCGCTCAATAGGGTTTGCAGTTCAAGCAATCTTTCTTCGGAACGGGAGAGGGTTTCGTCGCTGGTGGTCATGGAGTCATTTTCTTTTCGTCATGCGGTTTAAAAAGGTTGGCCGGTTTCAAAACGCTCAAAGGGGCTTAGCCGACGCCGCTCTCTTTATACCTTAAAAACGCTCGAAACGAAAGCGCCAATCATGGTTTTCGCCTGTCATAACAAGGTGTTGCAACGCCATGAAAAAAGAGTATGAATTCCCCGTAAATTGACATAGAATTCCACTTAAAGGGTGTCGACATATCAAACCAAACATCGAGCCATCCAACGGACGCTCAAACGGCACCTACCCAGCTCAAAACCCGTTAACAACGCCGCACCCGCAACACAATACAACGGAAAGATTCGCTTATGAAAATCGCTATTTTATCGCGAAACGCACACCTTTATTCCACTCGCCGATTGATTGAAGCGGCCGAGGAGCGCGGACACGAAGTACGTGTCATCGACGCACTACGCTGCTATATGAACATCTCGGCAAACCACCCGCAAATCCATTACAAAGGCGAAATACTGGAAGGGTTCGACGCCATCATTCCTCGCATCGGCGCCTCCATTACCTTCTATGGCACTGCGGTTTTGCGTCAGTTCGAAATGATGGGCGTTTATCCTTTGAACGAATCGGTCGCCATTTCCCGTTCGCGCGATAAACTGCGCAGTTTGCAACTGTTATCCCGCCGTGGTGTCGGCCTGCCGGTGACCGGCTTTGCCCACTCGCCGGATGATGTCAACGACCTGCTGGAAACCGTTGGCGGCGCGCCGGTGGTCATCAAGCTGCTGGAAGGCACGCAAGGCGTCGGCGTGGTGTTGGCCGAAACCCACTCGGCGGCCGAATCGGTCATCCAGGCCTTCAATGGCTTGAAGGCCAACATTCTGGTGCAGGAATTTATCAAAGAAGCCCGTGGGGCGGACTTGCGTTGTTTTGTCATCGGCGGCAAAGTGGTTGCGGCTATGAAGCGTCAGGCCAAGGAAGGTGAATTCCGTTCCAACCTGCACCAGGGCGGCAGCGCTTCGCTGGTCCGCATCACCCCCGAAGAACGCGCCACGGCGGTACGCGCGGCGAAAATCATGGGGTTGAATGTCTGCGGGGTCGATTTACTGCGCTCCAATCACGGGCCGGTGGTGATGGAAGTCAACTCCTCCCCTGGCATTGAAGGCATTGAATATGCCACCGGTAAAAACGTGGCGGGCCAAATCATCGAATTCATCGAAAAAAACGCCAAGCCGCATCGCACCAAAACCCGCGGTAAGGGTTAGATGGTCGTCGCCACAGGAAAACCGCTATGAAAAAACCGGCCAATCACGCCATCACCATCGGTTCGGAAACCATCAAACCCGGCGAGCGTAAAACCGTCGATTTGCAAGTGGGCAAACTTTATACCCACGGCGAACTGAATATGCCGGTGCAGGTCATCAATGGCAAACGTAAAGGGCCGACGCTGTTCATCTGCGCCGCCATTCACGGCGACGAGCTCAACGGTGTGGAAATCATTCGCCGCCTGATGAAGGTCAAAGCCTTACAACGCATGAAAGGCACGCTCATTGCCGTGCCCATCGTCAACCTGCACGGCTTCATCAACCAAAGCCGCTACCTGCCCGACCGACGCGATCTCAACCGCAGCTTTCCGGGGTCGTCAAAAGGCTCGCTGGCGAGCCGAATGGCTTACCTGTTCCTGAATGAAATCGTCGGCCAGTGCAGCCACGGCATCGACCTGCACACCGGCGCCATCAATCGCACCAACCTGCCGCAGATTCGCGCCGATCTGGAAAACGAAGAAACCCTAGCGATGGCCGAAGCCTTCGGCGCGCCCTTGATGATGAACGCCACCTTGCGCCCCGGCTCCCTCCGCGCTTCTGCGGTGAAAAAAGACATCCCCATTCTGCTGTACGAAGCGGGAGAGGCCTTGCGGTTCGACGAGTTCGCCATCCGTGCCGGTGTCAAAGGCGTGCTGAACGTTATGAAACACCTTGGCATGATTGCGCCTGGACGCGTGCCGAAAAAACCGGCGAAAAGCCCGGTCATCGCACGTTCCAGCTATTGGGTGCGTGCCCCGCACAGCGGTATTTTCCGGGCATTGGTCAAGGATGGCGACCGGGTACAGAAAGACCAAACCTTGCTCGGTGTGATTTCCGACCCTTTCGGTGAAGCGGAATTCGAAGTCTACGCCAATGCCAGCGGCATTGTCATCGGCCAAATGGTGATGCCATTGGTCAACGAAGGCGAAGCGCTTTTCCACATCGCGCAATTTGCGCGCACAGACATCGCGGAAGAACGGGTCGAATCCTTTTCGGAAGAAATCTACGGCGACGAACGCCTGCCTTACGACTCGGACGACATCCCGTCGATTTAAACGAGTAACGTAACGGTTTCCCAATTTCGGCCAGGCCTGGTCGAAATTCATGTCATATCAACGCCTTGAATAATCAAACATTCAAATCCGGACGCTTTTGCTTTATAATCGCGCTCACGTTTTTAGAGGGACGTGGTTTATACACAATTAACGTCTCTGAATTTATGCCGAGGGGTGGTCGAAAGGCCTGAGATCCTGATGAAAGGGAACCCTTATAACCTGATCCAGTTAATACTGGCGTAGGAACAGGCTGCAACACTCGATCTTAGCCGCTTCACAGGCGACTGTCCGAATTGCATACCTGTCCTTTTTGGTGAACTGAAAAGGAAGCAACATGCACCTGAAACCCATTTTATCCGCCGTCATTCCGGCCTCATTCTTATCATTCGGTTTATGGCACGCAACACCGTCTCTGGCCGAGGAAACCGCCAGCGAGGCCCAAACCGTCAAACTCAAGCCGGTCCAAATCGAAGCCGATTTTCGGGAGGCCGACATTCAACAAAGTACCTCCAGTGTCACGGTGGTGACGCCGGTCGAGATGCAAGAGCGCGATGCCCAAAACATTGAAGATGTGATTGGTTTAATGCCGAATGTGAATGCCTCCAGTGGTGGCGCCACCGCGCACTATTATCAGATTCGCGGCATGGGAATCACGGAACAGTATTACACCCCAGTGAACCCCTCTGTTGGAGTATTAGTCGATGACTTCGATTACAGCCAAATGGGCGCCGCCGCCACAATGTTTGATGTCAAACAAGTGGAAGTATTGCGCGGTCCACAAGGGACACGTTTTGGCTCTTCCGCATTAGCGGGCTTGATCCAGGTACAAACCAATGAGGCCTCTTATCAGCCCTCGGCCAGATTGGAAGGCACAGTTGGCTCCCATAATACCTATGCCGGTGGCGTGATGCTGAATGGCCCAATCGTAAAGGATAAATTAGCGGGGCGTTTGGCGGTGTACCAATACAATTCCGATGGGTATATGGAAAATGATTATTTGGATAAAAAGAATACCCAAAACCGAGATGAACTGACCGCCAGAGCGAACCTGAAATGGAATGTCAATGAGCGTCTGACACTGGATTTGAAATTGTTACACATCAATGTTGATAATGGTTATGACGCGTTTAATTTTTCAAATGACTATACAACCCTTTCGGATGAACCGGGGCAAGACACACTCAAGTCGGATGGCGTGGCTCTGAAAGCCGATTATGCGGTGAACCCATTCATCGACATGGTCGCGGCCATCACTCACATCAATAGCAAAAGCACTTATTCGTATGACGGTGATTGGGCCAACCCAGGATACGATCCCAGCCTGGTCACTCAAACGGATCATAACGAACGTAAACGGAACAACCAAACATTAGATTTACGTTTCTTATCCTCTGAAGATGGTCGTATTTTCAACGGAACAACAGATTGGGTGGCCGGTTTTTATTATCTGGCACAAGATGAAGACTACACAGGGGGCTATGATTACGGCGGCTATTTAACCCCTTCCGGATACGATTACAAAACCTCCAGCCAATCCCTGTACGGGCAATTAGACCATCATTTAACGGATAAATGGATATTGATGGCGGGTTTGAGAGTTGAAAACTATCATTACGATTATGACGGTACCGTCAGTGGGTTCAGCAAAAAATCCAGTGAGGTCCTTTACGGAGGGAAACTCGGTGCCAGTTACCAAATCACCCCAAACCATCTCAGCTTTATAACCTTATCCAGAGGTTATAAAGCGGGCGGCGTCAATGATGAAGGGCGTTTGCCGAGTGACAAACCGGTTCTTTATGATACCGAGACACTTTGGAACCTGGAAGGGGGCCTCAACTCATCCATGCTCAATAACCGCCTCAACACCCGTTTGAATGTTTTCTACGGGCAAAATCAAGACCGCCAAATTCCTGTGTCCTACTATGATAGCCATGGAAACTGGATGCTTTATACCGAGAATGCGCCAAAATCAACCTATTACGGATTAGAAGGACAAGTCGATTGGCTGATTGTCGATGACGTCAGATTTTTAGGGTCTTTAGGGTTGTTAAAGAGTACCTATACGGACTATACCTATGAGGAACAAGGTCAACCCGATCTCGTTTTAGATGACCGTGAAACCGCTCGTTCGCCCAACTATACCTTTAGTATCGGCGGCGAATATTACTTGACCGATCACTGGACCTTGTCGGCCAATATCGAAGGGAAAGATGCCTATTACTTCTCCAGCACTCAACCGCAGAAGTCCAAAGCTTACTCCTTAGTCAACAGTGCCGTGACCTATCAACGTAAAAACTGGACAGTCATTGTATGGGGCAAAAACCTGGGCGATACGAAGTATGCCACGGAAGGGTTTTATTTTAATGCCGATCCGAAAAGAACGGATGCCGCTTTATACACTCAACAGGGCGCACCCAGAACCTATGGCGTGACCGTCGCTTACGATTATTAACGACCCAGTTTAAAGCGAAACGTTCAAACCCAATGCCGCATTAAGGAGATATTCATGCCATTACAAGCGTCCATCGACATCAGCATGTACCCATTGCAGGATCAATATTGCCAGCCGATTATCGACTTCATCGAATCACTGGAAAAACGGCCGGACATTCGTATCGCCCGCAATGCGATGAGCACCCAGATTTTCGGCGATTATCGCACCTTGATGGCCGCCCTCACCGACGACATTGAAACCGTGCTCGCCGACCAGCCCAAAACCGTTTTCGTGCTGAAACTGCTCGGCACGGATCGCTCCGAAGCGGATATTGAACGCTGTGGCGATTGAACAATTTGCCGACGGCGTTCTGGCGTCCATGTCGGCCTTATCCGGCTGGGAAATCGTCGCCACGCTACTCGGTTTGGGCTACATCTTGTTTGCCATCCGTCAATCGGTTTGGGCTTGGCCCTGTGCCTTTTTCAGCACGCTGATCTACACCCTGCTGTTCTGGCAAGGGCAATTGCCTTTGCAGGCGGTGCTGAACGGCTATTATCTGTTGATGGCCATTTACGGCTTCTGGCTCTGGCGCCAACCGGTAAAAAGTGACAACGGCATTGCCGTGCATCGCAAATCGCTTGGGTTCCACTTGCTGTATCTGGTGACGGGGTTCAGTTTGACGTTCGCGCTGGGCGGTTTTCTGGAAAGCGGCGATCATTCACGCTTTCCGTATCTGGATGCGGGGGTCATGGTGTTTTCGGTCATGAACACCTATCTGATGGCGCGCAAAGTGCTGGAAAACTGGCTCTACTGGTTGGTCATCAATTCGGCCGCCATCGTGCTTTATTGGCAAAGCGGCTTCTACTTCACCATCGTGATGTTTGTGCTGTATTTCGGCCTGGCGATTGTCGGGTATCGGGAATGGCGTCAGGACTGGGCACAACGTCAGCACTCCGAACCTTAAAAAAGAAGTACTCGGTCAGTTTGGCTCAATCCAGCCAAACCGGCCGTTCCTGCCAGGCCTGGTAGTTTGATTCCCCAAAGACATTCATCAGAAACAACGCGGCGCGGTAAGGCGCTCGAACGGCTGAAACCGTCGGAATTTCCGCCACTTTTTGATATTCGTTACAAAATTCATCAAATTGATTTTCGTTCAGCAACAGCTCAACCAACACCCAATCCAAAGCAATCGGCCCGGCCACCAGCGCATCCAAATCGGTCAAACCGGTTAAGCGGCCGTCCTGCTGCAAAAACTGATCCCACCGTAAATCGGGCATAATGATGCCAAACGGCCCGGCGTCGAAATCCGACTGAAAAACCTTATCACATTCACCCAACAAAGCGTCGCGCTCGGAAGCCGGCACACCCTTCTCCGGCGTCGCTTGTTGTTCTAACCACGTTTTCAAATGGTTTGACCAGGCCTGGTGAGTTTGCCGATTAAACTCTGGACAAGTGATGTCGCCAAATCCCTCGAAAGACACTCGATGCAACCCCGCCAAATGACGCGCCAACTGTGCCACCATTTCCGAAGTAACCGACTCGGCTGTCACCGCTCGCCCCGGCAAACAATCCGTGCGCAATCCCCACAGCCCGGCAGACGGTTTTAACCACAGTTGCCGAAGGGCCGGAATCCGCAACTCGGTCGCGTCCGCCACCATCCGATACAGGGTTTCAAACCTGGAAATCTGCTGCGGTAAATCCACATAGAATAACGCTTGCATCCCCTGCCAGAAGGGCCCGGCATCATGTGTAACGGAATTCAAAACCTTAATAACATCACGCTGTCCAGCGTCGTCGTAAAACCAAATTTGATGACTGCTGTCTTCAAACACCGTCGGCAAAGGTTGCAGGGCTTTCCGTTTCAATTCGGACACTTGGGACAATAAGGTGGTTAAAGGGTCTGAGTCAGGCAACATAAAACCGTTATATTAAAATTCAAAGGCATTAAGAAGAGAATGAAGTGACTATATCAGAAGATGTGTTTTTAAAATCGGAAAAAGTTCGAAATCCGTCTCAGAAACAGATTCCGAAAACATGAGCAACGTACTCAAACTCTGGAACAAATACGATTAGGCCTCTCGCCATTCACCAAACACCCACCAGCCATGCCAGTGCATTTTTTTGACCGTACAATCGGTCTCTTGGTAGGAACGTTCCCAATCCAAAAGCGGAGAGGTCCAAATGCGGCGCATCACTTGAAAAAAACCATTTCGGGAGGACTGTAATCCGGAAAAATCTCGGCAGCTGTAATAATGTTCATTGGCCCCCGTGGAACCATTAATCGCATCCATAAAGCCTTTAATCGGCGAGGCAAAATCGTATTTCAAATCCGGGTCAGCCGAGTAACGAATACAATCGGTATTACCAAACATAAAATCTTGTATCACATTCATAAAACCGCCAAAAAAGCCTTTATTCGGATAAGCGCATACGCCGGATCGGCCAACATAAAAGGTATCCCCATCCAACTCCCAAGGATTCTTATATTTTGGATAAGTCATCATAAATGAGGAAACTTTTTTACGACCGGTAAACTGCATCGGAGCATTCCCAGCCACCCACTGCGCATCGGCTGCATTCCAATGGGCTTCCGGAAAAGGATTCACGCCGTCGTTAATGGTTAAGGGTTCATCGGCCAACACCGCTTGCCAGGTCTGGCTGGTTTTATCCGTCGGATTCATCCCTTCATAAGGCTTCGCCACCCATTGCGGCGAGAATTGCACGGTATCCGCCTGATAGTATTCCGCATCACCACCAAAAAACATCCCCATCATGCCACCCCCGACAGAAGGGGCAATCCCGGTTTCACAATAACGTTTCCGATCCCCTGAATTCGGTGCGCCCATCACGCTTTGCGTTTCTTCCGCCACCAAGCAAGCGTTGTAACGGGCGTCACAGTAACAACTGGCCATATCCGGCGAGTCAATGTCACTGGCCGATAAACCGTAAACCGCACGCCCGGTCGGGCGAAAAAACGGCAAAAGCGACGTAGCACTGCTTTCTTTAATCTCAATACTCACCGCACTGAAATCCGGCGGCATTTCGTCCTCTGCCAAACCGAACTTAGGATTCTCCGCATTATGTTCCAACGGCTCGAATTCTTCGTGATAAGTGTACTCCATACCGCTGGAAGGATCGGTATAAGTCACCGGCGAATCCAGCGGCACCATATTGCCGAACTTGACCGTCAAATTCACATTACTATCCACCTGATGCCCCAAACCCTTGAGCATATCGGATAATTTTTCACGCACCAAATCCCCCTGACCATTGGCCACCATTTCACGTGTTAAAGACATTTCAGTGCGAAGGGCCACCGGTGCGATGGCTTGTGCGTAATTATCGAAATTACGATCCATAATCATTTTATTGCCCAACTCCAAGGCCGTATAAAAGCCGGTAAACCCAATGGACATAATGGCAATTCCGATAATCGAAATCGCGCCTCTTTGTGAATGCAACTTCTGACGCTGTCTCATACACCCTCCACGGTTTTGAGCAGGTTTAAATTATTGGCCGCTTTGGTATTGAGCGGATCTTTTTGTAAGGCTTGTTGAAAATACTGTTTGGCCTGAGGGTAGCGTTTTTGCAATAACGCACTGAACCCCAGGTTATTCAGCGCACTGACTTGTTCGCTGTTGGAAGCCCCATCATCATCCAGCCAGGATTGGTATATTTTTTCCGCCAATGCATAGTCATCATTCATTAACGCCAGTCGAGCCAGTTCTCCCTCATCATCCCTGGAAAAACCGGACAAGCCCTGTGCCTGCTTCCAAGCCGACAACGCCAGTCCATATTTCTTTTGGCCTTCATAACTTTGCGCTAGCAGACGATAGACGTCGATATCCTGTGGCCGAAACTTGCGCATTTTTTGCAGCAGGTTTTCCGCCGCTTGATAACGCTCATCCTTGATTTGCATTCTGGCCATATCGAGGGCAAACTTATACTCATCTTCGACCCCCAAGTTTTCCGCCAAAGGCTTGTCTTCCTGAGCGCTTTTGGCATAATCCAGGCGGGTTGGTTCATTTACGTCCAAGCTGCTGCAACCGGAAAGCAGCACCAATAGCGAAAAGGTGCTTAAGACAAAAACAAACCTTCCCGTCCAATGGTTACGAGTGTTTCTTAACATTAAAAACTCCTTCCAAACTGCACCATTTGTTCCGCCAACAGCAAAATCAAATACGGAATCATCAAGAACGGCATAATCACCAAGGCCATTTTGGCAGACGTTTTCGCGGCTTTTTCCTGCATCAACTGTTCACGGTTCAAATACATACGGCGCGAAAACTCATTAATCGCTTCACTGATGGAACTTCCCAGTTTTTCATTTTGAATCAACATTTGAATCAAACTCTCAATGTCCTTGGTCGGGTTACGCTCGGCAAACTGCCGCAATGCTTCGGTTCGAGGCACGCCCAGTTGAATTTGGTCCAACAAATAATCAAACTCGCCGCACACTTCGGGCGCAATTTCTCGTAATTCCTGAGTGACCCGTTTCATCGCCACCATATAACTCAACCCCGCATTCATGCAGATATTGCTCATGTCCAAAAAATCCGGTAACTGAATATTAATGCGTGCCAAACGTTTATTGCCCAGATAAATCAACACCCGTTCCGGCAACAGCAACATCACCGCCGGCACCGCAAGCATCCAAATCGGCGAAATCGCCCACCAACTCCACAAAACCACCATCAGCAAAGCCGCCCCAATCACCAGGGCATATTTAATGAAAAAATAAGCCCCAAACGCATTGGGTTGACGAAAACCAGCGCGAGACAATTGCTGCTGAGCCGCTTCCATTTCTTTCGACGTTTTCGGGCCCAAAGCCCTGCCCAACGCACACCAACCACACCCTTGATAGCCGTCTTCTTTGCGCGTTTTAAACACTTGCATCAGCCCAACACGTACCTTTAAGTGCTCCACCGCCAACTGCCTGTTCTGAGCGCGCAACAAATGACGCACCACCATCAACGTCACGATAAACGTCAAGGTGGCGACCAAAATCAGCAATATCGCTAAATTCATCCGTTAAAACCTCATGGTCAGCATCTGCTTTAAAATCAAGGTGCCTGTGCCAATCAACGCCAGCGACAAAATAAATAATTTAATCCCCAAGGAATCCTGCAAAAAAAACGTCATGGATTCAGGATCAAACAAATATTTATAAAGAATGTATGCGACCGGAGCGCCACCGATAAACCAAGCGGTAAAGCGCGACTCGGCCGTCATGGTTTTCAGCTTGGCCTGAAATTGCTCCCGCCGGCGCATCAGACGTGACAACTCGGTCAAAATCGCCGACAGCTGCCCACCCGTTTCCCGCTGAATAATCAACGTAATCACAAAAAACTGCGCTTCCTGCAAGGCCACACGAGATTGAAACTCTCGCAGAATATCCCGCATACTGATGCCTAACTGCAGTTGCTTGTTGACTTCTTGAAACTCGTCCGCCAACGGGCCTTTCATGTCTTCAGCCACCGACGCTAAAGCCCCGTCGATGCTGTAACCCGATTGCAAAGCCCGAACGGTGTTATCCAACATTTCAGGGAAGTCGCTCCGCAATTGCTTTTGACGCTGACGTATTTTTAACAAGAGATAAATTCCCGGCAGAAACGGCAATAGCAAAAGAACAAACAACGTTTTTTCATTTAACACCGAATATTGCGTCGCCAGGAAAAAGGCACTGACAAATAGCAAGACAAACTGCAACGCCACTAAACTGATAAACGCTTTTCGATCCGTCAACCCGGCCTTTTTAAATTGGCTTTTTAACCAAAGCCACAAACCATTGTCGGAAGCCTGCCACCAAGGAAGGTTCTGTTCCTCTTTGGTCGCCAATTCAAATCCAACCCGAAACTTAAGTCGATTAAGCGCCTGTTGATGTTCCTGGCGACGCTCCGTCTGTTTCGCCACCACAAATAAAATAAACGGCAACATCAACACCAGCGCAACGCCGACAAACCCCCAGCTCATGCCACCACCTCTTGACGGAATTCAAACCATTCCGCCGGTAAAGCCAAGCCCATGGCCTCACATTTCTTACCGCACCCTGGACGCAACCCTGTGGCACGGAAAGCGCCTTTGATTTGATTCGTTCCTTTATCGATTTGGTTTTCAAAGACAAAAATATCCTGCAGAACGACATTATCCTCTTCCACTCCGACCACTTCGGTCACGGATTCCATTCGCCGCTTACCGTCCTTACCGCGATTAACATAAATAATCAAATCAATGGCACTGGCAATCTGTTTTCGAATCGACTGCGCCGGAATATCGACCCCACTGAGGTTAATCATCAGCTCTAAACGTGCAATGCTGTCCCTCGGACTGTTTGCGTGCAAGGTTGCCAACGAACCATCATGCCCGGTGTTCATCGCCTGAAGCATGTCCAGCACTTCGCCGCCACGCACTTCCCCCAGAACAATCCGGTCTGGCCGCATTCGCAGCGCATTTTTCAACAATTCGCGTTGTGTTACTTCCCCGGCGCCTTCGGCATTCGGTGGACGCGTTTCCAAACGCACCACATGCGACTGCTGCATACGCAATTCGGCACTGTCCTCAATGGTCACGGTGCGTTCATTTTCCGGAATCAACCCCGAGAGCATATTCAAGGTGGTGGTTTTACCCGAGCCCGTTCCGCCACACACCAAAACATTCAAACCCGCTTTAACGGCATAATCCAAAAACAGAAACATCTGCTCCGTCATGGCGCCAAACGCAATCATGTCTTTAGCACGCAAATGCTTTTCGGGGAAACGTCGAATCGACACGCTAATGCCGTCCACCGCCAAAGGCGGGATAATGATATTAATACGTGAGCCATCCGGTAGACGGGCATCCACTAACGGCGAGGATTCATCCACACGTCGACCGGTGGTATAAAGCATCCGATCCACCTTGTTGCGCAAATGCTCTTCACTGATAAAACGCACATCCGTGAGTTCCAGCTGTCCGTTTCGTTCCACATAAATCTGGTTATAGCCGTTTATTAAAATATCCGAAACAGAGCTATCCGCCAATAAGGGTTCAATTGGCCCCAAACCATAGATTTCATCCAGCAATTCCACACCGAGCTGGCGCACTTCGACATCCGATAAGGGATACCCCATATCCGCCGCCACTTCACGCACCAACTCTTCCAAACGCGGGCGCAATTCCTGACGAGTCTCCTGGCTATCCGCCTGATAAAAAGCATCGTCTTCGGTGGCTTTTTTCTGGCAACGATGTTTAATTTCCTGAAAGCTATTGCTTTGTTTAAGGTCTGTGTCTTTTTTCAATCCACTTGGCCGCACTTTCGGTAACGATTCCTTGGTGGCCAATTCATTCTGCAACTTCCGGTGCTGCTCAGCTTGGTGTAAACGCTCTCGAATTCCCATTTACGACACCACTGACTTTTCATTTAAGCTACCGTTTGTTTTCGGCTCACCCATTCGTTTGAACATGCGCTGTTTCAATACTGGCCACCAACGGTTTTGCTTTGACCGTTTGACATTTTCGGCCTGAGCTTCCATTTCAGGTAAAGACGCACCATTATGTAATAGGTTAGCCAAGCTGTGCAGTTGAAAATTGGCTATCGAATCCGCGTGAGAATCCTTAAGTAAACGCCCTTCTTTCAACGAATCATTAAAAGCGCGATAATCGTTGGATACGCGCACCACCGTATCCACATCCATATCTTTAACCATTTCCTCCAACATTTCGTCCTGCTGGCTGGCACTCCGGTTCAAAACCAATTTTAAAGAGTCTTTTAAATAACCCAGTGTCTGAGTGAGTTTAATGGCGGTGTTTACGGCGCGGAAAGAGGACAGTGACGGCTCTGCAACCAATACGATATTATCGGACTCATCCAAACAACTCAGTGTCAAATCCGACAAATCACTGGCGCAATCAATGACCACATGGTCGTAATAGCGTCGCAAAGAATGAATGATGGTCTTGATTAATTCACCATTCAGATTATCCAACTCACTGACTTCCGACGGTAACGACAACACATATAACCCGGATTCATGACGGGATAAGGATTTATAAATCAGATTTTCATCAAAACGATTCAGGTTATAGACAAAGTCCGTCAAAGAATAGAGACGTTGATTTTCCATATTCAAATACAAAGACGTATCCCCCAACGGCATATTCAAGTCCACCAGGACGGTTCGGCCATCAGTCAACTCTGTCAAGTGCGACGCCAGATTGGTGGCGAGTGCCGTACAGCCCACGCCACCTTTTAAACTGAAAAAAGACGATACATTGCCGTTTTTTCCCTGCCGACGTCGATCCTGCATATGCAGAATGGACAGAATATGCAACACTTCACCGGGGCACTCGATAAACCCTTGCACGCCCTGGTGGTTTGCCTCAATGATAAAGTCCACATTTTTACGCTTTAACAGCACATAAAGCGACACCCCTTTACCGAGAGTCAATACGCTATTAATACGCTCCAAAGCCACGTCCACATCACCATCAAATTCCAATAACGCCAAACTGACATCTTCCGGCCACACATGCGGCACTTCGCTGACCGCCTCCAATGAATATTTCGAGGCAATCGAGACCTTAACCGCCTCCAAAATATCCTCATCAGACCCAATGTAAATGGCTTGGTTTTGCGCAATGCCGTGTGTTGTTATTGAATTTGTCATTAGGGCTTCTCCAATCCAACTTTCACATCCAATTCCGGTAAAGCGCTTTCACCTTCCGGCAACAAGTCAGCCACTTTGCCCATAAAGAAACCGTCAGTGGCGCTTGGGCGGGTTAAACGCTCGCCCGGTAACGACACCTTTTGACCTTTCTCAATCGGCTGAACAAACTCCGGTGTCACCAGTATCGCCAACTCCGTCTGATCTTTGTCGTAACTTGTTGAACGGAACAAAGCGCCCAGAATCGGAATATCGCCCAATAACGGAATCTTATTAATGGACGTGCGCAAGTTGTCTTGAATTAAGCCCCCAATGACAAAGCTTTGACCGTCCGCCAGCGTAATGGTTGTGGAAGCACGGCGCGATCGAAAACCGGGGACAATAATGGAACCATTTTGCGAGCCGGCACTTTCATCGATATTGCTCACTTCCGGTGCCACCGTCATTTGAATCAGGCCAGACTCGGTAATCACCGGACTGAAACGTAGCCGCACCCCAAACTCTTTATACTCCACCGTGATGGTGTTTTCGTTTTGGGACACCGGAATCGGCACTTCACCACCGACCAGGAAATCGGCCGTTTCACCCGATTGCACAATCAGCTCCGGCTTGGCCAGAACGCGCGCCAGGTTATTGCCTTCCAAAAGGGATAAAACTCCGAAAATATTCCCGTTACGTGGGTTGATCCCAATTTGAAAACCATCCGAAAATGGAAAGGCCAAACTGGCGGGCGTGCCGGAAGCCACCTTATCCACATTCAGAAGAAAGTTGGCATTCGTTCCCAGGTTACCGGGTGGAAATAAGCCAAACGTATCTTTTTTACTGCGCATGGCCACGCCACTGCGGAAGGGGTTGCCCTTCACCACTTCAGCCACACGCACCGACAACTTAATCTGCTGCGGCCCCGTGACCTTAATCATATTCACCACACTCAACCCCAAGGCCGACACCACCGATTGAATACGGCTTCGTTGTGCGTCATTCGGCACTTCACCACTTAACAGCACCATATAATTTCCGGCCAACGGCTGGGCACCGAAACTGCCTGCGGTTTGTGCCGCTTGCAGCACTTCTTGATCCTGACGGCGCATATTCGGTGCCGAGGCATCCTCGTCCAACTGAGTGCCGATTTCATCCACCTGACGGCGCACGGCGGTTTCCGGTTGCAACCAGACATTTTTCAGTTGAAAACGCACCCCGCCTTCCGGGTTCAAATCTTTTAGCAACCCCGTCAAAGTGGATTCAATTTCTTCTCGACGCGATTGATCCGGGGCCACATTCAAGACCACCTTATGGTCTACTTTCGGCGTATCCCGATAGGTGACAATTAATTGCGTTCGCCCAGCCCCTCGTCCGGTAATCAGCAACTCATTTTTGCTAAGCACCTTAACGGTGGCCAAATCCGGGTTGGCAATCAACGCGCGTTTCAAACTCTTATCAAATTTGATAATCTGACTGTCGGTTTCGGTTAAATCATAGGTCTTAGCCAAGGCTGCAGATTGGGACTGGGATGGAAAAATCATCATCCCCAAACAAGCCGCTAAAACGCCTGTCTTCAAAAAGCCATAGTCGCTTCTCGGTTTCATTGTGTAATTACCTCTTGCACCTGATCACCCTGCATAATTTGGATGACTTCACGGCGTGATTTCGGTTTAAACTTAGGCGGACGCTGACGACTGCGCTCGATGACTTTGACATTGACGCCGTCGGTTTCCACCAATTTAACGTCTGCCGCGCCCCGCAAAGCGAGATGCACCGCACCGACATTCATGGCGAGCGTCAATTGTTCCGCTTGGAGCGTATCCACATTCAGGGCCACCATCGATTCTTTGACAAATGCCTCACCTTGATGATTTTTTTGCTCTTTTTGAGCTTGCTCTTCTTTGAGATACCCCATTCGGTTGGTTTGCCCAATTGACAGCACCTCAATGTTTTGCAAAATGGTTCGACTGATCATGCGCTTGCCGTCCGCGCTTTCAAACACACTGATGACATCCACGTGATCGCCGGGGTTCAACATTCCCAGCAGACCGCTTTCCGCGGAAACCGGCAAGCGTATCGCACGTCGTCCCGGCTCCAGAATGGCTTCCACACTTTTATCGGACTGGCCTTCCAACCCGACCTTTTGATCCAAAAGCCATTCGCCCACATAAATGTGCTGTTTGGCCACGCGTCCGACCACATTTTCCGGTTGCGTGACCACGCCATTCACCAACAAACCTTCTGTCGGCACCATCAGCACTTTAATGTCGTCGGCTTCGATTTTTTCACCGCGATACAGCTCCCGATTCGCCACGACGACCGAGCGCATATCCGGCTTTTCAACCACGGTAATGGTTTTGACTTTGGCTTGAGATTTCGCTTCCGAAACCCGGCTTTCAACGTAACCGTACACCAGGCCAATCGCCAATACGGCCGCCAAAAGCGAGGTTCCGTACAGCACGAAATCGCTTCGTTGCATTTTCATAATGGTTAGAATCTCTGTATTGCACCAAAAGACCTCCGCTTGAATCTCAAACCGATTCAATCAGACAGACAAATGTCTTTTAGCAGCTCAAATCAAAACTGATAATCAGTTTGGCTTTCACTGGAAAGCTCTGAGCGAACGCCTCCGGCAGGAATAACGTTTGCGAGGGAAATTGGGCTTTGAAGATATAGGTTGAGGGCGACTCGCCCGGTTGCTTTTGAATATCCACATTCACAGCGCTTTTATCCAAGCCGTCAAACAGCCCGGTAAAGCCATCCTTAATGAAGGTTTCGGCCCCACCTGAATTCAGTTCGACTTTGTGAGCTTGGCATGTCACCGTATTCAATGTGAGATCAGGGTCAATCGCCTGCGCATTGGCCTGATTCATCATCAACTGATAGGCATCGGCCATGACATCATTGGCCGACAGTCGATCAGCCACATAGCCGATCAAATCCACCACGGCCAACAACGCAATCATCATAAAAGGCAGCAGATAAGCCGCCTCAATCATCAAAGCCCCTTTTTGAAATTTAAGCGGTTTCATGCAAGCCGCTTAGTCGCCGCCGCCCATTGAATTTTTAGCCTGTGTTGCCGCTTCAGTGACAATATCATTAACCGCCTTACCCATGCCTGTAGAAGTATCAGCTTGAAAGACTAGGGCCGCGATGCCGGCCACAGCCGCCACAACAACGGCATATTCAATCATGGTAGCGCCTTTTTGTTTTTTGAGCTTTTTATTCAATGATTGTTCAATCGTAGATTTTGACGTATTGGTTTTTACTAACATATTTATCTTCCTTGATTTTTTGTCAAATTTAGAGTGCTGCCGATTTCGGCGTTTTTCCATTTAAACGTAAGGACTTTTACCATGCAATAAAATTAATAACTTTTCATAAGCAAAACTTTTAATAGAAAGATAAGCGTTTTTTAATAGGTTTTCTAGCTTCAAAAAAAACCAACTAACCAATTGATATAACTAATAAATATTAATTTTTTATCACCATAAGATAACTTAATTTAATAATATTCTTATATAAGAGTATTCTAATCTTAAGGGCGCTTTTAAGGCCTCATTCAGAAAATTTCGCATCTTTTTTTCTAAAAACACCCTCAAAAACCGACCAATTCATCTCCGAAAAATGACCAGGCCTGGCCGTTTTCGTCCATCATTCGTTCACCCAAAATTGGTGCAACCCTGTAACAAATAAAAATCCATTTTGCTTGATAACATCACTATCTCTTTTATTTTTAACTGTTTTTCCTAATCAGAACAAAAATTGCTTTTATACTACAAAGAACTTGTTTTAACCCATAGGAACTTTCTTGAAATCTGTCTAACATTTTTATTAGGAACTGAAATGCGCATAACGTTTGTTGGAATCGTCTTCATCAACCTTCTACTCGGAGCCTTGATATCGGCCTTGTATGTCAATAATCCTGACCTCAGCCCCTGGGGACTGGTACCGGCAGCCTTGGCCGTCGGACTGGTGTCGGTCGCCATCTTTTATCAAAAACTCCTGTCGCACCAACAAGCTTTTATCGCTGATTTACTGAAAGATCGGGAGGCCTCCGCGGACCTTCCCAGCGGTTTGCAGAACCAGCTACGCGCGCTCGTCGAAGTGCCGAGTTCCAATCAGGATTACGAAGTCTTGCTGGAAGCTTTCAAGACGGGTCAAACCGACACTCTCGCTGAACAGGGCTTGCCGGAAAAGGTTGTCACCGAACTGAATGACCTGACCCGACAAAACCAACGCGCCGACCAGGTCATGAGCGACGTCATTGAAGCGATCCAATCCGCCGACTTTGGCGGGCAATTGACGTTGGCAAAAGCGGAAAAAGATATCCAAACCGCCCAAACCGTGGTGGCAAAGATGGCGGACGACTTGCTGGCCTTGCACAAACAAGGCGCCGACCGCGAAACCGCCTTGAACCGCATTCAGGAACACCTGAAAGACAACCCGACGTTTCTGGCTTGCTGGAGCGGCTGGGAGCCGAATGCCTACGACGGCCAGGACACAAAATTTCAATCCAAGGACTGGCACGATGCCACCGGACGCTTTATGCCGTTTTGGGGGCGTTCCGGCGACCAGATGGCGTTGGAACCGCTGGTGGATTACGAAGTCTCAGGCCTGGGCGATTTTTACCTGCAACCCTTGCAGACACGCCAGCCGCAAATTGTCGAGCCCTATATGTACCCGGTCGGCGACGACGAATTCCTCATCACCAGTGTGGTCACACCGATCATCGATAACGGCACCGTCGTCGGGGTGGTGGGGATCGACATTTCCTTGTCTCAGCACCTAGACGCCCTGTCCGACAATCTGATGCCGCAGCATCAAAAAATCGTGCAAAACAGCGTTCAAGCGATGATGACATTGAAAAGCGCGCTGGCCGAAGTCACTCGCGTGATGTTCTTTATGGCCAATGGGCAATTTTCGTATCGTGTCGACCAAACCCTGCCGGGCGATTTAGAAGCACTGAAAGCCACAGTCAACGATTCGGTCTCCGCTTTGGACAAGGCTTTCAGCGACATCAACCGAAGCATGAACGCTTTCTCACAAGGCGACTTAACCCAGCAGATTCAAAACCAGTACAGTGGCGACCTGGAGAGCCTAAAACAAGGCATCAACCAGGCGATGGACAACCTCCACCGGATACTGATTCAAACCGCCGAAACCGCCGACTCGGTGGTCGATAATATGCAAGCGCTCGGCCAAGACAACCAGAACCTGAATGCCCGCACCCAACAGCAAGCGGCTTCCTTGGAAGAAACCGCTTCAAGCATGGAAGAACTCACCCACACCATCCGCAACACGGCGCAAGAATCCAAAACCGCGATGCAACTGGGGAACCAGGTGAAATCACACGTGGCACAAGGCAGTGACATTGCCAATCAAAGCCAGGAAGCGATGAATGAAATCAGTGCGGCCAGCCAGAAAATCGCCGACATTGTGCAAATCATCGACGGTATATCCTTCCAAACCAATCTGCTGGCTTTGAACGCTTCAGTGGAATCGGCCCGTGCCGGTGAGCATGGCCGCGGCTTTGCCGTGGTGGCGGGTGAAGTGCGTTCTTTGGCGTTACGCGCCTCCCAATCGTCCAATGACATTAAAGAACTGGTGGAGAAAAACCTGGCCTCGGTTAACCGCGGACAACAGCTCTCGGAACAATCCGCGCAATCGTTAAACGAAATCAACCAAACCATTGACGAGTTGGCGACCATCGTCACCGAAATCAGTGCCGCGGCCGACCAAGAAATGAGCAGTGTCGAACAGGTTAATCAAGCGGTGTCGCAATTGGACCAATTCACGCAGGAAAACGCGGCACTGTCCGACCAGTCAGCGCAGCTCAGTGCAACCATGACCGGCAAAGCGCAAGAACTGCAAAAAACCATGAACGCCATCAAACTGTAAAAACATTGGTGCCAACGAAAAAAGCCCGGATATTCCGGGCTTTTTTATAATGGAAAGAATAAACAAACAGTAAAAACGAAACTTACCAAGCCTTATATGGCAAGAACTTCCCGTTCATGGTAATCACCACGCGATCACCGGCCGGGTTCACTTCCTTATCGATGTCCATGGAAAAGTCGATGGCGCTCATGATGCCGTCACCGAATTTTTCGTGAATCAACTCTTTCATAGTCGGCCCGTAAACGCCCACGATTTCATACAAACGATAAATCAATGGATCGGTCGGCACCGCCTTTTCCCAGGTTTTCATTGGAAACGCTTGCAAAGCCGCCGACACACTGGCGTCCAATCCCAGATAAGCGGCTACCTTGTCCGCAACGTCCGGTTTCAAGCTGTTCATCCCCAAACAGGCGGACGTAACAAACACTTCACTCAAACCGGCGGCTTCCGCAATACTGCCCCAGGAAGCCCCTTTTTCGCTTTTGGCCAGAATAATGGCCTCGGTCATTTCGATTTTTGTCATCATCAGTTTTCTCCTCTTTTAACTGGCTAAATTCACCACCGTCGGCTGATCCTGTTCGGACGCATCGACCTTCTCGCCGGACAGTTCCTTGGAACGGTTGACCAGAAAGTCGACCAGGTGGTTACGAATCGTATAGTAATCGTCGTGATGGATAATGTCGGTGCGGTTCCGCGGCCGCGGAATCGTCACTTCGACCGATTCGGCCACTCGAGCTTTCGGCCCGTTCGACATCAACAGAATGCGGTCCGACAATAAAATGGCCTCGTCCACGTCGTGCGTAATCATGAACACCGTCTGTTTGGATTCACTCCAAATCTTGATCAGCTCTTCCTGAATCACGCCACGCGTCAGAGCATCCAACGCCCCAAAAGGTTCATCCAACAACAGTAACTGCGGCTGAGTGGCGAAGGCGCGAGCAATACTGACCCGCTGACGCATCCCGCCGGATAACTCCGCCGGTTTACGGTTTTCCGCCCCTTTCAAACCGACCAGCTCCAAATATTTACGACTGTGTTCGGCAACCTTGTCTTTCGACCAGTCTTTCCAGCGTGCCTGCACCCCAAACATAATGTTTTGAAGCGCGGTGCGCCACGGCAATAGACTATAGTTCTGAAACACAACGCCGCGGTCCAAACTTGGCCCGGCCACTTCGCGCCCGTTCATGAACACAAAACCGTCACTCGCCTCGTCCAGACCGGCGAGGATGTTCAAAATGGTCGATTTACCGCAACCGGAGTGACCGATGACGCAAACGAACTCACCCTTTTCAATATTGAAATTGACGTGATCGAAAATCACCGCATCCGGCGCTTTTCCTTCACCGGGATAACTTTTCTTTAACCCTTGTACTTCTAAAAAATGTCCCATTAAGTCCTCCTATTCCCGGTATGAAATCCAGCGTCCGGCATAGGCCAGAATCATATCCAGCACCATACCGACCACGCCAATCATCAGAATCGAGAAAATCACGCTGGATAAATCCAGGTTATTCCACTCGTTCCAGACGTAGTAACCGATACCGGTCCCACCGACCAACATTTCCGCGGCCACGATCACCAACCAGGCAATCCCGATGGAAATACGCATCCCCGTCAGAATCGTCGGCGCGGCGGCCGGCAAAATCACCAACCAGGCGGTTTTCAGCGGACTCAGTTCATGCGTTTTCGCGACATTTACCCAGTCTTTACGGACATTGGCGACACCGAAGGCGGTGTTCAGCAACATCGGCCAGATGGAACAAATGAAAATCACGAAAATCGCCGAGATTTCGGAATCCTTAATCACAAACAACGCCAGAGGCATCCACGCCAGCGGCGAAATCGGTCGAAGAACTTGAATAAACGGATTCAAGGCGTTGTACATCAAAGGGGACATCCCGATCAGGAACCCGACCGGAATCGCTATAAGGGCCGCAAAAAAGAAGCCGACCAGCACCCGGTAAATGGAATACCCCAACTGAATGCCAATGCCCTTGTCATTCGGCCCGGCATCGTAGAACGGGTCACTCAGTTCTTCATAGCCCAGCTTAATGACTTCCGACGGCGGCGGCACCCGCGCCTCTTGCGAGGCACCGCCCATCAGCAGTTCGTACTCCGTGAGTGGCTTGGTGTCGGTTGGTGCCTGGTTAGTCCATTCCCAGATGCCAAGCAACACCACCAAAATCACGATGGATAACAGTATTGATTTGACTCTTAATCCAGTCAGCATAAAAACACCTTTGTTCTTTCTAATTAAGTTCGACGGATCTTGAAGCTTTCGATGTACTCTTCAGGTCTGTTGTAGTCGAACTCTTTCCCCATGATCATGTAGTTGGAATAAGTTTCCGTTGGCGGCTCATACCCCATTTCCTTCATGACCTTACCGGTGTCGGTCGCCAGATAGACCTCTTCGGCGATTTTCTTGTAATCGATGTCGCCTTTGACGTAGCCCCAACGCTTCATTTGCGTCAGAATCCAGACCCCCATCGAATGCCATGGGAAGGGGTCGAAGTCGATACGATCCGGCACGTCCATGACGGATCCCAGGCCGTCGGCATAACGCCCGGTCAAGACCTGATTCACCACCGGCACCGGTTGGTTGAGGTAGTTTTTCGGCGAAATGGCCTCGGCGATTTCCTTACGGTTTTCCGGTTTGGCGGAATACTCGGTGGCATCGACAATGGAGCGCAGCAAAGCGCCGTATGTATTCGGATTCTCCATTGCGAATTCCTTACTGCACGCGAAAGCACAGCATGGATGCCCTTCCCAAATGTCTTTGGTCAACATGTGGATAAAGCCGACTTTCTCCCAAACCGCACGCTGGTTGAACGGATCCGGCGACAAATAACCGTCTAGGTTACCGGCACGCAGGTTCGCCACCATTTCCGGTGGTGGCACCACACGGATTTGAATGTCTTTATCCGGGTCCAACCCGAATTCGGCCACGTAATAACGCAGCAGGAAGTTATGCATGGAGTATTCAAACGGTACCCCGAATTTGAACCCTTTCCACTGTTTCGGGTCACGCTTGTCTTTGTGGTCGTTGTGCAGCACGATGGCTTGACCGTTGATGTTTTCGACCGTCGGCATCAGGAACGGTTTGGCGGTTGAACCGGCCCCCATCGACATCGCCAACGGCATCGGCGTCAGCATGTGGGAAGCGTCGTATTCCCCGGCCAGAGACTTGTCACGCGCCACCGCCCAACCGGCGGTTTTAATGACATCCACATCCAAGCCGTAACGCTCATAGAATCCCATCGGATGCGCCATGATAATCGGCGTCGCACAGGTAATCGGCACGAAACCGATATTGAGTTTTTTCTTCTCCAACTTGCCCAGCCCCATGGTTTCTTTCATGGCGGCTTTGGCTTCTTCCATCGGGAAAACCGAACTCAAGGCCGCGGCGGCGGTACCGGCGCCGATCATGCTCAAAAACGAGCGACGGCTGAATTCGTTGTGGCCGAACACTTCACGCACTACGGCACTTTCTACCGCTCGGTCGATAATGTCTTCGGACGACGTCAAGGCCGGATCTTGCGCTTCGACATGGCCACTGTGAGACGTGCTGGCACCATATTCCTCATCGACTCGGCGTTCGATCATCTCCTGTTTTTCGTAATCGGACAGATACGAACCAGACTTTTCCGTCTGACAGACCGGGCAGTCGCAATCGGACTTATGCAATAAACTTTTATTCGGGTTAAACGGATCACTCAAGCTTTTAAATGACATACAAAATACCTCGCACGATTTTGAGTTGAAGAATGTTCTTTATTAGTGCATCCGACAAACGTCGCCCAGATGACCCAGAAACGTTACCGCTATTACAGCATCGGTCATGCCATTCACACAAAACTGAAATAACCAGTTGTTTTAACAGATTTTTAGCACCATTTCCCTAACAAAAAAATGCGATTAAATTTCGTTCAATTACGAGATTTCATACCCTTAAATACGATATTTCGTACTTTGGTCTGTTTATTGTTTATAAGCCCTTATCAAACCCAATTGGACTGCTGAATCCATGATTTCGCCGTTTTTATACCAGACCCTGTTTCATCAAAGCCCGGATGCCATGCTGTTGATTGACCCCATCAACAATCGTGTCCTGCACAGCAATCGCGCCGCGACCGAATTATTGGCTCAAAGCTTCCAATCCCTGCAAAAAACCTCGGTTTCCGAACTGTTTCGTCCCAGCCTGGCCAAACTGGTGGTCTTTACCGAAGAAACCCTCGAAAACGGCCAGGCCTGGAGCGATGAACTGCAACTGCTGATCAACGGGAGAGACTGCCTGGACCTGGAAACCACCGCCGTTCTGATTCGACACAACTCGCCGGTCACCATCAGCTTGATTCTGCGCAAGAAAAAACGCGAACAGCAACAGCTTTCCGAAGCCAACAAACTGCACCGTGAAGGCCTGGAGCAATGGAAGACCATCGAAAATGTCTTCCGGGAATTTGAACGCGAAAACCAACTGATTTTACAAGCCGCCGGGGAAGGCATTTACGGCGTCGACGCCAAAGGCGACACCACTTTCGTCAACCCGGCCGCCGAGCGCATTCTCGGCTGGAAGGCCAGCGAACTGAACGGCAAGAACATGCACGCCATGATTCACCACAGCCACAGCGACGGCAGCCAGTACGAAGGTCAGGATTGCCACATCTACGCCGCTTTTCGCGACGGCGAAGTGCGTCATATCGAAAACGAATTCTTCTGGCGCAAGGACGGTAAACCCATTCCGGTGGAATACACCAGTACGCCGATTATCGACAATGGCCGCCTGGTCGGCGCGGTGGTGATTTTCCGCGACATCAGCGAACGCAAACTGGCGGAAGAAAAGCTGCACGCCGCACTCAACGAAGTGCAAACCCTGAAAAAGCGCCTGGAAATGGAAAATGCCTATTTACAGGAAGAGTACCGCGCCGAACACAACTACAAAGAAATCGTCGGCCAAAGCGCCGCCATCCACAAAATCATCCAGCAAATCGACCTGGTCGCCCCCACCAACGCCAACGTCCTGATTAGCGGCGAATCCGGTACCGGCAAGGAACTGATTGCCCGCGCCATCCACGAAGCCAGCGGCCGCAAAAACCGTCCGCTGATTCGCGTCAATTGCGCTTCCATTCCACGGGAACTGTTTGAAAGCGAATTTTTCGGCCACATCAAAGGTGCCTTCACCGGTGCCGTCAACGACCGCGCCGGGCGCTTCGAATTGGCCGACGGCGGTTCACTGTTTCTCGACGAAGTCGGGGAAATCCCGATGGAACTGCAAAGTAAATTGTTGCGCGTATTGCAAGAACAGCAATTCGAGCGCGTCGGCGATTCCAAAACTCGCTCCGTGGACGTTCGCATCATCGCCGCCACCAACCGGGATTTAAAACAGGCGGTTCAAGACCAGACGTTCCGCGAAGACCTCTATTTCCGGCTCAATGTATTCCCCATCGAATCGATTCCGTTGCGCGACCGGATTGAAGACATTCCTCTGCTGTCCAATCACTTCTTGAAAATCGCTTGCCAGAAATTCGGCAAACCGGAACGCAAGCTAACACTGGGGCACATCCAGAAAATGCAAGGTTACGCCTGGCCTGGCAATATTCGCGAATTGGTCAACGTCATTGAACGCGCCGTCATTCTCAGTCACGACCAGAAACTGGAACTCAACCTACCGCGCTTGAACGACACCGCGACCAACACTCCGAACGATTCCGACGGCGCCCCGATTGTCATTCAAACCCGTGACGAATTATTGGAACTGGAAAAACAGAACATCATCAAAGCCCTGAAGTGCTGTAACGGAAAAGTGTTCGGTGATGACGGCGCCGCCAAATTGTTGAAAATGAAACCCACCACCCTGACATCGCGCCTCAAAAAATTGGCCATCAACCGCCATCAATTCGTGCAACTCGATGCCTGAAAAAATGCCCAAACCGCAAGCCGTTTCAGCCGAAAACCCAAATAATCGAAACAACACCGATAATTTTAAAATAAAGGTTTGACAGCGCCTTGGGGCATCTCTATAATACGCCGAATTAATTCAGGCCACATAGCTCAGTCGGTAGAGCGATTGAAAATCTTTTCACACACTCCTTTCCTCCCTTACCTAAGCTTATTTAAACTTACTTAAATCAACATCTTATACTGACTTTTTGCGTTTAATGTTTTGCATTAATTGCTTTAGATTTACCTTATTCACCATAAAAAATGGAAATTTAATAAGGTAAAAAATGAGCAAAAGACTTATCTCCAATGGCAAAGTATCCTCTAAAGGCCCCGTATATTTTTTACTTATAGCAGCACTCTAAATTAGTGGCGATTCAGTTACTTTTAAGGCTTGATTTGTCATTCTATCTCCAATATATCGATTTAGAGTGTCTATCCCACTATGATATACACTCTCTAATCAATGATGTTATTTCGCTTCATTAATCATTTGGATTAATTGCTTTTCAACCTCTTTTGCGATTTTATTTAAGGCCTCATCTGTTGATAATAAGCCGAGCATTTCGGAGGGTTCAATCATGCCAATAAAGGTTTTGTTGTTTTCTGTAAAAACAGAGATACGGCAGGGGAGTGCCATATTCAAACGCATATCGATTGCTAAAACCTCCACGGCCTTAACAGGGTTACATACTTCAAAAATTTTGCATTCATCCTTAAACTCAATACCCTTACTTCGTAAAGTGGCTCCTAAATCATGGATGTGTAACACACCAAAATTATGATTTTTAACAGCGGCTTCCAAATCCACCACTGCCTGCTCAAATGTTTTGTGACTTTCTACTTGAAAAAACATATCTCTTCCTTTGTCTAAAATGTACCTAATAAAATATTGAACCTTAACTAACGATTATTAGATTGAAATCTAAATATTGACCAGGCCTGCTTAAATTCGACCTGGATTTTTATTTGGATTTGATTCCGCTCTAAGAGTGCAGTGTTTTTTTCTGCTCTTCAAATTCCTCTTTTGTTATTTCGCCTTTGGCATATCGTTTTTTTAAAATATCCAAAGCGGTTTCATTTTGTTCTGAAGCAGAATTGGAAGATGTGTTGAAGTTTTTTATTAGTAAAAATATAACAATAATGAAAATTAACCAGAGTAACCACATTCCGCCTCCCATGAATCCCCAAGTATGATCGTAATTAAACATAGTGTTCTCCTTTTAAGTTGTTACGATAAATTGTCCCATCATTCCCGCATCTTCATGCTCTAAGATGTGACAGTGGTACATATAAGGTTCTTGATTGTTATAATAAGGACCAGTCGGTAACAATATGCGAACTGTTTCATCGCGATGAACAGTCACTGTATCTTTTAATCCTTGTTCCCATGGATAAGGCGCTTGGCCATTTCGATCCAAGACTTTGAATTGAGTGTTATGAATGTGAAAAGGGTGATGCATCATTGATGGGTTTTTAAGGTGCCATATTTCAAAGCTATTGGCGGTTAAACGTTCATTTATTACCTCCATTTGCATAGCTTGTCCATTGATTGTAAAACCACCTGAACCAAACATCATTCTAGGTCCCATTTGCATTTCTAAATTCATGGTTCGCGTTTGCGCTATTTCGACATTGGACCAGTCAGGTAATGGGATTAAACGCTCAATCATCGAGGGTTTAGTTGCTTCGGATTTTCTGGGGTCGATGTGAAATAAATCATAGTCTTGATCAAGCTTTGATGTATCTCTCATCATGCCGCCCATCCCCATCGATAAGTTTCCATAACCCGCTAGGGTTTTTAGTGAGACGGGTTGGTGATCGGAAAGATCAACCAGAATTTCGGCGCGTTCTGCTGGCGATAATCGAAGGCGGTTGAGGGTTTGTGGTGTTTCCAATAAACCGCCGTCTCCTGCAATGACTTGAAAAGAACGCTTGTCTGAAAACACCAAATCGTAAAAACGTGCATTGGAAGCATTGTGCAGTCTTAAACGAATACGATCTTTTTGAGGACGTAAAACGGAGTTGGCTCGGCCATTCACCAGCATGGTGTCGCCGTGCATGCCTTGCATTTTGTTCATCCGTTCATTGCTGTAGATGAATTCTCCGGTTTCGTCAAAAGCGCGATCCATGAGTATGACCGGGAAATCATCCATTCCATATTCATGAGGCAGCCCCAGTTCGGCATCGCGTTCTTCATCAACCACTTGCATCTGTCCGCCTAAACCACGCCAAACTTGGGATCCGGTATGTTGGTGCGTGTGTGAATGGTAAAATAATGTGGAGGGTTCATTAATCACGTCCCATTCGGCTATCCAGGTTTTTCCGGGGGAGATGGGTTGGTGAGGCCCGCCATCTTCTGTTGCAGGCAAAATCATGCCATGCCAGTGAAGTGCCGCCACTTCATTCAGTTGATTGGTGACTTCCATGCGAAGCTTTTGGCCTTTTTTGATCCGAATGACGGGGCCTAAAAAATCTTGATTGATGCCAATGGTCTGAGTCGTGACATCGGGCAGGATCTTCGTTTTTCCCTGTTGCAGTGTTAATGTAAAGCGCTGCTTTCCATTAAGAGGTTGACCCTGTTCTAAATCCGGAAGGTAAAAGTCCACTTTAGGAAAAACAGGATGGATAAAATCGTCCTGTCCAACCCCGCCAAGTAACGTTCCCATGGCATTGCCTGCCTGAGGAAGGAGCGTCAGCCCAATCAGGCTTTTTTGGATAAATTGTCGTCTGTTCATATTTTCTCCTGTCGTACGCTGTGAGGATTGATTGTTAGCGGTCATTTTTTAACCCTCCTCTTTCTAGCCAGGCCTGGTAGATTTTATTCGACCAGAAACTTTGAAAATAAGCGATGGCTTGTAGCCGTTCTTCCGGTGTTAATTTATTCTTAAAAGCCGGCATTGTTCCGCCAAGTGGAATTCCACCTTGTAAAATAGTTCTGTTAAGTCCGTTGAGAGAATGGTGCCATGCGTGCGCGGTTCCGTTGAGAGGTGGAGCAGGGTAACTGCCATCAACGAGTGGTTGCTTCCAGTCGGCGGCCAGCCCTTGAGCTTCTTCTCCATGACAGACAGCACAATGCTGTTTGAAGAGGTGCTGTCCTATTTTGACATCACTTGATGAATACCAACGTTTTGTGTTTTGGCTGGCTTCAGAGAGATCGTCTTTGGAAGAACAAGCAAATAGGTTCAAACTTGTTAATATTAAAACCAATAACTTCATGTCATATTCCTTGATTTAAAACAGAGAAAGTCTATTTTGACTTTCTCTTGTTGTTAAGTGTTAAAACCAAAAACGCAGTCCTGCCACAAGGCTGGTCTCTGATGTTTTAGCACCTTCCTCTTTTTTATAATCAGCCGTTGTTGCATAAGCCTGGTTCCATTTCACACCAATATAGGGTGCAAACTTTCGACTAAATTCATAACGTAGCCGCATCCCCAATTCTGTAGACGATAAGCCTGACCCAATCCCCATTTTTTTATCATCTGATGTATAGGCATTCAATTTAAGACTAGGAGTTAAAATCAATCGTTGTGTGAATAGCGCTTCATATTCTGCATCCAAGCGGAACCCTGCATTCTTGTCATTAACAAGTAATCTTGAATTTATTTCAAAAAAGTAAGGTGCTAAGCCTTGAAAACCAACTACTCCCCAAGTTTGGCTGTTTTCGGGGGTTTCGTCATAGCCTATCCCCGCCTGCAAATCCCAAAACCTTTCAACAGGGGTGCTGTATAACAACTGATTTTCGGATTCGGTCGAACCATTTGATGATTCCCCTTCCGAGGTTAGGTAAACCTTATGCCAGTTTTTTCCAGCCCAGGCTGATGCATCCCAGGATAACGGCTCACCTTGTTGGGTGGATTTTTCAAGCTGATTGACTCTTAAGCCCGCCAACAAAGGATCGTATTCGCTTAGCGCAAAAGAGGAATGGCTGTAAGTTGATGTGAAAAGTAATAATACTATCGGTAATTTCTTAATATGTGTATTC
Source organism: Thiomicrospira sp. S5 (assembly GCF_003991075.1). Lineage (NCBI taxonomy): Bacteria > Pseudomonadati > Pseudomonadota > Gammaproteobacteria > Thiotrichales > Piscirickettsiaceae > Thiomicrospira > Thiomicrospira sp. S5. The sequence continues at coordinate 337,886 of NZ_CP014470.1, read as the reverse complement.
ATGATGCTTCCTTCAAATAGGGTTGGTTCTTTAAACATGATTATCGGATTTGTACCTTTCTGAACATTCCCATCATGTGATAAAGCAAATGACAGTGATAAGCCCAGTCGCCTTTTGCGTCCATGGTGACTCGATAACTTATTTTAGAGCCAGGCTGGACAATGACTGTGTGCTTACGGGGAATATGGTTTTCATCTCCCGTTTCAAGGTCACTCCAAACGCCATGAAGGTGCATAGGGTGATTCATCATCGTGTCATTAATAAAGGTAATACGAATTCGATCACCATATTGAAAGTTAAGTGGTTCGGCCTTTTCAAAAGGAATGCCATTTATCGACCACATGTAACGCTCCATATTTCCGGTTAAATGCATAACCAGCTCCTTGGTCGGTTTCGGGTCATGACGGGTCGGGAAGCGATTTTTTAGGTCGGCATATGTCAAAACCTTCCGGCCATTTTCTCTAAGTCCGACCCCCGGATCATCCAGCCTATATTGAGGAGCCATTGCTCTCATACCAATTTGAGCACCCTCTGCTGAAGGTGTTTTTATTTGAGGTAACTGAGGGTTCATGTCCATCGGAATCGTAATATCATCCAGATTCACGTTCATGTTATCCATTCCATGAGCATGCTTGGAATGGTCAACATTGCTGACATCCATCCCCATTTGGCTTTTCTCCATAGCCAAAGCATGGCCATAGTCTTGTTGTTGCATGGAACTCATATCATGCTTCGTTCCATTCATCGAATTATGATCAGAATGTTTCATACTCTGGGAACCGTTACTCATGTCCATTGATTGAGATGAAGGGTTCATTCCTTCCATTTCACCATCCATATTCATTGGGTGTGACGTGGAACCCATGTCCATTTTCATGCCCATATCGGTCATGCTTAAGATGGGTAAAGGGTCCATTTCAGGCGTGTCGGCTAATTGAGTCGGATCCGATGTGATCGAACCCATAGCGAAGCCAGAGCGGTCAATTGCTTGTGCAAAAATTGCATAAGCCTGTTTCGACGTATCCGGTTCGACAATGACGTCATAAGTTTCGGCAACGCCAATACGGAATTCGTCAATTTCAACCGGTTGGACTAAATTTCCATCTGCTGCAACCACTGTCATTTTTAAGCCCGGGATACGGACATCAAAAAAAGTCATTGCAGAGCTGTTTACAAATCGTAATCTCACTTTTTTGCCTGATTCAATGACGGTACGCCAATGCGCTTTAGGCGACAGTCCATTCATTAAATAGGTATAGGTTGCTCCCGTGACATCGGATAAATCACGGTCTGTCATGCGCATTTGGTTCCACATTTTCCGTTTTTCCCATGCTTTGGAGAAGCCGTAGGTTTTGACTTCATGCCAAAAGTCACCCACCGTTCTTTGGCTGTAATTGTAATAGTCTCCCATTTTCTTTATGTTTGAATAAAGGGTCTCGGGCGCACTGTCTGACCAGTCTGACAGCTGAATCACGAAATCATGGTTGTAATCCAGTGGGTCTGCTTTTTTGGGTAAAATAACCAGTGCTCCATACAATCCGGTTTGCTCCTGAAATTCGGAATGACTGTGATACCAATAGGTCCCATGTTGCTGCACAGTAAATTGATAGGTGAATGTTTCACCAGGTTTGATGCCGTCATAACTTAAGCCCGGCACACCATCCATTTGAAAGGGAAGAATAATGCCATGCCAGTGAATTGACGTATCAACCGACAAAGTATTTTTTACGCGAATGGTTACAGTCTCTCCCTCACGCCAAACCAATGTTGGGGCGGGTAAAGAGTTGTTGATTAAGGTTGCTTTGACAGGAGAACCTGTAATATTGACAGGGGTTTCTGAAATAGTTAAATCAAATTCAGGTCCAATTAAAACGGGCTGTTTAGGGTTCAAATTCCCTGTACCGATTGCTGAAAATTCTTCTTTAGCCCAAGCTGAAGGCAGATGAGATCCTATGGCAGCTGAAATGGTGCTTAAAGCAATGCCTTTTACAAACTGGCGTCGGCCCAGTTGCGGTTGTACGCTTTTATTTGATGTATTCATGATTAACCTCTTAAAACATTCAATTAATTTAAAACAGATTTGTTTTGCAGTTGAGTGTTTTGGCAAAGTCATTGACTGAGTTTTTTCAATATGTCATTGAATACGTAACAATAAACGTTTCCAAATTTTTGAAGAGAGCTCTAGTGAATAAAGTTGCCGAGATTAAGCGGATGGTGGTGGGGTTTCTGGTTTTATTGCGTAATCGCGAACAGCGATTGTCAAGGTAGGGTAACCGGTTTGAATATTGGGGCTAGATTGCCATTGTGGAATGTTATTAAAATAATAAATTGGCGCAGCGTGAATGGAATAACAAAGTAAGTTATGACATTGACTGTCATCACAATTGGAACAATCCATTCCAGAAACGTTTATTTGTGCAGGCATAATACTACTGTCAATGGAACTCATTTTGCCAGCATTAACTTGCATTGTTTCAGGGTTTATATCCATCATTTGATGCATGATTTGCATTCTTGTTTTTTCAACATGGGTAAAATCCGACATAGAAACCCCACCCCAGGCAGTTGATGCCAGAGTTTGTGAGATAAAAATGATAAGGAAAAACCGTTTAAACATGATGTTTATTGCAACGCTTATTTGATAAATATGGTTTGATTCTAGTTGTTTAAACTAATAAATGCTAATTAATTTTTTAAATATGTTTTATTTTTTATATTTATCTAAAAAATACGGGGTTGCCCTAGATAACTAAAATTATTTAAAGATAGCACTATAAAAAAGTAAACTTAGCAGGTACAAACAAAGTAAGTTAATTGAGTTGTTTGTTGCCGATACAGCTGCCAGAATAACTTCATCACTTGTGAGTATTAACAAAGATTACAGCCAGTTTTTATTTTCAGCTGTAGTGACATCACTTTACAATGATTTTAAGATCAAAAAAGACAATTGAAAAGTGTAACAAGATTCTAAAAACCTTTTATTGTGGGGTTTTTCATACGAACCTGTAAATAATTTTGTGTAAATGCTCACCGTTAAAAAATAAAACTAGCTTCCTTTAGGAAAATCTTTTAAACAGCATTTTCCTGAAGGGTTTTGAACTTCGCAAGCGCAATGTTTCAATTTAGTTTGCTCAACTACAAATTCTCTAGTTCCTGGGTTATCTAAATAGTCTGTTTTAGACACTCCAAAACAATAGCATATCAAGTCATCATTAGTATCTGCTTTCGTATTCTTGAACAGACTTCGAATATCTGGTTTTTTGAAAATTGAACCCGAGTCAGAAAAGTAAATAACTTCACAGTCAGGGTCATCACAAAAATAATAAGTTACCTCTGCGGAAAAATTTTTCCAAGGCGCTAGCAGGTTATGAAGTACTGTAAGTGGAGATACGCTTTGATACAGCTTATTATTTACAGGGCATGTAAGCTTATCAGCCCGCTTTGAACAAGAATCGTCACTCGTGGAACAACAGCTCATACTAGTCTCCTTCGCTATAATTCTTACAGATACTTATCTAATCTATCTTCGTGAATAATCATAAACTGGTTCATAGCAGAATTCCAATCTCTAATTGGCATTGTCCACTTTTTAGAGGTTAACTCAATCGACAAAAATACAATTTTAAATGCCGAATTGTCATGATTGAAAATCTTACGGTTTTTAATGGATTTACGAATTACTGAGTTAAGTGATTCAATGGTATTGGTGGTATAAATCACTTTTCGAATCGCTTCTGGATACAGGAATAAAGTGGCAACATTATCCCATTTTCTTCTCCAAGACTTACTGATACTTGGAAACTTAGCCTTCCATTTTTGTTCAAACTTATCTAATTCAAGTAGGGCTTCCTCCTCGGTAACGGATTGAACCATCATTCTTGGTGTATTCCCACTTACCTAAAGAATAGGTTTCTCTAACCAATATCTCACTACGAGTGAAATCCACATTCTCCCACTTAAGTCCATCTATCTCACCGGTACGCATCCCCGTAAAGAACCGCACCAATAAATAGTCCCGCCAATCAGGACGAACTTTTTGCAGAATCAGGTTCACTTCATCAATAGAGAAAGGTTCAATATGAACCTTCTCTTCTTTAAGGGGTTTGATATTCAAATGAGGTGGCGTAAAATTGAAACGGTCAGCCGCTTCGCTCATGATCATATTCAAGCACTTGATGAACTTATTAATGGTTTTGGGTTTTAAGCTACCGTCCGATTGTTTGGCGACGCTGGAACGGTACTTAAGAATATCGGCCTTAGTGATTTGGCTGACCTCCATTTCTCCAAAATGCGGTTTTAGCCGTTTATCCAAATACTGTCGATTGCCGCCAGGAAGGCTCCATCTCAGAAAACCACTCCTCACAAAAGTCCTTGAATAAAGGTGTTTCCCTATAATTCCCAGCCTGTTTAGCTTCCAACTTAGCCAGCTTCTCCACCATTGGACTGTTCGGAAAATACTTGCCATAAACAAAAGTGCCCAAAGTAATCTCAGCTTCGATACGATCCATAATCATCGTCAACTTTTTACGGTTGGCTTTTGTGTCGGGAAGGGTTGTTTGTTCTCGGCAACGAATACCAAGATATCTAAAATCAAAGAATAGTTGTTCTTTACGCATTCTAATACTACCCATGCTTTACTCCTTCAATTAATGAGAAATGCAGTATCCGCCGCTAGCCATAGGTACAGAGAAAGCTGAAGTAGAAGATGCCATGGCCATATCTTCTTCAATGTTTTCCCAAATAAATAGAATCTTGCGTTGTCCAAATGGTCGGATGTAATGACGTCCTTCGAGAAGTACGCTGTCTTTCAATTCATTACGAATGGTTCTTGCGTTGTACTTAATGCGTTCGGATAATTCTTCAGTAGTTAAATATGTGAAATTCATGTTAATATCTCCAGTTTAATAAAAAGCAATTTAGTGCTCAAAAAACAAACAACGTTCGTTTAAAACAGATTTTATGTGCTTAAAAGTTTATTTGCAACAGTTTTTGTATGTTTTTTATGTAAAAAGTATGCTTTTATCAAACTTTATTTGATTTGGAGTTATTTATGATCCAATCTAAACTGTCAGTTTTAATGGGTGAAAGGCGAATGAAAGTGATTGATGTCGCCAGAGAGCTAGGTATAAAACGTAATGCCATTGATCTACTATATAAGGATGAATCAAAGAGGATTGATATTGATTTATTAGATCAGCTTTGCGATTTATTTGGTTGCACTCCTAATGACATTCTTCATTATGAAAAAAGTGAGAATAATGAGGATTGAGTAATAAATACGCAAAAATGGTCTTTATGTCATTTTCTGCGTATTCGAAAAAAACTGGGCACAGGATGGGCACCATTTGGGCACCCAAGATATTTTTGAAGAATTTTGAAATAAGATTTGACAGCCTGGAACCCCCTCTCTATAATACGCCGAATCAAAATACGGCCACATAGCTCAGTCGGTAGAGCGATTGAAAATCTTTTCACACACTCCTTGCTCTTCCTGTATTACCATAGATAAACCGACGTAAATAAACAAATTTTTCACAATTCTCGCATTTGAAAATTGGAGAAAATTTACCTTATTTTGCCTAATTCCCCATAAAAAACTGGAAATCCGATTGGCTAAAAATGAGCAAAAGACATTTTCCTAATGGCAAAGAAGTGTCTAGTAAATTAGTGGCGATTCATGTCTTTGTCATACACCAGAGGATAGCCTTTGGAATCCACTAAAGTATGCTCAAACACCCAGGCATCTTTCAGGGAATCCAGCAGAAACTGTGCAAAGTAATTGATAATCAAAATGCCGTCGAACTGGCCGTTTTTCTCCAATGGCAACATAGCCCGCACCGTCGGGCGGAACGGCACTTCAACTTCACCGTGCTCGATATTCAGATCCAGTTCCGAAAACCAGACTTTATTTAGAGGTCGGTTCTTTGACTCGGAAAAATAATATCGGTGTGCCTTATTCTGTAAATCGGCCCCGTCTATCCACGCCGGGGTTTCTCCCGGAAATCTCAAGCGTTCGGTTCTCAGGCGTTCGACACCGTTTTTGTCGATATAGCGCAGCTGCATCATCTGCGAGTTACTGTTGATCAACGCCAAAAAGACACTTTTGATATCCGAAGACTGACCGTTCAGATAACGATGAAAACTCTCCGAATATTGCAAAGCCTTCAATGAATTACTGCTTTCGGTAAAAAATTGCTGAAAAACGCTCTCATGCAGCAAAAGCTCGTGCTTTCCTTCATCCAGAGCCGCACTTTTGGAACGGTCGGAAAACAGCAACGTATCGACAATAAAAACCGACAGGATAATACTGAAACTGAAGGCGATAAAAACCAGAGAGACAATCGAGAGTTTTGGGGAGAAAAAGCGGCGCATAGGCAAGTATTCGTCACAATAAAGGCAATAACTTCCAGCTTACCCCAGAACCGAGAGGACATTCATATAAATTACCAATGGCTGCATCATTTTCTGCGGAATATATCGATCAACAAAATCTTCAACATCAATTACTTATATACAGAGACTCGAAGCTTTACTTATAAGCCAACTTTATGGACAAACTGCAAAACTGCTGAAAAAGTCGTGATGAAATTCACAAAGACAAACCCCCGACACCAGAAACGGATCAAACAAGGTTAACTTTAAAAGGAAAAAAAGGGAAAACAAGAATCGAAAATCCAGATTAGAAACCTTGCCATAGAGCAAGAAAAAATACTCGATTCCCCTGCTCCATTCAGATATTTTCTCTACTAATGAAATTACTTAATATCTATTGAAACAAGGTAAATTTCCTTCCATCTCCATTGAAAATTCCAAACATAGAATCCGTTCTGAAAGCGGGAAGTTTTTATGGTTGATAAAGACATCATAAATTAGCGATTTCTTATGAACTGGTTATCTCAAATCATCCTATTTATAATCTTGTAACCATTTTAAAAAACCATAAGAGCTATATGGATTATGAGCCTGAAAAAAATACCCGTAAAAGACTTTGATGTGGCGGTTTTAACCAGCTCCTGGCATACGCCGGTAGCCGTGTTTTTTACCGCAAAAGGATGTGTGCCATGTGATAGCGTTCTGCAGACATTAACCGAACTTGCACCCGAGTACGAAGAACGCCTACATATTGCGGTTGTGGATGTCGAAGATCAGGAAATCGAACCTATTCTGGAACATTGTAAAGTCGAATCCATTCCGGATATTAAAGTTTTTCACCAGAAACAGATCGTTGCCCAGGCCAAAGGTTTGCTGGACAAACAGCAATTTGAACGCCTGATTGAACCACATGTTCTGACGGAAGCTCAGCACCGCCTGAGCCTGTTGCAGAAACAGGTTGAGTTACTGCTGAGTTCCGAACAGTTCGACATGGCAATGGAGCTGGTCGAGGTCTTTCGACAGAAGCATCCGCGCGATGATGAAGCCATGCTGGTCGAGCTGGCAATTCTGGTTCAGATGAACAATATCCCGGCGGCATTGCAATTGATTGAACAACTTCCGGAAAATCTGCAACAGGATGAAAAATCCCAAGCGGTGAAAGGCATGATTGAAGCCATGCAAAATACCCGGCAATAGTGTCGGCAGGACAAGAGTGAATGAATGCCTATGCGCAAATTACCGTTACCGGAGTGGTTCAAGGAGTCGGATTTCGTCCATTTGTCTGGCAGCTAGCCAAGCAGTTTGGTCATAACGGCTGGGTTCTGAACAATGCTTCCGGCGTGGAAATACTTCTCAAAATTAACAGAGAAAACAACCCCGAAGCCGAGAAGCAATTTGTTGAAGCACTCAGAGGACAAGCTCCTGCTCTCGCACAGGTTGACCGGGTACTCTGGGAATGGATCGACCCAAACGCTGCGCACAGCGAACTTGCCGAACTAAAAGCTTGCAGCGACTTTACGATCCAAAAAAGCCGTTCCGGACTTATGCAAACTGCCGTTTTGTCCGATGCCGCCACCTGCTCCGCCTGCCTGCGGGACGTTTTTGACCCCGAAAACCGTCGTTACGGCTACCCCTTCACCAACTGTACTCACTGCGGCCCCCGTTACTCGATTATCCGATCGATGCCGTACGATCGCGAATATACAAGCATGGCCGGTTTTAATATGTGTCCCGTCTGCCAAAGGGAATATCAAAACCCGTCTGATCGACGCTTCCATGCTCAACCGAACGCATGTCCTGCCTGCGGCCCTCAGCTGAGATTAACGCAATTCCATCCAAGCTCGGAAACATCACATACGCAGGAAAACGGCCTATCGCAACCGGATAACTGGCGTATGATCGAACAGGTCTGCCACTATCTGGCAAAAGGACTGATCCTTGCAATCAAGGGGCTGGGAGGTTTTCATCTGGTCTGTGATGCTGGCAACGACTCCGCTTGCCGAACACTTCGGCAAAGAAAATCCCGCCCTCAAAAGCCTTTTGCGTTAATGGCTTCGGATATGGATGTTGTTAAACGCTATGCAAAGGTCAGTAAAGCGGCCGAAGAGAGACTGACTTCGACGCAAGCCCCGATTGTCCTTTTGCCGAAACTGGGAAAATTACCCCCCTCCGAACTATCGGAACTGGTTGCCCCGAACCAGTCACGCTTGGGAATTATGCTTCCGAATACCCCCTTACACAGTATGTTGATGTCAACATGGGCGAAGACCTGTCCCGACAGACTCCTGGTTTTTACCTCCGCCAATTTGAGCGGACATCCGCAGATCTACCGGGATGATAAGGAAGCCGAACTTATTCAGCTCGCCGATGCAGTATTGACCCACAACCGCCCGATCATCCGCCGTCTTGAAGATTCGGTAATGAAAACTTCGGTTGAGGGAAATGACTGCGAAGCCCTGCGCCAATCACGCGGTTTTGCCCCGTTGCGCTTCACGATGCCGGAAGGCTTTCCTTCTTTAAATACCCTAGCATCAGGAGGCGATTTGAAAAACAGCATCGCCTTTCAGAAAGGCAACGAAATCACTCTTTTGCATTTTCTCGGCGACATGGAAAATTTCGATATCCAAACAGCTTACGGCGAGGCATTGCAGGATTTACAACAACTTTACCAACTCAAACCTGAGCACATTATCACCGACAAACATCCTGGGTATTATGTTAAAGAAGCAATCCTCCGCTACAGGGAAAAACATGCTCCGGCAGCGACTCTAACCGAAATTCAGCATCATCATGCCCACCTGAACGCCTGCCTGTTTGAGAACGCTATTCCACTGGGTTCTCCGCCAGTTTTAGGAATTATTCTGGACGGATTAGGATTCGGAGAAGACGGTACATTTTGGGGCGGAGAAATTCTTTACGGAACCTACGATCATTTCATTCGTCTGGGCAATCTCGCTCCCCGTCCGCTACTAGGCGGAGACAAAGCAAATAAAGAACCCTGGAGGAATCTGTATGCACTCGTTCGCACTCAAGACTCTTTGGGAAACCTGATCCAGCGCTATCCGCAAGTGCAGAGTCTACGGCAACTGCAGGCTAAACCGACCGGTTTACTGGATTCCATGTCAAAATCCGGGCTCAACAGTCCTCTTTCTTCGTCGACAGGCCGTCTGTTCGACGCGGTCGCAGCGGTTTGCGACCTCTGTTTTGACGGCATGAGTTACGAAGGCGAAGCCGCCATGCAGCTTGAAAGCCTGCTAAGTGAAAAATTACTCCGCCAAGAGTGGGAAAACGCCTACGTCCTGCAAGTCGAAACCGATCCGCAAAGCGGACGGCAACTTCTGGACACGGCATCTCTGCTTTCTCAAATACTGAAAGACTTGAATCAGCATCTATCCGCCAGCCAGGTTTCGGCCCGTTTCCATCTCGGTCTGGTCAAAGCTCTGCTCAAGAGTGCCCTGCTGTTGCGCAACACTCATCCTTTCGAACTGATCGCTCTGAGCGGAGGCGTTTGCCAAAATGGCTGGCTGATCTGGATTTTCAGGCAAATGACACCGCCGGAAATCACTTTATTAACCCACCGGAGACTGCCTGCAAACGACCAATCCATTGCGGTCGGACAGCTGTGTGCGCTCGCTGCACAACAGAGTAAATCTGTGTTAGGATAAGTCCATGACAAAGTTGGTTCAAGCTGCTCATTCGGAATCCCTGAAGTCTTCGGCACCCTCTCCCTTCGAAGAAGGTGAATGGCTGGAAGTTTTACAGGCAATGGAAGAGGCTTATACCCAATCCCTGCAATACCAGACTGAAATCGAAGAAAAAAATCTGGCGCTTAACCAGGCCCACCAGTTTATCTTCGGCATCGTTTCCTCCATGTCGGATTTGCTGATCGTCATCGACAACGAACACAATATTACGCAGGTTAATCCCGCCTTTCTGGAATTAACCGGCCTGAACGAAGACAGCGTCATTCACCACTCGATACTCGATTTCGTTCAAACACCTCAACCGATCAAAGACAGTCTACTGAAGCAGGGCATCAGTCTGCAGGACTTACAAGGCAGCCTACACACTCTGCATGGTAACATCCCGATCAGTATGAGTTGCAGCTGTCTGAACCCGGATCAGTGCGACTTCAAAGGAAAAGTGATCGTCGCAAGGCCGATCGGAGAGCTGCTAACGGCTTATGAGGCTCTCAAGAAAGCCCACCAGGAACTGGCCCAAACCAAAGAAAAGATGGTGCACTCGGAAAAAATGGCTGCACTCGGGCGTCTGGTATCCGGTGTGGCGCATGAGCTAAATACCCCGATCAGCGTATTGAAAGGCAACCTATGGTCGTTAAAGAGCTATTTTGACGAAGTCAGACCCTTTGTTCGTGCGTCAAACGAAGAGATTCTTGAAGACACCCCGGATCTGTTTGCCGATTCGCAGCAAGCGTTAAAGCACATCGCCGATATCGTCAAAAGCCTGAAAACCTTCAGCCAGCCGCATTCGGAGAAAGCCAACCAGCTCATCGAAATCAAACCGATTCTGAAAACCGCTACGAATTGGGTGCAGGCCAACAGCAAGGAACTCACTTCGCCGACCATCACCTTTTCCGCTTCCGAGAACCTCTGGATTCACGGTAATCCGCAAGCATTGCAACAGGTCGTGATCAATATCGTACAAAACGCTTTCGACGCCCTGAGCAGCAAAAAAATTGCAGATCCACTCAACAAACAGATCGCGGTTCATCTCGACAAAAAACAGCAATGGGTGGAAATTCTGATTGAAGACAACGGGCCCGGCATCCCGGAAGAACAGCTCGAACGAATTTTCGACCCTTTCTTTACCGACAAGGATGTCGGCGAAGGAACCGGCTTGGGATTAAGCATCAGCCATCAACTCATCCAATCCATGCACGGCGAACTCAATGTCTGGAACCGGCCGGAAGGCGGCGCCGCTTTCCAGATCCTGCTTCCCGGCGACGAAAACCTAGCCGATAGCGAAGAAATCCAAACCCTGACTTCCGATCACGCCCAGGAGGCTTGAGCATGAATATTCTCTGGTTCCAATCCGGCGGCTGTAGCGGCTGCACCCTCTCATTTCTCGGTCTGGAAGAGATGGATCTGATCGAATGGTCCCGATCCATGCAACTCAATTGGCTCTGGCATCCCTCTCTGACCGAACACAGCGGTTCGGAAACTCAGGCGATGCTCGACGCCGTGTTGAAAGACGAAATCAAACTGGATATTTTTTGCCTTGAAGGGTCGGTTATCATGGGACCGAACGGCAGCGGACGCTTTCATATGCTTGCCGGAACCGAAACACCTGCCAAGGAGTTGATCGAGCGTTTGAGCGAAAAAGCCGATTATGTTCTCGCCATCGGCACCTGCGCCGCCTTCGGCGGTATCACGGCGTCACCGCCCAATACCGTCGAGGCAACCGGGCTGCAATACGACCAGAATTTCGCCGGAAGCCTGTTACCGGCAAACTTCAAAAGTCGAGCCGGACTGCCGGTGATCAACATTTCAGGATGTCCGGTTCATCCCGGCTGGGTCGCCGAAACCATCGGCCTAATCCGTTTCCAGAAATTGAAAACCGAACACCTTGATCCTTACAACCGCCCCCGTTTCTACGCCGATAAACTGGTGCATCACGGCTGTTCCAGAAACGAATATTACGAATACAAGGCCAGCGCCGTCAAACCCTCCGATCTCGGCTGCATGATGGAACATATGGGATGCGTCGGTACAGTCGCGCATGCCGACTGCAACGAACGTCCCTGGAACGGCAACGGCTCCTGCACCAAAGGCGGTTACCCCTGTGTGGATTGCACCTCCCCGGATTTCGGTCACCTCAATCACTCCTATCAGGAAACACCAAAAATCGGTAATATTCCCGTCGGATTGCCCAGCGATATGCCGAAAGCCTGGTTCATTGCACTCTCGACTCTGGCAAAATCCGCCACTCCGAAACGCTTAAAAGTCAACGCAACGGCCGAGCGCATTGAAATCAGCCCGGAAATCAAAAGGAAAAAACTATGAGCCGGATTCTTGTCGGGCCCTTTAACCGGGTTGAAGGCGATCTGGAAGTTCAGTTGGAAATCGAAGCACAGAAAGTGACTTCCGCACGCGTGAACTCCACGCTTTTCAGAGGCTTTGAAAGCATGCTGCAAGGCCGTCCACCGAGCGATGCTTTAGTGTACGCCCCCCGAATTTGCGGCATCTGTTCGGTTTCTCAATCGGTCGCGGCTGCCCAGGCATTGAGCCAGATTTATGGCATCACACCGCCGGAAAACGGTCAGAGAGCGATCAATTTAATGCTCGCCAACGAGAACGCCGCCGATCTGCTGACGCACTTTTATCTGTTTTTCATGCCCGACTTTGCGCGAGGAATCTACAAAGATCGTCCATGGTTTGCCGAAAGTCAGAAACGCTTCAAAGCCATGCAGGGACTTTCCTCTGCCCGAGCAATAGAGGCGCGCAGCCACTGGTTGAAGATGATGGGGACTCTTGCCGGCCACTGGCCGCATACCCTTGCCATTCAACCCGGCGGTTGCAGCCGATCGCTCAACGATGCGGAAGTCATGCAAATGTTGCTCTACGCGCAGAAGCTGCGCCATTTTCTGGAAACCGTTCTGCTCCATGACCGGCTGGAAAACTTCCTATCTCTGGAAAACGAAACGGATTTGCAAAGCTGGCAACAGCAGCACGCTGATTCCGATCTCGGACTGTTCCTCTCCATCGCCGCCGATCTGGCATTGCACGAACTGGGTAAAAGCGATGCTTTGCTAATGAGTTACGGCAGCTTTCCCGAATCCGGCGGGCAACGGCTGATCCCCTCTGGAGTCTATCGCAACGGCGAGTTCCAGCTCCTGAATCCATCACATATTCAGGAAGACATCAGTCATGCCAACTATCAGGGTGATCTCCATTCGTCGCCTTGGCATCAGGCTCAAACGCCTCATCTGGACAACCCGGATGCCTACAGCTGGTGCAAAGCTCCGCGCTTAAAAGGAGAAGTCGCCGAAACCGGTTCGCTGGCCCGCCAAGTGATGGCAAAGCAACCATTGATTCTCAACCTGATGCAACGCTACGGCAGCTGCGTTTATTCACGAATTCTGGCGCGAACGCTTGAACTGGTTAAACTGACCGTACAGGTGGAATCCTGGTTGCAGCAGGGATTTTCAGAGACCGGCCATTTTTTCACCGAACCGGGCGACATTGTTCACCAGCGCGGCGTAGGATTGATCGAAGCGGCCCGCGGTAGTCTCGGTCACTGGCTGGAAGTCAAAAACAACCGAATTTACAGTTACCAGATCATCGCCCCGACCACTTGGAATTTCTCCCCGAGAGATCAACAAAACACGCCCGGCGCTCTAGAAAAAGCTTTGGAAAACACTCCGCTGCACGATGGAGAGACTGATCCTGTCAATGTTCAGCATATCGTGCGTTCGTTTGACCCATGTATGGTTTGCACTGTTCACTAGTCATGATGGAAATGGCTTGACTTCCAGTCTATTCATTCGCGCAGATGGAGGCCGCACTCCTGATGCAATGCATCCTGCTGCTCCCACCACCAACGGCCGGCGCGTTCGTTTTCTCCCGGTTTGATCGCTCGTGTGCAGGGTTCACAGCCGATACTCGGAAATCCTTTGTCGTGGAGAGGATTATAAGGAATACCCTGTGCATCGATATAAGCTCTTACCTGCTGCGATGTCCAGGCCAACAAAGGATTGAACTTGATCAACCCGCGCTCCAAATCCTCTTCCAGCAACGGCACCCCCTGACGGAATGGAGATTGTTCGCTGCGCAGGCCGGTGATCCAGACCGCCGCTCCACTTAAAGCCCGATTTAAGGGTTCGACCTTACGAATATGACAGCATAACTTGCGATTCTCGACCGAATGGTAGAAGCCGTTCATGCCATGCGCTTCCACATAGCTCTTTGCCGCATCGGGTTGCGGAGCAAAACGCAAAATCCTGCGTTGGTAATGCGCCTCCGTCGCCGCAATCAATGCCTCGGTTTCCGCAAAAAGACGGCCTGTGTCCAATGTGAAAACTTCAATCGGTAATTCACAACGGAAAATCACATGGGTAATCAGCTGATCCTCCAGCCCCAGACTACTGGAAAACACGATTTTTTGTCCTTCCGTCAAACGGCAAAGTTGCGTGAGATAGCCCTCAATATCATCGGCTTCCAAATCTTCCAAAGCCCGCTTCAGTTCTTTAAACATTCTTCAAACTCCCTGTTAAAACGGCCAGACTAGCGGAATGACCGCCAGCGACACACTTGCACAAATTAAATTCAGCGGGATGCCCAGACGCAGAAAATCCACTAACCGATAGCCTCCGGGACCTGCCACCATCAGGTTGGTCTGATAGCCGATCGGCGTCAGAAAACTCGCCGAAGCCGCCATCATGACGGCGATCACAAAAGGCAGAAAACTGACCCCCAGCTGACCGGCCAGCTCGGTGGACACCGAAAACATCAACACGGCCGCCGCGTTGTTGGTCACCAGTTCGGTCAAAAGCGCCGTGATCAGATAAATCAGAACCAATGCCAGCAACGGCGTCGCACCAACGATCCCAAGCAGCGATTCAACCAGCCACTGGCTGACGCCGGTTTTCGACATCGCCACCGCCAGGGCGAAAGAAGCGGCAATCGTAATCAACGTCATCAAATCCACATAACGACGCGCTTTGACAATGTTCACGCAACCACTGGCAAGCATTGCTCCAGCAGCCAGAAGCGCAGCCTCCAGCATCGGTACAAAAGAAAACGCCGTCAACAAGAGCATCAAAAACAAAATACTCATCGCCCACGGCGCTTTGCGAAAGTTCGGCGGCGGCTCGTCGGCCAAAGTGCTGACCAGAAGGAAATCTTTGCGGAAACGATACTGCTCGACAAAACTCGACCCGGCTTCCAGCAGCATGGCATCCCCCAACGCCAATTTCACTTCGTCCAGTTCTTGAGTCAGGTGATTGCCGCCCCGGGAAATCGCCAAAACCCGAGCCTGGTATCGCTCCCAGAATTTCAGCGTTTTCAAGGGTTCACCCAATCCCGGAAAATCCGAACTCAGAATCACCTCAATCAAACTGGTATGCGGCGCCGAAAGCGGCGTCGGTGCTTCGCCAAGCAGTTTCAGCCCGGGATATTGACGCAACCTCTGACTCGCAAGCGGGTGACCTTTCAACCATAAAACATCGCCGGCCTGTAGAATCACCTGTTCCGGGTCTTCGGAAATCCACTCTCTGTTGCGCTGAATTCCCTGCCACTTTCCATGCTGCAAATGCTTCAGATCGGTCAGAGCTAGAGGTTTGCCTATACAGGGCGCCGACGGCAATATCTCAACCCGAACCTGATAAAGCCGCGCATCCGCGGGCATGGCAATCGGATTTTTACGTTTGGGCAAAAGCTTGCCGGAAAAGAGCCACAGAAACAGACTGCCGATCACCAAGGTCGGCAATCCGACCCAGGCAATGTCAAACATCCCCAGAGAAAAATGCTTGTCGGCCTGCAACAACCCGTCCACGACCAGATTGGTGCTGGTTCCAATCAGCGTCAGGCTGCCGCCCATAATCGCCAGAAAACTCAAAGGCATTAACAACTGCGAAGGAGAAATACGCAATCTGACCGCCCACTGCTGAATCACCGGAATGAAAATCGACACGATGGCGGTGTTATTCATCAACCCGCTCAGACCCGCGATCGGAACGACCATATTGCCGATGGCTCCACGCTGGGAAGCCGGCCGCCCCAACAACCAGTGTCCGAGCCAGTAAACGGCACCGGTTTCTCTTAAACCCGCGGCAACCACGTACAGCAGTGCGATTGTCATTACTCCGGGGTTAGCGAACCCTGCAAAGGCTTCTACCGGGCTCAAAATTCCGCTGACCAGCAGTACACACAGCGCGAACATCATCAATACGTCGGCGGCAATATTCGTCACGGCCATCGCCAGTAACACCAGAATAACCATGCCGAGAGTCAGTCCTGCCTGCCACTCAATCATCGGATTCACCCGCCAATCTCGGCAGGTCACGAATATGCCAATGCGGAAAATGCTTGCGCATAAGAGCATTCAGTTCCAGTTCAAAATCGGAAAACCGCTGCTGCTTTTCCTGCTGAATTTCGCGAATCATCCCCGCGGCAACCGTCGCATTGCTGAAGCGATCGATCAAAATAAAAGCTCCGATGCCTTTCCGATAACAATCCAGCAAGGTCGATTCGGCCAGTTCGATAGAAACCAGACCGATTTCATTCATCTGTAATCCCGACGCCGGCTCTCTTTCATATCGATTGATATCGATCTTGTGATCGACTTTGCTCACGCAAGCCTCGGTCTGACGGGCGGCAAACTTAATATAGAAACTCTGTCCTTCCTGCATTGCCTGCTCGTCAAACCAGACCAGATGCGCATCAAAGCGGTTTGAAAACCCGACCTCTTCGGTTTCCGGAATGATCCAGTCTCCGCGACTGATATCGCGTTCATCCTGTAAAACGACGGTAACGGCCTGACCGGCTTCCGCGACGTCAAGATCGCCATCGAAAGTCACCAGACGTTTGATGCACGAACGTTGCTCTCCCGGATAGATTTTCACCGCCTGACCCAGCTGCAGGCAACCGGATTGCACCGTACCGCTGTAGCCGCGAAAATCAGCATTCGGTCGATTCACCCACTGCACGCAGAAACGGTTCGGAGCCGCTTCAGACAGAGCTTCAACCGAGAGATTTTCCAGATACGGCAAAAGCGCTTCCCCTTGATACCAGGGCATTTTGTCGCTTTTTTCCAACGTATTCTCGCCTTTCAAGGCCGATACCGGAATCGAGTAACTGCTGACGCCTCCCAGCGTTTGGGCGATGGTCTTCAGTTCTCTTTGAATCGCATCGAACACCTGCTCGTCGTAGTTCACCAGATCCATTTTATTAATGGCGACAATCCAGTTCCGGATACCCAGCGCATGGCAGATAAAAGCATGACGACGGGTCTGGCGCTGCACGCCATAACGCGCATCCACCAATAAAATCGCCGCTTCGGCAGTCGAAGCGCCCGTCACCATGTTTCGAGTGTACTGCTCATGCCCCGGCGTATCGGCAATAATGAATTTACGTTTGTCGGTTGAGAAAAAGCGGTACGCAACATCGATGGTAATCCCTTGCTCACGCTCGGCCTGCAAGCCATCAACCAGCATCGCCAGCTCCAGATCGCCTTCGGCATTTTTGCCTTTCACATCGTGATGCAGCCCCTGCAGCTGATCTTCATACAGCTGATGGCTGTCAAACAGCAAACGACCAAGAAGCGTGCTTTTTCCGTCATCGACACTTCCGCAAATAAGTAAGCGCATCAGCGATTTACTGCGATGCTGTTGCAGATAATCCCGAATATCGATTGCCTGTGATTCGTTCATTAGAAATAGCCCTCCCGTTTTTTCTGTTCCATTCCAGATTGATCCTGATCGATCGCCCGTCCCTGCCGTTCCGAAGTCGTAGCTCCCACCGTTTCCGCCACGACATCCTCCAAAGTCGTCGCCCGCGACGCTATAGCCCCGGTCAGCGGATAACAGCCCAGGGTACGAAATCGAACCCATTTTTCTTCCGGTTCTTCGTCTGCCTGCAATGGCAGGCGTTCATCGTCGCGCATGATCCACATGCCATCGCGACGAACCACTGGACGCGGCTTGGCAAAATACAGAGGAACCAGTTCAATCTGTTCCTGCAGGATATACAGCCAGATGTCCAGCTCGGTCCAGTTGGACAAAGGAAACGCGCGAATGCTTTCCCCTTCATCAAGCGCTCCGTTGTAGATATTCCACAATTCCGGACGTTGCGCCTTCGGTTCCCAGCGATGGTGCCGATCGCGAAACGAATAAATACGCTCCTTGGCTCTCGACTTCTCTTCGTCTCGGCGGGCTCCACCGATCGCCGCATCAAAACCATGCAGAGACAAAGCCTGCTTCAATGCCTGGGTTTTCATCAGATCGGTATGCTTCGAACTGCCGTGAACAAACGGGTTTATGCCGATTTCCAGCCCCTGCGGATTTTGATAAATCAGCAAATCAAAACCGTGTTTTTCAGCCTGACGATCGCGAAATTCGATCATCTCCCGAAACTTCCAGTCCGTATCGACATGCAATAACGGAAACGGAATGCTCCCGGGATAAAATGCTTTGCGGGCCAGATGAAGCAGAACCGAAGAATCCTTGCCGATCGAATACAACATCACCGGTTTTTTAAACTCCGCGGCGACTTCTCTCAAAATATGAATGCTTTCTGCTTCAAGCTGTTCTAAGTGCGTCATTTTCCATATCCTTGTTTAATTCATGCGATGTGCCCCGCCAGGCGAGCTTTTCCGCCAGAGCGCACACTTCGCCGACAATCAGCAAAGCCGGGCTCTTGATCTGTTCCGCTTCAACCGTGCGGGTCAGTTCTTCCAAACAGGTCAGCACCACCCTCTGTTGCGGTAAAGTGCCGTTTTCGATAATCGCCACCGGCGTCTGCTTTTCACGACCGAACTGCAGGAGTCCGTCACGAATGTCCGAACTCCGAATCAGCCCCATATAGATCACCAGCGTCTGTTCGGATTGAGCCAAAGCGCGCCAATCCGGAGTTTCGCCGCCCGGCTTGCAATGCCCGGTTACCAGCTGAACCGTCCGCGAATAATCGCGATGTGTCAGTGGAATACCGGCATAAGCCGCGCATCCGACCGCAGCACTGATTCCCGGGACAATCCGATAATCAATACCGGCCGCTTTTAAAGCTTCACATTCCTCTCCGCCGCGCCCGAAAATAAACGGATCGCCGCCCTTCAGACGGCAGACCGACAATCCTTGCTGCGCCAGATGAATCAATAACCGGTTGATTTCTTCCTGCGACATCGAATGACAACCGGCCTTTTTGGCCACGCAGATACGTTCCGCATCACGGCGTGCCAGCTCCAGAATCTCCGCTGAAACCAGGCCGTCATGGACAATCACATCCGCTTGCTGCATCGCCTGCAGAGCCTTAATGGTCAGCAGCTCAGGATCACCCGGCCCGGCGCCGACCAGTGAGACACAACCCCGATCCGCTGCAAATGCCTGCAGCTTGTGATCCAAAAGCTTCTGTGCGCCCTCCTGATCGTTGCTTTCCACTCGACGAGCGATCTCGCCCCGAAACGTCTGTTCCCAAAAAGCCCGGCGTTGCCCGACATCCGGCAAAGCCGATTTCACCCGGCTTCGGTTATGCTGCGCCAAGCGACCGAGCCCGGACAGGCTTTGCGGT
Source organism: Thiomicrospira sp. S5 (assembly GCF_003991075.1). Classification (NCBI taxonomy): domain Bacteria; kingdom Pseudomonadati; phylum Pseudomonadota; class Gammaproteobacteria; order Thiotrichales; family Piscirickettsiaceae; genus Thiomicrospira; species Thiomicrospira sp. S5. The sequence continues at coordinate 318,273 of NZ_CP014470.1, read as the reverse complement.
AATATCCGCTCCAGTTGCTCACGAGTCTGACGAGCCAGCACCGGAGCATGACCTCCGCTGGAAACCGCCAGCATCAGCGGGCTGCGATCGACGATTGCCGGGAAAATAAAACGACACAGTTCGGCATCGTCCACCACATTCACCGGAACGCCCTGTAATTCGGCAGCGAGAAAAACCTGCCGATTGACGCTGTTCAGATCCGTAGCGGCGATCACCAGGCGCATGCCGGCAAGCTGATCGGGATGAAAATCTCCCTGAAACCACACCAATTCCTTTTCGGAACAGAGGATTTCCAGATCGGGACACAATTGCGGTGCAACCAGATTGATCTGCGCCCCCGCCTGACGTAATAAACGAATTTTTCGCAAGGCAACGTCGCCCCCGCCAACCACCAATACCGGCTGGCGTTTCAAATCGACAAAAATCGGCAAATAGTCCATCATCGGTTCCTTAAGACAGGTGATCGTGAAAATCACGTCCTTCGAGCGTGGCCTTGATGTGCCCCGCACGAATCACAAAATCACCAAACGCTTCATCGTTCATCCTTTCCGCTGCATAGGCTCCGAGCAATGCGTCAAGCAGCGCCAAAATCTGCTCTTCGGTGATGTTTTCCCGGTACAGCTTATTCAAACGGGTTCCTTTACCATCGCCGCCCAGATACAGGTTGTAACGCCCCGGAGCCTTACCGACCAGAGCAATTTCTGCCAGAAACGGGCGAGCGCAACCATTAGGGCAACCGGTGATGCGCAGAACGATCGGTTGAGATTCAAGTTGGTGTTTTCGCTGCAGAGTGATGAACTTCTCGACGAAACTTCCCAGATAACGCTCGGCTTCGGCCATTGCCAGCGTGCAGGTCGGCAAAGCAACACACGCCATGGAATGCAGATGCTGGGGTGCCAGCCCATCCTTAAGCAATCCATATTCGCGGGCAAGCGCTTCGATACGCGCGCAATCGGCTTTCGGCACCCCGGCAATAATCAAATTCTGACTGGCGGTGATCCGGAAATCCCCCTGATGAATTTTGGCAATTTCCGCCAGGCCGGTTTGCAAGCGGCCATGTTCGCCATCCTTGATCCGTCCGTTTGGGATAAACAGCGTCAAATGCCGCAAACCATCCACCCCGTCAACCCACCCGAAACGATCGGTATGCCGAGTGAATTCGTAAGGGCGACCTTCTGCAAAGACCACTCCGCAACGGCTTTCAACCTCTTGCCTGAAAACATCCACTCCCAGACGATCAACGGTATATTTCAGGCGCGCAAAACGCCGCTCTCTGCGATTACCGTGATCGCGCTGCGCCGTAACCACTGCCGTCGCGACGTCCAGCACCTGTTCCTTGCGGATAAAACCGAGATTCGAAGCCATGCGCGGATAGGTTTGTTTATCCCCATGCGTGCTGCCCATGCCGCCGCCGACAAGGACATTGAAACCGATCAACTCGCCTTGTTCGGCAATCGCGACAAAACTCAGATCGTTGGCATGCACATCGACGTCATTGTGCGGCGGAACCGCAACGGCAATCTTGAACTTGCGCGGCAGGTACGTTTTGCCATAGATCGGTTCCCGGTCCTCAGCGCCGGACGGATTCGGTTCATCCATCCAGATCTGATAATAGGCCCGGGTCGACGGCAGCAAATGCTCGGAAATCTGCACGGCATAGGCATAAGCCTCGTGATGCAGGCGCGACTCGACAGGGTTCGGATTGCACAAAACCTGACGATTCACGTCGCCGCAGGCAGCGATGGAATCCAGCATGATCTTGTCCAACCCCTGAATCAACGGCTTGATATTGCGTTTTAAAATGCCGTGATATTGAAACGTCTGGCGTGTCGTCAGACGCAAGGTGCCGCTTTCGGTCAGCTGCAGCGCCAGTTCATTGGCCGCCAGCCACTGCTTCGGAGAAACGATTCCGCCGGGAATCCGCACCCGCAGCATGGCCGAATAAAGCGGTTCCAGTTTGCGTTCCTTGCGATCCTTGCGCAGATCGCGGTCATCCTGCTGATAGAACCCATGAAACTTGATCAACTGCTGATCGTCTTCCGAAAAGGCTCCCGTCACTTGACTGTTCAGCGCCTCGGCAATTGTGCCGCGTAAATAATTCGATTCGCTTTTGATACGTTCGTTATCGCTTAATTGAGTCATCAATACACGTCCTTCTGGTAGCGTTTTTCCTGTTTTAACTGGTCAAGGTAAGCCTCGGCCTCTTCCCGGCTGCGGTTTCCATGTTCGGCAATCACATCGATCAGAGCCTGATGGACATCCTTTGCCATGCGCGAAGCATCGCCGCACACATAGATAAAGGCTCCGCGCTGCAGCCATTCAAAAAGTGTTTTGCCTTCTTCTTTCAAGCGATGCTGAACATAAATCCGCGTCGCCTGATCTCTGCTGAAAGCGGTATTCATTCGTGTTAGCAGCCCGCTGCGCAGCCATTCCTGCCACTCCTGCTGATAGAGAAAATCCTCGCAAAAACGGCTATTGCCGAAAAACAGCCAGTTTTCTCCCTGAGCCCCGACCTGCTCACGATGCTGCAAAAAGCTGCGGAAAGGAGCGATACCGGTTCCCGGACCGACCATAATCACCGGCGTTTGAGGGTCTTGCGGCAACTTGAATTCCGAAGGCTGGACAAACACGCGAATGTCGTCGCCCTCTTTGAGAGAAGCGAGGAAACCGCTGGCGCCACCGTAATGCGTACTGCCGAAAGCGTCATATTCCACGGTACGGATCGTCAAATGCACTTCTTCGCCGACTTCCGACTGCGCCGAAGCAATCGAGTAAAAACGCGGTTGCTGCTTACGCAACATGTCCGCCAAATCCTGTGCCTCCAGCCGGCACGGGAATTCGGCAACAATGTCATAGATCTGCCGTTCCGCCAGATAGGCTCTCAAAGCTGCGGCGTCTGCAACGGCCTCTCGTAACAGGCTGGTTGCTTGCATCTGATCGGTGTGTTCGGCGTAGGCCTTGGCAAACTTCGGATAACTCTGTGTCAGTTCGAACGTTTCAAGCAATGCGTGGCGCAGTTCGACCGCCTCTCCATCAAGTTGCACCGTTTCCGTCCCTTTCAAAGAGAGGGTTTTCAGCAACTCGTCCACCGAAGCCGCATTGTTCCGGAAATAAACCCCCAGAACATCGCCCGGCTGATACTGAATTCCGGAATTCTCTAAAGAAATTTCATAATGGCGAATATCCTTGGCAGAACCCAGTGACGTAATGGCCTGATTCACCAGCAGCTGTGCCTTGAACGGCGTCTGTTTGCTGTACTCTGTGCTTGCAGGTACATTCCGATCCGAAGCGATCGCAAAGGAAGATTCCTCTGGCTGTTGCGCCTTCAAAACACTCACCAGCTGCTCACTCCAGACGTTTGCCTCTTGTTCATAGTCGACATCCAGCGCCTGAACAGGCAAAAATGCCTTGCCGCCCAGATCGGAAAAACGTCGATCGGCGTCAATCGCGGCCTGACAAAAGAATTCGTAAGAACGGTCTCCCAGACCCAATACCGCAAAAGACAGATGCTTTAAATCCGGCGCACGTTTGCCGGACAGAAGTTTGAAAAAGCTTTCCGCCGATTCCGGCGGTTCACCTTCGCCCTGAGTGGATGTGATCAGTACCAGCCTGCTCTCTTCTTTCAACTGGCTCAGTTTGAAATCGGATATGTTTGTCAATTCCGCTGCCAGGCCAGCCTGACACAGGCTGTTATGCAGCTGCTCCGCCAGGCTTTGAGCGTTTCCCGTTTGCGAAGCAAACAGGATTCTCACCGGTTGTATGTCGGAAACCGACGATTTTTCAGCCGCCATAGAAGGCAAATTTTCCTGCTTGAAGCCATCCCATCCTCTGGCGGCCAAATAACCGCTTAACCATGCCAGTTTGAAAGGAGAAGCCCCATTCACCAGTTTTTCAATCCCGTCTCTCTCGTGCGGCTCAAATAGTAATAAAGCCGGGTCCGTGTAATTTGACATAACCTGTGTATCCTAAAAAATAATGGTTGTTCCTGTTTGTAGAGGCACAGATTACTTTCTATTCAATATTAAATAAAATGATATATATTGATTATTAAATCTAATTTTGAGATATAAAAACATAAGAAAAATAGTGAGATATTCACTTTTCCCCAGCTTTCTACTAGAAGTTTTACTTAATCTAAATCAACGAATTTCGATTGGAAAAGTTACTTTTCAGGAAAGATATAAAATTGAAAACACAAGGTATTAAATAAAAAGAAGCAGGGATTACCCGATTGACGGCAAGAAGATGATATAGCATAAATATCAAATAGATAGATACATTTTCGCTTCATCTCTGATACGCTTTATCATGTGATATAGCCCAGTCGAACGATTTGGAGAAAGCTCTTGTAATAATCCTGTTCTAGCTAAAAAATCTAGAGAGGTATGTACGATTTCCTCAGGAGATCGACCATTGTAAATTTTGAGTAGTAACACAATTAGCCCGGAAACAATTGCAGCATCCCTTTTTGCTTTTATAAAAAGTAAGCCGTTCTTATTTTCGATATGAATCCAGACTTGCGATTGGCAGCCATGAATTCGATTCTCTTCTGTTAAAAAAGAAGCGTTCAAATTTTGTAACTGCTTGCCCATATCAATCAAATAGCGATAACGATCTTTGGAGCGACTAAAATGCGTGAAACGCCTGACAAAGTCGGCTTGAACCTCATCTACTCTCATTAAAGGAACCACACAACTCACCCTATTTTTTCCTCCTTTGATTTTAAGAACTCAAATAGCCCATTAACTAGTTAGGTTTACGTTCTAGTTAATGGGATTTGCATTCGGTTAAACCTCTAAAACAGATAACTGACTTTAAAGCGCAATGCTCTCGGCTCAACAGGATGGAAATGGATGTCATCAACACCTTGCGCCGGTTCAAAACTCAAGCGCGATGTGTAGTAGTAATCGATATCGTGGTCGCGGCTATCCAACAGATTGAACACTTCCAGTTCCGTGCGCCACTTCTTCCAGGCATAGCCCATCGCCGCATTCAGAATCGTGCTGTCTTTGGATTTCACGCTGTTATCGCTGGTTAAAGGTCTCGCGCCCAGATGGCGAATTCGCAAAGACTGACGCCAGCCAAGGTCGGGCATATGACTGATGCCGGCGCTAACGACAACAGGAAGCGCACCATCGATATATTTTCCTTCCCCGGCAACCGTATCGGTAAAGCGCGATTCGGTATAGGAGGCTTCAAAGTCCAGGTTCACATTTTTTTGCAGGCGATAATAGCCGGCGAACTCAACCCCATAGCGTTCCGACGGACGGCTGGCTTCGGTATTCCCGGCATCGCCGACAAACAGCAGTTCTGAATCCAGTTTCAACCACCAGAAGGCCAGAGAGGCATTGAACAATCCCGGAGTCGAAAAACGTACCCCGGTTTCGGCACCCACACTGCGAACCAGCAGATCGACCGAGTCTACCGGCGTTCCGGATTGCGGATCGATTTCGATGGTCGCGCCGCGCGCATCGTTTGAATGGAAGCCCTGCCCGGCATTCAGATAAGCTTCCCAGGCGTCGTTAAAGGCATAGCTCAAACCGCCTTTCAGGCTGGCGATGCCTTCTCCGGCACTGCCGCTGTTGGCACTCAAATCACTCTCGACATCGGCCGCAAAGTAATCGTAACGCGCCCCGCCCATCAGACTCAGTTTCGGAGTCAGATCAACATCTGCCATGGCATATAAGCCGATCGACTTTTCCGATACCTTGTCTTTACGGATGGTGTTGAACCTGGTGCGGTCCTGTGTGTTATACAAGGCGACTTCACCGATATCGTCATAGCGGAACTGTGCTCCGTACTGGGCCTGTCCCGAGTAGTTGCCGCCGAAAAGGAGAACCCGTTTGACTTCACCGCCGTAAATCCAGCGTTTATCGACCTGTTCGAATTGATCGCCCTGTGCTGGGTTATCCAGATAGTAGGTAAAATCCGACCATAAGTTCATATTCGACTGAATCGCATAGAGATTGGCCGACCAGCCATCGTTACCCGACCACTGCCCCGACAAACTGTAACGGCTGGACTTCCCGCCGACGCTGGTATCCAGAGAACCGTAAGTATCAATGATTCCCTGATCGACGGCTCTTTGTGGGATCTGGTCAGCGGAGTCCCACTGATTGTCGTAGGCCATAAAGGTGACAGAGTAGGTTCCCTGTGGCGTATGACCATGGTAACGGGCCAGAAAGTTCTTTTTCTCGACGCCCTCTTCGACATCGCTCCAGGGGCCATCGTAAGTCTGCCCTTCCAGCCCGAGAACCAGATTGCCGGAAGCGGTTTTGAAGTCGTCCATCAGCAGGGCGCGTTTATAGCCGTACTCGCCAACTTCAACTGTAGCACTTCCTGATTCCAATGCATTCGGCAGATAAATATGTGCGGCACCGGCACTGGAGAAGTCGCCGTTCTGCGGATAATAGACCCCTTTCTGGTAATCCATGCGCTTGATCATCTCGGGGATGATGAAGTTCATGTCCATATACCCCTGACCGTGGCCATGGGTACGCATATTCAGCGGCATGCCATCAACGGTAATGCTGAAGTCGGTTCCGTGATCGAGATTGAAACCGCGCAAGAAATACTGATTGGCTTTGCCGCTGCCGCTATGTTGGGTGACCGCCATGCCCGGAACAAACTCCAGAATCTCTCCGACTCGCAACAGCGGACGCTTTTTGATTTCACCATCACCGATCACCCCTTCCGAGGTCGAAAGCGACTCGCCGATATAGGATTGATAGTGACCGTCAACCTCGATCGCTTCCAGTTCCAGAGGTTTCGGCTCTTTTATTTCGTGCGCAGAAGCCTGAGCCGAGATTGCCAAGCAGGCAATCGGCACATAATTCAAGCTTTTCATAAAGTATCCTTAAGGTATTTTTATTTATGTAGACGTTTTGAAAGAATCGTGAATTGCTCCCGCCTAAAAGAACAACGAATTGCTGCCTATCAGAATCGAACCGACCCCGGCAATAGAGAAAGCGGTACAGACATTGCGTCTGGTCGTTAGCAGGTTTTCATTCACAAATGCAATCAAAAGCCCGAAGACCAGAAAGACCAGCAACACACCCAACGAGAAACTGGCGACCATGAGCAAAGAAACCGACTGGCCAGAGATGGCAGCCAAAGTGATCAGCATCCCCCGAATGCCGCCGATTCCCATCAGAGTGCCAAGTGAGATTGCCGAGGCCAGACGCGTTTTCTGTTCGATACTCTGTTCCTGCATCTCGTGCGAATGAGAACGACCAAACCAGATATGGGTGTGAGTGACGCCTTCGTGCTGATGCTGATGCAACTGAATGCGTTTGGTCGCGACCAGAAACAGTAGATACACTCCGATGCCGATAATCACTGCCGATGCAATCACATCACCATAAGCCAGAATCTCTTCCGGGATGTCCATCTGCTGCAGAATTTTCGCAAACAGGAACAGGGTCAGGCCATGCGCAACCGCAAAGCCCACCGTATAGATCAGGGTTTTTCTGCGATTCTGCCCAATCGAAAAATCGGCGATCGCCATCAGATGATCCGGCCCGAATGCGTGCAGAATGCCATAATAAAAAATAATCAGTAAACCGAATTCCATGCTCAGTTTCTCTTTTTTTAAACAGATTTTTCAATCTGAAGGGTAATCGAACCGGTCTGTCCAGACCGGATTTAACAGATTCTCGGAAGCTGCTCACCGACCAGCATATCGACCACTCGCTTGCCTCCGAAATCGGACTGCATAACCACCCGTTCTCGGTGATCGGCAACCATTTCGGCAACCATCGCCGAATTCATGCCTGCCGGATGGGTGCGCATCAATTGCAACGCCTGCTCGGCAAAATCGGCCGGAACAACCAGTGCGACCTTGCCCTCATTAGCGAGATACAAAGGATCCAGACCCAGCACTTCACACACGCCACGAACTTCCGGTTTAATCGGAATTTGCCCTTCGTCAATCAGAATGCCGACTCCGGCCCCCTGAGCATATTCGTTCAACACCGTCGCCAGGCCACCGCGGGTCACATCGCGCATTGCATGTACGGGAATGCCTTCTGCAAGCAGTGACTGAATCAGGGTTGTCAGGGCAGCACAGTCGGACTCGATCGTCGTTTCCAGCGCCAATTCGCCGCGCGCCGCCAGAATAGCAACGCCGTGATCGCCAATATCGCCATTGATCAGCACCTTGTCTCCGACCTGGATATGTGTGATACCGGACTCAATACCAATATCCAGAATGCCGACACCGGCAGTATTGATAAACAATTTGTCGCAACTGCCGCGATCTACCACCTTGGTATCGCCGGTTACAATCCGCACATCGGCTACTTGCGCCGCGATTGCCATGTCCGCCAAAATATCAATCAGCTCCGCAAACGCCAGTCCTTCCTCGATGATCAGACCGCAGCTCAAGTACAACGGCTTCGCTCCGGATACAGCAAGATCGTTCACCGTTCCGTTGATGGCCAGATGCCCGATACTGCTGCCGGGAAAACGAATCGGCGTCACCACATAGGAATCCGTCGTCATACAAAGGCGACCGCTTGCCGGAAGCGGCAACCTGGCCTGATCCTCCAGAGGTGAATTCGACGGCTTGCCGAAAAACGGCAAAATCACCTGATCAATTAACTGTTGCATGGCTTTACCGCCACTACCGTGGGCCAAAGTAATCACCTGATCACCGAAGCGTTCGACCAACTGCTGTTTAAGGGTTTCTATAGCTTTCATCGATTTACAACCTGGGAAAGAGGAATCTCAATTTGTCCGTAATGGTAATGAGCTGCACAGGCACCTTCGGTCGAAACCATCAATGCACCGATGGGGGTTTGCGGCGTGCAGGATTTACCGAACAACTTACACTGTTCAGGCTTAATCACTCCGGTAACCACTTCACCGCACTGAGCGGCATCCGGATCGGCGATTTTCAGTCTCGGCATGGCGAATTTACGTTCGGCATCAAAATCGGCATATTTCTCGCGAATCCTCACACCGGAGTGATCGATTGAGCCCATGCCGCGCCACTCGAAAAACTCGCGAAGTTCGAATACGTCACCAATCGAGTGCAAGGCCACCTCATTCCCCATTTTCGGAACGATCCGCTCGTATTGATTTTCAATTTCACAACGCCCGTCAACCAATTGCTTGACCAGCATGTAGACCGACTGAAGAATATCCAGCGGTTCAAAGCCGGCGATCACCATCGGACGATGGTAATCTCTGGAAATGAACTCATAGGGCTGAGAGCCGATCACCATACTGACATGCCCCGGTCCTAAAAAACCGTCCAGTCTCATATCCGGTGAATCCAGCATCGCTTTAATGGTCGGAATAATCGTGATGTGGTTGCAGAAAAGGGAAAAATTTTTCACCCGTTCTTTTGCCGCCTGCTGAATGGTCAGAGCCGTGCTCGGCATGGTCGTTTCAAAACCTAAACCAAAAAACACCACCTCACTATCCGGGTTTTGCTTGGCAATCTGCAAGGCATCCAGCGGCGAGTAAACCATCCTGACATCGTGCCCTTCGGCCTTTGCCTGCAGCAGACTTTTTTTCGATCCAGGAACGCGCATGGCGTCCCCGAAGGTCGTGAAAATCACGCCCGGCTGCTCGGCAATCGAAATGCAATCGTCAACAACTCCCATCGGCAGCACACACACCGGACAGCCCGGCCCGTGAACAAATTCGATTTCTTCGGGTAAGAACTGTGCCAGACCGTAGCGGAAGATCGAGTGCGTATGACCCCCACACACTTCCATAAATTGTAACGGGCGCTGTTTGGAAACATTCAGTGTCTTAACCAGTTCGGCGATTCTTTTGGCGATCGCCGTCGCCTGCTTGCCATTACGGAATTCATCGACATATTTCATCTTATTTCCCAACCTGTTTTTTGCGGTCATCAGCCAGAAGCGAATGAACCAGATCCCATAAAATGTGGTACGTCGTCAGATGGCTTTCCTGGATTCGGTGAATGCTCATACTTTCGACGACCAGGCAAATATCCACATCCGGACTTTTTGCCATATCACCACCATCCATTCCGGCAAAACCAATGGTGTGCATTTTCAGCTCTTTCGCTTTAGCAAAGGCCTGCATCAGGTTTTCGGAACAGCCACTGGTGGAAAATCCAACAAGAACGTCACCACTTCTTGCCTGTGCAATTAACTGTCTGACAAAGGCATTGTTAAATCCCAGATCGTTGCTTGCAGCAGTAATCATGGTCGAATCCGCGCCCAAGTTGATAGCCGGAAGCGCCGGCCGGCCTGCTGTGATCGGATGCAGAAATTCCACGGCAAGATGCGAGGCATCGCAACTGGAACCGCCATTCCCCATTGAGAACATTTTGCTGTCGTGACGGTAAACATCGGCAATGCATTTGGCCGCCATCAGCAGTTTGCTTTCCTGCGATTTGAAGTAGGCAAGTTTGACCTGAACGCTCTCTTGAACTTTTTGTTGCATGGAAGCGGCAAGTGTTTCGTCAGACAGACCAAAAGGAGCGACGTCTATGTTGGCCGAAGCGTCGGCTGGCGATTGACCAGCGGCGTTGTCTCCCGTAAAGGGATAAAATCCACTGAGAATGCTGTCGGTTGATTTATCCTGCATGACGTTCTGCTCCCGAATGCGTTTGACGGAGCGATTGCTCGCTTTCCTTCATTGCATCCAACTCTTCTTCGACTTCTCCAAGCTCACGCAAGATAGCCAGCGTTTTGGCCGCCTCTTCTTCATCGATTCGACTCATGGCAAAACCGACATGAACCAAAACCCAATATCCGACACAACTGTCCACCGGTGCGTCTGGTTCGATCACGCAAGCGACATTCACTTCACGTCTGACTCCAGAAACATCAACCATGGCTAGCTGGCGCTCCGGGTCGGTTATTTCGACAACCTGTCCGGGAATTCCTAAACACATATCAACTCCTCCCACTCTTCTGTTTTCTATTTACGAGCTCTGATTACTCAGCCGTTTCACATCACAATTCGATATTTACCCGGCTTTTTCACTGACCGCCTCGCCCGAGAGATTTTCGGTGATTCCAAAACGTTCCATTTTCTGACGCAGACCTACGCGGGACAGACCAAGTTCTTCAGCCACTTTAGTCTTATTCCAACGAAGACGAATCAAGGCCTCACGAATAATCTGCTCTTCAATCTGCGCCACTTTTTCTTTCAGGGAACCATTCACACCCGATACCCATTCCAACTCCATTTCCATGTCTTCCGGAGCAGCCCGTAAAACACGTGGAGAACAAAATTCAGCACGAAGTGGTTCACCTTGCGGCGTCATCATAAAACTGCGTCCGATCTCGTTCTGTAATTCACGAATATTTCCCGGCCAGCGGTAGTCCATCAGGCACTGGATCATCTCGTCGGTAAAGCCGCAGAAAGGACGTGCGTACTGTTCACACAAATGCTTCAAAAATGCATTCGCCAACAGCGGGATATCTTCCTTGCGTTCATGCAAGGAAGGCAACTGGACCACGTAGCCAACCAGACGGTAAAACAAGTCTTCGCGGAAACGTCCGGCTTTGACTTCCTCTTCCAGGTTTCGGTTCGTCGCCGCCACTATACGGACATCCACTTTGCGCGGTTTTGAATGGCCAAGTGGACGAATTTCACCTTCCTGCAGGACACGTAACAATTTGACTTGAAATGATTGGGAAATTTCGCCGACTTCATCCAGAAACAAAGTCCCCCCGCTGGCCTGTTCGAACAGGCCTACATGGTCCATATAAGCCCCGGTAAAAGCACCTTTCTTATAACCGAACAACTCGCTTTCCAGCAGTTGATCCGGCAAGGCACCGCAATTTTCGGCCAGGAAAGGCCCATCCGATCTCGGCGAGTTATAGTGGATCGCTCTGGCGAAAAGCTCTTTTCCTGTCCCTGATTCACCGGTAATCAAAACCGGGAAATCGAAAGACGAAATCTGGCAGACCCGTTGAATCACCTTATCCAACAAACCATCCTGAGTTCGTACGATCTCATCGCAACCGTAGGTTTTCTTTAACTGCTCTTTCTTCTGCTTGACTTCTTTTTCAAGCGCACTCGGAGCGACTTTCAATTCAACCGATAACAGACGGTTTTCGCGCTGTAGCTCAAACAATTCGACCGCATTTTTTAAGGTATGAATCAACTGTTCCGGCTGCCACGGTTTTTCAATGTACTGGTAAATACCGGCTTCATTCACGCCACGAATGGTATCTTCAAGACTGGAATACCCAGAAAGTAAAACCCGAATAACATCCGGCCATTGCTCTTTGACTCTAATTAAAAACGACACGCCTGTTTCTTTCGGCATCCGATGATCACACACCAGCACTTGTATATATTCGAAACGCAGAATTTCTTCCGCTTCCTCTGCCGATAAAGCTGTATAAACCTTAAAATCTTTGCGTAAAGTTCGCTTTAGGGTTGCAACCGATTTTTCGTCGTCGTCAACGACTAACACACTTGGTTTTTCCATAATCATAGACTGACATCCAATGCTGACTCGATTGCACTTACCTGCGACTGAATACGTTCGGCAAAACTGTTCAACTTTCCATTTCGGCGAGAAACCAGCCAGTTTAGCCATTCATCCATTCCTTCACCGCTTTTCGCAGAAACCGGAAGGACCTCGATATTCGGATTCACTTTTTGCGCGTACTGGATGCAGGCATCGACATCAAAGTCCAAATAAGGCAGTAAATCGACTTTATTGAGTACCATCAAATCTGCAGCCGCAAACATATCCGGATATTTAATCGGCTTGTCTTCCCCTTCAGTCACCGAAAGAATCGCCACTTTATGATCTTCTCCAAGGTCAAATGCCGATGGGCAAACCAGATTGCCGACATTTTCGATAAACAGAACACCGTAATCTTCTACATCAAGGTGAGAAACTGCATGCCCGACCATATGAGCGTCCAGGTGACAGCCTTTGCCGGTATTGACCTGAATCGCAGGCACTCCTGTAGCTCTAATTCGGTCGGCATCGTTAGCCGTTTGCTGATCGCCTTCGATCACTGCGACTGGTAATTTATTCTTCAAACGTTCGACGGTTTGAGTCAACAAAGTCGTCTTACCTGATCCCGGACTAGAAACCAGATTCAGCACGAACAATCCCTTATGTCCGAATGTATGACGATTTTCATGAGCATATTTGTCATTTTTCGACAGAATATTCTGTTCGATCTCAATCATTCTGCCTTGACTCAACCCAGGCGCATGCGCATGCGCCGGGCCTTTACCGTAATGGAGATCGCCATGTTCACCATGCTCGTGATCGTGGCTATGCTCGTGATCGTGATCGTGGCTATGCTCGTGAGTATGGGCATGCCCGCCCTCGATGGAAACTTCTCCGTCCCCGCAACCGCAAACTGTACACATATTTACTCTACCTCTATCTCTTTGATACTCAGCGTTTCTCCGCCTGTAACTTGCAACATATGGCTACCACAGGCGGGACAATCATCATAACGGTTTTCGATCTGAACATGATTAGAACATCCCAGACACCATGCCTGACCTTGCTCGGTAGCAATAATCAATTCGGCTCCGTCTGCAATTGAATTTCGGGTGACCACATCCCACCCAAAATGTAACGCATCGACTTCCACACCGGAAAAAGCTCCGATCGTCAACCATACTTTTTTTACCTTTTGAAAATGCTGTTTCTCCGCTTCGCTTTCCAAAGAAAGAACAACGCCTTCGCAAATAGACATTTCATGCACAATCGCCCCCCTGTCTTTATACTTTTTTATCCCTACGTAACGAATCGAACCGGCACACAAGGGTCAACCACCTGAGCACACAGAGTGGCACACTCTTTCCAGAGTTCGGCATCGGAGACCTGACTTGAAAGTTCACTCAACATTTTTTTTGCCAAACCTTCCGGATGGAAATTCCATTCCGTCGGAGCGCAAATTGCATAATCCTTTACCTTTCCAGATACCACGTATGCCGAATGATAAAGACGCCCTCGCGCGGTTTCGACCCAGCTTTGGCAAACCTCTTCAGACCGATTTACACCGAAAACAAGGCGTCCATACTCATTTTTCTCACTTTCGAACGACCTCCAAAAAGCAGCGGCATCGAACCATTTAGCTTGAACTCGATCAGTCATTGGCAAACCGGTTATAAAATCAGCCGATTCATTTTCAGCTTCAATTCTGGAGAAGGCGCTGTTTTCATATACTCTTCTCTCGCAGGCCGGGGATTTCACCCACTCCTGCCACTCTCTGCGTTCAATCTCAATCAGCCCGTTAGCCTTTTCCCCGGACAGAAAACCATGCAGCCCCGGCGGCAAACTTGCCTGATTAAAACAAAAAGTCGATTCCTCTATTCTAAATAAACGTTCCATGAGTTTTTCTGCCCACGAACCCGGCAAAACAATCGCACCGGAAACTCGACAAAGGTCGATACCGCATTTTGCATAAGCATCGACAATCAAACCGGCCAACAGTTTTTTATTTTCCAGTTTGATTTGCCATTGACCGACTCCTTGCAGCAAGCGACCGGTCTCGGATGCATCGCAGATCTGAAAATGACGCAGCAACTGAATCAATGTCAGGTAATGCTCTTTCAGTGCTTCAACCGTTACTGCTCTTTGCATCTCATTCAATGACAGGGAACTCATAGGTAACAATGCCAATTGCGAAGCGAATGTTTGCGCTTGGCTGCATAGCTGGTAGACCAATCCGACAAACTGGATCACTTGTTGGGGCTCCCGGTTGGCACACATTGCCTGCAATTGGAAGGGTCTCTTTGACTCTACACTCAAAGGCGCTTTCCTGATATGTACCTCACCCTGCATCAGACACTCTCTGCAGCTTCATCGGCTAATGCATCCAGCCCGAACAGTTTTCGTCTGGAAATCACGGAGTCTCTTTTTTCTTCCGGTTTTTCGACTGTATTTTTCTGCTTTACCGGCTTTTCTTCTTTCTGCGGTTTAAACAGATTCGGTTCTTTGGCAGCAGTGTCAAACACAAGCTTTAAACACTGATCAGCCAGAGATACCGCTACCTCCTGATTTTCGAAGACATGGGTATCCGAAACCAAAGAACAAGTATAAAAATAGCCGAGCTCATCTTCATAATTGACAATAAAGTCATAATCTCCGGAAGGAAACTTGACGAGAACCGATTCTCCCATCCCTGCATCGTATAGCTGATGATGCCGGTCCTTACCTTCTTCATCGACAATTTTAAAAATCAGATTCACGAACCAGGGAGAGACCATCGTTCCTAAATAAATATTGGTGCAGATCTCTTTTAAACTTGCAAAACCGACAGATAACCTTGGATTAACGATTGGTAAATCCTTCATTGCTCCCTGATAGACTTTCTCAAAATGTCCCTCGACCCGCTCTTTCCAAAGCTGGGCATCAAAACTCTCCGTCGGAGAGAATTGAATTGGCTGGCTATTGCTGTTCGTCAGGTTTCGAGTATTCATTGTCAAGCATCCTCATCAGCCAGGACCATAAATTGGTCTTTATCACCGTCGCAATCCGGACAGCGCCACTCAGGAGGCAGTTGCGAAAACGGCGTCCCAGGGGGAACCTGCCAGAAATCGTCTCCAATTGCCGGATCGTAAATATACCAACAGATTTTGCACTCCATCCTCGTGTTCTCATTAATCTGGGAATCATCCCCCAGATAAGAACCTTCAAATCCTTTCGGGTTATTGTGTAACACGGACCGACTCCAACATCTCAGCGATTCGTTCATGACTGTCCTCGATGTCTTCAAGCGACGCCTGCGTCACAATCGGCACATCAACGACTTCAAGTGTGTTCAGGATCATTTTGTCCTCGGAGTTGAAATACTGAACCCACCAAACGTATTTCAAGCCCGTCGAAGAAACTCGGCAACTACCGTAACCCCTGCTCAGGAAAATCGCCGGACCTTCACCAAGAGTATCGCCCAACAACTGCAAGTCTTCGGGGGATTGCGGCAACAAGGTCAAATTGACGATGTGTGCTGCATTTCCGTCCTCATATTCTCTAGATTTTTCATTCAACTCGGTTAACAAAGAAGGTGCGTTAATAATGCCTTCCGGCAAAACATCAGGGAGATTCGCTGAGCTTTTCGCATCCTCAAATGTATGCTTGGAAACAATTTCGGGAATCAAACCAATTTCAATCGCTTGAAACGGCTTCCCTGAATGTCTGCCTGCTATTCGCCAGACTCCGGCTAGAACGGTTTCTTGAATTCGGTATTCGCCGTCTCTCTGATTGAAAATCAAAGAAACCTCCCCTTCTCCAAAGAAACGATTAATAAAATCAAGATCATCTGCCGGCAAAGATCCCAAATCTAACAATACGGGTTCTCCCGTATCCTGAACCTGCAGCAGAGATGCCTTGACCTGCTCAATCACCTTCTCTGCCAGAGGATAGTGGTGCAAACTATCGTCCATGATTACCGGAGCATGAAACACACTCATATCATTAGGCATGGGCATATAGTCCAGAACCATCCCATCCTCGCTGTCTGGCTGAGAACCCGGACCAACGACGGAAACCGGAATGCTTAACTCTCTATACTGGGACATTTCACTTCACCTCTATACCAATACCAATGGAAGGTGCAAAAGTCGGCACCTTATCCAAAATTTTAGGAATTTCATCCATGTAATCAGACCAGTCCTGAATTCGGGTAATCATGTCAACGTATTTCCCGTTTTTCAGGAAGACCAGAGCCGGCCACATGGTGATTCCATACTTCTGCGCCAGTGTACGTTCGCTCGTCTCGTCAACCACTCCGACGTCAAAGGCGTTGGGAAAAGCTCTGATCAACTCAGGTACAACAACAATCAAATCATTTGCCTCCTGATAACGCTTCGGATCACCAATAAAAACGATCATACTGACCGGCTTGGAATCGATGAAATCCTGATACTCGACTTCAGTCAGGCGTTTCAACCCCTGATCTTCGATAATTTTGTTAATTAAGGTTCTTGGCACAGCTTTCTCTCTTCTCTTCTTTTAGAAAATCGGGTAATTCGGGCTCTCGATCGATCAAATCGGCAAAAAAGGCATCTACGTTGCCCCCTTCAAGAGCAACGCTCATCGCCTTTCTCGCCCGCAAAACCTGATCTAAAACATCCACTTCTATCACCTCTCTGGCAACACCTAAAAAAACCAGCACCCAAGTACCGGCCGGCTGCTCACCAAGCAGTGACATATCCACTTCCTGCTCGCGCCCTTCTTCTTGGTTACGACAATACGCAACAAGACCGTCACAGGACAAAACTTCCATCGGAACACCAATACACATCACTCCGATCCTTCAAATAACTTTCGCCCATCTACAGGAACAGGCTTCACATTGCTGATTCCTTCATACAGGGGGGCATCTCGCAGACGATAACGTTCACTAGATAGAACTCTTTCATCGCCGACCCGGTTCGCCATCCATTCAGGAGGACGCTCGGATTCATACTTCGCTTTATTCAGCTCCTTGGCCACCAACCCTTCTTCAAGTTTCTCTTTATTCCGGTATTTCACACCCCATTTTTCGAGAAATTGCACGGCGATGTCTACGCATGGTTCTATCTGCTCGCCGACTTCAGGAGTTAAAGAACCTCCGAAATCTTCCAGTAATTTAGGCTGAACACCTATCAAGGCAAGTTTCTTAGGGTAGCCCCCCATTAATTTGGCTGTAGATAAAACTTCCTGGAAGCCGGTTTGGTGCAAGCTCATTTTTTTACACCCCATAAAGTTTGGAACCGCATCATTTACGACGACGCGGATTTCCCCGGGCTGCATGCCATAATCAATCGCATCAAAAACAATCAAGTTATCGGCTTCCTGTACATGATGAACCAGGTAGATCCCCTGAGTTCCTCCGTCCATAAGCTCCACAGAGTGATCAAAAGAATAAGCCGCGTCCATATATTCAACACAACGAATACCGAACCCTTCGTCTGCCCATAGCAAATTGCCTATCCCTAAAACTAAAGTTTTCATTTTCATTCCAAATCGGTAATTTAATTTTCACTTTTTTAAAATCATAGCTATTTTCGCAAAAACAAAAAATCAAAAAAATCTATGCAACCTTTATAGCCGCTTATAAAAGAAAACGATTAACTGTTTATTTTTTGGCAACTTTATTTCCAAAACAGAATGAAACCGGAATAAAAGATTCCAAAAAGACTCCATCAATTTGACTAAAAAACTACGCTTAACTTTTGAAAAACAAGAATATTTTCAACCTTGGCATCAGCGGTGCTAACAACGAACAATCAACATATGCTCAGAAAGTATCTGCTTCTGGCTTATGTCAGTTAGATCTAATCAATTTCAATTTAAAAAATAATGAGGATCTCTATGTCATCACAAGTTGAAACGTTCTACGAAGTCATGCGACGTCAGGGAATTACCCGTCGCAGCTTTCTGAAATACTGCAGCCTCACCGCGGCAGCACTGGGGTTTGGTCCCGCCTATGCGAATAAAATCGCTCATGCGATGGAAACCAAACCACGCACACCGGTTATCTGGCTACACGGTTTGGAATGCACCTGCTGCTCGGAATCATTCATCCGTTCAGCCCACCCTCTGGCAAAAGACGTAGTGCTATCAATGATCTCTCTGGATTATGACGACACTCTCATGGCATCCGCAGGTCATCAGGCAGAAGCGATCCTGAAAGAGATCAAGGAAAAATACAAAGGAAATTACATTCTTGCCGTCGAAGGGAACCCTCCACTTAATCAGGACGGAATGTCCTGCATCATCGGCGGACGTCCTTTCTCGGAACAGTTGAAATGGATGGCCGAAGATGCCAAAGCGATCATCTCCTGGGGTTCATGTGCATCTTGGGGATGTGTTCAAGCAGCAAAGCCAAACCCAACGCAAGCCACTCCGGTACACAAGTTCCTTGGCGGCGGTTACGACAAACCAATCATCAAAGTACCGGGATGCCCTCCTATTGCCGAGGTTATGACCGGCGTTATTACTTACATGCTCACTTTCGACCGCATTCCGGAATTGGATCGTCAAGGTCGTCCGAAAATGTTCTATTCGCAGCGTATTCACGACAAATGCTACCGCCGCCCTCACTTCGATGCCGGTCAATTCGTGGAAGAGTGGGACGACGAAGGCGCTCGTAAAGGTTACTGCCTTTATAAAGTCGGCTGCAAAGGCCCTACAACTTACAACGCCTGCTCAACCGTTCGCTGGAACGAAGGAACCTCCTTCCCGATTCAGGCTGGACATGGTTGTATCGGCTGTTCCGAAGACGGTTTCTGGGACAAAGGATCCTTCTATTCGCGCGACACGGATATGAACGCATTTGGTATTGAAGCAACAGCCGATGATGTTGGTAAAACTGCTGTCGGCATTGTCGGCGCAGCCGCCGTCGCCCACGCTGCAATGAGCGCCGTAAAAGCTGCTCAAAAGAAAGGAGATAAATAACAATGAGCGTATTAAATACACCAAACAACTATAAAATGGACAACTCCGGACGCCGTGTGGTCATTGATCCTGTCACCCGTATCGAAGGTCACATGCGTTGCGAAATCAACGTCGACGAAAACAATGTCATCCAAAATGCCGTTTCTACTGGAACAATGTGGCGTGGTTTGGAAGTAATTTTGCGCGGCAGAGATCCACGCGATGCATGGGCATTCGTAGAGCGCATCTGCGGAGTCTGTACAGGTTGTCACGCTTTAGCATCAGTTCGAGCGGTTGAAGACGCTCTTGATATTAAAATCCCCGATAACGCGACTTTAATTCGGGAAATAATGGCTAAAACGCTTCAAGTTCACGATCACGTTGTACACTTCTACCACCTTCACGCTCTTGACTGGGTCAACCCGATTAATGCTTTGAAGGCGGATCCAAAAGCAACTTCGGAATTACAAAAACTGGTGTCACCACACCACCCTCTATCCAGCCCCGGCTACTTTAAAGATATTCAGACGAGAGTCCAAAAATTCGTTGACTCGGGACAACTTGGTATCTTCAAAAACGGTTACTGGGATAACCCGGCCTATAAACTCTCTCCTGAAGCAGATCTTATGGCGGTTACTCACTATCTAGAAGCTCTCGACTTCCAAAAGGAAGTTGTCAAAATTCATACCATCTTCGGCGGTAAAAACCCGCATCCGAACTACATGGTTGGAGGGGTTCCCTGTGCAATTAACATGGACGGCGATATGTCTGCAGGCGCGCCTATCAACATGGAACGTCTAAATTTCGTCAAAGCTCGCATCGAAGAAGCCCGCGCCTTTAACACAAACGTTTATGTACCCGATGTTATCGCGATTGCAGCATTCTATCGAGACTGGTTATATGGCGGCGGTCTATCGGCTACTGATGTTATGGATTACGGTGCCTATCCAAAAGTTCCTTACGACAAATCAACCGATCAACTTCCTGGTGGCGCCATCATTAATGGCGACTGGTCAAAAGTTCATCCTGTTGACGCAAAAGACCCCGATCAGGTTCAGGAGTTCGTTACCCACTCCTGGTACACATACCCGGACGAAACCAAAGGACTTCATCCGTGGGACGGTATTACCGAACCGAATTATGAGCTTGGTTCAGGAACCAAGGGAACTAAGACAGATATTCGTGAACTCGATGAATCAGCCAAATACTCATGGATTAAGTCACCTCGCTGGCGCGGTCATGCCGTTGAGGTTGGTCCTTTAGCTCGCTACATCCTCGCATATGTACAAAATGTGAAATATGTAAGAACTCAAGTAGACAGCAGCTTAGAACGCTTCAATGCCGTTTGTCGTCTTCTCGACCCAAACCATCAAGACATAACAAATCTAAAAGCGTTCTTAGGATCGACAATCGGTCGAACTTTAGCCCGTGCATTGGAATCAGAATATTGTGGAGACATGATGCGGGATGATTTCAATCAGCTGATCAGCAATATTAAAAACGGCGATACAAGCACAGCCAACACGGAAAAATGGGATCCTTCCAGCTGGCCAGAGCATGCCAAAGGCGTAGGAACCGTCGCAGCTCCTCGAGGCGCTCTTGCACATTGGATCATAATAGAGAACGGCAAAATTAAAAACTATCAGTGCGTCGTACCGACAACCTGGAACGGTTCTCCACGGGATGCCAAAGGAAATATAGGCGCTTTTGAAGCGTCTCTTATGGGAACTCCAATGGAACGACCTGAAGAGCCTGTTGAAGTTCTCCGAACCCTTCACAGCTTTGATCCATGCCTAGCTTGCTCGACGCATGTTATGAGTGAGGAAGGCGAAGAAATGGCAACCGTTAAAATTCGATAACGGAAAAAAGTCTGCGCTCGATGCAAGCGTCGGGCGCAGACACATAACGAAACAGGAGAACTCTAATGAGCGACACAAACTTAACAGGTATCGAAAAGGTTTATGTGTACGAAGCTCCCGTACGAATCTGGCATTGGATTAATATGATTGCCATCCTCGTGCTGGGCATAACTGGCTATTTTATCGGCAACCCTTTGCCGACGATGAGCGGAGAAGCTTCCGACCATTATCTAATGGGAACCATTCGCTTTTTGCATTTCAGCGCAGCTTATATTTTTGCTATCGGCTTCGCCGGTCGCATTTATTGGGCTTTTTTCGGGAACCATCACTCCCGCGAATTATTTTATGTTCCCGTCTGGCGCTCAACATGGTGGCAGGGCTTCATCGACGAACTGAAATGGTACCTTTTCCTGAAAAGCGAACCTGCAAAACATGAAGGTCACAACCCTATGGCGCAACTAGCGATGTTCTTTATGTTCGTCCTTGGCTCGATCCTAATGATCTTTACAGGTTTCGCACTATACGGAGAAGGCACCGGTCCGGGAAGCTGGGCAAATGCACTATTCGGTTGGGTGATTCCACTATTCGGGCAAAGCCAGGACGTACATTCATGGCACAGACTAGGATTATGGATCATTACCGTTTTCGTCATTGCTCACGTCTATGTTGCAATTCGCGAAGACATAATGTCGCGCCAATCGATGGTCAGCACAATGATTAGTGGCTGGCGTTTCTTTAAAGACAAAAGATAACAAGACCCAATAACACAAATAAACCATTCAAAACAATTTCTACGTTGTCCCGATATCCTCCTCCTCGGCGACCCCTTGAACGTTCACGGCTTAAACACACGATTAAGCCATGAATGTTCTTTTTTTATGTAAAACGTTCAAAAGTGAAAAGGAACTCTAATTCAATGAAACAAAAACTTTCCTGGTTCAACCTTCCCAGCCTGTCTATTCCCGTCAAATCATTGTTCACCGGCTATATTCTGGTAGCAGGACTCGGCCTGCTAATGGCAGGCTTGCAGATTATGCTCACACATGGAATGGCCGACGGCAAATGGGGAATCTCGGTCGACGACATTGTATACAGCTATTACGGCAATCCGACCGGTTCAAAAATTGAAAGCAAATTAAACGGTTCAATGAAGGATAAAGCTCCTCCCGAAGAGCGACTCGCCCTAATTAAATGGGCTCGCGAGGGTGCAAATAAAACAGAATGGCAAGCCAATATAAAACCCATTGTCGAAAAGCGCTGTGCCATGTGCCACGCCCATATGCCAACACTACCAAATATCAGCCAATATGAAACCATCTCAGAACTGGCACAAGCCGATAAAGGCGCTTCGATAGAGAACCTGACACGGGTATCCCATATTCATCTTTTCGGGATTTCGTTCATTTTCTTTTTCGTCGGTTTTATCTTTTCTATGAGTGTAGGGTTCAACAGGTGGCTTAAAGCAGGACTGATCATCTTTCCGTTTTTGTTTCTGATTATGGACATCAGTGCCTGGTGGCTGACCAAAATCAATCCTAACTTCGCCTGGCTTGTCATTATTGGCGGATTCGGCTATAGCATGGCATCAGCAGTCATGCTTTTCACTTCTCTGTATCAAATGTGGGTTTACCCGATGAAAAAAGGAGAGATTGAACAAAATACTTGGAAAGATGAAAGTTAATTACGGAACGACAACCATCTTACAGAACAATTTACTTCTCGTTCAAATACAAACTTTTTCAAAGCCCTGAACCCTTCTTATCGACTCTGCTGATTTAATACCCCGTTTCGGCCCGGCTTCTCCTTTTGAGGCTCATCATTTCAACCGGGCCTTTTTATCATCTGAACAATATCCAACAAACGGCAAACGAACAAAATTGACTTCATAATAGAGATACGGAAAGAACGGTTAAAAATAAAGTACGAAACGGATATCAAGAAGGGATAAATAAAGATTGGATTTCGGCTGAAAAACATTTTTCTTCAACCGAAAAGAAAAAATTAATATTTATGTGTTCAATATTGGAGAACCGCGAAAACATCGGCCTAGAAACAGAGTAAAACTCATTCCCAGCAAAGCAGAAAACATCCATAACCAGCCATGTAAACTACCAGAAATAATCCCACTGAAGAATCCACCTACATTACAACCGAATGCAATGACAGCACCATAGCCCATCAGAACTCCGGTAACCGAAGTTAAAATCAATCGTTTCATCCATTCGCAGCCACTGCAGAGCGGCTTTGGTTCGTGAATTTTCGCTGATTCATCTCTACTCCAGAATGCCTGCCCCCAAAAAGCCAGGGAGACACCTATAACCATTCCCAGGCTAGTCAGCATAATCGAATCATTCAGTACACTTTTAGATAATCCGACCTCGTTTTGCGCAGTGAACTCCCAAAACTCCCAATCAACCGGCAATGAAAATGCCTGAATACCAAGAATACCTAATTTAGGAAATATCCAACTAATCGCCCAGGGATATTGACTGACCAATAAAACCAAATAATTCAAAATAGCCAACAAAAATACTGCCAACACCAAAGGAGAGGATAGCAATACGCGATTTCGATTGACCAGCGGTTCAACCACATCATCACTGCTTCGTTCCCAGCGCAACAACAGACTATAAAGCAAAAGAATAAATGCTAAATGCATCGCCAGGCCAAGGTACCAGGAAATATCGGTCGCAGCTGAAAAGGTACCAAAAGCCGGAAGCTCAAGCCAGAAACTCATCTGCGATGCTGCCAGAGTTCCTCCAACAACCATCCATAGAAAAACATAGTAGAAACGCCAGTTCAGCGCCCCCATTTGCCTTAAAGTCCCAGAAGAACAACTGCCAATCAAAGTCATTCCCGCCCCAAAAATAAAAGCACCGATTAACACGTTCAACCCCAAAGGCCGCACCGCTCCGACTACGTCATACCCCATCCCCGGCAAGAGAGCAAGCGAAGGGAAAAACAACACAGCTCCAAATGCAAGTAAAAGCAGATGCGAACGCATACCCCGCGTTTTTCTCTCGAGAATTGCCTGCCGCCAAAAACCTGCAAAGCCAAAACTGAAATAATGAAAAACAAGTCCTAAAGCAATACCAAGCCCTAACAAACCAACATTTCCAACCGATTTTACAAGCCAGGTCAGACCGCTCAAAACGAATAAAACAACAACAAATTCTTTGGCTTTCCGGCTTCGCACACCGGAATGATAAATAGTAAAAAACATAAAAACCCCCAAAATACTTTGAAGGTCATTTTATCGATTGCAACATATTTAATTAAATGATATTAATAGAACTGTCTATCTAATTTAGAGATATAAAAATGAATTTGACACAGATTAAACTTCTGATTGAATTGAACAAAACCAGTTTAAATCTTTCACTAGCCTCTCAGAACCTTCACATCGTCCAGTCAGCGGGCAGCAGACAACTCAAGCTACTGGAAGACGAACTTGGTTTTCCGCTATTTGTACGCCATTCAAAAAAACTGGTATCTTTTACTATGGCAGGAGAACAGGTTCTCGAACAGGCAAAAATCATCTGCATGGCTCAGAAAAACATTCGCACGATCAGTGAAGCTATAAAGGAACCAGATAAAGGGTGTATTCGACTTGGAACTACCCATACTCAAGCACGCTATATTCTGCCGCATGTACTCTCGATCTTTAAACGCAACCATCCAAAAACAAAATTTCATATTGAAGAGAGTTTTCCGGAAAACCTATACAACATGCTCAGAAAAGATATTATCGATATCGCAATCTGCTCCGAAGTACTGTCCAATAAAGAAGAACTTGAAGCTATCAGAGGTTATCAATGGTCCCACCTGCTGGTCGCCCCTCAAACTCATCCCGTATGGAAAACCGACCTTAGTTTAAAAAGCTTGTTGGAATTCCCCATACTTTCCTATAGAAAAGGGTTCAGCCATAGCGACAAAGTCTCTCATGCATTAAAACGAATCGATCCTACATTTGAATTCGAAATCGTCGCTTCCGATGCAGATGTAATCAAAACCTATGTCCGCCGAGGATTTGGCATCGGAATTATCGCCCAGATGGCGCTGGAGGAAAACGACAAACCACTCTTGAAATCACATTTTCTAAGCGAAGAACTCAGCCATTCGACAACCTACTGCGCATATCTGAAAAAAAGAATTCTCGCCCCCTACCAACAAGCTTTTGTGGACTCATTTTTAAGTGTCGAATTATAGCTATACACACCATCATTGTCTGCACACTATATTATTGCCGCTCCGCAGCTTCTGATATCGAAAATAAAGAGAAATTAGAATTTGCAAGTACAAAAAGATACAGTCACTTTTTTTGAACTTGATGTCACCAAAGTTGGCGCAAGACGGCCACCGATGTAAAAATCAGGACTGAGAACTAAGTTCGAAAAATAGATGGCGCGCCCGAGAAGATTCGAACTCCCGGCCTTCCCCTCCGGAGGGGGACGCTCTATTTTTACTAACCTTTTGACTCATTTAAAAGTTGCATCAGTTTTTGTTGTGATTGTTGATGTTTAAGAGTTAACTCAGCCAGTTTTTGAAGCTCTTTTTCAGGGTTTAACTCAATCTCTTCGATTGCTTTCACAAAATAGCTTCCAAAGCTTAAGTTATAGTCTTTGGCTCGGATTTCAGATAACGGAATGTCTTTACAAATATTCTCGTTATGGGCTTTTGCAGCATAAAGGTCAGCAATCAGAGAAATATCTTTGCGCTCCAAGATAAGTTCTTTTCGGGATTGTCTTCCTAGATCACGAGCATCAATCAATCTAATCGGCGTGCCTTTTGGTTTGTTGTTTTGCAGAATAACTAACGCACCCTGAATTTGGGTATAACTAAAATAGCCTTGTGGCAGCATGATTATCGATTCTATTAATTCGTGTTCAATTAAATATTCACGGACCTTAGCATCGTAGCCGCCTCTGAATAACCAGCCAGGAGCAAGGGTAATAAATGCTTTACCTGTTTTGTTCAAGCTATAAAGTGCTAACTGCAACCAAAGACTGTCTGAACCACTAGTGGGTACTCTGGCAGAAATGTCAGGCAGTAAATAGGGTTGATTTTCTATTTTCTCTAATGATGTTAGTCGCATACCAAATGGTGGAGACATGACCGCTAAATCACAGCTAGACCGTTTTATAGAAGGGTGTTCAAGTGAGTTTCCGACTGAGTAGGTAAAAGCTTGACCCTCCATTTTGAGCAATCTTGAGCCTGCTTGAGCCGTATTAATGTTAATGTCTTGTAACCATAACTGTTTTGCATTTAGTAATGATGTCGTGCTGGCTAGACCAGCAGCACCGTCATAAATCGTTTTATCTTTTACATCGCCAAGCAGTGCTTGAATTAAATGTGCCTCATTGGAATTAGAAACATTGTCGCCACCCCGCATACCAAGAGTTTTTTGCACTGCATTGCGGTAGACTTCGGTAAAGCCATCCAAGGTTGAAAGCTCGTTCATTTTTATGAGCAGTTTCGAGAGTGCTTCAGAATCAATTTCAAAATGGACAGCATCTAGGCAATTAGCATGTGCTTTGGAGAGTTGATGGATAAGCTCTCTAAACTCTGCCACCAATGAAAATTTGCCAACATTTAACAATCTTGCAAAGGCTTCTTCATCTTGCGATTTAACAAAGGCGATAACCGAAATTAAATCCAGTTCTTGCTCTGGTGTCATAACACCTTTAAGCGTTTCCATAATTGACGAAATTGTTTTTAGATAAATGTCTTTCATGGTTAGGCTCCTTGCATCATCTGTAGCATAACGGTGGTTGAAGTTTTCTTTTGTTGTTCTGCCAAAGCAATCGTGTCTTGATAAGCGGTGATATTGGCATGAAAGAGTTGCTGAATCTTTTCTTGAGTGTTCAAGTCTGGTACAGAGATTTCTAGTTGCTTTAAGTCTTTTAAAGGCAGGCTAGGAATCGCCGCTCCTTGTTGTAAGGAAGTTAAAGTGGCTTGTCCTAATTCTGAGTTAAAAAACGTGACTAACAACTCACCAAGTAACCTAGTTGAGTCTGGTCTAATAACCGTAATGGTTGCATTAGCAAGTAAGCGAGAAGAGGCAAGTTCATCTGTCACTAATGCAGCACGAATTGAAGAGCCTCTTGAGAGGATTAATACATCTCCAGCTTTAAGGTAGTACTTATTGTAATTTTGGTCTGGTTTTTCAGTTACAGACTGAAGCTCCGCTGTAAGCACTTCACCTAAAGCGCCTATGGCAGAACCAGTGACAAGTAGAGTGGAAGCTTGCTCAGTTGAAGCACCCTTATCAAACTTAGAATTTGGTAGGCCTGCGGTAAAAGTACATAAGTTTTGGATTTGAGTTTTCATTAATGCCACTCCTTTTAATTTATTATTCGTTTTGTTTGTACGATTTCCATTAAACAGGAAAAGCTACGACCTGTCAAATAAAAATTGTATTTAATAAACGATTTTTTATTCACTCATCTAAATCAGAAATAATTTCCACAAGGTCTTTTAACGAACGTGCAAGTCGATCTAATTTCCAAACAACAAGCACATCACCTTCTCGCAAAGTACGCAGGCAAACATTTAATTCTGGCCTGTCTTTTTGTTTACCAGTAATTTTTTCCTCAAAGATTTGTTCACAGCCAGCTGCATTCAAAGCATCGAGCTGAGAGTTTAAACTTTGATCCTGAGTGCTTACTCTTGCATAACCATGAATAAGAAAAAGTTGGTAAATCTCCCATCTAAAAATAAGCAAATTTCTTGTAATCAGGTGCTAAACTGATATTGATAATTTGAATAAAATGAAGCAAGCTTTAAGTTGTAGGAGGGAGAATGATCAAGCTAATGGTGTTGCTATTTGCAATCGGTTTTTTTGCGCTCTGGATTTGGATTGCTTATCAAATCAAGCCAACCCAAGAAGAATTGGATTCGCTTAAGAAAGAAGACTAGATTGTTTAAAATGCCTGCTATGAGCAGGCATTTTTATTTGTGTAGATTGAGAGATCACAAAGCTAGTAACCTCAAAGATAGTAAGAGTTCTTTTTAGCTATTTCGGCTTCTTTTTCCTGAATTTTGTACATGGCCCCAAAATGAGCATTCAGCTGAATAAAAATAAAGTAAAAAGCAGCATTTCGACGCCCATTATGTTTGTTAACCTTGATTTCCACTCTATCATATTCACCTTTTTTCTTTTCTCCATCGCGACGAAGGGTAATCATCTTGTCACTGGGGAGATTAAGGGCTGTAGTCCAAAACAGCTTAAAATTTCGAAGTTCTTTTTTTGTCCTTATTGTAGAGTGCCTCAAAATGACTTCATACGGTAGCTTCATCTGGTTTAGTATCTCTACAAGTGGTCTGCCATATTCTTTAGCTTTGCCCGAAGAAAGCAACAGGTGAGACATGTTGGATTCTGACGCATTTGAACGATTTTCAAAATAAAGGAGATCGGCTACTATTAAAGTAAACTCATACCAATCTGGGTATTCACCCAATACGTCTGCGACGTTGACATTGGTATCTAGTTCCAACATTTCAGGAAAGCAAGCATTAATCTTCTGTAAAATTTCGAATAAATCCTTATCCGGGACTTTTCCTCGCATATGAGGGATATTTTCATCATTCTCGTACACCTCAAGAATGGTCTCAATGTGAAGCATAGGGATTTTAAGCGATGAACTTATGTGCGCTATTCTCTGCGCTATCTTGTCGTCATTCTTTATCATTTCATAAATGCGGTAGGATTGCATAAACGGGTATTCCAGGAGGAAATCTACTTTTGGGAAATGGACATTTTTTGGTATTTCCCAATCTCGTTTTGGCGTGTGATAGTGACTACGTTGGAATAACCAATTCCCATGATTCGCTTGTTTTTTAAAATGGTTCAGCATGCTTTGAATCCTAGCCACGCCTTTTTTCTTCGCTAAAGTACTGTAAGGCATCATGAGCTCTTCAGCTATGATAAGGGAGTTGAGCCATGAACGGCATTGGTAGCCAGAAATGGCAATATCCATGAAGTGAATATAATTCACCAGCGTTGTTTGAATACTCGCATGACCTATCTTTTTTTGTAACCAGTAAGTGTATTTTTTGGACAAATCATGATGCCCAAAATGTTGTTTCTTTCGATCTTCGACGTTCTTAGGCAATAGCCATTCTTTTGTCTTGGGTAAGTGTTGAAAGTAGCCAGAAAAATCGATGTTGCTCTCAGCACCGATAGCCGATAGCATCAACCAACTGGCAAAGGAGTGTCGAAGTTGATGAAACTTTAAAGTGTTATCTCCCGTCACTTGGTGGATAACATCTAGTAAAGGTGTCGTCACCAAACTGCTAGATATTGCTCTTTGCTTGTTTTCATCAAGAGAAAACAGAAACCCTTTGCCTGTGTCAATTCTATTGCCTCTAGCAGCTTCGTTATACCATGAAGTGATTTGCTCAATTTCTGACTTATCTAAAAAATCAGCAACATTGAGAAAACGTTTTGCATTAGCGTTCTTTAGCTGTCGAAGATGACTTTCTCGAATAGCAATTTGCTTCACACATCCTAGCTTTAATTCATACCCATATTTATCTTTTTCTGGTTCCTCGATAATCAAATCATTGATTTTTATTTGAGCGATTTCAGAACGGCGAAGGCCTAATTTAAACCCTAAGATTAAGAAAATAAGCGCGGCTTTAGGGTAATTAAAATGACCTTGAGGCCATGTTGATGAAGCTTCAAGAAGTAGGTTTTTAGTAGCTTGGTACTCATCAAAGGTAATCAAGTTTGCGTTGACGGCATTTTGCGTTGATTTGGCTTCGGCGAAAAGTTCCTCTGCATCCTCTAGCGGCTCGGCATTTTTATGAGACACCAGCCAATTATCAAACTTCTTCAATGAATACAAAATGGATTTGCGATTTATGGGTGAACAGGCGAGTTCGACGACACTTGTATAAAGTTCAAATCTGGCATCTGATGAGAGTTTTTCAATGGGCGCGTTTTCCGCCAAGGCAAAAAGTTTTCCAGCTATCGCATCCATGTAACTAAGTACTTTAGTGGGAGATGGCGATGAAGTCTTCGAATTTAAGGAGGGCAATTGGTGTAACCCCCATTCCAGCATTAGCAGGTAATTGTCATAAGGATGTCCTGGCACGTCGATATCTTGTTCTATATCCGGTAACGGTGCATTGAGTAATGCTGCTCCTGCTTGATAGATATTGTCTAATTGTTTGTCTCGCGCAGCATGATTAAAGAAAGCGCGAATCTCACGCCAGAAGTGATTAGTGTTTTTTTCCGGCCGCTTTTCTTTTGCGATTTCAAACTGTTTGAAACCGCTTTGTGGTGTCTCAAGATCCGTTCTGAAAATACGGTTGGAGGCATGTGCAAAAAGAGAGTGGCTTTCGAACTGTCCACGTGCAATGGCATGAATGAATGGGGGAAGTTGCATTCGTAGATATTGACTGGCGAGTTTTATCCAGCCCGATAACCTGGTGGGGAGTTGTTTAGGAAAGGCCACTAGCGGTACAAAGTAATCCGCTAGTAGTGCCACGATTTTTTGGTTGTCCTCTAGAGGCATCATGACCTCTAGAGGCACAAATAGTCGCACCGTTTGAGGTGCAATAAACCATTTGGTTCTGGCGTTTAAACCATCAAAAGGAAACTCCACAAAAGGCAGACCCGCCAGAAAATGGATATTGGATTTATTTGTTAAGGCGTTCAATACGCTCTTGAGATGTTTTTCTTGGATAAGAAAACTGTCAATCATTAGGCTAAAGATAATCCTGGCAATGATTTTGTCGCTTTCATTGTCATGGCTAGATTGGTCTTGGCGGAAGGCGAGCACCAGTTTCTCAGCGAGCAGAAAGTCTTGCCATTGTTGTTGCGTTGCGAAAGGATTCTTTTCTCCACGAATAATGGCTATGTTAAGTATGTACTTATTTTTCCAGATTCCACGAGTCACACCATAATCTATTAGGTGATTAAGCACATCAGCAATGAGTTTTTTGTTTTCAGGCGTCAGTTCTTTATGATTTCTCAAGTGCTCTGATAGGACACGATGACGTTCAATTTGATTTCTGAGTTCTTTCTTGTCCGGAAAAACTTGCCCTAAAAGTAGTGAGGTATAAAGCCTTAGTAAGCGATGTGATTTCATCGTACTCCCTTTTTTAACGCTGGGGAAATGCTGTTCAATGAGACGTCTAGCCTGGTCAAGTTCTTCTTTGGAAAGTGTGCCTTTTGTCGTTTTACCTTCCCAAAATTGTTGAATAAGCGTTAGGGTTTCATCATGTGCCATATTACTTCTCCCACATTGTGGATTGGATGTTAAGTTCTTTTTGGATATTTTCGATGAAGGGCTCAAGGGCTGAGCGAAATCCTTGAAAATCAAAAAGTCCATAACTGGACCAAGGTTCTGAACCCATATGCCAATGTCCCAATAAGGCATCAATGACTTCAGGCGGCAATCCATCATTTAAGGCTTTGGAACGAAGGAAATGGCGTGCAGCGTTGGGGATGAGCTCGTTTAAAAAAGGCAAGTTTAATTGTTCAATTTTGGACACTAAGCTCTGTGCCACTCGCATTGAAAAGGGCATGGTAACCAGGCGATATTTACCATTTCGGGAAGTGTATTTATCGACGAGCAAGTATTCATCGGTACGTTTGAAATCTATCTTAATATTTTCAAGTTTACAGAGCTTTTGAATAAACAAATCATAGGCAGTTATCTGTTGACGCGCGATTATCGATAAATACAGGATTTTGGCTTGATAACCATTGTGTCGACTTTTGTCATTCAATCGACAATAGCCCTGAGAACTGACACAATTTAATGTGGGTTTAGAGACTTTGCTATTTCGTGCAGCGGTTGAAAATGAAATGATCCACTGTGTATAGAACCCCATGACATTAATAACATCGACAAGATCGTTTATGGATAGTTTTTCAAGGGCTTGTCGTCGAGCCAGGAAGCTATAGCAAGCGTTCGTGATTTTTATCAAATAAGACTTTTTAGGAAGTAAGTCACTTCCATAATAGTCTCGTAGGTTTGGATGATGTGCGACTAGATTATGGTGGATGGCAAAATGTTTCAATGAAAGCTGTTGTACTAATTCATACAACGTTTTATGCCTAATTGTTGAATAGAATTTTTGCGCAATGGTTAGCGACTTGTCTTTATTGGATAACGCCAGTCCTTGCCAGAGATCTCCACGGCTGTACCGGATAGCCAACCCCTGTACATAATGTGTAAGGTAAGCTGGAGTTACTCTAGGGTCTAGACCAGCCTTTTCCAGTACCGATTTAAAGGCTGTGACTAATGCTGGTTTTTGATAACCTTCAAACTTGATTGTTTTTGCTTTGTCCTTAAATTGATTGTAAAAGCGAATAATCAGGTCGGATACATCACTATGCAGGATGACCTTAAGATGGTTGATATCAACAGTCTCATAGAGATATGGGGCTTTGGCATAGGCATTGGATTGTCCTGGCGATAGTACGGGGATACTTAATGTCACCGTGTAGTTAAATATTTCCATTTCATTTGTTTGAATGAAGATATTCATATTACCGATGCGTATCTTTTCTTTTTGGTATTCGCATTCGTGAATATGGATACTGGCATTACCATCTAACGGAAAGCCCGTCATTAAACATAAAACGATGTAAATGCAGGCACGGAACTCCTCGTACCGCATACTTCTTGGGGTATTCTTTAAAAAAGTTATCAATTGTTTGATTTCTGATTCATCGCAATTATCGTAAAGAAACTGGTTATAGAGTCGGATATAGTTTTCAGCCCCTCTTCTGCCGATAAAGACGGATTCAAAATTCGGGAAGTGTCGTTCAACCAGTACCCGTTGTTGAGCAAAGTCGCTTGCTTTGACAGGCTCGTTGTCCAATGTTCGGGAAAGGTTTGGATCAAAGGATAATATCGAAATATTATCCTCATCCAAACTATCCGTTAATTGCAGAGTTCTAAACGTTTCATCAACATACCCCCAGCCATGACCTAAGAAAGGATTTTGATTCCTAGGAGTCGATTTCCCAGTGCTTTTGCCTCTTTCGGTAAACGGCTTTTTTAATAAAAACCGCTCGATGTAATTACCAATCGCTCGATATGCATCCTTGTCTGGTTGGGTATAGTGCAAAGTTTTTAAAACGGTTTTTAAGTCACTTAAACTCGTAACATTAGAAAAATTTAACGACACATATTTGCTTTCAAGAGCAATGCGACGAATTTCAACAGTCCTCGCTTTGAACTGTTCCGGGGTTTCCCCTTGATCTTTAAAGAAGGAAAGATAAAGGTTAATGACAACAGCATTAATAATAAGCCTTTGTTTAAGGCTTAGAGAAAAATCCTCTTTGACGTCAGAGTAAATATAAGGGTATGCAAGAAGCGTATAAACAGGGTGTTTTTCAAAATAAGAATGTAGCGCATTGAATACCCATTTTCCGATTATGCTTCTATCTGCCTTTTTCAGATTGTGAATATCGAGCGCTTTCTTTAGCCAATGATCGAATTTTAGAATCGGCATCTCAGACAGTAATCCATCGAGATAGTGATTTTCCACGATGACTTTGGCCAATTCAACAGCCACCTGAAAATCCTCTGCAACCGGTAAGTCACTTAATAGAGTCTTTGCTTCATCCATTTGTGCTGTGCGTTCAAGTATATCGATGAGAAAAGCGCAGTTATTCGTGACCTGTAGCGTTTGAAATAACCTATTTATTTCATCTTTGGAGTGTGTGGTTGATTCCTCGATAGCATGTTTGACTTTCCAGAGATTAGCACTCTGATGAATCTCTCGTAACGCCTGTGAAATGTACATTTCCTTCTCCTTTTTCGGTTGTTTCAACAACACAAGGGAGAATGGAAAATTAGGAATGTAAAAACCTTTAATTGGCGCTAAATTTAAAAAGCATAATGTTAATAATAACAACAAGTTATATTTGATAAATTTTATAAATTATTGTACATAGAAAATTTCAGTTCAAAAAGTTTCGGATTAATCCAATTCGCCACCCTGTATAGGTATCAAGAGTTTTTTTGATGCTTATCAAATAAGCCTCGTGGCTGCACTTTTAATACGGTCATCGTGAACTTATATGGGGAAATATATGAAAGAAAACACACTATTTAAACGCCTGATTAACCCGCCAACTGGGAATTGGCTTTCCTATTTATTTGCAGGTACGGGCATTTTTATTTTCGCGACTGGAATGACCTTGAATGACCAAGATGCTGAGAAGGTTCAGAAATTACAGACAGTGTTTTTCAAGCAGTTACAGACAGAGCACGCCCTGCCAACAGACTAAGTAAAAAGGAGCCTTTGTAATCAGGGTAAATTGTTTTATCCAAATCCTAGGGTATTTGGTGGCTATTTGCCTTATGCCCCTGAGTTGAAGTGTTCTCAAACAAAATTCGATGCCATTCAGCGAGCGAAAACAGATCAAAAAACGTTAGGCACCAAAATGATCCCTTTATCTTGGACAATGCTAGGCCTTGCATTATTTGCCATAGCAGGAAATTTTTATTGGAAAGTTGTGGACAAGATGCGAAGCAAAAAGAAGGAGAAAACTTGTGGTGAACATGAAAAACAGAATACTGATGAATGATGCATTATTCAGAGCCGTAAAAGCTGCTTATATGCTGAGCATTCCTAATATTGAGTTTTACCTTTTATTTTTAGTACCAATGATTTATTGGAACTGAAATTTATTCCTAATCGCATAGCCAATGCCGGGTTGTTGTTTTGTGTCGGAGCAATCCTATATAGGTTGTTTCAAAGTTGATTAATACTATTTAATGAGGTAAACATGATGAAAGAAAATATTGAAAGTTTATTGGAAGGCACATCTATACCCAAATATATCACGTTGTTTTACGCGGTCATGATAATTGTGATTTCGTCTATTTTGTCAGTTGGTTTTTATCAAGATTTACACCAACAAAAACAGCGGTTTTCAGCCGTTATCGATACCAATTATCATGTAAAGATTGACCCGGACACTGCTGACTCAATTGTTTGCTATCAACATCGTTTGCATTATCGAAATTTGACCTTTTTTTCGGGTTATCTCCCTTTTGAAGGAACCACTTGTCGCCCCAAAGTATTCAATGCAATACCTGAAAAAATCGCAATGGATAGCTCACAGAAATATTTCGGTTTGGCATTAAGTTGTGTAATTTTATTTCTGTTTTTTGGCGTGTTTTGGATTTTTGATGAGACAATGAAAGTGTGAATAGACACTAATTTAGTAGATATTGTTTGTATAGTCAATCAACTATATAGTTGATTGACTATAGGGGGGGAGGCTTCAAATAAGCCTGTTGATTTTGTGTTGAGCATTGGATGTTTCCAGTGTCGCAAAACTAAAATACTCAGGCTTATCCACAAACGCCATTTCATGCAGGGATCCACGGGTACTCAACTGGTCTGCCATCTTAATCAAATTGCCCCCCACATATCGACTGAACTTATCTTTGCGTTGCCACGTCAGTAAATACTGTAAGGTTAAAGCCCCTTGATGCCATGTCTGATTCAGTCCAGCAAGCGCTTCTGCAATGATCGATAAGGTCAGTTGCTCATGATTTAGCATGAATCCGGTTAAAGTATGTCCTATCTGATTGATTGTTTCTGTTTTGCCTATGTCATGAAGCAAGGCTGATACTGCCGTCACCTCCACTTCATTTTGACTAACTATATTCATTGATTTCAGGTTACGATACACAATCATCATGCATTCCAAGGAATGAGCCAATAGCCCACCAGGAAAACTATGGTGATGTTCTCTACTGGCTGGAATTGATACAAACTTCTTCATCAACTCAACATTGGTAAATAGCTTCCAAAAGAACGTCTTCAAAGAATCGTTCTTAATAGAATGCCCAAACTGCACCAACAACAATAAATGCTCAACGTTATAACAGTGCTGATAGATAGCATTAAAGTCATGCAAGGGCATTGGCAGCTTAAACAGCTTGTGTTGCAGTAAATGCCCATGGTCATCACTTAGTGCCCAAAGATAGAAATATTCATGATCCTCAAGCGCTGTGTTTTTCACTTCATCGACTAATTGCTTATAAACCGAATCGTCCAATAAAAAATGTCTGGATTGGCCGTTGTGCATATCCTGTCCAACATAACAATAAGCCTTAAACGGATAATCGGGTGTTTTGGACAACACGCCCAAGTATCCCAATGATTGTTTGCCCTGAGTGGCAATCGATTGTTTATCTAATACAGAAAAATTCATTATGACAACCACTCCCCATTTGAATAAGACAAATGCTTTTCTAAACGTTGTGACAAATCTGAAAACACCTCTGGTGAATTAATATGTAATTCATTCAACTGCTCTTCTACCCATAAAGTCAAAGCCGATTCATTATCTAAACAATATCCATATCCCAGAATAAAAGGCAGGGCATCGTTGTAAGGTAATTTGAACCACACCATTAAGCTATGAACCAAACGTTTGATCACTCTGGGGTCTTCAATAGCAATATCTGAATGAATAGCAAATGATCGTTCTCCATTTCCCGAAGTACTAGAAACGGTCATTTCACTAGCTGTGGTGAGACCAGGGTGTTGTCTTTTTAATAACTCAATCGCTGAATAGTTGTCAGCATTTGTTTTTACATCAGTTGATAAACGATTCATTGTCTACCTCCGATAGGATTACGTGAATGAGATGTAGGTCCAGTGATGAATTGATCCCAAAAAGCCGCCTCAGAAGCTTCGGGTGATTCGAGCTCTGGTTGAGCCGAACCTGGTTCTTGATGAGAGCTTATCTCGCCATGAAAGCCCTCTACCTTCGCTGCTAACATACGCTCCATTGCTGAACCGTCTTTACGAGTCAGGTTAGGCACATAACGTGCATAGACAGAAAACAGCATATTGGTGGTGCTGTGTCCCATCTGTTTGGCAATCCAGTTCGGATTTTCTCCCGCAGCCAACCAGAGTGTTGCTGCGGTATGTCTGGTTTGATAAGGCTTACGGTATTTCAAATGCAAATGGGATAATAAAGGTTTCCATACTCGTCTTAAAAAGTTCGGGGTATGGACCGGCTCTCCGGTTCTTGAATGGAATACCATTTCAATATCAGGATCACGTTTTTTATATCGCTCCCATAGACAGTTGAACACCAATGAAGACATCTCAATCTCTCGCTGTGAACCATCATTCTTGGTGTATTCCCACTTACCTAAAGAATAGGTTTCTCTAACCAATATCTCACGACGAGTGAAATCCACATTCTCCCACTTCAGACCATCAATCTCACCGGTACGCATCCCCGTAAAGAACCGCACCAATAAATAGTCCCGCCAATCAGGACGAACTCTTTGCAGAATCAGGTTCACTTCATCAATAGAGAAAGGTTCAATATGAACCTTCTCTTCTTTAAGGGGTTTGATATTCAAATGAGGTGGCGTAAAATTAAAACGGTCAGCCGCTTCACTCATGATCATATTCAAGCACTTGATGAACTTATTAATGGTTTTGGGTTTTAAGCTACCGTCCGATTGTTTGGCGACGCTGGAACGGTACTTAAGAATATCGGCCTTAGTGATTTGGCTGACCTCCATTTCTCCAAAATGTGGTTTTAGCCGTTTATCCAAATACTGCCGATAACCCAAAGCAGTCGATTGCCGCCAGGAAGGCTCCATCTCAGAAAACCACTCCTCACAAAAGTCCTTGAATAAAGGTGTTTTCCGATAATTCCCAGCCTGTTTAGCTTCCAACTTAGCCAGCTTCTCCACCATTGGACTGTTCGGAAAATACTTGCCATAAACAAAAGTGCCCAAAGTAATCTCAGTTTTGATACGATCCATAATCATCGTCAACTTTTTACGGTTGGCTTTTGTGTCGGGAAGGGTTGTTTGTTCTCGGCAACGTTGCTTATTAACTTGGAAATCAAAGTACAAAGTACCAGTTTCTTTTCGATGTCTAATATGTCCCATTTTAAATTTCCTTTAATTAATGGTGAGATAGTTGAACAACACCGGAGGATAGAGGAATAGCGTATGCTGATGTGCTAGAAGCTTGCCCCATGTCTTCTTCTATGTTTTCCCAAATGAACAGGATTTTGCGTTGACCGAATGGACGAATGTAATGACGGCCTTCGAGAAGAACGCTGTCTTTTAACTCATTACGGATGGTTCTTGCGTTGTACTTAATACGTTCTGCTAATTCATCGGTGGTTAGGTATGTATAGTTCATGGTATGATTACCTCTTGTTGCTAAATAGATAATAAATGCTCTACAGAAGACATAAACAATCTTCTGTAGAACATAATTTAGCATAGAAAAACATATTTGCAAGTCATTTTTATCTTCAGGAGAGCATTTTTTAATGATTAAGTGTCATTTGTCTCGATTAATGGGGGATAGGAAGCTCAAAATATCTGATGTTGCAGAGTCGACAGGTATAAATAGAGGGACTATTACTCGTTTATATAAAGAAACCGCTACAAGAGTTGATCTTGAAGTGATAAATAAATTATGTGAATTTTTTGATTGCCGTATTGAAGAGCTATTTGAATTTATAAAAGAATAGCCTTTTCTAGATTGGCTCAGGACGGTTGATTCAAGTTAAATTAGTCTTTTACTCTAATTTTTGTTTTGGAATAAAAATTTGGCACAAATTTGTCGCAGATTTGTCACAAGAGAATATTTTGAAGAATTTTAAAATAAGATTTGACAGCCTGAAACCCCCTCTCTATAATACGCCAAATCAAAATACGGCCACATAGCTCAGTCGGTAGAGCAAAGGATTGAAAATCCTTGTGTCCCTGGTTCGATTCCAGGTGTGGCCACCACATTTTTGCGAGCGTGGTGGAATTGGTAGACACGCCAGATTTAGGTTCTGGTGCCTTTGGTGTGAGAGTTCGAGTCTCTCCGCTCGCACCACCTTTAAAGCCCGAGTTTTCTCGGGCTTTTTCATTTCCGGCCCCGGAAAAACCTCTCCCCCCTATTCAATCATCTTTTCCCGCTTGACAAGCGCACAGCCATTGATAATAATGCGCCTTCCAAACATCATGCGGATGTGGCGGAATTGGTAGACGCGCAGGGTTCAGGTCTCTGTGGGATAAAACCCGTGGGAGTTCAAGTCTCCCCATCCGCACCATTATCCTCGAAGGCGATTCACCGCTTTCACCCTCTCTTTGACACTCACCATCCATTTTTTAGTCATTTTCTGCTATCCCCTGCCGATACATTTTGTGATAAAGTTAAATAACTCCCCCGAACCGCAAACCGGTTCATTGAAACCCCGAAAAACCTGTCACTGGGTATGCCGCTATGGGCAAACGAGAATTTAAAACCGAGCTGGATTACGAAATCATCGACTGGTTGCTCACCCTTCCGCTGGAGCAACGCCAGAAAGAATTGCAGCAATGCAATATGAATTCGCTCGCCCGTGCGATGGCCAAAAAATACCCACTGAACGATGCCAAAAAAATGGTGAAAGGCTTAAGCAAAACCATGGACGCCGAGTTCATTAAAGCCGTGCGGATTTATAAGGGAGACCTGCCAACCCCGACCAAAACCCACAGAAGAATCACAATCACCAAACCCCGTTATTGGCCGCCGATTTTAGCCAGCATTATTTTATTACTGCTGATTGTCTTTCTCGATCGACTGATGCCTTAAAACGGGTTTATGTCCACTGGCGCCCGAAACACAACACCCACCCAACCGCGAACAACTTCAGACACACCGGAATGACCCCGTACATCCACCACAAGGCCGTTATAGCCGATGTGGAACCCTGCTCCAATCCCAATAAATCCAGGAGCGGCAAGGCTATACCCAACGACAACGCGATGGCGAGTTTTGTCAGCAGGCCCCAGAACCCGAACAGGGTACCGGCCGCCTGAGCCGACTGTTTTTCCAAGCGGTGCACCAAATCGACTTGCAAGGAAGACGGCAAAGCCAAGTCAGCACCCAAACTCCAACCCGTCAACACACAGATGGCTAAATAAGCGTAAAAATCGCCGACCTCCACCCAAATCAAGCCGGTGAAACTGATGGCGGAAAACAACATGGAAAACGCCCAGGCCTGGTACTTTTCCACCTTGGTGGATAGCCAGAACCAAAAAGGCAACCCCAACACGCCGGACACGAAAAACACCGCCAGCAACACGCCTGCTTGCGCTTCCATCTGCAATGCATCGCTCACAAAGAACATGAACAGCGTCGCCGGGAAGGCATTGGCCAACCCATTGAAAAAATACGCCGGCATAATGCCAAAACTCCAGCGATGATGACGCCACAACGACCGGATTGACGTCACCCGAACCGAATCGGGGCGTTTCCGTTTCAAGGTCTCATGAAATCGCCCGGACTGAACAGCCAGCGCCACCAGCAGGGTCACCAGCAACACCCCGAACAACACCTCAAAGACCGGCTGAGACGTCGGCGTCTCCGACAGAATAACCGGCAGACTCAACGCCAACATCACCCCAACCAGACCGAAACCTTCACGAAAAGACGTCAAACGGGTCTTCACGTCAGGATCATGCGTCAATCGGGACACCACAGCTTGATACGGCACCGCAAGCCAGGTCCACCCCAGAAAAGCGACGAAACTCCAAACCACCAGATAGCCGAACGTATACTGCTGAAAAAGAGACGCTAAAGGAAAAAACAACGGCCAGGTGCCCACAATCAATAACACCGCACCGAATTGCGTTTGCCGCAAATAACCGAAACGCGACTCCCAACGGTCGGAATACAACCCGACCAAAGGATCGGTGACCATATCGGCGATTCGAGTCACGAAAAGCGCCAAACCGATGGCCGCCAAGCTCACGCCCCAGTTTTCATACCAGTAATTCGGCATGTAAAAATAAAACGGCAACCCCAACAACGCCAGCGGTAAGCCCATCAAGCCATAACCGACGTCCATCGACCAGGAAGCCCCGGTTTTCCGACCGACAGACAGAGTCTTAAACTTCATGTCGCGGGTCTCAATTTGCGGTTAATCCAACGGATAATGGCACCCAACACCGGCACTTTCTGATAAATATAAAGGCCGGTATCCCAATAATCGACGTGAGACAATACCCGACCCTGTGCATCAAACACCACTTTCGACGTGCCGTAGATTTTATGCCCTTGATACTGGCGGTCAAAAAACGTAAATTGCCATTCCAAAAACGCCGTATCGCTGCTCAAGGCACGCGTCAACACATCGAACTTCGGGTGATGTACGGTGTGAAACATGTGTTCGAAAATCGCTTCGATCGCCTCCCAACCATAAACCTGATTGAACGGGTCTTCAAAATAGGCCTGTTCGGCATAAAACGGCCCCAAATCGCTGGCCAGATTTTGAGGCGTCAAGGCTTCAAACGCCGCCGCATAAGCGTCCAAATCCGCTGTATGGTCACGCATGTTTCAACATTCTCCGGGTCAAGGCAAACACCCAACGCGAGGGCAGACACCGCAACAACTTCAACACCCACGTCAATTTTTTCGGAAAATGTAATTCAAAACCACGAGAGTCGCTCGCCAGCCAATCGGCGATGCGTTTCGCCGCCGCTTCCGGTGTCATCAGCCCCGGCATCTCAAAGGAATTCTTGGCCGTCAGACGGGTTTTCACAAAACCATGATTCACCACTTGCAGCCGAATGCCGACCTGTTGCAACTCCGGCTGAAGCGATTCCGCCAGATTGAAAAGAGCGGCCTTCGGCGCGGAGTAACCGCCACCATACGGCAACCCTACCTGACTGGCGATGCTCAGGTTCCACACCCAGCGCATCGGCGGTTTATCGTGGCGCAGCCACATATCGCGCACCGCCAGCTGCAACGCCACACAACCAAGGTAATTGACCTGCGTCATCGTCAGATAATCCGACCATTTGGCTTCCTGCCAGGGCGACGGCGTATAGGTTCCGGCATTGTAGAACCACACATCCACCTGCCCGAAAATCCGCCAGGCCTGGGCGGTTTTATCGGGCAAGGATTCCGGCACCGAAACATCCACATCCAAACAGGCCAACTGCCCGGGAAAGCGTGATTTCAATGCCGACAAATCGGCACTTTTCTCGGCATTCCGGGCCGATGCCACCACCTGATAACCTGCCTGCAACAGGCGTTCCGTGAGCTGCAAACCGATACCGGACGACGCCCCGACAATCCATATTACCGCCATAATCGCCTCCTTAATCCGATTGAATTTGTAAAAACATTCTTGAATGGCTTGCACACATTGTACAACTTATGTATAAATATATACAAGAAGTTATACAAAAGGCTTTTTAAAGCGATTTCTTGCTAAGAGGCACGAAGATTATGACAAACGGAACAACGCAAACCCCTCGAATCGCCGTCATCGGCAGCGGCATCAGCGGACTGGCCAGCGCCTGGATGCTCAGCCAGCAATACGACGTGACCTTATTGGAAAAAAACGATTACTTCGGCGGACACACTCATACGGTGTCGCTGGAGACGGCCGATTGCGGCCCGGTGGCCGTCGATACCGGTTTCATTGTGTATAACGAACCCAATTATCCGTTGCTGACCGACATGCTGGATTTCCTGAACATCGCCACCCAACCGACCGAGATGAGTTTTTCCGTGTCGATCAATCAGGGCGAAATCGAATATTCCGGCAACAACCTCAATACCTTGTTTGCCCAACGTCGCAACCTGTTTTCGCCCACCCACTGGCAAATGCTGACCGACATCATTCGTTTCAACCGACTGGGCAAGCAAACTCTGGCCGCCGACCCGGCTTACACGCCCGAGCAAACACTGGAAACCTTCCTGACGGACAACAGCTTCAGTGACCCGCTGATTCATCATTACCTGCTGCCGATGGCGGCGGCCATCTGGTCGTGCCCGACCCAAACCATGCTCAAATTCCCGGTACGCAGCTTTTTGCAGTTTTTTGAAAACCACGGTTTGCTGAACATCGAAAACCGGCCACAATGGCAGACCATCTGCGGCGGCAGTCACCAATACATCCACGCCATTTTCGACAGGGTGGTTTCAAGCGGCGCTCTCAACGCCCACACCAACGCCCAAGTCGAAGCCATCACCCGGCACGGAAACCATTACAGCATCCAAACCCCGCAAGGCGTGTACGAAGGTTTTGATCACCTGGTGTTCGCCAGCCACGCCGACGAAAGCTATGCCTTGATACCGAACACGCTGCAAGCCGAATTCCAAGCCTTAAGCGCTTTCCAATATCAAAAAAACATCGCTTACCTGCACAGTGACCGCGCACTCATGCCGAAACGCCGCATGACCTGGGCCGCCTGGAATTACCTGCGCAACACCGATG
The DNA here is from genome assembly GCF_003991075.1 of Thiomicrospira sp. S5. NCBI lineage: Bacteria > Pseudomonadati > Pseudomonadota > Gammaproteobacteria > Thiotrichales > Piscirickettsiaceae > Thiomicrospira > Thiomicrospira sp. S5. The sequence goes on along the minus strand of NZ_CP014470.1, from coordinate 274,841 downwards.
TGGCCGAAAACCGCGTCGCCGTCACCTACTGGATGAACAAATTGCAATCCCTGCCCACCCAGCAGGATGTGTTTGTCACCCTCAACCCGACGCAAATACCCGAACCGCACTTGACCCAGGCCATCTTCGAATACGATCATCCGGTGTTCGACCAGGCCGCCATGGCCGCACAAGACGCGTTGGCACAATTACAAGGCCGCCACAACCTGTGGTTTGCCGGCGCTTACACCGGCTACGGTTTCCACGAAGACGGACTGCGCAGCGCCGTCAACATTGCCAAAGCCTTCGGCGTGACTCCGCCCTGGCAAACGACTTCGGGTGAACCGAAAGAGGTGCGCCATGCCTAGCGCCCTCTACGACGGCCAAGTCATGCACCAACGCTTTGGCGATGTGCCGTATCGTTTCAAATACCGGGTATTGGGCCTCAAAATCGACATTGACCGTTTCGAAGAGGAAGTGCGGCCACTGCGCTGGCTCTCACTGAACCGCTTCAACCTGATTCAAGTCAACACCGCGGATTTCGGGGCACGAAACGGCCAGGCCTGGCGGGAATGGATAAATGAACTGTTAAAGCAATACGCCATCGAAACACCACCGAACAGAGTCGAACTGGTCTGCATCCCACGGGTACTGGGAATGGCTTTCAACCCCTTGGCGGTCTGGTACGCCTTTGATGCCGACAACCGACTCATCGCCATCATCGGCGAAGTCAGCAACACCTTTGGGCAGTGGCATCATTACGTGCTCGCCAACCAGGGACAACCGCTGGATGAACAGGCACACACCATCCAAAGCTGTGCGGAAAAACGTTTTCACGTTTCGCCGTTTATCGGCATGAACAGCCATTACGAATTCCGCTTCGCCGCCCCGGGTGAACACTATCGACTCGGCATCAAACAATTCGAAGGCGGTACGCCCCGCCTGCTCGCCACCCAGTCCGGCAAACAACTGCCCTTGAAAGACAGCGTGTTACTGAAAGCCTTCCTGCGCTTTCCGTTCCACGCTCTGAAAGTGCTGGGACTGATTCACTGGTGGGCGCTGAAAATCTGGCTACGCGGCGGGAAATTTCACCGCACCCCGGAACACTTGAACGACATTCAACACAGCCACTCGGAGATGACGCTATGTTCAAAATAATCACTCATCCGCTCGAACAACTCCTGCCGAACTTTGTCTGGCAACGGCTGATTAAACGCCTGCCGTTCGACCGCATTCAATTCGGCAGCTTGACCATCCGTTACCGCAATGAAGCCTATCGCTTTGAAGGCACCGAAGACGGCGTCCACGCCGATCTGACCATCACCGCCATGTTGCGTTTTCTGTTTTTATTGAAAACCCAGGGCGAACTCGGCGTCACCCAGGCGTACGTCGAACACACCATCGACAGCCCGTCTCTGTACCACCTGATGACCTTCGCTCACCAGAACCGGCAAGCGCTGGCGCATCTGCTAAACGCCCAAAAGCCGCTCGGTTGGTGGCATCTGTGGCAACACCGCCGTCGGCATAATTCCCTGCAAAACAGTCGCCGCAACATCGCCTCCCACTACGACCTCGGCAACGATTTTTATCGCCTGTGGCTGGACTCGGGCGTGACCTATTCCAGCGGTATTTTCGAAAACGATTCGACGGATTTGCCCCAAAGCCAACGCCGCAAATACCAACGCATTTTCGAACAACTCGACCTGCAACCGGGCGAAACGATTCTGGAAATCGGTTGCGGCTGGGGCGGTTTTCTGGAAGCCGCGGCGCAACGCAATGTGCGAACCAAAGGCTTAACCCTGTCGACAGAGCAACGGCAATACGCGGAAGAACGCCTCGCCAAACAGGAACTCTCCGTCTTTGCCCAACCGGTGTTACAGGATTACCGTCACGAAACCGGGCAATACGACCACATCGTGAGCATTGAAATGTTCGAAGCCGTCGGTCGTGAGTATTGGGACACCTACTTCACGCAACTGCAGCAAAACCTTAAACCGGGCGGCAAGGCGGTGTTGCAAATCATCACCATCGACGAAGCCGTGGCGGAAGACTACCAAAACAGCGTCGATTTCATCCAGGCCTACATTTTCCCGGGCGGACTGCTTCCGAGCCTGACACAACTGAAACAGCTGGCGGTGCGTCACCATTTTGACTGGCTGGACGACTTCGCTTTCGGTCAGGATTACGCCACCACCCTGCAACACTGGCAAACCGAATTCAATAAACACACGCTCGCCCTCGAATCGCTCGGATACGACGTGCATTTCCGCCGATTGTGGCGTTATTACCTGGATTATTGTCGGGTTGGGTTTGAGCAGGAACACATTTCCGTCTACCAAATCACCTTACAAAAACAATCCCCACAGGAGGTGTGCGCATGTTGAAACGTATACTGTTGTGCCTCATGCCCTTAACCCTGACCGCTTGCAGTCACACACCGGTCAGCCAGTACGCATCGCTGGAACCCAAGTTCGACTTGTTTGAATACTTTGCCGGAAACACCCAGGCCTGGGGACAATTCCAGAACCGCAGCGGCGAACTGGTACGCCGTTTCACGGTGGACATTACCGGGACCGTGTCCCGAACCGAAGACGGTTTGCCGCAACTGATCCTCGACGAACGTTTCGTCTATGACGACGGGGAACGCCAAACCCGCATCTGGACCATCGTCGAAACCGCCCCAAACCAGTATCGCGGGCAAGCCGGTGACGTCATCGGGTTCGCCCGTGGGGAATCCGCCGGCCCGGCGCTGAACTGGCAATACACCCTTGATTTACCGTATCAGGACAGCACCCTCCACGTTCAGTTTGACGACTGGATGTACCTACAAGACGCCACCACGCTGATTAATCGGGCGGAAGTGACGAAATGGGGCTTCAAAGTCGGGGAAGTGACCTTGTTTTTCCGCAAAGGCGGCAGCGCATGAAACGCCTACTCGTGTTCGTTTTTAGCGGCCTCGGCTTATCCTCAGGCCTGGCGCAAACCGTTGCGCTCCAGCCGGTCGGCCAAGCCACCGGTTACTGGGCCGGGCTGATTCCGGTTTACGACGCCACCCTCTGGGCCCAGCCCGGCACCACGCAAACCGATCTTTTGTCCGACCAAACTCCATTGAAACTCGAACTGTGCTATCGCGTTGGCCTGACGGAAAAGGAATTCATCGAGGCCGCCGACCAAGCCCTGCCCAAACAACTTCCGGTCGCCCTGCGTCTGGCAACCGAACGCTTGCACCAGCACTATGAAGCCGTGCAACCGAAGGACTGTTATGAATTGGCGTATCAACCGGAAACCGGCGTACAATTACGTTTAAACAACGAACTGAAATACCAGGATCGCACGCAAGGCTTCAAAGCGGTTTATTTCGGCATCTGGCTGGGCGACAACCCCTTATCCGAAGCGGTCAAAGCCGACTTGACCGACGCCTTGCCAACAACATCCAATTGAGGCGCTTATGACGACATTGGTTTGGCTCCAACGCGAATTACGGCTTCAGCATCATCCGGCGCTGGAAACCGCTTTAAGCACCGCCGCCAAAAACGACGATGCGGTGATTGTCGCCTATTTTCACGACCCGAAACACACCGTCGGAGACGCCAACTCGGCCTGGCTGGCGGACAGCTTGCTCGACCTGAAACAACGTCTGGCCGCCCAAGGCGGTGCGCTGTGGTTAATTGAGGGCGACTTTGCCGAGCGCTTTCAAACCCTGCTCGACACTTATTCAATCAAACGGGTGCATTACACCTTTCAACTGGGCGAACCCTTTAAAACCCTGCAACAAACCGCGCTGACCATCTGCAAAGAACGGAACGTCACCTTAACGCCCTTCGAGACCGAAAACTGGTTACCTTACGAAACGGTTCGCAACCAATCCGGTCAGCCTTACAAAGTCTTCACCCCCTTTTACAACGCCCTGATGCAACGCATCGGTGACGTCGAGCCTTTCGACGAAACACCGTTGGACTTCCATACCACAGCACGCATTAACTGTCCGCCGGAACACGACCGCCTGCCACAACATTTGTCGGCGCTTCGCCATCAACCCTGGGCGGAAAAGGTGCTCAAACACTGGCGCATCGGCGAAGCCCAGGCCTGGCAAAAAGTGGATGATTTCGTTGAAAACCGTTTGTCACATTATGCCCATGACCGCGATTTCCCGGCCTTGGCCGCCACCAGCGAACTCTCCCCGCACCTGCATTTCGGCGAACTCCATAGCCGGGCGGTTTTACTGAGCTTATCACCGCTCAACCCTGACACCCCCACTGCGGCGGCGGGCTGGATTCGCCAGTTGGCGTGGCGCGAATTCGCTCGCGCCATCCTGTGGCATTTTCCCGACACCGAAACCACACCGTTTCAACCCAAATTCCAAGGCTTTTTCACCCCGTTATCGGAACAGGATGAAGCACATCAAGATTTCTACCAGGCCTGGTGCCGCGGTGAAACCGGCGTGCCCATGATTGACGCCGGCATGAAACAACTTTGGGAAACCGGCTGGATGCACAACCGGGTGCGGATGCTGGTGGCTTCCTGGCTCACCAAAAACGCCGACATCGATTGGCGGGCCGGCGAACACTGGTTTCGCCACACGTTGGTGGATGCCGACCCGGCCAATAATGTGATGGGCTGGCAATGGGTGGCCGGTTGCGGCGTGGATGCCGCGCCCTATTACCGGTTGTTCAACCCGGTTCGTCAAAGCGAGAAATTCGATGCCGACGGTCGCTACCTCAGACAGTGGTTACCGGCCTTGAAAAATTGGCCTAGCAAACGGATACACGCGCCCTGGATCAGCGGCGCACAACCCGATCTATGGTCGGAGACACCCGAACCCATCGTGGATCTGGAGGCCAGCCGTCAACGTCATCTGGAAAAGGTTCAGGCGCTGAAACAACGGCGCCTGCAAGATTGAATTGACGCTTGTATAGGTTTTGCATAAGATACGATCTATGAATACGAAGACATCCGACGCCCGCCTCGTTCCCATCCGGGAAGTGGCCAAAATCACCGGCTTGAACCCCATCACCCTGCGTGCCTGGGAAAGACGTTATGGTTTGATCGAACCAGTACGCACCGAATCCGGCCACCGTCTTTACACTCCCGAACACATCGAAATGTTGCAGGAAGCCATCAAGCTCACCGAGCAGGGCATTCCCATCAGCCAAATCAAAGCGCTGCTTCCGGAGCCTAAAGCGTCCTTACCGGACCAGAACGGTGACATTGCAACGCAATTGAAGACCACGGCACAGCAGCAGGATTTGGACAGCCTCAATGCACTACTCGACACCTTGCTGGCGGATTTTCCGGACGATTTTTGGCGGGAAGCGCTGGTCAACACCCATCTGATGCTGCGTGACGAGGAAACGGCCATAGTGGTTTTCTGGGAAAGTGCCGTGCTACCAAGATTGTATTCCCGCCTGTATTTGACGCAACGCCATCGCAGACGGCGAAGCGGCACATCGATTTGGGTTCAGAATCTGGCACCGCAGGATGCGGTATTGAAAGCGCTCATCGCGCTGCAACTGGAACAGGCCGGGCGACGCCCGTTATTGTGCTCTTGGACGTTGCATCCGGATGCGCAAGCCGCGACGCAGCTCGAAGCCAACCGTTGCGCCGACATCGCTGTCATCACGGGCGCCAGCGATGCCGATTGGCAAAATGCCCAGGCCTGGCAAAAATGGGCGGAAGCCCACCCCGGCCTGAGCGTACAAATGTTCATGCCTTCCGGTTCAAAAGCGCCGAACGAAACGGCCGATTTCAGCGTCAGCTACCTCGGCACAAGCACGCATTAATCGGTTCCGCTTACTTCCGATTCCACTTACTTTGCCGAAAGCTGCGCTTCCAATTCAGCGATGCGCGCTTCCGCGGCCTCCAGTGACTGCTTCAACTCGACGATTTCGGTCACATCCTTCTGAATGCCAATGTAATAGGTCAAGCCATCGGTCTTGTCATAAAACGGCGTGACGCTCAACTCGTTCCAAAACGGCGTGCCGTCCTTACGGTAATTTTTCAGAATGGTACGCACCGGCGCACTCTCGTCAATCGCTTGGCGGATTTGTTGCACCGGCACTTGTTCGGTGTCGTCGCCTTGCAAGAATCGGCAATCCTGATAGAGGATTTCATCCGACGTGTACCCCGTCAATTTTTCAAACGCCGGGTTCACATAAATCAACACCGTGTCCTGGTCTTCCTTTTCCGCGATGACGATTCCGTCCTGAGCATTTTCAACCAACTCTAAAAGCGTTTCGTAACGCAGCTTCGCATCTTTCATTCCATCACCGTTTATCCGAGATCACTGACGCCATTCTACCCAAAAACCGTCACCGCCGACACCACTGCGAAATTTTTTACACTTGACTTGCTTCCCAAAACCCTTAGCCTTTCAAACGATAGGTTTATTTCAAGAGACCTTTGTATGAGTGAGGCGCGTTAGGAAAATGAGAGAAAATTTCACAGGTTTTAGTGAAAAAACATGCCTAATAGCCAGCTATTAGGTAGTTTTTTGGCTGAAAGATGTGGAATTTTAGCCATTTTAATTCGTGCATTCACTCGTACAAAGGTCTCTCAAAGAGGAGAGATACATGAAAACAGCCCTTACGCTCATTGCGGCCGTCGGCTTTTCCGGCTCACTGTTCGCAATGGACATCAGTCCTTATAAAGTGGGCGAAAAACTCAATGCCGAACAGGCCAAGGAAATGGAAAAGCGCTTCAAGGAACGCCAGGTACAGGATTGGCAAGTCCCGAAAGCCGCCGATATCGACAAAGAGCCGAACGCCAAGGAAATTCGTTACGGCATTCAGCTGCTTGATAAAACCGTGGAAACCGTCGGTCCGAAAGTTGCAAACCCGAACCTTCGTTACTCCGGCAACTCCCTGAACTGTACCAGCTGCCACATCAAAGGTTCCGATGGGTTACCGGGCACCATGCCGTTCGGCATTCCATTCGTCAATGTCATGAACGACTACCCGAATTTTCGCAAACGCAGCATGACCATCGGTTCGCCAGAAGACCGAGTCAACGGCTGTATGACGCGTAGCCAGGGCGGCGGCAAGGCCATGCCAAACGATTCCACCGAAATGAAAGCCATCATCGCTTATTTCACCTGGCTGGCCAAGGGCACCAATCCGCATGACGCCATGCAATACATCGGCCTACCCAACGTTGACCTACCTAACCGCGCCGCCGACCCGAAAGCCGGCAAAGCTCTGTATACGGAACACTGCGTCGCCTGCCACCAAGCCAACGGCCAAGGGTTGAAAACCGCGACTTACGGCAAAGACGGCAGTTACACCTTCCCGCCGTTGGCCGGTGACGACTCTTTCAATAACGGCGCGGGCATGAGCCGCATCATCACCGCCACCAAGTTCATTCACGCCAATATGCCGCTGGGTGCGACGTATAAATCGCCGGTGCTGAGCGTCGGCCAGGCTTATGATATTGCTGCCTATGTGGAATCTCTGCCGCGCGCCACCCATCCGGATCGTGCCAAGGATTTCCCGAATCCGGACTTCCGCCCGGCCGATTATCCGGTTCCGGCCTACTTCAACGGTGACAAAGCCGCGCTGGAAAAAGCTAAATACGGTCCTTTCGACAGCAAAAAATAACCGTTAAATAAACGACCCGAAACCATTCGGGTCATATCTTCACCTGCGGTTTTCTTTTATAATGTCGGTTTTCAACCGCATTTTAAGGAGCCGCTTTTCATGATTCGCACGCCCGGACTTGTCCCTCTTTCTTTCATTGCTTTCGGTCTGCTCATCAGCGGCTGCTCCGAATCCGACACCCCCGCGCCAACGCCCACGACCGACACAGCACAAACGGCGAAACCCGCTGAACAACCGGCGGCCACACCCGAAAAGCCAATCGCACCACCGACACCGGCCAAAGTCGACGTCAAACAACAAGCCCTGCCGGCGATTCCGGAATTCATCGACTTCCCGGCCGGTCCGCCGCGCAAGCAAGCGTTTTTCGATTTCATGACTCCTTTGGTTCACCGCGCCAATGACGCGGTACTGGAAAAACGCCACCGCTTGCAATCGATTATTCTGAAAAACGACCCCAGCCAAAACGACCAGGCCTGGCTAAAAGCGCAGGCCGACCTATACGGCGTGGAGCCGTTTGATTTCAACCAGGCCGCCGACCGCACCGCGCTGCTGAAACGCATCGACAAGGTGCCAACCGCTTTGGCGCTGGCGCAAGGCGCCAATGAAAGCGCCTGGGGAACCTCCCGCTTTGCCCGCCAGGCCAATAACTATTTCGGCCAATGGTGTTTTACCGAAGGCTGCGGCTTGGTCCCGAAACAACGTAGCAAAGGCGCGATTCATGAAGTCCGGGCTTTCAAGCACCCTTACGATTCGGTGGTCAGTTACATCCACAATCTGAACAGCCACAGCACTTATGCCAAGCTGCGTAGCATCCGAGCGAAAACCCGCGCCGACAACCAACCCCTGACCGGTCTGGAAATGGCTGAAGGATTGGTCAACTATTCCGCCCGAAAACACGAATATGTCAAAGAATTACAGAGCATGATTCGTTACAATAAGCTCACGCAATACAACCAAAAACCTTAATATTATTAAGGTGTTAAGCGCACGTTACTTAACACAAAACACGAAAGGACAATCTTATGCCACTACTCGACAGCTTCACCGTTGACCACAAAATCATGAAAGCCCCGGCGGTTCGCGTCGCCAAAACCATGACAACCCCGGGCGGCGACACCATCACCGTGTTCGATCTGCGCTTCAACAAGCCGAATGTCGACATGATGGGCGAAAAAGGCATCCATACCTTGGAACACCTGTTTGCCGGTTTTATCCGTGCGCACCTCAATGCCGATGATGTCGAAATCATCGACGTATCGCCGATGGGTTGCCGCACCGGTTTTTACATGAGCTTGATTGGTACGCCGGACGAGCAACGCGTGGCCGATGCTTGGATGAAAGCCATGCAAGACGTCTTGAACGTGGCCAAAATGGAAGACATTCCGGAACTGAACGAATACCAGTGCGGCACTTACAAGATGCACTCGCTGGACGAAGCCAAAGCCATCGCCCAGAATATCATCGACCACGGCATCGGCATCAATAAAAACGACGAACTGGCGATGGACACCGACACCTTGCGCAAGCTTGGCAACGAGGTGTAATTCACATGAAAGTCGCCATTATCGGAGCCATGGAAGAAGAGGTGGCGTTGCTGCGCAACCAGATTCAAAACCTGACCACCGAAGTCCACGGTGGGTTTGAATATTATCTCGGTCAAATTGACGGACTGGACGTGGTGTTGCTACGTTCCGGCATCGGCAAAGTCAACGCCGCCATCGGCACCGCCTTGCTGATTAAGTTGTACGAACCGGATTACGTCATCAACACCGGTTCGGCGGGCGGCTTTCATGCGGACTTGGAGGTGGGCGATATTGTCATCAGCGCGGCCGTCTGCCATCACGATGTGGACGTCACGCCTTTCGGCTATGCCCGCGGCCAAGTTCCGGGCCACCCGGAAAACTACACCGCCGACCCTGGCCTGGTGGAAATCGCCAAAAACAGCATTGATGCCTTACAGGAAGTCAGCCACATGCATGGCTTGATTGCCACCGGCGACCGCTTCATGCACCTGCCGGACGATGTGGAAACCACTCGCGGTCATTTTCCGGACATGATTGCCTGTGAAATGGAAGCCGCCGCCGTGGCGCAAACCTGCCATGCCTTCGAGGTCCCGTTTGTTATTATCCGCTCACTGTCGGACATTGCCGGCAAGGAAAACGCGGTGACATTCGAACAGTATCTCGATCAGGCGGCGACTCATTCGGCCCGTTTGATTTTGGAAATGTTAAAGGAAATGAAAACGCAATCCGCCGCTTAAACGGCGAACGCTTCAGGCGGCCTTCATCGTTAAGAAAAACGACGTTTTAGGTAAGAAGCTGCTCGAAGGATTGCGCATCGATGGGTTGCGTCCAATAAGGCCCTTGCCCGAGAGAGCAGCCCCATTGTTTCAGGGCCACGGCTTCAGACTCCTCATCCAACCCGGTGGCAATCATGCAGGCATCCAAGCCCTGCCCCATCTGAATCAACGCTTGAATCCATTTTCGACCGGCGGCCGAAGCCATTTGCGTTTTCAGCCAGGCCTGGTCGAATTTGAATTCCTGCACATTCAATCCGGACAGCACCGGCAAATTCAGCGGCGTTGCGCCCAATCCGGTCAAGGTCATCTGAAAACCGGCTTCGGACAACTCTTTCAGCTTCTCGACCAACTGACCGTCAAACTGATCGAATTTGTCCATGGCGAATGCCAATTGCAGTTGATTGGCGGTAATGCCATATTGCACCAGACGTTGCAGCAACAATGTCAAAAAGTCGTCTTTTTGCCATAATGCATCCAACACCGGCACGGTCACCACCAGCTCCGCATCACATTGCGACCACTGTCTCAGGTAAAAACAGGCCGTGTCCAACAGCCACAAACCCAGCGTCTCTTCATAACCACTGTTTTTCAGCAACACCTGCCAATCTTCAAAAGGCTGACGACTGCCATCCGCTTTGACCCATTCCAATGAAATGTAACCGCCGACAATACGGCTTTGTTTTAAGTCAATCTGCGGTTCGACATACGTCTGAAACTGCGATGCTTGAATCGCGTCTTCGAAAGCCTGTTGCAACTCATGCGACTTCACCGGCACTTCGAATTTCACGTCGTCGTAAAAACGGAAGGTTTTTTTGCCTTTCGATTTCGCCACGTATAAAGCTTCGTCGGCCTGTTCAATCAATTCGGAAGACAGTTTGGAATCCTGCGGGAATTGCGATACCCCGATACTGGTGGACGTCAGCACTTCGACGCCGTCAAACCAATAAGGACGGGAAATCTCGGTCACGATGCGGTTACAAATGACTTCGATGTCCTCGCGGGACGACACATCCGACAATAAAATCACGAATTCGTCACCGCCTAAGCGACTGACAATATCGCCGTCGCGCACCGACGAGACCAAACGGCCGCTGACGTAACGCAACAGCTCGTCACCAATGTGGTGACCAAGCGTATCATTGACCTGCTTAAAGCCGTCCAGATCCAAAAACAGCAATGAAAAAATGGTGTCCTTTTCCGTCGCGCCCTGAACCAGCTTATCGAGAATGTCATGAAAATAGCCGCGATTCGGCAAATGCGTCAAGGAATCGTAATTCGCTTTACGGTACAAGTCCGCCGTGCGCTGATTCACTTCCGATTCAATCAAATAAGCCACATCCACCGAATCGGAAAAGCGAGACTGCAATTCACCCAACAGCCGATGAAAATTGGCTTTATCGTCGGTTGATTCCGTCCCCCACAGTTCCGGCTCACCCGGCGCTTTTTTACTGCGGCGTTCGGTTTTCAACTGCTCCAGTCGTGGTTCCTGAGTCAAATTGTGTGCTAACTGAGTCATAATCTCTTTCCCTTGTCTCCGCATAATCAACCCGGTTCTTTTGACGGATTTTGTTTTTAGCGGAACATGAAATCTTCTATAATTGGCTCTCAACTTTCAGCTTTAGCGGCCGATATATAATGCTATTTTTTCGTTAACTTCTCATAAGCAAAGGGGATGCCATGTTACAGATTGGGACACCATTTTCACCGACCGCCACTAAAATTCTGCTCTGCGGATCCGGCGAATTGGGCAAAGAAGTGGCCATTGAAGCCCAGCGTCTCGGCCTGGAAGTCATCGCCTTGGACCGCTATGAAAATGCCCCTGCCATGCAGGTGGCGGACCGCAGCTACACCCTGAGCATGCTGGATGGCGATGCTTTACGCGCCATCATCGAAACGGAAAAACCGGATTACATCGTGCCGGAAATCGAAGCCATCGCCACCGACACCTTGGCGGAGTTGGAAGCGGAAGGCTACAATGTCGTCCCCACGGCCAAAGCCACCCAGCTGACCATGAACCGCGAAGGCATCCGCCGCCTGGCTGCGGAAACGCTTTCCTTGCCGACCAGCCCTTACGCGTTTGCCGATAACGAAGCGGACTTTTTTGCCGCCGTGGAACGCATCGGCATGCCGTGCGTGGTGAAGCCGATTATGAGCTCCTCCGGTAAAGGTCAGAGCGTCATCAAAACCGCCAATGACATCGAATCGGCCTGGCAATACGCCCAAGAAGGCGGCCGTGCCGGAAAAGGCAAAGTCATCGTTGAAGGCTTTGTCGACTTCGATTATGAAATCACGCTACTGACCATCCGTCATAAAAATGGCACTGCATTCTGTGCACCGATTGGCCACCATCAGGAAGACGGCGATTACCGCCAATCTTGGCAGCCGCATCCGATGTCCGACACCGCCATCGCCAAAGCCGAAGACATTGCCACTCAAATCACCGATGCCTTAGGGGGACTCGGCTTATTCGGCGTGGAATTGTTCATCAAAGGCGACGAGGTCATTTTCAGTGAAGTCTCTCCGCGCCCGCACGATACCGGCTTGGTGACATTGATTTCACAAGACGTTTCCGAGTTTGCCTTGCACGTACGCGCCATTCTCGGCCTGCCGATTCCCAATATCACTCAGCACGGCCCATCGGCTTCCAGCGTGATTTTGCCGACCGGGCAATCCACCCAAACCCGCTTTTCCGGTCTGGAAAACGCGCTGGCGGAACCGGACACCCAACTGCGTCTGTTCGGCAAACCGGAAATCGCCGGACGCCGCCGCATGGGGGTTGCCCTAGCACGCGGCGAAACCATTGAAGAGGCCATCGAAAAAGCCAAACGGGCCGCCTCTGCGGTGCAGGTAGATTTTTAACGCCCCCTCCCCAGCAACCAAACCGTTATCTCAATCTCGCTGTGAACCTTGGCGGTTCACGGCCTTCCATTTTAGTCCCGACAGAACCCTAAACTAAAACCTGCCATTTTTTTGGCAATCGCTTTTCACCCCCACTTTTTTCCACAAAAATTGCCAGGCCTGGCCGTTTTTAAAAAACGAAATAACGTTAATATTCAACCGGTTAAGTTAAAAATGACTTTTGTGGCACGCTCTCTGCTGAACAATTCCCAACACGACAACGCATCGCTCAGCAACACAATATGAATAAGGGCGGATGTGACTTTCATTTGCACACAGGAGTTGAACCATGACAACCAACCACAATATGGCGACCGAAGTAAAAGCCCCGATTCTTCAGGAATACAACAAAAACCCAAATGCGGAATCCCACTTGGCGGACAACCCGAGCAAAACCATCCTATTGCTGTTGCAAGGCGTGGTCGATAAAGGCAACCTGGCCAAAGTCTGCCACCAGAGCAATGCTCTGGTTGAAAAAGGGTTCCACCTGGGCCGCATGACCACCATCCTGGACGCCCTGCGTGACCGTTTAAGCTTGACACAAAACAGCCCGCTGGCGTTCGATCTGGATGAACTTTACCGCTATGCGGACAAATCAATCCAAGAAGCGGTTTTTGAAAAAGACACCTTTTATTTGGACAGTGCCATTGAAATTCTGACTGAAGTCCGTGACGCCTGGCTGGAAATGATGCAACAATCCGGTCAAGTCGCGATGGACGACTAACCCCAGTTTCACCCATCGGCCGAAGTCTTATTCGGCCGTTTTAACCCTTCCAAACCGACTTTAATGTCCCTTTAGCACTCGCCAAGCACGGCAGCCTCCAACAGCCCATACACACCCAACACATAACTTTAATAGTTAAAAACAAGTTTATGTTTTTAAAGAATATTAATCTTTTAATATTTTGGTCATTTTTTGTCAAAAAACATTAGCACTCTCTTGACTTGACTGCTAAAAAAAGTGTAGTATGATGACATTAATGATTAAACCGAATACACAAGGAGAAAGCGCATGACAAATCAACTGATTCCGTTCGCGAATAATCTTACTCCTGGCCAGAACCTTGAAAGCTATTTGAGAACCGTTCAGACCATACCGCAATTGTCGGCTGAGGAAGAAAGAACGCTCGCGGAACAATTGTATTATCAGCAGGACCTGGAAGCGGCTCGCCAGCTGATTCTGTCCTCTCTACGCTATGTGGTGCCGATTGCCCGTTCGTACAAAGGGTACGGCTTGCCGCTGGGTGACATTATTCAAGAAGGCAACATTGGCTTGATGAAAGCGGTGAAACGCTTTAATCCGGCTGAGAATGTCCGCTTAATGACCTTTGCCGTACATTGGGTACGCGCCGAAATCAATGAATACGTGATTCGTAACTGGCGTATCGTCAAAACCGCCACCACCAAAGCGCAGCGCAAACTGTTCTTTAAACTGCGCAGCACGAAAAAATCGTTGGAATGGTTCGGTGATAAAGACGCCGACGCCGTGGCAGAAGAACTCGGCGTGACCCGTAAAGACGTACTGGAAATGGAAACCCGCCTGTATGGACAGGACATGTCCGTTGATTTGCCGTCCGACGATGACGAGTCACCGGCAAAGAATTATCCGGTACTGGTCAGCCCGGAACTGGATCCGGAAACGCAACTGGTAAACGAATCCCAAGCGGATTATGAGCTGAGCCAGATGAAACAAGCGTTGCTGAGCCTGGACGAACGTAGCCGCGACATTCTGCAACAACGCTGGTTAAGCGAAAGCAAAACCGGCCTAAAAGAATTGTCGGAAAAATACGGCGTGTCCATGGAACGCATCCGCCAAATCGAACAACAGGCGATGAAAAAACTGCGCTCCAATATGGTCTTCGGCTAAATTCACTTCAGACCCACAAACCAAAACGGCGCTTTTCAGCGCCGTTTTTTATTGCCGCCCCATATCAAATGCCGAGTCAATCGCTTAACTCCGCGACATACGACTGTTCCGTCAATACCATCCGAAAAGCATGCTCGGCGTTGGGCGGTACCGTCACCGCATTCTGCAACACATTCCCCGCTTCGACACACAGCATTTTCGGCCAGGCCTGGTCATTCATGTCGGCAAAACCTTTGATGATTTCCGGCCCCGGGTTCCACACCACCGACGATACGGCCGATTCTTTTTCAATGCGTATGCAGCGGTTATAACCCGGATCCCGAATCATTACCGGCTCCATCTGATCGATGAAGACCGAGTCAATCGGCGGCTGAATTTTAAGCGGTGCGGTTTGGAAATAACTTTCGGCGTAAGTAAGCTTGTCAAAACACTCACTGCCCTGTAGCCCGTCAACCACAACCTCCGGCGCATTCGACACCGAAAAATAAGTATGCAGCGCTTCGGTAATATCGACCGGCTGGTCGCTCAAATTATGCGTCGTCAAAGACAATGCCAGAGACTCCCCGATGGTGACCGTCAATTGCAGTTCAAAAGCGTGCGGCCATAATGCCAAAGTGTCGGGCGACGATGCTGTAGTCAACACCAGCTCGGTTTGTGTCGGCGACACGGCGGAAACCGATGCCAGCTCCCAGACTTGGTTACGCACGAACCCGTGGGCCGGCAACCCCGGTTTATCGGCCTGCCCGAACCACGGCCAGCAAACTGGAATACCGCCACGGACCGGCTTTTCGCCACTGTAAACCGCGGACTCCGACACCCAAAACCAATCTTGCTGGGAGGTTGCTTCCGACAAAGGCGTGAAGCTCAGCACACTGGCGCCGTGTGTCGTCAATAAAGCGTTTGCAGCCGCATTCCTCACTTCCACCATCACCAAACCGTCTTGGCGGTAAAAGCGTACGCCTTCCACGGAAAACGTTTGTTGCAATGCTTCGACACTCTGCATGGTCACTCCTTAAGGACGGTTAGGAAAGGTCTGATTGACTCAACGGTACTCGGTCAGGGTTCTTTCCAAAAGTGCCGGCGGATAATCGCCGGTGACATACGCTTGCCCAATGGCTTTCAGCAACACCAAACGAATCTTGCCGGCCTGGACTTTTTTATCCCCGGCCATCAATGCCAAAAAGCGTTCATTGGGCATGTCATCGGTTGACGGCGGCAACACCGGCAAGCGGGCGGCACTTAAGATCGCGGCGGCACGTTCCTGGTCGGCTTGGGTCAAATCGCCCATCAACTTGGACATGTAAATCGCCTGCATCATCCCGGCACTCACACCTTCGCCGTGCAGCCAGACGCCGTAGCCCATTCCGGCCTCGATGGCGTGGCCGAACGTGTGCCCCAAATTAAACAGCGCTCGCAGCCCAGCCTCTTTTTCATCCTTGGCGACAATGTCCGCTTTGTTCTGACAGGAGCGCTCAATGGCTTCCGCCAAAACATCCGCTTTACGATCCAGCAGGCCTGGTAGATTTTGCTCCAACCATTCAAAGAAAGGATAATCGACAATCAGGCCGTACTTGATGACTTCCGCCAAGCCGGCGGACAGTTCGCGGTCTTCCAAGGTGTTCAAGGTATCGGTGTCGATGACCACACACTCGGGCTGATGAAACGCGCCGATCATGTTTTTGCCTTGTGGGTGGTTCACCCCGGTTTTACCGCCGACCGAAGAGTCCACCTGAGACAACAATGTCGTCGGCATTTGAATGAAATTCACCCCGCGCTGATAGGCCGCCGCGGCAAACCCGGTCATATCCCCGATGACCCCGCCGCCCAAGGCGACAAAGGTACACTTTCGGTCGAAATGATGTTCAATGGCAACGTCGAAAATGCGGTTCAAAATCTCCAGGTTTTTATACTGCTCGCCGTCCGGTAACACCACCGTTTGCACATCGTAATCGGAAAAAGTTTGTTTGACCCGCTCCAGATACAACGGCGCTACCGTGGTATTGGAGACAATCAGCACCTGCGTGCCGGTCACATAGGGTTGAATCAATTCCGGCTGGTCAATCAGGCCTTGACCGATGAAAATAGGGTAACTGCGATCCCCTAAATCGACTGTAAGAGTTTTCAATTGCTCATCCTTAAATCACTTGCTGTTGCTGAAGGCGGTCAACAATCTGTTTCACCACGCGATGCACCGACACCTGCTCGGTTTCAATCACCAAATCGGCCACTTCTTCGTACAGGGGACCACGCTCCTCGATAACCTGACGCAACACCGCCTTCGGGTCTTCGGTTTGCAATAACGGACGGTTGCGGTCGTGACGCGTTCGCTGCACCAAAGCTTCCACCGACGATTTCAAATACACCACGAACCCGCGTGTCCGAAGACACTTGCGGTTTTCCGCCATCAGCACCGCGCCGCCACCGGTCGCCAACACGATTTCCGGCCGCTGCGTCAACTCGTCAATCACGCCGGCCTCACGCGCTCGAAAACCGGACTCGCCTTCGATATCGAAAATCATCGGAATGGTGGCGCCGGTTTTCGCTTCGATTTCATGGTCGCTGTCGACGAATTCATAGCGGAGCTTTTCCGCCAGAAAACGGCCGACCGTCGACTTGCCCGCACCCATCGGACCCACTAAAAAAATACTTTTATTTTGCATATTTCTTATTGTAGCCTAATCGCAACAAATTTAGGTAAACTCTGTTAAAATGTCGTGTCTAAAATAAGCGATGCTGCCAATACGCTTACCGAATCAAGCGCCTTATCCGTCCAGCATCCTTTTCAGAACGATTGCAACAGACGAGACGCTAAGGAATCAAACTCTTATGGCTGGCACGCTTTTTATTATCTCCGCACCGTCCGGTGCCGGTAAAACGTCATTAGTAACTAAGCTGATTGAACGAGACAGCCGCATCCAAGCGTCCATTTCCAGCACGACCCGGCCGATTCGTCCCGGCGAAGAAGACGGTGTCAATTACCACTTTCTGACGACCGAAGCCTTCCAACAGAAAATCGACGACGGCGATTTCCTGGAACATGCCAAAGTGTTCGACAATTATTACGGCACGTCGAAGAGCGCGGTCGAGTCGACCTTGGCGGCGGAGAAAGATGTGATTCTGGAAATCGATTGGCAAGGCGCGCAACAAGTGCGAAAATTGATTCCGGACGCCATCAGCATTTTCATCTTGCCACCCAGCTTGAAAGAACTGGAACGCCGTTTGACCGGCCGCGGAACCGACAGCCAGGAAGTTATCCAGCGCCGGATGGATGATGCCGTCAGCGAAATGCAGCATTTCGACGAATTCGACTATCTGGTGATCAACAACAATTTTGATATCGCCCTCAACGAATTGCACAGTATTTTCATGGCCACCCGCCAGCGTCTGAAGCGACAATATGCGGAACACGCCAATATGATTAACGAATTGACCCAACAAAACTAACCAAAGGACCCGAACGATGCCCGGTTTTGAACTTTTTGATGATGCCGAAAAACAACAGATTAACGAAGTCATGGAGAAAGGATTCACCTTTCGTTACAACTTCGACGGCATGCGTAACGATGTCTGGAAAGCCCGTGAACTGGAAGGCTTGATTTGCGACACTTTGAAAGTCAAACACGCTCACTTGGTGTCCAGCGGCACCAATGCGTTGTCAACCGCGCTGGCTTCCGCCGGCATCGGAGCCGGTGATGAAGTCATCGTACCGCCGTTCACTTTCGTCGCCTCAGTGGAAGCCATTGTACTGGCCGGAGCCATTCCGGTGTTTGCGGAAATCGACGAAACCCTGACCTTGTCGCCGGAAGGCATCGAAGCGGTCATTACCCCAAAAACCAAAGCCGTGAACTTCGTCCACATGTGCGGTTCCATGGGGCATATGGACGAAATCAAAGCCATCTGCGACAAACACAGTCTGGTGCTGCTGGAAGACGCCTGCCAAGCGACCGGCGGCACCTATAAAGGTCAAGCCCTGGGCACCATCGGCCAAGTCGGCGCCTTGTCCTTTGACTCGGTCAAAACCATTTCCTGCGGCGAAGGCGGCGCCATCCTGACAAATGACGACACGATTTACACTCATGCGCACCAATACTCGGATCATGGGCACGACCACATCGGGGCAGACCGCGGTGCGGAAAGCCACCCGATCATGGGGACCAACTACCGCATCTCCGAGATGAATGCCGCCATCGGTGTGGCGCAATGGAAAAAGCTGGATCGCATTCTTGACATCCAGCGCAAAAACAAACAAGCTTTAAAAAACGCTTTGTCGCAATACGACGAAGTCGCTTTCCGGGTGATCCCGGATGAAGCCGGTGATAACGCAGGATTCTTAAGCATCATCCTGCCATCGGAAACACGTACCCGCGAAGTGGTTAAAGCCTTGGGCGAAGCCGGCGTACCGGGCGTGTTCTATTGGTATGCCAACAACTGGCATTACTTCAAGAACTGGGACCACATCCAAAACATGACGGGCCCAGCCAAACTGCCGATTGAACTAATCGCTGACCGTCCCGACTACACCCAAGTCTCGACGCCAAAATCGGACGACATCATGAGCCGGACACTTTCCATGCTGATCAACCTGTCTTGGTCGGATGAAGACATCCAGATGCGCATTGATGCCTTTGCCAAAGTCTTTAAATAAACGCTTAAACACGAATTATCAACAGGAATAACCCAATGAAACATCGCAACTTTAAAACCGTGCCCAGAATGATTTTCGGACGCGGCTCCTTCGATCAACTGGATGACGTTTTGATGGAAGAACGCCAAAATGCCGACGACTATGTGGTTTTTTTGGTGGACGAAGTTCACAAAGACAAACCGCTTAAAGACCGTATCCCGAATCAATCGCATGACCTGGTAATCTGGCTGGACGTCACCGACGAACCGAAAACCACTTATGTCGATGCACTGACCGAACAGGTTCAGGCATTCGGCAACGGCAAAGACCCGGTCAGCGTCGTTGGGATCGGCGGCGGCTCCTCCATGGACATCGCTAAAGCCGTGGCTCTGCTGCTGACAAACCCGGGCGGTGCCGTGAAATACCAAGGTTGGGATTTGATCCAAAACCCGGCCATTCACCACATCGGCATCCCAACCATTTCCGGTACCGGTGCCGAAGCGTCTCGCACCACGGTTTTGACCGGGCCTGACAAAAAACTGGGCATGAACTCCGATTACACGGTTTTCGACCAGATTATCATGGACCCGGACCTGGTCGCCGGTGTACCGAAAGACCAATGGTTCTACACCGGCATGGATTGCTACATCCACAATGTCGAAGCTTTGAACGGCACTTACATCAACGAATTTGCCCGTGCTTTCGGTGAAAAATCATCCGACCTGTGCGACGAAGTGTTCTTGAAGGACCACCCGGAAGCCGACGAAAAATTGATGATGGCTTCCTACATGGGCGGCCAATCCATTGCTTACAGCCAGGTAGGCGCCTGTCACGCCCTGTCTTACGGTTTGGCGTATGTATTGGGCTACCATCACGGAATCGGTAACTGCATCGTCTTCAACGTATTGGACGACTTCTACCCGGAAGGCGTGAAAATCTTCCGCCAAATGATGGAAAAACACAACATCAACTTGCCGACCGGCATTTGTCAGGACCTTTCCGACGAACAAATGGACAAGATGATTCAGGTCGCATCCGGCTTGGCACCGCTTTGGGACAATGTCTACGGCCCGAACTGGAAAGAAAAAGTCACACCGGAATTGTTACGTTCCCTTTACCTGAAAATGTAAAACCTGTCGCCTAACAGGCCCGACCCCATGCGAGCGGGCCGATTCAAGGACACGAATTCTCTATGAAAACCTATGTTTTTATTCCGGCCCGTTACGGCTCGTCTCGTCTACCCGGCAAGCCATTAAAACTCATTAACGGCCAACCCATGATTCAACACGTTTTCGAGCGTATTTCGAAAGCGCGCGGCATCGAAGCCGTATACGTCGCCACCGATGATGAACGCATCAAAACGGTTGTGGAAGGGTTTGGCGGCCAAGTTGTCATGACGCCACCAGAGGCCGAATCGGGCACGGACCGTATCGCCCAAGCCGCCAAAGAGGTCGGGTTAAGCGATGACGACTTGATTGTCAATGTGCAGGGCGACCAACCGCTGGTCAACCAAGGGTCGATTGAAGCGGTCATCGCGCCGTTCAAAGCCGCGGACTACGACGGCTCCTTCGAAATGAGTACTTTGTCTTTCAAAATTGTCAACGAGGCCGAAATCACCAGCCCGAAAGACGTCAAACTCGTCACCGACGTCAATGGGTTTGCACTGTATTTTTCACGCGCCACCATCCCGCATGGTCGCGACTACTGGGACCACGACTCTTTCAAACACCTGGGCGTTTACGCTTACACCAAACGGTTTGTCGATACCTTCAACACCTTACCGATGGGACGTTTGGAGGACATCGAAAAGCTGGAGCAATTACGCGCGCTCGAATTCGGTCATAAAATCAAAGTGGTCGAAAGCCAATGGGATTCACCAGAAGTGGACTTGCCCGGCGATATCGAAATCATGGAAGCTCTGCTCAACGCCGGCCATTAAAGCCCGTTGTTGCACCCAAAGATGATTCCAAGATGCTGTACCAACTTCTGATTCGCCTGCTCAGCCCGCTGGTTTTCCTGATTACGGTCCTGGAAGCCACCAAACGTCACGGTGGCTGGCGTTATTTTGCACAGCGGCTGGGCCTCTCATCACCTCGCTCCTCGGAACCGGGCAGCCTTTGGATTCATTGCGCATCGGTCGGCGAAGTCAAAGCGGCGGAAGCGCTGATTCGGCGCCTACAGCCAGACGAAAACCTGCTCGTCACCACCAATACCCCCACTGGCGCACAATTGGTCGAAAACCTGTTCCGTCTAACCGTACGACATCATTATCTCCCACTGGACTATCCTTACGCCATCCGCCGATTTTTAAACAAACAACGACCGCACGCCCTCTGGGTGGTGGAAACCGAAATCTGGCCCAACCTATACCGCCTGACTCACCAGGCAGGCATTCCCATCCAACTGGTTAATGCTCGCCTATCGGTCAAAACCCTCAATAGTCCGGCTTGGCTGAAACGCCTCTATCGTGAAACGCTCGGCTATGTACAAAATATTTATGCCCGTAATGCTTCAGAAGCGGAACGCTTTCGCTCACTGGGTGCCGACGCCGACAAACTCCATGTTCTCGGCAACTTGAAGTACGCCGGATTAACATCACAAACGGATTACCCCAATCCCATTAAAAAAGCGTCAAGCGTACATTCGGACTATGTGCTCGCCGCTTCCACGCATGCCGGAGAAGAAGAAGCACTGGTCCAACTCTGGCAAACATTACAACGCCCGGAACTGCTGGTCATCGTTCCCAGACACCCGAAGCGCCGCAACCACATTTTAAAAACACTGACCGCAAACCGGTCACAACTCGCGGTACTGAGTTTAAACGAACCCATCACGACAAACACCCGGTTTTACCTTTACGACAAAATTGGTGCCCTGATGCCGCTCTATCAACATGCCAAACTGGTGATTATGGGCGGAGGCTTCGCCCCCAAAGGCGGACACAATGTACTGGAACCGGCGTCAGTGAAAGCCTGTATTTTGACCGGGCCTGACATGTCGGATTTTGAAGAAGAGACGCAAGAACTCCTCAATCACAACGGCTTAATTCAATTGACCCAACTGGATGATCTATACCAGGCTCTGCCGCCACTATTAGACGACGCCGACAAACGCCAGACAATGGGCGAAGCCGCTTTTGACGTCATTCAGCAAAAAAGCCACATTCTCGACGACTATTTAGCCCACCTTCGCCCCGCCAATCGGGACAAATAATCCCTCTTATTCTTAATACTTATTGAAAGTCACCGGGGTTATTCGGTAAAATAATAATTTACTGAATTTTAAGGAAGAATATCGCTCATGGCACGCGTTACTGTAGAAGATTGTTTAGATCAAGTTGAAAACCGTTTTGAACTGGTCATTTTAGGCGCCAAACGTGCGCGTCAATTGTCCAACGGCGCCGAGCCGACTTTGGATTGGGACAAAGACAAGCCGACGGTCATGGCCCTGCGCGAATTGGCGGAAAACACCATCAATAAAGACGTGGTTATGTCCGACCCAGATACACCGCCATACTTCGGTTAATCCACAGGAGCTCCTTTATTATTTATGCCCACCCCAACTTCACTTGACGGCTTAATTGAGAAAGCATCGGTCTATCTCAAAAAAAAACACCTGAAACAACTCCGAGCCGCATTTGAATTTGGGGCGGAAGCCCACCAAGGGCAAACCCGTAAATCGGGTGGCGATTATATCTGGCACCCAGTAGCAGTCGCCGAAATCCTTGCGGAAATCCAGCTGGATCACGAAAGCTTGATTGCCGCCATCCTGCACGACGTCATTGAAGACACCCCCTTCACCAAACAAGACATTATTGATCGTTTCGGCGAAAACGTCGCGGAAATCGTCGACGGCGTCACCAAACTCGGGAAACTCGAATTCGACAACCCGCAGGAAGCGCAAGCGGAAAACTTCCGCAAAATGGTACTGGCGATGGCCCGTGACATTCGGGTCATCCTCATCAAACTGGCCGACCGTCTCCATAATATGCGCACACTCGGCGTCATGCGCCCGGACAAACAACGCCGCATCGCCCGCGAAACCTTGGAAATCTATGCCCCTATCGCCGCTCGCCTAGGCATCAACGCCATTCGGATCGAGCTTGAAGACTTGGGTTTCAAAGCCATGCACCCTTTCCGCTTCGCCGTGCTGGAAAACGCCGTAAAAAAAGCCCGCGGCAATCGCGCGGAAATCGTCGAACAAATCAACGAAGCCATTACACAACGACTGCAGGAAGACAATATTCCCGCCCACGTCATCGGCCGGGAAAAGCACTTATACAGCCTCTACAAGAAAATGAAGTATAAGCAGCTGAGTTTTGACGAGATTCTCGATATTTTCGCCTTCCGGGTCGTGGTCAACAGCGCCGACGAATGCTATCGAGTACTCGGTTCCGTGCATTCGCTTTACAAGCCCTTTCCAGGCCGCTTCAAGGATTACATTGCCATCCCCAAAGCTAATGGCTACCAATCATTGCACACGGTGTTATTCGGTCCCTTCGGCGCCTACATTGAAATCCAGATCCGCACCAATGAGATGCATGAAGTATCCGAGCATGGCATTGCCGCCCATTGGGTGTATAAACAGAGCCTGGACGACGAACATGAAACCCACGGCGAACGCCCGCTTTCCGCCGTGGAAGTACGCGCTCAGGAATGGGTTAAGAACCTGCTGGAAATCCAGCAAGGGGCCGGGAACTCTCTGGACTTTTTGGAAAACGTCAAAATCGACCTGTTCCCGAATGTCATTTACGTCTTTACCCCAAAAGGCGACATCATCACACTCCCAGCCGGCGCGACCGCCGTGGATTTCGCCTACGCGGTTCACACCAATATCGGTCACGCCACCGTTGGCTGCCGTGTGGACAAAAAACTGATTCCATTACGCACCCATCTGGAAAGCGGTCAAACCGTAGAAATCATCCGCAGCAAGGAGCTGCAGCCGAACCCGTCCTGGCTGCATTTTGTCACCACGGCGAAAGCACGTTCGCAAATTCGTGCTTTTTTGAAAAACCAACAATCCGAATCGGCCCAAGCACTGGGGCAACGCTTACTGGAAAAAGGCCTGCGTAACTTCAATATGTCCTATAACGGCTTGACCGATGCCATCCGCGAAGGCATCGTCATTGAACTGAAACTGGAAAGCTGGGACCACTTATTGGAAGAAATCGGGCTTGGCAAACGCCTTGCCAAACTGGTCGCCAAACAAATTCACGACGTGGTACTCGGAAAAGAAGACTCGGTGTTACGCCATCCGGAACCTGACCAATCCATGCAACCCTTGGTCATTACCGGCACCGAAGGCATGGCCGTGAATTACGCCGGTTGCTGTCATCCGATTCCCGGCGATGAAATCATCGGCTTCATCAGTGCGGAAAAAGGGCTGGTGATTCACCGTCAGGAATGCAAAAACGTCAAACACTTCAAAAACCATCCTGAAAAATGGCTGGATGTGAACTGGGAAGAAAACATCACCCAGACCTTTGACGTGGAATTGCAGCTTGAAGTCCACAACCGTCGTGGGGCGCTGGCGACGATTGCCAGCAACATCGCGGAAATGAAAACCGACATAGACCGCGTGCGCTCCGAAGACAAGGATGAAACCTATAGTTTGATGAATATCGTCATTCGCGTACACACCCGCAAGCACTTGGCGGACGTCATGCGCAAACTCAAACGCCTTTCCATCGTCGAAAAAATCCAACGCCTCTAAAACCATACCCAAAGAAAGGTTAAGTTAAGTAATTTAACGAAGCTTTCACGCACCAAAACAAATCAATTCTCACCTGAAAAAGTGCTCCACTTCCGTAACATAACCTTCTGAAAAACCGTTCAAAATAGTACCTAACGCTTGTTTTAAAAACAAAACCATAACATGGCATTATTACTGCTTAAACTTCAGTAAATAATTATATATTGACCAACCACTTCAAACACATAACAAACGGTTGGCAACCCGATTCGATCTGAACGAATAGATTTAAAAATTATGGAACGTAACTCATGCAAGAACTTAAGCAATACACTCAGTATCTGCCGGAAGTAAAACGCTATCTGGGCGAACTGGAACACCAGGATCTCTGGTGGACGACCGTGGCCATGGTCGGAAAAATCAACAATGAAAACATCGACCCGCAATTGCTGGAATCGATTGTCGACACCCAAAAAGAATTCCAAAGCCTGCGCAACATGATGATTGAGGCTCTGGTCAGCCGTTACCTGAACCAAGCTAACAGCGAAATCGTATTGAAATCTCAGGCCACGATCGACATCTTGATTCGAAATCTGTTCGAACGAACCGCTGACGTAGGCTTTCTCGCCACCGACGACGATCTGGTCGACTTTCTCGCCAACCCGGAAACCACTGAAAACGACGCCGATTTTATCCATCGCCGTATTGAAGAGTACGTTGCCAAATACAGCGTCTACGACGACATTCTCTTACTGGACACCCGCGGTCAAGTTCGCGCCAAGCTGAATCCAAACAACCCGGTCACCATGAGTCGCGATCCGATTATCCAGGAAGCCTTGACCACCAACGAACCCTATACCGAGGTGTATCGTCATTCGGATTTATTTCCAAACAAACCGAAAAGTTTGATTTACGCCAAACGCATCGAAGCGACGGTGAGCGGGGAAAGCCAAACCGTCGGTGTCCTGTGCCTGAGCTTTGAGTTCGACGAAGAAATGGAATCCATCTTCCCCAAACTGAGCAGCGCGGAAGAAGGCTATGAAATCATGATTCTGGACGACCAGGGCAGTGTCATCGCCACCAACAACCCGGTCATTCATCCGCTGGACAAAAAATTCCCGGTTCCGGAACAGATGCGCACTCCCAAAGGCGATGACAAAGGCTTGAATTACATCACCCAAACCCACGGTTACCAAGGTTTCAAGGGACTACCATGGTTCTGCTACACTCACGCGGCGCATTCCGTCGCCTTTGCCAGCAGCAAAACCACCGAAGACCTGGGCGTGACCATCAATGAAGAATCACCGATTTACCTCCGAGACCTCGATGAGACCAACTTGAAAGTCAGCACCTTGCTACTGATCGTGATTCTCAACGGCAAAATCACCTCGCTGAAAAAAGACGTGAAATCCTTTTTGCCGGTACTCGACAGCTTCCAAGACATCAGCCGTGACATCCAAGCCATTTTCAGCGACTTCATTCACCACATTCACACCGTTTTGGTGGAAACCATTCAGAATAAGGTCAAATTCAGCGCCACCCTGGCCATCGAAATCATGGACCGAAACCTGTATGAGCGAGCCAACGATTGCCGCTGGTGGGCACTGAACAGCACCTTCCGAAAGGTTTTGACGGATCATCAAGACCAGATTCCGATCGAGGAAGAAGAAAACGAGACGCTGACCGACATCCTCCAATACATCAACCAGCTTTACACCGTCTACACCAACATCATGCTGTATGACCGCAAAGGCAAGATTCTCGCCGTTTCCAATCCGGCGGAAGCCCACCTTATCGGCACGATTTTACCTCAACCGCAAGACACTTCCGCCTGCCTGGGCATTCAGGACACCCAAGCCTATGTAGTCTCCGACTTCCATAAAACCGAACTCTACAATGGCCGTTACACCTACATTTACCACGCCGCCGTCAAACACTGGCACAGCGAGCATAAAAACGTCGGCGGCATCGCACTGGTGTTCGACAGTGAGCCGGAATTCCTCGCCATGCTGGAAGACACCAAGCCGAAATACATCAACAAGACCGTCGACGAATCGACCTTCTGTCTGTTCACCACCCCGGATGGTGAAATCATTGCCAGTACCACGGACACTTACCCGGTCGGCACGCAAATCATCCTGCCGGACAAAGTCAAACACAGTGCCAACGGCGATTCCGGTTCTTTGCGCTGGGACATTGGCGAGTGCAAATACATTATGGGATACAAGATGTCGGAAGGTTACCGGGAATACAAGAACGGTGACGGTTACACCAACAACGTATTGTCACTGGTCTTTACCGGCATTTAAAGCCAAACCCGGTTCCAAACCGGAAACCAGCACGACTACTGAAAATCGCCAGGCCTGCTAACGAGCAGGCTTTTTCATATCCGAGGTCAGGCGCGGACCAAACGGCCTTGACGACGTGTTTTCAAAACTTGCAAAACCAACACCGTCGTCATCAACAACAGTCCGGCCATCACCGCAATCGACGCCGCAATCGAACTGTCCAACCAGACGGCCACCGCATAGCCTGCCAGCACGGAAAGCTGTGCATAGCCGGCCGCCAGCCACAGCATGCCTTTTAAGGACTTGGCCAACAAATAAGCCGCACTGGCCGGAATCACCAACAAGGCCACCACCAGAATCGCCCCCACCGCGTCGAAAGACGCCACTGTCGTCAACGACACCATCGTCATCAACAGATAATGCCAGAACACCACGTTCACACCTAGGGATACCGCCAGCGCCGGATGGAACGCCACCAGCTTAAAACGTTCAAAACCAATCAACACCATCAACAGATTCAACAGGAACACCCCCAGAATCAACCAAAAAGCGCGCGGCCCAATATCGGACTCTCCCCAAACAACCGTATCAAACGGTACAAAAGCGATTTCGCCGTAAAGCACACATTCTTGATCCAAATCCACCTGACCGGCGTACACCGAAATCAAAATCACCCCGACGGCAAAAAACCAAGTGAAGATAATGCCGATGCTGGCATCGGTCTGTAACTTACTGACCCGATGCAAGGTGTTGGACAGCCAAGCCGTCAACAATCCGATGACCGTCGCACCAATCATCATCGCCACCACCGAGCGGCTGCCAACGGCCAAATACGCCAACACGATACCCAGCAAGACCGAATGACTGATGGCATCCCCCAACAAACTCATGCGGCGCAATACCAGAAAAACGCCCACCATCGAACAACTGACCGCCACCAGACTCGCCGTGGTCAGAATCCAAATATCCCCCATCATGATTCAGCCCCTTTCTGCTCCGACACAACCTGCGCCGCCGGGATCCGTCGTCCATGCGGGTCTTTCAATGAACCGTTCTGATCGCTTTGTAACTCCCGCTCCAAAGCCCGCGTTTCCTCGTCCGTCAATAAATGTTCGATCTGCTCGGCCTGAGAATGCACCCGATCCGGCGTCAAGTCCAACTGCTCAGTCAAATAGTTTTCCCACAGGCGATGACGACGTGTCAACGCCACGGCCCGTTCCGCACCCTCCGGTGAAAGGGCCACGGCCCGCACCGTATCCGTCGCGGTCAACCACCCCTGTTTTTTCATTCTCGCCAGGGTCTCTTTCAATTCCGCCAACGGCATGGTGCGCAACGCCAAAATATCTTCTTCAGCAAACGGCAGGTCCAACGCCAAAGCGTTTTGGGCATGATGGCGATTGGCGGGATGACGCTCATTCAATACATACAAGGTACGCAGCACATTTTCGTCACACACCTGACGGCGCAGCCGACGCTGCTTCAACACACTGGAAATCAGACCGCGTTGCGGGGCGAACAGAAATGACACCGCAAACACCAACGACAAGACCACCACCATCCAAGGCCCGGTTGGCATGGCCGGTGCCATATAAGAAATATTGGCACTGAACAATCCGCTGATCCCGCCAATAAACCCGGCGGTCAGCAACATCACCGACAGACTGTGCCCCCAAAAACGGGCCGCCGCCACCGGCGTCAGCAAGACCGCCGCCATCAACACCACCCCGACAATCTGCAAACCAATGACCACCGACATCACAATCAGCAAC
Source organism: Thiomicrospira sp. S5 (assembly GCF_003991075.1). Lineage (NCBI taxonomy): Bacteria > Pseudomonadati > Pseudomonadota > Gammaproteobacteria > Thiotrichales > Piscirickettsiaceae > Thiomicrospira > Thiomicrospira sp. S5. The sequence continues at coordinate 245,834 of NZ_CP014470.1, read as the reverse complement.
GCCAGCACCAGCTCGTAAAACGCAATGTTCAACCCCAACGATTGGGCATAGGTTCGGTTAAAAGCAATCAAACGGAATTTTTGGAAGAAAACCGCCACGGTCAGCAACACCACCAACGCCACCGCCGACAACAGATAAATATCGCTCGGCAGCATGGCCGCCGCCTGCCCAAACAGAATTTTGTCCAGGCCTGACTTGCCCGCCACTTCCATGCCCTGAATGTACGACAACTCCATTAGCCCCAGCGCGAAGAAAAACGACAAGGTAATGGCCATGGCCGCATCCGGTTTGATTTTGGTGTGCTTGGGAATCCAGTCCATCAGGAACAAACCGAAAAAACTGCTGATCAAAGCACCGAAAAACATCAACAGCGGCGTATGGGCATGAAACAGAATAAAGGCTGTCATCACGCCGGGCAAAGCGGCGTGCGCCAAGGCATCGCCCATCAAGGAGCGCTTGCGTAAAAAGGCAAATCCGCCGATCACCGACGCGCTGATGCCCAGCAAAATCGAACCGACCATCACCCAAACGGCGTTGGCGTCTTCAAACCGCCAGAATTCCAGAAACAACCCCCAGTAATCCGGCGAATAAGCGACAAAATCACTCGTCATCGTGCACCTTATCCAGGTTAGAACGATAGAGCTTTTCGGTCATTTCGCTCAACAGTGACAAGCGGCCACCGTAGGTTTTATTGAGGTTTTCCGGCGTCATCACGTCTTGCACCGGGCCGGCCGCCACCAAACGCGCATTCACCAGCAGCACCCAATCGAAATAATCACCGACGGTGTTTAAATCATGATGCACACAAACAATGGTTTTGTTCTGGGATTTCAGTTCGTGGAACAATTCGATAATCGCTTTTTCGGTGGTGACATCCACTCCGGCAAAGGGTTCGTCCATCAGATACAGGCTGGCTTTTTGCGCCAAGGCGCGCGCCAGAAACACACGCTGCTGCTGACCGCCGGACAACTGGCTGATTTGGCGGTCTTTAAAATCCAACATACTGACCCGCGCCAACGCCTGCTCAGCAATCATCACATCGTCGCGCGACGGACGCTGCCAAAACTTCAAATGGCCGTGCCGCCCCATCAACACCACATCCATGACGTTGATCGGAAAATCCCAATCCGACTCCTCACGCTGCGGCACATAGGCCACCGACAACTGCTTCTGCTTCAATGACTGCCCAAAAAAACGCACTTGTCCGCTCATCAAGGGCTCCAAGCCCATAATGCCTTTCAGCAAAGTGGACTTACCCGCTCCGTTTGGCCCGACGATGGCGATGTTCTGGCCTTCCGGAATGGCGAAGCTGACATCCGTCAACACCGGCTTATACTGATAACGCATGCTGAGTTGGTTGACGATCAGCGGTGGATTTTCAATGGTTTTCCAAGCGTCCATATTATTTCAAGGCCCCAACAATGGTATTCACATTATGTTTCACCATACCGATATAGGTGCCCTCTGGCGTACCGGACAACCCCATGGCGTCGGAATACAATTCGCCGCCAATGGCGAGATGACCATCGGCTTCATTCACACCCGCCACCAACGATTTCAGGAATTTTTTCGGCACACTCGATTCCACAAACACAGCCTTGATATGACGCTCCAGAATCAAATCCTTCAAACGTTTGATGTCATGCAATCCGAACTCCGTGGCGGTACTGATACCCTGCAGCCCTCGCACTTCCATGCCGTAGGCGCGCCCGAAATACCCGAAAGCATCGTGCGCGGTAATCAAAACGCGCTGCCCGGCCGGAATCGTCTGCACCTGATTTTTCACCCAAGCATTCAAATCCATCAACTGCTGCAAATACACTTTCGCATTTTGACGATAAAATTCTTGGTGGGCCGGATCGTGCTGAATCAATTTTTCCAACACCAAACGGCCGGCCTGCTCCCACAGGCTGACATCAAACCACACGTGCGGGTCCGGCGCCTGTCCAAAGTGCAAAATCGCGTCCTTTGGAAATTCCGACGTCACCGCATAAACCGGCTTTTTCCGCGCCAGTTTTTCAAAGACTTCCTGCATTTTGCCTTCCAGGTGTAAGCCATTGAAAAAAATCACATCGGCTCGTTGCAGTCGCCGCAAATCACCGTGGGTGGCTTTATACAAGTGCGGATCAACCCCCGCACCCATTAAGGCGGTCATCGTCACTTTATCCTGCCCGATATTGGTCACCAAGTCACCGATCATGCCGGTGGTCACCACCACATTCAAAGGCTTGGCCTGCACCTGAAACGCCATAAAACCGATGCACACCAAGATCAATCTGCTCAAATACGTCTTCACAATATTTTTCTCATCTTATTGAAAATTTAGCCTAGACTAATATTTTAAATACCCAAAGTATAGCATAAAGCAAGACACCCACAAAACCCTTTAAACAGCTTGAATGCCCATTACCAAAACCGCCAGGCCTGGTCAAAACCGTTATAAGCTTTTGAGGCCGCCGCCGGTTTTCTCGTCGGTCACAGGTCCGACATTCTGTGCTAAAATCCAAACCACTGTTTACACATCCAACGAGGACACCACCATGCGAGAAATCATCGCCACCGACAAAGCTCCGCAAGCCATCGGCACTTATTCCCAGGCCGTCAAAGTCGACAACACCGTTTATCTTTCCGGTCAAATCGCTTTGATTCCCGACACCATGGAACTGAAAGAGGGTGAAATTTCCGAGCGCATCCATCAAGTCTTCAAAAATCTGTCGGCGGTTTGTGAAGCGGCGGGCGGCACCCTGCAAGACATCGTCAAACTGAATATTTTCCTGACCGACTTGAGTCACTTTGCCACCGTCAACGAAATCATGGCGCAGTATTTTGAACAACCTTATCCGGCCAGAGCCGCGGTCGGCGTCAAGGAACTGCCCAAAGGCACGGACGTCGAAATGGACGGCGTGATGATTTTATCCGCCTACTAAAGACGTAGAACCCTCCTAAAGCCCTAGGCATCAGACGGAAATCGGCCTCAAACAAGTCGATTTCCGGGCACTTTCGCACTCAAAAAAAACAATACCACACCAAAAAAGCGCACTCCGACATCACATTTTTCAACCGGAAACCCGTTTTGTTTCAAACACTTTTATTTTACAAGCACATTTTAATAAAGGTATAAAATTTGCTTGTCAAAGATATTTACCCTGAGCGTAGGTATCGATAACGATGAGTGAACAACCGATTGATATTCTATGGGTTCTCATCAGCGCCGTTCTCGTCGCCATGATGCAACCTGGCTTTACCGCCCTTGAAGCCGGTGCCACCCGAACCAAAAACTCGATTTCGACCGCCATCAAAAATGTCAGTGACTTCCTGATCGCCTTTATGATTTTCGTCGTCATCGGTGCCAGCATTATGCTCGGCAGCAGCCAAAACGGCTGGATCGGCTGGGACAAGCTGTTCTTTTACGAAGACTCTTTATCCGGCCTAGTGCTGACTTTGTTCCACGCCATGTTCGCCTCCACGGCCGTCACCATTATTTCCGGTTCCATTGCCGAACGCACCAAATACACCTCTTACCTGATCATCGCCATCATCGTCTCCTTGTTCATTTACCCGGTTCAAGCACACTGGATTTGGAACAGCGATGGTTGGCTCGCTCAGATGGGCTTCATCGATTTCGCCGGCTCCACCGTGGTGCACTCGGTCGGCGGTTGGGCGGCTCTGGCCGCCATTTTGATTATCGGCCCGCGATTAGGCCGCTTTGAAAACAACGAACGTCCGTTTGAACAGGCCAACCTCGCTTACAGCGCCCTCGGCGTCTTTTTGATTTGGCTGGGGTGGATCGGCTTCAACGGCGGCAGTGTGCTGGCCTTGAATATCGAAACCGGGAAAGTGGTGCTGAACACCTTGATTGCCGGTGCGGTCGGCGGCATTGCCGGGCTCATCGCCAGCCGCCTGATGACCGGTTACTATCAGGTCATCGACATCATCAACGGCATTCTGGCCGGACTGGTGGCCATCACTGCCTGCGCTCATCTGGCCTCGCCGTTCAGCGCCATGGTGGTCGGCGCCATCGGCTATCTGGCGTATTTGGTCGGCAAGATTCTACTCATCCGCTGGCGGATTGACGACGCCATCGAGGCCGTTCCGGTCCATTTATTTGCCGGCATCGCGGGCACCCTGGCCGTGGCGTTTCTGGTGGAGGAAGCGCTGTTCTGGCAGCAGTTCAAAACCCAAACCATCGGTATCTTTTTCGTAGGCCTCCTGACCTTCACGGTCACCTACATCATGCTGAAAATCATCAACCACTTTTACGCCTTGCGCGTCTCCGAAGCCAAAGAAATTCTCGGCTTGAACATCAGCGAGCACCAGGCTTCCACGTCCATGTTCGACTTGGCGCGCGCCATGAACGCCCAGGCCCAAGACCAGGATTTCAGCAAAAAAATCATGGTGGAACCTTATTCAGACGCTTCCCTGATTGCTACCTATTACAACCACGTGACCCAAGCCTTCAATCAATTGAACGACGAAAAAGAAGCACTGATCGAAGAGTCCTATCACATGGCCAATTATGACCAGTTGACCGGGTTGGCGAAACGCCGCCTGTTGGTGAACGAACTGTCACGCTCCATTCTTCGTCTGGATCGCCAGGACCAGACCAATGCGATTCTGTTCATCGATCTGGACGGCTTCAAAGCCATTAATGACCAGTACGGTCATAATGCCGGCGACATCCTGCTGAAGGAAGCCGCCAACCGCATCCAAACCATTATCCGCAAAACCGATTTGGCCGCGCGTTTCGGTGGTGACGAATTTGTGATTCTGCTGGAAAACATTCAGAATGAAAGCTTCGCCGCCCAAGTTGCGGACAAAATCATCCACTCCATCAAACAGCCGATTCAACTGCCAAACGACGTCACCGGATGCGTGAATGCTTCCATTGGCCTCAAGGTCTTTGACGGCGGTTCGAAAAAGAACGTCGACGATATTTTGAACATGGCCGACAAAGCCATGTACGAAGCGAAACGCCGCGGCAAAGGACAGTGGGTGATTGCTTAATGGTCGGTCATTCTGTGACCGACTGAGCCTGAAGAACGCCTAAGGCGCAACGGAATAACGCGCAATCAAATCAAAGACCGTATCACCCGGCTCGCTGCCCAGCGGTTCCAACACCGCCATTTCTCCCGGCTGCAATCGCTGGTAAATCAGCTCACCGATATTGGGGCGATGCGTGACCAGAATCAAATTTCCCTCACCGTTGAATTGACTGATCCATTGGCGTGTGACACGCAAATTCGCTTTCGCTTTCTCTTCCGGCAACGCCCGAATCAGGCGCAGTTCGGGCATCACTTCAAATTCGCCAAACGCCAAACGCGCGGTGTCCTGAGTTCGGCAATGCGGGCTCGCCAGAACCTGATCCACTTGAATGCTGTGCGCTCGAAACTCTTCACCAATCTTCTTTGCCTGCGCCTTACCATCTTCATTTAAATTGCGTTCACTGAAACAACTGCTGTCCAACAAAAACGCATCGCCGAACTCGCGGTCAATTTGCGCATGCCGAATCAACACCACTTTGCCGCCTTCCTGCAACGCCGCCCAGAAATCGTCACCAGAGCCCTCGGCCCAACTCGGCGCCCCGAACAAACTCCAGACCCACACACTGCCGAACACCCATGCTTTCCATACCCGTTTCATGGCTTTTCCTCCGTTTTTCATCATCATACGCGGTTGACCATGCCGGATTTTGAAAAAAATAAGGTTTACGCCCGATGGCACAACCCCACCAGGCCTGGTGGTTTTCCGCCTTCCAGTGACGCCATCGAACCCACTGAAAAATAACGCTCAACAGGGCTTGAAATTTATATGTTATGTTATAACATATCATTATTCATCCATTCGAGAGGACTCACCATGAAACAACTTCCCGTCACCGTGCTGTCCGGTTTTCTCGGCGCCGGTAAAACCACCCTGCTCAATCACATTCTGAACAACCGCCAAAATTTACGCGTCGCCGTCATCGTCAACGACATGAGCGAAATCAACATCGACGCCAGTTTGGTGGAAGGTGAAGTCAGCCTGAATCGTTCCGAAGAAAAAATGGTGGAAATGTCCAACGGCTGCATTTGCTGTACCCTGCGCGAAGACTTGCTCCTGGAGGTGTCCGCTCTGGCAAAGGCCGATAAATTCGATTATCTGGTCATCGAATCCACCGGCATTTCCGAACCGCTGCCGGTCGCCGAAACCTTCACCTTCGAAGACGAAAACGGCCTCTCCCTGTCCGACGTCGCACGGCTCGACACCATGGTCACGGTGGTGGACGGCGGCAATTTCCTCACCGATTTCCGTCAGGCCAAATCCTTGCAGGAAGCCGGGGAAAGCCTCGGGGATGAAGACGAACGCAGCGTTGCCGACCTTCTCATCGATCAGGTCGAATTCGCCGACGTACTGCTCATCAGCAAAACCGATTTAATGACACACGACCAAATCGAAGAACTGCGCGCCATTCTGCACTCCCTGAATCCGCAAGCCGACATCCACACCTTGCAACACGGAAAGATTCCGCTCGAAACGGTGCTCAACACCCAAAAATTCAATTTCGAAAAAGCCCAACAAGCGCCGGGCTGGTTGCAGGAAATGCGCGGCGAACACGTGCCGGAAACCGAAGAATACGGCATCGGCAGTTTCACCTTCACCGCCCGCAAACCGTTTCACCCGGTCAAGTTCCACCGTTTTCTGACCCAACCTTGGCCAACGGGCAAACTCATCCGTTCCAAAGGGTATTTCTGGCTCGCCAGCCAACCGCAAATGGCCGGCATCTGGAGCCAGGCCGGAGGCATCGCCCATCACCACTGGGCCGGCATGTTCTGGAAAGCCGTGCCGGAAGAGCGCTGGCCGGACGATGAAGCATCCCGTGACTTCATCCGCGCCAAATGGGTGGAACCTTTCGGCGACATGCGACAGGAATTGGTGTTCATCGGACAAGGTTTGGATGAACAAGCCACTCGAAAACAGTTAGAATCCTGTTTATTGACCGATGAAGAACTTTACGCCGGTGTGACCTATTGGATGCAAATGGACGATCCGTTTGCCGACCCCGTCGCACCGACTGCCTGACAGGAGATCGCCATGACCGATATCAAATCACGCTTAAAACTTGCCCACGAAACCTGCCAGGCCAGCGGCCAGCGCCTGACGGCGATTCGCGAAAAGGTGTTGCGCTTGCTGCTGGAAGCCGACAAACCCATGAGCGCTTACGAACTGCTGGAGCAGTACAAACTTGACGAACAAAGCGGCACTCAGCCGATGACCATCTACCGCGCCCTGAGCTTTTTGGAAGCGCAATCGCTGATTCACCGCCTGGCCTCGACGCGCCAATACGTGGCGTGCCACCATGCGCATGAAGAAGCCCCACACAGCGAACTCACCCAGTTTCTGATGTGCGACCACTGCGGCGGCATCGAAGAAACGCCGCTATCCGATGCGCTTTGGCAGGCGATTCAAGCCAATGCCGAACTCACTCATTTTCACATTGACCAACCCAGCCTGGAAATTCACGGCACCTGCCGCACCTGCCAGCAACACGGAGCCTAATTCATGATTCGACACAACCCCAGCGGCGATTTGCCGCAAATTCATCCATCCGCCTTTGTGGACCCGACCGCGATTCTGTGCGGTAAAATCGTCGTGGCCGAAAACGTTTTCATCGGCCCTTACGCCGTTATCCGCGCCGACGAAGTCAATGAACAAGGCCAGATGGATCCCATCGTCATCGGCGCCCACTCCAACATTCAGGACGGCGTGGTCATTCACTCCAAAGCGGGGGCCGCCGTCACCATCGGGGAACGCACCTCCATCGCTCACCGCTCGATCATTCACGGCCCTTGCCAAATCGGTTCCGGCGTTTTCATCGGTTTCAACAGCGTGCTGTTCAATTGCACCGTGTCCGACGAAGTGGTGGTGCGCCATAACTCCGTGGTTGACGGCTGCGACTTGCCGCACGGCTTCTATGTACCGTCCACCGCACACATCGACCGTCACACTGATTTAAGCCTTTTCCCGGCCAAAACCGCTACACTGTCGGAGTTTTCCGAATCGGTCGTTCAGGCCAATAATCAATTGGTCAGCGGCTACAAAGCCATTCAAAACGAATTTTAAACACGGTTACCCTATCGAAGGAAATGACATGACACTTCGCCCGCTCACGCTTCTAATCTGTGCCGTCCCCGGTCTGCTCGCGGCCAATGTTCAAGCCGAAACCCATGCCGCCCACGAACACGGCGTGGCCGAACTCAATCTGGCTCAAGTGGAGTCGGACATCTTATTGGAAATCAACAGCCCGGCGCATAATGTCTTCGGCTTTGAACATCCGCCGCATTCCGAAACGGAAAAAGACACCGTCAAACAACGGCTTCAACAAATCAAAACCGAACCGCTGGTGGCCTTTAATCCGCAAGCGCAATGCCAGCGTCAATCGGTTGAAGTCCGCAATCCGTTTCATGCCGAACATGAACATGAGCATGAGCATGAGCATGAAAAGTCTGCGCACACTCATAAAGATGTCCACATCGAATACACTTACCGTTGCCAGAATCCGCAGGCGCTGTCCTCTCTGGATGTGAAGAATCTTTTCCAACACTGGCCACAACTGGAAACGGTTCGTGCGCAATGGTTGCTCAGTGACCAGCAATCCGGCGGCACCTTATCGCGCAAGCAACCGAGCATTTCATTCCAATAACCGCCGAGTCGTTCCGCCATGCATGCATCCGCCGTGATTGAAATCGAACAGCTTCGCTATCGCTGGCCCGGCCAAGCGCAAGACACGCTGAACTTGCCTGAACTCCATGTCCGACGTGGCGAACACCTGTTCATCAAAGGGCCGAGCGGCAGCGGCAAAACCACTTTACTGAATTTGCTGGCGGGCGTATTCACCGCCCAAAGCGGGCATTTAAACGTGTTGGGCACCGAGCTGGCCAGTTTATCGGCCCTGCAACGCGACCGGTTTCGCGGCGACCATCTCGGCGTCATTTTCCAACAATTCAACTTGCTACCCTACCTGACCACGCTGGACAATATTCTGTTACCGCTGAGTTTTTCCAAACACCGCCGTCAACAGGAACCCGACCCGCAACACCAGGCGCAGGCCTGGTTGAAATTGCTGCAACTGCCGGACAACATCCTGGCCCAGCCCGTCAACCGTCTCAGCATCGGCCAGCAACAGCGTGTCGCGATTGCCCGTGCATTGATGGGACGGCCGGAACTGATTATCGCCGACGAACCGACCTCCGCTTTGGACGCCGACAATCGCGACCGTTTCATCGACTGGCTGTTCGCCGCGGCGGAGCAATCCGGTGCCACGCTCGTATTCGTCAGCCACGACGCCCATTTGGCACAACACTTCCAACAGGAAATCGACCTGGCCCAACTCAATCAAGCCGGTATTTCGGAGGCGGAGTCATGACCTTGCTGTCTCTCGCACTCAAAAGCGCCTGGAGCCGCAAAGGCAGCTTATTGCTGGCGATGTTTTCCATCACCATCAGCGTGGTATTGCTGCTCGGCGTGGACACCTTGCGCAAGGAAACCAAAAACAGTTTCCTCAACACCTTGTCGCAAACCGACCTGATTGTCGGCGCTCGCAGCGGCCCGGTGAACCTGCTGCTCTACAGCGTGTTCCACATCGGCAACGCCACCAACAACATCGATTACCAAACCTATTTAACACTCCAAAAGATGCCGGACGTCGCCTGGACCGTGCCCTTGTCGTTGGGCGATTCGCATCGCGGTTTTCGGGTCATCGGCACCTTGCCGAGCTTTTACCAACATTATCGTTACGGTGAGGAACAACCGCTCGCTTTCCAGAAAGGGCAAGCCTTCTCGGACTTATACGACGTGGTGCTCGGCGCGAAAGTCGCCCAGAAATACGGTTACCGACTCGGCGACCGCATCGTGTTGTCGCACGGCTTGTCTTCCGGACGCTTAGCACCGCAGCATAACGACAAACCCTTTACCGTCAGCGGCATTCTTGCGCCGACCGGCACACCGGTAGACAACAGTTTGCAAGTCTCGCTCGACGCCATCGAAGCCATCCACATCGACTGGCGCGGCGGCATGCAATCGCCGTTGAAGATTTCCGCCGACCGGGCACGAAAACTCATCGTGGAACCGGAAGCCATCACCGCGGTGTTGATCGGTTTGAAAAACAAACTCACCACCTTCAAAATGCAACGCCGTCTCAATGAATTCAAAGACGAACCGCTGCTGGCGATTCTGCCGGGCAGCACGCTGGCCAGCTTATGGCAAATCATGGCACCGTTTGAACGCGGATTACTGGCGATTGCCAGCATGGTATTGCTGGCAGGCCTGGTGGGAATGCTGATTACCTTGCTCAGCACGCTCAAGGAGCGTCAACATGAAATCGCCGTGCTTCGCGCCATCGGCATTCACGGTTACGACGTCTTGTTGCTGTTCGCTTTCGAAGCGCTGTTCATCCTGATACTCGGCACCCTGTTCGGCATCGTGTTACTTTACGGCGGCCTGGCCTGGCTGGCGCCCTATCTGGCGGAGCATTATGGCCTCTTCATCCAGTTGCCCTGGCCCGACACCCAGCAATGGCTGTTTATCGGCTTGGCCTGGTTGCTGGGGGTGCTTATCAGCCTGATTCCGGGTATCATGGCGTATCGAACCAGTTTAACCAAAGGACTCAGCCGTTGACGACTCAACCCGCGTGGCTCAAAGCCGTTATAACGATTGTTTTCCCCGCTTTTTTATGGGCGCTGCTCGCTTCGGTGGCCCTCGCCGAAGAACCCCGTAAAATCAAGTGGAGCGATTTGATTCCGGAGGGCTATGAACCGGAAAAACTGTTGCAGGCCTACGAAGACGACATCAACCGGCTCAACGATCTGCCGGACAACAGCCCGGAAGGCTTGGCGATTTTAGAAAAACTGCAGGACGTCATCGCCAACTCCCCCGTGAATGAAAAACTGGATGGCCAAACCATTGCACTGGCCGGCTTCATCGCGCCGCTGGCAATTAAAAACGGCACCGTCACCCGCTTTTTATTTGTACCCTATTTCGGCGCCTGCATCCACGTTCCCGCCCCGCCGGTGAACCAGACCATTCTGGTCGACACCGCGCCGGGACAAGGCATCAAGCTGCATCAGGTGGATTTTCCGTTTCTCGTCACCGGCAAGTTGACTTTGCAGCACACCCAAACCGACATCGGTTCGGCCGGCTACCACCTGATCGATGCCCACACCGAACAATACAAAGACGAAGTCTGGCTGGAATAAATTAGGGGCCAAATGTTAAAAACGCCCAGGCCTGGGTGTTTTTGCGGAATTTTTGCTAAAATTGATTTTATTTCACACGCTTCGAATCCGCCCTTATGCCCGCAACCGACAACCAGCCTTTGGCACAACAAAAATTGACGTCCCTGAAAGGCGTCGGCGATAAGTTGGCGGAAAAGCTCAATCGCCTGGGACTGTTCGTGGTGCAGGACTTGTTATTCCACCTGCCGTTGCGCTATCAGGACAAAACCAAACTCACTCCCATCGCCAATCTGTTCATTGGCCAGGAAGCCTTGATTGAAGGCGAAATCATCAGCCACCACATGACGCAGACCCGCAACAGCAGCCTGATCGTCAAACTGGTGGACGAAAGCGGCCAAACCCTAAGCTGCCGCTTCTTCCATTTCCACTATCGGCAGGCCCAGCAATTCAAACGCGGCCAAATACTGCGCGGTTACGGCGAAGTGCGCTCCGGTCCCAGTGGACTGGAAATGGTGCACCCGGCGTATCAACTTTTCGCCCGCGATAACACACCGCCGCTGGAACAAACCCTGACGCCGGTTTATCCGGTCACCGAAGGACTGGGGCAACCAACCCTGTTGAAACTGATTCAGCAGGCGCTGACGTTACTCAAGCAATATCCGTTGGCGGAAGCCTTGCCCCCGCATTTATTGGACGAACTGCAACTGCCACCCATCAACGAATCCTTGTTGCGGCTGCATCAACCGCAACCGGAAGACGACCTGTTTCTGATCAAACAGTTCCAGCACCCGGCGCAAAAACGCCTGATTCTGGAAGAATTGCTCACCAGCCAACTGAGCTTGCAACTGTTGCGGCAATCCGAAAAACAACGCCAGGCACCGATCTTTCCACCCAGCCAAATCGCCAACCAACTGCTGGCCTCTTTGCCGTTTGAGCTCACCGGTGCCCAACAACGGGTGCTGGATGAAATCCGTCAGGACGTCAATCAACCGCACCCCATGCAGCGCCTGGTGCAAGGGGACGTCGGCTCCGGCAAAACCGTCATTGCCGCGCTCGCCGCCATTCAAGCCGCCGATGCCGGTTACCAGGTGGCCATTATGGCCCCGACGGAAATTCTCGCGGAACAGCACCGCAACCATTTTCAGGAATGGCTGGAACCGCTCGGCATTCCGGTCGCCTGGCTCAACGGCCGCATGAAAGCCGCCGAAAAACGCTTTATGCAGGCACAAATCGAATCCAACGAGGCCAAAGTGATCATCGGCACCCACGCCCTGTTTCAGGAAAGCGTCACCTTCAACCGACTCGGGTTGGTCATCATCGACGAACAACACCGTTTCGGCGTGCACCAACGCTTGGCGTTGCACGATAAAAGCCAGCTTGACGACGACACCCATCCGCACCAGCTGATTATGACGGCCACGCCGATTCCACGCACCTTGGCGATGACCGCTTACGGCGACCTGGATTTGTCCATCATCGATGAACTGCCACCCGGCCGCCAGCCCATCGACACCGCGGTATTGAACAATCAAAAACGCTTTGAGGTGATGGAGCATCTGTATGCACAGTGCAAAGCCGGCGTGCAGGCCTACTGGGTCTGCCCGCTGATTGAAGAATCGGAATTACTGCACGCCCAGGCGGCGGAAGTCACCGCCCAACAATTCAAAGACCATTGGCCGGATTTACGCGTCGGCTTGATTCACGGCCGTTTGAAAGGCGACAAAAAAGCCGAGATGATGGCGGCTTTCCAGAACCATGAACTGGATTTACTGGTCGCCACCACCGTGATTGAGGTGGGCGTCAATGTACCGAATGCCAGTTTGATGATTATCGAAAACGCCGAACGACTCGGTCTGGCGCAATTGCACCAATTACGCGGACGCGTAGGCCGGGGGCACAAAAAAAGCCACTGTGTGCTGTTGTACCAGGCCCCACTGGGCGAAACCGGCAAAGCGCGCCTCAACATCATGCGCGACACCAACGACGGTTTCCGCATTGCGGAAGAAGACTTGAAATTACGCGGCCCGGGCGAAATTCTCGGCACTCGACAAACCGGCGGCCTGCAATTTAGAATAGCCGACTTGAAGCGGGATCAGGAATGGATTCCGGTCGCAAAACATTGGGCCGAAACCCTGGCCGTCAGCGACCCGGACATTGTCGATGCCCTGCATACCCGCTGGATAGGAGAACGAATGGATTACAAACATGCCTGACCGTTTGCATTGGTACCCGGCCGCGCTGTTCGGACGCCTGGGCATCGAACCCGCTTACCGGGAATGGTTGCTGGAAACCGGTTCCTTGACCGCCAAAATCCGCCAGGCCTGCCCGGAAATGCACGTGACGGTTTTATCGGAAAGATGGGAAGTGCCGTTGCGCTTTGAGGCGGAACGTTTGAAACTGGCCGACAACCGCAAGGCCTGGGTACGATGTGTATTGCTAAAATGCGGCGATGAGCCTTTAGTGTACGGCCGTACCGTGATTCCCGACTGCGTGCCGGGCAATGCCTGGTACCGTCTGCGTCAACTGGGGAATCGTCCTTTGGGCGAAATCCTGTTTCAGCTTCCCAATGTACAACGGACGCCGTTTGAAATCGCCCACACCCAATCGACCGATTGGCCATACTTGCCCGAGGTTGAACCGGCCAGACCGGTCTATGCAAGGCAATCCGCCTTCACACAAAACGGCGACACCCTGTTACTGTCGGAAGGCTTTCGCGTCCGCCCAGCCGGTTCACCGCCGTCTCAAGTACTGCCTTAAACAAGACGACCCTAGAACTTGTAGTACTTCCAACCTGTTTGCATACGGTTGACGATTTCGTCGATCGCGGTTTTATCCGACTCGACACCGTCAATCAACTTGGCCGGCTCTCCTTTGGCGGCTCGACGTTCCAAAGCACGTTGACAGGCAATCAACTTGAGGTTGTCGTATTGCGCCAACAGGCTGATGATGGCTTCACGGCTCTGATTATCCTGCTCGAACAACTCGATGCCATGGTCATTGGCCACGATTTCGATTTGCATCGGTGGCACACCTTCCTGCGCTTTGTTTTCCGCCAACAGGGTGCTGGCTTTTTGCAAAAGCGCTTGGGTTTTTTCCGGCTGGTTGGAATCGATATGCAACAGAATCCGACTGTCGGTCGCCTCATTCTGCACCACCGACACACCTTGCATCCCCGAATCGGCGGGCGAATAAGGCAATGCAAAGACGCCCAATGCCACCACCAGCGCAACCGATGCGGCCGCGGCCCAGTAAGTTCGGTTAGACCCTTGGCATTCAAACGTCGGACGCGGCGGCACCGGCACCTTTTGATAGTGCTCCAGCATCTGCTGCTTGATTTTGCGCAGCTCGCACACCTCATGGCGCAACGCCGGATCCAACTTCAATGCTTCTTCAAATCGCTGGCGTTCCTGCAACGATAATTCGCCGTCCAGGTAGGCATGGATTTCCTGCGGTGTCGTTTTCAATTTTTCCGTCATTTCGCGCTACTCTTCTTTAAAACGACCACATTGTCTGGATAACTGGGAATCAGCTTCTCACTGGTGACCAATTTCTTCAACTTTTCCCGGGCTCGGGAAAGACGGCTCATGACCGTGCCGACCGGCACTTCGGTGATTCCTGCCACTTCCTGATAGGAATAGCCTTGTAGGTCGACCAGAACGATGACTTCCCGTTGATCGATCGGCAGATTGCCGATGGCATCATGAATGTTCTGAATCGTCTGCTTGCGAATATACAAGGATTCAATCGATTCCGTTTTCAGTTGCTCGCCCACTTCGGCGACGTCCACCTGATGCCAACGGGCATTTTGCCGACAGTTATCGTAAAACAGGTTATGCATGATTTTGCACAACCATCGGTCCACGTTTTCAAAACACGTCAGTTGATCGGCTTTCTGCAACGATTTCAACATAGTGTCCTGAACCAAATCTTGCGCCAAGGACTCATCCTGACTCCAGGCGTAAGCAATTCGGTAAAGATTGGCGTAGTGCGATTCCAGCACCGCATTCAACTTCACCTGATTGGTTTTTAATTTAATCCAATTGCTAATCATTCAAACTCCCTTTTTTTCATCATAGGCAAAATTTTCGACCGCGACAAGCCTTTGTTTTACCTATCAGAATATAACTGTTTCATGAAATAAGGAGCCGTTATCCCATCATAGAAATAACCATCTCAGAAAGTTGGAATAAAGCCGGAAGGTTTTCCGTTATTGGGGAGAGCGCTCTTGAAGACGCATGAAACTTTGGAGGAAATAAAACGTGTTCAAACCTAAAACAAAACTGTTCATTCTTAGCTGGCTCGCCACTTTGTTGTTCTCAGCCAACATTATGGCGGCGGCACAGGAACCGCCATTGCCGGATACTTTTGCCACCCACAAAGTCGTCCTGCAAATCAGTGACCCGAATCCATTCAAGCAGACTTTGGTGCTGAATGTGGCCAACAATCTGATGAAGCACTACGATGCCGGCGACTTGGATCTGGAAATCGTCGCCTTCGGCCCAGGCTTGCGCTTAATGCTGGAAGGCAACGTCAATACGCCGCGCATTAAGGCGCTCATGAACGCCGGCGTGCGTTTCAGCGGCTGTGCCAACACTTTGAAACACTTTACCAAGGTACTGGGAAGCAAACCCGCACTGACCGAAGGCGTGACCGTGGTACCAGCCGGTGCGGCGCGTATCCTGCAGTTGAATGCCGCCGGTTATCAAATACTGAAACCTTAATCAAACGACTCTAAGAGTCCGAGGAGACCATGATGCTTAACGTTACCAAACTGTTTGTCCTGACCTTGCTGTCCGGCTGGGTGCTGTTGTCTTCAGCGCAGGCGTCCGAAGGATATGGCCATCAAAAAGTGGTTTATCACATCAATTATGACGATGCCAAAAAGCAGTCCAGCACCTTACGTAACATCCAGAACCACATCAATGCGGTCGGCGCGGATAACCTGGACATCAAAGTCGTGCTGCACGGCAACGGCCTGTCTTTACTGCTGAAAGAGGACGCCCTGAAAAACGTGCCGAAATTCAAGGCCGCCAATGCCTCCACGGAGATGCAGCAGAAGGTGGACAGTCTGCGCATGCAAGGCGTGGTGTTTGATGTCTGCGCCAACACCCTGAAGGGCCGAAACGTCGATTACAAACGTGATCTTTACGACGTTGACCAGAAGGACATCGTGCCCAGCGGCGTGGCCGAACTGGCACACCTGCAAGAAGAAGGGTTCGTTTACCTGAGACCTTGAATCACCTAACCCTTAAATAAATTGAATAGACCCTAAAAACAATAGAAAACACTAGAGAAGAGGCTTATGAAAAAACAATTTTTAACCAAACTGTTACCGGCCGCCATCATCGCGGCTTGCACCACCACTCCGGCGCACGCCACCAACTGGTTGATGCTGCAAGGCACCGAACCCGCCGACCAAGCGCCAAGAGCCAAGCTTTGGGGCTTTGTGCAACTGGACTATCAGCACACCGATGACACCAAACTGAAAGCGGGCCCAGGCAAAGGCAAACCGGCGGCCTTTAACCAAATGGCCCCTCAATTGGACAGCGCCAGCGGATTCAATGTCAAACGTGCCCGTATCGGGGTACGCGGCAACAACCTTCCGTTGGATAAAAAAGTGAACTATTTCCTGCTGGCGGAATTCGGGAACAACGGTATCACCACAGGCAAAGGCGCATCCCAAGGTCAACTGACCGACGCCAGTGTCACCTTAAATTACATTCCGGGTGCACGCGTACGCGCCGGTTTATTTAAAACTCCTGGCTCGGAAGAAGGTCTACAAGCCGCTTTCGTCGCCAATTACATCAACTTCTCCAATGCCACCGATCGCTTGCTGTTGGAAAGAGATTTTGAATACGAAAGCGGAAATACCGAGCGGGATGGCCCGGTCGGTGCCTTCCGTGATACTGGGGTGCAGATATTCGACACTTTTAATCTCGGCGGATGGGACACCAGTTATGCGGTTATGATCGGCAACGGCAGCGGTTTAGCCGTCACCAACAACAATGGAGATATGGACACCTACCTGTACGCCTCCACCGAAAAGGTTTTTGGCGACTCCAAAGGACCGCGCCGCCAAGGGTTTAAGCTGTATGCCTGGAACCAAAGCGGGAAGCGAGATTACAATGATGGCACCCCGACATCACCGGGCACAGAACAAAGTCAGGACCGTACCCGTAGCGGCGTGGGGACCACCTTCTTTAACGGCAAATATCGGATGGCGGCTGAGTACATCATGGCCGACGGGATGATTTACGGCGGAACCTCTGGCGCAAGAACGCCAGACGATGGTGGCACCTTCAGTGTTTTACCGGATCAGAAAGCCGACGGTTATTACGTCAGTTTGGGGTATCGTCCGATTTCAACCGTGGAACTGGATGTGCGTTATGACAAACTGAACAGTGCCACCGATAAAAACGGTACGGGCGGTGCCAATGCCGAGCGTGTATTCGAAACCACGACGCTGGGCGCACAATACTTCTTCAATAAGAAGACGTCCCTGAAAGCCAACTACGAAATCCGTAGCGTTGACGCACCGAACTCCAACGATACCGTCAATGACATTCTGGATTCCATCGATAATCGTATTTCCGTACAGCTAACCGCTGTTTTCTAAGTTTCGTTGCTTGTCTAAAGTGCTTTGGCCTGCTTTGCAGGCCTTTTTTATATCCACTTATTTATGATCATAGAACTGCGCTTCCAGCATAAAGCGAATGCTGGCGTCGGCTTTATTGAAATTGGTATCATCGTAAAAACTGATTTCCGGATCGATCTCAAAGAACATCCAGTCCTTATAAATTCGCTCCCGCCAATTCACCCCAACCGAATAGGAACTTAAATTGAACCCTGGCGCATCCGGAGTCCAATTCCAGCCCCACCCAAGGTAATAAGCTAAGCCACGATGTACATTGACCTGATCGACAAAAATGAAATTCTGCGACAACGAATAGTTTTGATCTTTATCTTTCCAGTCCGCTTCGGTTTGCGAACGGAATAAAAACTGGTTATTGATTTGGCGGTCGAACACCTGACGGGAATTCAGCCCCACACCTTTATAACTTTCCCAATACAAATCCTGATACATCCGACTGTACCACTTAGGACTGAGCTGCCACTTGTAATGCAACTTGATCCGCGCATACGGATCCGGTTCAATAATATTGCGGAAATTCAGCCCCACATCAACAAAGGTAGCGGTAAAACCGGCAATGTCCAACGCATAACGCAAACCGACATTGGTACCATCATCCTGCTGAGGTGAAGTGGCGCTCGACGCGTTATTCAAAGGTGAATTATTGCCCGTTCCGGCCGTGCCAGCCGCCCCTCCGGATGACAACTCCTTGATATTATCTTCCGCCGAACTGACAATCAAATGCCAGCGCCGATTGGTTCTTGGTAGGGCGATTTTGGTTCGAAATTTCACTTGAGTATCGATACTGCCGTCGGAATGAAACCGGACCGGCGTCATAATGTCCAAACGACTGCCTTTGGTTCGGTCAAAGGAGTCGTCGGTTCCGAAAAAGTCATCCGCCTGTTCGCCGAAATCATCCACCTTATGACTGAGCCAATCGTGCATGGTGTCCAGATACTTGAAAGTGAAGTTCAATAACGGGCTTTCCGTGCCTTCAAAAAAATAGGTCTTCTCCGGTAGCGGTTGAGTCGGTCCCTCTGATGTAGGCGGAGCATTGTCGGGGGCAGGCGATGACGAAGGGGGGGCAGCGGTTTCGGTCTGTGATTTGGCTTCGGCCTCGGAAGAATCGGATGCCGAATTGGCGGAACCCTCGGAAAAGACTGTTTGCGGTATGCACCACGCAATCCCGCTCAAAAGCAGTATAATGATTCTATTATTATGCAATCGAAAATGCCTCATGTCGGATCAAATCAAACAAATCCAAGCCACATATCAGCCCATTGAAGATCGAATCCTGTTCCAGCTGCATACCCAGCAACAACAGTGCATGCAAGCCTGGATTACCCGACGTTATCTGAAATTACTCATTCCGGCACTGCAAGGCCAACACCCGCAAACCGGCGAAACCATTGTTCAACACCAACACCCGGCGGAACACCAACTGCGGCAAGAAAAAGCTCAGTTGGAAGGCGACTTCGAAAAACCCTACGAAGAGCCGGAAAATCTGGAACACCCTTTGGGCGATACCCCTATTCTATTGGCGAAAATGACCTTTCGCAATCTGGATGGGCCGGAACCACAATTGGCCTTGGAACCCGACGAAGGGGCCGGCATCCAGCTGGGCTATAACCCGGAACTGATGGGGGTTCTGCTCAAGGTCTTGTCCAAGGCGTTGACCAAAGCCGATTGGTCGTTGGATTTGGAGCCGATTCTCGACATGCCGGATAATTTCACTCTGCAATAATTTAAAGAGTGCCTAGCCAGGGTATCACACTTTTATCCGCAACAATGCCGACCAAAATCACCACGCCCACCCAGTGATTGTTTAAAAACATCCGGAACGCCTGTTCGGGCTGTTGGAAATGCAACAACCACTGGTGATAGACGAACAACCCAGCAGCGGCCAAAATGGACAAGTCATACGCCCAGCCCAAATCGAACAATTGACCCAACCACACAAAACCGGCCAGCATCATCAGTTGAAAAGCGCCCACTATCCACTGGACCTTTTCACCGAACAAAATCGCCGTCGATTTGATACCGAGTTTCAAATCATCTTCCAAGTCCGCAATGGCATAGGCGGTATCGTAAATCAGCGCCCAAATCAGGGTTAATGTGAAAATCACCCAGGCCTGCCAGGGCACGTCATTCTGAACCGCCGCAAACGCCATCGGGATGGCCCAGGCAAAAGCCGCACCCAAAAACGCCTGCGGCCAATAAGTGTGCCGCTTCATAAACGGATACAAAACGGCTAGGAACAAAGCCCCCAACGAAAGCGCAATGGTCAGTGGATTCAGCATCAGCACCAGACCGAAGCCGACCAACCCCAACAGAACGAAAAAACGCAGCGCCTGTTTTTCCGTCAAGGCACCGGTCGCCAGCGGACGACAGCAAGTCCGTGACACGTCGCCATCGAAATGGCGGTCGGCATAGTCATTGATGACACAACCCGCCGAACGCATAATGACGGCGCCCAAAATAAAAATCAGCACAATCGACCAAGGAGGCGTGCCATCCGCCGCTAACCAAAGCGCCCACAACGCCGGCCACAGCACCAAATAAATCCCCACCGGCCGGTTCAGCCGAGTCAGATCCAGATATGCTTGTAACGTTTCTCGAGTCATCTACAATTCGGCAACCAAGGCATCCATCAACGGCTTCGCAGGCGGATTCATTTCCAGGTAGGCTTCAAGCTCACCGTGATTATCGGAATAATGCAAGGTCACTTCGGCCCGGCGTTCATCCTCCAAGGTCTTCTCCCATTTCATCATATAAGCCCAACCAATGAACTGGCTTTGGCCACCGTCTTGAAAGAAGAGCGACCACCCTTGCTCATTCATACGCTTTTGAAAGGCTTCCGCTTGTTGCGGTTCGATCATTAAATACACCATATCGACACCCGACGGTTTGGATAGTGAACGGAAAGAATCGGCCAGGCCTGGTTATTTTTTAACCGGACGCTGCCAATCCTTAAAACTGATTTGCTTGGAACGCGACAGGGTCAGGGTTTCCGCCGGCGCGTCTTTGGTAATGGTGGAGCCGGCACCAATGGTCGCACCGTCATGCACCGTCACCGGAGCCACCAACTGGGTGTCCGACCCAACGAAAACCCGGTCACCAATGACGGTTTGATGCTTATTCACGCCATCATAATTACAGGTAATCGTGCCGGCACCGATATTCACGTCCTGCCCCATAACGGTATCGCCGACATAGGAAAGATGGTTGACCTTCGAGCCCTGCCCGATTTGTGCTTTTTTGGTTTCAACGAAGTTACCAATCTTCACGCCTTCCGCTAACTCGGTTCCTGGGCGTAAACGCGCGTAAGGCCCAATTTGACAGGCTTGGCCGATGCGTGCCGATTCGATATGACTGAAAGCGTGAATCACTGTATTGTCGGCAATCACGGCATCTTTAATCACACAGTTCGCTTCAATCACCACATTATTCCCCAAAGTGACTTGACCTTCGAACACGACATTCACATCGATTTGCACATCCTGGCCCACATCCAACTGACCGCGAACATCTATACGGCTGGCATCAATTAGCGTCACACCTTGCACCATTAAATCCTCGGCTAAGGCCTGCTGATAACGTCGTTCCAAAGATTGTAACTGTAGTTTGTTATTCACGCCCAATACCTCAATTTCCGATTGCGGTTGCGTGGTATGCACTTCAAAACCATCGGCCACACACATGGCAATGATATCGGTCAGATAATATTCGCCTTGTGCATTGTCATTCGACAAACGCGCCAGCCATGGCTTCAAATAGGTTCCGGACGCGGCCAAAATACCGGTATTTACTTCCCGGATCGTTTTTTCCGCTGGGGAAGCATCCTTTTCCTCGACAATCGCCTGCACGGCATGATGCGGATCACGCACAATACGTCCATAGCCGGTGGCATCGTCCAGGTTAATCGTCAACAGCGCCAAGGGATGCTGGTCATCAATCAAGCCCAGTAAATCCTGAAGCGTTTCGGCACGGGTCAAAGGCACATCACCATAGAGTATCAGCACCGTGTCCTCATCGGAAAAATGCGGAACCGCCTGTTGTACGGCATGGCCGGTACCCAGTTGTTCCTCCTGCATCGCAAAAGTCATATTCGGATGCCGGATTCGTTCCGCAACCAACTCGGCACCGTGACCAATCACCGTCACGATGTCCTGGCAATCGAGTCGGTCAGCCGTTGCGACAACGTGCCCTAAAAGCGGTTTTTGCGCCAATGGCTGCAGCACTTTCGGTAAATTCGAACGCATCCGCGTGCCTTTTCCGGCCGCCAAGATAACCACTTTTAGGGACATGAAAACTCCTGAAACTTCATAAAACCGCAATCAAACCCTTCCGTTAGGGTTGCTCTTAAACGTATTCTATCGAATTTGTTTGATTGCAATTCTAAAAAAAAAGCACCCGAAGGTGCTTTTTCTAAAAGGACAATTGACTTAAGACAATCCTGTCTTGTGCAAACGATCACGCAACTTGCTAATCGTCTGAATCTGCGCAACGGCTTCCGCCAATTCGATTTGAGCACGTGCTACGTCTGTATCAGACTTCGCTTGCTCCATCGCATCTTCGGCACGACGTTTCGCTTCTTCAGCTGCAGCTTGATCCAAGTCTTCAGCGCGGATCGCGGTATCGGCCAGAATGGTAACAACACTTGGTTGCACTTCTAGCACACCGCTGTTGATGAAAAAGAAATCTTCTTCATCACCACTGACGACACGAACCTGCCCTGGCTTTAACTGAGTTAATAGCTGGGTATGTTTTGGCAGGATGCCGACTTCACCATCGGCAGCCTGTGCAAAGACCATATCCGCTTTACCAGAGAACATTGAGCCCTCTGCACTTACAATATCGACTTGCATTGAGACTGCCATAATCAATTAATCCTTATATTTTTTAGCTTTTTCAAGCACTTCGTCGATATCACCGGCATACATAAATGCTTGCTCTGGGACATCGTCAAGTTCGCCGGAAAGAATCATTTTGAAACCACGGATGGTTTCTTTCAATGAAACATAACGTCCATCTTCACCGGTGAATACTTTCGCGACGAAATAAGGTTGAGAGAAGAAGCGTTGCATCTTACGAGCACGTGCTACCAGAGCACGGTCTTCTTCAGACAGCTCATCCATCCCTAGGATCGCGATGATGTCTTTCAACTCTTTATAACGCTGAAGTGTTTCTTGAACGCCACGAGCCGTATCATAGTGCTCGTTACCAACAACCAACGGATCCAGCTGACGAGAAGTCGAATCCAATGGATCGATCGCAGGATAGATACCGGTTTCGGCAATCGAACGGTTCAATACAACGGTTGCGTCCAAGTGAGCAAATGTTGTTGCTGGTGCCGGGTCAGTCAAGTCATCCGCCGGTACATAGACCGCTTGGATAGACGTGATGGAACCGGTTTTAGTGGACGTGATACGTTCCTGGATTTGACCCATTTCTTGGGCCAACGTTGGCTGATAACCTACCGCAGAAGGCATACGACCCAACAGGGCGGATACTTCGGTACCGGCTAGGGTATAACGGTAAATGTTATCAACGAAGAACAGGATGTCACGACCTTCGTCACGGAAGTACTCAGCCATGGTCAAACCAGTCAAAGCAACACGTAGACGGTTACCTGGTGGCTCATTCATCTGACCGTATACCAAAGCAACTTTATCCAGTACGCCGGACTCTTCCATTTCATAATAGAAGTCGTTACCTTCACGTGTACGCTCACCCACACCCGCAAATACGGAATAACCGGAGTGCTCGATGGCGATGTTACGGATCAATTCCATCATGTTAACGGTTTTACCAACACCGGCACCACCGAACAGACCGACTTTACCACCCTTAGCGAATGGGCAGATCAAATCGATAACTTTAACACCCGTTTCCAACAACTCTTGAGAAGCCGCTAGCTCTTCAAACGCTGGTGCAGCGCGGTGAATGGTCATTTTCTCGTCGGACTCAACAGGACCCGCATTATCAATTGGGTTCCCTAGAACATCAAAGATACGACCCAGTGTTGGTTTACCAACCGGAACCGCAATCGCTTCACCGGTATTGAAAACAGCCATGCCACGTTTCAGACCGTCGGAAGAACCCATTGCGATGGCACGCACGACTTCATCACCAACTTGCTGTTGAACTTCAAGAGTTAGCCCTAGTTCATCAACAGTTAACGCGTCATAGATCTTTGGTAAATCAGCACCTTTAAACTCGACGTCGATTACCGCGCCGATTACTTGTACTATTTTTCCACTCATAATCTTTAACCTTTTATTGAAATACTTCAAACTTAAACAGCTGATGAACCAGCCACAATTTCCGAAAGTTCGGCTGTGATTGCTGCTTGACGAGCCTTGTTGTAAGACAGCTTAAGCTCGTTAATCATCTCACCCGCATTATCAGTCGCATTCTTCATTGCAATCATTCGAGCACCCTGTTCACAGGCCGCGTTTTCAACGACGGCACCGAAAACGGTACTTTCAACATAACGACGCATCAACAAGTTCAGAGCTGTTTTCGCATCGGGTTCGTAAATATAATCCCAATACGTCTCTTCTGTTGCTTCTTCATCGGATTGCAAAGGAACAAGCTGTTTAATCGTCGGAGATTGAGTCATCGTATTAACGAATTCGTTGGAAGCCAAATGTACTTCATCAACTTCACCGGCGTCAAAACGATCCAGAACCACTTTAATGGTTCCGACCAAATCTTCGATGTGTGGGGCATCGCCCAGATCAGTAACAGTGGCCACCACATTCCCGCCGTAGCTCTTAAAGAATGTTTGTGCCTTGTTACCGACCAGTGCAAGCTCAACTTCCACACCTTGCTCCTGCCACTTCTTAAGCAATGGCAATGCTTTGCGGAATAAGTTTGAATTTAAACCACCACATAGTCCACGGTCGGAAGAGACCATAATCAATGCCACGCGCTTTACCTGATCGCGGACCTGGGTATAAGGATGCTTATACTCAGGGTGCGCACCGGAAACGTGATTGATGACTCTCTTCACTTTTTCGACATATGGGCGTGTGGCTTCCATGCGTGCTTGCGCTTTACGCATTTTGGAAGCCGCCACCATTTCCATGGCTTTGGTGATTTTCTTGGTATTTGTTACGGAAGCGATTTTCGCCCGTATTTCTTTACTACCGCCTGCCATGGCCTACCCCTTCTTAATAAACGCCGTTTGCTTTGAATGCTTCAACCATCGCTTTAACGTCTGTGATGATGTCATCATTCCAGTCGCCTTTTTCGTTGATTTTAGCCGCCAAATCAGCTTTTTCAGAGTTTAGATAGGCATGCAAGGCCGCTTCGAAGTCCAGTACTTTTTCGACTTCAACGTCATCCAAGTAACCTTCATTCGCCGCATATAGGGAAACGGCCATTTCTGCGATAGTCAAAGGTGAATACTGCTTCTGCTTCATCAACTCGGTGACGCGCTTACCACGCTCCAACTGAGCTTTTGTTGCAGGATCCAGGTCAGAAGCGAACTGGGCGAAAGCCGCCAATTCACGGTACTGAGCCAAATCAAGACGAATACCACCACCCAGCTTTTTGATCGCTTTTGTTTGGGCAGAACCACCAACACGCGATACCGATAGACCCGCGTTAACCGCCGGACGGATACCTTGTGTGAACAAACCAGTCTCTAGGAAGATTTGTCCATCTGTAATCGAGATTACGTTGGTTGGTACGAATGCAGATACGTCACCGGCTTGTGTTTCAATGATTGGTAGCGCGGTCAAAGAACCGGTCTTACCTTTCACTTCACCGTTGGTGAATTTTTCTACGTAGTCCGCGTTAACACGAGCGGCACGCTCAAGCAAACGAGAGTGAAGGTAGAAAACATCCCCAGGGAAAGCTTCACGTCCTGGTGGACGACGTAGCAACAAGGAAATCTGACGATACGCTTGCGCTTGCTTGGTCAGATCATCATAGATGATCAAAGCGTCTTCACCGCGGTCACGATAGTATTCACCCATCGCACAACCGGCATAAGCCGCCATATATTGCAACGCAGCTGGATCAGAAGCGTTAGCCGCAACGATAACCGTGTTTTCCATGGCACCGTATTCTTCCAATTTACGCGCAACGTTGTTCACTGTGGAAGCTTTTTGACCCATTGCGACGTACACACATTTCACACCCGTGTTCTTTTGTGAAATGATGGCATCAATCGCGATAGCCGTTTTACCGGTTTGACGGTCACCGATGATCAACTCACGTTGACCACGACCAACAGGAATCATCGAGTCGATGGACTTGATACCTGTCATCATAGGCTGATCAACCGATTGACGATCGATAACGCCCGGCGCGATGCGCTCGATTGGCGAAGTCAGTTTCGTGTCGATTGCACCTTTACCGTCGATTGGACGACCTAGACCGTCTACAACACGACCATTCAGTTCCGGACCAACCGGCACTTCCAAAATACGTCCAGTACAAGTGACTTTGTCACCTTCTGAGATGTGCTCATATTCACCTAGGACAACGACACCAACGGAATCACGCTCAAGGTTAAGCGCCATACCGAAAGTCTCTTCGTCAAATTGAACCATCTCACCATACATTACATCTGACACACCATGAATAAGTGCGATCCCGTCAGCAATACTGACGACCGTACCTTCACTGCCAGACTCTGCAGCCCCATCAAACCCTTTGATTCGGTCTTTGATTAGGTTACTGATTTCAGAGGCATTCAATTGCATGTGTTTCCTCTCCATTATTGGGCGATTGCTGCGCCAAGTTTGTTAAGTTGAGAACGCGCTGAGCCATCTACCACCCAGTCACCGACTTTAATCTTAATGCCTGCGATCAGCGTTGGATCTTCTTCATAACTGATCTCAACGTCGGCATCAAACTTAGCATTTAAAGCAGCACTTAATTTCTTCTTCTGCTCAACCGTCGCTTTGCGCGCTGAAACAACTGTCGCTCTAACACGCTTTTCGTCTTCGGCTTTCAATTGTTCAAACAATTCAGCCACATCGGAAAGCGCTGCAAGGCGTTTGTTTTCAGACATGATTGTTAGAAGATTCTTAGCTTCATTCGTCAAAGCCGTTCCCATCACACCAACGAAGATGTCCAAGACTTCTTCTTCGGTTGCAACCGGGTTCACCATAAAGGCCTGCATCGCATCATCGGAAGCGATGGCGGCCAAACTGGTTAACTGCTCTGACCATTCCGCTAGTTTATTTTCTTCTTTCGCCACGTCGAAAGCGGCTTCAGCGTACGGTCTTGCAATCGTTATTAATTCTGCCATAGAGTTATCCTTAGATTGATTTAACTAAGGTTTCAAGCATGTCGTTGTGTGCTGCTGCATCGACTTCTTTATTAAGAATTTTTTCTGCACCAGAAACAACCAGAGTGGAAACTTCTTTACGAAGCTCTTCTCTTGCGCGACTTACTTCTTGCTCTAATTCTGCTTGGGCGGAAGCCTTAATACGGTCAGCTTCTTCAGAGGCTTTGATCTTCGCATCTTCTACGATTTCAGATCCTCTTTTTTCTGCTTGACTCAATACATTTTGAGCTTGAACTTTGGCTTCTTTCAGTACTTCTTTCGCACGTTGTTCAGCCAATTCAAGTTCATGCTTACCTTTCTCAGCGGCAGAAAGTCCGTCAGCAATACGTTTTTGACGGTCTTCCATTAGCTTAGACAGCGGCCCCCACAGCACTTTATTCACCAACCAAATCAATAGCACAAAAGCCAAGATTTGGATGAGAAGCGTTGCATTAATACTCACGGTGGTTACCTCGCCATTCGTTTATTTAAAAAATAGTTGGTTATGAAACAGTTTGGATTACGCACCCAAAGCAGCTTGCATAGCTCCGACGAATGGGTTAGCGAATAGGAACCACATTGCAAATGCCAAGATAATGAATGGGAAAGATTCCATCAAACCGGCGAAAATGAACATGTTTGTCATTAGCGCAGGACGCATTTCTGGCTGACGTGCGATACCTTCTAGAGTCTTAGAACAGATCAGACCCCAACCGATAGCTGAACCTAGACCAGCCGCAGCCAAGATCACACCCACACCAATTGCTGTAGCAGCATAAATGTCCGCAATAAATTGAGCTTCCATTTAGATTACTCCTTAAAGTTTTATACAAAGTTAAAGTTAAAAAAGCTTTTTACCGGCCACACCGTTGTTCAATGAAACCCGGCAGGTGCGCTTAAACCTTAAGGGAGACAAGCTCCCCGTTATTCCTTTTATTGTTTACCCTTAATGCTCTTCGTGAGCCATACCCAGATAAACAATGGTTAACACCATAAAGATAAAGGCCTGAAGCGTGATAACCAACAAGTGGAAAATCAACCAACCCAGGTCCAATACCGCTTGTAACGGCGCCCAGAATAAGGCAGCGGCACCCACTGCCAAAGTTCCACCGATCAAAGCGATCAGCAGGAATACCAATTCCCCTGCAAACATGTTACCGAACAAACGCAGCGCCAAGGACAAAGGCTTGGAGACTTCTTCGATCAGCGTCATCACAATGTTGACAGGAACTAAGAATTTACCGAAAGGGTGGAACAGGAACATCTTGATGAATCCAACAATCCCTTTCACTTTAATGTTGTAGTAAAGAATCAATGCGAATACGGTAAACGCCATCCCCAAGGTGGTATTCAAATCCGTTGTCGGAACCACTTTCAAATACGCATGCGGGTCGCCCGTAATAATCTGGAACAGGTATGGCAACAAATCAACCGGAATCAAATCCATGAAGTTCATCAACCACACCCATAGGAAGATGGTCAGCGCTAAAGGAGCGATCAATGGATTGTGTCCAGGAAAAGCATCTCTTACATTGGTGGAAACAAAGTCCAGAATACTTTCGACAAAGTTTTGGAATCCGCCCGGTGTACCGGACTCAAGCTGCCGGCCCAAACGCATCGCCGCAAACACAATCAACGCGCCTAGCAGCACACTAAAAAAGATGGTATCCAGGTTAAATGTCCAGAAACCTTCTCCAATGCTATTATTGGTCAAGTGGTGTTGAATATACTCGACCGTCCCCATTTTTTCAGCACTCAAGGGTCTTCTCCTTAGTCAGTCAAACGCTGCTTCCCTTTCAAATTAAACACCTGGCCGACTTGCATGACCACAAAGGTCAACACCACCGGCAAGGGTGCCAATTCAAAAAGTTGCAACCCCAAAACAAATAACACAGCAAGCAGGATAAACCTAACCACTGCACTCAAATATAAAACCAATATGCCGCTTTTCGGGTCTGTCTTAGCTTTTTGGTTGGCAACTTTAAACGTCAGTGCCAACAAAGCCACATTCACAACACCGATCAAAAAACCGAACGCAGCGGCAGAAAACTGTTCCTGCCAGGCAAACACCGCCACCATCAACAAACCCAACAAACCTTGAATCTGGATGGATTTACCCAAGCTGCTTGCCTGCATCTTCATTCCTTATCCGACTGCTTGGAATCGCTCACCGAACTCATCGGCCTTTCGTCTAACAATTCCATCTTTCCAAGCAGTTTATGTACTTTCATCATCCCGCCGACAAAACCAAGCACACCGCAACTCAACAAAAACAGCGGTGTGGTGTCGAACAGCACATCAAATGCATAACCCACCAAAAAACCGGCGACGATCATACTGGTGAAAACGGAACCGGCGCTCAACAGCAAAAAATTCAGGGCCGGCTTATGTTTTC
Organism: Thiomicrospira sp. S5; assembly: GCF_003991075.1. Classification (NCBI taxonomy): domain Bacteria; kingdom Pseudomonadati; phylum Pseudomonadota; class Gammaproteobacteria; order Thiotrichales; family Piscirickettsiaceae; genus Thiomicrospira; species Thiomicrospira sp. S5. The sequence goes on along the minus strand of NZ_CP014470.1, from coordinate 216,309 downwards.
TTTCGTTTTGTCCAGCCTTTTTGGGTTCCAGTTCCGACACGGGACGTTCAATGCTCCGATAAATTATTCAGGTTCGACTTTCTTCTCAAGTCAAACGGTCAAGAATAATAGCGGTTTCTGATGCCAAAATCTAGTAATAATCCAATTAATTTTTTTTGCCCACAATATATTGGTTCGTTTCAAAAAACGAACACTAGAGGAGAATTTTTTACCATCAAACCGAAGCAATAACCTTTTATTAAAAATGGTTATTCAATTGAACTAACTCACTGATTTAATTCGTGTAACAAGCGCTTCAACTCCTCTTCGGAACGGTAGGCGATTTCAATTTTTCCACGCCCCTTCGCGCCATGCGAAATCTTCACATCGGTGGCCATCTTTTCCGCCAAGCGTGCCTGGTGGTCTTCAGCAAATTTCGGCAACGCCGGTTTTTTGGACTTTTTCAGCTGACTCGGCACCAAGACATTCTGCACCGCTTGCTCGATTTCACGCACCGTCCACTGCTTCAAAATAGCCTTTTCCGCCAACTCTAATTGAATGGTTTCCGGCAAGGTAATAATGGCACGTGCATGCCCCATGGACAACTTGCCGTCATGCAACCAATTCTGCACCGGTTGCGGCAACTTCAACAACCGCAGAAGGTTAGTGACGGACGCACGGGAACGGCCCACGGCATCGGCCACGGCTTGCTGCGTCAAATCAAACTCCTGCATCAAGCGCTTCAGACCCAAGGCGGTTTCAATCGGATTCAAGTCCTCACGCTGCATGTTTTCAATCAATGCCATCGCCAATGTCGCCTGGTTATCGGCTTTACGAATCACCACCGGTACCGACTCCAACCCGGCCTGTTTGGCCGCACGCCAACGACGTTCACCGGCGATGATTTCATAGCGATCGTCACCCAATGCCTTCACCACAATCGGCTGAACAATACCCTGAATGCGAATCGAGTCCGACAGTTCCTGGAGAGCCTCGGCGCCGAATTGCTGACGCGGCTGGTATTCACCCGGTACCAATTGATCAATTGCGATCTTATCAATCCGCAAATCCGACAGACTGTTTTCCGCTTTCTGCTTACCGCCAATCAGGGCACTGACCCCTCTTTTCCCCATGCCAGAACGTCTTTTTGCCATTACTCTTTACCCAGTTAGATTTTTGTTTTTCGGATCAATTCATTCGCCAACGCCAAATAGGCCACCGCACCGTTCGAGCCCCGGTCGTAATCCAGTATCGACTCACCGTAACTCGGCGCTTCCGCCAAGCGGACATTTCGCGGCACGATGGTTTGCAACACCTTCATACCGAAGTGCGCCACCAACTCGCTGGACACATCATTGGCCAGATTATTACGACGGTCATACATGGTGCGCAACAGGCCGTCGATGTGCAAATCCGGATTCAACTCCGTTTGCACCGCCTCAATCGTATCCATCAAGGCCGACAAACCTTCCAGCGCAAAATATTCACACTGCACCGGCACCACAATGCCGTCGGCGGCCGTTAATGCATTCAGGGTCAACATATTCAAAGTTGGCGGGCAGTCGATGAGAATCACATCGTATTTATCGCGCAATTTCTTTAACGCTTTTCGTAAACGTTTCGGGCCTTTTGATTCGTCGATCAAATCGACTTCCGCCGCGGTCAAATCGCCATTGGCACCAATCAGATCGAGGTTTTCGACATTGGTTTCCATCACCGCATCACGGGCTTTGGTCTCGCCGACCAGCACATCGTAAGCGGACACGTTTAAATCGTCCTTTTCCACTCCGATCGCCACCGTGGCATTGCCTTGCGGATCCAGGTCAATCATCAGAACTTTCTTCTGCATTCGAGCCAACGCAGCGGATAAATTCACCGTCGATGTCGTCTTCCCGACACCCCCTTTCTGATTGGCGACCGCAATGATCCTACTCATTTATTTTTCCCGGCATTTTTCGATTTTAATCAACGTTCTTTGCGCGTCCAAATCGGGCACTTTCAAGTCAAAAACTTGCGACATTTTAGCAAACTCTGGCAGCTCTGCGACTTCATCTTGTGTTTTTTGCGCTTTCATCGCCCACCAGTGTCCACCGACCGCCAACAGGTGTTCGGTCCACGTCAACATATCGTCTAACGACGCAAACGCCCGTGACACCACGCCGTCATAAAGCTGTTCCGGGCGATAGGCTTCCACCCGCTGGTGTAGCACTGTGACGTTTTCCAACCCCAGTTCGGCCTTGGCCTGAATTAAAAAACGGGTTTTTTTACTGTTGCTGTCCAGCAAATCGATTTGACGCTCCGGGAACAGAATCGCCAATGGAATACCGGGCAAGCCACCGCCAGTGCCGACATCAATCAAACGTTCACTGTCGATAATGGCCGCCACGCTCAAACTGTCGAGCAAATGTTTGACGAACATCTCGTCCAGATCGCGAATCGCGGTCAGGTTGTAGGTCTTATTCCACTTTTCAAGCAGGGAAAGGTAATGCAGTAATTTCGACCAGGCCTGGGTGTTTTCGGGTAAACCGAACTGCTCAAACGCTGTAGCGAGACGACCGGAGAATTGATTATGATGAGCGCTATCCACGAACAAACGATCCCTCAACCAGCCGCTTTGCGCTGCTTTTTAATTGAAATCAGCAGTAGCGACACCGCCGCTGGTGTCACCCCGGAAATACGTGACGCCATGCCCAAGGTGGTCGGTTTGTGATCACGCAACTTCTGCTTCACTTCGTTCGACAGACCGGAAATGGCATCCAAATCCAGGTTGGCTGGAATTTCAACACTTTCGGCACGTCGCAACTTGTCGATTTCCTCTTGCTGGCGAGCGATGTAACCCGAGTACTTGGCTTCGATTTCAATCTGATCGACCACCGTTTCGTCCTGCAAACCGTCGCCGAACATATCCAACGAGGCCAAAGCGTCATAGGTCACTTTCGGGCGTTTGAGCAAGTCGTAAAGCGTTTGCTCTTTACTCAACGGCAAATCCATCAAGGCCTCGGCCTTTTTCGCCTCGGCATGTTGCGGATAAATCCAGGTTTCCTTCAAACGTGCCAACTCGGTTTCCATCTGTTCCATTTTGGCTTCAAACGCCATCCAACGCTCATCGTCAATCAAACCGAACTCGCGGGCAATCGGCGTCAAACGCTGATCAGCATTGTCTTCCCGCAACATCAGACGATACTCGGCGCGTGAGGTGAACATCCGGTAAGGCTCGGACGTCCCCAGCGTAATCAAATCATCCACCAACACACCGATATAAGCTTCGTCACGTCGCGGATACCATTGGGACTTTTCCTGCGCGCGGCGCGCGGCGTTCAAACCGGCCAACAAGCCTTGTGCGGCCGCTTCTTCGTAACCGGTGGTGCCGTTGATTTGCCCGGCGAAGAACAAGCCGTGAACCGCTTGGGTTTCCAAGGTCGGTTTTAAACCGCGCGGGTCGAAATAATCGTATTCAATGGCGTAACCGGGACGCATGATGCGGGCATTTTCCATCCCCTTCATGGATTGCACAATCTGCACCTGGGTTTCGAACGGCAAACTGGTGGAAATGCCGTTTGGGTACAATTCATTCGACGTCAGGCCTTCCGGCTCGATAAACACCTGATGGCGGTCACGTTCGGCAAAGCGCATCACCTTGTCTTCGATGGATGGACAATAACGCGGCCCGACACTGTCGATTTCACCGGCGTCGGAATACATCGGCGATTGATCCAGAGATTGACGGATAAACTCATGGGTTTGTTCATTGGTATAGGTAATGTAGCAAGGCATTTGCTGCGGATGCATCTCCGCTTTGCCCATAAAGGAAAACACCGGCATCGGCGTGTCGCCCGGCTGAATCTGCATGGCTTCGAAATCAACGGTACGCGCGTCGATGCGTGGTGGCGTGCCGGTTTTCAGGCGACCGACTGGCAAATCCAATTCACGCATTTTTTCCGCCAAGCCATTCGCGGGGGCATCCCCGGCGCGGCCACCTTCGTAGTTCTTCAAACCAATATGAATGCGCCCGGCCAGAAAGGTCCCGGCCGTCAACACCACTTGGCGTGCATAGAAACGCAACCCCATCTTGGTCACGGCGCCGATAACTTCACCGCCCTCCAGAATCAAATCTTCCACCGATTGCTGGAAAATGGTCAGATTCACCTGGTTTTCCAAGCGCATGCGAATCGCCTGACGATACAACACGCGATCGGCCTGGGCACGAGTGGCGCGCACCGCCGGGCCTTTCGAGGCGTTCAGCGTGCGGAATTGAATCCCCGCCTCATCAATTGCCAAGGCCATGGCGCCGCCCAGTGCATCGACTTCTTTCACCAAATGACCTTTACCGATGCCGCCAATCGCCGGATTACAGGACATCTGTCCGAGCGTATCAATATTATGCGTTAATAGCAGGGTTTTCACGCCCATGCGCGCGGACGCCAGCGCGGCTTCCGTACCGGCATGCCCGCCTCCGACGACAATCACATCAAAATTGGTCACCGCGCTATCCATCGAAACAACTCCACCCGCCTGTTAATACGCCGACGCCGGAACCAGAAATCCCACCAGGCCTGGTCAAAACCGTCTTTTCGGCTGCCTATAAAAAAACGATGCATTATAGCATAAATTCCGCTTGGAATAATTTTACCTTTCATCGTATTTTTTCTTCTATAATGTTGAAAACACTCAACAAAAAGGCCCCATCATGACTCTGTTTTCCGCGCCGGTTCGTTTTTCCCTGTTGTTGACTCTGCTTTCCCTGAGCGCTTGCTCGCTGACGCCGCCCAAAAGCATGATGGACGTCCAAGCGGGTTACACCTTTACATTGAAAAAGCCGGTCACCGTTCCGGCGCATGATGCTCGGGCCTTCATTCAGGACGGTCAAATGACCACCCACCACGGCTTTAACCGCTACGAACAACATTGTGAACTTGAAGTAAAAGACTTGTCCCGCAAGCCGCAAGTGATTCAACCCGGCACCTTCACCATCACCAAAGTGCGTATCGACTCCGAAGCCATCGCCAGCCGCCAAGCGCCTACGGTTTTCTATGCGATGAACGACATCAATCCTTATCCGAACCAAACACTTCGTGACCTGCCGGCCCACGTCAACTTGGCCGACAATGACGGAGGTGCCGGCATTGACCCGACCATGGATTTGGTTTACCTCTACCTCGAGTCGAAAACCCAGCCCAATATCCTGCGTTTAACCTGTGCCGGTTCATTGAGCCGCGGCAACCCGTTGGATGCGCCTCGTAGCCAACGCCCACAGCAAAAACAAATCAACCAGATTCTCGGCAGCTACGGCGAAGTGGCGCCCTGACGTTGACTGAAAACTAAAAAATTCAACCGTCATACCGGCTTTGCGCCGGCAAACGGTTATTTCTGTACGGAGCGGACAATGCAATATGGGTTTCATATTCTCATCGTCGACGATGTCTCGGAAAACATTCAGGTCGCCATGAGCATACTGAAGGAGGAAGGCTACCAGTTTTCCTTCGCCATGGATGGCGAACAGGCGTTATCGCTGGTCGAGGAAAACGACTTCGACCTCATTCTGCTGGATGTGATGATGCCGAGGATGGACGGCTTCGAGGTCTGTCGGCGCTTGAAGTCACAGGCCCGCACCCAGGATATCCCCATTATCTTCCTGACCGCAAAAGTCGACATCGATTCGGTCAGCCAGGGGTTCCGGCTCGGTGCGGTCGATTACATCACCAAGCCCTTTCATGCCGAAGAACTCATTGCCCGCGTCAAAAACCACCTCGAACTCTCCGCCGCCAAACAGCTCCTCAAACAAAACAACCTGACCCTCCAGAAAAACCTGGCCCACCGCGAAAAACGCTTCGCCACCGAGCTGGAAGAAAACCAGAAAGAAATCATTTTTGTCCTCACCGAATTGATGGAATCCACTTCCGACGAAACCGGCCAGCATATCCGGCGCGTCGCCGAATGCTCAAAATGCCTGGCGCATTATCATCCCAACCTATCGAGCGACGATGAAAGCGTAATTTACCACGCCGCTCCCATGCACGACATCGGTAAAATGACCGTGCCGCTGGAAATCCTGCACAAGCCCGGCAAACTGACACCAGCCGAATTCCAAATCATCAAATCCCACACCACCACCGCTTACGACATGCTCAAATTCTCCAAGCGTAAATTCATTCAGGCCGCAGCGGTGATTGCCTTGCAGCACCACGAAAAGTGGGACGGCAGCGGTTACCCCAACCGGCTGGCCGGGGAAAACATCCACATTTACGCCCGAATCGTCAGTGTCGCCGACGTTTTCGATGCCTTGACCCATAAACGGGAATACAAAGACGCCTGGCCGATTGACGACGCCGTGCAATACATCGTCGAACAAAAAGGCATTCAATTCGACCCGCAACTTGTGGACATCTTTACAGAACACCTTGATGATTTCATCCGTATTTCGCAGACTTAGCCGGTTTTTACGCCTACTGACCTGGCTGCTTTTTTGTTGGGCGGGCGGCGCACAGGCTCTCGACCTGACGCCTCAGGAAACCCGCTGGATTCAACAGCACCCGGAAATCACCCTCGGCGCCGATTACCAATGGCCACCGTATGAATTCAATGACGAACGAGGCCGTCACACCGGCATCTCTGCAGACATTCTGCAATTAATTGAACAAAAGACCGGCCTGGTCATTCATGTCCGTTCCGGCGTCTGGGCCGAAATTTTAAAAGATGCCAAACAAGGGAAGCTCGATGGGCTGGCCTGCGCCGTCAAAACGCCGGAACGCCAGCAATATTTTTCATTCACCACCCCTTACACCCAGATGCCGCTGGCGGTCTTCGTCCGCAATGACAGTGCCCTCAAACGCCTCGGCTCGCTGGATGACCTCAAAGACCTGACAGGCCAAACCATTGCCATCAATCAAGATTCTTACCTGCATGAATGGCTGAAAACACACTATCCGGGGTTTCAATTTCGGCCCCAGCACTCGAATCTGGAAGCGCTGGAAGCGGTTTCCTTCGGGCAGGCCGACGTTTACATCGGCAACTTGGCCGTGGCCACTTACCTCATCAAACACCATTATCTGACCAACCTCGACATTCTCGCCAAGGCCGACGATTACCAGACCGAAACCGCCATTGCCATCGATAAAGACCAACCCTTTCTCTTCAGCATCATCCAAAAGGCGCTCAACGACATCCAACCCAGTGAAAAAAACGCCGTGCTTAATCGCTGGTTCATGGCCTCCCGCTCCGACCAACTCCATCTGACCGACGCAGAAGTCGCCTGGATTCAGGCCCACCCCGTCGTCAAAGTGGCCGGTGAACCGGATTGGGCTCCGTTCGATTTCGTCAACCTCAACGGCGACTATCAAGGCATCGCCAACGACTATCTGGCGCTCATTTCCCAGAAGACCGGCCTGCAATTCGACATTGAAACCGGCATTTGGCAAAGCAACCTCGACCAAATCCGACGCGGCGAGGTCGATTTGCTCCCCGCCGCATTCGTCAACGACCGCCGTCGCCAATATGCGCTGTTCAGCGCGCCCTATTTCAAAACCCTGACCTATTTCTTTGTCCGTCAGGACGTCGACGTCAAACGGCTCGAAGATCTGAATGACCTGACCTTGGCCATCCCGAAAGGCTATGCGCAAGTCGACTATCTGAAAAAGCACTATCCGCACATCCAATTACTGGAAACCGATACGTTGAGCCAGGCGATTGACGCCGTCATCGAAGACAAAGCCCAACTGCTGTACGACAATTATTCCGTTTTGTCCTACACCCTGTCGCAATTCGGCATTCGCAACATCAAGCCATTTCGTTCCTCTCGGCAGGCAACACAATCATTGCATTTCATGATTCGTCAGGACGCCCCGGAACTGCAATCCATCATCAACAAAGCGCTGGCCGCCTTCACCCCCGCCGAAAAACAACAAATCGACGACAAATGGTTGAATGTGCTCCCGACGCCGCAATCGGTGCCCATCACACCCGATCAGCAAGCCTGGCTCAACGCCCACCCGATTGTCTCCTTCGGCGGTTCACCGGACTGGCGGCCGTTTGAAGCTTTCACAACCAAAGGGCGCTATGTCGGCATCGTCGCCGATTTTCTCCGCGCGCTGGAACAAAAAATGCCGATCGAATTCCAGCCCCATCCGACCCAGACCTGGCAAGAAACCCTCAACCTGGCGCGAGAAGGAACGCTGGATGTCATCTCCGGCGACATCGACGACCCGATACTGGCCGAACACTATTACCCCATTACCCCGTACCTGAAAAGCCCGATTGTCATCGTCATGAAAGACCGCAACGAATTCGTCAACGGTTTGCCGGAACTGCACGACCGTAAAATTGCTTTCGTCAAAGGGTTCGGCTACAGCCACGCCATCACCCGCGCCTACCCGGCCTATCATTTTCAGCCCGTCGATTCGGCGCAGAATGCCTTGGAAGGCGTGGCCATCGGTCGTTACGACGCGGCGCTGATGTCACTGCCGAAAGCCAGTTATCTCATCAAACAGAATAATCTCCACACGCTCAGTATTGTCGGGAAAACCGACCTCTTCATGCAGATGACCTTGTTCGTCTCAAAAGACAAACCGGAGCTACACCAGCTCCTCAACCTGGCGATGGACAGTCTCACGCAGGAACAAAAACAAGCCATCCTCGACCGCTGGACGAAAATCAAATTCGCCCCCCAGTTCGATTACGTTTTGCTCATACAAATCGTCGGCATTTTCCTGGCCGTTGTTCTGATGTTCCTTTACTGGAACCGCAAACTCGCACGCGAAATCAAACAACGTAAAGCCGCCGAAGCCGAACTCAAACACAAAGAACGTTTACTACAGGAAGCCAAAGACCAGGCGGATGCCGCCAACCACGCCAAGTCGGAATTCCTCGCCAATATGAGCCACGAAATACGCACCCCGATGAACGCCATCATTGGTTTTACCGAACTGCTGAACGAGCAAGTCACCGAACCCCGTTTGAAAAACTTCATCCACACCATTCAGACCGCCGGAAACACCTTACTGATGCTGATTAACGACATCCTTGACCTGTCGAAAATCGAAGCCGGTAAGATGACGCTGCAAAAACAGGCCACCAATCCGCACGATCTCTTCAAGGAAATCGGTCAGATATTTGCCATGAATATGCAGAAAAAAGGCCTGGATTTCCTGATTGATATTGACCCCAATCTGCCGGATGCTTTGTTACTGGATGCGGTTCGCCTTCGGCAAATTTTGTTCAACTTACTCGGCAACGCCGTTAAATTTACCGAGACCGGTCACATCAAACTGTCGGTCAGATCCATGAACGTTCTGGAGCACCTCAGCAAACTGGATATTTTGATCGAAGTTTCCGATACCGGCCTCGGCATTCCGCCGGAGCAACAAAAACGGATTTTCAATGTGTTCGAACAACAGGACGGTCAAAATACCCATAAATTCGGCGGCACCGGTTTAGGGCTCTCCATCACCCAGCGATTAGTTGATATGATGGGCGGCCACATCAACCTCGAAAGCGAACCGGGCAAAGGCAGCACTTTCGGCATTCTTCTCCCCAGCGTAGACATCGCCTCCATCCACCACCAGGCCAACGATAACGCTGACCCCCAATCCCCCAAAGGAAGCATTCACTTCCAACCAGCGTCGGTATTGATAGTGGACGACATCGAAGATAACCGTGCCTTGATTGAACACAATTTCGATGACACCGACCTTCGCGTCACCGAAGCCGAAAACGGGGACGAGGCGGTCAAGCTCTGTCGCCAACACCCGTTCGACTTGGTCCTGATGGACATCCGAATGCCGGTCATGGACGGCTACGAAGCAGCCCAAGCCATTAAAGCCTTCAATCCGGATCTGCCAATTGTCGCCCTGACCGCGTCGGTCATGGAAGACACCGAAGAAAAAGCCAAGCGCGCTCACTTTGACGACTATCTGCGCAAACCGGTTTTGAAATCCAATTTGTTCCAGACCTTGAGCCATTTCCTGCCCCATACCTTTGACGTGGTTGACGCCGACAAACCGGCGGCCAAGCGCCCACTGGTCAGTGAGATGATGCAGCAACATCCGACCGAATTTCTGCAAAGACTCGACAGCTTGCACCCCAAACACCAAAAAGCGCTCAAAACCAACAACATCGACGATATCAAACGTTTTGCCGAACAATGCGCTGACTTAGCCGACCAATATCAATGCACCCAGCTCAGCGAACTCGCCACCGTCCTGCTGGAAGCGTTGGACAGTTTCGATATTCCAAGCATTCAAACCGGGTTGCAGCGCTTTACCCGCATTGAAAAAGCCCTTCGGGAAACGCTGATTCCCGAACACCCATAATCCATATTGATCTGCAAAACCACCAGGCCTGGTGGTTTTTTACCTTGACACCAACCGGCATCAACCCACGTTAAAGCCTGACAAAATAGGGCCTGTCGTCTCTATACATGCGATGCAGTCTATAGGTCGCATTTAATTTCCCAATTTTTCTTTCTCGCCCATCTCTCCTAACATTATCGCCATGTAATCTGCCTCAACTGTATTTGTGAAAGGAGTGTCTTATGGACGGTCATTGGATCGGAAATTGGCTATTAATACTCGTCCCGCTCGGCTTTTTTCTGGGCGCACTGCTCAATGAAAAACGCGCTCGCTGGAACACGGCCGCCGCCATCAGCTTGACCGCGCTTGCCCTGGTCATCGTATTGGGCTTGCTGGAGCGTTTCAATGTGGCGCCGGTCGTCACCACCGACAGCTGGATCACGCATTCACCGGTCGCCTACGTCATGCTCGGCCTCATCAGCTTTATCGCCTTCATCAACATCCGCTATTCCAGCGCCTACATGGCCGGGAATAAGGACGAGGAAAAACGCTACCTGCGCTGGCTGATGATCACATTGGGCAGTGTCGCGATGGTGGTCATCAGTAACCACATGCTGCTGATGATGACCGCTTGGATCGCCATCAGCCTGAGCTTGCACCAATTGTTGATTTTCTACCCGGAACGCCAACGGGCCGTGCTGGCCGCCCACAAAAAATACATTTTTGCCCGAGTGGCGGAACTGTGTCTGTTGAGCGCCATCCTGATTTTGCATTACGAGCACAACACCTGGCTCATCACCGACATCCATCGTGCCATCGACTTGAACGGCATCACCCATCTTGATCAAGTTGCCGCCCTGATGGTCGCGTTGGCTGCGCTGGTGAAGTGTGCCCAGTTGCCGTTGCACGGCTGGTTGATTCAAGTGGTCGAAGCCCCCACGCCGGTTTCCGCGCTGTTGCACGCCGGCATCATCAACCTGGGTGGCTTCCTATTGATTATCTTCGCGCCTTTGATTGTGGTTTCCGACATCGCTCAATGGGTTCTGCTCGTTGTCGGCGGCATCACCACCGTGCTGGCGGCATTGGTCATGATGACCCGCGCTTCGGTCAAGGTGCGTCTCGCCTGGTCCACCATGTCGCAAATGGGCTTGATGCTGGTCGAATGTGCTCTGGGGTTATTCGAGCTGGCCCTACTGCACTTGGTCGCCCACTCCTGCTACAAGGCCTATGCGTTCCTGAATTCGGGTTCCGAAGTCGAATCCAGTCTCAAACGCCGCTTGTCACAAGCGGTGCCGCCCAGCCGAACCGAATGGATTCTGGCCGGGTTAGCCTCACTGACACTGGTCGCCGCCTTGGTGGCCGTACTGAATTTGGACGGCCCTTACAGCCCATGGCTATTGTTCGCCATTGCCCTGACACTGCTCATGGCCGAACGCCGAGGACGCCTCAACACCTCTTCGGTCATCAGCATGATGACGCTGGGTGCGATTTTGATTGTGGCTTACAGCCTGCAAAAAGCCGGGGCCCACCTAGTCATTCCATCGATGACCACCAGCGTCGGTTGGGTCGGGGATGCCTGGATCGGCTTTTTGATGATCCTGTTCATGGCCGGCTACATCCTGCTTCGTTACCACACCGACCACCCGCTTGTCACCAAAGCGCGCCGCGCCTTTTATGCCGGGTTTTATCTGGACGAATGGGTGACGCGTCTGAATCTGCGGATCTATCCGACCCGTTTGCCGGTTCGATTGAAACCCAAAAAACTTCAGATTCCAAAAGAGGAGTTTTTCCAATGATGGCTGATAACATGACCAACCAAGCCACGGCGTTGAGGCCGAGTCTTCCAGACAATCAACGACGTTCCCTGCAAGCCGCTTGCAGCCGCATTGCACCGACCTGGCCGCTTGACGAACTGATTGCCGTCAACCCTTGGTGGGAAATGCGTGACGAGCACGTCAGTCAGGTTTCCGCCCGCCTCAGCGCCCTGACGCAGGCCAACTGCGTCATGCCGAAAGCCTATTTCCAGGAAATCTGGATGGAAACGTTGCAACCGCAACATTTGGAAGCGGCCATCGCCGAGTTCGGCAAAGATTACAGCGTCGAAACCATGGAGCGCTACCTGCTCAACGAGGACGACCAAACCCATTGGCACAACATCAGTGACTTCGTCGACAGCGGCCCCAACCGCAAATACAAAATGGCCTGGCGGGATGAGATTACCCACCAGATCAGTCAATTCTGCGCGGACTTTTTTCGCCCCCAAAATGTCGGGTCCGCCCCCTACGCCAACACCTATCAAGGGCTTTACCTTGAATGGTTGAGAACCACCCGGCAAGACAAAGGGATTGAAATTCTCATGGCCGAAGACGGCCTGACCGAACTGTTCAATGACTTGCCGGAAAGTGCCGAAGCCCTGCTGGCCGAAGCCCTGATTGGATTACGAGTACCGGAAGGTGAAACCGCCGAATACAGTCACGCCTTATTGTTGGACATCAACGGCTGGGCCTCCTGGGTGGCGTACCTGCGCTGGCAGGATCGTTTAAGCGGACATGACAATGACCTGATGATGGATTTGCTCGCCATCCGCATGGCTTGGGAATGGGTCCTTTGGCGTCACCAAAAACAAACCGACAAAGTCGTCTTCAACGAATTAAAAGTGATGTGGCGTCACCAGATGACCATCGTGCACGACTTGATTCAGAATCATCAAAATTCGCAGGAAAAATCCTGGATTTGGCAACGGGCCGCGGAAATCGCCTATCAATCGACGTTGCATCAACAACTGAAATACTCGCCCCATGCCGAACAGACCGACGCCGGTAAAACGCCGACGTTACAAGCCGCTTTCTGCATCGATGTGCGCTCGGAAATCATTCGACGCGCACTGGAAGCGCAGGACCCGAACATCGAAACCCTCGGCTTCGCCGGTTTCTTCGGATTACCGATAGAATACCGCCCGGCCGGAACCGATATTATCCGGCCACAACTGCCAGGCCTGTTGAAATCCAACATTCAGGTAGCGCCCATTCTGCCGCAGCAAAAAACCGCGTCAATTCGGGAGAAGCTCAACAAGAAAGCCCGTTGGATTGAATGGAGCAATGCCCCACCGTCCGCTTTTACCATGGTGGAAGCGACCGGATTGATATATGCCTTTAAGCTATTGCGAAACAGTCTTTTCCCGGAAGATGACAGCCACCCGGTCAACCACCTTCCGGTGAGCGACGCCTTCGAACTGACACAGGACCAAGACCCGCTCAGTTTGTCGCAAAAAGTCGATTTGGCTTACGGCATCCTCAACGCCATGGGGCTGACCGGACCGTTGGCGGAGACGGTGCTGTTGGTCGGGCACGGCAGCAGCAGTTGCAACAACCCGCACGCTTCCGGGCTGGACTGCGGAGCTTGCGGCGGCCAAACCGGTGAAATCAACGTCCGGGTTCTGGCCTATTTACTGAATGACCCAACCGTTCGCGATGGCTTGCGAGCAAAAGGCCTCATCATTCCAACGGCCACCCGTTTCGTCGCCGCCATGCACAACACCACCACGGACGAGTTCACTTGTTTCGGGGAAGACATCGCCCGCAATGAGCCGGTTTCCAACTGGCTGGCCCGTGCCGGCGAAATGGCCCGTCAGGAACGTTCGATCCGTCTTGGCTTGGACCACCTCAAAGAACCGGTCTTGCACAAATCCATCAAACACCGCGCCAAGGACTGGTCGCAGGTGCGACCGGAATGGGGTCTGTCGAACAACGCCGCCTTCATCGTCGCACCGCGTTGGCGCACCCGTGGCATCAACCTGCAAGGCCGCGCCTTCCTGCACGATTACGAGGCTTCGCAAGATTTGGACGCCAGCTTGCTGACCCAAATCATGACCGCTCCGATGGTGGTCACCAACTGGATCAACTTGCAATACTACGCGTCGGTCTGCGACAACCACACCTATGGCAGTGGCAACAAAGTCCTGCACAATGTGGTGGACGGCTGCATCGGGTTGTTTGAAGGCAACGGCGGGGATTTACGCATTGGCTTGCCGATGCAATCCCTGCACGACGGCAACAAATGGATGCATGAACCGCTTCGCCTCAGTGTCTATATCGATGCGCCGCGCAATGCCATCGCCAAAGTGGTGGCGGAAAACGAAGTGGTGCGTCAGCTCATCGACAACGAATGGCTGTTCTGCTTTCACTGGAGCCAGCAAGGTGACATCGACCGTTACCTCAACGGCCAATGGTTGACGCAATCCTAAATCGCTTTCGACCAATTCCAACGTCTCAGCTTGCTTCCGCACGCACGGTTACAGCAAGATACCGCTGTTCGGTTTCCGGCTGGGGCGCGCCAGAATCGGCAGGTACAACACCGTCAGCCATAAAAAGGCCAGGCTCCAACCCAGTTGGCTGGCCTGAACCCACCAAACTGTGTACTCCGGCAACAGGAGCGGAAACGCCACCCGCAATACGGCGGAGGCCGCCAAAAGGGCGAACACCCAAACTAAGCTTTTCGGCGGTTCAAACACATTCCGGTTGGTATGCCCCAATGAAATGCGCGCCATGATGGACGAACACAGCAAGCCAATGCCTCCGGCCGCCAGCGCATGCAAGGCAATCGATTCACTGACCCAACCCAGACCGACCAAGCCGTAGAGCGCCATGCCAGTCACCATAAACGCATAGGAAACGTGCAATGGCCATAGCAACAACACCGACCAGATGCGTGGATGGTACCAGGCCTTCAGTCGGATAAAGTGCACCCCGGCCAACGGAAACGCAATCAAACTGGTTGCCCAGTGCTGCGGAAAAAACACCGCCGCCACCATCAAGGCCAGAAAGCCGACCAGCGCCAAGGCATCCAGCCGTTTCGATTGCACGCTCTCCGGCAATCCCAACGCCTTTTCGGTGAAAAACGGAATCAGACGCCGCATCATCGTCAAGTTAATCGCCAGCACCAGAAAGAGTCCGAAAATCACCCCCATGTGCACACCGTTATCGAGCCAGTTAAACGCTCCGGCGTAAAACACCCCATTGGCCGCCAACAACAAGGCAAACTTGGAGGCCAGCCCCACTTGCGGCCATAGCTTTTGGCGCAACACCGGGCCGATGAACAGCCACAGCAGCCCGAGGTTAAACAGCAAATCGAACGTCGCCACCCAAATCAACGGCCAATCCAGCAAAAAACCGATTCGCGCCAAGGCCCAACAGGCAAACACCCAAGCCAGACGCCAGCCCGAAGCCGAATTCTCCCGCGACCAGTTCATCACCGCCGTCAGCAAAAAGCCCGTCACCGTTGCCAACGCATAACCGAATACCATCTCATGTGCGTGCCAATACATCGACGGAATACCGGAGAAGGTCGTCATCGCAGCGGGATATTGCCAAAACCAGATCAACATCGCCACGCCGGTGAACAAACTGCCACCCAGAAAAAACGCGCGGAAAGCGCGGTCGAAAAAGAATAACTGACTCGGAAGTCGTACCATTGCCTTCTCCTTTGAATTCGAATGGTATGAAGAAATCGACCAGGCCTGGTCAAAATCGCAGTCTGTGAATGCCCACTTTCCAACAAGGTACAGAGTAAGGTTTGAAGATTTTGATAACTCTCGTCAAGGCTACGCCTAGCGACCAGCTTGAATCCATGATCGCCCATCCACACTTTTTTGTCGCAACATCATATCACAACACCAAAATCACTCTGACCGGCGCACTCTCCAATCACTTGAAAAACTTCCGAAGCTTTACGTTTAAAAATGCCATAATAAGTCTTGTTAACGACGGATGAGTCGGTATATGATGACGACATGATACTTATGTGTAACACTCTGCTCAAACCAGTGAGCCAGAAAAGACGGAACCGGCATGTTTTCAATCCCTAAACAGAATTCAACCACGAAGCACCTGTTACGCCTTTCCCCGTTAGGGGTCGGTCTTCTGATACTGTCACTGACGGGCTGTTCCATGGCGCCCGAATATCAACGCCCGGAAGCACCCATTCCATCCAAATTTCCGGCCCCTGAACAACCGGCGAAAACCCCAGATGCCACCATGCCGGAAGATAAAGCCACACCGGATTGGCAAACCTACTTTAGCGACCCGGCACTGCAAAAAATCCTCAATGACGCGCTGGTCAACAACCGTGATTTGAGAATCGCGGCCGCCCGAGTCCGAGCCTCACGCGCCATTTACGGCATTCAGCGCTCCGATCTCTTCCCCGACATCAATGTCGGCGCACAAGGCAGCCGGACCCATACGCCCGCCGACCTCAGCTATACCGGCCGGGAAGTCACCTCGTCCAGCTATCAAGTCAGCGCCAATTTGAGTATCTGGGAACTCGATTTCTGGGGCCGCATCCGCAGCTTGGAAGAAGCTGCATTACAAGATTATCTGTCGCAGGAAAGCTCGCAACAGGCGTTTAAAATCGCCTTGATCGCCCAAGTGACCAATGGCTACCTGAATTATCGGGAGCTGGATCAGCGCTTGGTTTTGGCCCAAAAGACGCTGAGTTCCCGCGAAGAATCCTACCGTATTTTCAAGCGACGCTTTGAAATGGGCGTCATCTCCGAACTGGATCTAACCCAGGTCGAGACACTGGTCAAACAAGCTCAAACCCTGACCATCGAATTGGAGCAACTCAAAGAAAACCAACTCTACGACTTGTCCTATTTGGTCGGCAGTCCGGTGCAACTGGAACATGTCGACAACTATTTCGGCGAACAGACGGTATTTCAACCGATTTCACCAGGCCTGCCTTCCGAGCTGCTGAACAACCGGCCGGACATTCTCGCCGCCGAACATTCACTGCGTTCCGCCACTGCCAATATCGGCGCGGCCAGAGCGGCCTTCTTCCCGAGCATTACCCTGACCGGCTATGCCGGCACCGCCAGTGCGGAACTGGACGGCCTTTTCGCCTCCGGCAGCGGTGCCTGGAGTTTTGCTCCCAGTATCAACCTACCCATTTTTAACGGTGGGCGAAACCAATCGAATCTGGATTTATCCAAAGCACGCCAAAACGAGGCCGTGTCCAACTACGAAAAAACCGTTCAAAACGCTTTCAAGGAAGTCTCGGTTTCATTGTCGAACCAGAAATGGTTAAAGAAACAACTGAAAGTGCTGGAAGACACCTTATCCATACAGCAACGCCGAGCCCATTTGGCCGAACTTCGCTACAAAAGCGGCGCGACGCCTTTTTTGGAAGTTCTGGATGCCGAACGCGCCCGCCTCAGTGCCGAACAAACCCTCGTCACCGCCCGGCGCGCTTTATCCAGCAGTCAGGTTGAACTTTACACAGCCATCGGCGGCGGCCTGACCCAAAAACAAGAAACCCCCGAACCCCAAAAGACTGGAGAATAATCAGCATGAATGCCCAACGCCTCAAACGCGCGACTGTCCTTATCATACTGGCTGCCATTGTTGGTTTCGGGGGCTGGCATTTTTGGAAACAATGGAATGAAAACAATAAAAACGGCTATTTAATCAGTGGCAATGGCCGCATTGAAGCCGTTGAAATCGACATTGCAACCAAGTTGCCCGGTCGTATTGAAAAAGTGCTGGTTGATGAAGGCGACTTCGTCCAGAAAGGCCAACTGCTGGCCATTATGCAAACCAACACCTTAAATGCCCAACTGGCGGAAGCCGAAGCCCAATACAAACAAGCTCAAAATGCCGTCAAAAGCGCCGAAGCTCAAGTGGCAGTACGCAAAAGCGACGTGGCCGCCGCGAATGCCGGGGTGGTGCAGCGTGAGGCCGAATTGGATGCCGCCAAACGACGCCTGGCGCGATCCGAGGTATTGTCTAAAGAAAATGCGTCCTCCATACAGGAACTGGATGACAATCGCGCGCAGGTTCGCAGCGCCAAAGCCGCCGTCATTGCGGCCCAGGCACAAGTGACCGCCGCTCAAGCCGCCGTTACCGCCGCCGAAGCGCAAGTCACCGGCGCCAAATCTCAGGTTGTCGCCGTGGAAGCCACCATTGAACGCATTCGCGCCGACATCAACGACAGTCAACTGACATCCCCGAAAGACGGCCGCATCCAATACCGCATCGCCCAACCGGGTGAAGTTCTTGGCGCCGGCGGGAAACTGCTGAACCTGGTGGATTTAAGCGATGTGTATATGACATTTTTCGTACCGGAAACCGATGCCGGTAAACTCGCCATTGGCCAAGACGTTCACATCGTTTTGGATGCCGCGCCCGGTTTTGTGATTCCAGCCCATATTTCCTTCGTCGACAGTGTGGCTCAGTTCACCCCCAAAACGGTCGAAACGGCTAAGGAACGTCAAAAACTCATGTTCCGCGTCAAAGCACAGATTCCGGAAGAACTCTTGCAGGCGCATATCGACAAAGTAAAAACCGGTTTGCCCGGCTTGGCTTGGCTCAAAATGGACCCCGATAAAGACTGGCCGGAAAACTTGCGTGTAGCGCTACCCGATTAAACCATGACACAGCCATCCGAACCCTACATCGCCGAGCTTGAACACGTTTCTCTCGCTTATAAAGAAACGGTTGCTCTGGACGATATTTCTTTACAAATTCCGGCTGGCAAAATGGTGGGGCTGATCGGGCCGGACGGAGTTGGAAAATCCAGTTTACTGGCACTGATTTCCGGCGCGCGCATCATACAAAAAGGCCATGTCCATGTGCTGGGCGGTGACATGAAAGATGGCGGTCACCGCGACCGGGTCTGTCCGCAAATCGCTTATATGCCGCAGGGACTCGGCAAAAACCTCTATGCCACCTTATCCGTGGAAGAGAACCTGCAATTTTTTGGGCGCCTGTTCGGGCACAACAAAGCCGAACGGCGTAAACGCATCGACGACCTCACCCAAAGCACAGGCTTATATCCGTTCCTTGACCGCCCAGTGGGAAAACTATCCGGTGGTATGAAGCAAAAACTGGGATTATGCTGCGCCCTGATTCACGACCCCAAATTGCTGATACTGGATGAACCCACCACCGGGGTTGACCCTCTGGCCCGGTCGCAATTTTGGGACCTGATAGACCGAATTCGCCAGAAACAGCCGGACATGAGTGTCATCGTCGCCACGGCTTACATGGACGAAGCCCAACGTTTTGATTGGCTGGTAATGATGGATGACGGAAAGATCCTCGACACCGATACCCCCCAAGCATTGCTCTCAAAAACACAAACCGACAATCTCGAATCCGCTTTTATTGCCTTGCAGCCCGAAGCCAAACGTAAAAAACACCAAGCGGTCGACATTCCACCGTTGCATTTGGACAGCCAAAACGATGTCGCCATCGAGGCCACCGATTTAACCATGCGATTTGGTGACTTCACGGCGGTCAATCATGTGAATTTCCGTATTTTGAAAGGCGAGATTTTCGGTTTTCTCGGCTCCAACGGGTGCGGCAAATCCACGACCATGAAAATGCTGACCGGCTTGCTGACCGCCTCCGAAGGCCAGGCCCTGCTCTTCGGCCAAAAAATCAATCCGGGCGACATGACCACCCGAAAACGGGTCGGCTATATGTCGCAAGCCTTTTCCCTTTACACCGAGCTGACCGTACACCAAAACCTGGTGTTGCACGCTAGGTTGTTCGGTGTGCCGGAGGCGGACATCCCGGCACGCGTCGACGAAATGGTCGAGCGTTTCAACTTGCAGCACGTGATCGACAGTTTGCCGAACAGTTTGCCGCTGGGCGTCAAACAACGCCTTTCCCTGGCCGTGGCCATGGTGCATAAACCCGAGTTGCTGATTCTTGACGAGCCAACTTCCGGCGTCGACCCCGTGGCTCGCGATAACTTCTGGCGACTGATGATTGAACTGGCTCGCAACGATAAAGTGACCATTTTCATTTCCACCCATTTTATGAATGAAGCCGAACGGTGTGATCGTATTTCGCTCATGCATGCCGGCAATGTCCTCATCAGCGACACCCCGGCAAACATCGTGCAATCCAAACAAGCGGACTCACTGGAACAGGCCTTTATCCAATACCTCAAAGAATCCGACCCATCAAACTCAGACTCGCCGGAACAAACACTGCAAGAAACATTTTCCGCCAGCGCTACTACACGGAAGCCTCAAGGCTTCAGTTTAAAAAGAGCTTTCAGCTATTCCTGGCGCGAATCCCTGGAACTCACGCGCGACCCGATTCGGCTGACGCTGGCACTGCTCGGTTCCATCATCTTGATGACGGTACTCGGCCTTGGGATTTCATTTGACGTGGAAGATTTGAATTATGCCATTCTGGACCGAGACCAAACGACACTGAGCCAAAATTACGCCCTCAACCTGTCCGGTTCACGCTATTTTACCGAGAAGCCCCCGATTCAAGATTATCAAGACTTGGAAAAACGCTTGCGAAAAGGGGAAATCTCCCTCGCCATTGAAATTCCGCCCGGGTTCGCACGAAACATCAAACACGGTCGTGATGTTGAAATTGCGGCCTGGATAGACGGCTCCATGCCCACTCGCGCCGAAACCATTAACGGTTATGTGCAGGGCATGCACCAAAACTGGATGGCGTACCAGGCCAGGGTGAACTTAGGTCAACGCGAGGCGGGCAATTTCACCATTGAGACCCGTTACCGTTATAACCCCGATGTGGAAAGTCTGCCGGCCATGATTCCCGCCGTCATTCCATTGTTAATGTTGATGTTCCCAGCCATGCTCACCGCCTTATCCGTAGTGCGTGAAAAAGAACTGGGGTCCATCATCAATCTTTATGTCACTCCCGTGACTCGGACCGAATTTCTCCTGGGCAAACAACTGCCCTACATTGTCTTAGCCACAGTCAATTTCATTTTATTATTGATTTTGTCGGTCACCGCTTTTCAGGTTCCCATTACCGGGAGCGTGTTGGCGTTATTATTAGCGGGTGTTTTATTCAACATCGTCGCCACCGGAATCGGCCTATTCGCCTCGACGTTCACCAAAAGCCAGATTGCCGCAATGGTACTGACCATGATCGGCACCATGATTCCGGCAGTGCAATTTTCCGGACTGTTGAATCCGGTGGATTCAATGGAAGGGGCCGGACGAATCGTCGGTGAAACCTACCCGGCCACCTACATGTTTGAAATCAGCCGTGGCGCGTTCAGTAAGGCACTCGGGTTTCCCGACTTACACCAGTCTTTCTGGCCGATTATGATTGCCATTCCGGTCATTCTGACCTTGGCGATCGTCCTACTGAAAAAGCAGGAGCGTTGAACCATGCAAGCGCTTAAAAACATTATCCGTCTCGGCGTCAAAGAACTGTGGAGCCTGTATCGGGACCCCGGCATGATGATACTGATTCTGTACATCTTCACTTTCGCCATTTACAGCTCGGCCACGGCCAAACCCGATACCCTGCATATGGCGCCGATCGCCGTCGTAGACGAAGACGATTCCCGACTGTCGCAACGCATCGTGTCGGCGTTTTTTCCGCCCAAATTCGAAACACCGGCCAAGCTCTCCATCAACCAGATCGACCGAGCGCTGGATTCCGGGCATTATACCTTTGTTATCAATATTCCACCCAATTTCCAACGTGATATCCTCGCCGGTAAAAAAACCGAAATTCAGTTGAACATCGACGCCACCCGCATGAGTCAATCTTTCAGCGGCAACAATTACATTCAACAGATCATCAATCAGGAAGTCTCGGAATTTTTACAAGGCTATCGCACCAATGAAGCCGGCCAAGTCGCCATCGTCAATCGAATGCGCTTCAACCCCAACCTCGAAGGTTCCTGGTTCGGTGCCATTATGGAAATCATCAATAACGTCACCATGCTGTCGATTATGCTAACCGGCGCGGCCTTGATTCGAGAACGGGAACACGGCACGATTGAACACTTGCTGGTCATGCCCGTCACCCCGGCGGAAATCATGATCGCCAAAATCTGGTCCATGTCTCTGGTGGTGATCGTATCGACGTTTTTATCCCTGAATCTGGTGGTGCGTGGCGCATTGGACGTCCCCATAGAAGGGTCGACCTTACTGTTTCTAGTGGGCGCTTTACTGCACCTGTTCGCGACGACCTCCATGGGCATTTTTCTGGCCACCATTGCCCGCAGCATGCCGCAATTTGGCATGCTGATCGTATTGGTTCTTTTGCCGTTGCAAATCCTGTCGGGCGGGACGACACCGCGTGAAAGCATGCCGGAAATCATTCAAAACATCATGCTGATGGCTCCGACCACACATTTTGTGGAGTTGAGTCAGGCCATCTTGTACCGCGCCGCCGGATTCGACGTGGTCTGGCCACAGTTTCTGGCCTTGTTCTGCATCGGCAACGCGCTGTTCATATTTTCATTAATGCGCTTCCGCAAAACCATCAGCCAGATGGCGTAAACCCAAGCCGACAACAAAATAGAGAAAACGCCCAGGCCTGGCCATTTTAGGATCACGTCGATAAAACTTAATCAACCAAAAAACCGAAAGCCCATTTCAGCAACAGCGTCACCAATAGCAACACCAGCACGCCGGCAAGGTACAAACCAACAAACCAGCGCCAGGACGATTTCGACTTGGCCTCAGTAGCCTTCTTCAAAATCTTCCACCTTACCCGCGAAGATGCGATAGCCCCAAAGCGTATAGGCTAACACCAACGGTAAGAAAATCAAGACGCCCGGCAGGGTGAACCACAAACTGCTTTCCGGTGCATGCAATTCCCACAAGGTCATCTGATGCGGTAGCAGGAATGGAAAAAGCCCGGCCACCAAACCGACAAACCCCATCACGAATAAGCCCACCGCCAGCCAGAAAGGCCGTGCACCGCACTCATTGCCATCCAAAGCGCGATACAACCAAAAACCGAACACCGCACTCAAGACCGGCATCGGCAACAGATACAAGGCATTCAACCCTTCCAGCCAGCGGGTGCGTACCCACTCATTGCTGTACAGCATCCACAAACTGACAATGACCAAACTCACCATCATCACCACCACCAAACGACGCCCCAATCGCGCCGCTCGCACCAGCAGATCACCACGGGTTTTCAACACCAGATAGCAACTGGCCAATAACGCATAGGCCGCCACCACCGACAGTCCGGTGAAAATCGTAAACGGCGTGACCCAGTGCAACACAAACATCTCACCGACCATTTCGCCACCTTGCACCACCGCGCCCAGCACCATGCCCTGGCACATGGCCGCCAAGGTCGAACCACCGAAAAAGGCCGCATCCCAAACCCGCTTGGAGCGCACCGACTTAAAACGGTATTCAAACGCCACCCCGCGCAGAATCAGCCCGACGAGCATCAACACCAACGGCACATACAAAGAAGACAGCAAATGCGCATAGGCGGCCGGAAAAGCGGCAAACAGCACCACGCCGCCAAACACCAACCAGGTTTCGTTGCCGTCCCAAACGTGCGAAATCGAACGCATCACCGTATCACGTTCGCCCTCGCCGTCAAACCAAGGGTAAAGCACGCCCAAGCCCAAATCGAAGCCATCCAGAATCACGTACATCAATACGCCGAAGCCGAGCAGCAAAAAATAAAATAACGCCAATTCCTGTTCCATTATCGCGCTCCTCCTTCGGTGGGTTTGTCGGCGACCTGTTTCACCAGCGCCTTGGCATAGCCCGGCAACTCCGGCGCGTTCAATTGCGATTCCAACGCCTCAAGCGACGGTGCGCCCTGACGCAACAGTTTCCGCATGAAATACAAATACGCCACCAACAAGGTTCCGTACAACACCACAAACACGCTCAATGACCACAGAACTTTTTCCGCCGGCAAAGGCGACGCCACCTCCATGGTGCGCACCAAGCCCTCCACCAGCCAAGGCTGGCGCCCGGTTTCGGTCACATACCAGCCTGCCAAGGTCGCAATCGACCCCACCGGCCACATCCAGCGCGCCACGGTCAAAAACGGTTTATTTTCATACAGACGGCTCTTGCGGCGTAACCACAAGGCCCACAAACTGACGAACAACATCAGAAAACCGATCCCGACCATTACCCGGAACGAGAAAAACACAATCGGCACATACGGCCGGTCTTCCGGCGGCACCGACTTCAACCCCTGCGCGCCGCCATCCAGAGTGTGCGTCAAAATCAACGAGCCCAAATGCGGAATCGCCACTTCGTAATCGTTACGCTCTTCCTCCATATTCGGCCAGGCAAACAACACCAACGGCAACGGCTGTTCGTGCTCCGGCCAAATCCCTTCAATCGCCGCCAGTTTCACCGGCTGATATTCCTTAACGTTCAAACCGTGACCGTCGCCGACAAAAATCTGTAACGGCACCAACACCAACGTGCCCCATAACGCCATCGACAAGCTTTTTTTGGCCCATTGCGCCTGCTGATCACGCAACACATGCCAGGCACTCACCGCAATGATAATGAACGACGCCGTCAGCATCGCCGCCAACAACATATGCGCCACACGGTGCGGCATCGACGGATTGAAAATCACTTCCCACCAATCGCGCACCTGAAAGTGTCCATCCACCAACTCGTAACCCGCCGGGGTTTGCATCCAGGAATTGGCCGACAAAATCCAAAACGCCGACAACCAGGTGCCCAGCATGACGATGACCGTGGCGAAAAAATGCATCCGCTCGCTGACGCGCTGCCAACCGAACAGCATCACCCCGAGAAACCCGGCTTCCAGGAAAAATGCCGTCAGCACTTCATAGGCCAGCAACGGCCCCAACACCGGGCCGACCTTCTCGGAAAAGCCGGAAAAATTGGTGCCGAATTCAAACGATAGCACAATGCCGCTGACCACGCCCATGCCGAAAGTCACGGCAAAAGGTTTGATCCAGAATTTCGCCAATTGAAAATACACCGGATTGCGGGTTTTCAGCCACAGGCCTTCCCAAATGGCGATGGCGGTGGCTAAACCGATGGTGATGGAGGGAAAAAGAATGTGAAAACTGACCGTCAAGGCGAATTGCATGCGGGACAAAATCGCGGCATCGAGTTCCATAGGACGTCCTGAAGCTGGTTGGAAGAGGTACGCACATTCTAGTACAAAATCATACAGATAGTAAGTGTATAAATTTCCAACCCCTGCCAGCCGGGCACTGAACGGGCATCATGCAAAAATCACCAGGCCTGGTGATATTTGATACTTGAAAAAATTTGGAGGCGGACGGTTAAGCGTCAGTCGGCCGGAGCCGATTCAATGCGGTTTCGGCCACCCTTTTTCGCCGCATACAAAAACTGGTCGGCGGCTTCGATTAAGGAATAGGACGCCAGGGTCGCGTCCGGTGTCACCGTCGCCACCCCCTGACTGACCGTCACCACCGGCGCGGTTTGCGACGCCACATGTGGAATGGCCAAAGCCTGAATCGCATCGGCGCAGCGTTCCGCCAGAGTTTTCGCCTGAACGGCATCCGTCCCAGGCAACAACAAGGCAAACTCCTCGCCGCCGTAACGCGCCAGCAAGCCCGGCGATTCCACCACGTCCGACAAAGCCTTCGCCACTTGAATCAGGCACTCATCGCCTTTGTAATGACCGTAATGGTCGTTATAAGCTTTGAAAGCATCAATATCCAACAGAATCATCGACACCGGTGTTTGCGTACGACCGGCTTCCGCCCAGGCGTCATCCAGCTTTCGGTCGAAGCGGCGGCGGTTCGGCACATGGGTCAGCCCGTCCAGAAACGACATCCGTTCCAATTCGCGGTTCAACTCTTTCAAGGCTTCTTCGTTTTGCTTGCGTTCGGTGATATCGAACATAAAGCCCACCAGCGATTCCACCTCGCCGTCGTCCTTGCGCACCACATGCACCACATCGCGAATCCAAATATAATCACCGTTTTGGGTCAGGGCGCGATAATCGGCTTCATGGTCGATACCGCTTTTGGATTGCGACACGCAGAAATTCACCACACGCTCACGGTCGTCCGGATGCATGCGTTCCACCCAATCGTCAATCGACTTCCAACTGTTCTGGGGCCAGCCCAGCAGGGTTTCAATTTGCGGGCCGATATAGGAAAACGTCAGGGTTGGCCAGTCAATCTGCCACGGAATCGCCTTGGTGGATTCCAATAATGTCTGGTAAAGATCGTCGTTCATCGTTCGGATTGGCTTGGGAGTTAAATGCGAAGCCTAGAGTATAAGGTTTTTACTCCCCGACGTGGCAGATTTATTTCCCGAAAACCACCAGGCCTGGGCATTTTCGGGATTCTTGACGTTTTAAGTTTTGAATCGGTTAAGGCGCTTTGGTGACGGATGCTTCCGTTTCCGTCGGTGCCGCGTCCGTCGCCATGACACGCAGAATCACAAACAGCGACAATACCGTAAACGCCAGCGACACCAGCAGAATCGCTTTGTAGCCCACAAACTCGGCAATGTAACCGGCCCCCAGCGCGGAAATCACACACGCCAACGCGGTAGTGGAATTGAAAATCCCCAGCGCCTCGCCTTGCGACAAAGAACTGAGTTCCGCACTCCAGGAAGTGCCGCCCACAATCAACGGCGACCAGGACGCCGGAATCAACACAAACGCCAAACCGCCGATGAAAAACGCCAAACCGTGGAAATTGAAATAGGCGAAAAACGCCATCAATCCGACCGCCAGCAAACTGGCGAGAATACCCGCCAACACCACTTTACCATCGCCGATTTTCTCACCCAACATCCCCGCCGGCGCATACAGGAAAATGCCGATAATCGCGCCCAACGCATTGTAAACCGACGACACATCCGCATCCATATCGAACACCGAGCGCATCAACAGCGGATACAGGTTATACAGCAACCAATTACCGAGCATAATGAAAAACCAACCGACAATGAACAAGCCGAAACGCGACGTCAACAACGCCGGGATTTTCAAAATCGCCTGATGAAACGACAACTCCAGTTTGCTCAACAACACCATCGGCGAACGAAACGGCAAATGGCGTTTATGCTCGAATTCACCGCGCAATCTGGAATGAGCCTGCTGTTTACGCATCGACGGAAGCGACGCATACCCCACCAGCATGCCAGGAATCATCAAGGCCGCCGCCAGCAGATACGCCACCGCCGGTTCCGGGAACAACACCGCCGCCGCAGCCAAGCCAATCGCCTGCCCGACACCGTAAAGCGTTTGCATCACGCCGATGCGCTCGTCCCATTCCGACTTTTCATAACGCTCGACAATGAAAATCCCCGCCACCGTGTTCGATGCCACCGACCCGAAGCCTTGCAAAAAGGCCAGAATCAACCAAAAGCTGGTGTCCTGCACATACGGGAAAAACACCAGCGCCCCGCCCAGCAACACAAACCCGGACAAATACAACGGCTTGTGCAAGGCAAATCGGTCGCTCAACATCCCCACCAAAGGCCCGAGCAATTGCCCCACGTAAAAGCTCGCCACCACCAGCCCGGCTGTGGACGCCCCCGTGTGTTCCGACACAATCAACGGCATCAGAATCGGCACAATCCCCAATACCACGATGCCCTGAAAACCATAACCGTAAAACCACGGCGAGCCGAAACGCTTAAAACTTGCCCACTTCATCCCATTGTCCTTTTTGTTGTTTGCCGGATTCAAAGGCGCCATAAAATCACCGCGCTGACCGCGACAATGGAAAACACACCAGACAGGCATCCGCTTGACGAACACCCGGAAGACAGGCCCAAATAGCCCAGCCTATGAACGGCTTTGAAACAGTTTTGAATCGCCCGAGCGTACCAGCGTACACGGGCGTCTATTTGAAAATTTGCGTCCCCATTCTAGCATCTTTACGCAAAAATTAGGATTCGCCCGCACAATTGCCGAGTGCAATCTCGCGGGAATGGATTACAATAAGGCTTCGCACAACCGGCCACACAGTCGGCAAGACGTTTCTGAACCCGAAAAACGATATGACAACATCCAGACCCATCGGCGTATTCGATTCCGGCATCGGCGGCCTGCCCATTGCCCGTCAAATCCGCGCACTGCTCCCCAACGAAAACATCGTCTATGTCGCCGACACCTTGCACACACCTTACGGCGAAAAAACCGAAGACTACATTCTGCAACGCTCGCTGGCCGTCACCAATTTTCTGCTGGCGCAAAACGCCAAAGCCATTGTCGTGGCCTGCAACACCGCCACCATGGTCAGCATCAAAACCCTGCGCGAGCGCCATTCCGTGCCGTTTATCGGCGTGGAACCCGGCGTCAAGCCCGCCGCCATTCACACCCAAACCGGCGTCATCGGCGTGCTCGCCACGGAAAAAACCCTCACCAGCGATGCCTTCAACCAACTGGCCAAACGCGTCGCCGGAAACGTGCAGATGGAAATCCAACCCTGCCCGAAACTCGTGCGGCTGGTAGAATCTCTGCAACTCAGCGGTCAAGACGCCGTGCAAGCCGTGGAAGATTATGTGCATCCCTTGCTTGAAAAAGGCGCAGACACCATTATCCTCGGCTGCACCCACTTCGCCCACCTTGCGCCCATTATCAAACAAGTGGCAGGCCTGGGCGTTTCCGTTATCAGCACCGAAACCGCCGTCGCCAAAGAAGTCGCCCGCCGTCTGGAAGCCGAAGACCTCCTTGCGAAACCGGTTGAGCCAACCACGCAAGCGGCTTCCGCCGAATTCTGGAGCAACCGCGATTTACCGCTGTTCCAAAAGCAAGTCGCCGCGCTCTGGGGGCCCGAGAGCCAGCACGACATCCAAATCAAATCCTTCTAACCAGCCCTTCAAACGTCGCAAAGCCTGACAAAACGTTTGAAATGGCGTCTTGCCCTTGAAACTCGGTTCTTATTTCCATACGCTAAATATTAATCGGGATCACCTGATGCATTTATCCTCCGATTTATTTCCCCTAAGGAACCTAAATAACAAGGAGTTTACGATGAAAAAATCCATCACACTGATGCTGGCCGCTCTGGCCGGAACCGCGTTTATCAGCACCGGCGCCATGGCCGCGAAAGGATCTGATAAAGACCCATACACCGCGTCTATGCAAAGCTATGCCAAAGAAAACCCGGCCTTGTCTCAATCGCTCAAGGCCTATCAGAAAGAACTCAAAAAGGTCATGAAAAAGCACCCGGAGTTGGACGAAGGCGCTTCCAAATCGGAGAATGGCGAATAACGCCTTATGAAGCGGCGGCGCCAGCCAGCGCCGCTTTTGTAATACCGAAATTACCGGTCTTTCCCGCCCAATGACCAACTCAATAACCAGTCCAATAACGCATTATCAAACCGATTCAAAATAAACAAAACCGACGGGATGTCGATTTTCTTCAATCCTTTTGCCGCGCCCTTTTCTAACATGACTCCTGACACAACCACAGGAGGTCAACATGACAAAACGAATCGATTACGCCGCCATTTCACCGGAAGCGATTAAAATCCTGCACCAGCAGGAAGCTTACCTGCGCCACCAATTCCAACAAAGCGACACCGTGCCCGTCCGCACCTGGGAATTGGTCAAACTGCGCGTCTCGCAAATCAACCAATGCGCGTTTTGCATCGATATGCACAGCAAAGATGCCCTGTCGATGGGCGAAACCGCGGAACGCATTTACGGCCTCAGTGCCTGGCGGGATATGCCGATGTATTCCGACGCCGAACGCGCCGCTTTGGGCTGGGCGGAACGAGTCACCTCGGGCCAGCCGATTGACGAGGAGGCCTACCAACACGCCTTGGATGGTTTCGGGCCGCAAAGTCTGGTAGATTTGACCCTAGCGATTAACGCCATCAACAGTTGGAATCGCATTGTCAAAGTCTTCAAACCCGAGGTGGGACGCTATCAACCGCGAAAATAACCTTCATCGTTTGCAGGACGGCACCTTTTCCCTGCGGTTATTTAAACCGCAGGGAAAACTGTCGCCTTATGTGCAAGCCATCTGGTCGCTGACGGTTTCCAAAACCAACCGTTCCGACCTGACAAAATGGCTGCAGGTGGACGCGTGCAGTGGCATTCTGTTCAACCTCACCGAAGCGGTGTATCTGGACGACCACTTCTACTCGGAAAAAGTCATCTTACTGCCCGTCGAAAAACACGCCCACTCCATGACCTGGCCGCCGGGCACGCAATTGACCGGCATCCGTTTTCACCCCGGCATCAGCTTCGGCGTCTTCAATGAGCATTACGAACAACCTTTCGCCCTGCAAGACTCGGAACTGCCCGCCAACTTACACCAACTCACCCGCCGCATGACCGACTCGCCCAGCCATTTTTCCCGACTCATTCGCCTGTATCAATGGCTCGACAAAGACTTACCCTTTTCCGATAAAATCGCCCCGGCCTGGCGACCGGTATTGAACTGGATGCGCCAATCCGAAAACCCGGCCGACTTGCCCATCGGGCAACGCCAAATCGAACGGCAATTCCGCCAACTGCTCGGCATGACGCCCAAACAATTCCAGCGCATCAAACGCATTCAAAGCACCCAGAAAACCCTAAAACAAACCCCCGACATCGATCTGGCCGAACTCGCCCTAATGCACGGCTTCGCCGACCAAGCCCACATGACACGCGAATTCAAACAGATTGCTAGAATCACGCCGCAGAAGTATCGGAAGCAGATTATTTCCGCAAAACTCGGATAAAAAACCACCAGGCCTGGTGGTTTTATCAACTCTCACCGCCACTGAAATTATTTTAGTACTAATACACCAATAACTATTTTTAATTGTATTTTAGCGGCAGCCTCTTTATTCTTTAAAAACAGACTACGTATTATTTCGAGGTTTTTATTGTGATAAAGGCGATTAAATGCGGTGTAACAAACTTTGAAGACTTACATGAAGTTTTCAAAATCTCCAGTGAAGAGCTAGAAAATAGAAAAGCTAAATTATTTCCAACAGGGGCTCCAGATAAAGAAGGAGCAACAACATCCATCTTTTTAGCCTCTTTAAGCGCCGTAAAAGAGTTTCGACAATACTTACTATCAAACATCGGTGCAAACAAAATTAATGGTAAAACCTCAAAGCTACACGTATATACAGAACTTCCCAGCGAAGATTTGAAAACTAGACCCGATGGTTTAGTTGTTATCACAAGCGGACTCAGAACTCCTGTTATTGAATGGGCTGCATTTATCGAATCTAAGGTCGGCCATAAACAAATAGAACAAACTCAAATAGATAGATACATTGATTTTGCGAAAGACAAGGGCGTTGAAAATATCATCACGATTTCAAACCAACTTGTTCCAACACCTTTTGATTCTCCGGTTACGACAAAAAAGAAAATCAAGCTATTCCACTGGTCATGGGCCTATATAAAAGTAATGGCTCTTTACTTAGTAAGAAATGAAATGGTTGAAGATGAAGACCATGTCTATTTACTATCCGAATTTAGACGTTATATGGATTGCCACAAAAACATATCCCATTACACGGACATGGGAGAACATTGGAAGGAAGCTGCCGAAAACATTCACGTTCATGATAAATCGAAAAAACTGTCTTCCAATACCGTAGAAAAAGCTGTGACGTCTTACTCTCAAGAAGAAAAGGATTTGGGACTATGCCTCACAGACAAATCCAATTATTTAATCGAGCTGGTAACCAAAAAAGACCGGTATGAAGAAATATCGGACATGATTCATGCTGACCGATGCGTTACGTCTACATTCATGATTGACTCCAACAAAAAAATACTTTTGACGTTACTTTTGATTTTGAAAGAAGAACCATCACTTGCCTTTATAAAGTTGAAATATCCCAAGGAAAAGCCAGAGGACAAACAACAAAATTGTTAACGATGCTTGATGGTATTGGAAAAGACGATTCCGTATTAATCAAAGCGGTCTATCCGAGAAATAAAGTAAAAATAGAAAACTCTGAAATAACCTATTCCCAACTATTAAAAGAAAAGGAATTCGGAGAGCCATACTCTGTACTGGATAAAAGCATTGGAGATGAAGTAAAGCATTTTGAAATCAAAATGAAGAATGTATTAGGTGTTAGAGATTTTCAAGGAAAAAAGAACTTTGTGGTAAGGCTAGAAGATTTAGCTATCAGCTTTGTTCAACAAGTGATTAGTACGCTAAATAAAAAAAGCTGACTTTGTATAAAAAACCACCAGGCCTGGTGGTTTTTATTGATTTAAGAAAGGTTCCCTAAAACCCAATTAAGCACTTTTAATCTGCGCTTCAAATTGTTTCCGTAAAACTTTCGCGGCTTCGACCATATTCGTCAGCGCCGGTTCGGTTTCTTGCCAACCTCGGGTTTTCAAACCGCAATCCGGGTTCACCCACAGGCGTTCCGCCGGAATGTTTTCCGCCGCTTTTTGAATCAAATCCACCATCTGTTCCACGGTCGGAATATTCGGCGAATGGATGTCGTACACGCCCGGCCCGATTTCGTTCGGGTATTGGAAATCCACAAAGGCGTCCAGCAGTTTCATCTGCGATTTGGAGGTTTCGATGGTGATGACATCGGCATCCATTTTCACCACCGCTTCGATAATATCGTTGAACTCGGAATAACACATGTGGGTGTGAATCTGGGTGTCGTTCTGCACGCCGGAAGTCGTCATGCGGAAGCTGTTCACCGCCCAACGCAGATAATCCGTCCAATCCGATTTTTTCAACGGCAAGCCTTCGCGCAACGCCGCTTCGTCGATTTGAATCATGTGAATACCGGCGGTTTCCAAATCCAGCACTTCATCGCGCAAGGCTAAGGCAATCTGGTTACAGGTGGCTTCGCGGGTTTGATCGTTACGCACGAACGACCATTGCAACACGGTGACTGCGCCGGTGAGCATGCCTTTCATGGTTTTGTCGGTTTGACTTTGCGCGTATTGCGACCAAAAAACCGTCATCGGTTTCGGGCGCGAAACATCCCCGAAAATAATCGGCGGTTTCACGCAACGCGAACCGTAAGATTGCACCCAGCCGAATTGGGTAAAGGCGAAACCGTCCAATTGCTCACCGAAGTATTCCACCATGTCATTACGTTCCGGCTCACCGTGCACGAAAACGTCGATGCCGATGCGTTCCTGACGTTCACACACATCACGAATTTCCGCTTGCATGGCGTCAATGTATTGCGCTTCGGACATCTCGCCTTTTTTGAATTTCAGACGGGTCTGGCGAATGGCCTGCGTTTGCGGGAAAGAACCGATTGTCGTGGTCGGGAACAATGGCAAATCGAACTTGGGCTTCTGAACGGCGGCACGCTCAGCATAAGGCGCGGCGCGATCCAAGGCGACCTGGTCCAATTTAGCGATTCGCGCTTGCACGTCGGCATTGTGAATCAGTTTGGACTGTTGCTTATCGGCAATGGCTTGAGCGTTCGCGGCCAACGCTTTTTCATCAACCTGGCCGTTTAAAGCATCCGCCAACAGTTTGATTTCCGCCAGTTTTTGTTTGGCGAAGGCGAGGTAGTTTTTCAATTCAGGATTAAGCGTTTCTTCCACCTCCAGATTGACCGGCACGTGCAATAACGAACAGCTTGGTGCCACCCACAGGTTATCGCCGAATTTGGCTTTGGCGTCCTGAAGCTGTGCAATCGCGTCGGTGACATCGGTTTTCCAGATATTGCGCCCGTCCACCAATCCGATGGACAGCACTTTGTCCGCCGGATACTGCGCCACCACGTCGTTTAACTGTTTCGCACCGCGCAGGCCATCGTAATGTAATCCGGCCACCGGCAAGTCACACGCCAACGACAGGTTATCACCCAGCGTTTCAAAGTAGGTCGCCAACAGCAATTTAAGCGGCGCTTGACTCGACGACTGACTCAAAGCGTCATAAGCTTGTTGGAACGCATGTTGCCATTCGTCGGCCAGTTCCAGCACCAGAATCGGTTCGTCGATTTGCACCCATTCAATGCCTTGGTCGGCCAGACGTTGCAAGATTTCGCCATACACCGCCAGCAACTCCGGCAAGCGGCTCAGCTTCGGAATCGCCGTGCCTTTGTTCTCGGCCAGATACAAATACGTAACCGGGCCGACCAATACGGGTTTGACGTTTTTCGCCAGGCCTGCCACCTCAATGGCTTCCGCCACTTCGTCAAACAAACGCGTGTCGGTCAGGGCAAAGGCGGTATCGTCTTCCAGTTCCGGCACAATGTAATGGTAATTGGTGTCGAACCATTTTTTCATCGCCCCGGCGTAATCTGCTTTGGACGTGGTTTTAGAAACTGGTTCCGAATGTTCGTGACCCGCATGCCCGGCGCAACACACCGCCGCGTCGTCGGACGGTGCGCGGCCACGCGCCATGCGAAACGCCACCTCCAAATCATAGTGTTCTTGACGGAAGCGTTTTGGAATCACGCCCAGCAAGGTGCTCATGTTCAGGAACTGGTCGTAATAAGCGAAATCGTTGGCGGGCAACAAATTCACGCCCGCGTCCAACTGGGTTTGCCAGTTGCGACGGCGAATGTCTTTCGCCACGGCGGCCAGTTCGGCCTCGCTTTGCTCGCCTTTCCAGTAAGTTTCCAATGCGAATTTCAATTCCCGTTTATCGCCGATACGCGGGTAGCCTAAGTTATGGAGTGTCATAGTCGTTTCCTCTAAATTCGATATGTTTCTATTTGTACGAAAACAATGATAGAATCCTCAAAACATGAAAACAAACGAATAATATTCAGAAATATATGAGAATTATTAATAATGATTGACGTTCGCCACCTCAAAACCCTGCTGGCACTGCAACAACACAACAGCGTCAGCCTGGCTGCTCAGACCTTATGCATGACGCAATCGGCGCTGTCGCATCAAATCAAACAACTGGAGCACAGTCTCGGCTTGAAGCTGTTCGAGCGCAAAAGCTCGCCGATTCGATTCACCCCCGCCGGTAAAATGCTGCTGAAAACCGCTCAGGAAATCGTGCCCAAGCTGGAACAAACCGAGATGGCGCTGAAAAGTTTCGAGGCGGGCGAGCAGGGGCGTTTGTTCATCGGCGTGGAATGCCACACCTGTTTTGAATGGCTGCTGCCGGTGATGCGCAGTTATCAACAGGCCTGGCAGGGTGTGGACATGGACGTGGTCAACAGCTTGTCCGGCGCGGCGAACAATCAGGCGCTCTCCAACCTGCAACGCCAGAAGCTGGATTTGGTCATCACCTCCGACCCAATCGAATTGAGCGGTGTGATCTACAAGGAATTATTCAGTTACGAATCCGTTCTGGTAACCGCCGCCGGGCACCCGCTGGCGGAATCCGACTGGATTACCCCGCAGGATTTGAAACACGAAACCCTGATTCATTATCCGGTGCCGAAAGAAAAGCTGGATGTATTCAAACATTTTCTGATGCCGGCGGACATTTCACCGAACGAACGTTTATCAGAAATGACGTTGATGATGCTGCAATTGGTGGAAAGCCGTAAAGGTGTGTGTGTCCTGCCAAAATGGTTGCTGGCGACCTTACCGGAATTCCAGCATTTACCGACCCTTCGGCTCGGCACGCAAGGTTTGTGGTCGAAACTCTACGCCGCCATTCATGCAGATGCGGAAAATAAAGCCTATATCGGCGCATTTATCGACAGAATCAAACAGGAAATGCAAAATACCTGAATAGTAAGATTCACCAGGCCTGGTGGTTTTCGGGAAACGGAAATTCAAAAAATTTGGATGAGGGAAATAAAAAGGAGGGCCTGGACGGCCCTCAAACCCTGAGGAACTAACTAGAAGGAACTTTTACAAGAGGCTTCAACCGAAGCCTCGAAAACTAAAACTTAGGAGATAAGAATGAATCGATTACTTCGTCAAATCGATCATTGAAAACTCTTTGTAGCTCAATTGGCCGTCTTGGTCGACATCCAACAAGCTCCATTGCGCTTGAACCTGGTCAGACGCTTTCGCTTCGTCTGCGCTCAGCGCGTCATTTTTGTCGGCGTTCAAATCAGACCAAAGTTGATCCACTTGCGATTCACCCATCGCAACGCCTGCCATACCGATAGAAGCCAAAAATGCTGTGATCAGTCTAAATTTTTTCATTTGATTACTCCTTTTAAAAATTAAGTGAAACAATCAAAAGGCGACCGAATGAACTCCCCCAATTCGACCGCATGATGATTGCTTTCGAGGTCTATACAGCATCGGCTGTGCCAACTTTTAAAAATAAAATAACCTATTGATATAAAAGATATTTTTCAACCAAAAATTGTTTTTTGAAAACCCAGACTTCAAATCGGCCGAAAACAGCGTTTTTTTGTATGCATATCCCGACACTTTTCAGTTTGGAACATTCCAAATCCCCCGAAAAATACGCATTGTTCTGGCATGACAACAAAGCGCTAGATCGCGTGAACCCTAAGTGCATGACATCTCAAGAAAAATATTTTTCGCTTAAAGGCCGCATTATTTTTGAAAGGATTGAAAAACTGTTGCCGAATGGCGACACCTGATAAAAACGTTCCGGAATCGATAGATTGAACTGAACGATAATTCGCTGATTTGACAGGTTTTTTGATTCTGTCGCCGGACAGCGACAGAAATAAGACTACGAGGATTTTTTCTTGAATTCCGCCGGTTTCAACTGGTGGCGTTCCAACAAACGATAAAACTCGGTGCGATTGCGTTGCGCAATCCGCGCCGCATGAGTGACATTGCCGTTGACCAGTTTCAGCAAACGAATGAGGTAATCCCGCTCGAAGTTCTGTTTGGCTTCATTGAATGACATCATCGACAGGTTTTTCTGTTGCAGGGCCTTTTCAATCAGACTCGCCGGAATCAACGGCGCCGTCGCAAAAGTGCAGGCCTGTTCGATGACGTTTTTCAGCTCCCGGATGTTCCCCGGCCAATCGTACCCCAGCAGCATTTCCATCGCTTCGTTGGATAACTTCTTGGCTTTCGTCTTCTGTTGCGCGATAAAGTGGTTTGCTAGCAGCGGAATGTCTTCCGGCCGGTCGGTCAAACTCGGTAATCGTAAGGTGACGATGTTCAAGCGGTAATACAAATCCAGCCGGAATTGCTTTTCCTCCACCAGTTGCTTCAAATCCTTATGACTGGCCGACACCACCCGCACATCAATCGAAACGGTTTTGCTCTCACCCACCGGACGGATTTCGCCTTCCTGCAAGGCGCGCAGCAGCTTGACCTGAAACGCCGGGGACATATCGCCGATTTCATCCAGAAACAGAACGCCGCCGTGCGCCAGCTCGAATAAGCCTTTGCGGTTTTCGATGGCACCGGAAAACGCCCCTCGCTTATGGCCGAACAACTCCGACTCCAGCAAGTCTTCCGGGATGGCGCTACAGTTGACCGCGATAAACGGTTTTTTGCGCCGCGGGCTGGCGGCGTGGATGGCTTGAGCAATCAACTCCTTCCCCGTACCGCTTTCACCTTGAATGTACACACTGATGTCACTCTGGGCGACGTGATACAAATCCTGCAACAGCGCTTCAATGACGTGGCTTTGGCCGATAATGTTCTTGCGCCATTTGGCTTGTTCGTCACCGGACCCGACCGGGGTATGAATGTTCAAGGCCTGACGAATTTTTTCATTCAGCTCAACGTGGTCAATCGGTTTGGTAATGAATCCGAACACCCCACGGCTGGTGGCGTCCACCGCTTCCTGGATGGTGCCGTGCGCGGTCATGATAATGACCGGCAGCGTGGGATAATGTAGGTGAATTTGTTCGTACAGCGCCAAACCGTCCATTTCGGCCATCCGCAAATCGGTGAGTACCAGGTGCGGGTTAAAGGTGGGCAGTTTGGCCAAGGCTTCGGCCCCACTGCTGACGGTTTCCACTTCCAGCCCCAAAGACCGCAAGCGGATGGACAACAACGTCAGCAAGCTGGCATCATCGTCCACCAATAATAATCGTTGCCCGTTAAAATCGGGCGTTGCTTCCGAGTCAACGCTCATCGTCTATCCTTTTATTTAAGGTTTTTTCGATTGATTTCAGTGCTTGAATTTGCGATTTCAGCACAGCGTTTTCCTTCCGCAGTTCCTCGAGCTCATGATGTTGAGCTTCTATTTTGTGTTCCAATACATCCTGGTTGGCTTTCAACGTGTCGATGACTTCCAGTGTCTGCTCCTGGCTTTCGTTGAGCCACGTCAACAGACTGTTTTGGTTTTGTGCCGGGCGTTGGTTCAAATCGTTCAGAATCGCCAACCGCTCCTTATGGGTGATGCAGCTTTTTTTGTCGGAAAAACTGTACGCCAGCAGCCACCCGGCTTGCCAGACCTGTTTTTCACGGTATTGTTGCGCCAGGCTATGGCAGACCCGTTGACGGTGTTCGCCTTCCAGGTTGCAATAATAGGCGCCTTGTTTCAGCAGCCGCACCGCTTCTTTATCGGTCAGGCTGCAAAACAACGGTTCGCTGACCTGATCCCGATCTTCAGGAAACGCCAGCGGAAACTGCATCTTGTCCGACGGCCCGGAATGCTTGGGGGAAAAAGCACTGCATCCCGTCAACAGGGCAAAGCCCAATCCGATTATGGCGATGAATTTCATTTCACTGGCTCCACAGGTAAATCCAAAGCAATACGCGCTCCAGAATAATGTTCATTCGGCGGCAACAACTGAATTTCGCCACCGTGCTTTTCCACATAATAACCGACAATGGCTAATCCAAGCCCGGTGCCTTTCATGGTCGAGCCGGGCTGAACGTCGCCTTGGAAAAAGTCTTCGAAAATCGCTTTATGCAATTCTTCCGGAATGCCCGGGCCCTGATCTTCCACCAGAAAACGCAATCCAGTATCGGTGCGTGTCACCGACAAACCAATGTGGTCGCCCGACCCGGAAAACTTGATGGCGTTGGACAGGAAGTTACTCAAAATCATCTTCAACTTGGCGGCGTCCGCCACAATTTTAAACCTTGGCACCGCCACATCCAAGACAACGCCCTTGTTCTGCACCAACAATTGATAATCGGCGACCAGTTGTGCCACCAGTTTGGACACATCCACGTCGCCCAAATCAAGCCGGGATTGAATCGACACCGCTTTCTGGTATTCCAACAGGTTGGCGACCAGGTTCATGATATTGAAGTTACCGACCTGCATCAGTTGCACCACTTCTTTCTGCTCCGACGTCAGGGAGCCGATCAGTTCCTCCGACAGCAAGTCCGTGCCTTCTTTCAACGTGGCCAGCGGTGTTTTCAGTTCATGGGAGATGTTGCGGATGAACTGCTGTTTCTCATTTTCGAGGTGCTTCAATTCCTGCCGCAAACCTTCCAGATTGGCGCCCAGTTCGCGCACATCGCGCGGCCCGGCGGAAATCTCGATGGGCGTTTCAAAATCGTCCTTCACCAAACGGCGAATCACCGAACCAGTCTTGCGAATCGGCTTGGTGATGAAATGCACGAACACCACGCTCAACAAAAACGCCAACAAGCCGCTGGCCAGCACGATGTAAAACACCCGTTCGCGCACCGACGCTTCGTATTCCGACAAGGCCTGCACCTCGAGCGATTGCTGGCGCGACCCCATTTCGATGATTTGCTTGGCCTGATTGGTCAGTATCTCAAACTGACCGACGTCTTCCGCCAGCACCGGTTTTTGTTCGAAAAAAGCGCGGTTGTACACCGACTCGAACAGTTCCATTTCCAGCTGCTTCAACTGGTTCAGTTTCTTCGCCAAATCGGAATCGATGTCGTAGGGTTTGGACGCATCCACCAGACTGATGAACTTTTGATGATGGGTCAGAAAGGCATCCAGCAGCGAGGTTTCTTTCAACACCTGATATTGGCGGATACTGCGTTCCATCGACACCAGACGTTCCAGAATCAAGCGACTGTTTTCCGTGACCATCACCGTCTGAAATACGGTTTTATGCGCCTGTTTCGAGTAACTGTCCATCGACACCAAGGCGTACACTATCGCAAACATCAACGGCAAACTCACCACCACGAAACTGCCGAGCATCCACTGGTACAGGGAGCCTTCCCAAACCGGTTTCAGTTTGGCGCTCAACTGTTGGCGGAAATTCGACCAGGCCTGATTAAACATGCGACTCCTGCCCGGCCAGCTCAATGGCGGCGGCCACAGCAGCGCGTGCTTGCGGACTGTTTTTCCAACAAGAGGTTCTCAACTTGTCCGCGACGGTTTCAACCACCTCATCCACACTGTAGGTTCGCAAAACGTCAAAGGAATCAATACCGATTTCTTCCAAGCGTTGGATAACCGTGGGCCCCACACCTTTCAAGGCCAATAACTGCGTCGTTTCCTGCTTGGAAAATGCCATGATGCGCTCACTATCGAAAAAATCAAAAACATCATTGTAAAACGACGGCCGGGAAAAATCGGAAAATTTTGGAGAAGCATGGATTCGACGGAAATCAATCCATCTGGTTGAATGAACGGCACCAGCCGAGGAATTCTTCCGGCGGCAACGGCCGACTGAAGCCGAAGCCTTGCGCCAGCAAGCAGCCTTTGTCGTGCAGGAATTTGGCCTGCAACTCGGTTTCGACGCCCTCGGCGATGACTTCCACCCCGACGGCTTTTCCGACCGCGATAATGGCTTCGACAATGGCCAGGTCTTCGGCATCGTCGGGCAGCGACTGCACGAAAGACTGGTCGATTTTCAACTGGTCCAACGGCAGTTTCTTCAAATAGGACAAGGACGAGAAACCTGTCCCGAAATCGTCCATCGACAAGGCGACACCCAATTCCTTCAAAGCGTAGAGAACTTCAATGCCCTGTTGCTCGTTTTGCAACAGGAAGCTTTCGGTCACTTCCAGTTCCAGCACCGCGGGGTTGATGCCGGTTTCCGCCAGTACCTCGGCCACCGAAGACACAAAGTCCTGATGCATCAACTGGATGGTGGAAACGTTCACCGATATGCGCTCCAACTCGAATCCCTGTTTTTGCCAGGCCTGCCAGTGGCGGCAGGCCTGGGCGAGAATCTCGCGTCCCAATGGAATAATCAAGCCAGTGGATTCGCTGATGCCGATAAACTTGCTTGGGGGCACCACGCCCATTTCCGGATGCAACCAACGCACCAGCGCTTCGGCCCCGATCACCCGATTGGCTTTCAAGCAGATTTGCGGTTGGAAATAGGTAATCAGCTCTTTGTTTTCAATGCCCTGACGCAACGCTTTTTCGTAAAAGAAGTATTCCGAGGTGGTGGTGGTCAGTTCCGAGGAATGGAAAGCGTAACCGCTGTGCGGCAATTTCTTGGCTTCAAACAAGGCTTCGTCGGCGGATTTCATCAAATCCAAGGCTTCGTCGCCGTCCAGAGACGACAAGGCGATACCGATTTTGACGTCGAGCACATGATCCTGACCGTCAATGCTAAACGGTTCCAGAAAAGCTTCAATCAACTGCTCGGCGAATTCGGCGGTTTCGTTTTTATGCTGGATGTCTTCCATCAGAATCAGGAAGTTATCCGCCCCCAAACGCGCCACAGAATCTTCCGAATCCAGCAGTTGGTTCAAACGTTGTGCCACGGCTTTCAGTAATTGGTCGCCATATTCGTAACCCACGGCATCGTTGAACATCTTGAAACGGGCGATGTCCACAATCAACAATGCGACCTTCTGAGATTCGCGAGAGGACTTTTTGATCGACTGCTGCAAGCGGTTTTTGAACAGCGACACATTCGGCAAGCCGGTCAGAATGTCGTAAAACGACAGACGGTTGATTTCCTGCTCGGTGGCTTTTTGCTGGCTCAAATCGTTCATCAGACCCACGTAATGCATCACTTCGCCGGTTTTGTTTTTCACCGCGTTGATGGTCAACCATTCCGGATAGATGGTGCCGTCTTTCTTACGGTTCCAGATTTCGCCCTGCCAGGTGCCGGTGGCATTCAGCGAGGCCCACATTTCGCGATAGAAATTTTCCGCTTGCTTACCGGAACTGAGCATCGACGGGTCTTTGCCTGCGACATCCTTGAAGTCGTAGCCAGTGATGTCTTCGAACTTACGATTGACCAGAACGAAACGGTTACGGGCGTCGGTGACGAGAATGCCTTCCCCGGCATTGTCGAACACCGAACGGGTCAGCATCTGGAAGCGCTCGGTTTCATGCCGGAAACTCAAATCGTTCATCACCACTAGGTGCGCCGGTTCGGCGTGATAGGTAATCGGTTTATGCGACAGTTCCACCGAGACCCGGCGATTGTCGTGACACAGCAATTTCTGTTCGATGTAGGCCGGATGGTGATGTTCCATTTCCCGCAAACGCAAGGCAAAAGCTTCCCGTTCGGCCTCCGGCACCAGGTCCAACAGCGATTTTTCCATCAGATCGCACTCCTGATAGCCCAACAGGTTATAGACTTCATGGTTGGCGTAGGCGATGCGGTCGTTTTGATAAATCAGCACACCATGCATCGACATGCTCAACAAGTCGCGATACAGGGTTTCCGCTTCCAATACCCGCTGTTCTTTCTCTTTGATGCTGATGCTGGTCTGGTAATGGAAGTTTTCTTCGATACGGTGCAACAGTTCGGAAAAGCTGATTAAATCCAGCAAAGTGCCGTCGTCGTCTTCCACGCCGATATGATGGAACTTGCGCTCCATCATGAAATGGCGCACATACGACAGACTTTGATTGTGAGACACACTGATCAACGGCCAGGAAGCGATGTCCTTAACCGTCAGGTCGTCGTAATTTTCCAACAGCGCGAAACACTTCAGCAAATCCCGCATCGAGACAATTCCGAGCTCATCTTCCTTGCGCACCACCAAGGCGTCCACGTCTTTTTCCGCCATCATCGCCAATACCTCGTTGAGGCCGGCATGAGCATCAATGAAATGCAAGTGCCCGCTCAGCAATTCACGGATGGCGACGCCTTCCAGAAAATGTTCGCTGGCCTTGGCGTTGACCAGATCGGATTGCGCCAAAACGCCCACCGGACGTTCGTCGCAATCGACGACCAGCAGATGATGGATGTGTTTCTTGTGGAACAGATACGTG
The DNA here is from genome assembly GCF_003991075.1 of Thiomicrospira sp. S5. Lineage (NCBI taxonomy): Bacteria > Pseudomonadati > Pseudomonadota > Gammaproteobacteria > Thiotrichales > Piscirickettsiaceae > Thiomicrospira > Thiomicrospira sp. S5. The sequence continues at coordinate 173,401 of NZ_CP014470.1, read as the reverse complement.
GCGGACGACACCAGCTCGTCTTTATGAACACGCCAAACCGGCGTGTTCATCACCATCGCGATGGGGGCTTGTAACACTTCCGGTTTGGAGACGTCGAGACGCAACAAATCGGTACGCGTCCAGATGCCTTCGATTTCACCGTTGTCCTCGACCAGGATGGAGCCGATGTTTTTCTGGCTCAAGAGACCAATCACCGATTTGATGCTCATATCCGGCGGACAGGTTTCCAGCCCATGATGCATAAAATGGGAAACGGTCAAGGATTCTTGCGACGTTGCAAAAAGCGGAATGTTACTTGGGTGTTTCATGACGAAAATTTTACACCAAGCGTCACGGGAAGACCACCGAAGTTAACGGAAAAGAAGACACCTTCTTGATGCGGGTCAAACAGGTGTCGTCATTGGCGAACCAGACGCCGCAAATCGAAGTCGGTCTCGAAGTTGGAACGGTAAGGATTGATGTCGAGTCCGCCCCGTCGGACATAGCGCGCATAGACGGTCAATTTTTCCGGCTGACAGTGGCGCATCAAGTCGACGAACACCCGTTCCACGCATTGTTCATGGAACTCGTTGTGTTCGCGAAACGACACCAGGTATTTCAACAGGTTTTCGCGGTCGATTTGCGGCCCTTCATAACGGATGACAATGCTGCCCCAATCCGGCTGACCGGTCACCAGACAATTCGATTTGAGCAAATGGCTGTAGAGGGTTTCCGACACCGGTGTCGACGACACGGTCGTCAGCAACTCCGGTCGAACCTGATAATCGTTCACCTCGATGTCCAAGTCGTCCAGGCACTCGCCGGGCGGAGCACCGATTAAGGTTTGCGGCTCATCCAAATCGTACAATTCCACCTTGACCTCACCGCCGCAGGCCTGGGATAAATCGGTTATCCAGTGCTGTTTGACCGCCTCCGCCGAGGCAAAGCGGGTGCCGTTAAACGAATTCAGATACAGCTTAAAGGATTTCGACTCGATTAAGTTCGGCGACTCCGCCGGAAAGAAAAACAGCGCCCAACCGACTTGCGGCTTGCCCTGATCGTTCAACCAGGAAATCTCGAACCCGGTCCAGACATCCTGGCCGGAAAACGGTAGCGCATCCGGCGAAACGCCCAATTCGTCGCGTTTTTCCTGACGCGGTACCGGAAACAAAATGCTCGGATCGTACTGACGGCAATAGGGCGTGGCACGCCCCAGCAAACTTTGGTTGGCGGTGGATTCGGATTGCGGTGAAACGGGGTTTGTCATAAATCTCTCAAAAACTTCGATGGTGATTTTAGGTATTATACGAAAACGATTACAGAGAAACAGAAAGGTTCACCCGTGTTAACGACGTTGATTTATGGCATGTTGCTGACGGCTTTGGTTTTGGCCGCCCTTTGGTTGGGATTTCGATTTCTGCGCCGCTTTCCGGCGTTTGACGGGTTCAACACCCGCACCGCGAACAAGCGCATGTTGCAATTGACGTTGATTCTGTATTTCAGCGGCGTGGTGCTGACCGTCTATTGGATGATGGACGCCAATTAACGACTACAATTTCGACAACCGCCGCTGCAACACGGCGCTTTGCTCCTGAAAGTCCGTCATTTTCGCCTCGTAAACCGCTTGAATCGCAGTCCAGTGCTCCGACCAGAGTTCCGATTGGGATAGCGATTCTTTTAAGCGACTCTCCAAAATCATGAAGTCGTGCTCCCGCCCGAGCAAATCGCCCAGTTCATCCAGGCACTGAATGCGTTTGCGTTGCCCGCGCAATCCGAGCTGGCGCAGTATTTTCAACTGATAATAACCGTATTTAACCCATTTCCGCCAGGCGTGGCGTTGTTCGAGGTTATCCGGCTGGAACGCCTGTTTGCCCAGCGCGCGGCATCGGGTAAAGGTCATGGCCAAACCATCCTGCAAGGCGGTGTCGGATTGAAAGTCGAATTTCAATTTCCGCCAGGCCTGACGTTCCTTTTTCAGGGCGTGAATCACTTTGTCCCACGGAATCGGCGCAGGTGGCGGCTCCGTCATCCAGGCTTTCAGCACCTCCATCAGACAGGCCTTTTCGGATTCGGGCGCTGACTCGACCAAATCCAGAAGCGTGTCCATCAGAACTTCACGGTCACGCATGGCGGATAACTGTTTGCCGGTCAGGCGCATGCGTTTTTTGGCGGCTTGAAAGGTCAGTCGCGGCACCGCGAATCGAACCAGTTGCCAATAGGCGCGGAGATGTTTGAGTAGGACACGCAGGGCATGCACCGATTCTTTGTCGTCACGGTGTTTGGATTGCGCCAACGCAAGGGCGTTTTCCAACAAGGAAAGAATTTCCTGTTGCAGTTGTGCCAGCCGCTCGGCATCGGACGCCTGACCGAAAAACGGCTCGGCCCAGTCCACCGCGGATTTTTTCATGTCTGACTCCAAACGCCACCCGAATGAAGCCATCTTAACCTAAGTCTATGACATGATTATGAAAGTTTCCCGATGGCGTGCCGCCCCGGCCATCAGAACAGAAAATCAGCGTCCGTCGTTTTCGCATTCAAGCGCACAGCCCAGTGCATCCATCGCCGCTTGAAAATCGGCCAAGGCTTGCTCGGGCAGTTGCACCTGCATCATGACCTGGCTGTGGTAATCCACCGACACCACTTCACCGTCCACCAAACCGAGCTGGTGGCGCACCGGTTGTTCCTGCGCGAAATCGCAGGAGACCCGGCACTCGGCTAAATCCACCTGCTCCACCACCGACAAAGTTTCCATCACCGCTTGCGCGGCTTGGCCATAAGCGCGCGTCAGGCCGCCCGCGCCCAGCTTGATGCCGCCGAAATATCGCACCACCACAATCATGATGTCGCCGACGCCTTTGTGTTGCAACACATTCAGAATCGGTTTCCCGGCGGTGCCGGAAGGCTCGCCGTCATCACCCATGCCAGCGTTGCTGGCGCATTGCGGGTTGCCCAGCAAATAGGCCCAACAGTGATGGCGGGCATCCGGATACTGTACTTTCAATTCGTCCAGCCACGCCATGCCCTCGGCCCGATCTCGAATGCCTTTGGCATAGGCAATGAAGCGGCTTTTTTTGATTTCGATTTCGGCGCGGTTCAATTCCGCGGGGACAGGATACGACATGCTGGGACTTCTCTTAGGACTCGGCTTTTCGGCCAGGCCTGGTCAGTTTTCGGTTTTCGTGGTGTCAGTGTGGTTTTCACCAATGCTGCGCATCACCCAAATCGGCTGGGCGGTGTAAATCACGTCCAACGACAAGTAATCGTAGGTTTGCTTCAGGTGATGATACAGACGGTCACGGTAAACATCCTGCTGACGGATATCGAACGGTGTTTCGTCGTCCAACTGAATATAGACTTGTACATACATCATCCGCCCGGCTTGCAGGTAACGGGTTTTCATATCGAGATACGCCACCGGTTCAAACACCTGCTCCACTTCCTGATTCAAAAAGCGCATCAGCTCGGCGTCGTCGGTGCGGCCGATGATCTGTAACCCGTTTTCCTTGAGGATTTTCAACGGAATCGGCAACATCAATAAAATCAGAATCAGTATGACCACCGGGTCGGTGTAAGGCACCCACTCTTCATGACCGATGGCTTCCATCCAGATGGCCGCGCCGAACGACAAACCGACCGCGATACTGAGAATGCCGCCGGTCAACCAGCCCTGCAAATCGACATGAATCAACGACGATTGGGCGGTCTTATTCATGTGGTACAACACATACGCCAAACCGAAGCCGAGCACCGAGGCGATGACGGAATAAAACACGGCGATATGAGCATCAATATGGCGGCCGCCGTGGAAAATTGCTTCCACCGAGGCGTAAAACGCCACCAGAATGACCAACAGAATCAACACGCCTTTGATGAAGTTCAAAACCGGTTCGAAAATGGCGTAACCGAATGGTTGGGATTGACTGGCCTGCTGCGCCATCAAGCTCACCACCCGCAAGGTCAACAACCCGGCGACCAAGTCGATGAACGGATAGACCCCGTCCATCAAGATGGCCTGGGATTCGGTCAGATAATAGAACACCAGCCCCAGTACCGCCATGAGGATATCGCCGACCATCACCAGTTTGATGGCGCGTTTTTCCGTGGCGATCTTGTGATCCAAAGGGATTTTTCGATTTGACATCAGTAATTCGAGATTCCGTATGTGTTATGTATTTTTGTTCAAACTCGCGGAAAGCAACCGGCACTGGGTACCGTCAATCAGCGGAAGGCGGCGCGCCTTTGCGCCGTAATCGATAACGCGGATTGGTTTCGTATAAATCGTCCCAACCATCGTCGAATTCGTTATCGCTGTATTCGCGTTCGTAAGGCCGGGTGTCACGCACCCATTCGTACCCGAACCAGCCGAACACCCAATTCAACAGTTTCAACATCTCACTTCCCGATACAGAAAGAGGTGAAAATGCGCCCCAGCAAATCGTCCGAAGTGAATTGTCCGGTGATTTCCGACAAGGCCTGTTGTGCCTGACGCAGGTCTTCCGCCAGCAACTCGCCGGCCGCAAACGCTTCCAATTGCTGCTGACCGGTCTGCACGAATTCCAGCGCACGGTTCAAAGCGTCCAAATGGCGTTTACGCGCCATGAACACGCCTTCCTGGGTTTGCGCATAACCCATTTGGGTTTTCAAATGCTGCTTGAGCAAGTCCAGCCCAAGCTGATGCTTGGCCGACAACCAGATTTCCACCGTTTCGGCGGTTTCATCCAGGCCTGGCGATTTTTCAATCAAATCGATTTTATTATGAATCAAGGTCACCGGAATATGCGATGGCATCCGCGCCAGAATCGCCTGATCTTCCGGGTGAATATTCTCATTGGCCTGCACCACCACCAGAATCCGATCGGCCTCTTCGATCGCCGCCCAGGCGCGTTGGATACCGATTTGCTCCACCGCATCGGTCGCTTCGCGCAACCCGGCGGTGTCCAGCACATGCAACGGCATGCCGTCGATTTGAATCTCTTCTTTGACGATGTCGCGCGTGGTGCCGGCGATGTCGGTCACAATCGCCGATTCACGGCCCGACAAGGCATTCAACAGGCTGGACTTGCCGGCATTCGGGCGCCCCAGAATCACCACCGACATCCCTTCCCGTAACAACACGCCTTGTTGCGCGGACGCCAACACTTGATGCAACCGTTCCAGAATGTGCTGCAACTCCCCGGCGACCTTGCCGTCGGACAGAAAATCGATTTCCTCTTCCGGAAAGTCGATGGCGGCTTCCACATAAATGCGCAATTGAATCAGTTCTTCAACCAGCTCGTTGACCTGCTTGGAAAACTCGCCCTGTAAGGACTTCAACGCCGATTTAGCCGCCTGCTGCGAGCTGGCGTCGATCAAATCGGCAATCGCTTCGGCCTGCGCCAAATCCAGTTTATCGTTCAAGAACGCTTGCTTGGAAAACTCGCCCGGTTCCGCCAACCGCGCGCCAAGTTGCACGGTTCGTTCCAACAACCATTGCAGGATGATCGGTCCGCCGTGCCCCTGCAATTCCAGAACATCTTCACCGGTAAAGGAGTTCGGTCCCGGAAAAAACAACGCGATGCCTTCGTCCAACACCTCGCCGTTCACCCCGTAAAACGGACCATAATGTGCGTAGCGCGGTTTCGGCGTCAAGCCGAGAATCGCTTCCGCCATGGCACGACACTGCGGACCGGACACCCGAACGATGCCCACACCGCCGCGTCCCGGCGCGGTGGCAACCGCTGTAATGGTGTCATTTGAGGCAAACGTCATCTGGATTCCTGTTCAATCGTTGGCGCTTCTGAAATGCAAAGCGCCCTTAACGGGCGCTAAACAGATAAATTTTTCGACGGACGTCGCCGAAAACAATCGAGACCGAAACTTAACCGGCCAACACTTGATAGGTGGTGGTCTGCAAGTCGGTCACAAACGGTTTCTGGCTCAATTTAGCCACCGTTTTATCGAGTTTCTTTTTCGACTTGAACGTCATTTCTTCGGCTTCGTCGTTAATCTTGAACGACAGCACATACAAAGGCTGTGTGTCCACGGACGCGGCGGTCGGTGCCGCTTGCACCGCACCGCCTTCCAACGGCACATAACCGTTTTGGGTCTTATAACAAATCGGCGTGGTGCCATCCATCACCAGCCAGTCGACCTGGCCGTATTTCGGATGATCCTTACCCGGTTTTTCGTACGTTAACTGCATGGTATTTCCTTATTATTTTTCTTCGCCCGATTCAATTTTCTTGGTGATGTACCATTGCTGCGCGACCGACAGAATGTTGTTGACCACCCAGTAAAGCACCAAACCGGCCGGGAAGAACATGAAGAAGATGGTGAAGATAAACGGCAAGGCTTTCATGACCTTCTGCTGCATTTCGTCCATCATCGCCGACGGATTCAGCTTTTGCTGCACCCACATGGAAATCCCCATCAGCACCGGCAGGATGTAATACGGGTCTTTGGCCGACAAATCCTGAATCCACAGAATCCAAGGCGCCTGACGCATTTCCGCTGAGTACAACAGAACCCAGTAAAGCGCGATGAACACCGGCATCTGAACCAGAATCGGCAGACAACCGCCCAATGGGTTGATCTTCTCTTCCTTGTACAGCTTCATCAATTTCTGCTGGAAGATGGCCTTGTCATCGCCATAGTTTTCTTTCAACTGCTGCAGCTTCGGCTGGAATTTCTTCAAGCGTGCCATGGAACGATAAGAGGTTTCCGACAGCTTGTAGAACAGCAATTTGATCAAAATCGTCAACAGGATGATCGACCAACCCCAGTTGCCGACCAGCGCATGGATTTTTTCCAGCACCCAGAAAATCGGTTCGGCGATGATGGTCAAGACGCCGTAATCCACGGTCAGTTCCAGACCGGGCGCGATTTTTTCCAGGTTATCCTGAATGATCGGCCCGATATACAATTCGGACGTCAAATTACCGGTTTGGCCCGGCTCGACCGATACCATCGGCTCGACCACACCGGCGACGTAATCGCCTTCACCCAGCGGCTTGGCGTAATAACGGTTCTGACTTTCCTGGTTCGGAATCACCGCCGACATGAAGTAATGCTGAATCATCGCCGCCCAGCCGCCTTCAACCGACAGGTTATTGACCGGTTCGGTGTTCAAATCATCGAACGGGTGCTTGTTGTATTTGCTTTCGGCATGTCCGTTATACAACACCGGGCCGGTGTAGGTGTACATCATCGCATTGTGATCCGGATCATAGGTGTTGCGCACCAACTGCGAATACAGACTGCCGCTCCATTCGGTTTGTGCCTGATTCTCGACGCGATAGTCGATGTTGATCAGGTAACGGCCTTTCTGGAAACGATAGATTTTGGTGACCTTGACGCCGTCCTGTTCCCAGGTCAACGGCACTTCCAGCGTATCACCGGTCAGTTCATAGTGGGTTTGCGCCGATTGATACAATGACTTGTGCGTCGGAGCCGGCAGGGTCGCTTTTTTCTGCAAGGCGATACCGTTTTGCGCGATGTACATCATCGGCGCTTCGTCGCCCATCAATTGGAACGGCTGGGAATGATCTTTTGTCGCGGCGTACTTCAGCAGCTTCACGTCACGGATGTCACCGCCTTGGGTGTCGATGACAATATCCAACACGTCGGTTTTGACGGTGATGCGCTGCGCTTGCTGAATCTTCGCTTTGGCGGTCGGCACATCCTGCGTGGCTTGATGTGCGCCCGGCACGGCATCCGCTTCATTCACTTCCGGCACGGTGGCATCCGCCGCCGTTTGCGAGGTCGATTGGGTGGCGGTCGTCGGTGCCTGGGTTTGTGGGTTTTGGAATTGCGTCCATTGCAACCAAATCCAGAGCAATGTGAAAGCTAACGCCAGCCACCAGAAAGATCTCATATTCATCCGTTATTTCCTGCTTCTCAATCGTTACGGTTCACGAAAACCGAGTGATATCTATTCATTACATCTAATGTTATAGATAAGTTTAAAAGTATTTAAAATTCCATTGCCATGCCGAATCGGGTCGGCATCACGCTTTATCCGGCCGCTTTTTCGCGGCAGAGGGTCTTGCGGCCGGGCGTCGTTGCTTGCCGTCTTTCAAACCACTCTGCTTCACTTTCCGGATCAGGTGCTCAAAACTGTTGATCAGAACGCGGTTTTCGACATCCTGCATGCCTCTACGTCCTAAAACGACAATATCATACCCGCTTACTGCTTGTTTATGTTGACGAAATGCCTCTCTCGCCAATCTTTTTACCCGATTGCGCCAGACGGATTTCATCAATTGTTTCTTGGCGATGGCTAATCCCAGCCGTGGATACGGCAATCCATTCGGACGAACGATAAAGGTCCAATGGCGATTGGAGAACTTCTCCGCCTTGGCGAATACATATTGAAACTGTTTGGGACTTAGGAGTCGAAGGGACTTGGGAAAGTGATTTCGGGAGAAATCGTGATGAGTGAGTTCCAGGTTGTCTAGACTTAACCCCGAACCCGACTCATCAGAATTTTGTGGCTGCTGCTCAATCATTAAAATGAATGATTACACAGTCAAACGCTTACGTCCTTTTGCACGACGAGCCGCCAAAACTTTACGGCCGTTCTTTGTTGCCATGCGAGCACGGAAACCATGCGTACGAGCGCGTTTGATAACACTTGGTTGAAATGTACGTTTCATGATATCAATCCTATTAGAAAATTACTTCTTTCGAAAGAATCGCGCATTTTAATCGAATCCCTTTTAAATAACAACCAGATAATCAATTATTTTGGCCAGGCCTGGTCAAAAATCGAATTCCCGCACCTAATCACGGTACACACAATCAACCTCAAGGTATTTCAAGCCTTTTCAACGGCCGTTTTCGGCAAACTGTGCTATAGTTCACCGCCATGTTAATCGAACTTTCCATCTATCTGCTGACCGGGGTCATCGCCGGTTTTTTCGCCGGACTGCTTGGCATCGGCGGCGGCTTGATCATCGTGCCGGTGCTGACCACGGCGTTTGTGTATTTTCTGCACACGCCTCATTTGGTGCACTTGGCCATCGGCACCTCGATGGCGACTATTTTGGTCACGGCCGTGGCGTCGATTCGTGCTCACCAAAAGCACGACGCCATCCGCTGGGACATTGTCAAAACCCTCACGCCGGGCATTTTACTGGGCGGTTTATTCGGCGGCTGGGTATCACAATTTTTCAACGCCAATACCCTCGCACAGATTTTCGCCGTTATCGAACTGGTCATCGCTATTAAAATGCTAACGGACGCTCAACCGAATCCGCACCGTGAATTACCGGGGCTGGCGGCGCGTTCGGTAGCCGGCACCTTTATCGGGGCCATTTCTTCGCTGGTCGGCATCGGCGGCGGCGCATTGAACACACCTTATATGGTGTGGCATAACGTATCGGTCCGGCAAGCCATCGCCACCTCGGCCGCCTGCAGCCTGCCGGTCGCGGCGGCGGGCACTTTGGGCTTCCTCATCGGCGGCTGGAATGCCACCGATTTGCCCACTTACGCCACCGGTTACATCTACTGGCCGGCCTTTTTCGGCATTGTCGTCGCCAGCTTCTTTGTCGCACCCATCGGCGCCGCCTTAACCCACCGTCTGCCGGTCAAGCTTTTGAAACGCGTCTTCGGCATCCTACTGATCATCCTCGCAATCAAAATGTTCTGGTTCTGAGTGGCTACAAATTCTGAAGGGCATCTCGACTAACCCTCGATGCGATTCTGCGGGCCTTAAAGGCTACTTATTCTAGGCGTGCGTCGCCGACCTTAGTCATTCTAAGGTCAAGGCGCACAACACTGAAGAAGTGGTCTTTAAGCCCCGCCCGAAGGGGCTTAGCCAAATTTATCAGCTCTGCGTTGCGAAGTTTTGCAAGGTCTAAACATTGCTTCAACTTCACGCCTTGATCTGACAAATTTGGCGTTGCCAGAATCCATCGTCGGTTAGTCGAGATGCCCTGACTTCGAATTTTTTTATTTAATTTTAAAAACCATAAAAAATTGAATTATTTCAATAAAATAATATCACTACAACCCGATTTATCCACACCCTTTCTCAACAAGTTATCCACAGGCAACGACTGTTTTTTAAAGTTATTCACAGGTATAATCGCCGTTAGTTTTTTGGCCGCCGAATGGGCGCGCTTTTGCCGCCGGTTTCGGTAAGGTTTCCAACCGGTCGGCCACACTTTCATGAACAAACGTTTTCCGAGCGTTTTAAATGAATCAACCATAATAATGAATAAAATCCGTCCGAGGAAAGGCTCCTTGAGAGCTTTGCACGAGTAGGACGCGAAGAAAAAATGAGAGAAAATTTGGCTGATTGAGGCGGAAAACGCAGCTAATAGCGAGCTATTAGCCAGTTTTTCAACAAAAATCAGACGGATTTTAGCCATTTTTACTCGTGTAACTATCTCGTGCAAAGCTCTCTCCTTTTCCATTTTCTTCGGAACGGAATGGGTACTCGTTTTGACAACACCGCTTTGGCCACAAGTCTTAAAACAACTGGAAGCTGTTCTGAACGAACAGCAGATGCAAACCTGGATCAGCCCGCTGGAAGCCATGGAAGACGCCCGACGTATTCGTCTGGTCGCGCCGTCCGGCTTCATTCTGGACTGGGTGAATAAAAAACTCTTCGGTGAAATCAAACAGGCCGTCGGCCTGGTCGCACCGGTCAATCCACCGGAAGTGACGCTGGAAGTCGGCGATTACGCCCTCGACAGTTTCGACGAACCGGAAGTGAGCTCGGTTCCACAGGCCCTGCGCGAAACCCCGGAAACCAAGCAAGACGTGGAACCGGCCGCCCAAGCCAAGAGCACCCAAGGCGACAGCGGCACCAAAAAATCCATCAAGCACAACCTCAACACCAATTTCACCTTCGACACTTTCGTAGAAGGTAAAGCCAACCAGCTGGCCGCCGCGGCCGCACGCCAAGTGGCCGACAACCCGGGCGGCAGCTACAACCCGTTTTTCATTTACGGCGGCGTAGGCCTGGGTAAAACCCACTTAATGCACGCCATCGGTAATGAATTGATTCGCCGCAACCCCGACTCCCGCGTGGTATATCTGCACTCCGAGCGTTTCGTGGCCGACATGGTCAATGCCTTGCGCCACAATAAAATCGACGAATTCAAACGCTTTTACCGTTCGCTCGACGCCCTGTTGATCGATGACATCCAGTTCTTCGCCAAAAAGGAACAGTCGCAGGAAGAGTTTTTTCATACCTTCAACACCCTGTTGGAAGGCAATAAGCAGGTCATCCTCACCAGTGACCGTTTTCCGAAGGAGGTGGACGGTTTGGAAGACCGCTTGAAATCCCGCTTCGGCTGGGGCTTGACCATCGCCGTCGAACCCCCGGAATTCGAAATGCGGGTGGCCATTTTGATGAAAAAAGCCGGTGAATTCGGCTTCTTGCTGCCGGATGAAGTGGCCTTTTTCATCGCCAAGCGTTTGCGCGGCAACGTTCGTGATCTGGAAGGCGCCTTGAAACGGGTCGGCGCTTTTGCACAATTCACCCAGCAGATGGTCACCGTCGATTTGGCGAAAGAAGCCTTGAAAGACTTGTTAGCGCTGCAGCAAAAAATGATCACCCTGGAAAACATCCAGAAAACCGTGGCCGACTATTACAAAATCCGTGTGGCCGATTTATTATCGAAGCGCCGCACCCGAAATATCGCCCGTCCGCGCCAGGTGGCGATGGCGATTTCCAAAGAGCTGACCAGCCACAGCCTGCCGGAAATCGGCGATGCGTTCGGTGGACGTGATCACACCACCGTATTGCACGCGGTGCGGAAAATCAACGAGCTCAAAGAAACCGACCACCGCGTGGAAGAGGACTTCAACAGCCTGGTTCGGATTATTACGAACTAAGGTCGCTCCAGCGCCGTCAAAACATTGGTAAAAATATTTAAAATTTTTCTTGGGTTTCTATACATAAATGTCGGAAATATTGGCATAATTAGACCCAACGTCAAACTTCATATTGCAAAGGTATTGAGATGAAAATCAGTCTTTCCCGCGAGAATCTTTTAAAAGTTCTTCAAACGGTCGGCGGCGTGGTCGAAAAACGTCAAACGATGCCGATTCTGGCCAACATCCTGTTTCAAGTGAACCAGAATACCTTGACCGTGACCGCATCGGATCTGGAAATCGAAACCCGTGCCACGACCGAGCTGGAAAGCAGCGACGGCGATTTCAGCGTCACCCTGCCGGCGGTGAAACTCATCAGCATCGTCCGCTCACTACCGGACGGCCTGACCATCTTGCTGGAGTTTGAAGAAATGCGCTGCCAATTATCGGCCGGCCGTTCCCGCTTCAAGCTCTCCACCTTGCCGGCAGACGATTTCCCGACCATCGATTTGACGCAAACTGAATTGTCCTTCTCCATGGCGCAGAACCAATTGAAACAACTGATTCACAATACCGCTTTCGCCATGGCCAGCCAGGACGTCCGTTTTTACCTGAACGGCATGTTGTTCGACATCAGCAACCAAACCCTGCGCGTCGTCGCCACCGACGGCCACCGCTTGTCGACCTGTTCCACCTTGTTGGAAACCGAAGGGCTGACCGCCACCCAAGCGATTTTGCCGCGAAAAGGCGTGTTGGAATTGCAAAAACTGATTGGCGACGACGATAACCTGATTGCCTTTGCACTGGCGAAAAACTACCTGACCGTCCAATTCGAAGAAACCGTGTTCACCTGTAAACTGGTGGACGGTCGCTTCCCGGACTTCAAACGCGTCTTGCCACAACACAATGACCAACTGGTGCAAACCGACCGCGAACTGTTGCGCAGCCTGTTACAACGTGCCGCCATCCTGTCGAACGACAAGTTCAAAGGCATCCGCTTGGCGTTAACGCAAAACTTGTTGGCGGTACACGCGCAAAACTCCGATCAGGACGAATCTCACGAAGACATGGCGATTGACTACAACGGCACCGAAATGGAAATCGGCTTCAACGTCAACTATCTATTGGACGTGCTGAATTCCATGCACGAAGAAGCCGTCACCCTGTACATGAAAGACGCCAACAGCAGCTGCATGGTCGACACCCAAAACGAAACCTGCCATTGCCAGCACGTCATCATGCCAATGCGTCTCTAGTCTTCCGACCGGCGTCGCCTCCCGGCGCCGGACAATCGCTCAGTCTTATCTTGTTCCAGCCCCCTTTTTCACGAGCGTGAATCGTGTCGAAAATCCAGCAATTACAACTTCGCCATTTCCGCAATATCGACCAGGCTGGCCTGGCCTTCGGTGACGGTCTGAATGTAATTGTCGGTGACAACGCCGCCGGGAAAACCGCCTTAATCGAAGCCATCTGGGTGTTGGCCTCGGGGCGCTCTTTCCGCACCGCCAAACCCGAACACCTCATCCAACGTGACCAAACGGAAACCGTGCTGTTTTGCGAAGTTTCCGACGGCGAACACCCCCATAAAATCGGTCTGTCCCGTTCCCTCGACAAAGTGACCTTGAAAGTGGATGGCGAAACCTTGCGCAACCAAGCGGAAATGGCGGCCAAACTGCCCGTGCAATTGCTCACCCCCGAAAGCCACCGTCTTTTGGAGGAAGGCCCGAAAGCCCGACGCCAATTCATGGATTGGGGCTGCTTTCACCATGACGCTGACTTCATCCACCTTTGGCGCACCTATCGCCGCGCCTTGAAACAGCGCAACCATGCCCTGAAGCGGAAACTGCCCGCCAACCAGGCGCGTCTGTGGGATCAACAACTGATTGACACCGCCGAGCGAATCGACCGAATCCGCGCCGCCTACATCTCCGACCTGACGCCTTATCTGGTGGAATTCTGTCAGGCGCTGATGCCGGAAATCAGCGTCCAGCCTGCCTGCCATTATCAATCCGGTTGGCCGAAAAGCGCCGACAGTTACGCCCAATTGCTGGACGAACACTATCCGAAAGACGCCCTGCAGGGCCACACCCAATACGGCAGCCATCGCGCCGACATCAAATTCCGCTTTGACGGCCAGGACGCCATGATGACCTTATCCCGCGGCCAACAAAAACTGTTTGTCTGCGCCCTGTTGTTGGCGCAAGCCAGCCTGTACGAAAAGCACAGCGGCAAGCCGGTCATTATGCTCATCGACGACCTTCCGGCCGAACTGGACGCCAAGCACCGTGAAACTCTGTTGAAGCTGCTCGACTTACTGCACATCCAGCACATTCTCACCAGCACCGCCGACGACCTGATTCCCATCCTCAACCCGGAAACCGCCCGCCGCTGGCACATCGACAACGGCGGCATCTCCGCCGAAACCAGAACGTAAATTCACCAGGCCTGGCGATTTTTATTCTTCAGAGTCCCGTCAGACATCCTTCGCCATAACACCTCAAAAAGCTTTAAAATAAAAAGTACTTTATAAATTTGCCTTGTCGGCATCACCCTGAAAACACGCGAAACACCGTGACGGATATTATGGAAAAACTACTGCTCGTTGAAGATGAAGTCCTGTTGGTCGACCGCCTCAAAACCAACCTCAGCCAAGCGGGTTACATTGTGGACGCCGCACTGGATGGAGAGGAAGGGGCCTATCTGCTGGAGGAATACGACTACGACCTCATTATTCTCGACTTGGGGTTGCCGAAAAAGTCGGGGCTGGCGATACTCGAAACCCTGCGCGACGCCCATAACCCGACACCGGTGCTGATTTTGACCGCCCGCAACACTTGGCAAGAGCGCGTGGAAGGATTGAAAAAGGGCGCCGACGATTATCTCGGCAAACCTTTCCATTTCGAAGAATTGCTGGCACGCATCGAAGTGCTCCTGAAACGCCCGGCGCAAACACGTGACGATAAGCTCAAGGTCAACGGCTTTGAATTGGACTTAAACCGCCGTGAACTAAAAACCGAGCACGGCACCTTCGCCCTGACCAAAACCGAGTTCGCCCTGTTGAAAACTTTTTTCAACCAACCTTACCGGGTGTTTTCCAAAGACCAGTTGATGCAACGCCTCGGCGACCACAATCACGAACGCGAAAGCAATGTCATTGAAGTCTACATTCGCAAACTGCGTCAATACCTCGGCAAAGAAGCCATTGAGACCCTGCGCGGCCAGGGGTATCGTTTTGTCGGCCAGGGAGACGCGACATGAAATCCATCGAAAAACAACTCAACCTGTCGCTGGCCGCCAGCATCCTGCTGATTTTCCTGATTTTCTGGTGGCTGTCGGTGTTCACCATTCACCACTTGACCGAAGATTACATCCTGACGCGCTTGGAACACGACACCTTGTCGATTGAAAAACACCTCAACCGCAGCGGTCAAGGCAACCAGATGCCGGCAGTCGATTACGACGCCATCAACCCGATTTACGCGCAACCCGACTCCGGACACTACTTTGTCATCCAGCTCGGCGACCATTTACTCAAATCGCTCTCTTTGACCGATTACCCGCTGTACCTCAAAAAAAGCCCGTACGCCATCAGCCATTATGAAACCAAGGGGCCCGCGGAAAGCACCCTTCTGGTCCGGCGGTTCGTCGGCGACTACCAAGGTCAACCGATGATCCTGTACGTCGCCGAAGACCACAGCCCCATTCAGCGCACCTTAAAAGTCTTCGACATTATGGTCGGCCTGTTTGCTTTGATTACATTGGCTTTACTGTATTTGAGTCAACGACATTTACTGCGCAAAGGCTTCAAACGTCTGGAACCGATTCAGGTGGCTCTCGCCAATCTGCAAAAAGGTGAAGCGACACAATTGGACCCGGCCGATTATCCCTCGGAAGTCAGCGAACTGATCAACAGCCTCAATCAGGCCATTCTCAGCGCCAGCACCCAATTGCAGAAATCGCGACAGTCCAATGCCAATCTGGCGCACAGCCTGAAAACGCCGCTGAACCTCATTTACCAGTTATTGGAAGACCCGGCGTTGACGCCGCACGCCGAACTGAAAGCCACCTTGAAAGATCAGGCACAGAAAATTCACGCCCGAATCGAGAGCGAACTGCAAAAAGCCCGCCTCGCCTCGGACACCCTTTCGGTCCAACCCTTTTCCCTGTCCGAGCATCTACCGGATTTGATGGACTCCTTACAGCAGCTGTACCCGCAAACCCGCTTCCAACTCAAGGGTGCGGACACACCCGACGCACATTTACCGATGGAGAAGGAAGACGGCTTCGAACTGCTGGGCAATTTGCTCGATAACGCCGCCAAGTTCGGCCACGGCGAAGTCTTTATCGACATTCACTCCGACACGCAACCGACCGTCATTATCGAAGACAATGGCGACGGCGTGCCCACCGAACAACTCGACGCCATCCAAACCCGCGGTCACCGCTTGGACGAATCGGTGGACGGCCACGGCATTGGGCTCTCCATCGTCAAACAGATTGCCGAGGCTTATAACATTACGACACAGTTTGATACGTCCCAGCACGGCGGCTTGAAAGTCACTTTGACCTTTTAGAACCGCTTCCGGGCGGCGGTTGGCAATTTTGCTTTGACAGACCATCGGCTTCGGCTATGATGATGCCAGGTGTTGAGGAGAAGCGACATGAAAATCGAAATGAAGCTCGGGATGGATCAGGCCACCCAACTCATCCAGCAAATCAAAGTGGAAACGGTGCCGCCGGAAATCTACCAGCTCGAAGAACTCATGGGCGCCGAGCAACCCAATGCCAGCGATATCGCCCATTTGATTTCCAAACACCCGGAACTGCTCGGCGATTTCCTCAGCCTGACCAACAAGGTGCTGAACCGGCCGCAGGACGATCTTATTCTCGAACCTCTGGCGGCGGTCAATCTGCTGGGATTGCAGGAAATTCAACACCTGTTTCTCAGCACCTACCTCAAAAAGCAGCTGCCTACCAGCGACCAAGACCGCAAAATCATTCTCCACAGCATGCGCTCCGGCCTGGCCGCGGCGGAACTGTCGTATTGGGTGAATGAAATCAACCGCACCGAAGCCTACTTGATTGCCTTTATGCAGGACATCGGCGCCATCTTCATCATGCGTCATGACTTCGACCATTATGCCGAAACCTACCTGAACGCCCAGCTCAACGAACCTTTCAGCGGCTACCAGGCCGAATTCGAACATTAT
This sequence comes from Thiomicrospira sp. S5, assembly GCF_003991075.1. Lineage (NCBI taxonomy): Bacteria > Pseudomonadati > Pseudomonadota > Gammaproteobacteria > Thiotrichales > Piscirickettsiaceae > Thiomicrospira > Thiomicrospira sp. S5. The sequence continues at coordinate 156,407 of NZ_CP014470.1, read as the reverse complement.
CAAACGGCGCATACCTTTGTCGGCAGCGTCATTGCCCGGCGCTGGCATCTCAGCGATTTGCTCAGCAAATCCTTGCTGCTACACCACCAGAACGAGCTGGAAAGCGTGCAAGCTTATTCGCCGAACGTCGCCAAAATGGTGGCCCTCATTCAGGTCGCCAACTACCTGGTGTTCAAAACCTTTTCCGACCATTACATGACCGAAGAGCTGCAACAGAGTTTCGAACACGCCCGCACCTTTCTGGCGCTACCGGACAACGCCATCGACGCCGCCGAAGCCGCTTTGAAAAAATGGGGCAACGACGACCACATGCATTTTTCCAGTCATTAAGTAACCTCTGTAAGTAACCCCCGATTGAATCGTCAAAATCACCAGGCCTGGCGATTATCGTGATTAAGCCCTTCTTAACCGGGCCGTTGGCTTTTTTTTAACTTTTTTCGTTTTTTCAGCTTCAATTCAGTTTCCTTTTCTAAGATAGCGTCATTCAATCAACCATAGGGTGAACTATGAAAGCGTTTTGGTTACTGCTGGGGCTGAGTGCCTACTCCTCTTTCGGCTGGGCGGTGACGTACAGTGAACTGCTGCCCAACGTCATGGCCAAATTGCCGGAAACACAACAACTGAGCGACTATCAAGCCTTGTCGAACGCCAATCGTCAGGCCGCGGACAGCTGGATTCCCGGAGAAGTCGAACTGAACTTGAAGCACGAAAACGACGGTTTGACCGGCGACCAGGGCTTCCGTTCCTGGGAAGGCGGTGCCACCTTCCCGATTTGGTGGCCCGGTCAGTCCGGTCATCAGTCGGCCATCGGCGACGGCTACCAACAGCAAACCCAAGCCGGGCAAGCGCAATTGGCGTTAATGGCCTCCAAGCAACTTCGTCAAGTGGTGTGGCAAACCAAAAAAGCCGCCATGCGCCTCAAGTTCGGTCGCAAAAACCTGCAACAAACTCAAGCGCTGGTGGATTTGGTGCAACAAAAAGTCGACGCTGGCGAAAGCCCGAAATTCGATTTGCTGCTGGCGCAGAAATCCCTCTATGACGCGGAAAAACGCCTGACGCAATTGCAGGCCGATTATGACGTCGCGCTGCAGCATTACCAATTCTGGACACAACAGACCGAATTGCCCTCGCCCTTGGCGGAAACCTTGGTGGCGTCCGCACCGGAGCTCGATAACCACCCGGACGTGCAATCCCTGGCCGCCCGCCAGAAAACCGAACAAGCGCGTTTGGACTTGGTCGAAGCCAGCCGCCACAGCAACCCGAATCTGTATCTGGCGGCGAAAAACGAACGCGACGACCAAACCGCCGACAACAATATTCTCATCGCCGAAATTCGCATTCCCATCGGTAGTAATCCAATGGCTCCAACGCGCATTGCCGAACAACGCCAGCAGCTTTCACAAAGCCAAATGGCGCTGGCCCGCGTGAAGCAGCAGCTGGAAATGGATCAATTCCAGGCACGCCAAAGCCTGCAAGCCGCACAAAAAAACGAAACACTGGCGGCCGAGCAAAATGCCTTGGCGGAAGAAGCCATGCGCTTGGCGCAAACGGCCTATCAAGAAGGGGAAACCTCCATCCAGAACCTCTTGCAGATGAAACAACAGTATTTTGAAGACAAATTGAATTTTAAACTGGCCCGGCTGAACCGCCTGGAAGCCATCGCCAACCTGAATCAAGCCTTGGGAGTTCGCCTGAAATGAAGCCATCCATCCAATCCCTGACATCCGCTTTTCGTACCCTGAGCCTCGGAGCCGTTTCACTCGGCGCCGTGCTGTTCTGGCAAACCGCTTCGGCCACGTCCATTGAGGTCAGTGCCGAGAAACAAGCCTCGCTCGGTTTTCAATCCGCCGTGGTCGAGTCGGTCAGTGCCTATCCGGGCGTGACTTACCCGGGTGAAGCCATCATTCCACCCAACCAGACGTTTTTGGTGACGGCTCCTTTGTCCGGCCTGGTGACCAAAATCATTCACATCCACGGCCCGATTCAAACCGGGGAGGTCATTGCCGAATTGCAAAGCCCGGAGTTGTTGAACGCCCAGAAAAATTACCTCAACACCCTGTCGGACCTGCAAGCGGCGCAGTCGGAACTGAACCGAGCCGCCAAGCTAATGAAGACCGGTGTGGTCTCCGCCAAGAAATACCAGTTGGCGGAAGCGGACCTGAAAAAAATCCGGCAAATTCAACGCCAGCAACGTCAAGATTTGGCTTTACTTGGCATGGCGCCAAACGCCATCGACGCCTTGGAAAAAAGCCATAAATTGCAGCCCGCCGTGGTGCAAATCACCGCGCCGGTGGATGGCGAACTGTTCGATTTGCAAATCCGAGTGGGGCAACGCCTGACCACCAATCAAGCGATTATCTCCATCGGCCAAATCGAACCGATCGTGGTGGAGTCACGCGTGCCGCTTCAAGCCGCCAACCAACTTTCGCTTAAGCAGAAAGCACAACTGGTCTCTTTGGACTTGGTGGGTGAAATCGAATACATCCCCAATTTCAGCGACCCGATGACGCAAACCATGAACGTCCACATCGAGTTCACGAATGAAAACCATCAGTTGCGTCCCGGCCAGTTGGTGACTTTAAGCTTCCTGTTTGAAGCCGAGCCGAATACGCCGCTGTACGTCATCCCGCGCGGTGCCATCAGCCGTTACGACGGCCAGGACGTGGTTTACCTGCGCCAAGGCACCCGCATTCAAGTGCTGCCGATTGAGGTGAAAAACATCACCGGTGATCGCTTGTATTTCACCACCGCCGCACCTTTGCCGGCCAATGCCGAACTCTTGATTGAAAGCACCGCGGCCGTCAAAGGGCTTCTGGAAACGGCCGAAGGAGGCGAATAAATGAATCGCATCGTTCAATTTTTCCTCACTCAGCGCATGCTGGTGGTGTTGCTGATTTTCGGCATCGTCTCCGGCGGCTGGATGGCGTTTCAGAAAACGCCCATTGACGCTTTTCCGGACGTCTCGCCGGTACAGGTGAAAATCATTTTGAAAGCACCGGGCATGACCCCAAATGAAGTGGAACAACGCATCATCGCGCCATTGGAAATGGAGTTGCTCGGTATTCCGAACCAAACCAGCCTGCGCTCGCTGGCGAAATACGCCATTGCCGACATCACACTGGACTTCGAAGAAGGCACTGATGTCTACTGGGCCCGCCAACAGGTCGCGGAACGACTCGGCAATGTCGATTTACCCGCCGGCGTGTCGGGCGGGATTTCTCCCTTGTCGACTCCGTTAAGTGACGTCTTCATGTTCACCATTGACGGCGACACTCTCAACAACCAGGAAAAACGTGGTTTGCTGGATTGGGTAATTCGTCCCGCACTGCGTTCGGTGCCGGGCGTGGCGGACGTCAACTCGCTGGGCGGTTTCGTCAAAGTGTTCAGCGTGCAACCCAACTTCGAAAAACTGCAAGCCTATGAAATCACACTTTCCGAGCTGGCCGACGCCGTGCGTCAAAATAACCAGAACGACGGGGCCGGTCGCCTGAACCAAGGGGAAGAAGTGCTGTTGGTGCGGACCGAAGGCAACTTGACCTCGGTGGAAGACATCGAAAACATCGTGGTTTCCTATCAGAACGAGGTGTCGGTCACAGTCAAAGACCTCGCCGATGTCAAAATCGATTCCCTGTATCGTAACGGGGCCGTCACCACCAATGGCGAAAGCGAAGCGGTTCAAGGCTTAGTCATCGCTCTGCGCGGTGCCAATGCCAAAGAAGTCATTCAAGGCGTGACAGAGCGCCTTGAAGAACTGAAGTCAGCATTGCCCCATGGCATCAGTATCAATCCATTCTACAGCCGGAGTGCTTTGGTAGACCGCGCCATTTACACCGTTTCCAAAGCCTTAGTGGAAGCGGTCGTCCTTGTCGTATTGGTTCTGCTGCTATTCCTGGGCAACTTGCGCGCGGCCATCACGGTGGCGCTGATTTTACCGCTGTCGGCCTTAATGACGTTCATTCTGATGAACCTGTACGGCCTGTCGGCCAACCTCATGTCATTGGGCGGGCTGGCCATCGCGGTGGGGATGCTGGTCGATGCCGCCGTCGTGGTGGTGGAAAACATCGTCACCACTCAGGAAAAAGACCGCGCCGGTTTGCCGAAGCTACACCTGATTTACCGCGCTTTGCAGGAAGTGATGGTGCCGGTGGTGTCGGGGATTCTGATTATCATGACCGTCTTCCTGCCATTGCTGACACTGGAAGGCTTGGAAGGCAAACTGTTCGTGCCGGTGGCCCTGACGATTATCTTCGCGCTCGGCAGTTCCTTGCTGCTTTCCTTAACGGTCATCCCAACACTCGCTTCGTTTATTTTGGGTAAACCCTCCCATCAAGAGCCTTGGTTGATTCGCAAACTGACACAAGTCTATCGCCCAGCTCTGACGTGGAGCCTAGCCCACGATAAACTGGTCATCGGCCTGGCTGTCGGTGCTCTGGCATTCGCCGGGTTTGTTTATACCCAAGTCGGAAAAACCTTTATGCCGCAGATGGACGAAGGCAACATTATTCTGCAAATTGAAAAGATTCCATCCATCGGCTTAAAAGAAACGGTGCGGATGGATTTGCGCATCCAGAAAAAATTGATGGCCGAAGTGCCGGAAATCACCCGTATCGTCGCCCGTGTCGGTTCAGATGAACTGGGCTTGGATCCGATGAGCTTGAACGACACCGATACCTTCATGGTCCTGAAGCCGAAAGACGAGTGGCGCATGGACACCAAAGAAGAATTGATCGACGCCATTCGTACGGTGATGGAACAGCAATTCCCGGGCATTAATTTCGCCTTTACCCAGCCAATTCAAATGCGGGTGGACGAAATGCTGACCGGCGCACGGGGTGACATCGCCATCAAGATTTTCGGCGAATCGCAGGGCACCCTGAACCAACTGGCTGATACCTTGGTGGAGCGCGTCAAAACCCTACCGGGCGCGGTGGACGTTTACACGCCGCGTAATGAAGGGTCGCGTTATCTGCAATTGAAGGTGAATCGTCTGATGGCCGGACGTTTAGGCTTGACCGTCTCTGATGTCGAAGAATTGCTCCGCACTCAGGTCGAGGGACTGCCGGTCGGCATCATTTACGAAGGCATTCGTCAGACGCCGCTCATTATCCGTGGCCCGGAATCGACCAAGCAATCGAAAATCGAAATGCTGCAACAACCCATCAGTCTGTCCGACGGGCGTACCGTGCTTTTGAATCAGTTGGTGGACGCCGAGGAAATTTCCGGGCCGGTTTCGGTGAGCCGTGAACAAGGTAAACGCTACGCGACGGTGATCGCCAACGTCTCAGGCCGCGATTTGGTGAGCTTCGTGGAAGACGCCAAATTGGAAGCGGCGGCCATGAACGTCCCGGCCGGCTATTACTTCGAGTGGGGCGGCCAGTTCGAGAACCAACAACGCGCGGCCGCCAAACTCGGCGTGGTGGTGCCTATCGCCCTGGTACTGATTTTCATTATCCTGTTCAGTACCTTCCAGTCGATGACACAGGCCTTGATGGTACTGGTCAACATTCCGTTCGCGCTGATCGGCGGCATCCTGGCGCTGTGGATCACCGGCGAGTATTTGTCGGTCCCGGCCTCGGTTGGCTTCATCGCCCTGCTCGGCATCGCGGTCTTGAACGGTGTGGTGATGATCAGCTACTTCAACCAGTTGATTGCCAACGGTTTGGCCATCTCCGAGGCGGTGGTGGAAGGCGCCTTGCGACGTCTGCGGCCGGTTCTGATGACCGCCTCCATCGCCGCGTTGGGCTTGGTACCGCTGGTCCTCGCGACCGGCCCCGGCTCGGAAATTCAGCGCCCCTTGGCCATCGTGGTCATCGGCGGCTTGATGACATCCACCCTGTTGACCCTGATGATTCTGCCAATCATCTATCGCCGATTCGGCTTGGGGTCGCTTGATATGAAACCAGCCAAGGAGGTGACGGAATGAACGCCATGACGCACTCAACTCATCCGCAGGACGCGGTCCGTCTGCAATTGATCATCGACCGCAAATGGCACCATGATTTGACGGATCAATTACTGACCTATAATCCGGCGGTGCCGTTTCACCTGTATGAAGTGAATTCCTATCACCAGCAACAAACCTTGCAGGGTACCCAAGAAAAGGTCTCCGGTTATCAGGTGAAAATGGTGCTGGACATCCAAACCACCTTGGCCGATTATCCGAGTGTTTTACAGCACTTGAAAGAAGCGGTGCCCAAGGTCAAACTGCGCTATGAAATCATTCCATGCCATGCGCGGGGATTGATTTAAGTTCTCTGAAAAATGCCCAGGCCTCTATATTTTTTGGCTAGGGGCATTTTCCAACCAATGTTGCTCTCTGAACCAATGTTGCTCTCTGTTTTCGCCTTTCCGCGGTGGCATCTTCATAAGGTTTTCAGACTTTCCAGTTGTGTTTATTCGTCGAGATTCGGATAATACCCCACAATCGAACAAAAAATTCATCGTTGAAGGATATACCATCATGCGTCACTTACTGATTCCATTCGTGTTTATATTCAGCGCATTAGGCGTTTCCGCCCAGGCCTGGGCGGATGAATACCGCGAAACCGTCGATATGTTCCGTGAGGCCAAAGCACCACAGCCTTACTTCAAGAGCGCCTATGGTTATGCGGTTTTCCCAACCATCGGCAAAGGCGGTTTTATCGTGGGCGGTGCCTACGGCGAGGGGCGCGTATACCAACACCATAAATACATGGGCACCACCAGCATGGCACAAGCCTCCGTCGGCTTCCAACTGGGCGGACAAGCTTATAGCCAGATCATCTTTTTTGAAGATCAGCGCGCCTATGACGAATTCACCAGTGGCAACTTTGAATTCAGTGCCCAAGCGACCGTTGTCGCGATTACAGCGGGGGCTTCGGCTGAAGCCGGCACAAAAGGCACCGGCGCTTCCGTCAGCGGCGGGCAAAACAACGCCCGCACCTCCGCTGACTATTATCGCGGCATGGCGACCTTCATCATCGCCAAAGGCGGCCTGATGTATGAAGCCTCGCTGGCCGGACAAAAATTTACCTTTACGCCGAAATAGGATTTGAATGGGGCACCGCTCAAATTACACCGCTTTTTTCGTCCTAGTGGGCGCGCTGCTATTGAGCGCCTGCTCAACACCGTCACCCAAACCGGAAGCACCGGTACCGCCGTTGACGACACTGTATGACTATCAACTCATCGACAGCACCAGCGGCCAGCCCATTTCGCTTCAGGCGTTGGTGGACTCCCTAAAAGACGTGGATGTGGTCTTTATCGGCGAATTCCACGGCAATCAGGCCTCGCATCTGCTTGAAGCCCAATTGCAAGCGAAGCTGTATCAGCAACGCCCGAATCAGGTGGTGTCGCTGGAACAGTTCAATCGCGACCAACAAGCCATATTGAACCGTTATCTGGACGGCGAAATCGGCGAAAAAACCTTGATTGAAGAAGCCCCAGCCTGGTCGAATTACGCCGGCAGTTATCGGCCGATTATCGAGTTCGCCAAACAGCATTTCCTGCCAGTCATCGCCGCCAATGCCCCGGCCCAAACCGTCCGTTGCGTGGGACGACAAGGCCAGGCCTATCTCGCCAAGTTGACCGAGGCGGAACGCCGGCAAATTGCCCAACAAGCCTTTTACAGCGACCCGGCCTATGCGGACAAATTCGCGGCGTTTCTGGCAAAATCCCGTCATGGACAATCCGAGCAATCGACTACCGACCCGGAACATAATCCGGCCTATCTGGCGCAGTTGGTGCGCGACAACACCATGGCGGAATCGATTTTCAACGCCTTGCAGCATAATCCCGGCGCCCAGGTCATCCATTTGAACGGCGCCTTCCACAGCGACGAGTTTCTCGGCACCGCCTCGGCGCTGAAACATCTGGATCCGGCTTTGAAAATCGCCGTTATCAGCCCGGTGGTGGTGGATGACCCGCAAACACCTCAATTTACCCAAACGGATCGCGCGAAAGGCAATGCCATTTACCTGATTCAAGCGCAACCGGAAGATTACGTGCAAGCCGCCAAGCGTCGCGCCGCCTTCAAAAAAATGTTCGACAAAGCCGACGCCAAACCCTGTCGTTAAGTTTTAAACCCACGGCTATGTTTCACATGAAACCCGTTAGGGAAAACGCCCAGGCCTGGGCGTTTTTCACTTTTCACTCCGCTGAATATCCCAACTCAATCCGTTGCCGAAAGTCGTTTTTTTCAGCCTTTTTATTTATCTAATAAATCAACCACTTAAATCGCAAAACGGCCGCCCCTCTTAAGCGCTACAAAAAAACACAATTTGTGGTAAAATTGCTTGGCTAATTTTGCACCTTAACCCCATAAAAACAACAATGTGAAGATACTCATTTATGACTCAAGAAGCTGAAAATCCGATTCAACCAGCAGAATACGATTCTTCCTCGATCAAAGTCCTGAAAGGACTGGATGCGGTTCGTAAGCGTCCGGGGATGTACATCGGCGATACAGACGACGGAACCGGTTTGCACCACATGGTGTTCGAGGTGGTCGACAATGGGATCGATGAAGCCTTGGCCGGACACTGTGACAAGGTCATCGTTACCATTCACACCGACGGCTCGGTCTCCGTTTCCGATAACGGACGCGGGATTCCGGTCGGCTTGCACGAAGAAGAAGGCGTTTCAGCGGCCGAAGTCATTATGACCGTACTTCACGCCGGGGGGAAATTCGACGACAACTCCTATAAGGTTTCCGGTGGTCTGCACGGGGTTGGGGTCTCCGTGGTCAACGCCCTGTCCGAAGAACTGCATTTGACCATCAAGCGCGAAGGCAGCGTCTGGAAACAGACCTATCGCCACGGGGTGCCGGACGCACCGCTTGAAGCCATGGAAGACACGGAAGAAACCGGTACCGAAATCCGTTTCCTGCCGAGCAAGGAAACTTTCAGCCAAACCGAATTCAGCTTCGACTACCTGTTGAAGCGTTTGCGTGAACTGTCGTTCCTAAACTCCGGTGTTCACATCGAATTGATCGACAAGCGCGATGACCGCCATGAAATCTTCCAATTCGACGGCGGCATCCAGGCGTTTGTGGACTACATCAACACCAACAAAACGCCGATCAACGAAAGAGTGTTCTATTTCTCCACCGTCAAAGACGACATCACGGTGGAAGTGGCGATGCAGTGGTCTGAAGCCTATCAGGAAGCCATTTACTGCTTTACCAACAACATCCCACAACGCGACGGCGGGACGCACTTATCCGGTTTCCGTGCCGCTTTGACGCGGACATTGAACCAATATGCCGAGAAAGAAGGGCTGACCAAGAAATACAAGATGAGCGTCTCCGGTGACGACGCCCGTGAAGGCCTGGCTGCCGTGATCTCGGTCAAAGTGCCGGATCCAAAATTCTCGTCACAAACCAAAGATAAGTTGGTGTCTTCCGAAGTGAAGTCCGCAGTGGAAACCGCCATGAACGAGAAGCTGGCCGAATACCTGTTGGAAAACCCGAAAGACGCCCAGTCGGTTTTCGCCAAAATCGTCGACGCGGCCCGCGCCCGTGAAGCGGCGCGTAAAGCCCGTGAAATGACTCGCCGTAAAGGCGCTTTGGACATCGCCGGTCTGCCAGGCAAACTGGCCGACTGTCAGGAAAAAGACCCAGCGAAGTCGGAACTGTATCTGGTGGAGGGTGACTCCGCCGGCGGTTCCGCCAAGCAAGGGCGCGATCGACGCACCCAAGCCATTTTGCCGTTGAAAGGGAAAATCCTCAACGTTGAAAAGGCCCGTTTCGACAAGATGCTGGCCTCCGCTGAGGTCGGCACCTTGATTACCGCTTTGGGCTGCGGGATCGGTCATGAAGACTATAACCCGGACAAACTCCGCTACCATCGCATCATCATCATGACGGATGCCGACGTCGATGGTTCCCACATCCGCACCCTGCTGTTGACGTTTTTCTATCGTCAAATGCCGGAGTTGGTGGAGCGCGGTTACATTTACATCGCCCAGCCGCCCCTCTACAAAGTCAAGAAAGGCAAGCAGGAAGCCTACTTGAAAGACGATGCGGAACTGGAAAACTACCTGCTGCAATCGGCACTGGACGGCGCGGCGCTGTACACCGCGAAAGACGCTCCGGGGATTCAAGGACTGGCGCTGGAAAACCTGGCGAAAAGCTTCCTGCAGACCAATCGTATCATCGACCGTTTAGCCAGACGTTTCAGCAAAACCTTCCTGGAATTGATGCTGGATCTGGAGTCGGTCAATGTCGCCATGCTGAACGACCATGCCGCCTGTGAAAAATGGGTAGCCGAAGCCTTGCCGCGCTTGAAAGCCATCGGCGAGAACCAGAAAGTCGAATACCAACTGCAAGTTGAACCGGCTTTACAAGGCGAAACGAAATTTCAATTGAGACTGCAACAACGTGAGCACGGCACACTGAGTTCGCAGATATATGACGAGGACTTCTTTGCCGCGGCGGAATATGAACAGATTGCGAAGGTGGCCACCGAACTGAAAGGGCTACTGAGCGATACGGCTTATATTCAACGCGGCGAAAAACAAGAAGCGGTTTCACACTTCAAAGATGCCATGGATTGGCTACTCGCTGAGGCAAAACGCGGCCAAAGCATTCAACGTTATAAAGGTCTGGGTGAAATGAACCCGGAGCAGTTATGGGAAACGACGATGAATGCCGAAGCACGACGACTCTTGCAAGTGACAATTTCTGATGCGATTCAGGCTGACCAGGTATTTACCACCTTAATGGGGGATGAAGTGGAACCCCGACGTGAATTCATCGAATCCAATGCCCTTCAGGCAGAGAATATCGACGTTTAACCCGATTCTTTGAATATCACAAAACGGTCAAAATTTCATCTTTAACAAAACGGTATAAATCGTTTTTAATAGCCGAAATTTATTTTTAAACTTTAGAAAGACCCTAAAAAGGGTCGATTTACACGACTGTGTAAATAAAACAATAGGAGACACATCAATGTCAGTAGAGCATCCAATTGTTACAGTGACCGGTTCTTCAGGAGCCGGAACATCATTTGTAAAACGCGCTGTGGAAAAAATCTTTGAGCGTGAAAAATTGAATGTGGCGATTGTGGAAGGCGACAGCTACCACAAATACAACCGTGCCGAGATGAAAGAAAAAGTGGCGGAATCCAAAGCCGATGGCGGTCCGGTCTTGACACACTTTTCCGAAAAAGCCAACGAATTCGGTGAACTGGAAGCTTTGTTCAAAGAATACAAAGAAAACGGTACCGGTAAACGTCGCTACTACATCCACAGCGATGAAGAAGCGGACGAGCACAATGCACGCCTGGGCACCAACTTCTCTTCCGGTGAATTCACCCCTTGGGAACCGATTCCGGAAGGCACAGACATCCTGTTCTACGAAGGCCTGCACGGCATGGTCAAGCGTATGGATCACGGTCCGGAAGAAGGCATGCACAATGTCGCGCAATACGTTGACTTGGGCATCGGTGTGGCACCATCCATCAACATCGAATGGATGCAAAAAATCTACCGCGACACGTCCGAGCGTCCATACTCGGTTGAGCAAGTTCGCAACATCATTTTAGAGCGTATGCCGGATTACATCGAAACCATCGTTCCACAGTTCCACCGTACACACATCAACTTCCACCGTGTACCGTTGATCGATACCTCCGATCCGTTCTCCACCATGTCGGACGATGCGCCGATGGGACCGGCTCCTGAAGATTCCTTGATCATCTGCCACGTCAGACACCAAGACGTCGATTTGAATGCCATCAAGGACAAAATCCCGGGCGCGTTCCTACAGAACGACACCACGTTGGTGTGCAACGGTTCTCACATGGTACAAGCCATGGACTTGATGATGTCACCAATCATCCACAACTTGATTGAGAAAAAGCGTAAAGCCTTGGCGGCCCAAAACGGCTAAGACGTTCGTTTCATCATCCAATAAAAAACCTGCCTCGCGCAGGTTTTTTTATGTCTACTTCACCACCGCCGTAATCGCTTCTAACTGAATTTCCGTGCCCAACCGAGTTTCGATTTCCCGTTTTACCGCTTCGATTTGCGCATCCCGCAATGAATGATCCGACACCAGTTTGGCCGACACCAGCATCGGCTCGCCACTGCGGATTTTGACATCTTTCAAGACAATGCCTTCCATCTGAAAATCTTTCAGCGCCGAAGCCACCTGTTGTTCCTGCACCAAGCTGCTGAAGGCAAACACCAATGGAATACTAACCATCGCCACAAACGCCAGCGACAGCAACAAGCCTTTTTTCGCCAATTGAAACGGACTGAACCCCAACACCAAAAAGGTTGCGGCCGCCGCCAAAACGATACCCGCCAAGTTGGTCATGAACAGTAGGAAGGCACCCCAGAACACCGGCCAATCCCACCAACCGATGCCGATAGATGACACTGCCAGCGGCGGCACCAAGGCCACGGCGATGGCCACACCGGCCAAACTTTTCGCCACTTCGGAACGGGCATTGGCATAAGCCGCGGCAATACCGGAAATGATGGCAACACCCAAATCCAACAAGGTCGGACTCAGACGTGCACTGATTTCATGATTCACGCTACTGAGTGGGGTAATCACCGTCAGCAGCGTGCCGAAAAACAGCGCCAATAAAATCCCCACGCCCAGTGTTTTGGCGCTTTCGGTCACCAAATCGACATTCTGGCGCAGCACGCCCATCGACAGGGAAATAATCGGCGCCATCAACGGCGCCAGAATCATCGCGCCGATGATGACCGGGGCCGAATTCGCGAACAGCCCCACCGTGGCCAGCAAGGTCGCCAGGACCATCAACACTTTATAGGATTCCGAGGCCTGGGCGTTTTCGCGCAAGGTCAAAAAGACCTCCTTAATTTCCTCCTGATCCGCATGGTGGATCAGGGGAAACGGTCGATTCGCAAGGGCTTTGACCGCCTCGCCTTTCGGCAGACGCGCCACCCGCACCGATTCTTTCAAGTCCTTATGGCTGATTTTTTCCGGCAAATGGCTGCTGAGAATCTGCAACGCATCCGGCTCCACCACCACATCCACTTTCTCCGCATTGAAATATTGTCCGTCGATACTGAAGTCCAATTGACCGGAACCGGACAGACTGATGCTTTCGGTTTTAATATGCCCCAAATACCCGGCGAGCACACCTTTCGACACCACCCGCTTCGGCAGGACTTTGGTCAGCAGAAAATGCAGTACCTCCGACATGCTTCGCGGTGCCAGTATGACCGCATTCAGCGTGGCTTCGTCCTGCTCGGTTTCCCCCACCACCCGTTTGGTGAACTCACTGGCACTCGGCCGGTACACCACGGAAATGCCCAAAGCCGCGGTATTGACCACCGTCTCTTTAGCCGTGACCATCTTATAGGGTAACAGGCACATTTTTTTCAGGCTGAACACCAGCAACAACAAATTTTTGAGCTTACACCAGACGCTTTCATCCACCAGCGCCGCCGGTTTCATCATGTCGGGATTGCCGAGCATCACCGAGTTCAAAACCAGGTGGTGGTTGCAATACATCAAATCCGCCGACACCGGCGCTTCCACTGACAGAATGTCTTCCACAGCTTCCGCCGGATTTTTCGGAATCGAGAAACTGCGGTGAATGCGGTTCATTTCCGGATGGGGAATGAACCCGATGGTCCAGCCCTGCTTCGAGGCCAAGGGTAATAATTGATAAAGGGCGTCGTCACTCAACCAGAACAACACGGGGGAGTCGGGCTGGTAATCATCCAGTCGTTGACCGTCATAAGCCACAAACTCGCAGGATTCAACCGGCAACAAAGCCTTGATATCCGATTCGAACAACTCCGCCCGCTCGGCATCGTAAAAAATGACGTATTGGTTCACTCAAGCTTCCTTTGCACGGTTCATATATTGCTCTCGATTCTAATCGACCCCGAAATAAATGCAACTGCCGGATGATTGTCTTTTTTCTTGGGTCATTTGTGGGCATAATAAGCCCATGCTGAACCCGCTTTCCATTCGTCTCCTTGCCTGTGCCTTCCTGAGCGCTTTACTGTTGCCCGTCCACGCACAGCAACAAACCCTGCCCAAATGGGAAATCGGCTTAGGGCCAGGCCTGGTCAGTTATCCGGATTACCCCGGTTCCAAAGAACAAAACAACCTGATTGTGCCGTTTCCGTACATCACCTACCGCAGCGATGCCTTTACCATCGACCAGCGCGAAATCAAAAAACCGCTGTACGAATACCGTAACCTGGAGTTTGACCTGAGTATTTCCGGCACCATTCCGGTGTCCAGCAAAGACAATAAAGCCCGCGAAGGCATGGACGATCTGGACGGCTCCATCGGTATCGGCCCGGTGGTCAAGGCCCGGTTGTACCGCAATGACCTCAACGAATTCAAATTCGAATGGCCGGTGCGCTGGGTCTTGGCCTCGGACTTTCAGTCCATCCACGAGGAAGGCTTTTTCTCCTCGCCCGGCTTCTATTATTATTTTCGACAAGGCTTCAGCGCACGGGAACGCTTGAAAATCACCCTGGGCGCACGCGCCGACTTCGCCACCGCCCGCAACAACAACTATTTTTACGGCGTGGACGACGATGAAGCCACTGCGGTCCGTCCGGCTTACAAATCCACTGGCGGCTTCGCCGGCCTGGCGTATGTTTTCAGCCTGAACTGGCACGTCAACGACTTCTGGCTGGGCGGTTTTTACCGCCTTCGCGACCTCTCGGGCAGCGTTTACGAAAACAGTCCCTTAATGGAAACCACCCGTTCGGAAACCTTCGGCTTCGCCATTACCTGGAACTTCTATCAATCCGACGAAACGGTTCAAGGACTGGAATAAATGAAAACCCTGTTCTTTCCCGCACTGGTACTCACTGCCATTTTAGGCATTTTACTGTTTGCCGACGGCTGGTTACGGCACGTCGTCCAAACCGCTTCGATTCTGTTATTCCTGTTCATCTACGGCCTCTTCATCCAAAGCTTACGGCCCGGTCAAACGCCGCTGATCACCCGTTACGCCATCCTAATGCAGGCGGAGTTGACCCAACGCGACCGGCACTATACCCGTGGCGTCACCTGGGCTTGGGTGATTTTATTAAGCCTGATTTTGCTCGCCAAGCTGTGGAGTGGGTTATTCGACGGACGCTGGATACTGTTGAGCCACGACCTCACCGATTACATCGAAGTGGGCTTTTTTCTGGGTTCCACCGCCTTATTCGTTGGCGAACTCTATCTGCGCCGCTGGGTGTTCCCGGAAAAACCGCCGGAGACCCTGTTGCAATTCATCGGCAAAACCTCACAGGTTTCCCTGAAAGACATCTGGCAATTCAAGCCAACAAAATAGCCTCCGAACGGCGTCAACAAGCCCTAAATGATACATGGATGAGCCATTAAAAGCGCCACAAAAACCCCTGAATGCTTTATACTTTTGGCAATTCGTTTTTTGAAAAAGCTCTATGCGTTATCCAATCCAAATTTCCGCTTCAACCCTTGTCTCCGGCATGGGCGTCGGCCTGAAGGCCCACCGCCATGCGCTTGAAAATGAGACCACCGGCTTAAAGCTCAATACCCAAACTCTGGAAACCAAACTGGCAACCTTCTACGGGGAAGTGACCGACTTACCGGCCTTACCGCCGCATTTAAGCGATTACGACTGCCGCAATAATCGCCTGGCCTGGCAAGCGTTAATCACCGACGGATTCGCCGAGCAAGTTGCCGAAGTGGTTAACCGCTTCGGCGCACATCGCATCGGTTTGGCGCTTGGCACCAGTACTTCGGGTATTTTGGAAACCGAACAGGTATTGGCTTATTGCGAACAAAACGGGCAGTTCTCCGACGATTATCATTATGAAACCACGCATCGCATGAATTCGCTGGCGGATTTCTGCGCCGACGCCCTGTCGCTGCAAGGCCCTCGCCTGATTATTTCCACGGCCTGCTCTTCCAGCGCCAAGGTGTTCGCGACCGCCTCGCGTTGGCTGGATCACGATTTGGTCGATGCAGTGCTGGTCGGCGGTGTCGACACCCTGTGCCTGACCACCATCCACGGCTTCAACGCGCTGGGCTTGGTGAGTCACGACATCGTGCGACCATTGGATGCGCGCCGTGATGGCATCAATATCGGCGAAGCCGGCGGCTTTATGTTGTTGGAAAAAGCCTCGAAAACCGCCAGGCCTGGCGAAAACCCCATTCAACTCACCGGCTTTGGCGAAACCAGCGATGCCTATCACATTTCCACACCGCACCCCGACGGCCAAGGCGCACACGACGCCATGGCACAGGCACTGAACATGGCCGGACTTGCGCCCGCAGACATTGACTACCTCAACCTGCACGGCACCGGCACGCCCAGTAACGACCTCGCCGAGTCCAAGGCCGTCAACACCTTGTTTGCTGACAAGACTCCGCTACTCAGCTCCACCAAAGGGTTTACCGGCCATACGCTCGGCGCGGCGGGCATCACCGAGGCGATTTTCTGCCAACTGGCGCTTGAATCCCAGCAGGCCTGGGCGAATTTGAACTGCGAACAGCTCGACGACGCCTTATCGCTGACGCCGGTTTTAAAGACGCAGTCGGCCGCATTACGCCATTGCATGAGCAATTCCTTCGGTTTCGGCGGCAACAATGCCTGCCTGATTTTCAGCCAAACCGACATCGACAAAACCGGAGGGCCGGTATGAAAGCGTACATCGAACACATCGGCTTGCAAGCACCCGGCTTGGAAAGTTGGGACGCCTCGCAAACGGTTCTGATCGGCGACGCGCCGTATCAGTCCGAACCCTTATCAAAATACAGCCCGCAGTTTTTACCTGCCAATGAACGACGCCGCACCACGCCAACCATTAAACTGGCGTTACGCACCGCAGAAGAGACGGTTTCCGGCTATGCTCCGGAAGCCATCGCCGCCATGCCGACTTTGTTTGCCTGCGTCGACGGCGACACCGAAATTTCCGCGAAAATGACCAGTGCGATTCTGCAGGACGAGCCGATGATTTCGCCGATTCATTTTCACAATTCGGTGCACAATGCCCCCGCCGGTTACTGGATGATCGGCCAGCACAACCAACAAGCGGCTTCCGCCATTTCCGCCGGGGAATACCAAATCGCCAACAGCTTCATCGAAGCCCTATCGCAATTGTCGGACAGCCATCCGAAAGTGCTGCTGATTGTGTACGATTTACCGATTGACCCGATTATCGAAAGTTACCAACCGGCGATGCAACCTTTCGCATTCGGCTTGGTGCTGTCGCATCAACCCAACGACCGGACTCTGGCCGAACTGTCTTTGTCACTCGCGCCGGGCCAGGTCCAGGCTGCCAAACACGACTGGTTCGGCGACAATGTCGCGGCCGAGGCTCTGCCGCTGTTGCAACGCCTCGCACAAAAACAAGCCGGGCAATTCGCGTTTCCGGTGTCGTCACAATTGACGGCCAACCTGACGTTAACCCCCGTTCAACACGATTGAGATGAGACGGATGAACGACATGCTCTTTGATTTCGACACCGTGCACCGTCTGATTCCGCATTCGGACAAAATGTGCCTGTGGGAAGCCGTCACCGCATTTGACGACGACAGTGTACAATGCCGCACCACCCGTCATCTCGACCCGAACCACCCGCTGAAACGCGACGGCCGGTTGTCGAAACTTCACCTGATTGAATTCGGCGCACAAACCATCGCCATTCACGGCGGTTTAAAGGCGCAAGCCGGAGCCGAAAACACGGCGTCGCCATCTTCAAAAACGCCCAGGCCTGGTTATTTGGCGAGTGTTAAAAACATTACCTTTGGCGACTTCGATCCACAAACCACCGTGCTGACCGGCCAGGCCACACAGCTCATGGCGGATGACGCCTCAAAACTCTATCAATTCGAACTGCAAGACCAGAACGGCCAAACCGTTTGCAGCGGCCGAGCGCTGGTCATACACCCGGAAGACTGATTTATGGACAAACTCAAACGTGCGCTCATCACCGGCGGCAGCGGCGACATCGGTTCCGCCATCGCCAAACAACTCGCCGAAGACGGTTTTCACGTCATCGTGCACGCCAACCACAATCTGGCCAAAGCCGAGGCCATCGTCGCCGATTTAACCGCACAAAAGCTGTCGGCAGAAGCCGTCCAATTCGACATCACCCAGGCCGAGACCGTAGAAGCCGCACTCAATGGCTTATTGGCACAAGGGCCGATTCAAGTCGTCGTCAACAACGCCGGGATTCACGACGATGCCGTAATGGCCGGCATGACGACAGAACAATGGCAATCGGTCATCGACGTGTCACTGAACGGCTTTTTCAACGTCACCCAACCGCTGCTGATGCCGATGATTCGAACCCGCTGGGGCCGCATCATCAACATCGCCTCCATTGCCGGCGTGGCCGGGAACCGCGGTCAAACCAATTACGCTGCGGCCAAAGCCGGCTTGATTGGCGCCAGCAAATCCCTGGCACTGGAACTGGCCTCACGCAAAATCACCGTCAACGTCATCGCTCCCGGCATTATCGAAGGCGATATGACACAAGATGTTTTCCCGCCGGAGGTCATCAAAAAAGCCGTTCCGATGCAACGCGCCGGGCAACCGGATGACATCGCCCACGCCGTCAGTTACCTGGCTTCCGACAAGGCCGGCTACATCACCAACCAAGTGCTGAATATCAACGGTGGCATGATCTGACATTAACTTTCCAAAACGGATATCAAAGCCCGATCAGATTAAGCAAATATACGAAATTGACTTTACCAAATTCCCTATTAATGGTACTTTAATGGGGTTTTCCATTTTTAGAAACACACCATTTATTGCGATCGATTCAGGAGGATAAACACAAATGAAATCCATGGTTCAAAAACTGATTTTAGGTCTATCGGTACTAGGCTTAGTCGCCACCTTAACGGCTTGTACGGGCCAGTCAATCCGTAATATGGAATCACAACCGGTTCCATCCAACATCAAGACCGCCGAGCAGGTCAAAAAAGCGATTCGTACCGCCGGTGCCGGGCTGGGCTGGATTATCAGCGATGACGGTAAGGGCAAACTGAAAGGCACTTTGAACTTGAGAACCCACCAAGCGATTATTTCCATTCCATATTCCGCGAAAGAATACAGCTTGATTTATGTCTCCAGCGTCAACCTAGACTATGATTCGACTAAAGGCACCATCCATAAAAACTACAACAGCTGGATTCAGAACCTGAACAACCGCATCCAAGTGCAGTTGATCGGACTTTAAGGCGTTGGCATGCGCTTAACCTCAAGCGCATCCCAGCAAGGGGTCGATTGGGACGGGCTGCTCATGCTCGTCTTGTCGACCTTATTCATCCTCGCCACCCTTGGCCTTTCCTGGCTTTGGCTCATCTTCAAAACCTACCTAACCGCACAGCAAGCGCCCACACCCTCCCAAATTCAACGCCCGTTAATCCTGTTTGGCAAACAGCTACACCATAACCAAATCGACAACGATTATCGCGCCCGTTTACAGCGTGTGCTCGCCTTGCAGACCGACCAGCCCATTTTTGTGCTCGGCGGCATCACCGCGCCCAATTCGGTGTCCGAAGCCAAGGCCGGCGAAACGTTTTTACGGCACCGCCAACCCAGTCTGGAATCGCAATTGATATTGGAAGAATCCTCCCGCAACACCTTGGAAAACCTGAAACAGGCCCGGCTGTTTTTGGCCCGACAAGACAACCCGCTTCAAGTCGACTTGTTGTCCAATCGCTATCACCTTTACCGCTGTCAGGCACTGGCGAAGGGACTAGGGTTCGACGTCACCTTGGTGGCCGCCGAAGACCGTTTTGACGGCCACTGGACAAACTGTTATAAAATTTTCATGGAAGCTTTTTTCAGCCATTGGTATCATACCGGCGCACGGGTCAGCCGATGGCTTAACAACAAACGCATGCTTGCCAAAATTCACTGAGTTCTATGACACTTTCCACTTTCGCCATTTTGATTCCAGCTTACAACGAAGCCTTGACCATCACCGATGTCATTGATTCCGCACTGGCCATCACCCCGAACGTTCTGGTCGTCAACGACGCTTCCCAAGACAATACCGCCGAGCTGGTTCGCCAAACCCCGGCGTTATTATTGGAGCACGAACACAATCGCGGCAAGGCCAGTGCCTTATTGACCGGCTTCGCCAAAGCGACCGAGCTCGGCATGGAGTGCGTTATTACGTTGGACGGTGACGGCCAACATGACCCGCAACAAATCCCGCAACTGCTCGCGGCCTTTGCAGAAACCCCTCAAAACATGGTCATCGCCGCACGTTTACAAAACCGTGAAAATGCGCCCAAAGCTCGCCTGATCGCCAATAAAATCGCCGACTTCTGGGTCAGCTGGGCGGCCTCCAGCCCAATTACCGACAGCCAGTCCGGTTTCCGGCTCTATCCCATTGATTTAATCCGCAACCTGAAAACCAATGCCGTCAACCCTTCCGGCTTTGTCTTTGAAAGTGAAGTGTTGATTGATGCTTCCGCCGCCGGATTTGGGTTCACCTTCGTGCCCATCGCCTCCTGTTATCCGGAAGAACGCCGAGCCAGTCATTTTCGGCCGGGCTTCGACATCACCCAAATCACTTTGATGGTGGCCGGTAAGCTGCTCCGCAAAGGTCTAAACCTGCCAGGCCTGGTCAAATCTCTGACAAAACGGCCTCATATCGCCCACCCGGACGCATAGAAAACCACCCCCGCCAAGCGCGGAATGACCGGGCGGTTTTTTTTCAAAAAACCTTCATTTCAAGGTAAAATAACCCCATTATTAAATTATTTTATAAAAGCCTGCATGCCGAAAAAAATTCTGATTCTGGGATACAGTCAAACCGGCCAACTCAACGCCGTTTTGGACGCCATTGAGCAGCCGCTTTCCAACAGCGACGCCGTGACCGTTTCACGCCGTGCGCTCTCGCCGAAGCAGCCTTATCCATTTCCCTGGTCGTTTTTCCAGTTTTTCGACATTTTTCCGGAATGCGTCTATCTGGACGCCCCCGACAATCAACCACTCGACTTGGACGAAAGCTACGATCTGGTGATTCTCGGTTACCAGCCTTGGTTTTTATCGCCGTCCCTGCCGACCACCGCGTTTCTCAAATCGGAACAGGGTCAGGCCATCTTGAAAGACACCCCGGTCATCACCGTCATCGGTTGCCGCAATATGTGGGGTCAGGCGCACTTGAAAGTCAAAGCTTTGCTGGCCGCCGCCGGTGCCAAACTCATCGATAA
Organism: Thiomicrospira sp. S5; assembly: GCF_003991075.1. NCBI lineage: Bacteria > Pseudomonadati > Pseudomonadota > Gammaproteobacteria > Thiotrichales > Piscirickettsiaceae > Thiomicrospira > Thiomicrospira sp. S5. The sequence goes on along the minus strand of NZ_CP014470.1, from coordinate 135,264 downwards.
TGTGGTGCTGACCGACCAGGGATCGTCTCTGGCCACCTTCATCACTACGCCAGTCTGGCTGCTGACCGGTCGTAAAAGCGGCGTTCTCAATTTGCCCGATGCCGGCATTGCCCCCGACGAAATCCGCCAGGCCTGCCGTTTCGGATACGCCATTCGTCAAACGCTGGAAACCCAGGACGTCATCACCGACGCGCCCATGCTGACCGGGCTGGAAGCGGTGAAAGCCGATGCCAGCTTGCTGCAGTCGGAAAAAATCGGCGCCCGCAGTTTTCACATCTGGGGCAAACTGTTGCGCGCCATCGGCCCTAGCGGAAGCCGGCAACGAAAACCCGTTCTGGTGATTTACATTCTGTTTTTGGTGCTGATGATCATCACGGTGGTGCCCCTCACGATGCTGCTGCGCAAGCTGTTCAAACCGTTATTGAAAAACCGTCTGGATCAGCTTGAAACCGACTTTGAAGCGCCGTCCGGCTCCGGTTCCGAACGGTTGAAGGATTTTCCATGTCCGTAGCGCCCCAGACATCGAATGCCCGGCCGGAAGCCTACATCACCCTGACCGCCGCCGAAATGCCCAATGCACCGGTCGATAACGACCACATTGAATCCGTGCTCGGCATGATCAACGGCAAGCCGTCTCGCGCCAAACGCATTATTCTGCGCAACAACGGCATTCAATCCCGCCATTATGTTCTAGACCCCAACACGCAGGAGCCGGTTTGCAATAACGCGCAACTCACCGCGCAGGCCATTCGCAATTTGTTTCCCTCGAAGAATGAATTGAATCAAATCGACTTACTGGCGTGCGGCACCACCATGCCCGATCAAATCGCGCCCGGTCATGCAGTGATGGTACATGGCGAACTGGCCTGTCCGCCTTGCGAAACCGTGTCCACCGCCAGCATTTGCATCAGCGGCTTGATGGCGTTGAAATACGCTTATCTGGCGGTGCGCAACGGCGATAGCCGCAAGGCCGTCGCCACCGGATCGGAAACCGCCTCCATCCTGTTGCGCGCTCGCAATTACGAAGCCGAGACCCAAGCCAAGCTGGAACAGCTTGAAACCCGCCCGGAAATCGGTTTCGACAAAGACTTCCTGCGCTGGATGCTGTCGGATGGAGCCGGTGCGGTCTGCATCGAACCGCAACCGCGCACCGATACCACCAGCCTGAAAATTCACTGGATCAAAACCCTGTCTTATGCCAACGAACTGGAAACCTGTATGTATGCCGGGGCCACCAAGCAAGCTAACGGCGACCTGATTGGTTGGAATCGTTACGAGGGGGCTGCCTTGATGAAAGAAAGCGTGCTGGCCATCAAACAGGACGTCAAACTCCTCAACGATAACATCGTGCCTTACGCCATCACCAAAACCCTCGACAGGCTGGTCGCGGAAACCGGGTTGCAGGCCGATGACATCGATTATTTCCTGCCACACATCTCGTCAATGTATTTTTACCACAAGGTCGCCGATGCTTTGGCGGACATGCATTTCGTCATTCCGCAGGAAAAATGGTTCACGAATCTGACCACCAAAGGCAACACCGGCTCGGCCTCAATTTTCATTATGCTGGATGAACTGGTCAAATCCGGCCGCTTGAAAAGCGGCAACAAGCTGCTCTGCTTCGTACCGGAAAGCGGCCGTTTTTCCAGCGGCTTTATGCTATTGGAAGTGGTCTAAAGTGAAAAGGAACAGCCTATGAAGGTCGATGACGTGCCCCAACAAGCCGACGACATCTACGAAGGCGAAACCAAAGTGGTCTACGCCGTCGGCCGCGACGGCAAACTCGCTACCGCCTCTACCCAAGGTTGGGAAGCGGAAATCGAGGCCTTGAAAGATGCCGTCGATGAAATCGAACAGCAGGCTCGGGATGCCTGGCAGCGCGCCCAAAACGGCGATACCTCACCATTAGAATACCACATGCTTCATCAACGACTGGATGTGCCGATGCTGGCGCAAGCGATGGGCAAATTCCAATGGCAAATCCGGCGTCACTTCAAACCGGCCGTCTTTAACCGCCTGTCGGACAAACGCCTGCAACAATATGCCAAAGTGATGGGATTGTCTGTCGAGTCGCTGAAACGCCTGCCAAACACCCTCGAAACCGACCATGCCAAGTCCTAACTTTCTGTAAAAAACGACTCTCTATGCCTGATTTATCTCAATTCCAACATCAACAAGCCGCCCACTGCGAAACCGGCGCCGCCGCCGGATTGTTCCACGCCCACGGCCTCGACTTATCCGAAGCCATGGTCTTTGGCCTCGCCAGCGGCTTAACCTATGCGTATCTGCCATTTGTTAAAATCAATGGCTTGCCGTTGATGGCCTATCGCATGCCGCCGCGCATGATTTTAAAAATGCTGTCATGGCGCATCAAAGGCTTGAAAATTCGTTTTAAAACCTTCAAAAACGAAGCCGACGGCCAAGCCTTTCTCGACCAAAAACTGGCCGAAGGCGAATTGGTCGGTTGTCAGACCTCGGTGTTCTTTCTGCCCTATTTCCCGAAAGAAATGCGGTTTCATTTCAACGCCCACAACCTATTGGTTTTCGGTAAAGAAACCGTGGACGGCGAATCGCAATACCACATCAGCGACCCGGTGTTTTCACACACCGTCACCACCGATGCCGCCAGCCTGAGCGAAGCACGCTTCGCCAAAGGCGCACTGGCGCCGAACGGCCGTTTGTATTACTTCGAGTCGGTGCCGGAGAGCATCGATTACGACACCTTGATTCCCAAAGCCATTCGTTTTACCGGCAAGGCCAACGGCAAACGCAACATCACGCCGATTTCCGGTGTGGGCGGCATGAAACTGGTGGCGAAACGCATCGAAAAATTGGAAAAGGACAGCAAGCGTTACCGCCAGTTGTTTCTCGGCCACATCGTACGGATGCAGGAAGAAATCGGCACCGGCGGCGCGGGTTTCCGCTATATGTACGCCGCCTTTTTGCAGGAAGCCGCCGAGAAAATCCAGCGCCCGGAATTGAATGAATGGGCCGATGCCTTTGTCGCCATCGGCGATGAGTGGCGCGAATTCGCTTTGCTGTGCGCCCGCATCAGCAAAGAGCGCGGAAATCACACCTTAAAAGAAGCCGCCGATTTCCTACGTCGCATTGCCGATCAGGAGCTGGTGCTCTACAATCAAATGGCGAAATTCAAATAACATCCAAGTAAACCGACATCCCTCCAGGCCTGGCGGTTTTCAGGGGGCACCACGGATAGCACTTTTGGCTTAAAACCGTCATAATGGAGACCTTCCATTTTCGGATCGGGACTTGGACATGACATTCCAACTGACGTTCGATATCTGGCTGGCGATGGGCGCGGTATTGCTCATCATGGCGTTGATGCCCAGCCTCAGCGTGCTGCTGGTCACCAGTCGCAGCAGCCTGTTCGGGGTGCGCCATGGTTTGGCAACGGCCGCCGGCATTGTCAGCGCCGATCTGCTGTTCACACTGGTGGCGCTTTTCGGGTTGAAATGGCTGGCAGACCACTTTGAGCCCGGCTTTAGGTTGTTGACGTATCTCGGCGGCGGCTACCTCATCTGGCTCGGTGTGCAATTGCTGCGCCGTCCCCCGGAACAGAAACCGGTGACGCAAACCACCCACGCCACCCTGTCCGCGAGCTTCGGGTTAGGCTTATTGTTTACCCTCGGCGACCAAAAAGCCATTCTGTTCTATTTCGGGTTTTTCCCTGCTTTCGTCCCCATGGAACAACTCGAAACCGGCGATATCTTATTGATTCTATTCCTCACACTGGTGACCGTCGGCGGTGCCAAGGCCTTGTATGCCGTCAGTGCGGCACGAGCAACGATATTGCTTCGCCCTCGCCGTCAGGATTTGATTCGACGCATCGCCGCCAGCGTGTTTCTCGTCATCGGCGTATACCTCATCGTCACCACCACATTGGAGTGGCGATGACGGTGTCGCAACGCATTTTGGACGCTTGGGACAAAAATGCCCAGGCCTGGGCCAAAACCGTACGGGAAAACGCCTTGGCCTCTCGTCGGCTGGTGACCGATGCCGCCATCGTTGAACAATTATTATCGGAACCCGATTGGTCGTCGCTTCTCGATGTGGGCTGCGGCGAAGGTTGGTTGATTCGCGCCCTGAAATCCGAACGCCCCGATGCACACTTCACCGGCTTCGACGGCTGCGCGGCCTTAATCGACACCGCTCGCGTAGACGATCGCGATGGCGATTACCGACACCTCACCTATCAGCAAGTACACTGCGACCGTTTTTCAGGATCTTTCGATCGCATTGTCTGCAATTTTTCATTATTCGAAGACGAATCCGTCGTGGAACTATTGCAGCGATTACGCGATTGCCTCACGCCGCAGAACGGCCGGCTAGCGATTCAAACCCTGTATTCAGACGCGCCAAAAAGCGAATGGGAGGCCAATTCCTGGGCCGGCTTGCCGGACAGCTTCCGAGAACCACATCCCTGGTTCAAACGTTGCGAAGCCGATTGGTTCGAGTTATTCACCCGCTTGGGTTTGGAAATGACGTCTGTACGTTACCCGGCTTATCCGGACAGCGACCGAATCGCATCGGTGATTTTCGTATTAAAAACATAAAAACAGGCGATAGCCACCCTCAATGATCCGGCTGGGTCAGGCGTTTTTGCAAACGCCAATAGGCCGCTAAAAAGAACACCAGCGCCAGGCCGAGCAGTTGCAGGATATAGGGCCATACCGATTGGAAATCCCCCTGACGTAACAGAATTTCCAAAAAGGCTTCCAAGCCCCAGTTCATTGGTGAAAAAGCGGCGAGCTTTTGCATGGCGTCCGGCATCACGAACACCGGCACCATCACGCCGCCCATGGCACCCATCAACAAATTACTGACGCCGCCGACGGTTGAGGCCTGTTCATGGGTCTTCACCCAAACCGCAATCAACAACGCAAAACTGATGGCGGTCAAACTCAACGCCAACGACACCGGCAACAATAACCAAGCATTGCTGCTCAACTGCAACGCTTCTCCGCCCAATAACGGCACCAAAAATACGCCCGTGAGAAACATCAGCCCTGTTTGCAGCAAATTAATCAGCATATAAGGCAACAGCTTCCCTAACAGAATCCATTGTTTGGCAATCGGAAAGGTGTTGAGCCGTTCCAGCGTCCCGTTGTTCAATTCCACCAACAAGGTCGCCGAAAACGGAATCACAATAAAGAACATCGCGAACACCAACCAGGCGGGCACACTCTGTTGCACCGAGGTCGGCGTCACTTGGGTCGTACCATAGGACAAATTGTCTTCGCTCAACACGGTCGGCCCCAGGAATTTGCGGATATCCAACTCCGGCACCTCTTGCTGTCGGCTCGCCGAGCGGGAACCGGCCGCGAAGGTCACGGCAATTTTCTTTTCCACCAGTTTGCGCATCAACGCCGCTTTCAACAAGGAACGAGCATAACTCGGCGCCACAGGAGAATAGTCGATTTGAATCGGTGTCTGAATCGGCTCGCCGCGTTTAAGCTTTTTCACCAGATCGGTCGGCACCTGTATCAAGGCCAAGCGCTCCCCGCTCAACGTCGCTTGCCGGGCATCGGCGATGGCTTGCGGGCTGTTTTCAATCGGCAGGACATCAAAACTTTCCAGATTCAGAAAGTCGTTCTGCCAGGCCTGGGAGATGTTGTCGTCGAACACCGCAAAGATTCTCAAGCCACCGTATGCAGAAGCGGCCGAGTTTTTGGCGCCCGTGGCCTGTTTGTCGGAAAACACTTCCTGCAAACTCATCGACATAATGACCACAAACACCACCGGCATCAAAAACAGCACCAATAAGGCATAGACATCCCGCAAAATCAAACGGGCTTCTTTCTGCAATAAGGCCTTAAACATGGCTCACATCCTCAAGCGCCATATCCGACTGCGAAGCGTGTTTCAAGGCAGCCAACACGTCCGGTTGCACGGATTCGAAAAACAGCGTCTCCATATCCAGCGGTTGCATCGACAAGCGTTGCAGTTTCGCGCCCGGCAGGTGGTTTAAAAACGCCATTACTTGCCGGTCAATCAACGCCAAATCGATGTCGGACGGCAATCGTCCGGACACCTTATTTCCATCAACGATAAACCCGTTTTGTTGGCAAAAGTCGTCAAAAGCGGGTAAATGATTTAAATTTGACCAGGTCTGGTCGATTTCGACTTCCAGCTTGACCCCGCTTTCTCGCCGCCAGACATCCAATTCTCCCTGGAAACGCACTTCACCTTGATGCAACAACGCCACCTGGTCGCACAGCAATTCGATTTCCTGCATGTGGTGCGAGGTATAGACAATCGCCACGCCCTGGTCGCGCAATTGACGAATCGCCTTGAGAATGAAATCACGGGAAATGGGGTCGATACCCACCGTCGGCTCATCGAGAAACAACAGTTTCGGGCGGTTGACCAAACCGATAGCCAGATTCAAGCGACGCTTCAGGCCACCGGACAACCGATCGGCGGTTTGCTGGCGGTGCGTTTCCAGCTGACAAAACGCGATGGCGTCCTCAACACGTTGCGTCCGCTCCCCCAAATCCGCCCGCAAGTCGGCGAAAAACTGCAAATTTTCCAGCACCGTCAGGGTCGGGTAAAACGCATAGCCTTGCGGCACCAGCGCAATTTGTCTCAGGATATCCGTGCGATGCGTCGCATAATCCAACCCCAGCACCGTCAAATCGCCGGATTGCTTTTTGAGCTGACCGGTCAGCAAACCAATCAAGGTGCTTTTGCCGGCACCGTTGATACCCAACAGCCCCAAAATGCCGCTTGGTTTCATCTGCAAATCGAGCGCTTTCAGCACCGGCTGACCGGGTTGGTATTGGTAGGAAAGGTCTTGGATGTCGAGGGTGTTCACGAGGTGAAAAGGGTTCCGGTGAAAATTGCACAAACTTTCTCACAAAAGCGCTGGAAACACAACCGATTGGCGGTTTTTTTGATAGACTTAACGCTTCTCGTTCGCTTGCAAAGGAAACAGGTTTGAAACACTGTGATGTCTTCATTATCGGGGGTGGTCCGGCCGGCTCCATCGCCGCCGCGAAATTGGTCCAAGCCGGTTATGACGTCAAGCTGGTGGAACGCCAGGTCTTCCCGCGTTTTGTCATCGGCGAATCCTTGTTGCCCCGTTGCAACCAACTGCTGAACGACGCCAATATGCTCGACAGCATCGAAGCGGCCGGGTTCCAATTTAAAGGCGGTGTCGCCTTCCAGACCGGCCGGGAATTCGAGATTTTCCATTTCGACAACAACCTCGGCGAGCCCTTCAACAGTTCCTTTCAAGTGAAACGCGAAATTTTCGACCATGAACTGTTGAAAGACGCGGAACGCAAAGGCGCGGATGTGGAATTCGAATCCGAAGTCACCGCTTACGACCCGGACGCCAACATCGTCACCGTCAAAACCAAACAGGGCGACACCGAAACCTACCAGGCGAAAAAAGTCATCGACGCCTCCGGCTATGGCCGTGTTTTGCCCCGTTTACTGAATCTGGACGCCAAACCGAAACTGGCACTGAGACGCGCCACCTTCTGCCGAGTCCAGAATGACGTGCGCCCCACCGACGGCACCGACGGCTACATTTACGTCGACGTTTACGGTGACAACGATGCCTGGATTTGGAACATCCCGTTTAACGACGGCATCACCTCGGTCGGCATCGTCTGTACCGAAGAATTTTTCCAATCGTTCAATATGACCGACGACGCTTTTTGGGATCATATTGTCCACACCCATCCGTGCGCCAAAGAACGCTACAAAAACGCCACCAAAATCAATGACGTCGGTTCTTTGAGCGGTTATTCGGCCGCGGTGAAAAAACTGTACGGCGATAACTTCGTCTTGGTCGGCAACGCCTCCGAATTCCTTGACCCGGTTTTCAGCTCCGGCGTGACCTTGGCCTTGGAATCCGGGTCGGTTGCGGCGGATTTAACGCTGCGAGAATTGCAGGGCGACGCCGTGGACTGGCAAACCGAATATGAAGATTACATGATGCGCGGCATCAATGTGTTTCGAGAATTCGTGGAATCTTGGTACGACAGCCGCCTGCAAACGATTTTCTTTACCGAACACAAAGACGAACGCATCAAGCAATCCATCACCTCGGTTCTGAGCGGTTACGTCTGGAACCCGAAAAACTATTTCGTCAAATCACCCACCGCCGCGGTGAATACGCTGGTGGCCATGATTGAGAGTTCCAAACAACCTGTTTAAAGTGCTTCCCCAGACTCGGCTCGACTTCTGAATCAGGCGAGGTTACTTCAAGACCTTTGCGCGAGTCAGGGCGCGAGATAAAAAAGCGGGAAAATGGGCGAATTCAAGGCAAAAAACGCAGGTAATAGCCTTAGCTATTGCCAAGTTTTTTTAACGCAGAAGCCGTGCATTTTAACCTTTTTTAGCCGTGTCATTGGCTCGTGCACAGGTCTTATCACACCCGATTCTGCCAACGCGCCAGAAGGTACACCCAGATGACGCCGACAACCAAGGTTTGGCCGATGGCGACCAGAATCGGGATGGACGTCCACAACAAACAGCCAAACGTCAGAATCGTGGTCATCAATGCAATCGTGACCGACGACATGGCATCATCCCGTTGAGGCACTTCCTGCGAAGCTTGGATCTGCTGACGTGCTTGGTGTGCGAATAGGCTGTAATCTAAACCGATCGCCACCACCAGAAAACCGGCCAGTAAATGGAACACCGTCACCGCTTGCCCGAACACCGACAAGCTCACCAAACTCAAGCCCAGCCCGAACACCACCGGAAGTAAAATCCGCCAGGCCTGGGCGAAACTGGCGGTGGCCAGCCGGAGCCCCAATACAAACACCAGCAACAATCCAAACAATCCCCACGCCAGTTCCCAACGTAATTGAGTCACCGACTCCGCCACCAGCGACCGCTGATTGAAATATAAAATGCCCTGCGCCTCACTCCAGTCTGCCAAACTCGCTGGCCGAGTCACGCCTTGCAATAGAATCTTTCCGACCACGCCGTTCGCCGTCTCGGTAATCAGAGTCGGCAACAAAGCCTGCTGCCAATCCAGCGCCAGGGTTTCAAATCGCGGCCAATCCAACGGTGGCAAGGTCGAAGAGGCTTTCAAACCTTGCACAAACGACTGAAAATGTTTGGGCTGTAACGAGGTGTCACTTTGTGCCAAAGCCGAATTCAGCGCATCGGCCGATGGCAAGGCCGAAAGGCGTTGGGCCTGGCGCTGCACACTCGGTAACCAGTCGGACAGGCCCAACCAGCCTTGAATAACGCCGTCCGTTTTCAACTGCGCCAAACTGGCCGTCAAGGCTTCCTGCCGTTGCAATAAGGTTTGCATGGAGTCGGCTGGCACCAGTAAAAACTGACTGGCTTCCGGCTGGCGGAACGCTTGGCGTAAATCCGCGTCCTGTTGCAATAAGCTGGGCGGCACCGGACTCAAACTGGCCAAGTCGTCCTGCCACACGATGGGTTTCCACCACAGCAGCGCCAAGACCAAAGCCGTCAACCCCATCCATTTCCAACCATCGCGAACGGTTGGTACCGCTTGGTCGCGGCCGTCCATTTTCACAGCCGTTGGAAGGGACGTCACCGGCGACAGCACCCATAGAATGAAACGGGTCATGCCCAACGCCGTCAGAAGGCCGACGGCGGCAAACAATCCCATCTGTTGCACTCCGGGAATGTCCAGCCACATCAAACTGCCCAAGCCAACCAGGCTGCTTAAGGCGCCTAGACGAATCACCGGCCAATTTCGCCAGGCCTGCTGCGGCGATTGTCGGAGCGCCGCTAGGGCATGAATCGGGTAATCCACCGCCACGCCAATCAAAACCACACCCAAGGCCAGTGTCATCGCTTCAATGGTGCCGAAAACGGCTTGGACCGTCAGCGCACCGAGTAAGGTGCCCGCCGCCAAAGGCACAAAACTCAGGAACACCCAAAGCGGACGACGAAACGTCCAAAACAGAAAGCCCAATACCAACAAGGTCGCGATGACGGACAACCATTTGACGTCCTGTTCAATGTCGTGGCGCGCCTGTTGGGCAATCCAGGCCACATTGGACACAACGATTTTCACGCCCACCCTATCCATTTCGGGAACACCCGATTTCACTAACGCCGCTCGCAAAACCGGTTCGACCGCTTGCAAATGGCTGGCCAGAGCCGCCGGTTTGAATGTCACCAGAAACAGCAATTGCATGGCGTCCGATTGCGCCAATTCGGATGGCCCTTCGGCAGCCTCCACTTCGCCCCAAACACCGGAAAGCGTGGGCACCGCCTGCTGAACACGGGATTGCCCCAAATAACGGAACCATTGCTGGGTCGGGTCACTGAGGGCGGTGGTTTTATCCAACACCAATCCCATTTGCCAGGCTTGCCACAAATCGTCCAGCCGTGACGGTAAGGTTTCCAGGTCAAAATCGGTCAGAAGGTAACGATATTCCCGTAAAGGCGCCTGATTCCAAGCGGAGACGGGCGACGGAGCATTCCGAACCTCGGCTACCCAAGACTGATCCCGTAACGCCGTGGCCAACGTCTGACTGATGACGGCCGCGTCATTTGGGGTGACATTCACACTCAACGGCAGTTGAACCGACACCATTAACGGTTGCTGCGAGCGGTCTTGATTGAGGGATTGTTTCAGGGAGTCGAACAACACCGCTTGGTCGGTGGTTTCGGCCGGCGGGAAGAAGGCGGTCAGTTGATTTTGCAGGGTCAGTTTCGGCAGACTCCAAGCGGCCAGCGCACCGAAGACCAGCACCACGGCCAGCAAAACGCCATAACGCGACCGCTGCGCCATCCGTTATGGCTCCATGCGATAACGCCGCCAGTCACCGTTGGCGAAATTCAATTGGATGGTTTGCACTTGCGCTTTTTGATGCTGCCAAACGCCCGATACGATGATGTCGTGCGTGGTGAGAACCACATTGGCTTTCGGCTGATAAGCCAGTTGCCAACCGTCTTGAGGCAGGGCTTGATAGCGCACATCATACAAATCTTCCAGCGCTTGCGGGCGGCCGGATAACAAGGCTTGCAACGGGTTCAAAAACGCCTGAATGTCCGGCACCTGTGCCAACGGCATCTGCCAGTGCTTGTCGGGAAAATCGACCTTGACCGAATCGCCGATCATCGACAAACGGCCTTGAATCGGCTGGTGATACTGCAATGAAAAATGCTGTGGATTCCGATAATGAAAGGTGCCTTGATAATCGCTGGTGACATCCAACAAGGTATCGTGCCGGGCTTCAACAAAATCCTGTGTTTTCGGAGTTTTGGTCCAGGCCTGGTAGATTTTGGCCTTTTCCGCTTGAGCCGCTGTATCGGCGAACGCATGACCGGCGAACAACAACCCAATCGCCATCATCGAAATAACCCATTTAAATCCGCTCAGGCCATTCACTTTGAAGCGTCCTCGTCGTCCAGCCAATAATGGTAAAAATTAAACCAATTGTACGGCGATTGACGACACTGCCGCGCCACTTCATCCATATAGGCTTGTGCCATTTCCTGTAAACTGGCGCCCGGCTCGAACGTCAGTGCATCACTGTAGACATGATAACGATTGCCACCTTCAAAGCGGCCAAAGAAAACCGTCACCGGAATATCAAAACGTTTCGCCAGTTTGAACCCCGCAATCGGAATCAACATTTCATCGTCGAAAAAGCGTACCTTGACCGTGGCTTCCTGCCCGACCGGACGGTCTTTCAGAATCGCCACCGATTGCTCGGATTCAATGGTGTCGTGGATGTCGAAAATGGTTTGCAGGCCATTGTATGGAATCACCATGGTTTCCATTTCCGGGTTCAGCTCGTTCAGGAGTTTGACGATGGTTTCGTTTTGATCCACCTTCAACACCACCTTGATTTTGATGTCGTATAAATCCGACGACAAGGCGCGAATGGCATCCAGACTGCCGAAATGAGCACCGAAATACAATTGCGCCGGATGGGTTTCCATCGAGGCGCGCCATTTTTCCAGATTACTGTAAGTCAGCTCGAAGTTTTCAATGCGGCCGGTGAGAAAATACACCCGATCCAGAATGGTGGTGGCAAACCACAAAAAATGTCGATAAATATCCCAAAATCGAGCGGGACGCCCCAACACTTGATTCAGATAATGGCGCGAAGCGGCCTTCTGCTTGCCGGAAATCGGCATATAAAACAGGATAATCGGATGCAATAGCGGCTTGACCAGCCAACGCGGAAACAGCAACGCCAAACCACGAATCAACTTCAGCCAGAAGCCGGAAGTGCGCTCTTTTTGCTGTGTCCAATCGGTTAGTTTCGGTGACGTCATCGTATCCCGTCCTGTCCCTCTTGTGCTTGAACGGCCGCTCGGTTGCGCAAAACCAATTGACCCGTCGCCGCGGGAATCGCTTCCTCGCTTAATGCCAATTTAAACCGGGCCTTAAGCGTTTCCGCATCGGCGTTACCCGTCCATTCAATCTGCAAATCAACCGCCTGTTCCGGCCGCACCAGATGGGTGAATTTGGCCTGTGGAAGCTTAACGATGTCATATTCCGGATAATGTGAAACCAAAACCTGTTCCACCGCCTCCAGCAACACCACCCCCGGCACCACCGAATTGCCCGGAAAGTGGCCGGGCAAGCTCGGATGATCCGCCGGGATGGTAAAGGTTTCTGAAATCGGTTCAAGCACGGACATTTGGGGATTCGGTTCCTGTTTGCGTTGCGTTTTGTTTCGCCAAGTCGCTCAACTGTTGAAACTGTATTTTACCTAACTCGTTGCGCGGAATCTGCTCGACAAAATGAATCGGTCTGGGCAAAAACACTGCATCCATGTCCTGCGCCAACGCCTGTTTGATGTCGTGCGCGTTCAAATCGGACACCACAAATGCCTGCAGGCGTTCGCCATTCGGTGCTTGCCAAAACAGTCCGTCAGAGACGCCGTCAATGGCTTGCAGCTTCTGGTTTAAATACGCCAGGGAACTGCGTTTTCCCGCCACTTTCACCACATCGGAGCGCCGCCCCAAAAGCCGAAATCGATTCGGCTGGCCCGGAATCAATTCGAACTGGTCGTGCAACGGGTGGCTTTCCGCCAAAGGCGCGATGTTCACCTCACACACCGACAACGATTCCTCACACAGCAGGTAATTGTCATCGTACAGCGTCCAGGCGTCACCCGCCAATGTTTCACGTGAAGCAATGGAGGCGGTCTCCGTACTGCCGAACACCTCGAACACGCGCGCATGGAGCGTATCACTGACCTGCTGAGCCAAGGCTTCATCCAACGGAGCGGTGGCCGACAAAACCCGCAATGGCAATTGTGGCCAGTCTACATCAAACGGCATCAGTTTTTTCAAATGTAAGGGCGTGGAAGCCAACAACACCGGTCCAGCTTGCGCGGCCAATACGGCCCGTATATCTTCGGCGAAAATCGGTCGCCCGACCCAGATGGATTGTTTGGAAAACAATGGCCAGAAAATCGTGGTTTCCAGACCGAACATATGCTGGCTCGGCACCGTCGCCACCACGCACCCGGGCTGGTTTAACTCGAAACGGGCAATGGCCTGTTGTGCCAGCAACGCCATTTGACGCCAGGTTTTCACCACCCGTTTCGGTTGACCGGTGGAACCGGACGTGTACAACCAAATGTCACTGTTCAACACTCTGTCCCAAAGCGGCTGTAAGACGGCTTCATCGACCCAATTGCTCTTGTCCGCCGACAAAAACGATTCCGGCGTCGGCCCGGTTTCCGGCTCTTCCTGCTCGCTGAACCGTTGTACCGTTTGCGCTTGCGACACTTTCAACTCGGCGGTTAATTCGGTTAGGGTATTGGCGGCGACATTGGGCGGTAAAATGGTTTTGCCACCCCGCATGGCCACCGCCAGCATCACCATCAAAAACACATCGCGGCGGGCATAAAGATTCAGGACAACAGGCGCGTCCGGAAGGGTTTCACTGAAACGATAGGCGGCCGAGAACAATTGATGGCGGGAGACGTTTTCGCCCTCTGAAAGCAGAAAAGGGTTGCTTGACAGCAACCCTTTTAATGGTAAGTCCACCGAGTGGCCGGCCATGAATCAGGCCTGTTTGTTGGCTTGAACGAATTCGGATAAGGCCGCAATCGAAGCAAACACGTCGCCGACATTCTGATCACCGGATTTGATTTTAATGCCGTAACGCTTATTCAATTCCAACGAGATTTCCAGCGCATCGATGGAGTCTAAGCCCAGACCGTCATTGAAAATCGGTTCATTCGGATCGATTTCATCGACAGTCACATCTTCCAGGTTGACGGCCTCAATAATCATTTCTGCAATTTCGGTTTGCTCAGGTGTCATGTGTTTTTCCAATTTTGTCGGTTTTTTAAGCAACGCTTAACGATATTTTCTGAATTCAAAATCAGCGCAAATTATATCAGCCTTCCTTTTTCAATGGTTATAAAACCCCAGAAAAATCGTCAAAAAACTTACTCTCCAAATGTCATTTGTTCGATTTTACGGCGGTCACGCTTGGTCGGCCGCCCTTTGCCTCTTTCGCGATACCCGGCCAAGGCCATTTGCGGTGGTGGCGTTTTTTGATTCAGCATTTCGTGATCGATGCGATACAGCGTTTCCGCCACTTGCGCGGAGCCGCGCTTATCCGACACCTGCAACACCGTCACCTCAACCTTGCGATGCGGTTGGGTGATTTTCAGAACATCGCCTTCTGACACCGTTTTGCTGGGTTTGGGCTTACTGCCGTTCAACTCGATCTTGCCGCCTTTTACCGCATCCAGCGCTACGCCGCGTGTTTTGAAAAAGCGTGCCGCCCACAACCACTTATCGACCCGAACCTTTTCCATAATCAGCTGCCTTCAAGGTTCAACCAGTCTCGCGGGGCCAAATAATCATACAACTTAGCTTCTTCGGTGCCTGGCTCCGGGTGATAGTCGTATTTCCAGGTTGCTAACGGCGGCATCGACATCAGAATCGATTCGGTGCGGCCGCCGGTCTGCAAACCGAAAATGGTGCCGCGGTCGAAAGCCAGGTTGAATTCGGCATAACGGCCACGACGGTATAATTGGAAGTCACGTTGACGATCCCCGTACGGCACCGATTTACGACGTGCCACAATGGGACGATAAGCTTCAATGTAATGATTCCCGACCGACTGCATAAAACGGAAGCAGGTCTCGAAATCCCAACCGAAGGTGCTTTCGTTTAAATCGTCATAGAACAACCCGCCGACACCGCGGGTTTCATTACGGTGCTTCAAGAAAAAGTATTCATCACACCAGTCTTTATACTTGCTGTAAATGTCATCACCGAACGGATCGCAAGCCGCTTTGGACTGTAAATGCCAATGCACAACGTCATCGTCAAATGGATAATACGGCGTCAAATCAAAGCCGCCGCCAAACCACCAGACCGGCTCTTCGCCGTCTTTTTCGGCCACAAACAAACGTACATTGGCGTGCGATGTCGGGACATAAGGGTTACGCGGATGAATGACCAGCGACACCCCCAGCGCTTGGAAAGAACGGCCCGCCAGTTCCGGGCGGTGCGCGGTGGCCGAGGCCGGCAAGGTTTTGCCGCGCACATGAGAAAAGTTCACGCCCCCTTTTTCGATGACATCACCGCCTTCCAACACCCGGCTGATACCGCCGCCCGTCAAGCCCATCTCACCTTGATCGGGCTCTCTTTCCCATTGATCGACAATGAAATCCTTGGAGCCGTCTTCGGCCGCCAATTGTCGGCAAATATCGGCTTGCAGATCGAGCAGGTAAGCCTTAACGGCTTCGATGTCCACGTGATTGGGTTGTGTGTTTGACATAAACATTCCTTCATTCGTTGGGAGCGATTCAGGCGCTATTTTATAGAAAAAGCCCCGTCACTTCTTTAAAATATCCATTTCGTCGGATTGGAAAAAGCGCATGAAAAAACGATACTTTTGGACTATCTCCTTACTGATACTGCCTTTGATGACCCTCATTGGCTGCAGCGCCCAGACCACCAAACAAGGCTCTGTCGGCATTGAGCGCCAGCAAATGCTATTGGTCTCCGAGCAAGAAATGCAAAAAGGGGCTGACCAAGCCTATCGCGAAGTGCTGGCCGAAGCCGAGAAAAACCATGCGCTCAACACCGACCCTAAAGAGCTGAAGCGTTTACGAACGATTGCAAGCCGTTTGGTTCCGCAAACCAAAATCTACCGTGAAGATGCACCCGACTGGCACTGGGAAGTCAATTTGCTGAAATCCGACGAGCTGAACGCCTGGTGTATGCCGGGCGGGAAAATCGCCTTTTACACCGGCATCATTGACACGCTGCACCTGACCGACGACGAAATCGCCGCCATTATGGGGCACGAGATGGCCCATGCTTTACGCGAACACAGCCGGGAACGCGCCTCTCAACAAATGGTCAGCCAAGCCGGTTTGACCGCTTTAAGCATCCTCACCGGCATCCAGGGCCCGGCGTTGGACGCCAGCAATATGGTCATGCAAACCACCTTCCTGTTACCGAACAGCCGCACCCATGAAACCGAAGCCGACCGCATGGGCGTGGAATTGGCGGCCCGCGCCGGATACGATCCATATGCCGCCGTTTCCGTTTGGGAAAAAATGGGCAAACTCTCCAAAGACGCGCCGCCGGAATTTCTCAGCACCCACCCGTCCAACGCCACCCGAGTGGACGATTTGAAAAAATACGCCGCCATGGTCGAACCGCTGTATCAACAGGCGAAAAAAAATCCGCCCAAACCGGCCAAGATTGTTTCGCAGCCGAACCCCTAACAAGCCCAGATCAACGTAAACGGCGACCGGTTTCAGCCTCCCAGATTTCGGACGGCGTTGCCGCGCCGCTGACCTGGCCGATTAACACCGGCACCTCCGGAAATGCCGCCAGACAAGCCGCTTCACTCCGAATTGGCTCCTCACCGCTGACATTGGCACTGGTGGACACCAGCGGGCCACCCAAGGCATCGCACAAGGCTTGCACCTGCGGATGGCGTGTCACCCGAATCGCCACAGTTTTCCGGCCACCGGTCACCCAATTCGGCACCGTGGCTTTGGCCGGCAGCACCCACGTCACCACACGACCTTCCTGCCAGCTTTGCAACACCGACTCGCTCCAAGGGCGTTCATAAAGCTCCGCCAGATCGGCCACCTGCTCCACTTGCGAGGCAATCAGAATAACGCCTTTTTCCAAAGGGCGACTTTTTAGGGCCAACAATCGCTGAAATGCGGTTTCATTGAACGGATCGCAGCCCAGACCATACACCGCCTCGGTCGGATAAGCCAACACCCCGCCGTTACGAACCCAATCGGCCGCTTCCGCCGCATTCAACCGTTTTTCCGTCATCTTGTCGCTCCACATTCACGCATCCGGCCATTTTAGCAAAGCCTCCGACCAAAAACACGACCACCCCGAAAACACCCAGGCCTGGTGAAAAGCGCTAGAGCACCTTAATTCGAAAAGACTGGGCAAAGCATGAAGGCCATTTCCGAAACCCGGCTTTTGTGTTAACGTTATGTCACATGACAATTTGATTCGGCAGAGGCTTGGAGGAAAGGCTGTGACAAACATGAAAAAACGCATTCTATTGGGTGTTGTCATTCTGGTAATCCTGTCCGCCTCCGGCTGGTATTTTCTGCAAAAACCCGCCGCCCAAGCGCCCGGCCAACTGACGCTTTATGGCAATGTCGATTTACGCCAGGTCAATCTCGCTTTTCAAGTCACCGGGCAGATTGAACGCATGCAAGTCACCGAAGGCACCCACGTTAAGCCCGGTCAAGAACTGGCCTGTGTCGATCAAACGCGTTACCAAGCCAAGCTGGAACTGGCCCAAGCCAATGTCGCGGCCCTTCAAGCTCATCTCGACAAACTCATCGCCGGCAATCGTCCTCAAGAAATCGCCCAAGCCAAAAACACCTATCTCGCCACGCAAAGCGAAGCCAAGCAAGCCTATAAAACCTACGAACGCTTGAAAGCCCTATTACCGAAAAAACTCGCATCGCAGGAAGACGTCGATAACGCCGAAGCCAAGGCCAAGGCCCTGCGCCATCAGGAAAAAGCCACCTATGAAGCTTGGCAGGTCGCCATTCTCGGCGCTCGCGACGAAGACATCGCGCAGGTGCGGGCTCAAATCGCGCAAGCCGAGGCCGAAGTCAAACTGGCGGAAAAAAACCTCACCGATACCCAACTGCTTTCCCCCATTGACGGCATCGTCCGCGACCGGGTACTGGAACCTGGCGACCTCGCCCAACCGCAACAAACCGTCATGACGCTGGCCCTCAACAGCCCGAAATGGGTGCGTGCTTACGTGTCCGAAACCGCCCTCGGGCAACTCAAACTCGGCCAACCGGCTCGCGTCCGAACCGACAGCTATCCCAACAAAGATTACTCCGGTTGGATCGGTTACATCTCACCGACCGCCGAATTCACCCCGAAAACGGTGCAAACCGAAGAACTGCGCACTCAGTTGGTCTACCAGGTTCGCGTCTTCACCTGCGATCCGGACAGCGAACTCCGCCTCGGGATGCCGGCCACCGTCTCACTCGACCTCCACACCCCGCCGTTGAAGAACCCGCAATGCGACGCGCCATCGGATCACCTGGCGGATAACTAAGCACCATGCTGATGGATTCGGCCGCTCCCTTATCGATTGAAAACGTCAGCAAGGCGTTCGTGCTGCCGAACCGCCGAGTGCAAGCGCTTAACGACGTCACCTTTCACATCGAACCCGGCCAAGTCACGGGTTTGATTGGCGCGGATGCCGCCGGAAAAACCACCCTGATGCGTTTGATCGCCGGGTTGCTGACACTGGATGCCGGGCGCATCAACGTCCTCGGTTACGATGTCACCGAATCGCCGCTCGCCATTCAATCCGCCATCGGTTACATGCCGCAACAATTCGGCCTCTATCAAGACCTCACCGTCCTCGAAAACCTCCAACTGTATGCCGATTTGCAAGCCTTACCACCCGACCAACGTGACGCCCGGTTCGACCAACTTCTCAACATGACCGGGATGGCACCTTTTCGTGCCCGTTTGGCCGGCAAACTCTCCGGCGGCATGAAACAGAAGCTCGGTCTGGCCTGCACCCTGTTGAAATCGCCGGATTTACTGTTATTGGACGAACCCACTGTCGGTGTCGACCCGGTTTCGCGCCGTGAGCTCTGGGAAATCGTCTATCGAGCCGTAGAAGAAAACGGCATGAGCGTTCTGCTCAGCACCGCCTATCTCGACGAGGCCGAGCGCTGCCGCGACATCAAACTGTTGCACGAAGGTCGCCTGCTGTCGGAAGGGCCACCCGACCAGTTCACCCAACCGCTTCAAAACCGAACCTTTCTGGTCAGCAGCAATCCAGAGTGCCCTAAGCGGCAATTGAAAAAGCAGCTCAGCCACCAACCCGGTGTGCGCGATGCCTTGATTTTCGGCGAGACGGTCCGCATTCTCTCTGCCGACGTTCAACCCGAACCGGATACATTGCTTGCACCACTGAATTGCCCGAACGCCGACTTGCGCATCGAGCCGGTTGATCCACGTTTTGAGGATGCCTTTGTCGATCAACTCAGCCAGCTGGACGACGCCGTTGCCGAACCCGCGCAACCGATGGAAACCGCCGAGACGACGCCCGACGATGACAAGGCCCAATCTTCCGATCCCGCCATTGATGTCGAAAACCTGGTGTGTCGCTTCGGCGATTTCATCGCGGTCGACCACCTGTCGTTTCAAGTGCAACGCGGTGAAATCTTCGGCTTGCTGGGCGCCAACGGGGCCGGCAAGACCACCACCTTCCGCATGCTATGCGGGTTGCTGCCCGCCACCGAAGGCCATTTACACGTCGCCGGGCTCAACCTGCGCAAAGCGCGCGCTCAAGCTCGGGCCCGGCTGGGGTATATGTCACAGAAGTTCTCGCTTTACGGTGTAATGACCGTGGCCCAAAACCTCAACTTTTACAGCAAAGTTTACGGCTTGAGCGGGCGACGCCGCCGGGAACGCATCAATTGGGCCATCGAAATGTTCGAACTGGAGACCTACCTAAACCAGACCAGCCACGACCTGCCGCTCGGCTTCAAGCAACGCCTGGCGATGGCCTGTGCCCTGATGCACGAGCCGGACATTCTGTTTTTGGACGAACCGACTTCCGGTGTCGACCCGATGGGACGGCGGGATTTCTGGAACAAAATCAATGCGCTGGCCGAACAGGGCGTGACCATTATGGTCACCACCCATTTCATGGAAGAAGCGGAATATTGCGACCGGATGGCGATTATGGCCAGCGGCCAGATTCTCGCCATCGGCTCACCGGCCGACATCAAACAAAACGCCGGTCAAACCGATATGGAAGAAGCCTTTATCCACATCATTGAACAGCAAAAAACCGAGCCGGCAGCGCCCAACCAGTCCCAGAATTCGGAGGCCGTCGGATGAGTGCGACAACACGTCAAGCCCGCTGGATGCGTATTCGGGGGTTAATTCGCAAGGAATTTCTGCAAATTATCCGCGACCCGAGCAGCATCAGCATCGCTTTTATTCTGCCGATTATTCTATTGCTGATTTTCGGTTACGGTGTCAACCTCGATGCCAAACACATCAAACTCGGCGTCGTCCAACAACAACCCTCGGTGGAATCACAAAGTTTCGTCAGCCGTTTCCACCGTTCGGAATATTTCGACACCCGTAATTACCTGACCGTCAACGACGGCCAAAACGCCATGCAGACCGGTGACATCCAAGCCTTGTTGATTCTTAAAAGCAATTTCGCGCGGGAATTCCATCAAACCGACGCCGCGCCGGTACAATTGCTGGTCAATGGAGTGGATTCCAACACCGCCAACCTCATCAACGGTTATGTGCAGGGTACCTGGGCGGAGTGGCTGATCGCCTACGGCGACGCGCGTGGCATCGAATTCAGTCAGCCGGTGGAACAGCTCACCCGCATCTGGTTCAACAGCGAGGTCAACAGCCGCTATTTTTTGGTACCGGGCTTGATTGCCATCATCATGACGCTGATCGGCGCTCTGCTGACCTCGCTGGTCATCGCACGCGAATGGGAACGCGGCACCATGGAAGCCCTGCTGGTCACGCCGGTATCAATTCAAGAGCTGCTGTTAAGCAAAGTCATTCCGTATTTCGTGCTGGGCATGGGCGGCATGTTGCTCAGTTTGGTGATGGCCCTGTTCCTGTTCGAGGTGCCGTTACGCGGCGCTTTGGCCTGGCTGCTGCTGAGTTCGGCAGTGTTTCTGTGGGTGGCGCTGTCGATGGGCATTTTGATTTCCACCGTTGGCCGAACCCAATTCGTCGCCGGGCAAATCGCCATCATCGTCACCTTTTTGCCCGCCTTTCTGTTGTCCGGCTTTATTTTCGACATCGGCAGTACCCCCCTGTTCATCCAATGGGTCACGCACATCGTCCCAGCACGTTACTTCGTCGCCTTGCTGCAAACCGAATTCCTCGCCGGGGACATTTTATGGGTGATTCTGCCCAATCTCGCCGCTTTGGTTTTAATGGGATTGGTTTTAACGCTGATTGTGTTGAAAAAATCCTATAAGAGGTTGGACTGATGGCTTGGTTATCCTGGGCCCGCATCTGGGCGTTGACCCTAAAAGAATTCAGCGTGCTGTTTCAAGACAAACGCACCCGCTTCGTAGTCATCGGGCCGCCGCTGATTCAGCTGTTCGTCTTCGGTTACGCCGCCACCTTCGATTTGAAACAGGCGCCGGTGGCGATTTTCAATCAGGATCAAGGTATGGTGTCGCAGGAAATCATCGGCCATCTGTCCGGTTCCGATACCTTTGAAATCGTCGCCCACCTCCACAGCAATCGCGAAGTGCCGGACATTATCGACCGCAAACAAGCCATGATTGTGGTCAGCTTTCCGAGCGATTTCTCTTCCCGCCTGATGAGCACCGGAAAAACCCAAATGCAGGTGATTGTCGACGGCCGCAACTCCAACACCGCCTTGCTGGCGCAAAACGATGTCGCTCAGGTGGTGGAGGCCTTCAACCAAGACTGGGCCGAACGCCATGACTTGCCCAATCCGCCGATTGCCTTGGTGCCCCGCAACTGGTTCAACGAAAACCTGGAAAGCAATTGGTTTTTCGTGCCCGGTATCGTGGCGTTGATCGTACTGGTGGTGTCCTTGCTGGTGACGGCCTTGTCGGTGGCGCGCGAACGCGAGGAAGGCACCTTCGACCAACTGTTGGTCACCCCCGCTTTGCCGGTGGAAATCCTCATCGGCAAGTCTCTGCCCGGTTTGCTCATCGGTCTGTTTGAAAGCAACGTCATCGTCCTGCTCGCCATCTTCTGGTTCGACGTGCCCTTCCGCGGTGATTACCTGCTGTTACAGTTCGCACTGTTCTTCTTCATCCTGTCCGCCATCGGCATCGGTTTGATGATTTCCTCGCTGTCCACCACTCAACAGCAGGCCTTGCTGGGCGCCTTTATGTTCATGGTTCCGGCGGTCATTCTGTCCGGGTTCGCGACGCCGATCGAAAACATGCCGGACGTGATTCAGTGGCTGACGTACCTCGACCCGATGCGCTACTTCCTGATAGTGGTGCGCGGTGTTTTCCTGCAAGATATGTCGTTTGACAGCCTCTGGCCGCAAATCTGGCCAATGATGATCATCGCGCTGGTCACCCTGTCAATGGCCGGCTGGTTGTTTAGACATCGCACCGATTGATGTGGTAAATTGGTCTCGATTCCACGGCACTCGAGATAAAAACGAAATAAAAAACCTTCAGGCCAACAGGCAAAACAATAAAAACCGCCAGGCCTGGCAACTTGCGAGTCACAACACAACTAAACGGTGATTGAGGAGTCACATCATGCCAAACCCGCCCCGAAAATCGAAACGCCTTTTATCGCACCCAATCGGGTATGGATTGATGTTATTGGCTGGGGTGATAATCGTCGGCTTAATCACCTGGCCGCCGCAACCGCCGGAAGCCTCCTCAGCGCCGGTGGCGGCCACAGCACCACCAGCACCGGCAGCGGTGGATAACAGCGCGGTGATTCTGATTTACCACCATTTCGGTAAAGATTCCGTGCCCAGCACCAATATCCGTTTGGCGCAATTTGACGACCAACTCGATTATCTGGCGGAAAACGATTTCCACGTCTGGTCACTGTCGCAACTGGTCACGGCGTTCCAAAACCAAACGCCGATTCCCGACAAAACCGTGGTGTTTACCGTAGACGACGCCTGGATCAGCGTTTATCAGGAAGCCATTCCCCGTTTCAAAGCCCGCGGCTGGCCGATGACGGTGTTCGTCAATACCGACGCCATCGACCAAGGCTATCGCTCCAGCATGACTTGGGAACAAATGCGCGAAGTGCAGGGCGACGGCATCGAGTTCGTCAACCATTCCCGCTCCCACGACCCGCTGATTCGTCGATCCGACGAATCCGACCAGGCCTGGCGAAAACGGGTTCGCGAGGAAGTCAGTGGCGCACAACAACGTTTACAGGCCGAACTGGGCGCCGAGACCAACCAGACCCAATTGCTGTCCTATCCCTATGGCGAATTTTCCGAAGCCCTCGCCAACCTGGTCAAAGAAATGGGCTATGTCGGCATTGCCCAAAATTCCGGCGCCGTCAACCGCTACTCCGACTTACGCGCCTTGATGCGTTTTCCGATGAGCGAAGCCTTTGCCGATATGGAAGCCTTTAAACAAAAGGTCAACGCGGTGGTTCTGCCGGTGGAAAACATTGACCCTTTCGACCCGATTATTCGTAATAACCCGCCACACTTGACGCTGTCGTTCACGGAACCGCCCGGCCGCAACATCCAATGCTTCAACCCGCAAGGCGATCGCTTGCAACAGCAATGGCTGGACGACACCACCCTGGAAATCTGGGACGAAAACCCGATTCCACCGCCCCGCAGCCGCTACGCTTGCACCCAACCCACCCAAGACGGACGCTGGCGCTGGTTCAGTCACAGCTGGGTGGTGCCCAAAGCCGCTTCTTCCGGGCTTCAGGACGATTAAACGGTGTGATTTCAAAAAGTTACCCTATTTTTACGTAGATACGCTAAAATGGATTGTTACTGATTTTTACAAACCCGAAACCTCGATAACCCCATGACGCGAAAAAAGTTTTTCAATGCGGACAACCTACTGATCGCCATCGCTTTGACGTCGATTATCGTATTGGTTTTCACACTGGTTTCGGTGTCCAAAAAAATGACCACGGAAACCCTCGATGAGGCGTCCCATGTCATCAACACCCAATATCAAAAACTGCATAACCTGCTCAACCTGCAACTCTACGGCCAGAAACGCAATATCAACCTCAGCCTGATGCTGCTGCTGGACGATGCTTTCGCCAGAGACGAAGCGATGATGGCGTTTTATCAAGACGGCTCCAACTACGTCAAATACCGCGACCAGCTGGCCAAACTCATCGGCCAAAACGAACAGGAATGGTATCAAGGCATTCAATCCCTCGCCCGAGCGGCCGACCCGTTACAGGAATCCATCGCCGAACTGGCATTGGAAGGGCAAATCGAAAAAGGTAAGGACATCCTCGCCAACGAAGGCATGCAGCAGCTGTCGGAATTCGGCCAACGCATCAATGACTTTTCACGCTTTCAGTCCCAGCAAACCCAAAAACTCATTTCGCAATCGCGCCGCAACATCGACCAAACCATGCACCAAATCGTGCTGGTCGCCACGTTGCTGGTGCTGGTAAGCTTTTTCTTCGCTTACCTGATGGCACGGCGCTTCCATATGATGAACCTGCGCCTCAAAGTGGCCAACGATTCCTTGGAGAAAAAAGTCAAACACCGCACCCAGCGCTTGACCGAAGCTCAATCCGACCTGCTGGAAAAAAACCGGATATTGGAACGTCTCTCCACCACCGATGCCTTGACCCAATTGCATAACCGCCTGAAAATCGAACGCATACTGGAAACCCTGCAAACCCGTTACGAAACCAATCAACGGCTCTACACCATCCTGTTCATCGACATCGATTTTTTCAAAAGCATCAACGACTCCTTCGGCCATCACTCCGGCGATTTGGTGCTGAAAGACATGGCACGCTGCCTGCGCAACACCTTCACCGAAAAAAGCCACATCGGCCGTTGGGGCGGCGAAGAGTTCATCGTCATTCTCGAAGAAATCGATGCCCACCAGGCGGTTCTATTGGCGGAAGAATGCCGTCAAAAAGTCCAGGCCCACGAGTTTCCGGTCAGCCGCCCCATTACGGTCAGCATCGGCCTGGCCACCATCGAACACGGCGAAACCACCTCCGAAGTCATTCACTTGGCGGATATGGCGCTTTATGATTCCAAACACGCCGGTCGCAACCGCGTAACCGTCTATTCCAAAGAGGCCTGACGTGCTTGACCCAAAACGCCCAGGCCTGGTCATTTTTGATTCCCCCTGTCGACACTATGCCCGCACTTGATACCTTACTGCCCTTCACCGGTTTGATGATTCTGCTTGCGTTGTCGCCCGGGCCCGACAACCTCTTTGTCTTGATGCAGTCGGTGGTGCACGGCAAAACGGCCGGACTTTGGGTGACTCTGGGGCTCTGCACCGGGCTGGTCGGTCACACGCTGGCCGTCGCCTTCGGGTTGGCGCTGGTGCTGAAAACATCCCCTTGGCTGTTTTCCGCCATCCAGACCCTCGGTGCGGTCTATCTGTTGTATTTGGCTTGGCAAAGCTACCGTGCCGCCAATTGCCATGTCAGTCAGCCGTTACCCAAACTCAGTGCCGGACAACTCTATCGCCGCGGCGTAGTCATGAACATCACCAACCCGAAAGTGACCCTGTTCTTTCTGGCCTTTCTGCCGCAGTTCGTCGCCCGCGAAACTGAACACTTCACGTCGCAAATACTCGTGCTGGGCGGTTTGGCCATTCTCGCCACTTTGTTGGTGTTCGGCAGCATCGCGCTGTTCGCGGGTGCCTTGAAAATCCTCAATCAATCGGACTCGGCGCAACGGCGCCTCCACCTCATCACCGCCGGCCTACTCGCTCTATTGGGTTTGAAGCTGTTTTTTGATCTGGCGCAATCACTTTATTAAGCGCTTTTTTACGTAATTCCTGTAAAATGAAATCGTCTTTGAGCGATTACCATTCGAGGGGTGCACTATGACACCGATTCAATCCTACGGAGCAGCCGAAACCGTCACCGGTTCCTGCCATTATTTACAGCTAAAACAGGGCCCGCAAATCCTGGTGGACTGCGGGATGTTTCAAGGCCGCGCCACCAAACAGGCCAATGACGATTTCGGCTTCAACCCGGCGGACATTGACCTGTTGCTCATCACCCATGCCCACCTCGACCACGTCGGGCGCATTCCCAAACTGGTCAATGAAGGTTTCAGCGGTCGCATCGTTTGCCTGCGCGCCACCTACGATCTCATGCAGGTCATTTTGATGGACAGCGCGAAAATCATGCGCGAAGACTATAAGACCGACCTGAAAAAAGCTCAGCGTCGCGGCGAGGAAGACAAAGTCCGCCCACCGCTCTACACCATGGACGATGTCCAGGCGGTGTTCGACTTAAGCATTCAATACGCCGAATACGACCAACCGGCAAAATTAACACAGGGCGTCTCCGCCACCTTCCGCAATGCCGGCCACATTCTCGGTTCCGCCAGCATTCAAATCGACTTTCAGGAAGACGACCAACCGAAAACGGTGGTGTTTTCCGGCGATCTCGGCAACCACAAAGACGTCGCCATGCCGCCGCCAGCCTATGTCGAGCACGCTGATGCCTTGTACATCGAATCCACTTACGGTGATCGCAATCACCGCCCGCTGGAAGGCAGTATTTCCGAATTCAAACAAGCCATCGTCACCACCCTGATGAACCAGGGCAATGTGTTGATTCCGTCGTTCGCCATCGAGCGCTCGCAGGAAATCCTGCTGTTGTTGAAACAGATGTATTACGACAACGAATTGCCGACCTGCAAAGTCTTTCTCGACTCGCCAATGGCGATTCGCGCCACCGAAATATACAACCAGTATCACACCGATTTGAACGAAAATGCCGAAGCCTTACACGCCAAAGGCGACTCGGTATTCGATTTCCCCTATCTGGAATATTCGATTAAAGGCAGCGATTCCATGCGCATCAATGACGAAGAAAGCGGCTGCATCATCATCGCCGGCAGCGGCATGTGTACCGGCGGACGCATTTTGCACCACTTCAAACACCGCTTGTGGAACGCCCGCAATGCCGTGCTGTTCGTCGGGTACCAAGCCGTCGGCACACTGGGGCGCTTACTGGTGGACGGTGCCGAGGAAATCCGCATTTACCGGGAAAAAATCAAAGTCCGCGCGAAAATCCATATGATCAACGGCTTTTCGGCTCACGCCGATCAGGACGAACTGCTCGATTGGATGGCGCATTTCCACCAACTGGATAAAATCTTTTTGATCCACGGCGAACGCGACAAACAAGAAATCTTCAAAACCGCCATCGAAGAAAAATTCCACCATCGCAAACCGGTGCACATCGTGGAATACGCCGAAGAAGTCTGGATTTAAGAGGAGGACAAGATGCAAAATCTGACATTCAAATCGATTCTTTCCTGGGCACTGATCGCCCTCTCGGTTATTTTCATCCTGCAAAACCTGGTGACGGTGGAAGTCAAATTCCTGATGTGGAGCCTCAGTGTGCCGCGCGCCGTTTTGGTAGCGGTGATGATTGGCGTCGGTTTCGTCATCGGCTGGTTTTTTTCACAACATCATCATCAAAAAGACACAGAATCGTCTTAAAAGGTGGCTAGAATTTTCAGAATTTAATTTGAAAACAGGTCGCCCGATGGAACAAGGATACGATATGGTTCGCTTCACCCCTGAAATGCTTGAAACCCATTTAATGCATGAACACTACAGCCACCGCATGGGTTGGCTGCGAGCCGCCGTCCTCGGTGCCAATGACGGGATTATTTCCGTGGTCAGTTTGCTGGTGGGGGTCATCGCTTCCGGGGCGGATAAAGAAAGCATTTTACTGGTCGCGGTGGCCGCTCTGGTGGCCGGTGCGCTGTCGATGGCCGCTGGGGAATACGTCTCGGTCAGCTCGCAGGCTGATACCGAAAAGGCCGACTTGGAAAAAGAGCGCATCATGCTGGAAGAAAACTGGGAAGTCGAACACGCCGAACTGGCGCTGATTTACCGCCAACGCGGCGTCAGTGACGCCACCGCCATGCAGGTCGCCAAAGAATTGATGGCACACGACGCGCTCGGCGCGCACGCCAAAGACGAACTCGGGCTGTCGGAAATCCACACCGCTCGCCCGATGCAAGCGGCATTGGCTTCCGCCGCTTCTTTTGTCTCCGGTGCCGCCATTCCGGTATTATTGGTGGCCTTCCTGCCGATGGAAAACCTCGGCCTGATTATTGCCGCTTGTTCGCTGGCACTCTTAGCCGTTCTGGGAGCCATTGCCGCCAAAACCGGCGGTGCGCCCATGCTGAAAGGCGCCATGCGCATGACCACCTGGGGCTTTCTGGCGATGGCGCTCACCACCTATGTCGGCCTGATGTTCGATATCCATTAAACCGATAACGCCCAGGCCGGGTGATTTTTAACCTTTAGAGACCCTTTCACGAAACCATGTCACAACACGACAAATCCCGGCTCGACAAAGCCTACGACCTCATCAACAACGAAGAAGACGCCCGCGTCTGTAAAGACATCCCCGATGCGGCCTGCCACCACCAACCGAAAAATTTCTTCGCGTACCTTATCGCTAATTTTCTCGGCAAAATCGCCGACGAGCTCGCCAGCGCCAAACTGACCTTGCCTTGGTTGTTGGGCGCTTTAGGCACCCCGGCGGTGTTCACGGGCTTTCTGGTACCGATTCGCGAGGCCGGTGTCTTGTTGCCGCAACTGTTCGTGGCCGCGGCCGTGCGTCACCTGCCGGTACGCAAAGGCGTTTGGTTATTGGGGGCGGCTTTATCGGCCATCGCACTCGCCGTCATGGCGTTGACCGCCGGCTGGGTCAGCGGTGTCGCGGCCGGTTGGGCCATTATTGTATCGCTGGTGGTGTTCAGTCTGGCGCGCGGGCTCTGCTCCGTTTCCGCCAAAGACGTCCTGGGCAAAACCATTTCCAAAGGGCGGCGCGGCAATTTAATGGGCATCAGCTCCGGCATTGCTGGGGTCGCGACCTTAGGCGTTGGGGTCTATATCGAGTTTTTCAGCCAAAATCCCTCATCGGATTTATTGGCGGGGCTGTTATGGATCGGCGCCATTCTCTGGGCCATTGCTTTTGTCGTGTTTGCGCAGATTGAAGAGCAACCCGGCGCGACCGAAGGCGGCGGCAATGCCTTTGCCACGGCGTTTAAAAGCTTCGCGTTGTTAAAAACCGACCGACCTTTCCGCCAATACGTCATCGGCCGGGCCTTATTGCTGAGCACGGCACTCGCGCCGCCGTTTTATGTGTTATTGGCCCAGCAATACAGCGAAAACGACCTCAGCGGTTTGGGGATGTTGATTATCGCCAGCGGCATTGCCGGTGCCATCAGCGCGCCGGTATGGGGAAAAATGGGCGACCGTTCGAGTCGTCTGGTGATGATTCTGGCCTCGTTGGCAGCTGGGGTATTGGGGATTGTACTGTTCGCGCTGGCGGAAAGTAGCAGCCCGTGGCTGTCAAACCCGTTGGTGCATGCCGGTTTCTTCCTGCTGTTGACGGTATTTCACAGCGGCGTACGGTTGGGGCGTAAAGTCTATCTGGTGGATTTGGCCAATGCCGACAATCGTGCGACCTACGTCGCTTTGAGCAATACGGTCATCGGCCTGACGATGCTGGCCGGCGGGGCCATCGGTTTATTGGCGGACATCCTGTCAATTCAGGTGGTGATTCTGGTATTGAGTGTGATTGCGGTGCTGGCGGCCCTTTGGATTGCGCGTTTGCCGGAAGTCAGCGACTAAACACCTTTCACCGCTTTTCGCCAGGCCTGGTGGAATCGTCGCTTCCGTTCGCAAACGCCTGGCGCTGCGCCACAAAATCGTCCAACGCCAACGATAAGCCGTCGAACCGCGACGGTTCCCCTTCCAATTCACACAATACCGCATGAATCGCTTCCAGCGTCGATAAACTCTGGGCATTCGGTGCTTTACGAATGGCATAGGCAGACCGCCATTCGCCGCTCAACTGCAAACTCGGTAAGGCCTGCAACGCCGGATTGGTCTGCAACAATTTATAGGCTTTGCGCCAGGTACCATCCAGCAGCAATACCTGCATTTCGGATACGGGTGTGTCCAGTGTATCGGCGCTGTACACGACCTTTTTCGACACGCTATCAACGCCCTTATCCTCCGGATCGGGAAACAGCAACAGCGTCGGCTTAGCCTGCAACCAGGCCTGTAATTCCGGCAACGCATCAACCGATTCCCCCACCCAAATCGGACAGTCCTGCAAACACAAATGCGCCAGACGCGCCGTGCCTTTCGCCTGATGCTGCTCGGACGGATGCTGTAAAATACCCAGACCCAAGCGGTGTGCGACCGGTCGCACCGAAGCACAAATGCAACTGCGCGACGGTAAGCCGCAACGCGCGCAATAGGTTCTTTTTGCGGATGGTATGGTCAATGTCTTCTCTACTGTGTGTTAAAGCCGATGCGTCGCATCAAGCGCGTCTGAAACATTTTCACAAGCAAAACCGGCTCAGCCAGCCCTTACAGACTGATACTGTCTGGCTGGCCGAACTGGACGGCCGAATCATCGGCGTCGCGCGCCTGGTGCCGATCGATCAACCCGAAACAACGGAATTTGACCAGGCCTGGTGGTTACGCGGCTTATTCATCCGCCCCGAACACCGCCAACAAGGCTTTGGCCATCATTTGATTCACGCCCTGCAAACCGGCACCGACGGTGCACTTTACGCCTTCGCGTTGCCGCATCTCGACGCATTTTACCATCGGCTGGACTTCCAGCCCATCACAGCCGATGAACTGCCGGAATCGCTGCAAACCCGGCTGACCAACTACCAACAAAGCAAATCCGCTTTGCAGGCTTATCGATATCACCGCTGAATTAGGATGGGAAACCACCAGGCCTGGTGGTTTTTGTGAATGGCTTGATTGCCGAATTAAAGCGTCGGGTGGGTTTGCAATAAGGCTTCAAACTCGGAAGCCGGCATAGGGCGGCTCAATAAAAACCCTTGAAAACGGTCGGCGCCGGAAGCCCGTAAAAAATCCAACTGTTCTTCCCGTTCCACGCCTTCGGCCACGGCGATGAGGTTGAAGCTTTTTGCCAGCGCCAACATCGCCTCGACAATCGCCATGTCGTCTTTGTCTTCCGGAATGTCACGAATAAACGACAGGTCGATTTTCAGGGTATTTAACGGCATCTGTTTGAGATACGACAATGAGGAATATTCAATCCCGAAATCATCAATCGCAAAGGCCACACCACTGCTGTGAATTTCATTCAACACCTGCAGGGTTTGCTCCGGTGAATTCATCACAAACCGTTCGATGATTTCCAGCTCCAGCCATTTGGGTTTGCAGTCGGTTTCCTGCAGCACCCGCTGTACGGTGGCACTGAGGTCGTGCTTGGTGATCTGGCGCCCGGAGACATTCACGGCCACCCGGCCGGATTTCAGGCCCATGCGGTGCCATTTGGCGTTCTGGATACAGGCTTCCCGTAGCACCCATTCGCCGAGTTCGATAATCAAATCGCTCTTTTCGGCTTCGGCAATGAACTGGCCGGGCAACAGCATGCCGCGCGTCGGGTGTTGCCAGCGAATCAAGGCTTCGGACCCAACAATGCGTTTGCCTTCACACTCGTATTTGGGCTGATAATACACCTCGAATTCATTTTCTTGCAAGGCGCGTCGCAATTCGGATTCGAGTTGAATGTGCTGAAACGCGATCTGCGTGAGTTCGTCGGTGTAAAAAGCGTAGGTGTTGCGGTCATTATCCTTGGCACGATACATGGCGGCGTCGGCATTGCGCAATAAGATATCGGAGGTTTCGCCATTATCGGGGTAAATGCTGATGCCGATACTGGCACCAATATACAACTTATGACTTTCCACCAAAAACGGCTTCTCTAAGGCTTTTAGCACCTTTTGCGCCACCACTTGGGCATCTTCCGGATGTTTGAGGTCACGCATCAAAAAGGCGAACTCGTCGCCACCGAGACGGGCGATGGTATCGGACTTGCGACCGGTGGTTTGCAACTGTTTACCGACTTGCTCCAATACCTGATCACCGATTTGGTGGCCCAGGGAATCGTTAATTTGCTTGAAATGATCCAGATCGATGAACAAAATCGCCAGTTTTTCCCGATGGCGCTCACTGTGTGAAATGGCTTGATCCAACAGGCTGGTAAATAAATGGCGATTTGCCAAGCCAGTTAAATCATCATGGTGGGCGAGATAATAGAGTTTTTCTTCGTCTTTTTTACGCTCGGTAATATCTCGACTGACGCCGACCAAACCATAGACATTACCGTCTTCACCGTAAAAGGGGGTTTTTAAGGTATCCACTAATACCTTTGAGCCGTCGGGGTAAATTAACCACTCTTCATTCTGCCGAGCCTTCCCACTGTCGAACATGGCGTAATCCTGCTGACGGAAAAAATCGGCCACCTCCCAGTCGAACAAATCGTAATCGGTTTTGCCGACAATCTCAGCTTCCACTTTACCGGTAAAACGTTCAAACGCCGGGTTACAACCTTGATAAACCCCCATGGCATCCTTGATAAAAATCAAATCACTGGTGGCATTAATCACCGAGCGCAAGAGCCTTTTTTGTTTTTTTAACGCCTGTTGTGCCTGATACTGGATGGTAATATCCTGCAAAGTCCCCACTATACGAATCAAGTCTCCTTCTTCTGACGAACGGGCAATGCCATGTTGCTCGATATAACGGAAGTCGCCATTTGGCTGGACAATACGATAAATAAAAGTGTGTTTTTTATCAGAATCCAAGTGCTGGCTAAATCCAGATTCAACCAAAGAACGATCTTCTTCGTGCACCATGTCAATAAACTGGTCGTAAGTGACCTTAGTACCGACCGGCAACCCTAAAATGGCAAAACAGCCGTCCGATAAAAGCACCTTTCCAGTGGTCACTTCATAATCCCAAGAGCCAATTTTGGCAATGGTCTCTGCTTCTTTTAATAAGGCTTGTTTTTCCACCAATTGTTGCTTGGCTAAATGATAGGCCGTAATATCCTGCACCGTACCTGATGAGGTTAAAGCGCAGCCATCCGTATCGAAATCCGATGCACCTTCCATCAAAACATACTTAATGCGGCCATCCGGCATCAATAAACGAAGCTCGGCTTGATAGGGCGCTCTTTTTTTCAAGGAATGGTGATAAATTTCATCCACTATGGCTCTGTCTTCAGGGTGCACATTTTCCAGAAAAAACGCATAAGAAGGGGTGACTTGGGCTGGATTGACTTCAAAAATGCGGTAGACTTCCTCAGACCAATATAAGGCTTGCGTATTCAGATTCAATTCCCAGCTACCCACTTTGGCCATACTTTCAGCTCGCTGGAATCGCTGAGTTTGTACCTCCAGTTGCCTTAACGTGCGTTTATAAACTGTAACGTCGGTCGCCAACCCCTGAACCGAAACAATTTGTCCATTCTCATCACAAACACCAAATTCTTGAACCTGCAACCACCGAACATTGCCGTCTTGATGATAAATCTCCACAGTATAGGCGGGCACCTTCTTTCCGGCCAACACCTTTTCCGTATTGGATTGCACCAAGCGATTTTTAGGGTTATCCGTTAGATATTGATTGTAATGAACGAGAAACTGCTCGGGAGAGTACCCTAGAACGTCGGTAATGGACGGACTGACATAGGTGAAAATGCCATCTGCATTGTGTGCATAGAAAAAGCTCTTATCGCCTAAGCATTCTTCATACTGTTCAAGCGTCACACTGTCGCGATATTGATTCATCTAATAGAACCTTTAATCCTTCTCCGACACCCAAACAGCCTTACGAGTGCCCCATAGCGTTTGGAAGCGTTAGAAATCCTCCCATTCATCGCCGCCACCCAGATTATGGATCACCGGCTTTTCTTGCTTTACGTCTTTTTTCTTTTCATTATGCGAAACTTTGGCGGAAACGTCCAGCGTTGCCTAGTCTTTGTCCGCCGTCTTATCCGAGTGATGAATTTTCAATTCAGTTTCCGCCTGTTGCATGAAAGGCCCGGCAATGGTGAATTGATGCATCCGGTTCACCAGCTCTTTGGCGCGCCCGGCAATCAATTCCGCACTGTTGGCGGACAACTCGACCAATTGAGCATTTTCCTGCGTGTTGCGGTCCAATGAGACAATGGTTTGGTTTAACTGCTCAATCCCTTGCGATTGTTGTAAGGAAGACGTGGCGATTTCACTGACCCGTTCCGTCACCTGACGAATGGACAAGTTAATTTCATCCAAAGACGCACCGGACTGTTCGGCCAGCTGTGTGCCGTTTTCCACTTGCGAAACCGACTGTTCAATCAAGGTTTTGATTTCCCGAGCGGCATCCGCCGACTTACCGGCCAGATTACGGACTTCACCGGCCACCACCGCAAACCCACGGCCATGGTCTCCGGCGCGAGCGGCTTCCACCGCCGCGTTCAAAGCCAGCAGGTTTGTCTGGAATGCAATGGAGTCAATCAGGCCGATAATCTGTTCGATTTGATCACTGGACGCTTTAATGCCCTGCATGGCTTGAATGGTCTGTTGCATGATGTGTGCCCCTTCGGCCATTTTATCGCTGGCTTGAACGGTCAAATCATTGGCTTGCTGCGCGTTTTGGGCGTTGTTACGCACGGCAGCCGT
Source organism: Thiomicrospira sp. S5 (assembly GCF_003991075.1). NCBI lineage: Bacteria > Pseudomonadati > Pseudomonadota > Gammaproteobacteria > Thiotrichales > Piscirickettsiaceae > Thiomicrospira > Thiomicrospira sp. S5. Next base: position 100,598 of record NZ_CP014470.1, on the reverse strand, counting down.
CATCTCTTCCATGGTCGCGGCGGTTTCTTCAATAGACGCCGCCTGTTCCTGCAAACGTGACGATACGTTGGTGTTACGCTCTGTGGTGGCTTGTATGTCTTCGGCAATTTCCCGAACGGAAACGTTCACTTGCGCCATTATCAACGACAAATTATCCAACGATTGATTAATGGCGGCCTGCATGGCGCCCAGGTCCGCTTCGTAGTCGCCTTCCACCCGTGGTGTTAAATCGCCTTTGGAAAGGTGAACGATCACGTCGGAGATTTTCTTATTGGCGACATGAATGGCATTGGACATGGTGTTGATTTGCTCACCCAAGTCACGGATAAAACCGTCCAGTGCCGAAACATCAATTTGCGCGCCGATGTGGCCTTTGGCAGCTTTTTCCACCATGGTTTTCAGGTTTTGTTCCACGGCTTCCTGCATCTTCTCCAGCTTGACGGTTTCGGTGATGTCTTTCCACTCGGTCACAAACCCGGTGCGTTCACCATCCGCACCCCAGATCGGGGTGACAATAATGTCGAGATGCAATTCGCCCAATGTCAGTTTCGCCACATAAGTATCGGTCAACTCCGCTAACAATTTGCGCTGGTGTGATGGATTCACGTGGAACACATCAATGTTTTGCCCCACCAGCTTTTCGGTGGAAAAGTGCGGCAACATCTTTTGAATGTCCTTTTCCACCTTTTTCAAGGTATTGACAATCGATTTGTTCATGTAGGTGATCACCAGGTCTTTATCGGCGAGCATGATGTTGGCGGTGCTTTGGTCCACCACCGTTTTGACCGAGTTCATTTTGGCCACTTCGTTCTGGATGCGTTGCAACATACCGTTGATGTATTGGCCCAAACGCCGGGTTTCGCGTGCCCCTTCCACGCAAATGTCGGCGTGGATATCCAAATCGCCTTCGGCATCACACACTCGGGTCAATTGTTGGTTGATATGTGAAACCGGCTTAACCAGTGCGCGACGCACCAGCCATTCAAACGCCAGCCAAGTCAACAATAAGGAAATCCCGAAAATCACCGCCAACTGTATCAGTTCATTACGGTCCGCTTCCGCGTGCAGTGCAGCAATGCGTTGCGTGGCATCCGCTTTGAGAAATTTTGACCAGGCCTGCAACGCCTCCATTGCCGGACGGTCGTCCACCACGATTTGCTGGTCGATGGCTTCCACACTCAACCCCAGCGATTTCAGCTCGCGTACCTTATCGGCCATCTTCTGATACTGTGCCACCACGGCTTCAATGGCATTCAACCCGTCGGTTTCCGGCGCCTTCAGTCCCGGCAAGCGCCGGTATTCGTCGATGTCCGCCTGGATTTGATCCAGATTCGCTTGCAGTTGTTGCGAATAGCTGTTGGCACGATAGTCCTGCTCGCCACGAATCACCAGATTCTTGAAATTATGGATGAACTGACCGTAACCCATTTGCGCTTGAATGTCTTCAAACAGCGCCACTTCATGATTGATTTGCTGCTTCAGGTCTTCCAAAGCCAGATTCGACTGGGTTTTGAAATGGGAAAAGGCCGCGAAACCGCCCCCGTAAACCAAAACCAACACAATAAAAAACAAACCGATGTTTTGAACGGTCGTACGACCTTGGGAAGCATTCATCTTAGAATTCGCTCACTGAAACATTTAACAAAAAGAAGGGCGACAACCATACAATAATTTGCGTAAGAAAGCAGGTCGCTTGCATCGGTTGCATATTTGTTCCATTATATCGCTATCGCCGTCGATTAGGCTGTTTACCGCCACTTTTTTCGACCGAAAAAGGAAAAAACTTGATTGAAAAATCCCAACAAATTAAAGGGTTAATCTGGGCCATTCTGTCAGGCCTGGTGGTTTTTGCGGTTTTAACCCCTTTTCTCCCCGGCATTCAAGCGACCTTGCTCGGCATCGTCGTGACCATGGTGTTTTTATGGAGCAATGAAGCTTTACCGTTAGGATGGGTGGCGTTATTACCCATCGTCCTGTTTCCGCTGTTCGGCATCACCCACACCAATGAAGTGGCGCCCAACTATGCCCAATCGATTATTTTCCTGTTCATCGGCGGCTTTATGCTCGCCATTGCCATTGAAAAAACCGAATTGCATCATGTGATTTCCCAGAAAATGTTGGCGGTGTTTCCCGCTACACCAAGGGGGATGATTTACGCCTTATCCATCACCTCGGGTGGTTTGAGTGCTTTTTTGTCCAACACCACCACCGCCTTGTTGTTAATGCCGTTGGCGCTGTTTTTGACCGAGCGACGCGAACTGCAAATGCGCTTTGCGCTCGCCATCGCTTACGGCGCGAGTGTCGGCGGCATTCTCACCCCGATCGGCACCCCACCGAATCTGATTCTGTTCGGGTTTTTCGACCAACATTTGATTCCCGGTATCAGTTTCGCCCACTGGGTGTTGATGGTGCTGCCGTTGGTGGCGGCAATGTTCGTGGTGGTGGGCTGGGTCCTGGCGCTGGGCACCGTCAACGAAACCCTGAAAACCGACTTCAAACCGCAACCCCTCAACTCCGGCCAGAAAAAAGTGCTTTATTTGGTCTCGGCTTTGGTGGCGATTTTGGTCATCAATGCCTTGGCGACGTCGTTACTCGGCTGGAGCGGGTTCAATGAAAAAGGGCTTTTACTCGGTTTCGGGCTTTTGCTGTTTTTACCGCCCTTCGACATTCTCAATTGGCAGGACACCAAAAAAATCCCTTATGAAATCATCTTTCTGTTCGGCGCCGGATTTGCCATCGCCGGGGCTTTCACCACTACCGGCCTGGCGGATCAACTCGCCTGGCTGTTACAACACATCGCGGTGTTTCCCACCTGGTTGGTCATCGCCATCATTGCCTTTCTGGTGACGTTCAGCACCATCATCACCAGCAACACGGCTTTGATTGCGATGGTACTCCCTATTTTACTGGCCGTGTGTGAACAAAGCGGACTCGACAGCCGTTTGTTGATGATGGTCGCCACCGTCTGCGCCAGTTACGCCTTTATGTTACCGATCTCCACGCCTCCAAATGCCATTGCCATGAGCAGCGGCGCCGTTTCGGTGAAAACCATGGCCACTTATGGTTTGGCGTTTAACTTGCTCGGTATCACTTTCGTCACACTGACCGCCAATCTCTTTTGGCAACATTTGTTGTAAGCCATGTCTTGAAAACACCCAGGCCTGGCGGTTTTCCTCCTTTCCGTTTTACCTTGATTTTGTTAACAATTCCGAACAATTTGTCGGTGATTGAACTGTATTGTCAACCGCATTAAACAAAATTTTGGGTGCATATAAATATAATCTATTGATTTTATTCACTTTGTTTGTGCTGGCACATCCAATGCAATACGGAAGGCTCAGACAAGGAGATCATTATGAAAAAAACGGTTCTATCATGCTCTATCCAGAGCATCCTAGCGAGCTCGGCCATCGCGGTATCCAGCATGGCGGTTTCGCAAACAGCACAAGCAGACCAATTCACCGACGCCCTAACCGGTGGTAAAGTGAATGTCGATGTCCGCGTTCGTTACGAAGGCGTTGAACAAACAGGCAAAAAAGACGCGACCGCCATTACCGAAAGAACCCGTATTGGTTACACAACGGGTGACCTATACGGCTTCAACGGTATGGTCGAAATGTCCGGTACCGAATCATTGGGTAGCCGTAAAGATTACTTCGTAGGCGCAGGGCCAGGAGCCGGTGGAGACAGTAACAGAGCCGTTATTTTAGATCCTACCATCACCGTATTGAACCAGGCTTGGGTCGGTTACAAATACAAAGAGACAGCCGCGAAAGTCGGTCAACAACGTATTATTTTCGACAACCGTTTCTTGGGGAACGTGGGTTGGCGTCAAACGGAACAGGTTTACACCGCCGCCAGCTTGAAAACCAAAGCCATTCCATACACCGAAATCGACTATGCGTACCTCATGAACGTTCGCAACCCGGTCGGTGTTAACCAAACCATGACGTCCAATGCGATCCAAGCCAAATTCACCGGCATCCCGTTCGGCACCATCACCGGTTACGGTTACCTTTTGGATTACGACCTGCAAAACTTGACCGACAGTGAAACCTACGGTGCCCGCTTCGCCGGTAAAGCGAAAATGAGCGATACCTTCAAACTGTTCTACCACGCTGAATACGCGACTCAGGGCAAATACGCCAACACCAAAGGGGACGTGGGCGGTGATTACACCCGTTTCGAATTGGGTGTCGGCGTCGGTCCCGCTAAGATTTTAGCCGGTCAGGAAAAACTGGGCGGTGACGGCAAAAGTTCCTTCCAAACACCATTGGGTACGGTTCACTTGTTCAACGGTTGGGCGGATATGTTCATCGGACCGGCCGGTGGGACACCAATCAACGGTTTGGTGGATAACTACCTGAGCGTTTCCGGTAAAGCATTAGGCTTGAAACTGGCTGCGATTTACCATGACTTCAGCGCCGACACAGGTGGTGACGACTACGGTTCGGAATACGATTTGTTGGTGGCTAAGAAATTCGCCAAAATCTACACGGTGGGTGTGAAATACGCCAACTATACAGCGAAAGATTCTTCCGCGAACAACAACCTGGTCGACACCACAAAACTGTGGGTCTGGGGTGAAGTTAAGTTTTAACAGAAAACCATTTTGACTGATAAAAATCACTTGGCCCGCTGACGCGGGCCTTTCTTTTTCTGAAAGCCGTTTGAAGCGGACATTTCAGCCATACGCACCAAAAAACGACAAAGTGCTACAAAATGTTAACAATTGTTAACAAACCAATTCATTTTCAGCCGAAGTTTGTCATAAAATTTAATTAAGTTGTTGATTTAATTAAACTTATATTTGTTGGCACCACCTAAGCTATACCATTAATAAATTTAATTGATAAAAGAAGATTCGATTATGACAGCAAAAGGCTCCAATGTATGGATTTCAGAATTATCCCATACATTTAAAAAACAAACCAAACCCACTCTGAAGAACATCAACCTGACGATTCCGAAAGGTCAGCTGACGGCTTTGATCGGACGAAGCGGCTGTGGTAAATCCACCCTGTTGCAAATGATTGCCGGTCTGTTGATTCCATCCGACGGTGCGGTGCGTATCAACGCTCACACCGTTACCAAACCCAGCGCAAAATGGAACATGATGTTCCAAAAACCATCGCTCTACCCTTGGATGACGGTGCGTGAAAACGCCGCTTTGGGTCTGGTGTTCTCCGGAACCTATAACGACAAAAAAGACCGCGTGGAAGAATTGTTGGACATGGTCGGTCTGGCCGAGCACAAAGACAAAAACGTACAGCAATTGTCCGGCGGGCAACAGCAACGTGTCGCACTGGCACGCTCTCTGGCGACGGAGCCGGAAATCCTGCTGTTGGACGAACCTTTTTCCGCATTGGATGCCTTTACCCGCTCCCAATTGCAAAACGAGGTTTCCGAAATCTGCCACAACCAGGGCATCACCATGATTCTGGTCACGCACGATATCGAAGAGGCCGTGGCCATGGCCGACAACGTTGTCATCATGAGCCAGAACCCTGGGGAAATCGTCGGTGAAATGGAAGTCAAGCTCGACTACCCGCGCGACCGCTCATTGGAAGAGTTCAATACCCTGAAAGAAAACCTATTTAACGAATTCGAAAAAATTGACTTGGCCAAGCAGCGAAGTGTCGCCGAATCGAATGCTTAATATTCCATCGCTTTAAAGGAGAACCAACATGTGTCAATACTGCAATTGCGATAACGAATTATCCAAACACGACTATACATTTAATCCGACCAAAGGCCGTCGTGAGTTCATTCTCGACAGCATGGCCGCCACCGGTGGCTTGGCCGCCGCCATGAGTTTACCATCCACACAGGCGTTCGCCAACATGACGCCTCCGGAAGACGAAGTCGTCCGTATCGGTTATTTGCCGATCACCGACGCCAGTGCACTTTTGGTCGCACACGGCATGGGCTTCTTTGAAGAAGAAGGCCTGAAAGTGGAAAAACCGACCTTGATTCGCGGTTGGTCGCCATTGATCGAAGGCTTCGCGGCGCACAAATTCAACCTGGTGCATTTCCTGAAGCCGATTCCAATCTGGATGCGTTACAACAACAACTTCCCGGTCAAAATCACCGGTTGGGCACACACCAACGGTTCCGGCCTGGTTGTCGGGAAACACACCGGTGTTGAGTCGTTTGCGGAATTGGGCGGCATGCAAGTGGCCGTGCCTTATTGGTACTCCATGCACAACATCGTATTGCAGATGGCACTGAAAAACGCTGGTTTGGAGCCGGTTATCCAGGATCAGACCGATCCGTTGAAACCAAACCAAGTCAACCTGCAAATCATGCCACCACCGGATATGCCACCGGCTTTGGCGGCGAAGAAAATCGACGCTTACATCGTGGCGGAACCGTTCAACGCGGCGGGTGAAGTCCTGGCCGGCGCGAAAATGTTGCGCTTCACCGGCGACATCTGGGAAAACCATCCTTGCTGCGTTGTCTGTATGCACGATGACGACGTCAACAAGCGTCCGGAATGGTCACAAAAAGTCATGAACGCGGTGGTCCGAGGCGGTCTATACGCTCAGGAAAACAAAGAAGAAGTCGCGAAAATGCTGTCACGTGAAGGCAAGCGTTACCTACCGATGAAAGCCAAGGTAGTGGAAAAAGCAATGACGGATTATTCGCCTGCGGATTATCAAGATCCAAAAGCAATCAAACACCCGGATTGGGACATCGGCCGTATCGACTTCAACCCATATCCATATCCATCCGCGACCAAATTCTTGATGGAACAATTGAAAGAAACCTTGGTGACCGGGGACAAAACCTTCCTGGACAACCTGGATATCGACTATGCGCTGAAAGACCTGGTCAATTACGACTACGTCACCAACGCCATGAACAAATACGACGTTTGGGACAAGGTACCGGGTGTTAACCCAGCTGACCCAACACATCGTGAAGAGGTATTTAAACTATGAGTAACTCGGCTGCAACAACAAAGTTGTCGTTCGGCCAAGCATTGGCGGGCTTTAAAAGCCTGCCCGGCTGGATGCAAAGCATCATCAACGCAAGTGTGGGGATGGGAATTCTTCTCTTGGTCTGGTGGGTCGGTGGTCTGTTAATCGCGTCTAATCCGGACACGCAAGCCTTTGCCGATTTCGCACCCGGACCGACTTTCTCAGCGCTGTGGTATCTGGTTGAAACCGGCACCATCTGGGAAACCATTTATTCCAGCTTGTACCGCATTGTATACGGTCTTTTTTGGGGGATTGTGATTGGGGTGCCGACCGGGATTTTGGTGGGTTACTTTTTAATGGTGCGTCAAATCGCCAATATGCCGTTCCAATTTCTGCGAATGATCAGCCCGCTGGCCTGGATGCCGATTGCCGTACTGGCTTTCGAAACCTGGGATGCGGCCATCATCTTCCTGCTGGCCATGGCAACCATCTGGCCCATCGTATTCGGTACCGCACACGGCGTGCAACGTATCGACCCTAACTGGTTCCAAGTGGCGAGAAACCTGGGTGCCGACGGTTACCAGATGCTACGTCGCGTAATCATGCCAGCCATCGCACAAGATGTCTTCGCCGGGATTCGTCTCGCCATCGGTGTCGCCTGGGTAGTCTTGGTTCCTGCGGAATACCTGGGGGTGACCTCCGGACTGGGTTATGCCATCAATGATGCGCGTGACACCCTTGACTATGCGGCCTTGGCGGCCATCGTTGTGGTCATCGGGATTATCGGTTACCTACTGGATTTCATTGCCGTGACCTTAATCAAACGTTATTCATGGCGTGTTGAATAATATTGTGACTTTTTGCAGGGGCGTTCCATCCCCTGCCTTTTTATTTCGGGTCTTTGAGAATCTCAATGGACACCAAACCTTCCAACGGCCATACCGGGTTCTCCCGGTCGCCGTTTTTTGCTTTAAAGAACTCCTCACCGTTGCGGCTGAACAAGTCCGTAATCACCCCTTCGAAAATCGTTTCGGAATGCGGTGGTTCAAACCTCAGTCGCACCTTCTGCTTCCGCATGGTGGCCACTTCCAATTGGTCGTACAGATGGCAGGAAATCGGCATGAGGGTTCTCCATTTTTTGTAACAAAATGGGCACCTCAACTAACCCTCAGTGAGATTCTGCGGGACTTGAAGGCGGCTTATTCTAGGCGTGAATCGCCGACCTTAGCCATTCTAAGGTCAAGAATCACAACAACGAAGAATCCGCCTTCAAGACCCGCCCGAAGGGGCTTAGTCAAGTTTGCCAGTTCTGCGTTATGAAGCTTTGCAAGGTCTAGACATTCCTGCAGCTTCATGCCTTGATCTGAACAAACTTGGCGTTGCCAGAATCCACTGAGGGTTAGTCGAGGTGCCCTAATATGAAAGCGTTTACGCTTTAAGGGTAGGTTCTGTGAAACACGTTGAACATTTAGATATTGCCAACCAGTCGGAATATATTGTCATAAAGGAAGCGGCTGAGCAAATCGAAAAGGCCTACGAGCCTGAAAAAGCGATTCACACCATCCTGAGCTTGATTTCGCGTCAAATGGGGCTGAACCGTGGCCGTGTCCTGTTGCAGGAAAGCAGCTCCGGCTACCTGCACACCGCTTATGCTTACGGCCTGACCAAAGAAGAAATCGCCCAAGGGCGTTTCGCCATCAGCGAAGGGATTTCCGGGAAGGTCATGCACTCCGGCAGCCCCATTATCGTCGCCGACATCGACCGTGAAGACGACTACCTGTTCCGGACCGTCGACCGCTCCACGCTTCCGCAGGAAACCGTGGCTTTCATCGCTACGCCGATTGTCCGAAACGGCACCACCGTCGGCGTTTTAGCGGTTAACCGTTTGAGCAAACGCCCCCGTTCGCTGGACCGCGATTTGGGCATTCTCAAACTGATGTCGCTGTTCATCAGTGAAATTCTGGCGGTGAACGCCATGATCGAACAGCAAACCCAATTGCTGAAAGAAGAGAACGAGCAGTTACGCGCCATGGCGCTTGGCCAAGGCAGCCAATACGGCATCATCGGGGAAAGTGCCGCCTTGCGCGCCGCCTTGAACAAAGTCAGCCGCGCCACCAACACCGCCGTCACCGTCATGCTGAAAGGCGAATCCGGGACGGGGAAAGAGCGTTTTTCACGAATGCTGCATCTGGCGTCGCACCGTCAAGACGGCCCGTTTATTGCCATCAACTGTGCCGCCATCCCGCCGGATCTGCTGGAGTCCGAATTGTTCGGGCATGAAAAAGGCGCTTTCACCGGCGCCACCCAAACCAAGCAAGGCAAAATCGAACTCGCCAACAACGGCACCCTGTTCCTCGATGAAATCGGGGACTTGGATTTTGGCCTGCAAGCCAAACTGTTACGCGTGCTGGAAGAACGCTGCGTAACCCGCGTCGGCGCCACCAAGCCGATTCATGTCGACACCCGCATCATAGTCGCTTCCCACAAAGATTTGCACGAAGCCGTCAACCAGGGGCGCTTCCGCCTGGATTTGTTCTACCGTTTGAACGTCTTCCCGATCGAACTGCCGGCGCTGCGCGAACGCGAGGGCGATATCCGCCTGTTGGCGCGCCATTTCCTCAACCAGGCCAACCAGGAATACCACACCAGCGCCATTTACGACCAAGGCGCCATGGCGTTTTTGGAAGGCTATGAATGGCCAGGCAATATCCGCCAATTGGAAAACGTGGTGAAACGTGCTGTGCTGATGGCCGACAAAGGCCGTCTGATTTCCGCCCGGTTGATTGAAAAAATCATTCAGGAAGAAAGCGCGATTATCCACGGCGGCCATGTCAAACCGCTGGAAAACGAACTGCAACCGGTCACCCCGAACCTTGAAGCATTCTCGCAAGAACCGCAAGTGGTGAACGGCCAAGCGACCGCTAACGGGTTCGCGCCCCATGCTAACAACGGTCTGGCATTTCCGAACGGCCAAACCGCCATGGACGACAAGCGCGCTTACTGGCGGGTGTCCGAAGACGAGTCCGAACAACTCAAACAGGCTCTGGAAATGGCGCGCGGCAACAAAACCCGCGCCGCCCTGCTGCTGAACATGACACCGCGTCAATTCAGTTATCGCTTGAAAAAACTCGGGTTATAAAAGCGACAGAAATCCCCGCACGGAGGATAAAATACGGTTACGATTAACCGTATTGATACCCTCGCGTTAAGGAGCCGCCATGGCCAAGTTCTTCACCCCATTCATTGCGATCAGTCTGCTTTTATCCGGCATCGGCCATGTGGCCGCTTCAGAACCCGCCCTATGCACCGCCTCGGAAACCCCGGCCCAAAACCTGACACTCATCATCGCTCGGCACGGCGAAAAACCGCGACCCATCGCCAATGACCGTGGCGTCCTCAATTGTCGGGGTGAAAACCGGGCACTGCACCTTCCGCAAGTGATGCAAAACCGATTCAAAACCATCGATGCGGTCTTTACCCCTTCGCCGCACTTCACCACCAAATACGGTGCCGACGGAAAAGGCGCTTTCTCCTTGAGACCCTTTCAAACCGCTTTGCCAACCGCCACCTTCTTCAACACCGGCGTCAACCTTTGTGTGGCCGTGGACAAACCCAAAGCCATCGCCCAGCTCGCCACCTCATCACAATACGAAGGAAAAACCGCGCTCATCGTCTGGCAACACACCCGAATTAAAGACATTGCCAAACACGTCAACGATATCTATGGGGCCGACTACAATTTCGGAAAATGGCACGGCAGCGACTTCGACACCCTGTATATTTTTACCGTCAAGAACGGCCAACTGACGTTTGAAAAGTCCGCGGAAGGGCTTAACAAGGTTCTCTCCGACCAATGCCCGAATACCCAATAACCGCCAGGCCTGGCGGTTTTGACCACTCAGCCTGTCTTTAGACCGGCAGGCTGGCTATACTAACGCTTTCACATCACTGACATAACCCGTTTTCATGCTTGGAACCCTTTCAATTCTGTTACCCATTTTCGGCCTGATCGCCGCCGGATTCATCAGCCGCAAAACCGGCGTAATGGGACAAACCGCCGCCAGCGAGCTGAACCGTTTCGTGGTCTGGCTGGCGCTGCCTGCTTTGCTGTTCGACATCATGGCCAACAGCAACTGGTCAGCACTCTACTTGCCCGATTTCATTCTGGTGTATCTCATCGGTTCGGTTGGCCTGTTTGTGTTGGTGATCATCTGGCGCCTCAAACAAGGCGTGCCGCTGGCCGATGCCAGCATCGACAGTGTTTCCGCCGCTTATTCCAATACCGGTTATGTCGGTTTTCCACTGCTGTTTCTGGTGTTCGGAGCGTCCAGTCAGGTGCCGACCACCATTGCCAGCATTATCGTGGTCAGTATCGTCTTTGCGATGGCGATTATCCTGATTGAAACCGGCCTGCAAGCGGAAGCCAGCTTGCGCCTTAAAATCAAAAACGTGCTCAAAGCCGTGTTTCTCAACCCCTTGATTGTCTCGCCCATCGCCGGGATGTTGTTTGCCTTGACCTCCTGGCAACTGCCGCAAGGCTTGGAAACCTTTTTAACCCTGTTGAGCGGTGCCGCCAGCCCGGCCGCTCTGGTCAGCTTGGGGCTTTTTCTGGCGGATGCGGTGGCGTCTTCCAATGAGAATACCGCCACGGCACGCAAAACCGCCTGGCAACTGACCGCCATCAAACTGATTGCCCAACCGTTATTAGTCGCTTGGTTAGCACTAAGCGTGTTTGAAATGGATTATGAACTGGCGATGATGGCCATCCTGTTAGCCGCCTTGCCAACCGGCACCGGACCGTTCATGTTGGCCGAATACTATCGGCGCGAAGCCGTCACCACCGCCCAAACGGTACTCTTTTCCACCGTGCTGTCGCTTGTGACCCTGACACTGCTACTGAGCTTTATGTGATTCGCTTGGTACGCAGAAAGTAAAAAACCACCAGGCCTGGTGGTTTTTGAGATGAACCGTAAACCGGCTTCAAGTTATCGTTGCTTGAGGTGTTTAACGGATTTGACCATTTTGCTGAAGCGCTTGTCTTGCGTGCGTTTTTCTGCCAAAGTCACGGCGTTAAACGCTTGCTCCTTCATCAGCTTGTGGTAATTCACCAAACGGCGCTCCGCCAACTGACCGGATTCAATTGCCGCCCGAACCGCACACCCCGGTTCGGACTGATGCTGACAATCGGAAAACTTGCACTGCTCCGCCAAAGTGGCGATGTCGGCAAAGGTTTCCTCCACGCCCTGTTCGCAATCCGCCAATTGCAATTCACGCATCCCCGGCGTATCCAGCAACAACAGGCCGGATGCCGTCAAATGCAGCGAACGCGCCGTCGTGGTATGACGCCCTCGGCTGTCGTCTTCGCGAATCCGATTGGTTTCCTGAACGTCGCCGCCCAACAGCGTGTTCACCAACGTGGATTTGCCCACGCCGGACGACCCCAAAAAAGCCAGCGTATGGCTGGGCGACAACCAGAGTTCCAACGCCTGTAAAGTCACGGAATCATGGGCATTCACCGCAAACACCGGCAGCATCCTATCCAACGCTTGAACCGCTTCCACAAACGATTCCGGCTCATCGCACAAATCGGCTTTGGTGAGCACAGCAATCGGCTCCACACCAGCCTCATGCGCCAACGCCAAATAACGCTCAATGCGGTTCAAATTAAAATCGTTGTTCAAAGAACTGACAATCAAAACCGAGTCCACATTCGCGGAAATCAATTGGCGATCAACCCGTGTGCCCGCCGCTTTTCGCGAAAACAACGACGCTCGGTCCAACAAGCGAACAAAGCGATGCTCGGCATCGATTAAAACCCAGTCGCCCACCGCCAGATTAGGAATGGATTGTGTTATCGTCATGGACAACGGACCTTCCGTGGTCAATAACTGAATAATCGAACGTTCGACGCCGAAGACGCGCGCCGGAATCAAGGTTTCCAACGCATCAAGTGACAGTTGGTGTTGAAAAAAGGGTTTCCACCCTAATTGATGAAGAGAATAATGTGATGTCGAATAATGTGATGTCATCATAAGCCCCATAACGCTTAAGCGTTGTAAGAAATCAAATTCTGGGGCTGAAAAGGCCCCGGTACACTGACCGGGTAGCGAAGACTAAATCTACGAAAAAACTACCCGGAGGCTTTTAACAACAATCATCAATATCCTCCGTTTGAAATAGAAATATAAGTTGGTTTTTATTATAGCAAATGGCGCCTAAAAATCCTGTCATTAAAGAACGGATTTTTGATTAGCTAGCTAAAACCAAATTTCATTAAATTATCTCTCTCATTTATAATGAAAAACACTTATTTTTTAACGACGCTATATTCATGATTCACCATCCCACTAAACATCCAAGCACCACAACCTTCGGTCAATATCTTAAAAATCGCCAGGCCTGGTGGCTTTTAGTCTTTTGCTTACTGGGATTAACATCATCCGTCCAGGCCGAACCCCGTGAAAACTGGAACTACGAATCCCGCTTCACGGCAGAGGGATTTAAGGCTTCCGGAAAATCCGGCACCTATGCTTACGATCCCCATGTTTGGGTCTATACAACCGCATTTGCAAAACGCTTCGGCATGCCGGAAAAATGGATTGATGATTCCTTAAAAGGAGCGGAAGCCTTGGCTTACCGAGTAGACCGAACCTATTACATTAAACAATGCGGTTACTTTGGGGATATGGAGAAATGCCGCACTCCAATTGCCTGCATGCTGGACTTATATATCCCCTCTTCGGCTAACTTACCTTGGAATACAGAATTGCGTTATGACTCTCGATATGGAAAAAAATCGGTTAGAGCATTAACAACAAACGAACCATCAAGCATCTACAAAAGAATCACTAAGCGTGGCACCCATCTTTTAGGCGCCAAATTTGGATTGGATTTAGTAGGAATTGTCTACGGGAAAGATAAACGTAGTTCTATTGGAAGTTATACGATTGCCGAGTACGAAAGAGGACTGTATAAAAATCTTGATTATATTTCAGGAACAACAAGCTGTACATTCCAAAGAGTAAAAGACGCCGAAGTCAGAATAAATCAACCTGTTTTTAGAGAGAATGGTTCGGTCAACGTTTCTAAAAGCTATAACAAAATTGCTCATAAAATAGAAATCCCCAACAGCTTTATGGATAGAGTCGAAAGCTATGCAGAAAAAGAATATGAACCTGAAAGCCTGACTAAAGCACTGGAAGACAACCTCAAACAAAAAGGTGAATAATCATGCTTTCAGTCGTCAATTCAATAAAAAAGGCCACCGAAGTGACCTTTTATGAGCTGTAACGCTTTTTGGGCGTTGTTTTGGGTGCAGATTAAATGCTGAATTACGCACTGAACAACTCTTGGTAAAGAGCGTTGGCACTGGTAACCAGGTCGCCGCTGAGGGCGAAGCCGGAGACGTCCTCGCCTTCTTTGTAAAGCAGGCGTTGGTTGTCGCCGACCATCATGGTTTGCTCCCATTGGCCGTGCGTGGCGTGCAATGGTGGACTGATCATAATGGACAAGCTTGGTGTTTTGGTTTTGATCAAGCTTGGCAACACTTGGAACTGGTCAGTGTCTTCGCCTTTCAAGTGCGCGGCAATGGCTTTGGCCTGACGACGAATCGGTTCCAGATACGCTTGCAACACGCCACCGGCTTCGGCGCAGTCGCCAATCGCGAAGATATCCTGGTCAGAGGTTTGGCAAGCGCCGTTAATGCAAATACCGCGATTGGTTTCCAGCTTGGCTTTTTTGGCCAATTCCAAATTCGGTGCCAGGCCAATGGCGGCGACCACGACTCCCGTTTCGATGTATTCGCCTTGGTCGGTGTTCAGCCTATACCCGTTTTCGGCTTGATTCATGTCCACCAGTTCGGAGTTTTTGTACAGCTTGACGCCTTTGCTTTGCAGCTTTTCTTCCAACGACTGGGAAATGGCCTGCGGCAGAATCTGGCTCATCAAATGCGAACCACGCACCACCATATTGACTTCGATGTCTTGTGAACTGAGGTCTTCGGCCAGCTCGGTGGCAATCAAACCGCCGCCGATAAGGGTGACGGATTTTTTGCCTTCCAGGGCTTTATGGAAACGTCTATAAGCCGGCAGGTCGTTGATGGTCATGATGTCCTGGGCGGCATTGCCGTCCACGGTTGGCGACAGGGCTTTGGCACCGGTCGCGAGAATCAATTTGTCGTATTGGAAGCTGCCGGAAGTGGTCATGACCTTTTTACGCTTGGTGTTGATGGACATGACTTTGGTCCGGGTTTTAACACCCATATTCAGTTCGGCGGCTTTGGCTTCGGCGGTCATTTCTTTTAAGTCGTCCGGCGTTCTCCCTTGGCTTAAGGCCATGGACAGGGACGGTTTCGGATAGACGGTTCCGTCACAAGCGGTGAGCAAGCTGATTTCGGCGTCCGGCATGGCTTGACGAACGTTTTCCGCCGCTTGCCAACCAGCGTAACCGGCGCCGATAATCAAAACGTCGGCATGGGTGCTGGCTTTGCGCTTAGGCGCACCATCCGGTGAAGATTTCGCCTTCGCTTCGTCCAGTGGAATGAAATCCGATTTACTCACCAGGCACAAAGGGCAGTACCAGTCATCCGGGATGTCTTCGAAACGCGTGCCCGGCGCCAATCCGGAATCCGGATCGCCCAGCTCTTCGTCGTAAATCAAACCGCATGTCTTACAAATATACTTTTTAAAATCTTCACTCATCTTGGTCTCCTATGCCGCTTCGATGCGGTCAATTTCCTTACGAAGATGCTTGATGGATGGCGTGACGATAATCACGAAATACGCTTCACGCAGTTTGCGTTGCGGTGCGGCATCCACCAGATAGCCTTTGGCTCCGGCGTGCTGCATGACCGAATCGGCCGCGCGTTTGCAGATTTCCGCGCCCAGCAAACGGGCTTCCAGTACCGACTTGATGTATTCTTGTCCCGGTGTGAAAGGGTCTTCGCACAGGGCTTCGATCAAATCGATGGCATCTTCCAAATCTTCTGTTATTTCTTCCGGCGAATCGTCCAGATATTCGTTGATCTCGGACAAGGTCAGATTCGCTTTTTCCATTTCGTTGACGGCGCCTTTAATGACTCCGGCGGCCATACCGGTTTGCAATAAAATGAATCCGGCTTTGATTTTTTCCAAATACGGTTTCAGAGGGTCGGCCAACAGGTATTTCTTAGGCAAGAAGGCGTTGTCGAACAACAGGGAATAGGTTCCTGTGCCTTCCATACCGACGAATTCGGCCATTTGTTTCATGGTCAAGCCTTCCAAATCACATGGAATCAGGGCCATGACATCTTTTTCATAGTTTTTGTCATGGTCGTGCACGCTGAAAATCGAGCCGAAGAAGTGATTGCTAGAACCTTCCAACAAGTTGGATACCCAAGGCAAGGTGCCGTTGATGATGTAACCGTCTTCGGTTTCTTCCGCGGACAATTTCAGGTCTTCAATGCCGGCAAAATACTTCATCGGGTTCGACAAAGCCGTGGCACCGAAATATTCGCCATCCACCATTTTCGGCAAGATGTCGGACTTCAACCATTCGTTTTCAGAGTTTTCGATGTACCAGGTACAGACGGACTGCGCCCACATCATAAAGCCGGTCGACATACATTCTTCGGACACGGTCGCCATATCCTGAATGGTTCCGAACAGGTTCAAATCACCATTGTTCAGGGATGGAATGTGGTGACGAAACGCGCCGGCCTGGCCAACTTTCGATAAAATTTCGGTCGTGTACTGTCCATGATCAATCGCCACAGTTAACGGCTTCAGATCTTTTTGAACAATTTGACTAATCATGGTCATTCTCCTTCAAAGTGGGAAAACCTGGCGAAAACCGCCAGGCCTGGACAGTGTGATTAACCGACTAACTTACCGGACAGATCCACCGCATTCATATAAGTGTTGGCAACTGGTGACCATTTGATGGCGTGCGCAACCAAAGCTTCCAAATCTTCTTTGGATGCTTCTGGTGATTCGATGGTGAACATGGCACGCACTTCGGTGACACCCAATTTTTTGTTTGGATCCACATCACCGGTACCCCAAACAGCGGTGATGTTGATGTCACCTTCCAATTCGATTTCCAATTTGGTTAAACTAATACCACGCGCTGTTGCGTTGGCTTGAACGCCTACCGACAAACATGAACCCAAAGACAGCAAAGCCATTTCAGATGGGTTTGGTGCCGTGTCTTCACCCAACAAGACAGGTGGCTCGTCCACAACAACCGGGTCCAAATCACGGATGTAGTTCAAGTTTTTGAACTGACCTTCCAATACGGTTTTGGACTTCAATGTTTTGATGGTATCCGGTGCGGCTTTCCCGGCTTCGGCCAATTTGTTCAAACCATCGTTATCGATTGGACGGATACATGAAGGGATATAGACTTCGCTCATTTGAGACTCCTCGTAAATTTTTAAAGTGAATAATTTCGACTTCTTCGAAACTTACCCAGTCATAGCGTGAAGGATGCCACAATTTAACAAAATATTATTTTTCAAATATTTACATAATATTGTTTATAATTCAGATTAATAAATTAACGGAAAATGTCTACAAATTACTTACAAAGTTTTACATTTGGTAATATTTGTTAACAATTATTGACAAAAAGAAAGGATAGAAACGGCAAAAAATAGATAATTTTTAACAAAATCAACTACTTAATAAATTGGCACAAGCCTTGCATTATGGTCATGGCATTTTAATTAACTTAGAGCACCTTGGTTCGCGACAGAATCGATTCTGAAACCACAAGATGCTCTTTATTGGAGACAAAGACTATGATGTCAAAAGTAGAAATGACCGAAGCGATTATCCTGGCTAAAGCGGAGAAATCCGTTGGTTGGAGTGATATTGCGGCGGCCGCAGGATTGAGTGAAGTCTATACCACATCCGCTTGTTTGGGGATGAACCACTTGGACGCCGAGCCGGCTTCGAAAGTGGCCGCTTTCTTGGGATTGGGCGCGGATATTGAAGCCGCTTTGCAAGCCTACCCGCACAAATCATGGGAAAAAGCGGTGCCAACCGATCCATTGATTTATCGTTTGTACGAAATTGTCGGTGTTTACGGTCCAACCATGAAAGAATTGATTCATGAAAAATTCGGCGACGGCATCATGAGTGCCATCGATTTCTCCATGGACATCGATAAAGAAGAGAACCCCGCTGGTGACCGCGTTGTCGTCACCATGAACGGTAAATTCCTTCCGTACAAAGCCTGGTAATCCAACCGGCTTTCCATTGCCTGGCGACGACATTCGTTCGGCGCCGGCAATCAGCTTGCCTCCTTTCTTTATTCCATCTCAAGCCCATCTTTTCGTTGCCAAAATTTTCTTTTCGGCGCATAATCCTTCGTCTTGTCTCTGGAGGCGCTTATGCCGCTGAAACTCACCCCCAAAGCCCTGAATGAACTGTTGGATGCCTTGGTCGAACAAGGTTGGTATGAATGGCCGAATGCCGTAACCGATTCTTTGTGTGAACAGTTATTATCCGAAGTGGAAGCTTACGATGCTCAAGGCGACTTGCAGAGAGCCGGTATCGGCCGCGGCGACATTCATCAAATCAACGAATCGATTCGGCGTGACCAAATCAAATGGCTCAACGGCGCCACGGATGCCCAGCAGTTGTACTTGGCACAAATGGCGGAATTACGCTGCCAATTGAACCGTGCACTGTTTTTAGGGCTGTTCGAATACGAATGCCATTTTGCGCTTTATAAACGCGGCGATTTCTATAAAAAACACTTCGACAGTTTTCGCGGGCGCGCCAACCGCATGGTGACCACAGTGTTGTATCTCAACCCAAACTGGCAACCGGATTGGGGCGGGGAACTGGTGCTTTACGCCGAAGAAGGCGACGAACGCCTGGCGGTAATCCTGCCGGAAATGGGGAAGATGGCGGTGTTTATGAGTGAATGGATTCCGCACGAAGTGTTGCCCGCGCAACATGAACGCGTCAGCATTGCCGGTTGGTTCCGTTGCAATACCAGTATCGGCGGCTACGTCGACCCGGCGAAATAATACCAAACCGCATCCCCCAAACGCATCCAACCGCCAAAAACAAAAAACCGCCATACCCTTGGGCATAAAGGCCTGGCGGTTTTTGATTAAAGGATTGAGCGGTTTCTTAGGAGTTGGTTGGCGCCGTTTCCTGCGCTTGACGTTCCGCATGTTTACGGGCAATTTCGTCCCAATCAATGTTGTTACAAGCTTCACATTCTTCTTTGAAAATACCGACTTTCACCAACAAGGCGTGTACCTTACAGCCCACACAGAATCCGAGAATCGCTTCCAGCCACATAAAGCCGAAACACACCCAAACCAGAATCAACGGAATCCAGTTGGACATATAGTTCTCTGTGGTTGGCAACAATTTACTGCTGAAAAGTGTATTCACCCAGTTGGCGAACACATCTGGATTAAAGAAAACCAAACAAACGGTGATGAAAGACGCGCCAATCGTCCAGGCAAAGCGTTTCGGCACCAACGGTTTCCAATTCGGTTTCTGCGTTTTCGCCAGAAAGGAAGCAATGTAGATGGTCGGCGACAAACGCGAGGTGGTGACGAACATCCCGGCAATCATTTCAAACAGGCCATAGAACAATACCCAGGTTTGGATGGTGTAATCGTACACCCGCTGGGTGGCCTGGACTTGATAAATGGTGTGCCAGTTCCAATCGGTTTCCAAAGTATCAATCATGGTGGTGTTTTCCAGAACCGACCAACTGGAACCGAACACCACGTCAATCAAGGTGTAAGTCATGTAAATCGGAATAATCAACAACATTCCGGCGCGGATTTTCACGGCGTTATCGTTGATGAAAGTCGGTTTTTCCTTTGGATCTCGAAACCAAAGGTTTTTGAAAACTGAGTGCATAGAACCCCCTTCTTTGGACAGCTTGGGCTTTACCCATAAATACAAATTGGGTATCAATTTATTAGAATATAATGAACCGATGATATAGTGTTACATCAATATAACAATTGAGACCGGAAGCGCCAGCAAAAGTTACTGATTTTTCGATAGAATTTTTTAATTCCGGGGAAATAACAGGGTTGGATTTTCAGAAAATTTAGAGAGTTTTGATGCCAAAATCAATGCGAACGATGGGCCAGAAGCAGGCTTTTGAAAACGTTAGGGTCTTTGATTTGCGTCATTTCGCCTTCTCTCGGCAAATGCTTGTCTTTCAAACGCGACAAGAAAAAACGCAACGCACCCATTCGCAACGCCGCCGGCCAGGTTTGCTGTTCCAGTTCGGTCATTGGGCGCACTTGCTGATAGGCCCTCAACACCGCCGCGGTTTTCTCCTCACACAAGGTTAAATCCGGCAGTCGACACCAATCATTTACCATCACCGCCAAATCATACAACATGGCGGAATTGCAGGCATAATACAGGTCGATAATACCCGATAACTCATCCCCATTGAATAAGGCATTGTCACAGAAAAGGTCGGCGTGGATCACACTTTTCGGCAAGTGGGTCCAATCTTGCTGCGCCTGATAAGTGATTTCGGATTCGATCAAATCGACTTCATCCTGCGGCAAATGGGAACGAATCAATTCGAACGTCGATTGCATCCAGTCCAAACCGCGATCGTTGGCGCGGAAAGCGTCATAATCCTGCCCGGCCAAATGGAACCTGGCCAAATACGTCGCCATCACTTCGCATTGCTTTAACGTCGGATGCTCCACACCGGAACCGGTCAAACGCTCCACCAGCGCCGCCGGCTTGCCTTTTAGTTCCTTGAGATAAGAACCGTCACGCGTCGGCTTGGGGTGCGCGGTGGGAATGGCGTGCTCCGCCATAAACGCCATGATGTCGAGAAAATACGGCAACTCGTCGAAACTGTGGTGTTCGAAGATGGTGAGGACAAAACGCCCGGCCGTGGTATCGACAAAATAGTTGGTGTTTTCAATGCCGGCACTGATGCCTTCAAACGCGACCAGCGTTCCCTGGTTAAAATCCGCCAAAAACGCTTCCAAATCCGCTTGATTAACGACAGTGTAAACAGACATCCCAAACCGCCCTGAGAAAAGGTTAAAATTACGAGAATTTAATCCTAACGGAACCCAGTTCCGCTAAACGGCGACATTTTAGCATAATCCTTTAGAGGCAACGCATTCAATGACTCAGATCCTACCCAAATTCAACCCCGACAGCCCTTTCATTCTGGTGGACGGTTCTTCCTACCTGTTCCGTGCTTTCCACGCCATGCCACCGTTGACCAACAGTGAAGGGCATGCCACCGGGGCGATTTTCGGGGTCATCAATATGATTGGGAAACTGCTGGAACAGTACCAGCCTGAGCGTATCGCCGTGGTGTTCGATGCCAAAGGCAAGAACTTCCGCCACGACCTCTACAGCGAATACAAGGCGCACCGCCCGCCGATGCCGGACGAACTGCGCATTCAAATCGAGCCGATTCACGACATCATCAAAGCGCTGGGCATTCCGTTACTGGTCATTGACGGTGTTGAGGCGGACGATGTGATGGGCACCCTGGCCCACCACGCCACCCAAGCCAAAATGGACGCTTTGCTTTCCACCGGCGATAAAGATATGGCGCAGTTGGTCAACCAGCACATCACGCTGGTCAACACCATGACCGACACCTTGATGACCCCGGAAAAAGTTGAAGAAAAGTTCCACGTGAAACCCGACCAGATTATCGACTATCTGGCGCTGATGGGCGACAGCAGTGACAACATTCCCGGCATTCCGAAATGCGGCCCGAAAACCGCTGCGAAATGGCTGGCGGAATACGGCGACATCGACAATCTCATCGCGCACGCCGACGAGATCAAAGGCAAAATCGGCGAGAACCTACGCGCCAACCTCGACCAATTAAAACTTTCCCGCGAACTGACCACCATCCGCATTGATTGCGATTTGCCGATCGCCTTGGCCGACATCAAACGCCATGAAGCCGATATGGACGCTTTGGAAACCCTGTTCGCGCGCTTTGACTTGCGTAACTGGTTGTCGCGAGTGTTGAAGGGCGACCTGCCTTTCAGCCAGAGCAGTGGCCGTAAAGCCCATTCCGAAACGGTTACCAATGGTCATTCCCAAAAATCCGCCGCCACGGAAACCGACGGCGTGACCATCGAATCCGAATCCTATGCCACGATTTTGGACATGGCCGAACTGGACCAATGGCTGAAAAAACTCGAAAGCGCCGAGGTGTTTGCCATCGACACCGAAACCACCTCGCTCAACGCGATGCAGGCCAAAATCGTCGGCATCAGTTTCGCTTATGCAGAACCGGCCGAAAAAGCCGATAACGCCAAAAACAGCCAGGCCTGGCGAAATTTCGCGGCCTATGTGCCTTTAACCCACGATTACGACGGTGCCCCGACACAACTGCCTTACGACGAAGTCATCGCCAAATTGAAGCCGATTCTGGAAAATCCGGCCATTCAAAAAATCGGGCAAAACTTCAAATACGACTGGCACCTCTTTCAAAATGCCGGTATCGACGTGCAAGGCATCGCTTTCGACACCATGCTGGAATCCTACTGTTTCAACAGTGTCGCCACCCGCCACAATATGGACGATTTGGCACTGAAATACCTGAACCATTCCACCATTCATTTCGAAGACATCGCCGGTAAAGGGAAAAAACAAAAAACCTTCAATGAAATCGATATTGAAACCGCCGCGCCTTACGCCGCCGAAGACGCCGACATCACCCTGCAATTGCACCAAACCCTGATGCCGAAACTGCAAGCCGAGCCCAAGCTGGAAACCGTTTTCCGCGACATTGAAATGCCCTTGGTGCCGGTACTGGCAAAAATGGAACACACCGGTGTCCTCATCGACCGCCAGATGCTGGCCGATCAATCCTATGAACTGGGTGAAAAACTCACGGCACTGGAACAGAAAGCCCATTTGATTGCCGGCAGCCCTTTTAACTTGAATTCTTCCAAGCAATTGCAAGAGATCTTGTTCGAAAAGCTGGATTTACCGATCATCAAAAAAACCCCGAAAGGCCAACCGTCCACCGCTGAACCGGTGCTGGTGCAACTGGCCGAAGACGGCCATGAAATGCCGAATCTGATTCTGGAATACCGCAGTCTGGCCAAGCTGAAATCCACTTACACCGATTCATTACCCAAGCAAATCAATCCGAACACCGGGCGGGTACACACCTCTTACCAACAAGCCGTGGCCTCAACCGGGCGTTTATCATCCACCGAACCCAACTTGCAGAATATTCCGATTCGCACCCCCGAAGGCCGCCGCATTCGTCAAGCCTTCATCGCCGATGACGGGCACCAACTGCTGGCGGCGGATTATTCGCAAATCGAACTGCGGATTATGGCGCATTTATCGGGCGATGCCAGTTTGTTAAAAGCCTTTGCCGAAGGCAAGGACATTCACCAGGCCACCGCGGCGGAAATTTTCAATATGCCGTTGGAAGAAGTGACGTCCGAACAACGCCGTAGCGCCAAGGCCGTCAACTTCGGTTTGATTTACGGTATGTCCGCCTTCGGCTTGGCCAAGCAATTAAACATTTCGCGTGGCCTAGCACAGGAATACATCAACCTCTATTTTTCTCGTTATCCGGGCGTGGCGGATTATATGGAAAACACCAAACAAAATGCCAAGCAAACGGGTTATGTCGAAACCCTGATGGGCCGCCGCTTGTATCTGCCCGACATCAATGCCAAAAACGGGCAATTGCGTCAATACGCCGAGCGCACCGCCATCAACGCGCCTATGCAAGGCACCGCCGCCGACATCATTAAAACCGCCATGGTGAAAATGCAGGCCTGGTTGAATGAGACAACACTGGACATCAAAATGCTGATGCAGGTGCACGATGAATTGGTGTTTGAAGTGGCCGAGCCAGATATCGACTCGGCAAAATCAGAAATCAAAACCATTATGGAATCCGCCTTAACCCTTGATGTGCCGTTGATTGTCGAAATCGGTCAGGGCAAAAACTGGGACGAAGCGCATTGAAAAAATGCGCCATACATTTTAATTTATCGGTTATCTTTATATTTTATCTAACGTTCTGGAAAAATAGTGACTATCAATTTTTACGTGCCGTCTAAAATTGTCCTCTTGTAAAGATGTTCCAAAACTTTTAACACTCAAGGAAGGGTACTCATGTTGAAAAGCATTTCAGCCAAATTATTGTTTCGTATGGTGCTGGTAACCATTATCGGCTTAGTCATCGGCTTGTCGTTGATTTTAAAATTCAGTTCGGACTTAAAAAGTTCAACCGCCGAAAACCTCACCACTGAAAAACGCGAGCAAGCGCTGATGCTGATTCAGTCTAAAATCGAAACCGCTTTGAGCATCGCTCAAAGTGCGGTATCCGCCAACCCGAATCTGGGGGAATTCTTTCTCAATGGCGATGACCGTTCCCTTTATAAAATCGCCAACAATATTTCCGACGATTTCAAACGCACCACTAATTATCACGGGCTATCATTCGTCGCTTTTGACCAAGAAAATCGAATTTTTATGCGTTCTTTCGCCAAACAACCTGATCCGGCAAAAGGTAAAAAAGCGCCCAGAGATTTTTCCGCCATTCTAAGCGGAAAAGTCCCGCACTCGGCCGAAATTGATCTTTCCGGTGTCGGATTGTTTATTACCGCATCGGTACCGGTGCATGCCACTGACGTCAACTCGCCCATTGTCGGCGTTCTGGACATTCGTTCCGGCCTCGGCTCCATTGCGCGTAAAATGCAAAAAGAACAAGCTTATTTTATAGCGGTTTTAAACGATAAAGCCCTGGAACGTTGGAAAAAAGGCCAGAATAATCCGAAACTTGGGTCCTATTATCTAGCCCACAACGATTGGTTCAAGGATTCCGTCAAATGGTTCCGTCAGCTCGACATGGATCACCTGATTCAAAAAAAATTCACTTTGAAAGACAATAAAGCCATCACTGTTTCTCCTCTGAAAAACAGTGATGGTGATGTCATTGGGTATTATTTAGTCGGCATCGACATGGATCACCCTGACATGGTGAACGCCATGGATGGAGTGAATCAAACCATTCTGCTAATGCTGGTTCTGATTGTCGTATTAATGGCAATATTGATGCTGTTCCTATGGCACGCCTCGCATAAAATCGTGACTCAGCCAATTCAATCCATTCTGTCGGCGATTCGACAAGTCGAAAAAACCGGCAAAATCGACATCGAATTGAACAGCCATGCTCAAGATGAAGTTGGCGATATGACACGGGCTTTCGGTTCCCTGCTCAACCAAATTAATCAAGCTTTAAAAGAAGCCAACCAAACCGTCAAGGCCATTGCAGATGGTGATTTCTCACGTTCCATGCAAGGTCAATACCAAGGGGATCTCGCCACTTTAAAAGAGGGCGTCAATGCCTCAGCGAAAAGCGTTGAATTCATGATGAATGAATTAAGCAAGGTGATGCAGGCACTTGAAAATGGTCAATTTGACGTGCGGATGGATTCTAACGTCGCCGAAGGTTTCCGTCAGCTGGTTGAAGGTGCTTTACAATCCATCGATCAAGTCATCCGTGAAATCAATGTGACCCTTTCCGCCATGCAAAAAGGTCAATTCGATCATCGTGTTGAAATCGAGGCCAAAGGCGAACTGCAGTGGTTAAAAACGCATGTCAATGAATCCCTGTCTTCGTTAAATTCGGCCATCAATGAAATCAACACCGTCATGTCGGCTCAAGCATCCGGCGACCTGACTCAAACCATCAATGGTGATTATCAAGGTCAACTCGATACATTAAAACAATCCATTAACCGCTCCAGCGAACAACTTAACCAAATTGTTACCGATGCAATGGAAATTTCCGTTGAAGTCAATAATGCCGCCAATGAAGTATCACGCGGCGCTTTGGATTTAAGTGATCGTGTTCAGCAACAGGCCGCCTCACTGGAAGAAACCTCTGCGACGATGGACGAAATGACCAGTTCGGTTCAAAACACCACCGGCCACTCCAAAAAAGCCGCACAAGTAGCATTGGACGTTCAGCAAAAAGCACATCAAGGCAATACAGTGATGCATGAAACCATCGACGCCATGAATGCCATTCAAGATTCCAGCCATAAAATCAACGAAATCGTCACGCTGATTGACGGCATTGCTTTTCAAACCAACCTACTGGCATTGAATGCGGCTGTGGAAGCCGCCAGAGCCGGTGATCATGGCCGAGGTTTCGCTGTGGTAGCCGGCGAAGTTCGCAATCTGGCCCAAAAATCCGCTGAAGCCGCTAAAAACATTACTGGATTAATCCAGGAAAATGTCACTCGCATTGATAAAGGAACCCAGTTGGCGACCGAATCCGGTGAAGTGCTTAATCAGATTATGGAATCGGTCGAGCAAGTTTCCATTATGATTGAACAGATTGCTCAAGCCTCAAGCGAACAAGCCGAAGGGATTGGCCAAGTCAATAAAGCCATTGCTCAAATCGATAGCGGAACACAACAAAACGCCGCATTAGTTGAACAAACCAGCGCCGCTGCGGAGAGTCTGAATGAACAAGCCAATATCCTCCGAGACGATATGGATCGTTTTAAAACCCAAAAATCAGCTCCTCTAAAACTGCCTAAAAAATCGTAATGACAAAACTGCAAAGATACGTGTCCATCAATAAACCTTGTCAAGGCCGCGAAATTTTCTCGTTTTTTAATGTTTTTTGGTTAAAATTTTTGGGAGTAAATTTTTTATAAAAATACAATATCAGAAAACTGAAAACTGTCTTTGGAGAATGTCAAAATATGATCAAACCTACCCCTTTAGCCGGCGCTATTTTAATGGCAACGGCGATATCGGTTCAGGCCGCACCGAGTTCCTATACCCCGATTGCCTCCAATATTGGCTATGGGGATGCCTCCAACCCGAACACCCTTTACAGCCCATTGGCCAACCCGGCCAATAATGCACTGACCGCCGCGGATATGGAAGGGGCTCGTTTCGGTTTGGGCGCCACCGTTCAAATCCAAGCGGAATTCGATGGTTTGGAAGGCTCCAAGGATTTTCTGGATGACAAGATCAAACCCATCTTGGATAAAGGAACTTATACACTTCAAGATGCGACCGACCTTCAAAACCTGACCAATGAATTTTTGACGAAATACAATAAGGGTAATTTCAGCACCATTACCGGTGTCACCGTACCTCTAGTGGTCAAACACAGCTTTTTAGGCGGCGGTTTGTCCTTTGACTATACCCGTCAAGTCGGTGCCAAAGGCTACCTCATCAAACAAAATGACGTCACCGCTTATGATAATGGCGGTAACTTAGCCGTTAGCTCAGGTGATGCCGCTTTAGGTGTCGGCTATAAACAGTTGGATGAGTTTGCCGTCAGTTATGGATTTGATGTACTGAAATCCGACAGCGGTGCGCTTTCACTGGGTATTACAGCCCGTTATTTAAGCTTGATGTCGAATGTCAAACTGGTGGATTTCAGCGAAATTGCCGACGACAACCTGGGGAACAGCAGTAAAAATACCGAAGATTACATCAAGGACATCGATTCCGGTTCCAGCGACAGTAACTTTACCGCCGACATCGGTCTTAACTGGACCGGTCAGAACTATATGATCGGAGTCGTCGGGATGAACCTGACCTCCCCTAAATTCGATATCAACAACAAATCCGCGACCGCGACGTCCGCCAGCTTCAGCAACTACATCGATTCTAAATTCGAATTGAAACCGCAATACCGAATCGGCGCGCAAATCTTTTCCCAAAACCGTAAATGGACGCTGGCCGGGAGCTACGATTTGAACAAAGCCAACGATTTGAATAACGAAGACACCCAATGGTGGACCACCAGTGTCAGCTATGCCACCAATTCCGCCTGGTATATCCCGGATGTCCGTTTGGGGCTACGCGGCAATATGGTCGGCACCGAATACACTTACGGTACGGCCGGCTTAACCTTCGGCTTCCTGACATTGGACGTGGCCTCAACAACGACCGATTTCAGCGGCATTTCGGATAAACAGAAAGATTCCGGTGCCATGGCGTCGGTGGGCGTTGAATTCGATTTCTAAAAAATCATTCAAGTAAAAAAGTCTGAAGCCCCCTCTTCAAGATTCCCTTGAACGAGGGGGTTTTTGTTTATAATGCTCGAAAACGGAGTCAGACCTATGTTGAAAAAAACCCTACCCCTTCTGTTAGCGATTCCTTCTGTCGGATTCGCTTCCGGAGCCAAAATCGATTTTTTGAATTTCGACAGCCAAACACAATTTCAGGACTTCGCTAAGGATTTGACCGGCGCTTTGTCGACCAAAACCCTCGAACCGGCCGAACCACTTGGTTTACCGGGCTTCGACATCGGCATTTCCTATAATATGTCCAATCTGAAAAACGATTCGATGGACTATGTCTCCAACAACGGCGGAAAAAGCATTGACACGATTACACTTCATGCCGTTAAAGGCCTGCCATTTGATTTAAATTTCGGTTTGGATTATTCCCGAGCGCTCAACAGTAATATCCAGGTTTGGGGCGCCAAGCTCAGTTACGCGTTGATTGAAGGCGGCACTTTGTATCCGGCCGTTAACATCAGTGCGAATTACACCCAAACCACCGGTATCGATGCCTTAACGTTCAATGGTTATGGCGCGGAAGTCGGTGTTTCCAAAGGCTTTGCCAATTTCACCCCTTATGCCTCTTTGGGCATGGTGACGGGGAATGTTAAGGCGCGGGAAGACAACACCGGCGCGGCCGGACCGGATTTGCGAGACGAAACCGTCTCCATGCCGAAAGCCGCTATTGGCGTCAATATTAATCTATTGGTGATGGATGTTTTGGTGGCATTCAACCAAATCGGTGAAGTCTCCACCTATTCATTAAAAGCCGGTTATCGTTTCTAAACGACAATTTCCATTGAATATGACCAGGCCTGGGCGTTTTTAAGATTCAAACAATGAATATAATTAGATAATTAGGATGACTCGGCCTTGGATTTTACCGGACGTTCGTATTCCATCCATTCATCCAATTTTGACCAGACCTGCTCCAGACCTTGTCGTTTCAAAGACGAAAACAGTTGAGCCGTGGCATGCGGATACTGATCTTTTAATAATTGTTTGAATTTCAACAGACTGTTCTGTGCCGGGCCTTTTTTCAATTTATCGCTTTTGGTCAGCAATACGTGTACCGGCAATTCCAATGACAAAGTCCAATCCAGCATCGTCAAATCGATTTCGGTCGGCGGCATGCGCGAATCCACCAGCAAAATCAATCCTCGTAACGAATCACGTGCTTCTATATATTCGGAAAGACTTCGTTCCCACGCCCGTTTGGTATTCACATTCACTTTGGCATAACCGTAACCGGGTAAATCCACTAATTTCCGTTCCTCATCGCACTCAAAAAAATTGATGAGCTGAGTCCGCCCCGGCGTTTTACTGGTTTTCGCCAGGCCTCGCTGCGACGTAATAACATTCAAAGCACTGGATTTACCGGCGTTGGAACGACCGGCAAACGCGACTTCAAAGCCAGTGTCTTCCGGGCAATGGTTAACATTCGGCGCAGAAATTAAATAACGGGCTTGTTGGTAGAGAGGATGTTGCATAAAACTTTGATTATCCGTACTGGTTGGCGTTCATTCTTTATCAATGGTCTCAATCGGTATATACTTTACAATCTTTTGACTAACTGCATACAGAATAATTATTTATTATGGCCGATTTATCAAGTAATTCCAGCCCTTCAAGGACGAAGAACCCCGGGGTTTTCATTCAATTTTTAGGCTCCATGAACCTGGCGGTCACCCTGCTGGTCATGTTAGCCATCGCGTCGGTCATTGGAACGGTTCTGCAACAGAACCAAGCCTTTCAAGACTACATTATCAAATTCGGCCCTTTCTGGACCCAAGTATTCAACCAACTCGGCCTGTTCCATGTCTACGGCGCGGCCTGGTTTATTTTGGTCCTGTTGTTCCTGCTGGTGTCGACCGCCGTTTGCGTCAGCCGTAACGGGCCGAATTTTATCAAGGACATGAAACAATACAGCGAAACACTGTCGGTCAATGCCTATAAACACCAACCCCATAATCTGACTTATACGCCGGAACAATTTGACGCTGACACCGCCAAAGCGGTTTTGAAGCAACAGGGTTTCAAAACCAAAATCCACCAACGTGAAGACGGCGTCACCGTTGCAGGCTTGAAAGGCCGATGGAATCGCCTCGGTTATATTTTCACCCACATCTCTATCATCATTATCTGTATCGGTGCCTTATTCGACAGCAACCTGATGCTGAAATACCGAGAATTAACTGGCCAATTAGCGCCTGAAACCCGTTCGGTTCCATTGAGCCAAATCCCACAAAAATCCTGGGTTGGGCCGGAAAACTTCTCGTTCCGCGGTACTGTCAACATCGCCGAAGGCCAAAAATCGGATGTACTTTTCTTACCGTATGAACGCGGTTTTCTGGTGCAAAAACTGCCTTTCACTCTGGAAGTGAAAGATTTCCGAATTGAATATTACGATACCGGTATGCCGAAATCCTTTGAATCGGATTTGATTTTGACGGCGCCGGATCTGGATGAACCGATTGAAAAGACCATTGCCGTCAACCACCCGCTGTTCTATAAAAATTACGCCATTTACCAATCGTCATTTGGCGACGGCGGCAGTCTATTAAAATTGGAAGTCCATCCATTGTTGGCGCCGGAAAACAAACCATTGATTCTGGATACGGCCGTCGACAAAGTGGAACCGTTGAAAACGCCGATCGGCACTTTCCGAGTCGAATTGAACGATTTCAAGATGTTCAATATCGTCCCGGCCACCGAAGAAGAAAAAGCCAAAACCGGCAAGAAAATGCATAACAACGGTCCAAGCATCATTTTCAAAGTCCGTAACGATCAAGGAAAGGCTTGGGAATACGAAAATTACATGCAACCAAGCCTGCAGGATGACCGTTGGTTCTTTATGACCGGCATGCGCACCAGCCAGGCCGAACCTTTCCGTTATCTGTTTATTCCGGCTGACGAAAAACGTGGTAAAGAACGTTTCTTCAACTTCCTGGCATTAATCAACAATAAAACCGAAACCACCAAGGTATTGGAAAATGCCTTCCCGAAACTGGACGGAATCGACGAACGCACCTATGAATTACAAATTCGTCTGTTGAATCAGTTGATGGTGCTGTTCCGCCAAAAAGGCTTTAGCGGCATCACCCAATTCGTTCAGCAAAATGTGCCGGAAAAAGACCGGGAAAAAGTCGAAGAATATTACATCAACCAAACCAGTATCGCCCTGCAAACCTTGTATTTGTCAATTCTGGAAAAGGAAGACGTCAAGGAATTGGCCGATATCTCCGATTTCAACAAACAATGGTTTGAAGATGCCATCACCGTCATCAACAGTTTACCGAACTACGGCCCACCGCTGTTTTTCGACTTGGCATCCTTTAAACAAATCGAGTCGACCGGTCTGCAAATCACCAAATCCCCTGGAAAAGATATCGTTTATTTCGGGAGTGCATTACTTATAATTGGGGTATTCTTTTTATTCTACGTTCGACAAAAACGGATTTGGTTGGTCTATTCGGAAACGGATAAAAAACTGACCATCGCCGGAAAAGATACCAAAGAGCTGCCTGAAGTGGCTAAAGAATTTGAACACGTTGTACAGGCGGTACAATCTAAACTACAGGTGAAATCATGAATACTATGAATTCTTCCGTTAATATGGAAATCTCGAAGCGAACGGTTTCAATCAGCGATTGGGTATGGGCCATCCTGGTCATCGGCGGGTCCTTTTATGCCTGGCAAGTCTTCGGACAACTCATGGATAACTATGAAATCGGCATTCTGATCGGTTCCGCCATCGGTTTGATCGCACTGGGACGTTTTTGGCAAAGTATCAAACCCCTGACCTACTCGGTCGCGGCCTTGAGCTTACTCGCGGTTTGGACTTACCAGACCCACGGTAATCAAATTGCCATTAACGAACAGGCATTTTTCCTGAAATTCCTGGTGTCCAGCCAATCCGCCATTATGTGGATGAGCGCCTTGTTTGTCTTGGCCACCGTCGCCTATTTCCTAGCCCTGTTCTCCAAATCGGATTATGTCGGTAAAGTAGCCTCCTTCCTGGCTTGGGCCGGTTCCACTTTCGGCTTGGTCGGAATGATGGTTCGCTGGCGCGAATCTTATCTCATCAACCCGGACTACGGCCACATTCCGGTCAGCAGTCTGTATGAGGTCTTTATCCTATTTGCGGTATTGACGACGTTGATTTACCTGTATTACGAGCAAAAGATGCGCACTCGATCCATGGGCGGTTTCGTCATGCTGATCGTCAGTGCATCCGTCGCTTTCCTGCTTTGGTATACGTTTGATCGTCAAGCCCACGTGATTCAGCCATTGGTGCCGGCCCTGAAAAGTTATTGGATGAAAATCCACGTACCGGCCAACTTCATCGGTTACGGCGCTTTCTCCATCGCAGCCATGGTTGGTTTGGCTTATCTGTTGACCGATAACATCAAACAGAAAAACCCGGATTCGTCCTTCCTTAAAACCATGCCGAGCTTGGAAAAAATGGATGACCTGATGTACAAAACCATTGCACTGGGCTTTGCTTTCTTCACCATCGCCACCGTTTTGGGTGCGATGTGGGCTGCGGAAGCTTGGGGCGGTTACTGGTCTTGGGACCCGAAAGAAACCTGGGCGCTGATTGTTTGGCTAAACTATGCGGCCTGGTTGCACATTCGCATGTCGAAAGGCTGGCGCGGTCGTCCAATGGCCTGGTGGGCTTTAGTCGGCTTGTTGGTCACCACTTTCGCTTTCCTAGGCGTGAATATGTTCCTGTCCGGTCTGCATTCCTACGGTGAGCTGTAAGTGAGGTTTTTCATGACAAAAGGATTCGTCACTTATGCCTTCTTCCTGCTTGCACTGGCGTTTCAGCCAGTGCAAGCCAATACCGACATGGGCATTGTTGAAGGCGTTGAATACAAGAAAGTGCCCAACCCGCAATCCATTGCACCGCATAAAAAATCCGTGGTGGAAGTCTTTTATTACGGTTGTTCGCATTGCTACAATCTGGAACCCAGCCTGCACAAATGGCTGGAAACCAAACCGAAAGACGTTCATTTCGAACGCATGCCGGCGGTGTTGAACAACCCGAATTGGGTCTTTATGGCGCGGGTGTATTACACGGCAAAGCTTCTCGGCATTGAAACGCAATTTCACAATCGGTATTTCGACGCCATCCAGCGCGATCGTAAACCGATTTTCAATGTCGATGCCTTGGCGAAATTCGTCGAACCGATGGGCGTGAAACCGGAAGACTACAAGAAAATGTTCAACAGTTTCCAAGTCAACAGCGCCATCGCCAAAGCGAAACAAAAAACACAGGATTATGGCATTGACGGTGTTCCGGCCGTTATCGTCAACGGAAAATACCTGACCGATGTGCCCATGGCGTCTTCCCGTGAAGGGCTTTGGAAAGTGGTCAATACCCTCGTCAATAAATAATCTCTATCCGTTTGGAATGCTCGTAATCGGGCATTCTGTCCCCCCTCTCTTAGCTGAATTTTGCGCTTCTCCTGTTTTTACGTTTATAATCGTTAGAAACACAAAATTATTCAGAAATCACCAGGCCTGGTGATTTTTAACCATTTACAAAACGGAACCGTCAATGAAAGCCTCCAAACTCTTCGTGCAATGTCTTGAAAACGAACAAGTTGAATACGTATTCGGAATTCCCGGCGAAGAGAATATGGACATGATGGACGCCCTGCTGGACTCCAAAATCCGTTTCATTACCTGCCGTCATGAACAGGGAGCCGCCTTTATGGCGGACGTTTACGGCCGTTTGACTGGCAAGGCCGGTGTTTGCCTTTCCACCCTTGGTCCAGGCGCCACCAACCTGGTCACCGGCGTCGCCGATGCCAATATGGACAATTCACCCGTCGTAGCCATCGCCGGTCAAGCCGCCACCACCCGATTGCATAAAGAATCGCATCAGGTCGTGGATTTGGTCAATTTATTCAAACCCATCACCAAATACGCCACTCAGGTATTGGAACCGGAAATTCTGCCGGAAGTGGTTCGTAAAGCCTTTAAATTGGCACAAGCGGAAAAACCGGGCGCGGCCTTTATCGATTTTCCGGAAAACGTCAGCGAAATGACCACACCGGAAAAACCCCTGCCAGTGGTGGAATCACGCCTCAGTCTGGCGGATAACAAACTCATCGACAAGGCCGTCGCCATTATCCAGAAAGCCGATAAACCGATGATTCTGGTCGGTAACGGTGCCGTCCGTGCCAAAGCCACTTCTCAACTGGAAGCTTTTTCCAATCATTACCAGATTCCATTGGTGAATACCTTTATGGCGAAAGGTGCGGTGCCCCACTATAAAAACCCCTTGTCGGTGGGCACGGCGGGATTGCAAAAAGGCGATTATGAAAACGGCGGTTTTGCCGAATCGGATTTGGTGATTTGTGTCGGTTTCGATATGGTGGAATACCACCCACATCTCTGGAACCCGAACCGCGAACATACGATTATTCACATCGATACCTATCCGGCCGAAGTGGATTACAGCTACATTCCGGATGTGGAACTGGTCGGCAACATCGGTCGAAACCTCAAGGCTTTGACCGAAAGACTGCCGAAAAAAGAATCGGTTCCAGCCCCTTTTCCATTGCGTGAATCGATGATTCAGGAAATGAACCGTCTCGGCGACAGCGATGCCTGGCCGATGAAACCGCAAAAAATCATCTGGGATTTACGGACCGCCATGAACAAAGAAGACATTGCGATTTGCGATGTCGGCGCCCATAAAATGTGGATGGCGCGATTCTTCCGTTCCGAGATTCCCAACACCTGTATTATTTCCAACGGATTTGCCAGCATGGGCATTGCCGTACCGGGTGCGATCGGTGCCAAACTGGCTTTTCCCGAAAAAGCGATTGTCGCCGTCACCGGCGATGCCGGCTTTATGATGAATGCCCAGGAAATCGAAACCGCCTTGCGCTGTGAAACCCCGATTGTGGTTTTGATTTGGAACGACAGTCAATACGGCCTCATTAACTGGAAACAGAAACGTCGTTACGGTCGTTCGGCCTACATCGATTTCAAAAACCCGGATTTCGTCAAATACGCCGAATCCTTCGGCGCCACCGGCGTGCGCATCAAAGCCGCCAACGAACTGCTTCCGGCACTGAAAACCGCCTTAAACAGCCATACGGTAACGATTATCGATTGTCCGGTGGATTATTCGGAAAACAACCGTTTGACCGAACTGTTAGGGAATGTCATTTCGGAAATCGAATCCTGACGGTCAATGATATTGATAAGATTTTTTACTCATGCAAAATACAGACTGACCGTCTATACTAGAATTTTCCATCCTAAAATTGCGACTATTCTATGATTTACATTAAGTGTGACGCACAAAACCAAATCGAAGACATCACTTTTTCGGAAACCGAGGGTTACCTCGAATCGAGTCTATTCGATCCGCAAGTCAAAGCGTTCCTGCAAAACTCCCAGAACGAGGAACTCATCAAGGAAGTGCTTAACAAACTCGACTTGGATATGGTCCGTGTCATCGAAGATATGGTCGATTTGATGATTGAAAAACGCTTGATTCTGTTCACCGATCTCCCACAGCCGGTTCAGAACAAACTCCTGTTCAAACGTTCCCTACGGGAATCCCTGAACCCGGAAATCAGTTTGATTGACGACGAAGAATCCTTGAATTTTTAATCCAGATACGTCGTCACCTTTTCAATCGGTTTACGGCCGGATTCCCCGACACATGCCGGTTTTCCAAGATATAAGGCACCAATCAACGCCAGGGCATTAGAATCGATTTCCAAGGCATCAAATGTCCGTTTATCCTCAATAATCGGACCGGTACTCCACTGCACCCCCAAACCCAATTCCCAGGCCGCCAATTGAAAGTTCTGGATGGCACAGCTGCAGGCGGCATAATCTTCTTTACGCATGACCGGATCCGAATGCAATACCTGGCCTACCAGAACGATTTCCGGAATGGCTTGAAACTTGAGCATCGCTTTGTCGTAAATGTCCTTAAACGCTTCTGTTTGCGGTTCAGCACGTTTCCCGGCCCGGTTATCGGCGTAAATATGCGCCAAAACGGATTTCATTCTGGGACCCAAGACCCAAAAACGCCAGGGTTCGGTGACTTTATGATTCGGAGCCCAAATCGCCGCTTCCAGACATTGATCGATCCATTCCCGTTCAATTCGGGCGGGCAAGAACTGATAAACGCTGCGGCGTGATTTAATTGTCTGTAAGATTGACATAGAATAACTCTTGAATAACTTCGGTATGGAGACTTGGATAAACTGTAACAAATTGTGAATAAAATCTTGGATAAACTTTTTCCAGTCGGTTATCCACAATTGTTTCACATCTCATACAGTCAAAAATAGTCCAATTATTACTAAGATTATAAACAGGCTAATAAATTGAATTCAAAACCAAAAACAAACTTATCCCTGTAAATGGGCCTGACTAAGAAAAACAAAAAGAACAAAACAAAATAAAGAATACATAAATCTATATCTCAATGTGAATAATCGGAATGACATTAAACGAACTTAAATATTTGGTGGAATTGGCCAAAGAAAAACATTTTCGAAAAGCATCGGAAAACTGCTTTGTCAGTCAGCCGACCTTAAGTATCGCCATCAAAAAGCTCGAGGACGAACTGGATGTCACTTTATTCGAAAGACGCAAAAACGATGTCTTGATAACTCCAATTGGACAACAAGTGGTCGATTTGGCGGAAGAAATCATTCAAAAAACCAAAACCATCAAGCAAATCACCCAGGATGAACAATCCCAAACCACGGAATTGAAACTTGGCGTCATCTATACCATTGGTCCCTATTTATTGCCCCATCTGATTTCGGAATTTCATCAGAAAGCCCAAAATATTCGTTTATCCATTGAAGAAAATTACACCCATGAATTGGCGAAAAAATTGCACAGTGGTGAATTGGACATCATCATCGTATCCTTGCCCTTTTCCGAACCGAATACGGAAGTGTTTCCACTTTACGAGGAAAATTTTGTGGTGGCCATGCCGAAAGATCATCCATTGGCGGCAAGAGATGAAATCGCTTTGGAAGAAGTGCATAACGAAACGGTTTTATTATTAGGCGCCGGCCATTGTTTTCGTGATCAGGTGGTGGAAGCGTATCCCAGCTTGATGCATCTGAATTACCAAAGCAATCCGTTACAAAAAACTCTGGAAGGCAGTTCACTGGAAACCATTCGTTATATGGTCGCCTCAGGAGCGGGTATTACGGTTCTGCCCTGTACCGCCTGCCAGAAACAGGACGATTTATTGGTGTATAAGCCGCTTAAGGACCCTGTTGCGAAGCGGGAAGTGGTCATGGCCTGGCGAAAAAGCTTTCCAAGGCACAAAGTGTTACAAACCTTTAAAGAAACGCTGCACGGCATTGAGTTACCCTGTACCCTAAAACCGGATTTAAAAGAAGAAGAGACACCGTGATTCGATTAAAAAGCGCTTTATTGGCCGTTTGCTTGAGCCTGACCTCCTTGTCGGTTCAGGCGGACGAAGATATTTTGAAAGATTATGATTTTCCCACTCGCCCGGCGATGAACACGCAGGATCCGTATGAAGACTATAACCGGGCGGTTTATCAGTTCAATATGGCGTTTAACGATGCCGTCGGGGAACCGGTGGCGGATGCCTATAACCGTTATGTTCCGACCCCGGCGCGAACCGGGATCAGCAATTTCTTTCGGAATTTAAAAGAACCTCTGAATACCGTCAACGCCTTTTTTCAAGGCAATGTCGAAGCCGGGTTGACCAGTTTCATGCGCTTGGCGATGAATACCACGTTTGGTTTGTTCGGCTTATTGGATGTGGCGACGCCGGCCGGTCTGACATACGAAAAAGAAGATTTGGGACAAACGCTCTATAAATGGGGGGTTTGGTCGGAAGCGTCTTTCTTCATGGTGCCGATTCTCGGGCCTTACACCACGCGGGAATTGGTCGGTGGCAGTATCGATGCAGTCTATAACCCGACCTACCCGTATTTGATCGAAACCGATGATGTCGGTCGTATCATGCTCTTTCTGGGCGAGAAATTCGTCGATTACACCCAAGTCATCACATTAATGGGTGAAATCCGTTCCCAACCGGATCCGTATATTTTCATGCGCGAGAGTTATATGCAATATCGTATGAATCTGATTTATAACGGCAATCCACCGGCACCGAATCTGGATGATTTCAACTTTGAATAGGATTTGAAAAATCATGAAACGTTTACTGATGTTATGTTTATTGCCAGGCCTGGTGCTTTTGGCAGGATGTGAATCTCAACAACAGGATCCGGAAACGGAAAATAGCATCAGGCCAGTGAAATACACCATCGTTTCCGAGCCCACCCTCTTGACGCAGCGCGAATTTCCGGGGGTGTTGCAAGCCAAAGACCGGGTCGATCTGTCTTTCCAGGTGTCGGGAAAACTCAAAAAACTGCCGATTAAAGAAGGTCAAATCATCCAAAAAGACGATTTGATCGGTCAATTGGATCAACGGGATTATCAAGCCAAATACGATTCGGCGGTGGCCGATTTTGAAAACGCCCAAGCCGACTATGAGCGGGCGAAAAAACTCATCAAAAAAGAGTTTATATCCCAATCGGATTTTGACAAACTCCGCGCCAAAAAGGATATGACCGACGCCAATGTCCGTTTGGCCAAAAAAGCGCTTGAAGACACTGTTTTAAAAGCGCCTTTTTCCGGAACCATTGCCAAACAATATGTCCGGAATTTCACCGATGTCCAGGCCAAGGAACCCATCGCCAGTTTGCAGAACAACGACGAATTGGAAATTGTGGTTTCGGTTCCGGAATATCTGATGGTGATGAATGATGAAGACAAACGTCAGGGCGGCTTTGACCTTAAAGCGGTGTTTCAGAACATTCCCAAAGAAACCTTCGATTTGAAAGTGAATGAATTCGCCACCGAAGCCGATTCCTCCACCCGAACCTACAAAGTGACCTTAGGCATTCTGGATAAAAAAGGTTACAACCTCTATCCGGGGATGACCGCCAATGTTTATATTTCCGGAAAAGCGGGCAAAAAAGTCAATCTGGTTCCGGTTAACGCCGTGTTCGCCGATCCAGACGGTAAGCGGGCTTCTGTGGTCTGGAAAATCGATTCGGACAACCGGGTGCATCAGCATCCGGTTGAAATCGGCCAGTTAAAAGGCGACCAAATCGAAATCCTCAGCGGTTTGGAAACCGATGACAAAATCGTCACCGCCGGTGTGCATCACCTGGTTGAAAATCAACCGGTGAAATTGCTTCCGGCTTCTCAAACCCCTTGAGGAGACGGTTATGAATATCGCGGAATACGCCATTCGAAAAAGAACCGTCACCCTGATTTTGACGCTTTTTGTGATTGTCGGCGGTTTATTTTCCTACGAAAACATGGGCCGTTTGGAAGATCCGGAATTCACCATCAAAGAAGCGGTGATCATCACTTTCTATCCTGGCGCGTCGGCTCAACAAGTTGCGGAAGAAGTCTCCGACAAATTGGAAACCAAAATTCAGGAACTGGGCGAAGTCAAAGAAATCCGCTCGCTCAATAAACGCGGTTCCTCTGTGATTACCGTTCAGATGAAAGATAAATACGGTAAAAAGGATTTACCGCTAATCTGGCAGAAATTACGTTCCAAAGTGAACGATATCACGCCGAGTTTGCCGCCCGGCGTGTCGAAACCCATCGTCAAAGACGATTACGGGGATGTCTACGGTATTTTATTTGCCATGACCGGGGACGGCTTTTCTTACGCGGAAATCAAGGAATACGCCAAACTGTTGCGTAAGGAATTGTTGCTGGTGCCGGACGTCGCCAAAGTCGAAATGACCGGCGTTCAGGATGAAACCATTTACATCCAATTGGATCGCAGCCAAATGGTGTCGTTGGGAATCGGCATTGATGAAATCGTCGATAATCTGCACAACAAAAACACCATTTTGTCGGCCGGGGCGGTAAAGGTCGGTCCGGAATACATTACCTTGAACCCCACCGGTAAAGTCGATGCCATTGAAGACATTAAAAACCTGGTCATCGGTTCTCATTCGAGTGGTTCGGACGGTCGAACCAATCTGATTTACCTCAAAGATATCGCCAATATCTACCGCGGTTATGAAGATCCGCCGAGCGAGATGATTCGCTATAACGGCTTTCCGGCAATTGTTTTGGGAATTTCGACGGTGCAGGGTGGTAATGTCGTCAAGATGGGCGAAGCCATTGAAGCACGCCTGGCGGAAATCGAAACTCAGATTCCGGTCGGTATCGAATTGAACGCCATTTCCATGCAATCCGACAGAGTGACCGAATCCATCAATGCGTTCATTATCAACCTGATTGAAGCGGTCTTGATCGTGGTGGCGGTGCTGGTGATTTTCATGGGCTTCCGCAGCGCTTTGATTATCGGAACGGCCTTGTTCGTGACGGTGATGGCCACCTTTATTCTGATGAAAACCCAGGGCATTCTGCTGGAACGGATTTCCTTGGGGGCGTTAATCATCGCTTTGGGGATGTTGGTCGATAACGCCATCGTCATTATTGACGGCATGTTGGTGCGAATTCAAAAAGGAATGGAACGGGTTCAAGCGGCGCGGGAAGTGGTCAAACAAAATCTTTGGCCGTTATTGGGTGCCACCTCCGTGGCGATTCTGGCGTTCGGCGCCATCGGCCTGTCTCAAGACAGCACGGGGGAATACACCCGTTCGTTGTTTTACGTGATTCTATATTCGTTATTGCTGAGCTGGTTGGTGGCGATTACCGTGGTGCCGTTATTGGGTGTGATGTTCATCAAGGTTTCGGAACAGCAAGGCGACCCTTTCGCGAGCCGCTTTTATCGCAGTTTGAAATCGGTGCTGATCGTCCTTCTCAAACATCGTTGGATCACTGTTGTGGTGATGCTGGGGCTGCTTTACAGTTCCTTTCTGGCGTTTGCGCAACTCAAGGACAGTTTTTTTCCGTCTTCCACCCGAGATCAGTTCATGTTCCACATGTATTTTCCGGAAGGGACCGATATCCGTGTGGTCAGTGAAGTCAGTCATGAATTCGAGCAAGTTCTGCTGAAAGACGACGAAATCAAAGATGTGTCCACCTTCGTCGGCAGTGGCGCGCCGAGATTCCTATTGACCTATTCGCCGGAAAAAGACCCGTCCGCTTACGCTTACATGGTCATCACCGTCAAAGATTATCAGACCATTCCGGCGTTGATGAAAAAATATTACGACTATGTTGAAGCGCATTATCCATCGGTTTTGCCGCGGCCGGAAGCCTTCGCGCTCGGGCCGACCAAACCGGCGGTGGAAGCGGTCATTTACGGCGAAAATGCCGATACTCTTCGCCACATTGGCCATCAAATCGAAGACATCATGCGTGAAAACGGCGCCACCGCCATCCGTTCCGAATGGCGTGAACGGGTTAAGGAAGTCATTCCGGTATTTGACGAAGTGCGTGCCCGTGAACTGGGAGTGAGCCGCGAGGACTTCAATCAGACGCTAGACATCACGTTTAAAGGTTTAACCGTGGGTCATTATCGTGAAAAGGATGAAATGATCCCTATGGTTATCAGAAGCGACGAGAAAGACCGTTCTGATATCGACCAGCTGAACAATATTCAGGTTTGGAGCAGCGGGGCGCGTAAATACGTGCCGATCAATCAGGTGGTCAAAGACATCAAAGTCGAATTTGTCGACGCCGCTTCGCATCGAAAAAACCGAAAACGGATTTATAAAGTGATGTGCGATCCGGCCATCGGCGCTTTGAAAAGTTCCATTTTCAAAAAAGTACGCGAACCGATTGAAGCGTTGCCGTTGCCGGAAGGGTATCACCTGGAATGGGAAGGCGAATTCAAATCGTCGAACGATGCCAAAGCCGGTTTGATGGCGTCGATTCCGATGTTCCTGATATTGATGATTTTGATTGTCATTGCCTTGTTCAACTCGATTCGCGAACCGTTGATTATCTGGTTGACGGTGCCTTTGGCGTTGGTCGGGGTCGGTTTTGGTTTGTATATTGCCGACCAGCCTTTCGATTTCATGGCCCTACTGGGTTTCCTCAGTCTGTCGGGGATGTTGATCAAAAACTCGATTGTTCTGATTGATGAAATCAATTTGGAATTGTCGCTAGGGCGTGAAAAATTCGATGCCGTCATCCATTCGGTTTTGTCGAGAACCCGTCCGGTGAGTATGGGCGCTTTGACCACGGTGCTGGGGATGATTCCACTGTTGTCGGATGCGTTTTTCGTTGCCATGGCGGTGGCGATCATGGCCGGTTTGGCGTTCGCGACCGTTCTGACGTTATTGTTCGTGCCGGTACTCTATGCGATTTTCCACGGCGTCAAAGTGCCGGAAAACGTTAAATAACGTTATTCAAATACAAGAAACGCCCAGGCCTGGGCGTTTTTTATTAATGTAATTCCATGAAAAGCGTTTCAATCGATACGGTTTCGGGTTTTGTCGATCTGTTTGATTTTGATGTGTAAAGCCGCTTTGGCCATCAAATGCGCGCTGACCGGCGCGGTGATGAACAAAAAGAAGGTCACCAGGATTTCGTGCAGGCTCACGCCGTCCTTATCCAGGCTGAAATACAGCGCCGAGGCCAATAAAATCGCGCCCACGCCCAAAGTGGTGGCTTTGGTCGGTCCATGCAGACGCATGAAGAAATCCGGCAGTTTGAACAGCCCGATGGAGCCCACCAGCGTGAAGAAAGCGCCGATGAGAATCAGCGCGGCTAAAAGATATTCCAACATGATGCTCACCTTATTCCATGATGTCGCCACGAAGCAGGTATTTGCTTAAGGCGACGGTGCCGACGAATCCCATCACCGCAATCAAGAGCGCCGCTTCGAAATACAGTGGACTGCCCAGATACAATCCGAACAGAATCAATAAAGCGATGGAATTGATGTACAGCGTGTCCAACGCCAGAATACGGTCGGGAATGTCCGGTCCTTTCAATAATCGGTAAAAACTCAACACCAACGCCAGACTCACCATGACGAAAGCGATTTCCAAAACGGTTTCTAACATGACTCAAAAATCTCCATTAACGGTCTCTCATAGCGTTGTTTGATTTCCTGAATGGTTTCGGCCGGGTCTTCGACATGCAGCGCGTGTACCAGCAATTGCTTGCGGTCTTCCGACAAATCGCAGGAAACCGTGCCCGGCGTCAGGGAAATGGTATTGGCCAGAAAGCTGATCCCAAGCGGATGTTGGATGTCCAGATCGATGGTGAT
This sequence comes from Thiomicrospira sp. S5, assembly GCF_003991075.1. NCBI lineage: Bacteria > Pseudomonadati > Pseudomonadota > Gammaproteobacteria > Thiotrichales > Piscirickettsiaceae > Thiomicrospira > Thiomicrospira sp. S5. The sequence goes on along the minus strand of NZ_CP014470.1, from coordinate 57,433 downwards.
GAACCCCGGTTGCAAATGGTCTTTCGGCCCCAGAATCAGTTTGGCGACCGCCACGTTGGCCACCAAAATGTCCCACAGCACAAGGCCGAAAAACCGCAATTGGGTCCAGGGACGGCTCAAACAGACTTTTTCCTGCCAAAAAACCGCCGTGATCATCGGAATGACCAAGGCCAGCACCAAGCCGAGCACCATGTGTCCGGCGCTGAAATTATTGTTCAATAATAACCAGATTAGCCATAAGAACAGGCTCAATACCGGATGGGGCAATAGTGTTTTCAATCGCATTGTCTCTTCTCCCTATCCTGTCACCGCTGGGGTGCTGAGCACCGTTTCGATATACAGCATCGGTTGCTGCAACTGCTGGGCGATTGCGTCGGTCAAAGCCGTCACCGGCGTGGCGAAAATCACCAACAGCGGACTGACGGCCAATAAAAAGGCGACCGCGACATAAGCGTTACGGTTACAACGTTCGCCGTCCGATTCGATGTGTGGTTGGGTGTGATAGAACAGCAGGGAACCGGAGCGCGCCAAGGCGATGATCATCAGTAAACCGGAAACCAGTACCGTGGCCAGAATCCAGCCGAACCAATCGGATGTCAGCGCCGCCGACAGAATCAAGACTTTCCCGAAGAAACCGGATAACGGCGGCACGCCGGTCATGGCGACGGCGACGAACATGAAAGTACCGCCCAGCAAGACGGCACGGTGCATGACTGGGCCGGAATCGAAACGGTCATCGAAATGGCCACGTCCGCGGGCAATCATATCCGCCAGCAAGAAGAAACCACCGGCCATCAGTGTGGAATGAATCAGATAATACAAAGTGGCGGAAAGGCCGGCTTCGCTGTTCAAACCGATCCCGATCAATAATGTGGCCACCGAGGTCAACACCAGATAAGCCACTTGTTCGCGCAAACCGCGGGAAGCCATGACCCCCAAGGCGGCGAGCAGCATGGTGACCAGCCCGAAGCCCAATATCCAAGGAATGTAATAGAAAGCCAAATCCTGTGCGGTTTCCCCGAAAACGGTGCCGTGCACGCGGATAATCGCATAAAGCCCCACCTTGGTCATAATCGCAAAAAGGGCGGCGACCGGCGCCGAGGCATTGGCGTAAGCCTGCGGCAACCACAGATACAACGGGAAAATCGCCGCTTTGATGCCGAAAACCAACAAGAGTAACAAACCGGCGGCGGCGACTACCGCGTGTTCGCTTTCCGGCAATTGCGACACTTTCACCGCCATATCGGCAATGTTCAAAGTGCCGAGAATGCCGTAAAGCGCGCCGACCGCGAACAGGAATAAGGTGGAACCGATCAGGTTGATGACCACATACTGCAAGCCGGCTTTGGTGCGGAGACGGCCGCTGCCGTGCAACATCAATCCATAGGAAGCTAGCAACAAGACTTCAAAGAAGACGAACAGGTTGAAGACGTCGCCGGTCATGAAAGCGCCGTTCAGACCGAACAACTGAATCTGGAACAATACATGGAAATGCGAGCCTTTGGCGTCCATTCCCGTGCTCATCGCATACCAAAGGGCGCCGATGGCAAGAACCGACGTCATCAACACCATCAGGGCGGACAATTGATCCAGCACCAGCACGATACCGTAAGGCGCCACCCAGTTTCCTAAAGCATAAACCTGAGGCGAGTTGTCCATGGCGGTTTGCAACAACAAAACCGCAATAAACACCAGGCCTGACGTCAACAGGAAGCTTAAGGCGCGTTGCAATTTGAGGCCGCCGAAACGCGCCAATAAAAGCAGCACGCCGCCAATCAATGGTAACAGCAGCGGATAAATCGTTAAAGGCATCATGGCGTTCCGTCCTCCTGGTTAGGGGAAGCAGAACTGTTTTTATGCAGTTTCGGTGGCACGGTATTTTCCAGAGAATCTTCGTCCGGCGCCAAATGCAGACCGTCGACATGGTCGTTGCCCAATTCGGCGCGGGCTTTGAGGGATAAAACAATCAAAAAGGCGGTCATCCCGAAGGCGATAACGATCGCGGTCAGCACCAACGCCTGCGGTAACGGGTCGGTATAACCGCCTTGTTCCGGGTCGATGACGGCCGGTAAACCGATGGTCAAACGGCCCATGGTGAACAGGAAGACATTCACCGCATAAGACAGCAAAGTGATGCCCAATACCACCGGAAAGGTCCGGGCGCGGAGGGTCAAAAAGACGCCGCTGGCGGTCAAAACACCAATGACCAAAGCCACGAGAATTTCCATTATTTCACCTCCTGACTGGCGGGATTCGCCGTTGGATCATTCGGATGATGCGAGGCGTAACTGAGTTTACCGAGTTGCACCAGGCTCATGACCGTGGCGCCGACGACGACCAGGAAAACGCCCAGGTCAAACGCAATGGCACTGGCCACTTCGAATTCACCAACCACTGGCCAATGCAGATGCGTGAAGGCGGATGTCAGGAACGGATAACCCAGCCCCATCGCCACCAAGCCGGTGGAAATCGCGATCAACAATCCGACGCCAATGGACCAATGCATGTCCACCTTGATGCGCTGGCTGGTCCATTGAATGCCGTTGGCGAGGTATTGGACGATCAGCGCCACCGAGGCGATCAAACCGGCGATAAAGCCGCCGCCCGGCAGGTTGTGACCACGCAGGAAGATAAACACTGCCACCAGCAACATCAGTGGCAAGAGCAGGCGGGTCAGGGTTTGCATGATTAATGGATGCTTGTCGGTGTTCCACAAACGGCCCTCGATATCGTTTTTCGGAGCCGGCAGTTTCATGCCTTCCAGCATGGCAAAAACGCCCAGGCCTGCCAATGCCAATACCACGATTTCACCCAAGGTATCGAAGCCACGGAAATCCACCAGTATGACGTTGACCACATTGGTGCCGCCGCCGCCCGGGACACTGTTGGCGAGGAAGTATTCGGCGATGGTGCTGTAGTCGCGTGTCAATACCGACAAGGTAAAGAGGGTGACACCGATACCGGCAAAAGCCGCCAGTAAACCGTCACGCCACAGACGAATCCGGCTGGCTTGTCTTGGGGTGTATTGCGGTAGGAAATACAACGCCAGCAATAACAGAACAATGGTCACCACTTCCACCGACAATTGCGTCAACGCCAAATCCGGCGCGGAGAATTTCACAAATCCAAGCGAAATCACCAGCCCGATGACGCCGATGACAATCAGAGTCAACAGCCGTTGACGGTGCCAGACCATGGTGAGAAGGCTGATAATCATCAAGCCGAGGGCGACCACCAAGGTCACGCCGTCCAGTGGCAGCAAGGCCCGGTCGCCGAGCAAGGCGCCCGGATACGCCAGGAAACCATAGGCCCCAATCACCAGCGAGGCCCCGATAATCCAGGCCGAAGCGTTCTGCAAGGAACCTTTATCGAAGCTTCGGGTAACGCGAATCGACGCATTGAATAATTTCTGTAACCAGAAGTTGAAGTACCGTTTGGCATTGATGCGGCGGAAATAACGTTTGTAGAAGGCAAAGAACCGCTCGCGGCGGAAATACACCAGCACCCCGACGGCCATGGCGATAAAGCTCATCATCAACGGATAGTTAAAGCCGTGCCAGATGGCCAGACTGTACGCTGGGGCCGCTGTTTGCAAGGTGCCCATGACCGCCACTTGCAGAATCGGTGCGACGGTGTAGGCCGGGAAAATCCCCACGGCCAGACAAACAATAACCAAAATATCGACGGGAATTTTCATAAAACGCGGCGGTTCGTGCGGCGTTTTGGTCAAACCAATCGGTTCGCCGTTGAAGAAAACATCGTGAATGAATCGAATCGAGTAGGCCACCGAGAAAACGCCACCGATGGTGACCAGTACCGGAATCATCCAGGCCATGGAATCGGCATTCGACATTTCCACGGCCTGCTGGAAGAACATTTCCTTACTCAGGAAACCGTTCATCAGCGGCACACCGGCCATGGCGGCCGAAGCGATGATTGCCAGCGCGGCGGTGTGGGGCATGTATTTAATCAGACCGTTGAGTTTACGCATATCGCGGGTGCCGGCTTCGTGGTCGATAATGCCCGCCACCATGAACAACGAGGCCTTAAAGGTGGCGTGGTTGATGATGTGGAAAATCGCCGCGACGGCCGCCAATTGCGTGCCGAAACCGAATAACAGGGTAATCAGGCCCAGATGACTGATGGTGGAATAGGCCAGCAGACCTTTTAAATCGTTTTTGAACAGGGCGGTGTAACCGCCGAGCAGGAAGGTGATCAAACCGGCGCCGCCAACCAACCAGGACCATTCCGGCGTGCCCGATAAAACCGGGAAAAAACGCGCCAGAAGGAAAATCCCGGCTTTAACCATGGTGGCCGAGTGCAAATAGGCCGATACCGGGGTCGGTGCGGCCATGGCATGCGGCAACCAGAAATGGAATGGAAATTGGGCCGACTTGGTGAAAACACCCAATAGAATCAATATCAAAATCGGCAAATACAAAGGGCTGTTACGAATGACTTCGCCAGCTTGCAACACGTCGGTCAGCTGGTAGCTGCCGACGACGTTCCCCAGCAATAATACGCCCCCGAGCAAGGCCAAGCCGCCGCCGCCGGTGATGGCTAAGGACATGCGCGCGCCCTGACGGGCGTCTTTACGTTGCTGCCAATAACTGATCAGCAGGAAAGAGGTGATGGACGTCAATTCCCAGAATACCACCAATTGAATCAGGTTTTCCGACAGCACTATCCCGAGCATGGAGCCCATGAACATCAGCAGGTAGGAGAAGAAGCGCCCCATGGAGTCTTTGGCGGCGAGGTAATAACGGGCATAAAAGATGACCAGTAACCCGATGATCAGAATCAATAAGGCAAACAGTAGGGCGAGGCCATCGAGGCGGAAAGCGAAGTGCAGTCCGATGGAATCAATCCAAGGCCAACTTTGAATCAGGGTTTCACCTTGAAACGGCAAGGAAGCCGATGGCATCAGAAACGCCAATGAAAGGAGGGCAACACCGCCGCTGGTCCAAGCCGCCGCCAGACGGTTCAGCTTGGAAGCCCACGCCGCCAAAATGGCGCCGAAAAAGGGAAGGAGCACCACGATGGGAAGATTAAAGGCCAATAGATTCATAATAATCGGATTCACTATAAAAGCAGTTTATAACCTGAAAAGGTTACCATAAAGCGCCAGCGAGTCAATGTTTTAGCGGTTTTTCTGCCAATTTTAATCCTGTCAGGAGAAAAAATTTTCAATGGGGTTTCGTAAGTTGGTTTACTTTGCTGAAAATTCGGATAGGATTGGAGTTTTCAAGCCGGAAAACCGCGTCATGAACCCGATTGAACTGTCTTCGAACGCCCGACAACATTTGAAAACCCTGGTTTTGTTTACCTTGTTACTCAGTGTGACCGGTTGGGTTATGGCGGCGGACGATTACGTTGTGAAACTGGACTGGCCGACCATGATCATGTCGTTGCTCGGTGGGTTGGCGTTGTTTCTGTTCGGTTTGGATTTGATGATTAAAGGCTTGTTGGCGGTGGCCGGTGAACGCATGAAACAATTGCTGGAAAAACTCACCGTCAACCGGGTGACCGGCGCGCTTTCCGGAACCTTGGTCACCGCGGTGATTCAATCGTCGTCGGTGACGACGGTTTTGGTGGTGGGGTTTGTTTCCGCCGGATTGATGACGGTGAGTCAGGCCGCTGGGGTCATTATGGGAGCCAACCTCGGGACCACCATCACCGCGCAAATCGTAGCGTTTAAAATCACCAATCTGGCGTTATTGATGATTGCGGTCGGGTTTGTGATTCAGTTCGTCGGCCAGCTGAGTCGAACCCGCCATTTGGGGGAATTGATTCTCGGGCTAGGTTTGATTTTCTTCGGCATGAACGTTATGAGCGATGCCATGTACCCATTGCGCAGCTACGAACCCTTTTTGAATCTGATGGTGGAAATGCAGAATCCGTTTTATGGCATTCTGGTCGGGTTGGTGTTTACCGCGCTGGTGCAATCGTCGTCCGCGACCATCGGGATCGTGATTGTCATGGCCAGTAACGGCTTTTTGACCTTACCGGCGGGCATCGCCTTGTCGATGGGGGCGGATATCGGCACTTGTGTGACCGCGATGTTGGCCGCCATCGGCAAATCGCGGGATGCGGTGCGTTCCGCGATGATTCACGTCGGTTTCAATGTGCTTGGGGTGTTGATCTGGTTGCCGTTTATTTCCGTATTGGCGTATCTTTCGGTATCGATTTCGCCGTCGGTGACGCCGGACATCATCACCATGGAAACCTTGGCTGAAAACACCCCGCGTGAAATCGCCAACGCCAACACCATCTTTAAGTTCTCCGCCTTATTGCTGTTTCTGCCGATGGTGCCGTTGTTTGTCTGGGCGGTCTATAAGCTGTATCCGGTGGTGGAAGACGAAACCAACCAGCGTGAAATCAAACCCAAGTTTCTTGACAAAGGGCTTTTGACCGCCCCAACCATGGCTTTGGATGCGGTGGAAATGGAGATCGACAGCTTCCGGCAACGCTTGAACAGTCTTTTCAATCATGCCGTACAGGCCGATTCAATCACGCTGGATAAATTGACCTTTGAAGACAAATACGTGGAGCGGCTGAAAAATTATCAGCATCAGATATTGTTGTACCTGGGTAAAATCAGTGAAGCGGACTTGGATGAAGCCTTGCAAAACCGTTATCTGAAATTGATTACGGTGGTGAATATTCTCGAATCAATGGTGGAAACCATCGATAACGGCATCGTGCAGGCCAAGCACAAGGCCTTCGAGAACAAGTTCAAACCGAGCGAAACCATGACCAATCTGCTTGGTAACCTGGCCAAGGAAGTTGGGAAAGGGGTGGACAATGCGTTATTGTCGCTCACCGAAAAAAGCGAAGACAAAGCCATGCTGGTGTTGTCGGTTAAATCGACCATCGACCACCTGATTCAGGAAGCCTTGAAGCACCAGGCACGTTACCTGAAAGCCGACGCGCAACGGATGATGATTTTCCGCCTAGAAATGCAATTGGTGGATGCGTTCAAACGCATGCATACCTTGTCGAAACGCATCGCACGGTATCAAATGACAACGCCATCCGGAAATGATAAAAGTTGATAATTCATTAAAATAAAAAGGAAAATTATTATGGAACGTATAATTTTAATTGGCTTGGCCGCATTGGTACTAAGCGCCTGCGGTAATAAACAGTTTGTGAAAAAGCCCGAGCAGAGCCAAGACCAATTTCGCAATGACATGAATTATTGTAAAGGCGAAGCGCTGGGCGCTTGGGACGACCGAAACGGTGTGTCGCAAATCAATCTGCGCAGTCAGACGTCCGGACAAATGTCCTATGAGGACTGCATGCTGCAAATGGGTTACGAACAGGCCAGATAACGCTGTTTTATAAATCCTGTTTGACGTAATGGATGAGATTTTCCGGTTGCGTCATTTCCGAGTTGGCGTGGTCGCTGGCGTGGATTTCGTATTCGGTGAAATGGCCGTCTTCCTGCTCCAGCAACTGTTCCGCAACCTTTTTCAAATAATTTTTGTCATTGTGTTTGGTTTTAAACACCAAACCGTGTTTTCCGGTCACTTTCAACACATAATGCGTCGTATTGACGGCGGGTTCCTTAATCATGGTATTCAATCTCCCTGAAGCGTGACCACCACCTGGCGATTAAAACGCCCGGTACGGTGTTCGTATAAAAAAAGGCCTTGCCAGGTGCCCATATTCAACCGACCGTTGGTGATTGGGATGGTATGGCTGGTTTCCGTTAAAAGGGTGCGGATGTGGCCTGACATGTCGTCGTCGCCTTCGTAATTGTGGCGGTAATTGGCATCGCCGTCGACAATGTGTTTTTGCATCCAGTATTCGATGTCTTCGCGGACCGTCGGGTCGGCGTTTTCGGTGATGATCAACGACGCCGAGGTGTGTTGGCAAAACACATGGCACAAGCCGACATTCAGCCCCGATTCCTCAACCACCTGATTGATGTCCGGGGTGATATTGAAGGTGCCGCGGTTCGGGCTGTTGAAGGTCAAAGTGGTTTGGTAGGTTTTCATAAATCCGTTCTGTATTCGTCAACGTTATTTCAGTGGGTGTCTTTTACGCTAAATTTAGCATAGAAGCCGGTTAACGCCTAGGGTAAAAATAACGGGGTCGGAATGATGCCGGTGAAAGGATTAAGAGGATTAGGGTTTTTCATCGGTTTCCTGGCTTGTATAATTCGGTAAACTATTTTAACTATAAGAGAGCTTTGCATGAGATGGATGCACGGATAAAAATGGCTAAAATTTCCCTGAATGTCGTTGAAAAACTCGTTAATAGCCCGCTATTAGCTTCGTTTTCCGCCTAATTCAGAAAAATTTTATCTCATTTTTCTATCGCGCCCCACTCATGCAAAGCTCTCTATAAAAAACATCGGACCTGTTATGAACCCATTATTGCAAATCGATCAATTGCCGGACTTTCAAGCGTTTCACGTGGAACACATTCAACCGGCGGTGGAAACCCTTTTGGCGGAAAATTTGGACGCCATCGACGCGTTGGTAAAGGACACCACCGCGCCTACTTGGGAAAACTTCGTGGAGCCTTTGGAAGCCTTAAGCAATCGTCTGGAACGCGTCTGGGGGCCGGTCGGGCACTTGGATGCGGTGAAAAACAGCGATGACTGGCACGCGGCTTACACCGGTTGTCTAGAAAAGATCACCGATTACTACACGCAAGTGGGCCAAAACCAAGGTTTGTTCAAAAAATTCGAGCAGGTCGCCCAATCCGAAGCGTTCGAATCCTATTCATTGGCGCAGAAAAAAGTGGTGGAAAACGCCCTGCGTGATTTCCGTTTGTCCGGCATCGACTTGCCGAAAGACAAACAAGCGGAGTACAAACGCTTGTCTCAGGAACTGTCTCAACTGAGCAGCCAGTTCGGCAACAACGTTTTGAAAAGTACCCAGGCCTGGTCGAAATCGGTGGAAGACGAAGCCGAGTTGGCCGGTTTGCCGGAGAATGCGCTGGGCTTGCTGCAACAATTGGCGCAGCAAAAAGAACAAACCGGTTGGTTGGTGACGTTGGATTTTCCATCGTATCTGGCGGTGATGACCCATGCCGATAACCGCGATTTGCGCGAAGAAGTCTATCGCGCTTTTGCCACCCGCGCTTCCGAACAGGCCGCCGATCCGCAATACGACAATTCCGACAATATCCGTAAGATTCTCCAGTTGCGTCACGAAAAAGCCCAGTTATTGGGCTTCAACGATTACGCCGAGCTGTCGTTGGCGACCAAAATGGCCGATTCCAGCGAGCAGGTCATCGGTTTTTTGCGTGACCTCGCGGCCAAATCGAAACCGCAAGCGGAGCAGGAATTGGCGACGCTGGCGGATTTTGCCCGTCGTGAACTCGGACTCGACGACTTGCAGCCTTGGGACGTGACCTATGCGTCGGAAAAATTCAAAAACGCCACTCTGTCCTTGTCGCAGGAAAAACTGCGCCCGTATTTTCCGGTCACCAAAGTGCTGGCCGGTTTGTTCAAAATCACTCAAACCTTGTTCGATGTGCAGGTCGTGGAAAAACAAAAGGTACCGGTCTGGCACGACGATGTGCGTTATTTCGAGATTTTGAATGCCACCGGCGAGCCCATCGCGGCCTTTTATCTGGACTTGTACGCGCGTGAAAACAAGCGCGGCGGGGCCTGGATGGATTCGGCCATCAGCCGGTGGCGTCACCCGAAGGGCGATTTACAGGCACCGGTGGCCTATCTGGTGTGTAATTTCACACCGCCGGTCGGCGACAAACCGGCCTGCTTGACGCACGACGAAGTCACGACCCTGTTCCACGAATTCGGCCACGGTCTGCATCACATGTTGACGGAAATGGAGCATTTCGATGTGTCCGGCATCAACGGTGTGCCGTGGGATGCGGTGGAGTTGCCGTCGCAGTTTATGGAAAACTTCTGTTGGGAGCGGGAAGGCATCGACGAAATCACCGCGCACATCGACAGCGGCGAGACCTTGCCGTCCGATTTGTTCGAGGCCTTGCAGCAAAGCCGTGGTTTCCAGTCGGCGATGATGATGGTGCGCCAGTTGGAATTTGCCTTGTTCGATTTCCTCGCCCACGCCGATTATCAACCGGACGCGCCGCAGCCGATTTTGGCATTGGCCAAGCAGGTGCGCGATGAAGTGGCGGTGATCCAACCGCCGGCGTATCATCGTTTCCCGCAGAGCTTCAGCCATATTTTCGCGGGCGGTTATGCGGCCGGTTACTTCAGTTACAAATGGGCGGAAGTCTTGTCGTCCGATGCGTTCAGTCTGTTTGAGGAAAAAGGCGTGCTGAATCCGGAAATCGGCGTGAAGTTCCGCAACACCATTTTGTCGGCCGGCGGTTCGGTGCATCCGATGACGCTGTTCAAAGCTTTCCGCGGCCGGGAACCGCAAATTGATGCTTTGTTGCGTCATTCCGGTATCAAAGCGGCGTAAGAAAATGTGTGAAAACGCCCAGGCCTGGGCGTTTTTCAGATAATCAACTCCCGGGAGGTGCCGATGGCAAAGTGGCTGATTATGGTTGGCGCTTTATTGCTGGTCATCGGCGTGCTGTGGCATTTTGTCCCCGGGTTGTTCAGTTGGTTCGGTAAATTGCCGGGCGACATCGATCACCAAACCGAAAACGGTCGAGTGTTCATTCCCATTACTTCCATGATTCTGATCAGCCTGGTGCTGACCGTTCTATTGAATCTGTTTAACCGTTAACCCCGTCTATCGAGTCAAATCCGTCGCTGGGTGCGACAATTTGTCACATTGTCATTTTCGGCGGTGCGCTTAATATTTTGGCCTTTCAAAACGTCACGAAGCAGGAGCGTAATTGTGAGGCCTTCCATTGTCTTTCGTGCCAAAGATTGGCACTTTTCCCCTATATCATTTTTTGTATTGATCTCGGCGGTTTGGGCGCCGTTACCGGCTTTTGCTGAAGTTGTTCTGGACGGCATCACCGTCACCGCGTCGAAAGAAGAGCGTCAGGCCTTGGATGTGTCGCAAAGCGTGGACGTGGTGCCGAGAAAAGTGATCGAGGACAAGAATGCGCGCAATATTAACGACGTGGTGAAAACCCTGCCCGGCGTCATCGCGGTGAGCGAAAACGGCGGTTACGATTCGCGTTTGATTATCCGCGGTGCCGGTTTGAAGGCGCGTTATGGGGTGCGCGAAATCATGGTGATGCGCGACGGCGTGCCGATGACCGACCCGGACAGTTTCACCCGTTTTGATTTTGTGGACATCGACGACATCGACTCGGTGGAGGTGTTTAAAGGGCCGGGGTCGATTGAAGCGGCTAATGCCAGCGGCGGGGTCATTTCGGTCCGATCCCAATCGGTGTTCGATGCCTCGCAGGATTACATCAAATTGGGCGGTGGTTCGGAAAGCAGTGCCAATGCCGCTTTGCACAAAACTTGGCAGGCGGGGCCCGACGATAATTTTTCGGTGCAATTGTCGCGCCGCCAATCCAACAATAATTGGCGTGAACATAACCATTTCGACACCACACAATTTTCCGTCAAGCAAGGGCATTTTTTCAGCGACGACAGTACCTTAGAATCGGAGTTGAGCTATCAGGAGTCGAATCTGCAATTGCCGGGTTCTTTGAACCAGGACGGTTATGAATACTATAAGCAAAACGGTCGAACCTTAGATAATCCTGCCAATACCGGCTCGGCCTGGACGCAAAGTGCACGTGACAGTAAAACACTGTTTTTCAATACCCGTTACAAAACGGATTTGGGCAACGGTGTCAGCTTCAAACCACAGTTTTACATCAATAAATGGGAGCATTTCCATCCGGTCACCGGTTTCATCAACGATTCCAAGGACAATTATGTGGTGGGCACCGATTTGATGTTCAACCATCGTCATACCTTGTTCGGACTGCCGGCCAGTCAAGTGTTTGGGGTCACGGTACGGGGCGACATTCGCGATAACAGTAAGAAATACACTTACGCCGATACGGTGACGATTCCGTCCGGACGTATCATCAATGTCACGTCGGACCAGAAAGGTGATTTGGCGCAGGTGGAAGACGCCAACAGCCAGTTGAGTGGAGCCTATTTCCAGCAAACCTTTTCTCCGGCCGAGAAATGGACCTTGGAAGCGGGTTTGCGTTATGACCATTTGAATATGGACATTTCCGGAGACGAATATTACGCCTACAGCTATTCGACCGGGAAGTATGTGCCGGGCGGCGGGAAATACTCCTATAAAGCCAGTTACGACCTGTTTGCGCCGAAAGCGTCGGTGAATTATGCGTTGACCGATAACAGCCGAACCTATTTTTCCGTCAGCGGCGCGCAACAGGCCCCCACCGACAGCGAAGTGAGCGCCAACCAATCCTATGACCAGGCCAATGACTTAAAAGCCTCGACAGCGGTGCAGTACGAATTAGGTTATAAATTGGACGGTAGCCGTTTCTCGACCGCGGTAGCGCTTTATCAAATCGATCTGACCGATGAAATCGTCTCGGTGCAGGACAATTACGTGACCTATTACGTCAATGCGGGTAAGACCCGTAAACGCGGCGCGGAATTCAGCGTGTCTTACCGCCTCAATGCCTCAGTGGCCGTCGGCGGGAATCTGGCTTTGCAGGATTATGAATATCTGCAGTATGAAGACGGCGGAAACGATTATTCCGGTAACAAGGTGCGTTTCATTCCGGAGCAGCAGTACAACGTTTTCATCGGTTATCAGGCCAAGGGCTTGCAGGCGCGGATTGAGGCTTTGGGCTTCGGAAGTTACTACATCGACGACGCCAACACCGAGAAATACGACGGTTACCAAATGGTGTCGAACCTGATGATGGGGTACAGCCTTGGGCATCATAAGCTTCAGTTGAACGTCAATAACGTCTTCGACATGCGTTATGCGGAAGAGGTCTCCAAAGACACCCGCGGCAATTATAGCTACACGCCGGGTGCGCCGAGAAACTTCCAGATCAATTATCGTTATAAATTGTAAGGAGGCGGGTGATGACGATGAAGAACATCTTGTCCTGGCCATTGGTCGGCGGTTTGCTGACGCATCCGTTGAGTTTGAATGTGTTGCGTTCCCTGGTGTTGGTGCTGTTTGCCAGCGCGATTTATTTCGGGCTGACCTATCCGGATGAAATCGATAACCCTTATACGCCGGCGATTTTCTGGTCTTTGTTCTGGCCGTTCTTTCTGGTGGTGTCGATGGTGACCTTCGGACCGGTGTTTTGCACCGTGTGTCCGCACAGTTTCATCGGTAAATACCTCAATAAAATCGGCCCTCAGAAGTTGATGCCGAACTGGTTACGCAACCGTTGGTGGGGGTTGGGATTGCTGGTGGTGAGTTACTGGGTGCCGGTGTATGTGTTTCCGGATTTCCTGAAAATACCTTATGTCAGCGCACTGTATTTTCTGGTGTTGACCGCGGTGGCATTTGTCGGTTTTTATCTGTATCGCAATATGGATTATTGCCGATACGGTTGTCCGATCGGGTCGGTGATTAAGTCTTACGGCAAGGTGAGCTTCACTCAACTGCAAACCGACAGTTCGGCCTGTCAAACCTGCCGCAGCTTCGATTGCGTGAAAGCTTGCCAATGGAACCTGCGCCCGTATTTGTTCGAGAAGAAGAACAATATGCAGGATTGTACCCTTTGTATGGATTGTGCCCAGGCCTGCGACTCGGTGGACTGGAAAGTCACGCGCTTTGCGAAACAGGTCATCGAGCCGGTGAAGCAACTGGATCGGATGACGGTGTGGGTGTTCATCACCTTGCTGGCCGTGATCACCATGGCGATGCGCTTTCATCATGCGTTGGGCCACAGTCCTTTGAAGGAATCTTTGCCCTGGTATCAAATCGGTTCCTGGTTGGAGACGGTGATGCCCGCAGTGCCGACGATGGATTGGGTCGGTTTGGTGGCCTTACTGATGGCCGTGGCCATGACCTTTACATTGACGCTGGGCGGTTTATGGCTGGCGAGCCGCGTTTCCAAAATCGACTTCTGGACGCTGTTCGAAACCGCCGGTCTGGCGTTTGGCGCCTTGATGCTGGTGGGGGCGTTGAGTCACATCGGCAGCTTCTTCTTCCTGCATTATGCGCCGGATTTGGTCAATGCCTATTATTGGTTGATGGACTCGGATTCGGTGATGAAACCCTTGGCCAGCCATCGTGACGGTTGGATACATTTGTTCAACCTGTTCAATTTCCTGGCGGTCATCATCAGTGCGGCGGTATTGTATCGCAAGGTGGGGCAGTTAAAGCTGTCTGGCACAGCCTTCTGGCAGACTTATGCGCTATCAGGCCTGGTCATTTGGGTGTATTTGGGCTTGGTGATCCTGACCCTTTGGGCGCGTTTCTGATACGGCTCTAATTCACTGTATCGAAGCGTATTTTCGGTTGCCGATGCTTATCAAATCATCGGCAAACGGACATGGCATCGTCATTACATCATTGGATAGATGGACGCCAGTTTGTCGAACTGTTCTTTGGTGAGGATTTTCTTCATGTTATCCCGACAATCGATTTTGGTTTCCGCTACCTGACGGCGCAATGCCAAGGTTTTCTCGAATTTTTTCATCAATTCCGCTTTGGATTCACCGGCCAAAGCATCTTGAATCAATGCTTTTTCCAAGGTTTGGATTTCATTAAACAGGCGAGACATTTCCTGGCTGTGGGCCTTTGGCCAAGCTTTGATTTGAGTGACTTGTTCGGCACTTAAACCCAGTTCAGCGGCATTTTTGACGGCAATACCGGTTAGGTTCGGTAGCGCCGGATTGGCGTGCATTACCAAACGCATGGCATGCGTGTTTTGACCGTTGCTCAACATTTTGCCGGACATCATTCCCTGCTGCATGTGGCCTTTCCCGCCCATCATCGGTTTCATTAAGGGGCGACCAATAGCGTCGATGGTTTTGGTGGAACCATCGTCAAACGTCAGGTCGATTTTAATGTGTTGGCCCTCTTTTACCGGCTCAGTAAGGTTGATCAGCATAATGTGGAAACCACCGGGTTGCAAAGCGGTTTTTTGGCCGGCCGGTAAGTCGATCTTCGGCACCTGGCGCATGCGCATCACGCCGTTGTCGTGAATGTGGGTGTGCAGTTCGGTGACCTTGTTGATGTAAGCTTTGGCCGAAACCAGAGCATGGTCTTGGGAACCGGTATTGTCTATCACCATAAACGCGGCGGTGGCTGGCGCGCCCGGCGGCACCATCCGAACGTAAGGATTTTCGATTTTAATGCTGTCGGCAACACTGGCGGCCCAAGCTTGGGCGTTGAGGCCAAGGCTGATGATTAGGGCGAATAAAACAGAAGGCTTCATGTACAACTCCTATTGCAATGATTAAACGGTGAAAAACCCGCCCGACGGCTACGGCAGGCGTTGGTTGTGTCATTTTATGGGATGTTCGAGTTCGCCATTCAGTTTAACCTGCGGCATTTTGTCGCACCAGAAAAATGTGGTTATTTATGGACGGGTTTCTTTTGCAATTTACGTTGCAGCGTGCGTCGGTGCATGTTGAGGGCGCGGGCGGTGGCGGAAATATTACCGTCGTGTTCCATCAAGGTGCGTTGAATGTGTTCCCATTCGATGCGTTTGGGTGACATGGTGTCGTAATGGGCCGATGGGATGGAGCCGGCTTCCACTTCGGTTTTTGTTTCGTCGCTGTCCAGTTCGAGCGATTTGAGAATATCGGCAAGCGAGGCCGGTTTGCACAAATAATCGCAGGCGCCATGTTTCATGGCTTCCACTGTGGTGGCGATGCTGGCGTAGCCGGTCAGAATCACCACCCGGCACGCTGGTTGCCGCTCTACCAGATACGTCAGCAATTTCAAACCGCTGTCGCCTTGCAGGTTCAAGTCCAGAATCGCGCGTGAGAAGCGTGTGGTGTCGATCAAATCTTGAGCCGCATTCACGGTATTGGCGGCATGGATTGGATGGCCCTGGCGCTGCATCATGCGCGTCAGCGTCGTTAAAAAAGCGCTGTCGTCGTCTACAATCAGAATATCGGTCGTCTCATTCATGAATGGGAGCCTCCATGATGCTTTTGGGGAGTCGGATTTCCGCACGGGTTTCGTTTTCGGCGCGTTCGAAATGCAGCTCCCCTTGATAACGTTCAACAATCATTTGGGTCAGATACAGCCCGATGCCTTCGCCGTCGGATTGAGTAAGCGGACGTTTGCCGAGTTGCGACAGTTCGGTGTCGCGCAGCCCTTGGCCATGATCGATGACTTGGAAAACCAAGCCATCGTCGTTTGATTCACACCGTAACGCCACGTAATCCGGGCTGTAACGGGCCGCGTTTTCCAATAGGTTCAACACCGCTAAAGACAGGCTGTTGTCGATGTGCAGGGTGATGGGGGTGTCGGGCAGGGTGATCGGCAATTCCTGCATCGGGTGCAGTAGGGTAAACTCTTCTTTCACTTCGGCGATAAAGTCGGACAAGGCACATGAAAAACGCCCAGGCCTGGCGGATTGGTCGGCTTTGCGGCGGATATTGCTCAGCGCTTTCTGACAGACATTGAGCTGGTCCGCCATGATGTCGAGATCCTGTTGTGCCTGTGATGACGAGCAGGTTTGCCGCAAACTGCTTTCAATCAGGGACAGTGTGTTCAGGGGCGTGCCGAGGCGATGGGCGGATGAGGCCGCAAACGTCGCCAATGCCAGCAAGTATTCGTGTTGCAGGGCTTGTTTTTGGTTTTTCAACAAATCCTGTTGCTGGGCGTCCAGTTTTTGGCGCAATGGGAAGACAATCATCATCACCAGCACCGAAATGCCGAGAAAAACCGCGGCGGAACCGCTCAAATGCCAATCGAAGAACGCATTGAGGCTGGGAATTTTCATGCTCATAATCGGCACATAAAAGCGATTGAGCAGGAAATAAATAGCGGTGGTCAGCAGAATCAGAATGAAAGCGGGTTGGCGCGAGAAGATGACCAAGCCGATGGCGATGGGGGCGATTAAAATGTGGATCAGCGGATTGATGGCCCCGCCGCTGTCGTACAAATAACCGCTCAGCACCATCAAGGAAAACACAAACAACGCCAATACCTGGCCTTGGGACAGGCTTTTGAACCGCGGTAAGATGAGATACAGCAAAAAGGTGCCGATCAGTTGCAGCGGCAGCCACAACAGGTACATGCGGTCGGGCAAATGGATGTGATAAACCCAATGAAACCAGGATAGTGCCAGCACCAGCACACAGGACAGGAACAGCATGTAATGGGCGAAAAATTGCAGTTGGTGGGCTTGCATCGGCGTGCGCCACCAGCCGGGCAGTGAAATCGACATGGCTTTCAATCGGGTATTCTTGGAATAGGCTATTGTAGCCACTGCCCCGAATGCGAGCCTGAGGGGAGTTTGACAAAATCCTTAAGAAATAATGGAAAAGCGAAGCTATCGCCGCCTGGTACGGCGGTCTGGGTTTGTAAAAGGTTCAGCGCATGCCCATGCGTTTGGCTAAGGCACTCTTTTCCGTCGTGGCTTTTTTGTAAAAGGCTTTTAAACCGGCGCACAGGTACTGCAAGCCATCTTCACCGTCTGGGGTTTTCAAAAAGCGGTCTTTCGGGCAGTTGCCCCAGCATAGGTTCAAATAATCGCATTGCTTGCAATAATCTGGCAGCGTTTTGTGTTTATCAAAGCCGAATGCTTGCTGTTGTTCGGAAAACGCCATATCGCCTTCGTGGGTTTCCAGAATATTGCCGAGTCGGTATTCGGGATAGACGAAATGATCGCAGGAAAAGACATCACCATTATGCTCAACTGCCAGGGCTTTTCCGCAGATTTGAGCCGTCACGCATTTTTGGCTGCCATAGCCGAACATCATCGACACCACGTTTTCGAATTGGTCGATAAACAGGTCGCCGAAGTCTTTTTTGATCCATTCGTCCCACACCCGGTTGAGGAAATAGCCCCAGTCTTCCGGAAGCACCGACCATTCAGTCACAAGGGCACTGTCGCCACTGGCGTCTTGTTTGGGGTTAAATTGGACCGGAATCTGTTGGGTATTCCAGGTACCGGGCGCCACGGTCGTGAAATCCGCTTTTTCCACGCAGGGAATGAATTGGATTTGTTTGGCTTTGACTTCGTCACGCAAAAATCGATAGACGTCGATGGGGCGGCGCGCATTGTCGCGGTTGACGACGCAGAGAGCGGCAAAGGGAATGTCGTGTTTGTGCAACAACGAAACCGCTCGCATGACACGTTCGTGTGTCGGCTGACCGCCTTTGCTGACTCGATGAATATCGTGTAAATTCGCTGGGCCGTCGATGGAAATACCGACAAGAAAATCATGCTTTTTTAAAAAGCGACACCATTCTTCGTTGAGCATAATGCCATTGGTCTGCAAGTCATTGGCGATGCGTTGATTTTCTTTTCGATACTTTTGTTGAAAGCTCACGACCCTTTCAAAAAATTCCAGTCCCATAAGCGTGGGTTCACCGCCTTGCCAGCTGAACACGACTTCATCGCCGGTTTGCGCTTCGATGTATTGTCGGATGTGTTCTTCCAGAACCTCATCGCTCATGCGTGGCATTTTCGGTTGGTCTAATAAACCTTCTTTGTGTAAATAAAAACAATAGGAACATTCGATATTACATTGTGAGCCACTGGGTTTCACCATGGTGTGAAAACGGAAGGTATCATTTGTTGAATCGATTGGAAACTGCAGTTCGGGGTGATGATGGCTGTCTTGTGAGGGTGTCATAACGTACCTTAAATTAAATGCCAAATGGCGGATTTTCCAGCGTGTTTTTCTAGCGAGTTTACGAAACCGTTTTTAGAATAAACCGCTTGTTTAAAAAAGAAAAGCCATTTGGCGAACCAAATGGCTTCTTGAGTTAACCAACTAAAATCGGATTAATTTCCGGTTGGCATTGGCAGTGAAACGCCCTCTTTTTCCAACTGTTCACGGATGTGTTTAAACCGTTGATAACCGGTTAAAGTTATAGGTCCAGTGTATACGTCACTTTGCAGTTTACGTGGTGGATACTTTACATAGGTCTTCATGAGGTTTGACAACTCTTCATTAAAGGTCACTAGGGTCCATGTCCGCTCAGTGAAGTTATTCATAAAGAGGTCGTAACGCTCTTGCGGGTCTTGCCAAAGATCGAAAATCTGTGGCACGGTGGCAACATAGCTTTCCGCACCTTTCCAACCGATGTTGGTGTCAACAGCGAGTCCACCGGTTTTAGCACCGTCACCGCCGCGCAAGTTGAATACCGCTTTATAATTTCCGGCACGGATTGCACCTGGAGACAGCTCGTTTTCAGTAAAGTAGAACCAAGAATCACGTTCCGATTTACCTTTGCCGGTCAGAATCGGCGTCATGTCATAACTGTCGAAAATAATCGGTTTGCCTTCTCGATCTTTTTTCGGCAAATCGACGCCAGCAATGGAGGCAAAGGTCGCCATGAAATCCAGTCCACCGACAATGTCGTGGTTTTTGGTGTTTGGCTTGATTTTACCAGGCCAGACCGCAATGGCCGGGGCACGGTTACCGCCTTCGCGAACCGTTCCTTTTGTGCCTCGGAAGGGGGTGTAGCCCGCATCCGGGTATACGTCCTGCCAGGCCCCGTTATCGGTGGTGTAAACCACCAGGGTATTTTTATCCAGCTTTAACTCTTTCAGCTTGTCCATGATTCGACCAACCCGCGCGTCCATTTCGACTACCGAGTCGGCGTATTTGCTCTTCGACATCGATTTGTGCTTATAGTCCGGGTCCGGCATATTCGGCTGGTGGTTTTTCATGAAGTTGACGTTGATGTAAAACGGCTTGCCTTTTTTATGCTTGGCCGAGTCTTCCAGAAATTCGACGGCCGCTTTTTCAACATAACGGTCATAGAAAGGAATTCCGACCACACCTTTTTCAGGGGTGTTGACATATTCACCGTTAATTTTGAATTCTTCGTAGGGTTTCTGCCCAGCTTTACCGGATAGCGAACCTTTGGTCACTTTCTGGAACATTTTCCGTAACTTCGGATCCATGTCCGGGAACCAGTTTGGATCGGCATAAGTGTAGGCGTTCAGGTGATAAAGACCGACGTATTTCATTTCGTCGTAACCGTGAGCATTCGGTAGTGAATAGTCGGCTTCACCCAAATGCCATTTCCCGGTGAAATAGGTGTTATAACCGCCTTTTTTCAGGACGGAGCCCAGTGTCCACTCTGCTTTCGGTAAGCCGCCGCCCTGGCCTTGGAAGGCCACGGTTGTCATACCGCTTCGGTTGGGAATGCGTCCGGTTTGCATGGCGGCACGGCCGGGCGTGCTGCTCGGTTGAGCGTAAAATGAGAAGAAGGTCATCCCTTCTTCGGCCAGTTTGTCGATGTTCGGGGTCGGCATACCGCGGCCTTTACCACCGCCATAAGGGCCCAAATCACCGTAGCCGGTATCGTCCGATACAATCAGCAGGATATTGGGCTTATCGGGGTCGGTGGACGCCGCTTGCGCCGACGGCATGGTGGCCGGCAACGCCAGTGCGCCTGCGATGGCCACATTGAGTAGGTTTTTTTTCAACATATTGATGGTCTCCTTGGACGAAATTATGTAAAACGTCTTGTGTACAATGCCGAACGGAAATGGTTGAAGTGTTCAGAAATCCGGGTAAATGGTTTTCCAATCGCTTTTCATGTCCACAACGGTCCAGCCTTGTTTGGTTGCCATATCCAGCGCTTTGTCCAGATGGCCGAATGTCGATTTTCGGTCGTAAGCCCATTCCCGTTTTGCATCGGTGTGGTGAACGAGCAAGCCGAAACGTTTGCCTTTACCGGAGGTGGTCCATTGCAGCATTTCCAAATCGCCGTCGGAATTCCCGAAGGCGGCAATGGGCTGGCGCCCGATGTGTTGGTTGATGCCGACGGGTTTACCGGCTTTATCGTCAATGAAGTTAATTCCCGCCTCGCGAACAATGACCGGTTGACCATTCATGACTTTGTATTGGGTTTTCACACTGCTGCCGACAACTTGTTCCGGTGGAATGCCATAGACTTGTTCCGTCCAGGGGCGCATGAATGCGATGCCGCCACCCGAAACGATAAAGGTTTTGAAGCCATTGGCTCGCAGGTAGGTCAGTAGCTCCAGCATGGGTTGATAGACCATTTTGGTGAAGGGACGGCCGGTGGTTGGGTGTTTTGCGGTGGCGATCCATTCTTTGACGATGTTTGAAAAGTCTTCGGAGGTCATGCCGGCATGGGTGGCCATGACCAACTCGATAAGCGCTTTTTTCCCTTCGGCCGTGGCGGCGCCTTTGAGGTCACCGTTTAAAATCGATTTAAAAGGTTCTTTTTGTTTCCATTCCGGATGCTTAGGCGCCAGGGCTTTCAAGCGGTCAATGGCGAAAAATAATTGCGCGTACATCGGTTGTTCGGCCCAGAGAGTGCCATCATTATCAAAAGTGGCGATGCGTTCCGGCACGGGAACGAAGTTGGGGGATTTGGGGTCAGTGACGTCTTCGACAAAGGCGATAATGGCTTGTTTGGTGGGCGTATTTTGCCAGGAAGGTAATGGGCCATCCGCCATGGATACGGCAGAATATGAAAATAGGAGCGTGGCCAAGAGGATGGCATTTACGAATTTGTTTAGCCTTAAAGCCTGTCGCATAACGGGTACCTGTTTTTTTGTTTTTATTGTGGGGTCTGCTGCGCTCAGGCGCGGTGTGTTACTTAGATTACCTAGATAAATTACGTAATACAAGCAATTTTTGTAATGTTAAAAAATTTTTACTCCCTTGATTTTATTGAAATTTTTATAAACCTGTTTTTGGTACTAATCGTTTCGGGTTTTGTTCGTCATGCAGTCGATTTGGCTTAACGGTTGGTCCCGGTTATAAATGGCTTCTGGCGGTTGATAACCAGAATTGAATGGGCAAGCCGGATGGGCACCTTTATAATGCGGCAGGTTTTGGAGGCACAGCACTGGGTGAAAAGATTGCAATCGGTTCCTGACTTGTGTCAAATGAAGCTTTCTGAAACCCAAATGCCGAATCGGTGAAGGCCAAAGGATGACGAGTGAATAACGGATTTTTTCTGACAAGACGGTTTTTTCCGCTGTTTTGGGTGCAGTTTTTAGGTGCCTTTAACGACAATCTGTTCAAAAACGCTTTGGTGATGCTGATTACCTTTCGCCTGGCGGAAAGTCCGGAGCAGGCCGGACTCTTGATTACGCTGGCGGCGGGCATTTTCATTCTGCCGTTTTTCCTGTTCTCGGCGTTTGCCGGGCAGTTGGCGGATAAATACGAGAAGACCGCGCTGATTCGAAAAATCAAGCTGGCGGAAATTCTCATTATGCTACTCGGTGCCATGGCTTTGATGACTCAGAGCGTCGAGCTGTTGTTTGCGGTGCTGTTTTTGATGGGGGTGCAGTCGGCATTTTTCGGCCCGATCAAATACGCCGTCTTACCGGAACATTTGGCCGATCAAGAGTTGTTGGATGGCAACGGTTGGTTCAGCGCCTCCACGTTTGTGGCGATTCTGTTGGGAACGATTGCCGGCGGCTGGGTGGTATTGACCGACGGTGGGGAAACCGGCATGGCGGCGGCCATTTTGGTGGTGGCGGTGCTGGGCTATGTTTCCAGCCGGTTTGTGCCGGTCAGTGCGGCGGGAGACGCATCCTTGACGGTGCACTGGAATCTGTGGCGTAACACCCGTCAGGAAATGGCGTTGCGCCACGACTTCCCGCAAGCGTTTTTCGCGGTGTTGGCGATTTCGTGGTTCTGGTTTCTGGGGGCCACCTATTTAAGTCAGATTCCGGTGCTGGTGGCCGATCAGCTTGGCGGGGATGACAAAGTGGTTTTGTTGTTTCTGACGGTGTTTTCCGTCGGGATTGCGCTGGGTGCCTGGTTGGCGGGACGCTACCAAAAGCCGGTGCGCAGTCTGACCAATGTGCGTTGGTTGGTGTGGCTGTTGATGGCGATTTCAGTGGTGATTCTGATTGGAAACCTGGCCATGAACCAGGTGGTGTTGGCGGATGACCTTGTCGGTATTTCGATGTTTTTGACCCAATGGCCGTCGGTGGTGGTGTTATTGACCATGCTGCTGATCGCCACTTTCGGTGGTTTGTTTACGGTGCCGCTTTACACGTTGCTGCAAGTGAAGACACCGCATCATTTTCGTTCGCGAATGGTGGCGGTCAATAACATCACCAATGCGTTGCTGATGGTGGTGTCGTCCGTCTTCATTATGGCGTTGTATGCATTTGAATTCGATTTGACGCAAATTTTATACAGTGTGGCACTGTTGAATCTATTGGTCGCTTTCTGGTATCTGAAACGCGGGCGGGTTTTGGCACAGACGGTGTGATAAGCGCCGTCGGCCGGTTTCGTTTATCTTAAAGGTCTCTCAAAAAAAGGAAAAACAATAATGGTGAGCCTGATTATCAAATTTTTATTGAAAGTCTTCTACCGGGTGGAAATCACCGGGTTGGAGCACTACCATCGGCTGGATCAATCCGGCGAACCGATGTTGATTGTCGCCAACCATACCTCGCTGTTGGACGGCGTGCTCATCAGTACTTATCTGCCGGGCGACACCGCTTTTATGATTGACGAAACTCACACTCGAAAATGGTATGAACGGTTTTTGCTGAGTTTTGTCGATCACTTTAAAGTCGAATTCCACAACCCTTATGCCACCAAAAAAGTCATTCAAGAGTTGAAGAACGGCAAACACTGCATGATTTTCCCGGAAGGGCGCATCACCACCACCGGCAGTTTGATGAAAATCTACGAAGGCACCGGCTTGGTGGCGCATAAAGCCAAGGCGAAGATTCTGCCGATTTACATTCAAGGGGCGCAAAAAACCCATTTCTCCTATTTGGACGGCATGAAGATGGCGTATATGAAACGCCAGTGGTTGCCGAAAATCACTTTAAAGGTCTTGCCACCGGAAACCATTGAATTGCCAGCCGGTTTCAAAGGGCGTCAAAAACACCAATTTTTTAAAAATCGTGTTTTCACGCTGATGCGTGATAATCAGTTCCACGCTAATTACACACCGAAATCCTTGTATCGAGCCTTGGTGGATTCGGCGCGGGAATACTCCGCGTCGGATATTTGCGTTGAAGACATCAACGAGGTGGCCTTGTCGCGTAAAAAACTGCTGTTGGCGTCGCGTATTCTGGGTAAAAAATTGCACCGGCTGTTGAAGGACGAAAAACGGGTGGCGGTGTTATTGCCGAATGTCAGCGGCATGCCGACCACCTTTTTTGCGTTGCAGGCTTACGGCTATGTGCCGGCCATGCTGAACTTCACCGCTGGATTGGGGCCGATGAAATCGGCCTGTGAAACCGCGGAAGTCCGGACGGTGTTGACGTCGCGCAAATTCGTGGAAGCCTATGAATTGCAGACCACGGTGGAGGCTTTGTCCGAACAGGTACGCTTCTTGTATCTGGAAGACATTCGCGCCACGGTGGGGTGGGTCGATAAATTGGGTGCTTTACTGAGCCGCGCTTCGGCGGTGCCGGGGTACAGTTTGTCGCCGGATGAAGAAGGTGCGGTGTTATTCACTTCCGGTTCGGAAGGCGCGCCGAAAGGCGTGGTGTTGTCGCATAACAATTTGTACAGCAATGTCGAGCAGATTTCCGCCATGCTAACCTTATTGCCGGGCGAGCAATTGTTCAATGCCTTGCCGACTTTCCACAGCTTCGGCTTAACCGCCGGATTGTTGTGGCCGTTGTTAAAAGGCGGCAAGGTGTTTTTGTATCCGTCGCCACTGCATTACGGGGTGATTCCGGAATACGTTTACAATTTGAACGTGAAGATTCTGTTCGGTTCCGATACCTTTTTCAGTGGTTATGCCAAAAAGGCTGACCCATACGACTTTTACAGTGTGCGTTATTTGGTGGCGGGGGCGGAAAAACTGCGCCCGGAAACCCGTCGTTTGTATGCCGATGAATTCCTGACACCGATTCTGGAAGGCTACGGCGTGACCGAAACCTCGCCGGTTTTAGCGGTGAACATCCCGCTCAGTTTCAAAAACGGCACCGTCGGACAACTGGTGCCGGGCGTCGATTATCGGTTACGTAAAATCGACGGTATTCAAGAGGGTGGCAGTTTGGTGGTGAGAGGCCCGAATATCATGATGGGGTATCTGATGCCGGACCAGCCGGGTGTGCTGCAACCGCCGAAGGACGGCTGGCATGATACCGGTGATGTGGTGGACGTGGACGAAGATGGTTTTATCCGCATCAAAGGGCGCGCCAAACGCTTTGCCAAAATCGGCGGGGAAATGATTTCGTTGGCGGCGGTGGAAAGTTACATCAACCAGGCCAGCCCGGAAGGTCATCACGTGGTGGTGGCCGTGGCGGATGAACGTAAAGGCGAGCAGTTGATTCTGGTCACCAATGACGAGTCACTGAGCCGTCATACCGTCAAGGAAGCCGCCAAAGCCGCACAGGTGTCGGAAATCATGGTGCCGAGAACTGTGATTCTGGTTGAGGAAATGCCGGTACTGGGCACTGGTAAAACCAATTATCCGGCGGTGCAGAAAATCGCCGACGGTCACTTCAAAAGCGATTGATTCCGACCGACCCGGCGGTTCGTTGTCTTAAGATTCGTTTGGATAAATCGGTTCCAGTTTCTGGCCGGAACCGGTTTTGGCGGGCGCGTTTTGCGCTTGGCGTTGCAGGCGTTGGATTTCCGCACAAATGTCGGCCAGCGTCTGCGGTGCCAGCGGTTCCTGATGATACAGATGCGCCTTGAGGCGCTGTAAGTCCGTCAGCAGACGATTGCTGCTTTCCACGGAGGCTTGTTGCTGCCAGGCCAAAACGGCGCGGTACAGTGATTTGGCGTCCAATTCCGCTTCATCACAGACCGTGTCCATTTCCGGCGATTTTGACCAGGCCTGGTCGTTTTTCAGATTCGCGGTTTCCGTTGGCTCGCTTGGTAAATTTTGCAGTGCTCGACGCCATTTCAGCGCATACCAAAGCGTTATCAACCACAATCCCAGTAGCAGAGCGCTGAACCAGGAAACCGACCAAGTGGTTGAATCCGCTGTGGATGTTTCACGTGAAACGGTTTCAGGCGTTTCCGGCAAGGGCGCGGTGTCAAAGGTGTTGTTTTGAGATGTCAGTGCCGGTAACACCGTCAGGGTTTTGGACGGCAGGGTAATGGTTTCCAAGGTGTTTTGTTCGGTGTTCCACCAGTGCAGAGTCAGTTCCGGCAATACGATGTCACCCGGTTCGGTCGGAACGATGGCGAGCTTTTCCACCTTCTGACTTTGCATACCGTTTTCGGTAGCTTGATTATTGGTGTGGGGCTGATCCGGATAAATATGGAAATGCGCCTGCTCTTTGAACTGGAAATCCGGCAGTTGCGAGGCCAAAAGTCCATCCGCTTGCAGGGTCAGGGTTCGGGTAATGGAGTCGCCGACCCGAATCGGATTCGGCGTTTGCCAGTCTTCGGTGAGGCGAATTTCTTTAGCCGGTAGCCAGGCGGATTGCGCCGGATAGGTGTCCGGTTGCGGTTGTACATTCAACTCAATCGGCTGGGTTTTATCCTGCACCAGTTTCAGCACGCCGCGGTATTGAATCCGGCCATTAAAGCTTTGCGGCGGAATGGTCATGGCACCGCTCTTTTGTGGGTAGAAGGCCCAGGTCCATTCGTAGACTTCGTACAGTTTCCCGCCGATACGCTTTTGGTAATTGAACTGGTTGCGGATGTTCTGGGTGATGGCGTGGTCGAAACTCGGCGGGCGGATATTACCGTTGAGGAACTGGCCGAGATGATAAAACCGCAGGGTGAACAGCACTTCCTGTTGCACATAGGGTTCCGTGATATTCACGCTGGATTCGAGAAAGCTGCTGCCCAGCTCACGCGCGTCGGCTTTCGGCGCTTCCGAAACATGTAGCACGATTGGGTCGCTGAGCTCGCCGTCGACATTGAATGGGGGAATCACCAGGTCGCCGGCTTGTTTTGGCGTGAGGCGCACGTCCCAGCGGGAATAGGCTTGATAGTTACCGTTGACGATTTGAATCTGACTGCTGCGCTGGCTGCCCAGTACTTCGAACTGGTCGTCCAGACTGTGGAAGTCGGGCGAGTCGAAGGTTTGGAAATCGGTTTTCACCACCAGGGTGATGATGTCGCCCATTTCGGCGTCCTGATGGTCGATTTGTGCGGTCACACCGCGGGCAAACGCCTGGCTGGTCACCAACAGGATGAGAATCAGTGCCAGGGTAATCAGAATCACCTTTTTCAAGTATCGCCGAGTGTGTGCTTGTGTCATTATGCGTTACCGTTTCGTTTTTCAGTCGTGTTGGGCGTTACCACATTTTATCCTCATATTTGGGATTGGACGAGCCGCCTTGTTGCTGGTATTGGTATTCGAATTTGCGCTTCAGGAACAAAGCCGGTTCGTCGGGAATCTGTTTCAGCCAGTTTTGGCGCGCCTGTTCCTCTTCGGATTGTTGCGCGGTCAGTGCTTTGCCGGCGTCGTTGGGTCCGGCGTCGGATTCGGACAGTCCTTGCCCCAATTCCTGGCCGGGTTCTTTGGGCTGCTTCGGCTGTTCGCCGCCTTCTTTCGATTGCAAATCGCCGTCACGCGGTTCCGCATTTTCATCGTTTTCGCCCAGGCCTGGTGATTTTGGCTCCTGTGCCTTTTCCGAAGGATTGGGTTGATAAGGCTCGTTTAAATCGTTGTTTTGCGACTGGCCATTGGGTTGTGTTTGCCCGTTTTCGCCACTTTGGCCGCTTTCGCCGTTCTGATTCGACTGGGCGTTGGACGACGGTTGGTTGTTCTCGGAAGACTGATCACCGTCCTGCGGTTTGGGCTGACCTTGTTGATCCGGTTGCTGTTTATCGGGGCTTTGGCGTTCCTTGTCGCCGGATTCCTGAGCGTTTTGTTGCTTTTGCACCTCGAGAATCTGGTCCATTAAGTCGAGATTTTTTTGCGCGTCCGTGAGCTTTGGATTGGCTTTCAGCGCCTTTTCATATTGTTCTTTGGCGTCTTCAAACTGGCCGAGTTTGGCCAGCGCATTACCTCGGTTGTAATGCCCTTGGGCGCTTTCGTCCAGACTGAATTGTTTGGCGGCTTCTTTGTATTTGCCTTGTCGATACAAGCTGGCACCGCGCCAGAGCGGGTCTTCGAATCGGTCCAACGCCGTGTCGTAATCCTGTTTCAGCCATTTTTCATAGCCCTGTTGGTCGGGTGATTTGAACACGTCCAGCAAGGTAACGCTGGTGTTGTCATCGGTTTTGACCTCTTTCGCCCAGGCCGGAGACGGTGAAATGAGGCCGCCGGAAAGCGTTAAGCCCAGCAGACTGGCGCTTAACCAGGAAAACGCCCAGCCGCGTCGGTACGCCAACGCGCCCAGCGGCACCAGCAACCACAGCAGGTACACGCCTTCGTCCAGCCAGTTCGACAGGGTTTTATCGGATGGGGGGTGATTGTCCGAGCCGAATCCGCTCAAGCTGTCCGGCAGTAATTGGGCGGTGTCGACATCTTGCATGGATAAAGTCGAGAGGGTGGCATCGGTTTGTTGCGCCAAGGATTGGAAGCGTTGGAAAGGCACTTTCGCCATGATGATTTTGCCGTTTTCGTCCTTGATGAGCCCGTAATTCGGCACCTGAATCGGCCCGCCGTTCGGTGTGCCGACCACCAGAATGCTGAGTTGCAAATGGTGTTGTTTGACCTGTTCGGTGATGGCGGCGAGTTCCGACGCTTCGACATCGTCGGTGACCCACAGGATGTGGCCCTGTTTGACATGGGCGCCTTTGAATAAGGTTTGGGCCTGTTCGAAACCGGCCACGGCATTGGCGCCGAAACTGGGCATAATCAAAGGGCTGAGATTGGGCGTCAGCGCCAGCAAGGTCTGGTTGTCTTCGGAAATCGGCGCGATGGTGTGCGCGGTGCCGGCATACGCCACCATGCCGACATTCAATTCCGGATGGGCTTTCAATAGGTCGAGCACTTTATAGCGGGCGCGGCTCAAACGGTTGGGTTTGAGGTCGTCCGATAACATCGACAGCGATAAGTCGAACAAAATGACCGTGCCCTGACGGTTCTTTTCCGCCGGGACATCGACTTGTTTCCAGCTCGGGCCGGACAGGGCGATGATGGCGATACTCCACAGAATCGCCAAACCGAGCACCGGCCAAGGGAAGACGCTTTCTTCGGATTTCTCGCCCAGCAGGACCGGTTTGAAACGTGGCGAGATAATCGCGTTCCAGGCGCCTTGTCGTCCGCTTTGTTTCCAAACTTTCCAGACCAGCCAGAACGCCGGAATCAAGGCCAACAGCCATTCGGGGCGGAGGAAGTGCAAAGTGGCGTTTTCCATCAGTGACGCCCTCCGGTTTTGGGCGCGGTTGGGCGACGTCGCCAGCGGTTCGGATGCCATTGCGGATAGACCCGAAGCATCACCACCAGCAAACTCAGCAGCATCGCCAGCCCCAGTGGCCAATGGAACAGTTCGTCGCGCAGACGATAACTGTTGACGTCGTGTTCACTGGATTCCAGTTGGTTGATGAGGGTGTAAATCTCATTGAGTTTGTCGGTATCGGTGGCGAGGAAAAACTGGCCGCCGGTCAATTTGGCAACTTGTTGTAGCGTGCGGGTGTCCATATTATGACCGCGGCCGAACAGGAAGTCGTCGATGGCGGCGGGGTCTTTTTGGCCGATGCCGATGGTGTAGATTTTCAGTCCCATTTTTTCCGCCTGCTTGGCGGCATCCAACGGGCGAACCGCACCGGCGGTATTGGAGCCGTCGGTGAGCAGAATCAGGACGGCGTTTTCCTGTTTGGCTTTGTGCAGGTGTTTGAGAGCGATGCCGATGGCATCACCAATGGCGGTGTTATTGCCCGCCATGCCGATTTCGGTTTCCTTGAGCAGGGTTTCCACGGTGTTGAGGTCATAGGTCAACGGGCTTTGCAGAAACGCCTGGGAACCGAATACCACCAGTCCCATGCGGTCGCCTTGGCGGTTCTGGATGAAATCTTTCACCACGTGTTTAACGGCGGTCAGCCGGTCGACGCGGTGACCACCGAGCATCATATCGTCCTTTTCCATACTGCCGGACAGGTCCACGGCCAGCATCAGGTCTTTACCGCTGGCTTGAAAAGGCGTGGTGTTCAGAAACCACACCGGACGCATGGCGGCCAGAATCAACAGTATCCATAACAGCAGCGCCCAAGGCGGCAACCGATATGGATGGGCCTTGTGTTGTAGCAGGGTGCTTTTTCGTGCGCTTTCCAAACGCTGCATCAAATGCGGGGCCAGCAATGGAATCTGTCGCTTCGCCGCCGGTTTCAACACCAGGCGAATCACCCAGGGCAAGGGCAGAAACGCCAGCATCCACGGCCAGAGAAAATCGAATTGTTGCCACAGCGCGGTCCAGTCGTTAAAGGTCATTTGTGGTGTCCTTTAATCCAGTTGCGAGCGTAATCCAGTGTGTCACGGATGGCGGCTTCCGATTGAATCGGGTTGGGCCGGTAAGCCGATTCCAGACAGGCTTGCAGGTGTTCCGGCTGGTCGATGTAGAGCGCGGTCTGATGCAGGAAATTCACCCAGGCCTGGCCGCTGAGTTCGGCCACCTGGCGGCGACCGTAGTTGGTGATGGCGACCTGTTTGAGCAGTTTATTGGCCAATTGCAGTTGTTGTTGCGGGGTGTCCGCCTGAGCAACTTGTTGGTCGAACAGGTTCAGCGCTTCTTCGCGGTAGCGGTTATTGCGTTTTTGGGTCAGGTAATACCAGGTTAAACCAATCAGAATCCCGCCGATGCCGACGAACAAGCCGATCAGCGTTTGCGACAGCGGCCACCAGCCGACCGGATCGGGGACGGCAATGTCGTTCATTTGAGACAGCAATTGTTCGATTTTCGGATCCATTATCGAAGAATTCCTTGTGTCATCAGGCCTTTGACCGGGTCTTCGTCGGTGGCGATATCCACCAACGGCAGATGCCAGGGCGCGAGTTGTTGATGCAGGGTTTGCCAGGCGTTTTCGTAGAGTTCGGTGTATTGCTCGCGAAAGGCGTCATCCAGCGTATTGAGTGCCATTTCGTGGTCGCCGTCGGTCAGCTTCAGTTGCCCTAAGGTCGGCAGGTGAATTTCCAGTGGATCGTAGACGTGTATCAAGGAGATGTCGGCATGGCGCTTCAGTTGGGTCAGTTTTTCGATAAAGGCGTCGCTGCTGTTGAGGAAATCGCCGATCAGAAACACCCGGGTGCCGGGGCGTAAATGTTTTTGCAGTTGCGACAGTTGTGTCAGCCAATTTTCCGCAGACGAGGTGCCGGGTGAGCTGAGTTGTTGTTGCAGCGCCAGACTTTGATGCAGAAACTGCATCACCGAGGTTTGGTGGTGGCGTGGCTCGACCCATTGATGCCCGAGATGGTTAAAAGCCAGTCCGCCGAAACGGTCGCCTTGCTGCAGCGTGACCCAGCCCAAAGCGGCGAGCAGTTGCAAGGCCATATCGGCTTTGAAGCGCGTGCGGGAACCGAAA
Organism: Thiomicrospira sp. S5; assembly: GCF_003991075.1. NCBI lineage: Bacteria > Pseudomonadati > Pseudomonadota > Gammaproteobacteria > Thiotrichales > Piscirickettsiaceae > Thiomicrospira > Thiomicrospira sp. S5. The sequence goes on along the minus strand of NZ_CP014470.1, from coordinate 26,076 downwards.
AACAGTTTGGGACTTTGCTCCAGCACGCAGACCACCGGTTTTTCCAGTTCTTCGGTAAAGACTTTGGTGTGGGTTTTCTGGGTGCGGGCGCTGACTTTCCAGTCGATGTGGCGCACGTCGTCTCCGGCGGTGTATTCGCGCACTTCGCTGAATTCCATGCCGCGGCCTTTACGAATGGCCTGGTGGTAACCGCCTTTTTCGGAAATGAGTTTTTGCTGTTGCGCCAGACGTCGCGGTTTCACGTGAAACCGTAAAGCGATCAAATCGTCCATTTGCGTGTAAGGGCTGGCGGCGTGCGACATGGTGAAATACTTGCGGTGGTTTAAATCACCGGCACCAGTTTCAAAAGGTCGTCGACCAGGCTGTCGCTGGTTTTGCCGTTGGCTTCGGCCTCGAAGCTGACCAGCAAACGGTGGCGGAACACGTCATGCACCACGGCTTGCACTTCTTCCGGCGAAACGAAGTCTTGCCCTTTCAGCCAAGCCAGTGCGCGAGCAGTGCGCGACAGTGCGACGGTGGCACGCGGGCTGACGCCGTAGTCAATGTAACGCGCCAAGTCGGCATCGTATTTGTCGGCCTGACGGGTCGCCATGACCAGTTCGACGATGTAGGTTTTGGTTTCCTCGGACAGATACAAATTGAGGATTTCGTCGCGGGCGCTGAACAGCTCCTCTTGCGACATCATTTCCGGGATGGCGTTCACGTCATCGCGTGCTTCACGTTCCACCAAATCGAGAATCAGTTTTTCCGCCGCCGAATTCGGGTAATCGATTTTGACGTGCATCATAAAGCGGTCGAGTTGGGCTTCCGGCAGCGGATAGGTGCCTTCCTGCTCGATGGGGTTTTGCGTGGCCATCACCATGAACAACCGTTCCAACGGCAGACTGTGTTTGCCGACCGTGACCTGTTCTTCGGCCATGGCTTCCAAAAGCGCGGATTGCACCTTGGCCGGGGCACGGTTGATTTCGTCGGCGAGAATCAGGTTATGGAAAATCGGGCCTCTTTGCAGCGCGAAGTCACCGGTAGCCTGACGGTAAATCTCGGTGCCGGTGATGTCGGACGGCAGTAAATCCGGTGTGAACTGGATACGATGGTAGTTGCCTTCGATGAGACTGGCGAGGGTTTTAATCGCTTTGGTTTTCGCCAGGCCTGGCGGCCCTTCCACCAGCAAATGCCCGTCGGCCAGCAGGGCGATGAGCATGCGTTGTGTCAGATGGGATTGACCAATAATCTGCTGATCGAGCGTGTCGAGCAGTTGCTGGGCTTTTTGTTGTAGGGCGGTTGTCGCAGTCGTCATGGCGGTCATTGGGCGTTCCATTTGATAAAACAGGGTTGTGATTCGGTTTTGTCGCCGTTCCGGTGGGGTTCGCACCCGCGCTTGGTCGGCGTTTCAGTCTTTTATGATTCGCGCGCTTTATTATAGGAGGATAAACGAATTTCTCAATTGAGAAAAGAGTAAAAGCCTAAGCAATCTTGGAGGAATCTTGACCATCGGTTTTGCCCAGGCCTGGTGGTTTTCGCAGAAGCTTGTTCAATGATTGAGGAATTCGTGCAGAATGCGTTTTAATTCACCGAGGTTAATGGGTTTGGTGAGGTATTCGTTCATGCCGGCCTGGATGAAGCGTTCACGGTCGCCGGTCATGGCATTGGCGGTTAAAGCGATAATTGGCAGGGTCTCGCCAATCGAGGGGAGTTTTCGAATACGTTTGGTGGCCTCAATGCCGTTCATATTGGGCATGTTTTCGTCCATCAGCACTAAGTCATATTCTGTATTTTGAACCGATTCGAGAGCTTGCAGTCCGTCTTGGGCGGTATCGAATGTCAGCCCTTGTTTTTTGAGGATGGCGGACATCAGCATCTGGTTGGTTTGGTTGTCTTCCACCAGTAGAATATGGCCATGGAAGGGCTGAGTTTGTTCCGGGCGCTCACTGTTCGGTGATTGGTTTAATTGCACTACCTCGGCCGGAATGTTGAAAGAGAAGGTACTTCCCACGCCGGGTTCCGATTTGAGGTACAGGTGGCCGCCGAGCATTTCTACCAGCTTGACGCTGATGGTGAGTCCGAGGCCGGTGCCGCCGTATTTGCGGGTGGTGGCGGTTTCCGCTTGCGAAAAGGCTTCGAAAATACGTTGCTGCGCTTCTTCGGATAGACCGATACCTTGGTCTTTGACCGCACAGAACAGAAAACCGTCCTGATAGTCGATATCCAATGAAATGCTTTTTCCCGGATTGGTGAACTTGACGGCGTTGGAGAGCAGGTTGGTCAGCACTTGCTTAACACGCAGGATATCGGTTTTCAGGCCGGATGGTAAGGCTGACGACAGTTTGACGGAGAACGAAATGTTTTTTTCGCTGCACCGGGCCTTGAAGAGGTCAGCGGTACTGTTGAATTCAACGCGAGGGTCGAATTCCACCGGATCGTATTCCAGTTTGCCGCTTTCGATTTTGCTGAAATCCAGTATGTCGTTAATGATGCCAAGTAACGAGTTGCCAGACTTATCGATGGTGTCGAGGTATTGTTTGCCTTCTTCGTCCAGCGGTTTGTCTTTCAGTAGACCGATGAAACCGAGAATGGCGTTCAATGGTGTACGAATTTCGTGCGACATATTGGCCAGGAACTCGCCTTTGGCCTGAGTGGCCGCCAGGGCTTTGTTTTTTTGTTCTTCCAGATCGCGGTTGATGCGTTCGTTGGCGGTGATGTCGAACATGGAGATGATATAACGCTGGTATTTACTCGATTTAACCGCAGATACCTGAAAAATCGTTTCTTTGCCATGCCGCAGAATCTTGGCTTTATACACCTGCTCTGGGTGCGCAACCAGTGCTTCAATCCAGTTTTCAGCGTCTTTTTTGTAAAGGTAGCCTTCTTCGCGGACAAACAAATCGCAAATGCAGTTGTGATGGCGGGCAAAGTCAGCCAGATCGGTGTATTCGGGAAAGAATTGGTAAAAGCCGCCGCTTGCGTCAATAATGCGCACGCCGTCGTTGACGATAATGATATTGGTTTGCGAATCGAGAATGTCCTGAGTGTAATCCTGGTTGATTTCAATTTGGCGAGTGGTGTTGCTGATGTTGCGGCTCAGTGCCCAAAAGCCAAGTAAGCCAAGAACCAAAGCGGATAGCGATAACAGGATTTGCAGGTTTCGGTATTCTTTTTTCTGTTCGTCCACTTCTTTTTGAATTTGCTGGAAGTTCAGTTTGTTGCGGTAGAAGATTCGGTTAGCGTCTTCTTTAATACGGTGAAAAATTGGTTGGAAGAATTTGACTTCGAGTTTTAGCTTGGTCAGGGATTCGGCCAGTTTGGGGCTGTTTTCCAAGCGCATTTGGTCAAGTTGTTCGAGTTGTTCTGTTAGGTCATGAATCTTGTCGTTAATGATGCGGAATTTTGGCAGAATGTCGGCACGCGCAAACGAAAAGTGATCTTTTACCCGTGGCGTGTACTGAAAGATTTCGAACTGCTCTTTGGTATTGGGCAGGTTCAAATCCAAACGGTGTCGGTAAATGCCGCCTTCGTTCAGAATGGCCAGAGAATGTTCGATTTCACGTTGTTGTTCGAGGATGTCGCGGGTGAGGATTTTACGGAGGTGTTTGTTTGGAAACGCCGCCATCTGGAAGAAGTCGGATTCGATTTTATGAATTTCCAGAATGATTTCCTGACCGATGAGGTTTTCCACTTCGGAATTTTTAACTTTCATGTCCAGTTCATGGATAAAGTTGGAGACACTCAAGTTCAAGATGGCCTGGGAACCGAACCCGAAAATAAACACCATCAATAACAGAAAGAGATTGCGTGGGGTTTTGTTGAATTTTTGTTTGATGCGATTCATTGGCGAGCCTTGTGCGGTTCGTTTTTTTCCGCTGGAGGTAAGGCCGCGATGGCGTGTTTTAATTCGTCCGGGGTCAGGAAACCGTATTTGGCAAAGGTTTCCAGGCCGTGTTTCGAGCTGGCAAAGGCCATGAATTCCTTAGCGAGTTCCGGTTCGGTGGAAAACGACAACAGATTCAGTTCCAGAAGTTTGGGCGGTGCCAGCGATTTAGGCAACAAGATGGCGTCGACATACAATTCGGTTTCCGGCCATTTGGTGGTGGCATACCAGTTCAAGGCCAAATCGGCATGGCGATTTTTGATGGCGTTGAAAATACGGTGTGAGTCGGTGGTAAAGTAGGTGACGTTGTCATACACCTTGTCGGTAATGCCAACTTTGTCGAGCAGCGCTTTAGCGTTTTTGCCCACCGCGCCGGAGTCGGGTGCCGACAGCACCACGGAAATGTCCGGGTCGTACAGTTGGTTCAGGTTGTCGGTTAAGCGTTTTGGGTTGCCTTCCGGAACCACCAAGGCAATACGGTTGTATCCAACGAATACGCGGTCTTTTAATAATCCATCGGCTTGGTGTTTGATGCGATAAGATTCGGAACCGGGAAAAAAGATATCGCCTTTGCGTTCCAGCTTCAAGGTGCGGTACAAATAGCCGCTGGCACCTTGTTTGATGGTGACGTCGACATCATGAATGGCTTCGAACTCGTAAGCCAGTTGCTGCAAGGGGCGCACCATGGTAATGCCGCTGTAGATGACCAGTTCCGGTTTGTCGCTGTTGTCGTCCGAGCCGAGGTTCAGTAATGCGCCATCCTGAGAATCGCACCCCAATAAAAACAGGCTAAGCAATAGTACGGGCACTAGGCGGAAAGGGTTCATCATCAGGCGTTTCCGGTCAATCTTGAGTTCTTCCATTCTACACTAAATCCATCTAGAAAAGCGGGCGGATTTATTTAGGCTTATCCGCCAGCATCACAGCGCGTAATGGCGCAGGATAGCCTTCAACCGTTTTATTATGGTCATTTGGGTCGAGAAAATCTTCGAGTGATTTCCAATCCATCCAATCCGTAGAACGTTGCTCTTCCAATGAGGTTTGGTTGAGGTTCACGCAACGGGCGTTTTTGAAGCCGCACTTTTCCAACCACAGTTGCAACTCGTCTACCGACGGAATGAACCAAACGTTGTTCATCTGCGCATAGCGTTCACTCGGCACCAGCAATTGACCGAAATCGTCCGGTACCACCAGTGTTTCCAGCACCAATTCGCCGCCCGGGCGCAATTGACGTTTCAAGTCGAGAATGTGGTCGATGGGCGAACGGCGATGGTAAAGCACACCCATCGAAAAGACCGTGTCGAACACATCGGACTGCTGGCTGGCCGGAAGTTGTTCCAGTGTCAGCGGTAGGAAATAGGCCGGTAAGTTTTCCCCGAGGAAATGCTTGATGGCGAGAAACTGGGTCATAAACAGCATACTGGGGTCAACGCCGACCGCCAGAGACGCGCCGTCGCCCAACATGCGCCACAGGTGATAACCGCTGCCGCAACCGATGTCCAGTACCTTGCGGCCTTCCAGCGGGGCCAGATGCGGTGCGACGCGATCCCATTTCCAGTCCGAACGCCATTCGGTGTCGATGGCGATGTTTTCAATCTCAAACGGCCCTTTACGCCAAGGGATAAAAGCGCGTAACGCTTCGGTCAGCTCCGCGCGGTCGGCCTCGGAAAACCCTTCCGAACGGGCGGTGATGGCGCTTTGATTCAGCCAGGCCTGGTCGGAAGTGGGGAATTGCATAATGCGGTCCAACGCCGGTAGCCAGCGCGGCAAATTGCCGTTGGCATCGGCGTCCAGCGCCATATCCAACGCCGGTGGCAAGCTGGTCAACCAGTGATTGAGACGAAAATTTTCTAATTGGGGCCAGAAGTTGGCGTAATGTTGGTGATGGTGTTTCACATGGAACCTTTACGTTGTAAATTCAAGTCGTTCAATTATTTGATGGCCAAAAAGGACGCGAAATTATACGCCTGAAACCAGATGTTGGCGTGTTCGAAACCGGCTTGTTTCAGGCGATTCAAATGCGTGGCTTCGGTGTCGCTGATGAGCACGTTTTCCAAAGACGCGCGCTTCTGGCCGATTTCCAATTCGGAATAGCCGTTGGCGCGTTTGAATTGCAAATGCAAATGCTCGATGGCCTGCTGCATCGGTTCGGAATCGAAATGGATTTTTTCCGACAAAATCAAAATGCCGCCCGGCCGCAATCCTTGATAAATTCGATTAACCAATAACTGGCGCGCCTCCGGTTCAATGAACTGCAAGGTGAAATTGATGACCACCACCGACGCATTTTCGATGACGGTGTCGGTCATGTCTTCGCACTGCAAGGTCACCGGAATATCGGAATGAAAGCCTTCAATATGCTCCCGCGCGCGGTCGATCATCGGCTGGGACGTATCCACGGCGATAATGCGGCAACCGGAAGGCGCTTTACGGCGCATGGTCAAGCTGGCCGCACCCAGTGAACAGCCTAAATCGTAAAGCTGGGAATCCGGTTGGGCATATTGCGCCGTCAGCTCCCCGATGCCGGTCAAAATGGTTTGATAACCCGGCACCGAGCGCTGAATCATATCCGGAAAGACGGCCACGACCGATTCGTCGAACTGAAATTCGCCGACGGCTTCATGAGGTTGGGCATAGATAGTGTCTTTCACAGTCATCCGATCCTATGGGTTGCTTGATGGTGGCTTATTATAAAAGATTTGTGGGAAGCAGTGATAGTTGTGATTCAGGGAGTGGCGTAATGAATTTACCTAGGCCGGGTCGTTTTTGAGTTAAAAATGAAACTGTAAAATGGAATTTCAAGTATCAAACTGGAGTCTGGCCCTATTGATTTTTAGTTGCTTAGCGTTAAAGCTAAGCGAGCTGTGCTTTAGCACAGTCCGCTTGAGTGTGAATTGTTAGTTTTAATTGAACTCAAAAGACTTACCATCTTCATTAATTATTGTTTTTATTCCTCTGTTGACCAATTCAAAACCAAGATGAGAGGGCTTTTCTACACCTTCTGGAAGATAAGAAACATATACATCTACATTTTCATAAAAAGATAACTTAACAAGAAAAATTCCAAATTGGTCAGGTGTTGTATATTGATAATAAAAAACTTCCTGATTACTTCCCAATTTTGGCTGGTTTTCAAGCTCTTTAGCTGTCTTATGTTGAATTAGCTCTTTGAACGCTTTGGGGTTTGGTTCATTTGAATGTAAAAAGCCAAGATAGGGTTTTACTTTGCCCTTAAAGTTTGTGCCATAGTGATGTCTGTATATACCCATTGCGATATGCTCGAAACATTTGATAAGTCTTTGATAATCTGGAGTACCCCAAAGGATTTCAAGAAATTCATTATCGTCATGAAAATGGTAAAACCGTTTTTTTAAAAATACTTTATCTAACAATTTATAAGATGTTCTCTTGAGAGCCCTCTGTATCTTTCCATGGTAATGTTGATAGCCTATAGAATTATTACCAATAATGCCTGCGATGCAAACCATTAAAAATTCATCATCTCTTGATTTTTCTCCGTTATGTTTATCACAAGATGGAACTGTAATTAAATCTACTCTATGGTTTTTTCCTGAATCTTTAATAGTTGGGAATAAGCATTTCGGAGGGACATGCTCAACAGAAGTAGCATGGGCATCACACATGTAACATTGTTTATTTTCCATTGTGAAACTCTTAAAAGCTAACGTTTAGTATAGGGCATTTTTGCCTTGTTATTTGATATTGATTCTACTTTCAAACTTTTTTTGAATTTGATAATACACTAAATATTTTTACGTAGCTAGTTGGCACATGTGCAACAGCGTTCTTAGAACCGCTTTATTCAAGCGTAAGCGCGTTTTTTCTGGGTGACTTTGTAGAGATAGTTGCGGGCTTCTTCGTATTTGAGGTTTTTGCGCAGGTGGCTGTAGACTGCCGAGGCGCTCATGGCGTTGATTTTGGAAAAGGCGCGGTCGCGGTTGGAATCGAAGGCGTTGAGCACATTGCCGCTGCCGGTGTTGTAAGCGGCGATGCAGCAGTATTCGCGTGCTTTGGCGTTTTTGACGTTCGACAGATACCGGGTGAACAAAATGTGCAGATAGGCGGTGCCCATTTCGATGTTGTTGCCTGCTTTGAACAGATAATCCTTGGTGGGGGTGCCGTCTTTTTTGTACAGAAAACGGTAGGCATCGCGTCCGGCGGATTGCGGCACGATTTGCATTAACCCGTAAGCCGGAATATGACTCATGGCGTAGGGGTTGAAAGAGCTTTCGGTTTCGATAATGGCGTAAATCAGCGCGGAATCGATGCCGAAGCGTTTGCTTTGGCGGTTGACGTAACTGGCGTAATGTTTCTGCTGGGCCTGATTGTGGTCCTGAATCATGTCGAAGGTGACGTAACGGCGTTTTTTGCCGTTGTAGGTATCGACGTGATAGGCGTGTTTCATCAGGTATTCGGCGTAACGATTGGCGCGCCATTGGGTGCCGACGGGCTTTTTGTCCTGATCGACGACCAGGTCGTATAAAAACGGGGTTTGCCCGGTTTTGACGGCTTTATCGGACAGTAAATCGACCTTGGACGGGTTTTCCGGCGTCAGCAAGGTGCTGATAATGGCGGCTTTCAAGGCAGCATCGGGCTTTTTCTCGTCCACGGTTTCCACGCGGATGCGGCCGGTGTTGAAATTGACGATGGCGCGGCTTTTGTATTGGTCGGTGTATTTGACGTATTCTTTCGGGGTGGGGACCTTTTCATCGCCCCAGGTTTTGGCGAGTTCCTGAATCATGCTTTTCAGTTGCTTGCGCACCAACTGGTCCAGCGGGGCCACGCCGGTGGAGGGAATCTGTGCACTCAGGGCGGACGGTACGTCGCCGTTCGATAACTGCTGGGCGGAGGCCAGGCTGCGCCGGATTTCGTTCCCCGTGCAGCCTGACAGCATGCCGGTGGCGGTCAGCAGGGTGAGAAATTGGCGGCGTTTCATGGCGTCTCCTTGGTTGGTTGCGCGGATCGAGTCAATCGGGTCAATATCGGCTCGGCAAGTTGGCGACTTGCGATAATGACCAGGCCTGGGGGTTTTGGCTGGATTCCAGCGAATGTTCAATAGCATCGTCCAATTGCCAGAAAAAATCAATTCCGGTTTGCGCTTCCACGGCGTCGATGGTGGTGACGTATTTCAGCAAACTGTCTTTCGGTTTGGCGGTTTGCGGCAGGATAAAGGCCAGCGCTACCGGGGCTTTTCCGTCATCCGACGGGCGGATGAAAATTTTGTAGAAGGCTTTGGGGATGGCGATGGGTGCTTTTTGGAAGCGTTTCGGGTCGGCGTCGAAAATTGGTCCGGTCACTACCCAGAAATCACCGAATTGTTTGGGAAAGAAATCGGCGCTGATTTCTTCCAACCGTTGCCAGATCTTCTGATTGAACTGCGGTTTTTGCGGGGTGATGTTGGTCATCAGAAAGGTTTCTTTTTGCGCCGCGAAACCGTAACGGCTGGCGATGACGTAATTTGGCGCCATGTGGCCGCGGTTGTAACCGCTGCCGGTGTAGTCGGAATGGCGGATGTACGCCAGCGAGCGCCAGTCGGCTTCAAAGCGCGGCCGTTTGCCGTAAGGCACGGTGTTGGGGGTGACTTTGTAAGTCACCCAAACCGGGTTGGCCAGCGCTTCGGAATAAGCCAGCATGAAACCGTCGTTGCGCAGAACGTGCGTTAAGGTCTGGAGGTTGTTCTGGGTTTTCGGCACGCCCATATAAGCCATTTGCGGCCGGGCGACTTCGACTTCGTAAACGTATTTCAAACCCCCGATGAGCAGCAACAGGCCGAAGAGCGTCGGCAGCCAGAAAAAAGTCAGTTGCAGCAGTTTGGGCTGCTTCGACAGCTCCGAAAACAGGGTGTTGAGCAGGCGTTTTTGTGAGGCTTTGTGTGAACGGTTTGAAAATCGGGTCATGACTCGGTTTCCGGTTTGTAGGCTAAAAAGTGGATGTAACGCCCCATGTGGCGGTAAGTGGCGTGACGGCAGTAACGGTATTCCAGCGCCAGCAGCTCGTCCGGATCGCTGTCGGCCAGCACTTGCGGCGTGAGGTAATCGTGAAATACGCGGATGCCGGTTTGCTGGCGAATTTCAAAGCCGAGCGCTTCGAGTTGTTCGATCATGTCTTCCGGGTATTGCGGATTGGGCGGCGTGAGTTTTTTGCCCTTGCCAATATAGGCGTCGGACAAAATATGCTCCCAGCGCCAGCTGCCTTTGAGCACATTGTTGTAGACGAACGCATTGCGGTTATAGAACAGCAATGACAAATATCCGCCAGGCCTGACCTTGTCGGCCACGGTTTGCAATCCGGTTTTCGGGTCGGCCAGCCATTCGATGACGGCGTGGAACAGCACTAAATCGAAGGCGGGCAATTCCGGTGCCAGGCTTTGTGCCGAACCGTGCAGGAAGGTGGCTTCCAGTTGCTGGTCGGCGAAGTTTTGTTGGGCACGTGCCAGCATTTTTTGTGACAAGTCGCACAGCGTCAAATCATGCCCGGCTTCGGCGAACCATTGGCCCATTTGCGCGAAACCGCACCCGGCATCCCAGATGGATAAGGGTTTGGATAGAGGCGTGGGTAGAGACGTTTGAGCGGAATCCGCCAGGCCTGGTGAATATTGGCTATTTCGCAGAAAATCCAAGTCTTCTTTCAGCAGTTTAAGGCGCCAGTCGCCTTTGACGGTGTCGTAAACCCGTTTTTCGAACTTGTCGATCAGACTGTCGAAATTGCGGTCGGTTTGCACGGTTTGCTTGGGCATGGGGCCGTTGGATTCCGGTGGTTTGAAAGTCGATATTATAGGGCATTTCAGCCAACGTCTGAAACGGGATTTGATGTCGGAAAATCGGGATTATCAAGAAATCGAGTGGGCCATATAAAAAACTTATAAAAAGTAATGATTATTTGTTTTAAGATGGCGTGATTGAGGTTGAACCGATTACCTTTGCGATTAATCACCCTTTTCGGGGTTTCGACACCGGGAGCCGACGCTTGCAGCAAAAAATCATCGATTTGATTAACAACAGTGAAACCGTGGTGTTTTATTGCGAGTATGCGCCCAAATGGCCGGTGCGCTATCTCACCGACAATTTTGCGGCATTCGGTTACGAGCCGGAGGCGTTGTATCGGCAGGAATTGTGTTATCAGGATCTCATTCACCCCAAGGACTTGGCGCTTTTAGAGCAGGAAGTGGCGGAAAAAGCGCGTGACGGCGATTCGCATCTGGCGAAAACCATCCGCTTGCGCAAACCGGACGGCGATTATGCCTGGGTGGACATTCGCTTGACCTTCGAGCGGAATGCGGCGGGCGACGTCACCCATTTGCTGGGGAAAATCGTTGATGTGACCGATAAGGTGCAGGCCGAGGAGCGTTTGAAAATTTTCGCTAAGGTCATCGAGCAAACCGCCGATTTCGTCAAAATCACCGACCGGGACGGCCGGTTGGTGTTCGTCAACCAGGCGTTGCTCGACAAAACCGGTTACACCGAAGACGAGCTGTTAGGCAAAACGCCGGGCATGCTGAAATCCGAGATGCAGGATCAGGCGAAAGCCAAGGCCTTGTGGGATAAGATTCTCTCCGGCCAAGTGTACCAGAATCGCATTATGAACCGTTGCAAAGACGGTTCCACCTACCATGAAGACACCACCATCAGCCCGATTTTCAATGCCGACGGCGAGATTGAATATTTCGTCTCCACGGGCAAGGATGTTTCCGAACAGGTCAAGATGCAACAGGCGCTGAATGAAATGGCGATGAAGGATGTGTTGACCGGGTTGTGCAATCGGCGTCATTTGACCGGAGTGATTGAAACGGAAATGCGGCAACGCATGCAGAGCGGCCAGACGTTCAGCCTGATTTTGTTCGATGTGGATCATTTCAAACAAATCAACGACGATTACGGGCACGATGTCGGTGATGAAATTCTGATTGAAATTGCGCGTTTGGCGAAACGTTTGAGCCCGGACATCGACCATGTCGGCCGTTGGGGTGGCGAAGAGTTTTTATTGTTGGGGTTGGATTTGGAGCTGCCGTCGGCATTGGGATTGGCGGAAGTGTTGCGGGACGAAGTGGCCTGTTTCGATTTTCCGACCGTCGGACGGGTGACCGTGAGTGTTGGCGTGACCTTGTGCCGGGAGGAGGATACCGAAGCGGATTTATTCAAGCGGGCCGATCAGGCGCTGTATCAAGCCAAGCATAATGGGCGTAATCGGGTGGAAGTCTTTTGACGGCAATGTCGGGAGGGTGATAAAAAAGTGGCCGGATGAACCGGCCACAGGGGAAACATCAAGGTTTCTTAACGTTTCAAGGGGGAAGTCGATTATTCGCCTTTGATGAATTCGGCGGCGTTATCGGCCAGGTCTTCGGCGAAGAAGTCGCGGAAGAAGTGTCCGGCTCCGTCCACAACGGTTACGGTGACTTGTTCGCTTTCAACACCGTTCATTTTCTCTTCCAGGTCGGTGACCACCGTGTCGGCGGAACCGATAACGACCAGGGTCGGTTTCTTGGCGTCTTTCAACAAGGTCGGTGTGTCCATGCGCGGTTCGTTTTTGTAGTAACTGACCACGGCATTGGCTGTCGCGGACGTGTCTTTACAGTAAATGAAGTTGATGTTTTTAATCAGCGTATCGCCTTTACCTTCGGCCACCAGCTTCTCGGCTTTGGCCAGAATCGGCTCGATGGATTGACCGTATTTTTTCTTGTAGTCGGCTTTTTCGGCATCATAGTTCCAAGTGGCTGGGGCAATCAGCACAACGCGTTTGACCGCCGGGTCATCCTGTTCAACACTGAACCAAGCCGTTTGGTTGCCGCCGCGAGAGTGGCCCATCAAAGTGATGTCGTTCGCGCCTTGTTTTTTAAGCCAGTTCAACCAGAAACCGATTTCACCGACAGCGTCTTCATGGCGATGACGGTGCGGGGTTTTACAATCGTATTCACCGTGACGGTCGTCAAGGCCCAAACTCAAGTTAATGGCCAGAGAGCTGATGCCGCGGTCGGCCAACAGTTGTTGAAGATTGGCATAGGTGCTGCGCCCGGCATGCGTCAGCGTGCCGTGGGTCAATAGAACCATGCCGTCTTGATAGCTTTTGCCGTCCGCCATCAGCAAGTTGGCGTTGACGGTCAAGCCGTTGTATTTTTGTTTGATTTCTTTGCTCTCGGCCGCTTGCGCGGTCAAGGTGAATACCGACAACAACAAGGCGACCAGCATAAGTGGCAGTCGGTTGAATCGAGTCATCGTGTTCATGGGAGGTATCCTCTTATTATTGAGGCCTTCACACAGGATGGATACACGGATAAAAATGGTTAAAATTTGTCCGTATCTTCGTTGAAAAACTGGCTAATAGCTAGCTATTAGCGGCGTCTTCCGCCTTGATACGAAAAATTTTTCCTCATTTTTCTCTCGCGTCCCACCTGTGTAAAGGTCTCAGTTGATTTTTCGAGTAAAAGTTTAGTGCGATTTAAATGTTGAAATGTGGATTAATTATGATTTTAGAAGCGGCTGATATGGTGATGCCGAAAGGTGGGGTTATTCGGCGTCGCAGCTTTCGTACGGCAGTCCGGCCGCTTTCCATTCCGGAAACCCTTCCGAAAGTCGCCAGGCCCGGCGACCGGCGGCCTGCAACTGTTCCACCATCTGATAAGAATAAACACAATAAGGCCCGCGGCAATAGGCGACGATGGTGTCGGTTTCGTCCGCTTCCGGCAGTTTCGCCAGGGTGGTGTCGATGTTTTCCGGCAAAACGTTGATAGCGCCTTTAATGTGCCCTTGCTGGAATTCCTTGGCGGGGCGGACATCCAGAATCAGCACCTTTTCCTGATCGAGTTGTTCGGCCAGCGCTTGGCTGGAAATGACCGGCGTTTGGCTTTTACCGGGCATGATGGCGTCCATTAAGCGGTCCACTTCGGCCAGATGGGTTTCGGCGGTTTGACGAAGATGATGGACCAGTTGCACCACATCCGAACCGGCCAGTTGGTACAAGCGGTTTTTGCCTTGTTTGCGAACCGCGACCAACCCGGCTTGTTTCAGTTGCTGAAGGTGTCGAGAGGTGTTGGCCAGGCTGAGCCCGGTCAATTGACTGAGTTCTTCGACACTGCGTTCCGCCTGCGCCAGATAATCCATCAGCTCGATGCGCTGCGGCGAGGAAAGGCTGCGTCCGATGAGCGCGAGTTGTTCGAAAAGTTGTTTTTTGACGGTCGACACGGTTTGTCTCCGATGGTTAAAAGGGCTGGTTGGGCTCAGTTTAAGACACTTAGTGCTGTTTTTTCACAATTCTTGTCATATTTTTCCAAGTGACACAGCGTATCTTATCCAAGACAGGGTTCGGCTGTAAAGGCTTTAATTTAACATTCAATTGATTAATTGAATGTTAAGGAGCGACTCGATATAATACGGCGACTATCCGTTGATTAACAATAGGTCGCCTCTTATGGAACCGCGCCATTCACCCAACCGAACAGACATTGAACACGGCATTTTCGTGAATCGCCACCAGTTTGGTTTGCATCTGTTGCAAATCTTTATGGTGGGGCTGACCATCGGCATGATTCGCGTGGTGGTGCCAGGCCTGGCGGAAACCGAGTTTGGGCTGGCCGATCAGGCATTTTTTCTGCTGACGTCGTTTGTGGTGGTGTTCGGCATTATCAAAGCGGTCATGAATTTATTCGCCGGGCGTTTGAGCGAACAGTACGGTCGCAAATCGGTTTTGGTTTGGGGCTGGTTGGTGGCCTTGCCGGTGCCTTTCTTGTTGCTGTACGCCGATAGCTGGGGCTGGGTGATTGCGGCGACCGTTTTGCTCGGCTTTAACCAGGGATTAGCTTGGTCGATGGCGCTCAACAGTAAACTGGATTTGGCCAAGCCGTCGCAAAAAGGACTGGTCAACGGCGTGAATGAATTTTCCGGCTATGTTGCAGTCGGGCTGGCGGGCGTGATGACGGCGTATTTTGTGGACTGGTTCGGCGCGCGCGAAGGGCTGTTCATTTTCAGTCTGGCGGTGATTTTGTTGGGATTGGTTTTGGCGGAGTGGACAATTGTGGAAACCTTGCCTTGGGCGGCTCGCCATCAGGCCTTGGTTGAACGTCCGGATGCCGAGCCGGACAGTCGCTCGTTCAAACAACTTTTCCGCCTGGCCAGCCGAGACGATGCCTCTTTGGTCGCCATCAATCAGGCCGGATTGGTGGAAAAATTCACCGATGCGTTGGTGTGGGTTTTTCTGCCGGTGTATTTTCTGGCGCAAGGGCTGACCTTGGTGGAAGCTGGTGCGATTATTGCGGTGTACGGCCTAGTGTGGGGCGGCGGTCAATTGGTGACCGGGCCTTTGTCGGATAAGATCGGCCGCAAAGGCTTGATTGTATGGGGCATGTGGTTATGTGGCGCGGGCGTTTTGGCGATTCCGCTGTCGCAGGGTGTGGTCTGGTGGAGCTTGGAAGCGGGGCTGGTCGGGCTGGGCATGGCCATGTTGTATCCGAATCTGGGCGCGGCGGCTGGGGATTTTGCACCCGTGGCTCATCGCGCCACAGTGATTGGAATTTACCGTTTTTGGCGCGACTCCGGTTACGCCTTCGGTGCTTTGGCAATGGGCTTGGCGGCGCAGATTTCGCAGGATTTACAAACGCCTTTTTGGTTGGTCGCCGTGTCGATGGGGCTGTCGGGCATTTGGGTCGCGCTGAAAGTGCATTATTCGGATGACAAGGACCCGCCAACCACTGCGAGTGAAAAACGGGGTTAATTCGCCGATAAATTTTTTCAAACCGCTTTTGAAGAGATGGAAGAATGCCCATGGCGGTTTTCTTTTATACTGAACATCAAATAAGGATTTTCTGATGGGTTTCGCATTGGGGAGTCCGCAACCTCACGGAGCAAAGGAATCATTATGACTGCAACCGCCACGACCTCTCAGGCCGACTTCACTGTTCTGAAAACGCATTTGCAAAAAGTCATCGTCGGGCAAGAGGACTTGCTGGACAGGATGATGATTGCCATGCTCACCGGCGGCCACTTGTTGTTGGAAGGGCCGCCAGGCCTGGCGAAAACCACCGCGGTGAAAACCTTGGCGGATGCGGTGAAAGCCTCTTTTCAACGTATCCAGTTTACCCCGGATTTAATGCCGGGCGATGTCATGGGTTCCGATATCCTTGATCCGAATACCGGGCAACTGACCTTTGTAAAAGGTCCGGTATTCAATGAAATTCTGCTGGCGGACGAAATCAACCGTGCGCCGCCGAAAGTGCAGTCCGCTTTGCTGGAAGCCATGGCGGAGAAACAAGTCACCGCCGGTGGATTGACGCGTGAATTGCCAGAGTTGTTTATTGTCATGGCCACGCAGAACCCGTTGGAACAAAGCGGGACTTATCCGTTGCCGGAAGCCCAGCTCGACCGTTTCATGTTGCACGTGGTATTGGATTACCCGGATGAAGTGGAAGAATTGGAAATCCTACGCCGTGATCGCGCCCATCATTTTGGTGAGGACAAAGAGAAATTGTCGGCGTTCTTAACGCCGGAAAAAGTTATGGCGGCGCGTCATCAAATTGCCGAACAATATGTCTCCGAAGCGGTGGAAAAATACATGGTGGCGTTGGTCGGCGCCACACGTCGTTTGGCGCAATGGGACGCGGACATGGCCGAAGTATTGGAAATCGGCGCTTCGCCGCGCGCGACCTTGTCGTTGTTGCACGCCGCCAGCGCCAAAGCCTGGCTGGAGCAGCGTGATTTTGTGACGCCGGACGATGCCATTGCCTTGTTGCCGGATGTATTACGCCACCGTATTCGGGTCAGTTTTGCCGGTCGCGCGCAGCAGTGGACCGAAGACGCTGTTATCGAGCGCATTATCGAATTGGTGCCGGTCCCGGTTGCGACGGAAGCGCAGCCGGGTTAAGGGGACGTCAGTGCTTCGTTGGATGCAATCGGCCTTTGCCAACTGGTTTCCCGGCTTGAAGCCGAGAGCCGGCGTGCCCGAAACCGCTCGTCTGACCGATCCGATTCTGTCGGCGCGCGCCATTCATGCCTTAGCCGATGAGGTGGCGCAATTGGGCGACAAAATCGGCGTTAATCCGAAAGCCAGTGATGCGCGCAAACAGGGCGAACAAACCAGTCGTTATCTGGGTTCGGGCATGGAGTACGAAGAAAGTCGCGCGTATCAACCCGGCGATGATGTCCGTCATCTCAACTGGCGTTTAATGGCCCGAACCGGTCAGGCTTATACCAAATTGTTTCAGGAAGAACGTCAGGAAAGTTGGACGGTGATTGTCGATCAGCGCCAATCGATGCGTTTCGGAACACAATCACGCTTGAAGGTGGTGCAAGCGGCCAGGGCGGCCGGTTTATTCGCGTGGTTGGCGGAACAAAATGCCCGCCCGTTGGAAGGCGTCGCCCTCGCGGAAGGTGCGCGCACCTCGCCGACTTTCGAAGGGCGCGGTACTTTCGAACGGTTTATGGAGTTCATCTCGGTGCCTTGCCCGCCCTTGCGTAACGTCACCGAATCACGGTTGTCGGATGAACTGTTGGCGTGTTTGAGTCGGTTGCAGTCCGGTTCGCGGTTGGTGATTTTGAGCGACTTTGCCGACCTGGACGACGCCAGTCTGCGGGTACTGGCCGCGCTCAGCGAAAAAGTGATGGTGCAGGCGGTGTTGTTGGAAGATCCGGTGGAGCGGACTCTGCCGAAACTGCCTGGTTTGAAGTTGCAGTCGTTGAACGGCGGGTTTGAATTGGACCATTTGTCGGAACGCCAGCACCACAGTTATCAGCAATGGGCGCAACATTATTTTGACGAAAAAATACACCGGCTGGCAGGCCTGGGCATTTCCGCCGTGTCGTTATCGACAGTCGATTCACTGGCGCATTTGACGGAAGCCTTGGGAGAACAATATGGCTGATACCCAAGCGATGCAAATGGCGGAAAACACCTTAATCGACATTGAAGTGCCCATGCCGCCGGGGATTGATTGGCTGGGCGGTTTGTTGATGTTGGGCTGGGGCCTGCTGGCCGTGTTGATTGTGCTGTTGTTGGGCACGATGGTCTGGTTCATTTGGCGCCGGGCTCAGTTGTATTGGCGTTTGGAGCGTCTCAAGCGCGCGCTTGCGAAATCATCTTCTGAACATGGCGCAGTGCAGTTGTATCAAGCGCTACAAACCGCCAAACGCCATGACTTATTACGTTCTGACGCCGAAGCGCCGCTCAAGCAGGCAATTGATCAGGCCTGCTTCGGGCCGCAAACCGTTTCACGTGAAACTTTGTTTTCTTTGATTCAAACCTTTCAAGCGGAATTGAAAGCCGCCGCCCCTTCAATGGACGACGCTGTTCGCGCTTTGCCGACGATTGTGCGCATCGGTCTGAACCGGTTAGGCCTTGGGCGCGCAAACGCCGAACAAACCCTGCGAGGCAATCACAAATGACTTGGGAAGCCTTGATTGATGCCTTGAAATCCTGGCACGAAGTGGCCTTTCAAATGCCGTGGGCGTTTGCCGCGTTGATTCCGGTCGGTTTGCTATGGGTATGGCATGTCTGGCGGCCGGCGCGTTCCGATTGGGATCAGACGGTGACGGCACAGTCGTTATTGTTCCGGCACTCGTTGATTGACCGGCTCGGGTACGATGCAGCCAAACCGCGTTCCCATAAAAGCTTGCGTTGGCTGTTGAATGGTTTACGGGTAATGATTTTCTTAGCGTTGGTGACGGCGCTGGCGCAGCCGGTCAAGCAAGTGCCGTTACCACCGGAACCGCAAACCAAAATCGTGCGCGACATTGTGTTTGTGGTGGAAACCTCGGTCAGCATGGTGTTGGAGGATTATCAACTCGGCGGTGAATCGAAAAGCCGAATTGAGGTGATTCGAAATGTGTTGGATCGGTTTATTTCCGGTTTGGCCGGGAATCGCTTTGGTTTTATTTTGTATGCCGATGAGGCCTTTACCTTGATGCCGTTGACGTCCGACGGCACCACGGCGCGGCTGATGTTGAAACGATTGGAACCTTATCTGGCAGGCCGTACCGATGAAGGTACCGGCGCAGCTTTGGGCTTGGCATTGCAACAGGTCGAGCAGGGCACCGACACTACGGAAAACCGAGTCATCGTCTTGATCTCCGACGGTTCGACCCGCGACAGCGCCATCCCGATTTCGGAAGCGATTAATTATGCGCAAGGTTTGAACGTGCCGATTTACACGGTCGGTATCGGCTCGCGTTCCGACGACGCCGACCAGCGTGAATTCCGCGGGTTATTGTATGAACCGCTGGAATCCGGGTCTTTGAAACAAATCGCGGAGGAAACCGGCGGGCGTTATCATCAAGTGGGCAGCGGTGCCGATTTACAACAGGTGCTTCAAGCGATAGACCAGACCGAAGGTGTGAGCATTGATGTGCCGCGTCCGAAATTTCGTGAAATTGCCTTGTACCCGTATTTCGTCGCCTTGGCGTTGGCGTTGTTTATTGTGTATTTTGCCTCGGTGCAGTTGCTGGCCGGACGCTTGCAACAGGAGGCCGCGTGATGGATGCCTGGTTGCAATGGGAGTGGCGCGACGCGACGACGCTGTGGTTTTTATTGGCGCCGTTGGTGTGGGGGCTGGTTTCGACTTGGTTGCGCCGCCGTCAAACCGCGCAATACGCCGAAAGCCATTTGCTGCCTTGGGTGAAGGTCACGCCGGAGGCGTTATTGGCCGAAGCGGCACAGGTGGAACAGACCACACAAAGGCGCAAACTGGCCAGGCCTGGGCGTTTTGTGCGCGGCCTGTGGCGATTTGTAGTCGGGTTGTTCCAACCGAAATGGTTGCTGTCGTTGGCGTGGATGTGTTTGATTATCGCCTTGGCGGGGCCGCGCACCTTGGTGCCGTCGCCACAGGAATCGACGCGCGCCGGTGTCGATATTCTGGTGGCGTTGGACACTTCGCGCTCCATGCTGGTTCAAGATGTGGCGCCGAACCGCTTTCTCCAAGCCCGTGCCTTGGTGGAATCGCTGGCTAACCGTCTGGAACCGGACGACCGTTTGGGACTGATGGTGTTTGCCGGTCGACCGCATTTGGTGGCGCCTTTGTCGTTTGACCGAGCCTTGTTCGAGCATTATCTGAATTTGGTGCGCCCCGGCATTTTACCGAC
The DNA here is from genome assembly GCF_003991075.1 of Thiomicrospira sp. S5. Lineage (NCBI taxonomy): Bacteria > Pseudomonadati > Pseudomonadota > Gammaproteobacteria > Thiotrichales > Piscirickettsiaceae > Thiomicrospira > Thiomicrospira sp. S5. The sequence goes on along the minus strand of NZ_CP014470.1, from coordinate 6,135 downwards.
GCGCGGTTCCGATGAAGAAGCTGCCGTGGCGTTTGGTTTGGAACATCTCCAACAGACAGCCGGCCCCGCCAAGGTGCTGTTGGTGTTTACCAACGGTCAGCCGGCTCCGGAGTCGCTGGAAGCGGTTTCCGAAACGTTGAAAGCCGCGGTGGCTTCGGTCAAGGAAAGTCAAACCCAGGTGGTGTTGGTTGGTGTCGGACGTGAAACTCCCAGCCCGATACCGTCAATGGATCACCCCAGTGGCACCGTGTATGTGAATGGGCGTCAAGTGCGTTCCCAGTTGGAAAGCGCGGAACTGACCAAACTGGCAACGCAGTTGGGCGGGGATTATGTGACGGCGAATCGTTCCGGTGACTTTTTGGAACAACTGTTGAATCTGGTGGCACAGCAGGCGGAAAAGCGTACTTTCCAAGCTTCACAACCGGTGTGGCAGGATCATGCGGAAGGCTTTCTTTGGGCGGCGTTTGTCGCGTTATTGTGGAGTTTTTTCCCGGTCAAACGGCGTTTTGTCGATCAACGATTTTCGGAGAGAAGCCGCTCGAAAGCCAGCCTAACAGTTGGTGGGCTGGTGGGCGTCGCCTTGATGAGCGGGCTTCAACCGGAATCGGCCTGGGCGGACACTCAGGTGGGCACCGCTCAAAAGGCGTATGAGGCATTTCAATCACAGGATTACGATACGGCTCAGGAAACCTATAACGAATTATCGACGTATCAAGGCCTGTTCGGGGCCGGGGCGGCGGCTTACCGCAATAAAGACTTCGAATCTTCGGTGGCGTATTTCCGTGAAGCGGCGGTGTTGGGGTTAACCGATACCGAACGGGCTCAAGCCTTGTTCAATTTGGGGAACAGTTATTATCAGGCCGGCTTATTGCCACAGGCGATTGAAGCCTATGAACAGGCGTTGGTGTATCAACCGGATTACGATAAAGCCAAACATAATTTAGCCTTGGCAAAGCGTCAACGCCAACGGCAAAGTGGCCAGCAACAAAATGAAGAACAAGGCGACGGTCAGGGTGAAGGCACGACCAGTCGCGATGCCGATGGCGCGTTTTACGGCGGACAGCGCCCGAACCCGGATGAAGTGGGCGAAGGGGCGTCCGGTGATGCGCCGGAAGGCGAAAAGGACGGTCGGGAATTCGTTTTGCCGGATCAGCCGGAAGGCACGGATTTTTCATTGGAGTCAGGGTCTCAAATGCAATTGAACGACACCGCCAATGCGATTTTGGACCAACAACAGCGGGTGCGCCGTATTGAACAATTTGAGCACGATATGCAGAAAGTGGACGATAATCAGTCGTTATTATTGAAAAACCTGTTTGAGCGAGAGGAAGGCTTCCAGGCCTCGCAGGACGAACCGCATCCACTGCCGGGGGTGAAACCATGGTAAACCTTTGGCGGCGTTTTGGGGTTCTCATCGGGTTTGGGTTATTTTTACCAGGCCTGGTGTTGGCGGACAGTCGTATGTACCCCGAAGAAGTGGTGCTTGGGAATCCGGTGACCTGGATTATCAGCGGCGAGCAGGTGGAAAACGATTTTGAACAGCTTGATTTAAGCGTGTTGAAACAACATTTTGTCATCCATGATATTGAAGGGGGCTCTAGCCGCTTACGCCTTCGACTCTACCCTTATGAGGCCGGGGTGTTTCAATTACCGGCCATGCATCATGGCGGGCTCCACGTGAAACCCATCACCATTCATGTGCAGGAAAACCCGGAAGTCTCCGTTACTTGGCAAGCACCGGAAAAACAGGCCTATCCGGACGAAGTACTGTATTGGCGCGCCGATGTTTCGGCCAAAGGGGAGAATATTCCGATCCGTGCGTTACCGACGGAAAATGACCCGAATCAGGCCTATCAATGGCTGGGGACGGCGGAGCCAAAAGCCGACCATACCTTGTTTGAAAACCATGTGCGTTTAATTTCCGCGGTGCGTTTTCTGAAGCCGGGTGCCTATTCCTTGCCGTCACCAGGGGTGCGGGTGGATTCGTCAGCGTATCGTCATGAATTGTTCTTTGCGCCACCTCAAACGGTTCAGGTAAGGCCGATGCCCTCCTATTTACCGGCGGTGTTGCCGGTTGGTCAGGTCTCGTTAAGCGCCGATTTCAACCCATTTTGGGTGGTGACAGGGGATTTGTACCACTGGGTTTGGCGCTTGAACGGGCAAAATGTCACCGACGAGCAGTTGCCGAATCTAGCCTCGCAATTGACCGATACCGACGGGTTTGAATGGTTGATGCCGACGGTGGAGCGGACTCAGGTGGTGACCGAGTCCGGTTTGATGAGCCGGGCGGAAATCGACCAGCCGTTTCGAATTTTGGAATACGGCTGGGTGCGTTTGCCGGCGTTGCGTGTGACCTATTTCAATCCGGAAAGCGGTCGTTTGGAGGATGTGGTTTTCCCGGCGCAGTCGATGATGGCCTTGCCGGGCGCAGTGATTGTGTTCGGGCAATTATTATTGGCGCTCTTGGCCCTTGCGAGCTTAAGAGTGATTTGGTTGGGGCTGCGGGAGGCGTTTTTGAAGTGGCGTTTGCTGGCCGGTTTGAAGCAAGCCGACAGCGTGCATCAGGTTTGGCAACAAGTGGATAGCTGGTCGCGTCGACAGTTGAGTCATCGACAAAATGGCCAGGCCTGGCCGGTTCTGGTTATATCAACCGATGTTTCCGATTCACGGCAACCGAGCCTGGGAAGCTGGTTGCAAGTGTTTGAATCCGAGTACGGTGACAATGCACAGGCGCGGACGCTGGTGGACAGATTGAACGAACAGTTTTATTCGGAACGCCATCCGGCGGTGAAGTTGGCGGCCCTGGACTGGGCCAAGTCGTTACCGCTGTTTAAAGTGTCGTTCAGTCGTTTGCGTCGTTTTTGAGGGCGCCGAAGGTCTGACGGTATTTTTTATAAGCAATCGCTAAGGCGTAAATTAACGCAATCCAGATAATGGTTTGTCCGGCATAAGATAGACCGATGGAAAAGGTGTTTTCACGGATAAAACTGGGCACCATCAGCAGAACGCCGAGCACCCAGCCCAGAAAAATGGTTTTCAAGGCGATTTTCAAAATGCCTTTCATTAACAGTTGTTTGTGTTCTTTGGAACCGATTTCCATAGTCTTTCCTTGCCGTTGGAAGAAGTGACCCGATTATAGAGCACTTTTGACCCAATTCACAAAACTTCCCAAATCCATCGCACCGGATTGGCGGGTGACTTCCTGGCCGTTTTTGAAAATGGCCAAGGTCGGGATGGAACGAATATTGAACTGAGCGGCCACCTGTTGTTCATTTTCGGTATTGATTTTCACCAAGCGGGCATGGGGTTCCAATTGGGCCGCGGCCTGAGAAAAGGTGGGCGCGAACATTTTGCACGGGCCGCACCAAGGTGCCCAGAAATCGACCACCAACGGTTGGTCGGTTTTTTGCAAAGCGCGCAGGAATTGCTGGCCGGTCATTTCCACCGGCTGGCCGGTGAAGACGGGGTGTTTGCATTTTCCGCAATTGGGCGATTCAGAGAGTTTTTCGTCTGGAATGCGGTTAAGTCCGCCGCAGTGTGGGCACATGATAATCATCGTTGGATTCCTCTAAAAAAGTTCGCTTAAGCGCGCTCGATAAGGTTAATTTCTCATTTAATAGGGACGATGACGCGCCTTTCAAGCGTTTATTTCAACCAGTCCGGTTTGGGGCTTTCCCGTTTGCCGGCTTCAAACCCTTCGTCAACAAAGCCGTGCAAGGTAAGATCGTGGCTATGAATCAGCTCGATCAATTTTGGGTCGTCGGCGGTCAGTTTCGCTTCCACACCGTTTTCAATCGCGCGATATTCCATTCGGATCTGATCTTTATATTCGAATAAGGCCGCGAACAGCGGGTCCCAGGAGCGGATGGCGCGCCCCATGCCAAAGCGTTTTTCCATGCCTTCAACATGCGCCTGTAGTACGGTTGCCAGTTCCGGGTCGTCGCTGGTGGTGCGGGCAATAATGCCGTTTTCCAGTCGTTCAGTCTCGCGGGCTAAGGCTTGGTGGTGTTCCAAGAGTTTTGAGAAGAGGGCCTGGTCTTGGCGGTGTTGTTCATCGGTGCCGTGCCCGTGACGATAAGGTTTTCCGTTAACCGTTTTCATAAGCAATGCCTCGTTGAAAAGGGAGGTGAGGGTTTATTTTAGACAAAAAAAAGCGCGATAGGGTCAATATCGCGCTTCGTTCTATCTGAGGAGCGGATTCAAAAAGCTGAGGAGACCATTTTGAATCACAATTAATTTTGAGGTTTTAAGGGTAAAACCAACTTAACGTCGTCCTTTTCATTAAGCTTGAGTTCAGTTTATTGCTTTCAATGATTTAGGTCAATTCGATAAGCTTGAAGAAGTATGAAGGACTCTTGAAGGAAGTGTGTCCACTATGAAAAACCGCCAGGCCTGGCGGTTTTCGGTTTGATTCCGGTTAAACCGGAATCTCGTCTTGTGAGGCCATGTAGTTGGCGCGCAATTGTAAGTCGGATGCGGAACTCAAGTTGTTAGTCGCTTGGTTCGCATCGATTGGCGCGTCTTCGACCGATTGCATATCGTTCACCGTCTGGCTTTTCACCAAATCACGGTAATCGACGGCTTGTGCTTTTGATTGATCCGACAAAGTCACCGTCGTGTTATTGGCGGAAGATGTTTCGGCCGTGGTTTTATCGGTCACTTTCGGCTCTTTCGCCAAAACGTCCGTCAAGCCGTTCGACTGCGTATAAAGCGCTTGAGTCGCCGAGGCGAGTGCGGGGTTGACGTTGTTCATAATGACCTCCTTAAATCCATTAAGGGTGTTCGATAAAGTAACTCTTTGATTTCATTATAGTTAAAAAACAGAAAAAGTCCAGTAAGTATTTGTTTCGTTAGGAAATTAACATATTTGGATAAATATGACCCTAGGTACAGTATGTTTTCCAGCTTAAATCGCTTACTCTATGGTCAGAAAAATCTATATAGAAACAAAAATCATCAAGGATTTGCGCTATGGCTGAACAAAATTTGACGAGCATCGTGGGTGTGGTGGAGTCTGTGGAAGGCAACGTTGTCATTCAACAAAGCGACGGTGGGCAGAACACGCCTGTGTCAGAAGGGATGCAACTTGCCGCCAATCAAATTATTCAGACCGGCCCGCAAGGCGCCATCCTTATCAACCTGGCGAATGGGCAAACCCTGTCGTTAGGGCGTAACACCACGCTGAAACTGGACGAAGACGTCACCGGAATTGCGGCGATTGAAGACGCTCAAGCCACGGATGAAGACGTTCAGCAGGTCATCGAGAAAGTATTGGCCGGCAACTTTGATGATATTGAAGAGACGGCGGCCGGTGAGGAAACCGGCATCAGTTCATCCAGCCAGGAAGCCGACATTGTTCAGCATGAACTGGTGACTGGGGACGTCACATCTGGATTTGATACTCAAACAACCGGTCAGGAAGCAACAGGCGTGTCGTTCCGTGAGGCGGCTACCGATAATACTTATGAAGTGCCGGTTATTCTCGATATCGACAGAATTACGTCTGACTCCGTTGTGAATATGACAGAAGCGAGCGGCATTATTACTGTGACAGGGAGTGTTGCTGCACCCAATATCGCATCTGGAAACATCACACTAACCGTCAATGGGAATGAATATTACGGCGTGATTGACGGTAATGGAAACTATGCCATCGATATTCCAGGTTCCGAATTTACCGCCGATAGCGATCACAGAATCGAAGCTTCCGCTACGGTCACCGATAATAATGGTATGCAAGGGACAGCGATTTCTACGGAGTTTTACTTTGTGGATACGCAAGCCGGTTCCGATAACAGTGCGCCGGTGGTCACCATTACAGAAGATGCTGACAATGATGGACGCATTACGACAGCAGAGCTCAGTGGTGATATTAATGTTGCTATTGGTCTGCCAAATGGAGCGGTGGCCGGTGATACCATCACCGTTTCAGATGGGGTTTCCAGTACGGATATCGTGTTGACATCCTCCGATATTGCCAATGGTCAGGTTTTGACTAGTTTCGCTAACCCCGGAGAAGGCGAAAATATTACCGTCGAAGCGGTCTTAAAAGATCAGTTTGGAAACGTTTCTAATACGGGACAAGACAGCGCATTAATCAATGCCGTTCCGGTAGCGGTCGATGACAGCGCCAGC